>NZ_JAHEHX010000009.1:2355-8126 GCF_024639685.1 Polaribacter sp. | reverse complement strand
TTTCTTTAGTGCAAAAGAAGAGATAGATAAGAAAGCAAAAAAAAATGATAGTCTAGGACTAAAAGGTCAGCTAGGAATTGACACAGTAGCACAAGAAATAATTGATAGAAAGATCGCACATAGGGAAGAAATGGAACTATCCAACCTTCTAAATTTATCATTTGGTCCTGGCACATATAATGAAATCAAACAAGAAAGATTAAGAAGAAAAAAAGAAGCAAAGGCTAAAGCTTTAAGAATAAAACAACAAGCCGAAAAAAAAAGAAAAGAATTAATACAAGGTATATCAATAATAACAGCAATTGTTTTCGGTGGCGCATTTATATTATTTTCTATATATATCCTTGTAAAATTTCTAGTATAAATTCTATTTAGACCTAACTATATTACTGTTAGGATCTTTCGCATATATACTTCTAGCAATGCCTGGAACATTTGTAACATACCCTTTTATTTTTAATTGATTAACTATATGGTGTACCTGGCTAACACTTTTAAATTTCATAAACTCTTGTATTTCAGCATACGTTGGTGGGTATTCCATATCCTCAAAATAATCTTTTATAAAATCCCATACTTTTTTTTGTTTCGGTGTAAAAAAAGATGAGGGTATTTTTTTTTCTTCCATTATATTTTATCCTTTCCATAATTATTTTTTTCGTCTGGCTCCATTACAAATTCTCTATAACATCTGCCACAATAGTTTCTGCCGTTTTCATGTATTTCTGCTTTTTTACCACAGTAGAAACAGTCAGGTTTACTAGCATTTCTCCAGGCATCATCAAAGGTACCCACGTTAAATCTCTTTTACTTTAATAGACTTGGATCGAGAAGATTCTCTAGCATTTACAAAATACCCTTTCTTAGCTGGATTAGTTTTCCATTCAACTCTATACCCTTGTCCTTCTGCTGTAGAATGATTACCAATAATAGACATAAAATATGCAGTACATTCATCCTTTATTTTTTGACCAGATTTAATTAATGCACAAGCATCAAGATATTTACTTATTATTTCTTTATCAGTATTAACTAACTTCACAGGTGGTAAACCAAAATCTTCTATATAAGTATTACTACCATCAAAAGGATCTTCAACATCATACCAATCAGTAACCCCTTCTATCTCAAAAGTTTTTAATCTGTAATTAAAATCGACACAGGCATTTGATATTTGTTTTTGCATTTCTGTGTCCTCTTGATATACATATATTCTTAAATTTATTCCTCCATATAGTGTAGGTATTGCACACCATTTATATCCAGTACACATCATAAGACCTTGAGCCTGGACTACACCTCTAAACATAGCTGGAAGATCAGAAGGTCTAGCCGAAGTTAACTTAGCTTCAAGTATACCTGGACCATCTAATATTACAGCACCATCTGGAGTATAGATCCCCTTCTCAGGTTCATTACGTACAGTAGAATTTTTACCGTATCCAACACCATCTGGAGATCCTTGCAATGGCAAAGTTTTATGAACTACTTTTTTATCTATATCAATATCAGCTTTAATTTTTAATTTAGATGCACAAGCTAAGAGTATTTCATTCTCAAACGTATTCCCCCAATGCATAGCAGTAAATGGTTCTGGTTCGCTTCTTCTGTAATCTTTACTCATTGCATCAATGCAACCTTTTAAAACACTGTTCCTGGTTTTAAATGGATCTTTAGCACCTACAAACGGTGCAAGCTGGCTACATGATAATTTAGTATCGTCTGTTAACTTACCTACCATGACCACTTCTCCATTGTTTCCATTATATAATGAACCCAAAATAATGCGCTTATACTTCCAGCAATTAATACTAGTAATATGAATGTTTGTTCTATATAATCATAAGCTATGGTATTTCTTAACAGTCTTAATTTTCTAAACAGACTGACTAGTGTCTGAACTAAAACCTCTCTTATCGTAATATATGTTATGCGAACTCGTAATGCCATCTATACTTCTCCTATTTTTTAATACACCATATATAGCCTAGTGTTAAAGGCTTTCTGCTAGTTTCTAGTTGTCTTCTAATTGTGTTCATAATCTATTCTACTATCCAAACGTTTTAACGTACATTTTTATAATCAATTAAAGGACCTTTTACTTTTTTACCGTCCTTATATTTATTATTCCAGGATTCATCAGCCGTTTCAATTAAGGCTCTATGTGCTTTATAAATTTCCATTCTAGCACTAGCTACTTTTCTATATCCAGCAACACGATCTTTCATAATACCGTTTAAAGCTTCTGATAATTGTTGGAAGACAAACTGTGCTGTTTTAACGTGTGATAAATATTCCATTGGTATCGTAATCCTGTTTGCCGTTTTTGAATACAGTCCTGTATTTTTATAAAAATCTCTATTCTGTATTTGTTTCTTATCCATACGTCCTCCTATCTATTAATATATTTGTTTTGTTTATTTATGTAAATAACCATTAATTGCGCATGAGTTGCATTATTATAGGTGTAATGCTTTTAACAAATTATGCGATTTTTGTATGTCTGATTTATCATGCGCAAAGAATCTAGCTAAAGCATAAACCTCCCATAGTTTAATTCGTATACTGGTTGGTAAAATAAGTGTTTCCTTGTTGTTCATAGGATTTACTTTTTTAAATACCCAACCTTCTGCAACCGAAGTTTTTATAACTTGAGAAATAGCATTTCTTGTAAAACATGTTCGCTGTTCTAATGAAGATAATATGCACAAATTTTTGGCATAATAATCTGAAATAATAGTGCGACTAATTACAAATCGAACCATAGTGCTACCCATATAGTTTACTAATCTTTTGTGTTTATCTCTTAATTTTATATCACCACCATATAACGTTGGTATGTGTTTATCGTTAGTCAAAATATCATTATTAGTATAATTAATAGGTCCAATCTCTAACTGTGCTACCGTTGATGCATATTGTGTTAGTACTTTATCTTTAACTGTTTGATCCATATATACCTCCTCGTATCATTATGTTTCGTAAACTCGACATCTTATTAACTGATTTACCATCTGCATCTACACCGATCCACATAGTACCCCTGATTGGTCTAACTCCCCTAGCCTGTAATTCTTTGGCTATCTCTCGTAATGAAGTATTGCCTAGTTTTTTTATCTTAATAATTTCTTTACAAATCCTATCAGCCTCTTGGTTGCTTTTATCCTGGATTGCTTTTGTACCGATCTGTGATCCTATACTAGCATTAGGACTACCAAGCTTTGTCACTTTATGTTGATTACCTAACAGATCCGTCTTAATAAAAAAACCATCATCTTTTATTTGTTGTTTTCTAACAGCTAATGCCTTTTTAGTATTATCTCTAATACGACTAGCTTCATGTTCAGCTATAGTCATCATTAAAGTAAGCATCATTTTATTAGTAGCTGGATTATCAAACTGAGGAATATCACAAGCTATAAAATTTACATTGCTATCCATCATCTTGGTTAAAAAAGAAACGTTCCTGGCTAATCTATCCAGCCTGGCAATAATAAGAGTGCAGTTTCGAGCCTGGCAATAGTCCAAAGCTTTACGCAATTCTGGTCTATGCCTATCGGTCTTACGTCCAGACTCTTTTTCTGTGAACTCTGCTTCCATGTTCCAGTCGCCACCGTTCAAGTGCTGTTCGACTGCTACCTTTTGTGCATCCAATCCAAGGGACTGTTTGTTGGTACTAACTCTGTAGTATGCAACGTATCGTCCCTTGTGTGGTTTGCCAGCTTTATTTCTAACCAAGATATGACTCCTGTTTTTTAAGATTAAAATATTTTTTAACCCAAAACTTTTCTTTTCTTTTTAGTTCTAATATTTCATCTTGTAATTGCTTTACAAAAAAAGTATTTTTGTTATCCATTCTATTTCTTGCTCTAGCAATTGCATTAATATATTCTGATTGTTTCATTATGCATTCTCCTCTTGTAATTTAAAAACTGCATCAGCTATTTTAATTATTATTTTGCCAATACCTGATCCCCTATCATATCCAGATAAAAAATCTCCCATGTTGTTTTCTATATAGTCTGCAACCTCTCCTACTCTTCCATCTTTAAAAGTAAGGTCATACATATAATCAGTAACTTGACCACCAGCACCAGTCTTATAAATGGCGCTGGCTATCTGCTGAATATCTTGTTGCGTTACGTTCATTAAGCACTATCCTCTTGTAATTGTTTTAAATATTCTTTTGATTCCCACATTCCGTCTAGAGTGTAAGAAAGTTCATCACAATAAATTCCGTTAACTTCATTTACTGTATTTAATCTATTGTTTTTGATTGTAATATCGTAAGTATCAGATGCGTTTAATTTAATATAAACATGAGCAAATTTATATTTACTTGTATTTCTTATATTAAAATATAATCCTTGTTCTATCGCAGTAAATTTATTTGCTCCAGCACACCATAGGATTTGTTTATTAATTTGATTTCTTATTGTGTTTGCTACTTGTAAGTTTGTCATTAAGCACCTCCTTTGTTATTGTTTTTGTTTTCTACTATCATGTTTTCTAGTCTTTTTATATTTTCTTCAGCTGTATAAACATATCTCCAATATTTTTTATCTTTAAAATCTATTAGTTTTTCTAATTCTATAATTTGTAATCTAAGATTTTTGATTGTTGTATAGTCTTTCTTAATGTATTTTTTTAGGTCTTGGTTTTCTTTTTTAACTGTTGTCATTAAGCTACCTCCTTTTGTTTTTTGATTGTTAAGATAAAATAACCACAACAGTTACTAATGTTGTAACCGATAAAGTCATTGTCCTCATACTTTGTTATATAGTCCCTAGTAGTAAAGTAAGCACCTTCTATACCTAGTGTGTATCTTAAATCTCTGGTAGTTTCTTTTGCTACCCTAAAACTTTTATCGGTACAAGGCTCACAACCGTCAACCATACCGTTAAATTTACTTCTAGTTGATATGTATAGTTGATCCCTATTCTTTCTTATAAAAGCTTTTAGTGTATTTTTGTTTACTAATGGTTTCATTAAGCATTCTCCTTATTTTTCCATTTCTTTATAAATCTTTCTAACTGTCTTTTCTCTTTCATGTGTATTGAATACATATCATCTTCTGGGGACATACCAAACATACTATCTAAACCTAAATTTTCATTAGCCATATCCAACCTGTTCTTGGCTTCAGCTATAATAATATCTTTAGTGTAGTAACCTAACATACCTTCAAATGAACCATCATGAAATCCACATTCTTTATCAACCTCATTTAATTGAATTACTAACTCATCTACTTTCATTGCATCTTTTAACATTACTTTTATATCGTTTGTCACTAAGCATCCTCCTTTCTCATTTGCGCACCGATACTGCTCAATATTATATCCATTGCCTCTTCTTCACTAATGAAGTTCATGTTATTAAGATTTCTACATACTTCCTCTATTATTTTTTTTGTACCTGTTGGAAGTGTGTTATCTACCAGGTAACCTGGTTTATCTCTCCTGGCTAGTATAACCTCGTAAATCATGTTACCGTTTTCTTCTTTCTTTAGTTGCGCACCGTATGCGTAGTTTATTTTAGTCATTAAGCACCTCCTTGGTTATATTTAATAATTTCATCTACCATAAATTTGGCATCTCTAAGGGTGTTGGTTGACTCAAAAGGAATAGTTTCCCCTTGCTCTCTTATATTCCAACCACCACTAAACCTATCTTTATAACTTTGTATTTCATAATCTCTATATATGTAAATACTTCCGTCATAGTCTTTACTAATTAACTTAGCTTTGTACTTCATATTACTCCTTTCTG
>NZ_JAHEHX010000009.1:0-2255 GCF_024639685.1 Polaribacter sp. | reverse complement strand
TTCCAACCACCACTAAACCTATCTTTATAACTTTGTATTTCATAATCTCTATATATGTAAATACTTCCGTCATAGTCTTTACTAATTAACTTAGCTTTGTACTTCATATTACTCCTTTCTGTTATGTTGTTTGTTTGTTTTTGAAATTTTCTATTTATCATCTATTACATATATAAACATTTTTTGGTACTATTACAAGACCTAAACGGTACTTTTTTTAATGAAACCCCTGTAAGGTGCAGAAAACAAGGAAAAAAAAATGAAAATAATTGAGAAACATTTAAGACTTTCAGCAGATGTATGTGATTTATTACGAAAAAAAAAGATAAACAGCAGACGTTCTGAGTCCTTAATAGTGGATGAGATATTAAGAGATTATTTTACAAGTGGACTTTCCAACAACGTGCAGAGGATCGTAAAAAAAGCCGATACAATAATCAATAATAAAGGAGAATAACATGGAGAATTTAGATTTAGGTAATGAAAGTGTAGCTTATGTCGGTTTCAAATCCCAGGCAAAAACCTGGGTAGTAGATGGAACCGAATGTAATATAAAAAAAATATTAATAGATCCAGAAACTATTAAAGTTGGTCAAGGTAAACTACAAGCTGGAGTTGCACCTATATGGAAATGGAATGATGCACCTGGATTAAAAGTAGAATTACAAGAAGGATTTAAGAAAGCATTTTGCATTACAGTATACTTATCTAGTAAACATGGAGCGCCAGAAAATGCCTGGAGGGATTGGATGACCAATCAAAGAGCATCCAGAGAAGCATTAAGAAGAGTCTGGATGGAAGGAGTTGGAACAGGTCAGAAACAAAACAAAGGTAAAATGGCTATAATAGAGGTAACAGGTATTAATCCAGAAAAGTTTGGAGAAGCTACAGTTAACGTTCCAGTATTTAAGTTAGCTGGCTGGACTGATAAGCCTACTGAAGCTGTTAAACCAGAACCAGAACCAGAATTAAAAGATGATCTTGAGTTTTAGGATATGTCAAAATGGTCAGCGAATATAAAAGCTGTAGCCAAACATTTCTGGGGAGAGCCGAGCAAAGAAACCAAGACAGAATTAAGGTTCGGCTCTCAAGGTTCCAAGACGGTGAATTTGGATGATGGAACCTGGTATTGTTTCGAAACGGAAGAAGGTGGAGGAGTAGTGGATCTAGTTAAGCAACAGTTACCAGATGTGGACGTAGCACAATTCCTGGAAGATGTAATTGATTTACCAAAGCAATCCCAGGACGATCAATTCGAGCAAAGCTTTGTATCGGAAAACAATACTGTCTATGATTATCAGGATCAGGAAGGCAACAGTATATACCAGGTAGTACGTTACGAACCTAAGACATTTAGACAGCGCCAACAGGTAAACGGTAAGACAGTATGGAACCTTCAAGGGGTTACTTTACTACCGTATCGTCTACCACAAATAGAGCAAAACAAGGACAAACCAGTTTACATAGTAGAAGGAGAAAAAGACGTACTAAAGCTAGAAAGCTTGGGTATATTAGCTACTTGTAATAGTGGTGGATCAGGTAAATGGACTAAAGAACATAGCCAATACCTAAAAAGTAGAGATGTAGTTATTATTCCAGATAATGACGAGCCAGGTAAAAAACATTCCAGGGTTGTTATATCCAGCTTACAGACGTTAGCTAAGAGTATAAAGCTAATAGAATTACCAGGAATAAAGCCAAAAGGTGATGTTTTCGACTGGTTAGAAGATCACAGTATTAAGGATCTATTAGACCTGGTTGAACAAACAAAGGTATTATCAGATAAACCTATTACTCCAATACCTATTATGTCAATCCAGGAAGTAATGAATATGAAGCCTGTACCCTGGTTAGTCCAGGATTATATCCCAGAAAACTCCATGTCTATGCTGTATGGATCTCCTGGCAGTGGTAAAACCTTTATTGCTTTAGATATGGCGCTACACATAGCGCATAATAAGCCTTGGCACCATAAAGCAATTAATCCAGGTGAAGTATTTTATATTGCTGGAGAAGGTGTTGGAGGATTAAGAAAACGTTTAAAAGCCTGGCATATATTCCACGAACTAGAGCCTAAAGCGCCCTGTCACATCATTCCCCAAGCTGTGGGACTCTTAAAAGAACAGGAAATGGAACAATTAATAGAAACTATTACTAAGATTAGCAAAGACCAGGTCAAGCTGGTTATCTTCGATACGGTGGCAAGATGTATGTCAGGAGATGAGAACAGCGCCCAGGATATAGGGGACGCAATC
>NZ_JAHEHX010000018.1 GCF_024639685.1 Polaribacter sp. | reverse complement strand
AAAAAGCAGGTGAAAAATCCAAACGAGGTCCAGCAAAAAAAGAAGAACCTTCTATTAAAGAAAAGATGGAACTACTTTATGAAAAAGTATTGGATGACTTATTAGTAAACCAAGAAAAACTTACCAAAACAGAAAGAGTTAAACTTTTTGTTACGCTTTCTAATTATATCTTTCCAAAAACAAAATCTGTTCGAGATAAGTTTACTTTAAACAAATTGAAAGAGATTGATGATCAACCCATAATGCTTCGAGATCCAGACCCAACTAAGTAATCTTTTTCTTCCCAAATAATAATCAATTGAATTATAAAGAATCTCTTTATTTTGTTGCTAAATGCCTGACCATCTCATTTGAAGAAAAAAACAAGGATGAAATTGAGTTGATTCTGAAAGCAACGAACGTAGATTGGGATAGAGTGGTTAAAGTAAGTACTAGTCATTATGTATTTCCTGCATTGTATTGTAATTTTAAAAGAGCTGATTTTTTAAAATACCTTCCTGCTGATTTGGTTGATTATATGAAATACATAACCAATTTAAATAGAGATAGGAATAATCAAATCATTGGGCAAGCAAAGAAATTAAATAATCTATTATTAGATAATGGAGTTAAACCTATTTTTTTAAAAGGAACGGGTAATCTTTTAGAGGGTTTGTATGAAGATATTGGTGAACGCATGGTTGGTGATATAGATTTTTTGTTTTCAGAAGAAAATTTCTTTAAAACAATTAATATTTTAAAAAATGATGGTTATGCTATACAAGAAAATCAATCAGGTTTTTTACCCGGTTTTAGACATTATCCAAAATTAGTGAAATATAACAATATAAGTAGTGTAGAGATTCATAAAGAAGTTACTATAGAAAAATTTAGAGATGAATTTAATTGTAAGATGATTAGTGAGAATGTTCAGCAAATAGATAGTTTTTCAGTTTTAAGTTTTGAAAATCAATTATTACTCTCAATTATATCTAGTCAAATAAATGATTATGGATTTGAGCTTAAAACTTTTTCTTTAAGAAATGCTTACGATGTTTTTCTCATGTCAAAAAAAGTTGATACAAAAAAGGTTGTTTCAAACTTTACTAAGTTAAAGATTCCGTTAAATTGTTTTATAGCAAATTGTAATCTTGTTTTTGGAGATTTAGAATCTTTAGGTTATTTCAAAACAAAAGAATCAGAAAACTACCTAAAAGCATTCAATAACTCTCTTAATAAAAAAGAATCAAATTTAAAAATCAATTTTAAATTGTTTAAGATTAATTTAATTAGAAGGTTAGGTATAGTATGTAAATCAATTTTTAATAGCGAAATTAGAAAGTGGTTATTAAACACAATTATAAGAAAAATTTCAAATTAAATTTTTCTTATAGGAGATAATATTATTTTTTCACCAAATAACTCCCGCCTGCTGCATAAATAAATCAGCCAATGCATCTTTGTTTTGATGCGTGCCAATATAAGTCAGAAAAGTACTTTCTTTAGAGTGTCCGGTGATATTCATTAGTAGCGGCGTCTCAATTTTCCCATAATAGTTAGATGCAAAAGAGCGTCTCATAATATGTGAAGTTACAAATTCATATTTTTGGGCAGACACAATTTCCTTTCTTCTAGTCTTCGGGTTGTTTTTAAATCCACTTACGAATTCGTTAATCCTTGCCATTTTACATAGTACTTTAATCTCTTTGTTAAAGCTCACTTGTGATACTTTTTTTGGAAATTCTTTTTCTAAAATTTCTATAACCAAAGGATCTGCAACACCAATAGTCACCGCTTTTTTTGTTTTTTGCTGAACAATATCTATATATAGACCACTCGTTGCCTTTCTTAGGTTTCTTGGAGTCAATTTTAGCAAATCTGATACTCTTTGTCCAATAGAGAGTCCAATCAATAACCATTTATAAGTATCTTTATATTCTTCTGGAATGTGTTGCAATCCCTTTAATGCTTTTATTTCATCTGGATTTAAAACATGTAAAATTCGATCAGAACTTTTCTGTTTAAAAGATTCAATATAATTTGAATAGGGGTGCACTTCTAAGCCACTTTTCTCTGCATCACGCAGAATAATTTTTAGTAACTTTAAGAGTTGTCCGCAGTAATTATCACTATACTGCTGTTCTATTTTTAGAAAACGGGTGAAAGATTCAGCGGTGTATTTGTCAATCGAATCCAAGTATAATTGCTCTGATTTATCCACTTCATAAGCCTTCACAATTCTAAATAACGACTTATAAGTCCGAATTGTATTATAAGACAGCCCAACCGTTCCGTATCCTCGAACTCTTTTTGTAGCAGCATTGGAAATAAAATGATTTAAATAATCTAAAAATAAAATGGATTTTTCTATTTTTAAGGGTGTTTGATGTGTCTTTTTTATAGTTTTTTTGTAATATTTAACGTGCATATAACGTATGTTATTTGTTTATTTTAACATAGATATAACATTATAATATTTTATTAAAAACGAATTTATCTAAAATATTTAACATTATTATCTACTTCAAGATACGTTATATTTTTAAAATAAAAAAGTTAAAATACAGGTATATAAGTAGTTAAATCGTGTTTATTTTTGAAAAGACTACGGAGTGTAGTCATAAATCTATTGCTTTTTCACATTTTATCTCTAAACAACATAAATTTTAAGCCTGAACTTCAATTTAAAAGTGTCACCATTTCTCCAAATACACACGCTTTTATCCATTTGTAATAAATTATTTTTAATGCATTTCAATCTTGGTAAACAATAATTTTATACCTTTGTACTGCTTAAGAAAGAAAAATTATTATGTTAATACCGGAAAAAGTAATTTTATTATTGCTACTTTTAGGAACCTTCCTACTCGTTAGTCAATTATTACCAAAGGTACGAGCCCTTAGTTTAAAACGAGGTTTTGTTGCCATTCCAGAAAATAGAAGTTCCCATACTTCCATTACACCCAGTTTTGGTGGTGTTTCTTTTTACATTGCATTACTTGTGTTTTTTATCATATCATTTAGTCAAGAAAACGGATGGCTCATAGGAACACTTCTATTTGCTATTTCTGTAATCTTTTTTACAGGTCTAAAAGATGATTTGAAAGATATTTCTCCCAAAGCAAAACTACTAGGGCAATGGATTGCTATATGTGCTTTATTAGTACACCCAGAATTTAGGATAACGGATTTACATGGTTTTCTAGGCATTAAAGCCCTACCAACTTTGTTTTCCGTTTTATTTAGCACTTTTTTGTATGTTTCTCTTATTAATGCCTATAATCTAATTGACGGTATCGATGGTTTGGCTTCTATAATAGGTATTGTGGTAGCTAGTGCTTTTGGACTGTCCTTTTTTATCATAGGATTGTATTTTTATGTAGGACTTTGTGTTGTAATTGTAGGAATGTTATTGGCCTTTTTACGATTCAATTTATCTATTAAACGCAAGTTATTTATGGGAGATACCGGTTCTCTCATCTTAGGATTGTTATTTGGTATTTTAGCCATGCGATTGCTTTCAGTAGGGTTTAGTACTCTTGATGCTCTTGGAATTGGACGTTCTGAAACTCCATTATTGGCATTGGCTATTTTAAGCATTCCTGCTTTTGATATCGTGCGCGTGGTATGCATCCGAAAAATCCACAAGAAACCTTTTTTTAGTCCAGACCGTAATCACCTGCACCATGTATTGATAGATTCAGGCTTATCGCACGCGAAAGCGTCGTTTTTGGCAGGGGGTATCAATATCATACTTATTGGGGTAGTCTATGCAGCGCTTTTGCAATATGATTTGGGTACAGCCAGCATTGTGCTCTTGGCAAGTTATTTGGTGTTAACATTATCGTTATTTATAGTAAACAAAGGCTTAGGTTCAAAACGAAAGAAGGTAAAACTACGTCGATTTTTGTTTAAAATAAGCCATCCTACACCCAATTTAAGTACCAAAAAACAACTGAAATTTAATAAGAAGTTAAAGTTAATTCGTATTTTCTTCTTTTAAAACAGCTCTTACCGTGTCTGCTATAGTTTCTGTATTAAAAATTAGCACTCCTATTAATAAATATTTATTTTTACCAAAAAATAGAATCAATGAATCGAAGTAAAAGAAATTTTCTTTTTGCGTGGTTGTTTGCTTGCATTACCACTATTGCCTTTACGCAAGACTTATCTACCTTAAAAAATATAGACATCAATAGTTTGTCGGATGATGAAATTTCCAATTACTGGGAAACCATTCAAAAAAACGGGTATACTATGCCCCAAGTAGAAAAAATGGCGCAAGTGCAAGGCATATCTTCTTCTAAAGTGGCGGAGTTTAAACGACGTGTAAACAGTTTAAAAATGATTACCCAAAAGGAAGAACAAATTGATGCTGTAAAAACGGTAGCTGAAAAAGTATCCGAACCTTATGGATTAAAAAACGGACAAGAAGTACAAAATAAAAGCACAGGGACACAAGTATTTGGGTATTCCTTTTTTGAGAACGCTAAAATAGCCTTTGCTCCTAGTACCAACATGGCAGTGCCTGCTACCTATCAAATTGGTCCTGGAGATGAGCTAATGATCGATTTGTGGGGTGCTACAGAAATTACCTACAAAGCTAGCGTAAATCAAAGAGGGTATATAATGATTAATGGAGTAGGATATATTTATGTAAACGGATTTTCTTTGGCCAATGCTGATCGTAAAATTGTAAGCAAGCTGAAGCAAAAGCATGCTGGAATTTCAGCAGCCAAAGACAGCTACACTAAAATTTATACCAATGTAACCGTCTCTAAAATACGAACAGTACAGGTAAATATTATTGGTGAAGTAAAAGCACCAGGAACCTATGCGTTAAATTCATTATCTACCGTGCTAAATGCCTTATATGTGGCTGGAGGACCTACCAAACTCGGTACTTTTAGAGAAGTGAAATTGGTGCGTGGTAATACAACGATAAGTACCTTAGATATTTATGAATATTTGGTACACGGTACCCAAAATGGAAACAGCACTCTACAAGATCAAGATGTTTTATTAGTTGGACCTTACAAAAACTTAATTACTGTAGAAGGGGCTGTAAAAAGACCTGGAATCTATGAGGTGAAAAATGCAGAAACCCTAGCCGATTTAATTGGGTATTTTGGCGGCTTTACGCCAAAAGCTTATACCGATTTGTTAGTTGTAGAGCGCCTTAACGGGTTAGAAAGAGAAGTAAAAGAAATTACGCGCAACAAAGCCAGTACTTTTGTTTTACAACCTGGAGATAAAATTCTAGTGCAAGAGGTGTTAGATACCTATACCAACAAAGTAACCATTTCTGGAGAGGTATTGCGCCCTGGTAATTTTGAGTTAACGCCTAACATGACCTTGCAAGATCTATTTGCTAAAACGAAAGGCATAACACCAGAAGCATTTGTAGAACGTGGTCTTTTGGTAAGAACCTATGAAGACGCTACCCAAGAGAACATTCCGTTTTCAGTAGCAGAGGTACTAGCAGGTACGACTGCTATTCCTTTGCAAAACAAAGACGAAATCACAGTGTTTAATAAAAACAACCTTAGAGAAGCACGTGTGGTGCAAATTAATGGCGCTGTAAATACTCCTGGAAGCATTCCGTTTGTAGAAAAAATGCAAATTGAGGATGTTATTGCCTTGTCTGACGGATTAAAAGAAAGTGCAGATGCAACGCAAGTAAGTGTGTCCAGACGATTAAAAGACGGAAGTTATAAAACATTGAGTAAAGTATTTACCATTTCGTCTAAAGAAAACTTAGCCTTAAACAACGGGAAACCTTTTTACTTTGAACCGTTTGATTTAATTACCGTTCGAAATGCAGTAGGGTATACCACACAACAAACAGTTTCAGTTACCGGACAAGTGTTGTATCCTGGTGCATACACTTTGGAGAAAAAAAATGAACGTATTTCAGATCTGATTCAAAGAGCAGGTGATATTACTGAATTTGCGTATTTACAAGGTGCAACTTTACTTCGAAAAAACAATGCATCGTCTAATGAAGAAATTGACTTTAATTTAGGGGATCTTGAAGTGGAAGTAGCTCAAGACAAAGAGGTATCCTCTATTGGTATCGATTTGGTAGCCATTTTAAAAAATCCTGGTACACCTATCGATATATACCTGAAATCGGGTGATGAACTTATTATTCCAGAACTAGAAGAAACAGTGAAAATTACAGGAGAAGTTTTGGTACCTTCTTTGGTGCAATACAACAAAAACCAAAGCTTAAAGTACTATATTCGTAACTCTGGGGGTTTTACAAATACTGCAAAAAAATCTAAGTTATACGTTCGCTATAGCAATGGGGAGATAAAAACATTAAAAAAGTTTTTATTTTTTAAGTTCTATCCGGAAGTAACTCAAGGCGCAGAAATTATTATTCCAGAACATGAGAAAAAAGAAAGAATGTCTACTCAAGAAGTATTGGGTATTACCTCTTCTATTGCTACATTAGCTTTAATCATTCAATCATTAACCGCCGCCAAATAAGTAAACCCTATTGAAGTTATGAGTGATGTAAAACAATCGCACACAGTACACGAAGAAGATAGTATTGATATTGTAGCCCTATTAAAAAAGTTTTGGCTGCAACGTAAGTTGGTGATGAGAACCACAGCCTTATTTTTTGGCTTGGGGCTATTTATAGCACTATTGTCTAAAAATTATTTTTCGACCTCTACCACTATTGTCCCAGTTACTGAGTCTAGTTCTGTAGGAGGAAATCTAGGAAGTTTGGCCTCTTTAGCAGGAATTAATTTAGGAGGTGGAGGAAGTTCTGGAGGAGAGATTTCGCCAGAATTGTACCCAGAAATTGTGAGTAGCATTCCGTTTAAGTTAGAGCTACTCAATACTCCGTTAACCATAGAAGGCATAGACAGTACCCTTACGTACCAAGCCTATTACGAAAACCATTATTCCCCCGGATTTTTAGCCAATCTAAAAAAATACACGCTAGGTTTACCAGGGGTAATTATTGGCGCTTTAAAAAGTGATGAGGTTGCTGAAGTAAAAGCACCCTCTAAAAATACCATCTTACGTTTAACGAAAGAGGAAGCTGCTTTAATAAAACAATTGGACGAGCAAATTCAGTTAAACGTAAATGCTAAAGAAGGTTTTATTTCGTTAACAGCAACCTTACCTGAAGCAGAGGCAAGTGCACAATTAGCGTTAAAAGCACAAAATTTATTGCAACGCTATGCCCTACAATTTAAAACCCAAAAGTCTATTGAGCAACTCCAATACATTGAAGAGCTTTTTGCTGAGAAAGAGAGAGAATTCAATGCCAAGAAAACTGCCTATGCTGCTTTTCAAGACAGCAATAGAGGAATGAATACAGCTTTGGCACAATCGCAACTCATGCAATTACAAGCAGAATACGATATTGCTTTTAACGTTTATACAGAATTGGCAAAGCAATTGGAAACACAACGTTTACAGGTAAAGAAAGATACTCCGATTTTTACCATATTAAAACCAGTATCTATTCCGAAAGAAAAAGCAGGACCTAAAAAAGCATTAATTTTAGTTATCTATACCTTTTTAGGATTTATTGGAAGTCTAGGGTACATTTTAGCTAAAGATTTTTTAAAAGATTTTAAAAAGGATTGGGACAACGCATAATTACGAACCATTCTTATTAAAAAAGGTTTTTACAATTTCTTGTAAAAACCTTTTTTGTTTTTAAGTACGAAAACGATTGAAGTTTTCTTTGCTATTGTTTCGCAAAAGAACTTGCAATATATTTGATAAAAAATAGTCAAATTATGATATTAATTGCAGATGGTGGTTCTACCAAAGCAGACTGGATTGCTCTAGACACCCAAAAAGAAGAGGTATTTAGAGTTCGTACCTTGGGGTTAAATCCTGCTGTAGTGGCTAGAGAGGAGCTGAACAACAGAATTGTAAACATGTTTCAGCTCATCAATATTAAAGAAGAAGTAACCGAGATTCATTTTTATGGAGCAGGCTGTGGTACTGCACAACCCGCTAAGATTTTGCAAGAGGTATTAAAGTCTATTTTTGTAAATGCAACCATACACATTGCTGAAGACATGTTGGCTGCTGTATATGCAGCAACAGGAAAAACACCTGCGCTTGTTTGTATACTAGGTACAGGCTCTAACAGTTGTTATTTTGACGGAGCACAGCTTCAAATGAAAACCCCTTCTTTAGGTTATATTTTAATGGATGAAGCCAGTGGGAATTACTTTGGAAAGCTATTGCTGCGTGAGTATTTTTATGATAAAATGCCCAAAGTGATGGCGGCTCGTTTTCGGGAGGAGTTTAACTTGGATGCAGATGTCATTAAAGAAAACTTATACAGAATGCCGAATCCGAACATGTATTTGGCTTCTTTTGCAAAATTTATGTTTGAATTTAAGGAAGAAAAATACATAAAGAAAATTATAAAGCGCGGATTTCAAGAGTTTTTTAAATACCGTATTTTACCTTACGAAAAAGACGCACAGACGCCATTGTACTTTATAGGGTCTATTGCGTTTTACTTTAGGGATATTTTAGAGAAAGTAGCCGTTAAAAATGGGCATGTCATTACCGATGTTATTCAAAGACCTATTGATAATTTATTAGCATACCACAAAAAGGAAGTGACATTTAGGAACTAAATGTCACTTCGAGTGTAGTCGAGAAGTTTCCATTCCGTTCACGCTATAGTCGAAATGACACTGAGGTACGCACTGTCATTAAGAAGTGTTATTTTAATACAACAACAAACCCACAGTAGTACAACGCACTGTGACTACAGCAACTCCATAACGCGCTCTAGGCGCATGCCTCTAGAGCCTTTTATTAATACAGTACTATTACGTATAGGGTGCCCTTGTACATATGCTGCAAACTCCTCAAACGTTTCAAACAAATGTGCATTTTCTTGGGTTTCAGAAAAATGTTTACCTATAAAATAACAATGTTTGAATTCCATATCTAGCGCAAGCTGAACAATGTTTTGGTGTTCTTTGCGACTCTCTGAACCTAGCTCGAACATGTCTCCTAGAATTACTACTTTTTGGTCAGCATTCACTGTTTTAAAATTTTCTAAGGCCACTTGCATACTGGATGGATTGGCATTGTAGGCATCTAAAATAATGGTATTGGTTTCCTGTTGAATATATTGCGATCGATTGTTAGTAGCTTCGTAATTTTCGATAGCTAATTGTATGTCTTTTTGGGGTACTTTAAAATAATTTCCGACAGTAATGGCAATAGCAATGTTTGCGTAATTGTAGCTGCCGACTAAATTGCTTTGTATAGTTTGGTTTTTAAAGGCTACTGCTACAAAAGGTGCTGCAGCTATAAGTTGAATGTCATTTGCAAATGGAATGGTAAGAAACTCCTTGGTTTTTGACACCTGTAAAGGATCTTCTGGGTTTATAAATGCTGTGCTGTTGTGTGTTTCTAAAAAGGTATATAGCTCACTTTTTCCTGCAATGACTCCTTCTAACCCTCCAAAACCTTCTAGATGTGCTTTACCAAAATTGGTAATATAGCCATAATCGGGTACACAGATGTTTGATAAAAATTCGATCTCTTTTTGATGATTGGCCCCCATTTCTACAATCCCCATTTCAGTATCTGGGTGCATGGCTAATAATGTAAGCGGAACCCCTATATGGTTGTTTAAATTCCCTTTGGTGGCTACTGTGTTGTATTTTTTTGAAAGCACAGCATGGATCAACTCTTTGGTAGTGGTTTTTCCGTTGCTACCTGTTAATCCAATAATAGTTGTGTTTAGCTTTTGCCTATGGTATTTAGCCAAATCTTGGAGGGTAGTTAAAACATCGGATACTAATAAGATATTGGGATGTGTTTGGTATTCTTTTTCATCTACTACAGCATAGCTTGCACCAAGAGCCAATGCTTTTTCAGCAAATGTATTCCCATTAAAATTGGGGCCTTTTAAGGCAAAGAACATTGTGTTTTTTCGAATACTTCTAGTGTCTGTATCTGCTAAGAAATGTTCGGAATAATAGCGATAAAGTTGGGATATATTCATTTTTTAAAGATAAAAAAAACCTCATTATTAAAAAACAATGAGGTTGTACTTTATGATATTGTTAGTTTTACCTACTAGGATTTCTAGTGTTTCTTTTTCCTGATGAAAGTGACCCTAGTTTGTCTACCACACATCTAAATCCGATATAGTTGCTTGCCATATACTCCGGGAAATATCTTCTTTGTGCAGGATCTAGCCAATACTCTCTGTCTGACCAAGACCCTCCTTTATATACTCGAGATTTATCATTAATTAAAGTAGACCTTTTTTTAGCATCGTTTACCAAAAGAATTTTTCCTGTTTTAGTATCTATAACTCTGGTAGATGCTTTAGGCGAGTTGTACATGCTTGCTTTGGAAGCAATAACATCTTCATCATATTTGTAAAAACGAGTAGAATTGGCATCACCATCACCAATATTAGCGTTGTCTGCTTTTGAGAAATTTCTTCGCATGGCAGCATCATTCTTTGTAATTGGGATGTATTTAATAGTTCCTGGTAAGTATTTAGGAACAATTTTTCCGTTTGGTAAGGTGTCATGTGCTATTTGAGCACCCTCTTGTTCACCCGCAAAAACTAAATTCCCTTCTTCATCAATTTGTTTTTTGGTGAATAAATTTCCTCTAAAATAGTTGAAATCGTTTGCTTCGTTGTCTATAATTGGTCTGTACACATCTGCAACCCACTCTGCCACGTTACCAGACATGTCGTACAATCCGAAACCGTTTGGAGGGTATGATTTTATTTGGTTAGGAATATCAGATCCATCAGAACTCCATCCAGAAGGGCCACTATAATCACCCTTACCTTGTTTAAAATTGGCCAACTGGTCTCCTTTGTTTCTTTTGCTCTTATCACGGGTATATTTTCCGTTCCAAGCGTATTTTTTACGGCCTCTAATGTTATTGTACTCTCTGTTTTCTACATTCGCTTTTGCAGCAAACTCCCATTCAGCTTCAGTTGGTAAACGAAAACGTTGTGTTAAAATACCATCTGCTTTCGAAATTTTTCTTCCTTGAAAAGCGTCTCTGCTTGGTCTTGCCTGTCCACGTTTACGGATAGTTCTTCCAACTCCTCTTTTATACACAGTAGTATCTCCATCAAATAATTTGCTGTCGTTTGCTAAAAAAACATCTGTATCAAAAAAGTTACTAACGGTATCTAGATCAAAAATGTTTTTCAGGTTCCCCTTGTCTATCAAGGTTTTTAAATTAACGATATTGGTTCTCCATTTACAGTACTCATTAGCTTGCAACCAACTAACACCAACTACAGGGTAGTCTGCATATGCAGGATGACGCAAGTAGTTTTCCGAAAGAATATCTGTATTTCCTAAACTTTTACGCCAAACTAAAGTGTCTGGTAATACTGAGCTGTAAATATTTTTGTATTTTTCTTCAGAAGGCGGAAAAACATCTTTCATATATTGAACATATAAAAAATATTCAGAGTTGGTTACCTCTGCCTCATCCATATAAAAAGAACGAACATGAATTTTATTCGGTGTTGTATTCCAATCGAACATTACATCATCTTGTACTTGTCCCATTATAAATGAACCCCCTTCTACAAGAACCATTCCTAAAGGAGTTTCTTGGCCTGCCAATGAATTAGCTCTAATATAATTTCCATTTTTAGGATCGTTAAATGACAACCCTGTAAGTCTTGACTTGTTTGATGAAGAACTTTTACAGTTTACAAATAGCAAACTGGCCAAAACGAAGAATGTTATTTTAAATATGTTTTTCATTATCTAATTAAAAATTGATAGTGGTTTCTTATAAAGGTGCAAATTACAATAAAAATATACTTTTATAAAAGCAAATATACTTTTTTAACGCATGTTTTGTATGTATATGTTTTACAAACGATTGCATTTTTACTTTAGTATAAATTATCTTTGTTACACTTAAAATAATGAGCCTAAGATTTCGTTATTTTTAAACAAATAAATGAGATACAATAAACTGCTTTTTTTACTTTGCTTTTTTTTATTGCAAAACATTCATGCTCAGGTTTCTAATTCTGTTCTTGCTGAAGGAGATTGGTATCGGTTTTCTGTAGATACGACTGGTGTTTTTAAAATAGACCGTTCCTTTTTACAACAAATGGGGATTGGTACAAATGGAATAAATCCAAAAAAAATACACATTTACGGAAATGGTGGGCAGCTTTTACCTGAACAAAATAGCGATCTTAGGTACGATGATTTGCAGGAAAATGCCATTTATATTTCTGGTGAAGCAGATGGTGTTTTTAATGCAGACGATTACATTTTATTTTATGCCAAGGGACCACATGACTGGCAAGAAGATGTGCCTAACAAAACAGCACAACATCGACACAATATTTACACAGATGTAGCTTATTATTTTATTACCATAAACGATGCAGATGGTAAAAGAATACTGTTAAACACCCCAATTACTGAACCTACTAACACCACCATAACTACATTCGATGATTTTGTGGTGCATGAAAAAGACGAGAAAAATTTATTGGCTGTAGGTACACAATGGTTTTTTAATGCGGATTTTAATATTGAAAACACCCAAGTTTTTTCCATTCCTTTTCCGAATGCAGTTGCAAACGAATCACTAACAGTTAGGGTAAGAGGTGTTTCTAATTCTGTGGTTTCTTCGGCAATGGAGGTCTCTGTGAATGGACAAAGTGCTTTTACCATTAATTACCCTGCTACAAATCCGTCTTCCTTAACCAAAGCCTTTGCTTTAGAACGCAGTGCAACCCTACAAAACAGTGATGACAACATTACTGTAAATATTACCTATGACAATAATGGGAATCCGTCTGCAAATGCTTTTTTAGATTATATTGCCATTCTTGGTAAAAAAAACTTGTCTTTTACAGCGGATCAATTTTCTTTTCGAAGTTTTGCTCAAGTCAATGCTGTAGCTCCAGTAATCTACGAAATACAGAATGGAGCCAATGCTTTTGGCGTGTGGGATGTTTCCAATCCGATAGCTCCAAAGCAAATTAGCAATGAGGCAACAGGAAACGACTTTGTGTTTACTGCAGCACCTGGCGTTTTTGGAGAATATGTAGTATTGGGTGCATCTGACTTTTACCTACCTACACTTGTCGATAATTCAAAGGTGGCCAATCAGAATTTACATGCATTGCAAGATATTAATTACTTGATTATTACCACGTCTGATTTGGCGCCAGAAGCTCAACGTTTGGCCGATTACCATCAAGAAAACAGTAATTTGACGACTAAAATAGTACTCTTACCCGAAATTTACAATGAGTTTGCCTCGGGTGCAAAAGACATTACTGGTATAAGAGATTTTATAAAGCACCTTTACGAAACCAATAGTACTGCAGAAACCAAATTAAAATTTGTTTGTTTTTTTGGAGATGCCTCTTATGATTACAAAGACCGATTGTCAAACAATACGAATATTGTACCTGTAAAATTATCGAAACTTAGTTTTAATTTAGCGAGTTCTTATGTGACCGACGATTTTTTTGTGATGTTAGAGCCGCAAGAAGGGACCATGGCAACCACACACACCATAGATGTAGTTTCTAGCCGAATTCCTGTGGCTACAGCTTCAGAAGCAAAAATTGTGGTCGATAAAATTTTATCGTACTACAATAAAGAAGCGATAGGTGATTGGCGTAATACGATAACTTTATTAGCTGATGATATTGATGTAACAGGAGAGCAAGTAATTCAAGAAGGTGTTGAGTCTATTGCAGATGAAATTAAAGAAAACACCCCTATTTTTAACGTAAATAAAATTTATGTAGATGCCTTTGTGCAAGAAAATTCTTCAGGAGGCGAACGCTATCCAGAGGTAAACAAAGCCATTACCAATGCCATTGAAAAAGGGACGTTACTTTTTGATTATTTTGGCCATGGAGGAGAAGATGGTTTTGCTACTGAACGTATTTTAGACGTACCTCAGATACAATCGTTTACCAACCCTACAACCCTGCCGTTGCTAATCACAGTTACCTGCGATTTTTCTCGTTTTGACAACCCGAATCGAATTACAGCAGGAGAAATTACGTTTAAAAAGCAAAATGGAGGTGCAGCAAGTATGATTACAACCACGAGAGAGGTGTTTATTTCTACAGGGCAGCGTTTTAACGAGCAGTTAATTCGAGTTTTACTCTCTTTTAACAACGAAGATTACTCCATTGCAGAAGCGTTAATGGTAGCTAAAAATGAGTTTTCGAGCACTCAAAAATTCTTTATTTATGCGTTTGGAGATCCTGCCATGAAACTGGCAATACCCAAGCCCAATGTGCGCATAACTAAAATGAACGATATACCTATTACACAAGCTTTAGATACCTTAAAAGCCTTGTCTAAGGTAAAGTTTGAGGGCGTGGTAACCGATCCTGCAAATACATTGTTAACTGATTACAATGGCACATTATCGACCACTGTTTTTGATAAAATAATAGACAAAACAACCTTAGATAATGATGGGTTTGGCGTTACCATGCAGTTTGATACGCAAGATAGCAAGTTATTTCGAGGAAAAGCAACGGTAGAAAATGGAGCATTTACCTTTAATTTTGTAGTGCCAAAAGACATTAAAATAGCCTACGGAAAAAGTAAGCTGAGTTTTTATGCAGAGAACGGAGATATCGAAAAATCAGGAGCTAATTTTGATGTGATTGTTGGCGGAATTAATGAAAACGCTCCCGAAGATAACCTTGGGCCAGAGATTGGTTTATTTATGAACGACGAATCATTTATAGATGGGGGCAATACCAATGCATCTCCGAATTTAATTGCAGTATTGTCTGATGCAAACGGAATAAATACTTCGATAACAGCAGTAGATCATGATATTGTAGGAGTTTTAGATGGAGATACCACCAATCCTATTCTTCTAAATGATTTTTATCAAACGGAACTTAACGATTTTACGACAGGTAAAGTAACCTATAAATTCAGAGATTTAACAACAGGACCGCATACCTTAAAAATAAAAGCATGGGACACCTACAATAACTCTTCTGAACAAACGTTAAGTTTTGTGGTAGTCAGTGATGGGGAGTTAAACATAGAAAATGTGTTGAATTACCCAAATCCATTTGTAAATTATACTGAATTTTGGTTCAATCATAACAAACCGAATGCGCCCTTAGAAGTGCAAGTTCAAATTTTTACGGTGTCTGGTAAATTGGTAAAAACCATCAATAGAAACGTGCAAACCACAGGAACGCTGTCTAGAAATATTACTTGGAATGGGTTGGACGATTTTGGGAATAAAATAGGAAAAGGTGTGTATGTTTATAAGTTAACCGTAAATGATACGACAAGTAATTTAGTATCAGAGAAGTATCAAAAATTAGTTATCCTACAATAAAAAGTTAGATATTTGTAAAATCAACATCAATAATAAACCATGAAAAAAATAGGTATTTGTATTGCACTTTGTGCTTTCGTAAGCATGAAATTTAGTGCACAAACCAACACACAACAAACAGGAGGTATTACAACTGCCACACCCTTTTTATTAATTGTACCTGATGCAAGAGCGGGAGGTATGGGAGATATGGGAGTTGCTACATCTGCAGATGCATGGTCTTTATTTCATAACCCTGCAAAAACTGTTTTTGGAGACCGACAAATAAAAGCAGGGCTTACTTACTCACCTTGGTTACGTAACTTAACCGATGATATTTTTATTGGAGCCGGTTCTTACATCAATAGATTCAGTGAAAATGCAGCTTGGGGAGCAGAGTTTAGGTATTTTAATCTAGGACAGATAGATTTAACCGACAATCAAGGAAATCCAAACGGAACAATAAATCCGAATGAATTTGTGTTTTCTGGGGCCTATGCCTTAAAATTAAGCGAAACTTTTTCTATGGGAGTTGGTCTAAAATACATCCGCTCTAACCTTGCGTTTAACGGAACTGCAGCCAATACGTTACAGCCTGTAAATTCTTTTGCAGTAGATGTTTCTGGATATTACCAGTCGTTTGAAGAAAACTATGGAAATTTTAATGGAAGGTATCGATTAGGGTTTAATATTGCCAACATTGGACCTAAAGTTTCTTATACCCCTAGTGAAGAAGATTTTATTCCAACTAACTTAAAGTTAGGGGGTGGTTTCGATTTTATTTTAGATGATTATAACATTATTTCTACCAACGTTGAGTTTACAAAATTACTAGTGCCTACACCACAACCTGATGGTACTGACGAAGACAAAGGATGGATACAAGGTATTTTTGGTTCTTTTGGAGATGCACCAGGTGGTTTTAGTGAAGAATTAAGTGAGGTTACCTATGCTTTAGGAGCTGAGTATTTATATAACAATGCCTTTGCCCTACGAACAGGGTATTTTCATGAAAGTAAAGATAAAGGAAATAGACAATATTTTACCTTAGGTGCTGGATTTAAAACCAATGCTTTAAATGTAGATTTGTCTTACTTGATAAATGCGTCTGATGTAAACAACCCACTAGAAAACTCGCTACGTTTTAGTTTGTCTTTCGATTTAGGAGAGATTTTTGACAACTATTAATTGTTGCTTTACCTCGCAAAACATATCACAAAGCGGTCTTATTTAAGGCTGCTTTTTTGACCTTTACAGGATGAAAAAAATTGAAATAAAAACAACAGCAATGCTTTATGAAAGTATTGATGCCTTAGAAAAAGAAGATGCTTTTTTAATGAAAAAAGCCATTGAGGCCAGAGGAAAATCCTATGCCCCTTACTCTAATTTTCATGTGGGCGCAGCCTTGTTGTTAGACAATGGAGCAATTGTTTTAGGAAATAATCAAGAAAATGCAGCATACCCCTCTGGAATGTGTGCAGAACGTGTGGCTATTTGGAAAGCCGGCTCTGAATATCCAAACATGAACGTAGTAAAATTAGCAGTTACCGCCAGTTCTGTGAACAATCCCGTTACAAAGCCAGTAGGGCCCTGTGGAGCCTGTAGGCAATCTTTGTTAGAATACGAAATAAAACAGGCGGCACCTTTTAAAATGTTGCTTATGGGAGAAGTAGGCGAAGTTATTATTACTGATTCTCTAGTGTCATTATTGCCTTTTTCTTTTGATCAATCATTTTTATAAAAAATATTTTTGGTGTTGGGTATTGTAATGTGCAAGCTGCTTATATTCATCTAATGCCCTTATTTAAAAGTTGTTCTAAATCTCCTTTATTTATATTATAATAAAGAGAAAATAGGGTTTTGCTTCGTTCTCTTTAATTTTGCAGTTGTTGTAATTAAGATATAAAGTGTAGACATTTAGCCATTGACTTTTCCATAGTTCTCCCTTGTTTTTATAATTTAACGTATAATTTTATTACATTGGAGGTTGAAAATAAAAAACGAATGATTTCATCAAAAATAACAGGTACAGGTACATTTATTCCCTCATTGCGAAAAGAAAATAACGATTTTTTAGGGGTTGATTTTTTAAACAATGACGGTTCTGAATTTGAGGATGCCAACCCTATTATTATTGAAAAGTTTAAAGCAATTACCGGAATTGAAGAACGCAGGTATGCCAAAAAGACCTACAATACGTCTGATTTAGCATTTTTTGCGGCAGAAAAAGCCATTAGTGATGCTGCCGTTAATCCTGAAGCACTCGATTATATTATTTTTGCGCATAATTTTGGCGATGTAAAAGATGGTGCAATACAAGGAGATATGCTGCCAAGTTTGGCAACAAGAGTTAAGGCCAAATTAGGCATAGAAAATCCTAATTGTGTGGCCTATGATATACTGTTTGGTTGTCCTGGTTGGGTAGAAGGTGTTATACAAGCCCAAGCATTTATAAAGGCAGGAATCGCAAAAAAATGCCTGGTAATTGGTGCAGAAACACTTTCTAGAGTGGTAGACAAACACGATAGAGACTCCATGATTTATAGTGATGGAGCAGGGGCTTGCATTGTAGAATATACAGAAGAACAAGATGCAGGAATTCTAAGTCATGCTTCACAAACCTTTGCCAAAGAAGAAGCACATTACTTATTTTTTGGACGTTCTTATGATCAACAAGCCAATAAAGACATACGGTATATAAAAATGTTTGGGCGTAAAATTTACGAATTTGCCATAACACATGTGCCCAAAGCCATGAAAACCGCTTTAGATAATAGTGGATTGGACATAGATGCTGTGCAAAAGATTTTTATCCATCAAGCGAATGAAAAAATGGACGAAGCCATTATTAAACGATTCTATCGCCTGTTTAAAAAACCAGTTCCTGAGGGTATAATGCCAATGAGTATCCACAAATTAGGAAACAGCTCTGTAGCTACAGTACCCACTCTATTAGATTTGGTGTTAAAGGGAGAAATAGCCGATCAAGAAGTGCAAAAAGGAGATGTTGTAATCTTAGCCTCTGTAGGAGCAGGCATGAATATTAATGCTGTGGTTTATAAATTTTAGGAGTCCTTTTACAAATTCTAAAAGATTATAAAATTCTAAACGCTAAATATGTGTAATCTAATCTCAAAATATTATTTTTGTGCATGCAACAACATCAAGTACTTATATTAGATTTCGGTTCGCAATATACACAGTTAATTGCGCGAAGAGTTCGGGAATTAAACATTTATTGTGAAATACATCCGTACAATAGTGTTCCAAAAAACATACAAAATTTTAAAGCAGTTATTCTTTCTGGGAGTCCAAATTCTGTGAGAGGAGAACTGGTTTTACACCCAGACTTAACTGCGATACGTGGTAAAAAGCCAATGCTAGCGGTTTGTTATGGTGCGCAATATTTGGCTCATTTTTCTGGTGGAAAGGTGGCTGAGTCTAATATAAGAGAATACGGAAGAGCCAATTTGTCTTTTGTAAAAAAAGAAGAACCTTTCTTTGCCAATATCTCTGAAGGAAGTCAGGTTTGGATGAGTCACTCAGATACCATTAAAGAATTACCTTCTCAGGCTGTTTTATTAGCAAGTACTTCTGATGTTGCCAATGCCGCTTACAAAATAGAAGGAGAAACTACTTTTGGAATTCAGTTTCATCCAGAAGTATACCATTCTACAGATGGTAAGCAATTGCTAGAAAACTTTTTAGTAACCATTGCTGGTGTTGCACAAACATGGACGCCTGATTCTTTTGTAGAAAGTACAGTAAATGCCATTAAAGAAAAAGTGGGGAACGATAAAGTAGTGCTAGGACTTTCTGGAGGAGTAGACTCTTCTGTAGCTGCAGTGTTACTTCATAAAGCAATAGGAAAAAATCTCTACTGTATTTTTGTAAACAATGGTTTGCTTAGAAAAGATGAGTTTAGCAGTGTTTTAAAACAGTACGAAGGAATGGGACTAAACGTAAAGGGTGTAGATGCCTCTGAGCGTTTTTTAACCAAATTGGCGGGTTTAAGCGATCCTGAAGCAAAAAGAAAAGCAATCGGAAATACGTTTATTGATGTGTTTGATGATGAAGCCAATCAAATTAAAGAAGTAAAATGGTTGGCACAAGGAACCATTTATCCTGATGTGATTGAGTCTGTTTCTGTAAACGGAGGGCCTTCTGCAACTATAAAAAGTCATCATAACGTAGGCGGTCTACCAGACTTTATGAAATTAAAAATTGTAGAGCCATTGCGAATGATTTTTAAAGATGAGGTACGTAGAGTGGGGGCTTCTTTAGGCATAGACAAACAACTACTTGGGCGTCATCCTTTTCCAGGACCAGGTTTAGCCATTCGTATTCTAGGAGATGTTACTGAAGAAAAAGTACGTATCTTACAAGAAGTAGACGCTATTTTTATAAATGGTTTACGAGAAGACGGTTTGTATGATAAAGTATGGCAAGCAGGTGCAATGTTACTTCCAGTAAATTCTGTTGGTGTGATGGGTGATGAAAGAACCTACGAAAAAGTAGTGGCTTTAAGAGCAGTAGAAAGTACAGACGGAATGACTGCAGATTGGGTAGATTTACCTTATACATTTTTACAAAAAACATCCAATAAAATTATAAACCAAGTAAAAGGAGTAAATAGAGTGGTGTATGACATTAGTTCTAAACCACCTGCAACAATAGAATGGGAATAACACATATGAAGCATATTACATTTTTTATTTTTTTGAGTATTTTGTCGGTTACAATTTCTTGTGGTCAGCAAAATAAGTATATCCAATATAAGGTGCAGCAAGGGGAAACCATGCGAAATATTGCTCAGAAATTAAAAATGAAAAAAAAGGACTTGGTGCGTTTGAATCCAGATGTTCAAAAAGAGCCCAAAGCCAATTCTTTTTTAGTAGTTCCTGCAAAGAAAAAAAGGTTTTTTAAAATTAAAAAAACTTTCAAGCAAGAATACAAAGCCATATTACAAGATACAATTATTAAAAAAGATAGTCTTTTAGTAACTATGGCTTCAGATAGTATAGTTGCACCTTTTGTATTGCACGAAGTTGTAAAAGGCGATACGTTTTATAGCCTTGCCAATTTTTATGAAGTTTCTGAGGCACAACTTCTTCAGTTAAATCCTGAGCTATCTGACGGTTTACCTTTGGGAGCTACCCTAAAAATTAAAAGAAATCCTCGACGTGCTTTTGTAGATATTTATACCTATCAAGATTCAATATTACCGAATCAACAATTAAAAGCAGCATTGTTATTGCCCTTTAGAGCAGCAAATTATTTGCCAGATTCCATAAGCCTAAAAGAGGCTTTTGTAACCAATGCAACTCTAGTAAATATTGCCACAGACTTTTATTTAGGCGCAGAGCTGGCTATAGATTCTTTGCGCAATAAAGGAATTGATATTGCTTTGAATGTATATGACACAGGTGTTAGAAAGGGAAGTACTTTTGATAGTATTGTGAATCAAGTTGATTTAAGTACCAATGATGTTATTTTTGGTCCATTGTATTCAGATGAATTGCAAATATTAGCAACCTCTTTAGATACAATTCCTTTGGTGTATCCTGTTTATTCAAGTGGGCAGTCAAAATTTACAGCTTCAAATATTATTAAAACATCTCCAGACAAAACAGTTTTTCGAAAAGAGTTAACAACGTACATCAAAGAGTATTTAATTGGTGGGAATGTGATTATTGTGAGTGATGAAAAACAAGCAACTATTCTCGCTGCTAATACTATGAAAACCAATTTAAAATTGGGTGAATCTTATATAGATACGGTAACTGTAATTACTCCAATAGATGGTTATATTGAAAAAGAACGTTTCTTAGAACTTTTAAAACCAAACAGAAAAAATTGGGTTGTACTTGCAACGGATAAAAACGTAGTTGTTTCTGATGTAATTAATAGTTTAATTAGTTTGCCTGAAGAAACATTTGCAAAGCTGTTTACCTTTACGAAAGGAAGAGTTTACGATAATGAAGACAACCGAAAATTGGCAAAATTAGGCTTCACGTTTGTAAGTGAAGATTTTTATGAGGTTAATGCACCCATGTCAACGCTATTTAACCAACAATATAAAGAGAAAAATTACACCTTGCCTTCTTATTACGCAACAAAAGGGTTTGACATTACTTACGATATCTTAATTCGTTTGGCATCAGGAAAATCTCTTGAGACCACGTTTAAAGAAGGAGCATCGCAAAGAGTAGAGACTAGATTCGATTTTAGAGAAGATGCTCAAGAAAATAAAGGACTCTATATTATTCAATACAATAAAGACTTAACACTAAACAAGTTAAAGTGATAGTTTTGTTTAACTACAATGCATAAAAAAATCCGCAACTGCGGATTTTTTTTATGGAGTAATGAGAAAACTTATATTTTTTTCATTTGTTGTTTCATCATTTGCATTTGCTCTTTTAGCATGCCATGTTTGTCTAACTTTTTAGCTTCAGCCATAAGATTAGTAGCTTCACGTTTTCTTCTTTTTGTCATAGCAATACCTGCTAATTGTAATTTAGCCATGGCCAAATCATGATCCATAGATAGGCCTAAACGAATGGCTTTTCTTAAGTATTTTTCTGACTGAGTCATATTCGTTTGACTTAGCATAATACCATGTAAGTAATTGTAATACCCTTGTTGCTTTGTGGTTAAAGCAGCTTCTGGTTTTTTAATATAGGTAAGCCATTTTTGAGCTCCAGGAAAATTTTGTTTTCTAAGTTGTAAAAAAGCCAATAATATAAACTCATTTTTAAAATAGAATAATACAAAAATTCCAGCTAATAAAAGAATAGAAATTCCATTTAAAATATGTACTTCAGTAAATTCATACACTCCCCAAATTGAGATAAGAGTAGCGATTATTAATTTTATGTTTTTATGAAACATTAGTTATTTTTAATAGTTAAAATTGAAATGCAAAAATACATTTTTATCGTAAAAAGCAACCTACTTCTTACAAAATTATGGAAAGGCGTAATTTTTGTTTCCTATTTTTTATAGTACTTCTTGTATTTGAACCAAGCAAATGTCCCTAAAATGGCAACAAAGCCAATTGAATAGTAGACAGAACTTGGCGTAATTACACGATCTCCACTTGCATAAGAATGCAGTCCAGATAAGTAAAAGTTTACACCAAAATAGGTCATCATTATAGAAGCATACGCTATTACCGTCCATAAGTTAAAGGTATATCTACCTCTGAGTCCAGGAATTAATCGCATATGCAACACAAAGGCATATATCATAATAGAAATTAGCGCCCAGGTTTCTTTAGGATCCCAACCCCAATAACGTCCCCAGCTTTCATTTGCCCACATACCTCCTAAAAAGTTTCCAATCGTAAGCATTACTAGACCAACAGTCACTGCCATTTCATTAATAACAGTAATTTCTTTGATATTTAAATCCATTTTCTTTTTGTTCTTTTTAGTTGTGAAAACTATTAAAAAAAGTGAAAATATTCCTAAGATCATACCCAATGTTAATGGGCCATAACTTGCTACAATAATAGATACATGAACAAGTAGCCACCACGAATTTAATACAGGTTGTAAGTTGGCAATTTCAGGGTCTAGCCAGTTCATACTTGCTGTAAATAGAATAATAGATGTTATAAATGTAGTTGCTGTAATGGTTAAGGCTGATTTTCTTCCTAGATAAAAACCAAAAAGCATTGTTGTCCATGCCACATAAATAATAGATTCATAAGCGTTACTCCATGGGGCATTTCCACTAATGTACCAACGTGCTATTAAGCCAGCTGTGTGTAATAAAAATAGTCCTAGAGTTACACCAATGAGTGCTTTAACAACAATGGTGATCCATTTTTTAGTACTAAATATTTGAGCAACTACAAAGCCAATTAATAGTAAACTAATAAACCCATAGTAACGTACTAACTTTTTAAAGATGTTGTACTTGTTATATCCAATTTCTAAATCGATTTTATCTGCTGAAGGATATACGTCTGCTCCATATGTTTTTTGGTATATTTTTATACCTTCTAAAACTTGATTTGCTTTGGTATAATCATTTGATTTTTTTGCAGTCTGCAACAGTTGTACATACAAAGGCAGAGATTTACGAACAAAGATGGTGTCTGATGGATTGAATCTCTTTTCTAATAATGTTTCTGGCTGAGAAACCCATTTGTTGTTTTCTTCGTTGGGTATAGGATAAATCTTTAAGATTCCCCCTCCAATTGCTGAATATAATAAACCAACTCTACGATCTATTTTTATAAGGTCTTTTTCAAACTTATTTTGTACGTTTTTCTTTTGCGCTTCTGCGACTTGCTCACGAATTAAGTAGCTACCTTTACTGGTAAAAAAGTCTGACAAACGAGCGTAGGTTGTGGTATCTGCTAAGCCCAATTGCTCGCGAATCTTCATGTTTTTTTCCTCTAAATAAATAGCGGGAACCTCGTACCAAAGTCTTGCGTTTTCAATAATAGAAAGAAGTACTTGGCTTGGTTTCATGCCATGTAGTGTTTCAGCTTGGCTCACTTTACGCACTAATTCTGAGGCAAAAGTATGCGCAGGTTTCATTCTTCCACCAGCATCTTGAATGACCAGTTTACTGAATTCTTCGGAATGTGTCACCGAAACTAAATTAGCCTGCAAAATAGAATCTATTTGTGCATCTGTAATTCTATTTACAGCATGAGGATCTTTTTGTTGCTTTTTGTTTTGTGATAGTGCAGCAACGTGAACATGATTTGGGTCTGAGTGGTCATGGTCTGATTCTTGTCCTATTGCAAAAGAAGAAACAAATAAAGCAGCTAGAATGCTCATGGCTACTTTTTTCTTTCTAATTTTTCGCAATGATTTTTTTAGAGAATCAAAACGTGTGTGTTTGGCAAAGAAAATACAAATCATACCTGTATATAATAGAGAATATCCTAAATAGGTGATGAATGTTCCCCAGAAATCATGATTTACAGACAAATGAGTTTGTTCTTTATCTCCTGACAAATCATAACTCGATTGAAAAAATTTGTATCCTTTGTGATCTAAAATATGATTCATAAAAATCCGATAATCAAAAGTTTCCTCAGAATCAATTACGGTGACTTCACTTGCATAAGAGGCAGCACTTTCCGAACCTGGATATTTTTCGAGTTGAAAGTCGTTAAGTTTTATGCTAAAAGGAGTATTTAAAATTTTAGCACCATACCATATCCTAAAGTTTAATCCATTCAAAGTAAATTGCTTTGTATTATCGATATTAAATTTTCCTCCAGTCAAAGAAACTCTTTCTGTGGTGTTATTTGAAGTAATATCTAGCACAATAACGTCTAGTTTTTCATCATTTTTAGGGCCACTAACCGTTTCCATATTTCCTTTTTTAGGAAATTCAGGAACTACAAAAGGAAGCTCTGCAACTGTATATAACGAACGTAAATTAAAATCTTGAACGCTATCTTTACGAATACTTCCATCCGTTAACGTAGCCATGATTTTATAATTACCGTCGAATTTTGTTTTGATTTTTAAACGATTATTTTCCTCAAAAATCTGTATGGTAGCGTTATCTTCTTTTGCATTATAGCCTACTAAAATGTTGTGAATATTGGCTACAGTTCCAGACTTAATATAATGCTCGTGTCTGTTTCCACTTGAAGATTCAACTAAAAACAAGTGCTTTGTACCGTTTTCATCTTCAATAAATTTTTCTTCTGCCCACGGTATGTAATCAACTAGCTGAACACTATAATCTGTACCTTTAAAATTATCTGAATACGACCAACTGTTCTCTCCCCAAGCACTTAATAAGATTGGTTCATGGTTGTTTTTTTGAACCTCATTATTGTCTATGATTGCATTTACATATGTGGTTTCTGATAAAAATGTTTGAGCCGTTTCTCCTTCGTCTATAAGCATTATACCTTCATAACCAATGTATCTGGTAACCCCAGCACCAATAATAACAAATAAGAAAGCAAGATGAAACATTAATGTTGGCCATTTTTCTTTCTTGTATAATTTGTACCTAAAAATGTTTCCAAAAAAGTTAACAACAAAGAGTACCATAATGGCCTCAAACCACGAAGCATTGTAAACTAAAGCTTTAGAGGTTTGTGTTCCGTAATCATTTTCAATAAAAGTAGCAACACCCATTGCAACCGCAAATAGGATAAATAAAATTGCCATTAAGCGGGTAGAATAGAGGAAATTTATAAACTTTTTCATAAGAAAAAATAGGCTTTTATACGAGTTACAAATTTAAGCATAAATGCCCAAAAAAGTAGTCTTGTTCGCTAATTTTTAAATGTTAAAAAAGCTTTTAAAAGACAAGTGTAGCTTGCCTAAAAATTGATGTTTAAAGAAAGTTGTCTAGAAGTTATTCTGCGATACTATCTATTAATATTGATATTAAATCTATAGCTGCTTGTGCTATTTTTGTACCTGGTCCAAAGACACCAACAGCACCAGCGTCAAAAAGGTATTGGTAATCTTGGGCAGGAATAACTCCACCTACAATTACCATTATATCTTCTCTGCCATATTCTTTAAGTGCTGCAATTACTTGTGGAACTAAGGTTTTATGACCTGCAGCTAGTGAAGAAATTCCTAAGATGTGTACATCATTTTCCACAGCTTGTTTGGTGGCTTCTTGTGGAGTTTGAAATAAAGGACCAATATCTACATCAAAGCCCAAGTCTGCATATCCAGTAGCAACTACTTTTGCGCCTCTATCATGCCCATCTTGCCCAAGTTTTGCAATCATAATTCGTGGGCGTCTGCCTTCTAATTCAGCAAATTTATTTGCTAAATCTGCCGCTTTTTTAAAAAGTTTATCCTCTTTAATTTCTTTGCTATACACTCCAGATATGGTTTTTGTTACTGCCTTATGTCTTCCAAAAACAACTTCTAACGCATCTGATATTTCCCCTAAAGTGGCTCTATTTCTTGCTGCTTTTACAGCTAAATCTAATAAATTACCTTCAGATGATTTTGCAGTAGCTGTTAAATTATCTAAACTAGTTTGTACTGCTTTTCTATTTCTTGTCGCTTTTAAGTGTTTTAATCGCTCTATTTGTGAAAGACGAACAGCTTCATTATCTACTTCTAAAATATGAAGTGGATCTTCTTTTTTTAGTTGGTATTTATTTACGCCCACAATTACATCTTTGCCACTGTCTATTTTTGCTTGCTTTTGAGCAGCAGCTTCTTCGATACGTAGTTTAGGAATACTTTTTTCAATAGCTTTGGTCATGCCTCCCAGAGTTTCTACCTCCTGAATAAGTTCCCAAGCCTTATTCGCAATTTCTTCAGTTCTTTTCTCTAAGTAATAACTCCCTGCCCAAGGGTCTACCGTTTTTGTAATTTGTGTTTCTTCTTGGAGGTAAATTTGTGTATTTCTTGCAATTCTAGCTGAAAAGTCTGTGGGTAAAGCAATTGCTTCATCCAATGCATTGGTGTGTAAGCTTTGTGTACCTCCAAAGGCAGCAGCCATAGCTTCTATAGTGGTTCTTGCTACATTATTAAAAGGGTCTTGTTCTGTTAGTGACCAACCACTTGTCTGGCAGTGCGTTCGCAATGAAAGCGATTTTGGATTTTTAGGATTGAATTGTTTTACAATTTTTGCCCATAACATTCTTGCTGCCCTTAATTTCGCAATTTCTGTAAAGTGATCCATTCCAATAGCCCAGAAGAAAGACAATCGCGGTGCAAAAGTATCAATATCCATGCCTGTTTCGATTCCTTTTCTTATATACTCTAAACCATCTGCTAAGGTATACGCTAACTCGATTTCTGCAGTAGCACCAGCTTCTTGCATGTGATAACCAGAAATAGAAATCGAATTGAACTTCGGCATCTTCTTACTGGTGTATTCAAAAATATCAGCAATTATTTTCATAGACGGAGAAGGAGGATAGATGTAAGTGTTTCTTACCATAAACTCCTTTAAAATGTCATTCTGAATAGTTCCTGACAATAACTCGCCTGCAACTCCTTGTTCTTCTGCAGCTACAATATAAAAAGCCAAAATGGGTAAAACTGCACCATTCATAGTCATAGAAACCGACATTTTATCTAACGGAATTTGATCAAAAAGGACTTTCATGTCTTCTACAGAATCTATAGCCACCCCTGCCTTACCCACATCTCCTTGAACACGTTCGTGATCAGAATCATAGCCTCTATGGGTAGCCAAATCAAAGGCAACAGAAAGTCCTTTTTGACCGGCTTTTAAATTTCTTCTGTAGAATGCATTGCTTTCTTCTGCCGTTGAAAAACCCGCATACTGTCTTATTGTCCAAGGTCTTTGTACATACATTGTTGCATATGGTCCTCTTAGATTAGGAGCAATACCAGCCACAAAATCTTCATGAGCAAAGCCTTTTCTTTTTGGTTCTAGGCTTTTTGCCAATTGTATGTTTGAAACCTCTTTTCTACTCATTATCTAAACGTTCTTTCTCAATTGTTTCTGCAAGTCGTTTTCTAACAATTGGAACAATTAATGTTTTACTATTTCTTTGCTTTACAAATGGATATAATTCTAAATTCTGCTTCATCTTATCCGCTGAATTTACTTGTAAGTTTGTGCCTAATAACACCATTTTTTTGGTCTTAAAATCAGCGGCTTCTTTTTGAGCATTTTCACTAATTTTTCGTTGAATTGTGCCTTCTTTTAACTGCTTTAAGAATCCGCCACCTTTTTCAATTGTTTTAAAAATATCTAGTGCGTTTTCGGCCAATTGAGAGGTGATTTTTTCGATGTAATACGTTCCGTCTGCAATGTTTTGAGCTTCAGAAAGGTAGCTTTCTTCCTGTAAGATAAGTTGTTGGTTTCTTGCAATACGTTCGCCAAATTCGTTTGACTTTTGGTATAGGTTGTCATATGAAATGTTAGAAATGGAATTGGCACCTCCTAAAATAGCACTCATACATTCAGACGTAGTTCTTAACATATTCACGTTATAATCGTAAATTGTTTTATTTCTGTGACTGGGTTGTGCAAAGATATGCGCTTCTTTTACTGATGTGTCGTATTCGTTTAGTAAGGAATCCCATAACAAGCGAAAGGCACGTAATTTTGCAATTTCAAAAAAGTAATTAGCACTTACTGCAAAATTAAAACTTATTTTAGATGCTACTTCTTTGCCATAACGATTTAAGTATTCGTTAGCATGTGCCAGTGTGTATGCTAGTTGTTGTGTGCTGTTTGCACCTGCATTTTGGTATAAATCTCCTGAAATAGCGATACAGTTGTTTGCTTTTTCTACAAGGTCATCTAATTGATTAAAGTCTTTTTGAAGGTTTTGAAACCAATTACCACTTTCAGCAAGATGACCAATAATATCTGTTTGAATGTATGTATTGTTTTTATCGCAAAATAAAGCGAGTGCTGTTTTAAATGATACATCAAAAAAAGAAAGCGAAAAGTATAACGGTGTTTTCCCAGGAAATCCTTTTAGTAAGGTTTTCGGATCAAAAGGTTTTGTGGCTTTAAATCGAATGGAGTTAGCCCCTCTTCGAAGTGCATCTACAGCTAGTGTATTTGCAATTTTCTCATTATCTATAAAAATAGTCTGGCAGATGAGGTATCCTTTTGTAGGAACTTTAATCTTATAATTGGATTGATCTTCTTTTGTGTAAAAAGGGTTTATAGTAATGCCCTCGTTAGTTTCAGAGCGCAAAGTGTCATTATAATCTTTCCCTTTTAAGTCTACTTGAATTTTTTGTTTCCAAGTAGCTGCAGATACAGGTTTAAAGTCATCAAACAAAAACTTAGTCATTCTTTTTTAAGCTATCAAATTCAATTATATATATCTCTTCATTTCCCTTTTTCAACAAATACTTTTCTCTTGCAAAACGCTCTAATTCTAAAGAGTCTTTGAGTTTTTTTATGGTTGCTTTATCTTTAGCAATTTTGTCTTTATAAAAGAAAATGGTACTTTCTAAATCTTTAATTTCACTATTAAATTTACGGTGAGTAATGTATGAATTTTCATCAAAAAATGCCATCCAAATCAAGAATGGAATTAAAATAATTGCGTACACATTCGTGAAGAATTTAAAGTACTTATTGTTTTTTATTTTTTGATATTTATTCATTTACAGCCGCTCGTTAATTACACTTCTAACAATGTCTATCGCTACGTTATTATGCCTATCGTTTGGTATAATGATATCTGCATAATTTTTTGTTGGTTCTATGAATTGTTGATGCATAGGTTTTAAGGTGTTTTGGTAACGACCTAAAACTTCGTCTATATCTCTACCTCTTTCTGTAATATCTCTTCGAACTCTTCGTATTAATCGTTCGTCTGTTTCTGCATGTACAAAGATTTTAATATCAAATAAGTTACGTAATTCTTCGCTATTAAAAATTAAAATACCTTCTACAATCACTACTTTTCGAGGGTGTGTTTTTACACTATCTTTTGTTCTGTTATGGGTAACAAAAGAATAGACAGGTTGCTGAATTGTTTTTCCTTTTTTTAATTCTTTGAGTTGTTTAATTAACAATTCAAAGTCGATTGCTCTTGGATGATCAAAATTAATTTTTGTGCGTTCATCATACGATAAGTCATCCGTTGCTTTGTAATAAGAATCTTGAGATATTACACAAACTTCGTCTAAAGGGAGTTGTTTGATAATTTTATTAACAACGGTAGTTTTCCCACTACCTGTTCCGCCAGCAATTCCAATAATTAGCATACCATTTGTTCCTTTGTATTCTTTAGCACGAAAGTAGTAAAGATTTTACAAATTCATAAAGTTATTAATCTTAATATCTTGAGCTTTTAAATCGAACATTAAATTATACAACCCAAAAAACGTTCTGTTCATATAAATAAAATGTTTTGAACCCCTGCTTGCATCATAAGATCTTAGTTCAACATTTTTTGAGTAGCTTTCTCCAAATTCAGCAATTTTACCAAAGAAAACAGGGTCTGAAAAATCGAAAACTTCTTCGTGAAAAGGTTGTGTAAATATGGATAACATTTCATGAAACATGGTGTTGAAAAAGTCGAATTCTTCTTTACTGTCCTCCTTTCTTAAAATATCTAATTCAAACATTTTTTCTTCAAATAGTGGTCTATTTGCAAGCGTTTCTTTTTTAGCTAGAATAAAGTAAGGTGTATAAAAATCTAACGGAATGGTTTTCATACAACCAAAATCTAATGCAATAAGCGCACCTTTTTCTGATACTAAAAAATTACCTGGATGCGGATCTGCATGTACTTTTTTTAACTTGTGAATTTGAAACATATAAAAATCCCACAATGCTTGGCCTATCGCATTTTCTTTTTCTTGATTTGTATTTGCAGCTGTAAATTCAGACAAATGAATTCCCTTCATCCAGTCCATCGTAATTATTTGTTTAGAGGACAATTCTGGATAATATTTTGGAAAGGCTAAGTTTGGTATATGACTACAACTGTCTACAATTTCTTGACTCTGTTTTACTTCTAAAAAATAGTCTGTTTCTTCTAAAAGTTTGTCTTGTACTTCAAAAAAGTATTCGTCAGATGTTTTTCCTTTCATATTAAACATTCGAATTACGAATGGTTTTAATAAAGCTAAGTCTGATTTAATACTATCTGAAACACCAGGGTATTGAATTTTTACAGCCAACTTTTTTCCGTCTTTTTCAGCTTTGTGTACTTGACCAATACTAGCAGCATTGTATGCTTTTGTATTGAATTTATCATAAATTTCTGAAGGAAATTGGCCAAAACTCCTTTTAAATGTTTTTAGCACTAAGGCTTCAGACAATGGAGGTACAGAAAATTGAGCTAGAGAAAATTTTTCTACGTATGCTCTAGGCAATATGCTTTTTTCCATACTTAGCATTTGTGCTACTTTTAAAGGACTTCCTTTTAACTCTTTTAAGCTATCGTAAATATCTTCTGCATTACTTTTATTTAACTGATCTCTTGCATCCTCTTTGGTTTTGGTAATTTTATCACCATAATATTTTAAATAATTCACACCCACTTTTGCACCTGTTTTTACAAGTTTAGAGGCTCTTTGAATCTTTGTAATTGGAATTTTACTTGCTTTTTTCATACTTTAATCCGTACTTTTTTGAAATCTTTCTTTGTATACAAACTTCCCTAAGTCGAGTACGTTTTTTAAGAACTTGTTTTCTAGTAAATCAAAACTAGTATTGATTGATTTTTCGATAAAAATATCAGTTTTTTCAAAGGAATCAGAGTTGTCTTCTAGCCAAAAATGCATAGTAACTAATAATTGTACCCAAGCAGATTGACGGATTACATTTTTTTGTACTTTTTCTAACCCTTCTATAGGTAATTTGTTTTCACCTAAAGCTAAAGTATCTATAAACTTTTTAAAACTTTTTTCTAAACTCGAGAGTGTTTTGTGAGCTTGCAATTTGTTTTTGCACCCTTTTAAAACAATATTTAAATAGTCTTTGTTTAAGGTTAAATTTTCAAAAAAAGTAAAGTACAAACTAATTAGTTTATTTTTTTTATCAAAAGAACCGAACTCTTCGCTTTCCTCTAAAACAGCCAATGAGTTTTTAAAGAGTGTTTTAAATATGAATTTTTCTACTTTTTCTAAGGATGAAAAATTATGGTAAAAAACTTTTTTGTCTAAACCAGTCTTTCTGCAAAATTGCTTTATGCTTTTTGGTCTCTTTTTACTTTCTGAAACCAACTCCATATAAAGTGTTATGATGTCAATTTTTGATATTTTATTTTTGTTTTCCATTTCTCTTAAAACTTTAAACAAAAATACGAAACGTTTGGTCTAAAAAAGAAGATCAAGGGGTATAAAAAACAAAAAACCAAGTTAAATTTTTACTTGGTTTTTTTCTTTTGTAAGTAGTTTTTTTTTATTTTCAGAGATATTATCCAACAGCTGAGCTATTTTTTATTAAAATTTTTTACAGCATTAAAATCTCCTTTTTCAGCGAGCGCTGCTTGTGTTTTCCAACCATGCAAATCATATCTTTTTGGGTTTATGCCCCCTTTTTTTAAAAGTTCACTTAAGTTTTCTTCTGTCATAGAAGCTAATTGAGTATAATTAGTAATTCCCAATTTATTTAACGATTCTTCTAAAACAGGTCCGATACCTTTTATAACTTTTAAGTTGTCTTTTTTAGCTGTTTGCTTTCTTTTTGTTTTTTTTGAAACAGCTTTCTCTTTAGTCAGTTTTTGTTTTGACTTTTTTTTATTTTTCGTATCCTTAATCTTTGTTTTTATTCGATCTTTAAATTCCTCAACTTTATCAGCTATCGGATTTTCAGTTATTGTTTTTTTAAGGTCTTCTAGGGTCTCAGATTCCCAAGTTAGTTCTTTAAAGCGCACTTTATCATCTTTAATTTGATCTTTAACTATTGCAGCTGCTTCTTTTGCAAATTTTAGTTGTTGTTTTTGAATTGGTTTCGCCTTTTTAGCTATTTTTTTAGCAAGTTTTCTCCATCTTTTTTTGTTGCTTACTTTGTTTTCTAAAGTATCAAAAACAGTATCAATAAAATCGTTTTGCACTCTTTTTAGAATTGCTTTTGTTTTTTCTATTTTATCTTCTCCCTTTTTTTTAGATTTCTTTGCAGCCATATAATTTTTATTAGGATTATAGTATTGAATTTTTTGTTAAAACTTTTTTTAGCTTACCGCTTCTTTATAAACTCTAAGACAACGTTCTCTCGCTTCTTTATGATCAACAATTTCTTTTGGATAATTAAATTCGTTAACATTTTTCACCCATTTATTGATGTATTTTAAGTCTTTATCAAACTTCTTAATCTGAGTAGTAGGATTAAAAATTCTAAAATAAGGAGATGCGTCTACACCAGAACCTGCAACCCATTGCCAATTTCCAACATTGCTCGCCATTTCATAGTCATGAAGTTTTTCGGCAAAATAAGCTTCTCCCCATCTCCAGTCTATTAATAAGTGCTTGCATAAAAAACTACCAACTAACATTCTGATTCTGTTATGCATAAAACCAGTTTCATTTAACTGCCTCATCCCTGCATCTACCAAAGGATAACCAGTTTCTCCTTTACACCATTTTTCGAATTCCGACTCATTATTTCGCCATTCAATTCTATCGTATTTTTCTTTAAATGCGCTTTTGTTTGTATGTGGGAAATGCCAAAGAATCTGCATAAAGAATTCTCTCCAAATTAATTCTTGCCAAAATGTTTCATTAGTGTCATCAATTGCTTTTTTTACCATTCTTCGGATACTTACAGTACCAAAGCGTAAATGCGGTCCAAGGCGAGAGGTAGTATCTTGCGCAGGAAAATTTCTTGTTTCTTCGTAAGCTTTTATTAGAGACGCAGCTACTGAATATGCTTGTATTTTTTGAGTTGGTTTTTCAAAACCGATGGCTGCAAGGGATAGATTTGGGTAAGTATTTACTTTTACAATATTTTGTAATAGGTCTTCTGAATTAAATTCTTGTATCCCTTGTTTTTTAAACGTTTCTTTCCATACTCTCATGTATGGAGTATATACTTTATAAGGGGTACCATCCTTTTTTAAAATTTCATTTTTTTCAAAGATTACTTGATCTTTATAGGTGTTAAATTTAATGTTGTTTTCTTTTAACATTTCTGCAATAGTAGTATCTCTTTCTCTTGCATAAGGCTCATAGTCATGATTTGTGTATACAGTGTCAATTTCATGATCTTCTATTAATTGTTTAAATACAGTTTTAGGACTGTTGTTAAATAAGGCAATATCACTACCAAAGTTTGCTGTTAATTCAGCTTGCATTTTTTGAAGAGACTCGTGAATAAATGCAACTCGAGCATCATTTTTTGGGAGTTTGGATAATATTTCGGTATCAAAAATAAAAATTGGGTATACCTTGTATTTTCCATTTAAAGCATGAAAAAGTCCTACATTATCCTCTAATCTGAGGTCTCTTCTAAACCAAAAAATACTAATCTTCTCTTTCATGTTCATTGTATGTTCCAAAAAGTGCTGTTAATTTTTCTTGTCTGTACTTAAAAATTTCCTCTAGTTTAGGTTTTACTAATAAAGGATGTACAAGTTGTCCAATAAATCCTAAAGGAACTTTATAGTCTATAATATCTTCTAATAATACACCACCATTTATCTCTTTTACAAAGTGTTTATGATGCCAGAGTGCATAAGGTCCATATAATTGTTCGTCTACAAAGTACTTCTTTTCTTCTATATGGGTAATTTCGGAAACCCATTTGGTTTTTATACCTAAAAGAGGAGTTACATTATATTGTATAATTTGTCCTGTATATAATGGTCTATCAATTGTTGAAAGTATATCGAAAGACATATAGTCTGGCGTAATTATTTTTAAGTTTTTTGGATTTGACAAAAAATCCCAGGCTTTATCCAGGCTGATTGGTAGTTTTTGTGATTTTTGGAGTGTATATATTTTCATTTACATTAAATTACTTACTTCTTTCTTGCTAAGTATTAACGCGTTAATAGTGTCCCATAGTTCTACTCTCTTCTCTAAAGATCTTTTAGCAGCAGTTAACGTTTCTTTCCACTTCAAAGAGTCATTACCACATAATTCACAAATTAATTGCAGTGCTATAGGGCCATGTTCATCTCCATCTAATTCTATATGACGATCTAAATAATATTTTAATTTACGTGTTGCTTCTTGTTGTGCTCCATTTTCTTTAATGATGCTTAAAAACATGTCAGGTATAATATCTTCTCGACCAAATGTAAATGCTGAAGCGATTTCATGTGGTTTATTGGATTCAATTATTGAAAATGTAAAATTGATAAATTCTGCTATATTTTTAGAAAGATTCACTTTCTCTGAAGCTGTTTTAACTGAATTACCTGCATAGATGAACGATAAAAATTGATTGATTTGTGTAGTTTCTGCTTGTAGCTGTGTCATAGCATCCAAATACATTTCAAAGTGACTTTTAGGTTCACCAAGTTCATTTACATCCGTTTCTTCGCACAATACTATTTCGTTTATAAATCGTGCAAGGTTTGGGTTTTTAGCAGGCGTCCAAGGAACTTGTGTGTTGGTAAGTTTATTCTGTAAACTTTTTAATAGTGACATAAAGTCCCAAACAGCAAATACATGGTTTTGCATGAATAGCTTTACATCTTCTATTTCTTGGAGATTTGTGTAGAGCTCATGATTTTTAAGTTGATTTCTTAGATCTAGTAATTGATTTTCTATGAATTGTATGTTCTTCATTATGGAGGTAAAAGTTAGAACTTAGCGAATAAATTGTCTTTATTTTTATTTTAAAAAAATGAATTTGTCTGCTTTAAAAAACTGTCACAAAATTAAAATAAACTGCTTAAATTATTGTGATTAAAGGAGCAGATTTTTACTTTTTTAACGCTTCAATCTTTTTTAAAACAGCATCAGCTTCTAAATACTTCTGATCACTATCACTTCTGTTGATAGATTGGAGTTTAAAGCCCTCTTCCATTAGTTTTTTGTATTTTTCTTGAAGTTTTTCTTCTTCAGATTTTTTTTTGAATAAACCAAACATAATTACAAAATGTGTTTTATTATTTTAGGACTCAATGGTTTCGTAATTGAAAGATAATAGTCTATTAATTTTCCTTCTGTTGATACCAAGTATTTTTGAAAATTCCATTTCACAGAAGAATTTTTCTTTCCGTTTAAGGTTTTAGAGGTAAGCCATTGGTAAAGTGGGTGTTGTTCTGGACCTTTTACTTCTATTTTTTCTGTAATTAAAAAACTTACCCCATAATTGGCTTCACAAAACTCTTGTATTTCATTCGCATCACCTGGTTCTTGTTTACCAAACTGATTACAAGGAACACCTATAACTACGAGTTTTTCTTTGTGTTCTCGGTGAAGTTTTTCTAGGTCTTTGTATTGTGGCGTAAATCCACACTTAGAAGCAACATTAACAAAAAATATAAATTTACCTTTATAGTCACTTAGATGAATAGGTTTACCTTGTAAGTTATTCATTTTAATATCGTAGATTGTAGTCATTTTTTAAAAGTTTATATTTTAAAACTTACAATTCCACAGTCTAGCTCAAAAATCTGACCAGAAATAGAAGCTGCTTTTTCTGAAATTAGAAATGTAGCTAAATCTGCTACCTCGTTTGGCTGTAAATATTTTTTTAAAGGATGACGTTCAGTAATATTTTCTATCATCCTGTCATTTCTTAAAAGTTTAGAAGCAAGGCCTGTATCTGTAACAGTAGGTGCTATTGCATTAACGCGAATAAGTGGTGCAAATTCAGCTCCTAAAGATTTTGTAAGACCTTCTACTGCAGCTTTTGCTGCTGCAACACTAGCATGAAAAGGCATACCTAGTTTAGCAGCTACTGTACTAAATAAAAGAATACCCGGTTGTGTACCTTTCTTTAATGAGGGTAAAAAATGTTGAATTGTTTTTACTGCACCAATAACATTAATTTCGAAATCGTTTCTAAAATCATCTAGTTTTAGTCTAGAGATTGGCTTTAAATTAATGCTTCCAGGACAGTAAATAAGTGCATCTGCAGAAGGTATTTCTGGTAAAACATCTGCAAGCACATCTAAAGAGTGATGTATTAAGTTATTGTGTTGTTGTCCCGGTGCTGTTCTACTAATATTGTACACCTTGTTGTTTTCTAGAAGAGCTTGTACAATTGCTTTTCCAATTCCTTTACTTCCTCCAATAACTATAATGTTTTTCATATTTTATCGTCTTCCTTTCAAGCGCTTTTCAATTTTTTGTTTTACTGCTGTAAGTCGCTTCATTTGATCCATTAATTCTGGATCTTTGTTTTGTTTATATACTTCGTTTAATTCTAAAATAAGTGCTTTAACTTCTCTAGAGGCTAAAATTCTGTCACTTGTCGTTTTAAACGAAAATTTTCTATTTTCGAACTCAGTTGCTCTTTCTAATAACTCCATTATGTATTTTTGGTAATTTTCTAAAATGGCAATATAATTATATTTGTTAGAAAATCAAGAAAAATACCAACTTTATTAAGCTGTTAATGGTTTACCTTTTAAGCGTTTTTCAATTTTTTGCTTCTTAGCGGTTAAGCGTTTCATAATGTCCATAAGCTTCCCATCTTTTGTTTCTTTGTAGATTTCGTTTAATGCTAAGATTAAAGATTTTGCTTCTCTAGAAGCTAAAATACGATCACTCGTTGTTGGAAATCTCATTTTTCTGTTTTCAAATTCAATGGCTTTGTTAACTAAATCCATAACTAGTAATTTAAAGTGTTTTGTAATTCGACTATTTTTTCTTGGGTATTAAATTTACCTCCAAAGTAAGAAGTTACTGTAGCTGAGGTATTGTCTTTAACACCTCTAGAAGAAACACATAAGTGTTTTGCATCTATGATTACAGCGACGTCTTCTGTGCCTAATACTCCCTTTAACTCCTCAGCAATTTGATTGGTTAAACGCTCTTGTACTTGAGGTCTCTTTGCATAGTATTGTACTATTCTATTTAGCTTAGATAAGCCAATAACTTTACCTGAAGAAATATAGGCAACGTGAGCTTTACCTATAATTGGAACAAAATGATGTTCGCAATTAGAGTAAAATGTAATATTTTTTTCAACCAACATTTGGTTGTATTTGTACTTGTTTTCAAATAGGGCTACTTTAGGCTTATTAGCAGGATTTAGTCCTGAAAATATTTCATCAATATACATTTTTGCAACCCTTTGTGGAGTTCCTTGCAAAGAATCATCTGTGAGGTCTAGGCCCATGACATTCATAATCTCTTTAAAAAGACCAGCTATTTTTTCTTTCTTCTTTTCATCAGAAATTTTAAAAGCATCTTTTTTCATTGGAGTTTCTATACCTGTAAATAGGTGATCGTCACCTATGTCTTCAAATGAAAAGTCATTTAAATTTTGGTCTGTTTGTTTTTCCTTAAGTACTACATCTGTAATCATGTCCTTGTCTTTTTTATGTGCTGTCTTTAAGTACCCTAAACTTAAAAGCAAAGCACGGTTAGTTATCTTTTTGCTATAGAGTTATTTGATATTGATTTTTGTCTAGAACATTTGAATCTTCCTTTTTCGAATGTCCTTAATTTTTCATGTTTTGTTTTTCTACCCTGAACCCTTTTTCTCCACATTCTAAAGCTGCTTGGCTTCATTTCTTTTCGCATTAAGTTTATAACTTCTTGCTCTTTTAACCCAAATTGAAATTGAATGGCTTCAAAAGTGGTTCTATCTTCCCAAGCCATTTCTATAATTCTATCAATTTCTATGTTGTTTAAAGTGCTCATTTTTTTGTTATTTTAAATGCTTTGAAAATCGTACTGTTCATCATTTTTAATTTTGCAATCCATTAACTTTTCGATAAACTTTTTATTTTCTTTCAGTAATTTATTGCTTTTAAACCGCACAAAATTTCCTTGACCATGAATACTAAAACCACTTGTTTTATAGATATGTAATTGGTAAAAAGGTATCGCCCAACTAAAGTTTTTGAGTCCTTTGTTAATGTGAACTAGGATTCCTTTTTCTCTTAATTCAATGTTACCGTAATTAAGATCAGAAACGGTATTCATTATATTTTTAAATCCAACACTAACCTCATCTATAATCATTCTTTTAGACCCAGTACCTCTTAATTTTATGGATTGTAAGAAGTTAAAAGGTTTACCTAACAAAGTGTCTATTTCTTTGGAATTCTCTTTATCGGTATGTGTAGTGTTAAAAATCACAATTCAAAGATAATCAAAATAAATTTTGTTTAACGTAAACTTTAAACAGTTAAACAAAAATTAACAAAATATTTTGATTTGTGAATTTCTCTAGATTATTCGTTTCTAAGTAATTTCTTTCTATTTAAAAGTGTGTGTTTTTTTAGAATTCGATAACTTTCTTTCTGAACTTCTGGGTCTTTTTTCATGTCCCAAAGTGTTTTTGTTGCTCTTTTTCTTGCGTCTTTAAAGTCTACAACGGGTTTTGGATAGTCTTTGCCAAGTTCAAAGTTATTAAATTGTTCATCTAGAGGTGTCATTAAAAAAGGTTGATGTATAAATGCAATTGGTAAATTGGCCAACTCAGGAACCCATTTTTTGATAAAACTACCATCTTCATCGTGAGTAATACTGTTCTTAACAGGATTGTATACTCTAATATCATTAATACCTGTTTCTCCTGCTTGCATATTTAATTGTGGAAAATGGATTCCAGGTTCAAAATCTAAAAATAATTTTGAAAGATGTTGTGATGCGTCTTGCCAAGGTTGCCATAGTATGTGTGTAAAGAATGAAACTAGCATAGATCTCATTCTAAAGTTTAAATACCCAGTTTCTGTTAAACATCTCATGCCACCATCTATAATAGGAAACCCAGTAGTACCAGATCTCCACGCTTTTTGATAAGTTTCTGAAATTGCTTTTTTAAGTTTATGATACCCTTTATTTAAACTCGCTTCTTCCATGGTATGTTCCATTTCGAATTTTTGAATAAAATGAGCTTGCCATCTTAATCTACTTGCAAATGCGCCTAAAGGTTTTTTATTGTCTTTGTTTTTAGATAGAATGGCTCTTTGATATACTTGTCTTATAGATAAGTTTCCCCAAGCAATGTAAGGAGAGAGCCTGCTACAACTTTTTCTTGCCAAGGTGGGTTTAGAAATGTGGTTCATGTAGTTTTGATGCCTGTCTTCAAAAAAGCTATCTGCATAACGCCAACCAAGTAGAGTGCCTCCTTTTTGAAACGGTGTTTCTTTTGGTGTTTTTAAATCTGTAATTTCAAAGTAAGCTTCAATAGCTTTTAACTCCTCTGCATCAAATATAGTTGCTTTTTTTAAGTTGTTTTTTAATTGTGGGGCATACATATAGTTTTCCCATTTTTCAATCCAATCGTGTCTATTTAATAACCCTCTTAAAACACCATTGTTAATGTTTTCTTTCCACTGAATCTCGTTATTTCTACAATATCTTGTAAAGTCTTTGTCTCTAGTAAATGTTTTAAGTAAGCCTGTCTCTTGGTGTGAAAATACAGTATTTATTTTATAAAAATTCTGTAGTTGATTAAAGACAGTAATTATTTCTGAATTTATTGCAAGTATTTTGGAGTTATATGCAGCTAAATCTGAATTTATATCTCTTATAGACTCTTTGATAAAGTTCCAATGGCGACTATCGTAATGGGGATCTTCTTGTAGCGATTTTTCAAAAACATAAAGAAAAAGCACCTTTTTTTTTGCACAAAGCGCATTGTGTATAGCCTCATTATCTTGCAAACGCAAATCGCGTTTAAACCATACAACATTAATTTCTTCCTTGTTAGTAGGCATCTAAGTTTTTGATTATATGATTTGCTTTTTCTTTAATTTTTGTTCGCTCTTCGATTGGCATTTTGTTTAACAAACTATACATCATTCTCATTCTAAAGTTAGAAGACAATTGGGACTCTTTCTCTTCTAGAAAATTCCAGTATAAACTGTTAAAAGGGCATGCATCATCACCATATTTTTTAGTTTTTTTATAGCTGCAAGAATCACAGTAATTACTCATTTTACTGATGTAGCTTCCGCTAGAAACGTAGGGCTTTGTTGCAATTTTACCACCGTCAGCAAATTGACTCATTCCTCTTGTGTTAGGTAGTTGAACCCATTCAATAGCATCAACATAAATTCCTAAATACCAGGCGTCAATTTCAGCTGGATCTATTTGGGTTAATAGCGCAAAATTACCTGTAATCATTAAACGCTGAATATGGTGTGCATATCCATTATCTAAAGAATTATTGATTACGTTTTTTAGACAATTCATTTTGGTTTTACCTGTCCAGAAGAAATCAGGTAATTTATTTTTATTGTTTAAAAAATTCTCTTTTTTATAATTTGGCATTAACATCCAATACATACCTCTCATGTATTCTCTCCAACCAATGATTTGTCTAATAAAACCCTCTACTTGAGAAATATCAATTTCATTTGTTCTTTTTCTATACGTTTGTAAAGTCTCATCTACAATTTCTTTAGGGGATATCATTTTACTATTCATAGCAAATGATATTTTTGAGTGAAAAAGAAATATTTGGTTCGTGTGCATAGCATCTTGGTAGTCTCCAAAATGTACTAATAAATGATCGCAAAAATATGTTAGCTGTTCAAGTGCCTGTTTTCTAGAAATGGGATATTCAAAGTATTTTGCATTAATTTTCCCAACAGTTTTAACACCAGCATCTTCTATTTCAGCAACAATTTGAGAAACATCGTTATCAAAATTTTTAGCAGTGGGAATTAAAGTTTCACCTTTCCATTTTTTTCTATTGCTTGCGTCATAATTCCATTTGCCACCTTCAGGTTGTTGATCGATCATTAAGAGTTGGTGCTTTTTTCGCATATTTCTGTAAAAGCTTTCCATTAAAAACTGTTTTTTACCTTTAAAAAAGGTACTTAACTCATTTCTCTCTGTATAAAAATGTTCCGTAGGAAAAACTTTATTTTCAATGTTTAGCTTTTTAGAAAATTCTTTTAGTTGATGGTCTAATCGGTATTCATCTGGAGCTTGATATTCAAATTTCTCAAAATTATCTTTATCAATTAAAGTTGAAATATTTTCGGTTAAACTTTGAGTGTTAGATTCATCATTTAATTTCCAATAAATTATTCGATGTTGATTTGCTTTTAATTCTTTAGCAAAATTTCTCATTGCAGCAAAAAAGCCAGCTACTTTTTGAATATGATGTGTTACATAGTCTGTTTCTTGACGCATTTCGAACATGCAATAGGTAATGTTTTCATCATTACTATGATACCAAGAATGTTGGCTATTTAGTTGGTCTCCTAGAATTAAACGTAACGTTTTCATATTAAAATAAAGTTTTTTCTAACCATAGTTTTCTAAATTTATGGTTTGTATCATACCTTTCTGCTTGTAATTGGGTGTTGAATTTTCGGTCTCTAGGATCGTTACCGACTCCAGCAACATACATCCAGTTTCCATAATTGCTATGCACGTCGTAATCTAATAAAAGCGATTCAAAGTAGGCAGCACCAATTCTCCAATCTAACAAAAGCTCTTTTGCAAAGTAAGAGGCTACATTTTGTCTTCCTCTATTACTAATCCACCCAGTTTCCTTAAGTTCAATCATATTTGCGTTTACAAAATCATCTTTTGTATTTCCATTTATCCAATCTTGTATTATATCTTTATCTGTATTCCAGTGATACTCTCTTTCTAAAATACCACCTATTTTAAATATTTTAGCATCGTATTTTAAGGATATGTATTTGAAATAATCTCTCCAAATCAGTTCAAAAATCACCCAATAGGTAGATTGATTTGATCCAAATTCGGCTTCGTATTTCTTTATTTGATGATAAATGGTTCTTGCAGATAAACTTCCATTGGCAAGCCATGGAGAAAATTTTGTAGAATAATCTAAGCCAACTAAACCATTTCTAGTTTTCTTGTAAAAGCCAACCTTTTTACTTTCAAATAAATAATAGTTGAGCCTTTTTAAAGCAGCAGATTCTCCTCCTTTAAATGGAAAAGCAGTTTTTGAATGCTGTGTGAAATCGTTAAGACCTAATTCTTGAAGTGTTGGTATTTTAGTGCTGTTAGAGGTTAGATTGCTTTCAGGAAGTTTATCAATCTTAATCTCATCCTTAATGCTAACGTATTTTTCTAGTTTTTTTCTAAATTGCGTAAATACATCTGGTATGTTGCTAAAGTTTTTAGATACAGTTTCTGGGTGATACAGAAATTGATCATAGTCTTCTAAAATAGCTATAGATTTATCAAGAGTTGATTTAATCAAGTTGTTGGTGTTAACTTCCTCTTTTGTCCATTCTTTCTGTGTGTATATGGTTTGAATGTTTAATTCATCAACAACTTTTGAAAGTCCATTTTCAGGAGCATCAAAGTAAGTGAGTAGTGTTATATTTAAATTATGAAGTTGCGTTTTTAAGTCTGTTATTGTTTCAATTAAAAATTGGGCTCTGTATTTCCCTGTTTTTTCAAATCCAAATGAGTTTTTTTTAAAGTATTTTGGATCAAAAAAATAGACAGCAATTACCCTACTATGGTTTTCAATTGCTTTTTGAATTGATTTGTTGTCTTGTGTTCGTAAATTATTACGAAACCAAATTAAGCCTGCTGTGTTTTGTTTCTTCTGCATTTTTCGCTACAATATTTTACGTTATCCCAGTTTTTTTCCCATTTTTTTCGCCAAGTAAATGGTCTGTTGCATACAGGACAGTTCTTTGTGGGTAAGTGTTGTTTTTTCAAAAGATTATGGTTTACTTATTTTACGAATCATTCCATTAAAAATAAACCAATGAAAGGGTACTACAGCATACCAATACAGCCTACCAGCAATTCCATGTGGTCTAAATGTAGCTGTTTGGTGTAGTACTCCCTCTTTAATTTTAAATTCTAACCAAGCTTCACCTGGTAAAATCATTTCGGCATATAATAATAGTTTTCCTTTTTCTTTATCAGCATAAATAACTCTCCAAAAATCCAATGCATCTCCTAAGTTTAATTCAGTTGGGTGTCTTCTGCCTCTTCGCAAACCTGTACCTCCAAAAAATTGATCGATAAAACCTCTTAATTTCCATAAAATGGTTCCATAATACCAGCCAGTTTCTCCGCCAATGGACCAAATTTTATCTTTCGTCTTTTCTAAGTTTCTTATTTTTTTAGATTTAAAATCTTTAAAACACCCAAATTCTGGGACATTTATAAATTCGTGAACATATTTTTTTAGTTTTCCACTGCTGATATAGGAATCTTTCCAACTAGAAATAATGCTGTTTTGCTCAATTTTTCTAAAAGCAAGTTTTACTGCCTTTTTATATGACATGGGTTTAATGTCTAAAAGTTGGTTAATGTTACTTTTTTCCCCAATTACTTCAACACCCATTGAATTTACTAAAGAACTTGCTAATTTGTAAGAGGTAGAGGTTACAAAATACAACCAGTAAGAAGATAATTTTGGCGTCATTACAGGAACAGTAATAATACTTCGCTTTAGCTTCCTTGCTTTTGCAAATTGTAATAGCATTGTTTTATAAGTAAGCACTTCTGGACCAAAAATATCATAGGATGTATTATATAACTCCTTTTTTCCAAGAGCCTTATGTAAAAAAGACAATACATCTCTTATAGATAGCGGTTGTGTTTTGGTATTTAACCATTTTGGGGCTACCATAATGGGCAGCTTTTCAACTAAATCTCTAATGATTTCGAATGATGAACTACCAGAGCCTACAATTATACCAGCTTTAAAAGTGGTAAGCGCGTAATGGTTTGATTTTAATGTGTTTTCTACATTTTTTCTAGATAATAGATGCTTAGATAGTTTAGTATCATTGGTGATTCCGCTTAAATAGATAACCTGTTTTAAAGGCGTACTCTCTGCAAACTGTTTAAAATTTATTGCACATTTTTCTTCTAAAATGTGAAATTCTTTTGCAGAATTAGACATGGAGTGAACTAGATAATAAACCACGTCTATATCTTTTGGAATGACCTCTAAACTTGTGTTTTTTAGAAAATCGGCCTCAATTAGCTGAATGTTTTTTTGATGTTTGTAATAGCTTTCAGCTCTAATTTTATCTCTAACAGGGCAAATAATGGTATGTCCATCATTTAATAATAAAGGAATTAGACGTTTGCCAATATAACCAGTTGCACCTGTTACTAAAATTTTCATTCTTATTTTTTAATCTCTTTTGGTTTTTGATAAGATAATTGCTTCTTAAACTTTGGTATTGCATAGGTGTCTAATCCGTTAATAGTAGCAACATTCCCTTTAGAAAGGTTTATTAAACCATCATTTTCTAATAATTCATCTTTTACGTAAAGTTCTTCAATTTGAGCTACAATAAGCATTACATCGTTAGAAGGTACATATATTTCTTCAATAAATTTCATACTCATTTGTACAGGGACATCCTTTACAAAAGGTGCTTTATGTGCACCTTTAAACTCAGGTTCAAGATTGGTCATGTCAAACTCAGAAATTTCGTCTGCATATTTAGCAGAGGTATGGTGTGCATCTTCAATTATAGCCTCCCAAATATGATTAATTGTAAAATGGCCCAAATCTTTAAGGTTTTTGTGGGTATTTCTAGGCACAGTAGTTGGTCTTAGAATAAAACCTAATGTAGGAGGGCTAGAGCCTAAATGTGTTACAGAGCTAAAAACAGCAACATTTGTGATGCCTTCCTCTGATATGGTACCTAATAAGTTTGCTGATTTAAATCCAGAACAACTATTAATTAAGTTGATTCTGTAGATTTTATTGAGGTTATAAATGTCTTCTTGATTGAAAAATTGCATCTTTTTGTTTTGGTGATTAAAACAAAGATACAAATTGTTTAAGGTATTATTATTTATGTTAAACAAAAATAAAAGTTAAATTTTTAAAAGAAATAAAAAAAGCCTTTAGAAATTTTCTAAAGGCTTTAGTCGGGGTGGCAGGATTCGAACCTGCGACCTCCTCGTCCCAAACGAGGCGCGATGACCGGGCTACGCTACACCCCGAAAGTGTAAAATCGTAGTATAGTTTATCTCGAGAAACGTCGAGAGTCTACACCTCGATAATAGTCATCAATTCAAGGACTGCAAATATAGAATAATATTTATATATTGTAATTAAAATTAAAGATTTTATGTCTATGTATAAGATAACTTCCTGCCTTATTTTCTTATTTGTTTCTAACTTTATAGTGAATGCTCAACAACAAAGCTACGAGCTTATAGTGCCTAATTTAGATAATCCTTGGGGTTTTGTATTCTTACCAGATAATGCTATGATGATAAATGAAAAGTCTGGAAAGATTATTCATTTTAAAAATGGAGTTAAAACCGAAATAAAAAATACACCCAAAATCTATTTAAGAGGTCAAGGAGGTTTGTTAGACATAGAATTGCATCCTAATTATAAAAATAATGGATGGATATATTTTACTTATGCTTCGGGTATTGGAAGTGGAAGAGGAGGGAATACAACTTTAATGCGTGCCAAGCTTAAAGATAACAGTTTAGTAAGTCAAGAAGTGCTTTATAAAGCAACACCAAATACAACAAAAGGTCAGCATTTTGGCTCTAGAATTGTTTTTGACTCAGAAAATTGTGTTTATTTTAGTGTAGGAGATAGAGGGGATCGAGATGTTAATCCTCAAGACATAAATAGAGATGGAGGAAAAATATATCGTTTAAATGATGATGGATCCGTTCCTAAAGATAACCCGTTTGCGTCTTCAAACACAGCAAAGAAAGCCGTTTACAGTTATGGACACAGAAATCCTCAAGGAATGGTAGTCAATCCATTTACAGATGAAATTTGGTCTCATGAGCATGGTCCCAAAGGAGGTGATGAAATTAATATTATTAAAAAGGGCAAAAACTATGGATGGCCCAAAGTAAGTTATGGGGTAAATTATAGTGGTACAAAATTTACAGATAAAACCTATATGGAGGGAATGGAAAGCCCTATTCATTATTGGACACCCTCAATAGCGCCAAGTGGTATGGCTTTTATTAATAGTGATGTTTATGGAAACTGGAAAGGGAACTTATTGGTTGGTTCACTTAAGTTTCAATATTTAAGCAGGTGTATTATAAAAAAGAATCAGGTTTATAAAGAGGTAAAACTTTTGAAAGATATTGGTAGGGTAAGATCTATAGTGCAAGGTAAAGATGGTTTTATCTATGTAGGGGTAGAAAGATTAGGAATAATTAAACTCTTGCCTACATTGTAATAGAATTTATAAAGTCATTTTAATCGTCTATTTTTTCATTATTAAAACTTATAAACAATGCTTAAAAGAAGTTTTAAAAAACTATATTTTTACTTTTTTTAAAAGATAATTGAATTATGTCAGAAGCTACAGAAAAAATAAAATGTTTAATAATAGGATCTGGTCCTGCAGGGTATACTGCAGCTATATATGCAGCCAGAGCAGATATGAAACCTGTAATGTATACAGGTATGCAAATGGGTGGACAGTTGACTACAACCACAGAAGTAGATAATTTTCCTGGTTATAAAGATGGTACAGACGGAACTGCAATGATGATGGATTTAAAACATCAAGCAGAAAGATTTGGTACAGATGTTCGTTTCGGAATGGTTACAGCTGTTACTTTGAGTGATGAGGTTGGAGGTGTTCATAAAGTAATTGTTGATGAAAATAAAGAGATAGAGGCAAATACGATAATAATATCTACTGGTGCTACTGCGAAATATTTAGGTATAGAAAGCGAACAACGCCTTATTGGCGGTGGTGTTTCTGCTTGTGCTACCTGTGATGGTTTTTTTTATAAAGGGCAAGAAGTAGTAGTAGTGGGTGGTGGAGATACTGCTGCTGAAGAAGCTACGTATCTTGCAAATATTTGTTCTAAAGTATATTTATTGGTGCGTAAAGACCATATGAGAGCTTCTAAAGCAATGCAACATAGAGTTGATAAAACCGAAAATATAGAAGTTTTATACAATACAGAAGTAGAGGAGGTATTGGGAGATAACGTGGTTTCTGGAGTTACCGCTATTAACAATCAAACAAAAAAAACTACAGAAATTTCGGTAACAGGTATTTTTATTGCTATTGGTCATACGCCAAACTCTAACTTGTTTAAAGGTCTCTTAGACATGGATGAAACAGGATATCTAATTACTGAAGGTAAAACTACAAAAACAAATATGCCAGGTGTTTTTGCAGCAGGCGACATACAAGATAAGGAATACAGACAAGCTGTAACAGCTGCAGGTACTGGTTGTATGGCTGCCTTAGACGCAGAACGTTATTTAGGTGCTATAGAATAATGTATTTTAATTAAAAAAAAGGAGGTCTTTATTTTTTAAAGGCCTTTTCTTTTTTTCTTTGAAGATTATGCCATAGCACTTGCTTTTTTTGATTTTCGATATAAAAATTTATTGAAAATATTTCGCTTACCAAATTTGTTAATTGACTTTGCGTTGATGAATTTTCCGAATAAAATTTTACTAACACCAAAATATTCATAGGTATTACCATCTGTAAAAGTAACCTCTAGTAACATACTTTTGTGATGCCAATCTGCAACTTGAAAATCTGTTATTGTTGTTTTATATGCCTCTAAATTTGCCTCTTTAGTTTCAGGTGCGATACTTACTAAAAAATGATATCCATCAATGATTTTAGTACTTATTATTTCTGCTTCTGCTTTTTTACTTACATCTGTAAACTTATCTGGGTGCCATTCTTTTACTAAGTTTCTATAAGTACTCTTTAAAGCTTTAATTCTATAGCGTCTTCTACGCCAAAAAGCTTCTTGTATTCTTTAATACGTTTCATATGTTGAATTACTATTTTGCACAAAAGTATTCATAATTAGTAGAGTAAAGTATAAAAAAAGTACAATTTAGGTTTTCTATTTTTTAAGATGATAATAGTATGGAACAAAATTTATTTTTTCTTAGCTGATGCGATTTTTCTACAAAGAAGAAAGACCATTTTTTAAAAAAAATGGTCTTTGGTATTTAGAATATAACGTTATATGTATTTAAAAGCAGTATTTGTTTTCAGCTTTCATAGTATCCGCAATTTGGTTACGTAAAGCAACTACATTTGGGTAATTTGTGTATTTCGTAAAACGCTTTAATCCCATTAATAGCATACGTTGTTCATCACCTTCAGCAAAAGAAATAATACCTTCTCTACCATTTTTTGCAATAATTTCTACAGCATTATACAAGTATAATTTAGCCATGGCTATTTGACCTTTTTGAGCATCTTCTCCAAAACGTTTTGCATTTTTCTCTGCACGTAGTAAAGTAGATTCTGCCATATACACTTCATTTAAAATTTCTGCAGCAGCTAATAATAGTTGTTGATGTTGTTCTAAATCTGGTCCGTATTTTTGAATTGCAGCACCTGCAACCATTAAAAACACCTTCTTTAATTTGGCAATCATCTCTTTTTCTTCTGCAAACAACTCAGAATAATCTGGTGTATCAAAAGAAGGTATTCCCATTAATTCATCTGCTACTGCTGTTGCTGGGCCTAATAAATCTACATGCCCTTTCATTGCTTTTTTTATCAGCATCCCTACAGATAACATTCGGTTAATTTCATTAGTACCTTCGTAAATACGAGATATTCTAGCATCTCTCCAAGCAGCTTCCATAGGTGTTTCTTCAGAGAATCCCATTCCTCCAAAAATTTGAATTCCTTCGTCTGCACAAGCTTGTACATCTTCAGAAACGGTTACTTTAAGAATAGAGCATTCAATTGCATATTCTTCTACACCTTTTAATTCTGCTTCTTGATGAGGGTTACCTGAAGCCATTCTCATTTCAATTCTGTCTTCAATATCTTTAGCAGCTCTATAGCTTGCAGATTCACCTGCATAACAATTAGTAGCCATTTCTGCTAATTTTGCTTTAATGGCACCAAAATCTGCAATAGGAGTTTTAAATTGTTTTCTTTCGTTAGCATATTGTAATGCGGTTGTTAACACTCTTCTTTGAGAATCTATACAAGCAGCAGCTAATTTAATACGACCAACATTTAAAGCATTTACTGCAATTTTAAATCCACCACCTCTAACAGATAACATATTTTCTGCAGGGACTACAGTATCGTTAAAAAATACTTGTCTTGTAGAACTTGCTCTAATACCTAATTTATGTTCTTCTTCTCCTAAGGTAATTCCATTCGGATTTGCAGCATCATATTCAACGATGAAACCTGTAATGTTTTTATCATTTTCAATACGTGCAAAAACAATCATCAAATTACAGAAGCCTGCATTTGAGATCCACATTTTTTGTCCGTTAATTTTATATGATTTTCTATCTTCTGTTAAATTTGCAGTAGTTTTACCAGAGTTAGCATCAGAACCAGCACCTGGTTCCGTTAAACAATAGGCACCCATCCATTCACCAGTAGCTAATTTTGGCACATATTTTTGTTTCTGTTCTTCTGTACCATATAAGGTAATTGGCATAGTACCAATTCCTGTATGCGCACCAAAAGCTGTACTAAATGAGCCATTTCCACTAGAAATGTACTCACAAGTAATCATTGTTGATACAAAGCCCATACCCATTCCTCCATATTCTTCAGGAACGGCTACCCCTAAAAAGCCAAGTTCACCAGCTTTTTTCATTACTTCTTCTGTTAAAGCATAGTCTTTAGCTTCAAAACGATCTCTATTTGCTACAATTTCTCTGTCTGTAAATTCTCTTACAGCATCTTTCATCATTACTTGCTCTTCAGAAAAATCTTCTGGAGTAAAAATGTCTTCGCACTTTGATTCTTTTACAAGGAATTGTCCTCCTCTTAAAATTTCTTTATTTGTTGTTTCCATAATATTATATTTTTTGGGGAGTTTAGTTTAAAAATTCAAAAATACCAGCAGCACCTTGTCCTGTTCCAACACACATGGTTACCATTCCGTATTTGTTATTCATTTCTCTTTTACGCATTTCATCAAATAATTGAACAGATAATTTAGCACCTGTACAACCTAATGGATGACCTAAAGCAATTGCACCACCATTTACATTGATGATATCTGGATTTAAGCCTAATTCACGAATTACAGCTAAAGATTGAGAAGCAAACGCTTCATTCAACTCAATTAAACCTACATCGTTTTGATTTAAACCTGCTTGTTTTAATGCTTTTGGAATTGCAGCAACTGGACCAATACCCATAATTCTTGGAGGTACACCAGCAGCAGTATAACTTACCATTCTTGCAATTGGTTCTAGGCTTAATTCCTTAACCATATCCTCACTCATAACCATTGCAAAAGCAGCACCATCACTCATTTGAGATGAATTACCAGCGGTTACACTACCATTTGCAGCAAATACAGGACGTAATCTTGTTAAACCTGCAAGGTTAGAACCTTTTCTTGGTCCTTCGTCTTTATTTACGGTGTACTTTTTAGTAGCTTTTTTACCATTTGCATCAACGTAAGTCTGTTCTACATCAATAGGTACAATTTGGTCTTGGAATCTGTTTTCTTCTAAAGCTTTCAAGGCTTTTAAATGAGAGTTTAAAGCAAACTCATCTTGGTCTTCTCTAGAAACCTTAAATTCATTAGCCACTGCTTCTGCAGTATTACCCATTCCCCAATAATATTCTTCATGACCAGAAGCCACAGTATCATAATTTAATTCTGGTTTAAAACCTGTCATTGGCACCGAACTCATGCTTTCTGCACCACCTGCAATAATACAATCTGCCATTCCAGATTGAATTTTTGCAACAGCCATACCAATTGTTTCTAGTCCTGATGAACAAAAACGGTTTACAGTAACTCCAGGAACATCAACAATATCTAACCCCATTAAAGAGATTAAACGTGCCATGTTTAACCCTTGAGAACCTTCGGGCATTGCATTACCTACAATTACATCATCAATTCTTTTTTTATCAAAATCAGGCAGTTCATTCATCATATATTGAATGGTTTCTGCAGCTAATTCATCTGCTCTTTTAAATCTAAACAATCCTTTTGGTGCTTTACCAACTGCTGTTCTATATGCTTTTACTATATATGCTGTTTTCATATTTTTATTTTAAGAAAAGAGAGAATAGAGAAGAGAAATTAGAAAAGTATCTTTTGTCTTTATTCTTGGCTCTTTTTTCTGTTATCTAGTTACGTAAGGGTTTTCCTGTTTTTAACATGTGCTGAATTCTTTCTAAAGTTTTACGTTCTGTACATAAACTTAAAAATGCTTCACGTTCAATGTCTAATAAATATTGCTCTGATACTTTGGTTGGTTCAGATAAATCTCCTCCAGCCATTACATATGCTAATTTATTAGCTATTTTTTGATCGTGAGCAGAAATGTAGTTACTAGCTTCCATAGAATCTGTTCCTACTAAGAACATCCCTAATGCTTGCTTACCTAATACTAAAACATCTTTACGTTTTACAGGTTGTGTATAACCAGCTTCAGCCATTAAAAGGGCGTGTTTTTTAGCTTGCGCTATTTGTCTGTCTTTATTTACAACAACAACATCTTTCCCTTTTTGTAATAATCCTAAATCGAAAGCTTCATAAGCAGAAGTGGCTACTTTAGCCATACCAATAGTTAAAAAGTGTTCTTGTAAAACGTTAAGTTGAACATCACCTTTATCAAACTTATCAGAAGCTCTTAAGGCCATTTCTTTAGAACCACCTCCACCAGGAATTACACCAACTCCAAACTCTACAAGACCCATGTACGTTTCTGCTGCTGCAACTACTTTATCTGCGTGTAAAGAAATTTCACAACCACCACCTAAAGCCATTCCATGAGGAGCAGAAATTGTTGGTATTGCAGAATAACGCATACGCATCATTGTATCTTGAAAATATTTGATAGCCATGTTTAGCTCATCATATTCTTGTTCTGCAGCCATCATAAAAATCATACCAATATTGGCACCTACAGAAAAGTTTGCTGCTTGGTTACCAACAACTAAACCTTGGTGATTCTTTTCAGCTAAATCTATTGCTTTGTTTATAGCTGCTAAAACATCACCACCAATAGTATTCATTTTAGATTGGAATTCTAAGTTTAAAATTCCATCTCCTAAATCTTCAATTACTGCACCAGAGTTTTTCCAAACTTGGTTTGATTTTCTAATATTATCTAAAATGATAAATGAATCTTGACCTGGTTTTTTAGTTAGTGTTTTTGTTACTACATCATAATAATATGTTGCACCATCTTTTACAGTGTAGAAAGAATCGTTATTATTTGCTAACATTTCTTCTACCCAAGCTGCAACTTCATGACCTTCTGCCTTCATAATTGCTACACCTTTGGCTACACCCACAGCATCCCAAATTTGGAAAGGGCCATGTTCCCAACCAAAACCTGCTCTTAAACCGTCATCTATTCTATAGATTTCGTCAGAAATTTCAGGAATTCTATTTTGTACATACCCAAACATTGCTGCAAATGACTTTCTATAAAATTCCCCAGCTTTGTCTTTACCGGCAACTAAAATTTTAAAACGCTCTGCAACATTATCAATCGTTTTTGTTAATTCTAAAGTTGCAAATTTTGCTTTTTTCTTTTCTCTATATTCTAACGTATTTAAGTCCAATGATAAAATGTTTTTTTTGCCATTGGCATCTTTTGTCATTTTGTAAAAACCTTGCTTTGTTTTGCTTCCTAACATTTTGTTTTCCATCATATGGTTTACAAAATCAGGAATTACAAACTGCGCTCTCATTTCATCTTCGGGACAATTGTCTTTAACTCCGTTTGCAGTATGTACTAAAGTGTCTAAACCAACAACATCAATGGTTCTAAATGTAGCAGATTTTGGACGCCCAATCACTGGGCCAGTTAATTTGTCTACTTCTTCTATAGTTAAGTCCATTTCTTTTACAAAATGGAACAAACTCATAATACCGAAAATACCAATTCTATTTCCAATAAATGCTGGTGTATCTTTTGCTAAAACAGAAGTTTTACCTAAAAATTTATCACCATACATCATTAAGAAATCTGTAACTTCTTGTTTGCAATTTGGCCCAGGAACAACTTCGAAAAGTTTTAAATATCTTGGTGGATTAAAGAAATGAGTTACAGCAAAATGTTTCTTGAAATCTTCACTTCTATCTTCGTTCATAAATTTGATAGGTATACCAGAAGTGTTTGATGTTATTAAAGTACCAGGAGTTCTGTGTTCTTCAATTTTTTCAAAAACAGCTTTTTTAATGTCTAATCTTTCTACAACAACTTCCATTACCCAATCTACATCTTTTATAAGGTGCAGATCATCATCAATAGTACCAGTAGTAATTCTACTCGCAAATTTTTGACTATAAATAGGTGATGGTTTTGATTTTAAAGAAGCTGCTAAAGCATAATTTACTAAACGATTACGAACTGCTTTATCTTCTAATGTAAGTCCCTTTGCTTTTTCTTTATCATTTAATTCTCTTGGAACAATATCCAATAAAAGAACTTCTACGCCAATATTTGCAAAGTGACAAGCAATACCAGATCCCATAATACCAGATCCGATAATAGCTACTTTTTTAATTCTTCTTCTCATTTATATAAGTTTAATTTTAGTTGTCTTGATGTACGGGTTCAAAAATTTTTTTCTCGGCAATAAGTTTGTTTATGGTTACCATTACTTTAAAGAATGCTTCCAATTCGTTTTCAGTTACATGTTCTCTTACCACATTATTAAACTGATAGACATGACTTTTAGAAAACTTGCGCATTTCTAAACCATAATCTGTTAGTTTAATAATAACACTTCTACCATCTTCTGGGTTTTTTTCTCTAAAAATAGCTCCTTTTTCTTCCATAGATTTTAAAATCCTTGAAAGGCTCGTAGGTTCCATGCCCATTAAAGGTCCTAAAGCTGTACTTGGTGTGCCATTTTCTTTGTCTATTGTAAGCAACACAAAAGCTGTAGCCATAGTACTGTTGTAATTGGTGGCTTGCTCATTATACATTTTTGCAACTGCTTGCCAAGTTGCTCGTAATTGATGATCTATAGATTTATTTTTATCCATAGTACCAAAGATATAAAAAATATACTATGCACGCATAGTATATTTAAAAAAGTTATGCATGCATAGTAAAATTAACATTTCGTTTATTTGTAACAATTTCTATGTTTTCATAACTAATTAAAATATGTAAGTTTGTAAGAAGAGTTTTTTTTAATCACAATTAATTAAAAAAACAAATGAAAAATGTATTAGAAATTAATAATGTTACTAAAAATTATGGAGATTTTAGAGCATTAAATAACGTATCTATTCACATTCCAAAAGGAAGTGTTTACGGTTTGTTAGGTCCTAACGGTGCAGGTAAAACTTCTTTGATTCGAATTATTAATCAAATTACTATGGCAGATTCTGGGACTGTTTTTTTAGATGGAGATTTATTAACTCCTAAACATACTGCCGATATTGGTTATATGCCTGAAGAGCGCGGATTATATAAATCCATGAAAGTAGGAGAGCAAGCCTTGTATTTAGCGCAATTAAAGGGGTTGTCAAAGTCTGAAGCTAAAAAAAGATTAAAATACTGGTTTGAAAAGTTTGATATTATGGCTTGGTGGAACAAGAAAATAGAAGAACTTTCTAAAGGTATGGCTCAAAAAGTGCAATTTATTGTTACAGTAATGCACAATCCTAAACTTTTAATTTTTGATGAACCATTCTCTGGTTTCGATCCTATAAACGCACAAATTATTGCCAAAGAAATTTTACAATTAAGAGATGAAGGTGCCACTATTATTTTTTCTACACATAGAATGGAATCTGTAGAGGAAATGTGTGATGAAATTGCATTAATAGATAAATCTAATAAAATTTTAGATGGAACTTTAAATGCTATAAAGAACGAATTTAGAACAAATACCTTTCAAATTGGGGTGCAAACAGAAAACCCAAAAGAGTTAGAGGCTCTCTTGAAAGAAAATTTTGAAGTTTTTCCTTCAGATTTTAAGTTGTTAGGGAATGAATATACTACAAATGTAAAGCTTAGTGCTACAGCCGCCGCTAACGATTTATTATCACTTTTAGCGAGTAAAGGTCAGGTGCAGCACTTTTTAGAATTAATTCCTAGTGCCAATGATATTTTTATTCAAGCTGTACATAAAAATCAATAAAAAAGATGGGTAAACTAAAACTTATTATACAGCGAGAATTTATTGCTAAAGTTAGAAATAAATCATTCATCATAATGACTTTTTTAAGTCCATTAATAATGCTGGCTATGGGGGCTTTAGTCTTCTTTTTAATGAAAAAGAACGATCAGAAAATTAAAGAAATTGTATATGTAGACAATTCAGGTTTATTCTCTAAAGAAGATTTTAAAGACACAAAAACATTACACTATAAAGATTTTACTTCTCTTGGACTAGAAGCAACTAAGAAAAAAGTTGAGAAAGGTGATTTTTTCGGCGCCTTAATCATACCTAAAAACGACAGTTTGGCTATTCTGGCTAGCTCTGTAGAATTCTATTCAAAAGATTCACCTGGTATTTCAATTATTAACTCCTTAGAGAATAAAATAGAAACCAAACTTAGGAATGTGCAATTAAACTACTTTGGTATAGATATTAATAAAATTAATGCTTCTAGAATACGATCAGATATTAAGATGTTTAATTTTTCTGGAGAAGAGTTTTCTAAGCTTATTAATGGTTTAAAAATTGGGGTGGGAGCAATTACAGGCTACTTATTAATGATGTTTGTTATTATTTACGGAACTTCAGTAATGAGGAGTGTTATTGAAGAAAAAACAAGTAGAATTATAGAAATTATTGTATCCTCTGTAAAACCTTTTCAATTGATGTTAGGTAAAATAATTGGAAATGCTACTGCAGGCTTATTACAATTCTTTATATGGGGAATTATAATTTTTATAATTACAACTGTTCTATCTTCTTTTTTTGGAGTAGATGTGGTAGAAATGCAAACTAGTGCTATTTCTGCGCAACAATTAGAAACTGCGAAACAAATTACGGGGGCAAATAAATTACAATTGGTCATTCAAGAAATACTACGACTTCCAATTTTGAAATTATTTTTATTGTTCATTTTTTATTTCTTGGGAGGATATATGTTGTACAGTTCATTATTTGCTGCTGTTGGGGCAGCTGTAGACAACGAAACAGATACACAGCAGTTCATGTTGCCAATTATGTTGCCTTTAATTTTAGCTGTATATGTAGGTTTTGCTACAGTAATTAGTGACCCTCATGGACCTATTTCTGTTGCTTTTTCATACATACCATTAACAAGTCCAATTGTGATGTTAATGAGAGTTCCATTCGGTGTATTGTGGTATGAATTAGTAATTTCTATGACCTTATTAATAGTTACTTTTGTATTTATGGTTTGGTTTGCAGCTAAAATTTATAGGGTAGGAATTTTAATGTATGGTAAAAAACCAACCTATAAGGATTTGTATAAGTGGATAAAATATAAAGGTTAAATGTATCAAGACAGTTTAGAAAAGGTAAAAAAAACAATTGTAGAAGAAATAACTTCTATTTTAGATTATACCTTCGTTTTTAGTAACGAAATAAGTATTACTATTAAAGGCTTGCTTTTTGTTGCAATAGCTCTAGTAATAACCTCTTTTGTACTAAAATTATTTAGGAAATTTGTAACTAGAAAAATGCCTGAAAACGATAAACAAAAATTCGTTTCTGTTTTTGGTTATATGAGATGGATTGTCTTTTTAACCATATTTCTAATTGCTATGAATACTTCAGGTGTAAATGTTACTGCAATATTTGCAGCTTCAGCGGCACTTTTAATTGGTGTTGGTTTAGCTTTACAAACCTTGTTTCAAGACATTATTTCTGGAATTTTTATTTTAGTAGATCAATCTGTACATGTAGGTGATATTATAGAGTTAGAGGGTAAAGTAGGACGAGTTTTAGATATTAGACTAAGAACAACAAGAGCTGTTACAGTAGATAATAAAGTTTTGGTAATTCCAAATCATTTATATTTAACCAATATTTTATACAATTGGACAGAAAATGGAACAGAAACAAGAGAAAGTGTAGAAGTGGGGGTTGCTTATGGTTCCGACATTGGTTTGGTAAAAAAGATACTATTAGAAATTGCTACTAATCAGCCTAACGTATTAAAAACTCCAGCTCCAATTGTTTTATTTACAGATTTTGCTGAAAGTAGTTTGAATTTTAAAGTAGCTTTTACACTTGATAATAGTTTTGAAGCCCGTTTTACGCAAAGTAATATACGTTTTGAAATAGATAAAGCATTTAGAGAACATCAAATTTCTATTCCTTTTCCGCAAAGAGACGTTCACCTAATAAAATAAAAGAAAACAATGGCTAAAATTTTAATCATAGAAGACGAAGCTGCTATTCTAAGAGTTTTAAAAAAAATTATTTCTGAAGAGAATGAAAATTATGATGTTTCTGAAGCAGAAGACGGTCTTTTAGGCCTAGAGATGATTAAAAATAATGAGTATGACTTAATTCTTTGTGACATAAAAATGCCAAAAATGGATGGTGTTGAAGTGCTAGAAAAAACAAAAAAAATAAAACCAGAAATCCCAATGGTTATGATATCTGGTCACGGAGATTTAGATACAGCTGTAAATACAATGCGTTTAGGAGCCTTTGATTATATTTCTAAACCACCAGATTTAAATAGACTTTTAAATACAGTTAGAAATGCCTTAGACAAAAAGGTTTTAGTTGTAGAGAATAAAAGGCTTAAGAAAAAAGTAAGCAAGAATTACGAAATGGTAGGTGAGAGTGATGCAATTTCTCACATTAAAGATATTATAGAAAAAGTTGCAGATACTGACGCTAGAGTTTTAATTACAGGTCCTAATGGGTCAGGTAAGGAGCTAGTTGCACATTGGCTTCATGAAAAGTCTGCTCGTTCTAAAGCACCAATGATAGAGGTGAACTGTGCTGCAATTCCGTCAGAATTAATAGAAAGTGAGCTTTTTGGACATGTAAAAGGTTCTTTTACAGGGGCAAATAAAGATAGAGCAGGTAAATTTGAAGCTGCAAATGGAGGGACTATTTTTTTAGATGAAATTGGAGACATGAGCTTATCTGCACAAGCAAAAGTATTACGTGCATTACAAGAAAATAAAATACAAAGAGTTGGTTTGGAAAAAGATATTAAGGTAAATGTAAGAATTGTAGCTGCAACTAATAAGAACTTAAAAAAAGAGATTGCAGAAGGTAGATTTAGGGAAGACTTGTATCATAGATTAGCTGTAATTTTAATTGAAGTACCGTCTTTAAATGAAAGAAGAGATGATATTCCTTTATTAGTTGATTTCTTTACTTCAAAAATTGCAAGAGAGCAGGGGGCACCAAAAAAAGCTTTTTCACAAGAGGCAATAGTATTATTGCAGAAGTACGATTGGACAGGAAATATCAGAGAGCTAAGAAATGTTGTAGAGCGTTTAATTATACTTGGGGAAAATACGGTTTCTGAGAATGATATTAAATTATTTGCAAATAAGTAGTTTTATCCTAATTTACATTTCCTTTTAAAATCTTTATAAAATTTTAAACTAATCTATTGTAATTATATTACAATAGATTTACCAATAGCAAATACTTGATTTTTTTAAAATAATCAAATCTTATTCTACTATAAATTAAATAGTTTATGATGATGGTTATATTATTCTCATTAAAAAATATATTTGCATTAGAAAACGAATATTAATTATAAATAATAAATAAAAATGGCAACAGCAGTTGGTAAAAAATTCCCTGACGTAAATGTAAATGCAATGAACGAAATGGGAGATACATTTAAAGTAAATGTATTAGAAGAGGCAGTAAATAATAATAAAAAAGTATTGTTATTTTGGTATCCAAAAGACTTTACATTTGTATGTCCAACAGAATTACATGCGTTTCAAGCAGCATTACCAGAATTTGAAAAAAGAAATACAGTAGTAATTGGTGCTTCATGTGATACAGCCGAAGTTCATTTTGCTTGGTTAAGTACTTCTAAAGATAATGGAGGTATAGAAGGTGTAACTTATCCAATATTAGCAGATAGTAACAGAAACTTATCTTCTATTTTAGGTATTCTAGATATTACCAATGAAGTTTATGATGAAGAGACAGGAACTGTTCAGGTAGAGGGTGATAACGTAACGTATAGAGCTACTTATTTAATAGATGAGGAAGGAACTGTTTTTCATGAAGGAATTAATCACATGCCAGTAGGAAGAAATGTAAACGAATTTTTACGTTTGATTGATGCTTATGCACATGTCCAAAAAAACGGAGAAGTTTGTCCAGCAAACTGGGAAGAAGGTAAAGATGCTATGCAAGCTAATGCAAAAGGAACAAAAGAATATTTAGCTAGTCACTAAATTTAATTATACTTATGAGTTGCAGTTTTTTTTGCAACTCATAATTTTAAAATTTTAATCATTATGGTGCAAGAATTGACAGAAGATAATTTACAGCATATAGTAGATGCAAATCAAAAGGTAATAGTACAGTACTCTGCCACTTGGTGTGGTAATTGTAGAATTATGAAACCAAAATTCAAAAAATTAGCATCAGAGAACGATCAAATTAAATTTGTTATTGTTGATGCTGAAAAATTTCCTGAAAGTAGAAAGTTAGCAGATGTTAGTAATTTGCCAACGTTTGCCACTTTTGTAGCAGGAGAAAAAAAGAATCAAACACAAACTAACAAGTTTGATGTTTTAAAAGACTTAGTATCAGAAATTCAATAAATTATGAAATTACCAGTAATTAAACATTTAACAAGTTTTATTGAAGAAAATGATCAAGACTATGTTTTAGAAACTATTGAAACTCTAGAAGCTTTAACAGAAGTTCCTTCTTTAAAAGATGAAGAATTAGATGTTATTGGAGAGTTAATTTCTAACATGTATGGAGCAATTGAAGTAGATAAAATGATTAAAGATGGTGCTTCAAAAAAAGAAGCCTTAAATTCATTTATGAATCGTGTTTTAGGTTCTATCGATAAATAAAATAGTAATTTCAATTAACTAAAAAAAGTTCTGAATTTTAATATTTAGAGCTTTTTTTAGTTAATGGTGTGTAAGTTTTTTTATGATTGATTTATGTTCAGGGAATTCTTGTGATAATTTTTGGTAAGAAGGAAGCGTAAAATCTTTAAAATCAAACCCTGGTGAAACAGTACAACCCATAAAACAAAATGAATCTGGTGCAATAACTTCTGCTGCAAAATACCAATAAGCAGGTACTGTATATTGAGGAATTTCTCCTAAAGCAAAATTAGTACCAATAAGTTTAGAACTGTAATCACCTTCAGGTGAAATCATGTGTAGTTTTAAAGTGCTTCCTTTGTAAAAATGCCAAATTTCATCTTGCTTAATTTTATGAAAAGCAGAAAATTTTTGCGATGTTAATAAGAATAAGATACTAGTACATAAATTTCGATTTCCATTAAATTGATGCTCTAAGTTCTCTGATTTTACAGTAATTGAACTTCTGTAGGTTTCTTTAAAATATCCACCTTCTGGATGTTCTTTAAGCTGAAAATGTTCTATGATTTCTTGTGAATCCATGATTAAAAGCTTTTATTTTAAGTATAAAATTCGCCATATCTTTTCCCCAAAGTTGATAAGTTAATTTTGATGGATGAACACCATCACTAAAAAAGGTAGATATATCACCGGATAATTTATATTTTTTTTGCCAACTTTTTAAAGTAATGACTTCATTATTATAATAAACATTATCTTTATTTTTAATTCTTCTATACAAATGCTTTCCTAAAAGCTCAACTAAATTTCCAATCACAAATTTTATTGATTTTGTAAATGCAGGGAACTCTTTAATAGGTGGCATATTAGTGAAATAAATAGGTGTCTTTGGGAATTTAACTTGTAGTTTAGTAATTAATTGTTCAATTTCTCCTATCCAAACTTTGGGACTATGGAGCAGAAAAGCATCATTGCCTCCTAATCCTATTATTATAAGATCTGTTCTATTTTCTTTTATGATTGGAACTATTTTTTCTCTAACCATTTTAACGGTATATCCACTTTTTGCATACACTTTCCATGCTACAGAAATAACTTTTGTATCTGAAATGGTATTAGCTAAAGCACCAATAAAACCGTTTTTATGAAAATCTACTCCAACACCAGCTATTGTGCTTTCTCCAATACATAAAATTTCAATGATCTTAGAACTATTTTTTTTAACGTAGCCATCAGGTTCTCTCGCTTCTGGAAGTTTTGGAATATTTGTTCTTATTTTTTTTCCTTGTAAAAACAATATGGGTAAAAGAGGTAGAGATACAATACTACCTAAGTAATATTTTATGCTCATTCTTCTTTCTTTTTTTCTTGATTAACTTTTTGTATGATAGCTTTTAAACGATCTTTGTGAAGTTGTTTTTTTAACTTCACCTTACTGATTTTTTGTTGCATCAGCTTAGAATGTTTTGCTTTATTGGCCGTGTTTTTTTCTTTCCCTTTTTTTGGCATTTTTATTCGATTATTTTAGGGATAAGGTATATATAAAAATTTTAGTATTACTAGTGAATTGCTAATTTAGAGATAATTATTTAATTTTATTATTAGTAGAATCTCTAAAAATTAATTCAGTTTCAATGATATGTGTTTCATGTAAAATTGCTTCTTCATTGGCTTTTTGTTCTAGCTCTTTAAAAAGAATTTCTGCAGCCTTTTCACCTATTTTATTGGTATTTTGTTCTACTGATGAAATAGATGGTGTTGTAACGTTTGTCATAAACCAGTTGCTAAATCCAAATAATTCAACCTCATTGGGTACTTTTATATTATTTCTATTAAAATAGTTTAAAGTTCCAATAGAAATTAAATCATTAACTGTAAAAATAGCATCAACATTATCTTTATGATCTATCATTAATTGTTTTGCTAATTCTGCACCCTCAACAAAATCATCTCTATTGTTGTTTTTGCATTCGTAGACTAAAGAAGTATCGTATTCAATATAATTATCCGTTAAAGCTTTTTTATATCCTAAAAATCGATCAATTGAATTTTGAGGGTTTAGTGCGCCTCTAAAATGAGCGATTCTTTTGTTTCCATTTTTAATAAGATGACATACAGCATCATAAGCTGCTTTTCTATCATCATTTATGATTTTAGAACATTTTATGTTCTTGTCAATTTTATCGAAGAGAATTAAGGGAATTCCTGAATTTATGATTTTTTTAAGGTGAGAAGTATCTCTTGTTTTATTTGATAAGGAAATTAAAATACCATCTACACCTTTACTTAAAAGTAAATCTACTTGCTTTTTTTCTAGTTCATAATTTTCATTTGATTGCATGATAATAACCATGTAACCTCTTTCTTCACAATCTTTTAAAATGCTATCAATAATATTAGAAAAAAAATAATGCACCATTGTTGGTATTATAACACCAATGGTTTTAGATTATTTGGTTCTTAAATTAACTGCAAATGAGTTAGGTGTATAGTTTAATTCTTCAGCTAAATCTAAGACTAATTTCTTTGTTTTTTCACTAACATCAGAGTAGCCATTTAACGCCTTAGAAACTGTTGCTACAGAAAGTCCAAGTGTTTTTGCAATCTCTTTTAAATTAGTTTTTAGTAAGGTGCCATTTTTATTCTTTATTTAGAAAAATTTAAGGGGTAAACTGTATGCTTTTAGCGCAAAAATTTATATATTTATTAAATAATCAAATTAACATATAATGAAACGAATTTTACTAGTATTAATAGTAGCTACCCTCTTTTTAAGTTGTGGAAATGATAAGAAAAAAGAAGCTAAAACTACTGAGAAAAAGGTTAGGAAAACAGCAGTTGTAAAAAAGAAAAAAGAAGAGAAAAAACCTACTGTAATTGTTGATGAAAATGGTGTTGCAAATGTGTTTATTTCAACTAGTGATAAAATGAAATTTAGTACTAGAAAAATAAACGTAAAAGCTAATCAAAAGGTAAAATTGACATTAAATCATACAGGTAAATTAGATAAAAAAATTATGGGGCATAATGTAGTAATTCTAAAGCAAGGTGTAAAAATGTCTACTTTTGCTTCTGCTGCAGCTGCCTCAAAAGACAATGATTTCATTCCTGAAGGATCTGATGAAGTTATTGTGCATACAAAAATGATTGGTGGGGGTGAAACTACAACTATAGAATTTAATGCACCTGCCTCAGGTGAGTATGATTTTATCTGCAGTTTTCCTGCACATTTTGCAATGATGAAAGGTAAGTTTATTGTAGAATAACAATAGAATTTAAACCATTAAAAAATTCTGATATTAAAACCCAAATGAAGTACTTTAATTATTTTTCTTTTTTGTTGCTAGTTTCGTTTTTTTCTAGCTGTAATTTAAAATCAGAACCGATAATTATATCTTCTGAAGATTTTCACCTACAAGTAGATAAACTATCTGACGTAATGGTTCATGATATTTTTTCTCCTCCAGTTGCAAGTAGGGTTTTTGCTTATCCAAATGTAGCTGCTTACGAAATTTTAGTACAAAAAGATAGTGCGTATACTACCTTATCTAATGCTGTTACAGGTTTAAAAGCAATACCTAAAGCCAATGAAACTGAACCTATAAATTTAAAATTGTCTGCTTTAATTGCACATATGGAAATTAGTAAAATGCTAGTTTTTTCTGAAGATAGGATAGATGTTGTAAAAGATTCATTATTTGTAAAATGGGAAGATATCAACGAAAAAGAATTTGTTGCTTCTAAAAAATATGCGTTAGAAGTAGTTGGCCATATAAAATCTTGGATGGATAAAGACAATTACAACCAAACAAGAACTATGGAAAAGTTTACTGTAGATACAGATGATCCTTCTCGTTGGCAGCCAACACCTCCTGCATATATGGAAGGGATAGAACCACATTGGGGTAAGATTAGACCATTTCTTTTAGAAACTCCAGATCAGTTTAAACCAATTCCACCACCAAAATTTTCTTTAGATAAAAATTCTGATTTTTTTAAGGAGTTATTAGAAGTGTATACCATTAGTGAGGAAATTACTAAAGAAGGTGATGCCTCAGAAGAAGTTGCAATAGCTCAATTTTGGGATTGTAATCCCTTTGTAACAGTTACCCGTGGTCATTTTATGTTTGCCACTAAGAAAATTTCTCCAGGAGCACACTGGATTGGAATTGTTAAAATAGCAGCTAAAAAAGCTGATGCTAATTTTATGGAAACTGTAAATGCATATACTAAAACTTCTTTAGCTATTGCAGATGCTTTTATTAGTTGTTGGGATGAAAAATATAGGAGTAACTTAATTCGCCCTGAAACGCTAATCAATCAAAATATAGATGGAGATTGGGTGCCAATTTTACAGACACCTCCTTTTCCAGAGTATACAAGTGGTCACTCTGTTGTTTCAGGAGCAGCATCAACAGTTTTAACTTCAATTTTTGGAGACAATTTTTCTTTTGATGATGATACAGAAGTACCTTTTGGCTTGCCTATTAGAAGTTTTGATTCTTTTTCAGATGCTGCAGGTGAAGCTGCAATTAGTAGAATGTATGGAGGTATACATTATAGATCAGCTGTAGATTTAGGCTTAAAACAAGGAAAAGAAATTGGTACATACATTAATCAATTGATCAGGTAATTAATTTTATCTAATTGTAACCTTAAATTATATTCAAATAAAAAATTAATAAAATTTTCATAATTCAAGCTTTTATTTAAAGAGTTTTAACTCCTATTTTTCTATATTTAAAGAAATATTTAAAAAATTAATGTGATCTGCAAATCAATTATTATCAGGTCATTGAAAATATTTTTGCTTTTTATTTAACCGATAAGTAACATATTATGAATTTAAACCTGACTAAACCTATTGTGTTTTTTGATTTAGAAACAACAGGTGTAAATATAGCAACCGATAGAATTGTAGAAATTTCAATACTGAAAGTATTTCCAAACGGAAATAAAGAGAGTAAAACTTGGTTGGTAAATCCAGAAGTAGAAATTCCTCAAGGAGCTGCAGATGTTCACGGAATTACAAATGAGAAAGTAGTTACAGAGCCTACATTCAAAGAGTTGGCTGGTAAAGTAAGTGAAATGATTGCTGGTTGTGATTTAGCGGGTTTTAATTCAAATAGATTTGATATTCCTCTGCTAGCTGAAGAGTTAATGCGTGCAGGTATCGATTTTGATATGCAAGATAGAAAAGCAATCGATGTTCAAGTAATCTTTCATAAAAAAGAACAAAGAACATTAGGAGCTGGTTATCAATTTTATTGTGGTAAAGAATTAGAAGGTGCACATGGTGCAGAAGCAGATACAAATGCAACCTATGAAATTTTATTAGCACAAGTAGATAAATATGATGATATAGGAAATTCAGTAGATACTTTAAGTGAGTTTTCTACTCATGGCAAAAGAGCAGACTTTGCTGGTTTTATTTTAATGAACGAAGAAAATCAGGAAGTTTTTTCATTCGGAAAATACAAAGGAAGAACTGTTGAAGAAGTATTAACAGAAAACCCTGGTTATCATAATTGGATTCAGAATGCAGATTTTCCGCTATATACTAAAAAAGTATTAAAACAAATTAAAGAACGCATGTCTACCCCTAAAGAGACAATGACAGATGACGAAAAATTAAAAGCATTACAACAAAAATTTAATTTAAGATAAATGGGATTTTTAGACTCTTAGATTATTAAATATTTAGTAATCTTAAATAGTCTAAACCATTTAAAAATTTAATAATCTAAAGACATAAAATATGTTTACAGAATATAAAAACATACCTAATAATGGTCGTATTTGGGTTTACCAAGCAAATAGGGAGTTTACCCAAAAAGAAGTCGAATTTATATCAACTAAAACCCAACAATTTATTAATTCTTGGACCAGACATGGAGATAATTTAAAGGGATCATTTACCATAAAGTACAATCAATTTTTAGTATTAGCTGTCGATGAGGGCTTTAATAATGTTTCTGGTTGTTCTATAGATAGTTCTGTACATTTTATTCAGCAACTTCAAAACGATTTAAATATCGATTTAATGAATAAAATGAATGTAACATTTAAAGATAATGATATAATAAATTTAGTAAAACTATCTGATTTTCAGAAGTATATAAAAGAAAAAAAAATAACAAAAAATACTATTGTATTTAATAATATGGTAAATACAAAAGAAGATTTTGAGAAAAAATGGGAAATACCAGCTAAAGAAAGCTGGCACAATCGTTTTTTGATATAAATATTGAATTTACAAAAGCATATGACAAACAGAATAGTCCTATTGTTTTTAATTGGCTTTGCTTTTAAAGCACAATCGCAAAGAGTAGACCCTTTAATTACGAAAGATTCTGAAGCTCAAGAAATTTGGGTAGATAGTATCATAAATTCGATGACTATTGACGAAAAAATAGGTCAACTATTTATGGTGCAAGCCTATTCTAATTTAGATCAAAAACATGAGGACTTCATTACAGAGATGATTACTAAATATCATGTAGGTAATTTGATATTTATGCAAGGGACTCCAGAAAAACAAGCTATTTTAAATAACAAATATCAATCTATTTCTAAATTACCTTTGATGATTGGTTTTGATGGTGAATGGGGTTTAGACATGCGTTTAGATAATACTTATAAGTTTCCATGGAACATGACTTTAGGGGCCATTAAAAACGATTCTCTTATAAAAGCCTTTGGAGAGCAACTTGGTAAGCACTGCAAACGTTTGGGTATTCATATTAATTTTGCACCTGTTTTAGATGTTAATGTGAATCCAGCTAACCCAATAATAGGAAATCGCTCTTTTGGGGAAAGCAAAGAAAATGTGAGTCAAAAAGCAATTGCATTTACTAAAGGAATGCAAAAATATAAGGTAATGGCGAATGGAAAACATTTTCCAGGTCATGGAGATACTGACTCAGATTCTCACTATACACTCCCTTTTTTAGAATTTGATAAACCAAGGCTAGATTCTATTGAACTATATCCTTATAGGCAAATATTTGATGCAGGTATTGGAAGTGTAATGACTGCACATTTAAACATACCAAGTTTAGAACCTACTCCAAACTTACCTACCTCATTATCTAAAAATGTTGTTACAAATTTATTGCAACAAGAGTTAGGGTTTAATGGTTTAATTATTACAGATGGTTTAAATATGAAGGGTGCAGCAAATTATGCTTCTTCATCCGAAATAGACTTAGCAGCAATAAAAGCAGGTAATGATTTACTCTTAATTCCGCAAGATGTACCTGCTACCATAAAGCTTATTAAACAAGCTTTGATTTTAAATACGCTTACAGAGGACCGATTGAACCTGTCTGTTCGAAAGATTTTAAAAGCAAAATATTGGATGGGATTGCATAGCTACACTCCTGTGTCAATTTCAAATCTTGATGAAGATTTGAATAGCGCTGAAGACGAGTTATTGCATAGAAAATTGGTTAAGCACTCATTAACATTAATAAAAAATAAACAACAAACAGTACCTTTTTTAAATTTAGAAAAGCAAAAAATTGCATATGTAAAATTAGGAGACGATTCTGGAAATCATTTTTTAACTATGTTAAAAAATTACACGAAAGTAGATGAGATTACTGCACCTAATTTAAATGAGTTATTAAAAAAATTAAAGCCTTATACTAAAGTAATTGTAGGCTTTCATAAATCTAACGCACATCCTTGGAAAAGTTATAAATTTAAAGGCAAAGAACTGGTTTGGTTACAAGAAATAGCGAGAAATAAAGAAACTATTTTAGACGTATTTACAAGTCCTTATAGTTTACTTCAATTAAAAAGTTTTACCAATATTTCGACTATTTTAATTTCATATCAAAATAGTAAATTAGCACAAGAACTTTCTGCACAAATGCTTTTTGGAGCTTTTGCAGCTAATGGTAAATTACCAGTTTCTATTAAAGAAGATTTCAAAGAGGGTTTTGGCCTATCTACAAATAATTTAAGCAGATTGCAGTATACAATTCCAGCAGCTGTGAATATGTCATCTCTAAAACTTAAGGAGATAGATAGTTTAGCTAATGTAATCCTAGAAGATAAAATGACTCCAGGGTTCCAGGTTCTAGCGGCTAGATACGGCAAAGTTTTTTTTCAAAAAAGTTATGGATACCATACAGATAGAAAAAAAATACAAGTAAAAAATACAGATTTATATGATTTGGCTTCTTTAACTAAGATTTTAGCTTCGTTACCCTTATTAATGAAGGCTGACGAAGATCAAAAAATACCAGTAAATGCTAATTTACAAACTATTTTACCCAGCTTTAAGAATTCTAATAAAGCAGAGCTTACTGTAAAAGAAATTTTATCTCACGTTGCACGTTTAAAAGCTTGGATTCCCTTTTATAAAGATACACAAGATAGTATTACAGGAGTAAATTTAAAAGAATTTTATAGCGCTAAAAAAACTAAAAAATATGGAGTAAAAGTTGCTGAAAATCTTTATTTATTAAATACATACAAAGACAGTATTTACAAATATATAAATAAAGCAGAGCAAAGGGAGGAAGAGGGGTATAAATACAGTGATTTGGGGTATTATTTGTTTAAACAAGCTCTAGAAGAAAAATACAACAAGTCTTTAGATAAAATGCTTAATGGAACATTTTATGCTTCTTTGGGTTTAAATAGAACCGCATATTTGCCATTACGTAAATTTAAAAAGCAATCTATTGTTCCTACAGAAAATGATGATTATTTTAGAAATCAATTAATACACGGAACTGTTCATGATATGGGAGCAGCTATGTTAGGAGGTGTTGCAGGTCATGCAGGTTTATTTTCGAATGCAAATGATGTTGCAAAAATCATGCAAATGTATTTGCAAAAAGGCTATTATGGAGGTAGGAGGTACTTGAAATCAGAGACCATTTCGAAATTTAATAAGCGTTATTTTGAAGATTTAGGAGTAAGAAGAGGCTTAGGTTTTGATAAACCTCAATTAGATAAAACTATCAAAGCAACTTGTGGTTGTGTTTCTGATGAAAGTTTTGGTCATTCTGGTTTTACTGGCACTTATACTTGGGCAGATCCTAAAAGTGGTATTATTTATGTTTTTTTATCAAACAGAATATATCCTGATATGAAGAATACAGGCCTCATAGAAACCGATATGCGAACTAAGATTCAGCAAGTAATACAAGATGCTATTTTAAATTAGAAACTTTATTCTGTTTTTACTCCTATCTTTTTTGTGCTGAATGTATTTCAGTTTCAAATTATTCAAGAGTTTAACTTTACTAACAACACTAAATTGCTTTGGTATATTATTTTACTTGATATTACTTTCAGTATTTACTGGTGCTAATTTTGTATAAACATAGACTATAAAAACAGATAGTATAAAGTAATAAGTAGCAAATTGCCAGCCATATAAAAAGGATAATAGAATGCTTTGTAATATATAGAATAAAGGAAAGGTAACTACGTTTATACCATATTGCATTGTGTCTATAAATTCAATTTCGCTAATATTTTTTGAGAATTTTTTCCAGATAAAATAAGGTAAAATACTATTGAGTAAAATAAGGTAGTATACTGGTTTTAAATAATTAATTTTTTTCTTTTTTGGTTCAGGAAATTTTTGATTCCGAATCATTTCATTAATCGTATTAACTTCTGTAAAATCTACATTAGCAGCATTTAGCTTTTTTAAGGTTTCATGGTAATTTTCATCATTAGGAATATGAACCGTTAATTGTTTTAATTGATTACTTACCTGTTCTTTTAAAACGTTTACTGCTTTAGCTTTTTCATTATTTATATAAATAGTTTTAGCGTCAATTGGTGCTCCAAATTGAACGCAAACTTTGCTTGGGTAACTAGATGAGTTTTGGTAAGTTACTCCAACTGGTATTACAGTAATTTTTAAATTACTGTTTTTTTCTAAAGCACCATATACAATCCTAGTAAACCCTTTACTTAAGGATTTAATGTTTCTATCTCTAGAGTGTCCTCCCTGTGGAAAAATAATTAATGTTTCTTTTCTGGCTAATATGTTAAAGCACTTTTTAAAAACTTCTTCATTATTTGATAATTGCTTTCTTCCGTCTCTAATTCTGTAAATGGGCATTAGGTTTAAAGAAGCTAATGCTTTTTTTACCAATGGTCTTTTAAAAACATCTGCCCTAACTAAAAAATGATTTTCTCTATTGTTAAAAGTGGTAACAAAAAGTGGGTCTAATAAAGCATTTGGATGGTTGACTGCAAAAAGAATTGCCCCCTTTTTAGGCACATTTTCTTTCCCAAAAACTTTAATTTCTTTAGCATAGAAATTCAGACTAATTCTTAAGAATAGTTTTACATAATTATACCAAATTTTCTTTAAAATCATATGTAAAATTTAAATGATTACCAAAGTCAAGGTTATAACGCTTTTAAGTATTTTGCTGATAAATATTTCTGGTAATTTGTCTAAGTTAACTGGGTTAATTAGTAGATGTTTATTTTGCTGAAGATTTATTAAGTGATACCTTTTTATCTTTCCCCCAAAAAGTAGCCAATAGCATTCCAGAAAAAACGTCCCAAATCCCCCAAAAAGCTGCTAATAAAGCCATTCCTCCTAAGCCATCAAAAAAGCCAAAAATTAATAACAAACCAAGGCCACCATTCTGAATTCCAGTTTCCATAGAAATAGTTTTACAATCTTGTTTATTCAATTTGAAGGTTTTTGCTGAACAATACCCTAAAATAAATGCAAAAATATTATGAAAAACAACCAAAGCTAATACAAGGTGTATATGATTTACAAAAACATCTAAATTTTGTGAAAATGCAGTAAATATTAAAGCTATAAAAACTAGCATTGATAAAGGTTTAAGAATTTTCTCTATTTTACCAGCCATTTCTGAATGGTAATGTTTAATGAGCATTCCACAAACTAAAGGTATTCCTAAAATTAAAGAAACTAACTTTAATAAATCTACCCAATTAAGTTCCACTTTTTTTAAAATTTCATTGGTTGGTTCATATAAACTGCCCCAAAATTGCAAATTAAAGGGAGTCATAAAAATACAGATTAATGTTGCAAAAGCTGTTAAACTTACAGATAATGCTGCATTACCTTTGGCCATTTTACTAAAAAAATTGGAGACGTTTCCACCAGGGCAAGCTGCAATCATCATCATTCCTAATGCAAAACTTGGATGAGGTTTTATTAATAATATACCTAAAAAAGTAAATAATGGCAATAAAATAAATTGCGATAATACCCCAACAAAAACAATTTTTGGATTTTTAAACAATCGTTTAAAATCATCTACAGTAATTGCTAAAGCAACTCCAAACATTATAATAGCAATGGCAATATTTAAAACCCATAAACCACTAGAGTCAAAGTTTATTTTAATATCATCAATATTAATATTGGCATTAGTTTGTAAAAGCATATTCTATAATATTTGAACCCATTCTTAAAGCTTTTTCTCTAACTTCTCTTGGATTGTTATGTATAATACCATCTTCCCAGCCATCACTTAAATCAGTTTCATGATCATAAAAAACAAGTAATCTTCCTTCATAAAACAAACCAAAACCTTGCGCAGGTTTTTTATCATGTTCATGGATTTTGGGAATTCCGTCTGGGAATTTAAATGTTTGATTATAAATAGGATGATTGATTGGTATTTCTTTAAATTCTAAATTAGGAAAAACCTTTTTCAACTCTCTTCTTATAAATTTATCCAAACCATAATTGTCGGATATGTGTAAAAATCCGCCAGAAATTAAATAATTTTGTAGGTTAGAAGTTTCTTCTTTTGTGAAGTAAATATTTCCATGACCTGTCATAAAAAGAATAGGAAAATTAAAAATATCAGTACTGTTAACAGCTACTGTTTGTGGGTTTTTAGAAATATTTGCTTTTATATTTTTATTGGTAAATGCCACTAAGTTTGGAATAGCAGTTGGATTTGCATACCAATCTCCACCACCATTGTATTTTAAAATAGCAACATCCTGACAGTAAGAACTTACAGAAAGAGTTAGTATTAATATACATAAAAGTTGCCTCATGATTTATAATGAATATTAAAGCAATATATGAAAAATGAAATTACTCTTGTATTAAAGAAACAGTATTTACCGCAACTAAAGCAGCAGTTTCTGTTCTTAATCTGCTTTCTCCTAAAGAAATAGGGTTATAGTTATTTTCTAATGCTTTTTTAATTTCATTTAAAGAGAAATCTCCTTCAGGACCTATAAGAATAGTAATTCTCTTCCCGTTTTTAGCAACATTTTTTAAATGATTTTTCTTTTGTTCTTCGCAATGAGCAATACATTTTAAGCCTTCTATATCTTGTTGTATGAAATTGTTAAACTTAATTGGGGTATTCAATTTTGGTAATGTAAATTTTAAAGATTGCTTCATGGCAGATTGTAAAATCTTTTCAAAACGCTCTAATTTTACCACTCTTCTCTCTGAATTCTGACAAATAATTGGCGTAATTTCATCTACACCAATTTCTGTAGCTTTTTCTAAAAACCACTCAAAACGATCGTTATTTTTTGTAGGAGCAATGGCTATATGCAAGTAGTAGTTCCAAGGTTTTGTTTTTTCTAAAATATTGATAACTTGAGCAATACATTTTTTATCATTAGCAACTGTAATTTTAGTATCAAAGAAAAAACCTTTACCATTGGTTATTTTTAAAACATCATTTTCTTTTTTTCGCAAAACACGCACAATATGCCTACTTTCGGTTTTATCGAAAGTAATTTGAGTAGTTTCTTTAGAAATTTCTGAATTATAAAATAGTTGCATTTTTTAAATTAGATTCAAAGTTGAAAGAAACTGTCACTTCGTGTGAAATTTCTTTTTTTAGAAATTTTGTGTCGAGAAGTTTTTATAATTAGTTCTCTATACAAATTTATTTATTCTTCATAAATTAACTCAAATTGATATCTAGTTGAGTATTTATGTCTTTTCTATACGTCCTTCTTCTTTTATGGGTAACAGGATCAAACTTTTCCCACAATTTTCTGATTGCTTCATTGTCTGCTAACTCCGGTGTTCTAATACAATTATCAATACCTAGAGGAGTAAATGTTTTGGTATATTGATCAAAAATAATTGCATGTATTCCTTTATTTTGGTAATCTGGATGAACACCAATTAAATAAAACGTTACATCTTTAGAGTGTTTTCTTGCTCTTAATAAATGAAAAATTCCAAAGGGAAATAATTTACCTTTTGTTTTTTGAAGTGCTTTAGAGAATGAAGGCATAACAATTGCAAAAGCAACTAATTTATTATTCTCATCTACCACAAATTTGATGTATTCAGGATTAATAAAGGAGATGTATTTCTTTTTAAAATAGGTTATTTGAGCATCAGAAATAGGAACGAAAGTAGAAAGTTTAGCGTAGGAAGCGCTAAAGACTTCGAACATTTCGTCTACATAAGGTAGAATATCCTTGGTTTTTGTGAAATCTAAAGCTTTAAGGTTAAAACGTTTTTTTATAATAGTGCTAATTCTATTAAAGTAGACAGCATCTACATTTTTAAATTTGAATTTATTTTCTAAATATTCTTTTTCTTTTACAAAATCTAGTTGCTCTAAATGATCTTTATAGTACGGGTGGTTGTACCATGTAATCATAGTGCCTAAATGATTAAAACCTTCTGTTAAAACTCCAGTTTTATCTAAATTATTGAAACCTACAGGTCCTTCTATATATTCTAATTTGTTCTCTTTACCTATTTGGTTTACTTTTTGTAATAAAGCTTTGGAAACCTCTATGTCATCTATAACATCAAACCAACCGAAACGCATTTTTTTAATGTTTTGATTGTTTACCTCATACCAATTAATAATAGCAATAACTCTACCAACTATTTTGTTGTTTCTAAAAGCTAAAAAAAACCTGCCATCTGCATTTTTAAAAACAGGGTTTTTATCTGTGTCAAAATTTGCAATTTCATCTTTAACGATAGGAGGTACCCAGTAGGGATTGTCCTTGTAAATTGAAAACGGAAACATAACAAATTGTTTGATTTCACTTTTCGTGTGCACTTCTTTAATAGTAATCATTTAGATATACTTGATTTTGTTAGTTTCTTTTTCTCTTTACTCTTTTTCTAGTTTTTTTCTTGCTCTTATCTTTGGTAAAAATACTAAAAAGCCTACTAAAAAAGCCATTCTGTTTTTTATTGTAGTTAGAAATTGGAGTGTCTTTTAATTCTTTTCCATTTTCATCTAACTCCTTATAGCTGTCTTTATGCCTGTCTATTCTGTAAGATACTCCAAAACCTGCGTAGAAACCTTGTGCTTTTCCTTCAAATAGAAACCTACCAGAGGCATTTACTTGTAGATTTCTACTGTATAAAAAAGCCAAACCAGTACCCAGATTAGAGTTGGTTTGTTCTTTTTGAAATATAGTTTGATTTTCAAAAAAGGTAGACCATCTATCACTTAAATTAATAGTCCCAGTAATTATATAAGAAAATTCAGCAAAATCAGTACCTATATAATCATAAAAGACATTGGTTATGATATTAAAATCAGAACTTAAATTGTTTTGTAATAATATACCTGCTTTCGGAGACATACTACCTGTTTTGTATATGTCATTAACCATATCTGTATTTAAACCAGCATAAATGGCTACAGAAGGTATCAACCTTTTTTTATCGAAAGCATTTCTTCTTTTCCAACTTCTAACCTCTTTGGTTTTGTCTTCATATTCTTGCTGAAAAAGCAAATATTTTGCTCCAATCGTAAATCTGCCAAAACCATTGGTAAAGTAAGATGATGTAAAGATGTTTTTAAAAGCAATTTCATCTCTTTTATAACTTATTTGTGTATTCAACTCTAGTTTTTCTGATAAAAAACTGGTTCTAAATAGAAAGTCTAGTCCAAAAGATTGTGGTCTAGAGAAAGTAGTTTCTATAGATGTGTTTCTCCAAAATAAATTGCTTTCAAACTGATAAACACCTTTTCCCACACTGTAAGGACTCTCCGAAAACCCTGGTTTGTTTGAGTTTATTACACTAGTGTATTGTCCATAGATTGAAAAAAAACATAACACAATAACTGCAAAAAGTAATTCCTTAATACAATTTTTAACCATTTACTTACTTGTTTTAAATAAAAATGTAAACAAACATAGCATAAAAATGGTGTTTTAAAAAGGAATGCATACTTTTTTGTAAATCTTAAATTTTGTACTTTGTTAACGTATCAATTGTTGCCAAATTGTTACTTTTGATATTAATTAAATATGTATTTTAAATGGGTTTGTTAAAAACGATCTTCTTTATAGTTTTATTTTACTATGCATTCAAATTTGTAGCGAAACTTTTCGCTCCTTTTTTATTGAATAAAGTAGCTAGCACTATGCAGCAAAAAGCAGCAGAGCAATTTGGTAAACAACAAGCCAAAAGTACTGTTAAAGAAGGGGAAACAATTATAGATAAAGCACCAAGAAAAGAGGCTCAGAGTAAGAAAAACGTTGGAGAGTATATCGATTTTGAGGAGATTGATTAATGTTTTTTGAAGAATTATCACCATTTTAAATTTTAAGTTTGAAACTAAAAAAGATTTTACCATATACAGTTGCATTTCTTCTTTTTGTTATTGCATCTTTACTTTATTTCCATCCTGTTTTAAAGGGTCAAAAATTAGCTCAGTCAGATATTACTCAGTTTATAGGCATGGCTAAAGAAATTAAGGATTATAGAGCTAATAATGACGCAGAACCTTATTGGACAGGTGCTTCATTTAGTGGAATGCCAGCTTACCAAATAAGCGCCTATTACCCTTATGATTTTGTAAGAACTATAGATAAAGTATTCCGTTTTTTACCAAGACCTGCAGATTATACATTTTTGTATTTTTTAAGTTTTTTCGTGCTAATGTTGGCATTAAAAGTTAAATGGAGATTGGCAATTTTAGGAGCTTTATCCTTTGGCTTCTCTACCTATTTGATAATTATTTTTATACCGGGTCATAATTCCAAAGCACATGCTATAGCTTATATGCCATTAGTAGTTGCTGGGGTTTTATTGGTTTTTCGAAAAAAGTTTGTGTTAGGTTTCATTCTAACTGGTTTAGCTATGGCATTAGAGATTTATGCAAACCACATACAAATGACATATTACTTAGGTTTCTGTTTGTTAATACTGGGAATTGTAGAATTGGTTCATGCCATAAAAGAAGGTGAATTATCTCGTTTTATAAAACAAGCTATAGTAATTATAGCCGCTGTTATTTTAGGAATTGGAGCAAATGCACCAAGATTAATGGCTATGAAAGAATATACAGATTTCAGTACTAGAGGAAAATCTGAATTAACCATTAATGCAGATGGTTCTAAAAAACAAGAAACACAAGGTTTAGATAAAAGCTATATTACTCAATATAGTTATGCTAAGCTAGAAACATTCAACCTATTTGTTCCTAGATTTATGGGTGGAGGAACCGTTGAAGAATTGGGTGATGATTCTGAGTTTTATAAGTTAATAGCTAAAACTGCTGGAAAAAAAGTTGCTAATGATTACTCTAAACAAGTACTTACTTATTGGGGAGATCAGCCAATTATTGAAGCACCTGCATATATAGGAGCTGTAATATTTTTCTTATTTTTTCTTGGTATTTTTTTAGTAAAAGGAAAATTAAAACAATGGTTAGTAGCAGCCACAGTATTCTCTATTTTATTAAGTTGGGGTAGAAATTTTGAGATTTTAACGAATATTTTTATCGATTATGTTCCTTTATATAATAAATTCAGGGCAGTTTCATCAATACAAATTATAGCAGAACTTTGTGTTCCAATATTAGGAGTATTAGCGTTAAAAGAATTTTTCTCACCAGGAATTTCTAATAAAAAGAAAAAGGAAGCATTAAAAAATGCATTTTTCACCTTTTCAGGATTAATTGTTTTTGGGTATTTATTAGCTCAGAGCTTTGCAACTTTCGAAGGACTAAGGGATGCAAGTTATAATGATCTGCCAGGTTTATTAGATGCAGTTATTGCAGATAGGAAATCGATTTTATTAATGGATTCTCTTAGGTCTATAGGTCTCGTGATTCTAGCAGCAGGCATTTTATGGTTTACATTAAAAGAAAAATTAAAGAAGCAATATGCAATTATAGCATTGGTTATATTTATTCTTATCGATTTACTTTCTATAGATAAACGTTATGTGAATGAATCTGATTTTAGATCTTCGAGAAAAGTCGAAAAACCATTTATAGCGTCAAATGCATCTAAACAAATATTAAAAGACGAATCTCATTATAGAGTAGCAAATTTTACAGTAGATCCTATGCAAGACGGTTCTACTTCTTATTTTCATCAATCAATAGGAGGTTATCATGCTGCAAAAATGGGTAGGTATAAAGAGTTGTTTGATTATCAAATAGCAAAGAACAATATGCGTGTTTTAAATATGTTAAACACTAAATATTTTATTATTGCAGATCAAAATAATCAACCACAAGCACAATTAAATCCAGATGCATATGGTAATGCTTGGTTTGTACAAAATGTACTATTAGTGACTTCTGCAGACCAAGAAATGAAAACGTTAGATTCACTTAGTACACAATTAAGTGCAGTTATAGATAAAAGCAAGCTTTTAGAGAATAGTACTTTCAATTTTCAGAAAGATACTACAGCAAGTATCTCTTTAGATAAGTATGGTGTTACAGAATTAAAATATACTTCAAATGCTAAAACAGAGCAATTTGCTGTTTTTTCTGAAATATATTATAAAGATGGTTGGAATGCTTATGTTGACGGAGAATTGACGCCACATTATAGAGTGAATTATGTTTTAAGAGGAATGAGAGTACCTGAAGGAAATCATGAAATTGTATTTAAATTTGAGCCCAAAGTTATTCAAAAAGGAAGTTTTTTATCTTTAAGTTCTTACGCATTTTTATTTATTATTTCTTTAGGATGTATTTTATATAATAAGAAGAAAAATCAAGATAAAGCATGAGAATAGGAATGGTTCTCGATGCTAGTTTTCCTCCAGACCCAAGAGTAGAGAATGAAGCAGTTTCTTTAGTCCAAAACGGACACGACGTCTTCCTGTTTTGCTTATCATATTCTAAAGAACAGAAAAACGAACTTATAAATGGAATAAATGTAAAACGTTATTCTTCTAATAAGTTTGAGTATAAATTATCTGCTTTAGCATATACGATTCCTATTTATACTTTTTTAATGCAACAGAAAGTGCGAAAATTTATAAAAGAAACTAAAGTACAAGTTTTACATATTCATGATATTAGAGTTGCGGAGGCTGTTTTTAAGGCAAACAAGCAAACGACATTACCAATTGTATTAGATTTACATGACAATCTTCCTGAAGTTATGAAGCTGTATCCTCACTTACAGAAATTTCCAGGAAAGTACCTTATTTCTCCAAAAAAATGGAAAAATAAAGAAGAAGAGTTTATTTTTAAGGCAGATAAGGTGATAACAGTTTCTCCAGAATTTATAAAAACTCTTAAAACGCGATTACCATCTCAAAAAAGTAAATTTGTTTTAGTACCTAATACAATTAGAACTTCTTTTTATAAAAATTTCACAATTGACAAAAGCATATTAGTTAAGTATAAAAAACATTTTGTATTATTATATTTAGGAGATACACACTTAAGAAGAGGTCTACAAACAGCCATTGCTGCAATACCTAAACTTAGAAAAGAGATTCCAAATATAAAATTAGTAATTGTTGGTAAGAATACTACTGATTCAATTTTAAAACAAGAGGTTAAAGATTTGAAAATTGAAAAATTTGTAGATTTTGAGGGTTGGAAAGATGTAACCCTCTTTCAATCCTATATTAAAGCGAGTGATGTTTGTATTTCTCCTTTACACAGAAACTTACAACATGATGTCGCTTATGCAAATAAGATTTTTCAATACATGAGTTTTGCAAAACCATTATTAGTAAGTAACGCAATAGCACAAAAAAAACTAGTAACTAAAAAGCATTCTGGTTTAGTACATAATGAGAAAGATTCTGTAGATTTTTCCTTAAAAGTAATACAGCTTTATAAGGACAAAGGGTTAAGAGAAAAATTAGGTAAGAATGGTGAAGATTTTATAAAAAATGAATTTTCGTGGGAAATTACCTCTCAAAAACTCTTAAACTTTTATAATAACCTTCAGGTTTGAAAGTAGTAATAATTACATATTATTGGCCACCTGCAGGTGGTTCTGGCGTTCAACGTTGGTTAAAATTTGTAAAATATTTACAAGATTTTGGTATTGAGCCAATTGTTTACACAGTAGATGATGCAAACTATCCTAAATGTGATGTTTCATTAGAAAGCCAGGTTCCTAACAATATCACTATTTTAAAGCAACCAATTTGGGAGCCAACTAATATTCTTTTTTGGAAGAAAAAGCAACAACAGAAGAAAGGTGTTTCTAACAATACAAATAGTAAATTATTATCATTTATTAGAGGTAATTTTTTTATTCCAGATCCAAAAGTGTTTTGGGTAACTTCTTCAGTTAATTTTTTAAAAAATTATTTAAATACACATAAAATTAATGCAGTTATTTCAACAGGACCACCACATAGCATGCATTTAATTGCACAGCAATTGCAGAAACAAACTAATATAAAGTGGCTAGCAGATTTTAGAGACCCATGGTCAACTCTATATTACAACAAACAGTTTAAACAGCTAGATTTTACCAGAAAGAAAAACTTAAAACTAGAAGAATCAGTGTTAAACAACGCTGATTGTGTATTAACTGTAAGTAACTCTTTGAAAAAAGAGTTTAGCAAAAACGCTAATAGAGTAGAGGTCATTACAAATGGTTTTGATGATGAAGTTTTTCAAGATTTTAATGTTAAGCTAGATGCTAAATTTTCTATTTCATATATTGGTCTATTGCCAAAACAAAGTAATCCAAAAATTTTATTTGATGTTTTAAAGGATGTTTGTCTAGAAAATGAAAGTTTTCAACGAGATTTAGAATTAAATTTTATTGGTGATATTTCTGATGAAGTTCTAAAAGAGATTGAAATAAATCAATTAACTAATAATTCAAATTTTGTTGGTTATGTTTCTCACCAAAAAGCCATTGAATTCCAGAAAAAGTCTCAAGTATTATTATTATTAATCCCTAATGTAGAAAATGCTGAAGGAATTTTAACAGGTAAACTTTTTGAGTACTTAACTACAAAAAGACCTATTTTAGCAATTGGGCCTAAAGAAAGTGATTTGTCAGAAATTTTACAAAATACAGAAGCTGGTGACGTTATTGATTATAACGATAAAACTGGTCTTAAAACAAAGATCTTGAAGATGTACGAAGATTTTAAAGGTAATGGCTTAGAAGTAACCTCAAAAAATATAGATCAGTATCATAGAAAACAGTTAACAGAACAATTAGCTGCAGTTATAAAATCTCTATAAAATGGGAATAGTTTTAAAACAATCATTTAAGAATACCCTATTTATCTATTTAGGTTTTGCCTTTGGAGGAATAAATACATTGTTCTTATACACTCGTTTTTTAGAGGAGGAATACTATGGTTTGGTTACTTTTCTACTGTCTTCATCAAATTTATTAATGCCTTTAATAGCTTTAGGTATTCATCATACTATTGTTAAGTTTTTCTCTAGTTATTACAAAAAGGTAGAGAAAGATAAGTTTTTATCTTCAATTCTTTTCCTGCCTCTTTTGGTTGCATTACCAATTGGGTTTTTAGGTAATGTTTTTTACGGACAAATTAGTAATTATTTGTCTGAAGAAAACCTTATTATAAAAGATTATACGTTTGTTATTTATCTTATAGCGTTTACATGTGCTTACTTTGAGGTTTTTTATGCTTGGGCAAAAGTGCAATTTCAGTCAGTTTTTGGTAATATTTTAAAAGAATTATGGAATAGAGTTGTAGTAATGATGTTACTTTTTGCAGTTTATTTTGATTTTATTACAAAGGCAGAATTTATATATTACTTAACAGGGGCTTATTTTCTAAGAATGTTTGTAATGATGTTTTATGCTTTTAGGCTATATTTTCCAAAATTTACTTTTTCTAGACCTGAGAACTTTAATGAAATAATGCGTTATTCTATCTATATTATTCTTGCAGGTAGTGCAGGAGCTATAATTCTAGATATAGATAAATTTATGATTCCAGGTAAAGAATCTTTAGAAAAAGCAGCTTATTACGCTGTTGCTGTTTTTATTGGATCTTTTATAGAGGCACCAAGTAGAGCAATGTTAAATATTCTACAACCTTTAACCTCTAAAACATTAAACGAAGAAAATCACGCAGAGGTTGCTTCTTTGTATAAAAAGAGCTCTATAAATTTACTACTAATAAGTGGTTTCTTTTTTGTTTTAATTAATACTAATGTGCAGCAATTATTCAATTTATTACCACAAGAATATTCAGGAGGTGCATTAGTTGTTTTTATGATTTCGCTACTTAAAATGTATAATGGATTTTTAGGAAATAATGGAGCTATCATTAATAATTCTAAATATTATAGGATTACTTTACCATTTAGTGTTGGTATGGCTTTGTCTGTATATTTTTTAAACAGATTGTTTTATTACAATTTAGAAATGGGTACAGATGGTTTGGCTTTAGCTACATTAATAGTCATTTTTGCAGCCAATACAGGTAAAATTTTGTTTGTAAAAAGTAAATTTTCTATGACTCCTTTTACAAATAAATCATTGATAATGCTCCTAATAATAGCCTTAATGTATTTAGGGTTTAACTTTTGGGATTTTAATCTTACTGATATTTACATATTTAAATTTCCAATTCACCCAATTATTAATATTACTTTAAAAAGCATATTAATTGGATTATTATACTTTTATATTATTATTAAATTTAATATTTCTAATGATTTTACAAGACTTTATAAGCGCTTTACAAATAGCAATCAATAAAGTCAGTTAGCATGTGAAACAGTAGTGCTATTGCTAGTAGTCTTGTTTTTTTAAAAAACAATCCTATAAAATAAATACAAATTGCATAATAGGTGTGTAAAGGATGAAAATTAATACTACATCTGTTTTCAGCAAAGATTGGATTTGCTAATAAATGATCTGCATCTACTAACATAGAAGCCAGAAAAACTAGGTAAGCAGTTTTCCATTTTGTTTTAAAAAATACAAAGCATATGAGTAGGGGAAATAGGAAATGTAGGGAATAGTGAATGATAAAGTTTATCATGTTTTTAGTTTATTAAAAGAATGCCCTTTTTGTGTAATGTCTTTATTTTGATGACCAATACTTTTCTCTAAATAAGGATTAAAATCAGAAAATTACAAGTAACTTAATGCATTTGGACCTTCCATAAATATTAAATCTAAGATGGATAAATTAGGAATAAAACCATGTTTGTCGTCAAACATCTGTATGTATTTGTCAATTTTTTTTTGGGGTTCGTGTTTTCTATCTGCTAGAATTCTAAAATCTTTAGAATCAAATTCATGTTTGTAAGAGTTTGTTTGTGTAAAGCTTTCTTCTAATTGTAAAATATCTTTTACAAATAAAAAAGTATCAATATTTACATCCTGTAAATATTTATATCTCTTGTTAAAAATTGGCGCTATTTCTTCTTCTAAAAAATCAAAGAAAGGTGAAGTTCTATAAGCAGATTTTAAGGACTTAAAGTGTTGGTCTTGCCAAGGAAAATTATTTTCTACTAGAGTATCTTTTGTTTTTTTACGACCCTCTTTATATATGTGTTTTACAGGTATGCTTAAAAGTTGTTTGCCATTAGAATTGTAAATGTAACATCTGTTTCGATAGCTTTGTTTCTGAAAATTATCTTCCATTTCAAATACAATCTCACTAGCATTTATCATTTCTGAATACTGAGAAATAGGTGAGAAGTAGGTTGGTATGAATAAAGCCATTCTTTGTTATAAGTTTATAACTAAATAATTATTCAGATTTTTTCTTCTTTCCTTTGTAGAAACTGTAACCAATATAAAGAGCAATTAAAGCAAATACTATATATCTGTAAGAAACTGGTTCTCCTTCACCATGAACAGTAGTAAACATCCTATCCCATCTTATAGATTTTAATTTATCAGAGAATGAAGGTGCATCTGCATCCCAACTAAACCAAATCATTACAGGTTTTCCTAGTACATGGTCAAAAGGTACATAACCCCAATATCTAGCATCTAATGAGTTGTGTCTGTTATCTCCAATTAAGTAATAGTAATCTTGTTTAAAAGTGTAAGAAGTTACTTTCTGTCCGTTTACAAAAATATCGTTTCCATTTACCATTAAATTGTTTCCTTCATAATTTTTTATAATCTGCTCATAAAAAGGAATTGTTTCTGAGTTTAGTTCAACTGTAGCACCCTTTTTAGGAATGTAAATAGGTCCAAAATTATCTTGGCTCCAACCTAATTCTTTTATGTGAGGAAATATGGCATCATCAGCTCCATGATTTACTTTTTTAACAGAAATCGTGAGTGGATATTTTTTAAGACGTTCTACTTCTTCATTTGTCATATTAATGTTGATTTTATTTTCAACACTAATCATTTTTAAACGTTGAGCAAATTGCGGATTTATACCTCCAGCAACTTCTGTATATAAAGAATCTTCGCCAATTTTTGAAAGGCTTCCATTTTCTTTAATAGCATTTTGGACTTTTTCATTATTCCAATATTCAGATAAAATTTTATAAACACCTGTTCTTTCTTTGTTTAATAAAAATTTTGGAAATGAGCTTTGACTTATAGGTTCTTTACACTCAAATGTATAATAGAATTGAAGTTTTGCTCTATAAGGTAATTCGTTTTTTTTGCCATTAATATAAATATAACCGTTCTTCATTTCTAAAGAATCTCCTGCAATTCCCACAGAACGTTTTACATAGTTTGTTTTTTTATCAAAAGGTTTATAGGTAAATCTACCAGAGGTATCTCCCCACATAGTGGCTAATGAATCTGCAGGCCAATTAAAACAAACAATATCATTATTTTTAATTTTTTGTAAACCTGGCAACCTAGTGTAAGGCAATTGTGGACTTTTTAAATACGATTTAGTTCCTGTAAGAGGTAATGAGTCATGAACCATTGGAGCAGCAATTACAGTAGATGGAACCCTGGCTCCGTAATGAAACTTACTTACAAATAAATAATCTCCAACTAGTAAAGATTTCTCTAATGAAGACGTAGGAATAGTAAATGGTTGCATAAAATAGGTATGCACCAAAGTAGCTGCAATAATGGCGAAAGTGATAGAACTTATCCATTCTCCTAGTTCAGAGCGAGGTTTTAAACTTCTATCAGAATTAAATGTTGCTTCTGTAAAATAATTAATATAAAATATATATAATCCAAGTGTTCCTGTGGCAAATAAAGAATCTATTTTTCTGTAAAATCCAAAAGTCCTAATGGTTTCTATCCAAATAACAGGAAACATTAATAGGTTTACAATAGGAATAAATAGAAGTACTACCCACCATTTTGGACGATTAATAATCTTCATTAATACAACTGCATTGTAAACAGGTACTGCAGCTTCCCAAGCTTTTCTTCCAGCCTTAATATATAATTTCCAAGTTCCTAAAAAATGAATTAATTGTACAACTAAGAAAAATAGAAACCATTGTGTAAATGTCATAACGTATATTTTATTTTTTCAAGAAGAAAAGAATCTTTAATGTTTTATAAGGCGCAAAATAATAAAAAAAGTTACAGTATTTATGAGATGTTTAACACATCTTTCATTGTAAATACTCCTGTTTTATTAAGTAACCATTCTGCAGCTACCACAGCTCCCAAAGCAAACCCTTTTCTATTATGAGCAGTATGTTTTATTTCTATACTATCTACTTCAGACTGATACCAAACTGAGTGAGTGCCAGGTACATCTGGAACTCTTTTGGCAACAATAGGTATTGTAGAAGCTGTATCACTTTTACCTAATGCCCAATTTTCTTTATCTGTTTTAGCAATAATATCTTCTGCTAAAGTAATCGCAGTTCCACTTGGTGCATCTAATTTTTTAGTATGGTGTGTTTCTTCCATGGCAATAGAATAATTGTCTATATTATTCATCAATTTGGCAAACTGTTTGTTTAGTTCAAAGAAAATATTGACACCTAAACTAAAATTGGATGCGTATATAAAAGCTCCTTTGTTAGTTTCACAAACTTTTAACACTTCTTCATATTTTTCTAACCAACCAGTAGTTCCAGACACTACTGGAACATCATTTTTAAAACAGTTGGTAATATTTTCAAATGCAGAAGAAGGAACACTAAAATCAATAGCAACATCAGCTAAAGTAATATCGATTTTTGTTGCTTCCTCCTTTCGAATTACTATTTCATGACCTCTAGAAATTGCAATTTTTTCAATTTCTTTTCCCATTCTTCCATATCCTAAAAGTGCAATTTTCATCTAAAAGTTGTATTTAATTGTTAACCCTACTGCAGGCGCATCAAAAGAGATTGGATCTTGAATTAAAGTAGGTTTTAAAGTTAAGTTATCATCAGTATTAAACTGCATTAAATGTGCATTAACACTTGCTTCTACTATTTGTAGTATATAAATTATGACTCCTGATAATAATGATAAATCTCTATTTTCTCTTAATTGTTTTTGTGCAGTTTCTAGAGTTTGTGTAGAAACCGTTTCTATACCATTTACTGTAAATTCATCAACTAGCCCATTTTTTCTTAACCGATAGGCATTTCTAAACCTCCTATAATCAGAGTTATTAATTTGATGATAATATATAGGTATTGCCAATGCTCCCCAAACAATAGGAGCCTTCCAGTATTTTTTATTATACATTTGTCCTAATCCAGGAAAAATAGCTGAATAAAAGGCAGCTTTAGAGGGTGCTAAAGGATTATAAATACCTTGTGTGGTTTTAATCTTACCTTTAATCTTTAAATCTTGAATTTTTTTTACATCTGTAATTGAATCTTTCTGAGCAGATAAACTCAGAGATAAAAAAGCAATTATAACGAAAAGTATAGATTTTTTAAGGAACACTTACTCGAGTAGTTTTTTAATTCTATTAAAATCTTCTTCAGAATGAAACGGAATACTAATTTTCCCTTTTCCATTAGGACTTACACTAATATCAATTTTATGACCAAAAAAGTCATTAAATGTTTGTTTATTGTTTTTTATAAAAGCAGGTATTACTTTCTTTTTTGGTTTAGCAATTGTTCCTGTTTTTAACTCTTTTACAAGTTCTTCAGTTTGTCTTACAGATAATTTTTGTTCTAAAATTTTTTCATAAATTGTTAGTTGATCTTCTGTATCCTCTATGTTAATCATAGCACGTCCATGTCCCATAGAAATAAAGCCATCTCTCATACCTGTTTGTAAAATAGGATCTAATTTTAAAAGTCTCAAGTAATTGGTTACTGTAGAGCGTTTTTTACCAACTCTAGTACTCAATTCCTCTTGAGTCAATTGAATTTCGTCAATTAAGCGTTGATAAGAAAGCGCTACTTCTATAGGATCTAAATTTTTTCGCTGAATGTTTTCTACTAATGCCATTTCTAGCATTTCTTGGTCATTCGCAATTCTTATATAGGCAGGTATTGTTGTGTTACCAATTAATTTTGAGGCTCTAAATCTTCGTTCACCAGAAACTAATTGAAACTTACTGCCATCTAGTTTTCTTACAGTAATTGGTTGAATAACCCCAAGTTCTTTAATTGAATTTGCAAGTTCATTTAAAGCTTCTTCATCAAAATAAGTCCTTGGTTGGTATGGGTTTACTTCAATAGAACTTAATTCCAATTCAATAATACTTCCCACTAATTTATCTGCGTTTTTATCTGATGCAGAGTTTATATTAGGGCTTTCTTGTAACAAAGCAGATAATCCTCTTCCTAAAGCTTGTTTTTTGGTTGCTTTTGCCATGTTATGAATTCTTTTTTAATAATTCTTGTGCTAAATTTAAGTAATTTACAGCACCTTTACTAGTAGCATCATACGCAATAATACTTTCTCCATAACTTGGGGCTTCTCCTAAACGAGTGTTTCTTCTAATAATTGTATTAAAAACCATACTAGAAAAATGCTTACGGACTTCATCTACAACTTGGTTAGATAGACGTAAGCGAGAATCAAACATTGTTAAAAGTAAGCCTTCTATATCTAAATCTGTATTATGAATTTTCTGAACACTTTTTATAGTGTTTAGTAATTTTCCCAATCCCTCTAAAGCAAAGTATTCGCATTGAATTGGGATGATAACAGAGTTTGCTGCTACTAAAGAATTTAAAGTAATTAATCCTAGAGAAGGGGCACAATCAATAATTATAAAATCATAATTGTCTTTAGTTTTTTCTAATGATTTTTTAAGCATGTATTCTCTTTCTTGCTTATCAACTAATTCAATTTCAACAGCAACAAGATCTATATGCGCAGGGATAATATCTACATTTGGAGAATTGGTGGAAATAATAGCATCTTTTGCAGAAATGGTGTGTTCTAGAACCTGATAGGTTCCAAATTCGACACTTTCCACTTCAATCCCTAATCCAGAAGAAGCATTTGCTTGGGGGTCAGCATCTATTAATAAAATTTTTTTTTCCAAAACACCTAAAGAAGCTGCAAGATTTACGCTTGTTGTAGTTTTACCTACACCTCCTTTTTGATTTGCAATAGCTATTATTTTTCCCATGAAAAGATGTTGTTACTTCAAAGTAAAATTACATTTTTTTCTGTTTTATTTCAATGAAAGATGTTAACAATAATGTAGAGTAGTACTTCTTTGTAAATTAGTTTGTTAAATCTATATTTAAATATTTTTTAAACAATTTAATTTCTTTTTTTATTTTTTTTTTTATAAATTAAAAGGAAGTGTTTTTAGGAATGTTTTTTAAAACTTCAAGCAATAATTTCCAGAATTTTTGAGTTGATGAAATTTGGGCTCTCTCATCTGGAGAATGTGCTCCTTTAATATTTGGACCAAAAGAAATCATTTCCATTTCTGGATAGTTTTTCCCTAGAATTCCACATTCCAATCCTGCATGACAAGCAGCTACATTAGGCTGTTCTTTAAACAAATTTATGTAAGTGCTCTCTACAACGTTTAAAATAGAAGAGTTCATATTTGGTAACCAACCAGGATAAGAACCTGAGAAATCTACTGTAAAACCAGCCAATTCAAAAGCAGATCTTATTGAATTTGCTAAATCCCATTTATTACTCTCTGAAGAAGACCTCGTAAGACATAATATTTTAATTTCACCAGTTTCAACTGTTATTTTAGCAATATTATTAGAAGTTTCTACTAAACCCTCAACATCTGGGCTCATTCTATACATACCATTTAAAGCTGCATAAATTGCTTTAATAAACTTATTTTGAGAGGCTATATCTAAAATGTTTGTGGGTGTTTCAGTTTCTGTAATTTCTATGGTTAAGCTTTGTTCTAAAGAAGCAAATTCATTTTTAATTTTATTAATTAAAATAGCACTTTCTTCTAAGAATAATTTTTCTGATGCATTACCTATAACCACAGTTGCAAAACTTTCTCTTGGAATAGCATTTCTTAAGCTACCTCCATTTAAGCTAGAAATTCGTAAACCATATTTTTCATAACCATCAAACATTAAACGATTCATAATTTTATTAGCATTACCTAAACCTTTATGAATATCCATACCTGAATGACCACCATTTAAACCAGTTACAGAAATTTTAAACGCTTTAGTGTTTTCTGGTATTGGCTCTGAAGAATAGCTACCTGTAGCAGTTATATCAACACCACCTGCACAGCCAATGCCTATTTCATCATCTTCTTCAGTATCTAAATTTAACAGTATTTCACCAGTTAAAACATTTGCTTCTAACCCCATTGCACCTGTCATGCCTGTTTCCTCATCAATAGTAAAAAGTGCTTCTATTGCTGGGTGTTGAATGTCTGTAGAAGATAACACAGCCATAATTGCAGCAACACCTAAACCATTATCTGCACCTAAAGTGGTGCCTTTTGCTTTTACCCAATCACCATCAACAAACATATTAATGCCTTCTTTTTCAAAGTCAAAATCAGTATCAGCATTCTTTTGATGCACCATATCTACATGACCTTGCATTACAATAGCTTTTCTATCTTCCATTCCAGAAGTAGCTGGTTTTTTTATGATAATATTACCAACTTTATCTACAGAAGTATCTAGATTTAGGCTTTTACCAAAATCTTCCATAAACTGTATAACTTTTTCTTCTTTTTTAGAAGGTCTAGGTACAGCATTTAAATCTGCAAAGTGATTCCAAACGTTCTGTGGTGCTATATTTCTGATATCTTGACTCATAAGAAAACAATTCTGTTTTATACATCAAAAATACGATTTTAAAAGGGCAAAAAAAAACCTTCTTTGTTAAGAAGGTTCTATATTTTTAATTGAATTCTAAGACAATATCATTTGTGTTTTTTCGAACTTTTTTTAGATCTTTCATATAGTCGTCATTCGCTCTATACCCTACAGGTAGTGATAGAACAGCCGTAAGGTTTTTATTTTTTAACTCTAAAACTTCATTATATTTTTCAGCAATAAAACCTTCCATTGGGCACGCATCAATTTTTTCAATAGCACATACAGTTAGTAGATTCCCTAATGCTAAGTATGCCTGATTTTTAGTCCATTTTAACAGATCTTCCTGTGATTTTTTTTCAATTTCAGCTGTTAAAAAATTTTTGAAAGGGGTAATGATGCTATCCTCAGTTTTTCTTATTTTTTGAACTAGGTTAAAATACTTATGAACCTCTTCTGTATGGTATTCCTGCGGTGTACAAATTACCAATAAATGAGAGGCGTCTATTACTTGAGTTTGATTATAAGAATGAGTGACCAACTTTTCTCTAAGCATTTTGTTTTTAATAACCAACAATGTTATAGGTTGTAATCCGTAAGATGTTGCTGTTAAATTAAAAGCTTCTTTAAGGATATTTATTTGAGAGTCATCAAGATCTTTTTTTGGATTAAACTTCTTAACTGCATATCTCCATTGTAAACTTTCTATAGTATTCATTTTTCTTATTTAGATCACAAAAATAAAGCTTAAAATGCAATTCCAATTCTTTTGTGTATTATTAAAACTTATAAGCTTATAAAATTTTTTGTACATTGGAAATAAAAAGTTAATGAAAGAAGAATTTTTGTATTATGTTTGGCAATACCAACTTTTTTCTCCGTTAAATCTAAAAACTTCCGAAGGTAAAAAGATACAGCTCAAAAAAACAGGTTTACTTAATAAACATACTGGGCCAGATTTTTTAAATGCTCAATTGTATATTGATGGTCAATTATGGGCTGGAAATATAGAAATGCATGTAAAAGCATCAGATTGGTATTTGCATGAACATGAAACAGATCCCAATTATGACGCTGTAATTTTACATGTAGTTTGGGAAAATGATGTTGTCATTTACACTAAAAATAATGAGCCTTTAATAACATTAGTGCTACAAGATTATGTGAAAAATTCAATTCTTAATAATTACAAAAATCTTTTATTTACGAAAAGAAATTGGATTCCTTGTGAAAATCAAATTCACACTCTTGATGTTTTTTTAATTAAAAATTGGCAAGAACGCTTGTATTTTGAGCGATTAGATCAGAAATCTTTAACCATAGAGAGGCTAAAAATTTCGGACTAAAAATAAATGCCGAGGTTTTTCTAGATTTGGCGAAAGCTATAGACTTCTCGATAATTCGAAAAGTAGCTGATGATCAAACGAAGCTATCATCACTGCTTTTTGGAATGGCAGGTTTTTTAGAATTTGAAATAGAAAGTGAATATTATTTAAATCTTAAAAGAGAGTTTGTTTATTTAAAACACAAGTTTAAACTACAGCCAAAGCTTAATAATAGTTTTCAGTTTTTTAGAATGCACCCAACTAACTTTCCTACTATTAGAATTGCACAATTGGCTGCATTGTTTACTCAGCATAAAAATTTATTTTCTAAAATAATTTATTTAGATAAGAAGAAAGACTACTATAAACTATTCTCCTTTAGTTTAGATGATTTCTGGAAAGAGCATTATACTTTTGAAACAACTTCTAAAAAATCACCCAAAAAACTAACAAATTCTTTTATTGATTTATTATTAATAAACACCACTGTTCCTTTAAAGTTTGTTTATTTAAAAAACAGAGGGGAGTTAAGTGAAGATACTTTTCTTAATTTGATTCAAGAAGTTTCATCAGAAAAGAATGGTATAATTTCTAAGTTTTTAAATTTGGGTATTTCTTCTAAAAACGCAATGGAAAGTCAGGCTTTGTTGCAGCTTAAAAACAACTATTGCACAGCAAAAAAATGTTTAAACTGTGCAATAGGTAATAATTTGTTGAGAAATTAATGCTTAATTAGGATTTAAAGCTTCCTTAATTTTAGCAATACAATCTCTGTAATGATATTTTGTCATTCTATTTACTCTTCTATTCTTCGCAATTGTTAATTGGAAATTTAGTGATTCTAACTCACCTCTAACAATAGAGTTAATATCTGCATGTTGAACGTTTTTAGAATTCAGTAACATGCTCATTCTATTAATAAAGGACTTTTGCAAATTACGTCTAAAAACATCTACATTTCTTGTATAGTTAGCTTCTTGAAAAATTCCATTTCTTAAATCGCGAATCATGTCAATAGCTTCATACGTAGATGGGTCAATTACAGAAGCATCTATCATTCTTTCTAATTTTACTTTATTTAATAAACCATTTAACTGTCTGTTTTGTAAACTTAACATTCTATTAGTGTAACCACTTTCATCAATATTTGCCAAGATTTTACCATTTAATAACCATTCTTGAGTTTTAAAAGCATTTTCTTGTAACCAATTCATAGCTTCTTTTTGCTTTAGCTTGGTTACAGGTTTATAAACAGAGCCTTTTTGAGATGGTTTTTTATTGAATTCGTAAATACCACCAATATTTCCTGAAACATGGCCTACATATCTACTCCAAACTCCTAATAACTCACCATATAATTCTGACAAGTCTTCGTAATTATTGGTTTGTTTAGAAGTCCAATTAGATAAATTAGTAGCAACTATTTTTAAATTTTTCATTCCGTAAGTAGATGCTTTTACTTGATCATTTCCAATGCCTTCTGTTTGTGCAGATGGGTCAAAACGCTGACCTCCAAATCTGTAAATAGGATTATCTGCTTTGTCTTCAATCCATTTATCTAAAGTAGAAACCTCACTTTCTGGGTTTTTAGCCCAAGATAATTTACGATAACCCCAATTAATTGCATAATGGTCATAAGGCCCTAGTTGACGAATAAAACGTATGTTTTTATCTCCTGGTTGTGCAATGTAATTATAACGTGCATAATCCATAATTGTAGCAGCAATTCCCATTTTCTGAGTGAATTTTCCAGAACGTAAAGAATCTACAGGATACGCATAACTTGCAGCCATATTGTGAGGTAACCCTAATGCATGGCCGATTTCGTGAGAAATTACCATTCGCATCATTTCACCAATTTCTTCAGCAGGTGTGTCTAAAGTTCTAGCTGAAGGATTTGCGGCTCCTGTTTCTAATAAATATCTATTTCTGTAAGAACGTAAGTGGTTGTGATACCAAATAATATCACTTTCTAGAATTTCACCTGTTCTAGGATCAGAAACACTTGGTCCTGTTGCATTTCTAGTAGTACTTGCAACATATCTAATAGAAGAATAACGTACGTCTTCCATACTAAACTCTGGATCTTCTTCTTTAGTTGGAGCATATTTTGCCATAATTGCATTTTTAAAACCAGCAGTTTCAAAAACCTTTTGCCAATCGTCTACACCTTGTTTAATGTATTTTTTAAGTTTATCTGGTGTAGCAGGATCTAAATAATATATAATGGGTTTAATTGGCTCTACTAATTCTCCACGATTGTACGCATTAACGTCTTTTGGTTCTAATCTCCATCTTCTAATATATCTTTTAGCATCTGCTTTTAATGCTTCAGAACTGTAATCTACATTTCCAATCGAGAAGTATCCAACTCTTTTATCGTAAATTCTTGGCATCATTTTATCTTCTGGTAAAACAATCATAGATTGATTTACTCTAATTGTGATGGTATTTGTTCTAGAATTACTTGGTGGAGCATCTGCATCAAAAGTAAAATCTTGAACAACCTCAATATTGTTTGGATAACTTTTAATCGAATTGATAAAACTTCTAGAAGCGTCTAATCTTCTTACTTTGTATGTTCTTCTATATCTGGTAGGTAAAGCTGAAATTGCTTTTATATCTGACGTGAAAAATTTAGTAACATCAACCAAAACTGATGTTGAATCTTCATTTTGTGTTTTTACATCAAAAGCATAAATAATTGGTTCTAAATTGTTTGCTTTAACAGATTTGTAAATAGGTAAAGAATCATTTGCTATGGCATTATAAGATTTTACTTTAAGTAAAATCTTATTTTGAAACTTTTCCCAAACAACAACTTGGGTATTGATTTTAGAACCAGCATTTACATAGCCGCCTCCTAAACCAGCAGGAATATCTTTAATTCTGGTAACCAATAACATTTCTTTTCCAAAATGAGCCTTTGGAATTTCGTACATGTATTTATTATTAGTTAAATGAACTTTAAATAAACCATCATCTGTTTTAGTATTCAATTTTACAAAATCTGAATATTTTGGTTTCTTACTTTTTTTGGGTTTTGGAGCAACTTGTTCAGTTTGCTTTTTTCTTGATTCCTTTTTTTGAGCGATAACTTCAGTTTGAAAATTAAACGCCAAAATCAAAGAAAAGAGTAGTAATTTTCTCATGTAAGTTTAGTTTGAATTTAAGTTTTCTAAATTAAGAAAATTTGCAAAGAAATGAGATATGGAATGTGTTAAAATAAAAAATCCCAATCAGTGATGATTGGGATTTTTTATAGTTTTTGTTTTTAATATAAACTCTTAAATTTTTGTGGATTAAACTCATGCATAATAGCATAAACTTTCTCAAAAATATCTTCTGAAGATGGTTTAGAAAAATAATCACCATCTGTACCATAAGCAGGTCTATGTGCTTTTGCAGATAAAGTTGATGGTTTACTATCTAAATATTGATAACCATTTTGAGTTTCTAAAATTTCTTGTAAAAGATAAGCAGAAGCTCCTCCAGGCACATCTTCATCTACTACTAATAGTTTATTAGTTTTGGCTAAGCTTTTTACACAATCGTGATTTAAATCAAAAGGCAATAAACTTTGAGCATCAATAATTTCGATATCTATACCTACTTGAGCTAAATCTTTAGCTGCATCTTCTACAATTCTTAAAGTAGAACCATACGAAACCACAGTAATGTCTTTACCTTCTCTAATAGTTTCTACAATACCAATTTTTGTTTTAAATTCACCTAAATTAGTTGGTAATTCTTCTTTTAAACGATAACCATTTAAACACTCAATAACCAAGGCAGGATCATCACCTTCTAATAAAGTATTGTAAAAACCTGCTGCTTTAGTCATGTTTCTGGGTACTAATACATGTATTCCTCTTAAACTGTTTATAATAGCTCCCATAGGTGAACCTGCATGCCAAATACCTTCTAACCTGTGACCTCTTGTTCTTATAATTAATGGAGCTTTTTGTTTTCCAAAAGACCTATATCTTAAAGTAGCCAAATCATCACTCATAATTTGTAAAGCGTACAAAAGATAATCTAAATACTGAATTTCTGCAATTGGTCGTAAACCTCTCATAGCTAAACCTATTCCTTGTCCTAAAATTGTAGCTTCTCTAATACCTGTATCTGAGATTCTGATATCACCAAATTTTTCTTGTAAACCTTCTAACCCTTGATTTACATCGCCTATAAAACCGGCATCTTCTCCAAAGATTAAAACATCTTTATGTTTAGTTAATATAGCATCAAAATTATCTCTCATTACAATTCTTGCATCCACAAGGTTTTGTTCTTGAGCATAGGTTGGCGCTTCTTCTAGAACGCATAATGCGCTTTCTTTAGTTTCGCTAAATAAGTGAGATGAATATTTATCATGAGCTTGAGTTAATGCATCTTTAATAAAGTTTTGTAACTCAATTTTACCTGCAATATTTTTGTCTCTAACATACCATAAACATTTTCTAGCAACAGATAAAACATCTTTTCTTGTAGGCTCTGTTATGGCATTTAAATCGTTAATGTATTTATTGATAAAGTTTTCATTAACGCTTTTTGATGCTAGTTTTTTTAATATATCTGAAACTTCTAAAAGTTCTGATTTTATTTCGTTTAAAAATGCGTTCCAAGCATTTCTTTTTGCATTGGTAACTTCTTTTTTTGCTTCTTTTTCTAGTAGAATCAATTCTTCTTCACCTTCAACAAAACGTAACGTTTCTCCTGTTTCTGTTTCTAACTCAAAATCTAAAATCCATTCACGCATTTTAGTTAAACAGTCATAATCTTTTTCCCATTGTAGACGAGCTTGATCTTTATAACGTTCATGAGACCCAGAAGTAGAGTGTCCTTGTGGTTGTGTTAATTCTTTTACATGAATTAAAACTGGTACATGTTCTTCTCTAGCTATTTTTGCTGCTTTTTGGTAAACATCCATCAACTGAACATAATCCCAGCCATTTACTACAAAGAGTTCATATCCTTTATTTTTTTCATCTCTTTGAAATCCTTTTAAAATTTCTGAGATACTTTCTTTTGTAGTTTGATGTTTTGCGTGTACAGAAATTCCGTATTCATCATCCCAAACATTCATAACCATTGGCACTTGTAGAACACCAGCAGCATTTATAGTTTCAAAAAATATACCTTCACTTGTACTTGCATTTCCAATAGTACCCCAAGCAACTTCATTTCCTTTATTAGAAAAATCTGTTTTATGAGCTACACTTTTTTCGTTTCTGTAAACCTTAGAGGCTTGAGCCAAACCTAATAAACGAGGCATTTGACCAGCTGTAGGAGAAATATCTGAACTAGAATTGTATTGTTGAGTTAAATTTTTCCAACTACCATCTTCTTGTAAACTATGTGTAGCAAAATGACCACCCATTTGTCTACCTGCAGACATAGGGTCTGATTCAATATCTGTATGTGCATATAAGCCTGCAAAAAATTGTTGAGCTGTAAGCTCACCAATTGCCATCATAAAAGTTTGATCTCTGTAGTAACCAGATCTAAAATCTCCTTTCTTAAAGGCCTTTGCCATTGCTAATTGTGGTACTTCTTTTCCGTCACCAAAAATACCAAATTTAGCTTTTCCTGTTAAAACTTCTCTTCTTCCTAATAAACTACATTCCCTGCTAATTTTTGCAATTTTATAATCTTGTAATACTTCCTTTTTAAAATCGCTAAAAGAAATTTCTTGAGCAGACTGTATCGCAGTTTTTGTTGACATATGGATTTGTAGTTTTTTACTGCTGCAAAGATAGTTTTTTTAGTTGATATTTAAAAATATCAAGATTGGTTAAGGATATGTTAAAAATCAAGTATTAAAACTAGGTTTTGTTGATAATTATACAATTAAACCTCTTTTGTTTGATTTTATAGGAATCCTCTTCTAAATAAGTTATAGATCTGATTTACATTTGCAGAAAGCGTAAACCTTATTTTTTGAGGATAAGAATTTTGACTAATTTCCCAGCCGTTATTGGAATATAATGGGAAATATACTTCTAATATGTTATGAATAAAATTAAACCGTATGCCATTATTATATGCAAAATAAAGGGAATTGTCTCTATTTTTTAAGAAAGCGACATCATTATAAAATTCTATCCATTTCCAAATACCAAAGCTAGAGTTAAAAGCCATCATATATTGGTTAGCAAACCTTACAGGTAAAACTGATTTAAATCCGCCTTCTGCGATAATAAATTGCTGGCTAAAAATTCCTGTAGCTTCAGATCTTCCAAAATAATTTAGTTGAAATAAATAATCATTAGCTCTGTCTAACCCAAAACTAAAGTAATTTCCTGTAGAATTATTTTTCAAAAAAGCACCAATAAAAACTCTAAAATCTAATTGTGTATCTGAAGTAGACAAAGACCTATATCTTATATCTGCAGAGATTTTAGAAAATTGTGCTGCGAGTTCTAGTCCAAAATCATATCTAAATTCTTTGATGATATCTGGATTTATATAATTGTATCGTAAGCTAAATACACTATAACTGTCTTGGCTAGTTCTTAATTGTCCATCAGGAGTCTCTTTGTTAATGTGTACTAACTTGGCTCCAATAAATTCTGAGGTTGCATCTCTTAAACTCTTTCTTTTAAAAACAACATTCACAAAAGGGAGTAATGCCCTATAACTTAAATTTGGAGCGTAGTCTAAGTTTACACCAGATATGCCATACATTATTTTGTAAATGTCTGTTTTTTCAAAATATTGATTATATATGCTAGAAAAAGATCCTATTAAGCTCTTGCTCTTTGTTGCATATGAGGGTGCGAATTTAAATTCAAAGTTTCGTTTTATTAATGCTTTGTTATGAAGTTTTACTCCTAAAATTAGACCGTTGTAAAAATTATAATTAACATTTGGTTGGTAAAATATTTGGTTGTAGTAAGGGTCATTAACATCTTTTACTAAGCTAATTTTTAATGGTTTATTAAAAATTTTATTTTCTAAACTTTTCCAATTGTCAAACGTGTTTAATTCTGGATAGAAATTTTCATAATTTAGAGCAACTCTGTTGATGCCGTAATTTGGGATAGTGACAGTATCTATATCTTTTATATTATTTACCCATTTTTTAAATTTAATTTCTCGGTTATTTAAACCGTAAATTAACACAGGGGTATTCATGTTTCTTTTATTTTTAATTGTTACATGAATACTGTCTCCTTTCGTTTTTATTTGTTTTATTGTGTGGTCTATTTTTTTATTTGTTTTTATAAAATCATTAAAAAACCAGTCCAATGGTTTGTTTGTTTTAGAATTTATTAATTCTTGAAAGTCAGAGCTAGCAATTATTTTATTATTATTTTTTTGATAAAATTCTTGTATACTATTGTTTAAGATACTGTCTCCTAAATAGCCTTTAAGGTATCTAAAAGCCAATCCTGCTTTGTATCTGTTTGCGATTTTTCTATTAAAATTAGAAAGCGAATCTGCTGGAGTTGTAAGTGCTTGGTCTAAAAACTTACGAGAACTAAATTGATATACTAATGGGTACTTATCATTAAAGTCTAATTTTGATAAGTTATAAGTATTTAAAAACCAGTAGTTGGCGTAACTACCTAAGAGTTTTGTATTTGGATATACTTGATCAATATACTCTAACATTAAATAGTTGTGTAAGCCGTCTAAGAACCAGTAATCATCTCTTTTGTTAAAAAGCAAGGTGTTTTCAATAAATTTTTTGCTTAATGCTTTAAACATTGTAAAGTCCCATTTAAAATGTTCAGGAAAAGGACTTAAGAAATCGGGTAATTGGCTTAACCCGTGTACAGGATCTTTTCGTTGTGTAACCTTATCGATGTGGATTTCTTTATAGGGATATCTTCCTAAAAATTTTTGAATAAACTTAAGTTGTTTATCTAAAATTTGTGATGCTTTTTTCTTATTTATATTTTTATCTAAAAGGTCTGTGTAAACATTAATTCCGTCTGTCTTGAAAGTTTCATATTTTTTTTTCTCGTGAATACTTATAATAACATCTGTTTTCTGTTTACCTATTAAATAATAATAATCAGTCCTGTCTTTTTTTGTTTTGTATTGATAAAGTGTACTTTCTAGCACATATTTTTTTGGAATGTCTATTTCTATATCAAAGTCTGTTGCTTTTTCATACAAATCATCGATATTTAGATTACTCATTAATTTCCAGCCATTTTTGTAAACTGCAGGGGTTATATACCAAAATCGTAAATGATATCCATCCTCAGTTTTTCCATACCCTGTAAATTCTGAACTAGGAATTTTTAAACTATAGGTAATATTAATTTTAGAACTTTGTTTTTGGAAAAGAGGTTTTTTTAAACCAATTTCTAGAATGTCAGCTTTATTTTTTACTTCTTTAAAATCAGTATTCTCAAAATTTACAGTAATATTTTTAATTTCAGTTGCACCAAGTTTGTGTGCTGGGGCAAAATATAGGTTTTTATTGTAATCTTTAATGAATCGCTTAGAGAGAGGTGTTTTTCTGTCTCTATAACTATTTGCCCAATTGTGTAGATAGATTTTTTTGAGAATTGAATCTGAGTCATTAACAAAAAGTATTTCTTGTTGCACTAAAAGTATGTTTTCAAGACTATTTAAGGTGGCTTTTATTTTTATAGCATTCTCTTGCGAAAAACACGTTGTATAAAATAGAATCGTAAATAAGAGGTTAAAAAAATGCTTCAAATTAAATCTTTATAATTTTTTCAATTTTATAATTGTCTACTTTAATGTAATAAATCCCTTTTGCAAAGCTTTCTGTATCAATTTTTAAAGTATTCGAAATTACATTTTTTAAATGAAATACATTCTGACCTAGTTGATTATAAATTAAAATTTGATTTACATTTTTTGACAAATTTATCTCAATGCTATTTTTGGCAATGTTTGTGTCTACAAAATTTATGATGCTGTTGTTTTTTGTATTTAATGCACTAGCTTTAAACTCCATTTCCATAGTTATAGGTAAATGATCGCTAAAAAAATAAAGCGCATTTCTTAACTCTTGAGAGAATTCGCCTGTACATGTTGAGTTGCTTACAAAAGAGTTGTAACAGTTACTGTTGTTACCCACAGTTTTATAACTACCTGTTTTATAAGATAAAGTAGAGCTAGTTGTAAAGTTTTTCGACATCATAATAAAATCGAATCTGTCATCCATTCCTCCTCCAGAACCGTCTCCATTTACCTGTCCATTTCTAGCAGATTGAGAATGTACATCAGCAAAAGACTCATTATTCCAAAAATAAGTTGAATCGTAATTATCTTCATTAAAATAATTAATACCATTTTCAGGAAAGGCAGGACAAAGTCTATCAATTGGATCTATTAATTGAATGGAATTATTTTCATCAATAATTTTTTGAAAACCAGGTTCATTACTAGTGTAAAAATTAAAATCACCAGCAAAAAGCACAAAACTATCTTCTGGTAATCTTTCTAGTTCTCTTATGAAATTTTCTACTGAAGCCAGTCTTTTTTGCATATTATCAGTACCTCTAGATGCTTTTAGATGTGTGATAAAAACTTCAATTCTGTTAATTTCGTCATTAGAATTTTCTGATTTTACTATAAATGTATAATGATTTATATCCCTTATAGCTGTTGGAATAACTTCATTATATTCCAATTCTAATTTATTAGAATTATAGTAAACCATTTGCAGTAAACTTGTTGCAGGCGATTCACTTGGTTTAAATTCAGCCTTACTAAAATTAGCGTTAAAAGGAACTACAGCATTTTCAAAGAGGTAGTTAGATGCTATTTCATTTTTAAGTTCACAAATCATAAAAATATCTGGCTGAATATCATCTAAAATTGTTTTTAGGTATGATGTTCTATCCTGACTTTTAGTGTCCGAATTGTAGTTTAAAGTGTTGTAAAACATTGCTTTAATGTTCGTTTGTGCATTTAAATAAGAGGCAAAACAAATAAATAAAACAAAGAAATGTTTCTTTAGAAACATAGTCTAAAAGTTAGGTTTTAATTTGTATTTCGCGTAAAATTTATTAAAATGTTCAACAGCTTCTTCAGCAGTATCTACAACTCTAAATAAGCTTAAATCTTCTAAGCCAATATTTTTTTCTGTGATTAAGGTGTCTTTGATCCAGTCTAATAAACCTCCCCAAAATTTAGAGCCTACCAATACAATTGGGAATCGTCCTATTTTCTTAGTTTGAATTAAGGTTATTGCTTCAAAAAGCTCATCTAAAGTTCCAAAGCCTCCAGGCATAACCACAAATCCTTGTGAGTATTTTACAAACATTACTTTACGAACAAAAAAGTAATCGAAATCTAAACTTTTACCTGTATCAATCCAAGGATTATCATGTTGTTCAAAAGGTAATTCAATATTTAAACCAACAGAAAGTCCTTTTCCTCTATTTGCTCCTTTGTTACCAGCCTCCATAATTCCTGGTCCTCCACCAGTAATAACGCCAAAACCTGCTTGTGTTAATTGAAAACCAATTTCCTCTGCCAATTTGTAATAAGGATGCTCTGGTTTTGTTCTTGCAGATCCAAAAATAGATACACAAGGTCCTATTTTACTTAAACGTTCATAACCCTCTACAAATTCTGCCATGATTTTAAAAATGGCCCACGAATCGTTAGTTTTAATTTCGTTCCAGGTTTTTGTTTGAAATTTTTCTTTAATCTTTCTATCGTCGTTCGTCATAATCTTTTTTTTTTTCTGAAGGATTGCTAAATTAGTTAATTAATGTTTACTTAAAATTTTAATTTAACTCCTTCTTTAAGAATTTGGCTGTGTAACTTGTTTTATGTTTAGCAACCTGCTCTGGAGTTCCTTTTACTAATATTTTACCCCCATTTTTTCCACCCTCCATACCAACATCAATAATGTAATCTGCTAATTTGATTACATCTAAATTGTGTTCTATAATTAATACAGTGTTTCCTTTGTCTGTTAATTTATTTAAAACTTCCATTAAAACCCTAATATCTTCAAAATGGAGCCCAGTTGTAGGTTCATCAAGAATATAAAAGGTATTTCCTGTATCTCTTTTAGACAATTCTGAAGCTAATTTTATTCGCTGAGCTTCACCACCAGAAAGAGTTGTAGATTGTTGGCCAAGTGTAATATACCCTAAACCAACATCTTTTATAGTTTTTAGTTTCCTGTGAATTTTAGGAATGTTTTTAAAGAATTCTGTTGCATCTTCAATAGTCATATTTAAAATATCAGAAATAGATTTTCCTTTGTATCTAATTTCTAAAGTTTCTCTATTAAAACGTTTTCCTTGACAAGTTTCACATTCTACTTGTACATCAGGTAAAAAGTTCATTTCTATAACTCTAACTCCTCCTCCTTGACAGGTTTCACATCTACCACCTTTTACATTAAAAGAGAATCTGCCAGCTTTGTAACCACGAATTGCAGCTTCTGGAGTTTTTGCGAACAAACTACGAACTTCATCAAAGGTTTTGGTGTAAGTTGCAGGGTTAGATCTTGGTGTTCTACCAATAGGAGATTGATCTATATCAATTACTTTATCTACGTTTTCTAAGCCTTCAATTTTTTTGTAAGGCATAGGTTTTTTAACACCTCTATAAATATGTGCATTTAAAATAGGGTAGAGGGTTTCATTGATTAAAGTAGATTTTCCACTACCTGAAACACCAGTAACACAGATCATTTTCCCTAAAGGAAATTCGACTGAAACATTTTTTAAATTGTTACCAGAAGCATCTTTAAGTTTTATGGTTTTTCCATTACCTTCTCTACGCTTTTTAGGAACTGCAATCTTTTTTCTGCCAGTTAAATAATCTGTAGTTAGGGTTTCATCTTTTATAATTTCATCATAAGTACCAATACTTACAATTTGACCTCCATGTTTACCTGCACCTGGCCCAATGTCTAAAACATAATCTGCTTTTTTCATCATGTCTTCGTCATGCTCAACTACCAACACAGAGTTACCTACATCTCTTAATTTTACTAAAGAATCTATTAGTTTTTGATTATCTCTTTGGTGTAATCCAATACTTGGCTCGTCTAAAATATACAATACACCTACTAACTGTGAGCCAATTTGAGTGGCCAAACGAATTCTTTGTGCTTCTCCTCCAGAAAGTGATTTTGAAGTTCTGTCTAACGTTAAATAGTTTAAACCAACATCTAATAAAAATTGAATTCGAGTTCTAATTTCTTTTAATATTTCTGATGCAATTGTGTTTTGTTTTTCAGAAAGATACTGTTCAATATTTTTAAATAATTTAGCCAATTCAGTAACATCCATTTGAGCTAAATCACTAATGCTTCTGTCTGTGATTTTAAAATGAAGTGCTTCTTTCTTTAAACGTTTACCATCACAAGTTTTACAGGTAACTTCATCCATAAAACCTTTAGCCCAACGTTTTATAGAAGTGCTTTCTGCATTGTTGTATTGATTTTCTATAAACGATATGATCCCTTCAAAATCAATTTTATAATTTCTTGTTACACCAACTGTTTTAGATTCGATATTAAAAGACTCATTACCACCATTTAAGATGATGTTTAAAGCGTCTTCTGGGATATCTTTAATTGCGTCTGTTAATTTAAATTTATAACGTTCTGCAATATTCTGAATTTGTTTAAAAATCCAGCTGCTTTTTTGTTCACCTAAAGGAACAATTCCACCATTTTTGATAGATACACTATCATCAGGAATTAACTTTTTTAAGTTGATTTCTTGAGTTGTGCCTAAACCATTACAAGTTGGGCAAGCACCTTTTGGTGAGTTAAAAGAAAATGTATTTGGCTCTGGATTTGGATAAGCAATTCCTGTTGTTGGACACATTAACTCTCTACTAAAATAACGAGGTTTTTCATTATCAACATCAATAACCATCATTATATTGTTACCAGAATATAAAGCTGTTTTTATAGTTTCTTCTAACCTTTTTTCTGATTTTTTATTCACTAAAAGTCGATCTATAACAACTTCTATATCATGCGTTTTGTATCTGTCTAAACGCATGCCTTTTTCTATTTCTCTAATTTTGCCATCAACCCTTACTCTTACAAAACCTTGTTTAGAAATCTGCTCAAACAACTCTCTATAATGTCCTTTTCTAGATTTGATTAATGGTGCTAAAACTGCAATTTTTTTATTGGCGAAATCTGAAGATATTAATTTTTTTATTTGTTCATCAGAATAACTCACCATTTTTTCTCCAGTATTGTAAGAGTATGCATCAGCAGCTCTTGCAAAAAGAAGTCTTAAAAAATCATAAATTTCTGTAATTGTACCAACAGTAGATCTTGGACTTTTATTTGTTGTTTTTTGCTCTATAGAAATTACAGGAGATAGGCCATCAATCTTATCAACATCTGGTCTTTCTAACCCACCAAGAAATTGACGTACATAAGCAGAAAAAGTTTCTATATAACGTCTTTGGCCTTCTGCATAAATGGTATCAAATGCTAGAGATGATTTTCCACTACCACTTAAACCAGTAATTACAACTAGCTTTTCTCTTGGTATTTTTACATCAATATTTTTTAAGTTGTGTGCTCTAGCTCCGTAAACTTCTATGTATTCTTGATCTTTCAAATAAGGTGTTTTTGCAAAAGAACAAAGTTAAGGATTCTAAAGCATTTTTAATTTAAAACTGAAGAACAAAAATCAATAGAATTGTTATCTTGCATTAAAATGAAAAACACAAGGTTTATACATACAATTCGTCATTTTTTTGAAAGACACGGTTTTGGTTTTTTTCAAAGATTAGCAGATAGGTTAGGAATGCGTGCAAAAAACGTTCGAATCTACTTTATTTATGTAACTTTCTTTACAGTAGGTTTATCATTTGGTTTTTACCTAACGTTTGTTTTTGCTATGAAATTAAAAGATTTAATTTACACAAAAAGAAGTTCTGTTTTCGATTTATAAAAATGAAAGTATTAGATTCAAAAATTAATAAGATTGTAATGCTTATTGTATCAGTTTTAGCAACAGGTACTTTAGGGTATATGTTGATTTCTAAGTATTCATTTGTAGATGCTTTATATATGACTGTAATAACAGTAACAACTGTTGGGTTTAGTGAAGTGAAACCATTTACACCTGAAGATAAAATTTTTACTATTTTTTTAATATTAACAAGTATTTTTATTTTGGGTTACGCGGTATCTACCTTTTCAGAATATTTGGTAAGTGGTAAGTTATTTGATTATTTTAAACATAGAAAAGTGGAAAAAAAAATAACAAAATTAAAAGGTCATTCGATTGTTTGTGGTTATGGAAGAAATGGAAGGCAAGCTATTGTAAAACTAATGAATTACAATCAGAAATTTGTAATCGTTGAATTAAATAAAGAGATTGTAGAAGAGATAGAGGCCGCTGGTCATTTATGCATTCAGGGCGATGCAACTTTAGATGAAACCTTAATTGCTGCAGGTATTTTAGAGGCAGATAATTTAATAACAGCGTTACCTTCTGATGCAAATAATTTATTTGTTGTGTTAAGTGCAAGACAATTAAATAACAAAATGAAAATTATTAGCAGGGCTTCAAATGAAAGTTCTTACAGTAAATTAAAAATTGCTGGTGCAGATAATGTAATTATGCCAGATAAATTGGGAGGAGATCATATGGCTTCTTTAGTAACTACTCCAGATGTGATTGAATTTGTAGATCGTTTAACGATAGAAGGTGAAACTACTGCTAATCTAGAAGAGATTATTGTGGACGATTTACCTCAAAAATACAGAGGAAAAACAATCTTGGATTTAGATCTAAGAAGACAAACTGGCTGTACAGTTATAGGGTTTAAAAATCCTGATAAGGATTATATAATTAACCCAGAGGCATCTACAGTTTTAGTAGACAGTGCACATTTAATTGTTTTGGGTAGGCCAGAGCAGATCATAAAGTTAAGAGAATTATTTTAAATGGTTAAAGTTCTAATTACTGGTAGCAATGGTTTGTTAGGACAATCTCTTTTAAATTTATTGCTAAAAGAAAAAAATAAATACAGAGTTTATGGTTTTTCTTTGGGTGAAAATAGAAGTGGTAGAGCCGATTTTAATTATTTGTCTATAGATATTACCAACAGAGATAATCTAAAAGAGCAACTTCGAAATATAAATCCCAACTATATTATTAATACAGCAGCAATGACTCAAGTTGATGATTGTGAAATCAAGAAGGCTGCTTGTGATATTTTAAATGTAGAAGTAGTAAAATGGTTGTCAGAAATTTGTAAGAACATAAACGCACATTTAATTCATATTTCTACCGATTTTATTTTTGATGGGAAAAAAGGTTGGTATACAGAATCAGATAAACCCAATCCATTAAGCTACTATGGTTTATCTAAATTAAAATCAGAACAGGTTTTAGAAAAATCAACTATTAATTATACCATATTAAGAACTATTTTGGTGTACGGAAAAGTTTTTGATATGAGTAGAAGTAATATTGTGCTTTGGGTAAAAGAATCTTTAGAAAATAAGAAAGAAATTACCATAGTAAATGATCAGTTTAGAACACCAACATATGTGGAAGATTTAGCTATGGCTTGTAAAATTTCTATAGATATAAATGCAATTGGAGTCTTTAATATTGCTTCTTCAGAATTATTAAGTATTTATGAGATTGCCAAACAAATTGCAGAGGTATTTAACTTAGATCATTCTTACATAAAACCAATTTCTACATCCACATTAAATCAAACCGCAAATAGACCTATTAAAACTGGTTTCGATTTATCAAAAACAAATAAAGAACTCAACTTCTATCCAAAGACATTTAAAGATGATTTACAAAGATTTAAAGAAACCTTAATGTAAAAAACATATTTAACGTATAAAACTTTGCAAAACTTCAATTTTTTAAGATCTTGCACTTTAATAATTTAAAATAATAGAAATCAATTATGAAGAAAAATTTTCTCTCATTACTTTTTTTAACATTTCCAATTTTAATAAATGCTCAAGAAAAGGGTCTAGATCAGCAAATAGATGAAGCTTTTGGAAACGCGACTGGATGGTTTGTAGATTTTATATTTTATCAAATTCCATTCACAGATACAATTAGTATTTATTGGGTGCTATTTCCTTTAATTTTAGGTGCAACTTATTTTACTTTTTACTTTAATTTTATCAATTTCAAAGGATTTTTCACTTCTATAAATATTGTTAGAGGAAAATACGATAGTTTAGAAGGTAAAGGAGAGAATAAAGCAATTGTAGTAGATGGTAATGTGTCTACTTCAGATGGTGATAATCCAGACACAGCCAGAGTTGAAGGGAATGACGGAGAAGTTTCACATTTTCAGGCGTTGACGGCGGCGTTATCAGCAACAGTTGGTTTGGGTAATATTGCAGGTGTTGCAATTGCAGTTTCTATTGGTGGAGCAGGTGCTACTTTTTGGATGATTGTTGCAGGTTTCTTAGGAATGGCGTCAAAATTTGTAGAATGTACATTAGGTGTAAAATATAGAGATATTGAAGCTGATGGAACTGTGTATGGAGGTCCAATGTATTACTTAACAAAAGGTTTAAAAAACAAAACCTTGGGTAAAATTTTAGCAGCTTTATTCGCAATCTTCGTAATCGGAGGTTCTTTTGGAGGTGGGAACATGTTTCAAGTAAACCAGGCATTTCAATTAGTGCAAAATATAACTGGTGGTGAAGTATCTTTTTTAAATGGTTATGGTTGGGCTTTTGGTTTAGTTATGGCATTTTTAGTAGGTATTGTAATTATTGGTGGAATTAAGAAAATTGCAAAAGTAACTGATAAGATTGTTCCTTTTATGGTAGCTATTTATGTAGCTGCTTCTTTATATGTTATTTTTTATAATTACGATATGATTGGTGCCGCATTTGGTCAAATATTTGAAGGTGCTTTTAGTTCTGAGGGTATTGCTGGTGGAGCAGTTGGTGTTATGATTCAAGGTTTTAGAAGAGCAGCATTTTCAAATGAAGCCGGTATTGGTTCTGCATCTATTGCTCATTCTGCAGTTAAAACTAAATATGCAGCAAGTGAAGGTATGGTTGCATTATTAGAACCGTTTATAGATACTGTTGTTGTTTGTACAATGACAGCCTTAGTACTAATTATAACAGGAAACGTAACTTCTGCAAACGCATCTTTAAATGATGCAGATGCTATTTTATTAACTTCAGGTGCTTTTGAATCTGCGATATCTTGGTTTCCATACGTCTTAACAGTTGCAGTTGTATTATTTGCATTTAGTTCTATGATTTCTTGGTCTTATTACGGTTTTCAAGGATGGGCATACTTGTTTGGTAGATCTAAAAAAATGGAATATACTTATAAAGTACTTTTTTGTGTATTTGTTGTAATTGGAGCAGCCGCGAGTTTAGGCTCTGTGATAGGTTTTTCTGATGCTATGGTTTTTGCAATGATGGTTCCTAATATGGTAGGATTAATCATTTTAGCTCCAAAAGTAAAAGAAGAATTAAAAAAATATATGAATGCAATTAAAGAGAATTAATCTCTTTTAAAATTATGAAATTTTTAAAATCCCATTTCTGGTATACTAAAAACCAAAGAAATGGGGTTTTTTTATTAGTCATAGTATTATTTATACTACAAGTAATAATATTTGCCTCACCATTTTCTACTAATGAAAAGATTGATTTAGGAAAAAGTAAATTATTGACTTTTCAAAAACAATTAGATAGTCTCAGGCTAGTTGAAATTCAAAAAAGGAAGCCAAAAATATTCCCCTTTAATCCAAACTATATTTCAGACTTTAAAGGTGAAAGACTAGGAATGTCTTTAGAAGAAATAGACAGATTATTGGCTTTTCGTGAAAAAAAACAAGTTCGTGAATTCTAAAAAAGAGTTTCAAAATGTTACGAAGGTATCAGATTCTTTAATAAATAAAATAGCACCTTACTTTAAATTTCCAGACTGGGTTGTAAAGAGAAATAACCAAAGGAAAAGTACAAACCGTTATACCTCCTATGATAAAACAAACTACAATAAAAAGGTAATTAAGCTATCAACCAAAGACATTAATTTAGCAACTGTAGAAGATTTAAGAACGATAAACGGAATTGGCTCTGCTTTATCAGAGAGAATCATTAAGTATCGTATTAAATTACAAGGATTTTCGTTCCTTAATCAACTTTATGAAGTTTGGGGTTTAGAAAAAGAAGTAGCAGATAAAGTGATTGCGGTTTTTAAAATTCAACAAAAACCAAGTATTCAAAGAGTAAATGTAAATACTGTTGAGTTTAAGGAATTACTTAAAAACCCTTACATAAATTATGAACTTTGTAAAAAGATTTTTAATTATAGAGATGAAGTTGCAGAGTTGCAGACAATAGCAGAATTAAAAAATATAGATGGATTTCCTTTGGATAAATATAATAGAATAGTCTTATATTTGGTAGCTGAATAATAATTTAAATTTACTCTAAATGAGCAGTATGTATTTTACTGAAGAGCATAACGCTTTTCGTGCGAGTTTTAAAGATTTTTTACAGAAAGAAGTTGTTCCTTATATTGATAAATGGGAAAAAACAGGAACCATAGAGCGATTCATTTGGAAGAAATTTGGAGAGATGGGATATTTCGGTCTGTCTACTCCTGAAGAGTATGGAGGTTTAGATTTGGACCTTTTTTATACAATTATTTTCTTGGAAGAAATGCAAAAAATAAATTCAGGAGGTTTTGCTGCTGCAATTTGGGCTCATGAATATTTAGCAATGACTCACCTTAATAAAGAAGGAAATCATGAGCAAAAACTAAAATACCTTGTTCCAAGTCTTGAAGGTGACATGATTGGTTGTCTTTGTATTACTGAACCTTTTGGTGGAAGCGATGTGGCAGGTATGAGGTCTATAGCTGTAAAGCAGGGTGACAAATACATTTTAAATGGTTCAAAAACTTTTATAACTAATGGTGTTTACTCAGATTATTTAATAGTTGCTGCTAAGACTAATCCTGAAGATAAATATAATGGGATTAGTATATTTATTGTCGATAGATCTACAAAAGGGATATCATCAACAAAATTAGATAAGTTAGGATGGAGAGCGTCAGATACTGCTGAAATAGCTTTTGACAATGTAGAAATACCAGCTGAAAATCTTCTGGGAGAAGAAGGGAAGGGTTTTCCATATATTATGCAACATTTTGCCTTAGAAAGACTTTTAATGGGTGTAAATGCTCATGCTAGAGCAGAATATGCAACTGAATACTCTATAGACTATATGAAGGAGAGAGAAGCTTTTGGGAAATCTATTTCAAAGTTTCAAGCTTTGCGTCATAAAATTGCAGAAATGTCTAGTAAAGTTGACATGTGTAAAGAGTACAATTATTCGATAACAAAACGGTTAGACATGGGGACTTACGTAGTAAAGGAAGCAAGTATGTCTAAATTGTTATCAACAAAAATTGCAGATGAGGTTATTTATGATGCTTTACAACTACTAGGAGGTTATGGGTACATGGAAGAATATCCTATGGCACGTTTACTAAGAGACAGTAGACTTGGCCCGATAGGAGGAGGTACTTCTGAAATCTTAAAAGAGATTATTGCAAAAATGGTTATCGATAAGAAGGAATACAAACCAGCAACTTAAAATTTATCCTTTACTTAAATTTAAAAGTAATTATAAAGTATTGCATACTGGATTTTTCGAAAAATTATACCATATTTTTGAAGGTATAGTATGTCAATAAGGTGTTATTTTAAATAATAATAGTTTAGAAAGTTTTAATTCATTTTTTATAAGTACATTTGCAATCCAAAAAAATACAAATCAGCAGTTAAACTGCTTTAAAATATTTAAGATACTTATGAAGGGAGGTGCAAACTTATGTTAATTATACCTGTAAAAGAAGGAGAGAATATAGATAGAGCTTTAAAGCGTTACAAAAGAAAATTCGACAGAACAAAGACGATGAAGAACTTGCGTAATAGAAAAAACTTTACAAAGCCTTCTGTAGCTAAAAGAGCTCAAAAAATAAAAGCCTCTTACGTTCAAAGATTAAGAACACAAGAAGAAGTAGGTTAGTGAAATAACTTATAAAAACTAAACTCGTATCGATCTAAAATTGATACGAGTTTTTTTGTGGTCTATTTTTTTGTATTTTTACTATATAAACCTACATATTTGATTTCTTCTTTCTTAGACTATTTATTACTTGAAAAAAAATATTCAAAGCATACAATCTTAGCTTACAATAAAGACTTATTTAATTTTAAAGAGTTTGTAGCGAAAGAATTTGATGAACATGACTTACAAAATGTAATTTATCCGCAAATTCGAAGTTGGATAGTGTTTTTGGTAGAATCTAATAATTCAAACCGAACTATTAACAGAAAAATAAGTTCTTTAAAATCTTTTTATAGCTATTTGCAAAAAATAGAAATTTTGGACGTAAGTCCACTAGTAAAGCATAAATCATTAAAAACAGCTAAAAAAGTTCAAATCCCATTTTCCGTTAATGAGGTTACAAGTGTATTGAATAATTTAGATCATGAGAATGATTTCATAGGTATAAGAAATAAATTAATTGTTGAGCTATTTTATTCTACAGGAATCCGAAGAGCTGAGTTGATAAATATAAAACTTGTTGATATAGATTTTTCATCCTTGGTTATTAAAATACTTGGGAAAAGAAATAAAGAACGTTTAGTTCCTTTATTGGTAACAACATCAAAGACACTTCAGGACTATTTAGTTTTAAGAAGTGCAATTTCTAGCACTTCAAACCATTTATTTATTACAGAAAAAGGAATTAAAATATACGAAACACTTGTTTACCGAATAATAAATTCCTATTTTAGTAAAGTATCATCAAAAGTTAAAAAAAGCCCACATATATTAAGACATTCTTTTGCTACACATCTGTTAAACGAGGGGGCAGATTTAAATTCAGTAAAAGAATTATTGGGACACTCTTCTTTAGCTTCGACTCAAGTTTATACACATAACAGTCTTGATGCAATTAAAAAAGTTTATAACAAAGCTCACCCAAAGGGCAATAAAAAAGAATAGATTATGAAAGTATTTACACAATCAGTTAATTTTAACGCAGACAGTAAGTTGATTCAATTTACAGAAAAAAAAATTGAAAGTTTAGAAAAGTTTCACGACAAAATTGTGGATGCAGAGGTTTTTTTGAAAGTCCAAAACACAAGTGATAAAGAAAATAAAATTACAGAAATAAAGATTAATATTCCTGGGAGTGAATTAATCGTTAAGCGAGAAACAAAAACCTTTGAGGAGGGTGTTAATTTAGGGGTTGATAGTTTAAAAAGACAATTAAAAAAATCAAAGGAAAAACTAAGGGATACATCAATCTCATAATTTTAAAAAAAAAGAAAAAAAATAATAATAAAAAGTTTTGGAATTTAAAAAAACTTTATACATTTGCAATCCGTTAGAAATAGCGGATGTTTTTTTGCAAGAAAAAGCCGATGTAGCTCAGCTGGCTAGAGCAGCTGATTTGTAATCAGCAGGTCGTGGGTTCGAGTCCCTCCATCGGCTCTAATAAAAAACTAAAAGTTCATTAAAATAGTAAATAAGGGGAGATACTCAAGCGGCCAACGAGGACGGACTGTAACTCCGTTGACTATGTCTTCGCAGGTTCGAATCCTGCTCTCCCCACATTTTACATTTTACGCGAAAGTAGCTCAGTTGGTAGAGCGTCAGCCTTCCAAGCTGAATGTCGCCGGTTCGAACCCGGTCTTTCGCTCAAAATCAACAAAGCCGGTGTAGCTCAGTTGGTAGAGCGCATCCTTGGTAGGGATGAGGTCATGGGTTCAAATCCCATCATTGGCTCATTAGAAAAGTATTATTACACACTAAATATATTTAAACTAAGAATTAAAATCAATAATTATGGCAAAAGGAACTTTTGACCGTTCGAAACCACACTTAAACATTGGTACTATCGGACACGTAGATCACGGTAAAACAACTTTAACTGCGGCTATTACTAAAGTATTAGCTGATGCAGGATTCTCTGAAGCTAGATCTTTTGATCAGATTGATAATGCACCAGAAGAAAAAGAGAGAGGTATTACAATTAATACATCACATGTTGAGTATCAAACTGCTAATCGTCATTACGCTCACGTAGACTGTCCAGGTCACGCGGATTATGTAAAGAACATGGTTACAGGTGCTGCTCAAATGGATGGTGCAATTTTAGTTGTTGCTGCAACTGATGGACCAATGCCTCAAACAAGAGAGCATATCTTATTAGGTCGTCAGGTAGGTATTCCACGTATCGTTGTTTTTCTAAACAAAGTGGATATGGTTGATGATGAAGAGTTACTAGAATTAGTAGATATGGAAGTAAGAGAATTGTTATCTTTCTATGAATATGATGGAGATAATGGTCCTGTTGTTTCTGGTTCTGCTTTAGGAGCTTTAAATGGAGAAGAGAAGTGGGTTAATACTGTTTTAGAATTAATGGAGCAGGTTGATGCTTGGATTGAAGAGCCAACACGTGAAGTTGATAAAGATTTCTTAATGCCTATTGAAGATGTATTCTCAATTACTGGTCGTGGAACTGTAGCTACAGGTCGTATCGAAACTGGTATTGCTAATACAGGAGATGTTGTTGATATTATTGGTATGGGAGCAGAGAAGATGTCTTCTACTATTACTGGTATCGAAATGTTCCGTCAAATCTTAGATAGAGGAGAAGCAGGAGATAATGCTGGTATTTTATTAAGAGGTATTGCGAAAGAAGATATTAAAAGAGGTATGGTAATCTGTAAACCAGGTTCTGTAACTCCTCACGCTAACTTTAAAGCAGAGGTATATGTTCTTAAGAAAGAAGAAGGTGGACGTCACACTCCATTCCATAATAACTATCGTCCACAGTTCTATGTAAGAACAACGGATGTTACTGGTACTATCAATTTACCTTCAGGTGTTGAGATGGTTATGCCAGGTGATAACTTAACAATTACAGTAGACTTGATTCAACCAATTGCATTAAATGTTGGTTTACGTTTTGCGATCCGTGAAGGAGGTAGAACCGTAGGAGCAGGTCAGGTTACTGAATTATTAGACTAATATTTTATTAGTTTTATTATTTCAAAATCATAAAGGTATTTCGTTTTTTTACGGAATACCTTTATCAATGAATAGGAAACGGGCGTAGTTCAGCGGTAGAGCACTGGTCTCCAAAACCAGCTGTCGGGAGTTCGAATCTCTCCGCCCGTGCAATAAAAAAATATAGTAAAATGAACTTTATTCAATATATTAAAGACTCTTTTGATGAGCTTAGTAACCATATGACATGGATCTCTAAAGAAGATGCTCAAAAAACTACGGTAACTGTTGCGGTTTTTACAATTGTATTTGCCTTAGCTGTTGCTGGTATTGATTATGTTTTTCAAACAGGTTTAGATAACTTCTTTAAATTATTTTAAAACATAACTATGGCTGATTCGGTAATGAAATGGTATGTTGTTAGAGCCATTGGAGGACAAGAGAGTAAAGTAAAAAACTATATAGAAACAGAGATTTCTAGAGTAGGTTTATCTGACTATGTAAATCAAGTAATAGTACCTACAGAAAAAGTTGTTCAAATAAGAAACGGAAAAAAAGTAAATAGAGAAAGGGTTTATTTTCCTGGTTATATTATGGTTGAGGCAAATCTTTCAGGAGAAGTACCTCACGTAATTAAAGCAATCACAGGTGTAATTGGTTTTCTTGGTGAAGTTAAAGGTGGTGAGCCTGTGCCAATGAGAAAATCAGAAGTAAACAGGATGCTTGGTAAGGTTGATGAGTTATCTATTCAAGATGACAATATTGCAATTCCTTTTAATGTTGGAGAAACAGTAAAAGTAGTAGATGGTCCTTTTAATGGTTTTGATGGTACCATCGAGAAAGTAAATGAAGAGAAGCGTAAACTTGAAGTAATGGTGAAAATATTCGGAAGAAAAACACCATTAGAATTAAGTTATATGCAAGTAGAAAAGATATAATTGTTACACAGATATATACCGATTTATTTTTTGGCTTCCAACTTAAAATAAATTATTAAACATTTTTAAAATGGCAAAAGAAGTTAGTAAAGTAGTTAAGTTACAAGTAAGGGGAGGCTCAGCGAATCCGTCGCCGCCGGTTGGACCCGCTTTAGGAGCTGCTGGTGTTAACATTATGGAGTTTTGTAAACAGTTCAATGCTAGAACGCAAGACAAACAAGGTAAAGTATTACCTGTTGTTATTACTGTTTTCAAAGACAAATCGTTTGATTTTGTTGTAAAAACTCCACCTGCAGCAGTTCAGTTACTAGAAGCGGCCAAAATCAAAAAAGGTTCAGGAGAACCAAATAGGAAGAAAGTAGCATCAGTTACTTGGGATCAAATTAAAGTAATTGCAGAAGATAAAATGGTAGATTTAAATGCCTTTGAAGTATCTTCAGCAATGAAAATGATTGCAGGTACAGCACGTTCTATGGGATTAACAGTAAAAGGTAATGCACCTGCATAACTTTATAAAAAGTAGTAAAATGGCAAAATTAACAAAAAAGCAAAAAGAGGCTTACGCTAAGGTTGATAATACACAATCTTACGATTTAGCAGCTGCTTCAGCGCTAGTCAAAGACATTACTAATGTAAAGTTTGATGCTTCTGTAGATTTAGCGATACGTTTAGGAGTAGATCCACGTAAAGCAAATCAAATGGTAAGAGGTGTTGTTACATTACCTCATGGAACTGGTAAGGATGTAAAAGTTTTAGCTCTAGTAACTCCAGATAAAGAAGCAGAAGCTCAAGCAGCTGGTGCAGACTATGTTGGATTAGATGAGTATCTTCAAAAAATCAAAGGAGGTTGGACAGATGTAGATGTAATTATTACCATGCCTAGTGTTATGGGAAAATTAGGTCCTTTAGGTAGAGTATTAGGTCCAAGAGGACTAATGCCAAATCCAAAGACAGGTACTGTAACTATGGATGTTGCAAAAGCTGTACAAGATGTTAAAGCTGGTAAAATAGATTTTAAAGTTGATAAAACAGGTATTGTTCACGCTGCAATTGGAAAAGTATCATTTGATGCTAAAAAGATTGAAGAAAATGCAAACGAGCTTATACAAACTATTATTAAATTGAAACCTACAACAGCTAAAGGAACTTATGTAAAGAGTGTCTTTATGTCTAGTACTATGAGTCCTAGTATTCCTGTTGAAGTAAAAACTGTTTAATACGTTAAAACTTATAATTATGACTAGAGAAGAAAAATCACAAGTAATACAAGATTTAACGGCAGTATTAGCAGATACAAACACATTATATTTAGCAGATATTTCTGGATTAGACGCACAAACTACTTCAAATTTAAGAAGAGCTTGTTTTAAAGCTGGTGTCCAGTTGTCAGTTGTTAAAAATACGTTACTTGCAAAAGCAATGGAAGCATCAGATAAAGATTTTGGTGAACTTCCAACAACATTAAAAGGTAATACTTCAATGTTAATTTCTGAAGCAGCTAATGCTCCAGCAAAATTGATAAAAGAATTCAGGAAAAAATCTAAAAAACCAATTTTAAAAGGTGCCTTCGCAGAAGAATCTATTTATATTGGAGATGATCAATTAGATGCTTTAGTAGATATAAAATCTAAAGAAGAATTAATTGGAGAAATCATTGGACTATTACAGTCGCCTGCTAAGAATGTTATTTCAGCATTACAATCAGGAGGACAAACACTTTCAGGTATTATTAAAACTTTATCTGAAAAAGAATAAGCGCACAAATAAACTATAATAAAACAACAAATTTTTAAAACAAACTAAAATGGCAGAATTAAAAGATTTCGCAGAACAATTAGTTAACTTAACAGTAAAAGAAGTTAATGAATTAGCTACTATTTTAAAAGATGAGTATGGTATTGAGCCAGCAGCTGCAGCAGTTGCAGTAGCAGGTCCAGCAGCAGGTGGTGGAGATAATGCAGCAGATGAGAAAACTGATTTTGATGTTATCTTAACAGCAGCAGGTGGTTCTAAATTAGCTGTAGTTAAATTAGTTAAGGAATTAACTGGTTTAGGATTAAAAGAAGCTAAAGGTATCGTAGATAGCGCTCCTGCAGCAGTTAAAGAAGGTGTAACTAAAGATGAGGCAGAAGGTCTTAAAAAATCTTTAGAAGAAGCTGGAGCTGAAGTAGAGCTTAAGTAAGCTACAACTCCCGAACCTATTTAACATTCGGGATAACAAATTTAGGTTTAGGTTCTAAAAACACTGTTTTTAGGCCTAAACCATTTTGTGTATATATTCGTTCTTTATTTTAATTCAGATTTTAATCAAAAAAATATTCTCTTTTGGCAACGAAAAACACTACTGAAAGAATCAACTTCGCAACTTCTCAAATGATAAAAGAGTATCCAGACTTTTTGGATATTCAGGTAAAATCTTTTCAAGATTTTTTCCAACTTCAAACTAAAGCAGAAGAAAGAGGAGAAGAAGGTTTGTACAAAACCTTCATGGATAACTTTCCAATTACAGATACAAGAAATCAATTTGTATTAGAATTTTTAGACTACTTTGTAGATCCACCAAGATATTCAATTCAAGAATGTATTGAAAGAGGTCTAACACATAGTGTTCCCTTAAAAGCACGTCTAAAACTTTATTGTACAGACCCAGAACACGAAGATTTTGAAACTATTGTACAAGATGTTTATCTTGGTACTATTCCGTATATGACCAACTCTGGTACCTTTGTAATCAATGGAGCAGAAAGAGTTGTAGTTTCTCAATTACACAGATCACCAGGTGTATTCTTTGGGCAATCTTTCCATGCAAATGGGACTAAGTTGTATTCAGCAAGAGTAATACCTTTTAAAGGTTCTTGGATAGAATTCGCCACAGATATCAATCAAGTAATGTATGCTTACATTGATAGAAAGAAAAAATTACCTGTAACTACTTTATTTAGAGCCATTGGTTTTGAAAGAGATAAAGATATATTAGAAATATTTGATCTTGCAGAAGAAATTAAAGTTTCTAAAGCAGGTTTAAAAAAAGTATTAGGTCGCAAATTAGCTGCTAGAGTTTTAAAAACTTGGCACGAGGATTTTGTAGATGAAGATACAGGAGAAGTAGTATCAATCGAAAGAAATGAAATAGTTTTTGATCGTGATACTGTTTTAGAAAAAGAACATATAGAAGAAATTATAGAAGCTGGTGCCAAGACGATTTTACTTCATAAAGTAGACAATCATATGGCAGATTACGCTATCATTCATAATACTCTACAGAAAGATCCTACAAATTCTGAGAAAGAAGCTGTAGAACATATTTATAGACAATTACGTAATGCAGAACCGCCAGATGAAGAGACTGCAAGAGGAATCATCGATAAATTATTCTTTTCTGAACAAAGATATAATTTAGGTGAGGTTGGTCGTTTTAGAATGAATACCAAACTTCAATTAAACGAACCTATAGATCAGAAAGTACTAACAAAGTTAGATATAATAACTATTATTAAGTATCTAATCGAGTTAATTAACTCTAAGGCAGAAGTAGATGATATTGATCATTTATCTAACAGACGTGTAAGAACAGTTGGAGAACAACTAGCAGGTCAGTTTGGTGTTGGTTTAGCACGTATGGCAAGAACAATTCGTGAGCGAATGAATGTTCGTGATAACGAGGTGTTTACCCCAATAGATTTAATTAATGCAAAAACATTATCATCTGTAATTAATTCTTTCTTTGGTACAAACCAATTATCTCAATTTATGGATCAGACAAATCCATTAGCAGAGATTACTCACAAACGTAGATTATCTGCATTAGGGCCAGGAGGTTTATCAAGAGAAAGAGCAGGATTTGAGGTACGTGATGTACACTATACACATTATGGTCGTTTATGTCCGATTGAAACTCCAGAAGGACCGAATATTGGTCTTATCTCTTCACTTTCTGTGTTTGCAAAAGTGAACAATTTAGGGTTTATAGAAACTCCGTACAGAAAGGTGAATAATGGTGTTGTTGAAGGAAATGAACCTATATATTTAAGTGCAGAAGAAGAAGAAGGTAAAAAAATAGCCCAATCTAATTTAGAACTTAAAAAAGATGGATCTATTGTTTTAGAAAGAGTTATTGCTCGTGAAGAAGGTGATTTTCCTGTAGTTAATCCTGAAGTGATTGATTATATGGATGTTGCACCAAATCAAATTGCATCTATCTCTGCATCTTTAATTCCTTTCCTTGAACACGATGATGCAAACAGAGCATTGATGGGATCAAACATGATGCGTCAAGCTGTGCCATTATTAAGACCAGAATCTCCAATTGTTGGTACTGGTTTAGAAAGAAGAGTTGCAAAAGATTCTCGTATTTTAATAAACGCTGAAGGAGAAGGTGAAGTAACTTATGTTGATGCTAACAAAATAACAATTAAGTATGATAAATCTGATGAAGAAAGACTAGTAAGTTTTGATTCTGATGAAGTTTCTTATAACTTAATTAAATTTAGAAAAACAAACCAAGGTACCTCTATTAACTTAAAGCCTATCGTAGAAACAGGTGATAGAGTAACAGAAGGTCAGGTACTTTGTGAAGGGTATGCAACACAAAAAGGAGAACTAGCCTTAGGTAGAAATATGAAAGTAGCCTTTATGCCTTGGAAAGGGTATAATTTTGAGGATGCAATTGTAATTTCTGAAAAAGTAGTTCGTGAAGACATATTTACTTCTATTCATATTGATGAGTATTCTTTAGATGTTAGAGATACAAAATTAGGAACTGAAGAGTTAACTAACGATATTCCTAACGTTTCTGAAGAAGCTACAAAAGATTTGGATGAAAATGGAATGATTAGAATTGGAGCAGAAGTTAATCCTGGTGATATCTTAATTGGTAAAATCACACCAAAAGGAGAATCTGATCCAACTCCAGAAGAAAAATTATTACGTGCTATTTTTGGCGATAAAGCAGGTGATGTAAAAGATGCATCATTAAAAGCTTCTCCATCTTTAAGAGGTGTAGTAATTGATAAAAAATTGTTTAGAAGAGCTGTAAAAGATAAAAATAAAAGAATTAGAGATAGAGAAGCAGTAGCTACTTTAGAGCAATCTTTCGTTTCTAAATTTGAAGGTTTAAAAGATGAGTTAATCGAGAAATTATTCACTTTAATTAGTGGAAAAACTTCTCAAGGGGTATTTAATGATTTAGGAGAAGAAGTTTTACCAAAAGGTAAAAAGTACACTCTTAAAATGTTAAACTCTGTAGATGACTATGTACATTTAACAGGTTCTTGGACAACTGATAGTGACTTAAATTCTTTAGTTGGTGAATTAGTTCATAACTATAAAATTAAAGTAAACGATTTACAAGGTTCTTTAAGACGTCAGAAATTTACAATTTCAGTTGGAGATGAATTACCAGCAGGAATTTTAAAATTAGCTAAAGTTTACATCGCTAAAAAACGTAAGTTAAAAGTAGGTGATAAAATGGCTGGGCGTCATGGAAATAAAGGTATTGTTGCACGTATAGTAAGAGCTGAAGATATGCCGTTCTTAGAAGATGGAACTCCAGTAGATATTGTACTGAATCCATTAGGTGTACCTTCACGTATGAACATTGGTCAGATTTATGAAACTGTTCTTGGTTGGGCAGGTCAAAAATTAAATACTAAATATGCAACTCCTATTTTTGATGGTGCATCTTTAGACCAGATTAATGGAATTACAGATGAAGCAGAAGTACCAAGATTTGGACACACTTATTTATATGATGGTGGAACAGGAAAACGTTTCGATCAACCAGCAACAGTTGGTATCATTTATATGATTAAGTTAGGGCACATGATTGAAGATAAAATGCATGCTCGTTCAATAGGACCATATTCTTTAATTACACAACAACCATTAGGTGGTAAAGCACAATTTGGTGGTCAGCGTTTTGGAGAGATGGAAGTTTGGGCACTTGAAGCATATGGTGCATCAAGTATCTTAAGAGAAATCTTAACTGTAAAATCCGATGATGTTATGGGTAGAGCTAAAACATACGAAAGTATTGTTAAAGGTGAAGCTATGCCAGAACCAGGATTACCAGAATCGTTTAACGTATTAATGCATGAACTTAAAGGTTTAGGATTAGACGTTAGATTAGAAGAATAAATTTTTTCAGTAACCAGTTTTTAGTAGCATTTTGTTACTGAAAACTGAATACTGCCAACTGAATACTTATTAAAAGACATGGCAAGAAAACAAGAAAAGTACACTGTAAAAAAGTTTAACAAAATTTCAATTGGTTTATCATCACCAGAAGCTATTCTAGAAGTTTCTAAAGGTGAAGTACTAAAGCCAGAAACTATAAATTATCGTACACACAAACCAGAAAGAGATGGTTTATTTTGTGAGCGTATTTTTGGCCCTGTAAAGGATTATGAATGTGCTTGTGGAAAGTACAAAAGAATACGTTACAAAGGTATTGTTTGTGATAGATGTGGTGTAGAAGTAACAGAAAAGAAAGTACGTAGAGATAGAGTAGGGCATATCAATTTGGTAGTTCCTGTTGCTCATATTTGGTACTTTAGATCATTACCTAACAAAATGGGATACCTTTTAGGTTTGCCATCTAAAAAGTTAGATATGATTATTTACTACGAAAGATACGTAGTAATTCAACCAGGTATAGCAAAAAATGTGGAAGGAGAGCCATTACAAAAAATGGATTTCTTAACTGAAGAAGAATATTTAGATATTGCTGATGAGTTACCACAAGAAAATCAATATTTAGATGATTCAGACCCAAACAAGTTTATCGCTAAAATGGGTGCTGAATGTTTAATTGATTTATTAGCTAGAATTGATTTAGATGAATTATCATTTCAACTAAGACATAAGGCTAATACTGAAACTTCTAAGCAGAGAAAAACAGAAGCATTAAAACGTTTAAATGTTGTTGAAGCATTTAGAGATTCTCAGAAGAATAGAGAAAACAATCCAGAATGGATGATTATGAAGGCAATTCCGGTTATACCACCAGAATTAAGACCTTTAGTTCCACTAGACGGAGGACGTTTTGCAACTTCAGATTTAAATGATTTATATAGAAGAGTTATTATTAGGAACAATCGTTTAAAAAGATTAGTTGAAATAAAAGCTCCAGAAGTTATTTTACGTAATGAAAAACGTATGTTACAAGAATCTGTAGATTCATTATTTGATAACACACGAAAATCATCTGCAGTAAAAACTGAATCTAACAGACCTTTAAAATCTTTATCAGATTCATTAAAAGGTAAACAAGGACGTTTCCGTCAGAATTTATTAGGAAAGCGTGTTGATTATTCTGCACGTTCTGTAATTGTTGTTGGACCAGAAATGAAATTGTCTGAATGTGGATTGCCAAAAGATATGGCAGCTGAACTTTACAAGCCTTTTGTAATTAGAAAATTAATTGAAAGAGGAATTGTAAAAACAGTTAAATCTGCCAAGAAAATAATCGACAGAAAAGAACCAGTTGTTTGGGATATCTTAGAAAATGTAATTAAAGGTCATCCAGTTTTATTAAACAGGGCTCCTACTTTACACAGACTTGGTATTCAGGCTTTTCAACCAAAATTAATTGAGGGTAAAGCAATACAATTACATCCATTAGCATGTTCTGCATTTAATGCGGATTTTGATGGAGATCAAATGGCTGTTCACTTACCATTAGGACCAGAAGCTATTTTAGAAGCACAACTATTAATGTTAGCTTCTCATAATATCTTAAATCCTGCAAATGGTGCTCCAGTTACTGTACCTTCTCAGGATATGGTACTTGGATTATATTATATGACAAAAGAAAGAATCTCTACTCCAGAAGTGCCAATTAAAGGAGAAGGATTAACTTTCTATTCTCCAGAAGAAGTTACGATAGCTTTTAATGAAGAAAAAGTAGACTTAAATGCATCTATAAACGTTAGAACTCAAGATATTGATGAAAACGGAGAACAGGTAACTAAAATTATTAAAACTACAGTAGGTAGAGTTTTATTTAATGAAAAAGTTCCTGCTGCAGCTGGGTATATTAATGAGGTTTTAACTAAGAAAAACTTACGTGGAATTATCGGTGGTATTTTAAAAGCTACAGATATCCCTACAACAGGTGCTTTCTTAGATGAAATTAAGAATATGGGTTATAAGTTTGCATTCCAAGGTGGACTATCTTTCTCATTAGGTGATATCATTATCCCTAAAGAAAAGCAATCTATGATTGATGAAGCAAACAAAGAAGTAGATGGTATTGTAGGAAACTATAATATGGGTATGTTAACGCAAAAAGAGCGTTATAATCAGGTAATTGATGTTTGGGGTTCTACCAACAACAGATTAACTGAATTATCAATGAAAAATTTACGTGAAGACCAACAAGGATTCAACTCAGTATATATGATGCTTGATTCTGGAGCTCGTGGATCTAAAGAACAGATTCGTCAGTTAACTGGTATGCGTGGATTAATGGCAAAACCTAAAAAATCTACCGCTGGTGGTGGAGAGATTATCGAGAATCCAATTCTTTCTAACTTTAAAGAAGGATTATCAATTCTTGAATACTTTATCTCAACTCACGGTGCTCGTAAAGGATTAGCAGATACCGCATTAAAAACGGCAGATGCTGGTTATTTAACACGTAGATTAGTCGATGTTTCTCAAGACGTTATTATTAATGAAGAAGATTGTGGTACATTAAGAGGTTTAGAAGTTACTCCATTAAAGAAAAACGAAGAGATTGTTGAATCTCTATCAGATAGAATAGAAGGCCGTATTTCTTTAAATAATGTATATCATCCAGTTACAGAAGAACTTTTATTAGAAGCAAATCAATCAATTACTTCTCAATTAGCTGACGCTGTTCAAGAATCAGGTATTGATTCTGTAGAAGTAAGATCTGCATTAACTTGTGAATCTTCTAGAGGTATATGTGCAAAATGTTACGGGTTAAGTTTATCTACACGTAATAAAGTGCAAATTGGGGAAGCTGTTGGTGTAATTGCAGCACAATCTATTGGTGAGCCAGGTACACAGTTAACATTACGTACATTCCACGTTGGTGGAGTTGCCGGAAACATTTCTGAAGAAAATAAACTAGTTGCTAAATTTGATGGTAAAGTAGTTATCGATGATTTAAGAACTGTAGTTGGTAAAGACAATGATGGTAAAGAAGTAGATATCGTAATATCGAGAACTGCTGAAATTAAAATTATTGATAAGAAAACAGATATTACTCAGAGTACAAATATTTTACCTTATGGTTCTATCATTTTTGATAAAGATAGAAAGTCAATTAAAAAAGGAGATGTTATTGTACAATGGGATCCATTTAACGGTGTAATTGTTTCTGAATTTGCTGGTAAAGTGAAGTTCGACAATTTAGAGCAAGGTATGAACTATGCTGTAGAAATTGATGAACAAACTGGTTTCCAAGAAAAAGTAATTACGGATTCTAAGAACAAAAAAATCATTGCTTCTTTAATAATTGAGGATAATGATGGTAATACATTACGTTCTTATAGTTTACCAGTAGGTGCACACTTAATGGTAGATAATGGAGATGTTGTTGAAAGTGGAAAAACATTAGTAAAAATTCCAAGAAAATCTGGAAAAGCAGGTGATATTACAGGAGGTTTACCGCGTGTAACAGAATTATTTGAAGCACGTAATCCTTCTAATCCATCTGTAGTTTCAGAAATTGATGGTGTTGTTTCTTTCGGAAAAATTAAAAGAGGTAATAGAGAAATTATTGTAGAGTCTAAGACTGGAGATATTAGTAAGTATTTAGTAAAGCTTTCTAATCAGATTTTAGTTCAAGAAAATGACTTTATTAAAGCTGGTATGCCATTATCTGATGGTGCAACTACACCTTCTGATATTTTAAGAATTAAAGGACCATCTGCAGTACAAGAATACTTAGTAAATGAAATTCAAGAGGTTTACCGTTTACAAGGTGTAAAAATTAACGACAAACATTTTGAAGTTGTTGTCCGCCAAATGATGCGTAAAGTTAAAATTATAGATTCAGGAGATACTCTATTCTTAGAGAACCAACTGATTCATAAAAATGATTTTATTATAGAAAACGATGCAATTTACGGAATGAAAGTTGTTGAAGATGCTGGAGATTCTGAAAACCTAAAACCAGGTCAAATTATTTCTGCACGTCAATTAAGAGATGAAAATTCTTTATTAAAAAGGAACGACAGTAACTTAGTTGTAGCTAGAGATGCAAGACCTGCGACAGCTGAACAAGTTTTGCAAGGTATAACAAGAGCATCATTACAAACTAAATCATTTATTTCTGCAGCTTCTTTCCAAGAAACTACAAAAGTATTAAATGAGGCAGCTGTTAGTGGTAAAATAGATACTTTAGAAGGATTAAAAGAGAATGTAATTGTAGGTAAGAAAATACCAGCAGGTACAGGAATGAGATCATATGACAAAGTAATTGTTGGACCAAAAGATGAAATAGAACAAAGTTTCTAATATAAAACGTAAATACGTTTCATAAATTTAAAGTTGAATTGTTTATTGTAAAACCTTACAGTATTCAATTCAACTTTTTTATTTTTTGTATTTTTATTCAAATAATTAAAACTAATGGAAGAAAATAAAAATAAAGAGGGTCAATTAAATATAGAATTAGGCCAAGAAGTAGCAGAGGGGACTTACTCTAATTTAGCTATTATAAATCATTCAATTTCAGAATTTATTGTAGATTTTATTAATATTATGCCAGGTGTACCCAAAGCAAAAGTAAAGTCTAGAATAATCTTAACACCTCAGCATGCCAAACGTTTGTCTAAAGCTTTAGCAGATAATATTAAAAAGTTTGAGCAGCAACATGGAGATATTAAAGATTATGAACAGCCACCAATTCCTATGAATTTTGGCCCAACTGGTCAGGCATAAAAAAAATCCCAAATTTTTATAGTTTGGGATTTTTTATTACTGTTAAATTAACGCTCTGTTTTTGTTTCAGGAAGCTTTTTCTTCTTTTTGATTTTTATGGTCAACTCATCCTTCTCTTCATCAAAATCCATAACAATGGTATCTCTTTCATTTAATTTTGAGTTTACAATTTCTTCAGCCAGGGCATCTTCAATGTATTTCTGTATTGCTCTTTTAAGAGGCCTTGCTCCATATTTTTTATCAAAACCTTTGTTTGCTATATAATCTTTTGCTTTATCGCTTAGCTTTAAGGTATAGCCTAAATCAGAAATTCTTAGTAACAACTTATCTAACTCAATATCAATTATAGAATAAATATCTGCTCTTTCTAGTGCATTAAACACAATTACGTCATCTATTCTATTTAAAAACTCAGGGGCAAATGATTTTTTTAAAGCACCTTCAATAACAGATTTTGCATGCGCATCTGCTTGCTCTTTCTTTGAGCTTGTTCCAAAACCAACACCTCCACCAAAATCTTTTAATTGACGGGCACCTATGTTAGATGTCATAATTATGATCGTATTTCTAAAATCGATTTTTCTACCTAAGCTATCTGTAATATGACCATCATCTAGTATCTGTAAGAGCATATTAAACACATCTGGATGTGCTTTTTCGATTTCATCTAATAGAATTACTGCATATGGTTTTCTGCGAACCTTTTCTGTTAATTGACCACCTTCTTCGTAACCAACGTATCCAGGAGGAGCTCCAATTAATCTAGAAATAGCAAATTTTTCCATATACTCGCTCATGTCTATTCTAATTAAAGAATCATCAGAATCAAATAATTCACGAGCCAATACTTTGGCCAATTGTGTTTTACCAACACCAGTTTGCCCTAAGAATATAAATGATCCAATTGGTTTGTTAGGATCCTTTAAGCCCACTCTATTTCTTTGTATTGCTTTTACAACTTTAGTAACAGCTTCGTCTTGTCCAATAACTTTTCCTTTAATTAAAGAAGGCAATTCGTATAGCTTATGACTTTCTGCCTCAGCAACTCTATTTACAGGAATACCTGTCATCATTGAAACAACTTCTGCAACATTATCTTCGGTAACGATTTCTTTATTTAATTTGGAATCATCTTCCCATTGTTTTTGTGCAGAATTTAAGGCCGCTTCTATATTTTTTTCATCATCTCTTAATTTTGCGGCCTCTTCATATTTTTGTCCTTTAACCGCCTTCGTTTTATTAGCCCTAATTAATTCTAGTTGCATTTCTAATTCTAATACTTGTTGAGGTACCACAATATTAGTGATATGAATGCGAGATCCGGCCTCATCTAAAGCATCTATAGCTTTGTCAGGTAAATACCTGTCAGTCATATATCTATTGGTTAACTTAACACACGCTTCAATAGCATTGTCTGTGAAGTCTACATTATGATGTTCTTCATATTTGTTTTTAATATTTTGTAATATTTGTATTGTTTCTTCTACTGAAGTTGGATCTACGAGTACTTTTTGAAAACGACGTTCTAAAGCTCCGTCTTTTTCGATATTTGTTCTAAACTCATCTAATGTAGTTGCTCCAATACATTGTATTTCACCTCTTGCTAATGCTGGTTTTAGCATGTTAGAGGCATCTAGAGAGCCTGTAGCGCCACCAGCACCAACAATCGTATGAATTTCATCAATGAATAAAATAATATCATCATTTTTCTCTAATTCGTTCATAAGCGCTTTAATACGCTCTTCAAATTGCCCTCTGTATTTTGTACCAGCCACCAAGCTAGCTAAGTCTAGGGAAACAATTCGTTTGTCAAATAGAATACGAGATACTTTTCGATCTACAATTCGTAAAGCTAAACCTTCAGCTATCGCAGATTTACCAACTCCAGGTTCTCCAATTAGCATCGGATTATTTTTCTTTCTACGACTTAAAATTTGAGATACTCGTTCTATTTCTTTTTGACGACCAACAACTGGATCTAATTTTCCTTTTTCTGCTAAATCTGTAAGGTCTCTTCCAAAATTATCTAACACAGGAGTTTTTGACTTCTTTGTTGTTTTACTTTTCTGAGACTGCTCAAATGGATTCGATTTTTCTGACGCGTACTCATCATCTGATGATGTTTCTGCAATCGGGTTTGTAGGCAAATCATCGTCTAGTTCATCTACATGCAACTGTTTATAAAGCGCTTTGGCTTCGTCATAATTAACATGATACTTCTGAATAAGCTTTGTTGTAGGGTCATTTTCGTTTCTTAAGACACATAGCAAAAGATGAGCGGTGTCTATTGCTTCACTTTGGTACAGTTTTGCCTCTAAAAAAGTGGTTTTAAGTGCTTTTTCGGCTTGCCTCGTTAATCGAAGACTTGGTTTGTTTGTATCTTCTAAAAAAGTGGGGTTGGCAGGGTTTAACTGTTCTAGTTTTTTTCTTAGTAAAGTTAAGTCAACATCAAAAGCTGTTAATATCTCTATAGCCTTACCTTCTCCTTTTCTTATTAAACCTAGTAAAAGGTGCTCAGTTCCAATAAATTCGTGGCCTAATCGTAAGGCCTCTTCTTTACTAAAAGTGATTACATCTCTAACCTTTGGTGAAAAATTATCGTCCATATTTCTTTCTATCTAAAATTGATGTGTTGTAAATTTAGTCCTTTTTTTTCGTCATTAGTACAAAAAAGATGCCAATACTTTTAAACTGACAGTTTGACTACCACTACAAGGTAAAAAACAAATGGAAATCAAACAAGTATAATACTGTTAAAAATTATCAAAAAATGTTGATAACTATGAAGGTTTACAAACGTTATAATCTTTGTAAAAAACATTAGAAACAGTATCTTGCCTTGTTTTAAATTTTTGATTAAATAATAATAAAATATATATGGCAGAAGGCGAAAAGTTAATTCCAATTAACATTGAAGAACAAATGAAGTCTGCATACATTGATTACTCAATGTCTGTAATTGTATCTAGAGCACTACCAGATGTGCGTGATGGTTTAAAACCTGTTCATAGAAGAGTGTTATATGGAATGCACGAATTAGGAATTAAAGCTACAGGAGCTTATAAAAAGTCAGCAAGAATTGTAGGTGAGGTTTTGGGTAAGTATCATCCACATGGAGATACTTCTGTTTATGATTCTATGGTAAGAATGGCACAGGACTGGAGTGTACGTTACATGATGGTAGATGGGCAAGGAAACTTTGGTTCTGTTGATGGGGATTCTCCTGCTGCAATGCGTTATACAGAGGTTAGAATGCAAAAAATATCAGAAGATATGTTAGCAGATATCGAAAAAGATACTGTAGATCATTCTTTAAATTTTGATGATACTTTACAAGAACCAATTGTATTGCCAACTCGTATACCTAATTTATTGGTAAATGGAGCTTCTGGTATAGCAGTAGGTATGGCTACAAATATGGCACCACATAACTTAACAGAAGTTATTAATGGAACTGTTGCTTACATAGAAAATAGAGATATTGAGATTGATGAATTAATGCAACATGTAACTGCACCTGATTTTCCTACTGGTGGTATTATTTATGGCTATGATGGTGTAAGAGATGCTTTTCATACAGGTCGTGGACGTATTGTAATGCGTGCAAAAGCTGTGATTGAAGAAGTTAAAGGGCGTGAGTGTATTATTGTTACTGAAATTCCATATCAAGTAAATAAAGCAGATATGATTAAGAAAACTGCTGACTTGGTGAATGAAAAGAAAATATCTGGTATTGCTAATATTAGAGATGAGTCTGATAGGAATGGTATGCGAATTGTTTACGTTTTAAAACGAGATGCAATTCCAAATATCGTTTTAAATAAATTATTTAAATATACTCAGTTACAAACATCATTTAGTGTAAATAATATTGCATTAGTAAATGGTAGACCAGAGCAATTAAATTTAAAACAACTTATTCACTATTTTGTAGAACACAGACATGAAGTAGTTGTTCGAAGAACAAAATATGAATTAAAGAGAGCAGAAGCTAGAGCACATATCTTAGAAGGTTTAATTATAGCATCTGATAACATAGATGAAGTAATTAAAATTATAAGAGCATCTTCTAATGCAGATGAAGCTAGAGCAAGTTTAATTGAGCGTTTTGAGTTAACAGAAATTCAGGCAAAAGCAATCGTAGAAATGCGTCTGCGTCAATTAACAGGTTTAGAGCAAGATAAATTAAGAGCAGAATTCGATGATATTATGCTTACTATTGCTGATTTAAAAGATATTTTAGCAAACGAGCCAAGACGTTATCAAATTATTACTGATGAGTTGTTACATATCAAAGAAAAATATGGAGACGAAAGAAGATCTATCATAGAGTATGCAGGAGGGGATATGCGTATCGAGGACATGATTCCAGATACCAAAGTAGTAGTTACCATTTCTAATGCTGGGTATTTAAAACGTACTAATTTAGATGAATATAAGGTTCAAAATAGAGGAGGTAGAGGGCAAAAAGGAGCTACTACTAGGAATGAAGACTTTTTAGAACATTTATTTGTTGGTACTAACCATCAATACATGATGTTTTTTACTCAGAAAGGAAAGGTATTTTGGATGCGTGTTTATGAAATTCCTGAAGGAGGTAAAAATACTAAGGGTAGAGCAATGCAGAATCTAATTAACATCGAACAAGACGATTCTGTAAAAGCTTTTTTAGTAACTCAAGATTTAAAAGACGAAGAATACATCAATAGTCATTATGTAATTATGGCTACTAAAAAAGGTCAAGTTAAAAAGACCTCTTTAGAGCAATACTCTCGTCCTAGAACAAACGGAATTAACGCAATTACGATTAAAGAAGGTGACGAACTTTTAGAGGCAAAATTAACTACTGGAGATAGTCAAGTAATGCTTGCTTTGGCATCTGGTAAGTCAATCCGATTTGAAGAAGCTAAAACAAGACCAATGGGTAGAACAGCTTCTGGTGTTAGAGGAATTACGCTACAGCATGAAAATGATGAGGTAATTGGAATGGTTGCTGTAAATGATATGGAAAGTAATATTCTTGTAGTTTCTGAAAAAGGATATGGTAAAAGATCTAGCTTAGAAGATTATAGAATTACAAACAGAGGTGGTAAAGGTGTAAAAACACTAAATATCTCAGAGAAAACAGGTAATTTAGTAGCTATTAAGAACGTAGACGACTCTAACGATTTAATGATTATTAATAAATCTGGTCTTGTTATAAGAATGGCTGTAGAAGACTTAAGAGTTATGGGACGTGCAACACAAGGTGTTCGTTTAATTAATATTAAAGATGATGACAGTATTGCTGCTGTTGCAAAAGTGGTTCATGAGGAAGAAACTGAAGACGAATCTTTAGAAGAAACAAAAGATGGCACAGATATTGACAATAATACAAGTGAACACCAAGAAGAAAAATAAATCAAATTTAGAATAAAAATGAAAAAACAATTAGTAGCGCTTTCTTTAGGATTAATAACAATGGGTATGTCAGCGCAAAAAGACGAATTAAAAATTGCAGAAAAAGCATTAAAAAAGAATGATGTAGCTACTGCAAGAACAGCAATTCAGTCTATAGAGAGCATGGAAGATACTATGGAGGCAAAATACAAAGCCAAATATTATTTTTTCAAAGGCCAAGTATATGGTAAAACAAATGTGGAAAAAGCCGTAGCTGCTTACAATAGTTTATTTGATTATGAACAAAAAACTAAAAAGTCTAAGTACAGTTCAGCCGCAAAAACAAAAGTAACGGAGCTAACTCAGTTTGTTTCTAAAAAAGCCATAACTGCCTATAATAATGGTTTAAAATTAAAACCAACAGTTGACGAATTTTATAGAACATATAATGACGTTACTATTGATGATTTATTAGGACTAAGTGCTGAAGGACTTAAGAATTATAAAAATTATAAAACCACTCTTCAATATCATAATTATTTAGAAGTAGCAACAAAAAACTTCTACCTAACATATCAGTTAAGTCCAACAGATACTTCTTTTGTATATAACGCAGCTGTAAGTGCTTCTTTAAGCAAAGATTATGATACTTCTTTAGAATATTATAATAAGTTATTAGCGTTAGGGTATACTGGTATTACTACTCAGTATATGGCTACTAACAAAGAAACTGGTGTTCAAGAAAATTTAGGAGGTAAAACACAAAGAGATTTAATGGTAAAATCTGGAGATTACATTACCCCAGAAAATGTACCTACACCTTCTAAAAAGTCAGATATTGTAAAAAACATCGGCTATATTTTAATTGCACAAGGAAAAACAGAAGAGGCAATTGTTGCTATCAAAGAGGCAAGAAAATCGAATCCAAAAGATTTAAACTTATTGCTAAATGAAGCGCAATTGTACATAAAGTTAGAAGACATGGAAAAGTTTGGTGCTTTAATGCAGCAAGCTATAGAATTAGATCCAAAAAACCCTACACTTTTCTTTAACCTAGGAGTGGTAAATCAAAATGAAGAAAAAACAGAGGAAGCTATTTCATATTATAAAAAAGCTATTGAGTTAGATCCTGAATATGGAGATGCTTACATGAATTTAGCGGTGGCAATTTTGTCTGGTGAACAAGCGATTGTAAACGAAATGAACGAAAACTTATCTAATTTTAAGAAGTATGACGAATTGCAAGGAAAGCAAAAAGAGTTATACAGAAAAGCATTACCTTTCCTAGAAAAAGCAGATAATATTAAGCGTTCTCCAGATACAGTAAAGTCTCTTTTGAATATTTTTGATATTTTAAGAATGGAAGAAAAAGCAGACGTGCTAAGACCTATCTATAAAAAAATGAGAGGAATGTAAATTACTCATATATCTAAAAAAAAACCGAAATCAATTTGATTTCGGTTTTTTTTTAGATTATTTTTTTAATAACTCTAAGTTTGTGCGTATGTTTTTGTAGATCTGAATTATAGATACCACTATGGTCTAAAGTATCTATTCTTACCTTACCATGTGCATGTATTATTGTGTAGTTGTTTAAAATAATACCTACATGAATAATTTCACCATCTTCATTATCAAAAAACGCAAGATCTCCAGGTTCACTCTCTTCTATAAAACTTAACACTTCTCCTTGAGTAGCCTGTTCTTTAGCGTTTCTTAATAGCTTGTAGCCACAAAGTTTATAGACCATTTGAGTAAAACCAGAACAATCTATACCAAAAGGTGTTTTACCTCCCCATAAAAATGGACTGTTTAAATAGACATGTGCTCTCTGTAAGAGTTCTGTTTTTGGTAAACAGCCTTTTAAAACGGTACCCTCAAAATGATAGATCTCTGAATTAATTTGAAATTGTTTGTTAACATAATACGGGAGATGAGCACCTAAAGGAATCGTAAAAAAATCTTTGTTTGTATTGCTGCTAAACGCTATAATTTCAGCTGCATATGTATGCTCAGATTCTGATAGCGCAATAAACTGCGTTTCACTAATTTCTACAAATTGTTTGTGATCTATGTATCCTTCAAAATGGTCGAAAGCCATTTTTATTTTACTCCAACATTTATTTTTTTCAATAATTGTAAAATAGTCACCAAACAATACTTGACTAATCATTTCTGATTGATCTGAAGGTTCGGCCCTTAAAGGCACTATACTTAAATTACAAATTCCGAACAAAAAAGTGTGTTTAATAGATTATATGCTTTCTAAAATTAGAGCACTAGCACCACCACCACCGTTACAAATAGCAGCAGCTCCAATGTTACCATTATTTTGTTTTAATACAGATGTTAAAGCAATAACAATTCTAGCACCAGATACTCCTAAAGGATGTCCTAAAGAGACAGCACCACCATTTACGTTTGTGTTTTTATCGGTAATACCTAATAATTTCATGTTAGCTAAACCAACTACAGAAAACGCTTCATTTAACTCAAAGTAGTCTACATCATCAATAGATATATTTGCTTTTGCTAATGCCTTAGGTAAAGCTTTTGCAGGGGCAGTGGTAAACCATTTTGGTTCGTGAGCTGCGTCTGCGTAACTTTTTATTTTAGCAATAGGAGTTAGATGAAGTTCCTTAGCTTTATCTGCTGACATTAAAACCAATGCAGCTCCACCATCATTTATAGTAGATGCATTAGCTGCGGTAACAGTTCCTTCTTTTGTAAAGGCAGGTCTTAATGCTGGTATTTTTTCTTTTTTAACATTTTTAAATTCCTCATCTTCAGAAAAAATAATAGGTTCTCCTCTTCGTTGAGGTATAGAAACAGGTACAATTTCATCGTTGAATTTTCCTGTAGCCCAAGCTTTAGCAGATCTGTTATAAGACTGAATTGCAAATGCATCTTGATCTTCTCTAGAGAAATTGTGAGTAGCAGCACATTCATCCGCACAAACTCCCATTGCTACTCTTTGATATGCATCTACTAATCCATCTTTCTGCATTCCGTCCTCTAATGTAATAGGCCCAAATTTAGATCCATTTCTAGCGTGTTGATAATGAGGTATTTCACTCATATTTTCCATTCCCCCAGCAACTACAACATCAGCATCTCCTAAAGCAATAGTTTGTGCTGCTAACATAATAGCTTTCATTCCAGAGGCACATACTTTATTTACGGTTGTACATGGAACGCTATCTGGAATACCTGCATAGATGGCTGCCTGTCTTGCAGGAGCCTGACCTAAGCCAGCAGAAACTACATTCCCCATAAAAACCTCTTGTACTAACTGAGGATTTAGGTTTATTTTGTCTAATGCTCCTTTTATAGCTGTTGCTCCTAATTTTGGAGCTGGTATTGCTGATAAACTTCCCATAAAACTACCTATAGGTGTTCTTGCTACAGATACGATTACAACTTCTTTCATATGTATTTTTTTGTTTTATTGGTCGTACGAAAATAACCATTTTAAATCAAAAAGAAACCTTAATTTTTACCACTCATTTTTTTACTGTAAGTTTGTTTATATAAGTCTTGTTTTTATGAGTGATTTTATCAATAAAATATACAGAAATAATACCACCATTTATAAAGTACTCTTATTTTTATTTACCACAATTGCTATTGTTTACTTGTTTCCAAAAGGAGGACAGTTTAAATACGATTTTAATAATGGGCAGTTATGGAAATATGATAATTTGTATGCTACGTTCGATTTAGCTATTCAAAAAACAGCAGATGAAATTAGTTTGGAAAAGCAACAAATTAAATCAAATGCAAAGCTATATTACCAATACGATACAAAAGTTTTAAATGAAGTAACTACTGCTTTTCGAAATAAAATTTCTAATCAAAAATTTAATGATTCTCTAGATATAACAGCTCTTATAGAGCTTACAGCTTTGGGAGAAAATATAATTAAAAAAATTTATGATTTTGGTTTTTTAGAAACGGTAGAAGATGATTTTTTAGTTAAAGAAGATGAAATTATTGCTTTAAAAAAGGAAAATGAAGTAGAAGATGTATTGTTTAAAACTATTTTAACGACTAAAGAAGTGTTAAATGTAATTAATAGTTCTTTAGAAGAACCCCCTCTTTTACTAAATAAAAAACTACTCCTAAATACACTTGCAAGTGTCATAAAACCGAATGTGTCTTATGATAAACTCTTTACGGAAAAAATTATTGATAAAGAGATTAACAGAATCTCGTATACCAAAGGCAAGGTGTCTGAAGGAGAGCTTATTATTTTAAAAGGAGATATTGTTGAAGGGAAAAAACTAGCGATTCTAAACTCTTTAAAAAGCGAATCTGAGTCTAAAATTTGGACAGATTCTAATTATAATTGGATTGTTTTAGGATATACTATATTAGTAGCTTTAGCTTTGTTAATGTTGTTACTTTTTCTTCATAAATATCGCTTTGAAATTTATGAAAACAACAATAAAGTTACTTTCATATTTTTTAATGTATTTGCTATAATTTTTATACAAACATTGGTCATTAAATTCAATTCTGACTACCTGTATATTGTACCTTTAAGTATACTACCCATTATTATAAAAGCTTTTTTTGATGCAAGGTTAGGGTTGTTCACTCATGTATTAACCGTATTGTTGTTAGGCTATATTGTACCTAATAGTTTTGAGTTTATCTATTTGCATATAATTGCAGGTATTGTTACTATACTTTCAGTATCTGAACTATATAAAAGAGCTAATTTATTTATTTCGGTAGCACAAATTACAGGTATTTACATGCTAACTTATTTTGCTTTTTCTGTAATTAAAGAAGGTAATATATCTCAAATAAATTGGGATTATTTTTTCCTTTTTGCCATGAATGGACTGTTGTCTTTTCTATCTATTATTTTAATCTACATTTATGAAAAAGTATTTGGACTTGTATCAGATGTAACACTTTTAGAATTATCGAATACAAATACTAAATTATTAAGAGAGTTAAATGAAAAAGCACCAGGTACATTTCAGCATTCTATGCAAGTAGCAAATTTAGCAGAAGCTGCAGCAAATGAAATAAGTGCCAATTCTATGCTGGTAAGAACTGGGGCTTTGTATCATGATATTGGTAAAATGCTAAATCCCATGTATTTTATAGAAAATCAAGCAACAAGCGTTAATCCACACAATGATTTATCACCACGAGATAGTAGTAAAATAATTATAGATCATGTTATAAAGGGGGTAGAGTTGGCTAAAAAGTATAATTTACCTGATCGTATAATAGATTTTATAAGAACACATCATGGTACAAGTTCTACTTATTATTTTTATAAGAAAGAGCAAGAGCAAAATCCAGATACTACAATACCAATTGATCTCTTTAAATACAAAGGCCCTATACCTTTTTCTAAAGAAACAGCTATTTTAATGATGTGTGATGCAGCAGAGGCAGCTTCTAAAAGTATTCAAAACCCAACTGCACAATCTATTAACTTATTGATAGATAAAATAATAGATAAACAGATGTCTGACAATCAATTTTTAAATTCAGATATTACGTTTAGAGAGATAAAAATTATTAAAAAGGTGATTAAGAAAAAGTTAATGAATATCTACCATTTACGTGTAGAATACCCTGAATAAAAAAAATAATAAAAAGGATAAAAAACCTTGGTAAATTACATTTGTAATATTACATTTGCACTCGCAATTTATTTCTACTATTTAATAGTTGAATTATTTGGAGAGGTGGCAGAGTGGTAATGCAGCAGATTGCTAATCTGTCGACCTTTTTGGTCGCCAGGGTTCGAGTCCCTGTCTCTCCGCAAATTGCACTCGGGGTGTAGCGTAGCCCGGTCATCGCGCCTCGTTTGGGACGAGGAGGTCGCAGGTTCGAATCCTGCCACCCCGACACTGTTTTCGTAGAAACATAAAAACTACGGGCTCTTAGCTCAGCTGGATAGAGCACCTCCCTTCTAAGGAGGCGGTCGAAGGTTCGAATCCTTCAGGGCTCACTTAAAGCTTCACAGAAATGTGAAGCTTTTTTGTTGGGTAAAACTTAATTTTTATAAGGGTTAACAACAATTTCCATACCTTTTAAAGTCACTTGTCACTTCTGTAAATTTAAGATTTTATTTTAAATTAGTTTATGATTTTGGCATAGAATTGACACACATTTGACACACATTTAATTTTTTAAGGTAAAACAAGCCAAAAAAATACTTAGTATTCCATTTCTACAAATTCATTTATTGCTTAATCTCATTAAACTAAATATCTTAGAAATGTAAATCTTTATAAATTAATTCTGGTTTTCTTCTTTTTGTTAACTTATTAAATTCTTTTAGTAGTTTTTGTCTTTGTTCTGACACCATTATTTTATTATCTACAGTATCTAAAGCTTGAATTTGTCCTTCGAGATTTATAGCTTTGAGTATAAACTTAAATTGCTCTTTATTTAGAGTGGGTACATCATTCACATTTACTCTATTAATAAAAAACTCTAAATGATTCATAGTATAAAATAGTTTACCAAAAACGAACTCTAATAAATTTATTGAAGCCTATCTTTATGTCTAGGTATAAACCCTCCATAGATAAGAAATGTAATGTGTAAATAATTTTTCTAACGATTGCTTTGATAACTATTTATTTCTTAACTTGTTTCCATATTCATATGTAGAAATATGTTTCTTAAAATATTTACGTAAATTTTTGTCACAAGCATAAATATAAACACCTTTTATACCTCTATACATTATCGTTTTGTAAATATTAATTATATATTCTTTTAATTCTTCTATATCCTCAATACCTCTTTTTCCATTTTTATCAAAATACTTTGATTTGTCAATTTCAATTTGTTGGGTTACCTCGTTAAACGAAATTTCTTCTCCAAAAATAACCCCTGTGTAATTTAAGTCGTAACCTTGTGTTGTATGTATACAACCAACTTGTTCAAAAGAATCATCTGAATTTATCCAATCTTTATCAGTTTTGTTCCATTGTAAATTAACACCATCAATTGAAATATCAATCGCACTTGTATCTTTTTGAGATACCCAAGGCCAAGAATAACCAGCAATTAATCTACATAATCCATATTTTTCTTCCTTGATAGATAATTGCTCGTACATATCTTTCATCGAATCAAAAACAACAACATCATAATTATCAGGTCTAAAAAAATCTTTATTCTCACGTTTAATATTTAGCAAGTCATCAACAAATGTGATATAGTCGTTTCCTCCATTAGAACGCATTTGTGATTTTAGTTTTATTTCTATCGTATCAGGTTTGTTTAATAATTTATCAAAATGAGATGAAGGAATATCTGAAGGTTTAACAGATTGTGCTGAATCGTAAAAAAATATCTGATTCTTGCTATTTGCAATTATCCAATCTAACTCAGTCCCTGTATCGTCAAGTCCAAGTTTTCTGTTATTCTTCTTAAAAACACCCATCCAACCAATGTTTTTATATTGTCTTAATCGATGGGCTTCATCAACAATTAATAAATCATATTCTTTTTTGAAAGTGTCCGAGGGACTAATTATCATTGATGATTTTAATTCGGGTATTTTTCTAAATACATTTTGCAAAGTCTTTCGTAAAGAACTCATTGCAACAACAAATCCAATTTCTGCTTTTGGGTATTTTATTTTATATGCTCTTATTAGGTTAATTTCTTGTATTTCATTATCACTAAAATCATCTATATTAGTATCAGAAACATCAGAACCAAGTAGCTTAATTAAATAGGTGGCAAGAATTGTTTTTCCTGTACCTGCACTACCTTTAATAAAGATTTTGTTGGATTTTTTTTCAGTCAGAGCTTCAATAATTTCTAAAACGGAATTGTATTGGTCTTCGTTAAGTGATTTATATGGAGAGTATTTAAAAAGTTCAGAATTCTCTATTTCTTCTAAAGATTTACTTACAATTTTATTTTCAATCAATTTTCCCCAAATATCTATAAACAGATTTTTATATAAATCTTGTTGGTAGTAATTATGATTGATTAATCCGTGATTTCCATTTTGTAATTCATAAGTACCTTCTGAAGAAATGTACTGGATTAATTTTGACTCTATATCAAGGGTGGCAGATTTGTTGAATTTATCAGAACCAATAATAGATATTTTATTGAATGCATTACTCTTTTTAGGATTTGCTAAATGATTTTTAATCCGATTCGAAAAATTGGTTGATTCACCAACATAAGCAACACGTTTATCATCGTTTTGTATAAAATAAACTAAAGGCCATTGACTTTTTACCCAAGGATTATCATTTATTTTATTTAATGATTCTTTGTTAAAATCATATTTTTCAGAGACCTCAACTGATAAGTCAAAGGATAGTTTCATAGGTCATTATACTTTTTAGCTGTTCCCTTTGCTTTGTCAATTGGGTATTTTTTCCCATTACTTTCTATTTTTTCAAAAACTATTTGTTTTACATTAAAGTCATATTTTTCTGCAAGTAAAAAAGCGTAAGCAAAAACATCAGCTAATTCTTCTTTTACTTTTTCAATTTTAGCATCTTCGTATTTTTTCCACAAGAACTCTTCAAGTAATTCACTTGATTCGATATTTATTGCTAAAGCTAAGTCTTTTGGATTATGGAATTGTTCCCAATCACGTTCATTTCTAAACTCAATTAATTTATCAGTTATTATCTTTATATCACTCATAGGATTTTACTTATTTCTGTAGTATTTTTGCTTTTGTCTTCATTTAAAACCTCTACAAATGAAGCAATTATTATTCCAGTAGGAACAGCTACAACATCTATACCAACTAAGAGATGAATGTGCTTATTTAATCTTAATTCCAATTTAATTGTTGATAGCAATTTAATGAAAATTAAATAAAAACTAGCTTTACTTATATATCAATATATATCAATATATATTAGGATATTATGTATTAACCATTTATTTTCTTAATTAATTGAAATACAACTGTAATACCATAATTAAAATTATATTAATATTATTAATTCAATATTAGAAGTAATATTATTTACGTATTAATTTATATTAGAAATAAGATATCTCACTAAGATTTTAGTATCTTAGTAATCTATCTTATCATATGTGGTGCAGTTTTGAAAACACTTTATACAATTAATGGTTTTTTTGAATTACTAACTACCTCTTCTCAATACAAAAGACAATCAACAGAGGAGAAAAAGTTATTATTATTTGATAGATGTAATTGGTTTATTACTTCAGTTGCTTGTATTAACATTCAACGAGAACAACCTTATGAGGAATTTGTTAATCTACATTCAAGTTTTTTAAAAAGATATTTAACTAATAGGAATTATAAGGATATTGAAAATTGTTTGTTAGGCTTGGGTATATTACAAATTAACAACACTTACTCAACTAATAGATTTTCTAAATCATTTAGATTAACTGACAAAGCTGTTAAGTTAGGAATAGAGGATATTGATATTAAAACAGAAAAATTTAGACGTCAATACAACCGTATTAATGAAGAAAGAATTAGAGAGGTTTTGGATAACCCCTTGTATAAAAAGATTGCTACCAATACAGCTAAATTAAGTGTTATAGAAAAACAAGATTTTTTAGTTGATGCTTACTTTGACCCTTTTGATTATGTCAAAGAGAATGAATTTGATAGAATGACAGATGCAGAGGTTGAGATGTTTTTAGACCAATTAGCGTTAAAATTGTCTAAAGACAAAAACTACATAAATAAGAAAAAGAGGTATGAAGATTTTTATAAACGATTTGTAAATTTAAATAATGTTGATGACCCGAAAAAATTACTAGAACAGTATGTAAATTACTTGACTTCTAGTGCTAAATCGGGAAGAGTCTATCATACTTTTGCTTTTATGCCTAGACAAGTTAGAAAGTGTCTTAGGACTAAAACTAATAACCATATATGGGAAGTTGATATGAGTTCTGCCCAACCATCTATTATATTTTTAGAGTGGCTTAAATGGACTAAATCAAATTGGAGTGACACATTTCAAGATGAGTATGATTTGTGTCTTAGCTTAGTTTTAAATGGTGGTATTTATAAGTATGTTAAAGAAAACTCAGAATACTTTAGTAAGATTCAAAACTATTATAATCTTAAAAAAGAAATATTAACTATCATTAATGCTAAGAATTATAGAAATGACGGTAACAAAGCTCTCATAGAGTTATTTCCAAATGTTTTTAATTGGATTAATAACATAAAAGACAAAGAGGATTATAAGAAAGTTAGTCATATTGGTCAAAGTGCTGAAGCTAATATATTTGTTGAGGTTTATAAAAAAATACCTAAAGATAAATTTGCTTTAATAATTCACGATTGCATTTTAACAACTAAACGAGATGTAAAACTTATAAAAAGTTTATTAGAAAAAAGAGTAAGGGAATTATATCCTATTGTTATTAGAGACAAGCACAGCTTAGATAAACTATTTAAAGAAGAATTGGTTTCCATACCAGACAATGAATTGATGGAAAACAAATTAATAAAATTTTATAATAAGATTTAGTTTTTCATCATTTGTTAGCTTCGCTTGTTAGATGGTAAAGAAGAAGTTACTGATACCTATGTTAGTGTTTTCAAAGGCTAATAGTTTTTTTATTATATTTGATTGAAAATGAGATTATTATGAAAAAAATACTATTTACTTTATTTGTTATTGGATTTACAGCAAATATCAATGCACAAGTCCCTTCTTATTTTCCAACAGACGGTTTAGTAGCTTATTATCCTTTTAATGGAAATGCTAATGATGAAAGTGGTAATGGAAACAATGGAACTGTAGTCGGAAGTACAGAATTGACAAATGATAGATTGGGTCAAACAAATTCTGCCTATGATTTTGACTTGGAGGAAAAAAGTTGGGGACAGAGAAATAATGAAATTTACATTCCGTACTCATCGCAATTTAATTCAAGTAATCTAACCGTAAGCGCTTGGGTTTATCCGCGTTCATATTACGACCCTGCAAATCCTAATGATAAAAACTCTAGGATTATTACAAGATTTCAATATGGATATTCAAATCCTAATGGTCAGGTTTGGGGTTTAGATTTTAACGATAACAGAACTCGAGGGTTTATTTTAGCTCAAGGTTCAAATCAGTCTCAAAGCCTTCCAGAAAATAGTGTAATTGCTTCTAACAACTCGCCTCTGACATTAAACACTTGGCACCACGTTATAATGACTTACGATGGTACAAATTTAAAATTATATATTAATAATAATCTGGTTGCAAACACTTCATCAAATATTGTGATGAACAATGTGGGAACCTCTGGGCTCTCCATAGGTGTATCAAATCAAGCTAATGGTTGGTGGTACGATGCAGATGCTAAAATAGATGACATCGGCATTTGGGACAAAGCATTAACAGAAGAAGAAATAGCTAATTTATATAATTCTGAAACTAATACACAAACCCCCATTACAGATGCTAATTTTCAAGAGGCAATAAACACTTGTTTATCAACGAACCCCGAAGACGGAATGTGTAGTGATAGTGAATATGGTGCAATGCCTGATTGGGATGTTAGTAATGTGACAGATATGAGTGAAGCATTTGAAGAAACAGTTTTTAACGGAGACATTAGCGCTTGGGATGTTAGTAGTGTTACTGATATGAGTTATATGTTTAATTCTGCATCATATTTCAATCAAGACATTGGAGGTTGGGATGTTAGTAGTGTGACTGATATGAGATATATGTTTGCGTATGTATCATCTTTCAATCAAGACATTGGTTCTTGGGATGTGAGTAGTGTGACTAATATGGATCAAATGTTTAATTTTGCATCATCTTTCAATCAAGACATTGGTTCTTGGGATGTGAGTAATGTGACAAATATGAGAGCTATGTTTCTGGATGCATACGTTTTTAATCAAGATATAGGTGCTTGGGATGTGAGTAGTGTGACTAATATGGATCAAATGTTTAATTTTGCATCATCTTTCAATCAAGACATTGGTTCTTGGGATGTGAGTAGTGTTACTGATATGGGTTATATGTTTAATTCTGCATCATCTTTCAATCAAGACATATCTAATTGGTGTGTTTCTAATATAAGTTCAGAGCCTGATGGTTTTAGTTCTAATTCACCATTAACAGAAGAAAATAAACCTGTTTGGGGTAGTTGTCCAACTGCAAGTATAAATGACCAATACTTAACAAATATTTCTATTTATCCTAACCCTGTAGAGAATAGTTTAATTATTTCAGGGAATGATACTCCTATATCAGTATCAATTTATAATGTATTAGGTAAACAAGTGCTTTCTATAAAGAATACAAATAACATCAATGTACAAGCATTACCAAGCGGTGTGTATGTGATTAGAATATCAGATGGTGTTGGGCAAACCAATAGAAAATTTATTAAGAATTAAGACAGACTTAAAATACTATAAACAACCCATTCAGCAATGTTTGGGTTTTTTTATGCCCAAAAGTTTGAAATTATTACGTAAGTATTTAAATAGAAGTTTTAGATGGTAAAGGAGAAGTTACAGATACTTATGTTAGTGTATTTAAAGGAGATATATAAATTTAATTATATTTAATTATATTTAATTAAAATTTAGATTATTATGAAAAAAATACTATTTACTTTATTTGTTATTGGATTTACAGCAAATATCAAAGCACAAACCCCTATTACAGATGCTAATTTTCAAAATGCCATAAACAATTGTTTATTTACTAATCCTGTAGATGGTATGTGTAGTGATAGTGAGTATGGTGCAATGCCAGATTGGGATGTTAGTAATGTGACAGATATGAGTGAAGCATTTAGAGAAACAGTTTTTAACGGAGACATTAGTGCTTGGGATGTTAGTAATGTTCAAACAATGAACCTTATGTTTTATTTTGCTAGAAGTTTTAATCAAGATATAAGTGGTTGGGATGTAAGTAGTGTAACTAATATTTCAAGTATGTTTACTGGCGCTAATTCTTTCAATCAAGACATCAGTGCTTGGGATGTAAGTAATGTGATTGATATATCTAGAATGTTTAGTTATGCGAGTAGTTTTAATCAAGATATTGGTTCTTGGGATGTAAGTAGTGTAACTACGATGAGGAGAATGTTTTATAATGCAACCTCTTTCAATCAAGATATTGGTTCTTGGGATGTAAGTAATGTTACTAATATGGATAGTTTATTTGAAGGTGTGACAGGTTTCTCTGTAGAAAATTACGATGCACTTTTAATAGGTTGGTCTTCATTAACATTACAACAAGGTGTTACGCTTAATAATCCTAATTTTCAGTATTGTACTGCTGGAGATGCGAGACAAAGTATAATAGACACCTATGGGTGGACTATTGAAGATGCAGGAAAAGCTGCAGGTTGTCATAACTCAAATGAATTAACCCCCATTACAGATGCTAATTTTCAAAATGCCATAAACAATTGTTTATTTACTAATCCTGTAGATGGTATGTGTAGTGATAGTGAGTATGGTGCAATGCCAGATTGGGATGTTAGTAATGTGACAGATATGAGTGAAGCATTTAGAGAAACAGTTTTTAACGGAGACATTAGTGCTTGGGATGTTAGTAATGTTCAAACAATGAACCTTATGTTTTATTTTGCTAGAAGTTTTAATCAAGATATAAGTGGTTGGGATGTAAGTAGTGTAACTAATATTTCAAGTATGTTTACTGGCGCTAATTCTTTCAATCAAGACATCAGTGCTTGGGATGTAAGTAATGTGATTGATATATCTAGAATGTTTAGTTATGCGAGTAGTTTTAATCAAGATATTGGTTCTTGGGATGTAAGTAGTGTAACTACGATGAGGAGAATGTTTTATAATGCAACCTCTTTCAATCAAGATATTGGTTCTTGGGATGTAAGTAATGTTACTAATATGGATAGTTTATTTGAAGGTGTGACAGGTTTCTCTGTAGAAAATTACGATGCACTTTTAATAGGTTGGTCTTCATTAACATTACAACAAGGTGTTACGCTTAATAATCCTAATTTTCAGTATTGTACTGCTGGAGATGCGAGACAAAGTATAATAGACACCTATGGGTGGACTATTGAAGATGCAGGTTTAAACTGTTCTACAGCCTCAATAGACGACAAAAACTTAACAGATATTTCTATTTATCCTAACCCTGTAGAGAATAGTTTAATTATTTCAGGGAATGATACTCCGATATCAGTATCAATTTACAATGTATTAGGCAAAGAAGTGCTTTCTATAAAGAATACAAACAACATCAATGTACAAGCATTGCCAAGCGGTGTGTATCTGATTAGAATATCAGATGGTGTTGGGCAAACCAATAGAAAATTTATAAAGAATTAAGACAGACTTAAAATAATTTAATAAGCCCTTGCAGAAATGTTTGGGTTTTTTTATGCTTTATTAAGTCTGCAATTATTATGTAAGTGGTTAACGTAGAATGAATATTGTTGAATTGTATGATAGGCTGAGATTATGAAATATAACTAATAAACCATAGGCATATCTTCCTCCTTCAATTCAGCTATTTTCTAAAAAATAATTTAGATAATCGAAAAATAATTCGTATATTGATAATAATATAAAAACAAATTAAAATGAAAAAAGTATTTTTATTATTAACAATTGTCACTTTATCTATTACTCAGTCTTTTGCGCAGGACTCTAAAGGGTATATTGGTGTTAGTTCAGGTGTTGCAGCACCAACTGGTGATTTAGCTGATGTAGTTGACTCAGGCTTAGAGCTTGGGCTAATTAACGCAGGTTATCGCTTTAATGAAACTTGGGGTGCAACATTAAATTGGGGCGCAAGTGGTCACGTGGCTTCCGATGATGATGAGATTATAGCTGGAGTAGGTTATTTAGGCATAGGTCCTATGATTTCTTTCGGAGCTTTTGATATAAAGCCACAATACGCTTTTGTTTCAACGGTTGTAGAGGGTTATGGAACAGAAGTAACTTCTGATGCTGACTCTGGTTTTATTTTAGGAGCTACTTACAATTTTTCTTTAGGAGGAAAATGGGGTGTTGCTGCAAATGCAGATTACTTAAACTATACTGCAGATGATGTATCTGAGAGTATTTTTAAATTATCTCTTGGTATAAGATACAACTTCTAAAATTAGTAATTAATTTTTCTAAATAAAGAACACTTACAGAAATGTAGGTGTTTTTTTATTATTAAAAATTTTATCATCTTCAATATTACCTATAGTATTTTTCCATTTATCAATACAAATTGAAACCTTTATTTAACCAATACACCTCTAAAATTTTATTTTTCTTATTTTTGAGAAATATAGGCTCTCAATAATGATTAAAAGTAAATGAAGATATTTAATTCTATAAGCGAACTTTTACTTTTGAAGATGAGAGATTAAGATATATGATTGACGTTGCGTTGTACAACTCTGAATATTTATTAACGATTAATAATTATAAAATTCAAGATTTTCAGGAAGAGTTTATTACTATGGGGGAGGTTATAGAAGGAAGAGTTGAAGAACATTACGATTAAAAACTAATAAAGATGAGAAAAATAATAACAGTAGTAGTATTTCTAATAACAGTTATTGGATATACACAAGACAAAGAATTTAATAAAGAATATGATGGCTATAAGTACATTGAAACAGAAGAAGATGGCAAAGAACTTTATTACAAGATAGCTAAAGAGGGTTATGTTTGGTATAAAATAATTCTTCCAGAAGAAAAAGAATTTGATGGTTATGAAGGTAAGGTTAAAACACAAGTTACTTTACAGAAGATTGATTGTGAAAGTGAAACAATTGGTGAAAAAGCTCTTGTATTATACGACAAATCTAATAAGGTTTTATATGAAGAACAACTTAATTTCTTTCAAATTGAAATGAAAATGCCTACACCTAATTCTTATAGTGAATTTTATATGAATTTCTATTGTGAAAAAACTTATTTAGTAGAACACTACAAAAAAGGAGATTAAACGGATAAGAATAAAAAAGGGGTGCTAACGGTCTACCTACAAACCACACCCCTAAAATCAACCCCGTAATTAAATGAATAATTACAATGCAAACATACAGAAAAATTATGACAGCAAATTATATTAGAGTTAGTACAGTAGAACAAAATACAGATAGACAAGAAGTTAAGAAACAAGAGTTGTGGGACAAAGTACAACAAGATATAAAGAAAGATTTAGAATAGTTTGTTTTGTTTTGATTTAATTCTTTTTTCTTTTATCCATTAGTGGTATTGGTGTAGGTTCTTCGTAATTCTCTCCTGCACCATTCTTTCTACACTACAAAGCTTGAATTTTTATATATTTGAGAAAAACTATTTGTTATGAAAAAACTACTCTTACTTTCATTAACTATTTTATTATTCTCTTGTGGTGGGTCTCCTGAAGTTTGGCTTAATACAAAGCGTTACAACATCCCAAATAGCATAAAAGAGCAGATTAGGAATGCTGACTGTGAAGAGTTGGAAGTTATGAGACAGAAATTTAAACTAATTGATAAGAAACTATACAAATTAAAAAAGAAAGAAATTAGAAATATTGGTCGTAAAAAGTATCGCCGTGCTGTTGACTCTATATTACATTTAAGTCTTGCAGTTAATTCGAAACGATTTAAATTAAATTGTAGAAAGAAACTAAAAGAAACACGGAAGCTTTCCAAGTAAAAAGAGTTTCAACTATTTGGATATTGGATGAATTTATCTATGCTGATTACTACATTAGGGAACATCTCGAATAACGTTCAAAAGCAAAAAAGTACCTACAATTAAACCACCACATTGTACTATACCACATCAGAAATAGTATTATGATTTGAGATTATGAAAAGAACGCCTAAACCATAGGCATATCCTCATCTTTCAGTTCAGCTATTTCTAAACCTCTTAAGCAGGTGAAGTTTATAATTCTTATATTCGAAGTATAAACCAATTTAATTAAAATGAAAAAACTACTCTTATTCTCTGCTTTATTAATCTTCGCTTGTAGTAGTGATGATGATTCTGAAGACAATCCATTACCGGCTTATACAATTGAGGGTAAATGGCTTATAGAAGGGACTGTTCCAGCTGGAAACACAATGTATCTCTATGAAGATGGGGTGCGTTATACTTACTATTGTGTAGAAGGTGATTGTAATGCATTATATAACTATTCAGAATACACTCAATACCTATTTAATATACTCTTTCACCAAGCCAAAATAGCTTGTTTTTTTGAAAAAGATCATAGTGAAAAAAAATTAGATATGCTAAGTGAAGTATTAGATATTAAAGACTGGAGGAGGATAAGTGCAAGGGCATAATTTTTTAAATTTATATAAATGGATAACAAACTACTAGCTCAACTATACAAAATAAACTTACCATTAGCCCTTAAAGAGGCCATTTACGAAGTGCTCAATGAAGATGAAGCGTATGTAGCTGATGAACTGGTTGAACTAAGTGAGGCCGTCCTTTTAGAATTGGCAGCGCTTGGGATGGCAGCTTACCTTAACCAACCCAATCAAAAGTCGGTATACAACGATTTCCTATTGCAACTTTTTACATCCAAAAGCCATGCTTACAATGCAGGTCCACTTTACCGCTGGGCAGCTAACATGATCAAGGAACTAGATACCAAAGAAGCCAAAATACTTTATCCACTTTTTTGGGAGAAAAATGGAAAAACAGAGCAGCTAAATTCCCACGTACACCACTTAGCCCTGCTAAGAAATGAGGTAATGCACGGCTTTTTCTTATTACCTCCTGAAAGAAACCATAAAGAAGCCAGTCATGTGGCTGAAGTAATTTCCCAACTGAACAAAGCAAACGTATTTTCACTATTTAAAGACGACAGCTTTCATTTTATCTCGAAACAAGATAAGCTCACTGTCTACAGCGGAAGATGGGGTATTTTAGATGAGGAGTGGCCACTGATGCAAAATGCGCATGCCTTTGGACAGCTATCACTCACCATTCGCCACCAACTTTCTGATGATTTTAGTAAAGAACAAGATGCTTGGTTAGCAAAAAACCTTACCAAACAGAAAGTAAATAGCCAAGTTGCCAAGTTTGCCAACGATAAATCTCAAGGTGCATTGGCCTATTGGCACAGACCGAATGAAAATGTAAATGAGCAAATAGCCAATCTATGTGCGCAATTAAAAAAATCAGGTACTCACGTTCCTCAGTTTTTAGCACTAGATAGGGAGGGAATTACCTTTACCTCCAACTTTTTATTAGGTAAGCTAATAAGTACACTTGCAACTGAAACCGGAACCACAAAATACAGTAGCGACAACTTTAAGGCAGTAAAAGAACTCCGAAAAAAATGCAGTAAGCAACCTGTAATTATCATTAAAGACATCCACCTATCACTATTTCAGTCGGATCATTTATTGCACTTAGTAGATTTTTTTTACGAAAACAGTATATTATTCATTGCTTTTGGCGTTCACTTCACCTGGATGGATCAGTTTTTCAACGATTCCAATGCAATCGAAAGCAAAACCTATCTACCCAAAGAAAAAGAATGGGTGCCGCTTTTGGATAACTACCTTAGGTATAAAGGACCTAATAAAGAATTTAACAATGAGCTGGAGCAGTATACATTAATTAAAAAGATCATTACTCATTTGCTAAAAGAGATTTCCAACAAAGAAATTGTTGTAGCCAGGCGGTTTGCCGATGAGCACGAATACCCCATGGAATATGTTCACGAAGCTTTTGCTTTTTTACATCCATTTTTAAACGCTGGTAGAATACCTTTTGAAGAAGATGTATTGGACGATTTATACGGTTTCCCTAAAGAAATCACCGAAGCTTCTAGAATTTATTTTTCTATAGGAAGAAGAGATGCCAAACTAGAATACCAACACCAAACTTTAGCACTATGAGTCAATTACCTAAACCATTATTCAACTACGTAAGCAGATTCAACGAGCAATACGGTTATCTGAAATTAGCGGAAATCAACAATGAGCAATTGATTGAGCTCATGACCACACAAAAAGCGGCAGTCAATAATTTATTTATGGCTGGTTTAGGAGCTTCTACGCTTATCCTAAGATTGGGTGCAGTGATTCAGCTTTCTAAAAAATTAGAAGAAGGTACACCAGAAGATGATGCACTGCTTATGAAGCAAATCGTAAATAACTTAAGAGAAAATTTACCTAGTGATACTAGCTGGAAAGTCATTTGGTCCATTACATGTCCTGAAGATAGCCCATGGAGAGCATGTATTACTCCGCCCAAAGGACAACAGTCGCTCATGGAACGATTCATCACCTTTAGAAATAAATACGTTCACGGTTATATTTCTCTAAGAGATCAAGACGTTAAGAAAATTACGGATGGTATTGTTATACTACATGAAATAGTGAACAAGACTAGTCAGCTTTTTAATGGAACCGAAATCAAAGAACAAAAAGATCAATTTTTCTTTGTCGAAAAAGAGAATAAAATACCTCTTCATCCTTTCTTACAAAAGGGTAATAAAGACGGGTTACCCTATATTTTTCAAGGTTTGTATAACAACAAAGCTACTGCAGAATTAATCAGTATCTACTATGGGGATTTGGAAAAACAAGATGGCATAACACATTATGAGCCAGTTTTTGAACCCATGCGAAAAGCTCTAAAAGGTGGGGCTGGACAGGTATTTGATCACAATAATCGAATTGCTTATTATAGTGAATGTTTTGTTGGAAGAGATAAAGAAAATAAAGCAATTTTAGAATGGGCAACTAAAGAAAATGATCAAAATATACTGCCTATTTTTTCTACTGCAGGTATGGGTAAGGGGGCATTGATTGCCAATATCATTCAAGAGCTTTCTGGAATAGAAATCAACATACCTGTATTACATCATTTTTGTGGGAGTGGTATTCAGAACAGCTTGCATGCCACACTGTATCACTTTATTATACAAGGCAAAAAACAACAGCTTTGGAAAACAGAAGATGAAGATATATTAAGAAAGTTAAATCGTTTACCAAGTAAGTATACTGATTTAATCATGCTCTTTCACCGTTTATTAGACGAGTGCTTTACACCTTCAAGAAAAAATACTACAGGAAATTTGGCTATCATGCTGGATGGGCTAGACGAGGCAGCCGTAACGTATCCACAACTGAATATTTCGGATTGGTTTTATAATTACGATGAAAATGGTGAAGTTACAAATAGCTGGGAAAGTAAATCCAATATTAAGTGGATCTTTACATACAGAGAAGGATTTTATCGATTCCCTGAAAGCAACAAAAACAAATCTATTAATATTCTTCAACCTCTATGTGGCCTTACTAAAGAATCAGTAAAAAAGGCACTTGAAAAATTTAACCCTTCAAAAGAATTTCTGAGTCAAGTAATTATTAGGGGAGCCATTCAATAAACTTATGATAGAGCCAACTTACTTAAGATATGTAAATGATAGCCTAAACAAAGGCTTGGTAAATGCTGAAAATCCAGCAGCTTTACCTGAGGGTTTCATTGGCTTGTACGAACAAGAGTTTACTCAGAAAACACCTGTTAATGAGCGTAAAAAAGTGCTAAATCAGCTAGCACTGTGGGCACTTTTCAAAGGGCCGGTTTCTACCAACCTAGCTGCTTCTGTTTTGGAATTGAAAGAGGAGCAGATGAAAGATTTAGTTGATACTTATTCTAGTTGGTTCAATAGCCCAGAAAGCGGAAAGTATCAGTTGTATCATGAACGTATTAAAGTTTTTCTATTATCAAAGACAAATGATTCTCTAATTCAAGTTAATACAGAATCTATTATTTCTTTATGCAAGCAAATTTTAAAAAACTCTTCAAATTATATAAATGAATTTGTTGAGTTTTCACTAAAATATTATTCAAGCTATCTTTTCGATTTCACCTTTTTTAATCCAAAATATTATCAAGAATTAAAATCATATTGTTTAGATACAAAATTCATTGAAATGAATTTTACCTACTTAAACTCTTTAAATTATTTTATTCAGTCTATTGAATATGGTTTAAAAATATCAGTGCAAAAAAACTATGATGATGATTTTTTACTTTTTTTAGAGCAAAAATTAAAGGTTGAAAGCCTGATTTTTGAAAAGCTAAAAAGTGCTTTCGAATACAAATTAAATGACTTTGTTAATTATTTTTTAAGTATAGGACTTAGAAAAGATGAAATATTTTTTAAAAGATATTTCTTAATAACCCTTTTAAAGTTAGTTAACTTAATTAAGGCTAATAAGATTACTCAAGGACATTTAGAGACAGTTTTTAACGGTATAAGAAAAGATGAATATAAATTATTTTTTGAAGATTTGATTCACGTTGGATCAGAGGTATTTTGGTTGAAATTACTTTCTACACTTGAGGAAAAAGGGTTTGAATGTTCCGTAATATTAGATCATTTACCTAAAGGTTTCAATGCCGAAACACCAGTCGAAAAAAACTACTTTTCAAAAAACATTCAAAATGCTTTTGATTGTTTAGGTAATTCTGATGTAATTTCATTTATAAAAGATAATTTAAAAAGTAATTCTAAATCAAAAAATTATTCCCCTTATTTTTCCTCAATTGATGACCCTATATACTTCCAAGACAAACTTATTGAACTATTTGAATTTTCAGCATCCAATGGAAAAACAAATATATTGATCAATGCAATTAAACCTACAACATCTAAAACACATCAAAGTGAGTTAACCACCCTTTTGATAAATCAGTCTTTTGATTATAATAAAAAAGATCAATTAAGAATAATTAATGATGTTTTAAATAACACTAATAAGATTAATTATTTTAAGTTGATTGATAGATTAAAAATCTTATTTGACAAATATCTCAAGTTTAAAAAAATAAATTCTATCAAGAATTTATTGAAAAGTCTGGATAGAAATTCATTTGAGTATTATTTAGAATACTGCTTTGAATACTTTATTAAAAAGAATGACACTCCGAGTTTAAATAAACTTCTAGCAATAGAAATTAACAACTTTTCCTCCATTTCAAATTTCAATGAAAATAAAATTAAACAAAAACTTAATTATCGCCTTGCAGAACATATAATTTTAAATTCAAAGTCAATATCTCAGCTTAAAGGTTTAGATGATAAATTATCCGAGGAACAAAATATAATAATTAAACTGCAAAGTGGTTTCCTCGAAAAAATTAAAACATCAAAGGAGAAAGAATACCCTAAATTAATTTTTGATTTCTTATCAAGTACTGATTTAAAGGATAATATATTAAGTTGGCAACTTAAAGATATTGATGAAAAGCTAAATCTTTCTAACGATAATTTAAAAGATCAATTATTAAACGAATTAAGATTAACAATTCATAGAATCATTAATAGTTCAGTTGATTTTGGATTAGGTTTAAAAGTATCTTCTAACTTACTTTTTTTAACGCTTGAAAATACTGTATTTGCTCCAAGATTTGAAGAACTGGTTTTTCAACTAAATGAAGTTGAGAAAAAAATTAAATCTGTTCTACAAATAATTGAAAAAAAATGGAATGATGATTGTGGTGTTTCAGAAGATGATTATGGTAGTTACAAATTAGTCCATACTCGTAATTTAGAAGCTGAATCATCAAAACTCCAACAGATTAATATTATACCAAATAAGGAAGATGTTAATTTGTTTTTGAAAAATGAAATCAAAGATTTAAAAGAGACATTACCTAAAAAATATTTATTACAATATATTGAAGAAATCAAAAGTTTATACTTCAAAAAACTAACACTTTCACAAAAAATAGGAGATTTAAAAACTCTAATAATAAAAAATGAGTTAAGCCCGATTTTTGATTCTCTTATGTTTAAGTTGAAATCTATTTTTGAAAAACAAAATAATTTGGTTTTATTATATTTTTTACCTCACCTTAATCAATTTAAAGCAATTTCTAAATTTTCAAAACAGCTTTTAAGTATATCAAATTTAGATGCAAGCATTATTAAATTTTACTCGTCAGTACCGTCAATAAAAACAATAACAGAATTGATTAGTGACCTAGGTTTTAAAAAGGAATTATATCAAGTTTATAATTCAAAAATGCTATTTAATTATAATATAATCATTCTGCAATGCTATTACAATAATAATCTTTTTAGTCCTTCTGAATTTATTAAAGATTTAAAAAAACTAAGAGAGGAAGATTTACATGAGGCATATTATTATTTGGGTTTAAATATTTATGAAAATAACCTAACCCACATACTAGTTAGTTTAATTGACAAATTATATGTTAACGATTTTGTTAGAGGGCTTATAAAAAATATTATTTCAAATGAGTTGGATTTCAATAAATACCTAAAGTTTTTATATTTCCACTTTCACTCTGACCTTAATTTATCTGATGAATTAATTGATGAGATTCTTCTTTATAACAACCTCATAAAAGGATTTGACTTTAGTCATTTGGATAATTTAAATTTAAAAATTAATAACATTTACACAAAAAATATTTTTTCAAATCATGAATAAAACTATTGTTATTAAAAAAATGAGTTCTGAACCTGGTACTCCTGTTCGTTATTATCTAGATGGATTTAATATGAATTTTTTTCTGAATAGAAGGGTTTCAGTAAAGTTTGTAGGTTTTCAATGTTTGAATTGTAAGGGTTATAAACCAATTTTTAGACAAGGAGTTTGTAAATCTTGTTTTTTTGAATTGCCCCAAACGGCAGATTGGGTTATTCGGCCAGAGCTAAGTAAAGCACATTTGAATATCGAAGACAGTAATGATAGGATTTGGAGAAAAATACAATTGCAGCCTCACATTGTGTATTTAGCTAATTCTAGCAATGTAAAGGTTGGTGTTACCAGAAATCAACAAGTACCTACAAGTTGGATAGATCAAGGAGCAGATGAGGTTATCCAAATTTTGAAAGTACCCAACAGGTATTTGGCGGGTGTAGCACAAGTTGCTATTCAAGAGCATATGAGTGACAAAACTAATTGGAGAAAAATGTTACAGGGAAACTCTAGTAAGAACATCAATATGCATAATTACTATGATTTGTGTAAAAATATTATTGAATCTAATTCAAAGCTAAATGAACTTTTAACTCCATATTTTATCGACAAATATGAAGCCTTAGCTAAATCATTAATTTTTGATTATCCAATTAATCAAAGTAGAATTAAAAAAGTAAAAAGTTTAAACATGTCAAAGAAAAAAAACTTTAATGGGATGTTAACAGGAATTAAGGGACAATATCTTGTTTTCAACAATTTAGATGTTTTAAATATTAGAACCAATGAAGGAATAATTTTAAATATCAAAACAATATAATAAAAATTATTTACTAAATTTACACATAAATAGTCGACTTTGGTATGAAGACGAACAATAAAATATTATTTCTATTCAATATACATTATCCTAAAACACCTAAAGATTTTTATTAAAAAAATATGAATATTATAAAAAAACGTTACAATAGTACTTTGACTTTTATTTTTTTAGCAATGATTTCAATTAGCTGTAACGAAATAAGTATTTATGACGAATCTGTTGTAATAAAATCTCAAACTGAGTCTAACGAAATCATTTTTAATTATAAAAACAAAAATTATCTTACTATATATAGTATTTTTGTATTATATATTTAGACATAAATCTTATACTTTTCTTCTTTATCTCCAGGAATTACTAATGAATGGTTTCACCTTTTTGATTATATAAGTCTTTATTGGGTGTTTCTCTATTCGAAATATAATATCTTCTGCTTAAACTTTATTTATTACTATTGATCAATATAAATTATCAAAGTAGTTTAAAACATTTTTCCAATCTGGAAATTTTTTATTACCAAAATGAATCCATTTTCCTAAAAATTCAGATGCGCCATTAAAAGGTCTATCATCAATTAAATAATCTCCCATTAAGAGTTGTTTATGATGACACAAAATTAATCTTTTACGAATTAGTTTCTCATCGAAGTGTTTTGCAATCCATAGTCTTTTATGTGTCCATGCGTCTGGATTGTCCCAAGGTGCAGTTGAAAGAAAAAAAACGTTAAAATTATCCTTTTTCAAAAGTTTATTTACTGATGCTATAGCATCAGTAATAGGCTCTAAATGCTCATAAATACCAGGTAATTTATCAGGTCTACCAATATAAGGTGTTATACCTCCTAATGGATGGTTTTTTTTTCCTTTTTCAAAATCTGCAATTACTCCATCTAAATCAATATAAATAATTTTGTTCATTTTATTGTGAAATATATTTTAAGAATGTTTATATTCTTCTTGCTCTAATAATATAGAATTTATATCATTTTGTCTAACAATGTCTCCATTTGATAAATGTAATTCGTATTTCTTTGTAAGTTTATTTTTTCTTATTAGATAAGGGTGTCTACAGTTTCTAAATCGATACTTAAAAGCATTAATACCTTTTTTCGCACCTTCTTTATCTAATATATTAAATACATACCTAGAGCAAGATTCGCTAAACAAACAAACCCCTTTCATTCTGTTTGGTACAATTAACCAATATACTCGGATAATAAATTTCAAAATAATTCCTAACATACCTTTAAAATATTTTTATTATATTCCAACAAAAATAAAAATATGACAAATACCTTACTTATTATAGTTATTATAACTTTTTTTGTTTTGATTTTTGCATTCAAAGATTTTTTTCAAAAAGAAAATACAATTAAAAGAAATTTCCCAATTCTTGGGAATTTTAGATTTTTGTTAATTGCTTTAGGGCCTGCTATAAGGCAGTATTTAATTGCTAGTAATAGAGAGGAACTCCCTTTTAATAGAAGTCAAAGAAACTGGATAGATTCATCTTCTAAAAAAGAAAACAATTATGAGAGTTTTGGTACAGATAAAGATTTATATCATCCTGGACATATCTTCGTTAATCCAAAAATGTTTCCTTTTAAAGTAGAGAATAACCATATTAATTCTGAAAAAAATGATCCTTACTTTATTCCATGTGCCAAAGTTATTGGTCTTAAGCATAAAAGAAAATTTCCTTTTAGACCATATTCAATAGTCAACATATCTGCTATGAGTTATGGTAGTTTATCAAAAAATGCACATTCGGCTTTAAATTTAGGTGCTGCAATGGTTGGTTGTTATCACAACACAGGAGAAGGGGGGTTAAGTCCTTATCATATGAAAGGTGCTGATGTTGTGTTTCATATTGGAACTGGATATTTTGGATGTGGAAAAGATGGTGGAGATGGAAATCGTTATTTTGACTTCGATACTTTTAAGACTCTTGTTTTAGATAAATACCCTGGTAAAGTAAAAGCTATTGAAATCAAGTTATCTCAAGGAGCAAAACCAGGAAAAGGAGGTGTTTTGCCTGCTAAAAAAAACACCAAAGAAATTGCTGCTATTAGAGGTGTGAAGCCGGGTGTTGATGTATTATCTCCTAACTACCACACTGCATTTAGTAATGTGCCTGAAATGGTTAATTTCATTGAAGATTTAGCCGAAAAATCTGGTCTTCCTGTTGGTATAAAATCTGCGGTGGGAGATTTGAAACATTGGGAAGAACTTGCCAATATTATGAAAAATGAAAACCGTGGTCCAGACTTTATAACCATTGACGGTGGTGAAGGAGGAACAGGTGCTGCTCCACCTTCTTTTGCAGATCATGTAGCATTGCCTTGGGTATTTGGTTTTTCAGAGGTATATAATATTTTCAAGAACCGTGGTTTAAGTCAAGATATTGTTTTTGGAGGATCTGGAAAGCTTGGTTTTCCGTCTGAAGTTTTAAAAGCTTTTGCTATGGGTGTAGACTTTATTAATATTGCCCGAGAGGCAATGTTATCCATTGGGTGTATTCAAGCTCAAGAATGTCACACAGGGCACTGTCCTACAGGAATTGCTACCCAAAACACCCGACTACAACGGGGGCTAGACCCATCAATAAAGGCAATTCGATTTGGAAACTATATTAACACTTTGAGAAAAGAAACTTTACAAATGACTCACGCTTGTGGCTATGAACATCCTTCGCAAATGCAAATGGCTGATGTTGATATTAGTTGTGGGGATAATAATAAAGTTATTACTTTAGAAAACGCTTATAACTATAAGAAAGAATCAGTGCATTTTGAGTCCATGCAAAAACTATATGAATGTGATTATCTAGGAGGGCTAAGACAAGCTAAAAACAAATTAAACAAAAAGAAATAAACTGATGAAAAAACTTAACAGCACAACCACTATTATACTTTCCGTTCTTTTAATTTTTACAGGAATTGGATTTGTTTATCTCGTATACGAAATATGGACCATTTTTGGATTTTGGAGACTGACCTTAACCGGTGTGATTGAAGTATTGGCAAGCATTATCTTTCTTCATCTTTTGGGCTCTGCAAAAAATGAATCTAATGAGGTGGTGATTTATAATCCAAAAGAATGGCCCAAATTGTTGGGAATAGTGGTATTTATTGGAGTTGCCTATTACCTTTACGATTATATTGAAAAAAAAGAAGACTTGTCTGAATTGGAATACTATTATGGGTTGAGCTATTTGATTATTTTGAGTTTGGTCCCGACCCTAATTTTCTTGTACAAACTAATTAGAGATAGTAGAGATTATGTAAAAATAAATAATGGTGTATTGTCCTATAAAGACAACAGAGTAAGTGAAGAGTTTAATCTTTCTGATATTGAGTCTTGCGAGTCAGAAAATAATGGAGTGCTCCTGAATTTAAAAGACAAAACAACGCACTTCATTCCACTTAAAAGAATGAATTTTAATGTCAGAGATCGATTGAACTTAATCTCTGAATTAGACGACATAATAAAACAAAAGAAAAAATAAAAATAATGGAAACAAAAAACTTTAAGCAACTTCTACAACCTGCAGCTAAATTTGCTGGTATTTTGGGGACAGTCGGAGGCTTTGTCGGAGATGTATTATCACCACTTGGGCCAATACTAACCTATTTACTGTACTTTTCAATATTAGTACTCATAGTTTCTATTGTTTTATTGATTTTATTACCAAAATCAAAAAAGGAACTTTTAAAATCAGTATCATTAACATCGCTATTTTTCGCTATCATTTTCGGAGTTTTTGGTCAGCTTAATAAAGATACGGACAATGGTTTTATGGGTGATAATTTAGAGTTTGTTTCTAATCTACAAAACAGTTTAAGTATTATTGATGAAAAATTAGACAATATTAGTGATCAAATTGAAGTAGTAGATGATAAAATTACTAATATAGATGAAAAGCTTGATACAGAATTTGATAACCTATCAGAGCTTATTAAGACTTCTAACCCTATTAAAAACCCGAAAACCCCAAAAGATTATTTGGTAAATGCTTATCTTTTTAGAAACGGTGGCGATTTAAACAAATCAGAGGATTCTTTTAATAAATATTTTGAAATTGTTAAAACTTATAAAATAGATGTTCTTTCAGACTTTATTGAAGTAATGAGAAATAATAAAGGAAAGAATTTTGTTAAAAATTATTTTGAAACTAGGCAAGATATAAATGATGAAGTATTTTTGCTTTTTAAAACAATTTTAAAGTCCAACAAAGAAGACTTAATTACTAATATTAAAAAGCTAAACATTAATACTAGTATTATAGATTTTGGAATTTTATATGTAACTAATAATTCAGGATTTTGGACCGATCTAGTTTCTTATGGATCACAGATTAATGATGCCAATCTATATATTAGAACTGCTATTAAATTAAGTGAAAATGATGTTAGATTTCGATCTGCAGGAATAAACGAATTAAATTATTTAGTAGTTAATAAGGAAAACTTTAATAAACTAATATATAACCAAGCTAATCCATATGAAAGAAAGACTTTAATCCAGTTCTATTTTTCTACAATGCAAATTACACTATCAGCCATATACAATAATGACCCGAGAGTAGAGACTGAAAAAGCCGCATTTCTTCAACAATTCGCTGCATCTAAAGATCGGGTAAAATTACCTGAAGGGTATTCTGTTGAAAAGTATCAAACTTATTACATTGAAAAGTTTGGAGAAAAATTCTATTATAACCAGTCAATTCCTTCTGATAGTGGTTTAGCAGTTTGGGAAGTTTTTGTTCAGAGTAGAAAATTTTATAATAATTTGTAAAGTATATTAGTAAAATGAACGGTTCTTTAAAATACACCACAGCGCAAAAAATAACACTAAAAAAATGTTTCTATGCACTATTAGCATTATTGGGGTTTACTTTTGTAATGTTGTGTTTAATTTGGTATGCTGTAACAGGAGATGATATAACTATATACAATTCTACACCTTTTTTTCATCCTTTTAAAATTTTATGTGCATTTTCATTTGTTTTATTTCTTTGTGGTTTCGGATTTGGTGGTATTATAGACATTTACAAGAAAAATCAAACAACAATATTGATAAAACATTTCAATTTAAAATATTTAATTCAATTTTTAATTCTAGTCTTTGCCTTAGCATTATTTTTTTACAGCGAAACACTAATCCCTCAATTGGAAATTTCTCAACAAGAGACTGAAGAAGGCTGGTTTTTGAATACTCTTGAAATAGTTTTAACCATAACCTTAACTTTCTGTTTTATTGGGGTTATATTCACAGTATATATGTATATAAAGGATTTAATTAATAATAGAAAAGACTATATTAAGATCGATGAAGACAAAATTGAATTTTTTAACTCTATGTGTTTTACTAATGAAAACTCATCAAATGAAATTGATGAGTTCAATTCCATAAAAAACGAAAACGTAAAAAAGGTAGAACTTCAATTTGAAATTGGTAAGTCTTTAAAGTCTTTGGAGTCCATAAAATTTATTTTAAAAAATAAAAAAGAAGTGGTGATGGATTTGGAGGAAATGAGCCTAAGCTCCTATGACAACGTTATCCAAAATGAAATTAAATCAAGATTTAAGGGTGTGATTATCGAAACCTCCAACTTGGATAAAAAAAAATAAATTAAATAAAAAGAAATAATCATATCAAAGAAACTTAACAGTTCAACGATTATTCTTTACAAATAAAGATTATATCTTCTATTAAGCAGTTCTGTCTGTTAGTAAATCGGGTTAATATACTCGTAATTTATCTGAGTTGTTGCTATAATAGAAGTGCCCTCAACTGGTTCTAGAGACTCTGCCAATGGTATACCATTTAAAAAATTGCAAGTTCCATAAACAGAATTTCTGTAAAATAATACTTCTCCGACCAAAAATGCTCTTGGTGTAAAAAAATGGTTGTATTTATTAACTTCTTTTATAATTTTGAATTTTTCAGGAAATTTTTTGTAGATAATAATTTTTATATCCTCTATTTCAATCCATACTTTAAAATAAACTCTTAAAAGAAAAATGATAATATCTTTATCTTCATTTGAAACTATAATCTTTTCATTAATTAAAAAGGAAAGATCCTTAAAGTATTTTTGATAGATTATCTGCAGTGTTATTAATTTAATTCTACGCTTATATTTTCTATTATAATTTAAATCTTTACCTTCTTCTAATAATTTTTTGTAAGAGTAAATTAATGGGTGCTGTGTATTCAAAAAAATAAATATTTTAAAATAAATCTGGCAATTTAGGGTAAGGAATTATAGATTCCATAATACTAGCTAAAGGTGATGCTGTTAGTAATGTTAAAGTTATAATTATTGCTGCTAAAAATAAACCAATTTTCCAATTTCCAGCATTAATTTCATCTATCTCCTTTATACTTTTGGTACTAATTGAAACGATTGAAATAGCAGAACCTATTACTAATAACCAGACAATAAAGGCTACACCTAGAAATATCAAAGTGTACTTAATAGACTGCCATACTACGTCTTCTGATTGTTCTAAAATTCTGTAAATTTCATATAATGGATCATGCAAACTTGAAAATAAAATACCCATGCAAAGAATAGAGGCACTAAATAAAACAACAATAGCTGGGTTATTTAAAGCTTCACCTATATCTAAACCCCGTTTAAAAATTTGGATAATTAGTTTTATAGCAATAAAGCTGAATATAATTCCAACAGTTAATAGTATAACGAGTAATAAAAGATTTTTTAATAATAATTGATCCATAAAGTTTAGTTTAATTTAAAGCTACTTTCCAATATCTTGTATTAGAACAATTTGGTGGTAATTGTCCAATTTTCCAACCTTTAGAAGTAGTTTCAAAAGTTAAATATTTTTTTCCATTTTTTGTTACATATTTTCCTCTACCCGGAATATTAATACCTAAAATAGCATGTCCATATTGTTCGCTAACTAAAACTGCCACATCTAATCCTCGCTCTTTCAATATGCTGTATAGAAACAATGCTCTAGTGTCACAATCCCCTTTAAAATTGGCCATAAACTCAGAGGGCATAGAAAGGCCATATTTAGTATTAGGTTTACAAGGTTCATTTTGTTGATGATATTGTTTAGAGAAATCGCTCAGATAGGCTGATTGTTGACAACTACCTTCATGAACTAAATAATAAGGAATTGCTTGAATAGACGTTAAAATCGCGTTTAATTGATCTATAGAAGTCATAGTCTTAACTTCATTATATGGTTTTAATTTAATAAACATTTTTCTAATAGAATCCATTTTTGTTTTTTCAAAATCAGATGCTTTCTTATATAAATTACTCCAAAAATAATAATCTTCTCTAATACTAAGATTATTTAAAAACTGATTAGATTCTCTGTATTGTTTTAAGCTAGAAATAAATTTTTCATCAAACTTATTTCCTTTAAAATCTACCCATCTATGTTGATTTATAAAAAGTTTATCAGCATTTTGTAGTGAATCTTTTTCAACTTCTATAAATTCTGTTTCATTCTTATCATCTCTCTCATAGTCATAATCATCATTATTTTTATATTTCAATATATTACTAATAATCCCAAATAGGGCTAAAATTGTAATAATATTTATTAAGAATCGCAGTATTATACCAATAAAACTTACTCTAAATATTTTATTAAAAAAAGAAAAATAAAGAGTAAATACAAAAAGCACAAGAAAAACAATAAATATACCGTTGATTTCACCCACTAATAAATACATCAATGTTGGAATCAATATTAATGCAGCCAAAAATTTTAATATATTAAAAAACGAACTTCCAATTGATCTCAATGGATCTTTTTTCATTATTGTTTTTTGAAAATATTTTTGTTTTTGGTTATTAAATTTAGATTTGAATTTAACTCCATTACTTCTAGCATTTGAGCTAAAAAAATCTTTATTAACTTTAAAAATTTGATTTAAATGCTCTCTTTTATTTTTATACAAACGATTCCCATAAAACCCATAATTTGATTGCCTATTACTTTCAACAGATGAAGGTTTAAAATTTGAAAAACATCCTGATTTTTGATTTGTTTCTTCAATAATTTTAGAGTCAACAATTTTATTATTTGTTGTTTTAGCATCAATAATATTTTTAGATATTTCTTTTTTAGTAGTTTTTTTGGTTATTGTTTTTTGAATAGTATTATAACCAATTATAGCAAACAATACCGCCTCATATTTTGTGTATTGGTGACCGTTAACATCTGTTATTGATTCTTTAATTTTGAATTTATTTAGAACACATTCTTTAAATTTAATTTTATATTGCTCTTCCCCGGTTTTCAATAAAACTTCTTGTTCTTCTAACCACACATACTTACCGGTTTTAAAAAGAGATAGTGGTTTGTCTTTAATTTCTTTAGTTTTAAAACTATGAAGTATTATATTTTCAAACTTAGGTGTATAAGATGATATGTTATTTCCTATGATTTTACTTGATTCATTTTTGAACCAACCAGAAACATTACCATATATTAACTTTTCAACTTTCATTAGTTAATTTTAATATCTAAAATAAAATGAGCAACATCATCTTTAAGGTTCTTTTCTAAACTTTTCCTGGAGTATACCTGTTTGAAAAACTGCTCATTTAGGCACCTATTATTTAAGGAATTACTAATCTCACCTTTGTAATGTTTAATATTATTATTTTCAATATATCTTATAATATATTGATCTTTTAGATTACAATTTTCTCTTTTGTCTGAATTCAAAACATAAAGTGAATACGTTCCAGGTTTTAAAGAAGTATTTTTTTCTAGGAATAAATGCTCGTAGGCAGTTTTTTTGGAGTTCTCTAAAGAAATACCCTTACTGTAATTTCTAAGAGAATCTAGTTTAGAGTCATTCATTGAAATATCCATGGTTCCATAACCTGTATCAGTATTATTTTTCCATAATAATTCTCCATCAGGCCCAACCATAATTAAATCCAAATCATTCCTTGAAAACCACAATAAACTAATATCAATAAATTCCGATTGCTTTAAATTTAAAGAATCTAAATAAGTAATTGGTGTTCTTTTTGATGATATCAAACTATCTTGTTTTATTGCTTTACTTTCATCATTCCATAACGTATTTACATTTTCTATACAGTTTTGACAATTACCAGTAATATTATTAATCCAGTTAAAATCGTTATTGAAAATTGACAATAGAACTCCTATAAATATTAAAATTCCAAGTAATGACATTAGACTCCAACACCCAGAAAGCAAAGGGTTCCTCATACAACCTGTTTGTCTGTTAAATGGTGATCTTTGGGCGAATTTTGAATTATATCCTTGGTTAATATTAGTTTCATCTTCTAAGTTGTTTTTAGAAAAATCTTTTACTTTTTCTTGTTTTATTAATTTTAGATATATTTCATTCGATTTCCCATCTTCTGAAATTGCAAAATAATGGACTAACTTATACTTCCCATTAATACTTGAATCTGGTATAAAATTTAGATTTAATACTTTATCTTCTCCAGATTCCTCTAAAGATTTTTCAGCCAAAGTTGAATATTCATTAGCTGAAATACTAACAACATTATTTATTACATGAATTCCGCTACTTACAATTATATCGTCCCATGAATTTATATCTTCAATATTTACCTCTGCGTATTTATAATTCATCTTTTCTACTTTTCATAAACACAATCTAGTTCATTTATATAAAAATATATTTCTCCAATACGTTTGTTTTCCTCTTTTCCAGCAAAGAGATAAATTTCATTTTTTTCGAAGAACTCCTGTTCACCAAAACAATTTTTACTAACATAAAAGGACGTAGTGCAAGGTGAGCCGAAAGTTCCATTTGACACCGCTTCTACTCGAAGAGTATTAATATTTTTTGGAATAACATCTGTAAGTTCAAATTGTTTAATATTGTTTTGGAGTCTCAAGTTACTAGCAATAGGTTCATCATTAAAATATAAGTTTACTGTATCTCCATCTTCGTCTTCAAAATCACCAACAAATAAAAATACTCGATCGGTACTTCCCATATCAATAATTTCTGATTCCTTAATAGGGTTTATAATTTTTTCTTTATTAACCATTAAGGAATCTGGAGCTATAATATTTGTTTGATCTGTTTCTTTAATTTCTTCAGTTTTAGGAATACTTACAACAGACCCTCCTAAATTACAAATTAAGTAAGCTAAAATCATAAAAAGACTTAGTAATCCAAATAAATTAAATAGTGCTCTTAATATAGGAGAGTTAAAGCAAGGTCTTGCCAATCCAGAACTAAAACAACTATTTCCAAAACACCCGAAACATCCAGAATTAAAACATCCAAACCCAAAACATCCAGAATAACAAGGCATTGGTGATCCAGTAATTTGTGGCCCAGAAAAGTAACCTATAGAGTTCGAATAACAACCTTTTTTGCTTGGATATAAGGTGTTTCTAAAACAAGGCTTGGTCATTAAACCGTGCTGCTTGCCATAACTTGAGTCAAAGCAAGGTTTATTACCTGAAAGAATACCTTTGTTGAAACAATTCTTTTGTTTATTTCTATTATTAAAACATGTCTTTTCTTCTAAAGTAGTAATTTCACTTTTTGTGACTTTATTAATTGTTGTTTTTAATTCTTTTTTATTTTTTTTAGTTGTTGTTTTAATTGGTTTCCAAACCTTTCTATATATCAAACACTCTCCTTTTAAAAATCCATAAATATATAATGGATTTTTTTCATCTAAACTTACATTTTCAAAAACAGGATTAAGGATAGTTAGTATTTTATATTCTTTATTTTGAGGGTTTGGAAATACTCTTTTTTTTGTAGGATATTTTGTTTCTACATTTACTGTGTTTTCAACAATAATTTTTGGTCTATTAACTAAGTCATTAAATTCTTTTATTTCATAAACAACCTCTGTTTCTGAAATATTAAATTTTTTTTCACCTGTTAATTCAATATCATGATAATCAGATTTTTGACTAAATGTGTCAAAATTACCTGAAGTCGAGTTTTTTTTAGCTTTAAATGCTGAAGAAAAAATCCCTGATGTGACATGTATTTTATAACTCATTTTTTCTAAGCTTTGTTATAAAATCATCTTTACCCAAAACAACTTCAGGCTTAATTTTATTTTCAGTGGAATTTTCATCAATCGGAAACTGTATTTTATAATCATAATTGAATTTTGATTTTACAATTTCGATTGTGCTTTTAATTATTGGGGTAGAGGTGAGAATAATTGCATTTTTATGAAGATGGTTATCTATTTTATGATAAGTTGATTTTGAGCTTACAAATCTCTTCCAAAATAAAAACATGAATGTTCCAAAAATTAATAAAATTAATACTGCATATTTTAAAAATGAATCTTTGTTGGAAAGATATATTAATGATTTTAGAAAAAATGGATTTTTGTGAATATCCTGTTCATATTTTTTTAGTTTTTTATTAGAATTTTCTAAAAACTGTAGTTCTAAAACTTCTATTTCTTTTTTTAACAGTTCTTTTTTTTCAACAAGAGGTTTCTTTAGACTTAGATAGCTTAAGCTATCTAATTTTGAATTTGAGTTTTTAATTTTTTCTTGAAGTTTATTAATTTCTTTTGAAATGTAAAAATATTCTCTACTTTCAATTTTCTTGTCAATTTCAACTTGTTCTTTTAAATTTTCTTTGTAGTCTAATATCAAAGTTTTTTTGAATAATTCAATATCTTGAGAAACTATCTTTTGATTTAGTAAGGTGTAAGACAACCCAATAAATAATCCAAGAGTTAAGAATAAAAAAATACAGCGTATAAATAAGGTTAAAGTCTTAGAGAAATAGTAAGAAAACCTATTATTCTTACCATTACTTAAAAAGCTGTTATGAGATCTCCATGAAATTAAAGCAAATGAAAACACATTATAAAAGGGTAAGAATGCAATAATGCTAATTAGAAAAATAAAAATATATTGTAACTCATACAAAATAGCTTCTATGGACTTCATTAATGTGAAAAAGAAAATACCTAGGTAAGTGATAGTGAATATTGAAAAAAATATTGCCCAATTATTTTCTTTTTCTTGTTTTAAAACATAAGGGTCTATTCCCAATATATATTTAAGTATAAAGAAATTAAATTTTTGCATGTATTAAGATATGTAATCTTCAGGGTTATTTTTAATATTTTTTATTTCTGAAGTCTTGTAACTTTCAATAATTGAATTATTTATTTCAGTTTGTCCAGCAACTCTAGTTTTGGCTATATCTTCTTCTGCTTTAACTTCTAAAAAATTTATTTTTTTTATTTTTTTACCATTTTTACCATCTGGATAGAAATCGTATTCAATAACTATTCCATTAAAAGCTTTAATCTTATTTTTTAGGTTTTCTTCCATATAATCGTATGGACCTTTATTCATCATCATTTTAAAAAACAAGGGACCAGTTTCAATTGAAAGTAATAGAGCCATTAGAAAATAACCTATTATACCTGCTACCTCATCCCCAATTTTTATTCTTTGAAGTAAGCCGTCAAGGCCTTTTGCCAGTTTTTTATTATTAATTCGTTCAGTTTTCTGTTCACCATCAAGTTCTGTGATTTGGAGTTTTATACCTTTTATTTCATCCCCTAATTCTTTTTGCAAAACCGCATAATTTAGTTTCAGATTTTCGAGTTCAGAAGTTCTTTTTGCTAAAGTTTGTTCAATTTTTTTTGCTGCTGGTCCATATCCACCTCTTCCACTCCCTTTTCTACCTTTAACTCTTCCTTGAATTTCGTATTGAAGTTCTTCTTCAAGATTTAAAATTTCCAATCTTCTTTCTTCTAAGGTCTTATTCAAATCATTTCTTTTTTCTCTTAAAGGCATTCTTTTTTCATCAAGCTCTTTTTTTAATTTATCAAACTTAGCTGTTGTTTTTTCATCTAATTCTGCCTGATAATCTCTTTGTTTCTGTTCAAGTTCAGCATTTATTTCTGATTCAAATATTTTAAGTTCCAAAGGTTTTGATATTGTTATACCAAGAATTATAGCAATTAATAATCTAGGAAATGCACGGCCCAATTCTCCCCTTGTAATTTTATCTGTTCCGTCTCCTTTACCCGTAGATGAAATTATAAATCTGTCAATGTTGAATATCATTAAACCCCAAAAAATAGCAAATATTACAACTGCGATAGAGGAGATATCAATACTTTCAAGAATTGAAAACATTCCATCTTCTCCTGTATTAATTTTATCTACAGCCATTTCTTTTGTAGCAAAAATTGTGCTAAATGCAAATCCACCAGAAACAGCTGCTAAAATACCTGTAACAAGAACAATTGCACCAATCCCAGCATACTTTACCCGATCATAATTTGTTGCTTTAATAAGAATTTTTTTATCAGCACCGCAACACCACCAAAGAAATTTGGTAAATAATGAGACTTTAGTATCTTTTAAATAGTCATTTAAATCTAAATTATAGTTTTGTATTTCAGTTTCTTTTGGCTCACCTTGAATTTGATTAGTATTCAGTTCTTTTTCCATGATTATTTTGTCTTTAGGATTGGTCGTTTGTATTTAATTATTTTTGTAACGTGTTTTTTATCAATAGTGTAATTAATAAAGTTATTAGGTTTAGAAAGTATTTTAAATTTAATTAAAGGACGATTTAATTTAATTTCTTGAAAATCGTTATTATAATCTAGTAATTCTTCAGTTCTATTTTCTATTCCTTTTGAGTTTAATCTATTTTCGAAACTTAAATCTTTGGATGGAAAATTGTTTTGTTTTAAATTTTCAGGATTTAAATTAAAAAATGTTTTTTGTACATTAAGCCATTTTATATTAATTACTAAAATTTTAGTAAGAGATTTTGTAGCCTTAATAAAAATAGACGGTTTACTTGTAGTTTTTAAAAAAAAAGAAGACTGTTTATATCCAATGATAATTTTAAAACTTTTAACAGATTCAAAATTAATTTTGAAGTAATCATCTAAAAAAATATAGTTTATAATTTTCATTTTTTTCTCTTAAATAAATTCTTTTAGCTTCAACAATAATAACTGTTCATTTGGATGAATATTTCCGTCTGAACTTACTATTAACTTACTGTAATAAAAGATTTGTTCCTTGAAATATTCATCTTCAATCAATTTTAGCTCACTTCCATAATTAATAAAATCTTTAAATAGTTTACTTTTTCCAAAGTCAACCTCGGGTTCTATAGATTTGATTTTTTTCGAAATTGATTTTGAAATTAACTCAACATCAATTTTTTTATTAAACAGTAATAAAAAAATTTGTTTTAGATCGAATGATTCTGCTTTGTCAAAATCTTTATCAGCTGCAATAAAACATTCTAATATGTTTTTAGTCAAATTAAAATATTTAAAAGATTCTTTATTTCTATATTTATTTTCAGATTTTGGAAGTAAATTAATAATTTGCTCTTTAGAGCTAAATAAACTTCTTTCCGGATTTGCATATACAAGAGAATATGGTAAAAATTTTATTTCTTTTCTCAAAAATTTATCAATTTTTTCAAATATCGTATAATCATTAAGTGCCCTACAGTTATATAAAATACCCTCCAAGGCATCTCTAAAATATTTATTTACATATTTTTCGTTTGCTAGCATTTCATAAAAATATTCTTCATAAATGAGTAGTGAAGCGTCATAATTACCTAAACAATATTGTGAGAATCCAGCAAATTTTTGCGCGTTGTAAATTCCAATTCGATCTCCATAATCAACCGCAATACTCTTAGCATACTTTGAAAAAGAAAGAACTGTTCTATAATTTTTCTTTTTAGTGTAAAACTCTAAATATCTACTTAAAATATAAGATAAGTTAATTGCTTTAGTTGAATCTAATTTTGAAGATAAAATATTTTTAATTTTATTTTTTACATCAAAATCTTCTAAATTGCTTGATTGAATTTCGTGTTTTTTTATTTTCTGACCTGTTTCAATTGATAAACAAAAGTCTAAGTTAGATTTTTTTTCTTTTAGACTGAGATTTCCTCTTAAAATTCTATCTCTCAATATTTCTCCAACCAATTGAAAGTCTTTATCAATAAATGCGGAATTGATTAATTTGTCATATTGTGGAACCGTCATCTTTCCTCGAGTTTCAATAAGTAATTTATAAAAATTAGCTCTTACTTTATCCTTATCTATATATTCTTCAAACTTAAAAGATTTATTAAAAAAGTCTAATTGACCTTTTTCAGATTTATATAATTGTAAAGACCATAAATTCTTTAGATTTATTAAATTAAATTCTGATTTTTCTTGATTAGTTCCATTAACCAGTATATAGTCAAATATTATTTCTAATAACGTTCGATCTTTTTCATCATCAATTAAAATTTCTAAATTTCCATTTTGAATTACACAATTTTTAATTATTTCAATAATATCAACAATATAAAATTTATGAATTGGAAGAATATTTTTAAAAATTTCTTTTAAAAATATTACACCTTCCCCATTTTGTTCTTCGGGTGATTTGAATACTTGTTTAGCAACAAAAAACCTGAGCTTAATTAATTTACTTTTATAATCCTTTATCTTATTTCCTAATTTATCTAACAGTCTAATGAATGTATAAACTTCATTTTTTGAAAAATTATTTAAATCATCTTTTGTAAATATGTAATTAATAATTCTTTTATCTATCTCTATTTCCTTTTGTTTTTGTTCTTCGTTATTTTTTTGAGTTTTCTTATAATTTAATTTTAGCCAATTGTAGAAATGTATATTTTTAAATTCAAAAATATTATCTGTGTCTTTTTCATCTTCAATTAATCCAATATCTTCAATTTGCTCTAAAATATCTATAACATGAATTAGGTCAATATTCCAAATATGACTTAAAATCTCCGCATTAAATTTTTTTCCATATTTAGCTGCAGAAAATAACAGGTTTTTTTCGTTAGATTTGAGTGTACAATATAAATCTTTATCTTTTTTGTAAAATAATTCACTTTTTAAAACAAAATCTCCAGGGTTTTTTATTATTTTAATTAAATTATCATTAATAACAACATATTTTTCGTTCATTAATTCTTTGATGTAAACTTCAAGTGCTAGAGGACTGAAATTATCATTAGCTAAATTTTTCATTAAGAATGGAGTTAGCCTCTCATCAATTATTAATTGGTCAGTTTTTGAGCAGTATTCTGAAATAAATGATACTGGGTTATCAATAATAATTTCGCTCTCGCTATGAGAAGTAAGTCTGATTAATTCTTTAAGATAGGTGTTAAATGATTGTCCCTCAGTATTATATTCTGACTCGTAACTAAATATAAACTTGATGTTTTTTTGAAAAAAAGTTCTTTTAGAATGATTTTTTATTAAAGCATTAATAAAATCTTTGTTATTAATATCATTTTCCACACAGTGATAATCTTCGAAAACTACGATCTGTTTCTTATTAGTTTCTTCTGCAAATTTTGCCAGCTCTTCTAATAAATCTGAACTTAAATCCATTAGGTTAGTAGAATTTTTATCTATGTCAAAAACCTCGGAAACATCAACCTGGGCTACTTTTAATCCAGTTTTCAGCGCAGCCTCAATTCCATGGATAGCCGCAGTATTTCTGTTAAAGAAATCACTAGAAATACTAAGGTTAGAATTAATAAAAATATTTTTAAAAACACTAAATTCTGATTTGTGATTTGTGTTTTTTTCATCAAATGAACCTTTGAATAATTCTAGTTTATTTTCTTTTTGTTCAAAGTAATATTCAATAAGCCTCGTTTTTCCAGTTCCGCGTTTACCAGAAATTATTAGAACATTTTTGTCTAAATCATTTATAAATTCATCTATATCATTAATTACTGAATTTACATTTGTACCATTGTAAATGAAATTAGGAATAATATTAAAATCAACGATTTTATTTTCTGTTATTAATTTTAAATTATCCTCATTTTTTCTGAACCAAAAATAGTAAGAAGAAATTACATTAGATACTATAAGTATGATTAGACTATAATTGAAGTTACCAACCAACATAAAATATTGAACCAAAATCAAAAGAATAAAGTTTAGAAACTCAACAATTATAAGTGATGTTTTTTGGTAATTTTTTTTCAACAAATCTGAAATGTATTTACCTAGAGTAATTGAAGGTAAAACTAAAAGAGATAAAAATAGAATATACTCAATATAGATATAAAAATCTGCATTTATTGTTTTACTTAACGAATTATAGTATTCTAAATATATATATGGAAATGATAGAGAAATAAAAATTAATCTTGACAAACTATCAGGAGAAGTAGTTGTGCTTTTCGAAAATTTATACCGAACGAAAAATCCAATAATAAAAACCATTAACATAGGAGTTAATACCTGTATTATAGGCCACAAGAAAGAGAAAAAATCTCCTTTGAATGCATTAATATCAGGCCTAATATTTTGTGATAAATGACTAAAAATATAAATTGCAATAGTTGCAGACCATAACAAAATATAATGATCAATAGAAAATATTTCTCTTAAAAGGTTTTTTTTCGAGGTTTTTAAAACTTTTTCAGAGGCTTCATATTTTAAGTAACCAGAGAACAAAGTGAAGTAAATTAATATGACAATAAGAAGAATGAATAAAACTAATTTCAACGAGGTCCAAAAAGCATCTGATTTATCAAGCTTAAATTTTTCAGTGTATTTGTAAAAAACTTTATTTGGATTAGAACTATTAATAACATCAAGTTTAATTCCTTTATAAAAAATATTATTAAAAGAGCCATTATCGGAAAAAGAAATTGATAAAAGATCATCTATACCATAATAACTTAATATTTTTAAATAATCTTTACTAGATAAAGTGTTTTTTGTATATCTATTATATCCTTCTTCTCCTAATATCTGTTTAACTTCATGTGGCCTTATCGCATAATGGGATGTATTTACAGAAATATAATCCAAGAGAACTCCAATGTGTCCAAATGAAAAAGGTTCAACTTCAAAGATTATGAAATGTGATGTGGTAGATAAATTTCCTTTATATATTGGATCTGCTTGATCTAAAAAGTTCTGAAGCAAGTCTTCTAATAATAACTCTTCAGTATCATCAATAAAATTATAATCATTTCTGTGTCCTGCAAGAACTGCAAAAGAGGGGTAAATATAATTTAAATTATCTTCTGCTATTTCTTTAGAAGTTTTAAGTTCGCTCTCTAATGAATTAATATTTGAAAGTATTATATTGTACTTAGGGTGAGTCTTTTCAAGTCTAGATAAAGCAATTTTTGTGGAATCTAAAATCGTCTCAGCATATTTTAAATCGTAGTAAGAATTTAATTTACTAGCACTAAAAAAACAAGCAACAGTTGCTTTTTTGTACAATTTTTCAACTTCTTCTATTTGAGAAAATAATATAGAAGGTGTAAGAAAAAGAAATAATGTTAAATATTTAAGTTTTTGTTTCAAGAAAAAAAATCAATAAGCCAATATAATAAAAACCTGTTAAATATTTTTAATATTTTTGTTATTTAAAAAAATAATTAAAACCACTAAAAATGAAAAACAATATTGTTATCCTTCATATTATTTTTTTGTTGGCGTCTATAAATTTAAAATCTCAAACAATTATTAACACAGAAAATATGATGTCTGATTTAAAAGACGACTTGTCATATAATTTAAGTTTTCAAGGGGATTTTAATTTTGGAAATATTGAGTTAATACAATTTTCTACCGCACACCAATTTTCAAAAAAAATAGGAAAAAATCAATTTAGATTACTTTTTAACTATGACTATATTAATGAAAGTAATGAAATCCTTGCGTCAGATTTTACAGGTCAATTAAGATATAATTACAGTATTGGTAAAAATTCTGTTTTTGCTTTTGCTCAAGGACAAAATATAAAATCTATTAGAATGAAACACCGTTACATAAGTGGAGGAGGTTATAGGCATCATTTATTCTCAAAATCAGATTCATATTTTGATTTAAGCGCAGGAATTTTTTTTGAGGATGAATTGTATGATGAATCTGAAAACCAGCAGTTGCAAATTTACAATTGGCGTTATAGTTTAAGTGCTTTTGGTAAATATGCCTTTACTAAGGACTTTTTTTTAAATCTATCAGTTTATTATCAAATTAATACTTCGAATACAAAAGATTATCGTTTGTTTCTTCAACCGAGAATATATTATTCATTAAAAAAAGTTGATTTATTCATAGATTCTACATATAGATTTCATTCTACGCCCTATATTGATGTGTTGACAACAGATACTTCATTTACACTAGGAATTGAGTATTCAATTTAAATAAATTTTAATCAAAAGGATATTTTAAAACGATTAAATATCATAGATTAATTTTAAATTTTACATAAATTTAAGATCTTTTAAAACTTTCTTTTTGTTTTTTTCATCAATTAAACCTAATTCGAGAAAACTGTCAAGATCTTGTTTTATCATTTCTTCAGATGATAAATTTTTGAAAGTATCTCCAAATTTATATTCTATATTTTCTTTGTAAAGCTTAATAGCTCTATTATATAGTGATGTTTCATAGTTATATGAATATACAAGTAATGCATGTGAAGTATTAATTCTACTGGCATTCTTGAATTCTTCTACATCTACTTCAAATTCACTACCAGCTATTATTTTTAATTTGTTGTTTTTTAAGTTTCTAACATCATCTACATAATCATTAATATTCTTAAAAAAATCAAATACAATTGAATTATAGATAATAGCCCTGCTGAGTCTTTCCTTCGATATTTTATAATTATTCAAGAAAATGTTTTTAGGAAGTTTTGAGAATGAAGTAAAAAAAAAACTAATGTTGAATGTATAAATGAGATATAAAAAAAACACTTATGTTTCTATAAGTGTTATTAGAAGTAATATTTGAATTATGGTCTGTTAATCTTTTAACTACTTTAAAATAAACTATATATTTTAAAAAATTATTATTTAACACATAAATAATTTTTTAAACTTATTTATTTCAGCACATGATAATCTTGCCATTTAGTTTTTTTGGTGTCTGAGTTTGGAAATAAGAATTTCTCTTCTCTATTACCCCATTTAATTATTTTTATGAAACTTGAAGGAACCGTTGCGCCTGAGGGGAGAACCTTACAGTCCCCCTCAAATAAAACTTCAATTCGGACTCTCACTTCATAGAAGAGTGCAAGATTTCTTTCAAACTCTTCTAGTTTATTCCAAACACCTCTATTTAAAGATTTATGCTGTAGAGCAGAATTTAAGTATGAAAATGTTTTCCTTAAAGTTTCTTTATTACAATTAAAAGCTGCTGCTGGAGCAAGATGTCCTTTATCCCAAATATTTTTAGAGTAATCATCATCATCCGAAGTGTGTATGCCTTTTACTTCATAAAAATTTAAACCACTTCTATCAGCTTTTCCATTAGGGCATAAAACTTTATACTCTAACCAAACTGGCTGTTCCAACACTTCACTATAGTTGACTTTAAAAATATCATTTTTTATAATTACTGATTCTCTTAATTGTGCTTGAGTATTAAACTTTATTAAATATATTAATATAATTAGTAATTTATATTTCATATTAATTCTTTGATATATTTTTTTTGGTTTTCGATCGTAAAAGTTCATTTTGCTCTTCAAATAGTTTATTAATATTTATTAATAATTCAATGTTTTTTGGTGTTTTAATAGAATTATCCTCTGGATCTTCTGCTTTTTTATTTATTTTATTAATGATTTTTGTGACAAAAAAAATAGTAAAACCAACAATTAAAAAATCTAATAAAGTTTCAATTAAAACACCATAGCTTATTGCCACTTCTTCTATTGTTGTTTCTCCTAGATTATTTTTGTAAGCTTCTCTTAAAATAATTTTTTTACTTTCTAAATTAATTCCATTAGATAACAAGGATAGTGGAGGTAAAAATATTTTTTTAACCAAAACATCAATAACAGAGTTAAATGAAGCTCCTATTATAATTCCAATAGCCATATCAAACATATTTCCTTTAACTGCAAACTCTTTAAATTCTTCAAATATTTTCATATTCTAAAAATACAAAAAACTAGTAATACATTATATATTTTGTTTAACTTAGTTTTTTCTACTATGATATACTTTGTATTTATTATCAATTCATAGCTATTGTTATATATATAGCATTAATATATTTTTTATATCCTTAAAATAGTTTGAACTTTTGATTTTTGAGCTCACAGTAGAACCTTCAACCTTTATTTGGTTGGAGGTTTTTTTTAAGTTATTATTTTGCATTAATATATTTTCTATATCCTCAAAAAAGTTAGAACTTCTGATTGTTGAGTTCACTTAAAGCTTCACAGAAATGTGAAGCTTTTTTGTTGGGTAAAACTTAATTTTTATAAGGTTAACAACAATTTCCATACCTTTTAAAGTCACTTACAGACATAGTAAAACTAAGGTAATATTTTTACTTATTATCTTTTTTTTATAAAAATTTGGCAGACATTTGGCAGACATTCGACTTTTAGACGTAAAACAAGTAAAAAGAATACTTAGTATTCTATTTCTACAAATTCATTGATGTGCTTCATCTCATTAAACTAAATACCTTAGAAATGTAAATCTTTATAAATTAACTCTGTTTTCTCCTTTTTGTTAACCTATTAAATTCTTTCAGTAGTTTTTGTCTTTGTTCTGACACCATTATTTTATTATCTACAGTATCTAATGCTTGAATTTGTCCTTCGAGATTTATTGCTTTGAGTATAAACTTAAATTGCTCTTTGTTTAGATTAGGTACATCATTCACATTTACTCTATTAATAAAAAACTCTAAATGATTCATAGTATAAAATAGTTTACCAAAAACGAACTCTAATAAATTTATTGTAGCTTATCTTTATGTCTAGATATAAACCTTCCATAGATAAGAAATGTAATGTGTAAATAATTTTTCTAACGATTGCTTTGATAACTAATTATTATTTGGTTTTTCTTGGTCAAAAACACCTCCTATATCAGCTCTAATAGATAGTCCTAGTGCTATCCATAACCCAATATTTTCTGTAATACTTCCAATTATAATGCCAGCAAGTAATCCTAATCCAGCACCTATTGATAAGTTTTTTTCTTTCATAAAACAAAGATAACGAATGTTAGTTTAAACTAATTAAAAGCTTTATAAATAGCCGAACTAGATTAAGAGATTAAACGTTTTGTTATGTGCTTGTCTTTCAGTGCTGTTTTATTGGTATCCAAACTTCTTCTTCAGAGTTTTCATCAGTTGGATTATATTTTTTTCCTAAAAGTTCAAAATGTTCTCTTTTGTCTAATTTGAAATTAGAACTTGGTAACCATTGCTCAAAAATGTATTGTGTTGTTTTATGAAAATTTGTTAACTGCCCTTTATGAATAAAAACTGCGTAAAGTCCGCCTTTCAAAATACGTGTTTCCATATTCTCTGGGATATTATCAAAGTCAGAAGTCTCAATCATTGCACACTTTAAAAATTCAGTTTGAGGATTAAAATCTTTGAAATTTAGCAATTTGTCATAAATTTGTATTGAATATAAATCTGAACCAATTGTATTTTTTATTTCTCTTTTTTTAGGCATAAAACTGCTCCAGAGTTCATTAGTTTTATTGTTTGCCAAAGACATTTTTATTGATTTACCGACTAATTTCTTTTCTGGAAGTATTTCTATTCTTGGTTGCATTTTAATGATTTCGTTTAATTTTATCTTCATTTAAAATCTTTACAAGCGAAGCACTTATTAGTTATACAATTTCCTTAGTTATATTTTTTTTGTAATTATTATGTATTAATAATATAGCTAATCCAAAAAAGACAGATACCAAAATTAAAATTGTGCTAATTAATCCGTTTACTCCAAAAGACATTCTTATTAATATTGTTGAAACAATAAAACCAGAATTTCTAATTATTTTCTCAAAATTATCAGTGTAAAAGAATGAGATTAGTAAAAGAACTACATCTACTAATATTAGTGCGGTAAAAAAGTCATCAAAAAATAAATTATTGATTGTTTCAAAACTATTAATGCTATTAGAAGATGAATAGATATCAGAAACCCAATTAAAAAATGTAAACAAAGCCATTAAAACAAAAATGGGAACTAAAGTAAGTGCGATTACTTTCTTTCTAAAAATGAATCTTTCAATTTTTATTTTATCATTTTTTGAATGAGTTGATTTTTGCATTCCTTGTTTTTGAAAATGATAAATCAAGTAAAAAAGAATAACTGATGCTAGGATATCATAAGTAAATTGTAGATCTCCTTTTATTTGAAACCAATCTGATGATAGTTCAAGAACAGATAAATCTTTAAATAATTTTCGAATAATTATAAGTGTTATAATTTCATACTGCTTAGTTATGTATGTAGTAAAGGACCTTGGTAAGTGGAAGATTAATAAGTAAACTTCATAAATAAGTATAAAAGAGAATGGAGTATAAATTGCAGATATCGGATTTTTAAATAATTCAGAATTTGATAATAAATTTATTAAATTAAATTTTGATAAATAAATTAAAATTAAGTGGATAAAAAAACTAAATAAAGCAAGGTAAAGTGTTGTTTTTTCGAATCGATTTTTTGCGAAGTCAGATAGGAAAATTTTATAAATTTTATTTAATAAATCCATAATCTATTGATTTTTTGTGTTTTGTCTAACTTACATTTCTCTAAAAATACAATTTTTTGTTTAGAATTACTTTAGAATTTTTTTTTAATAAAGATTAGAATAACTAGAATTAAAAGAAGATGTATTGTTTAGATACTTAAAAAATGATAACTCTTTTTGATTTTTTCAAAGTATTTCAACAATTTTTCTTCATCATATAGCTTATTTGTTCTTAAGTAAACATCTAAATTAATAGATAAATTATCCATTGTTACCTTTTGTTTAAAGTTATAAGCAGTCTTATATGTTAAGTCATATCTTCTTGCTAATTCAGATGCCTTTGGTTTAGGTTTTTCGTAAGCAACGTCAATGTAAATATGAAAGGCTTTTAATAAACCAAACCGTACATTATGAAACAATGTTTTATATGTAGTCTTATATCTGGTTTTACATTTCTTACAAGATTTTTCAAAGTTTTTAATAGTAGCATAAAACTCCTCATTACCACACTTAACGCAAGTTTTTACTTCATAATTTAATAAAGGAAGGTAGCATTTTTGAATACTACTAAATGACTTTTTTAATTCTTTTGAGTTATGCATAGGTGTAAATAAGTATATAAATGTAATGTTTATATTTTTAAGTATAACCCTTACGAATATTGACTTTAACTAAGTTCAGTATTTCATTGATATAAAAACAATTTTCTGTTTTGAGATTATCTCTATAGAAGTCAATCATAGTGATTGACTATTTAATTCATCATAATTATGAATATAGAAGATAGTTTTTTTGTAGAAACAGAATCAAGTTTAATAAGAAAGCACAAACAGTTATTATTGGAAAATAGATATGAGTTTATAATGATAGATTTAGGAAGAGACATACCTATCTTTAAATGGTTTATTTCTAATAAATCTACTTGGGAAAGTCATACAGTAATTAATAAGACTGAATGGCTCTTAAACCAGATAGCTGCTGCTCATAAACAGTTTTCAAAAGATACAGTAAAAGATATGTTAACTGATGCTGCAAAACGGATGCGTAATATATCCAAAGGAGGTATGATTTCTAATCAAGGTTACGAGTATATGATAGACAACGCAGTAGAATTAAAAGGTGTAACAGATGTTGAGCCTAATGCTTCAATAAGATATTTAAAAAACCCATACTTTATTTGGGAGAAAGGAGATTTTGAAAATAGAAAAGAGATTTATAGAACTCATCTTAACGGTGTTATCAATAAAGGGATTTCAGAAGTAAATTATGAGTTGATAAGAACAATATTAATCGACTATGATTTAAATCAAAAAAAGATAAATAAAACTATTTTGAAGAATGCTTCTAATTTGTCTTTGTCAACTATAAAGAACTATTTAAACAACTATCCAGAACTAAATGAAATTTATAGAAGTATTAAAGACAACTCTGGGACAGTAAAACAAAGAAAGCAAAAGGAGTATAATGCAAACAAAATGAAGGTGGCTTAAATATTAGTAAAATGGGTAATTGATTTTTAAGGAAAAAACACCTCTTCTAAACCTAACAACAGTAAGGGTTTATAAATTAGTAAAATGGTTAATCCCTATTAATTATATATACTTTAAATGGTAAAGAAGAAGTTACTGATACCTATGTTAGTGTTTTCAAAGGCTAATAGTTTTTTTATTATATTTGATTGAAATTAGATTATTATGAAAAAAACAACTACTCTTTTATTATTGATAATAACATTATCATCTTACAGTCAAATTACGAAGCAAACTACTTTTAACCAAAAAAGTGAAAATCATTTAAATAAATCATCTGATTTTTTACATCAAAAAGATTCTATTGAAAAACTTATTCCGATAAGTGAATTTGAAGATAGTATGCGAGATGCTGATTTTTTTAATCCTAAGCAAAGTAAAAATACTACTCTATACTCAAAAGCAAATAGCGAAAATACTATAAGGTTAGACAGTTTGTCAACTGTTGATTTTAATAATGAAGGTATTTCAGGAAAAACTAAAAGAAGTTATGATGAAAACGGCAATACGACTCTTTTATTATATTATAATTGGGATGCTGATTCAGCTGCTTTTATCCCTAGTTATAAAAATGAATATACCTATAATGAAAACGGTAGACAAACTCTTTATATAAGTTATAATTGGGATGCTGATTCAGCTGCTTTTATCCCTAGTTATAAAAATGAATATACCTATAATGAAAACGGTAGACAAACTCTTTCTATAAGTTATAATTGGGATGCTGATTCAGCTGCTTTTATCCCTAGTTATAAAAATGAATATACCTATAATGAAAACGGTAGACAAACTCTTTATATAAGTTATAATTGGGATGCTGATTCAGCTGCTTTTATCCCTAATTTTAAAAATGAATATGCCTATGATGAAAACGGTAGACAAACTCTTTCTATAAGTTATAATTGGGATGCTGATTCAGCTGCTTTTATTCCTATTGCTAAATATGAATATGCCTATGATGAGAACAATACTCAAATAGGTAAAACAGAATTTGATTATAATAGTGGTTTTGGTGTTTTTGTTCCAACAATTAATTATGAATATGGCTTTGATGACCAAATGAGAGTAATTAGTGAAGAAGGATATGCTATAAATATTTGTGACAATGAGAAAATATTACAAAGTAAAATAGGCTATAGATATATAGACGGCTATGAAGGAAGAGCTACTTCAATGTATGATATTGAAAATGGTCAAACTGTTTTTATGTATGAGGTTGGTAGTTATTATCAAGATGGTAGACTCGCTTTGAGAGTTCAGAATGTTAATCCTATTTTTTATGACCCTAAAATTTATACTTGGACATCTGAGTATACTTATAATGAAAACGGCAATCAAACCCTCTTAATAAGAAATTCTTATGATGAACAAACTGATTCATTAATTCTTGATTATAAGAAAGAAAGTTCTTATGATGAAGAATATAATTTACAAGAAGTAGTATACTCTAATTGGTATGCAGGCTTAGGGGTATATAAGCCATCTATAAAGAAAGAGTATTCTATTATTTTAGATACTGACACAAAGCGCATAAGAGAAGGCTTATTATCTATTTATGATACTAATTTTAATCAATGGAATACACTTACAGATGAAAAATACCATTCGTATTGGTATTATACTAAGTCGTCTACATTGTCTTCTGAAAGCATTAATAAAGATACTAATGTTGTATTTCCTAACCCAACGTCTAAGTTTTTAAAAGTTAATTTATCAGACAGTATACTTAACCCTTTTATAGAAATATTTGATATCACAGGTAAAAAAGTATTCTCAAAAAAAATACAAACAGGTGACAATATTGATGTAAGTTCACTTGCACCTGCAATATATGTTTATAAAATTAAAGATGGTAGCACCATTAAAAAAAGTGGAAAAATAATTAAAGAGTAGATTTTAGTTTGCTTACTATAAACAACCCATTCAGCAATGTTTGGGTTTTTTTATGCTTTATTAATCTACAATTATTATGTAAGTGGTTAACGTAGAATGAATATTGTTGAGTTGTATGATAGGCTGAGATTATGAAATATAACTAATAAACCATAGGCATATCTTCCTCCTTCAATTCAGCTATTTCTAAACCTCTTAAGTATATTAAACTTATATTTAAAGTAAAACCAATTTAATTATGAAAAATTTAATTTACTATATATTAATTAGTGTAGTGTTTTATAACTGTAAAAACTCACCAACAACAAAAACATTTAATATTCCACCTGAAATTACAACAATGTACAGCAAATATGTAAGCGCTTGGAGTGGTACAGATTTCACAACTATCTCAGAGGAAATATACGAATTACCATTTTCCCTATATCTCAGTGATTCCACCATAGTATATAAAACAAAAAAAGAATTAGTGTCATTTTTAACAAATTCATTTAACACTTTAGAAAAAAATAATTATGGTTATTCAATTACTAATAGTTGGGAGCATTACAAAAAAGATGATAATATAGTTGTAATCGAAATGAATTTTACAAGATTTTTAAAGGATAGTTCGGTAATGGGTACCAAAAACAGAACAGCTACTTACATCTTAAGAAAAAAGAATGGCGAGTTTAAAATTTCAGCAATGATTCCTCATACTCCTGTTTCAGAATAATAAATCATAGGCATATCCTCTTCTTTTAATTCAGCTATTTCTAAACCACAAGATAGATTAAGTTTATATTTATTATATTGTAGATTAAAAACAAGTTAATTATGAAAAATCTAATTCTACTTTCGTTTATTATTCTTTTTTCTACATATAGCTGCTCGACAACTATTAATAGGCCTCTGTTTGTTAAAAGCGATAATGTAAAGGAATTAATCCTTTCAAAGTATGGTAGAGCTTCAAAGGTTGAAAATCAATTAGGAGAAGAAAAATGGACATATAATTATAGTAGTAAATTTAAGAGTAATAGAACTGTTGTCTTTGATAATTTCGGTAAAATCATAATCAATAAGAAACA
>NZ_JAHEHX010000016.1 GCF_024639685.1 Polaribacter sp. | reverse complement strand
AAGAAACCTCTTTTGATGATTTTATGGCTCAAAGAAAAGCCTTAGATGCTAAAATTACAAGAGCAGAAGGTATTGAAGAAAACCAAAAACGAGCTGCACAAGCTGCTGGTGTTATTGTTGGTGGCAAAGAGCAAAAAGAAAAAGGTACTTTAAAAAAGCGTTTTTCGCTTCATAAAGCCTTACGATCTCAGTTACCAGGTGGGGTGTTAGATGGTGTAGAAGCAGAATTGCATCAAGAGGCTTTAAGAGAAGCTAAAGAATTTGGAGGTACTATTGAAGGAGTTGCTGTACCAAACAGCATGAGAGCAGATGCACAAACTGTTACCCAAGATTCAGGAAACTTTGGAGGTAAACTAGTTTTTGAAGAATACAAAGGGCTTATAGATGCTTTAACACCAAAGCCAATTGTACAAAGTTTAGGCGCACAATACATGCGTGGTTTAACTGGTCCAGCGTCTTTTGTTACCAATGCTGGTGGTATTACTGCAACATGGGAGGGTGAAATAGATACGGTTTCTCCAACCAAAACGCAGTATGGTAAAAAATCCATGGATGCCAAACGATTGTCAGCTACTGTGCCAATTTCTGTTCAAAACTTACATCAATCAGTCATTGCTTTAGAAACTGTAACTGCTAATGACATTCGTTTAGCTACGGAGAGAGCTATAGATTATGCAGTAATTAATGGTTCTGGTACAGGTAATGTTCCTTTAGGTATTTTAAATGCGGCTGGCGTTAATACCATTGCAATGGGTACTAATGGTGCTGCGCCTACATGGGCAAAATTAGTAGAAATGATTACGTCGCTAGAAGATGCCAATGCAATTACCGGAGAGATTAAGTATTTAATAAATGCGCTTACAAAAGGCTATCTAAAAAGCCACTTGCATACAGCAGGAGATGCTAAGTACTTAATGAGTTCAGATAATTTAATTAATGGCTTACAAACAGGAGTTTCAACTTTTGTTCCTAAAAACTTAACCAAAGGAACTGGTACTAATTTATCGGCTGCACTTGCAGGAGATTTTAGCCAAGTTATTATTGGAGAATGGGGCTTCTCAGATATGGTAGTAGATAATATTACTCGTAAAAAAGAAGGTCTTATAGAAATTACAAACAATCAGTATGTAGATGTGCTTATTAAAGAAGAAGCAGCATTTACTGTGATCAAAGATTTTGATTTGTCTTAATAAGTGATTTGAGTTAATAGTGATTGGGGGTCTGTTTTTAGGGGGCAGGCCCTTTTTTTAAAAACCATAAAAAAATAAGATGGCTCCAGTAAAAAAAGTAAAAGTAAAATTTCTAGTATCGCCAACAGGGTTGTATGGTTTGGGGTACAATGTAGGGGATGTAGCTTCTTTATCAAAAACCCAAGCAAATACCATTGTAGAAAATAAACATGGTGTATTTGTAACTAAAAAATAATCGATTATGGCTTTTTATATAGAATTAGATCACACACCAGACGAAATTGTAACACTTCAAGAGTTTAAGGCTCAGTTAAAAGAAGTAGATCCAACAGAAGATCATCCAGAAGATGCGTTGTTTCAACAATACATAGATGCAGCGGTAGAAGAATGTGAATCGTATATAAACAGAGCTATTGTAGAAAAAAAATACAAAATATCTGGTAAAAGCTTTGAAGAAGCAATTACAAGTTCTTTGCATACCATTATTGCTATCGATGAAATAGCGTACAAGCCAGCAGATTACACAAGTGGTAATTTAACTGTTTTAGATGCAGAAAATTACACGTTAAGCAAAGTAGATTCTGTAGAAAACAAAATAGAATTTTTGGAAAATAGTACGCTTCCAAAAATTAAAGAATTTACACCAGATGCAGTGCAGGTTTCTATTACTGTAGGCTTGCCAAAGGTGTATAAAAAAATAAAGCAAGCTGTGTTGTTAAAAGCAGTAGCTATGGATCAATTGCGTGGAGATTACGTAAAAAACAAAACCACTGCATCAGAAAGGTTGTTGCAGTCATTAATAAAATATTAAAGTGCAAGTAAAACTAGGAGCTTTTAAAAACAAGATACAAATTCTGCAAGAATCTAAAACTAAAGATGCAGCAGGAAGTACGGTTACAGCTACCTCAGTTTTAAAAAAATGTTGGGCGCAGCAATTAGAAATGTCATCAAAAGAAGATGAAGAAGATGGTAAAATTAGAGCCATTTTTGATGCCTCTTTTATTATAAAATACGATGCTAGACTGGTAAAAGGAAAAGCAGTTGGCATGTTGGTAAAAGACGATGAAGGTATTTTTTACAATATAGAAAATGCTAT
>NZ_JAHEHX010000002.1 GCF_024639685.1 Polaribacter sp. | reverse complement strand
CAAAATCATAATGCGACTTCTCTTTCGAGGAGGCACTAATAATACCTTTTTAACTGGGTTTTACGAAAATCACATTAAAACAGGGAATCAGTTAATTAAGATTTTAAACCAGGAAATTAAATATTAAAATTGTGTTGAAACTGTTAATAACAGTAGAATAAGAGACTACATTATATCAACTTTTTATAATAAGAGTCATTATGTGATGAGTGTTGATTAAGTCTTTTGGAGTTAGACTTATGTTCGATATTTCAATAGTGTTATCAACTAAAACAATTAAAGTATCTTAAAATATTCTTTTTAAATTGAATATATTTGACTTTCAAAATTAATTTAGCCTTTAATGAAGTTACACGCTTTTAGGATTCTTTTCTTGTGTATGATTACTTTCTCTTTTCAAATTAATGCCCAAGAAACACTTCCAATTTATCAAGATTATTTGTCTGATAATGTTTATTTGGTTCATCCCTCAGCTGCAGGAATAGGAAACTCTAGTAAATTAAGATTTACAGCAAGACAACAATGGGCAGGTATACCAAATGCACCAGTATTACAAACCTTAAGTTTTCATACTAAATTTGACGAATATTCTAACGCGGGTTACGGTTTAGTGTTATTTAATGACAAGAATGGTTTTCACTCTCAAAAAGGAATACAAGGTACTTATGCTTATCACTTACCAATGAGTACAGGTAAGATGTTTAATCAACTTTCTTTTGGATTGTCTTTTACATTTGTCCAAAACCAATCAGATCAAAGAACTTTTTCTGGAGATTCTGCAGTAGCACCAATTGTAGAAAGCACTAGTTACTATAATGCAGATTTTGGTGTTGCCTATCATTATGGAGGTTTCTCTTCTTATTTTACAGTTAAAAATTTATTATTAACTGCAAAAAATAATTTAAATGTACAAGAGTCTTTAGATTTAAGAAATTATATTTTTTCCGCAGGATATTATTTTGGCGAAGACCTTTTTGTACAGTTTGAGCCTTCTTTAATGTTACAATTTAGAGAAAGTACTGGGCAACGTATTGCAGATTTTAATATAAAAGCGTACAAAAATATTTCACAAACTCAATTTTGGGCAGCACTTTCATATAGAAGAGGTTTTGATGCAAACGCTATAGAGAATGCAGAATTCATTTCTCCTATAGTTGGTATAAACTATCAAAATTACTTATTCTCATATACGTATACCAACCAAATGAACGATACTGTGCTAACAAATACAGGATTTCATCAAGTTTCTGTTGGTATTAATTTATGGACTAGAGTTCCAAGAGCTGCAGCTTGTCCGAACATAAATGCTGCTTTTGGTGGTTTTTAAAAGTCTTTTTCAGTAATCTGAATTCCTACAGTATTTTTAAGAATATTTTCTAACACTGTCTTTTTTGTATTGATAAAGAATTGATGATGCGCTTCTGTATTCCGATCATTAATTATTTGATGTTGTACTAAAATAGCTTTAGTTTGTTTAGCAACTGCTAAACCAGAATCTATAATTTCTATTTGATTGTCCGTAATCTTTTGTATTGAGGGTATTAAGTAAGGGTAGTGGGTGCAACCTAAAACCAAACAATCTATGTGTTCATTTAGTAAGGGTTTAATGTAAGACGTTAATAATGCTTGCATTTCTCTAGAGTCAATTTTACCAGCTTCAATAAGAGGTACAAGTCCTGTTCCAACAGTTTCCTTAATAATTATTTGTTGATCTATAGTGCTCGATGTTTTTTCAAATAATGCACTATTTAAAGTTCCTTTGGTAGCTAGTATACCAATTTTTTTACTTTTTGTTTTTAAAGCCGCTGGTTTTATTGCTGGCTCTATACCTATAAAAGGCACATCATAAGTTTTTCTTAGGTAAGTTATGGCATTTGTAGTTGCAGTATTACAAGCAACTACAATTAATTTACAATTGTTTTCGAGAAGAAGTTCTGTGTTTTTTATGGCTAACGCAATAATTTCATCAGCATGTTTTTCTCCATAAGGTGCATTTTTACTATCCGATAGATAAACTGTATTTTCGTTTGGCAAAAGAGCTGTAACTTCTTTCCAAATAGAAGTACCTCCAATACCAGAATCAAAAAAACCTATAGGGTTGTAATTCAATTTCATCTGTCGTAAAAATAAAAAAACCTACTATAAAAGTAGGTTTTTTTTAATACTTTAAAAAAGAGATTTTTAGAATCCTAATTTTGCTTTTACAGCAGCGTATAAGTCTTCTCCTTTTTTAACTAAAAGTCCTTTACCCATAGAGGCATCAAAAACATATAAGATTCCTTTTGCAGCAGCAACTTCTTCAATTGCTTTTTGAGCTTTTTCTACAATAGGTTTTAATCCGTCTGCTTGTTTTTGTTGCATGTCTTGATATGCAGTTTGTCTTAACTGCTCATATCTTTGGTTTTCTTGCTGTACTTCTTTAGCTCTGATTTCGTTAATTTCTTTTGTTTGCGTGTTTTGCTCTTGAGTATATTTCTTCATCTTAGCATCTAGCTTCTTAGCCATACCTTCAACTTCATCTTGATAGGTTTTTCCTAACTTCTCAATATCTAATTTTAATTTTTTAGTTGCAGGCATTTCAGCTACTAATTTTTCGAAGTCTATATGACCCGATTTTTGTGCATTTGCAACACCACCAAATCCTAATGTAAATACAGCAATTAATAGTAACGATTTAAAATTTTTCATTCTTGTTTTAATTTAATTATTATTCTTGTCTTTTGTTATTAATTATCTTCCTTTGCTTTTTGCGCTTCGGCTTTCTTTTTTCTAGCTTCTTCTTTTTTCTTTCTCAAAAGCGCTCTTTTTTCTGCTCTTTGCTTTAATAACGCTTTTCTTTTTTCTGCAATTTGTTTTTTCTTTGCTTCTTGATCTGCAACTTTTTTAGCTACAGCCTCTACTTTTTTGTTTTGTTGCGCTTCTTTTTGCTTTAAACGTTCTTTTTGAACCTCTGTAATTTCCTTATCGGGTGTAGCTCTTTTTTTCTTTCTTTCTTCCTTTTTTTGCTCCGATAGTCTTGTTCTGTCTATGGTAGATAGAACAAGATCGCTAATATCGTATTTTTTATTGGAATATAGCATTACTAAATCACTAGATTTTTCAAAAACAAAATCGTAGTTTTTTCTTTTAGCAATACTTTGTACAGCATTGTATACTTGGTCTTGTATTGGTTTTACCAACTGTTTTCTTACTGTAAACAAATTACCATTCGGACCAAAATAAAGCGATTCTAATCTACGAAGCTCTATTTGTTTTACTGTTATTTCCTCTTCCTTTTCCTCAATTAAGTCTTTCGTTAAAATTGCTTTCTCATTTGCTAAATCAGATTTTAAAACTTCTATATGCCTTGCTTGATCATCTAACTTTTTTCTCCATTTGGCTACTTTGCCATCTAACGTGTTTTGAGCCTTTAGGTATTCTGGAACATTTTCTAATATATATTTCATATCCATATATGCAATAATTTGGTTTCTTTGAGACCAAACTGAGGTAATACTAAATAAAAGAACGACTAGTAAAAATATTTTTTTCATTTGTAAACTATATTTAGAAAAAACCATGCCAAAAAAACATTGACATTACAAATGTACAGTTTTCTTAGAATTGTCTTCCAATAATAAAATGTGTTTGCCAACCAGATTTTTCAGTAAAGCCAGGTAAAGGATCAAACCCGTGGGCAAAATCTATTCCTAACAATCCAAAGGCAGGCATAAAAATACGCACACCCACACCAGCTGATCGTTTTAATTCAAACGGATTAAATGTTTGAAAATTGTCATATGAGTTTCCTGCTTCTAAAAAACCTAATGTATAAATAGAAGCAGAAGGTGCATCTGTAATAGAATACCTAAGTTCTAACTGAAATTTATTGTAAATAGAACCACCCTCTAATGGTGATAATTGATTGTTTTCGTAACCTCTTAAACCAACAACTTCTCTTCCATCTAATTGAAAAACAGCAATACCATCTCCTCCAACAAAATACCTTTCAAACGGAGATAATCCAACTTCAGCATTATAATAGCCTAAAAAACCAAGTTCTGCGTTGGTCATTAATACTAGTTTATCTGTAAAAGAAGTGTACCACTTTCCTTTAGCACTCAATTTATAGTATTCTAACCATTTGTATTTTTCTGCAATTTGCGCATTTGTTTCTTCTTGACTTAGTCCACCTGCTATAGAATAATCTTTATTGTTTATTAATGAGTAAGGTAATGTTGCTTTTACACCGAAAGAAAATTCTGATCCATAAGTAGGGAAAATTAAACTTGGTCCTGCAGAGTTTCTAGTAATACTAGCACTGTATGAAAGGTTATTTAATGTTCCATTATTTAAAATATTTGAGCCTACTCTAAATCCATAATTATCTAAATTAAAACTTTGATAACTAATAGTTTGTGAAAGTTGAAAGTAATCATCTGGCCATTTTAAACGCTGTCCTAAGCCAATAGAGGCTCCTACAATTCCTAGACTACGATCTCTGTCTACTTGAAAAGTTTGTGGATTTAATTGAAACTGGGTTGATGAGTATACAGAAAATGACAATGACTTTGGTTTTCTACCTCCTAACCAAGGCTCTGTAAATGAAAAACTATAGGTGTTAAATGTTCTACTAGATTGTAAACGTAAAGCCAAACTTTGTCCGTCTCCCATAGGAAGTGGTGTATATGCCTCCTTATTAAATATATTTTTTATAGAAAAATTATTGAAAGATAAACCTAAAGTACCAATAAAGGCACCTCCACCATAACCTCCTTGTAATTCTATTTGACTCCCACCTTTTTCTACAACATTAAAGTTAATGTCTGCAGTTTTATTGTTGTAATCTGGAACAACATCTGGTGATACGTTCTGATCGAAAAAACCCAATTGGCCAATTTCTCTAATAGAACGTATAATATTACTTCTACTGAATAGATCTCCTGGTTTTACTCTTAATTCTCTAAAAATTACATGATCGTTCGTTTTGTCATTTCCAGAAACGGTTACCTTTTGAATTTTTGCTTTTTCATCTTCACGAATTCTAATCTCTACAGTAATGGAGTCGTTTTCAACTTTTGTTTCTACAGCATTAACTTGAGAGAAGAGAAATCCGCTATCTTGATAAAGTGTCGATAAATCCTCTGAGGTTGGAGAGCCATCACCTTTTACTCTTTCTTTTAAAACAGCACCATTATAAACATCACCTCTGTCTATTCGAAGTACTTTCATCAATTCTTTATTGGTATATTCTTTATTACCAACAAATACAATGTCAGAAAAACGGTATTGTTTACCTTCTTCTAATTCTATATTAATATCTATTGTGTTGTCTTCATTCCAAGAAATACCCTCACTTAAAATTCTTGCATCTCTAAAACCTTCTCTACTGTATTTGTCTAAGATACTCTCCAAATCTTCTTGGTAATCCTCTTCGATGTATTTAGACCCTTTCCAGAAGCGTCCCAAAAATTTCTCTTTGGTATTGCTCATGGCTTTTCTTAATGTCTTGTTTGATAAAGTTTTATTTCCAGTAAAATTAATGTCTTTAATTTTGATTTTTGATCCTTTGTCTATAAAAACACTCATGTTCACCACGTTTATGTCTGATGAATCTTTTTTAGTGTCTAAAGTTACTTTAGTTTTTAGAAACCCTTTATCGGTATACTTTTTTGTAAAGTAATTTCTAGTAGTTACGACAAGGTTATCTGTAACCATAGCCCCTTCTTTAAGCTCGGCTTCTTTTAGTAGCTCCTTTGCTTTTGCTTTTTTGATGCCAACTAATGTTACCTCTTTTAACATTGGTAGTTCTTGAACATCAAATTGAAGATATACGGTTTTACCATCTAACTTAGCCAGATACACATCCACGTTTCTAAATTGCTTACTTTCGTACAATTTTTTAATGGCACTTGTTAACTTATCACCAGGTAGTTTTATGGCTTGTCCGTTTCGTAAACCTGTAAATACTTTTACAGTTTCTTCACTAAACTTTACAAGGCCAGTAACAGAGATACCCCCTAAAATATATTCTTCTCCTTTTTTAAAGGCAGAGTTATTCTTAGAAATACTGTCATTTTGTATCTGTGCGTTTGCACTAAAACTAAAAAATAGTGCAAAAAGCACTAAGGCAACAGAACTTAAATTTGTATAAAATTTATTCTGTAATTTGTTCGCTTGTTTTTCCAAATCGTCTTTCTCTGTTCTGGTATTCTATAATTGCATCATAGAAATGTTCTTGTCTAAAATCTGGCCAAAGTACATCTGTAAAATATAATTCAGCATATGCCATCTGCCATAATAAAAAATTACTAATGCGTTGTTCTCCACTAGTTCTTATCATTAAATCGACATCGGGCAAATTAAATGTATATAAATGGTTATTTATAGTATTTTCGTCTATTTTTTCTAAATTAAGTTCTTTATTAACAACTTTTTTAGATATGTTTTTGATTGCGTTAACAATTTCTTCTCTTGCTCCGTAGCTTAATGCAAAAGTTAACACAATTTCTTTATTGTTCTTAGTTTCTAAAATAACGTCTTTTAAAACTTTCTGTGCTTTATTTGGTAAGCTATCTAAACAGCCAATTGAATTTACTTGAACACCTTGGTTCATAAATTCAGGAAGTTCTTTTTTTAGAGAGTTTATAAGTAAACTCATTAGCGCGTCAACTTCAAGTTTTGGTCGGTTCCAGTTTTCTGTAGAAAATGCATAAAGTGTTATTGCTTTCACATTTACTTGAGAGGCAGATTTTACACATTCTCTAACTGCTGTTAATGCATTTCTATGGCCAAAAATTCTATTCATTCCCTTACCTTTCGCCCAACGTCCATTGCCATCCATAATGATAGCAACATGCTTTGGTGTTTTTTGTAAATCGATGTTTAGTTTTTTATCCATATTTACTTACAAGCCTTTTGTGTAACAGGCAGGTCTTCCAAAAGTATACGTTAAAGATACTCCCGTAAACATATACCAATCGTTATTGTTATCTATAAGCTTGTTTAACTCATCTACATTTACAATTGATGTTTCTTCAATATCATTTACAAAAGTATACCTAAACTTTGCTTCTATAGCAAAGGCAAAATTTCCAATTAATTTAGACTTTAATCCAAAACCAAATGGTATAGTTAAGCTATTCTCTATTTCAAAAACAAAATCACCAGGTCTCGGTTCTGCTACTACTTTTTGGTAGTTAAAACCGGCAATTTCAACTAAAATATATGGTGTCCAAGTTTTTTCTGGAGATGATAAATCATACTCATAAAAATTGTACTCTAAACCCAATGCAAATTCGTGGATGGTATTAGTGAAATTTAAACCTCTATCTCTTTTAAAATCAGTATCTGCATTCAAATCGTTACCACTTATAGGTAAAAAACTATAAGTAGCTCTTATTGCCATTTTAGGATTCCAATTGTATTTAAAAAATGCGGCACCAGCAATTTCATTTGGGTATATGTAATTAGTTCTACCAACATCTCCAACATAATTAGAACCTCCTACAAATACGCCTGCTTCATACACCTGACTTGTTAAAACATTAGATAGGCTTACAAATACAATTAATAATATACTTTTTTTCATCTGTAAAAATAGCGAGCAAATATAGGAATTTCAATTTGCTTAATAAAGTTAATACTTAGTCTTTTCTGATTAACTGTTTTTTAACTTGTTTATTGTTATTTAAAGCTTAAAGGTTGGTTTCGTTTCTAGTATCTTCTCCCCATAATAATTTACTTCTAAGTGTTTGTAAGAAAGATTGATTTTTTGGGATGATACTTTTAATTGTAAATGGTGCTTTCTCAATATAGACTATAGTGTTTTTTTCAACTGTAGTTATTCTAGAGTCTAAAGAAATTAAAAAATCTTTTTCTCTTGAATCTATAGTTAATTTAATTTGAGTATTATCGGCAATAACCATTGGTCTTGCATTTAAATTATGAGGTGCAATTGGGGTAATTACTACATTTTTAGAGTCTGGAGAAATTACAGGTCCATTACAGCTTAAAGAGTATCCTGTAGACCCTGTAGGTGTAGCTATAATTAAGCCATCTGCCCAGTAATTGGTAAGGTATTCTTCGTTTAAACAGGTTTTTACACCAATCATAGATGTCGTGTTTTTTCGGGCAATAGTCACTTCATTTAGCGCAAAATTTAATTCAGAAAACTTGTTTGTTTTTGGATCAGTTTTTACAGTTAATAATGTACGTTCTTGTATCGTATAATCTCCATTTAAAAGCAAATGAATACTTTCTTTGATTGCTGTTTTGTTAATGGTGGCTAAAAAGCCTAGCCTACCAGTATTAATACCTAGAATAGGAATGTTTAAATCTCTAATATAAGTAACTGCTCTTAAAATAGTTCCATCTCCCCCTAATGTAAAAAGCACATCAAATGAAGCGTCTAAATCAGAAAAATGGGAAAAAGTTGGGTGCTTTTCATCTAAATTATTTCCTGCAATAAGCAACTCATAAAACTCCTTTTCTATGAAGGAAACGATGTTATGTTCCTTTAATGTTTTTAATAAAGTCTGAATTTCTTTTTCTGCAGAAATTGAGTAAGATTGTCCGTAAATTGCTACTTTTTTCACCTTGTTGAAGTTTTTAAATGTAAGGATTACATCTCTAAATATTTTTGTAAATAGTCTGATCTATTTTTTAAATCTTCTAGATAAATATCATTTTTGTGACTAGAAATTATTTCATATTCGTATCTGCGAAAAGTTTGAATGATTTCATTTAGCGATTTGCTTTCAATTTTTAGCGTAACTTGAATGAAATCTTCAGATTTTTCTGATACAAAAAGTCCCAACAGATTCCCTCCATGAGATTCTACAATTTGTGATATTTCTGCTATGGAGTAGTCTGGTGTTATTTTCTCTACCACTAAAGTTTCGCTATTTTCGGCCATAAACGGACCACTAGCAAACACATTTAGAATATCACAAACATCATAATAACCAAGATATTCTTTATTTTCATTGACCACTGGAATTATAGTGGTATTGTGCGTTGCAAATATTTTTAAAATCTCTAATGTAGTAGCTTTTTCATCAGTAAAAAATAATTGTAAAAGATAGGAGTGGGCTGAAAGTTTATCGGTTGTTTTTTCTAACGTGTTTATATCATTTTCTGAGAAAGAACCGATTAGTACATTATTTTCAACGACAGGAAAGTGTGTAATAGGGTAATTTTTAAAAACTGCTTGCGCTTTTTTTACACTATCATGTAATTGAAATGCTCTTATTTCTTTTAAGATGTAATCGTTAATATTCATGCTCTACGAATATAGGATAAAATGATTTAATAAATTATCTTTGTTATCTAATTTTAGATCATGACAAAGTTAAGTGTAAATATTAATAAAATAGCAACTTTACGGAATTCTAGGGGAGGTAATGTTCCTAATTTACTAAAAGTAGCTTCAGATATTCAAAGTTTTGGAGCACAAGGTATTACTATACATCCAAGACCAGATGAAAGACACATTCGATACCAAGATGCGCGAGATTTAAAAGAGGTGGTAACTACTGAATTTAACATAGAAGGTAACCCAATACAATCTTTTATGGATCTAGTTTTAGAAACAAAACCAACTCAAGTTACTTTAGTGCCAGATGCTGTAGATGCCATTACTTCTAATGCAGGTTGGGATACAGTGAAACATCAATCTTTCTTAAAAGAGATGATTACTGAGTTTCAGCAAAATGGAATTAGAACTTCTATTTTTATAGATACTGATTTGAAATTAATAGAAGCTGCTGCAAAAACAGGAACAGAACGAATTGAACTCTATACAGAAGAGTTTTCAAGTCAGTTTAAAAAAGGGAATGAAGAGGCTATAAAACCTTACACAAAGGCAGCTATTGTAGCTCATGAATTGGGTTTAGGCATTAATGCTGGGCATGACTTAAGTGTAGATAATATTCAATTTTTTAAACAAAATATCCCAAACTTAGCAGAAGTTTCTATTGGGCATGAATTAATTGCAGAGAGCTTGTATCTAGGTCTAGAGAATGTTGTAAACATGTATTTACATAAATTAAAATAGGGTTTATTTTAGTACAGTAGTTAACTAAAAATTACAATATTCTAAGCTTTATTTAGAAACCTAAAAAGTAATATGTTAGAAAGTAATATTTTACATTCCCAAGTAGTAGGAGATGGTCATCCATTATTAATTTTACATGGTTATTTTGGGATGTCTGACAATTGGAAAACTCTAGGAAATTCTTTCTCTAAAGATTTTCAGGTTCATTTAATAGATCAAAGAAATCATGGAAGAAGTTTTCATGACTTGTCTTTTAATTATGATTTGTTAGCGCAAGACCTTTACGATTATATTCAGTTTTATCAGTTAGAAAAGGTTTATTTAATAGGTCATTCTATGGGAGGTAAAACAGCCATGTTATTTGCAACCAAATACCCTGATTTAATTGAGAAATTAATTATTGTAGATATTTCTCCTAAAGAATATAAGCCTCACCATAATGCAATTTTAGCAGGATTAAATTCCATAGATTTTTCTATTCAAAATACGAGAGGCAAGGTAGATCATCAGTTAAAAGAATATATTTCTGAACTTGGAGTAAGGCAATTCTTACTAAAAAACGTTTATTGGAAAGAAAAAGGAGTGTTAGATTTTAGATTTAATTTGAAATCTTTAACTGAAAACAATTCGGAGGTAGGCAAACCACTCCCTAAAAATAGTCAGTTTCATAAAAATACTCTTTTTTTAAGTGGAGAAAACTCTGGGTACATTCTTCCTGAAGAGCAAATGATCATCAATTCTCATTTTCCAAACAATAAAGTAGTCACAATTTCGAATGCTGGGCATTGGTTGCACGCAGAAAATCCTACAGAATTTTATAAAGTAGTTTGTAATTTTTTAACTTAAATTTAGTTGTAAAATGAATATAGAAAACGCACAACAACAGGTAGATACTTGGATAAAAACGCATGGAGTTCGTTATTTTAATGAGCTTACAAATATGGCTCAGCTAACAGAAGAGGTTGGTGAGGTTGCCAGAATTATAGCAAGAAGGTATGGAGAGCAGAGCGAAAAGGAATCCGATAAAAATAAAGATTTGGGTGAAGAATTGGCAGATGTTATGTTTGTAGTTTTGTGTTTGGCAAATCAAACAGGTGTAAATTTACAAGAGGCTTTTGATAAAAAACTAGACATTAAAACAAAACGTGATCATGATCGTCATCACAACAATAAAAAATTAAAATAATGAAATTTTCGGATAAAATTAAACAACCTTTATTTTGGTCTAATTTTTTAAAAGTGGCTCTTCCATTTTTCTTTTTTGTGACCTTAATTTCTCTTTTAGTAAATAGTTGGAGTCTAATAACAGCATTTGATTTTGCTGGAGTTGCACAACAAAATTTTGCCAATGGTAAATGGGTGTCGTTTTGGAGTATGAAATTTCTTATCAGTATTTTTTATGGACTTTATATTACCAATAAAAATATGAAATAAAAAAGCGGCCTATTCAAGACCGCTTTTCCATTTTAATTTAATTCAAAATCAATCAATTTGAATTAAGTTAATACTGCTCTTTTTCACTTTTTCATTTAATTCTTTTACCTTATTATTAAATAAGCTATATAATTTTTGCAACTCAACATCTATAGTTGCAGTTATTTCATTTTTAAATTCAATAGCTTGTTTTGTTGGTGCATAATTACCAACTCTTGTTAATGAATTTAAATGTGCCAATTTGTTATTTAAACGAATAGGAAAGTTTAAAGGATCTTGTCCACTTTTAGATTTTGTCTGGTACAAAGTTTCTTCAATAGTAGTCATGTCTTTTATTAATTGATCAGCAAAATCAATCAATTCTTTATTTGCTTCTTTGTCTGTTATCGATTTTTTTAACAACCCAACTTGACTGCGAACTTTCTTTACGTTTTTTAAAGCCTTATGAATTTCTGTCATTTTAGTGTTGATGTCATTTATAAAATCAAACTGCGCTTTCATATCACTTTCTGTAGCTTCAGAAATAGGATTTTTTAGAATCGTAAATGTTTCAGATTGAGCTTTATCGTTAAATTTTAAAGTTGCTTTATAATTGCCAGGTAAAGCCATTGGTCCTGATAAAGAAGCCCACCATAAAATCATTCCTTTTACAGACTCAGCTCCATCATACATCATGTTCCAATTAAAGATATTGTTACCCTCTTTAACATTTAGTTTGCCTTCTTTTAAATCTTTATTTGGCTTTATAGAAAAGGTTTTTATATTATTATCATTGGCATCAGCAATAGAAATAGAGACTACATCTTTATCATTTAGTTCTTTAATGAAATAATACATATTTACACCTCCAGAATGATTTGTACCTGCTATTTTAGAGGTTCTTCCTCTACCACCAGCTAAATTGTAAGCATCTTTTGGTTTGTATAAAAACAAATCTTTTTTCTCTACGTCTTTAGTAAGTTGATGAATTGCAGTTAAATCATCAATAATCCAAAGAGAGCGCCCTTGAGTTGCAGTAATTAAATTATCGTTTTTAATAGCTAAATCAGTAATAGGTACAATTGGTAAGTTCAGTTGCATGCTCTCCCAATTTTTACCATCATCAAAAGAAATATACATACCTCTTTCAGTACCTGCATACAATAAACCTTTACGTTTTGGATCTGCCCTTAATGCTCTTGTAAAATCTTCGTTACCAATTCCATTTACCAATAAATCCCAAGATTTACCATAGTTTTCTGTTTTGTAGATATATGGTTTGTAATCTCCAGATTTATATTTAGTACCTACAATGTAGGCTCCTCCCTTCGTAAAAGGATCAACTTCTATACAGTTAATCATCATCCATTCAGGCATTTTTTTAGGAGTGATGTTGTTCCAGGTTTCACCATTATTTCTAGTAACATGTACTAAACCATCATCAGAGCCTGTGTAAATTAAACCCTGCTCGTATGCAGACTCTGTGGCTGCAAAAATAGTTCCATAATACTCAACCCCAGTATTGTCTTTAGTAATTGGACCTCCTGAAGGGCCTAATGTTTTAGGGTCGTTTCTAGTTAAATCTGGACTAATTAATTTCCAACTCTGACCTTCGTCATCAGTTGCATGTAAATGATTAGAGGCTGCATACAAACGTTTTTTGTTGTTTGGTGAAAAGAAGATTGGAAAATTCCATTGAAAACGATATTTAAAATCTTCAGCTCCATGCCCCATTGGATCGTCAGGCCAAACATTAATTGCTCTTGTTTCTCCAGTTTTATGATTTACTCGTGTTAAATAGCCTCCATAACTACCTCCATAAACAATGTCATTGTTTAAAGGATCTACAGCTATGTGTGCACTTTCTCCACCTGCAGTAGAAGACCAATCAGATTCAGTTATAAAACGTCCATCTGTTCTATGAGAAATTCTAATGGTAGAATTATCTTGCTGAGCAGCTAAGATTCTATAAGGAAAGTGATTGTCTGTAGTTACTCTATAAAATTGTGACGTTGGTTGGTTCATATAGGTACTCCAGTTTTCACCAGCATCAAAAGAAACTTGTGCTCCTCCATCATCACCAATAATCATTCGTTGATTGTCTTCTGGAGCAATCCATAAATCATGATGATCTCCATGAGGTGCATTGTAGGTTTTATAGGTTCTACCACCATCTGTAGATTTATGATAACGCACGTTTAATACGTATAATATATCTTCATCTTGAGTATCTGCATACAAACGTGTATAGTACCAAGCTCTTTGTCTTAATTTTCTTTCAGAATTAATTAACCTCCATGTCTCTCCTGCATCTGTAGATTTGTAAACACCCCCTTTTTTATTTTCAATTAGGGCATAAACAATATCAGAATTTACAGGTGAAACTGTTACACCTGCAATTCCCCAAATTCCTCCAGGTAAACCTTTATTGGTAGAAATGTTTATCCAGGTTTCTCCTTCGTCTGTACTTTTCCAAAGTGCAGAACCCTCTCCACCTGAAGATAAACTGTAAGGAGTTCTTCTGATATTCCAAGTGGTTGCATATAATACTCTTGGATTATTAGGATCAATAATTAAGTCTACAACCCCTGCATTTTCATTAGAAAATAAAACTTTACGCCAAGTTTCACCTCCATCAGTTGTTTTGTAAACTCCTCTTTCTTGAGTCGGTTTGTATAAATCTCCCATGACTCCTGCAAAAACAATATCAGCATTTTTTGGATGAATACGCATTCTAGGGATATGTCTAGAGTTTTTTAAGCCGATATGTTTCCAAGTTTTACCTGCGTTTTCAGATTTCCAAACCCCATCTCCAGAGGAAACATTTCCACGAACGGTTTTTTCACCCATTCCTACATACATTACATTGTTGTCAGATTCACAGACAGCTACAGCACCTACAGAACCTCCAAAAAATCCGTCAGAAATGTTTTGCCAAGTTCCACCTGCATCTGTCGTCTTCCAAACTCCACCTCCTGTAGCACCCATATAAAAAAGGTTTGCTTTACCAGCCACACCTGTTACAGCAGCACTTCTACCACCTCTAAAGGGCCCAATATTTCTCCATTTTACAGCGCTAAAATTATCGCTAGAAATTTGGGTAGCTTTTTTTTGTGCAGTAACTTTGAAATTTGCAGAAAAAAAGAGGCAAACAGCTAAAAAAATAAATTTTTTCATGTTGATTTGTTGTAAATTTAAAAATTAAAAGTAAGAAAATAAATCAATTTTTAGAATGGACATATTGTTAAATGTTTTAACCGATAAAAAAATAGAAGAAGAAATAACAATCTCTGGTTCTAAAAGCGAGTCGAATAGATTATTAATTTTACAAAAACTTTTTCCAGAAATTATTATAGATAATCTGTCTGATTCAGATGATTCTGTACACATGCATCATGCACTTACTACAGAAGACTTATTGGTAGATATAGGTCATGCAGGAACAGCTATGCGTTTTTTAACTTCTTATTTTGCAGTAAATAAAGGTAGAGAAGTTATTTTAACAGGCTCTGAACGTATGCAAAACAGACCTATTGAAATTTTAGTAAATGCGCTTAAAGATTTAGGTGCAGATATCACGTATGCTGAAAAGCAGGGTTACCCACCATTAAAAATAAAAGGAAAAGAACTTACGAAAGATAAAGTGCAAATTAATGGAAATGTAAGTAGTCAATATATTTCTTCTTTATTACTAATTGCTTCTAAATTAGACAATGGTTTAGAAATTGAATTAACAGGTAAAATAACATCTGTACCATATATTAAAATGACATTAAGCTTGCTTTCTCAAATTGGTATAGAGAGTAATTTTCAAGAAAATATTATTAAAGTTTTTCCGAAAGAAACCGTAAAAACTCAAACTGTTGTAGTAGAATCAGATTGGTCATCAGCAAGTTATTTCTATTCAATTATTGCTTTGGCTGATTTAGGCTCAGAAATTAAATTATCTGCTTATAAACAAGAGAGTTTACAAGGCGATTCTTGCTTGGCAGATATCTACAGTCATTTTGGAGTAACAACCACTTTTGGTAAAGATTTCATCACCTTAAGAAAAGAAAAAACCACCAATAAAGAGACTTTAGTCAGAAACTTAAAAGATGCTCCAGATATTGCACAAACTATAGCTGTAACTTCTTTTGCAGAAGGTATTGCATGTCATTTATCTGGTTTGCATACGTTAAAAATAAAAGAGACAGATAGATTGGTAGCTCTACACGATGAGTTAACAAAACTAGGTGCTAAAGTTAGTATTACAGATGAAAATTTAGAGGTAGCAACAGCTTCAAACATTAATAGTAACATAGCTATAAATACCTATAATGATCACAGAATGGCAATGGCTTTTGCACCATTAGCGTTAAAAGTTTCTATTAAAATAAATGATGCTGAAGTAGTTACAAAGTCATACCAAAAATTCTGGAAAGACATGAAGCAAATAGGTATTAATATTACCCATTTGTAAAGATAAAGTGTTAAACACTTGACAACGCCTATTCTCATATCGTATATTTGCACTTTTATCCCAAAATACACTTATGAAATTATCAAACTTCGATTTTGAGTTGCCAGAAGAACTATTGGCAAAATATCCTGCAGAACATAGAGATGAGTCTCGTTTAATGGTTTTGAACAGAGCAGACCAAACTATAGAGCATAAAACCTTTAAAGATGTAATTAATTATTTTGATGAAGGAGATGTTTTAATGTTAAACAATACCAAGGTTTTTCCTGCAAGAATGTTTGGTAATAAAGAAAAAACAGGAGCAAGAATTGAGGTTTTCTTATTAAGAGAATTAAACGCTGAAAACAGATTGTGGGATGTATTAGTAGACCCAGCAAGAAAAATTAGAATCGGAAACAAATTATTTTTTGGAGAAGATGATAGTTTAGTAGCAGAGGTTATAGACAACACAACTTCTAGAGGTAGAACGTTACGTTTCTTATTTGATGGCAGTTATGAAGCGTTTAGAGAGAAATTATTGGAACTTGGTGAAACTCCATTACCTAGATCTTTAAATAGAGAAGTAGAAGAATTAGATACAGAGCGCTACCAAACTATTTTTGCTAAAAATGAAGGTGCTGTTGCTGCACCAACTGCGGGGTTACACTTTTCGAAACATTTATTAAAGCGTTTAGAAATAATAGGTGTAGATTTTGCTGAAATGACATTACATGTTGGTTTAGGAACATTTAGTCCTGTTGAGGTAGAAGATTTATCGAAGCATAAAATGGATTCTGAGCAGATTGAAATACCAGTGAATTCTGCAAATAAAATTAACAACGCAAAAATAGAGAAAAGAAGAATATGCGCTGTAGGAACAACAGTGATGAGAACTGTAGAGTCTTCGGTATCTTCAAATTCAGAACTAAACGCTTATACAGGATGGACAAACAAATTTATTTTTCCTCCTTATGATTTTAGTATTGCAAACACAATGATTACTAACTTTCATCCGCCAAAATCTACCTTAATGATGCAAGCAGCTGCATTTGCAGGATATGATTTTTTAATGGAAGCATATAAAACAGCAGTTAAAGAAGGTTACAAATTCTCTACTTATGGAGATGCTATGTTAATCATCTAAGCAAATACAATAACAAATTAAAAGCTGATAATCTTTAGAGGGTTGTCAGTTTTTTTGTTTTTAACTTTTCTTTATCCTGAAGAAATTCAGTACCAAGTCGTGTTTTTCATTCTATTTTTTACACTAAAAAAGGATGCCATTTCAGTTACTAACCCACCTGCTTACGCTCCCAAAGTTTACCTTAAAATATTAGTGTATTTTTGCACTAATTATAACATTATTTTAAAAATTTTAGACCATTGGGTAATAAGAAAGACATACGTGCTTTATCTAAAGAACAATTACGTGATTTTTTTGTAGAAAATGGCGATAAAGCTTTTCGTGGAAATCAAGTTTATGAGTGGTTATGGAGTAAGTCTCTGCATACTTTTGAAGATATGACAAACATTTCTAAAAGTACAAGAGAAATGTTAGAAGAGAACTTTGTAATCAATCATATAAAAGTAGATTCGATGCAAAAAAGTAACGATGGTACTATTAAAAACGGAATTAAATTACACGATGGTTTGGTTGTTGAATCAGTTTTAATTCCTACTCCAAAAAGAACTACAGCATGTGTTTCTAGTCAAGTTGGTTGTAGTTTAGATTGTAAATTTTGTGCAACAGCCCGCTTAAAAAGAATGCGAAACTTAAACCCAGATGAAATTTACGATCAGGTGGTAGTTATTAATAAGCAAAGTAGATTGTACCACAATAAAAAGCTAACAAATATTGTGTTTATGGGTATGGGTGAGCCCCTTATGAACTATAAAAATGTACTAAAATCTATAGAAATGATTACGTCTCCAGAGGGTTTAGGTATGTCGTCAAAAAGAATTACAGTATCTACATCTGGTGTGCCAAAAATGATTAAAAAAATGGCAGATGAAGAAGTAAAGTTTAATCTTGCAGTTTCTTTACATTCAGCCATAGACGAAGTACGTACCTCTATTATGCCTTTTAATACCTCTTTTCCTTTACAAGATTTAAAAGAATCATTAGAATATTGGTATGAAAAAACCAAAAAGGCAATTACCTATGAATATGTGGTTTGGGAGGGTATCAATGATAAAAAAGAAGATATTTCTGCTTTAGTCCAGTTTTGTAAATATGTGCCTTGTAAAGTAAATTTAATAGAATACAATCCAATAGATGATGGGCAATTTCAGCAAGCGAGTAATGCTGCATTAAATAATTATATCTCTAATCTAGAAATGCACGATATTACAGTAAACGTAAGAAGAAGTAGGGGAAAGGATATTGATGCAGCTTGTGGCCAACTAGCAAACAAAGCTTAGTTTTATTTTTAGTAATCCACTTGTAGAACAAAGCCTCTTCTTGTTTATATTTCGTATTTTTGATACCACAGATATTCAATTAGTTCACTTTTTATGAAACCAGTAGAACTTATAAAACAACCTATAAAGAAAGAGATGGAACTTTTTGAAAAAAAGTTCAAAGATTCCATGCTTTCTAAAGTGCCACTTCTAAATAGAATTACTTATTATATTGTTCGTAGAAAAGGAAAACAAATGCGTCCTATGTTTGTTTTTTTAGTAGCAAAAATGGTTTCTAATGGAGGTTTTGATGAGCGAACGTATAGAGGAGCTTCTGTTGTAGAGCTAATACATACTGCAACTTTGGTGCATGATGATGTAGTGGACGACTCTAATAGAAGACGTGGTTTTTATTCTATAAATGCCTTATGGAAAAATAAAATAGCAGTTTTAGTGGGTGATTTTTTATTATCTAAAGGGTTGTTACTTTCTATTGATAATGAAGATTTCGATTTGTTAAAACTAATTTCTATTGCTGTTCGTGAAATGAGTGAAGGCGAATTGTTACAAATAGAAAAAGCTAGAAAGTTAGACATAACAGAAGATATTTATTTTGATATTATTCGTCAAAAAACAGCAACACTTATTGCGGCTTGTTGTGGTATAGGAGCAGCTTCAGTGGGGGTTAAGCAAGATACCGTTCAGCAAATGCGAAAATTTGGAGAGTACATTGGCATCGCTTTTCAAATTAAAGACGATTTATTTGATTATTCAGACGAAAAAATTGGGAAGCCAACAGGTATTGATATTAAAGAGCAAAAAATGACATTGCCTTTAATTCATTCACTAAACAATTGCACAGCTAAAGAAAAAGCATGGATTATTAATACCATAAAAAAACACAATAAAAATAAAGGGCGTGTTAAAGAGTTGATTGCGTTTGTAAAAGAGAATGGGGGTATAGATTATACGATATCTCAAATGAATTCTTACAAAAACAAAGCCATTACAATATTAAATAACTATCCAGAATCTCCTTATAAAGACTCTCTACTAAAAATGATAGATTATGTGGTAGCACGTAAAATTTAATCCTGTAAAGTTAGGAGCTCTTCTAAAAAAGCTCTTGAATTGGAAAGTCTTGGCACTTTGTGTTGTCCTCCTAATTTGCCTTTCTTTTTTAACCAATCGTAAAATAAGTTTTTCCTAGCAACATGAATTTTTGGCATAGCCAATGTCATAGAGTTATAGCGTTTAGCTTCATAATCTGAGTTAATTGCCTTTAGGGAATTGTCTAATATTTCTGTGAAGTAACTCATGTTTTCAGGCTCTTTTGTGAAATTAATTATCCATTCATGACCACCACTTTTTTTGTCTTTCATGAAAATTGGCCCTACTGTATATTCGGATATTAAAGCACCTGTTTTTTCGCAGGTTAACTTTAAAGCGTCTTCTACATTTTCGATATTTAACTCCTCACCAAAAACATTAATGTAGTGCTTAGTTCTACCAGTAATTTTTATACGATAAGGATTTAAAGAGGTAAAACGAATGGTATCTCCAATTAAATAGCGCCACAAACCACTATTTGTTGTAATTATTAATGCATAATCTATTCCTTCTTTTACATCAGATAAAGGAATTGTTTTAGAAGTTTCTCCCTGATAGCTTTTCATATCTATAAACTCATAAAAAATCCCATAATCTAACATTAACAAAAGTTCTTTAGAACTGTTAGTGTCTTGTAATGCAAAAAAACCTTCAGAGGCATTATAGGTTTCAAAATATTTGAAATCCTTTTTAGGTATTATTTTTTTATACTGTTCCCTGTAGGGGTTAAAATTTACTCCTCCATGAAAATAGACCTCTAAATTTGGCCAAACTTCTAAAATATTTTGTTTTCCTGTTCTTTCTAAAACACGTTGTAAAAGGACTAACATCCAACTTGGGACACCAACTAAACTAGTAATATTTTCGTGAATGGTTTCATCTATAATGGCTTCCATTTTTGTTTCCCATTCTGCCATAAGCGAAACTTCCTGACTAGGTGCGGAACTATAATCTGCCCAAAAGGGTAAATTCTCAGTTATAATAGCAGATAAATCTCCAAAATAAGAGTTGTTGTCTTCGTATATTGCAGAACTACCTCCTAATTTTAGGCCTTTACCAGTAAAAAGTTTAGTTTCAGGATTGTTGTGTAAATACAAGCAAAGCATGTCTTTCCCTCCTTTCATATGGCAATATTCTAAAGCTTCACCACTAACGGGTATAAATTTACTTTTTGCATTTGTGGTACCGCTACTTTTCGCAAACCATTTAATAGATGATGGCCAAAATAAATTCTGTTCTCCTTTTCTACATCGGTCAATGAGTGGTTCAATACTTTCGTATTTCTGAATAGGTACATTTTTGCTAAAGTCGGTATAGCTTTTAATATTCTTAAAGGCATGTTTTTCTCCAAATTCAGTTCCTTTAGCTGTATGTGTTAGCTTTAATAAAAGTTCATTCTGCACATCATTTGGGTATTTTAAAAACAATTCTATTTGATGAATCCTTTTTTTTAAAAACCAAGAGATGATTGAATTTACAATAGGTAAAGCCATAAATTGAATTCGTTTTTTTTGTAAGTTTGTTAATAAGCTAAAAATAACAAAAATTTATTTATGCAATACCAAGGAGTTTTAAGAAAAATGATTAGTGAGATTGGAGAAGAAGTTCAATATTATTTAGATATGAAAACCGATTTCTTAAATATGAATCAGTTGCTGTCTAAAGAGATAAAACTTTCTTTTGTTTCTTATGAGTGTTTAAATTGTCATTCAGAAAAAAAAATATATAGACAAGGATACTGCCAATCGTGTTTTTTTGATATTCCCCAAGCAGCAGACTGGATTATGAGACCAGAGTTAAGTAAAGCACATTTAGATGAAGAAGATCGTGATTTAACCTATGAAAAACTTGTGCAATTGCAACCGCACATTGTGTATTTGGCCAATTCTAGCAATGTAAAAGTTGGTGTTACTAGAAAACAACAAGTACCTACAAGATGGATAGATCAAGGGGCGCATGAAGCTATAGAAATAGTAGAAGTGCCTAATAGATATTTAGCAGGTATCACAGAAGTTGCCTTAAAAGAACATGTTGCTGATAAAACCAATTGGCGTAAAATGCTAAAGAATGATATTGAAGATGTTAATTTAGTAGAATGGAGAGAGAAATTAAAAGAATACATTCCTGCAGAAGCCACAGAATACTTTATTGAAAGTAATACAGAAACTAATATTAACTTTCCAGTTACCCAATATCCATTAAAACCAAAAAGTTTAAATTTAATTAAAACACCTACCTATACAGGTAAATTAGTAGGTATCAAAGGGCAGTATTTAATTTTTGAAGACGAAACTGTTTTTAATGTAAGATCTAATGAGGGCTTAGTAGTAAATATCGAAATTTAAAGGATGAGCAAGAATTTGTTAAAAGTAGCTTTAGCACAAATTTCTCCTGTTTGGTTAAACAAGGAAAAGACGTTGCAGAAAATAGAAAAATCAATTACAGATGCAGCTCAAGAAAATTGTGAACTTATTGTATTTGGTGAAGCCTTACTTCCTGGTTATCCATTTTGGATAGCATTAACCAATGGTGCTGCTTGGAACTCAAACACTCAAAAAGAAATTCACGCACATTATATTCGTAATTCCATAACTATAGAAAAAGGAGAATTAGATGCTATTTGTGTACTTGCTAAACAATACAAAATAGCTATTTATTTAGGTATAATGGAGCGTGCAGAAAATAGAGGAGGTCATAGTATTTATGCAAGTTTGGTATATATTAATGAAGAAGGAATCATAAAGTCTGTGCACCGAAAATTACAACCTACTTTTGATGAACGTTTAACTTGGGCACCTGGAGATGGAAATGGCTTACAAGTTCATTCGCTAAAGGAGTTTACAGTAGGTGGTCTAAACTGCTGGGAAAACTGGATGCCTTTACCTAGAACTGCTTTGTATGGATTAGGAGAAAATTTGCATATTGCAGTTTGGCCTGGATCTGAGCATAATACAAAAGATATTACTCGTTTTATAGCAAGAGAATCACGTTCGTTTGTAATTTCTGTATCGAGTTTAATGGCAAAGTCAGATTTTCCTAAAGATGTACCTCATTATGATAAAATTGTAAAAGATGCTCCAGAAGTTTTGGCAAATGGAGGTTCTTGCATTGCTGGTCCTGATGGAGAATGGCTAATTGAGCCTGTATTAGAAAAAGAGGGTTTGATTATAGAAACATTAGATTTTAATCGTGTTTTAGGAGAGCGTCAAAACTTTGATGTTGTTGGGCACTATTCTAGGCCAGATGTAACCCAATTAAGGGTAAATAGAGAAAGACAAAGTACTGTAGAATTTAAAGATTAAAGAGCATCAAGTAATTCTTTAATTACTTTTTCAACACCATTGTTATCATTGGTCTCAGTGCTAAATTTAGCTAAGGCTTTAATGTCTTTATGAGCATTACCCATTGCAAAACTAAAATCGGCTTCTTGCATCATCTCTATATCATTGTGGTAGTCTCCAAAAACCATCTTCTCTTCTTTAGATACTCCAAGTAATTCTTGAATTTTTTTTAAGGCCTCACCCTTGTTTGCATTTTTATCAGAAATATCTAACCAATTTTTACCAGACACTTTTAGTAAAACAGTATCTTGTATTGATTGTAATTTTGGATAAATATATTTTTCTGATGACTGAGAATGATATACAGCAATTTTAAAAACAGCAGTAGTTTCAGCAACTTCCATTAGATTTTCTACTTGTTGAAAGCTGTGATAGTATTCCTGAAAATGTTTGATAAAGTATTTGTCTTTACTTTCAATAAAAGCTTCTCCATCACAACATAAAACCATGTTTGCACTCTCTATTTTTCTTAAAATGGGTATGAGTTGTAATACGTTTCTGTTTTCTAAATAATGAGATAATAGTATCTTATCTTTTTGTTTTGCTACGCCTCCATTTTCTGCAATTACAAAAATACCATCCTTAATCTTGTCTAATTTTGCTATAATACTGTTGTATTGCCTTCCGCTTGCTGCACAGAACGTAATATTTCTTTTCTTTAGTTCTTTGAATAATTTAAAAAAGACAGCACTAACTTCTCCTTTAGAATTTAGGAGTGTTCCATCCATATCAGAGACAATAAGTTTAACTTTAGAAAAAGCTGTCATTATTTTCGAGTAGAATCTCTAATTACCAAATCTGTTTTTATGATTTCTGTAGTAATTTCTGTGGTTTTATTTTCTAGTTTTTCGATAAGAATTCCAGCAGCTGTAGCACCCATTTGCTCTCCATGTTGACTAATTGTAGTCATTTTAGGACTAGAGTGTCTAGATAAAATACCATTAGAAAATGCAATAACTGCAGCATCCTTCGGTATTTTTTGGTTGTTCTTTTTAATTGCTTTCATCACTGATATTGCTACAGATTCTCCTGTAGTAATTACAGCATCTATTGCATTATCTTTTATAAATGGCCTAACAATATTTTTATACTTTTTATAGTCTTGCTCAACAATATTAAGCACTAGGCTTTCATTATAGGCTAATCCAACATTTTTCAAACCTTCTTTGTAACCTTCTAATCGTTGTTTACCAATATGTAAATCACTCATTGTAGAAACAAACGCAATATTTTTATGGCCTTTTTTATATAAATACTTAACCGTTTTTGTGGCTCCCTCTAAATCGTCAGTAATTACTTTATCGCAAGAAATTGATTTGGCAACCCTATCAAACATCACAATTGGCGTACCATTTGCAATAGATTCTTTAAAATGACTTATCTTCTGGTTGAGTTCGGTTTCTTTAGCCATAGACAATAAAAAGCCGTCAATACTTCCGTTAGAAAGCATTTCTATAATTTCTACTTCTTTATCATAAGATTGGTTAGAGATACAAGTAATTACTTTATATCCTTTTTCTAAAGCTGTTTTCTCGATTCCTTTAAACACCTGAGCAAAAAAGTAATTTAACATTGTAGGTATTATTACCCCAATTGTTTTTGTGCTTCTGTTTTTTAAACTGAGCGCGTTAAAATTTGGTTTGTAATTATGCTCTTTGGCGTATTTTTGAATTTTCTCCTTAGTGTTTTGGCTAATTTCATAACTATCATTTAAAGCCTTAGATACAGTAGAAATTGAGACTTTAAACTCTTTAGCGATATCTTTTATGGTTAGCTTTTTCATCTAAAAACGTTTAATTACGAAGATATGAAAATATAAATGATGTCTTGTCGATTACTTAAAAATAATGTTTCTCTTTTTGTTTTGTGTTTTGTATTCAAAGATCATAAAACTAAATAATAATATATACTCTAGAGCAACAAACCACAAATTTTCTTGCCAAGGTAAATTTGCGTAAGCCTGATAGCTTAAAATAATTACCAGTGTCCAAAATACTGGAAACTTATACTTGGTAAATATTGAAAGCAATAAAGGTGTTGCCAGGTACCAAGGGTGAATAGTTGTTGAGGTAAAATAGTAAAAGCATAAACCAAAAAGCATACTTATAAATAAGACCTTATGTTGATTGTTTTTCTTAAAGAAGGTTAGGTAGATAAAATAAAGTATGGTTAAAATAGGTGTTATTTTGGTAATAATTTCTATTTCATTATAGCCTCTAAACCAATATCCTATAGCTCTAAACAAATAGTAGAAACTTGCATTAAATTCAAACTTACCAAACCACAAGCCAACAGAGTTAGCATAATTTGAAATTAGATTTTCTGATAAAAAAGGCAGGGAAAAAATGATAACAGTAACCAAAATTATAAGGTTAAAAACAATAAGTTGTAACCATTGTTTTGCTAAACTTAAGTTTGATTTTTTATGAATAAATAGTTTAAAAAATAATGGCAAAAATAAAAATGGTAATAGCTTTACGGAAATTGAACAGCCTATTAAAACACCAGCCAAAATCCATTTTCTTTTTTGCAAAAGATACATTCCCCATATAAAAAAGAAAAGCATCACCGACTCAAAGTGTAAATTTCCTGTAAGTTCTATAATGATAAACGGATTTAATGTATACCAAAATATATTATGTTTTGGTAGATCTAATGCTTGCAACAGTTTTTTTCCAAAATAGAAAATTCCTAATTCTGCTAGAATGATGAGTGCTCGTAAAACCAAAACTGAACCAAAAATGCTTTTACTGGCAAATAGTGCTGCAATTAAAAAACATAACTGATTTAAAGGGGGGTAGTTGGTATAATGACTTCCATTTAACTCCCCCATGCCTTTATACAGTTCTCGAGCATCTGCAATAGGGTATTTAATATTTTGTATTAAGCTTTCAGGTAAAGATAAATATGGATTTATACCTTCTAAGAGTAAACGGCCATCCCAAATAAAACGAAAAAAATCTTGCGATAAATTGGGCGCTACAAATAGAAATATTAATCTGAAAACAAATGCTATGCACACCAAGTTTTTAAATGATAATCTCGGTTTTTGTACTAGAAAATAAAAACACCCAAATAAACCTAGCCATACTGAAAAGAGTACTGTAAAGTTAGTTCTGTCTAAAAAATATGCAATATAAAAGTAAAAAAGTGAACTAAGCAGTATACAAGCAGTGTTTCTATATCTTGTATTAACTAGCATTAGGCTTTAGAAAATACAGACTTGAAAAACACATAACTAAAACCAACAAATAGCATAAAATGAAAAGGGAATAACCCAAAATCTCCTCCTTGATCACCAACTACAAATGCACTATACATACCAAATACAAAATAGACAGCTAATAGTCCTTCTAAAATAACATGTACAGAGGTTTTTTTCTTAATGTACTTATTGTTTTTCCAACCATCTTTAATGGTTTTAATATTAAATTTTGGAGTTCTTATAAATTCACTTTTTTTACCCCAATGACCTTCTAAAACTGCAATAGTATTGTGTAGAGAAAATCCCATTGCTACTGAAAAGAAGGTAAAAAAAGCACCTATATACTTAAAGAACTTTACAAAACCGCCCCCATAAATATTCTTATACATATGCCAATAACACACAAAGAAAATAAGAGAACTTATCACAAAAAAGCTCATTACATAAAAGTAATTCTTTAAATGAGCATATTCATTTTTTATGTACAGCATTGGAATACTTAAAATAGCAACCAAAAAAATACAGGTAAACATAGAGCTGTTTAATAAGTGTAAAATCCCATGAACTTTGGTTTTAAAAGAAACGTTTTTACAGGTAACAATTCTTTTAATCATTTTCTGAAAGTTCTCAGCTCCACCTTTATTCCATCTAAATTGTTGAGATCTTGCAGCACTAATAATTACAGGTAATTCCGCTGGTGTTTCTACATGTTCTAAATATTTAAACTTCCAATTATTTAGCTGTGCTCTATAACTTAAATCAATATCTTCAGTTAAAGTGTCTCCCTGCCAATTACCAGCATCATAAATACATTCTTTTCTCCAAATACCTGCAGTTCCATTAAAATTAATAAAGTGTCCTTTGCTATTTCTACCCACTTGCTCCAGCGTAAAGTGGGCATCTAACATAAACGCTTGTATTCTTGTTAGGGTAGAGTAATTTCTATTGATATGTCCCCATCTGGTTTGTACTACACCAATACTTGAATCTTTAAAATACGGAACAGTTTGGTAGAGCCAATCTTTTTTTGGTAAAAAATCGGCATCAAAAATAGCAATAAATTCACCTTTTGCCATTTTTAACCCTTCTTTTAAAGCTCCAGCTTTAAATCCTTCTCTATTACTTCTTCTAATATGTTGAATATCAATTCCTAATTCTTGAATTTTTTTAACATGTTTTGCTGTCTTTTCTACAGATTCATCTGTAGAATCGTCTAAAACTTGAATTTCTAATTTTTGAATTGGGTAGTCTATTTTTGCGATATTTTTTAAAAGTCGCTTCATTACATACAGTTCATTATAAACAGGAAGTTGTATGGTTACAAACGGAATTTCATCTGGATTTCTAAAATCAAATTTAGCAGCATTGTCTTCTTTATTCTTGTGTTTAAGGTAGTTGATAAGAAGGTTTAATTGTGCTAATGCATACATGAAAATTAGCATTAAACAAATGGTGTAAATAAAGATGATTGCGTACTCTAAAATCATTACTTAAAACTATATTTAAAAATCCAGCTAAGAATTTTAACTCCTGCAAATATAGTACCTTTTAAAGTTCCTGAAACTTTTGAAACTCCAATTCTGTTTCGATACTTTACAGGTAGTTCTCTATAACTCATTTTTTGTTTTAAAATCTTTAGCTGCATTTCTACAGTCCACCCATACGTTTTGTCCTCCATTCCTAACGTTAATAGTTTTGAGTATTTTATAGCTCTAAAGGGCCCTAGATCTGTAAATTGGGCATTAAAAAACACCTTCATTAAAAAAGTAGCTAACCAATTTCCGAAAATTTGTTGTGGTGTCATTGCACCTACTTCTCTCAATTCTTTTACACGTGAACCTAATACAAAGTCAATGTTTTCTTGCAGTATAGGTGTAATAATTTCGGTTAACTGTTCTGGATAATCAGAGTAATCTCCATCTAAGAATACAATGATTTCTGGTTTTGTATTTTGCTGTACAATATAATGTAGCCCTTTTAAACAGGCATACCCGTATCCTTTTCTTTGTTCCTGTAATACTGTTGCACCTGCTTTTTTTGCCTTTTCTTCAGTGTTGTCTGTAGAGTTATTGCTTACAACAATAATTTCATTTACAAATTCGGGGATATCTTGTATGACTTTAGTAATAGCATCTTGCTCGTTGTATGCAGGGATAATTACGGTAACTAAGGTATTCATTTTACTAAAATCGATGTTATTTTTATTAAAATATTCGCTTGCAATTATTTTTTGGCAGTAAAAGTATCAATATTTTATACTTATAAGACTTTTATGTTAAATAAATTATGAAGTCTTTGTTAAGTGAACTCTATTTTTTATTTACCAATTGCATTAAGTCAACATCATTCCCTAACAAAATTTCAGTAGGATTAATTCTGCCTTCTTCAGGGCCATTTTCTAATTTCAGCACTCCTCTAGGACACACAGCAGAACAAATTCCACAACCTACACAGCTAGATCTTACAATGTTTTCTCCTTTTTGTGCATAGGCTCTTACATCAATTCCTTGTTCACAGTATGTAGAACAGTTTCCACAAGAAATACACTGCCCGCCATTGGTGGTAATTCTAAATCTCGATTTAAAACGTTGCACTAAACCTAAATAAGCAGCCAATGGACAACCAAATCTACACCACACTCTATTTCCAAAAATTGGGTAGAAGCCTGTACCAATAACACCTGCAAACCATGCACCTATTAAAAAGCTGTATGTATCTTTAATCCATTGCGACTTTATACCTAAAAAATAAGAAGTTCCAGAAAAATAACAATACAAGGTTACTAAAGTCATTACTAAAGAAAAAACCAATACTGAGTGTATTAACCAGCGTTCTAACTTCCATGCACTTAAGCTTTTGTTAGAATGTTGTCTGTAAGGGTCGCCCAAAGTTTCAGCTAATCCACCACAACCACAAACCCAAGAACAATACCATCTTTTACCAAAGAAGTATACCATAACTGGCACAATGATTAAAGTTAATACAATACCCCAAACTAGAATAAAAATACCTATACCACCACTTTCGGTTAAGCTTTTTAAATTCCATTCAAAAAAGAAATCATAGTCTAGAGGAAACGCATTTTTAAAATCATAACCTGGCATGTTTAAGCTGGTCATAATTTCCGGAATAAGAAAAGCAAAAACAATTTGAAAGAATAGTACCGAGGTTGTTCTAATAATTTGGTATTTGTTGTGTCTGTATTTAATATACATTCTAACCCCCATGGTTAGCATAATAGTACAATATAGAAAACCATAAACAAACCATTGTGAAGCAGGTCCTCCATTTAGAGCCTTGCTTATTGGGTCTAGCATAAAGGTCCAATTTACTAAATAGTCTGCCATAAAATAGAGTACTAAGTAAAAAACGACGAGGTATACTAAAACCAACCAAGCCATAAAACCTCTGTTGGTTGCAGATTGCTGATAAATATGATTATTTTTAATACCTGGCTTTCCTAATAAAATAATGTTAGGTAGTATAAAAAGCAGTGCTCCAACAATACCGAGCCCAAAGGTAAGCAGCCAGCTAAGTCCTGCATTTTCTTTTACAAATCCATTACCTGCTTTTTTAGCAATTTCAAAACTAATGCTATGTGGTTTGCCGTTAATTTTATATTGATATTGAGCTCCTTTTTTCTTCCAGTTTTTCTCTGCATTGTATTTTTTAATTAGAGTATTGTAATAAGCGTTATTATCAGCAACAGCTTGTCTAACTCTTTTAGAAAATTCAAATATAGACAAGGGTTCTGGTGTTACAATAGCTTTTTGTAAAGCTTCAGTAAAATGTTCGCTTTTATAGTTTTTTTCAGTCAAAAAAGCATCAAAGTCTTTCTGTTTCATGGAAAAATTACCTGTAAAAATACTCGATGTAAATAGCAAAAGAGCTATTAGAAAAACGGTTAAGCCTAATTGTTGTAAAATTTTCAAAGAATCTGTTTTTTAAGGTGTATGATTTATATTTTAGAAAATATACGCTTCCAACTTTTTGGTTTTACTCTTAGTTGTGTATTGTTTTCTATGTTGAATTTGGCTATAATTTGTTTTTCGTATAAGCTATAAAATTCAGGATCAAAATTAGCATCTTTTAAATGCTTTAAAACATATTGTATAGATTGTTTTTCGGTTAACCATTGATTAAATTTCTCGTGACGCATTCGAATTCCGAAGGTATTTATCCCTAAAAATTGTTGAGTTTTAGCATCGTAAGAAATGGTAATGCAACTATTTTGTTTGGAATGTTTCCACTGAAAATAGGTTTCATACTTTTTTTTATTTCTCTCGCTAAATACCCAACCATAGGTTTGGTATTCAATGTCTAAAAATTTAGCGGAGTTAAACCAATGTCCAGGGTTGTACTCTCTAGGTTTTCCACAAATAGTTTGTGCTAATGTTTCACCCATCATTCTTCCTGTGTACCAAATAGCTTCAATATTTCTTCGTAGACCAATAGCTTCGTTTTGCTCTGCACAATCACCAATCGCATAAACATCTTTTATATTGGTTTCTAGAAATCGGTTTACCAAAACACCTTTTTTAGTCTCTATTCCAGAATCTTTTAAAAAGTTGATGTTTGGTGAAACCCCTGCAGTTAAACCTAGTACATTACAAGGTATTTCTTCGCCAGTTTCTTCGATAACAACAGACTTTACATTTCCGTTTTCATCAGATTTTATCTCTTTTAAATGAGTGCTTAATCGCAGGTCTATGTGATGTTCTAAAATATGTTTATTAATCATTTCAGATTCTTGGGCAGGTAAAACCTCATTCCAAAAACTACTTTCACGTACCAAAAAGGTAACAGGTATGTCTCTACTTCTTAGCATTTCTGCCAATTCAATTCCTATTAAACCACCACCAACAATTACTGCTCTTTTACACACTTCTTTATTAGGAGCATAGATTTCTAAGTTTTCTAGATCTTGTTTGTGGTACATGCCTAAAACTCCTTTTAAATCCTCTCCTGGCCAGCCAAATTTATTGGGTTTAGAACCTGTAGCTATGATTAGTTTATCATAGGATAAAGTAGAGTTGTCTTTAAAACTTAGTAACTTATCATCAGTGTTTACCTGCGTTACATACCCTTCTTTTAAGTTGATGTTATTCTTATCCCAAAACCAATTTTCGTAAGGTTGAGTATGTTCAAATTTCATATGTCCCATGTACACGTACATGAGTGCTGTTCTAGAAAAAAAGTATTTGGTTTCAGCAGAGACAATAGTAATCTGTTTGTCAGAATTTTTTCTGATATGTCTTGCAGCTGTAACTCCAGAAATTCCATTTCCAATAATTACAATATGTTCCATAATTAGTTGATAGATTCTTTACATTCTGTCGAAGCTAAAGTTAAGAACTTAAAAGAAATATCCAATTTTAAATGATTATAAATAAAAAGAGCGAATATAGCATTGTTTTCTCTCGAGTTAATAAAAGTCCAGTCTCCTTTTTTATTTTTAGAAAAATTTGTAATAAAAAAAACTGTATTTTTAACTCTTATGAATGTAAAGTGTACTATTTTAATTCTAGGTATCTTTTTAAGTATTTCCTCTAAAATTTTGTCTCAAAAAATAAATGGATTAAGCTTTGTGGCTTCTAGAGAACCAATTAATCAGCAACATATTACTCCTGTTTTAAAAACAAATAGCAACTATATAGCGTTAATGCCTTATGGTATTATTAGAGATAAAGCTATTCCAAAAATTGAATTTAACACTAAAGGAGAGTGGTTTGGCGAAACGGAAAATGGATTACTACAGTATGCCAATGAGTTTCAAAAATCAGGAATTCATATTATGATTAAACCGCATATATGGTTACGTAGAGGGGTTTTTACAGGTAATTTAAAACCAAATACAAAAGAAGGGTGGAAGTTATTGGAATCTTCTTACAGAAAATATATACTTACTTACGCAAAAGCCGCAGAACAGTTAAAAGCAGGTTTACTTTGCATTGGGACAGAGTTAAAAGAGTTCGTGCTCAATAGACCCAATTATTGGAGCTCCTTAATAAAGGAAATCAGATCTATTTATTCAGGTAAACTCACATATGCTGTTAATTGGGACGAATACAAGCGCTTTTCTTTGTGGGGCGAACTAGATTTTATTGGAATAGATGCTTATTTTCCATTAAGCGCATCAAAAACTCCAACTATTTTAGAGTTAGAAGAAAGTTGGGACATTCACAAATAGGCAATACTAGCCATACAGCAAAAGTTTAAAAAGCCTGTGTTATTTACCGAGTTTGGGTATAGAAGTATTGATTACAATGCTAAAAGGCCATGGGAATTTTCTCGCACTCAAGATAAAGTAAACCTTAACGCACAAACAAATGCGCTACAAGCCATTTATAATCAGTTTTGGGGAGAGGATTGGTTTGCAGGAGGTTTTTTATGGAAGTGGTTTCATAACCATGAATTTGTTGGCGGTTTAAAAAACAATAGATTTACACCGCAAAATAAACCTACAGAAGTACTTATTACAAGCTTATATGCTAACAGGTAATGTTTAATGTAAACTTAATACACGCTTTTTTTATTTAGAGAAAAAGATTCTAATTTTGGAGCTTAATTAAATGTAATGCGCACATTTGTTGTTGGAGATATCCATGGAGGTTTAAAAGCACTAGTTCAAGTATTAAACAAATAGCATTAAAGATTAAATAAGCCGCTAGAGATTTTGTATGCAGAGAAAAGTTGTTTGGTTTTAACTTAAACCATAGAAAAACACCTATTAGAATAGACAGAATAATATTAATAAAATAAAGTAAATCAAATATCATATAGAGTCTTTGTAGAAGAAAATAGACGTTATGTTAGTTTATAGATTGCAAATTATTATTAAAATAATCTTGTTTTTTACTTAGGTAAAGGTACACATTTTGTCTAAAATTTTAATGATACAGTCATCTTTGATTTGTATATTTTTGTTCCAAACAACCAAATAAAAGACCAAAAAAATACTTATACAAATAATAAAAAAGAGAAGTAAGGTATTTTTTTCTTTAAAATGTAGGGTATATAATTAGTGTTTGCAATTGTAAAAGAGTTATCTAGATTACATGTTTTAAAAATAGAAAGATCGCTTTAGCTTAAAAATGGTAAAAACTTAGGACAAAATACTAATAGCTAACAAATCTATTTACTTTTACTTAATGGATAGAATTCCTGTTGCACAAAATTTTTTGGAAAGCTCGAATCATCTTCAAAACCAAGTTCAATATCTCTTCCTGAATAAGGAATATAATTGGTTTTGAATAAGTAGTCCCAAACACTCAAGGTTAGTGCAAAATTCACCCCATGCTTATGGTCTTTAGGCAACTCTTTAGCATGATGCCAAATGTGCATTTTTGGATTGTTTAAAATATATTTTAACCATCCATAATCCCAATTAATATTTGCATGGTTAAGATGTCCAATAGTAATGTTAAAGAAATGAACAATACCAACATCTTGTGGAGAAAACCCGCCAATAATGGCAAGCGGAATATAGCGCAACGAATTGTAAATTACAGGTTCCATCCAGTGGTAACGCAAGTGGGCTGCAAAGCCCATCTCTTTTACGGAGTGATGTACTTTATGAAAATTCCATAAAAAATCGACTCTATGCAGTAAACGATGCGTCCACCATTGAGTAAAATCGACTACAATAAAGAAAATAAAGATACGTAGTAAAAAAGGTAGGATATTTAAATCTAGCAACTGAAAACTACTTATAGTTAAACCGATAAACCCTAACAAATCATTAAAGATTTCGGCTGCAGTGTTGGATAAAGCAATTAAAACAATAAGATTTAATAGAAAAAAGTTAAAGAACATGTAAAAGGTATCCAACCAAAAATCTTTACGAAACAAAGATTGGTTTTTACGCCAAGGAAACATAGCTTCTAGACCCCAAACTACAAAAGAAATAATTAGTAACCCATAAAAGTAATTCTCCCAATTTAACTCCAGCAAAACGGAGTTTTTCAGGTAGTTCCAGTATCCTGAATACGAGTTTTTTATAATGTTTAAATACTTGTTCATTGTATTTAACAAATATACAAAAAGCAATAATTGTCTTTAAGAAAAGTCTAATTAATTCTTAAAAAGAATAAAAATATACCCCTTGTGTATTTAAAAATGTGCTAGTTTTAGAGTTCAAATCTAAAGGATTACCGTTATATGATGTGGCTTTTAAATCCAATTCACTAAAAATACAAACAGTTGCTGCAAAATCCCATAGGCTTCCACCTCCAAGTGCTAATTTGGTAGGTTTTATGAGTAGTGCTGGTCTGTGTTCAGCTACTAAAAGGGCATTCAACACAGCTCCACCACCTGAAACTTCCTTAAATTGTGTTAAACCCAATTCTTCTAAATGCTTTTCAATATGCCCTAAAATTTGTTCTTTTTGTGGGGTGTTTGCTAAGGTTTTATCGCTAACGAATGTAAGTGTATTTTTGGGTTGAGGTAACTCCCAAGTTTTTCCATTTTTAAACGCACCTTGGTCTTTTATGCCCACATATAAGGTACTATTTGTAGGGTCTAAAACTACTCCAATTACTGGAATACCTTCTTTAGAGACTAGTGCTATGGAAACCGAAAAGCCTGGATGTTTCTTAATAAAGGGCAATGTGCCATCTAAAGGGTCTATACACCAAAAATAGTCTTTGGTAAATCGGCTTTGGTCGTCTTCGGTTTCTTCCGTCAACAACCCAAGATCGTACTTTATACAAGTAGGTGCTAAGTGTTTTAGAATTACTTTTTCACAGGCTACATCTATAGCAGTAACTACTTGTGATGCTAAGGTGTTGCCACCTTCCTTATGTTGTACTTCAATAGGTTTATGTAAGGCATTCTGTATTACCTTACCTGCTTCTAGAACAGCCTTTGAAGCAATTTTTGCCAATACGTTAAAGTCCATTAGAAAGTTCTATAATTACCTGTTGCGTGATACGTTCGCTATACGAATTTAGTTTCCAATGCCCAGGACTCCATCCTTTTAAAAAACGATGAAAATCTGCCCAAGCATAAGGGTATAAAGTACGCCATTCTTTTTCTAATGCTTTGTGTTCTGTGTCTAAGGCTGCATGCAAATGCGTAAAATAGGTGGTAAGAATATCGGCTTCTAAACGTTCGCATTCTTGCTCTGGTAAGCAGCTACCGATAAAATAGGCAACATCTTTTATACCACAACCACCACCAACATATTGAAAATCAACACCGGCTACTTCATCATTGGCAGAAAAACAAAAGTTGGCCAATTTTGCATCTCCATGAATAAAGGTTGTATACTTGCAATCGTTTAATTTCTGATCGATGAAGGGTGCTGCTTTTTTTAAAGGAGCATCTGCTAAAACTGCTAATTCTTGCGGTCTTGTAGCCAAATGCCAGTAGCTACCAATAGCCCATAAATTTTCAGGGGTTTGCCCTAAATAAGATGCATGAAAATTGGCAAGCCATGCCAAGCAGTTGTCAATTCCTTGCCAAGAAACATCTTGTTTTCGATATGTGTAACCAGCAGCATCTAAATCTTCTAGAACAATACACACTTCGTTATTTTGTTGACGAATACCATAACATTTGGGCAAACGTGCTTTGCTGTGTTGTGCATATTGGGTGTACCAAGCTGTTTCCACTTGATAAGATTTTAACTTGCGTTCATGACCAAATTGGGAGTTCCAACCTCTTGGGTGTTGCTGTTGTTTTGGGTATCGTACATTTTTAACCACCACAGTTTTCAAAGGGCTACCTTCTAAGGCAAAGCGCTTAATGTACCCATAGCCACTCCATAATTCTTGAATGAGCTCCACTTCTTGTAAAGAAGTAGCGCCTGTTTTTTCTAAAATAAAAGATGTAAAGCTGTGGTTCATAGATAAAATCAGAAAGGTACAATTACAACTTAGCTAGCACCTCTTTGAATAGTATAATCATTTTAGGTTCTGCTTGGCCAGCAATAGCAATAATTTCAGCAATGTCTACAGGTTGTAAATTCTTAGGATCACATTCATCTGTTAATACAGAAATAGCTGCACAAGGTAAATTCAATTGCTTGGCCACAATTACTTCTGGTACAGTACTCATGCCTACTGCATCTACCTCTAAAATTTGCAACATTCTATATTCGGCTTTAGTTTCTAACTGTGGCCCTAATACACTTGCATACGTTCCTGTATGCAGTTGAATGTTATTTTCGGTAGCAATTAAATTCAGTGCTGTATTCATCTTTTTTGAATAGGGTTCAAGCATATCTGCAAAGATGTTTCCGAATTCATTAGCGCCTTTAAAAGCTAAAGGGGAACTGCCTTGTAGATTAATATGATCTTCAATCAACATTAAATCGCCTTTGGTATAATCTAAGTTAATAGCACCTGCTGCATTAGAAATTAATAAATGCTGAATGCCTAAGCCATGCATGGTTCGTATACCATAGGTAACCTCCCAAGGCGTATATCCTTCATATAAATGAAAACGCCCAGACATCACCACAACCATTTTACCAGATAATTTTCCGTAGATAATTCTACCTGAATGAAATTCTACTGTAGCAATAGGAAAGTTAGGAATATCTGTATACGCAATCTCTTTTACGATTTCTATTTTGTTTACCAGTTTTCCTAAACCAGTACCTAATACAATACCTACCTCTGGAGCAGTGATGCCTTGTTCTTTTAAAAAAGTGATGGTTTCTTGTAACTGTGCTGCTTTCATAATGCGCAAATGTATTTTATTTTTTAGTATGGATAAAGCGATTCATAATTTCTGGGATGCCTTCAATATCCTCATACAAATCTATATCATTTTTAGTTTCTAATAATTTTACCTTTTGATGGGTTAAATTGGCTAAGGTGTCTTTTTGAACTGTGGATGTACCCCATTCTTTATTATGAAAAACAGATGCATGTAAGGTCTTCATGCCTAATAAGTAATAACCACCATCTTCTGCTGGCCCTAGAACTACATCATGATTGTCTAATGTACGAAAAGCATAATCTATATTTTCTGAGGATAAATCATATAAATCGCTACCAATGATTAGCACTTTTTCATAACCCGTTTTAAATCCTTGCTCAAAGGCATACTGCATTCTATACCCTAAATCTTCGCCTTTTTGAGTAAATTTTTGATAGGTTTCAGCATTCCAAATATCATTGTCTCTCACTTTTACAGAGTAGTAAACAGCTTTGTCAGCGTTTACATTACGCGACTCATCTCTAGTCTTTTCTAGGAGAAATTTATAGATTTCTAAAGCAGTTTCATCGCCAACTGTTTTTGCCAAGCGCGTTTTTACTTTACCTAATTCAGGGTTTCTGGTAAAAATAAGTAGAAGGTTTTTGTGCATAAATGATTATTATTCATTTTAAATTTTTATAAGACTATAGCCCTATTAGCGGTAAGCATTTAGTATGAAAAAGCATTCTTCTGAGAGTCTAAAACTATTATAATCAAACATTAATACACTTTCTTTCCTCTATGAAGCCATTTGCTCCAACTTTTGTTGAATGTATGTACTTTTTCTGTGGGATTTCCTAAGGTATCTACCACCTTAAAGTTGGCATTTTTCCATTCAAAAATTCCTCCATATAAATTGTAGATATTGGTATAGCCTTCTTGCATTAATTTATGTGCCACAGTTTCTGAGCGAATACCCAATGAGCAATACACAACAATTTTTACATCTTTATCTTTTGGTAAATTGAGTATTGTTTGTTTTAATTTAAAATCATTATATCCTACACGAACTGCATTTTTTAAATGACTTACATCAAATTCACTTTGATCTCTAGCATCTAATAAAATTGCATTTGTTTTAGGTAAGGCCAGTGTTTCTACTGATATGTAAGGTACATTTCTCTTGTTCCACTTAGAAAGAAGTTTGTCTAATTTTGTTTGTCCAAGCGTAGTTGTACTTATTACTAAAAAAAGAATTAAAAGGTTTTTCATGTTGTTTCTGTTTTAGATTTTCACTTTATACTAACTAACAAATCCATTCGAAATTTAGATTGATTTATGAGTCTAAGGTGAATAACAATTGATAACCAATTGTTTTAACAACATCCACCTCCATCATAGTGGTAAGTACTTTCAGAGATAAAAATATCAGTTCTGCCTAAACCAGCAAGAACACCAGCAGTTTTATCGCAAATAGCTAAAGGCTGATTTTTTAGCAATACATGACCTGCATTGTCATCAAAAAAATCTTCATTACCATAATAAATTGCTGTTTTTCCAGTAAAAATACAAGGGCCATCTGAAGGCATTGGATCTTTAATAGCAGCAACTTCAATAGACTCTATGTAAATTAATTCTTCTGTAGGGTATTTTTTTGGGTCTAGAATTCGATATGGTTTTCTTGCTCTTATTTCTATAGTTCCAAAGCCAGCATCTGTTAATACTTTCACATAGTCAGCAATTGGTAAACTCCCACTTAAACAAAGCGCTCGCAAACGTTCATCGTTTCGCAAAGTATCATTCATTGGTTGTTCGCAAGTAGGATCACTCATCACTAAACGACCATGTGGTTTTAATACTCTATACATTTCTGCAATTGCTTTTTTTAAATCGTCAGATTTAAAAATATTAAACAAACAGTTTTGTGCAGCCACATCAATGGAGTTGTCTTCAACCGGTAAATTCATGGCATCTCCTTTTCTTAGATCTACAAAATTGCTTTGAAACCAATCGTTTTGTTCTTCGGCAATTTTAAAGTTTTTACGAGATGCCTCTAACATTTCATCAACCACATCTAAGCCAATAACACCACCTTTATTTCTGTTGAAATATGCAAATTGTAATAACTCCATTCCGCCTCCAACTCCTACATATAACATTTTAGGGTTATTGGTTAAATCTCTAGCATGAACAGTAGAGCCACAACCATAATTCATTTCTTGCATAATTCTAGGAATTTTTAGTCCTGGTAATTCCCAAATCGGATTTGTTGTACAACATAACCCCACATCTGGAGTTAAAGCTGCTTCTTTATAAACGTTGTGTGTAGTCTCTAAATAACTCATGATATTTATATTTTTAATTAGGCAACAGTTCCTTGGCAACTACTTCCTGCTCCTGCTGTACACCCATAACAATGTTGGTTTATAATTATGTTTCTATCTTGTAACAATTCTTCATTATAGTCAGAAACGTGTTTAATTTTACTGGCTACTTTTAAGTTAAGCATTTGGTTAAAATCGCAGTCATACAGCCAACCCTCCCAACTAATAGAAATGGTATTGGTACACATTACATTTTCTACTGCTGCAGGATTGTATGCATCTAGTAAAGCATACATATAATCTTCATAATTGTCTGAGGCAATTAAGTAATCTAAAAACCTGCTTATAGGTAAATTTGTAATGGCAAAAAGACTATGAAAGTGAATGTCAAAATCAGCTTTCAATGCTTTTTTGAATTCAGCTTCTAAAGCTTGTTGATCTCCAGGTAAAAAAGCACCAGAAGGATTATATACCAAGTCTAGTTTTAAATTAGAGTCAGGCATTCCATAACCCACAGCATTTAGTTCTTGTAAGGCTTTAATCGATTTATCAAAAACACCATCTCCTCTTTGTTTATCTGTCTTTCCACGTGTCCAATGAGGCATAGAAGACACAATATGAACATTGTGTTTTTTAAAGAATTCCGGTAAATCGTGAAATTTTTTGTTCGCTCTGATAATGGTTAGGTTAGAACGTACGATAAAATCTTTAATACCTGCTTTAGAAGCTTCTTCTACAAACCATCTAAAATTAGGATTCATTTCAGGAGCACCACCAGTTAAATCTAAGGTATGTGCCTTTGTTTTTTTGACAATCTCCAAGCATTGCTGCATCGTTTCAACAGTCATAATTTCTTTTCTGTCTGGCCCAGCATCAACATGACAATGCTCACATACTTGATTGCACATATAGCCCAAGTTGATTTGAAGAATTTCTAATTTTTTTGGACGTAACGGAAATTGGTTGGTTTCTTTAATCTTTTTTGCAAATGTAGGCAACTCACCGTCGGCAAAAATTCCGTTGGAAAGGATTTCTAGTTGACGAGAAGTATTGGCAATATCGTTATTTCTGGCTTTTAATGATTTTTTCATGCTGAATTTGATTCAGTATCACTTTTATTTTTTATTATGATTCTGAATTTAATTCAGAATCTTTTTTTTGGTTCTTTAATTTATGTTTGAAGAAAATAATGGTTTGGTTTTATAGATACTCGCTTTTGCGAGTATAAGCGATTCACACATTTTTTACAAAAGCAAAAAATTGGTCTCTGCTTACATTTCTAATTTGTTCACTTTGTTCATCATTTGAACTCCATGAACCAAAGTTGCACCACTTTTAATTGCAGCGCCCACATGAATGGCTTCCATCATTTCTGGTTTTGTTATACCTCTTTGTAAGCCATCTTTTGTATAGGCATCTATACAATAAGGACATTGTTCTGTATGCGCCACAGCCAGTGCTATTAATGATTTTTCACGAGCAGTTAATGCTCCTTCTTCAAAAACTTTTCCATAATAATCGAAAAACTTGTTTCCTAATTCTTCACTCCATTCTGTAATTTTGCTGAATTTTCTCAAATCAGCATCATCATAATATGTTTTAGACATAAATTGAATTTATTTTTAAAATTGAAAGATAGTAATTATTTACTGTTCAAACCCCAATCGTATTTCAAATATGAGATATTTGCTTTTGCGTTAATTTTGAATTCTGTATAGTTGTTTAAGTAATCAATTACACTACCGTTTTTTGTGAAATCTTGCTGAAACCAATCAAAAATAGAAGAGATTTGTATGTACTTTTTCCCGATTTTATTTCTTGAAGAATCATTGATGAATTCTTTCATTAATATTTCTAAAGTAGTATCTATATTTCCAGCAGTAAAGACTTTGTTTAAAATTTTAGGGCAAGAGATAGATGCACAGTTTACACCCACATGAATTCTAGGGTCAAAAAGTTGTTTTCGCAATATTTCGTGTTCAATATAATTTAAGGTGTAAGTTTTTCTACCTACTTTAGCAAATGGAATTTTCCAAGCCGATTTTCCATCTTTTTTAATATCCATAATCGAGTTAATAGGGTAGTTCTCTAAAATCAATTTTATGGTATACGCATTGTAAGCATTCATCCAAAAAGCTTTTTGTTGACTTTTAGACCATGATTTATCTGGATTTGTATTTTCTAAATAGGTAAGGTATATGTCTAATCGAACTTCATCAGCCTTAAATGCTGCATAGTCTACAACACCTTCACTGGTAACGTGTTTTTCTAATAAATTAGAAAAGATAGAGGTCTGCGCTTTCACTTCTAAAAAAGAGATTAGCGCAAAAAGGAGTGTAAATATTTTCTTCATCTTGTTTTTGTTTCTTTTTTAGACGAATTGACTTTAAGAAAATTACAAAAAAGTTAATCTAATATTTCTTCGTTTACTTTTAAATTGAATCGTTTTCTAAATGCATAGACAGCTGCATATAATAAAGGTGTATCTAAAGCAGCAATCATCATTTTAAAAAGTACCCCACTTAGTAATAATCCCCAGAACTTACTCCAATCTATAATACCAAAAGAACAAAGTAACAATAGTACAGTCATGGTATCTATAAACTGAGAAGAAAATGTAGAAAAGTTATTTCTTAACCATAAGTGTTTGCCTTTGGTAAGTTTTTTCCAAAAGTGATACACTCTAATATCTATAAATTGCGCAAACAAGTAGGCTAACATAGATGCTAAAACTGCTAAAGGAGCAGCTCCAAAAACTTCTATAAAAGTAGCATCATTTACTTGAGACCAAGAAGTTGCTGGAACTTCTTTAGAAATGTAAATAATTAATAAAGAAAAGAAAGATGCAAAAATACCTGCAATAACTACTTCATTTGCTTTTCTTTTACCATAAATTTCAGAGAGTATATCTGTAATTAAAAATGTAATTGGGTAAGGGAGTAAGCCCACCGAAACTTCAAATAACTTTACGTCAAAAGCTTCTAGCTGAAAAGGATACCAATAAAAAAACTTTTGAAAAATTAGATTAGATGTTACTAAAGAAGCTATAAAAAGAGCTGCTAAGATGAGGTAAATTCGATCTGCAGTACGTTTATCATTTTTATTCATATGAACGAAGTTACAAATTTTGATTGAAGATAGAATTGTAAATGAGGCTAAGAATGCTAAAGATGAAGCTCTAACTAAATTTCGTTATTTTTGTCGCTTTCAAATTTTAAAAAGAATTCAACGAATAAATAATTTACAATGAAAGCATATATTTTTCCAGGACAAGGAGCACAATTTACAGGAATGGGTTTAGATTTATACGAAAACTCTGATTTGGCAAAAGAGTTGTTTGAAAAAGCCAATGATATTTTAGGGTTCTCTATAACAGATATTATGTTTACTGGAACAGCAGAAGAACTAAAAGAAACAAAGGTAACACAGCCAGCAATATTTTTACATTCAGTAATATTAGCTAAGGTTTTAGGTGATACTTTTCAGCCAGAAATGGTAGCTGGGCATTCTTTAGGAGAGTTATCTGCATTAGTTGCCAATGGTGTTTTGTCTTTTGAAGATGGATTACGTTTGGTTTCTAAAAGAGCTTTAGCTATGCAAAAAGCATGTGAGCAAACTCCATCTACAATGGCTGCAGTTTTAGGTTTAGAGGACGCAGTTGTAGAAGAAACATGTGCAGCAATAGAAGAAGGTCTAGTCGTTGCTGCAAATTACAATTGTCCTGGCCAGTTGGTGATTTCAGGAGATGTAGAAGCCGTAAAAAAAGCCTGTGAAGTATTAACAGAAAAAGGAGCAAGAAGAGCTTTATTATTACCTGTTGGAGGAGCGTTTCATTCGCCTTTAATGGAGCCTGCTAGAGCAGAGCTAGCAGCAGCTATTGAGGCAACAAACTTTAGCGAACCAAAATGTCCAGTTTATCAAAATGTAGCAGCAAAGGCTATTACAGATGCAACAACTATTAAAAGTAATTTAATAGCACAATTAACCGCACCTGTTAAATGGACACAATGCATACAAGCTATGGTGGCAGATGGGGGAACTGAATTCATAGAAATAGGGCCAGGAAAAGTATTGCAGGGGTTAATGCGTAAGATTGATAGAGGCGTTACTGCAAGTGGAGTTACAGTTTAAAGAATCCTTTTTTTATTCTTTTAGTTAAAAATTTATGTCGCTAATTTACAAAATGATTGTAAGAGTAATAATGTTAAAATTCGAATTTATTCTTTCATAGAATAAACGTAAATTTGCAGGCTTAAAATAGAGATAAGATGCAATACAATCATCAAGAAATAGAGAAGAATTGGCAAAAATATTGGGCAGAGAACCAAACATTCAAAGCCTCTAATAGCTCTGATTTGCCTAAATACTATGTGTTAGATATGTTTCCTTATCCTTCAGGAGCAGGTTTGCATGTTGGGCATCCTTTAGGATATATTGCTAGTGATATTTATGCACGTTACAAGCGTCATAAAGGCTTTAATGTGTTGCATCCACAAGGTTATGATTCTTTTGGATTACCTGCAGAACAATATGCTATTCAAACTGGGCAGCATCCTGCAAAAACTACAGAAGCAAACATAAAAACGTACAGAAGACAATTAGATCAAATTGGGTTTTCTTTTGATTGGAGTAGAGAAGTACGTACTTCAAATCCTGAGTATTATAAATGGACTCAGTGGATTTTTATTCAATTATTCAATTCTTGGTATAATAAAGATAAGGATAAAGCAGAAGACATAGCTACCTTAATTTCAGTTTTTGAAAAAGAGGGAAATGCTACTGTAAATGCAGTTTGTGATGATGAGGTTATTTCTTTTACTGCTGAAGATTGGAGTGGATTTACTACAATTCAAAAAGAGGAAATTTTATTACAATACAGATTAACATTTCTTTCTGATACAGAAGTAAACTGGTGTCCTGCATTAGGTACAGTTTTAGCTAATGACGAAATTGTAAACGGAGTTTCAGAAAGAGGAGGTCATCCTGTTGTTCGTAAAAAAATGACACAATGGTCTATGCGAATTTCTGCTTATGCACAACGTTTGTTAGATGGATTAAATACCATCGATTGGCCACAACCACTTAAAGATTCTCAAACCAATTGGATTGGACGTTCTCAAGGAGCAATGGTTTCTTTTAAAGTAGATGGTTTTGATGCGAAAATAGATGTATTTACCACAAGACCTGATACTATTTTTGGAGTAAGTTTTATGACATTAGCTCCAGAACACGAGTTGGTTTCACAAATTGTAACAGATGAGCAGAAAGATAAAGTAAACGCTTATATAGAAGCTACAGCAAAACGTTCTGAACGTGATAGAATGGCTGATGTTAAAACCATTTCTGGTGCGTTTACAGGAGCATATGCAATTCATCCTTTTTCTGGTGAAAAAGTGCAAATATGGGTTGGAGATTATGTGTTAGCCTCTTATGGAACTGGAGCTGTAATGGCTGTTCCTTGTGGAGATCAACGTGATTATGATTTTGCAAAACATTTTGATATTCCAATTCCTAATATTTTTGAAGGTGTAGATATTTCTGAAGCTGCTCACGCAGATAAAGAAGGCACTGTCATTGCAAACTCAGACTTTTTATCAAGATTAAAATATAAGAAAGCCTTAAAATTGGCCATTTACGAAATGGAAAAAAGGGGCTTTGGTTATGGAAAAATAAATTACAGATTACGTGATGCAGTTTTTAGCAGACAACGTTATTGGGGAGAGCCATTTCCTGTATATTATAAAGAGGGTATGCCTCAAATGATTGATGTAAAGCACTTGCCAGTTGTTTTGCCAGAAGTGGAAAAGTACTTGCCAACTGAAGATGGAAAACCACCTTTAGGAAATGCTGATGTTTGGGCTTGGAATTCTGAAACAAATAAAGTGGTAAGCAACGATTTAATTGACAATGAAACTGTATTTCCAATAGAATTGAATACAATGCCTGGTTGGGCAGGAAGTTCATATTACTTTAATAGGTATATGGATCCACAGAATGATACTGAAATTGCTTCTAAAGAAAATTTAGATTATTGGCAAAATATTGATTTATACATAGGTGGTTCAGAGCATGCAACTGGTCATTTATTATATGCTCGTTTTTGGCAAAAATTCTTGTTTGACAAAGGCGTATTTCCTGTAGATGAATTTGCAAAAAAGTTGATAAATCAAGGAATGATTTTGGGGACAAGTGCTTTTGTTTACAGAGAGGAAGGGACAAATAGGTTTTTTTCAAAAGGGTTAATTGAAGGGAAGAGTGTTCAGCCTATTCATTCTGACGTTTCTTTGGTAAATGCCTCTGATGAGCTAGATATAGAAGGTTTTAAAAATCATCCTCTAAATGTTGATTTTAAAAATGCTGAATTTATCTTAGAAAATGAAGTATATAAAGTAGGACGTGAGGTAGAAAAAATGTCCAAGTCTAAATTCAATGTGGTTAACCCAGATGATATTGTTGCAGAATATGGTGCAGATGCTTTGCGTTTATTCGAAATGTTTTTAGGGCCTTTAGAGCAAACTAAACCTTGGAAAACTTCTGGTATTTCTGGAGTTTCATCATTCTTAAAGAAATTATGGAAATTGTATTTTAATGGAGAGCAATTTGAAGTTTCAGAAGAAAAAGCAACCAAAGATGAGTTAAAGACTTTACACAAAACTATTAAAAAGGTAGAAGAAGATATAGAGAATTTCTCTTTTAATACATCAGTTTCTACTTTTATGATTGCTGTAAACGAATTAACTGCTTTAAAATGTAACAAGCGTGAAATTTTAGAGCCTTTATTGGTTTTATTATCACCTTATGCACCACATATTACAGAAGAATTATGGAGTTTGTTAGGCAATAATGAATCGATTTCAACTGCTCCTTTTCCAGTTTTTGAGCCAAAAAATTTGCTAGAAACTGCTAAGAATTACCCAATTTCTTTTAATGGTAAAATGCGTTTTACATTAGAACTTCCTTTAGATTTGTCTAAAGAAGAAATTGAGAAAACAGTAATGGAACACGAAAAAACTCAAGCACAATTGCAAGGCAGAACACCTAAAAAGGTAATTGTTGTGCCAGGTAAAATTGTAAATATTGTAGGTTAATATTTTTTAAATTAACCTAAGTTATTAAGAATACGTTAAAGTCATTATGCTAGCATAATGACTTTATTTTTACATTGATTTTTCATATTTAATACCCTACTTTTGATAAAACTTTAGACATGAGTACTACAAGACAAAATGGAAGTTTATACACCAATATTCAAGGAAATATCGCAACTATAGAGTTTGGACATCCTGCAAGTAATTCATTTCCAAGTGAGTTGTTAGGTCGCTTAGCAAAAGAGTTTGATGCCATTTCTAATAATGATGAAGTTGCTGTAATTATCTTAAAATCTGAAGGACAAAAAGCATTTTGTGCAGGTGCTTCTTTTGATGAATTAGTAGCTATTCGTAATTTAGAAGAAGGCAAACAATTCTTTTCAGGTTTTGCAAATGTGATCAATGCAATGAGAACCTGTAGCAAGTTAATTATTGGAAGAGTTCAAGGAAAAACTGTGGGTGGAGGAGTAGGTTTAGCTGCAGCTTGTGATTATGTTTTAGCTACAAAAGCAGCTTCCATAAAATTGTCTGAATTAACCATAGGTATTGGCCCTTTTGTTATAGAGCCAGCTGTAAAACGTAAAATAGGGTTGGCAGCCTTAAGCGAATTGACTTTAGATGGCACCAATTGGAAAAACGCTTATTGGGCTAAAGAAAAAGGATTGTATACTAAAGTTTACGAGAATATTAAAGAATTAGATACTGAAATTGACTTTTTTGCACAAAAATTGGCATCTTACAATTCGCAAGCACTAGCAGAAATGAAGAAAGTGTTTTGGGAAAATACAGACCATTGGAAAGAACTACTAATAGAAAGAGCTCAGGTTTCTGGAGAATTGGTGCTGTCCGATTTTACAAAAAAAGCACTAGCTAGATTTTCTAAAAAATAAAACAAGAAAACAATTAAATAAACAATTTTTTAGAACAAAGGACTTAATGAAAATTAGAAAGAGATATTTATTACTGATTTCAATAGCTTTACTGCCTTTAACGTTCCTTATACATTTTGGTGACTATTGTTTTGGAGTAAAAGAATTGTTAATTATTACAGGTTTTATTATCTGTTTTATAGTCGTTTTTCTTGTTATTTTATTCAATAATTTTTACAATATAGTTCTAAAAAAAGAACTTTTTAATTATAGGCCTGTTCTAATAGCCGTGATTTATTGTATAGTTTTGTCCTTATTTTTAAATTATCATGGTGAGAACTTTTTTAAAACAAAAATAAACCTTTTTGAAACTCCTAAGACTTCCAAGGATACAAGAAGATTGACATTATTTTCAGATAATTATTTTGAGTTAAAAATTATTCAAAAGAATCAAAGATGCGTTTATAGAGGGTTTTTTCAGTTTAATCAAGACACACTTCGCCTAAGATTTAATAAAAATTCAAAGTACTCTTTAGATTCCCTTTTCAATTACTCTAAAAACAAACAAGAACTTTTTTCATTAAACACCTTTGTTAAGTTTAAAAAAGCAAAAGATTTTTCAAAAAAAGAAAATTATAAAGATTTTTCTGAATAATTATAATTATATTTACAAAGTGGTTGAATAAATCACACTTTTTCTTTTTCATAGCAATTTTCCCACTCATCTTTGAGTGGGTTTTTTTATGTTTTTAACACCACAAAACCACATAATTATGTGGTAAATTCATAATTATCAAATATCTTTGTAAAATATTCTCAGAGTATGGATTCGACTGTAATTTCAGATACAAAAATAGCAAAAGAGACACTTTTGTCAGACTTAAAGCAACTTACTAAAGTTGGCTTGTCTCTAAGTGTTGTTTTTTCTTCTGTTGCTGGATATTTATTGGCTGTAGATATAGTTAGTCTAAAAGTACTCTTACTGCTTTCTTTGGGCGGCTTTTTTATGGTGGGAGCATCAAATGCATTTAATCAAGTTATTGAAAAAGATACGGATGCCTTAATGTTTAGAACAAAAAACAGGCCGCTTCCAACAGGAAGAATGACTGTGAATTTTGCGATGTTTATTGCGTTGTTATTTACAATTTTAGGGCTAACAATTTTATATTCTATAAATCCAAAAACAGCTTTATTTGGAGCAATTTCTATATTTTTATATACTTCTGTATATACTCCGTTAAAGTCTGTTACGCCGTTAACTGTTTTTGTGGGCGCAATTCCTGGAGCAATTCCTTTTATGTTAGGTTGGGTAGCAGCAACTAATCAGTTTGGAATAGAGGCAGGGGTTTTATTTATGATTCAATTTTTTTGGCAATTTCCTCACTTTTGGGCCATTGGTTGGTTGCAATACGAAGAGTACAAAAAAGCAGGTTTTATGATGTTACCAACTGACACTAAAGATAAAAATGCTGTAAAGCAGATTATTTTTTATACAGTGATTATGATTTTAGTTTCTGTAATCCCTGTATTAAAAGTATCGGGAGAGTTTTTTATCCACCCAGCTACTGCTGTGATAGTAGCATTGTTAGGTTTAATGATGCTTTACTTTGGAGTTAAACTACATAAAACAGAACAAAACACAGATGCACGAAAATTGATGCTGGCTAGTGTTGTATACATTACCATTGTACAAGTAATATATGTAATTGATAAATTTTTACAATAGATCATGATAGAAGAAAAAGCATTAGAGCAAGAGTATAAAGTGGCTCAAAAGAAATCAGCAAAACCAATGTTATGGATTGCCATGATTAGTATGGTTATGTTTTTTGCAGGTCTAACAAGTGCCTACGTAATAAGCATGAAGAGAGAAGATTGGGTAGATTTTGATTTACCTCAAGCCTTCTTTGTCAGTACAGTTTTAATAGTAATAAGTAGCCTTACATTATTCCTTTCACAATATTTTTTAAAGAAAGACAAAAGAGCATTATCACTGCTTCTCGTGGTTGTTACTTTAATATTAGGTATCGGTTTCATTTGGCAGCAGTATGTAGGGTTTAATCAACTAAAAAGTATCGGTTTATTTTTTACAGGACCAGAGAGTACAGTCTCTACCTCTTTTATTATTGGTATAACATTTATGCATATACTTCACATTTTCGCAGGGATTATTGTGCTGTTTGTTGTTATTTATAATCATTTTAAATACAAATACAAGCCAGAAGACTTATTAGGCTTTGAATTAGGAGCTATTTTTTGGCATTTTGTAGATTTATTATGGATTTATCTATTTTTCTTTTTCTATTTTATTAGGTGATGAAAATTGATTAATTTTGACAAAAATTTTAGATTTTAATTAAATATTATTTATGGAAGCAAATATTGCTATACCTTCAGACAGAAAAAACACTTGGAGTGGTGGTGGAGTAAGACCATTTAGCGCTAGCTATGGTAAAATGATGATGTGGTTTTTTATTCTTTCTGATGCATTAACATTCTCAGGATTTTTAGCAGCTTACGGCTTAACGCGTTTTAAATTTATTGATTCTTGGCCAATTGCAGATGAAGTATTTACGCACATTCCTTTTATACATGGGGAGTTCCCAATGTACTACGTAGCGTTTATGACTTTTGTCTTAATTTTTTCTTCAGTAACTATGGTATTAGCTGTTGATGCAGGGCATCAAATGAAGAAAAGTAAAGTAACTTGGTATATGTTTGCCACTATTATTGGAGGTTTAATTTTCGTAGGTTCTCAAGCTTGGGAATGGAATACGTTTATTAACGGTACATACGGAGCAGTTAAAACTACAGATGGTAAATTATTACAGTTTGTTAAAGATGGTCATCAGATCGCTTTGTCTGATTTTGTTGTTGGAGAACGCAATGATGGTAGAGTAACCCATACTAAGAAAAATGGCTTATGGTTTGAAAGTGGTGAAGAGGTTTCTAATTACTCTTTGGCTCAGATAAAGACTTCTTACGCAGCAAACCCTTCTATATTTGTTAGAAGTGAACAAATTAATTTAGAAGAAAAACAAAAAATTATTTTTTCTAGAGAAAAAGGATTGGCTGAATTAGCAAAAGCTGAACAAATAGTAGAAGGTGCTAACTTAGAGGTAAATGAATATGGGAATACTATATTCGCTAACTTTTTCTTCTTTATTACAGGATTTCATGGTTTTCACGTACTTTCGGGTATTGTGTTAAATATCATTATATTTTTCAATGTCATTCTAGGAACATATGAAAAGAGAGGGCATTATGAAATGGTAGAAAAAGTAGGATTGTATTGGCACTTTGTAGATTTAGTTTGGGTTTTTGTATTCACTTTCTTCTACTTAGTATAAATAAAAAATATTAACAACAAATGGCACACACACACGAATCAAACGTTAAGAAAATATGGATGGTATTTGGTTTACTATCTGTAGTTACTATTGTTGAAGTAGCATTAGGTATTATTAAACCTGATTTATTACACAAAACAAGTTTTCTAGGGACTAGTCCTTTAAACTGGATTTTCATAATTCTAACTTTATTTAAAGCCTACTATATAGCATGGTCTTTTATGCACTTAGAAGGAGAAAAAAAATGGTTTAGAAGAGCTGTTGTTTGGACAGGAATTTTCTTAATCTGTTATTTAGTAACATTGCTACTTATAGAAGGAAATTATCTGTTTGATACTCTGGCACCACTAGTTCGTTGGTAAAAAATTAAAAGGTGGTTTTAACCACCTTTTTCTATATTATATATTCGCTAAGATTTAGTTAGTTTTTTTAAAACTTATTTGTAAATGAAGTTTTTTACTAAAAAAAGAATTGTTTTATTCTTATTATTTATTTTTCCTTTATTACTATTTTTAGTCTTATCTACAGGAACAAACAACTTTACAAAGTTGCCTATTTTAACTAAAGATATTGTAGATATTTCTGAGATAGATAGCACTAAGCGAAACACTTTTAAAGATCACATTTCTATTATTTGTTTCTTAGGAACTGAGAGCGCAAAAATGCAACCGGGTGTATTAGCTTTAAATGAAAAAATTTACAAATCATTTTTAGATTATAAACGTTTTCAAATTATTGCTGTTTATCCGAAAGGTCAGAATGATAATGTGAAACAGTTAAAAGAAAAACTATCTAGTTTTACAGATATGAAGAGTTGGATTTTTTTAGAAAGTTCAAAAGTTGAAATAGATGGTTTCTATGATGCTCTAGCAACGAATAAGTCTTTAAACAATCTAGCTTCAAATTATGTATATCTAATTGACAGAGAAGGAAACTTAAGAGGTAGAACCCAAGATGAAGACAGCAAAGACGGCAAAATGTATGGTTATAATATAAATTCAGTTTCTGTTTTAAAAAGTAAACTGAAAGATGATATTAAAGTTTTGTATTACGAATACTACGCAGCATTTAAAGAAAAAAATAAAAATAAAGCAAGCAGAAAAGAAATAGTTTTATGAAAAAAAAGTATTCTTATGTAGGTATTACTTTTGTTATTTTATTATTCGGAATCTACGCAATTCCTAAAATAGTAAACAGATTTGATGATTCTGTTTTACTAAAGTTTGGTAAAGTACCTAATTTTGAATTTATAAATCAAGAAGGTAAAACCATAACCAACGCTTCTTATGAAGATAAAGTCTATGTGGTTGAGTTTTTCTTTTCAACTTGCCCAAGTATTTGCCCAATTATGAATCAAAAAATGGTAGTACTACAAAATGCATTTTTTGGGAATCCTGAGTTTGGAATTGCATCAATATCTATAACACCAGACATTGATACTCCAGCTGTTTTAAAAGAATATGCAAAGAATAACGATATAACTCACAAAAACTGGCATCTACTAACGGGAAAGTCTCAAGATGTCGTTTACGAACTATCTACTAAAGGTTTTAAATTATATGTTGGTAAAGGAGAGGAGTCTCATGGTGGTTTTGAGCATTCAGGTTTATTTGCCCTTGTAGATAAAAATGGCTATATCAGATCTAGGAAAGATGATTTAGGTAATCCGTTAATGTATTATAGTGCTTTAGGAGATAAAGATTTTCCAGACCAAATGAAAGAATTAAAAGAAGACATTAAATTACTATTGAATGAATAATATAGCCCAAGAAAAAAAATACAAAAAAATTATTACCGTTTTAACTATTATTATTCCATTAGCAGTCGCTGCTTTATTTGGAATTAATTTAAGAGAATTAGGTTTCGATGTTGAACCTTTAATTTTTTTACCACCAATTTATGCTTTCATTAATGGCTTAACAGCAGTTGTTCTAATAGTTGCAGTCGTAGCTATTAAGAAAGGAAATAAAAGGTTACATGAGCAGTTAAATACAACCGCAATTGCACTTTCTTTAGCTTTTTTAGTAATGTATATTGCATATCACATGACTTCAGATTCAACAGTTTTTGGAGGTAAAGGGGTTATAGCTTATGTATATTATTTTATTTTAGTAACCCATATTGTATTGTCAATAATCGTAATCCCTTTTGTTTTGTTAACTTATATGAAAGCAAAACTTGGTCTTTTTGCGGACCATAGGAAAATAGCTAAAAAAACTTTTCCAATTTGGTTATATGTGGCCGTTACCGGTGTTATAGTTTACGTTATGATTTCTCCTTATTATGCTTAAAATTAAACAGTCATTAGTACTCTTGTTTTTTATAGGAATCTCTAACATTGGTTTTTCTCAATGTGCCATGTGTAAAGCAGTTGTTGAAACTGGCGATATTTCTATGGCAGAAGGAGTAAACAACGGAATTACTTATTTAATGGTTTTTCCTTATTTATTAATTGGGGTATTATTCTTTACTCTATATAGGTATAGAAAGAGAATTAAAAATTAACATTTCAATAAGAGTAAAATTATGTAACAAATTTTACTTTTAAACGTCTTACTAATAAATTGAAATAAAAACATTTTTATTTATTAATTAGGATCTGTTAATCAACCAAAAAAATATTTAAGTTTTGAGAAATCAATCTATAGTGCTGCTCGTTTTATTTATGTCTATTGCAACTTTTTCGCAAAAACAATGGACCTTAAAAGAATGTGTAGATGAAGCTTTAAGTAAAAACATTTCCATCCAACAAAATAAGTTAAATCTTGCTTCCTCAGAAGTTGATGTGGCTATTGCAAAAGGTAACTTTCTTCCTAATTTGTCAGGAAATACAGGCGGTAATTTAAATTTTGGTACTGGTTTTGATCCGGTATCTCAAGATAGGGTAAATACCAGTTTCTTTGGAGGGTCTATAAATTTAAGCTCAGGTGTTAACGTTTTTAACGGTTTCAGAAATACGAATATCTATAAGCAAGCACAGTTAGGTGTAAAATCTAGTCAATTAGATTTAAAGAAAATCGAAAACGATATCTCTTTATTTGTAGTTAATGGTTATTTAAACGTCCTTTTTGCAAAAGAAAATTTAAATGCTGCTAGAGTACAGTATCAGATTAGTGAAAATCAAATTATAGCCGCAAAAAGTAGATTTAAATCTGGAGTAATACCTAAAGGAGATCTTCTAAATACAGAATCTACTGCAGCTTCAAATCTACAAACTGTAATCACACAAGAAAATGCCTTGGATTTGGCTTTGTTAAATTTAGCTCAAATTTTACAAATCCCTGCTGAAGGATTTGATGTCGCTCCTGTAGACGTTGGCTCCCCGTCAGAAAACTTGTTTTACACAGATTCTAATAATATTTATGAAAAATCTTTAGACAATCTTCCTGAAATAGAAAGAGCAAAATTGGCAATTGAAAATGCTGATTTGAGTATAGAAATTTCAAAAGCAGACTTTTTACCTTCTATAACCGCCTCTGCTGGTCTTTCTACCAATTATGGATACAATTTAAATTTACCTCCAGGATTTAGTAATACAGAATTTTTTGATCAAGTGAATGATAACTTAGGATATGGTTTTGGATTTAATATACGTATTCCAATTTTTAATCGTTTCCAAACAAAAAATAGAGTTTCACAGGCTTTCATAAGTAAAAGCATATTTGAAACTCGTTTAGAGAGTGAAAAATTAAATTTAAAACAAACCATCGAGCAGTCTTTTTTAGATGTTAAAACGGCTCTTAAAAGTTATGAAGCTGCAAAAATATCTTTAGAGGCTCAGCAAGAATCTTTTAAAAATGCGCAAGAGCGCTATAATTTTGGTGCGATGACACAATTCGATTTTGATCAAGTAAGAACACGATTGGTAAATGCACAGGCTACTCTTATAAGATCTAAATACGATTATGTATTTAAAACGAAAGTTCTGCAGTTTTATGCGGGTGATTTAATTTTAGAATAAATAATAGTTTACATATATAAATTTAGACCTCACTTTTAGTGAGGTTTTTTTTATAAGTATATTTGAAAAAAAAATAGATTTGAGCATTATTTTAAATATAGAAACTGCTACAAAAAATTGTTCGGTAAGTATAGCTAGTAAAGGAAGAGTAATTGCAGTAAAAGAATTAAATAATGGGAATTATTCTCACGCTGAAGTTTTACATCCATTTATAGAAAATGTATTAAAAGAGAGCCAACTTACAATTAAAAATATTGACGCAGTAGCTGTTAGTAAAGGCCCTGGATCATACACCGGTCTTAGAATTGGAGTTTCTGCAGCAAAAGGGCTTTGCTTTGCAAATAATATTCCATTAATTTCTATAGATACATTACAGTCATTGGCTAATGCTATATCAATCTCAGAGGGCTGCATAATACCTATGATAGATGCTAGAAGAATGGAAGTATATTCAGATGTTTTTAGTATTCAAAACCAATCTTTACGTGGTATTAAGGCAGAAATTGTAACTGATAATACTTACTTAAATTATTTAAATAAGGGATTAGTTACTTTTTTAGGAGATGGTGCTTTAAAATGCAAACCAGTAATAAAACATAAAAATGCAAAGTTTATAGATGGCAAATTTCCATCTTCAGAACAAATGGCTTTTTTATCGTATGAAAAATATGTAAATAATACTTTTGAAGATGTTGCATATTTTGAACCTTTTTATTTGAAGGACTTTATAGCAGTTCCTCAAAAAAAAACGTAATCTATTTTTTTAGTCTTTCTGTACATTTTATTTCAAAATTAAAAAAGAGTAAGCGTGTAAATAGTTATACTTCCTTTATTATTTCTTCTAATGTTAACAATTATTTATGGTTAAACATATGATTATTAGATGATTACATCAGTTTATTTACTCAATGTTAAATTAATGTTATGTGATTGTTGATTAATTGTAACTTATTTATTATATTTGTAAAGGAAATGTAAACCTTAAAATATAAAACTATGAAAAATATTTTAGCAATAATGATATTTAGCCTTACGATGATAGGGTATGCTCAAGAACAAAAACCGACTTTTAACGCTCATGGTGATTTAGTGAAAGCAACTTATTATTATAAAGATGGTTCTATAAAAACCCAAGGTTTTTTTAAGGATAAAAAATTGACAGGAGAATGGGTTCGTTTTGATAAGAATGGAAACAAAGTACAATTAGCGTATTATAATAATGGAAAAAAAATAGGTAAGTGGTTCGTATGGACAGCGGATTCTTTAAAAGAAATTAATTACGAAAGTAATGCAATTGCTTCAGTGAATGTATGGAAGCCTGATTCTAAAGTAGCTGTAAACAACGATTAATTGAATCGTTTATACTACTCTAAAAGGCTTAATAAAATAACGTTTTATTGAGCTTTTTTTGTTTTATTTCTATAACCCTTTATAGTTTGTCATTAATTTACTTTTATTTAATATAGTTACTTAATAGCATTCTTTTTTTTGGTGGAATCGCTTTACTTTTTACAGCGATTTTTAATAAATCTTGATCTTTGTTTTTACTAAAAACTACTTGGAATAGATCGTAGACAGTTAAACTATTTTTAGGTTTTTCTATAAGTATAAATTCATCATTTATATTTACATATCCTTCCTCTAGAACACTTAAATATGTACCTCCATCACCATGTGTTATAAATTGTTCTAATACTTTTTGAGTACCAAATTTATACCCAAACTTGTAGCAAGGTTCTCTATATTGAGAAACCTATACAACTGCTTTACCAACCTTATAAATAGCCCCTAAATAAACTTGCTTTTCATCAAAGTTCATAACAGTTAAATTTTCCCCAAACATACCTCACGTCCAATCTAAATTTGGATATAGTTCTTTCCAATATGGGTATTGATCTGCAGAAAAAAGATAACAAGCTTTGTAATAACCCCCATGATTTAACCGATTGGTAACTTCATCATTTAGTACATCATTTTTAGTAAGGAAAACAGGTTCGTTTATAGGTTTTTTGAATATACCAGTAGTCTCAGTTTTTCCTTGCCAAATAAATTCAGTAGGCTTACCAATATTGGTTGAAATTATTTTCATTTTATTTGTACTTAAGGTGATTTTTACTATTCATATGAATTTAAATGTAAAACAAAAAAAACGTTTAGAAAAGTTCTAAACGTTTTAGTTATGTTGTGTTAAGTATTTTTTACTCTACAATTAAAGAAAAAGGAATACTATATTTTACGCCTACTGGTTTACCTCTCTGTCTACCTGGCTTCATTTTAGGTAATTTGTTCATTACGCTAATAACTTCGCTTTCAATTTTTGGATGAGGTCCTCTTGCTTGTACGTTAACAATGTTACCTTGTTTGTCAATCTTAAAACCTATGAAAACTCTTTTTTTACCTGGTGATAATCCTAATTCATTTGGTAATTCAGCATCAAACTTTCTTGAGAAATGTTTTTGTACCATTTTACTAAAACAGTTTTTAAGCTCAACTTTATTCCCTTTACACCCAGGAAAAACAGGAACGTCTTCAATAATCATGAAACTTACATCTTCAACTACTTCTTCTGCTTCTTCGATCTCTACAATCTCTTCAACAACAACAGCATCGTCCTCATCAGTTTCTGTAGATTCAATTACAGTTTCTTCTACTTCTTTTTCGTCTTCTACTACTTCAATCTTTTCTGGAGTTGGAGGTGGTGGTGTTTTAGGTTTAACTGGCTCTATTCTTTCTGTAATTGGAATTTCCTCTTCCATTTCAGCATTCATATTTACGACAGCTAAATCACCATACGTTTTATCATAGGTTTTCTGTTCTATTGCTGCATATGTTACGAACAAAGCTAACACAAGCCCTATTTGCATGAAAATTTTGCTAAAATTTTCTAAATTCGATTTTGGATTTTTCTTAATTTGCATTGAAAAGCATTTTTAATAGATTGCTAATTTAAATAAAAATTTGTCTTATAAACAACTCTCAGTTTAATTAATATGCTTTTTTTTTAAAAACCAGATTAAAGAAGAGTAGTGCGAATAAAACTCCTACGGAGTTTGCTATAATATCAAACGAATCACCTATTCTATAATTCGTAAATTTACTTTGTATAACTTCAATTATTATGCCAAAAAAAATACAAGCAAATACAATAAGCATTTTAGTATTCTTTTTTTTATGAAAACTTATCAGCCAAGTTATTGCTAATGAAAAGTATGCAATTGAGTGGTAAACTTTATCAATATTATTTATACTTTTAGCATTACTAGGTAGTTTAAATAAACTTAAACAAACGATTGCAAATGTTATGGCTATAGCTATATAAATAAATTTACCCAGTAATAAGACTTTTATACGCTTCAGCATCTAATAAGTCTTTTAATTGAGATTTGTCAGAAATTTCTAATTTAATCATCCATCCTTTTTCATAAGGATCTGAATTCACCAATTCAGGATCATCTTCTAAAGCATCATTCAATTCAATAACTTCTCCTGTTAAAGGCATGAATAAGTCAGATACTGTTTTTACAGCTTCTACCGAGCCAAAAACTTCCCCTTCTTCTATAGTATCGTCTAATGTATCTACATCTACATACACAATATCTCCTAACTCCCCTTGTGCAAAATCTGTAATTCCTACAGTAGCAATATTGCCATCAATCTTAACCCATTCGTGATCTTTTGTGTACTTTAAATTCGCTGGAATGTTCATTTGATTTACTTTTATAAGTTGTTTAATTACCGCCTAAATTATAGATAATATTGATTCCGCCGTTAATGGCTTGTCTTGGAAAAGTTGTAGATATTGCATATTTAGATGTTTGATGATTGTAATAAAAAGATGCTGTTAAACTACTACTTAATCTATAATCTGCTACAAATTTAATAGAAAATAATCGTTGCCCACCACTAATTTGATTATTATCTTCATCAATATACCTAATTTGTGTTAAGTTATCTCTTAAAGATATATCTGCTCTTAGGTTTATGTCTCCTTTTAAAGTTGTTTTCTTACCTGTAAAACGGGTGTTCATCTTTACTTCTTTAAAAACATACCCTACACCAAATATATATTCTGTCCCAGCAATATCTGTTAGTGTGCTGTTGTTGAAGTTCATAGTTAATGTTCTGTCTCTCTTTACTTCTCCTCTGATAGAAAAAGAATTTTTCATTTTCATGTCTAATTTTACTAAAGGAGAAAACTCATCCACTAGTGTAGCAGCACCTACTAATCTTTCGGCTTCAAAATTACCTGCAGCATTTACATTGGTAAATTTTGTTGCATCTTTATATTTTAAATTGTTGGTAAAACTAGATAGTGTATACGAAGATCTGTACCCATGTGAAATTATAAACGTAGAGAAGTTTTTCTTAAACCATTTTAATTTCATTAAACCATTGTAACGTAATGTCCAATTAGGAATTGGTATATTTCTAAATAAACCTGTTGCTATGGTATTTGGATTCTTACCAGAGTAGGCTGCTAAAAATGCGGGTAGTAAAACTTGTTGACTGTTTTCTCCAAAACCATCAGGGTTTGCATTTGGAATCTCACTAACAAATCGATTTTTTATTGTACTTCTGTATTCTTTCATTTTCTCAAATAATGCATCACCATTAGTAAATGCAGTACCAAACATAGAGTAACTTGTGCTAAAGTTCCCTGTTTCAAAAGCGTCAATATCAAAATCTATAAAACCATTTTCAGATCCATCTGCGACGATATCTAACTGTTGAGAGAGGTCTGATGTTTTAATTTTATTACCTCTAACGTCTATATTTAGATCTCTTATAGGTTTTAACGTAAAATTATAATCTAATTTGTTATAATGTGTTCTAGAGTATGTTTTATTATAAAAAGCACTCTCATCTATATTCGTATTTGGATCGTCTACTAAAGCCCTTGGTGTTACTAACCAACCGTTAGTTAGGGCTTTGTTTCTAATATCTACTTGACTCCCAAAAGCAAAAGATGTGGGTGCACCTCCTAAAAAGCCAATCTCTTGGTCATAACCTTGTAAATATTGTCCATTATTTTCAGAGTAACTAATAGTGGCTTGTTTTACAGCGGTTAGTAAGTCCCAAGAAAGTTTAAGTATTTTCTTTCCTATTGGCAAATTCTTCTTTGGTCTTATTCTAGCATTTTTATTTTCTTTTGCTAATTTTCTTTGTTGTTTAGTTAATAATAGTTTCTCGAACCCAACATTTTTATACATTTTATCAAAAGAAAAAGTGGTATTTAGATTATGTGTATTTGCATTTTGAATTACATTTCCTATTTGTGTTGAAATAGTTTCGTCTTGAGATTGTACTTGCCAGTCAAAATCTGCAGTGTATCCATAATCTGCTTTTACAAAACTTAAAAAAGGAAATTTATCAAAAGGTAGTTGGTATGTTCCATTTAATTTTTGATGGTATTGGTTTGCATTACCTGTATTAAAGAAGTTGTCAAAAATTTGTAATTCTTCCCCACTTCCAAACGCATCATATATGTAATTGTTGGTTGCATTAAAGTTAAGATCTATTGATTTTGTTAAGTTAAACCCAATGGTATAATCCCAATCAAATAAAAACCTTCTTTGAACCAATTCTGGCTGTGCAGACAATCCTTGTACTAAGTTACGTGATTGTTGCTCATTATAACTTCTGTTAATCCTAGAATTAAGGGCTATAATACTTGGGACTGGATTTATATTTAAGTCTTTTATAAAACGCCAGTATTTATTCTTAAATTTTTCAGAGTTTTTAAAAAGCTCTATGGGAGATGAATTGATCTTATAATTATAGGTTGCAGAGGCAGTAACATTTTCGTTAATATATTTCTCTATATTATAATCTCTATGAAATTCTTTGTTATGTGCATAAGAAACTGCAATATTTTCAATATCATAAAACCTTGGTTTTTTTGTAGAATTTGGATTTCTATTTTTTCTTACATTTATAAAACTAATACTTGTTCTCTTAGTATAATCTCTAGAAAATTCACTATTTGGATTTTGTGAAATAGCATCTTCTAATAATACATCCTGGTATTGAGGATCAAACTTAGGATCAATAAATTTTTCTCCTACACTGTAAGTCATTGGTAGTTGAACTCCCCATTTTTCTGGTGTTATTACTTTTCCTAAATTTAAGGTTGTAGAAACATCGTACTCTTTGGTTTCATCTAAACTTCTTTGGTTTACTCTATCCTCTACATTTCCAAACCCTATTGTTTGTATACTTCCAGAGACAGAAACATTGGCAACATCTGCAAAATTTGCATCTGCATTTAAAACTGCTGCCCAGCCAGCATCATTATCAAAACCTGCAGCTCTTAATTCATTGAACCATATTTCACCTGTTCTATTAACATTAGTTGTGTTTTTTAAACCTAACAGAATAGTTCTAATTTGTGCAGAAGTTGGGTTCCCCTTTACGCTTATCGTGTAAGGCACATCTGTAGTTTGTGTGTTAGATGTATACAGCTCGTTTATGGGAGCACCAATAGCATCTCTTTCTAATTTTACTTTTCCAAATGTTTCTAAAAGCGCATTTAAATTATTGGCTTCAGGCCAAATATCTAACTGACTTGTACCCCCAGAGCTTATAGTTAATGGTAATGCTACTTCATAATAGTTGTCATTTAAGTCTGTTCCTAGCCTAATAACTCCAGAAAAACCCTCATCACCTTCTAAATGCATAAACATTTTAAGGTTTTTGAATCGTCTTAAATCTACACTTATATTTTTATAGATAGCTCTTGTTTTTCCGGGTTCTAAATTCGTTACTTTTAAAGTTACAGACTGTTCATTTTGGAGTTGAACGGTAGTACTTCCTTGTAGTCTTTCCCTTTCTATTCCTGGAGGTTGAATATAACTTCCGTTATTTTGCTCTATACTTACGACACCTACTTCAAAATTTTTCAATTCGTCTTGTGTTAAAGCTCTATCTGGATTTATAGCTGGATCTATGGTTCTTACATAACGTCTGTAATCTCCTCTAACCAAATCTAACTCTCCAAAACGAAGTACAACAGGCATTTTAAAATTAGTAACATACATTCTAATAAAACGAATGCTATTAAAATCTGTAATGCCATTTACAGGTTTACCGTTTCTAATAGGAACTCTAAATTGGTACCACTTGGTTTCTTGTGAATCGCCATTTTCGAGAGTAACCGAAGTTGTTTTTTCGTCTACAATAAAGTTTCTTCCTTTTTGTAAATCGTTCCTATTCATAGAAATCTGATATTCGAAAAAGCTCTCTACAGTATTCATGGTCTGATCTCTGTTGATATCTTCTACATCAGGATAAGTTGTAGAAGAGGTAGGGTATGTTTCTGGAGATTGATTTAAGGTAGGTGAGTTACCTTGAGTGTTATTAAAATCTTTATACCTTTTTATGATTGATGCATTTATACCATCTAATGAACTTCCTCTAAAAAATTGAAAGTCGTCTGCTGCTGGATCTGATAAATTGGAGAATTTAGAGGCAATATTTGGCAAGCTTTTTTCTTCGTCATTATTCAATCCGTCAAAGCCTAAATCTTGGTTGGTTCTTGCAATATCTTCTTCACTAAAAGCATAAATTATTGAGGGGTTTCTAGGAACATCTCCCCAGATAGTACTATTTACATTTACCCCATCAATTTTAGCGCCATCTTCTGGTAAACCATTCTCAAACATTTTACGGTTGTCTTTGGTAATGTCTTCTGAAATATTACCAAGATTTATGAATAAATCACCAACTTGATTGGAAAGGTCGTTTGGATTAATACCTGTAGGCAAACCTTCCTCTTCTGTTAAAGAATAATTTTGATACGGATCCATTATCCAAAATTGAATATACTCAACATTAGCCTGATCGAAATTATTTGTATTTAAAGGACGCATTATTCCACCCCAATTACTTTCCGGGTTTGGTAAAATAGCTTTGTCCCCTTGTATTATCGCATTAGGATTATAGTTATAAGAACCTCTTTCTTCTGGGAAATAAGCTAAATCTAGAGTTCTTATTTGTGTATTCTGTGTAATATCAAACTGTTGATTTGGAAATAGTTCATTAAAATTAATTTGCCTTGTTTCTGCTCTAGACAAATCATCTGCATTTATACTTGGAGGTGTTTCTCCAAAACCATAAAATATTTGATCAATACTATACCAAGCTAATTTTCCTCTTTTATAATTGTATGATAAATCACTACTAGCGCCATTAAATTGGTCATTAGATTGGTTTTTTGGAGTACTAGCTTCATACCAATCTAAAGCAGATAATAAACTTATGGGTACTTGAGAAGCTTCAAAATCGTCTATGTAAGACGTAGCTGCACCTGTAACATCAATACCACTTGGTGTTCCCGGTAATAAGTAAGCCATGTCTGCTCTTACAGAAATATTAGAGGTAACGTCTGTATCTACAAAGGGTAATTTGTTGGCCAATTTTGTGAAGTATGGTACCTCTGAAGAAAAATCTATATTTAAACCAAGCATGGTATTATTAATTGGTTCAGAGCCAAAATTTATTTTAGGAGTTAAAGGCCTTTCCATAATATTTAATACAGTGGCTCCTAATACAAAATTTTCAGAAAATTGATGTTCAACATCAATTCCCATGAAGGTTTTTCTTTGTTGGTTAAAAACAGCATTATTTTCTGTAGAAACACTTATAGGTGTTCCACTAGCTTGTAAACCTGGATCTATAATTTGCACACGCCCTTGTAAGTAATCTACTACAAAATCTACCCCTTCTACCAATTGCCTTCCGCCTGCTGTAACGATTACAGAGCCTTGGGGCACATTAAAAGCACCAATGGGAATACCACCTGCACTTTCTGATTTAAAATACCCTTTTAAAAAGTACTTATCCTTTGCTTGAAAGTTATTTTGAATATTAATTTTTGTATTTAAATACAATTCTTTAAATAGAAATTGTTTGTCCAAGTTTTCGTCTAAACCAATATCATTTGGATCAGATGGGTCCAAGATTAAATCGTTTCCAAAAGGTTCTGGCTCCGGAAAAATAATATAGCCGTTAGGTGAATTTACTGTAATACCCTCTACGTAATCGAAAAAACCGTCTGCAGTTCTAAATTGACTTTGATCTAATTGATCTAAATTTAAAACTTGTATTAAGGGAGTATTTGGAATATTGGGAGTATTGGCATTTTGTAAAATATTAGAGGCAATACCTGTTTGATCGTCTCTATATTGTATTTCAAACCTAAATCCGTCCCTACTTAATGGATAAGCACCTAGGGCATAAATATTTTTCATCATTAACCTCCACGTAGGGAAAGCCTCTGCTTCATTTGTTTGGAGATTTTGTCTTACTGTTTGTAAAACTTCAGAACGCAATAATTTAACCGCTAAGTTTTGAGGGGCCTGGATACCATCATTAGAGAATTCTCCTACTTTAAATGATTTTTCTGTACTACCTGCTACAGAGCCAGCCACTGTATATTCATAAGCTACAGCTAAAACTTCTCCATCGTTTAAACGTCTGTTTAAGGAAATGTACCCTAGCTTAGAGTTTAAATTATATTCATTTGTAGTTAATTTCCGTGCGTTTTCTAAAATAGAGTAATCTGTACCTTGCTCCATTTGAAATTGAGTTTGCAAGGTGTTATCCACATTAGAGACATCTCTTATACCACTTAAAATAGTAGGACTATAAATAGAGTTTGCATTGTTTTGTGGTAAATAAAATGTGTCTCCATTAGTAGTAATTCCGACCGGATTTACTGGCTGGACTGTGTTTTTATCGTCTACTAAGTTTTGATAATCACTACCTGGCCTATTCAATTCACCCAAATCTGCCAGTGCCACAATACTTCTAAAGTCTTCTGTAGTTGCGTTTCTGTTTGTAATCCAAACTTCAATTCTAGTAATGTTTACTTGACTGCTAACTAGTGGGTATTGTTTTAACGAATTTGCATAATTGTCTATAAAAAACTGAGATAAGAAAAAATGACGATCATTATCATAATCTGTAGTTCTTAACTCAAACTCTTGTATGGAAGCTCCAGCCTCAGCAACTACTGTTTTACTTTCTGAATTTTGTTGAGAAAACACACCAGTAACCGTTGTTTTACCAAATTGTAATTTTGCTTTTACACCAAATAGACTTTGTGCACCGTTAATTAATGAGTTTTTTATTGGCATAGAAACATTACCTGCCTCTATTCCTTGCAATATGTCGTCCTCTGTTGGTTTGTAATCTACTTTTACTAGGTTTTGAAAATCGAAACTTGCCTGTGTGTCATAGTTTACAGTAAACTCTAATCGCTCTCCAACTTTTGCTCTTATGCTTGCATTAATTTGTTGGTCAAAATCGAAAGTAAAACTACTTCTATTTTCCTCTGAAATTTGAGGGTTTTCTGTATTTTGATAAATAAAACCAAGCTTTAAATTTAAATTTCCTGTGGGAGTAAATTCAATTTTATTCCCCCCAAAAATAGTTTCAAAAAATTTTGAATTTACATAATAACTTGGTAATAAGTCTTTTTGTGCCTCTGCTGCTCCTTTTTTCTTACTATTTGTGGCACTTACCTTTTCTTTAAAATATTGAAGCATATCTCTTTTTAATCGATATGCCTGGTATTCTTTTTGCGTTAAATAAATAGGTGTTTTTGTATAATAGTCCCCAATTTTTTCGAGTATCACGTATTTATTGAGTTCCTTGTCAAAAACCACTTCTTTTTTTGCTAAATCATCTAAGAAAAATCCACCTTTTTGGGTGTATTTAAAATCATACTTAAGTTGTAAAGTATCATTTTTTATTTCTAGAGTATCTTTTTTACGATTGTTTTGTCCTTGCAAAGAAAAACAAATTACAAAGGTAAATAAGGTGTAAAAAGCTGTGTTATTTAATAACTTATGCAACTGATTATAAGTTTTTTAATGCAAGTTTTATAATATTTTCTACAGAAGCTTCTGGGTTTTCTTTTAAAACAGAGGAAACTACTTTGTCAGATTGTTTTCTATTAAAACCTAATACTTCTAATGCAGATAACGCTTCATCTTTATTTGTATTGCTCGTAATAACAAAAATTTCGTCCGTAGCAAAGGTATTTAAGATCTTATCTTTTAAGTCTACAATAACACGTTGTGCTGTTTTTGCTCCAATTCCTTTTACAGATTGAATTATAGCTACATTTTCTGAAGCTATGGCTTGTTGTATTTCTTCTGAAGTCATAGAAGAGCACATGGTTCTTGCAATACTTGGACCAACTCCTGAAACTGAAATTAAAAGTTTAAAGACTTCTCTCTCAGTTTTATTAATAAATCCAAACAAAGTATGAGCATCTTCCCTAATAGATAGATGTGTGTATAGAATTACGTTTTCATCTTCAGGCAAACTAGAAAAAGTATTTAATGAAATATGAAGCAAGTAGCCAACTCCACTACAATCTACGACAACCTCTGTTGGACTTTTTTCAACTAATCTTCCTCTAATTTGTGTAATCATAGTTTTGTTCTTTATTTCTTTTCTCGTTGTTGTGCATCTACACAGGCTAAGGCTGCCATGTTTACCATTTCATCCACGCTTGCCCCTAACTGAACAATATGTGCTGCCTTACTTAACCCTAGAATTACAGGTCCAATAGATTCAGCTCCCTGTGTTTCTTTTAAAAGTTTATAGGTAATATTTGCCGATTCTAGATTTGGGAAAATTAAAACATTTACTTTTTTTCCATTCAATTTTGAAAACGGAAATTCTTTGGCTAGCATTTCTGGATTTAAAGCAAAATCTGCTTGAATTTCTCCATCTACAATAGCGTTTGGGAAATTACGATGAATATACGAAACGGCTTCTCTAATTTTTTGAGAAGACTCACTTTTTGTAGATCCAAAATTAGAAAAAGAAAGCATAGCTGTATTAGGCTTCATTCCAAACATCTTTACCAAATTAGATGTCATCTGAGAAATTTTTACCAAATCTTTTGCGGTAGGGTTTACATTTATAGTGGTATCTGCCAAAAATATTGGCCCTTGCTTGGTAAGCATTAAATTACATGCTGCTATTTTAGAAGTACCATTATCTCTTGGAATGGATTCTAATATTGGTCTTACAGCTGTTGGGTAGGGTCTTGAATAACCTGTTATTAAAGCATCGACCTCTCCAACATTAACCATCATAGCAGCAAAATAATTACGCTCTCGCATTAATTTTTTTGCTTCTGTTAGTGTTCTTCCTTTGCGTTGTCTTGTTTGCCAATATGCCAATCCAAAACGCTCTCTTCTATCGTTCTCTTCATCTGTTTTAGGATCAAAAATTGGTACTTCTTCTGTAAAACCAATTTCTTCTTTTAATTCAAGAATTAATTCCTTTCTACCCAATAAAATAGGTAGCCCTAATTTTTCTTCTTGTATTCTTTGTGCTGCTTTTAAGACATCTAAATGATCTGCTTCAGCAAAAACAATTCGTTTTTTATTTCTTTTAGCTCTATTGTGAATTTGTCTAATTTCTTTACTTCCAGAACCAGAACGCTCCATTAATTCTTCTCTATACGCATTCCAATCTGTAATAGGTTCTAAAGCTACACCAGACTCCATTGCTGCTTTTGCAATTGCTGGTGGAATTTCATAAATTAATCTAGGGTCAAAAGGTTTTGGGATAATATATTCCTTTCCGAAATTTAAACTTACTTCATCATAAACAATATTTACTTGTTCTGGAACAGATTTTTTTGCTAGGTCTGCAAGGGCATGAACTGCGGCCAGCTTCATAGCTTCATTAATTTTTGTTGCTCTTACATCTAAAGCACCTCTGAAAATAAATGGAAAACCAAGTACATTGTTTACTTGGTTAGGATGATCAGATCTACCTGTTGCCATTATAATATCATCTCTAGTTGCTATAGCTAAGTCATACTCTATTTCTGGGACAGGGTTTGCCATAGCAAAAACAATTGGGTTTTTTGCCATAGATAAAAGCATGTTTGGTGTAACAATTTTCCCTGTAGAGAGCCCTATAAAAACATCAGCATTCTGCATTGCTTCTTCTAAAGTATGAACATCTTTCGAGGTCGCAAATTCAGCTTTTTGAGAAGTTAGATTATCTCTATCTTTTCTGATAACCCCTTTACTATCACACATGATGATATTTTCTCTAACTGCACCTAATTCTAAATACAAACGTGTACAAGATATGGCTGCAGCACCTGCGCCGTTCACAATTATGTTTAATTTAGAAATATCTTTTTCCGAGATTTCTACAGCATTTTTTAATGCAGCTGCTGAAATAATTGCAGTACCATGCTGATCGTCATGCATTACAGGAATGTCTAGTTCTTCTTTTAAACGAGTTTCTATTTCAAAAGCTTCTGGAGCTTTAATATCTTCTAAATTAATGCCTCCAAATGTTGGAGCTATCGCTTTTACAGTTTCAATAAATTTGTCTACATCTGTAGCGTCTACCTCAATGTCAAAAACGTCAATATCTGCAAATATTTTAAAAAGAAGCCCTTTTCCTTCCATTACAGGTTTAGAGGCTTCAGGACCAATATCTCCTAATCCTAAAACAGCAGTTCCGTTAGAAATTACAGCAACTAAATTTCCTTTAGATGTATATTTATAAATATTGTTTTTATCTTTTGCAATTTCTAAACAAGGCTCTGCAACACCTGGGGAGTAGGCCAATGCTAAATCGTGCTGAGTAGCATACTTTTTTGTAGGTAAAACTGCAATTTTACCAGGTTTTGGTTTTGCGTGGTATAGTAAGGCTTCGTGTCTTTTTCTTGAATTGCTCATAAATACTTATTTCCTTATATAATCATACAAATATATACTTTTCAGTGTAAGCTTTGTAAAATGTTTTCTATTCTTTTTACAACGAAACCTTTTTGTAAAGTATTGTTTAAAGATCCAAAAAACAATCTGCTAAACTTGTCGTTCTAACTTAAATTAAAATTGAATAAACAGGTTTAACAATTTTTAAAGGTTTTCTTGTAACATTACCAGTATGTTTGCGTCTACATAATAAAATATTTGAATGAAAAAAAATCTCTTTTTCTTTTTTTTAAGTGCAGCTTTTTACTGTAGCGCCCAAATTAAGGGGGTTGTAACTGATATTAAAAATCAGCCTCTTTCTTTTGTGAGTATTTATCTTGATAAGACAGTAAATGGTACAACCTCTAATGATAATGGGGTTTACGAATTAACTATTAAAGAGCCAGGTAATTACACGCTTGTTTTTCAAATGCTAGGTTTTAAAACAAAAAAGAAGTCAATTACTTTTTCAGAATTACCTTATTATTTAAATGTAACTTTAGAGGAAGAGAGTGTTTCCTTAAGTGGAATTTCTATTTTTACAAGTCAGAATCCTGCAAATATAATTGTTAGTAACGCAATTGCTAATAAAGAAATTAATACAAATAAATTTGCTAATTATACTGCAAAATTTTACTCTAGAGGACTTACAAGAATTAAAGAAGCACCAGAAAAATTTCTTGGGCAAAGCACTGGAGATTTTGGAGGAGGTTTAGATACGACTAGAAGTGGAATTATTTATTTGTCAGAGACATTTTCTGATATTTCTTTTCAAAAAAAACCGAAAAGATTTAAAGAAAAAATAATAGCTTCCAAGGTTTCTGGAGAAGATAATGGTGTGAGTTTTAATAGGGCAGAGGATTCTAATGTTGATCTTTACGAAAACAGCATTGCAATTTTTAATGATTTGGTTTCTCCAATTTCTTCAAACGCATTTGGTTACTACACTTACAAATTAGAAGGTAGTTTTTACGATTCAAATAACAGGTTAATTAATAAAATAAAAGTAATACCTAAAAGGAAAAACGACCGAGTTTTTAAAGGGTATATTTATATTGTAGAAGATGATTGGGCTATATATGGTTGCGATTTAACAACCACTGGGCTTCAAGTAAATCTTCCTTTTGTAAACTCTTTAGGGCTAAAACAAGGCTATGCTTATTCCCCTATTATAGAAGGATGGGTGTTAATTAGTCAGTCTATAACTTTTGATATTTCTATTTTTGGATTTAAACCAAGAGGAAAATTTTCTTACGTATATTCTGATTATAATTTTTCTCCAAATTTTACTGAAAGTACGTTTAAGAATGAGGTATTAACTTTCGAGAAAAATGCTACAAAAAAAGATACTATTTTTTGGAACACTTTAAGGCCGGTAGCCTTAACAAAAGAGGAGGTAAATGATTACAAAGTAAAAGATAGTATAAAAGTTGTTCGAAAATCAAAAAAGTACTTAGACTCACTAGATGCCAAAAATAATTTATTCAACTGGTTTAATCCTTTATTAGGATATACTTATAATAACTCTTACAAGAATAGAGCTCTTTCTTACAGTGGTCCTCTTTTGGGTGTAAGTTTTAACACAGTACAAGGGTTAAATGGTTCTGTTGGATTGAGTTATTTTGAAGAACTGAATAAAACAGGTAAATGGTGGCGTGTTTCGGCGAATGTTAATTATGGTTTTTCAGAACGTAAATTAAGACCTGTTATTTCATTTTCTAAAAAATGGAATAACATTTCAAAGCCAAGGTTAACAATTTCTGGAGGTGTAACAACAGCGCAATTCAATGGGAGAAATCCAATTAAAAAGTTGGACAATTTAATACGGACGTTAACAAGGAGATTAAACTACATGAAAATTTATGAAAAGGAATTTGTAAGAATTGACTTTTCTGAGGAGATTACTAATGGAATTTATTTATCATCGTCTTTAGAGTACGCAAATAGAAAACCACTTTTTAATACTACAAATTATTCTTTTGCAAGACAGAGTAAAAACGATCCTTACACCTCTAATAATCCTCTAGAACCAAAAAACTTTACCAGTTCTGTTTTTACATCTCATAAAATAGTAACTTTAAATATTGGAGCTTCTTTTGCTTTTGGGCAGAAATACTTGTCTTACCCAGATAGAAAGGTTAACGTCGGTAATCGTAAATATCCACTACTTAATTTAAATTTCAGAAAAACATTTGGTGCACAAAATGACGAATTTAATTCAGATTTAATTACAGCTAGCTTAACTCAGAATCTAAATACAGGTAATTATGGTGATTTTTTCTATTATTTAAGAGCAGGAGTCTTTTTTGAAAAGAAAAATATTGCGTTCATGGATAACTTACAAGTAAAAGGGAATCAAATGTTTATTGTGACTGATGGTAATCGTAAAAATAATTTTGGTTTATTAGAGTATTATCGTTTCTTCTCAAATAACAAATATGTAGAAGCACACATAGAGCACAATTTTAAAGGAGCTCTTTTAGCAAAACTTCCAGTACTTAGTATTTTGAATTATCATATAATTACAAGTGCCAAAACAATGTATATGTCAGATACAAAACAGTATTCTGAAGTTGCTATCGGTTTAGAGAATATAGGTTTTGGGAAATGGCGCTTCTTAAGAATAGATTATATTAAATCATTTCATGATGGTATTCAGAATGATGGTTTATTATTAGGCTTTAATTTAACCTTTTAATTTTTTTGTAAACTATGACACTTAAAGTACTTTTTTTCGGAATAACAAGAGATTTAGTGGGGGCTAATGAAACCATCATGAACCTACAAAAAAACACAACAGTAGCTGATTTTAAAAAAGCTTTAAAGAAAAGTTACCCTGTTTTAGAAAAATTAAATTCGTATGCAATAGCTGTTAACGAAGTATATGCACAAGATTTACTAGAGTTAAATTCAACAGATATTATCGCTATAATTCCTCCGGTAAGTGGCGGGTAATTAACGTAAATATTTTTTATCAACAAAAAAAGTACCAAAAGGAATTATTGCGCAAATTAAGACGATTCCCAGATCTTTTAGATTCCATTTCATTTGTTTTTTAATCACGATAGCAAATACAATATATAACATAAATAAAATGCCATGTGGCATGCCTAATAGCTTAACATAAGAGCTGTCTCCTTGTGTGTATTTAATTGGTGTCGCAACAACAAACAGTAAGAGTAAGTAAGAAACCCCTTCTAGAAAGCTAATTAATCTAAATAGTTTTGTCATTTCTTTAAGTATGTTTAATTTAAAACAAAGATACATTACGAATTTGTATTTTTGTTTTTCTAACACTATGAGTTTATAAAATTTATGAGAACTTCAGTAGAATTAACTTCTAATCAATTGGATTTACAAGAATGTTATCGTTTTGTAGAAGACCCTATTTGTGGAGGTATTTCAGTTTTTGTAGGTACAGTTAGAAATGATACACAAGGAAAAGAAGTGAGGCAATTAGATTTTTCTAGCTATAAACCAATGGCGATCAAAGAAATGCAAAAAATCGCAGATGCTGCTCTAGTAAAATATGACATCTATAAAATAGCGATTCATCACGCAGAGGGTTTGTTAAAAGTTAGTGAGGTTCCTGTTATTATTGCAGTTTCTTCTAAGCACAGAAAAGCTGCTATATTAGCTTGTGAATTTGCTATAGACACTTTAAAAGAAAAGGTTCCTATTTGGAAAAAAGAGTATTTTTCTGACGGGGAAGTTTGGGTAAATGCACACCCGTAACTTTAGGTTTAATTTTCTTATTAGAACTAGCCTTATAATTTAATGAAGCAAGCTTTATGCCTTAGTAAATTTTCTGCTCTGTAGCCATAAATAAAATTGCATTCCAAAGAGTAGTGCTCCTGCCATTAAGTGTATAGCCTGTGTGCCAATCGGAATTTCTGCATAATACATTAAAATACCAGTAATTGCTTCTAAAAATATTAAAAAAACAATCCAATTTATCAGTTTGTATCCAAGCTTTTTAATTTGGTTAAGGTATAACAAGCTGAAGTTTACAAGAACAATAGCGATCGTAAAAGACCTATGTAAATAAAATTTTAAGTTAGGGTTCATTAAGCTATGATTTTTATTTTCAAAACCAAAAAGCTTAACCTGCTCATCTATAAATTGTCGTACTTGAGTTCCCATTGCAATTTGAATCAATGAAAATACTACAGAAATAATTAATAGTTTGTTAAATAGGGCGTTGTAAGGATATGTTTTTTTAGAGGATATGATGAATTTTAAATTTAAGAGTAGTGCAATGATGACTAATCCAACTACCATATGTAGAGTGATAATTGCTGGGGTTAAATTTGTGTCTACAACAGTTTTTCCTAGCCAAGCCTCAAATAGCATTAAAAAGAATGCACCAAAAGAAAGAAGTGTTATTTTTTTGTTTTCTTTCCAGTACTTTAATGATCCGTAGACTAAAAATAGAAAAACAAAACCTGCTAGTACAGATACTAGTCTATTAATATACTCTGTCCAAGTGTGGTATTTGTTAAAAACGGTGTAATCATGTTTGGTATATTTTTTCCAGTTTTTTAAATCAAACTCTTTTGTGGTTTGAAGGTCTTTTGCAGCAACAAATAAAACTTCATTTTTTATAATGATAAAACCCTTTTTGTAAGTTGTGTTTGGTTTCCATGTAATTTCTTCTTCTGAAGTAGGTGGTATGTAGTACCCAAAGCATTTTGGCCAGTCTGGACAACCCATTCCAGAACCTGTCATCCTAACAATAGAGCCTGCTAAAAATATTAAGTACAAAGAAATAATAGCTATTTGTACAAATTTCGGAAACCTTTTTTTCATTAAATTTTATTTGTCGTTACAAAAATAAGCTAAAAAAAAGTCGCTTAAAAAAAAATAAGCGACTTGTTGTTATGTAAAAAAATTCTAAATAATATAATTAGATTACTCTAACGTCTACTGCGTTTAAACCTTTTCTACCTTCTTTCAGGTCAAATTCTACTGCATCACCTTCTCTAATTTCGTCAATTAATCCTGATACGTGCACAAAATACTCTGTTTTTGAACCGTCTTCAATTACAAATCCAAATCCCTTAGACTCGTTGAAGAATTTTACTGTTCCGTTTTTCACTTTGATATATAATAAATGTTAATAATACTACAAATATAATACTTAAAAAGCTATCATTTTAAATTTTTACTAATGAATCATTTTGTTTAACCTTCATTATATTTTTTGAACCACTTATTTTTTTTAAAACAAAAAAAATAAAAAGTTTTAAAAAAAGAATTTAAGAATGTCAATGAGATTGGGCTTTAAGAAGATTTTAACTTTACAAGACATTGAAAATCAACACATTAAAATAAAATATAAAAAGCCTGATTTTCCATTTTTTTATCATTTTGTTAAAAACTTCATAGCATTTGTGAATAAGTAGGTCTTTCATTTTGAAACAAAAATTTCAATATTTGTAGAGGTCGTTCTTAACGATTAAATAATATTCAATAACGCTCAAAATAAACAAAACCATGTCTAAACAAGAACCAATCCTTCAACCAAATGATAGTCGCTTTGTAATTTTCCCCATACAGCATAATGATTTATGGGAATGGTATAAAAAACAACAAGCTTGTTTTTGGACTGCAGAAGAAATTGATTTACACTCAGATTTAGTAGATTGGACTACTAAGTTAACAGATGATGAGCGTTATTTTATAAAACACATTTTGGCATTTTTTGCAGCCTCTGATGGTATTGTAAATGAAAATCTTGCGGAAAATTTTGTAAATGAAGTGCAATACTCTGAAGCAAAATTTTTCTACGGTTTTCAAATTATGATGGAAAACATTCATTCAGAAACGTATTCTTTATTAATAGATACTTATGTTAAAGATGAAGTTGAAAAAGATAGGTTATTCAGAGCAATTGAAGTTTTTCCTGCTATTAAGAAAAAAGCAGATTGGGCCTTAAAATGGATTGAATCTGATTCTTTTGCAGAGCGTTTAATTGCTTTTGCAGCAGTAGAAGGTATTTTCTTTTCAGGAGCTTTCTGTTCTATTTTCTGGTTAAAGAAAAGAGGTCTGTTGCCAGGTTTGACTTTTTCTAACGAATTAATTTCTAGAGATGAAGGTATGCACTGTGATTTTGCAGTTCATTTACATAACAATCATATTGTAAATAGAGTGCCTAAAGAGAGAATTAAAGAAATCATTGTTGATGCTTTAGATATTGAAAGAGAATTTGTGACAGAATCATTACCAGTAAGTTTAATTGGTATGAACTCAAAGTTGATGACACAATACTTAGAATTTGTAACAGATAGATTATTGTTAGAATTTGGTTGTGAAAAAGTATATGATGTTACAAATCCGTTCGATTTTATGGAAATGATTTCTTTAGAAGGGAAAACAAACTTCTTCGAAAAAAGAGTATCAGAATATCAAAAAGCTGGGGTTAAATCTGGTGGAACTGGAAGCATAAGTTTCGATTCAGACTTTTAATTACAAAAGGCATAATTTTTAAAATAATAGTTACCCAATCTTCATTGGGTAAAATAAAAGCCCCCAAATGTGGATGATTTGTTGGCTCAATAAATAATCAATAAACTAAACAAACAAACCAAATGTACGTACTAAAAAGAGATGGCAAAAAAGAGCCAGTGATGTTCGACAAGATCACTGCTAGAGTTAAGAAAATGTGTTATGGATTAAATAAAATTGTTGATCCTGTAAAAGTAGCCATGCGCGTTATTGAAGGTTTGTATGATGGTGTTACCACGCCTGAGTTAGATAATTTAGCTGCAGAAACTGCGGCAACTATGACCACTGCTCATCCAGATTACGCAAAATTAGCAGCAAGAATAGCAGTATCTAACCTACATAAAAACACAAAAAAATCATTCTCAGAAACGATGGATGATTTATATTTCTATGTAAATCCACGTACAGGGAAAAAGGCGCCGCTGTTAGCAGATGACATTTACGAAATTATAAAAGCAAATGCAGAAAAGCTAGATTCTACTATCATCTATAATAGAGATTTTAATTACGATTATTTTGGTTTTAAAACTTTAGAACGTTCATATTTATTAAAGTTGAATGGTCAAATTGCAGAGCGTCCACAACATATGTTAATGCGTGTTTCTATTGGTATTCATAAAAATGATATTGATGAAGCTATTGCAACTTATGAGTTAATGAGTAAAAAATATTTTACGCATGCAACTCCAACTCTATTTAATTCAGGTACACCAAAGCCTCAAATGTCTTCTTGTTTCTTATTGCAAATGCAAGATGATAGTATAGAAGGTATTTACGATACACTTAAGCAAACTGCAAAGATTTCTCAATCTGCAGGAGGTATAGGCTTGTCTTTACACAATATTAGAGCTACAGGTTCTTATATTGCAGGTACAAACGGTACTTCTAATGGTATTGTACCAATGTTACGTGTTTTTAATGATACAGCACGTTATGTAGACCAAGGTGGAGGTAAGCGTAAAGGTTCTTTTGCAATGTATTTAGAGCCTTGGCATGCAGATATTTTCGACTTTTTAGATTTAAAGAAAAATCATGGTAAAGAAGAAATGCGTGCAAGAGATTTATTCTATGCAATGTGGATTTCAGATTTATTTATGAAACGTGTACAAGAAGATGGTGAGTGGACATTAATGTGCCCTCACGAATGTCCTCATTTATATGATACGTATGGAGAAGAATTTGAACGCCTATATACAAGTTATGAAGCTGCAGGTAAAGGAAGAAAAACCATTAAAGCTCGTGAATTATGGGAGAAGATTTTAGAATCTCAAATTGAGACTGGAACTCCTTATATGTTGTATAAAGATGCTGTTAACAGAAAAACAAATCAGAAAAATTTAGGTACCATTCGTTCATCAAACTTATGTACAGAAATTATGGAGTATACTGCAAAAGACGAAGTTGCTGTATGTAACTTGGCTTCTATTGCGTTACCAATGTTCGTTTCTGAAAGAGAAAATGGGGAGAAGTATTTTAACCATAAAAAATTATTCGATGTTACTAAGAAGGTAACACGTAATTTAGATACAGTTATCGATGCTAATTTTTATCCTGTAAAAGAAGCAGAAAACTCAAACTTTAGACATAGACCAGTAGGTTTAGGTATTCAAGGATTAGCAGATACCTTCATTAATTTACGTTTGCCATTTACAAGTGAAGAAGCTAAAAAGCTAAATCAAGATATTTTTGAAACGATGTATTTTGCAGCTGTAACTTCATCTATGGAAATTGCAAAAGCAAAAGAACCATATTCTACTTTTAAAGGGTCTCCAATGTCTGAGGGTGAATTCCAATTTAACATGTGGGGTGTAAATGATGATGAATTAAGCGGTAATTGGGATTGGGCGAAACTACGTAAACAAGTTATGAAGCATGGAGTTAGAAACTCGTTGTTAGTAGCACCAATGCCAACAGCATCTACTTCTCAAATTTTAGGAAATAATGAAGCTTTTGAGCCATACACTTCTAATATTTATACAAGAAGAGTGTTGTCTGGTGAGTTTATTGTAGTAAACAAACACTTATTAGAAGACCTAGTGGAATTAGGTTTGTGGGATAATGATATGAAAGAAAGCATTATGCGTGCAAATGGTTCTATTCAACACATTGAAGAAATTCCTGCTGATTTACGTGAATTGTACAAAACAGTTTGGGAAATGAGTATGAAAGATGTTATTGATATGGCACGTCATAGAGGGTATTTTATCGATCAGTCTCAATCATTAAACTTATTCCTAAAAGATCCAGATTATGGGAAATTAACATCAATGCATTTCTATGCTTGGAAATCTGGTTTAAAAACAGGGATGTATTATTTAAGAACAAAATCTGCAGTAAATGCAATTCAGTTTACAGTTTCTAAAGAAAAGAAAGCAGAAGTTATTGAAGAAGAAAAGCCAATGACACCAGCAGAATTCAAAGCAATGGTAGATGCCTCAAAAGGAGCAGGGCCAGATGACGATTGCTTAATGTGTGGTTCTTAAACCAAATAAATTAAAACTTGATAAAAAGAGAGGTAGAAATGCCTCTCTTTTTGTATTTTCGAAAATCTTAAAAATAGATACTGAACTATTAAATCAAGTTCAGCTCAAGTAAATTCAGCATATTATGAACTGGGAACAATTACTTTCTCTAAAACGTTTCGGTGATATTAAAAAAAGACCAAGAATTGGACAAGACGAAACACGTTTGGGCTTTGAAGTAGATTTTGATAGAATCATATTTTCATCAGCTTTTAGAAGCTTACAAGACAAAACACAAGTAATTCCATTATCAGAAACCGATTTTGTACACACAAGATTAACCCACAGTATAGAAGTATCTGTAGTAGGTAGAACTCTGGGTAGAAGAGTAGGTAAGGTGTTGTTAGAACGTCATCCAAATCTAGTAGAATTAGGCTATACTTTTAATGATTTTGGAGCAATTGTAGCAGCAGCTTCTGTAACTCATGATATTGGAAATCCACCTTTTGGTCATTCAGGAGAAAAAGCAATAGGCGAATATTTTAAAACCGGTAAAGGTTTGCAATACAAAGCAAAACTTTCTGATAAACAATATCAAGATTTAGTAGATTTTGAAGGTAATGCAAACGGATTTAAAATTCTTACAGAATCTAGAGAGGGTATTTCAGGAGGCTTACGCTTGTGTTATGCAACTTTAGGAGCATTCTTAAAATATCCAAAAGAAAGCTTACCTAAAAAACCGACGAATCATATTGTAGATAAAAAATACGGATTCTTTCAATCTGATAAAGAGGCATTTTTAGACGTTGTTACAGAGTTAGGAATGAAACCTAAAAATGCAGAATCCAATTCTTTTTACAGACATCCATTAGCTTATTTGGTAGAGGCTGCAGATGATATTTGCTATACGATTATTGATTTTGAAGATGGTATCAATCTAGGGTTAATTGATGAAGATTATGCCCTAGAATACATGTCTAAATTAATTCATGGCATCAACAGAGATAAATATTATGCCTTGCAACATACCAAAGATAGAACAGCCTATTTAAGAGCAATTGCAATTAATGCGTTAATTGATGAAGCTGTAACCATTTTTTTAAAGAACGAAGAGGGTATTTTAAATGGTGATTTTAAAAATTCTTTGTTAGATAAGTGTAAGTATGAAGCACAAATTAATGATATTATAAAAATAAGTATCGATAAAATCTACAAAAGCAAAGAGGTGTTAGAAAAGGAAGTTGCAGGTTATAGAATTATAGGCGATTTGTTAGATGTTTTTATAACAGCTATCAATAATAATTTTGAAAACAATAATAGTAATTATGATAACTTATTAGTAAATTTAATGCCTCAAGAATACGTTAGTCAATCTGTTAGTCAATACGATAGAATAATGGCAGTTTGTACTTACGTTTCTAGGATGTCTGATAGTTATGCTATTAGACTTCGAAGAAAAATATTTGGAAATATATTTTAAAATAAACACATGAAAAAAATCTACAATGTAATGCTTATTGTGTTTACAATGGGCTTTGTTTTATCTTGTAACGTTCAAAACAATGATGAATCTAATTTACCAAAAAAAAAGAAGAAGACTTTAGCTGAGAAAGCTGAAGATACAGAAGCTAGATGGTTGCATGATTTTGATATGCAAAAAAATCCAACAACAGGAACAATTCCTCAATTAGAAAAAGACAAAGAATTAGCAACTGCTATTATAGAAAAGGAAAATAATTTTTTTGCAAGAGCTACCACTTATGATTTTATAAGTAGAGGACCTTCTAATTTAGGAGGTAGAACAAGGTCAGTAAAAATTGATCTAAGTGATGCAACTGGTAACACAATGATTGCAGGTGGTGTTAGTAGTGGAGTTTTTAGGACTGTAGATGGCGGAAGTTCTTGGACAAAAGTTTCTGGTTTAAATGATATTCATAATGTTACAGCAATTGCTCAAGATCCAAGAGATGGTCATCAGAATATTTGGTATTATGGGACAGGCGAGTATAGAGGAAATAGTGCTGGCTTACAAGAGAGTTACTTAGGAAACGGAATATGGAAATCTACTGATAGTGGTTTAACATGGCAGCAAATGGAGACTACGTCTAGTAATTTTGATTCATTTGACAGTTTTTTTGATATTATTATAGATTTAGAAGTACATCCTATAACAGGAGATTTGTTTGTTGGTACTGCAGGTAGAGTTTATAGATTTGGTGAGTCAGGTCCAGTTATAGAGTTACAATTAGGAGCTGAAGATAGAGGGTGGACAGATGTAGTTATTGCAAGTACTGGTAGAGTTTTTGCTTCTTTAGATGGAGGAGGTACTTTTAATAGAGGTGTGTATACGTCTGCTACAGGAAATGGAACTTGGCTTCAAATAAACCCTACTTCTACAGATTTTAGGCCATCAAATAGAATCACATTGGCTTTAGCGCCATCAAATGAAGATATATTATACATGCTCTATAATAACGGACAAAGTAATAAAGAAGGGAATAGGGTTCCAGAAGCTGACTTGTGGCAATATAATTTTGCTACATCTACTTGGGTAAATTATAGCGACAAACTACCAGATGAAGACGGTGGTGATAGCGATGGTAATGATCCATTTTCTATTCAAGGTGCATACGATTTAGTGATTTCTGTAAAACCAGATAACGAAAATTTTGTAACAATTGGAGGTACTAATGTTTACAAGATAGAGAATATAACCTCAGACCCAACTTTTAAAAGAATTGGTGGGTATGCAGGTGTAAATGGTTATGGTATTTATAAAGAAGGAGAAGTAGAACACCATCCAGACATTCATTCTTTAGTTTGGAGCGAAGATGGTACTACTTTCTTTACAGGCACAGATGGAGGTGTTCACAAAACAACAAATATTTCAAGTAATTTTGTGCAGTGGCAAAATTTAAATAATGATTACTTAACCTATCAATATTACCACGTAAATATGGTAAATGAAGAAGGGAATGATTTTGTTATTGGAGGAGCACAAGATAATGGAACTACAATTGGGGGTATAGATGCAGGAAATCCTGACAATTCTACTATGTCAGATTTATTTGGAGGAGATGGAGCAGCAGTTTCAGTCACTCCAAAAACAGGTTTTTTAGCTTCAGGCTATATTACTTATGTAACAACTCAAAATGGACTAATGTATAGAGGTGATGAAAACTCTATAACAGCAACAATTACCCCAACTACTGATGCAGGAGAAGCTTACCCAAGTCAGTTTGTTACCTATTTTCATATGGATCCAGATAATCCAAATGTTATCTATTACGCAAGTAATGGAAGCTTATTAAGAACGGATAATGCAGAGAATGTAACAAGTAGCACGTGGTCTTTAGTAGGAAATACTCCTTTTTCAGAAAGAATTACGACGTTTGAGACAACAAGGGGTTCTTATGATGCAGAAAATAGTTACTTGTTTATTGGTGGTAGAGGTGGTAATGTATTCAGATTAAAAGATCCAATTAATGCAACAGACCTAACTTCTCTAGTAAAAATAACACCAAATGAAGTTCAGATTGATGCTACACAAATTAATAATGGCCAATACACCTCTGATATTGCTGTACACCCAACAAATCCAGATATTGTAATGGTTACTTATGCAAGTTATGGAGATGATATTAGGAATGTTTTTGTTACAAATAATGCAACAGCTGCAACCCCAACTTGGACAGAAGTTGAACGTAATTTAGAAGCGTTTTCTTTAAGAGCAGGTGCTATTGCTCTAGTAGATGGGCAAGTCACATACTTTGTTGGTACAGCTAGAGGTTTGTTTAGTTCAAACGATCCAACGATTCAAGATTGGAATTTAGAGGGTGCAAGTACTATGGGAATTCCGGTAGTTAGCGGTTTGGTATATAGGCCATCAGATAATATTTTATTAATGGGTACTCATGGGAATGGAATTTATCAAGCAGATCTTAATGAATCATTGTCTGTTGATGATAATTCAATAGATACAATTACTTTAGCAATGTATCCAAATCCAACTCAACTTAAATTGCAGTTTGGTTCTAATGATATTCAACTATCTAACGAAACAAAATTTGCTATTTATGATATTAGAGGTAAAGAAGTATTAAAAGGTGCTTTAGATCAAAAATCAATTGATGTGTCTAGCTTGGATAAAGGTTTATACATTGTAAAATTAAATCAAGATAATAAGGCTATTTCTAGAAAATTTGTAAAAAACTAAAACTATGAAAATCTTATTTTCTTGCTTTCTGGTTGTTTTTTTGATGGGGTGTAAGTCGCAAGATTTTAGCTTAGTAAAAGAAAACAAGTTACAATTAAATGAAGGTTTTTTTAAAGAAATTTCACCAGCAATTGCAGATGAGGATACTTATATTCAAGTAAATTTGAATTTCAATCAATTTGATACTGCTAAGATTAAGCTATTGGCTATTTATTTTAGAAATCAAATTATACCTTCTAAAGTTAATGAAGATACTTTTAGTATTTCTGGAAGTATCAATAAAGAATTGACTTTAATTGAGAATGTAGAATTTCCATTTGAATTAAAGGCAAATGAAGTTGTTCTTTCATATAAGAAGAAGAATAAAACTAATTATGCTAAATATGCAATTGTTAGAAAAATTTCTATGGATGATATACCTCGATAAAAATTAATATATAAATAAAAAATGGAGGCTAATTAGCCTCCATTTTTTGTTTATAACAACTTCACTTTATTGTTATGTTTAATGTTTTAAAATCTTAAAAAATTAACAGTTAAATTGTTTTAATATTAAATAATTAGCTTTATTTTTACTAATTAATAATAATTTAATAAAATGAAAAATAGAGTGATTTCTGTATCAGCTCTTTTTTTTTTACTTTTTTTAACCTCTTGTAAATGCAAGCAATTAACCTCAAATGCTATAAATTACACTGCAAAAACAAGTGTTAATAGTATCGTAGAAAAAACGTACAACTTATCGAAAACGATGATGCTTGTAACGAGCTTTAAAAATGATCTAATGATCAAAAAAATAATAGACTATACAGTATTGGACATAAATACTGAGAAAGTAATAAAATGTGGAAGCTTTGAAGGGACAAAATTAGTTTGGTATACTAATACAGAATTAAAAGGCTATCCTCATATAGGAATGATTAAGAAAGACAACAAAAGTGAATTATTATCAAACAACAATAGCAACAATAATAATAACTATAGCATAATAATAGAAATCAAATAAATGAAAAAAGTTAATTACCTTTTACTTGCACTTTTAGGAATAGCAGCAGTTTCTTGTAATTTAGAAAACCAAAAAATTTTAGAAAAACCAGCAGAAGCAAAGATTCAAGTCATTAAAGAAAAAAGACATAAAAAAAATCCTGATATTAAACATAAAAAAGGGATTGAGTTTATGGCTGATTATCAAAATGAAATTAGAAAACCTATTAATGCAGAAAAATCAACCTATAAAAAAGGGTATTTAATAGAAGAGTTTAAAAAGTTAAAAGCACAAAACCGTAGTCTTAAAAAAGATACTGAAATAACTACTGTTTTTACAGAAAGAGGACCTGCAAATGTTCCAGGAAGAACTAGAGGAATTGCAGTAGATCCTACCAATGCAAATCGTTGGTTTTTTGGAACAGTTGGTGGTGGTGTTTGGTTAACAGAAGATGCAGGAGCTACTTTTGTAAACCTTACAGATACTACAATACCAAATTTAGCAACTTCTACTATTGTAATTAGTCCACAAGATAAAAACACATTATACGTTGGTACTGGTGAGCCTTTTGGAAACTTAGGAGCTATTGGATGCTCTGGTGTTTATAAAACAATAGATGGTGGTGCAACTTGGGAAAGTTTAACCAATACAATAAGTTTTGGTGATATTGGAAGGATAATTATTAATCCAAATGATAAAAATAATCTTTTGGTAGGTACAAGATCGGGTATTTATAGAACTATAGACGGTGGTGCTAATTGGACTCAAACTTTCGTTTCCTCTGGAACTGTTCAAGATCTTGATGCAGATCCAACAGATTTTAATATTCAATATGGTTCTGTCGGAAACTTTGGAATCGTAAAAAGTATAGATGGAGGATTAACATGGTCTACTTCTTTTGATAGAGCAGATTTTAATGGAAACCATTCCCGTTTTGAATTGGCAGTTTCTCCTGCAGATACAAATTACATATTCTTAAGTGTATATTCAGGAAGTGGAGGTACCTATACAAACACAGATTTTTATCAATCTACAGATAAAGGTGCTTCTTATACAAAATTAACAACTTCTAGCCCAAATGCAAATTTACTTACAGGACAAGGTTGGTATGATAATATAATAATGGCTCATCCTTATAATACTAATACTTTTTATGTTGGAGGTGTTGCTGTCTTTAAGGTTACTATAACTAGTACGAATTTTACTTTTCAATCTATTGCTTCTGGTTACGATAATAATCAAATTAATTCTGGTGTTCATGTTGATCAACATGGTTTGTCTTATATATTAGGTAATAACCAAGAGTTTAGAATTCTTCTGGCTAATGATGGTGGAGTGTATAGTACAGCTTACGGATCAAATCCTGGAGCAATCGCAGGGACTTGGTCTGGAACTGCAGCAGGAAAAAATAGTACTCAGTTTTATGCTGCAACAAAACAAAATGGATCAGATAACTACATTGCAGGTGCTCAAGACAATGGTTCCTGGATTTCATCTGGAAGTAATTCGAGTTTAACGAAGTCGTACCAGAAAATATTAGGAGGAGACGGTTTTGAAGCAGTTTGGCATTATAATAAGCCAGGTAACTATATTGTTGCTTCGCAAAATTACGGAAATATTGGAAGGTATATAGATAATAACGGAGCTCTAACTAATTTTGAAGATTCTGGAAATGGAAATTTGTCGCCATTCTATTCTAAACTATCTAACGTAGACAACAATCCAGATGTTGTGTTTGCAATTTCTACGAATGGTGTTTGGAGGTCTACAGATTTTGGAGGTTCTTGGTCACTAAGTGAAATTTTTAATAATTATACGCCTAGCGCAACAAGTGCATTAAATGTAGAAGCTTCACATGCAAACCCAAATATTGTATGGGCAGGAGCAGCAATGACAGAAAGTGGTTCTTATGTTATGCATGTTTCTAGAGACAATGGTCAAACATTTAATGCAACCGGAACTTATGATAATCCTGAAGGAGATCAGAATGTTTTTATTACTGGAATTTCACCTTCTTATAAAGAAGAAAATAGAGCGTATGTATCTTTTGCATCACAAGGTTTAGCAAAGATTTTAAAAACTGATGATTTGGGACAAACCTGGACAGATATTACAGGTTTTGCTTCAAGAGAAAGAAGAGGTTTCCCAGATGTAGCTGTTCACTGCGTTTTAGAAATGCCTTTTGATGAAAATATTATTTGGGCAGGAACAGATATTGGTATTGTAGAAACTTTAGACGGTGGAACAACATGGAATCTGGTAGAAGGTTTTATACCTGTTGCTACATATGATATGAGAATTGTTAACGATCAAGTAGTTATAGCAACTTATGGAAGAGGAGTTTGGTCTGCAACCATATCTGCTTTACAAAATTATACGTTACCTGTTTATTTAGTAGCGCCAGATGTGTCTTTAAGACAAAAGGGTATTGAAAGTTCTCGATCAATTGTGTCTTATAACGCAACTGTAGAAGAAGTAAGTAGAGCTAAGTTTTTTGTTGATGATGTAGAGGTAGGAGAAGTGATACAAGATTACACTACAGGGGTTACGTATACTTTTGAAACTGAAGGGTTAACTGAAGGAACTCACAAAATTGGAGTGCAGCTTTTTGATGATTCTGTAGGTTTATCTTCTGGAATTAGAGAAGAAACTGTAAATATCATAAATTTTGATACACCAGCTGCAAATGTAAATATTGCCGAATTTTCTGAGTTAGACGTGTACACCTATGATGGTGAATTTAAAATAGACGACGGAGTTTATTTTGATAGTAATGTATTAAACATAGCTGACCATCCTTATGCCAATAACACAACATATACTACAATTTTAAAGAAACCACTGCTTATTTCACATGGTAACAATACACTTACCTATACTGATGTAGCTATAGTTGAGCCTTATACAGATAATTTGTCTGACCTAAATTCGTTTTATGACTATGTAATTATTGAGGCTTCTTCGGATCTAGAAAATTGGGTTGTATTAGATAAATACGATGCAAGAAGGTTTTCAGATTGGTTGTCTACCTACAATGATTCATTTGCTATGTATGATGAAGGTTTATTTAAAACGCAAACAATTAATTTAATAGACAAAGGGTTAACTCCTGGTCAGACTGTTGTTTTTAGATTTAAATTAGTTGCAGATGCTGGGGCTAATTCATACGGGTGGGCTATAAAAAATATAAATGCTGCAACAGCTTCTGTGCAAGACGTTATAGATAATAAAGATCTATTTGCAGTTTATCCAACAGTTTCAAATGGTAATTTTACGATTTATGCTGGAGATAGTTTTGCGAAAACAAAAGTTAAAATATATGATGTTTCTGGAAGAGAGGCTTTCAATTCAACAATAGATTTTATTTCTCAAAAAGAACAACAGATGAGTATTTCTTTAAATGCAGGCATGTATTTTTTATATCTTTTTGATGAAAATGGAGTGCGAACTTCAAAGAAAATTATCATTAAATAATTAAAAATAGTAAAACAAAAAAAAGGCACCGTTTACAGTGCCTTTTTTTATGTTTTAGAGAAAAGCTTGGCCAAAGAATTACTATCTAAGCCAACTTCTTTTTGTAGTTCTAAGATACTTCCATGAGTTATAAAATCGTCAGGAATACCAACGATTTGTATATTATTTTTAAAGTTATTTTTAGCTGCATATTCTACTATTGATGAACCAAAACCTCCTGTGATTGTGCCATCTTCTACAGTAACTATTTTAGAGAAATTACTAAAAATATGATTTAACAATTCCTTATCAAGGGGTTTTATAAATCGCATATCAAAATGTGCTAAAGACTTTTTATTTTGAGCTAAATATATAGCCTGTGTTACATTATCACTTATTGTTCCAATAGAAAGTATAGCAATTTCATCACCTTGCTTTAAAGTAACAGCTTTACCAATTTCAATCTTAGAAAAAGGTTGTTGCCAATCTTTATTTTTTCCGTAACCTCTTGGGTATCTTATAGCAATTGGTTGTTCTAAGCCTAATTGAGCAGTATATAATATGTTACGTAATTCAATTTCGTTTCTTGGAGCGAAAATTATGAGGTTGGGTATGCATCTTAAATAAGCAATGTCAAAAACTCCATGATGTGTTGCACCATCTTCACCAACCAAACCAGCTCTATCCAAACAAAATATTACAGGTAAATTCTGCAAGGCAACATCATGTATTACTTGATCGTACGCTCTTTGTAAAAAAGTGGAATAAATATTACAAAAAGGCACTAAACCCTGTGTAGCCATTCCTGCAGCAAGTGTAACTGCATGTTGCTCTGCAATACCAACATCAAAAGTTCTGTCAGGTATTTCTTGCATCATCAATTTTAAAGAACTACCAGTTAACATTGCAGGTGTAATTGCTACTATCTTGATATTTTCTTTGGCCAATTCTACTATAGTTTTACCAAATACATCCTGATATTTAGTAAACAAACTGTCTACCTTCTCTAATCGCTCTCCAGAAATCTTGTCGAATTTTCCAGGGGCATGATAAGTAATTTGGTCTTCTTCAGCTTTCTGTAAACCCTTACCTTTTGTAGTGATAACATGTAAAAACTTAGGGCCTTTAACTTTTTTTAGTCGTTCTAATTCAGACAATAATTTTGGTAAATTATGACCATCTACAGGACCTGAATAATTAAAATTTAAAGCTTTAATAATGTTGTTTTGAGCTGCTAGTTTTTTATCTGATTTTACTCGAGTTAAGTACTCTTTTAAAGCACCTACAGAAGGGTCTATGCCAATTGCATTATCATTTAAAATAATTAGAATATTTGCCTTAGAAACACCTGCATGGTTCAGAGCTTCAAAAGCCATTCCACTTGCAATAGAAGCATCACCAATAACAGCAATATGATGTTTCTCTGTTTCCCCTTTTAAATTTGAGGCTATAGCCATACCAAGAGCTGCAGAAATAGAAGTAGAGGAATGTCCTACTCCAAAAGTATCAAAATTACTTTCTTGTTTCGAAGGAAAGCCAGCAATTCCGTTAAATTGTCTATTGGTATGAAAAACACTTTTTCTATCCGTTAATATTTTATGCCCATAGGCTTGATGACCTACATCCCAAACCAATAAGTCATTAGGTGTGTCAAATAGATAATGTAATGCAATGGTTAGCTCTACAACTCCTAAACTTGCACCTAAATGACCTTCTTTAGTAGCAACAATATCAATAATAAATGCTCTCAGATCTTTCGCAAGTTCTGGAAGTTCGCTTAAATTCAGTTTTCTTAAATCTGAAGGATTTGATATGTTGGCTAATAAGTTTTTCATTAGTTTACAAAAATACAATATCAAATTTTGTAATATTGAGTTTTTAGATCCAAAAACATGATTCAGCCTTTTGATGACACTTATTTTATGAAAAAAGCCTATCAGGAAGCAGAAATTGCTTTTGATAAAGGTGAAATTCCTGTAGGTGCTGTTATTGTATTAAACAATCAAATTATTGCAAGAGCTCATAATTTAACAGAAATATTAAACGATGTAACTGCACATGCAGAAATGCAAGCATTTACAGCAGCTGCTAACTTTTTAGGAGGTAAATATTTAAAAGATTGTATTTTGTATGTAACTTTAGAGCCTTGCCAAATGTGTGCAGGCGCAAGTTATTGGTCTCAAATAGCTAGAATTGTTTATGGAGCTTCAGAGCCTAAAAGAGGCTTTGTAAATTTAGGAGCACAATTACATCCTAAAACAAAAGTTACTTCAGGTATTTTAGAAAATGATTGCTCTTTATTATTAAAGCGCTTCTTTATTGAGAAAAGGAACCTAAACTGAGGGGTAAACTGTTAAAATTTTAACAAACATTTCTTAAAAAATTTGCAGTCTAGATAGTTTTGGTCAACTTTATAAATAATTCAAACTAATCTTACACTTCAAATGAAAAAAATTACTTTATTTTTTGTGTTTCTTTTTGCTATTTCTGTTGTATCTGCTCAAGAAACTCCAAAACCTAACTACAGACAGGCAGCTAAATACTCGCCAAAAAACCTTGCTAAAATGGTGCATTCTACTTCAGTTAGCCCTCATTGGCTAAAAAAAGGAAACCGTTTTTGGTATGCATATAAAACTTCTGAAGGTTCAAATCACTACATAGTAGATGTAGATAAAAAGACCAAGAAACCATTATTTGATAATGTAAAAATGGCAAAATGGTTAACAGAAATCACTAAAGATCCTTATGATGCAAAACATTTACCAAGATTTAATTTTAAATTTAACGAAGCAGAAAATGCAATTCGTGTTAGGGTTACATCTACAGAAGAGGTAGAGGTTGTAGATGAAGATAAAAAAAAAGAAAAGAAAGATTCTACTGCTTCTAAAAAAGTTAGAAAGAAAAAGCCTAAAATGGAGAAGAAAACGTACCATTTAGAATACAGATTAGGTAGTAATGGCTTAACTATTATAGATACTAAAAAGCTAGAGAAAAAGCCTTGGCAACGTTGGGCAAATATTGCTCCAGATAGTTCAATTGTTCTATATGGTAAAAATCATAACATTTATTGGATGGATAAAGTAAACTTTAAAAAGTTTATTAAAGACGAAAAAGATACTACTGTTGTAGAAAACCAATGGACAACTGATGGTGAAGAGAATTATGGATATACTTGGGGAGGTAGAGGTCAAGACAATGAAGATGTAGAAAAAAATAAAGACAAAAAAAAAGGAGTTTGGGGCACTTGGTCTCATGATTCTAAAAAGTTTGTTTTCGAAAAATCAGATTCAAGACATATTAAAGACTTATGGGTTATCAATTCTACAGGTAACAAAAGGCCTACTCTAGAAACCTATAAATATCATATGCCAGGAGAACAAGAATATTACAAATCACAATTAATGATTTTTGATATTCCAAGTAAAACGCATATTACAGTTCCTCTAGATTCTACTCGTCAGCAAAGTTTAAATGTATTTAGAGCGCCAAGAAAACAATCGCAAAGAGATGATGATTTTACACCTTCTTTACTATTGTCAAAAAAAGGCAAACTTTATTTTAGTGTAATTTCGAGAGATCGTAAAAAGTACGATATTAATGTTGCAGATTTAAATACAGGAGAATACAAAACCTTAATTGAAGAACGATTTAATACATATATTGAGTCTAGACCATTAGTGTTGTTTAACAATGAAACAGAAATGTTACATTGGGCAGAAAGAGATGGTTGGGCACATTTTTATTTATATGATGCAGAAGGTAATTTAAAAAACCAAATTACAGAAGGTGATTATCATGTAGATGGTTTTGCAGGGTTAGATGAGAAAAGCAGAAAGTTGTTTTTTACTGCAAATGGTGTAAACAAAGAACAAGACCCTTATTATTTACATACGTATAAAATCAACTTAAATGGTTCTGGAATGAGAACTTTAGATCCAGGTGATTTTACAGCAAATACAAGCATGTCAGATTCAAATCAATACTTTGTTAGTAATTACTCTAGAGTAAACACTGTACCAAAATCTGAAGTCAGAGATGCTAATGGACGTAAAGTAATGGATTTAGAAACTGCGGATTTATCGCAATTATTTGCTTCTGGATACAAGTTTCCTGAACCGTTTAAAGTAAAAGCAGATGATGGAATTACAGATATTTATGGTGTACTATACAAGCCTTTTGACATGGACACTACTAAAGTATATCCGTTATTAGAATATGTTTATCCTGGGCCACAAACCGAAGCTGTAAATAAGTCTTTTTCTTATAGAATGGATCGTTTAGACAGAATGGCTCAAGTAGGTTTTGTAGTAATTACATTAGGTAACAGAGGAGGTCATCCAGACAGATCTAAATGGTATCATAACTATGGTTATGGTAATTTACGTGATTATGGTTTGGCTGACAAAAAATATGTAGCACAACAATTGGCTAATAGACATGATTATATAGATATCGAAAAAGTAGGTATTTACGGACATTCAGGAGGTGGTTTTATGTCTACAGCAGCAATGTTAGTGTATCCAGATTTCTTTAAAGCAGCAGTTTCTTCTGCAGGAAATCATGATAACAACGTGTATAACTCTTGGTGGTCTGAAACACATCATGGAGTTAAAGAAGAAATTGATGAGAAAGGTAAAGTTTCGCATAAATATAAAATTGATGACAATCAATCTTTAGCTAAAAATTTAAAAGGACACTTAATGTTAATTCATGGAGATATGGATAATAACGTGCATCCTGCAGGAACGATAAGAATGGCAAACGAATTAATTAAAGCGCATAAACGTTTTAAATTTATGATTATGCCAGGCCAAAGACATGGTTTTGGAAGCATGACAGAGTATTCTTTCTGGTTAAGAGCAGATCATTTTAGTAAGTATTTACTAGGTGAAGAGGTTACAGATACAGACATATTGTTTATGAATATGGATGAGCCTAAAAATAGATAAAGTACTATTAAAATTATTTAAAAACTCCGAATGAAAATTCGGAGTTTTTATGTCTTAATCTTCTTGATACTCTAATATATCTGCAGGTTGGCAATCTAAGGCTTTACAAATAGCCTCTAATGTAGAAAAACGAACAGCTTTTGCTTTTCCCGATTTTAAGACAGATAGGTTTGCTGTGGTTATGCCAATAATTTTAGCCAACTCTTTGCTGCGCATTTTGCGTTTTGCAAGCATTACATCTAAATTTACAATAATTGCCATATTATATGGTTAAATCGTTTTCTTGTTTTAGCTCTCGTCCTAGTTTAAAAACTACTTTTAAAATAGAAAAGAATATTATTGCTAAAGGATAATAAAATACAATATTTAAAGAGGCACTTCTTTTCGTTAAAAAATGCGATGTGTTATTATCAAAAACCATCGTTAAAGGTTTTATTGTAAATCCTTTTAGAAGAAAATTTAGAATAAATAAGTTTATAATTAAATAAATAATTTTATTTAGAATTTTAATATTTTTTTCAAAAAACAAGATAAAACTATTAGTGTTTTTTAGGAATTTGTTTAAAAAGAAAAGTATAAAGAAGAAACCTGTAAACATTATCACCTTAGACCAAATAACATATGCTTTATAATAATCATTTAATAAATTGAAATGATAAAGCTGATTTGTTTCTTTCCAATCATCATATGTTTGAGGGATTTCATTTACATCAAAATTAAAGATGATATCTCTATTTGTGTTAATTGTTAAACTATTATAGTTTTCTGGAGCAGTCATAGAATGGAAATAGACAAAAATGAGGACTAGACATATAATTATTTGAATGCTCATTAAAAATTTTAAAAAGTAAGATGCTATTTTTAATTTATTAGTTGTTTTCATTTCATACATTATAACAATGCAAATATATAAAAATATCGAAAAACAATAATAAAATATTCTAAAAAAATAATTTATACTTTTTTAATAACGTTAGTTACAATACCCCAAATCATAAAATCATTATCTTCTGTAATGTTTATAATTGGGTAATTGGGGTTTTCTGGTTGCAGCCAAATTTCATCATTTTTTACTCGTAACCGTTTTACTGTAAATTCACCATCAATATAACAAACTGCAATTTTTTTATCTACAGGTTCTAAACTTCTATCAATAACCAACAAGTCATCATGATTTAGACCTGCATTTATCATAGATTGACCTCTTACTTTTGCATAAAAAGTCGTGTTTTTATTTTTGATAAGAGATTCATCTAAAGAAATTTTTTCGCCAACAATATCTTCTGTATTTGAAGGGAATCCTGCAGAAATTCCAGTATCAATTAATAATGCACCTTCATGTGGCGTTTTTTCTGGTTTAAAAAAAATAAGATTGCTTGTTATGTCCATGAGTATGCAAATTAAAACGTTTATCTAAATATAATGATTTTAAACAGGTATTTTATGGGTATTAATGCTTTCGTACGCATTTTTTAATATGTAAACGACTTTTCCCAATTCTTCCTTATTTAAATGACCAAAGCCAAATCGAATAGCACAATTAGATTTAGTTTGATATAAAATAGTTTTAGGCAAAAATAAATTATTTTTTTCAGCTTCTTTAGCCAATTTTACTAAAGGAATATTTTGTGTAAAAGATAACCAAACGGCTAAACCTCCATTAGGAATTTTCCAAGTAGCAATATTTTTAAATTGATGAGTAAGTAATTGATGTAAGTAATCTCTTCGTTCTTTATAGACTACAATATTTTTTTGCATTAATATATAAATTTCACCCTCATTAATAAGTTCAGATAACATTTGTTGCTGTATAAGATCTCCTTGCTCATCTATTAAGTAAAGATAATTCTTAGCTTCCTGAATTAAGTTCTCTGGAGCAATTACAAACCCTGTTTGAAAGCTTGGAAATAATGATTGGCCGAGTTTACCTAAGTAAATTATCAATCCATTTTCGTCTGAATTTACCATTGGTAAATTAGGAGAGCCATCAAATTGAAAATCATAATCAAAATCATCTTCAATAATGGCAAAGCCAAATTCTTTGGCCAATTCCAGTAATGCTTTTCTTCTATTATAGGATAAGGTAGTAGTCGTAGGGTAATCTCTGTGGGCACAAACATAAACAGACCTAATGCTACTTTTAATAAAATTTTTTCTGATAAATTCTACATCTAAACCTTCTTCATCAACAGGTATTGTTATCAGCTTAGCACCTACCTGCTGAAAAATCATGTTTGAAGCGTAATTACTTAATTCGCCTACCAAAACAACATCATCTTTCTGAATTAAAAGCTGAGATACAATGTACAAACTCATCTCAGTACTTCTTGTGTTAATTAAGTTTTTTGGACTTACATTTAAGCCTCTTGTAGCATTTAAATAATTACATAATTGTGTTTGAAACATAGAAAGTGAAGCCTCTTGTGGTCTGTTCCATTTTTTAATTAAAGTTTTTCGTTTCATGGCTGCACTATACCATCTTGTAAATTGATGTACAGGATGCAAACGTAAGTCTGGCTTACCATCATTTATAGAGTATTTTGCTTCTGTTGATTGCACTGTAGACGCCAAGTGAAACGATTTTTGAAAATGGAATCCAGTAGTTTCAGAAATCGTAGATTTTGTAGAAAAATCAGTCTTACTCTTTTTGTTAGTAGAAGTTGTTTTTCTGACAGATACAAACGTTCCTTTATTGGGTTTTATGTCTACCCAACCTTGTGAAGCTAACTCATCATAAATTGCAACAGCAGTATTTCTGTGTATTTGTAAAGTTTTAGCTAGCGCTCTTGTGCCGGGTAATTTTGTCTTTTCTAGAATTATTTTTCTTTGAAATAGGCCAATAAAATTTTGAGCAGCCTGAATGTAAATTGCTTGCGTTTTAGATTTATCAAAATTGATGTTATTTTGAATTATCGATAAAAGTGGACTATCTTCCATGTGCAAAACCGGACTATTAAATTTATCCATAAAGTTACGATTTTTGCAGTAGATTTAACTTTATATTATGAAAATTAAAAATTCTCTATTACTTGTTATTATTTTAACCAGTTCTTCTTTATTTAGAGCTCAATCAAATACGATACAGAACGATACATTAAAAGAGGTTGTAATTACATCAACTAGAATAGACATTCCTTTTAAAGAAAACTCTAGAACTATTAAAATTGTGACTAGTAAAAACATTGCAAATAGTGCCGCAACCAATGTTGCAGATCTTTTACAATTAGTAGCAGGTGTAGATATTAGAAGAAGAGGTACTGCAGGTAGTCAAGCAGATTTATATATTAGAGGTGGTGGTTTTGATCAAACCTTATTATTGATTGATGGTATTAAAATGGATGATGCACAAACTGGGCACCACACCATGAATGCTGCTTTGCCTATAGAAGTAATAGAAAGAATAGAAATTATAAAGGGTCCTGCTGCCAGAGTTTTTGGGCAAAATGCATTTACAGGAGCTATAAATATTGTTACAAAAAAGAATTTAGAAAACACAGTTTCTGCAAATCTAGAAGCAGGTTCTTTTGGCCAATTAAATGGTTCTGTAACTGTTGGTAAAGAGTTTAAGAATTCGTCTTTTATTGCACATGTTGGTGCTTTAACTTCTGACGGTTACAGAAATAATTCAGATTATGATAACAACAATTATTTCTTAAAAGGAATTTTTAATAAAAAGGAGCAACCTATAGAAGTAATTGCTACTTTTTTTGATAAAAAATTTGGTGCAAACGGTTTTTATGCAAGTGCAACTGCCACTGAACAATATGAAGAAACGCAAAGTAGTTTGTTAGGTGCTTCTACTGTTTTTAAAACGGAAAAATTTAAAATTACACCAAGAGTTTATTGGAAAAGAGGTCAAGATGATTATGTGTATATAAGAGACAATCCAAGTGTGTATAGAAACTTGCATATTACTAATAAGGTAGGTTTAGAAACAAATGCTTCTTACACATCAAATTTAGGAGTTACAGGTTTTGGAGTAGATATTTCTAGAGTTTTTATTAGCAGTAATAATTTGGGAAATAGAAAAAGAACCATGGTAAATTTGTTTTTAGAACACCGTTTTAAATTAGTAGATGACAAAATAGATATTACTCCTGGAGTTGCGGTTACTTATTTTTCTGATTTTAAATTCCATGCTTTTCCAGGATTAGACATTGGTTTTAATTTGTCTGATAATTTAAAAGCTTATGGTAATTTAGGGGTTACGTATAGAATACCAACATATACAGATTTGTTTTATAATGACAGAAGTACTATTGGTAACGAAAATTTAAAACCAGAAGAAGCATTTGCGCAAGAAATTGGATTGAAATATAATTCAGATAGATTTACAACTTCTATAGCATTTTTTAATAGAGATGCTGATAATTTAATTGATTTTATTAGATTCGATTTAAACTCAAAGTATGCTGCAACTAATATTCCAAAATTTAATACAAAAGGTTTTGAGTTTAATGCAGATTACCGTTTTAAAATTAATCAATTTAAACAAACTCTATCATTTGGATATAGTTTTTTAGATGATAATTTTACAGAAGAAAAGAAAGAATTTTCGCGTTATTCTTTAAGCACCTTAAAGCACCAATTTATAACTTGTTTTGCAAGTAAGCTGTTTAAAAATGTAAGACAAAATATTATATATAAACATGCAGAACGAACTATTGGTAAAAGTTATAATGTTTGGGATGCTTCTGTAATTGTAGATTTTAATAAATTTAGTTTTACTGTAACTGCTAATAATATATTTGATGCAGATTATATAGAAACGGGTTATGTGCCAATGCCAGGTACTTCTGTTTTATTTGGTTTACGTTATAATCTTTAGAGGAATATTTAGGTATAAATATTCATTTAACCATTGCACTATTTTTTAGCGCAATGGTTTTTTTACGAATTATAATTAAACATTTTTAGCACCACTGCTATCAAATAGATTTGTTTTAAAGAACAAGAGATAGTTGAAAAAAGTTGACTAAAACTGTTTAGTGTAATAATTTTCGCTCTATATAAGTATAAAAAAACCTTACTAGAAGTAAGGTTTTTCTTATTTGTTGAATTTACTTTAGTAACCTAAATAAATCATTTCCGTTTGCAAATAGAAGTAGTGCTATCAATAAAACAAAACCTACTAACTGTGCATATTCTAAAAATTTATCTCTTGGTTTTTTTCCAGTAATCATTTCCCAAAGTGTAAACACAACATGACCACCATCTAAAGCTGGTATTGGTAATAAGTTCATAAAACCTAACATAATGGATAAGAAAGCGGTTATGTTCCAAAAAGATACTGCACTCCATTCATCTGGGAAAATACTTCCTATAGAAATAAAACCACCTAAGCCTTTGTAAGCTCCTGTGCTAGGATTAAATATTTTCTTTAATTGTTTTACGTAATCAGTTAAAGTTTTCCATGATTTATTAACTCCTGCTGGAATTGCTTCTCCAAATGAATATTCAATATCGGCTAGGTCATAATATCCTAATTTTTCTAAATCAGATAATGGAACAGCGGTAAAAACAACTCCTAAAGTCCCTTGCTCTGTAACTTGTAAATTAAGTTCTTTATTTGTATTGTTTCTTACTACAGTGGCAGTTACTTCTTGGCCTTTATACATATCTAAAATACGCTTAGCTTCATCATAATATTTTAAAGGCGTTCCGTTTATGCTTATTAAGATGTCCTTAGCTTCTAGTGTGCTTTCTAAATTTGGTGAATCTTCAGAAATTTGACCTATAACAAAAGGGTAGCGTGGGTATAAAAAAGGGCCTGCATTTTTACCTCTGTCCATTAATTGAGAAATAAAATCTGTAGGTATATCTTGGTATAGTATTTCTCCATTTCTTTCAACTTCAAAACGATTACCATTAATAAATTCTAAAGATAAATTGGCGAATTTTTTAATCTTTTGACCATCTATCGTTAAAATTTTATCACCAGTTTGTAATCCTAAATTCATAGCTAAAGAGTCTTGTACCCAGACCCCATCTTTTACATTATCATTTGGTAAATATTGTTCTCCATATGAATACATTAACATGATGTAGATAAAGATACCTAGTACAAAGTTTACGAAAACACCACCTAACATGATAATTAAACGTTGCCATGCTGGTTTTGATCTAAACTCCCAAGGCTGAGCAGGTTGTTTCATTTGTTCAGTATCCATGCTTTCATCAATCATTCCAGATATTTTTACATACCCTCCTAAAGGAATCCAACCAATACCGTAAACGGTTTCCCCCACTTTTTTCTTTAGAATAGAAAATTTGTAATCGAAGAATAAATAAAATTTTTCTACTCTTGTTTTAAATAATTTTGCAGGGATAAAATGCCCCAATTCGTGCAAAACAATTAATAATGATAAGCTTAAAATGAATTGTGATGCTTTTATTATGATTTCCATTTGGTGTTTCCTCTAATTTATAAAAGCCACAAAGGTACATTTTTAATGAGAGTTTAAAAAGTAAACTTAAACCCAGTATTTGTAAATTAACAGTCTTTTAAGTTACAAAGACATATGACCGCTTTTTTCTGATTTTTTTAAACCGTAAATTTGTATAATATTATATGTACTATGGATGTTACCTTTTTTAAAAAAAGTAAGGCTACTTTAATTTTTTTAGTCATTTTTTCTGCAATAACTGTCCCTGTGTTTTATCACTTATTAAAAGTAGATAAGAAGTTAAAAGTATATAGTCCTTCAGATGTAAACCCAAGTTTGGTGCACGAATCGATGAAGCACATAACTAAAGACCATACCATTGCAAATTTTGAATTGATTAATCAGAATGGAGAAAACATAACTCAGAAAGACTATAATAATAAAATTTACATTGCTGATTTCTTTTTTACAAGATGCACCAATATCTGTTTAACAATGGCATATCATATGAACGAGCTTCAAGAATATTATAAAGCTGATAATGATATTATGTTTCTAAGTCATTCAGTTACACCAGTTATGGATAGTGTTCCTGTATTAAAAGAATATGCAAAATATAAAGGTGTTATTGATGGTAAATGGAATGTAACCACAGGTGCTAAAAAACACATATACGAGTTAGCAAGAAAAAGTTATTTTGCTGTAATAGAAGATGGTGATGGAGGAGAAGATGACTTTATTCATACAGAGCAATTTGTTTTGGTAGACAAAGAAAGACGCATACGTGGGTATTATGATGGGACTAACAACGAAGACATGCAAAAGTTGAAAGATGATATGGTTTTGTTAAAAGAAGAATATGAACGCAAATAACTTGTTTAGAATCATTCTAAAGTATTATCTTTGCTAACCAAATAAAAAATCTTTTGAATACAATTGCATCTTTAAATATTGGGGAAATTGGTTATATATCTGAAGAATCTTTAGAGATAATTCCATTAAAGTTATTAGAAATGGGTTGTTTGCCTGGGGCTGAAGTAGAGTTAATACAGCAAGCACCTCTAAAAGATCCAATTTATATATGCGTAAATGGTAGTCATTTAGCTATTAGAAAAGAGACTGCAGCAATTATTCAAATCCTTAAAAGCGAAATTTAATGTCTAAAAACGATATCAAAATTGCTTTAATAGGTAATCCAAATACAGGTAAAACTTCATTGTTTAATCAACTTACAGGTTTAAACCAAAAAGTTGGTAATTATCCAGGTGTTACTGTAGATAAAAAGCTAGGTAAAAGTAAACTGTCTGCTACACAAAATGCAATCATTACAGATTTACCAGGTACATACAGTATAAATCCAACTTCTTTAGATGAAAGTATCGTTTTAAAAACGTTACTTAAAAAAGACATTGCAGCATCTCCAGATGTAATTTTAGTAGTTGCAGATGTCGAAAATTTAAAACGTAATCTTTTACTTTTTTCTCAAATTAAGGATTTAGAAATACCAACTGTATTGGCTATTAATATGGTAGATCAAATGAATAGAAAAGGCATTTCTATCGATTTATCACTCTTAAAAAAAGAGTTAAATACAGAGGTTGTTTTAATTAGTGCAAGAAAAAATGAAGGTATTCAAGACGTTAAAGAAGCAATAATTCGTTGTCATGTTGTAGCAAAAGCATCCCCTTTATGTGGTATCAATTCTAAGATAGATCCAGATTATTTTGAAAATCTCAAGAAAATAAGCCCCAATTACTCTTTGTATGAATTGTGGTTAATGGTAACTCAAAATAATTATCCAGATACCATTACAAAAGAAGAGAAAGAAAAGTTGTTGTCTTTTAAGAAAGATGTTCCTAAATTAAAAAAATATCAACATAAAGAAACGATTTACAGATATCAAGAAATTAATAAAATACTAAAGAAAACCTACATTGTAGATAAATCTAAAGCAAAAGATTTACGAAGTAGGTTAGATAAAATATTTACACACAAGATATTTGGTTATGCTATTTTCTTTTTGATTTTACTCATCATTTTTCAATCTATATTTGATATAGCTTCTGTACCTATGGATTTTATTGACGGTATTTTTGCTGAACTTGCAAACTTTACAAGAAATAGCTTGCCTGAAGGCGTCTTTACAGATTTATTAACAGAAGGAATTATTCCTGGAATTGGAGGGGTTGTAATTTTTATTCCGCAAATAGCTATCTTATTTCTGTTTATAGCCATTTTAGAGGAAACTGGTTACATGAGTCGAGTTGTGTTTTTAATGGATAAAATCATGAGACGGTTTGGTATGAATGGTAAAAGTGTAATTCCTTTAATTTCTGGAACTGCTTGCGCGATACCTGCAATAATGGCAACAAGAACCATAAGTAGCTGGAAAGAACGTTTAATTACCATTTTAGTTACACCATTTACTACTTGTTCTGCTCGGTTACCAGTTTACGCAATTTTGATAGCACTAATTATTCCTGACACTAAAATATTAGGGTTCTTAAATTTACAAGGTTTGGTTTTATTGTTGTTGTATGCACTCGGTTTTGCTTCTGCAATTTTAGGAGCATACATTTTAAATAAAACTTTAAAAATAAAGGCAAGGTCATTTTTTGTGATAGAAATGCCAAATTATAAACTACCATCCTTTAAAAATGTGTTTTACGAAGTTGTAGAAAAAACAAAAGCATTTGTTTTTGGCGCTGGTAAAATAATATTAGCATTATCTGTAATTCTTTGGTTTTTGGCTTCTAATGGAGGTGATGAGTTTAAGAATGCAGAACAAACTGTAATTGCCAAAGTTGAAAATCAGAATTTAAGTCAAGAAGAGATTCAGCAAAGAATAGCATCAACCAAATTAGAGAAATCGTACATTGGTATGTTGGGTAAATCTATAGAGCCAGCTATAAAGCCTTTGGGTTATGACTGGAAAATTGGTATCGCATTAATAACATCATTTGCAGCTCGTGAAGTTTTTGTAGGTACTTTAGCTACAATTTATAGTGTTCAAGCAGATGATGAAGATACAACTACCATTAAACAAAAAATGGCTTCAGAGATAAACCCAGATACAGGTAAAAAGCAATTTAATTTCCCTGTAGGTATATCTTTAATGGTGTTTTATGCTTTTGCTATGCAGTGTATGGCAACATTAGCCATTGTGAAACGTGAAACAAAAACTTGGAAGTGGCCTTTAATTCAATTATTTGGAATGGCATTTTTAGCCTATGTTTCCTCTTTATTAACCTATCAAATATTAAGTTAATGCAAGAAGTTATTGTTTATGTTTTGTTAGCATTTGCACTACTTTTTTTAGTTAAAAAATATGTATTGCCTACAAGACAATCTAAAGGTTGTAGTTCAGACTGCAATTGTCATTAAAAAATAAGTCGCTTTTGTGCAAGGTTTTATAACTTTGGAAGACAGAGATACAACAAAAACTAAAATTTAATAAACATGAAAAAAGCAGTTTTTACAATCGCAATTTTTACAATCGCCTTAATTTCATCTTCAGAAGTTACTGCTCAAGAATTTCCTAAAATGGATGTAAGCCCTATGGATGCTGCATCTTATCCTTCTAATTGGAGAGAAGCAGATAAACTTGTAAAGGTGATTTATAGTAGACCACAGTTAAAAGGAAGATCTTTAGACAAGTTAGCTCCAAATGGAAAAGTATGGAGAACAGGTGCAAATGAAGCTGCAGAAATTACATTTTATAAAAATGTAATGTTTGGAGATAAAAGAGTAAAGGCAGGAACCTATACTTTATTTACAATTCCTAAATATGGAAATTGGACGGTAATTTTAAGTAACCAAAAAAATGTTTGGGGTTCTTACTTTTATGATAAAAAAGAAGACGTTGCAAGAGTAGAAGCAGCGGTTTCTCAAGCTAAAAATAGTCTAGAAGCTTTTTCTATTGTTTTTGATGGTGAAGATGAAGAAGCAATGATGCATTTAGGCTGGGGGAAAACCAGAGTTTCTGTTCCTGTTAAAGGGTAATTGAAATTTGCTTCAATAAAAAAACCTCAAAAGCATTATGGTGTTTTTGAGGTTTTCTTTTTTTAAACAGATTGTTTTTGTTGCCATTGCCAAGCAGAACGTAAGGCTTCATCTAGCTCAATTTCTGTTTTCCAATTCAATTCGTTATTTGCAATTGTAGTATCTGCATAGCAAGACATTACATCTCCATCTCTTCTGCCTATAATTTTGTAATTCAATTTTAAGTTATTTACTTTTTCGAAGGTATGAATTACCTCTAATACAGAAGTACCTTTACCTGTTCCAATATTAAAAAACTCAAAAGACTCTTTATTCTTTTTATTGATTAATCTTTTTAAAGCTGCTATATGTGCTTTGGCTAAATCTACTACATGAATATAATCACGAATTGCAGTACCATCTTTGGTTGGGTAATCATCTCCAAAAACAGATAATTGCTCACGAATACCTGCAGCTGTTTGTGTTACAAATGGAATTAAGTTCTGAGGAACACCCAGAGGCAATTCACCGATTTTAGCAGAAGCATGTGCACCTATTGGATTAAAATAACGTAAAGCAATTGCATTAATGCTATAAGCTTTACTTGCATCTCTTATAATTTCTTCACCAATTTTTTTAGTGTTTCCGTAAACAGATTCAGCCTTTTTAACAGGAGCATTTTCTGTTATAGGTAAATGGTTTGGTTCTCCATAGACAGTGGCAGAAGACGAGAAAATAAAATTGTCTAACTTTCTATCTCTTAGTTCTTGCAACATGTAAATTAAAGAGCTTAAATTATTTTCGTAATAATCTAATGGTTTCGCTATACTTTCACCAACAGCTTTAAAAGCTGCAAAATGAATTACACCATCTATATCATGAGCGTCAAAAACAGTTTTAATATCACTTTTAACTCGAACATCTGCTTTGTGAAATGTTGGCTTTACGCCTGTAATATCTGTAATGCTGTCTAAAACTGATAAGGTGGTGTTAGATAGGTCGTCTATAATTACAACTTCAAAACCTTCGTTTTGTAGTTCAACTACTGTGTGAGAGCCTATAAATCCTAGACCTCCTGTTACTAAAATCTTTTTCATTGGTTAACTTTTTAAAAAAAGGTTAATTGTATCTGATGAATTTAGTTTAAAAAATCCAAAATTGTGTTAGTAATAAATTGCAATTGATCTTCCTCTAATTCTGTGTGCATAGGTAATGAAATAACCGTTTTTATTAATTCATTAGTCACAGGGAAATCTGCTTCATAATATCTGTCATCTTTATATGCTTTTTGGGCATGTAAAGCTACAGGATAATATATAGCATTTGGAATTTCTTTACTCAACAAATGTTTATGTAAAGCATCTCTTTGACCGTTTGTTATTTGTAAAGTATATTGATGAAATACATGACAATCACAAACCTCGCAAATTTGGCCACAGTTGGCTGTTTTGTTAGATTGTGCAGTTGGTGTTACAATTGCAGAATGATTTGCAAAAGCATTATTGTAAAAACGAGCCGCATTTCTTCTAGCAGTACAATAGGTATCTAAATGAGGTAATTTTGCTTTTAAAACTCCTGCTTGTATAGAGTCTAGTCTAGAATTTACACCTACAACATCATGATAATAGCGCTCATACATTCCATGGTTTACAATTCCACGAATGGTGTGTGCCAGCTCATCATTATTTGTAAAAATAGCACCTCCATCTCCATAACAACCTAGGTTTTTAGATGGAAAAAAAGAAGTAGTACCTACATCTCCAATAGTACCTGCTTTTTGTTGAGCACCATCTTTAAAGGTGTAGTTCGCTCCAATTGCTTGTGCATTATCTTCAATAACAAATAGATTGTGTTCTTTTGCTATTTCTAAAATGGCATCCATATTTGCAACTTGCCCAAATAAATGAACAGGGACTATAGCTTTTGTTTTTGGTGTTATTGCCTTTTTTAAAGCATCTATGTCTATATTAAAGGTTTTCTTGTCAACATCAACCAAAACAGGTGTTAATTTTAACAACGCAATTACTTCTACAGTTGCTGCAAATGTAAAATCTACAGTAATAACTTCATCACCTTGCTCTAATCCTAAGCCCATCATTGCTATTTGCAAAGCATCTGTTCCATTTGCACAAGGGATAACATGTTTTACATTTAAATAAGCCTCTAAATCTTTCTGAAAATCTTTAACTAAAGGGCCATTTATATAAGAAGATGAGTTTAAAACATCTTGTATTGTGTTGTCTACAGTTTCTTTTATCTGTTGATATTGTTTTTGCAAATCAACCATTTGAATTTTATTCATAAATCATCAAATTGTTAGTGTATCAAAAATACAACATAATTATTTTATCTTTGGCTACATCAAAACTTTTCAAATGAAATTTATCAAAAAAACTTTAAAAGTTATTTTAGTTTTAATAGTGCTTGTAGTTTTAGGTGCATGGATGTATTCTAAAAGTTATCAACCTAATTATTCTGGAGAATTAAAATTAAATAATTTATCTGATGAAGTAACGGTTTATTTTGATGAGGTTGGTGTTCCGCATCTTGAAGCACAAAATCAGCAAGATGCATATACTGCTTTGGGTTACGTTCATGCACAAGACCGATTATGGCAAATGGAGCTGATTAGACGAATTGCTTCTGGTAGATTGTCTGAAATATTTGGAAAAGATTTGTTACAAACAGATGTGTTTTTTTCGGGTTTAGGTATAGAAGAAGCTGCTGAAAAAACCATTGCAACAATAGATAAAAATAGTCAGTCTTATTTATCAACAGAGGCTTATTTAAATGGAATTAACCAATACATAAACGAAGGTAAAACTCCTATAGAGTTCTCTTTAGTAGGTGTAGAAAAAGAAAACTATACAATTAAAGATGTTTACAATGTGTTTGGTTATATGGCTTTCAGTTTTGCTGTAGCCCATAAAACAGATCCTCTTTTAACGGAGATAAAAGAGAAGTTAGGTGATGCATATTTGAATGAAATAATGACGACTGATCTTAATGAGTTAACCATAAATAAATACGAGACTAAAGAAATTAAGGGTAAACTTTCTGCAGCAGTAAGTAGATTGATGGATAAATTACCAGTGTCTACTTTTATTGGGAGTAACTCTTGGGTAATAGCACCAGAAAAAACTAAGAACGGAAAAGTGCTTTTTGCAAATGATCCTCATATTGGTTATTCACAACCTTCTGTTTGGTACGAAAATCATATAAAAACTCCAGATTTTGAAATTTTCGGATTTAACATAGCCTTAATGCCATTTCCGCTTTTAGGGCATAATAGAGAATATGCTTATGGTTTAACCATGTTAGCTAATGATGATTTAAATTTTTATGTAGAGGAAAACAATGTCGATAATGACAATCAATATAAAACCTCAGAAGGTTATAAAGATTACAAACTATTAAGTAAAAACATAAAAATTAAAGATGAAGCTGATACTACTTTTATTGTAAAAGTATCTAAACATGGCCCCATAATGAATGGTTTAATTTCTCATATGAACGGCGATAGACCTATAGCCATGCATTGGTTATATACGCAATTAAAAAATGAGCAATTAGATGTTTCTTATGAAATGTCTCATACAAAATCATTATCAAAATTTAGAGAGGCTGTGGCTAAAATAAATGCTCCAGGGTTAAATGTAATGTATGGAGATGCAAAAGGAAATATAGCTTGGTTTGCCTCTGCTAAACTATATCAATTAAGAGATAGTTTGTCTTCTAAATTGTATTTAAATGGTGCTTCTGGAAATGATGAAATAACTGAATTTTTACCTTTTGATGAAAATCCGCAAGCAGTGAATCCTTCTTGGAATTACGTGTATTCTGCAAATAATCAGCCAGCTTCTGTTAGGGGTAAATTGTATCCAGGATATTATCAACCACAAGATAGAGCTAAGAGAATATCAGCTTTATTAAATAAAAAAAACGATTTTACGAAAGAAGATGTACAAAATATGATTTATGATGTGCAGTCTGCTACAGTTTCTGATATTGCAAATGATTTAATACAGTGTGTAGATCAAGAGAATTTATCTACCTCACAGAAAAAAGCAATTTTTATTCTAGAAAATTGGAATGGTGATTATCAAAAAAAAGCAATTGCACCAACTATTTACAATCGATTTTTATACGAAGTTTTAGCAGCTACTTATAAAGACGAATTAGGAGGAAGTTTCGAGTTGTTTATTAATTCTCAATTGCAAGATCAGGCATTGCCAATTCAAATTAATAGAGAAAATTCCATTTGGTGGGATAATGTAAAAACTGCATCTAGAAAAGAATCTAGAGCAGAAATTATTACCTCTTCATTTTTAGATACGTATGCTTTTTTAGAAAATCAGTTAGGAGAAAATGTTGATAATTGGTTGTGGAAAAGAGTAATTTCTTTAGAGCATGAACATGCTATTGGTAAAGCAGGTGGCATTTTAAGAAGCATTTTTAATGTTGGTCCATTTGAAACTATAGGAGGTAATGAAGTAATTAATAATCAAATTTTTAAATTAGATAGTACAGGAGTTTATAAAATTACAGCTGGCCCGTCAACAAGAAGAGTTATCGATTTTTCTGACATAGAAAACAGTTCAGCAATTTTACCAACAGGTCAATCTGGTAATGTTTTTAGTGAGCATTATAAAGATCAAGCTCAAAAATTTGTAGATGGTAAATTTGTGAAAATGAGTTTAAATGAGGAAGAAATAAAGAAAAGCGAAAATGTTTTGGTCTTACAGCCAAAAGATTAGCTTAAGCTATACTTCTTTGTAAATTTCGTTGAATGGAATTCTAAAACGTTCTCCATAAACACCTTTTGGATCTCTAATTCCACAGGAAATTATCATGTTAATTTCAGCACCAAAAGGTAAGTCTAACAAATTTTTAACCCTAAGTGTATCTGAACCCTCCATTGGGCAAGTATCATAACCTTCTGCAGCCATAGATATCATAAAGTTTTCTGCTGCTAAACCACAAGTTTTATGAGCTACAATTCTCATATCACTTTTTCTAACTTGCCTGTAAATCGGTTTGAAAAAACCAATTATTGTAACCATTATAAATTTTAAAAAACCTAGAATTCCCAAAAAATCAGCATAAGCAAAAGGTATAATTTTACCATAATAATTTCTTGCTGTTTTTTCTCTACTAGATTGTTCGCTTTTTGGGTTATCTGCTCCAAATTTTTTATCAATAAACTTTAAATTGGCTTGTGCTCGCTTTTTCCATAAATCTTTACGCGTTACAAAAATCACCAATTGCTGTGCAGTTCTTGCTGCATTTTGATTAAAACAGAAAGGCGCAATTTTACCTATAATATCTTTAGAAGTGATGTGGTAAAACTCCCACAACTGCATATTACTACTATTAGGAGCCAAAGCAGCTTGTTCTAAACATTTTTTAACAATTTCTGTTTGTATGGGGTTCTTGTCATCATAAATTCTTACTGATCTTCTGTAGTTAATTGCTGCAGAAACTGTTTTTTCTTGATTCATAAAGTATCTATGATAGCTTATTTAATTTTTTATTCATTACCCAAAACCAAATTGGCGGTATAAACGAAAGTAACATCATGCCTGGATAACCTGTTGGCATTTGCGGACTTTCTGGCAATGATTTTAATAATTGATAATGTTTAGAACCATTATAATGATGATCCGAATGTCTAGACAAATTAAAAAGTAAAACTTGCCCAACTTGATGATTACTATTCCAAGAGTGGTTTCTTTTTACACGTTCATATCTTCCATGATTGTTCTTTTTACGCAACAAACCATAATGTTCTATATAATTTACGGTCTCTAATAAAAGAATGCCAATTACTGCTGCTGCTATAAATGCGAATAGCACAAATTGCCCAAAAATAAAATAGATTAGTGCTAGTAGAAATATGTTGCAAAGTGTATATATTATCATTCTATTTTGATAATGAAATAAATCTCTATTTAAAGATTTCATGCGTTTGTTTTCTAATTGCCAAGCTTGGAAGTAACTTGTAAAATGAGAGCGAATCCAAAAAATGAATAAAACCTCGTTTTTTCTAGCAGTAGCTGCGTCTTTTGGTGTGGCAACATTATAATGATGACCTCCATTATGGTAGGGTAAAAAGTGAGTATTTAAAGATGAAAGCAATAAAATTTCGCCAATAAATTCATCAAACCTTTGGTTTCTATGTCCTAATTCGTGACCTACATTAATACCTATTACTCCACTCATGATACCCATTCCAAAAATTCTACCAAAGATTTCTGAGTTATTAAGGTTTGGTTCTTGAATTGCATAAAAAAAGAAGATTAAGAACGCAAATTGCATGGGTAGAGTTGCATATAGTAAATACGTGTATAGTTTGTTCTCTTTTTCTATTTTTTCTTCTTCTTTTGAGAGATTATGGGTGTTAGGTTTTATAAAAAACTCCAAAAGTGGAACTAATCCAAAAAAAACAAGTGCAGGTAAATAAGTAAGCCAACCTTTATTTGTAAAAGAAATGTATACTATTAATGGTAGAACTAAAATGGTAAAGTATTTTAGGGATTTCATTTAGAATTTAATTTCTTAAATATAGTAATTACTTACATGCGTTCCAAATTACATCGTTTGGTGTTGGTGCAAGAATAGAAATTTTCTCTTTAGCAACAGGATGTATAAATTCTATTTTTCTGGCATGTAAATGAATACTTCCATCTTTGTTACTTCTGTTAAAACCATATTTTAAATCGCCTTTAATAGGATATCCTATATTAGATAATTGCGCTCTAATTTGATGATGTCTTCCTGTTTCTAAATCAATTTCTAAGAGTGCGTAATTGTCTAATTTTTTTAGAGTAGAATAATGTAAAATTGCTTTTTTAGAGCCTTCAATTTCCTTTTGAAAAACACTAGATTTATTATTCTTCGGATTTTTTTTCAGGTAATTGATTAATGTTACTTTTTCTTTCTTTGGATAATGTTTTACAACAGCCCAATACGTTTTATGAATTTCCTTGTCACGTAACATTTTATTTAAACGCTCTAAAGCTTTAGAGGTTCTTGCAAAAATTATAACTCCAGAAGTTGGCCTATCTAACCTATGCACTAAACCTAAATAAACATTACCAGTCTTGTTGTATTTGTCTTTAATATATTCTTTTACTACATCACTTAAAGGTTTATCACCAGTTTTATCACCCTGAGTAATATCTCCAGATCTTTTATTAACAATAATAAGATGATTGTCTTCAAAAAGTACTTGTAAGTTTTGCTTAGTAGAATGCATAACAGCTATAGCTAAATTTATTTAAAATCTTTAGCAACGTCTTCGTTTATGCCATCAATAAAATCTAGAAATTCTTTTCGGCCTAATCCTGTAGAAGAAGAGGTTAAAAAATTCATTGGTAATGTTTCCCAATGTTGTAATAATTTCTTTTTGTAAGAAGTAGTTTGCTTGTTTAATTTTGAGCTTCCTAATTTATCTGCTTTTGTAAAAACCAAACAAAACGGAATTTGATTTTCTCCTAAAAATTGCATGAAATCTAGGTCTATTTTTTGAGGATCGTGTCTAGAATCAATTAGGACAAAGGTGCAAACCAATTGTTCTCTTTCTTTAAAGTAATTCTCTATGAAATACTGAAAAATTACTCTTTTCTTTTTAGAGACTTGTGCATAACCATATCCTGGTAAATCTACCAAAAACCATTCTTCGTTAATTTTAAAGTGGTTGATTAGTTGCGTTTTACCTGGTTTTCCAGAAATTTTTGCCAAATCTTTACGCTCCATTAACATATTAATTAATGAAGATTTACCAACATTAGAACGTCCTATAAATGCATATTCTGGTATTCTATCTTTTGGAGCATTAATAACATTACTGTTACTCATTACAAATTCAGCAGACTTAATTTTCAAAATAAAATAAGTTTTATAATTTTCTAGTAGTTAGCCAGCTGTCTAAAATTTGATTAAAAGTTGTAGGTCTTTCCATCATTGCAGCATGACCACATTTATCAATCCAAAATAAATCTGAGTTTGGTAATAGTTTGTAAAAATCGTCTGCTACTTCTGGTGGAGTAACACCATCTTGCTTTCCCCAAATTAAACAACTAGGAAGTGTCATTTTTGGTAAATCATTAGCCATATTATGTCTTATAGCGCTTTTGGCAATAGAAAGTGTCTTTAAGGCTTTCATTCTGTCATTTACAGTTGCATATACATCATCTACTAGTTCTTTTGTTGCCACTTTAGGGTCATAGAAAACATCTCTAACCTTTTGTTCTATATATTCATAATTTCCTCTTTTAGGGAAACTACCTCCCATTGCGTTTTCATACAGCCCTGAACTACCTGTTAGTATAAGTGCATTTACTTTTTCAAGATAGTGTTTTGTGAAATACAAAGCAATATGACCACCTAAAGAGTTTCCTAAAAGCATTGCTTTGTCAATTTTTTTAAAAGATAAAAAGTCTTGTAAATAGCTTGCCAAATTTTTAACATTAGTTTTGGCTAGTGGTAAAGTATATAAAGGTAATTCTGGGATAAGTACCCTGTAACCCTTGTTTGAAAAAAAATTAAAAGTAGCTTCAAAGTTGCTTAAAGCTCCCATTAATCCGTGTAAAACAATGATTGCAGGTCCTTCACCAGCTTCTGCATATGTAAACTTATCTTCAGTTTTTAACTTGTCAGTCATTGATTTTTATTTGAATCGCTAAGAAGCAAATGTACTTCTTTTTTATGATATAAGAATTAATTAAAAATGATCCCATTTTAGGTTATTAACAATCTCTTAAATACTATGAATGTTAAGAAATCTTTCTTTTTATTAACAAAGTGGTAAAAAGTGGTAAAAAGTGGTAATTTTTATATATTTTTGATTTTAATTAAATCTTTTTTAAGTGATTAACCTAATAGGTACATATGAATGTAAAGCAGATGCTAAAGGCAGGGTATTATTTCCTTCTGCTTTTAAAAAGCAGGTAGCGCCTATACTACAAGATGGGTTTGTTTTAAAAAAATCGGTTTTTGAGAAATGTTTAGAGTTGTATCCTTTAAAAGAATGGAACACAACTATGGCTCAAGTAAATCGCTTAAATAAGTTTAAGAAAAAAAATAATGATTTTATAAGACGTTTTACTGCTGGGGTAAAATTACTTGAGTTAGATGCAACTGGTAGAATTTTAATCCCTAAAAACCTGTCTGATTTTGCAGGGATAAAAAAGCAAGTGGTTATGTCTTCTTCAGTAAACATTATTGAAATTTGGGATAAAGATAGGTATGAGAATGCGATAGAGAATGCTGCTGAAAATTTTTCAGATTTAGCAGAGGAAGTGATGGGAAATACAGGTGAGGATGAGTTATCATAATGCAGTTTTACTAGAGGAAAGTATAAGTGGTTTAAACATTAAGGAAGATGGTGTTTATGTGGATGTGACGTTTGGTGGTGGAGGTCATTCTAAAGAAATATTAAAACGTTTAGGGAAAGACGGTAAATTATTTGCTTTTGACCAGGATCCTGATGCGCTTAAAAACGTTATAGACGACGAGCGTTTCGTTTTAATCCCTGAAAACTTCAGGTACATTTCTCGTTTTTTAAGATTTCATAGCATAAAAAAGGTAGATGGTGTTCTTGCGGATTTAGGGGTTTCTTCTCATCAGTTTGATGAAGCTGAAAGGGGTTTTTCCATCCGATTTGATGGCGATTTAGATATGCGAATGAATCAAAAATCTAAAGTTTCTGCTAAAGAATTAATTAATCAATATTCTGAAGAAAAACTTGCGGAAATTCTATTTTTATATGGAGAGTTAAGGAATTCAAGGAAGTTAGCACGAACTATTGTGCATGAAAGAAAGACTAGGGTTATTGAAACTAGTTTTCAATTGAAAGAAGTATTAAAGGCATTTTTACCAAACGCAAAAAAACATAAAATTTTAGCACAAATTTTTCAAGCGATAAGAATTGAGGTTAATGAAGAGTTATCGGTTTTAAAAGAGTTTTTAGAGCAAATACCAAATTTATTGTCTGATGATGGTAGGCTAAGTGTAATCTCTTACCACTCTCTAGAAGATAGGTTGGTCAAGCGTTTTATTAGAACTGGATTGTTTGAAGGTGAGCCTGAAAAAGATGTTTTTGGAAACTCTAATGAACCTTTAAAGAAAGTAGGGAAGTTGATTGTCCCTTCTAAAGAAGAAATAAAAGTTAATAATAGGGCAAGAAGTGCCAAGTTAAGGCTGGCTACTCTAAAGTAATGTTAAAGGTTAAGAGGAATATATATGACATTCTAAGAGGAAGTTTTCTCACAGATGAGTCCGCTTTTAGCAATTGGAAGGTTATCCTTTTTATTGTTTCCTTGCTATTAATAACAATTACAAGTGCTCATAATATTGACAAAAAAGTAATAAAGATAGCTGAACTAAATAAAAAGAAACGGGAATTAAGAGCAGCTTATGTAGATACAGGCACCATATTAATGCGAATGAAAATGGAGTCTAGTATTAGGGAAAATGCATTAAAAATTGGGTTGAAGCCCTCAGAAACTCCCCCAGAAAAGATTAAAGTAACTTATAAAGATTAAATACAATTGGCAACTCACAAAAAAAGCATACTTACAAAATTCTACATAGTAGCTTCTTTTATGACGCTTTTTCTTTTTGCAATTATTTTTCGTGTTATCAATATACAATATTTTCAGGGAGAAAAATATAAAAAACTTGCTACAGAGCTAACCGTTAAACAAGATACTGTATATGCAAATAAGGGAAATGTATATGCTGCAGACGGTAATTTGTTAGCAACGTCTATGTCTAAATTTACTATTAGAGTAGATCTTTTAGCAATAGATGCTACTGTTTTTGAGAAAAATGTTGCAAACCTAGCAAAAGAGTTAGGAGTTATGTTTGGGAAAAGTAAAAGTTACTATGAAGCTAAGTTAAGAGCTGCTAGAAAACAAAAAAATAGATACTTACTTATCGCTAGAAATGTTGGTTACAATGATTATTTAAAATTAAAGCAATTCCCTATTTTTAAATTAGGTGTATATAGGGGTGGTTTTATTGCAGAACATAAAACAGTAAGAGCACATCCAATAGGAAAAATAGCAGAAAGAACAATAGGGTATGATGATTTTAGAGGTGAGGCTGGTATAGAAGGAGCTTTTGCTGATTTTATGCAAGGTGAAAATGGATTGCGATGGAAACAAAAGATTGCTAAAAATCAATGGAAACCTATTTCTGATGTAAATGAAAAAGAACCTATAGATGGGCATGATGTAATAACTACTATAGATGTAAATATTCAAGACATAACTCATCATGCCTTACTAAGGCAATTGGAATATTTTGAAGCAGATCATGGTTGTGCTGTTGTTATGGAAACTGCAACTGGTGAGGTAAAAGCAATTTCTAATCTTGGCAGAACTTCTAAAGGAAAATACTACGAAAAAAGAAACTATGCAGTTTGGGAAAGCCATGAGCCAGGATCTACATTTAAGTTAGCCAGTTTAATGGCGGCTTTAGATGATAAAAAAATAGATACCTCAACTGTTGTGGATACTGAAAAAGGTCGAATTTACATTCATGGAAAAAAAGTGGAAGATTCAAGAAGAGGAGGCTATGGTAAAATTTCAGCAGCCCGAGCGTTTGAGGTCTCTTCTAATGTTGGCATTGTAAAATTAATCAAAGAACATTATGATGACTATCCAGAGAAGTTTATCTCTAAATTAGAAACCTATGGATTCACAAAACCTATTGGATTTTCTATAAAAGGAGAAGGGAAACCTTATGTGCCAAAGCCTAAAGATAAATCTTGGAGTAAAATTTCTTTAGAGTGGATGTCTTGGGGCTATGGAGTTTCTGTAACACCTATGCAGACACTAATGTTTTACAATGCGGTCGCAAATAACGGAATTATGGTTAAACCAAGATTTGTAAAGGAATTGAGAAGAGAGGATAAAGCAGAAAAAATTTTTTCTACTGAAGTTCTTCATCCTAAAATAGCTTCTAATGAAACTTTAAATAAAATTAAAAAAGTAATGGAGAATGTAGTTGTTAAAGGAACTGCAACTAATATTTATTCTCCAAATTTTTCTATGGCAGGTAAAACAGGAACTGCAAAAAAGTTTATGCCAAGAGTAAAAAACAGCAATGGTGATTGGGAAGGTGGGTATTACTCTACAAAGCATTACACAGCCTCTTTTGCTGGTTTTTTTCCAGTAGAGGAGCCTAAATATTCATGTATTGTTGTGGTCCACGATCCAAAAAAAGAAAAAGGGTACTATGGAGCAACAGTGGCAGCACCAGTATTTAAAGAAATTGCTCAAAAGATCTATACCGCCACTCCTATAAACAATCAAACTGTAACTGATGAGGTTTACTTTACCTCTATAGATGAAGCATATAATACATTTAACGAAGTTTTAAATAAAGTTCATACAAAAGTTCCGGATGTGAAAGGTATGAACGGCATGGATGCCATTGCTTTATTAGAAAATATAGGATTAAAAGTTCGAGCTGAAGGTGTAGGGAAAGTTCAAAATCAATCTATTAAAAAAGGCGTGATGTTGAAAAAAGGAGAAACCATAACTTTAAAACTTTCATAGCTTGAGAAAATTACAAGACATTTTATATAAAGTGGCAATTAAACAAGTTTATGGAGATACTAATGTTTTGGTAAATCAACTTGTATTCGATTCAAGAGCTGTTAAAAAAGATGCTGTTTTTATTGCTCAGAAAGGAGTAAATGTTGATGGTCATTTGTATGTAGACAAAGCAATAGCACTTGGAGCAAAAGTAGTAGTTTGCGAAAAGTTTTCTTTTGATAGGCAAGAGGGAATTACTTATGTAAGAGTAGCTGATGCAAATGAGGCTTTAGCAATAATGGCAGCTAACTTTTATGAAAATCCATCGACGAAATTTTCTGTAATTGGTGTAACAGGTACTAACGGTAAAACCACAATAGCATCTTTACTTTATCAGCTTTTTAGAAAGGCGGGTTACAAGGTAGGTTTATTATCTACAGTTAAAGTTTTAGTTGATAATAAAGAATATAAAGCTACCCACACAACTCCAGATTCTGTAACTATAAATAGGTACCTAGATTTAATGTTAGATGAAGGTGTAGAGTACTGTTTTATGGAGGTGAGTTCACATGGTATACATCAAAAGAGAATAGAGGGTTTACATTTTAGAGGTGGAATTTTCACAAACTTATCTCACGATCATTTAGACTACCATAAAGATTTTTCTGAGTATAGAAATGTAAAAAAGAATTTTTTTGATTTTTTACCAAAATCTGCCTTTGCCTTAACCAACATCGATGATAAAAATGGGAGTTTCGTATTGCAAAATACAAAGGCTAAAAAATACTCATATGCTTTAAAAACAATGGCTGACTTTAAAGCTAAGATTTTAGAAAAACATTTATCAGGTACTTTAATTTCTATTGATAATACAGAGGTTTGGACAAAATTAATTGGTGTTTTTAATATCTACAATCTTATAGCAATTATTGCAACTGCAGAGTTACTAGGTTTGGAGAGGCTAGAAATTTTACCAATTATAAGTCAGTTAGAAAGTGTAAATGGTCGTTTTGAATATGTTGTTTCTGATGATGGAGTCACAGCAATTGTAGATTATGCACACACGCCAGATGCATTAAAAAATGTTTTAGAAACTATAAATGATATCAGAACCAATAACGAAAAAGTAATTACGGTTGTTGGTTGTGGAGGTGATAGAGACAAAACTAAAAGACCAAAAATGGCAAATATAGCTGCTTATTTAAGTAATCAAGCAATATTTACTTCAGACAATCCAAGAACAGAAGATCCACAAAGTATTTTAGATGAAATGGAAGCGGGTATTTCTCCTGAACATTACAACAAAACACTTACAGTGATTAATAGACAGCAAGCCATAAAAACAGCTTGTAAGTTATCAGATGCTGGAGATATTATTTTAATTGCTGGTAAAGGTCATGAAAGTTATCAAGAAATAAATGGAGAGCGAACTCATTTTAATGATCTAGAAGAAGTTACTAATTGTTTTAATCAACTAAAAAAGAAATAGAATGCTGTATTATTTTTTTCAATATTTAGATACCCAGTTTAGCATTCCAGGTGCAGGTGTATTTCAGTTTATCACATTTAGAGCAGCTGCAGCGTTTATTCTGTCTCTTTTAATTTCGTCTATTTATGGTAAACGAATAATTAATTTTTTAAGAAAACAGCAAGTAGGAGAAACAGTAAGAGATTTAGGATTAGAAGGTCAAAAACAAAAATCTGGAACACCAACAATGGGTGGTGTCATAATAATTTTAGCTACTCTTATTCCTGCAATTTTACTTGCTAAGTTAGATAATATTTATATAATTATTTTACTAATTACCACAGTTTGGATGGGTTTTATTGGTTTTCTAGATGATTATATAAAAGTTTTCAAAAAAGATAAAGCAGGTCTAAGTGGTAAGTTTAAAGTATTAGGGCAAGTTGGTTTAGGTGTAATTGTGGGTTCTATGTTATATTTTAATGAGGGTGTAACTATCAAAGAACAATTGCCAATTAAGCAACAAACTATTCAAGAAAATGGTAGAAACCAAGTTTTTGGAGAGGCACATAAATCTACCAAAACAACAGTGCCATTTTTTAAAGACAATGAGCTGGAGTATTCTAAAGCCTTAAGTTTTTTAGGTGATGAATATGAAAAACATGGATGGATTGTTTTCATTTTTATTACAGTATTTATTGTAACAGGTATTTCTAATGGAGCAAATTTAACAGACGGTATTGATGGTTTAGCAGCAGGTTCATCAGCAATAATTGTAATTACACTCGCTGTTTTTGCTTGGGTTTCTGGTAATATCATTTTCGCAGATTATTTAGATGTCATGTACATTCCTAATTCTGGTGAAATGACTGTTTTTATTCTTGCTTTTGCAGGAGCTTTAATCGGATTTTTATGGTATAACACTTACCCTGCTCAAGTTTTTATGGGTGATACAGGTAGTTTAACTATTGGAGGAATCATAGCGGTTATAGCCATTTCCATTCGTAAAGAATTGTTGTTGCCAATTTTAGCAGGAATTTTTGTGGTTGAGAACTTATCAGTAATCATGCAAGTTTCTTGGTTTAAGTACACACGTAAAAAATATGGTGAAGGAAGGAGAATTTTTAAAATGTCTCCTTTACATCACCACTATCAAAAGTTAAGTTATCACGAAAGTAAAATTGTAGTGCGTTTCTGGATTGTAGGAATTCTATTAGCAGTATTTACAATAGTAACATTAAAATTAAGGTAAAAAGTACTAGTCTTAACTTTTCCTTTGGAAAGCAAGAGTGACTTTTATTAAAAATATGAAGCATCAAAAAAATACAGAAAAATCAATTCTAGGTTATTTAGGAGAGGGTGGGTTTTTGGTGATTCTTGGAGGAGGAGAAAGTGGAGTAGGTACAGCCATTTTAGGACAACAAAAAGGGTATAAAGTTTTTGTTTCTGATAAAGGAGCAATAACCAAAGAATACAAAAAAGTTCTTTTACATCACCAAATAAATTTTGAAGAAAATCAACACTCAGAAGCTAAAATTTTAGCGGCTGATGTTGTTATGAAAAGTCCTGGAATTCCAGATACAGTTCCTATAGTTCAAAAATTAGTTAAAAATGCAATTCCAGTAATTTCTGAAATTGAATTTGCAGCAGCCTTTACTAAAGCAACTATGGTTGGTATAACAGGTTCAAATGGTAAAACAACAACAACATTGTTGACGCATCATATTTTAAAAAGTGCAGGTTTACATGTTGGTGCTGCAGGTAACATTGGAGACAGTTTTGCAATGCAAGTTGCCAAAAATAATTATGATAACTATGTGTTAGAAATAAGCAGTTTTCAGTTAGATGGAATCTTAGATTTTAAACCACACATAGCTATTCTAACCAATATTACACCAGATCATTTAGATAGGTATAATTACGATTTTCAAAACTATATAAACTCAAAATTTAGCATTACTAAAAATCAAGAAGCTAAAGATTTTCTAATCTATGACGCAGATGATGATGTAATTGCAAAAGGGTTAGAAGAAAATAAAACAAAAGCACAATTAGTTCCATTTTCATTAAATAAAGAGCTCGAATATGGAGCATTTTTAAAAAACAATATACTAACAATCAACATTCAAAAACATACATTACAAATGCCAATATCATCATTATCAATTAAAGGAAAACACAATACTAAAAACGTTATGGCAGCTACAATGGCTGCTCAGTTATTAAAAGTTAGAAAAGAAGCTATTAAAGAAAGCTTGTCTAATTTTGAAGGAGCAGAACATCGTTTAGAAAATGTGGCAAAAATTAAAGATGTACATTATATAAATGACTCTAAAGCAACTAATGTTAATGCTACATTTTATGCTTTAGAATGTATGGATCAACAAACAGTATGGATTGTTGGAGGAGTGGATAAAGGTAACGATTATACTGACTTGTTGCCTTTAGTTAGAGAAAAAGTAAAAGCAATTGTTTGTTTAGGTATTGATAACGAAAAAATTAAACATACGTTTGGAAACGTTATAGAAACCATAGTGGAGACTGCTGGTGCTGAAGAAGCTGTAAAGGTTGCTCATAAATTAGCAGAAAGAGGTAACACTGTTTTACTTTCTCCTGCTTGTGCAAGTTTCGATTTATTTGATAATTACGAAGATAGAGGGCGTCAATTTAAAAAGGCAGTAAGAAATTTATAAGAGATTAAGCCAATTGAAAACTATTTTTAAACATATTAAAGGAGACAAAACTATTTGGGCTATTGTAGCCATATTAGCAGTTTTTTCATTTATGCCTGTTTATAGTGCAAGCACAAACTTGGTTTACGTAGTTGGTTCTGGATCTACTTTAGGGTACTTAGTTAAACATATGGTTTTGTTAATTATGGGGTTTGGTATCATTTACGGAGTGCATAAAATACCTTATCGTTTTTTTTCTGGAGGATCTGTATTAATGTTGCCAATTGTTATCGTTTTATTAGTCTTTACTATGCTTCAAGGAACCACTATTGGTGGTGCAAATGCAAGTCGGTGGATACGAATACCTTTTGTAGGTGTTGGTTTTCAAACCTCTACACTTGCGGGTTTGGTTTTAATGGTTTACGTAGCTAGATATTTGGCTAAAAAGAAAGAACAGGTTATTAATTTTAAAGAAAGTATTCTGCAGTTGTGGCTTCCAGTTGCAGCAGTATTAATACTTATTTTGCCTGCAAACTTTTCTACTACAGCAATCATTTTTTTAATGATTTTAGTAGTTACTTTTATTGGTGGTTATCCATTAAAGTATTTAGGTATTATACTTGGAGTTGGTATTTTAATACTTTCTTTCTTTGTTTTAATAGCAAAAGCTTTTCCAGATGCTATGCCAAATCGTGTACAAACTTGGCAAAACAGAATAGAGCGTTTTTCTTACACTAATGATAAAGATGCCTATCAGGTAGAAAAAGCTAAAATTGCGATTGCTACTGGAGGTCCAATTGGTTTAGGACCAGGTAAGAGTGTTCAAAAAAACTTTTTACCACAATCTTCCTCAGATTTTATTTTTGCAATTATTATAGAGGAATATGGGTTAGCTGGCGGCATTATTATAGCCCTAATTTATTTTTTATTATTATTCCGAATCTTTGTAGTCATACGAAAAACAGCTACCATTTTTGGAACATTGCTAGTCATAGGTGTAGGGTGTCCAATTATTTTTCAAGCCATTATAAATATGGCAGTTGCAACAAACTTGTTCCCTGTAACAGGGCAAACCTTGCCTTTAATAAGCAGTGGAGGTACTTCTATTTGGATGACTTGTTTTGCTTTAGGAATGATACTAAGTGTAAGTGCTTCTAAGCAAGAGACAGAAGAAGATATTTTAGATGATAACCCTTTAGATATTTTGCATGAAACCATTTAATATACTTATTTCAGGAGGTGGAACAGGTGGGCATATTTACCCAGCAATTGCTATTGCAAATGAAATAAAGTTATGTTACCCAGATGCAAATTTTTTATTTGTAGGGGCAAAAGATAAAATGGAAATGGAAAAAGTACCTCAAGCAGGATATAAAATTGAGGGACTGTGGATTGCAGGAATTCAGCGAAAAAACTTATCCAAGAATTTAATTTTTCCATTAAAATTGTTAAGTAGTTTATGGAGAGCATCAAAAATTATAAAGACATTTAAACCAGACATTGCTATTGGTACAGGAGGTTTTGCAAGTGGTCCTACATTGATTATGGCCAATCGAAAAAAAATTCCAACATTAATTCAAGAGCAAAATTCTTTTCCAGGAATAACAAATAAATTATTAGGAAGACGTGCACGTAAAATCTGTGTTGCATATGATGATTTACAGCGCTTTTTCCCGATAGATAAAATTATAAAAACAGGGAATCCTGTTCGTCAAGATTTATTAAGTATCCATTCTAAGGTTCATGAAGCAAAAACGTTCTTTAAGTTAGACACAAAAAAGAAAACAATTTTAGTTTTAGGCGGTAGTTTAGGTGCACGTAAAATAAATCAACTTATAGAAAGTAACCTAGAGTTTTTAGAAGCACAGGATGTTCAAGTAATTTGGCAATGTGGAAAATTATACTTTGATGAATATAAAAAGTATAATGATTTAAAGCATGTTCAAGTTCATCAGTTTATCAATAAAATGGATTTGGCTTATGCAGCTTCAAATATTATAATTTCTAGAGCGGGTGCAAGTTCTGTGTCTGAATTATGCATTGTAGGTAAACCAGTAATATTTATTCCTTCACCAAATGTGGCAGAAGATCATCAAACTAAAAATGCCAAATTTATTGTAGCTAGACATGGAGCTATTTTGCTAAAAGAAAACGAGTTAGATACTTTTAAAATTGTTTTTGAAACCTTGTTAAAAGACGAAGGTAAACAACAACAATTGTCAGAAAATATAAATGAACTAGCCTTGCCTAGTGCAACAAGCAATATTGTGAATGAAGTAAAAAAATTATTAAAGAAGTGAATTTAAAAAACATACATAATATTTATTTTGTAGGTATTGGTGGCATAGGTATGAGTGCCATTGCAAGATATTTTGCTGCGCAGGGTAAAAATGTGGCTGGTTATGATAAGACACCTTCTGAAATAACTGAAGAATTAGAGAAAATAGGTGTAGCTATTCACTTTTCGGATATTGTAAAAAATATTCCATTATCATTTTTAGATAAAGAAACAACTTTGGTGGTATTTACACCAGCAATCCCTGAAATCTCAGCGGAATTGAATTATTTTAAGAACAAAAATTTTATCGTTCTTAAAAGAGCAGAAATATTAGGAGCAATTACAAAATCTACTTTCTGTTTTGCAGCTGCAGGTACACATGGTAAAACAACAACATCATCTATTTTAGGGCATATTATGCAGCCAGAAAAAGCAACTTCTTTTTTAGGTGGAGTTGCAGAAAATTATAACTCAAATTTAATTTTGGGTGATGATAAAATATCTGTTGTTGAAGCAGATGAGTTTGATAGATCTTTTCTACAACTAAGTCCAAATATTGCTTGTATAACTTCTATGGATGCAGATCACTTAGATATTTATGGAGAGGCTTCTGCGTTAGAAAATTCTTTTTTAGAATTTTCAAAGAAAGTTACAGATACTCTAATTATTGCAAAAGGACTTCCTTTAGAGGGTCTTACATATGCTATTAACGAATCAGCAGATTTTATGGCATATAATTTAAAAATATCTAATGGAACTTATTTTTTTGATGTTAAAACCCCAACAGCTAGTATTACAGATGTTTCCTTGCAACTTTCAGGAAAACATAATGTTATGAATGCTATGGCAGCTTTAGCCATGGCAAATGTGTCTGGGGTTTCATTGCAAAAAATAAAAGAGCAATTAGCAACCTTTAAAGGTGTTAAGCGAAGGTTCTCTTATAAAATTAAAACTTCTGAATTAGTTTTAATAGATGATTATGCGCATCATCCTACAGAGATTAATGCTGTAGAAAATTCCATTAAAGAAATGTATCCAAATGAAAAAGTGCTTGCTGTTTTTCAGCCTCACTTATTTTCTAGAACAAGAGACTTTGTTTCAGATTTTGCATTAGCACTTTCTAAATTTGATGAGGTTTTGCTTTTAGATATTTATCCAGCTAGAGAGCAACCCATACCTAACGTTAACTCATCTTGGCTATTAAGTAAAATAGACTGTGACTATAAAAAAGTAGTGCAAAAAAATAGCTTAGTAACAGAAATTAAGAGTTCTTCCTGTAAAGTAGTCGCTATGATGGGAGCTGGAGATATTGGAGTGTTAATAAATGAGGTTAAAAATAAACTTACCCCCTAAAAAATGAAGTTTAAAAGAAGTTTAAAATACCTTTTTTTTCTCCTAACTATAGCTGGTTTAGGATTGCTTTTTGCTTTTTCAAGCAAAAGAAATGAAGCCATAAAAGTGGGAGTTCCTTTGGTTGATTTTGCTTCTGGAGACAATAATTTTTTAACTCATTCTATGGTTAATAAATTGTTAATACAAAATCCAAAAAAGATGCAAAATAATCCAAAATCTATGATAGATTTATATAATCTAGAAAATAACGTTTCAAATAATCCATATGTAGCTAAAGCAGATGTTTTTTTAACGGTAGACGGTAAGCTTATATCGGTGGTAAAACAACGAGAGCCAATTGCTAGGATTCTTGGAGATGGTGAGGCTTATTATATTGATAAGCAAGGTGTAAAGATGCCCTTATCAGTCAACTATTCTTCTAGAGTTTTATTAGTTTTAGGTATCTTTTCTGAAGAAGAAATTATAGAACTTTTAAAGCTTATTACGGCTATAAAGAAAGATGATTTTCTTCACAAAGAAATTGTTGGAATTGAAAAATCTGCAGAAAATGAATTTCAATTCTCAATGAGAAGCGGAGATTATAAAATCGATTTTGGAAATTTAACTAAAATCGATTTAAAATTTAAAAAGTTAAAAGCGTTTTATAATACAACTTTTGAAGATAAAACTATTCAAAATTATAAAACAATTAATGTAAAATATCACAACCAAGTTGTGTGCACTAAATAAACTAAAATGGGAAATAACAAAATAGCGGTTGGTTTAGATATTGGTACCACCAAAATTGTTGCCATGATTGGTCGTAAAAATGATTATGGTAAAATAGAGGTAGTTGGCATTGGTAAAGCAAAAAGTTTAGGTGTAAAACGTGGAGTAGTGAGCAACATTACACAAACAATTCAATCTATACAGCAAGCTGTAGATGAGGCAGAAAGTGTTTCTGGCCTTAAAATAGAAGATGTTGTTGTAGGTATTGCGGGTCAACACATACGTAGTTTACACCACAGCGACTATATTACGAGAAATAATGCAGATGAGGTTATTGATGCTTTAGATATTGAAAATTTAGTGAACCAAGTGCATAAATTGGTTATGTTACCAGGAGAAGAAATAATTCATGTACTTCCACAAGAGTTTAAAGTAGATTCTCAAGCAGATATTAAAGAGCCAATTGGTATGTATGGAGGTCGTTTGGAAGCAAACTTTCATGTAGTTGTAGGGCAAGTTTCTTCTATCCGAAATATTGGTAGATGTGTAAAAAGTGCAGGGTTAGATTTAAATGAAATTACTTTAGAGCCTTTAGCCTCTGCACAAGCCGTTTTAAGTCAAGAAGAAAAAGAGGCAGGAGTAGCTTTAATCGATATTGGAGGCGGAACAACCGATTTGGCAATTTTTAAAGATGGTATTATTAGACACACAGCAGTAATTCCGTTTGGAGGTAATGTAATTACAGATGATATTAAAGAAGGTTGCTCTATCATAGAGAAACAAGCTGAGTTGTTAAAAATCAAGTTTGGTTCAGCTTGGCCGGGTGAAAATAAAGAAACAGAGATTGTTTCTATTCCTGGATTACGAGGAAGAGAGCCTAAAGAGATAACACTCAAAAATTTATCTAAAATTATTCATGCTAGAGTTCAAGAAATTATTGAACACGTGTATTTAGAAATTAAAAATTATGGACATGAGACTGCTAAAGGGAAATTAATAGCAGGAATTGTTTTAACAGGTGGAGGCTCTCAATTAAAACATTTGCGTCAACTAGTAGAATATATTACTGGTATGGATGCCAGAATAGGTTATCCGAATGAACATTTAGCAGGAGAATCAGATGAGGCTTTAACAAGTCCTTCTTATGCAACTGCTGTAGGTTTGTTGATGGAAGGTTTGGAAAAAGAGAATAAGTTAGAAGAAGATGAAGAAGTTGCTCTTGAAAGCATAGAACAGAAAGAAGAAATATTAAATACAGAAGAACCTGAAGCAGACCCAGGTATTAAAACAAAGCCAAAGCCTAAAACAAGAACTTTCTTTGAGAAATTTACAGAGGGTTTAAAAGATTTTTTAGATAACGCTGAATAAATTACCAGAGTAAAAAAGACAAACCAAAAGAACACAAAAATAAAAAGTTAGTATGAGCTTAGAATTTGAAAATATTGAATTTGTAATGCCAAAGTCACAATCAAACACTATTAAGGTAATAGGTGTTGGTGGAGGTGGAAGTAATGCTGTTAATCACATGTTTCAACAGCATATAAATGGAGTAGATTTTGTAATCTGTAATACAGATGCACAAGCGTTAGAAAATAGTCCAATTCCAAACAAAATTCAATTAGGAGCAACACTTACCTCTGGTTTGGGGGCAGGTGCTAATCCTGAAATTGGAGAGCAAGCTGCAAAAGAAAGTATGCAAGAGATACAACAGATGTTAAATAACCAAACAAAAATGGTTTTTATAACAGCTGGTATGGGAGGAGGTACTGGAACTGGAGCCGCTCCAATTATTGCTAAAATTGCAAAGGATATGGATATCCTGACAGTAGGTATTGTAACTATGCCATTTGCTTTTGAGGGAAAGAGAAGAACTAAACAAGCTCAATTAGGTATTGATCAACTTCGTCAAAATGTAGATTCTTTAATTGTAATTAATAATAATAAGCTACGTGAAGTTTACGGAAATCTGGGTTTTAAGGCAGGTTTTTCTAAAGCAGATGAGGTTTTGTCTACAGCCTCTAAAGGAATTGCAGAAGTTATTACACATCATTATAAGCAAAATATTGATTTACATGATGCAAAAACAGTCCTTTCTAACAGCGGAACAGCAATAATGGGTTCTGCAAAAGAAGAAGGACAAACAAGAGCTAAAAATGCTATCGTTAAAGCATTAGACTCTCCTTTATTGAATGATAATAAAATTACAGGAGCCAAAAATGTATTACTTTTAATTGTTTCAGGTACAAGTGAAGTTACTTTAGATGAGATTGGTGAAATTAATGACTACATTCAAGATGAGGCAGGTTATGATGCCAATATTATTATGGGTATTGGTGAAGATGAAAATTTAGGAGAAGCCATTTCTGTAACTATTGTAGCTACCGGTTTTGCAGCAGATCAACAGAGCAATATTAGCAATACTGAGGTAAAAAAGATTATACATACATTAGAAGAAGAACAACGTGCAACGTATAGTTTCGAAGAGAAAACTATTTCGAGACAACCAACTTTAGATGGGCCAATAGCTAATGGTCAACAATCAAATGCTAAAATTGTTCATACTTTAGAAGAAGATTTAGAAGATCAAGGTTCAAATATGGATTTGATAAAGACGAATGAAATTATAGCAAACATGCCAGTTAGTTATGAGGAGATCATTCTAGATATAGTTTCTGAAGATGGTTTTATTATAACAGAGGCTCCAAAAGAAGAAGTAAAAAAAGAAGAAGCACCAATACAAAATGCTTCTGAATCCTTATTTGATATTCCTTTAAACGACTATACAGAAATCACTAAAGATGAAGAGATTCGATTTAATTTAACAGATGAGAATGAAGTTGATGTAAACGAGATTGAAGTTTTTGGAGCTACTGAAGTTAAAACTAAAAAAGAAACACGTTACGTATTAGAAGATTTTGATACATTACCTACTATTGGTAAAAGTTCACAAATTATGGAGCCTAAGGTAGAAGAAGAAATAAAATTTCAATTAAAAACAGCTACTCCACAGTCAGAAATTAATCAAATCGATACGCAAAGTGAAGAAGTCTCTCCTTTAGATTTAACCATAAATGAACTTCAAAAAAGAGCAGAAGAAAGACGCAAGAGTATGAAGAAGTTTAACTATAGTTTTAATGAAAATTTAAATAAAAATATAGATGAAATAGAGCGACAACCAGCCTATAAAAGACAAGGTGTAGATCTAGATAAAAATGTGCCAATCAGTAAAATTAAAACAGCATTAAAAAAAGACACAGATGATATCGATTTTATATCTAATAATTCTTTTTTACACGATAATGTAGATTAAAAGAAAAATACTTTTCAATAAAAAAAATCATGCTTTTTAGGCATGATTTTTTTGTTAAAGAAGGGCGCAGTTCAACTAAACTAAAATACAGTTCGTCGATACTTATTTGTCTTAAATCTCTAATCAAAGTAAATCCATATTTGTGAATTATACTTTTGTAGAAAATCAAGAGAATAATGAAACAACCAATACCCTACTTAATTAGTTTATCTTTTTTATCACTTTTTTTTAGTGTTTTTATTCATGCACAAGAGCAACCTTTTAATTGTGATTATAATGCTTATCTGTTTCAGGCAAATGATGTGTATGCATTAGACTTGGCATCAGGAAATTCTTATTTGGTAAAAAAGGATGTAACTCCAAGAAGCGTAAATGCAGTAGGATATAATCCTGCAGATGGTTATATCTGGGGATCATTAAGTGCACCTTTAAAATCTATCGTTAAAATTGGTAAGAATTTTGAAACGGAAACTTTTTATATTCCAGAATTACCCACTGCAAATAGGTATGTGGGCGATGTTAGTGCAACAGGTGTTTACCATTTAAAACCTTGGGGAAGTGCTGCTTACAGAGTAGACTTAAATCCTGAGTCTGATACTTATGGAAAATTTCTTTTCAACATTTACATTATCTAGTAATTTAAACATCCATGATTGGGCATTTAATGCTGTAGATGGTTTGTTATATACTGTAGAAAAGAATACGAATAAGTTATATCTTGTAGATCCTGAAAGTGGAGTGGTTTTAAACTTAGGTGTTGTACCAATTTTAAATGGCTTAAAATATACTTTTGGTGCAGTATATTTTGATGTAGAAGGTAGGTTTTACATTTCTGCAAATCAAACGGGTACTGTTTACATGATTGAAGATGTACAAAACTTAGAGGTTGGCTCTATCATAAATTCAAACCTTTTTGCTTTCGGACTTTCTAGTAGTTTAAATGACAGAGCAAGATGTCCTACAGCTCCAGTACCACAAGAAGATTGTTTAAATGGTTTAGATGACGTGTAAAGGTGTCCAATGATTTTAAAACTTATAATAGTAAAAAGTTGGTATTACACTAGCTTTTATTAACCCTAGGTCAATGATAAACCATCAACACTTGTGTTGGTGGTTTTCTAAATTTAGAAACTTCAAAAAAAAACTCATAACAGATCGCTATGAGATTTTTTAATTTTATAAAAGTTTTATTAACTAAGTGCTATTTTAATTCTTTTAATTGCTTCTCGTATTTGAATTTCTGAAGCAGCATAAGATATTCGAATACAATTAGGAGCCCCAAAAGCATCACCTGTAACAGTGGCAACATTTGCATTTTCTAAAATGTATAAAGAAAAATCATTGGCGTTATTAATTTTGGTACCATTTATAGATTTACCAAAAAATGCAGAAATATCTGGAAAAACATAAAAGGCACCGTCAGGTACATTTACTTTAAAACCATCAATTTCTCTAAGTAATCCAATTACAATATCTCTACGAGTTTTAAACTCATCAACCATATATTGTATTTTCTCTACTGGAGCTAAAACAGCAGTAATTGCAGCTCTTTGTGCAATACAGTTTGTGCCAGAAGTAACTTGGCCTTGCATTTTTGTACAAGCTTTAGCAATCCATTCAGGAGCACCTATGTACCCAACTCTCCAACCTGTCATTGCAAATGCTTTAGCTAAACCATTTACTGTAATAGTTCTATCGAACATGCTTTCTATAGCTGCAAAACTAAAAGGTTTTGTATCATAGTTTACGTGTTCATAAATTTCGTCAGATAAAATAAATATCTGTGGATGTTTCTCTAAAACTTCAGCCAAAGCTCTATATTCTGCTTCGCTGTAAATAGTTCCACTAGGATTATTTGGAGAGTTAAAGAATATCATCTTAGTTTTAGGCGTAATTGCTGCTTCTAACTGAGCTGGAGTAATTTTAAAATCGGTATCTATAGAAGAAGGTATTTCTACAAAAGTAGCTTCACTTAAAGTTGCTATTGCAGAATAACTAACCCAATAAGGGGCAGGTAATAAGACTTCATCACCTTTATTTAATAATACTTGCGCAACATTTGCAATTGATTGTTTTGCACCTGTAGAAACTACAATTTGGTTTGGTTTGTAATCTAAACCATTATCTCTTTTAAACTTAACGCAAATTGCTTCTTTTAGCTCTAAATAACCATCTACAGGAGAATAAGAATTATAGTTTTGATTGATAGCTTCAATAGCTGCGACTTTAATAAAATCTGGAGTATTAAAGTCTGGCTCTCCTAAACTTAAACCAATAATATCTTTTCCTTGGCCTTTTAATTCTCTTGCTTTAGCTGCCATTGCTAAAGTTGCAGAAACAGGTAAACTGTTAATTCTGTCTGATAATGGGTGTGACATTTTTAAATAATTTGTTATGCTACTAATTCTGGTTTTTGTCCTAAAACGCCTAGGTGCCTAAAGTGCTCAATAAGTGCTCTTCTAGTAGTAGCATACTCATTATAGGGCAAGTTAAACTCTGCAGCAGTTTCTTTTACAATTTTAGCTAATTTACCATAATGCACATGAGAAATGTGCGGAAAAATATGATGTTCAACTTGATGATTTAAACCACCAGTATAAAAATTTATAAGCCAATTACTTGGTGCAAAGTTACTTGTGGTGTATAATTGATGGACTGCCCAAGTATGTTCTAAATTTCCATTTTTATCTGGCATAGGCATTTCTGTATTTGGTACAATGTGTGCCAATTGAAAAACTAAGCTTAAAATCATACCTGCAGTATAATGCATTACAAAGAAACCTAATAAAACTTTCCACCAAGCAACATCTAAAACTAACATTGGTAATAATATCCAAAGGGCATAATAAGCCAACTTAGAAATTACTAATTTTGTCCATTCTGTTTTTGGATTTGGAAATTTACCATAAGATAATTTTCTTTTTAAATACCTATGCATTTGCTTTACATCAGTTGTAATAGCCCAGTTAATCGTTAGTAAACCATATAAAAAGATAGAATAGTATTTTTGTACTTTATGAATTTTTAACCATTTAGAATGCAAAGAAAAGCGAATAATTCTTCCTGCATCAATATCCTCATCGTGATCTTTTACATTGGTAAATGTGTGGTGTAAAACATTGTGTTGGACTTTCCAATTATATACATTACCTGCTAAAATATAAATACTACTACCCATTAACTTATTTACCCACTTACGTTTCGAAAAGGATTCGTGGTTAGCATCGTGCATTACATTCATGCCAACACCAGCCATACCTAAACCTGTTATAACCATAAATAATGCCATAACCCATTGAGGCATAGAAACTGTAAGTACTAAAATAAATGGTACTAAAAATAGTGAAAACATAACGATGGCTTTGGAGTATAATTTCCAGTTACCGGTTCTATTAATTTTATTTTCTTTAAAATACGTGTTAACTCTTTTATTTAAAGTTCTAAAAAATTTTGCTTTTTGAACTCTAGAAAATGTGATAGTATTCATGTTTGTGTATTATGTTGTAAAAATATGTATTTTAAAATAATTACTATGTTAAACGTCTAATATTATTGATAATTGTTAAGACCAAATAACTACTTTTGTGCATTAATGTTTTTTAAATGAATATACTGCTAAAATACTTTACAGATTTAACAGAAACTCAAATAGAACAATTTTCTAAATTACAGGATTTATATAAAGATTGGAATTTAAAAATAAATGTGGTTTCTAGAAAAGATATAGATGAACTCTATCTACGTCACGTTTTACACTCATTAGGTATTGCAAAAGTAATGTCTTTTAAACCTGGAGCAAAGGTGATGGATGTAGGCACAGGAGGTGGTTTTCCTGGGATTCCTTTAGCTATTTTGTTTCCTGAAACTCAGTTTCATTTAGTAGATTCTATTGGTAAAAAAATTAAGGTTGTTAATGAGGTGGCAGAAGGTTTAGGCCTAGAAAATGTGACCACTACACATGGTAGGGTAGAAGATGTAAAAGATACCTACGATTTTATTGTAAGTAGAGCTGTTGCGCAGATGGAAACTTTTGTAAGATGGACAAAAGGTAAAATTGCAAAAAAGCAAAATCACGATTTAAAAAATGGAATCCTGTATTTAAAAGGGGGTGATTTAACCCAAGAGCTCCAAAAATATACTTCAGCAACTATTTATGATTTACCAAATTATTTTGATGAACCGTTCTTTGAAACCAAAAAAGTTGTTCATTTAGGAATGAAGTTTAAGGGCTAGTCTTACAAACATATTTACAAATATTTGTTTGTTGAATAAAAAAAGGGGAATTACATGTTGTAATACCCCTTTTTTCTATAAATTAAACAAACTTTATAAAGCTTCTACGAACAAGCCTTCCTCAGTTTTAGAAACTTTTGCAACTTCTTTTTTGGTTAATCCTTTAATGGTTTTATCCCATTTTTTGTTAGATAAACCAGACTGATTTTTTAAACTTACCAATTCTATTTTTTCTGCTTTTGTAATGATTGCTAAAACCGCTTTTTCTTCATCATTCAGCTCAACAGAGGGTGCTTTTTTCTCGGGTCTCATTTGAGGGAAAAATAACACTTCTTGTATCGATTGATTGTTGGTTAAGAACATAATTAATCTGTCCATTCCAATTCCCATTCCAGATGTTGGTGGCATACCGTATTCTAAAGCTCTTAAGAAATCATGATCTATAAATTCTGTAGCTTCATCATCACCTTTAGCAGCTAATTTTAGTTGATGCTCAAAACGTTCACGTTGGTCAATTGGATCATTCAACTCAGAGTATGCATTTGCAATTTCTTTACCACAAACCATTAACTCAAAACGCTCTGTTAATTCTGGGTTGTTTCTGTGTTCTTTACAAAGTGGAGACATTTCTTTAGGGTAATCTGTAATGAAAGTTGGCTGAATGTAGTTTCCTTCACATTTTTCACCAAAAATTTCATCGATTAATTTTCCTTTACCCATAGTTTCATCAACCTCAATATTCATTGATTTTGCTGCTGCTCTAATTTCATCTTCGGTTTTACCTGAAATGTCAAAACCTGTAAAATGCTTAATAGAATCTGCCATGGTTACCCTAGCATAAGGTGCTTTAAAATCGATATCATGCTCACCAAAGGTTGCTTTTGATGTTCCATTAACAGCAATTGCACAATGCTCTAAAAGTTGCTCACAGAAATCCATCATCCAATTGTAATCTTTGTAAGAAACATAGATTTCCATTGCTGTAAATTCAGGATTATGAGTTCTATCCATTCCTTCATTTCTAAAGTTTTTAGAAAACTCATATACACCCTCAAAACCACCAACAATTAGTCTTTTTAAATATAATTCATTGGCAATTCTCATGTATAAAGGAATGTCTAATGAATTGTGATGCGTAATAAATGGTCTTGCAGCTGCACCTCCTGGAATTGGTTGTAATACAGGTGTCTCTACCTCAAAATAACCAGCATCATTAAAGAAAGAACGCATTGCATTAAACAATTTTGTTCTTTTAATAAACACTTCTTTTACATTTGGGTTTACTACCAAATCTGCATAACGTTGTCTGTAACGCATTTCAGGATCGTTAAACGCATCATAAGTATTACCATCTGCATCTACTTTTGGTAATGGCAAAGGTTTTAAAGCTTTAGAAAGTAATTTGAAATCTTTAACCATTACTGTTTTTTCACCTACTTTTGTAGTAAATAAAGAACCTTCTATACCAATAAAATCGCCAATATCTAGTAATTTTTTATAAACGTCATTGTATAATGTTTTGTCTTCTCCAGTACAAATTTCATCACGATTAAAATACACTTGTATTCTACCTTCACCATCTTGTAACTCTGCAAAAGACGCTTTACCTTGTATTCTTCTAGACATTAATCTACCAGCAATAACAACCTTTTTATCTTCTGCAAAATCATTTTTTATTTCTTTAGAATTAGAATCTAATGGAAATAAATTTGCTGGGTAAGGATTTATACCCAATTCTCTTAATTTTGCGAGCTTCTCTCTACGTACAACTTCTTGTTCTGATAATTGCATTTGCTTTGTAAATTTCTAGTGTTAAATAATGGTTGCAAAGATACAATCTATCAATTAATAGAGCATTCAGAAAATAGTAAAAAAAAGGATATTTATTTTATGATATCCAAAATCTAAGTATATTTGTCGATCACTTTTTGTTAGAGTGATAAAGTTGTGTTGTTTTGGCACTTTCGTAAAAGTGTCTTGGTTTTGTTAACCAATGGAAAGCTTCCCTTTAAAGGGACGCTTTTTTTATTTTATAGCTATGCCAAGTGAAATTAGATTATTCATTATTTTTTTAACCTTTGAGCTTTTTGTTATATTCGTTCTAAAACATAGAATTATGAAAAAATGTATTGCTTTTGTGGCTATTTTAATACTTAATTCTTGTGCATCAAAAAAATTTAAAGAAAAATGGTTAGAAAAAGAAGCGCCAGCAACTTTTAAAGCACGTTTTGAAACTACGCAAGGTAATTTTGATATTAAAGCCGTTAGAGAATGGTCTCCTGCAGGAGTAGATAGATTGTATCAACTTATTACCCACAACTATTATGAAGATGTTTCTATTTTTAGAGTTGTGCCCAAATTTGTGGCACAATTTGGTATTCATAATGATAGCTTAATAAATAATGCTTGGCAAAAAAGAGGTATTAAAGATGAACCAGTTTTACAAAAAAATGATTCTATGACTATTGCGTTTGCAAGAGGCGGAGTAGAAACGAGGTCTAATCAAATTTTTATTAATTTAAAGAAAAATTATAGATTAGATAAGCTTGCTTATTCTGGAGTTACTGGTTTTCCAGTAATTGCTAAAGTAATTGATGGCCAAGAAAATATATTAAAATTTTACGATGGTTATGGAGAGGTCTTAGGCCGAAAACAAGCTTCAATTGCTAAATTTGGAAACGCTTTTTTAAGAACTGAATATCCTAAAGTAGACTACATTAAAAAGGCGTATATCTTAAAGGAGTAATAACATTGCTGTGTTCTTTTAAGATATACGCATTCTTAGATATAATTATTTAATGTTGAATGTAACTTTTCTTGCAAGCTGTCTTGCATTTACACCAACAGATTTATCTTCTCCTCCTCCAAAATAACTTATCCTTGCAGGGCTAATGCCAGCGGCTACTAAAACATTAAAACTCGTTTTGCTCTATCTTGAGATAATGCAATATTTCTTTTTTCAACTCCAGTTTCATCTGTATATCCTATTAATTTTGCATTAATGGATGGGTTGTTTAACATAAACTGGTTTAGTGTATTAATGGCATTAAAAGAACCATCTTGGATTTGAGTTTTATTAGTATCAAAGAAAACACTTACAAATCCACTATTAAACTATTTTTAGTGCAATTCTGTAAAATATTTATAAAAATAAGGGATAGTTTCAATTCCTTTTAAATAATTCCAAATTCCAAAATGTTCGTTAGGAGAGTGAATGGCATCAGAATTTAAACCAAAACCCATTAATATAGTTTTACTTTTTAAGTATTCTTCAAAGAGAGCCACAATTGGAATGCTACCACCACTTCTTTGCGGAATTGGTGTTTTTCCAAAAGTAGTTTCATAAGCTTTACTTGCTGCTTCGTAAGCAGTTGTGTTTATTGGCGTTACATACCCCTGGCCACCATGATGTGGTGTAACTTTTACAGCTACTGCATTTGGAGCAATATTTTCAAAATGTTTTACAAACAAGTTTGTGATTCTTTTCCAATCTTGATTTGGAACTAGTCGCATAGAAATTTTAGCATATGCTTTAGAAGCAATAACTGTTTTTGCACCTTCGCCAGTATACCCTCCCCAAATTCCGTTAACGTCTAAAGTAGGTCTTATAGAGTTACGTTCATTAGTTGTATACTCTTTTTCGCCATACACATCATCAATTTTAATAGCATCTTTATACTCCTTAAGATTAAATGGAGCTTTGGCCATTTCTGCTCTTTCTTCTTTAGATAATTCTTCTACATTGTCATAAAAACCTGGTATGGTAATAAAATTGTTTTCATCATGTAGTGATGCAATCATTTTGTTTAAAATATTTATAGGATTCGCTACTGCACCTCCATACAAACCTGAGTGTAAATCTCTATTTGGTCCAGTAATTTCTGCCTCTACATAGCTTAAGCCTCTTAATCCTGTTGTAATTGAGGGAATGTCATTTGCAATCATTCCTGTATCTGAAATTAAAATTACATCATTTTTTAATTTTTCTATATTTCTTGGAACAAACCAAGACAAACTTTCAGAACCAACTTCTTCTTCACCTTCAATCATAAACTTCACGTTACAAGGTAAATTGCTTGAAGAGGTCATGTATTCAAATGCCTTTATGTGCATATACATCTGCCCCTTGTCGTCACAAGCACCTCGTGCAAAAATTGCTCCTTCTGGGTGTAATTCTGTTTTTTTTATAACGGGTTCAAATGGGGGCGAATCCCATAATTCTATCGGATCTGGTGGTTGTACATCATAATGGCCATACACTAAAACTGTAGGTAAATTTTTGTCTATAATTTTTTCTCCGTAAATAATTGGATAGCCTGGAGTTTCGCACAATTCAACGGTATCACAACCTGCTTTTTTTAATTGCTCCATTACAAAATCAGCAGTTAATAATACCTCTTTTTTGAATGCGGTATCTGCACTTACTGAAGGGATTTTTAAAAGTGCTATAAGTTCATCTAAAAATCTTTGTTTGTGTTGTTTAATGTAATTGTTTATGCTCTCCATTCCTTCATAATTTAATTCTTTTTCAAAAATAGAAAAATAATAATGAACTGCTTTGTAGTTTCTGCTTATTGTTTATATTTGCAGTCCAAAATGCAGGCGTGGTGGAATTGGTAGACACGCTAGACTTAGGATCTAGTGCCGCGAGGTGTGAGAGTTCGAGTCTCTCCGCCTGTACTTAAAAAAAAGCTTCTCATCTGAGAAGCTTTTTTATTTATAGTATTTATTCTTTTAATTTAATTTCTTCAAAGTCATCAGTTTTAACTGCATTTAAAAATAATTTTTGTGCTTCTTTAGGAGGTACAGTTAGCTTCCTTTTTTTTAGATCTATCCAAGCGCCATACACCTTTATAATTGCAGAAAGTTTTCCGTTCTCGTTAAAAACTTCATGGGTTATTTTCCAGCGTTCGTTATTTTTTGAAAGCCCAGAAACTTTCATGTTTACAGAAATATTTTCCCCTAAATGAATTTCTTTTCTAAATGAGGTATGTTCTTCAAAGAGGATTGGTCCAATATCATGTTCGTTAAATTTTTCAATAGAAAATTCTTGATTAGAAAAATATCGAACTCTTACCTCTGCAGCATATTCGTTATATGCAGTATGGCGCATATGTCTATTAGGATCAAAATCTGACCACTTTGTTGCAAACCCAACTTTGTAACTCATCGTTTTTATTAAAAATAGCTGACGAAAATATTTTTTATCAGAAAGTATAGTTGTTTTTAAATAAAAGCACTAATTTTTAATGCTTTCTGATTTTTTTTGAAGTTTTAATTCGTTTAACACATTTAAAGCTTCAGAAATGTACATGTCTTTAGATAAATTTTTGTGCCAAGCAACTCTTTTATCAGCTAGATCTTTATTATTTTTAAAAAGCTCCTTTTCGTATTTTGGAGAAGTAAATGTTAAGTCTGATTTGTAATCAAAAACAGATTTAAACTGATCGGCTTCTTTTTCTTTTAATTCATTTTCAGTAAAAAACTCTTTGTAGTTTAGAGAAAAAGAGGTGTCTTCTTGATTTTCTTTTAACCATTTAGCATACTTATTTACCATTTTAAAGTTCTCGCTATTCGCAATTCTTTGTTTACTATTGTAAATCACATCATTAAAATTAGCATAGGTATTTGTCTGTGTGTATTTTGCTTGTGGAACTTTATCCCAGTTTAAAGCACCATCTAAATCGCGCTCTCCATATTTCATATAACTTAATCTACTTGGCATGGCAATATCTGAATACACACCTTCTTTTTGTGTAGAACCACCATTAACTCTGTAGAATTTTTGAATAGTCATTTTTAAGTAACCTAAATCTTTTTCATATTTAGGGTAAAATTGATTGATGGGTAGAATATTTTGTACAGTACCTTTTCCATAAGTTTGGTTACCTCCTAAGATGATACCTCTTTTATAGTCTTGCATTGCCGCTGCAAAAATTTCTGAAGCAGATGCAGAAAATTCATTTACTAAGACTACTACAGCTCCATCCCATTGAATAGTTGGATCTATGTCTTCTTTTATAATAGGATTTTCTCCTCTATATTTTACTTGTACAATTGGTCCTTTATCTATAAATAAACCAGAAATTTCTATCGCTGTTTTTAAAGAACCACCACCATTATTTCTAAGATCTACAATTAAGCCAGCTACACCTTCAGCTTTTAAACGCTCAATTTCCTTTTCCATATCTTTTGCAGAGTCTCTATAATTGTCATCAGAAAAGTCAATGTAGAAACTTGGCAAATCTATAATGGCATATTTTTTTCCATTTTTCTCTACAATGCTAGATTTTACAAAGGTTTCGTCTAATTGTACTACATCTCTAATTATTGAGATTATTTTAATAGAGCCATCAATTTTTTTCTTAACTGTTAATTGTACTTCAGTTCCTTTTTTACCTTTTATAAATTTTATGGCATCATCTAAACGCATACCAACAATATCTAAAGGTTCTTCCTCTCCTTGTGCCACTTTTAAAATAATATCTCCAGGTTCTAATTCACCTTGTTTAGAAGCTGGGCCACCAGCCACTAATTCAGAAACGTGAGTATAAATACCTTTTTTCTGTAAACGAGCTCCAATACCTTCTACTTTACCAGAAATATTCTGATCAAAACGTTCTTTAATATTTGGATCCATATAAGTTGTATGAGGATCAAAAGCACCTACAACTGCATTTAAGAAAGTAGAAAACCAATCGTCATGTTCTAATTCCTCTATTCTAATATAGAGTTCTTCCATGTTTTTAAGCACTTCTGCTCTAGCTTCTTTCTCTAAAGTTTTAAAAGCCTTTTCAGGAAAATTTTTATCTTTCTCTAACTTATTTTTTTGAATAGCAGTTTGTTCCTGAATTCTACTTAACGTTTGTAGTTTTAGTTGCTTTCTCCAATAATCTATCAATTCATTATTGTTTTTTGCAAAAGGTACATTTTTGTAATCTAAGTCTATGGTTTCCTTTTTCTTAAAATTAAATGGTTGTGCTAGTAATTCTCCATAATATGATTTGGCATTTTTAATTTTTTCTAAAAAGCGGCCATATACTAAATTATAAAATGTTAAATCATCTTGTAATAATTGGTTATCAATCTGATATTTATATTGCGAAAATTCCTTAATATCTTTTTGAGTAAAATAACGCTTACTACCATCTAAGCCGTCTATAAAATTTTGATATACAAATTCCGAAAAATCATCATTCATGTCTTTCACTACAAAGTGTCCACGTGTTAAAATATTCTTTAAAACATAAACGAGTACTTTATCTTTTTCAGGATCATTATTTGAATCTATTTTTGATGTATTCCATGAAAAACTTTTAAAACAAAGTAAAAAAGTAAATGATAAAGTAATAATCTTAAAATGCGTCTTCATAAATCTTCTGGAGTTATTTTATATTTTAAAAAACTAGAGTTAAACCACTAAAATAATGATAATTTTTTAGCCTTTCTATAGTATTGTAAAACTATTGGCTTAATTCTCTACAATGTTACCAATTTTACTGCTTTTTTATTCTTTACAAAATGTTAAAAAGAAAATACCATAAAATAAATTACATTTGTATTTAAAACGTTTAGTATGCAAGAGAAACCATTAATTTTAGTTACCAATGACGACGGAATTACTGCGCCTGGAATACGAGCATTAATTAAAATTATGAATACAATTGGAGACGTTGTTGTAGTCGCTCCTGATAGCCCACAAAGTGGAATGGGGCATGCAATTACTGTAGATAATGTATTAACCTGTAACCCTATTACTATTGATGACGGACCGCAATTAGAATATACGTGTTCTGGAACACCTGCAGACTGTGTTAAAATGGCAATCAGCGAAATTTTAAATAAAAAACCAGACCTATGTGTTTCTGGTATTAATCACGGAGCAAATTCATCTATAAGTGTAATTTATTCTGGTACCATGAGCGCAGCTATTGAGGCTGGAATTGAAGGAATACCAGCTATTGGTTTTTCGTTATCGGATTTTAAATGGCATGCAGACTTTAAACCAGCAGAAGATTTTATAAAAAACATAACGTTAAATACACTATTAAATGGATTACCTGAGGGTATTGTTTTAAATGTTAACATTCCCAATGAAAAGAGAGAAGATATAAAAGGGACTAAAATTTGTAGGCAAGCTATTGGAGTTTGGAAAGAAGATTTTGATAAAAGAAAAAGTCCCTTCGGAAAAGAATATTATTGGCTTTCAGGAGAATTTGTAAATAAAGATAAAGGACAAGACACCGATATTTATGCTTTAGAAAATGGATATATTTCTATTGTACCTGTTCAATTTGATTTAACTGCACATCATATGATTCAAAAATTAAACGCTTGGGAACTGTAAAAAAAGAAATATTTATTGGTGTTTTAGTTGCTTTATTTGCAACTGCAGGCGGTTTTTTTTTATACGTCGAGTATTTTTCTAAATTCAGTTTTTCAGAAACATTACAAATTATCGCAGAAGGAAATTTATATGGAAGAGTGTTGACTATAGCAGCAATACCAAACTTATTCGTTTTCTTTATTTTTATTAAGAAAAATCAAGACCAAAGAGCAAAGGGAGTTTTATTAGCTATTGTTTTAATAGCCTTAACAACATTAATCTTAAAAATCATTTAATGAAATACTATATTATTGCTGGTGAAGCTTCAGGTGACTTACATGGTTCTAATTTAATGAAAGCTATATATAAAGAAGATAGTGATGCAGATATTCGTTTCTGGGGAGGAGATTTAATGCAAAAAGTTGGAGGTTATTTGGTAAGCCATTTCAAAGAACGCGCTTTTATGGGGTTCTTCGAAGTTTTAAAAAACCTAAACAAACTTCTTGTTTTTATTGGTTTTTGTAAAAAAGATATTGAAAAATTTCAACCCGACGTTTTAATTTTTATAGACAACTCTGGTTTTAATTTAAGAATTGCGAAATGGGCAAAAAAACAAGGATTCAAAACAAATTATTATATATCTCCTCAAGTCTGGGCAAGTAGAGCAACTAGGGTTAAAGGAATAAAAAGAGATGTAGATCAGTTATTTGTGATACTCCCTTTTGAAAAAGAGTTTTATAGAAAGTTTGACTATGAGGCAACATTTGTTGGTCATCCATTAATAGATGCCATTGCTGGAAGAGAACAGGTAAGTGAATTTGAATTTAGAAAAGAGTATAATTTGGGCGATAAGCCAATTATAGCACTTTTACCAGGAAGTAGAAAGCAAGAAATTACAAAGAAACTAAACGTAATGCTTTCTTTAGTTGATGATTTTAAAGCGTATACTTTTGTAATTGCAGGTGCACCAAGTCTAGATTTTTCATTTTATAAAAACATTATTGGAAATAGGGAAGTTAGTTTTATAGATAACAAAACTTATGATCTACTTAGTGTTTCCTATGCAGCACTTGTAGCTTCAGGTACAGCAACTTTAGAAACTGCCTTGTTTAAAGTGCCACAAGTGGTTTGTTATAAAGGTGGTTTTATTTCTTATCAAATAGCAAAAAGAATTATTACTTTAAAATACATTTCTCTCGTTAATTTAATAATGGATAGAGAGGTTGTAAAAGAATTAATTCAGAATGATTTAACGAAATCTAATTTAAAGCAAGAACTTACTAAGGTTTTAGACGAGAGTCATCGAAAAAAAATGTTCTTAGATTATTTTGATTTAGAGAAGAAATTAGGAGGTAAGGGAGCCTCAACTAAGACTGCCAAAATAATTGTTTCCAATGCAAAAAAGAACGAATAGTTAAGGTTTAATTAATAGTATTTTAGCTAAAGTTCTTTTTGTTAAAAAAGTAGTACCTTTAAATTGCTATGAAAAAGGTACTTGCTTATTTACCTCTGCACTTCGCTTTGTTATTAATTTTAGGAATTCTTTGTCAGTTTTATTTTAAAATCTGGACGTTTTCTATTCCTTTTATTATTCTCGTTTTTTTATTACTTCTAGTTGTACTTTTAATTAACAAAAAAATCCTTAGGACACTTGTTAGTTTTTTAATTTTCTTTTGTTTCGGAATTGCTTTAGTTGTTTTGCATAATGATCGTAATCATATCAATTATTACGAAAATTATCTAAAAAACAACTCTTTAGCTGTTTTAAAGGTACGTAAAGTCTTAAAAGAAAGCCAATATAATAAAAAGTATGAAGCAGAGGTTATACAATTAGGAACAGTCTTTACAAGAGGAAAAGTGCTGGTAAATAGTGCTAAAAAAGATACGCTATCCACTTTTTTTGTTGATGATGTATTGATCGTAAATTCTAATTTTCAAACTATAAACCCACCCTTAAATCCTTATCAATTTAATTATAAATCATATTTAGAAAAGCAGGGAATACAACAGCAAATATTTTTAAAGAATAAAGAATATAAGAATATACATTCTGCAAAAAGTTCTTGGTTAGGGTATGCAAATTTATTTAGGAATGAGGTACAATATTCTCTTGAGAATTATAAATTTACACCAGATGAGTTGGCTGTAATTAATGCTTTATTACTTGGGAAAAGAGCTCAAATATCAAAGCAATTATTAGAAGACTATGCCAATGCTGGAGCTATTCATATTTTGGCAGTATCTGGTTTACATGTAGTTATTATCTTGTTAATTCTTTCTTTTTTGTTAAAACCTTTAGAGCAGATTAAGAATGGTAAAGTTTTAAAAACAATTTTAATTGTAATTTTTCTTTAGGTATTTGCTTTTATAGCTGGATTATCTGCGAGCGTTGTTAGAGCGGTAACCATGTTTACATTTATTACAATAGGGTTATTTTTTAATCGGAATAATACCATTTTATTTTCTTTAATTTCTTCTTAGTTTTTGTTGCTTATTTTTAATCCTCTATTTTTATTTGATGTAGGATTTCAGTTAAGTTATTTGGCTGTGTTTAGTATTATAGTGTTGCAGTCTAAAATTTATAAAATATGGCAGCCAAAGATTAAATTAATAGATAAGATGTGGCAATTAACCACTGTTTCTTTAGCTGCTCAAATTGGTGTATTACCTTTAAGTCTGTACTACTTTCATCAATTCCCAAGCCTTTTTATTTTATCAAACTTAATTATTGTACCAGTTTTAGGTTTGATTTTAATAGGTGGAATTTTAATTATAACACTAGCTCTATTTAATAGTTTACCTCAATATTTGGCAGAATTCTTTGGTGAAATTATTTCTTTAATGAATAATTTTGTGAGTTGGATTTCTAAGCAAGAAGATTTTTTATTTACAGAAATTTCACTTTCACTAGAATTCATGCTTGTTGTTTATTTGTCAATTGTTTTTTCTGTTTTATTTTTATTAAATCGAAAGCCAAGGATATTAACTTATGCACTGTTATCTATTATTTTGCTACAAGGTTTGGTTATGTTGAAAGAACATCAAAAGGAGAATAAAAACGAATTTATTGTGTTTCATAAATCAAGAAATACAATTATTGGTCAAAGAAATGGTGCAAATTTTAAAATAAATCATGATTTAGATTCAACGTCAATAAGCAAAGAAAATGCAATTGTATCTTATAAAGTGAACCAAAATCTGAAATTAAATGCTGTAAAAAACATCCCTAATGTTTTTGCTTTTAGAAATCAAAAAGTTTTGGTGGTAGATTCTTTAGGGGTTTATAATCTCAGCAATTTTAAAAATCAAATAATACTTCTAAAACAGTCACCTAAAATTAATCTAGAGCGTCTTATAAAAAAGTTAGCGCCAAAGCAAATAATTGCAGATGGATCTAATTACAAAAGTTATGTTAATGATTGGCAATCTATTGCTAAAGCTTAAACATCCCGTTTCATAGCACCGCAAATAAAGGAGCTTTTGTTTTAGGAGATTAAGGGTTTAAGTTGCTTTTAAAATTTTTTTCGAAGTCTGCCCATTCTTGATCTTTATAGACTCCTGTATTAAAATAAGCTAAAATTTTCTCAAACCTTTCTAAAGATAAATAGCCAGGAATTTTTTGCAACATCTGTTCTTTCTCTGTCATGAAAATCGTTGAAGGATATGACAATTGACCTTCTAGTAAAGCTGCTGATAATTCATGAAACCCACTTTTACCTTGTTTTCTGTATTTAAAGGTATGACCTTTATAGCTAATATCTTCTTTACCTTCACCATTTAATTTAATGGCATAGAAATATTTATTAATGTAGCCTGCAATTGTTGAATTAGCATAGGTTTCTTTATCCATTTTTTTGCAATACCCACACCAATCTGTATACACATCTATTAGTATAGGTTTTGGATTTTCTTTATTTAATTCGATAGCCTTCTCAAAAGACAACCAATTAACCTCTTCTTGAGCATTAGTGCTAAGCGATAAAAGTATTAAAAAGTAAAAAAGAATTTTTTGTATAATTCGCATTTTATAAATTATTGTTTAAAAAAAATAGCAGAAAAACCGATATTTAATAGCAAGCCTAGAAATAGTAGGCTTGCTATTTTTTGTTAATGGACATTACCCAATAATTTTTTCATTAAAGGGGAAAATAATAGTACAATTACACCTGCACCTAATGCATACATAGCAATTAAGTGAAAACCATCTGTATAGATTGTTAAGGTTTCTAAACCACCTACATTTTTGTCTGTACTTTCAATGGCCAATTGCTCACCAATGAATCCTACAATTTGAAAAGCAAATGCTGATGATAAGAACCAAACTCCCATCATAAATGCAACAATATTTTTAGGTGATAAATCTGTAATTTTTGATAACCCAACAGGAGACATAAATAGCTCTCCAATAGATAAAATAAAGTACATAATTAAAAGATATACAAAGGGTACTAAACCATTTTCATCTGCACTTGCACCAGAAATTGATAAGATATAAAAACATAAACCTGCAAATAGTAATCCTAATCCAAATTTATAAGGTGTTCTTGGGTTTAATCTTTTTTTTGCTAAATAACCCCATAATAAAGAAATAGGTATTGCTAAGACAATAATAAACATTGAGTTTAACGCATTGGTTTGTGCTGCACTCATAATACCTGCTAAATCTACATTTCTAGATGCAAAAAGCGTAATTACACTCCCAGATAATTCATGGAAACCCCAGAAAAGTGTCATAAAAAATGTAATTAATACAGCCATAATTAGTTTTTTACGAGCATCAGAATCTAATTTAACCATGATGTAAACTAAATACGCTAATACTGCAAAACCAATAAATTTAAATATTCCACTTACATAATTTTGTTGCCAAGAAGCTAACAAATAGGCAATGACTGGTACAAATAAAAATGCAATAATTGGAATTAATGTTTTCTGAGGAACTCCGACTATTTTTTTCTCATAGATTTCTTGGCTTGGTGGCATTCCTTTGTCGCCAAAAACATTCTTTTTTATTCCACTCCAGAAGAAAATTAATCCAGCCATCATTCCTATACCAGCTAGACCAAAACCATAGTGATAACCATATTCTAATGCTAACCATCCACATAGCAATGGAGCAACAAAACCTCCTATATTAATACCCATATAAAATATGGTGAAGCCAGAATCTTTTCTTACATCTCCTTCTTTATAAAGAGCACCTACAAAGGTGGATATATTTGGCTTAAAGAAACCATTACCAACTACAATTAATGCTAGTGCTAAAAAGAAAGCAGTATCGTTTTCAATAGCTAAAACAAAATGTCCTAAAGCCATAAGTATACCCCCAAGAAAAATGGAAGAACGCATCCCTAAAATTTTATCAGAAATTTGACCTCCAATAACAGTTGATGCATATACTAAAGAACCATAAGAGGCATATACAATTGCTGTAGCTGTATCTCTTTCTGCTATTGCTTTAAAAATTTCATTTACCATGTAAAGCGTTAATAACGCTCTCATTCCATAGAAACTAAAACGCTCCCATAATTCTGCAAAGAATAAATAGAACAATCCTTTTGGATGCCCAAACATTTGTGGTTCTTCTGTAGCTGTACTAACTCCTTTATCTAACATAATTATCCTTTTATTTCAGTTGTTGTGTTTGACTTTTCTATTAAATGTTCTTCCACAAAATTGGTCATTTTTGTGTATAAATTCAATCTTGTGTTTGCGCCTTTATAAATACCATGAGTTCTATCTGGAACTATAAACATATCAAATTGCTTATTGGCTTCAATTAATGCATTTATCATTCTCATTGAGTTTTGTACATGAACATTATCATCTCCTGTACCATGAACTAATAAGTAGTTACCATCTAATTTATCTGCGTAATTAATAGGCGAGTTTTCATCATAACCACTAGCATTTTCTTGAGGTGTTTGCATGTAACGTTCAGTATAAACAGTGTCGTAAAAACGCCAAGAAGTAACTGGAGCTACAGCAATTGCAGTAGAAAAAATATCACTACCTTTTAATAAGGCGTTTGTACTCATAAAGCCTCCAAAAGACCATCCCCAAATGCCAATATTCTTTTTATCGATATAAGAACGCTCAGCTAATTTTTTAGCTGCTGCTATTTGATCTTCTACTTCGAATTTACCCAATTCTTTTTGAGTTACCTTTTTAAATTCAGCGCCTTTTAAACCTGTTCCTCTACCATCTATACAAACAACAATCATCCCTTTTTGCGCAAGCATATTGTGCCAGTAATCATTTGTTCCATTCCATTTATTAGCCACTTGTTGAGAACCTGGACCTGAGTATTGAAACATTAACATTGGGTAGGCTTTGTTTTCATCAAAATCTACGGGTTTAATCATCCACATATTTAAATCATTACCATTAATATTTAAGATAGAAAATTCTTTAGGACTCATTTTATAATCTACTAATTGCTCTTTCAACTCGGCATTGTCTTTTACCACTTTTAGCATTTCTCCTTCTGCAGAATATAAACTATAAATTGGTGGAATTTCTGAAGTTGAAAATGTATTGATAAAGTAATTAAGGTTGGTGCTAAATGCAGCTGCGTTTTGCCCATCTTTGTTACTTAACAATTTTTTGTTTTGCCCATTTAAACCAATAGAATAAACACCTCTGTTTGTAGAACCGTTTTCTACAGATTGATAATAAATAGTTTTTTTGGTTGGATTAAAACCATAGTAATTGGTTACTTCCCAATCTCCATTTGTAATCTGATTGATTAAGTTTCCATTAAAATCATAATGATAGATATGATTAAAACCGTCTCTTTCACTTGTCCAAATAAAAGAATTATCTGTTAAGAAAGTTAAATTATCTGTAATATCTATGTATGCTTTATCAGTTTCGTTTAATAATACTGTAGATGAATTTCTTAATGCATTAACTTTTTGAAGTTTTAAGTTATTTTGATAACGATTAAGAGTAGTAGCTATTAAAACAGCATCCTTATTAGACCATTTAATTCTTGGAATATATTCGTAATTTCCTAAATTAATTTTTTTGGTAGTTCTATTTGCTAACGTATACATATGTAAGGTAACATCTGCATTCTTTTCTCCTGCTTTTGGATATTTAAATACTTGCTGATCTGGATACAGTTCTTTACCAACTATATCCATAGAAAAAGTAGGTACATCAGATTCATCAAACCTTAAAAAAGCTAAATATTTACTATTTTTACTCCACTCAAAAGCTCTTACAAAACCAAATTCTTCTTCATAAACCCAATCAGTAATTCCATTAATAATACTATTTTTTTTACCATCTTTAGTAACTTGAATTAATGCATTTCTAGAAAAATCTTTTATAAAAATGTTGTTTCCTTTTGCGTAAGCTACTTTCTTATTGTCAGGAGAAAACAAAGGCTCTTGGATATCTTTGCCAATTAAAGTTAGTTTTTTAGAAGCTACATCATACGCATAAAATGTACCACTAAAAGAGCGTCTAAACATTTTTTTGAATTGCGTACCTAAAATTAGTTTGGTTTCATCATCATTAAACGTGTAAGAAGAAAAACCATCTAACTCTTTTAAATCAGCACTGGTAACAATAGTTTCAGTTTTTTCTAATGTACTATAATTGTATTTGTCAACAGAAGTATTGCCATTTTCATCTCTGTTTAAAAGAGAATAAAAATTGCCATTCATAGAATTAAGGGCATTCATTCTTTCTGCAGAAAAAGTACCATCCAAAATTTCTTCGAGTGTAATTTCTTTTGTTCCTTTAGGTGTAGTTTTTGATATTTCTGAATTATTTTTTGAACAACCTGTTAATAAAGCTATGGTTGCTAAAATGATTAATTTTTTCATTACAGACTTTGTATTTGATAAAAGTTTGCCAAGTTTACGGAAAAATCAGCAAAAAATATCCTAAAAAATCAGAAATCTTGATTATTCTACATTGTTATCTAAGATTAATTTATATTTGTTGTACATAGTTTATATCTGCATAAATGAGCAAAATTATATCTGGTTTTTCTAAACTAACCAAACAAGAAAAAATGGATTGGTTAACGGGAAATTACTTTCAAAATCGATCTGAAACTATTGCAACAATTAAGCAATATTGGAACGTAAACAGCAATCTTCAAAAATTGCATGATGATTTCATAGAAAATACCATTTCTAACTTTTATATGCCTTTTGGTGTAGCTCCAAATTTCTTAATTAATGATAGAACTTATGTAATACCAATGGTTATTGAAGAAAGCTCTGTGGTTGCTGCAGCTTCTAAAGTTGCAAAGTTTTGGAGTACAAGAGGTGGTTTTAAAACAAAAGTTTTAGGTACTACTAAAATTGGTCAGGTGCACTTTATGTATGCAGGTAAAAAAGAGGAACTTCATAATTATTTTAATGAGAATAAAACTGAACTTTATGCAGCTACAGCTTCCATTACAAAAAATATGGAAAAAAGAGGTGGAGGTATTTTAGATATTACTTTGGTTGATAAAAGAGATAAACTTGCTAACTATTATCAATTACATGTCACCTTTGAAACTAAAGATTCCATGGGTGCAAACTTTATTAATTCTTGTTTAGAAGCAATTGCTAGACAATTTGAAAATGAAGACATAGAGATTGTAATGAGTATTCTGTCTAATTACGTTCCTGAATGTCTGGTAAGAGCAGAAGTTAACTGTAAAATAGATGATTTAGGAGGTGATGATCCTCAGAAATTTGCAGAAAAATTTAAGCAAGCAGTTGAAATTGCAGAAATTGAACCTTATAGAGCAGTTACTCATAATAAAGGAATAATGAATGGGGTAGATGCGGTTGTTTTAGCAACTGGTAACGATTTTAGAGCTGTTGAAGCTGGTGCACATGCGTATGCTTCTAGGAGTGGTTATTATTCAAGTTTATCTCATTGTTCAATTGATGATGGAATTTTTAAATTTTGGATAGACTTACCCTTAGCATTGGGAACTGTTGGTGGTTTAACAGCATTACATCCAATGGCTAAATTGTCTTTAGAGATGTTGCAAAAACCATCTGCTAGACACTTAATGCAAATAATGGCAGCAGCTGGTTTAGCGCAAAATTTTGCAGCTTTAAGAGCATTAACCACAAAAGGTATTCAGCATGGTCATATGAAAATGCACTTGCAGAACATATTGAATCACTTTGACGCTACAGAAAACGAAAAGCAAATTGTGGAGAAGTATTTTGAAAAAAGAACAGTTTCTCACTCTGCAGTTGTAGAAAAAATAAAGACACTTAGAAAACCAAAGGTAAATTGGGTTGACTTTTTAAATTTTGATGATGTAAAGTCTAAATTATCTAAATTAAACAAAGATTCTAAACCTGTTTTTGGGCAAATGAATGCTCAGCAAATGATTGAACATTTAAGCGCAATAACTCAAATTGCAAACGGTAATTGGAATATAGACGTTTTTGTTACTGATGAAAAAAGCGCAAGAAGAAAACCATTCTTAGATTCAGAAAATGAATTGCAAATGGGCTTTAAAGCAGCTTATTTATCAGATGGACCGGCTGAATTAAAATTCAATTCCATCAAAGAAGCTATAGATGATTTACATGATCAAATACAACAATTTGTAATTGTGTTTAAAAAAGAAAAAGATAGAATAGTAGTTCATCCCTTTTTTGGGGAATTAAATTTTGAATATTGGGAAAAATTCCAAGTAAAACATTTTACACATCATTTTAAACAATTCGATTTATTGTAATGAATTATTATTCTAATGGAAAATTGTTGCTTACAGGAGAATACCTTGTTTTAGATGGTGCTAAATCTTTGGCTCTACCCACAAAGTTTGGACAAGATTTAGTTCTTGAAAAAATTAAAGAACCTCAATTAATTTGGGGTAGTTTTACAAATACAGGAGAATGTTGGTTTGAGGCAGTTTTTGATTTACCAAAATTGCGTTTGATAAAATGTACATTTAATTCAGATAAAGAAGGAAGTGCAGAGTTTATAGCAGAGACTTTACTAGACATTTTAACTGAAGCAAAAAGATTAAATCCGGATTTTTTAAAGGAAGAACATGGTTTTGTAGTGAAAACTGAATTGAATTTCCCTAGAAATTGGGGTTTAGGTAGTTCATCAACTTTAATAAATTCTATAGCAAGTTGGTCTAAAGTAGATGCTTTTCAGTTATTATGGAATTCATTTAAAGGTAGTGGTTATGATATTGCTTGTGCTCAAAATGATACTCCTATTTTTTATCAAATTAAAGCCCAAAATCCAAAAGTAGCTGCTGTTGAGTTCAATCCTATCTTTAAAGATAACTTATACTTTATATATCTAAATCAAAAGCAAGATTCTAAAGAAGGTATTACTAAGTTTAGAGAAAGTAACAATGACTTTAACAAGGAAATTAAAAGAATTTCAGAAATTTCAGAAGAGTTTACCAAAGTAACTTCGTTAGATAATTTCAATGATTTAATAACAGAACACGAACAAATTATAAGCTCGATAATAAAATTACAGCCAGTTAAAGAAAAGTTGTTTCCAAATTATTTTGGTGCAATAAAAAGTTTAGGGGCTTGGGGTGGAGATTTTATTTTAGCAACAGGAACTAAAGAAACACCTAGTTATTTTAAAAATAAAGGATTTGAAACAATTCTTACCTATTCAGAAATGATTCTATGAGCAAAGTAATTATAATTGGAGGTGGAGCAGCAGGCTATTTTACAGCCATAAATGCGAAAGAAAATAATCCAAACTTAGATATTACGATTCTAGAAAAAGGAAAAGATGTTTTACAGAAAGTTAAGATTTCTGGAGGAGGAAGATGCAATGTTACTCACGCTTGTTTTACACCCAAAGAACTAATAGCGTTTTATCCAAGAGGAAAAAAAGAGTTGTTGGGTCCTTTTCATCAGTTTATGACTGGTGATACTTTTGAGTGGTTTGAAAACAAAGGTGTGCCTTTAAAAATTGAAGATGATAATCGCGTTTTTCCAAAAGCCAATACTAGTCAAGCTATTATAGATTGCTTTCAAAAAGCTGTTGATAAGTTAGAAATTAAAGTGTTGACAAACCATGGTGTGAATTCAGTTTATCAACAAGGTAAACAATGGGTTATAAACACGAAACAACAAGGTTTTATCGCAGATAAAGTTGTTATTGCTGCTGGTAGTTCTAAAAAAGTATGGGAACTTTGCAAAACGTTAGATCATACAGTAATAAATCCTGTACCTTCTTTATTTACTTTTAATATTAATGATAAAAGATTAGTAGATTTATTAGGTACATCTGTACCAAATGCAACTGTAACTATTGTTGGTACAAAGTTAGAAGCTTCTGGACCTTTGTTAATTACACATTGGGGAATGAGTGGGCCAGCCATTTTAAAATTATCAGCTTTTGGTGCAAGAATTTTGGCGGATAAAAATTACCAATACAATGTTGAGGTAAATTGGCTGTCTAGATCTACTGATAAAGTATTGAATGTGCTTTTAAATCTAAAAAATAAAGAACCTCGAAAAACAGTGATTTTAAAATCACCCTTTACTGAAATTTCAAAAAGATTATGGGAACGTTTTGTGCTGTTTTCTGGAATTACTAAAAATCAGAATTGGGCAGATTTAAAAAATACTCAATTAGAAAAATTAGCAACTGAGCTTACAAAAGGTATTTATAATGCAAATGGTAGAACTACTTTTAAAGACGAATTTGTAACAGCAGGAGGAGTAGATTTAAAAGAAATAAATTTTAAGCGTTTTGAAAGTAAAAAACATAAAAATTTATTTTTTGTTGGTGAAGTTTTAAATATTGATGCTGTAACAGGAGGATTTAATTTTCAGAATGCTTGGACAGGTGGCTATATTTGTGCAAATGCTTTAGCAGAAGGATAATTAAATTAAAAACTGTCAATTCGAGTGAATTTAAAAATGAAAAATTTTTAAATTAGTATCGAGAATAAGTTTTTACAAATCAAAAGTTCTCGATATAATTTCGATGAAAAATCGAAACCACTTGAACTGACAAACAAACAATATACAAATGGCACGAACAGAATCTAACGAATTTGAAATTGGAAAAGAAGCTCCAGAGTTTAATTTAATAAATACTGTAGATGAAAAATATTATTCTTTACATCAATTAAAAGGAGGTATAGGAACTGTAACTATGTTTATTTGTAATCATTGTCCATTTGTAATTCACGTGAATTCTGAATTGGTAAAAATGGCAAATGAGTTTCAAGAAAAAGGGATTAATTTTATTGCAATAAGTTCTAATGAAATAGAGAATTATCCGCAAGATGCTCCTAAATTTATGAAAGAGGTTGCAGAAAATTTAAATTATCCTTTTCCTTATTTATTTGACGAAACTCAAGAAGTTGCAAAATCTTATAATGCTGCTTGCACACCAGATTTTTATGTTTTTGATAAAGATTTAAAGGCAGTTTATCATGGACAATTAGATGACTCAAGACCAGGCAATTTAGTGCCTTTAAGTGGAAAAGATATTAGAAATGCTATAGGTAACCTTTTAGAAGGTAAAGAATCTGTCAAAAATCAAAAACCGAGTATGGGTTGTGGAATTAAATGGAAGTAAACCCATAGTTATAACACAAAAAAACCTCGCAATTGCGAGGTTTTTTCTTATCAGTATTTTAGATTATTTAGGATCTAAAATCATATCAATTCTATCAACAACATCTTGTAAGTGGTAACGTCTTAAAGTATTTCCTCTTGAAGCTGCAGCTCTAGAATCTCTTTGAATTCTTTTTAACTCTCCTCTTGCAACTGATTTTAAATCAGATTGATTAATGTTAATTCCACTTCTTTTTAAGTATCCATTATTGAAACCTCTTTGGTTTTTAGCTTCATTTAATAAATAATTTAAACGATCTAAATGAGCTCTTTGTAAGTTTCTTCTATAGGTATCTATAGATTTTCCGTTATAAAGTTCTGTCCAAACACCTCTTCGTAAATCGCTCATCATATTCACTAATGTATAAGCTTTAGCACCATTTAAAGTTTCATTTTCAATCATTCTAGCCATTCTACCAGCATCTAATACATTGTTTAATGTTCTAGCTTGTAAGCCACGAACTCTTTCAACTGCTCCAGAGAATTCTATTTTACTAAAAATGTTTTCATCTAACATCCAAGTTGGAGTTTCAAAAAGATTGTCTATCACAAAATTTAAAGCCTCTTTTTGAGTTGCTTTGTCAACATGTGTATATACAGCTCCTTCTTGATCTGATGTTTTGTAGTACTCATAAACACCACCAATATTAGCAGAAACATGACCCATGTATCTGTTAAACTGACCTAATAATTGGCCATACATTGTAGATAACTCATCGTAATTTTGTCCTTTTTCTGAAGTCCATTTTTCTAAGTTAGGTAAAATTCTTTTTAAGTTTTTAATACCATACATAGATGCTTTCATTGCATTGTCTCCTAAATCTTCTGTTTGTGAACTAGGATCTACAACACCACCTGCTTGTTGATGACCAAAACGATACATTGGGTCTCCAGCATGTTTCATAATCCAAGCATCTAAAGTTTCCTTCTCAGCTTTGGCATCTGTGTCTAAAATTGGTCTATAACCCCAAGAAATTGCATATTCATCGTAAACACCAATGTTTGGCATTAAAGCAACACCCTTATCTTCTGGTTGAGCAACATAATTAAAACGTGCATAATCCATAATAGAAGGAGCTGTACTATATTTATCTGTAAAAGAAGATGAACGTAAAGAATCTACAGGATATGCTACAGAACTACCCATGTTGTGTGGTAAACCTAAGGTATGACCAACTTCATGAGAAGATACAAACTGTACCAAACGTCCCATAATTTCTGTTTTAAAACTGTTGCTTCTAGCTTCTTCGTTAATAGCAGCAGTTTGTATAAAGTACCAGTTGTGTAATAATGTCATTACATTATGATACCAATTAATATCAGATTCTAAGATTTCTCCAGATCTTGGGTCACTTACGTGAGGACCATTTGCGTTTGGAATTGGAGATGCTAAATACCTTACAACAGAATAACGAACATCTTCTGGGCTCCAATTTGGATCTTCTTCTTTACTCGGAGGATCTTTTGCTATAATTGCATTTTTAAAACCTGCAGCTTCAAAAGCAACTTGCCAATCTTCGATACCTTGCTTAATATAAGGTACCCATTCTTTTGGTGTAGCTCTATCTACATAATAAACAATCTGTTTTTTAGGTTCTACTAATTCACCTCTTTTAAACTTCTCAATATCTTCATCTTTTACCTCTAATCTCCATCTGTCTAAATATTGTACAGTTTTACTTCTCTGGTCTTCTAAACCATAATCCGTTTGGCCTCTTGCAAACCAACCTACTCTTTCATCAAAGTATCTTCGTTTCATAGGTACTTTAGGTAATAAGATCATTGAGTTGCTCATTTCTAAAGAAATAGATCCAACACTTCCATTTGAAGGGGGGCTAGATGCAAAATATGTTTTTACATGTCTTAATTCTATATTTTGCGGGTAACTACTTACTCTTTCAGTATAAGAACGAGATTTATCTAAACGTGTAACTCTATATCTGGTTCTGTAGTATTGAGGAAAACCTAATGGTTTTACATCTTCAGTTAATAGATTAGTTGCATCAATTACTACACCAGTGGTATCTTTATTAAATGCTTTAATAGGAAAAGTGTATAATATAGGTTCAAAGTTAGAGTTTACAACTGCTTCATGAACAGGTAAAATAGTGTCTGCAACAACATCATGAGATACAACTCTCAACAAAATGTTTTTATCCTTTCTTTGCCAACGTAATACTTGTGTATTTGCTTTACCTCCCCCAAAACCGATACCACTCGCAGTTTTAGCGATACGAGTTACCATTAACATTTCTCTTTCCATTAATGAATCTGGAATTTCGAATAAAAATGTGTTGTCTTTTGAATGAACATCAAACAAACCTTCGTCTGTTTTCATCTCTTTTGTTACTACCTTAGCATAAGGTAATATTGCTCCTTTTTTAGGTTTAGCTCTTGGTTTTGGAGTTGTTTTTTTTGGTGCTTCTTTCTTTTTCTTTTTCCAGAATTGTGCATTCGCCTCCGAAGAAAAACCAAAAATAAGCGCAATTAAAACCAATTGCGAGAATACTTTTTTTGTCATGATTATGTTTAATTTGAATTGTTTTCCAATTTACGTAAACATTACATGAAGAACTCTTAAATAAATGTTAAAGAGCCTCAAAGGTTTTATCAAAAAAAAGACGCTCTAATGTTAACATTAGAGCGTCTTAAATACTATAAAGTTCTTTCTTTATAATTGAAAAGATTCTTTTATTTTGTCCACATAATCTAATTTCTCCCAGGTAAAGGTTTCTACTTCTTCAGAAACAATTTCTCCCATAGGATTTGAGAAAGTAACCGTTTTAATTTCTGGAGTTCTACCCATATGTCCATAAGCAGCAGTATCAGAATAAATAGGTGTTCTTAATTTTAGACGTTGTTCTATAAAATAAGGACGCATATCAAAAATTTCTTCTACTTTTTTACTAATTTCTCCATCAGATAAATTAATAGTTGCTGTACCATAAGTCTCTACATTAATACTAGTTGGTTTTGCAATACCAATAGCATAAGAAACCTGTACTAAAACTTCTTTACATAGACCTGCAGCTACTAAGTTTTTTGCAATATGTCTTGTAGCATAAGCTCCAGATCTATCTACTTTACTTGGGTCTTTACCAGAAAAAGCTCCTCCTCCGTGAGCACCTTTACCTCCATAAGTATCCACTATAATTTTACGACCAGTTAAACCTGTATCTCCATGAGGACCACCAATTACAAAAATTCCTGTTGGGTTTATGTGATAAGTAATACTATCAGTAAATAATTTTTGAATGTGTTCAGGTAATTTTGCAATAACCCTAGGAATTAAAATCTCTACAATATCCTTTTTAATTCTTGATAACATAACTTCTTCAGACGTATCAAAATCATCATGTTGTGTAGAAATTACAATTGCATCTATTCTTTGTGGAATGTTATCATCAGAATACTCAATAGTTACTTGGCTTTTCGCATCTGGTCTTAAATAAGTAATGTCTGAATTTTCTCTTCTAATTTCTGCCAATTCTTTTAGCAATCTATGAGATAATTCTAAAGCTAAAGGCATGTAATTTTCAGTTTCATCTGTTGCGTAACCGAACATCATACCTTGATCTCCTGCCCCTTGTTCTTCTGGACTAGATCTATCTACACCTTGGTTTATATCTGGTGATTGCTCATGAATTGCAGAAAGAACTCCACATGAATTCCCATCAAACATGTACTCACTTTTTGTATAACCAATCTTATTGATAACGTCTCTTGCAATGTGTTGTACATCTAAATAAGTTTTCGATTTTACTTCACCAGCTAAAATTACTTGACCTGTCGTAACTAAAGTTTCACAAGCTACTTTACTAGATTTATCAAAAGCTAAAAAATTATCGATTAATGCATCTGAAATTTGATCTGCAACTTTATCTGGATGTCCTTCAGAAACACTTTCTGAGGTAAATAAATATGACATAATACTCTTCTTTTTATTGATTTAAAAAATTCGATAAAGATTGCAGGAAGCTAAAAGGAGTATAGAATTACTGCTTTAGCATTTTTTTAATGAGGTTGCAATCAGTTCAAATTTTTCCTCTAATTATGATGCAAAAATACATCATAATTTTAGATATAATCAATTTAGTACCATAATTATTTGCAATGACATCATCAATAAATCATTTTTAACAGGATATTAAGGTCATTTTTAAAGAATCGAGAATTTAAGATTCAAAATTTTATGAAAATGATACATTTTAAAAAATTTAGTCCTTTTTATTTGGATGTTAACTTTTTCTGTTGCAATATTTGTACTCACAAAGTTCACTAACTTATTGAAATGTTATCAAGAAAGGTGGAGGGATTAGACCCTATGAAGCCTTAGCAACCCTTTATAAATAAAGAAGGTGCTAAATTCTACCCAAAGTGCTGAATTTATATCAGCATCTCACAAAAGAGATTGGATAGATAACAAAAAAGAATGTTCATTTCCTTGAACTTTCTATTTTCTTAATAACATTTTTCTAGTAAACACATCAAAAAAATTGATGCTTTTGACTTTAATTATTTATTAACTCAAAAAAATAGAAAAATGAGTACTCACAAATTAGCAACAAATGCGTTGCACGCAGGTCATGATGTAAAATCTAATGGAGGAGCAAGAGCAGTTCCTATTTATCAAACATCATCTTATGTTTTTAATGATTCAGATCATGCAGCAAACTTATTCTCTTTAGCAGAATTAGGTTTTATTTACACGAGGTTAAACAACCCAACAAATCAAATTTTACAAGAACGTTTGGCAGCTGTAGAAGGTGGAATAGGAGCAGTTGTTTTTGCTTCTGGAACATCAGCAATTTCTACAGGCTTATTAACACTATTAAAAGCAGGAGATCATATTGTTGCCTCTAGTAGTTTGTACGGAGGAACCTTTAATTTATTAAACGTGACATTACCTAGATTTGGCATTACTACAACATTTGTAGATGCTTCTAATCCAAATAATTTTGCAGCTGCTGTACAAGACAATACAAGAGCTTTTTTTGTAGAATCTTTAGGAAATCCTAAGTTAGATGTATTAGATTTAGAGGCAATAGCTGAGCATTCTAAAGTTGCAGAAGTTCCTTTTATTGTAGATAATACTGTTGCTACACCAGCTTTATTAAATCCAATTAAACACGGAGCCAATATTGTAATTCACTCACTAACAAAATATATTGGTGGTCAAGGAACATCTTTAGGAGGCGCAATAATTGATGCAGGAACTTTTAATTGGGCAAATGGTAAATTCCCAGAATTTACAGAACCTTCAGCAGGTTATCATGGTTTAAAATACCATGAAGTTTTAGGGGCTGCATCTTATACATTTAAACTAATTTTAGAAGGATTACGTGATTTTGGAGGAGCACTAAGTCCTACAAATGCATTTAACATCATTCAAGGTTTAGAAACATTACCAGTTAGAATTAAACAACATTCAGAAAATGCATTAGCGCTTGCAACTTGGTTAGAGGAGCAAGAAGAAGTTGCTTGGGTAAATTATCCAGGTTTAAAGAGTAATAAATACAATGAGTTAGCAAAAAAGTATTTGCCTAAGGGACAAAGTGGAATTGTAACATTTGGTCATAAAGGAGGTTATGAAGCTGCAAAAACTATTGCAGATAAAACAAAAGTATTTTCTTTACTAGCTAATATTGGTGATACTAAATCATTGATTATTCATCCTGCAAGTACTACTCACCAACAATTAGATGAGGTTGCACAAGAAGGAGCAGGTGTTTCTCAAGATTTAATACGTTTATCTGTTGGTATAGAGGATTTAGAAGATTTAAAAGCAGATTTAAAAGCAGCTTTTTCACAAATATAAATGTTTAATTTTTAAAAAGTTTTCAAAACTTTCTACGTATTGGTAATAGCAAATTTGGCACATCCATTAGAACATATTAAAATAAAAGATTTTACCACAGAAGCTGGTGCAAAAATTCCTGAATTAAATTTGAGTTATCAAGTTTTTGGGAAAGAGTTAGGTAAAGCTCCTGTGGTTTTAATCAACCATGCATTAACAGGCAATAGTGAAGTTGCAGGTAAAAACGGTTGGTGGCAAGATATTGTGGGTAAAGAAAAAGCCATTGATATTGATGTTTACACTGTGCTATCTTTTAATATTCCTGGTAATGGTTTTGATGAATTTTTGATAGATAATTACAAAGATTTTATTGCTAGAGATGTTGCTAAACTTTTTTTAGAAGGATTATCAACCCTAAAAATTAAACAACTATTTGCTTTAATTGGGGGTTCATTAGGTGGTGGAATTGCTTGGGAAATGGTTGTTTTAAACAATCAATTAACTCAACATTTTTTGCCAATTGCCACAGATTGGAAATCTACAGATTGGTTAATCGCAAATTGCCAAATTCAAGAACAATTTTTAGTAAACTCTAGCAATCCTGTGCATGATGCAAGAATGCATGCAATGTTGTGTTACAGAACACCAGAATCTTTTAAAGAACGTTTTCACAGGTCTAAAAATGAAGATTCAGCAATTTTTAATGTAGAAAGTTGGTTATTGCATCATGGGAAAAAGTTGCAAGAACGTTATCAATTATCTTCATATAAATTAATGAATCAATTGTTAAAAACGATTGATGTTACTGTTGGTGGCAAAAAAGACATTGCAATTTTAGATCAAATAGATGCCAATATTCATATTATAGGTGTGGATTCTGATTTGTTTTTTACAGCCGAAGAAAACAGAGAAACACATAAAAAATTGGCATTAACAAAAGCGAATGTGACCTATAATGAAATTAATTCAGTGCATGGTCATGATGCTTTTTTAATAGAATACAATCAGTTAGAAAAAATAATTGAGCCTATTTTTAATAAAGATTACAGAGAAAAGAAGATGAAAGTTATAAAGTTTGGAGGTAAATCTTTAGCAAATGAAAAAGGTTTAAAAAATGCTATTGATATTATTGTTGATAAAGATAAAAATGGAGAAAAATTTACAGTTGTTCTCTCTGCAAGAGGAAATACAACCAATGATTTAGAAGCCATTTTAGAGTTAGCAGCTCAAAAAAAAGATTATAGAATTGCTTTTAAAAAGTTTAGGGAATATCAGCAATACCCTAATAGTTCAATAGATTTAAAAGAGCAGTTTACAAAACTAGAAATCATTTTTGAAGGGGTTTCTTTATTAGGGGACTTTAGCCAAAAAATAAAAGATGAGGTTTTAGCTCAAGGAGAGATATTATCAGTAAAATTAGTAGCAAGTTTATTAGAGGAAGAGGGTTTATCCGTTAATCCTGTTGATGCGAGATCACTCATAATTACTGATGAAAACTTTGGAAATGCGCAGCCAATTCAATTAGAGTCTAAAGAAAAGATTCTTAAATTTTTTAAAGAGAATAAAGGTGCAATAAATGTTGTAACAGGTTTTATTTCATCAAATAAAAAAGGAGAAACAACTACTTTAGGTAGAAATGGAAGTAATTATACAGCAGCTTTATTAGCTAATTTTTTAGATGCTGATGAGTTACAAAATTACACACATGTAAATGGAATTTTTACAGCAAATCCAGATATTGTTGCTGATGCTAAAAAAATAGCACAGTTATCATTTTCTGAAGCTAATGAACTAGCCAATTTTGGAGCTAACATTTTGCATGCAAAAACAATAATACCATTATTAGAGAAAAACATCAACTTACGTATTTTAAATACGTTTAATAAAGAAGATCAGGGAACATTAATCACTTCAGAATCTTCAGCAAAAGGGATTAAATCTATATCAACCATTGATAATGTTTCTTTACTTAATTTTGAAGGTAGAGGTTTACTGGGTAAAGTTGGCATTGATGCTAGAATTTTTAAAACGCTGAGTGATAGAAACATCAATGTAAGTATTATTGCACAAGGTTCTTCTGAAAGAGGTATAGGTTTAATTATCGATTCAAATAAAGCAAAACAAGCTGTTGAAGCGTTAGAGAAAGAGTTTGAAAATGACCTTTATGCACAAGATGTAAATCATGTTTCAGTAAATAATGATGTTGCAGTTATTTCTATTATTGGGCAAGATTTAAGCGAATTTCATCATCCATATAATGCTCTAATAAAGAATCAAATTGTTCCACTTTTATTTAATAACACAGTTTCTGGTAAAAATGTGAGTCTGGTTGTTAAAAAAGAGCAATTATATAAAGCTGTCAACGTAATTCATGGTCAAGTTTTTGGAGTAACCAAAAAGATAAATATTGCTGTTTTTGGTAAAGGTTTGGTTGGTGGAACATTAATAGATCAAATAATAGAAAACACACAATCTGTATTAGAAAGGCGTAAAATACAATTGATTGTTTTTGCAGTTGCCAATTCTAAAAAAGTGCTCTTAAATAAAAATGGAGCTACTAAAAAATGGAAACAAAATTTATTAGAAAATGGTGATGAAAATGCATCTGTAGGTGATATTATTGCTTTTGCAAAAACGCATCACTTAGAAAATTTAATTGCTGTAGATAATACAGCAAGTGTAAACTTTGTAAACAATTATATTCCGTTAATTAAAGCTGGTTTCGATTTAGTTTCGTGCAATAAAATTGCAAATACCTTGTCTTTTGATTTTTATAAAGAAGTAAGAGCAAAGTTAAAAGAATACAAAAAACAGTATTTATATGAAACCAATGTTGGTGCAGGTTTACCTTTAATTGATACCATTCGTTTATTACACGAATCAGGTGAAAATATTACAAAGATTAGAGGAGTTTTCTCTGGAAGTTTAAGTTATTTATTCAATAATTTTTCTGCAAACAATGTTCCTTTTTCTGAAGTTTTAAAAGAAGCTATAGATAAAGGTTTTACAGAACCAGATCCAAGAGAAGATTTAGGTGGAAATGATGTGGCCAGAAAACTACTAATTTTAGCAAGAGAATTAGATTTAGAAAATGAGTTTGATGAGGTTAACATTAAAAATTTAATTCTAGAAAATTTAAGAGAAGGTTCTCCTGAAGATTTTTTAAGCAAGCTAGATTTGTTGAATGAAGAATATCAAATCCTCAAAGAACAACAAGAAAAAAATCATGTGCTAAGATATATAGGTGAGTTAAGTGGAGATTTATCTAAAGAAAAAGGAAATTTAGAAGTTAAACTAGTTTCTACACCAACAAGTACTCCTTTGGGATCCTTAAAAGGTTCTGATGCAATTTTTGAAATTTACACTGAATCTTATGGAGAACAACCTATTGTAATTCAAGGAGCAGGAGCAGGAGCAAGTGTAACTGCAAGAGGTGTTTTTGGTGATATTTTAAGATTGGCAAAACATAATAATTAAAACATAAAGTCATTCTGAATTTGTATCAGAATTTCATAAAGATTATAAATGACTAAGAAAAAACATTTCGAAACAGAAGCAATAAGAAACCAAACTGAAAGAAGTCAGTTTTCTGAGCATTCTACGCCTTTATATTTAACATCTAGTTTTGTTTTTGATGATGCAGAAGAAATGAGAGCTTCATTCGCAGAAGAAAAACAACGTAATTTATACAGCAGATTTACAAATCCAAATACTAGTGAGTTTGTAAGTAAAGTGGTTGCTATGGAAGGTGCAGAAAGTGGTTACGCCTTTGCAACAGGTATGTCTGCAATTTTTTCATCGTTTGCAGCCTTGTTAAATGCAGGCGATCATATTGTTTCTTGCAGATCTGTTTTTGGTTCAACACACAGTATGTTCACCAAATATTTACCAAAATGGAATATTGAAACTTCCTATTTCAAGGTTGATGAAGTTGATTTGGTAGAAAGCCTAATTAAAGAAAATACAACGATTCTTTATATAGAAACTCCAACAAATCCTGCTGTTGATATTTTAGATTTAGCTTTAATTGGTAAAATTGCTAAGAAACATAATCTAATTTATATTGTTGATAATTGCTTTGCAACACCTTACATACAACAACCGATAAAGTTTGGAGCAGATTTGGTAATTCATTCAGCTACAAAATTAATGGATGGACAAGGAAGGGTTTTAGCTGGAGTTACAGTTGGTAAAGAAGATTTGATTCGTGAAATTTATTTATTTGCTAGAAATACAGGACCAGCTATGTCTCCTTTTAATGCTTGGGTTTTATCAAAAAGTTTAGAAACTTTAGCGATTAGAGTAGAAAAACATTGCGAAAATGCTTTGAAAGTAGCTGAGTTTTTAGAAGAAAATAAAAATGTTGATTTGGTAAAATATCCATTTCTAAAATCACATCCTCAGTATAATGTTGCTCAGCAGCAAATGAAATTAGGAGGTAATATTGTTGCCTTTGAAATTAAAGGTGGAATTGAAGCTGGTAGAAAATTCTTAGATAAAATTAAAATGTGTTCTTTATCAGCAAATTTAGGTGATACAAGAACCATTGTTACACATCCATCATCTACAACTCATGGTCGTTTATCAGAAGAAGACAGATTAGAAGTTGGTATTACAAACGGTTTGGTACGTGTTTCTGTAGGTTTAGAAAATGTGGCAGATATTATAGAAGATCTAACACAAGCTTTAAGCAACTAACATTTATTTACCTTGTAAATTAGCTCTAATTACAATTCATAAAATTTTAAGATGAAATTATTATAATTGGTTAACCAATTTTGTACTTTTACAAAAAAAATAAATTTAACACTATATCTATGAAATTTGTATTCAAATTAAGTTTGTTAAGTGTTGTGTTTTTTATCCTACAATCTTGTAGTTCATCAGAACCAGATAATGAAGTAATTATAGAAGAACAGTTGCTTTATCAACGCTAAATATCTTTTCAGCAGACCAAGAATCTCAGTCAGTTATAGTTACTTCAAATTTATACTGGTACACAGAATTAAATATGGATTGGATTACACTTTCACCAAGATTTGGAACAAATAATGGTGCTATAAACGTTACAGTGGCTAGCAATCCAAATTTCGAAGAACGAACAGGAACAATAACCGTTATTGGATGAAGTTACACAAAAAACCTTACTGTAACTCAAGAGGCAAAAGTAGATAATGGAGAAGTTTTAGATCCTAATAAATCTCCAGCACAAAATTTTGATTTATCTACTTGGAAGTTGAACACACCAGAAAATAATGGAAGTGGTTTTTCTAAAACTATTTCAGTAAGTGAAATAAATGGTGGTTATGAAGATAACAACTACTTTTATACGGGATCAGATGGTGGTTTGGTTTTTAAATGTCCTGTAGAAGGTTTTAAGACTTCAGCAAATACAAGTTATACCAGAGTAGAATTGCGAGAAATGTTAAGAGGTAATAACACAAGCATCAGTACTCAAGGGGTTAATAAGAACAATTGGGTTTTTGGAACAGCTCCAGAATCAGATAAAACTGCTGCTGCTGGTTATGATGGTGATATGAGTGCTACACTTGCTATAAATCACGTTACAACAACAGGAAGTAGCAGTCATATTGGACGATTAGTGATTGGACAAATACACGCCAATAGTGATGAACCTATTCGATTATATTATAGAAAGTTAAAAGATAACGCTTTAGGGTCTGTTTATTTTGCACACGAACAAACTGATGGTAATGGAAGTGAGCAATGGTACGAAATGATTGGAACTAGAAGTAATTCTGCTGCTAATCCTACAGATGGTATTGCTCTCAATGAAAAATTTAGTTACAATATAAACGTTGTTGGAGATGATTTGACAGTAACAATTTTAAGAGAAGGAAAAGATGATGTTGTAAAAACAGTAGATATGGTAAATAGTGGTTTTAATGTTGGTGGACAATATATGTACTTTAAAGCTGGAATATATCATCTGAATAATTCCGGAAATGCAGATGATTATGCTCAAGCTACTTTTTATGCCTTAGAAAAATCGCATACAACAAACTAGGTTAGCTAGAATTTGTTTACTTTAGAATCATGCTTTCTAAAAAAACAAAATACGGAATTAAAGCGCTGACCTATTTAGCAAAACAAGAGGAGAAAATGCCTGTTGCAATTGCTACAATATCTAAAAGTGAAAATATTTCTTTAAAATTTTTAGAAAGTATCTTACTTACACTTCGTAAAAATGGTTTGTTAGGATCTAAAAAAGGAAAAGGTGGTGGGTATTACCTGCTAAAAAATCCTGATGAAATTCTAATGACCACAATTATGCGAATTTTAGAAGGACCAATTTCTATGGTGCCTTGTGTAAGTTTAAATTTCTATGAAAAGTGCGATGATTGCCCAGATGAAAATGCATGTGCTGTTCATAAATTAATGATTCAAGTTAGAGATAATACTTTACAAATATTTAGAAATACAACTTTGGCAGATTTAACTTCTAATACATCTAAACAAGAATAGATGAATAGTAAAAAATCTTTCCTTATTTTAGTTGGTTTCCTCCTACTTTTTGGGAATAGAACTTACGCTCAAGATAATAACGAAAGCAAAACTAAGTTCACAGAATTTTTATCAAAATCTTATTATAGTATAAATTTTGGAGCTATTTTTTATCCTTTTTCAAATGATAATTTAATTGATGGTTTCAAAACAGAAACTTTTAGCAAGAATAGATTTTCTGGTAGAATGCTTTTGGGTCATAAAATTACAGATGACTTGTCAGCACAATTTGGAGTTATAAGACCAGCTTCTTGGTTTAAATATGATGATGTAAATAATATTGGTTATGATAGAAGTGTTTGGATTAATGCTTGGAGTCTATCTTTAAAAAATGACTTTAACCTTACTGATAAGGTATCTGTTTATGCAGAAGCAGGTATTGCAAATGTTACACGAATTGGTTTTTCTATAAACGACCAAGTAATTTACGAAGATGCACATTTTGCTAGTTTCTTATATGGATTTGGTTTACAATACTGGCTATCAGAAAAATGGCGATTATCTGCAAACGGAACTTTTATGCCAAAGTCAAACAAGTACAATCAGCCATCTATATCTCAAGCATCTTTGGGTTTTGAATATCATTTACAACAAGTAGATGATAGCACTGCAGAACAATATGCCAATAACGACTATTTCTTTCCAAAAAATATTTTTCAAATTAGTTATGGAACAGGAGCTTTGGGCTTTGGTATGAATGAGTTTTTCTCGATGAATGTAAAAGTAGGTAATTTTGAAAGTTTTGGAATCCCTGTTTTTTGGTTGGGTGATGTAAAAGCAGAACATGCATTTTCATTAACCTATCAAAGATTAATTTACAGATCAGAAAAGACCTTTTCTTTAGATTGGGGTGTAAGTGCAACCTATTTTCAATCACAAGAAGGTAAATCCGATGTGTTTGCTTTTTCTATTTTTCCTGTTCTACGTTTTTATTTATATCGTAATAAAAATTACGATTTTTATACCAATTACTCTATAATTGGTCCTGCTTTTATTTCAAAAAGTGATATTGATGGTTTTCAATCTGGACCTAAAATCACCTATCATGATACCATGGGTTTTGGAGTCTTCTTTGGTAAAGAAAGAGCATATAATTTTGAGTTGAGAATTATGCATTATTCAAATGGTAATATTTTTACAAGAAATGCAGGTGTTGCAGTACCTATTCAATTTACTTTAGGAAAGATTTTCTAATCCATTCTTAATTTTTTACCCAATTTTTCTTATCCAAATAGATTTTTAATATATAATATCTTTAAATAATTCTATTAAAATTTATTAATCTATAAAAACTATAGGGTTTATATAAAATTTAATATTAAAGTCTTATTATTTGAATATAATTCATGTATGTTTGCATACTCTACCAAATAGGTAGGGTAATAAAATGGACAATATTATAAATGATTTTAGACCAAGTTTTACTTTATAAGAAATCAGAAAGTAAAAGTTTTAAAGATGCTCAATCATCAGAAAAACCTTTAAGGAGTGTTATAAAAGCTTTGAGCTGGAGAGTTGTTGGTACATTAGATACGCTTATTGTTTCTTATTTGCTTACTGGAGAAATTGCTTTAGCAACCTCTATTGCTTCTATCGATTTTACAACAAAACTATTGCTCTATTTTTTTCACGAAAGAATTTGGAACAAAATAAAATGGGGAAAATAATGAACCTAGATATAGATGAAATTAATAAAGAATTAAAAGATAAAAGTCCATCAGAAATAATTTCTTGGGCCATTTCATTAGCTAAGAATGCAGTAATAACCACCAACTTTAGACCTTACGAAGTAGCTATTTTAAATGCGGTTACAAAGGTTGATAATAACATTAAAGTTATTTGGTGTGACACTGGTTATAATACAGTACAAACGTACAAACATGCAGAAGAAATTATTCAAAAACTGAATTTAAACATTCAATTATATTCACCAAAACAAACTGTTGCGCATAGAAATATAGTTTTAGGAGTGCCATCAATAGATGATGCAAGACATGCTTTTTTTACAGAGCAAGTAAAACTAGAACCTTTAGCTAGAGCAATGAAAGAACATCAGCCAGATGTTTGGTTTACAAATCTTAGAAAAGGGCAAACTGCATTTAGAAACAGTATAGATATTGTTTCTGTAAGCAAAGACGGAATTTTAAAAGTGAGTCCTTTTTACCATTGGTCAGATGAACAATTAGATGCGTATTTGGAAGAAAAGAATTTGCCTAATGAATTTACATATTTCGATCCAACAAAAGTAGAAAGCAACAGAGAATGTGGTTTACATATATAAAAGATATGATTATGAATCAAAACACAATACAAGTAGATGCTTTAGAAAGTGAAGCCATATATATATTTAGAGAAGTGCAAGCACAATTCGAAAAACCTGTGTTGCTTTTTTCTGGAGGTAAAGACAGTATCACTTTAGTACGTTTAGCACAAAAAGCATTTTACCCAGCAAAAATACCTTTTCCATTATTACACATTGATACTGGTCATAACTTTCCAGAAACTATAGAATTCAGAGATCGATTAGCAAAAGAATTAGGAGTAGAATTAATTGTAAGAAACGTACAAGACAATATCGATTCTGGGAGAGTAAAAGAAGAGTCTGGTAGGTATGCAAGCAGAAATATATTGCAGACAGAAACCTTACTAGATGCTATTGAAGAATTTGATTTTGATGCTTGTATTGGTGGTGCAAGAAGAGATGAAGAAAAAGCTAGAGCTAAAGAAAGAATCTTTTCTGTTAGAGATGATTTTGGTCAATGGGATGAAAAAAATCAACGACCAGAAGTTTTTGATATGCTAAATGGACGAATTGATTTAGGACAAAATGTACGCGTTTTTCCAATTTCGAACTGGACAGAATTAGATGTTTGGTCTTACATCAAACAAGAAGAAATAGATATTCCTTCTATCTATTTTGCCCATAAGCGTAAAACTTTTGTAAGAGATGGTATGATCTGGTCTGCAGCAGATGAAGTGGTTTATAGAGATGAAGAAGAAAAAGTAGTAGAAAGAATGGTAAGGTTTAGAACAGTGGGTGACATGAGTTGTACAGCAGCAGTTTTATCAGAAGCTAAAGACATCACAAAAGTGGTTGAGGAAATTAGAAATTCCTCCATTTCAGAAAGAGGTGCAAGAATTGATGATAAACGTTCTGAAGCAGCTATGGAAAAAAGAAAACAACAAGGATATTTCTAAAATTTTCTTTAGAAAATTTAGGCCTTAGCTTTTGACTTTTAGTCAATAGCCAAAAAAAAGAATACAAATTAAGCTAAAAGTAAAAAGCTAATAGCTAACAGCTAAAAAAAATGAAAGTATTAAAAATAGCAACAGCAGGTAGTGTAGATGATGGTAAAAGTACCTTAATTGGTAGAATTTTATACGATACAAAATCTCTTACAGATGATAAGTTAGAAGCTATAGAAGAAAAAAGTAAACAAAGAGGTTTTGATTATTTAGATTTCTCTTTGGCTACAGATGGTTTGGTTGCAGAGCGTGAGCAAGGTATTACAATTGATGTTGCTCATATTTACTTTTCTACGCCAAGTAAGAGTTTCATTATTGCAGATACTCCAGGTCATATAGAATATACAAGAAATATGGTTACAGGTGCTTCTACAGCTCAAGCTTCTATTGTTTTAATTGATGCTAGAAATGGAGTTGTAGAACAAACCTACAGACATTTTTTCATCAATAATTTATTAAGGATTAAAGATGTTGTAATTGCCATTAATAAAATGGATTTGGTTGATTATTCTGAAGAAAAATACAATATTATTAAAGGAGAAATTGAATATCTAGTTAGTAAAAGCGAATACAAAGGTCAGAGTTTAAACTTTATTCCTTTGTCTGCTTTAAAAGGTGATAATGTTGTTGAACCATCAGAAAATATGTCTTGGTATCAAGGTCAAACCTTAATGCATCATTTAGAAAGTTTAGATACTAAAGATATTAAAGATGAATCTCAAACACGTTTTCCTGTGCAAACAGTAATCAGACCAAAAACAAACGAATTTCATGATTTTAGAGGTTATGCAGGTAAAGTTTACGGAGGCGATTTAGAAATAGGTGAAGAGGTTGTTGTTTTACCATCAAAAACAAAGTCTAAAATAAAGAGCATTCACTTTTTTGATAAAGAATATGCCAAAGCAAAAAGCGGAAGTGCTGTAACAATTACGTTAGAAGATAATGTAAATGTTAGCAGAGGAGATATGTTAGTTAAAGTTACAGAAGAGCCCACAATTACCAAACAATTAGATGCTACCATTTGTTGGATGGATAAAGATCCATTGCAAATTTCTCAAAAATACTATATCAAACATGGTGTAAATGATGGGCAAGCCAAAGTAACCAATTTGTCTAGTATTATTAAAACAGATTTTTCTGGCATAGAAGAAAATCCTGATGCATTAGAATTAAATCAAATTGGAGATATACAACTAAAGCTGAGCAAACCTTTATTGGTTGACAGTTACAAAAAGAACAAATCTAATGGATCATTTATTCTAATCAATCCAAAAACGAATAACACAGTAGGTGTAGGTTTTATAAAATAAGAAAAGAAAAGAAGAAGTTTAAGAGAACTAAAGTTGATTAGAGTAGCTTTTCAACTTTATGCTACTATAATTTAAACAAAAGTGCCATGCAAAGTTTTAGAACAGAAATAGAAAATCCAATTGTAGAAAAAGATATTATAGAATTAGCAGATAAAATTGCAGCATTCAATAATTTACAAATTGATGAAGAAAAATTTAGAAGTTTACGTTTAGCAAGAGGCGTGTATGGTCAGCGTCAGCAGGGAGTTCAGATGATTCGTATTAAATTACCTTATGGTAAAGTTAAAAGTCATCAATTAAAGAGAATTGCAGATGTTTCAGATGAATATTCTAGAGGTAAATTACATATTACAACACGTCAAGACATTCAAATTCATTATGTAGATTTGAATAGAACTCCACAATTATGGGCAGAATTAGAAAGAGATAATGTAACTCTAAGAGAAGCTTGTGGTAATACAGTGAGAAACGTAACAGCATCAGAAACTGCAGGAATTGATATTAATGAACCTTTTGATGTTTCACCTTATGCAGATGCACTTTTTAGATTCTTTTTAAGAAACCCAATTTGTCAAGAAATGGGTCGTAAATTCAAGGTTTCATTTTCTGCTTCTGATGAAGATACAGGTTTATCTTACATGCATGATTTAGGTTTTATCGCTAAAATAGAAAACGGAATTCGTGGTTTTAAAGTGATGATTGGTGGAGGTTTAGGATCTCAACCAAGGCATGCAGATTTATTGTACGAATTTGTTGCTAGTGATAAAATTATTCCTCTAATGGAGGGTGTTTTAAGAATTTTTGATAGATATGGAGAACGTAAAAGTAGAGCCAAAGCTAGAATGAAATTCTTATTAAAAGAGATAAGATTAGATGCTTTTAGAGAATTAATTTTAGAAGAACAAAAAGCAATCGAATTTAAATCTGTAAAGATTGATGCTGATGCTTATAAGGTTTCAAAACCTGTTACTGTTGATGCTCCAAAAGTTGAAATTAAAGACCAAAAAGCGTTTGATTTATGGAAGTCTACAAACTTAATTCCACAGAAACAACAAGGTTTTGTTGCAATCGGAATTAAAGTTTTACTAGGTGATTTTTATACAGATAAAGCTAGGTTGTTAGCAGATTTGGTGGAGAAATATGCAGCAAGCGAAATTAGATTGTCTTTACGTCAAAATATTTTAATTCCATTTGTAAAAACAGATTTGTTGCCTTTCTTTTATCAAGAATTAAAGAAATTAGACTTTGTAGAAGCAGGTTATAATAAGGCTGTAGATATTACTGCTTGTCCAGGTACAGATACTTGTAATTTAGGTATTGCAAGTAGTACAGGGATTTCTGAAGAATTAGAAAAAGTAATCGCAAAAGAATATCCTCAATATTTAGAAAACGAAGATTTAGTTATTAAGATAAGTGGTTGTATGAATGCTTGTGGGCAACACAATATGGCTAATATTGGTTTTCAAGGCATGTCTGTTAGAACTCCAGAGAAATTAGTTGCACCTGCATTACAAGTGCTTTTAGGTGGTGGAAATTTAGGAAATGGTCAAGGTGTTTTTGCAGATAAAGTAGTAAAAGTGCCAAGCAGAAGAGGACCAGAAGCAATGCGTAGAATTTTAGATGATTTTGAAGCAAATGCAAATGGCTTGCAGTTTGTAGACTATTACAAACAAAAAGGTGAAAAGTATTTTTATAATTTCTTGAATGACTTGCAAGACACTAGCAATTTAACACAAGAAGATTTTATTGACTGGGGAAATAATGACGTTTATAAAAAGGAAATTGGAATTGGAGAATGTGCAGGAGTTGTGATTGATTTAATTGCAACACTATTTTTAGAAAGCGAAGAAAAGATTGATAAAGCCAAAGAATCATTTGTGAATTCTGTGTATTCAAGTGCTATTTATCATGCATATAGTTCTTTAGTGAATTCAGCTAAAGCAATGTTATTGGCAGAAAATATTAAAACAAACTCACAAGCAACTATTATTAAGCAGTTTGATGAATTCTATATTGCTTCAAACAAAATTAATATACAAGGTTCATTTTCTGATTTAATTTATCAGGTAAATAAATATGCTCCTAAAGAAGAATTTGCCAAGAAATATATTAAAGATGCTGAGGTGTTTTTAGAAAAAGTTAGAATTTTTAGAGAAGAATTTGTAGCCAAAGCTGAAGTTAATAATTAGAAATAATGAGTTTAATAACACCGAAATTAACTGTTGTTGGAGCTGGTCCAGGAGATGTAGATTTAATTACATTAAAAGCAATTAAAGCTTTAAAATCTGCAAATGTTGTTCTGTATGATGCTTTAGTTAATAAAGAATTATTGGAGTATGTAAATAAAAAGGCAGAATTGATTTTTGTGGGTAAAAGACGTGGTTGCTATAAATATCAACAAGAACAAATCAACGATTTAATTGTTGCTAGAGCAAATTCTCATGGACATGTAGTTCGTTTAAAAGGTGGTGATCCTTTTATCTTTGGAAGAGGTGCAGAAGAAATAGAATTCGCTGCAAGTCATCAAATAGAAGTTGCTGTTGTTCCTGGTATTTCTTCGTCTTTAGCAGTACCTGCTTATCAAAATATTCCATTAACAAAAAGAGGAAGTGCAGAAAGTTTTTGGGTAATTACTGGTACTACAAAAGAGCATAAAATTTCTGGTGATGTAAAATTAGCAGCAAAATCAAATGCAACAGTTGTGGTTTTAATGGGTATGAGTAAACTACCTCAAATAGTAGCATTATTTCAAAAAGAAGGAAAACAAGATTTACCTGTAGCTGTCATTCAAGAAGGAACAACTTCTAGAGAAAAAGTGGGTATTGGTTCAGTTAATACCATTTTAAATGTGGTTAAAGAGCAAGAGTTGTGTAATCCTGCAATTATTGTTTTGGGTAATGTTGTAAATCACAGAGCAATTTTACAAAGTGTACAACAAGAAAACACAAAGTCTATAGCTGTTTAGATATTAGAAATGGAAAGAAATAACTTATATCCCGTTTTTTTAAAAACTAAAAACCTAAACGTTTTAATAGTTGGTGGTGGTTTTGTGGCAGAAGAAAAATTAACATTTTTGTTAAAGTCAAGTCCAGATGCAAAAGTTTTAATGGTTTCACCAATGTTTAGAGATGGTACAATTGAATTGGCTAAAAAAGGCTGTGTTACTTTAGTGAAGGATGTTTATAAAAAAAAATATTTAGAAGGTAGACATATAGTGGTTGCAACAACAGATATTCCTGAAGTAAATGTTCAAGTTTGGAAAGATTGTAGAGCAGAAGCAAAGTTGGTTAATGTTGCAGATAATCCTCCCTATTGTGATTTTTATATGGGTGGAATCGTAACTAAAGGAAATGTAAAAGTGGCAATTTCTACCAATGGAAAATCGCCAACAACAGCCAAAAGATTACGTCAGTTTTTTGAGGAAGTAATTCCAGAAAACATAGATGATTTAGTAAAAAATTTAAATGAATATAGAAAAACCATCAAAGGAGACTTTGAAGAAAAAGTAGAAAAACTAAACGAATTCACAAAAAGTTTGGTTGAAAAATAAATAAGAATAAGAAAGATGATTACAACAGATATATTAATAATTGGAGCAGGTCCAACAGGATTATTCACAATTTTTGAAGCAGGTTTATTAAAACTAAAATGTCATTTAATTGATGCTTTACCACAACCTGGAGGTCAATGTTCAGAAATTTATCCTAAGAAACCTATTTATGATATTCCTGCTTATCCAGAGATTCTAGCAGGCGATTTAACAACAAAATTGTTAGAGCAAACTAAACAATTTAAACCTGGTTTCACCTTTGGAGAAAGGGCAGAAACAATCGACAAATTAGAAGATGGAACCTTTTTTGTAACCACAAATAAAGGCACAAAGCATCATGCGAAAATAGTTGCTATTGCTGGTGGTCTTGGGTCTTTTGAGCCTAGAAAACCATTAATTGAAAACCTAGCAAATTTTGAAGACAAAGGTGTTGAGTATATCATTAAAGAACCAGAATTATACAGAGATAAAAAGGTAGTAATTTCTGGTGGAGGAGATTCTGCTTTAGACTGGGCAATTTTCTTATCTGATGTGGCATCAGAAGTAACTTTAATTCATAGAAGAAATGAATTTAGAGGCGCTTTAGATTCTGTAGAAAAAGCACAAGAATTAAAAAATTTAGGTAAAATAAATATTATAACTCCAGCAGAAGTAAAAGGGGTTTTAGGCGATGATAAAGTAACTGGTGTAGTTGTAGAAAAGAAAGGTGAAGATGGCTTTATTATTGATGCAGATCATTTTATTCCGCTTTTTGGATTATCACCAAAATTAGGACCTATTGCAAATTGGGGCTTAGAAATAGAGAAAAATGCAATTAAAGTAAATAACGCTCTAGATTATCAAACCAACATTCCAGGAATTTATGCAATTGGAGATGTAAACACTTATCCAGGTAAATTAAAACTGATTTTATGTGGTTTTCATGAAGCAACATTAATGTGTCAAAGCGCCTATAAAAGAATTTATCCAGATAAAAAATACGTAATAAAATATACTACCGTTGGTGGTGTAGAAGGTTTCGATGGTACAAAGAAAGAAGCGCCAAAAGCAGTAATAAAGGCAATTGACTAATAGTTTGTTGTTAGATTTCCTTAAATTTGCAGACCATTCAAATAATTAAATAAAAAGATGCAAGACATCAATATAAAAATTACAGATAGAGAAGGTAAAACGCATGATATTGTTGCACCAACAGATATGTCTATGAATTTAATGGAGGTAGTTCGTTCTTATGAATTAGCAGAAGAAGGTACTATTGGTATTTGTGGAGGGATGGCTATGTGTTCATCCTGCCAATGTTATGTAAAGTCTGATCACGAAATGCCAGAAATGACAGATGATGAAGATGCAATGCTAGCTGAAGCTTTTTATGTGGAAGATAATAGCAGATTGGGTTGTCAAATACAAATTACACCGGAATTAAATGGTTTAGAGGTAGAATTAGCACCAGAAAGTTAAACTTTTATGAAACAAACAGAACAAATAATAGAACATAAAAAATCGACTGATTTTAAAAATTACAACATGTGCTTAAGAGATGCAGTTAAGGTTTTTACAAAACAGTTGATTAATGATTTATTTGATGAAAATCATCTTTCTGAAAATGGTTCTGATACTAAAAGAAAGTTCTTATTAATTTTAGATAGATTATCTGTAGATAAAGGAGAGGAATTATGGAATGCTTTTCAAAGTTCATTTACGGTTATAAGAAAGAAGTTAGATTTAGATGCAGAAGCAGCCAATAAAAATGATCCTGCTGCAAAGAGTTTAGAAGAAATCTACCTAGCTTATCCAGGTTTTTATGCAATTGCTGTATATAGATTAAGTCATCAATTATTACAGTTAGAGATTTCAATTTTACCAAGAATGATGAGCGAATTTGCTCATAGTACAACTGGTACTGATATTCATCCAGGAGCAGAAATAGGCGAGTCGTTTTTTATAGATCATGCAACTGGAATTGTAATTGGAGAAACCACTATTATTAAAAATAATGTTCAGATTTTTCAGGGAGTTACTTTGGGTGGAATTCAAGTAGAAAAGAGTTTGGCATTTACTAAAAGACATCCAACCATTGAAGATAATGTTATCATTTACGCAAACGCAACAATTCTTGGAGGAGATGTAATCATTGGCGCAAATTCTGTAATTGGTGCAAATGTTTGTGTTACAGAATCAATACCACTAAACTCAGTAGTTACAGTGCAAAAAGAAAATAATATTTTTCAAAAAAGAATTTAAAATGCAAACACAAAGTATCATAGATTTTGTAGGTAATACACCTTTGGTAGAAGCACAAAGTGTTTTTAAAAAAGAAGGAGTTACTTTACTTTTAAAATTAGAAGGTAACAATCCTGGAGGTAGTGTAAAAGATAGAGCTGCTTATTATATGATTTCTGAAGCCATCAAAAGAAAAAATATAAAGAAGGGAGATACTTTAGTAGAAGCTACAAGTGGTAATACAGGTATTGCATTAGCATTAATGGCAAAAGTTTTAGGTGTAAATATGGTAATTACCATGCCAGAAAATTCTACCATAGAAAGAGTAAAAACAATGAGAGCTTACGGCGCTGAGGTTATTTTAACTCCTGCAGATAAAGGTATGGAAGGTGCTATAGACCATGCCTTAAGCTTAAAATATAAAAAGGGTTATTTTAGATTAAATCAGTTTGATAATTTCGATAATCCTAAAGCACATTATAAAACCACAGGCCCAGAAATTTGGAGAGATACAGAAGGTAAAGTAACTCATTTTGTCTCGGCAATGGGTACAACAGGAACAATTACTGGTGTTTCAGACTTTTTAAAAGAAAAGAATGGTGAAATAACCATAATTGGAGCACAACCAAAAGATGGAGCAAGAATTCCTGGAATTAGAAAGTGGAAAAAAGAATACTTGCCAGCTATTTTTAATGCGAAAAAAATAGACCAAGTTTTAGAGGTAAGTGAAGAAGAAGCAAAAGCCATGACCATTCGTTTAGCTAGAGAAGAAGGTATTTTTTCTGGAATGAGTAGTGGAGGTTCTGTAGCTACTGCAATTAAAATAGCCAATTCAATAGATAAAGGAGTGGTTGTTGCTATTGTTTGTGATAGAGGAGATAGATACTTGTCTTCAGATATTTACGAATAAACTATAAAAAATAGAAAAAAGTTCGTTACTTTGTTTTTAATTTAGTTCATAAACTTATTAATACGTTATCACGAAAGGCAGAGGGATTAGACCCAATGAAGCTTTGGCAACCTCTCAAAAATGAGAAAGGTGCTACATTCTACAATCTATTTTGATATTTTATCAAATAGCTATTGACAGATAACAGAGAAAGTTACACTTTTCCTGATGACATATTATATAATAAATAGATATGTTAAATATTTACAAAGCTTTACAAGAAAGAATTTTAGTTTTAGATGGTGCTATGGGTACCATGCTACAAGCCTATAAATTTACAGAAGAGGATTTTAGAGGAGCACGCTTTAAAGACTATCCAACTCCACTTCAAGGCAATAATGATTTACTTTCTTTAACTCAGCCAGAAGCCATAAAGACAATTCATGGTAAATATTTTGAAGCAGGCGCAGATATAATAGAAACCAATACTTTTTCAGGTACTACAATTGCTATGGCTGATTATCAGATGGAAGATTTAGTTTACGAGCTAAATTATCAATCAGCTAAAATAGCCAAGGAAGTTGCAGAAGAATTTACAGCAAAAGAACCACACAAGCCACGTTTTGTAGCAGGTTCTATTGGGCCTACAAACAGAACTGCAAGTATGTCCCCAGATGTGAATGATCCTGGTTATAGAGCTGTAACTTTTGATGAATTAAGAATTGCTTATAAACAGCAGGTAGAAGCATTATTAGATGGAGGCGCAGATATTTTATTGGTAGAAACGGTGTTTGATACCTTAAATGCAAAAGCAGCATTGTTTGCTATTGAGCAGGTCAAAGAGGAAAGAAAAACAGAAATTCCTGTCATGTTAAGTGGTACAATTACAGATGCTTCTGGTAGAACTTTATCAGGGCAAACTGCAGAAGCATTTTTAATTTCTGTTTCCCATATTCCGCTTTTATCTGTAGGGTTTAATTGTGCTTTAGGAGCCAATTTATTACAACCTCATTTAGAGGCTATTGCCAATAAAACTGATTTTGCAATTTCTGCGCATCCCAATGCTGGTTTGCCTAATGCTTTTGGAGAGTATGATGAAACTCCAGAGGAAATGGGAGAACAAATAGAAGAATATTTAAAGAAAAATTTAATAAATATTATTGGTGGTTGTTGTGGTACATCTCCAGAACATATACGAGTTATCGCAAATATTGCTGCCAAATACAAACCGCGTAAAGTTTTAGAAGGGGTAGATTAATGAAAGTGAAACAGACAAAATACATGCGATTGTCAGGTTTAGAACCTCTGATTTTAAATGAAAACAGCAATTTTATAAATGTTGGAGAACGCACTAATGTTGCAGGTTCTCGTAAGTTTTTGCGTTTAATTAAAGAAGAAAAATTTGATGAAGCACTAGATATAGCTCGTCATCAAGTAGATGGAGGAGCACAAATCGTCGATATCAATATGGATGATGGTTTAATTGATGGTAAAGAAGCCATGGTTAGATTCTTAAATCTAATTGCTGCTGAGCCAGATATTTGTAGAGTGCCAATGATGATAGACAGCTCTAAATGGGAAATCATTGAAGCTGGTTTGCAAGTTGTACAAGGTAAATGTGTGGTAAATTCCATTTCTTTAAAAGAAGGTGAAGAGAAATTTATTTGGGAAGCAACGCAAATAAAACGTTATGGAGCAGCTGTAATTGTTATGGCTTTTGATGAAGTTGGACAAGCAGATAATTATGAGCGGAGAATTGAGATCGCGAAGAGATCTTACGATATTCTGGTAAACAAAGTAGGATTCCCTTCTGAGGATATCATCTTCGATTTAAACATATTCCCTGTTGCAACAGGTATGGATGAACATAGAAAAAATGCTGTAGATTTTATAGAAGCTACAAGATGGGTTCGTCAAAATTTAGAAAGTGTTTCTGTAAGTGGAGGTGTGAGTAACGTATCTTTTTCTTTTAGAGGAAACAATACAGTTCGTGAGGCAATGCACTCTGTATTTTTGTACTATTCAATTCAAGCTGGGATGAATATGGGTATTGTAAACCCTGCACTATTAGAGGTGTATGATGATATTCCAAAGGATTTATTAGAACATATAGAAGATGTAATTTTAGATAGAAGAGATGATGCAACAGAGCGTTTGTTAGATTTTGCAGAAACTGTAAAAGGAACTAGTAAAGAAAAAACGGTAGATTTATCTTGGAGAGAAAATCCATTACAAGAAAGAATTACCCATGCTTTAGTAAAAGGTATTGATGCTTTTATTATTGAAGATGTGGAGCAGGCCAGACAAGAAGCTACAAAACCAATAGAAGTAATAGAAGGCCATTTAATGATTGGTATGAATGTAGTTGGAGATTTATTTGGAGCAGGAAAAATGTTCTTACCTCAAGTCGTAAAATCTGCAAGAGTCATGAAAAAAGCTGTTGGTCATTTAAACCCTTTTATAGAAGCAGAAAAAGGTGAAGAGCAACAAGCTTTGGGTAAAATATTAATGGCAACTGTAAAAGGTGACGTGCACGATATTGGTAAAAATATTGTGTCTGTAGTCTTAGGCTGTAATAACTACGAAATTGTAGATTTAGGTGTGATGGTTCCACCAGAAAAAATAATTGAAACTGCAAAAAGAGAAAATGTAGACGCTATTGGTTTAAGTGGTTTAATCACACCTTCTTTAGATGAAATGGTGTATTTAGCCAAAGAAATGGAACGTCAAAATTTAGATGTACCACTATTGATAGGAGGAGCAACAACATCCAAAGCACATACAGCCGTTAAAATTGATACACAATACAAAAATGCAGTTGTTCATGTAAATGATGCATCCAGAGCAGTAACTGTGGTTGGTGATTTGTTAAATAAGAAAACATCTAATACATATGTGGCTAAATTGAAGAAAGATTATGATGAATTCAGAACTAAGTTTTTAAAACGAGGTAAAGAAAAATCATATATTTCTATTGATGAAGCTCGCAAACGTAAATATAAAGTTGATTGGAACACCTCAGAAATAGTTAGACCAAAAGAGTTGGGTATTCAAACTTTAGAGCAATTAAGTTTAAAAGAATTAGTGCCGTTTATAGATTGGAGTCCGTTTTTTAGAAGTTGGGATTTACATGGTAAATTCCCAGATATTTTATCGGATAAAATAGTTGGAGAACAAGCCAGTGTTTTATACAATGAAGCTCAAGAAATGATTCAGGAAATCAGCGCAAAACAATTGCTAAAACCAAAAGCTATTTTTGGTTTGTTCGAGGCAAATAGCATTAATGAAGATGATATTTCCATTAAGAAAAAAGGAAATGAAGTAGCTGTTTTTAGAACTTTACGTCAACAATTAAAAAAGAGAGAAGGCATACCAAATATTGCATTATCAGATTTTGTAGCTCCAGAAGAATCGAACAAAACAGATTATATGGGTGCTTTTTGTGTGGGTATTTTCGGAGCTCAAGAATTAGCAGAAAGTTACAAAGCCAAAGAAGATGATTATAATGCAATTATGGCACAAGCTATTGCAGATCGATTTGCAGAGGCTTTTGCAGAATATTTACATAAGCAAGTTAGAACTAAACATTGGGGTTATGCATCAGATGAAACTTTAACTAATGATGATTTAATTAAAGAAAATTATAAAGGAATTAGACCTGCACCTGGTTATCCTGCTTGTCCAGATCATTTAGAAAAAGATACCATTTGGAGTTTGCTAGATGTAGAAAATAAAATCGGAGTACAATTAACCGAAAGCAAAGCAATGTGGCCAGCAGCTGCAGTTTCTGGTTACTATTTTGCAAATAAAGAAGCAAAGTACTTTGGTTTAGGTAAAATTACAGACGACCAACTTACAGATTATGCAAATCGAAAAGGCGTTACTAAAACAAAAGCAAGAAAATGGTTACATCCAAATATAGCTGATTAAAACAATACAATTAATTAACAATTATTTTTTTTAAAACTAACAAACATAAATAGAAGAAGTAAGATTTTTGCAGAAAATAATTAAAATGAAAAAATATAATGTAGAATTAAAATTTGTTCTACAACTTTTAATGTTAACTGTAACTGCATTATTTATAGCTTATTTCTTCTAGATTACTGAACACTTTCAGGAAATGAAGATAACAGAACATATTAAAAAAGCGAATGAGAAAACGTTATTCTCGTTCGAAATTATTCCTCCTAAAAAGGGAAAAAGTATTGAAGATTTATATGCAAATATAGATCCATTAATGGAGTTTAAGCCACCTTTTATTGACGTAACAACTTCTAGAGAAGAGTATGTTTATGTAGAAAAAGACGGTTTACTAGACAGAAAAGTTACTAGAATGAGACCTGGAACTGTAGGTATCTGTGCTGCCATTAAACATAAATATGATGTAGATACTGTTCCTCACGTTTTATGTGGTGGTTTTACTAAAGAAGAAACAGAATATTTACTGGTAGACTGTCATTATTTAGGGATAGATAATGTAATGGCTTTAAGAGGTGATGCTATGAGTCATCAAAAGTATTTCGAAGCTTCAAAAGGTGGTCATCAATATGCAAAAGAACTGGTGTCTCAAATTCAGAATTTAAATAAAGGTAAATATTTACACGATGTTATCGAATCAGACAATTGTGCTGATTTTTGTATTGGTGTAGCAGGGTATCCTGAGAAACATTTAGAGGCACCTTCTTTACAGACCGATTTAAAAAGGTTAAAAGAAAAAGTTGATGCAGGTGCAGATTATGTTGTAACCCAAATGTTTTTCGACAATAAAAAATATTTCGAGTTTGTAGAAGCTGCCAAAAATATAGGTATAACAATTCCTATTATACCAGGTATTAAGCCTATTGCAGTTAAAAAACACTTGCAACTATTACCTCAGGTTTTTAGAATAGATATACCAGAAAATTTAATTAAAGAGGTAGATGTTTGCAAAACAAATAAACAGGTTAGACAGGTTGGAATTGAGTTTGCAGTTCAACAGTCAAAAGAATTATTAGCAGCTGGTGTTCCAGTTCTACATTATTATTCTATGGGTAAAAGTGATAATATTCAGGCTATTGCAAAAGAATTATTTTAAAGTGCTATATAGTTTCAATTGATAGATTCATAGTAAAAAGTAATTTTTTTAAATAAACCAAGCTAAAATAAATGTTTATTTTTGTTTATTAATAATGAAAACACAATCAAAAAACATATAAAATGGCATTAGAAATAACAGACGCTACTTTTGATGAAGTAGTTTTACAATCAGATAAACCAGTATTAGTAGATTTTTGGGCAGCTTGGTGTGGGCCATGTAGAATGGTAGGACCAATAGTTGATGAAATTCATGCAGAATATGATGGTAAAGCAGTAGTTGGTAAAGTAGATGTAGATGCAAACCAAGAATTTGCAGCTAAATATGGAGTAAGAAACATACCAACAGTTTTAGTATTTAAAAATGGTGAAGTTGTAGATAAGCAAGTAGGTGTAGCACCTAAAAAAACATATACAGATAAGATTGATGCAGCTTTATAGTTGTTATTCAATTTTATAAACTTATAAAGGTTTGGCTAACGTCAAACCTTTTTTTATTTTAGTAAAACTCTATTTTGATAAATAGCGAAGCTATGAAATCAAAATAGTTGTTTGAATTAACCCCGCTTTTTAGTGGGACCTTACTGTTAAATTTAAATAGTTGTAAATTAAGTTTAGATTCATGAAAAACTACTTACTTATAATTTCTGTTTTCTTACTTTTTTCTTGTGATAAAAAACAAGAAAAACTAAGGTTAGAAAAAGGGATTTCTTATGATTTAGCCAAATACAGAAAACAGCAAATTTCTGATATTGTTTACAATCTCCATTTTAAAATTCCTGCAGAGAAAACAAAATCAATAGCATCTAAATCTACAATCATTTTTACTATAAAGGAATTAGAAAACGATGTTTATTTAGATTTTAACGAAGCAACTTCTAAAATAAAATCAGTAAAAATAAATAGTGAGGAAGTTGTTGTTAATCATCAAAAAGAGCATTTAATATTAGATAAAACAAAATTGACTCTAGGCTTAAATGAAGTAGAGATTTTATTTGATGCAGGAGAATCATCATTAAATAGAAATAATGATTTTTTATATACACTTTTAGTTCCAGACAGAGCAAGTACTTTATTCCCTTCTTTTGATCAGCCAGATTTAAAAGCCAAATATAATTTACGAATTACAGCTCCAAAAGATTGGAAAGTTATGGCTGGTGGGTTTGAAGAAAGTGCTATTGAGGTTAATGGTTTTGTAGAGCACACTTTTGCAACTACAGATAAAATGAGTAGTTATCTATTCTCTTTTGTGTCAGGTAAGTTTTCTGAAACTACTCAAAACCCTGGTGCTTTTGATATGCGCTTTTTATATAGAGAAAATAATCAAGAAAAAATAGATGAAAGTGTAGGTCAAATCTTTAAAATTCATCAAAATTCAATAGATTTTTTAGAGGATTATACTAGTGTAAAATTCCCTTTTCAAAAAATGGATTTTGCTGCAATTCCACCTTTTCAATATGGAGGTATGGAGCATGTAGGTGCCATTCAGTATAGAGAGTCTTCTTTGTTTTTAGACAAAAATGCAACTCAAAGTAGAAAGTTAAGGAGAGCAAAGTTAATAGCACATGAAACATCACACATGTGGTTTGGAGATTTAGTAACCATGAAATGGTTTAATGATGTTTGGATGAAGGAAGTATTTGCCAATTTTATGGCAGATAAAATTGTAAATCCTGTATATCCAGAAGTTAATCATAACCTTAGTTTTATGATGTCTCATTACCCAAGTGCGTATTCAGAAGACAGAACTAAAGGCACCAATCCAATTCGTCAGCCACTAGACAATTTAAAAAATGCAGGATCTTTATATGGAAGAATCATCTATAATAAAGCACCTATTATGATGCGTCAATTGGAATATTTATTGGGCGAAAGTCAATTTCAAGAAGGTATTCAAGAATACATAAAAACGTATGCAAACTCAAATGCAGATTGGTTAGAACTGGTAGCGATTTTAGATAAAAAATCGGCAGGAAATATTAAAAACTGGAGTGAAGTTTGGGTAAACTCTTCTGGAAGACCCATTTTTACAGAAGAGATTGAAACCAACGAAAAAGGAAATGTAACCAAATTTATAATCCATCAAAAGGCAGAAGATGAGTCAGAAAAAGTTTGGACACAATCTTTTAAAATTCAATTAAAAGATTTTAGAGGATATGTAAAGAATATTAACATAAAAAATATGGGTGCTTCTTTTGATATTACAGAGGCTACTAAAGATTTTAAACCTGGGCAGGTTTTATATAATATAAACGGATTTGGTTATGGAGTTTTTCCTGTTTATAAAGATAAAATTAGTCAGTATAAATCAATCAGTGATGAGGTTTCTAGAGGTTATCAATTCATAAACTTATATGAAAACATGTTATTGGGTAATGTGACTCCTAAGGACACTTTTGTGGTGTTTTTTGATGCTTTAAAATCTGAGAAAAATGAGTTAATTACAAATTATTTATCAGCAAGACTTCAGAATATTTATTGGACCTTCTTAACTGAAGCACAAAAAGATGAAATTCAAGTTACCACCGAAAATACCTTGATGAATTTATTGAAGCAAAACTTACCTAAAAACATTAAGAAAACAATTTTTAATCTCTATCAATCTATAACTACTTCTGAAGATGGAAAGGGGAATTTGTATAAAATTTGGAAAGGTGATTTAAAGATTGATCAATTATTTCTAAATGAGAATAATTTAATTTCTTTGGCTTTACAGCTATCTGTTTTAGAACACCCAAAGTCAAAAGAAATTATAACACAACAAGAATTAAATATTTCTAATCCAGATCAATTAGATAGATTTAAATGGTTATTGCCAGCTGTTTCAAAAGATGTAACTATTAGAAATTTATTTATGAAATCGCTTTTTGAAAAGGAGAATAGAGAAAAAGAATCTTGGGTGCAAAGTGGTTTAAGTTATTTTCATCACCCTTTAAAACAAAATAACGCCATTGAGTTTTTACCAGAGATTTTAAATAAACTAGAAGAAGTTCAATTAACAGGAGATATATTTTTTCCTAAAGGATGGTTAGCTTCATCCATAGGAAATTATTCTTCGAAAGAAGCCTATGCAATACTTCTACAGTTTTTAGATGAAAATCCAGATTACAACCCAATTTTACTAAAGAAATTGTATCAAACTACAGATGATTTAACCAGAGCACAAAACATTAAAAAGTAATGAAGTTATCTGAAGTAAAATCATCGGAAATTAAAAACTTAGATCTTCTTGCAAAACAAGTGGTAGAAGGTTTTATAACAGGTTTACATAAAAGTCCATTTCATGGATTTTCAGTAGAGTTTTCAGAGCATAAATTGTATAACAAAGGAGAAAGTACAAGGCATATAGATTGGAAGTTATTTGCAAAAACAGAGAAGCTTTATACCAAGAAATACGAAGAAGAAACTAATTTACGATGTCATATTATTATAGATAATTCAGCATCAATGCATTATCCAATTGTAGAAAAACAATCACTAGATAACTTAAATAAAGTTGGGTATTCTGCTATTGCTGCTGCTTCTTTAATGGAGATTCTAAAACGTCAAAGAGATGCAGTTGGTTTAAGTATATATTCAGACAGCTACCAATACTACGCCCCAGAAAAAGGTAGTGAAAGACATAGAAATATGTTGCTGAATCAATTGGAAGAGCTAATTTCAGCTCCATCAAATAAAGCCACTGAAACGTATCAATATTTGCATGAAATTGCCGAGAAAATTCATAGAAGGTCTTTAGTTTTCTTATTTACAGATATGTTTCAAACAAATAAACCTAATAAAGAGCTTTTTGAAGCATTAAGGCATTTAAAATATAACAAACATGAGGTAGTATTATTTCATACTTATGATTCTAAAACTGAATTTAATTTTAATTTTGATAACGTGCCTAAGAAATTTATTGATGTAGAAACAGGTTTAGAAGTTAATGTTTATGCAGAAAATATCAAAGAAAAATATGCTAGATTATCAAATGATTTTTTTAATGAATTAAAATACAGTTGTTTGCAATCTAAAATAGATTATGTTCCTTTGGACATCTTAAAAGGCTTTAATAATGTTTTAACCACATATTTGTTGCAAAGAAAAAAATTCTAATAATTTTTAAGTTTATGTTTGCAAATATAAAAATGTGTATTATATTTGCACCCGCTATTAGCAACGGTTTGGTAGTTCAGCTGGTTAGAATGCCTGCCTGTCACGCAGGAGGTCGCGGGTTCGAGTCCCGTCCAGACCGCTTTTTTAAAAGATAAACCCTTAAGGTTAAAAACTTTAAGGGTTTTTTAATACCCAATATGGATAGTTGTAGGGACAAAGTGACCGAAAATTCTTAGAGTGTTATATTTGTATCATTGGGTTGGTTAAACCACTTATTTCCTTAAAGTTATTATAAATCATTATATTTGAACTATTATGAAATTCAACAACATGAAAAATTTACTTTTACTAATAATTATCGTAACACTATATTCTTGTGGAGGGAATAATCCTAAAGAAAATAATAGTATTGAAAAAACGATTTTTTTAGATAAACAGTTTGATAATTGGATGGAACTAAAAAGAGGTGTAAAATTTAAAGAATCTGATATTGATTCCTTAGTTAACCTTTTAGGTTCAATTCCTATAGATACTATTAGTGAGTCAGATGATTGGAAATTTGGTTATGTAAATAAATATTCATTTTACTCTCAATTTTTCACAAAACAAGAAGCTGATAGTTTAATATTAGAATCAACTAAATTTACTGAGAGTTGGATAAAAAAAAATAAACCAAAATATTATTATGATGGAATAGAAATTAAAAATGGGAAAAGGAAAAAGGTTAAAAAATTTAAAAATTATCCTTATAATACAGCTAAAAGAAAAATAGAAAAGGAACTAAATGATAAAAATCTAATATTATATAAATCAAGAAGTAATGGGAAAAGAATATCGATAAATCAATTTATTAAATCTTACAGAGATAAATTTCCATCACAAACACTTGAACAATCTCGTGACTCTTTTTTTAACTTTTTATGTATCAAATACCAATATCCCAACAAAGATTATTTTTTTCCACAAAAAATGTTTAGAGAAGGACGGTGGAAAAAAAAGAAACTTTTATCAAGGAAAGAAACATTTCGAAAAACTTATAAATTTCTTATTGGGGAAAATTTATCTTATAAAGATTATTGGGGGAAAAAATATCCAGATGAAAAGATAGATAGAATGGATTATAATGTAAATTTTTATGAAAGTGTAGGAATTGATTATAAAGGAATAATTGATGATATGTTAGATAATGGTACGTATTTAGATGGTGATATTGATAATTCAATCTCTAAATCTTCTAAAAAATATTTTGAGAATTATTTAATAGGTGATTGGGTAATGGGTGAATTGGGTAATGTTCAAGGAGCATACAAGTTTTTTGAAGATGGAACTTATAGTATGAGTAATAAACTTAACGGTACCTCAAGAGGGAAATGGTATATAAACAGTTGGGGTGGAATTCAATGTTCTAAACAAAGTGGTTACCTACTTTTTACTCCAGATGGATTAAAAGTAGGAAAAACGTTTTACAGGAAAATTTAATTTATTAAAATATTTTTGACTACATAATCGTTTTTTTGAAAAGAAATCCATAAGGTTCGTTAAATAAATACTTCAAGATTTATAATCTTCTTTATTCGTTGTTTTTTTCGATTATACTCTTTTTTTTGTATCTATTTTATTATATGTGAAAGGATGTATATTAATGTATATAACCTTTATTTTGTAAAAAAACCTATTCTATTGATTTCTGATTATTATATTTGAACCTTCGGTTCGGTTAAATTGATTGTACCCTTGAAGAGGATAACTTTATCCCCTGTAAGAGGATAACAATAAATTATAATATTTTTAATGAATTCAAAATCAATTAGTTATAGCAATAAAATACATCGGTTCGGTTCCCGTCTAGACCGCGAAAAGCACTTCATTTATGAAGTGCTTTTTTCGTTTATCTGTCAATGAGTTTATTAATTTTTACATTAAACTAATTGTTAAAATCAATGACCAAATTATAGTTCTAATCCAATTTCTTTTAACTAGTTGTTCTAATTGATTTTTTTTAAAATTATTTTCGGAAATTTTGAAGTGTACTGGAGCAAAACTTGTAAGTGTAAAACCCAGAGAAATAGAACGAACAGCCCAATTGTTAGGTTAATTATACTAAATGATACTATTGTGTTTAGTATACTTATCACAAGCTGTATTAACATTAATGGAACAACAAGTATAGCAATACGTTTTGTATAAATATTATGCCATTGAACCAAGTTCTCTTTATTGTAAAACAAGAAACTGGGGTAAACGATTAATTGAACTATCCAAATTAAAATTGCCAAACCTGAATTTACTATAAGAAATAGTGGAGTAAGCAGTTCTTGATAACTCATTATGTATTACTGTTTTGAAATTCATACTTATTGAGCAGTTCTAAAGAACAATAACTTAAAGATTTAATATGGGTTGCTTCCAAAACTATATAAGGAGCTTTACCTGCTTTTTCTGCCTGTAACCATCTTGAAATGCATAAGCACCATTTATCACCAGGATTTAATCCTGGAAAATTCCATTGTGGTATAGGTGTCATTAAATCGTTTCCTTTGCTTGCAGAATATTCTAAAAACTCTTTTGTCACTATGGCACATACTGAATGTGTTCCATGATCTTGTAGCCCTGTTTTGCAAAATCCATCTCTATAGAATCCAGTCATTGGTGTGGTGCAACAAATTTGTAAAGGTTCGCTTAAAACGTTTAAATCCAAAATATGAGTTTACGATAAGTTTAAAGATAAACTATTTATTGATGATAAAATTATGATTGAAATTGTTTTTTATGATATGATAATTAGCAATCATGTAATTTTTGGAATCAATATTGAATAATTGATAAAAATTATCGAATTCTTTTAATAATATTTGTGTATTTGAATTTAATCTTTAGATTTGCCAATTAAACACAAAAAAAATGTTAAAGACAACTTGGACTCGTTTCTATATTTACTTTTATTTTTACAATAAGAGGAGAGACTTTGTATCATGTTGCTAAACAAAACATAATAAATATAAAGTCTCGAATTAAATTCGAGACTTTTTTTTTGATATCATATTAAGTTGAAAAAAATAGTTGCAATACAAGGAGCAGAGGGCTCAAACCATCATAAAGTAGCCATAGATTTTTATGGTAAAGAAATTCAGTTATCTGAGTGTATGTCTTTTGATGTTTTAGTAGATAATTTGTTAGATAAATCTGCAGAGGTTGGAGTCATGGCTTTAGAAAATACAATTGCAGGTTCAATTATTCCAAATTATGCGCTTATAGACAATAGCAACTTGCATATAATAGATGAAGAATATCTAAATATTCATCATCATTTAATGGCATTAAAAAATCAATCTTTAAAAGATATAAAAGAGGTTTGGTCTCATCCTATGGCTTTATTGCAGTGCAAAGAATTTTTTAAACAACATCCTCATATTAAACTGGTTGAAGATGTAGATACAGCAGAAGTAGCAAAAAGAATTGCTAAGCATAACCTAAAAGGTATTGCAGCAATTGCTCCTAAAATTGCAGCAGAGATTTTTGATTTAGAAATTATAGAAGACGAAATTCAAACGATAAAGGATAATTCAACTCGTTTTGTTATTTTACAAACAGATCAGCCAGCTTTAAATGAAAATGTAAATAAAGCATCTTTAAAATTTCAACTAGATCATAAAAGAGGAAGTTTAGCTGCAATTCTAAATGTATTGAGCGATTGCAAAATGAACCTAACTAAAATACAATCATTACCAGTTATAGAAACTCCTTGGAAATATTCCTTTTTTGTAGATATAACTTTTGAGGATTATAAAGAATACAAAAAAGCAGCATCTATATTAGAAATAATGGCTGAAGAATTTAAGGTTTTAGGAACATATAAAAATGGTAGAAGATGATACAACCAGCAAAAAGATTAGATACTGTTCAAGAATATTATTTCTCTAAAAAACTAAGAGAAGTAAGAGACTTAGCAGCATCAGGTAAGCCTATTATTAATATGGGTATTGGTTCTCCAGATTTACAACCTCCAGAAAATGTTTTAGTAGCAATTTCTGAGAGTTTGAGTGATGCAAATGCACATAAATACCAATCTTACCAAGGTTTGCCAGAATTAAGAACTGCAATTTCAGAATTTTATAATAGTAAGTTTGCTGTAAATACAAATCCAGAAAATGAGGTCTTACCTTTAATGGGCAGTAAAGAAGGCATCATGCATATTTCTATGGCCTTTTTAAATGAAGGCGATAAAGTTCTAATTCCCAATCCTGGTTATCCAACGTACACATCAGTTACTAAATTAGTAGGTGCAGAACCATTATTCTACAAATTAGGTGAAGAACAAAATTGGCAACCAGATTTTAATGCTTTAGAAAATGAAGATTTAAGTGATGTAAAATTAATGTGGGTCAACTATCCTCACATGCCAACAGGTACCAATGCAACTTTAGAAACGTTTAAAAAACTTGTTGCCTTTGGTAAAAAGCACAACATATTAATCATTAATGATAATCCATATAGTTTTATTTTAAATGATAACCCAATAAGTATTTTACAAGTAGCAGGTGCAAAAGATATTGCTTTAGAGTTAAACTCGCTAAGTAAAACCTTTAATATGGCTGGTTGGAGAGTTGGTATGTTGTTAGGAAATTCAACTTACATCAACGAAGTTCTAAAGGTAAAATCAAATATGGATTCTGGTATGTTTTACGGAATTCAAAAAGGTGCAATTAAAGCTTTACAATTATCAGATAAATGGTTTCAAGCCCAAAATAAAATTTATGAAGAACGCAGAAAATTGGTTTGGCAATTAGCAGATAAATTAAATGCTAAATATGATAAAAATGCGACAGGTTTATTTGTTTGGGCAAAAATACCTGAAGGTAAAAAAGCCGAAGAAATTACAGATGCAGTATTATATGATAAAGACATATTTATAACACCAGGATCTATTTTCGGTTCTCAAGGAGAAGACTATATCCGTTTTTCATTATGTGTATCAGAAGTAGTAATAACAGAGGCAATTAGTAGATTTTAATGATTTTTTCATTAATAAATTAGCAATAGAATGAAACATGTATACATGATTGGGGTTGGTTTAATTGGTGGTAGTTTTGCTATCGACATAAAAAACTACAATCCAGAAATTGTAATTCACGGAATTAGTAGAAAAGACGAAACCTTAAACAAGGCTTTAGAATTGAATCTAATTGATAAAAAAGCTACTTTGGACGATTTAGAAAATGCAGATTTGGTTATCGTTTCAATTCCTGTAGATGTTACTGTAAAATTGTTGCCAACTATATTAGATAAAATAGGCGATAATACATTAGTTGTAGATGCTGGTTCTACAAAAGAAGCAATTTGTAAAGCCGTTGAACGTCATCCAAAAAGAAGAAATTTTTTGGCATGTCATCCTATTGCAGGTACAGAAAAATCTGGACCAACAGCTGCAATTCCTGGCTTATACAAAGGGAAAACGAATATTATTTGTGAAGTAGAAAAAACAACTTTTAAGTTGCAAGAAAAAGCGTTGGCACTTTTTAATGCTATTGGAATGCGTATTCGATATATGGATCCTGTTTCTCATGATAAGCATATTGCGTATGTTTCGCACCTATCTCACATAAGCGCATTTATGTTAGGTAAAACTGTTATTAACAAAGAAAAAAATGAACGTGATATTTTTGATATGGCAGGTTCAGGTTTTGAGTCTACAGTTCGTTTGGCAAAGAGCAGTCCAGCAATGTGGACCCCAATTTTTAAACAAAATAAAGAAAACGTAATAGAAACGTTAGAAGAATACATCAATAATCTAAAACGATTTAAAGAGTTGATGCAACAAGATAATTTTTCCGAGATTTTTAATGAAATGGAGAATACAAATCATATAAAACAAATTTTAAACGGCATAAAATAAATAGCCACAATTAATATAAAAATGAAGAATACAGTAGCATTAAGAACATGGTTGGATGATATGAAGTTAGATCATCCACTAGTAATAGCAGGGCCTTGTAGTGCAGAAACCGAAGAACAGGTTTTAAAAATTGCACATCAATTAAAAGATTCTGATGTAAACTATTATAGAGCAGGAATTTGGAAGCCTAGAACTAGACCAGGAAATTTTGAAGGAGTAGGAGCTTTAGGTTTAAAATGGTTAAAGAAAGTAAAAGCAGAGACAGGTATGAAAACCTGTACAGAAGTAGCAAATGCCGCTCATGTTAAGTTGGCTATTGAAAATGACGTAGATTTACTATGGATTGGTGCAAGAACTGCAGTCTCTCCGTTTATTATGCAAGAATTAGCAGACGCTTTACATGGTACAGATAAAATTGTATTGGTAAAGAATCCTATAAATCCAGATTTGGCTTTATGGTTAGGTGGAATAGAAAGATTATACACTGCAGATATTAAAAATTTAGGTGCTATTCATAGAGGATTTTCAACCTATGAAAAATCAAAATACAGAAACGTTCCTGAATGGCAAATTGCAATTGAGTTTAAAAACAGATTTCCAGATTTGCCATTAATTTGTGACCCATCACATATTACAGGTAATAGAGAAATGATTTTTGATGTATCTCAAACTGCTTTAGATTTAAATTTTGATGGCTTAATGATAGAAACTCATTTTGATCCTGATAATGCTTGGTCTGACTCTGCACAACAGGTTACACCAACTAAATTAAAGCAAATTATGCAAGATTTAAAAATTAGAAAGCAAACAGAAACAGATTCTACTTATAGAGATTCCCTAGAAAATTTACGTGCACAAATTAATGTGGTAGATGGTCAATTAATTGATTTGTTAGCAAAGCGTATGAAAGTTGCAGATCAAATTGGTGAGCTTAAGAAAGAGCAAAATGTAGCTGTTTTACAATCTAAAAGATGGAATGAAATTTTAGGAAATATGATTCTAGAAGGACAAGAAAAAGGATTGAGTGAAGAATTTGTATTAAGAATGTTTAAGGCAATTCATCAAGAATCTATTAATCATCAAGAGAAAATTATTAAAGCTTAATTTTTTTAAATATTTAATTAAAGCCACAAATTCTTTCTGAATTTGTGGCTTATTTTTTAAATCAATTTTAATTCAGCATCTTTGTAATAATGACAGGTATTGTATATAAATCTACAGGAAGTTGGTATTTTGTAAAGTCTAATGATGGCCAGTTTCATCAATGTAGAATTAAAGGAAAATTTAGAATAAAAGGTATAAAAAGTACTAACCCAATTGCTGTTGGAGATAAAGTAGTTTTTGACCTTGAAAAGAAAGGCGATGAAGAAACAGGTGTCATTAAAAAAATTCTAGATAGAGAGAATTTTATAGTTCGTAAATCTGTAAATCTTTCTAAACAAACGCACATTATTGCTGCAAACTTAGATTTGGTTTTTTTATTAATCACTATTAATAATCCACCTACGTTAACCGCTTTTATAGATCGCTTTTTAGTTACAACAAGAGCGTATAGGATAGAAACTGTTTTAGTATTTAATAAGATTGATGCTTATGCCATAGAAGAACGTGCAGAAATTTTATATCTTAAAGATATTTACGAAGCAATAGGTTATAAATGTATTGAAGTCTCTGCTATAGAAAATACTAATGTAGTTACCTTAAAAGAATTAATGAAAGGTAAAACATCTATGTTTGTTGGGCATTCAGGAGTGGGTAAATCTACCTTAGTAAATGCAATTGCGCCAAATTTAGACTTAAAAACACAAGAAATATCAGAGCAGCATAAACAAGGTCAGCACACTACAACCTTTGCAGAAATGTTTGATTTAAGCTTTGATGCAAAAATTATAGACACTCCAGGTATTAAAGGATTTGGAGTAGTAGATATGAATAAGTATGAACTTGGAGATTACTTTCCTGAGTTTTTTGCCTTAAAACAATATTGTAAGTTTAATGATTGTTTGCATTTAAAAGAACCCCATTGTGCTGTTAAAGAAGCTTTGGAGGAAGAAGAAATTTCTTGGTCTAGATACAGAAGCTATTTACAAATTTTAGAAGGAGAAGAAGAAACAGAACATTTTAGAACAGATGTTTGGAATGAGGAAGATGATTAATTGTAATGAGAGTAGTTATTCAAAGAGTTTCTGAAGCAAGTGTTACTATAGATAGAAAAAAAGTAGCAACAATTAATAAAGGTTTATTAGTACTTTTAGGTATCACAGATGCAGATGTACAAGAAGATATAGAGTATCTAGTTAGAAAAACTGCCAATCTAAGAATCTTTAATGATGAAGATAATGTTATGAATTTATCACTTAAGGATGTAAATGCTGATGTAATTGTAGTTAGTCAATTTACGTTATTTGCGAATGTAAAAAAAGGGAAAAGACCAAGTTATATTAATGCGTCTAAACCTAATATTGCAATTCCACTTTATGAAAAATTTGTATCAGATTTAAAGGTAGAAATACAGAAAGAAGTACAAACTGGCGAGTTTGGAGCAGATATGAAACTACATTTATTAAATGACGGTCCTGTTACCATTATCATAGATTCTAAGAACAGAGAATTTTAAAAAATAATTTAATTTTATTAAAAATATTTTCCAGGGAAAATAAATTGTTATATATTTGCCATGGAAAATAAATATTAATTTAAATCTTATCGCATGAAAAAAGTATTTTTATCACTAATAATGGTTGCTTTAGTACTAACAGCTTGTAAAAGTGAAAGTAGTAAAAAGGCAATCGAAACAAAAGAAGAAGTTAAAGTAGAAGGGAAAAAGACACTCTTAAACAATGTAGACACAACTGCTTCAGTTTTAAATTGGAAGGGAACAAAACCTACAGGATCTCATAACGGAATTGTTAATCTTTTAAAAGGAGAAATTGTTTTAGAAAATGGTAATTTAAAAGGAGGAGAGTTTGTTGTAGACATGTCTACAATAACGGTATTAGATATTCCTGCAGATAACGAAGGAAATGGAAAATTAGTTGGTCACTTAACAAGTGCAGATTTCTTTAATATTGCTACATTTCCTACCTCTAAATTTATCATTACTAGTGTTGAAGCCAATGAAGGTTTATTAAATGTTACTGGAAATTTAACGATTAAAGATGTTACTAAAAGTATTACGATACCTGCTACTATTTCTTCAGTAGGTGGGGTTACTACTTTTTCTAGTGAAAAGTTTATGGTAAATAGAGCAGATTTTAATGTAAAATATGCATCTAAATCTTTCTTCGATAATTTAAAAGATAAATTTATAGATGATTTAATGGAAATGTCATTTGTAGTAAAAACAAAAGCTTAAAAAATATGAGACTAGAAAGACCAAAATGTGGATGTGGAAATACATCTGATAAAGACGGTTATTGTGATGGGTCACACTCAAACAAATAACAATAATAACTCCAAAACCCAAAACTTTTTGTTTTGGGTTTTTTACTTTGTAAAAATGGCTGTAGTGTTTTTTACACTCTCTATAGCAAAAGTACTATGTGTACTTCCAATATATTTTATTGCAGTTAGTTTACTTACCATAAATTGACGATATTCCTCGATATCTTTTACAAATATTTTTAATATATAATCATAGTCTCCACTTACATGAAAGCATTCTGAAACTTCCTCTAACTTTAATATCTCTTTCTCAAAAGTAGTTATATTTTCTTTTGTATGCTGAATTAACCTAACATGGCAAAACACTAAAAAAGATTTTCCTATTTTACCTTTATTTACAATTGCTACGTATTTCTCTAACACATTTTCTTTTTCTAATTTTTTTATTCTCTCATAAACTGCTGTTATAGATAAATCTAATTGTAAAGAAAGTTGCTTAGTGGTCTGTTTGCTATTTTGCTGAAGTAAATTAATAAGTTTTTTATCGATACGATCTAAATGCATAGGCTGTAATTCTTTCTGAATAATTAATTTTATTTTTAAAATACAGAATATATTTCTAAATATATAAAAATTGTAAAATAATAATCTATATTTTACAATTTATATTGATAAATGAACTATATAATTGTTGTTTTGTATTAACAAAATAACATTTTATTATGAGTTTTAATCCAGCAGACAGTATACAAGATTTAAAGAAATTTGGTGAATTTGGAGGTGTAAATCCTTCAATTTCAGACTCATCAACGTATACTTTTTTATCAGCAAAAACAATGTCCGATACTTTTGAGGGTAATGCAGATGGATGTTATTTATACTCTCGTCATTCTACTCCTTCAAATTTAAATTTGGCCGAAGCTCTTGCAGCGATGGAAGGAACAGAATCTGCAAATGTTACAGCTTCTGGAATGGGAGCTATAACACCTGTTTTATTGCAATTATGTAGTGCAAATGACAATATCGTTTCAAGCAGAACAATCTATGGAGGTACTTATGCTTTTTTAAAAAACTTTACACCTAAATTAGGTATAGAAACTACGTTTGTAGATATCACAAAATTAGATGTTGTTGAGGCAGCAATTACTAAAAACACCAAAGTTTTATATTGCGAATCTGTAAGTAATCCGCTTTTAGAGGTTGCAGATATCAAAGGTTTATCAGCTTTAGCCAAAAAACACAATTTTAAATTGGTGGTAGATAATACCTTCTCTCCTTTATCAATTTCTCCAGCAAAGTTGGGGGCAGATATTGTAATTCATAGTTTAACAAAATTCATTAATGGTTCTTCAGACACTGTTGGAGGTGTTGTTTGTGGAACTCAAGAATTTATAAATGATTTACGAAATGTAAACGATGGTGCTTGTATGTTGCTAGGTTCAACTTTGGATAGTCTTAGAGCCTCATTTATTTTAAAAAATATGAGAACACTTCATATTCGTATGAAGCAACATAGTAAAAATGCTTTATTTTTAGCCAAAAAATTTCAACAAGATGGAGTAAAAACTGTTTATCCTGGTCTAGAATCTCATTCTTCACATCAATTATTTAAGGAGATGATGAATACAGAATATGGATTTGGTGGTATGCTAACTATAGATGTTGGATCTTTAGAAAAAGCAAATGCTTTAATGGAGTTAATGCAAAAGAAAAACTTAGGTTATTTGGCAGTAAGTTTAGGATTTTATAAAACCCTATTTTCTGCTCCTGGAAGTTCTACGTCATCAGAAATACCTGAAAATGAACAAAAAGAGATGGGTCTTTCAGATGGGTTAATTCGATTTTCTGTTGGACTAGATAATAACATTGAGCGTACGTATCAAATGATGAAATTTTGTATGCAAGAAGTTTGTGTTTGATTGTTTTTTAGCAAAGTAAGTACATCAATTTGATTTGCATAACAAGCTGTAATATCGTAACATTACAATACAATTAATTTGATATGCAAGACAAAGAAAACAATAGTAAATTAGAGTACGATTCATCCGTTAATAATTTGACTAAAGAGTTAAGTTTATTAGAATCTTTAATTCCTGTGTTCATTTTAATGGGTTTACTTGCTTATAATATCTTTTTTGTAGAAGGGCAAGAGTGGTTTGGTGCATATACCAACCAATATATTCTTTTATTAGGTGGCTTTTTTGCAGCTATTGTTGGTTTTCTTAATAAGATCTCGATTACAATAATGGTACAAGAAGTTTGGGAAAATTGGAAGAGTGTTTTTGTGCCTATTTTAATTTTATTTTTAGTGGGTGCTCTTGCAGGATCTTGGTTGGTAAGTGGTATTATTCCTGCAATGGTGTACTATGGTTTACAAGTATTAAGTCCTGATATCTTTTTGCCTGCATCTGTAATAATAGCAGCAATAATTTCTATAGCAACAGGAAGTTCTTGGACCACATCTGCTACAGTAGGTATTGCTTTAATTGGAATTGGTAGTGCTTTAGGTATTCCATCAGGAATGATTGCAGGAGCTGTAATCTCTGGGGCTTATTTTGGAGATAAAATGTCTCCTTTATCAGATACTACAAATTTAGCTCCAGCTATGGCAGGTACAGATTTATTTACTCATATAAAATATATGGCCTATACCACTGTGCCAACTATAATAATAACTTTAGTAGTTTTTGCTATTCTAAATGCATCTATTGATACTTCTGGTAGTGCAGATGTTAGTAATTTATTAGTTACAATAGCACAAACTTTTACAATAACACCGTTACTATTCATTGTGCCTGTAATTGTGGTCTTTATGATCTTACTAAAAACAAAACCTCTATTAGCTTTAGGGGCTGGTGTTGTCTTAGCTTCTATTTTTGCTTTTATATTTCAAGGCGGAATTTTAGAAGGGCTATCAGATTCAAAATTTCAGACAATAACAACAGCAATTTTAAGTGATGTTCAAATTGAAACTAGTGATGCAAAATTAACCGAGTTATTTGCGGCAGGAGGAATGAAAGGAATGCTTTGGACAATATTTTTAATTATTTGTGCAATGGTGTTTGGCGGAATTATGGATGCTATTGGTGCATTATCTAAAATCACAAAAAGTTTATTAGTGGTTGCTAGTTCTATTTTTGGTTTGTTTGCAAGTACAGTGATAAGTTGTTTGGGTTTAAACATTGTAGCATCAGATCAGTATTTAGCACTCGTAATTCCTGGTAAAATGTTTAAAAAAGCTTATGAAGACAAAGGTTTAGCTCCGGAAAATTTAAGTAGAACCCTAGAAGACTCTGGAACTGTAACTTCAGTGCTAATTCCTTGGAACACCTGTGGTGCTTATCAGTCTAGTGTTTTAGGAGTAGGAGTAGGGGAGTACTTCTTATATGCCATTTTTAATTGGTTAAGTCCATTTACAACATTGTTATTTGCTGCATTAAATTTAAAAATTAGATTACTTAAGAAAAAGTAATTAAAAGTTACTTTTTAATCTTACTGAAAATATTAAGTGTAATTGCGGTAAAAAGAAGTAGCCAAGGTGTTCCGTGTAAAAACAAATCAAACCAATCATCTAATGCCATTCCGTGTTTTTTAGAGAGGGCATTACCACCCATAATCCAAGATATTTTACCTAGTAGGTGGGGAGGGTTAAAAGGAGCTAGCCCAAGCGTTAGACTTATTATTAAAAAAAACTTCCAATTATTTTTAAGTTTTGTTCTCATTTTAATTTTAAATAAACCAATTCCAAACTAACCCAAAACGAACTGTAAAGTCTCTATATGGATAATTAGGAGCAGAAAAATAGTTCTTTTTCGTAAAACCAGAAGTTACATTATCTACCTTTAAATAAAGTCTAGTTCTTCTTACTCTTGCATTAAAAAAAACATCAAAAGTTGGGAATCCTATAGTTTCCTCATCTTGTAATCTAAACTCAGCCAATAGAGGGTTGTATGCATTTGCATTGTATGCTGTAAAGTATTTAAAAGTAAAACCAATATTTACAAACATTGCATCTCCTTTAAACCAATTGTCTGCATAATAAAATGTGTTTCTAGTTACCAACTCAGGTACTCTAAAAACGGAACTCCCACTACTAATATTCTGATACATGAGTGTATTGTCTAATGCAAATTTCCAAAATTTAAACTCTTTATTGACCTTTACTTTTAAATAAGCAATTTGATCTTCAAATTGTGTCGGTCTACTTTGTTTATTAAAATAGGTGTAATTATCAATATTTGTAAAGTGTAAAGAACCATTTAACCATTTAGACGCTATTGAAAACTCTAGATTTCTTGTATTTATATTACTATACTGGTTTTGCCAGTTGTAGTTGTCATAACTACTTTGGTGTAGTAACATGTTAAAATTCGGTGATTTTGAGCTAAGTAATACTGAACCTTTAATAGCAAATAAACTGTCTTTTTTGTAAACAGCTGTTCCTTTTATATAATTTCCAGACAATATTCCTGAACCAGGAGTAACGGATGCATCTGCATTTAAATTGAAGTTTTTAATTTTAGCATTCCAGTCTGCTCCAAAAGAAACTGCAGTAGATTTTAGTTGGTAGTTGTTTATGACGCTAGTTGTATTTAGTATTGTGTCATATCCATAACTGTAATCTGTGAAATGTACTTTGGCTTTTACCTGCCCTAAAACATATTTTGAATTAAATTCTAAATTGAATTCGTTATTTGTGAGTTTACTTTGTGCGTTATTATCCGAAGCTCCTGTTCCATTTGTATCTCCAAATATGGAAGTTGTTGCTGTTGTTTGATTAAAATCATAGCTTTTATTCTCGTTAGTTAATACATGCCCTATTTTAAGATTGCTAAAATCTTTTTCTGTTAGTGTATCTCTTTTAGCTAATAGTTTATAACTGTGCTCTATATAAAGTCTAGAGGCATCAAATTGACTAAAAGCATCATTTAAATTTACATCTAATCGAGATCTTTGTTCGTAATTTGGATCTTCATTAATAAAGCTATCTAAAGATGAAGGGGTTAATCCTCCGTTTTCTTGGTGATAAAAATCTTGAGTTGCTAAATGCCCTCTAACTTCATATTGTTTGTTTTTAGAAGTATAATTAAAAGTTCCTCTAAAATTACCATTACTTACCAAGGCATTTCTGTAGGCTCCTAAAGAGCGAAGCCCTTTGTAGGATAGAGATACGTTTAATCTTTTTGAAAAGTTGAGCGTAAATAAAGCATCTACAACTTGGCCCTGTTGTAAGCCTGTTCTATACATTATTTCAGTAGTTGTAGTAGGTACTTCAAAATAGTTGATGTCATCAACTTCTAAATAACTTACCTGTTTTGCACTAAACCCAAAATCCGGTAAACGCAATATATTATTGTAACTATATCCTAAGTTGTTAAAGGTTTGCCCTTGGTTGTGAAAAGGCAATAACTCAAAATTATCAGTTCGTAAATAATTAAATTTATATTCTTTTTGTAAAGTAAGAGTAGTGTCTATGTAAGTTGTGTCACTGTTATGAGAAATAATCTTATAATCAGTCCATTTTGTTTTTCCAGATAAAATAACTTTGGTAGAACTTTTTGTATTTAAAGTATCAACTTTTCCGTTTAAACCAATTCTAGTAGTTTGTTCTCTCTTAGCACCTGCACCTAGTTTTCTTTGACTATGCAAGCTGCTCAGTGAAAATATAAATATCAAAAAAGAAAGTACAAACGTTTTTTTCATTTCAAAAATCAACAAAAGCAAATGTAAAATAATTAAACGAAAATTGTAGTTAATAAGTATAGGTATATCTGTTAATTATAAATTTATTTTCTTTGTAACATGTTAAAATCAAATTATAGTGGTTATCGTCTAGAAGCTGGAACAGATGAAGCAGGTAGAGGTTGTTTGTCTGGACCCGTGGTTGCAGCTGCAGTTATTTTGCCTAAAGATTTTTCTCATCCACTTTTAAATGATTCCAAGCAATTGTCAGAAAAAAATAGAGAGATTTTAAAACCAATTATAGAAGAGCAAGCAATTGCTTTTGCAGTATCGTTCATATATCAAGATGAGGTAGATGAATTAAATGTGTTACAAGCCTCAATTACAGGTATGCATAGAGCTATTGATGGCTTAAAAATTCCCCCAAAATTTATTATTGTTGATGGAAATAAGTTTAGAAACTACAAAGAAATTCCTCACGAAACTATCGTAAAAGGAGATGCTAAATTTTTAAGTATAGCTGCAGCTTCAGTATTAGCTAAAACCTATCGAGATGCATATATGAAAAAGATTCATCAAGAATTTACAATGTACAATTGGCAGAAAAATAAAGGATACCCTACTAAAGAACATAGAGCAGCTATTCGAGAATTTGGAGCTACCATTCATCATCGTAAAACATTTAAATTATTACCTGAACAACTTAAATTAAAGTTGTAATTAAAATCTCAGGTTTTATTTGTTTAGTCAATTCATTAAAATCATTAATTATTAGAATTATTTTTTATGAACAATTAGATTTTTAGCCGTAAACTTTTTCTATTTTTACCCTCCAAAATTTTTAGAGATGATTAAAAAAACGAGAGCAGAAATAACAAAATGTATTTTACATAAAGTGGCTAATAAATTTAATAGTGGCCAGAATGTTTTTTCTGAGGATTTAATTCGTTTTGATCAAGAAAGTTATGATTTAATGAAGAATTTTCTTCTAAAACCTTTTGGTTCTCTTACCCAAAGTTATCGATTTTCTCATCATGCAGATGTTCGTCTAAATGAGCTAAATAATTATGCTACAGAAATTTTTAAAGACGAAAGTGCATTTGTAGAGTTTTCTAAAAACATGGTAAATCATTTGTATGAGCAATCTAATTCTGCACAAATTAAAACAGGCGATGTTATTGTAGTTTTTATAGAAGGTATTGAGTATAAAGATGTATTAACAGAAGCTATTGGTGTGTATAAAATCGAGAATAAAGTAGATTTTTTTCAAACTTATTTAGATGATAATGAGAGTTTTGATGTTGTTGTTCAAAAAGGAATATCTACAAGAAAAATTGATAAAGGTTGTTTAATTTTGAATACTTCTGATACAGAAGGTACAGTTGTATTTTCTGTAGATAATAATAATTATGATGCCCAATATTGGATTAAGAATTTTCTAGGAGTTAAGCTTGCAGATGATTATAATTCACACACTCAAAACTATTTAGAGTTATGTAAAGAGTTTTCTGAAGAAGTTATTAAGCCTGAATTTGGAAAACAAGAGCAAGGTAATTTTTTGGCAAACACTGTGGATTATTTTAAAGAACATGAGGCTTTAGATTATCATAATTTTAAAGATGAAATCTTTGAAGAAGAGAAACACAAAGATTTATTTGAAGATTACAAGAAGCATTATGAAAATTTAAATGATGTTCTTATCAGAAATAATTTTGATGTTTCTGGAGTTGTTTTAAAGAAAGAAAAAAATAAACTTAAAACTGAAATTAAGTTAGACACCAATATCAGCATTAAATTAGATGTTGATGCTCCAGATGCAGCCTCAGAATATTTAGAAAGAGGTTACGATGAAGATAAAAAAATGAAGTATTATAAAGTATATTTCAACGAGGAAAAATAAGCTAAGAATCTATAAACTTTTCAACCTCGAAAAGAGCCTTAAAATGCTTTAAGATTTTACTTTTTATTTCTTCTATATCCACTTTCCTGTTCAATTCAACTTCCATAGAGGTTACAGCCTTACCACGAATTCCACAAGGAATTATATTATCAAAATAACCCAAATCTGCATTTGCATTTAAGGCAAAACCGTGCATAGTAACCCATCTAGAGGAACGTATTCCCATAGCACATATTTTACGGGCAAAAGGAGTACCTGCATCTAACCAAACACCCGTTTCACCTTCACTTCTAGTGCTTTTAATACCATATTCAGCAATAGTTAAAATGATTGTTTCTTCTAACAAGCGTAAGTATTTATGAATATCTGTAAAAAAGTTTTCTAAATCTAAAATTGGGTATCCAACAATTTGTCCTGGTCCATGATATGTGATATCTCCACCTCTGTTAATTTTATAGAATGTAGCTCCTTTTTCTTTTATTTGAATTTCATTTAATAATAAATTACTCAAATCTCCACTTTTACCCAAAGTGTATACATGTGGATGCTCTACAAACAAGAAATGATTTTTGGTAGTTACTGTTTCAGAATTTTTACGGTTCGAAATTTTTGTATCTACAATCTCTTGTAATAACTCAGTTTGGTAATCCCAAGTTTCTTTATAGTCTTTTAAAGTAAGGTCTTTAAGTAGTATGTTTCTGTTCATAATTTCGAATACAAAGGTAAATAATTCCTATATTTGATAGTTACATACTTTTTTGAAATTTTAATTTATGCAAAAAAAATTACGTAATCTCACAATTTTAACTTTACTATTACTCTTTGTAAATCAATTTTCAGCTCAAAATTTCTGGAGTGTTTCAGAACAATCAAAGAACTCTTTTCAAAAAAAAGACGTCTATCAAAAAGAGTATTTTCCAACTTCTTATCAATTATTAAATTTAAAACTTACTGCTTTTCAAAAAGTCTTAAAAAAATCTTCAACTCAAAATAAAACCCTTATTTACTTACCTAACAAAAGTGGGGTTTTGAACCGTTTTTTAGTTCGAGAAACGTCTAATTTTGAAACAGCACTGCAATTAAGGTTTCCCGAAATTAAATCATACACAGCAATAGGTTTAGATGATTCAACTGCTATTGCTAAGATAAGCATAGGTTATGATGGTTTACATGCAGTCATTTCTTCAAAACATGAAGCTACAACATACATAGATCCTTACTCTAAGGATAAAAACAATTACATTGTTTATAGTAGATTGGATTTACCTAAAGAAGAACAAGATTTTCAATGTTTGGTAGAAGACAATGTGAAACAAGTTGCTTCAGAACCAATATTTAATAGACTAGTAAATGATGGCAAATTAAGAACATATAGACTTGCAGTTGTTTGTAGTGGAGAATATGCTCAGTTTCATATTAATAGACAAGGAATTGCCTCGTCTGCAACTGATGAAGATAAAAAAGCAGTCGTCCTTTCTGCAATGAATACCTCATTAACAAGAATTAATGGTGTCTTTGAAAAAGATTTAGGTGTAAAAATGGTTTTAGTAGAAAATAATACAAACATTATTTTTCTAGATGCCAATACAGACGGAATTACAGATGGTACTGCGAATACTATGATAAATGAAGTTCAAGGTATTTGTGACTTACAAATAGGAACTGCAAATTATGATATTGGTCATATCTTTAGTATTGGAGGTAGTGGTCTAGCAGGTTTAGGGGTTGTTTGTAGAGATGGACAAAAGGCTAGAGGTGTTACTGGGATTTCTTCTCCAGTAAACGATCCTTATGATATAGATTATGTAGTTCATGAAATTGGCCACCAATTTGGAGCAACACATACACAGAATAATAATTGTAATAGAACTAATGCTACAGCTGTAGAACCAGGTAGTGGGTCTACAATTATGGGTTATGCTGGTATTTGTAATCCAAATGTTTTAAGTGTTGGTGATGCTTCAGGTAATAGTGATGATTATTTTCATACAGTTAGTATTTCTCAAATGCAAAGCATTATCCAGACTACAGGTAGCTGTGCTACATTAACAGATACCAATAATGCTACACCAACTGCAAATGCAGGATCAGATTATACTATTCCAAAATCAACACCATTTAAATTAACTGGAGAGGCGGATGATGCAGATGGTCTAGGTACACTTAGCTATAATTGGGAGCAGATAGATAACGAAATAGGTGAAATAATGCCACCTGCTGAAACCAATAGTGGTGGCCCTATGTTTAGGTCTTTGCCTTCAAAAACTGTAGCTTATAGGCATTTCCCTGAATTAGCAGAAAATAGTGGGGTTGGGGGTATTGGATCCTCTCCTTGGGAAGTGCTTCCCTCAGTAGCAAGAGAGTTAAATTTTGCCTTCACAGTTAGGGATAATAATGTTGGCGGAGGAAGTACAGCAAGAGATGATGTTAAAATTACAGTTGCAGATGTTGCTGCTTTTACAGTTACTTCTCAGGCTTCAGATGTTACTTGGGATGTAGGGTCTACACAAACCATTAGTTGGACAAAAAGTACTACAGATATAGCGCCAATTAATTGCGAATTTGTAAATATTAGACTTTCTAAAGATGGTGGAGTAACATTTCCAGTTGTTCTTCTTGCTAATACTCCAAATGACGGTACTCAAGATATTGTAATTCCGAATGAAGTAGCAACCAATGCAAAAATAATGGTTGAAGCTGTCGGTAATATTTTTTATAATATTAATTCAGGAGTTATTAATGTAAATTCTACAGAACCAACCTTTATTTTTACAAACACCACTGGAGATTTAAGTGCTTGTAATGTTAGTGAAGAGACGGTTAGTTATACATTAAACTTAGATTTTATAAATAATTATTCAGAAACAGTTAGTTTTTCAAGTGCAGGCAATCCATTAAATTCTCAAGTATCTTTTACTCCAGAAACAGTAAGTGAAAATGGTGATGTTGTTGTAACCATTTTAAATTTTAATGACGTAAACCCGATTAATTATACGATAAATGTTTCTGCCACTGGTGGAAGTGTTGTTCAAAATTTAGCACTTAGTTTAGATATAAACTCACCACCGTTTAGTGCCTTAACATTATCTACTCCAGAAGATAATAAGACAGATGCATTAATAGCACCAGTATTAACTTGGCAAGAAGATGATAATGCCACTTCTTACGATATCGAAATTTCTACTACCAGTAACTTTTCAAATATTATTGCTTCAGGTAGCTCTAATACAAATTCATTTGATAGTCCTGCTTTAGAGCAAGAATCAGTTTTCTATTGGAGGGTAAAAGCTAAAAATTCTTGTGGAGAAGGAAGCTTTTCTGATGCTTATACTTTTACAACGCAAAGTTGTACCTTATGTGAATCTATCGGAACAACTGAGTACGCTACAAGTACAACTTTAGTAAAATTTAACACAATTAATAAATTTTCTTCGAAGTATAATGATAATCTAGTGCTACAAGGTTATTTTGATTACACAGAGATTTCTACCAATGTAAAAAAAGATGATACCCATGAGTTAACTGTAAATGTAAATTCAGATGGAAATTATAAAGTATTGGTTAAAGCATGGATAGATTGGAATGGTGATTGTGTTTTTAACGATACAGATGAAGAATATAATTTAGGCCTTGCAGCAAATGTTACCAATGTTGCAACAGATTTAAGCCCTTTACAAATAACGGTACCTTCAAATGCAAAATTAGGCTCAACTGTTATGCGAGTTATCAGTAAATACTCTGACCCAGAAGAAAATGAATTTCCAACCTCTTGTATTAATGGTCATGATGGAGAAACCGAAGACTATACCATAATAGTAGAAGAAGCTACACCGTCTTTAGATGATGTAACTTTTAATAAGTTCAATTTATTTCCAAATCCAAATAACGGAAACTTTACATTAATGTTTGAAACATTTGACACTGCTAAAACGAAAATAGAATTGTTTGATATAAGCGGAAGAAGTGTTGCAGAGAAAGTTTTTAGAGATACAAGTATATTGTTTAAAGAAGATATTTCTTTTAATAACTTATCTAAAGGGTTGTATTTGTTAAAAATTAATAATGGAAATAAACAAACCATTAGAAAATTAGTTATTGAATAAATTAAAAAAGCCCCATCAATTTGATGGGGCTTTCTTAATTCTATCATTTTCCTAACCTAAAAATGGATATTTGTAATCTTGTGGAGTAACAAAAGTTTCTTTTATTAATCTCACAGATGTCCATCTTAATAGATTTTGTGCAGAACCAGCTTTGTCATTTGTACCAGAAGCTCTTGCTCCTCCAAAAGGTTGCTGACCTACAACAGCACCTGTTGGTTTGTCGTTAATATAAAAGTTTCCTGCGGCATCTTCTAATGCTTTAGAGGCTTGCTCAACAATATATCTATCCGTAGAGAAAATTGCACCTGTTAAAGCATATTCAGTAGAGTTGTCTACTAATTTTAAAGAAGCTTCCCATTCGTTATCTTCATAAACATAAACAGTCATCACTGGCCCAAATAACTCAGTTGTCATTGTTTCATAAGTAGCATTTTTAGCTAATATTACTGTTGGTTCAATAAAGTATCCTTTAGATTTATCATGTCCTCCACCAATAATAATTTCTGCATTTTCGTTTTCTTTTGCTGCATCAATATATTTTGCAATTTTATCAAAAGAACCTTGATGAATTACTGCATTTACAAAATTATCTGGATTTTCTGGAGAACCCATTTTTAATTCTGATGTTTGCTTTTTTAAGTGTTTTAAAACATCATTCCAAATAGAAGCAGGAATGTATGCACGTGAAGCAGCAGAACATTTTTGACCTTGATATTCAAAAGATCCTCTAGTAATTGCTGTTGCAACTTGTAAAGGATTTGCAGAATTATGAGCCCATATAAAATCTTTACCTCCAGTTTCACCTACAATTCTTGGATAGGTTTTATACGTATGTATGTTGTTACCAATTTGTTTCCAAAGATTTTTAAATACGGTTGTAGATCCTGTAAAGTGTAAACCAGAAAAATCTGGAGAAGATAAACATGCATCAGAAATCATAACAGGATCTCCATAAACTACATTAATTACACCATCAGGCAAACCGGCTTCTTTAAATAAATCTACGATAACTTGTGCAGAATATACTTGATGATCAGATGGTTTCCAAACTACAACATTACCCATTAAAGCCGCAGCTGCTGGTAAATTCGCTGCAATAGACGTAAAGTTAAAAGGTGAAATTGCATATACAAAACCTTCTAAAGGCCTGTATTCAACTCTGTTCCAGATTCCTGGAGCAGATTGTGGCTGATCTTTAAAAATATCGATCATATACTGTACATTAAATCGAAAGAAATCAATCATTTCACAAGCCGCATCAATTTCTGCTTGATGTACATTTTTAGATTGTGCAATCATAGTAGCAGCATTCATTTTTGCTCTATACGGGCCAGCTAATAATTCAGCTGCCTTTAAAAAAATAGATGCTCTTTCTGTCCAAGAAACTGAAGACCAAGATTTTCTAGCTGCTAATGCTGTAGAAATTGCGTCATCTACATGGCTTTGATCTGCTATATGATATTGTCCAACAACATGTTGGTGGTCATGAGGAGGTGTAATGTTTTTAGTATTACCTGTTCTTACTTCTTTACCATTAATATGCATAGGCACATCTACATTGCCATTAAACATTTTTTTATAAGTTGCTAACAATTCCTCTCTTTCTGGAGAACCAGGTGCATACCCTTTAACAGGTTCGTTTACTGCAACTGGAACATTAAAATATCCTCTTGCCATTTCTATTTTATATTTGATTATTTAATAGCAAAATTACCAATTTTAAATGAAATGAATTTCTTAGATCTATTTCAATTTAATAACATTTAAAACACGATGTTTTTAAAGAATAAGAAGTTATGATGTTATCAAAAAGAACTTACTTCTCAGCTGCAAGCATCATATGAGGGCTAAATGGTAATAGGTATTCATCATTTTCTGTGAGTGTTTGTAGCGCTTTTAAAGTTTTTGATTTCTTTTTATCTAACATATTTGCAAAATATTCATTGTCTAACCAAATCATACCCTCTACAGCAAAGAGATTTAAAATTTTAAAATTATGTTCTAAAAATTCTGATTTTAAATCCTGTGGTTTATGATAATAAGCATCGGCCAATAAGAAAGGAAAGTCTTTAGGGGCATTATGAATACCAGAAGTTAATTCCTCTTTACACATTTCAAAAAATGAGTTGGCATGGATCATCCCATTCATTAAACCGACAACAGTAGATGCAGTAGCATTTATTGCAAATCCTAAAATAATACCTCCTTTTTTAAGCACACGTTTTGCTTCTTCAATTGCGCTTATTCTATCCTCTTTTCTTTGCAAATGATATAGAGGTCCGTGAAGGATTACAATATCTGCAGTTTCTTTTTTTAATGGTAAATTTCTAGCTTCACCAATAGTAATAGAAAATTTATTTTTAAGTTTATTTGCTCGCTTTTGTGCGAGTTTTAAGTGTTTTTCTACTGGTTCTATTAAATGAACTGAATGTCCTTGTTTTGCAAGCCATTCACTGTATTTTCCTGTTCCACCTCCAACATCAATAATGGTGCAATTTGGTTTGGAAATGTGTTTTGCTATTAGAACTTTAATTCGTTCAAACTCAAAAATACCCATGCCTTTTTCAAGGCGGGTTTCTTCTGAAGCTTTGTTGTAAAAATTTTCTAGCTCTTTGCTAATTAATTGTTTTTTGCTCATTTAAAACTTACTCTTTTAAATGTGTTTTGAAAAAATCCATTGTTCTTGTCCAAGATAATTCTCCAGCAGCTTCATCATATCTTGGAGCGGTATTGTTGTGAAAACCATGATTTACATCAGGATAAAAATGAGCTGTGTATGTGACTTCATTTTCTTTTAAAATCTTTTCATAATCTGGCCAACCAGCATTTACTCTCTTATCTAAACCAGCATATTGTAAAAGTAAAGGTGCTTTAACTTTTGCTGCATCTTCAGCTGCAGGTTGTCTGCCATAATAAGGCACAGAAGCTGCTAACTCTGGAATTCTTACAGCCAGAATATTTGAAATATACCCTCCAAAACAAAAACCAACAACACCTATTTTACCATTACAATTTTTATGGTTTTTTAAATAGTTATAGCCAGCAATAAAATCTTCAATCATTTCATCTCTGTCTCTTTTTCTTTGCATTGCTCTTCCTTCATCATCATTTCCAGGATAACCACCTAAAGGTGCTAAAGCATCTGGAGCCAATGTAATGTAATTATCTAAAGCAGCTCTTCTACCAACATCTTTTATATAAGGATTTAAACCTCTATTTTCATGCACAACCAAGATTCCTGGTAGTTTTTTATTATCATCTTTGGGAATAGAAAGCAGGCCTTTCATTTTTTGACCACCCTTTGGAGATTCGTAATTAATCATTTTTGAATCTAATCTTGGGTCATTAGGTTGCACTACTATACTATCAATATAATTTGGAGTAATAAAACTTAGTAAAGCTGGAAGTGTAATTGCACCAACAGCATACAAAGATAACTTTGCTAAGAACTCTTTTCTTGTTAATTTGTTATGTGCATAATCATCATATAAATCAAATACTTCTTGTTTAATGTCTTCTTTTTTGATGATCATAACTTTTAATTTATCAAGTTTAATAAGTCTAAGGTAAGCATTTGAAAAGAATTTTGATGAATCTGAAATTCTAAAACAAAAAAAGCGACCAAGAATTATCTTAATCGCTTTAAATTTATAAGTTCGTTTAATTTAATTAATGCTTATTAAATTAATATCAAAAACCAATACTGCTCCTCCAGGAATAGAACTCGAACCTTTGTTCCCATATGCTAATCTAGAAGGGATAATAAAAGTACCTGAACCACCAGGTTTTAAAAGTTGTACACTTTGCGAAAATCCAGGAATTACTGCAGATAAATTAAATGTAGCATTCATAGATTGATCAAAAATACTATTGTCTAAAAAATAACCTTTATAGCCAATAGTCACATTAGAATTTACAGTAGGTGCATTTCCAGATCCATCTGTATTTATGATATAATAGATTCCAGAGTTGGTTTTTTGAGTCGTTAAATTATTTTCTTGTATGTACTCTTTAATATCCATCTCATTTTGTGCTGTAAAGTCTGTCTCTTCATCAGAACAAGAAAATGTCAAGGTTAGTAAAAAGATTAATATTATTTTCTTCATGGTCATTTAAATTATTTACTTACATATTCCTTCGATATTGTCCACCAACTTTAAATAAAGCCTCTGTAATTTGCCCTAAGGAACAAACTTTGGTTGCCTCCATTAATTTGTCAAAAAGGTTCTCATTATTAATGGCAGCTTCTTGCAAAATAGTAATTTGTGAGGCTACTTTTTTAGGATTTGCTTCATTCAACAATTCCTTGGTTTTTATTTGCTGTTGCTTTTCTTCTTCAGTAGCTCTAATTACTTCTGCAGGTTGCACTGTAGGTGATCCTTTAGAACTCAAGAAGGTGTTTACGCCAATAATTGGGAATTCTCCTGTATGCTTTAAAGTTTCATAATACAAACTCTCTTCTTGTATCTTAGAACGCTGATACATGGTTTCCATAGCTCCTAAAACGCCTCCTCTTTCTGTAATTCTATCAAACTCTAACAATACAGCTTCCTCTACTAAATCTGTTAACTCTTCAATAATAAAAGCACCTTGAATTGGGTTTTCGTTTTTAGATAAACCTAATTCTTTATTGATGATTAACTGTATAGCCATAGCTCTTCTTACAGATTCTTCTGTAGGGGTAGTAATGGCCTCATCATACGCATTTGTATGTAACGAATTACAGTTATCATTAATAGCATATAAAGCTTGCAATGTTGTTCTAATATCATTAAAATCAATTTCTTGTGCATGTAAAGATCGTCCAGAAGTTTGAATATGATATTTCAAAATCTGTGCTCTTGGGTTAGCTCCATATTTATTTTTCATGGCTTTTGCCCAAATTTTACGAGCAACTCTTCCAATAACTGAATATTCAGGATCTATACCATTTGAAAAGAAGAACGATAAGTTGGGTCCGAATTTATTAATATCCATTCCTCTACTTAAATAGTATTCTAAATAGGTAAATCCGTTAGATAATGTTAACGCCAATTGGGTAATAGGATTGGCACCAGCTTCTGCAATGTGATACCCAGAAATAGAAACGGAGTAAAAATTACGTACTTGTTTCTCAATAAAATATTCTTGTACATCTCCCATTAAACGCAACGCAAATTCTGTAGAAAAGATACATGTATTTTGTGCTTGATCTTCCTTTAAAATATCTGCTTGTACAGTACCTCTAACTTGCGTTAAAGTATCTTTTTTAATTTGTTGATACACATCAGAAGGTAAAACCAGATCCCCAGTTAAACCTAAAAGCATCAACCCTAAACCATTATTCCCTTCAGGTAAATTTCCTTGATAGGTAGGTCTTTCAATTTCTTTATCATCATAAATCTCTTTGAATTTAGCTTCTACATCAGCTCCTAAATTATGTTCTTTGATGTATTTCTCACAATTCTGATCAATAGCTGCATTCATAAAGAAACCTAATAACATAGGTGCAGGTCCATTAATGGTCATAGAAACAGATGTCATATTGTGGCTTAAATCGAAACCAGAATATAGTTTCTTTGCGTCATCTAAACAGCAAATAGAAACCCCTGCATTTCCAATTTTACCGTAAATATCTGGTCTACGACCAGGATCATTTCCATATAAAGTGACCGAATCAAAAGCGGTAGAAAGCCTTTTTGCATCCATACCTAAACTTACATAATGAAAACGTCTGTTGGTTCTTTCTGGGCCACCTTCTCCCGCAAACATTCTTGTAGGGTCTTCGCCTGTTCTTTTAAAAGGATATAAACCTGCTGTGTATGGGAATTCTCCGGGAACATTTTCTTGTAAATTCCAACGTAATAAATCTCCCCAAGCTTGGTATTTTGGTAAAGCTACTTTTGGAATTTGTGTATGAGAAAGCGATTCGCTATGTGTTTGTATTTTTATTTCTTTATCCCTAACTTTAAAAGAGTAAATAGGATTTTTGTACTTCTGAACCTTTTCTTGCCAGTTTAAAATGATTTCCCAATGGTATGGATTTAAGTTCATTTTTACTTTTTCGAATTGTGCGATTAGCAATTTTACAAATTGCAAATCGTCACCCTGAACTTGTTTCAGGATCTCATCAGAATCTAATCCAGTTTTAGTAAGTGCAATAGACGTGTTCGTGATCGACGCTATAGTTTGATGAATTCCATATAATTTTTGAGCTACTACTACTTGCTCATCAACCTTATCATCATAAGACCTGTTATTTTCTGCTATTTCAGATAAATAACGAACTCTTGCTGGTGGAATTACAAATATCTTTTCAGACATTGCTGTTGTAATTTCCATTTTAGAATGTAAATCAGCTTTCGTTTTTTCTACTAATTTATCCATAATACGTTTGTATAACGTATTCATTCCTGGATCATTAAATTGCGATGCAATAGTTCCAATTACAGGCATGTCATCCATATGAACCTCCCATAAATTATTATTACGCATGTATTGCTTTTTTACATCACGAATTGCATCTAAAGCACCTCTTTTATCAAATTTGTTGATAGCAACTAAATCTGCAAAATCCAACATATCAATCTTTTCTAATTGCGTTGCTGCTCCAAATTCTGGAGTCATTACATACAAAGAAGTGTCAGAATGTTCTATAATTTCGGTATCAGATTGTCCAATACCAGAAGTTTCTAAAATAATTAAATCGAATTCTGCAGCTTTTAAAACTTGTACTGCTTCATTCACATATTTAGATAAGGCTAAGTTAGATTGACGTGTTGCCAAAGAACGCATGTACACACGCTCATTATTAATGGCATTCATTCTAATTCTGTCTCCTAAAAGTGCACCACCTGTTTTTCTTTTTGATGGATCTACAGAAATTAAACCAATTCTTTTTTCAGGGAAATCGATTAAAAATCGTCTTACCAATTCATCAACTAAAGATGATTTACCTGCACCACCAGTACCTGTAATGCCCAAAACCGGAGTTTTAGAAGTTTTATTTTTGTCGTGTATTTTTTGTAAAGTATCTTTTGCTATTTCAGGAAAATTTTCTGTAGAAGAAATTACTCTTGCAATAGCGCCAATTTTTTTATTTGCTAACTCTTCTTGTGTTACATTTAATTCATTTCCAATTGCAAAATCAGATTTTTCAACTAGGTCATTAATCATTCCTTGTAAGCCTAATTCTCTTCCATCATCAGGTGAATAAATTCTGGTAATTCCATAATCCATCAATTCAGCGATTTCTTCTGGTAAAATTACCCCACCTCCACCACCAAAAATTTTGATGTGTCCTGCACCTTTTTCTTTCAAAAGATCATACATGTATTTAAAATACTCATTATGACCACCTTGATAAGAGGTAATCGCAATAGCGTTCACATCTTCTTGAATAGCACAATTCACTACTTCTTCTACAGACCTATCATGCCCTAAATGAATTACTTCTACACCTGTAGATTGAATAATTCTACGCATTATATTTATTGCAGCATCATGCCCATCAAAAAGAGCAGCGGCAGTTACAATTCTTACTTTATGTTTAGGTTTATAAGCAGGTATTTGTTCCATTCGTAATAAATCTTTGAATTTAGTGCTGCAATTTACGAAAATCTTAAAAAATTAAATGATTCTTTATGATTTTTAAAATAGCTTTAACGTTAGTTTAAAATTTGATGTACTTTGGCATGCTTATTGATTTTTAGTTAAGTACTATAAACTATTAAAAACTATATATCTATGAAATATTTTAAACCCTTATTGCTAGCTTTAGTAGTTGCATTGAGTTCTTGTAATACTGTAAAAGTGGTTACAGACTATGATACTAAAGCAGATTTTAATAAATATAAAACGTTTGCTTTTTACAAAACAGGCATTGATAAAGCAGCTATTTCTAGTTTAGATAAAAAACGAGTTTTACGATCAATTGAAACAGAATTGTTAGCTCAAGGTTTTACCAAGTCTGATAATCCAGATATGTTGGTTAGTATTTTTACAAAGTCTAGAAGGAAAGTTAATGTAAACCAGAACAATATGGGGTATGGTTTTGGATGGGGTTGGAACCCTTGGATGTGGAATGGAATGAACAATAATGTAAATGTTTCTGAATATACAGAAGGAACACTTTTTATAGACTTTATAGATAAAGACAAGAAAGAATTAATTTGGCAAGGGATAGGAACAGGAGCATTAAAAATCCAAAATGTAGAAAAGAAGGAAGAGAGAATTCGATTATTTGTTAAAGAAATTATCTCTAGATATCCTCCAAGTCAAGAATAATAGAAATTATTCTGCATAAAAAAACTCCGAAAATTTATTTCGGAGTTTTTCATTTTTATAAACTTTTAATTTAGCTGATGTTAGCAGACTTAACAGTCTTAATAATTCTACCAGCAATTTTATATGGGTCTCCATTAGAAGCAGGTCTTCTGTCTTCTAACCAACCTTTCCATCCTTTTTCTACTGTAATAATAGGTATTCTAATTGATGCTCCTCTATCAGAAACTCCGTAAGAGAAATCGTTAATTGAAGCAGTCTCATGATCACCAGTTAAACGTTGGTCATTAAACTCACCATAAACAGCAATATGCTCTTTTACAACTGGTCTAAAGGCTTCACATATCTTTTCATAAGTTTCTTGAGAACCACAGGTTCTTAAAACGGTATTAGAGAAATTTGCATGCATACCAGAACCATTCCAGTCCATATCTTTACCTAATGGTTTTGGATGATAGTCTATATAGTAACCATACTGTTCAGTTAATCTGTCTAATAAATAACGAGCAATCCAAATTTCATCACCTGCTTTCTTAGCTCCTTTTGCAAATAATTGAAATTCCCACTGACCTGAAGCAACTTCTTGGTTAATACCTTCAAAGTTTAAACCAGCATCAATACATAAATCTGCATGTTTCTCTACTAATAATCTTCCATGTGTATTTTTACCACCTACAGAACAGTAATACATTCCTTGAGGTGCAGGATAACCACCAATTGGGAAACCAAGAGGTAATTGCGTTTTTGTATCCATGATAAAGTATTCTTGCTCAAAGCCGAACCAGAAATCGTTATCTTCATCTTCAATTGTAGCTCTACCATTAGAAACATGTGGCGTACCATCTGCATTTAAAACCTCTGTCATTACTAAATAACCATTAATTCTTGCAGGATCTGGATAGATTGCAACAGGTTTTAATAAACAGTCAGAAGAACCTCCTGAAGCTTGTTTTGTAGATGAACCGTCAAAAGACCACATACCTAATTCTTCAACAGTTCCTTGAAAATCGTCATGCTCTTCTACCTTGGTTTTACTTCTCATATTTTGAGTTGGAAAATATCCATCTAACCAAATGTATTCTAATTTAATTTTTGCCATAATTCTTGAGTGTAAGATGTTAATTATGCAAAAATCAAATATTTTAATTTGATATCAAAAAAAAAGGGGGTAAAAATTAAAAAATGAATTAAAAAAAACTTTATCCCTAATTTTTAAGAGGTATATTTGCTTTATTATAAAAATAGATCTTTAAAATTTAGATTATGTCAACAATTAGATTTGCTGCATTACAGGAAACCTTAAATAGAAAGCCAGTTTCAATTACAGAAAAAGAACGAAGATCTACCTTGTTTGGTCAGCATGTTTTTAATAAACATGCTATGCAACAGTACTTAACAAGAACCGCTTATGATAGTGTGATTAATGCAATAGAGAAAGGAACAAGGATAGATCGTAAAATTGCAGATCAGGTAGCAGTTAGTATGAAAGATTGGGCCATTTCTAAAGGTGCTACTCATTATACGCACTGGTTTCAACCTTTAACAGGTGCAACTGCGGAAAAGCATGATGCTTTCTTTGAATCAATTAATGGAGGCTTAGCTATGGAAAAGTTTGATGGTGAACAACTAGTTCAACAAGAGCCAGACGCATCTAGCTTTCCAAATGGAGGTATTCGTAATACATTTGAAGCAAGAGGATATACTGCTTGGGATCCAACTTCACCAGCTTTCATCTATGAAACAACATTATGTATACCTACTATATTTGTTTCATATACTGGAGAAGCCCTAGATAATAAAACGCCATTATTAAGGGCGTTACAAGCTATAGACACACATGCGACTGCTGTATGTAAATATTTCGATAAGAATGCATCTAAAGTAAATGCCACTTTAGGTTGGGAGCAAGAATATTTTTTAATAGATGATGCACTTGCGAACTCAAGACCCGATTTAGTTTTAACAGGTAGAACATTATTAGGTCATATACCTGCTAAAGGGCAGCAGTTAGATGATCATTATTTTGGAACAATACCTGCAAGAGCCATGAGTTTTATGCAAGATTTAGAGCAAGAATGTATGTTGTTAGGTATTCCTGTAAAAACAAGACACAATGAAGTTGCTCCAAATCAGTTTGAATTGGCGCCAATTTTTGAAGAAGCTAATTTAGCAGTAGATCATAATTCTTTATTGATGGATGTTATGGAAAAAGTTTCTAAACGCCATCATTTTAAAGTACTGTTTCATGAAAAGCCGTTCGCAGAAATCAATGGTTCAGGTAAGCATAATAATTGGTCATTGTCTACTCCAGATGGAGCAAACTTGTTGAGTCCAGGAAAAACACCAATGAAAAATTTACAGTTCTTAACCTTTTTTATAAATACAATAAAAGCGGTTTATGAGAATGAAGAGTTGTTAAGAGCATCAATAGCATCTGCAAGTAATGATCACAGATTAGGAGCTAATGAAGCACCGCCTGCAATTATATCAGTATTTATAGGAAGCCAATTATCTAACGTGTTAAACGAATTAGAAAATGTTACTAAAGGAAAATTATCACCAGAAGAAAAAACTGATTTAAAATTAAATATTATAGGGAAGATCCCAGAAATACTATTGGATAATACAGATAGAAATAGAACGTCTGCATTCGCGTTTACAGGAAATAAATTCGAGTTTAGAGCAGTAGGATCTTCTGCAAACTCAGCAATACCTATGACAGTTTTAAATACAATAGTTGCAAAACAATTAAAAGAATTTAAAATTGAGGTAGATGCTTTAATAGATGATAAAAAGCTAAAAAAAGATGAGGCTATTTTTAACGTATTGAGAGAGTATATTAAAGACTCTAAAAATATCCGATTCGAAGGAGATGGATATGGAAGTAACTGGGAAAAAGAAGCGAAAAAGAGAGGTTTAAGTAACAACAAAACAACACCAGAGGCGCTACAAATAAAAATCGAAAAATCTACTATAGCTTTGTTTGAGGAAATGAAAGTAATGAATAAGGTAGAGTTAGAGGCGAGGTATGAAATTGATATCGAAGAATACACTAAACGATTACAGATAGAAAGTAGGGTTTTAGGAGATATCGCAAGAAACCACATTGTACCAACTGCTATTATTTATCAAAATACATTATTAGAAAATACAAAGAATTTAAAAGAAATATTTGGCGAGGAATTTAAAAATATAGCTAAAGAGCAGATAGAATTAATCATGACAATCTCTAATCATATTACAGAAATAAATGCACTTACACTTAAAATGATAGAAGAGCGCAGAAATGCAAAAGGTTTAAAAGGCTTAAAATCTGCACAAGCCTATAGCAAAAAAGTAAAACCATATTTTGCAGAAATTAGATTGCATTGTGATAAGTTAGAAACCATGGTAGATGATAATTTATGGCCGTTAACAAAATATAGAGAATTACTGTTTACAAGATAATTGAAAACATTTCATAATTTAGGTATTTTTTTTTGGTAAAAGGTTAAATTTGCATCATAATTTATTACAATGAGTCAAGAAATTTCAAAACGTTACGCGCAAAGAGGAGTGTCAGCTTCTAAAGAAGATGTGCACAATGCTATAAAGAATATAGACAAAGGTTTGTTTCCAAAAGCGTTTTGTAAGATTGTGCCAGATTATTTAACAAATGATGATGAGTATTGTTTAATAATGCATGCAGATGGTGCAGGTACAAAATCATCCTTGGCTTATATGTATTGGAAAGAAACAGGAGATCTTTCTGTTTGGAAAGGCATTGCGCAAGATGCGTTAATCATGAATATTGATGATTTATTGTGTGTAGGTGCTACAGATAATATTATGCTTTCTTCTACGATTGGAAGAAATAAAAGCAAAATTCCTGGAGAAGTTTTGTCAGCAATCATAAACGGAACAGAAGAATTAATCAATGATCTAGAGAAATTCGGAGTAACCATCCATTCAACTGGAGGTGAAACTGCAGATGTTGGTGATTTAGTTCGAACAATAATAGTAGATTCTACTGTAACCGCAAGAATGAAACGAACAAAAGTTATAGACAATGCCAATATTAAGGCAGGTGATGTAATTGTTGGTTTAGCATCTTTTGGACAAGCAACTTACGAAACAGAGTATAATGGAGGAATGGGGTCTAATGGCTTAACTTCTGCTAGACACGATGTTTTCCATAAGTATTTGGCAGAAAAATTTCCAGAAAGTTTTGATGCAACTGTTCCTGAAGATTTAGTCTATTCAGGAAGTACAAAATTAACAGATGCGGTTAAAGAGTCACCCATAGATGCTGGTAAGTTAGTACTTTCTCCAACCCGAACTTATGCACCTATCATTAAAGAAGTTCTTTCTCAATTTTCTTCAGATGAGGTTCACGGAATGATTCATTGTTCTGGTGGTGCTCAAACAAAAATATTACATTTTATAGATAATTTACATATTATTAAAGATAATATGTTTACCATTCCCCCATTATTTAAGTTAATACAAGAACAATCTAAAACAGATTGGAAAGAAATGTATCAAGTGTTTAACTGTGGTCATAGAATGGAACTTTATGTTTCTCCAGAAATTGCAGATCAAATTATTACTATTTCACAGTCATTTAACGTAGATGCGAAGATTATAGGTAGTGTGCAAGAGGCACCTACAAAAAAATTAACCATCAAAAGTGAATTTGGAAACTTTATATACAGTTAATTAAAACGTTAATCAACTATTTTAAAGGATACCAAATACTTTTAAAGCAATAAGAAAACCTAATTTTTAGGTAAATTTATTGTTTTGGTTAAAATTATACCAATTGATAAAGTCCTTTAAAAGAACTTTTTAATGATAAAGTGAAATGATACATAACAATACCTTACAATTAGAAAAAGATAAAATAATTGATTACTAGCTTCGTTTTCAAAATCTGTTAATTAGTATATCTACAAAATACATTAATGCAGATTTAACTAATGTAACAGAATTAATAGAAAATTCTTTAGGGCAAATTGGTCGTTTTGTAGGGGCGGACAGGAGTTATATTTTTTCATATGACTTAGACAATAGCGAATGTTCAAATACATTTGAATGGTGTAAAGATGGTATTGAACCAGAAATTGAAAATCTACAAAAAGTTACAATTAATTTTATCCAACAATGGTTAGATGCTCATAAAAAAGGAGAAGCATTTTATGTTGAAGATGTTAGCCTTCTTCCAAAAAACGGTGAGTTCGGCTTAAGAGCTATTTTAGAACCACAAGGCAAACAAAGTTTAATTGCATTCCTAAAATAAAAAACAATAAGTTAATTGGGTTTGTTGGTTTTGATTCTGTTAAAAAATCCATGTTTATTCTGAAAATGAAAAGAATCTTTTATTTGTTTTTGCAAATATATTGGTTTAGCAATCGTTTAGAAAGTAATAAAATTATATAAAGGAGATATATGGATAGAGAGTGAAGAAAGTGAAGGTACTACAGTTTTCTTTACTGTTTTAAAGTCTTAAAAACGTATATCGTTTGTAATTTGTATTTCAGTAACTTTTAAAGATACTACAACCTTAATAAAATATAAATAAGATAAAAATTGTAAATTCGCAACCCAAGAAAAGAGTAGAAGATGGTAGACAAGTTAAGAATTGTTAAGCAACGTTATGATGAGGTTTCAGATTTAATTATCCAGCCAGAAATTATTATGGATCAAAAGCGTTATGCGCAATTAATGAAAGAATACAAAGATTTAGGAGATGTTGTAAAAAAAGGGAAAGAATATGAAACCTTAATGAATACAATAGAAGAAGCCAAAGAAATTATTTCGGATGGTTCTGACCCTGAAATGACAGAAATGGCCAAAATGGAAATTGATGAAGCCAATACTAGAATACCTCAGTTAGAAGATGAAATTAAATTTTTATTAATACCCAAAGACCCAGAAGATACTAAAAACGCTGTTGTAGAATTACGTGCAGGTACTGGTGGGGATGAGGCTAGTATTTTTGCAGGAGACCTTTTTAGAATGTACACAAAATACTGCGAAAGTAAAGGCTGGAAGGTTTCAACTGTTGATTATTCTGAAGGAACAAATGGAGGTTTTAAAGAAATTCAGTTTGAGGTTAATGGCGATGATGTTTATGGTATTTTAAAATTCGAAGCAGGTGTGCATCGTGTACAAAGAGTCCCACAAACAGAAACACAAGGTAGAGTGCATACTTCTGCAGCAACTTGTATGGTTTTCCCAGAAGCAGAGGAGTTTGATGTAGAGATTAATCCTAAAGATGTAAGAATCGATTTTTTCTGTTCTTCAGGTCCAGGAGGTCAATCTGTAAACACAACCTATTCAGCAGTCCGTCTAACACACATTCCAACTGGTTTAGTAGCGCAATGTCAAGATCAAAAATCTCAACATAAAAATAAAGAAAAGGCCTTTAAAGTATTAAGATCTCGTTTATATGATTTAGAATTAGCAAAAAAACAAGCAGAAGACGCTTTAAAAAGAGGTTCTATGGTTTCTTCAGGCGATAGAAGTGCTAAAATACGAACTTATAACTATGCGCAAGGTAGAGTTACAGATCACAGAATAGGCTTATCCTTGTATGATTTACCAAATATTATGAATGGTGATATCCAAAAAATTATAGATGAGTTAATGTTAGCAGAGAACACCGAAAAACTAAAAGAATTGGGAGACGGTATTTAAGATTAACTTGTATAGTCATAAAAAAACCTCGAAAATAAATTTCGAGGTTTTTTTAAAAAAGTCTTAAAATCAATTAATTTGTGTTAACTAATTGGTTTTTTGTTTATTAATTTCGTCTTGCAATTGCCTTCTTAGTTTTTGTTCCCTTTCTAATGATTTTTTACGATGTATTTCAAATTCTGATTCAACATTTTCTAAATTATCTTCAGCTTCTCTTGTTAATACATGACTTCTATAATATTTAAAAGTAAAATAAGCTAAGCTAGCTCCTAAAACAATAACAATTAACCACATAATTAAATTATAGACTAGCTTACTTACTTGTATACCTAAAAAAGAAATTGAATCCTCTTTGCGTAATGTAACTTTTAATTCATTCTGTACTTTAAGCAAATTACGTTTAAGTAGTTGAACGCTATCTTTTTCAGAAGTTAACGAGCGCTCTTTTTCATCAATAATTTCTGTAAATCTTTTTAGAGAATCTAATACACTTGTTTTTAAATTAAGATACTTACTCTTTGCAATAACTTTGTAGGTTTGATAGGTTGTAGAACTTTTGTAAACTTTATCAAATTGTGTTTCTATTGAAGATTCATTTGTATTTTCTTGAGAATATAATGAAAGAGAAGTAATTATGAATAGTAGGGTTAGTTGTTTAATTTTCATTTTTTATCTATTAGAATGTAAATTTAATAAAAAAACCCAAACTTAACGTTTGGGTTTTTAGATATAAGCAAGTATTATTATTTATTTAATTTTCTCTACAACTGCCTTAAAAGCGTCTGGATTGTTTACCGCTAAATCTGCTAAAACTTTACGGTTTAGTTCAATATTATTAGCTTTTACTTTACCCATAAACTGTGAGTAAGACATTCCATTTAAACGAGCTGCTGCGTTAATACGCGTAATCCATAAAGAACGGAAGTTTCTCTTATTGTTTTTACGGTCTCTGTATGCATATAACATACCTTTTTCTACCGCATTTTTTGCTACTGTATAAACGTTTTTTCTACGTCCAAAGTAACCTTTTGCTGCCTTCAAGATTTTTTTTCTTCTATTTCTTGAGGCTACTGAATTTACTGATCTTGGCATAATTTCAATGTGTTTTGTAGTAGGCGATTCAATTTATGAATACTTTATTATTTTGGCCTAACTCCATGGTTAATATTTAAATTCCCTTTGTTAAACTTGTTATTTTAAGTTTAACATTTGCTTAATGCTAGGCTCATCAGACTTGTGAACTAAAGTATCATGAGTTAGCTTTAACTTACGTTTTTTAGACTTCTTTGTTAAGATGTGACTTTTAAACGCGTGCTTTCTTTTGATTTTACCAGTACCTGTAACTTTAAATCGTTTTTTAGCACTAGATTTGGTTTTCATTTTAGGCATCTCTCCTTCGTTTTAACTTGCTTAATATTGTTTTTCTTAAATTATAAAGATTTAAAAACCTTCAATCTTTAAATCTTTGATTATTCAAGAATCTTTTTATTTTGATTTTTTTGGAGCGATAAACATAATCATACGTTTACCCTCTAGTTTTGGTAATTGCTCTACTTTACCATAATCTTCTAATTCCTGAGCTAATTTTAATAATAAAATTTGCCCTTGTTCTTTAAAGATGATAGAACGACCTTTAAAAAATACAAATGCTTTTAACTTAGCTCCATCTTGTAAGAACTTAACAGCATGTTTCTTTTTAAACTCATAATCATGCTCATCAGTTTGAGGTCCAAAACGTATTTCCTTTATGGTAACTTTAGTAGCTTTAGATTTTAAAGCTTTTTCACGTTTTTTCTGCTCATACAAGAACTTCTTGTAATCAATAATTTTACAAACAGGAGGATTAGCTTTAGGTGAAATTTCAACTAAATCTAATTCTTGTTGTTTTGCCATCTCTTTAGCTTTATCTAAAGGATATACACCAACTTCTATGTTTTCTCCAACCACACGAACTTCATCAACATATTTAATTTTGTCGTTAATTCTGTGTTGATCTTCTTTGATTACTCTTAGTGGTCTTCTAGACCTGCTTCTTCTAATTGCTATGACTTATAATTTTAAATTTAACGTATAACTGCTTTCCAGTTTTTATTTTTGTTGAAATTCAAATTTACTTAAATTTCTTTAATGTTTTACTTTCTTCCTCTTTAATTAAAGATTTAAATGCTTCAATTGTAAAATTTCCAATGTCCCCTTCTCCGTGTTTTCTTACAGAAACTGTTCCATCTTGTTCTTCTTTTTCACCAATAATAACCATAAAAGGTATTTTGCTAACTTCAGCATCTCGTATTTTTCGACCAGTTTTTTCACTTCTGTCATCTACGAGGGCGCGAATTTCGGAATTTTCTAACGATTCTAAAACTTTTTCGGTATATTTTTGATATTTATCGCTGATTGGCAGTATTATAACTTGATCTGGAGTTAACCAAAGAGGAAAGTTACCACCTGTATGCTCTAGCAAAACAGCAATAAAACGTTCCATAGATCCAAATGGTGCTCTATGTATCATTACTGGTCTGTGAGATTGATTGTCAGATCCTGTGTACGTTAAATCAAAACGCTTAGGTAAATTGTAATCAACTTGAATAGTACCTAATTGCCAGCTTCTTCCCAAAGCATCTTTAACCATAAAATCTAATTTAGGTCCATAAAAAGCTGCTTCACCTTCTTCAATTACATAATCTAATCCCTTATCTTTTGCTGCAGAAATAATTGCCTTTTCTGCAATTTCCCAAGTTTCAACATCACCTATATATTTATCTAGGTTTTCCATATCTCTAATAGAAACCTGAGCTGTAAAATCTTCAAAACCTAAAGAACCAAAAACATAAAGCACTAAGTCTATTACCTCTTTGAATTCTTGATCTAATTGCTCTGGAGTACAAAAAATATGAGCATCATCTTGAGTGAAACCTCTTACCCTAGTTAAACCATGTAATTCTCCACTTTGTTCATACCTATATACAGTACCGAATTCTGCAAAACGTTTAGGTAAATCTTTATATGAGTATGGCTTAAAGTTATAAACTTCACAATGATGAGGGCAATTCATTGGTTTTAGTAAAAACTCCTCATCCATTTTAGGTGTTTTTATTGCCTGAAAACTATCTTCACCATATTTCTCATAATGACCAGAAGTAACATATAATTCTTTTTGACCAATATGTGGTGTCATCACCATTTCGTATCCTGCTTTTTTCTGAGCCGCTTTTAAAAAGTTCTGTAAACGTTCACGTAAAGCAGCACCTTTTGGTAACCATAAAGGTAAACCTGCACCTACTTTTTGAGAAAAGGTAAACAATTCTAATTCTTTACCGAGTTTTCGATGATCACGTTTTTTTGCTTCTTCTAATAGCTCTAAGTATTCAGTTAACATTTTTTGTTTTGGGAAGCTTATTCCGTAAACACGAGTTAACTGATTGTTTTTTTCATCACCTCTCCAATAGGCGCCAGCAACATTCATTATTTTGATTGCTTTAATGACACCTGTATTCGGAATGTGTCCTCCTCTACATAAATCTGTAAAATTGCTATGATCACAAAAAGTAATATCCCCATCTGTTAAATTTTCTATTAACTCAACTTTATAAGGGTTGTTTTCTTTCTTATATAATGACAGAGCATCTGTTTTAGATACTTCTCTCATTTTAAATTCATGCTTCCCTCTTGCAATTTCTAGGAACTTTTTTTCGATACTTGGAAAATCTTTTTCTGATATTATTTTTTCTCCTAAATCCAAATCATAGTAGAATCCATTATCAATAGCAGGTCCAATAGTTAGTTTTGCATCTGGGTAAAAACTTAAAATTGCTTCAGCCAATACGTGTGCAGATGAATGCCAGAAAGCTTTTTTACCTTCATTGTCATTAAAAGAGTATAAGATTAACGAACCATCTGTGGTTAATGGAGTTGTGGTTTCAATAGTTGTTCCATTAAAACTTGCCGATATAATATTTCTAGCCAATCCTTCACTAATGCTTTTAGCAACATCAAAAGGAGTGCTATTTAACTTAAACTCCTTAATACTTCCGTCTGGTAACGTAATCTTAATCATGAATATTTAATATTTGATTTGCAAAGGTATTAGAAAACAAATTTTAATACAATATATATCTATACTTATATTCTAAATAAAGCCAATTAAACTAGGTATATCTTTCTCGTAGTAATCTAAGTGGCCTGTAAATTCTTAAAGTCGATTATTTTTCATTTTTTTTTAATGTTATAAGCTTCATTTTTAGAGTGTTTTGTGGTTATGTTTTAAAAAAGGTTTAATTTTTTATTATGAAATAGTTGTGAGAATAGAAATGAGTTGTATATT
>NZ_JAHEHX010000015.1 GCF_024639685.1 Polaribacter sp. | reverse complement strand
AAGATGTAAGAAGAGTAGAGAAAATTGTCAATGATGTAGAACAACAAGTTAAAGAAGATGCTAGAGATAATTCAAAAGATTTAAAGATTGCAATAGATACTGTTGAAGAAGATATGACAAAGTTAAAAACGAATTTAGAAGAAAAAATGAAAGAATTACAAGAGAGTATTGATAAACAAATTAAGTTAACTCTTGCCAACCCACTAGCACAAATGAATAAATAATGGCTGTAAAATTACCAAATAACCAATACTTTACACCCGTTAAAAAAAGGACTAGTATAGGAAATTCTTCACGCAGTAGGCCGAAGAATAAAAACAAACGACGTCAACACGTCAAATACAGAGGTCAAGGCTAATGGGTAAATTGTGTCCTAGAGGTAAAGCAGCAGCAAAAAGAAAATTTAAAGTATATCCTTCTGCTTATGCTAACATGTATGCGAGTGCCGTTTGTTCTGGAAAAGTAACACCAGGTGGAAAAAAGAAACCTAAGAAAAAAGCAAGTGGAGGAATGATTGAATCGAACAAACTTTCACAGGAAAGAAAAAAGGTTTCTCAATTTAATAAAGGTGGTATCGCGAGAGGGTGTGGAGCAGTTAGGGAGAATAAACGTAAAAAAACTAAATACAGTTAATGGCAAAGAAAGGATTAAGAGAATGGGTGAAAGAGAAATGGGTAGATATTGGAGCTCCGAAGAAGAACGGAAAATATCAACCTTGTGGAAGATCAAAAGGAAGCAAGAGAAAATATCCAAAGTGCGTACCACTTGCAAAAGCCACACGGATGACAAAGTCGCAAAAGGCGAGTGCTGTCAAACGAAAAAGAGCTGCAGGTAATCCAGGTGGTAAACCTACAAATGTAAAAACATTTGCAGCTAGAGGAGGTTTTATCTCAAAAGAAAGAAGAGCAGGAGCAGCCGTTAGAGGCTTTGATTTTAAAGGTGTATTTTAAAAAAGAAATATTTAAACATTTAAATAATAAAAACATATTAAAACATGTTTTAGAAATAATTCCTTTTGAAAAACATGGTTTGGTTGATGGAGGTGTTTCTTCATACAACAGTGATATTCTTTATGATAAGTTTAATGGAATGTTTATGCCTTACCTGTATAAGTTCTGCAGTATGGCTGGAAAAAATTATCGTATTCTTGATTTTTGGATTAATATTGTTGAGCCTGGTGGTTACACTAAACCTCATAATCATGCTAATGTGTTTCCAGAATTAAAAAATGTTCCTCAAAAAGTAGGAGTTTTTTATCTTCAAAAGCCTAAAGAGTCTGGTAATCTTTATATAGAAAATAAACTTGTTACAGTAAAACAAAACGATATGGTAATATTTGATTGTAATTTAAATCATCATACGGAAATAAATAAATCAAAAAAACAAAGAATTGTTTTTTCTGTAAACATGGCAGAAAATGCTAGAAAAGTTTTTCAAGATGGAAAACTTATTTTTTTAAAAGAAAGTGATGATTATAAAGGTGTATTCTAAAAAAGAAATAACAGACGACGTTCGTAAATGGTCAGAACATTTTTTAGAAATCCCGAATAAACATTTAGGTGGTTTCCCAGCATGTCCTTTTGCTAAAAAAACATGGAATGATAACAAAGTTCTTATTGAAGTAAAAAGAAAATATAAACAATATAAATCAGAATTAAATACTCATTTAAAACAATTAAATTTTAAAATTCATGAAATATTAATTTTTTGTGATCCATATTTTAACTATACATTAGATGAATTCCAAGACATGATAGATGATTATAATGATTGGTATAATACGAAGGATATATTTTTTATGGGTTTTCATCCCCTCAACCCAGCAAACGAGGAAGAACAAGAGTTTTTGGTTACTCCAGATGGGAGCCCCCCTATTGTAGAAAGCGATTTAGAATATTCAATGATGCTCATACAAAAGTTCTCGCAATTACAAGAAGCTTCTGATAAACTACATCGTCAGGGTTACTATAAGAAGTGGCCAAAAGGATACTATCGAGACGTCGTAGTATCTAGACAAAAAACGTATAAACGGATATTCGGAGATTGACTATGATGGGACCTAAAAAGAAAATAGCTAAAAAACGTGGCGGTGGCATGATGATGAAACAGCCAACTGCAATGAAACGTGGTGGAAAAGTAAAAAAAGGCAAGAAAAAATCTGTAAAGAAAAAGAAGTAAATGCCAACTTACGCTTCAACAGCAAACTTCGATCTGTCTATAGATGACATATCAGAAGAAGCATTTGAACGTTGCGGTTTACAAGTACGTAGTGGATACGACTTAAAAACCGCACGACGTTCTCTTAATCTTATGTTAGCTGAATGGGCTAACAGAGGTTTAAATCTTTGGACAATTCAAAAACAAGAAAAATCTTTAGCTGCAACAACAACAGAATTATCAGGAACAGATTTGTTTGGTTCAGGAGCTAATTCAGCTCAACAAATAATAGACATTACAGATGTCGTGATCCGTGATTCAAGTAACAATGAGTTTTCAACAACATCAATTAGTCGTTCTACTTATTTAAATTATACTGTTAAAACAACCAGCGGAAGACCAAGTCAATACTACTTCGAACGTACGATAAACCCAAAACTATTTCTGTATCCTGCAGCAGATACCACTTACACTCTAGTATATTATGCTTTAGTTCGGATGAAGGACTCGGGCGCTTACACAAATAATAATGAGATTCCTTTTCGATTTCTTCCATGTTTAACTGCTGGATTAGCTTATTACATAGCTATGAAAAAAGCGCCAGATAGAATTCAATTATTAAAACAAATTTATGAAGATGAATTTCAAAGAGCCGCTGATCAAGATGGTGAAAGAACAAGTTTATTTTTGACACCCAAAACTT
>NZ_JAHEHX010000012.1 GCF_024639685.1 Polaribacter sp. | reverse complement strand
GGTACATCTTCTCAATTTTTAAAAGCTGATGGTTCAGTTGATTCAAATACTTATGCTTTAAATTCTGGAGTTGTTCATACTACTGGAAATGAAAGTATTAGTGGAACAAAAACATTTAATGTTTCAACTGCTATTAGTGCAATAGAAATTGCAAATACTGGAGGTCGTGCCTTAAGAATTAATAACTCTGCTGGTTCATTATACGGTTTACTTATAAATAATGATACTGGAGTAACAACTTCTCCGATTACAATTCAAAAGAATGGTGTAAATGTTTTTCTTATTAACGATGCTGGTATCGCTTCTAATTCAAATGGTATTTTAGTAAGTGGAACAGGAACAACTAACTACATACCTAAATTTACTGGAGCTAATGCTTTAGGTAATAGTTTGATTTATGATAATGGTACAAACGTACTTTTAGGTTCAACAACTACTTTAGGATTAGGAAACGTTAATTTTTTAGTAAAACAAACTACTGCTTTAGATTATGAGGGTATTTCTGTTTTAGCATCTACAAATAATAATTTTATAGCATTAGCTCATACTGGTTCTATTGCAAGAATTTCATCAAATTATGGAAATTTAGGTTCTTATACTCCATTAGCTTTAACAACTGGCGGTATTGATAGAATGTATATTACTTCAAGTGGCAGCGTAGGTATAGGAACAACAAGTCCAAGTGTTAAATTAGACGTTGCAGGGGATATAAGAAACGTAAATTCAGATTTTTTGTCTTATAATTCTGCAAATAATACTTATTCAAGGTATGGTTTTAATTCTTATTATCCTTCTGGCGGTTTCAATATTACAAATGATGGTTCTTTTCCTTTGACTTTTGGAACAAATGCTACCGAACGTATGCGTATTACTTCAGGTGGTAACGTTTTAATTGGTACTACATCAGGAACTGGAAAAATGAGAATTGATGCCGATGGTTCAGTACAAGATATTTTGCAATTAAGAACCCTTTATGCTTCAACTGGTTCAAGACTTATAAGTTTTGTGAATTCTGGAGGTTCTGAAATTGGTTCTATTACGCAAAATACAGGTTCAACTGTTTCTTACAATGTTACTTCTGATTATAGATTAAAAGAAGATTTAAAACCTATTAACGGTATTGATTTAATATCTAAAATAAATATTTATGATTATAAATGGAAAGGATATAACGATAGGTCTTATGGAGTATTGGCTCACGAATTACAAGACATAGTCCCTTCAGTTGTTACTGGAGAAAAAGACGGTAAAAATATGCAACAAGTTGATTACTCTAAATTAGTACCTATTTTAGTACAAGCAATAAAAGAATTAAAATTGGAAATTGAAACTTTAAAAAATAAATAAAAATCCCATTTCGATATAGAATGCCCCACAATTGTATAACGAAAAAATATAAAAAATGATTACTTACAAATGGATTACAGACCCCTGCGAATGTATAATTGCTGAGGATGGAATGACTAAGATTATTCAAACAGTTCACTGGAGATTGATAGGTACTGATGAAAATAATATCTCAAGTGAACTATATGGAGCGCAGAGCTTTCCAAAACCATCTGAAGAAGGGTTTATTCCTTTTGAAGATCTAAATCAAGAGATTGTTTTAGGTTGGTTAGGTTCAGTTTTAGATATTTCAGCAATGGAGAAACAAATTGAAGAGGCTATTTATTTAATAAATAACCCTATAATGGTACAATTAAGTTTACTTAATAACTAAATTTTTACTACATTTGTAGTTCAAACCATAAATAAACAAAAATTATGAAATTAGATTTTAATTTTGATTTAAAAGATTTAGATGGAAAAGTAATTCCAAATGCTAATGTAGGAAAATTACTTGCAAATACATTAGTTGCTGAAACTAAAGGAGATGCTTTAAAGTACTGGGATTGGGCTACAAAGTTAAATAATGGTAAAGTATTAGATATTGATTTATCTGATGCTGAGGTATTAAAAAGTTTCATTAAACAACACGAAGGATTTACAGTTTTATTAAAAGCTCAAATTCTGCCTCTATTTAAGTAATGAAGTATTTGAATTACATATTTGCTTCATTAATTCTATTATTCGTACCTATCTACGGCTTATTAATAGCTGTAGGTAGTGCGATATTCTTAGATACCTTTACAGGTATTTTCAAATCAGTAAAATTAAATGGGTGGAAATCTATCAGAAGCCGACCACTATCCAATGTAATATCAAAAATGGCACTATACGAAATATGTATAGTTTTTTTGTTTCTAATTGATAAATTTGTCTTGAATGAATTTGTTAAACACGCATTTGGATTTGATTTTATGTTTACTAAAATATGCGCAATTCTTCTTATCTTTACAGAGTTAGTATCAATAAAGGAAAACATAGAGGAATCTTATAAAATAGATGTATGGAGTTTATTGAAATCAACATTTAATAGAGCAAAAGAAATTAAATCTGATATAAACGAAATAACGCAATGAGATTAAACGATAAAGGAGTAAATTTAATAGCTGAATTTGAAGGATTTAGTGACAGACCTTATTATGCTACTAAAGATGAAAAAGAAAAAGGTATAGCAACAATTGGTTTTGGAATGACATTTTATCCAAATGGAAAAAAAGTTTCTATAGATGATAAAAAAATAACGAGAGATACAGCTATAACTTATTTAGAACAATTAGCAGATAAATTTTCTTTAAAAGTATCTAAGTTAATAAGAAAAGAATTAAGCACTAATCAATTTAATGCATTAGTTAGTTTAGCATATAATATAGGAATACATCAATTTGAAACTTCAACTATATTAAAACTTGTTAATATAAATCCTAATGATGCTAACATAGCAAAACAATTTTTAAGATGGAATAAACAAGATGGAAAAGTTATTGATGGTTTAACTAATAGAAGAATAAAAGAATCTGCTTTATATTTTACAAAATGATAAATAAAATAATTGGAATATTAATATTAACAGCATTACTTTCTTGTGGAGCTAGAAAAGTTGATTTTTCAAAATCTTCTTCAAATACAAAAACAGATAGCAGTATTGTAATTAAAACAGATGGTACGTATGTTAAAGATAATAATGTATTTGTAAATGAATCAATTGACGAGATAGAATATACACCTATTAATAGTTTAAAACCTATGGAGGTTTGCGGTAAAACGTTTAAAAATGTTATAATAAAAAGTAAAAAGATTAAAAAAACAAGTGTAGATAAAACAAAAAGTACAACTAAAATTTCTTCTGTAAAAAAGTTAAATGTAAAAAGAGAAGATAAAAAAGATTCTTTTGATAAACATATAAAAAAAGAAACTAATTATTGGATGTATCTTTGGTTTTTAATACCAATTGTAATTATATGGTTATTAGAAAAATACGGAAAAATTATATTTCCATTTTTAAATTACTTTAAATAAAATAATTATATTTGCACAATAAATTAAATTAAATCAAAATGACAAAAGAAAGAAAAATCATTGATATGGTTGAAAACCGTATCACAGAACATCAATTATCTAAGATTCAAGGTTTTGAAGAAAATCTAGAAAAAGGAAAAAATTTTTTTGGTGGACTATCACTTCAATATGAATTTCAAAAATCATCTTTGCTTTCTCAAATAGCTAAAATAGATGAAGAGTATTCTAAATTCAGAGCAGATTTAAAAGATCAGTATGGAGAAATAGATATTGATGTATCTACTGGAGTTTACACTCATAAGGAAACTAAAGGAGAATAAAAAATAAGCCATCTTAACAGGTGGCTTTTAAAATTTAATAAAATGCAAGAAATAAGAAAAGTCAGCATAGGAAATGACTACAAAAACTCTATGCATTATGTAGTTGGTCAATCAATATTTGGAGACTATGTAATACACGCAATACAAAAAATAGAAGATGGTATTGTTATATGGATTGAAAAAAACAAAGAGATTCTTTGTTGGAAGCAAATAAATAACAACACACCAATGGTATTAGAATTTAATATTAATTTCTAATGAAAGCGCCATATAATTTTATAATATCTCCAGTAGGAGAACAATACTCTAATACAAAAAATATTGGAGGTGTAGAGTTTACTTTTAACACATCTCTTGATTTAGCTAAGTATGTTAATAGAGTTGCTGTAGTAATTGAATTACCAACATTTTACAAAGGAGATATAAGCGTAGGTGATATTGTTGTTATTCATCATAACATATTTAGAACATATCACGATATGAAAGGAAGACAAACTAAATCTCCAGAATTCTTTAGAGATGAATTATACATAGTTGATCCTAATAGGATATATCTTTATAAATCCAATGGAGTATGGAAGTCTCATTTAAACTATTGTTTTGTAAGACCAATTGCAAAAATACAAGATCAATTATTGAATTCTGTAGAAAAAGAAGAGAAGCATATTGGCGTTATTGTATATCCAAGTAAACATCAAGAAGAAAATTTAAAATTAAAAAGTGGTAGTCTTGTTGCATTTACAAAAAATAGTGAATATGAGTTTGAAATAGATGGTGAAAAAATTTATAGAATGTATGATAGAGATGTTGTAATAGAATTAAGTGAATTATGAAACACGATCACGCACAATTAAAAGAAATGATTATAGAGGCAGCTTATAAGTCTGTTATAGAACTTATAAAGGTTCTTGCTGATGAAATCATATCTGATGATACATTAGATGATATATCTGCTGATAAGATGAGGAATGCTGTTTTAGCAAAGAAAACTGCTTTAGATGATGCATTTTATATTTTATCAAAGATAGAGACTGAAAAAAATATGCTTGAAGGTAATCAAAAAGAAGAGGTAGATGAAGTCAAATTCCAATCATTCGCAGAAAAAAGAAGTAAAGGAAGATAATAGTCTATTTAGGATAATAGATAAAATAGATTCTAAAGATATAGATAGATTAAACAAAAAAAAATCATGGAATTACGGATACAATCCAGAATTTGATGTTGTTGTTATATCTAAAGATGGTACTATTGGAGAAGTTTATGAGATACAAGGATTACATGTAGCACTCCCATCTACACCAAAAAATATATATAAGAGGGATAGAAAAAAAGAGGAGCAATATTGGGAATCATTTGAATATCCTAAAGAGTTACAAAAAATAAACTCTGTATTCCAATGGAATGAATATCCTAATGAATTTAAAAATAAATACGTAGCTTACATAGAGGGTGAATTCGACAGAAGAGAAGAAGGTTTCTGGTTTTATAACAATGGAATCCCTACTTATATAAGTGGTACTCATTACATGTATTTGCAGTGGACAAAAATAGATGTTGGACATGCTGAATTTAGAGAGGCAAATAGAGTATTCTTTTTATTTTGGGAAGCATGTATAGCAGATGAAAGAAGTTATGGGATGTGTTATTTAAAAAATAGACGTTCTGGTTTTTCATTTATGTCATCTGCTGAATTAGTAAACACAGCTACACTTGCAAGAGATAGTCGTTTAGGTATATTGTCAAAAACTGGTAATGATGCTAAAAAGATGTTTACAGATAAAGTAGTTCCTATATCTGGTAATTACCCATTCTTTTTTAAACCAATTATGGATGGTATGGACAAGCCTAAGACTGAATTAGCTTATCGTGTACCAGCATCTAAAATAACAAAAAATAATATGTCATCTTTAAAGGATGATGTTGATGGATTAGATACTACTATTGACTGGAAAAATACAGCTGACAATAGTTATGATGGGGAAAAATTACTTAGACTTGTACATGACGAAAGTGGAAAATGGGAAGTTCCTAACAATATTCTTAATAATTGGAGGGTAACTAAAACATGTTTGCGTTTAGGTAGAAGAATCATAGGGAAATGTATGATGGGTTCTACATCAAATTCAATAGCAAAAGGTGGTGGAAATTACAAATCTTTATATAACGATTCAGATGTTAAAAAAAGAAATGCAAATGGACAAACACTTAGTGGATTATACGCTTTGTTTATCCCTATGGAATGGAATTTTGAAGGTTATATAGATGTATATGGTCATCCAGTATTTAGAACGCCTGATAAGCCAATTAGAGACATTCAGGGAGGTTTTATTTATACAGGTGTTATAGATTACTGGGAGAACGAAGTTAGTGCCTTAAAAAGCAATTCTGACGCTTTAAATGAATTCTATAGACAATTTCCCAGAACAGAGAGTCACGCATTTAGAGATGAGGCTAAAAATTCACTATATGATTTAGCTAAAATATATGAGCAAATAGATTATAATGATGGATTAGAAATAAATCAAGTTGTAAATACTGGTAAGTTTGCTTGGAAGAATGGAGTTAAAGATACAGAAGTTGTTTGGATTCCTAGTAGGGATGGTAATTTTAAGGTTACTTGGTTTCCAAATAAAGATATGATTAACAAAATAGAGATAAAAAACGGTAAGAAATATCCAGGAAATGTACATGTTGGTGCATTTGGATGTGATACGTATGATATATCTGGTGTTGTAGGTGGTGGTGGTTCAAAAGGGTCTTTACATGGACTTACAAAGTTTAATATGGATGATGCTCCAAGTAACTTTTTCTTTTTAGAATATATAGCAAGACCAAGAACATCTGAGGAGTTTTATGAAGATTGCTTAATGGCTTGTGTTTTTTATGGTATGCCAATACTTATAGAGAATAATAAAGTTGGTCAATTAAGATATTTTTATAATAGAGGATATACTGGTTTTTGTTTAAGAAGACCAGATAAACACAAAAATGATTTAAGTAGTTCTGAGAAAGAATTGGGAGGAATACCTTCATCTACTCAAGTAATTGAATTACACGCAAATGCATTAGAAGCCTATATAGATCAGTATGTAGGAATAGATTATAGTGGTCAGTTTAGAGAAGCTGGAAAAATGGGTAGTATGTTTTTCAATAGAACTTTACTTGATTGGGCTAATTATGATATAACTAATAGAACTAAATTTGATGCTACTATTAGTAGTGGTTTTGCTATAATGGCTAATCAAACGTATGTATCTAAACCCATTAGAGATAATAAAAAAATAATGTTTAATTTTGCAAGATATTCCAATAAAGGATTACAAAGCGAATTACTAAAATAAATATGAGTCAAGAATTTTCAGTACCTAATGTATATTTTCCAGACCAATTAGCTGACGATGCTACTAAATTAAGCGAAGAATACGGTAGAAGCGTAGGACATGCAATTCAAGGAGAATGGTTTAGAAAAACTTCTTTAAATGGTTCTAGGTTTTATACCAATAGAGATCATTTTCATAAATTAAGATTATACGCAAGAGGAGAACAACCAGTTCAAAAGTATAAAAAAGAAATGAGTGTCAATGGAGACATATCATATTTAAACTTAGACTGGACTCCAGTACCTATTATTCCTAAATTTGTTGACATCGTTGTTAATGGAATGTCTAATAGATTATTTGAAATTAGAGCAGATGCTATAGATAGTATATCTTCAGATAAAAAAACTAGATATAAGTTTGAGCTTGAAAAAGCAATGGTTGCTAAACCTATTTTGCAAGATGCTAAGAATTTATTTGGAATGGATTTATTTCCAATACCAGAAGATGAAATGCCTCAAAACAAACAGGAGTTAGATCTTCACATGGAATTCTATAAAGACGAGATAGAAATAGCTGAGGAAAAATCTATAGAGAATGTACTTAAAATTAATAATTACGAATTAACAAAAAGAAGATTAGACGAAGACGCTACTGTATTGGGTGTATCTGCTGCTAAACATTCTTTCGATACTCATAATGGTATTAAAATTGAATATTGTGATCCAGCTAATATGGTTTGGTCTCCAACAGAAGACCCTACATTTCAAGACTGTTATTATTACGGAGAAGTTAAAAATGTAAATATTACAGAATTAAAAAAAATAAATCCAAGTTTATCACAAAAAGATATAAAAGAAATATCAAAATTGGCATCTAAATGGGATGCTTATCAAAATATACAAGGTGGTAATACTCTTGGTGGAAACCTAAATAATAATAGTGCTACATTATTGTTCTTTGCTTTTAAAACAGATATGAATATTGTTTATAAAAAGAAAAAGAATATTAATGGTGGTGATAAAGTAATTAAAAGAGATGATTCTTTTAAATCACCTAAAACAGAAGATGCTCAATTTGAAAAAATATCTAAAAGAATAGATGTTTGGTTTGAAGGAGTATTAGTATTAGGTACTAATTATATATTAAAATGGGAGGTAATGAAGAATATGGTTAGACCTAAATCTTCTATATCTAAAGTATACCCTCCTTATGTGGTATCAGCACCTAGAATGTATAGAGGTTCAATTGATTCTTTAGTTAAAAGAATGATTCCTTTTGCAGATCAAATACAATTAACACATTTAAAATTACAACAAGTAATATCAAGTATGAAACCAGATGGTGTGTATATTGATATTGATGGTTTAAGTTCTATAAATTTAGGTAATGGTAATTCTTATACTCCAGAGGAAGCTTTAAATTTATATTTCCAAACAGGTAGTGTAGTAGGTAGAAGTTTTACTGAAGATGGGGAATTTAACAATGGTAAAATACCAGTTCAAGAATTAACAGCTTCTGGGGCAAATGCTAAAATACAATCATTAGTTAACATGTATAATCAATATCTAGGTATGATTAGGTCTGTAACTGGATTAAATGAAGCTAGAGACGGTAGTATGCCAGACGAAAATAGTTTAGTTGGTATTCAAAAATTAGCAGCTTTAAATTCAAATACAGCTACAAAACATGTACTACAAAGTGGTTTATTCATGACTAAAAGAATAGCTGAATGTATTTGTTATAGAATGTCTGATGTGTTAGAATACTCTGATATTAAAGAAGATTTTGCTACAATGATTGGAAGTGGTTCTATAGATGTTTTAAATAATATAAAAGAATTACATTTATATAATTTTGGAATATTTATTGATTTATTACCAGATGAGGAAGAAACTCAAATGTTAAATCAAAATATACAAGCTGCTTTAGCTTCTGGTAAAATTGAAATTGATGATGCGATAGATATTAGAAATGTAAAAAACATTAAAATAGCTTCTCAATTATTAAAACTTAAAAAGAAAAGAAAAGAAGAGAGAGACCAAGAATTACAAAAGAAAAATTATGATTCTCAAGCTGCTTCACAAGCTCAATTAGCACAAGCTACATCTCAAGCAAAAATGCAAGTAACTCAAACAGAATTTCAAACTGAATCTGAGTTAGAAAAAATGAAACATGAGATGGATAAAGAAAAAATGCAACTTGATTTTGAATACAAATCACAACTACTTCAAATGGAACTTGGTTTTAAAGGAGATTCTAAACAACAAGATTTAGAGATATTAAAACAAAGAGAACAGGATAGAGAAGATAGAAAAGATAAAAGAACAAAAATTCAAGCATCTCAACAATCTAAACTAATTAATCAAAGAGATCAAAAAGGAAGTCCTATTGATTTTGGTCAAGATGAGGATACTAGCGAGTTTGATGATCTATTCAAAATGGAATAAAAATTATCCATAACTTTGCAAAAAATTTAATTTAATATTTAATATAATGGAAGGATTTACTTTTAAAGTCTTAGATGACGATAGTGAAGTACAAAACAACGTAGATGAAACAATTGTAGATGATACGATTGTAATTGACAATTCAGATAACACTACTATAGGTGATACTGTAGAGCAAGAATCAGAAGTTGATGATACGTTAACAGATAATACTCAGCCTCAAGATATTGATGATGCAAGAGTATTAAGTTATTTAAAAGAAAGGTATCAAAAAGAATACGATTCTTTAGATGAAGTTCTTACACAAAAAGAAAAAGCTGAGTTACCAGAAGATGTAAGGAAACTTATGGAGTTTGGTGTTGACAATTACCTTAAAATAAATAAGGATTGGAACTCAGAGAGTGACGTTAATGTTCTTAAAGAATATTACAAACAAACAAAACCTCATCTTGACGATGAAGATATTGATTATTTATTAGAAGAAGAGTATTCTTTTGATGAAGATATTGATGACGAAAGAGATATTAAAAAGAAAAAGGTTGCGTTAAAAGAAGAATTGTTTAGAGCTAAAGGCTATTTGAATGATTTGAAGGAACAATATAAAGTTGATTTAGGGTCTAATTCAGCTGAAGTTACTGATGATTATAAAAAAGCTTTTAATTTCTATCAAGAATATACCGAGACTTCAAAAAAAGAAGCTGAGATTGCTCAAAAAAGGTCAGAGGTATTTTTAGATAAAACCAATAGATTATTTAATAGTGAATTCAAAGGTTTTGAATTTAATCTAGGAGATAAGAAACAGGTTTTTAAACCTAGTGATGTACTAGAAACTAAAAATGCTCAATCTGATATTGGTAATGTTATTTCAAATCATTTGGATTCAAATGGTTTCTTAAAAGATGAACACCAGTATCATAAGGCTTTGGCTATGTTTAGAGACCCTGATGGTTTTGCAAAGTTCTTTTATGAACAAGGAAAATCAGATGCTACTAACACTGTTATTAAAGACGCTAAAAATATTAGTATGTCTATAAGAGATAACAAAGATGTAACAGAAAAAGGAGATGCTCCTAAAATGAGAGTAATTGCAAGTGATGATTATGAAGGTGGTGTTAAAATTAGAAAAAGAAAATAATAATTAAACACAAACACAAAACATGGCTCAAGCTGTAAATTTTTCAACTAATGCTATTACTGGTGGTGCTCAATTGACTCCAGCTCCAGTTAAAGCAACATTATCTACTAACTACGTAGGTACATTTGACTTTTTGTCACATGAATTACCAGACCTTTACGAAAAAGAATTCGAGAGATTTGGTAATCGTTCTATCGCATCTTTCTTACGTTTAGTAGGTGCTGAAATGCCTTCTACTTCTGATTTAATCAAATGGAGTGAGCAAGGTCGTCTTCACGTATTTGGAACTGCTACTAAAGCAACTTCATCTACTATTACTTTCACAGCGGCTCACAATGTACGTTTGAATCAAACTGTTGTTATTAATGATACTTCTAACGGAGTTACTATTAAAGCATTAGTTACTGGTATCGATGTAGATGGTGTTACTGTTACTGTTGCTCCTTATAGCGCTGCTAACTTAGCTGCTTTAAGTACTACTGCTAGTGCTTTAAAAGTATTCGTTTACGGTTCTGAATTCAAAAAAGGAACTAACGGTATGTCTGGTTCTTTGGAAGCTAAATCTGATATCTTAGAAACTAACCCAATTATCATCAAAGATAAGTACGAGGTTAATGGTTCTGATATGGCTCAAGTTGGTTGGATTGAAGTTACAACTGAAAATGGTGCATCTGGATACCTTTGGTATTTGAAATCAGAGCACGAAACTCGTTTACGTTTTGAAGATTACCTAGAAATGTCTATGGTAGAAGGCGAACCTGCTGCTGTTGGTTCAGCTGTTGCTGCTGCTGGATATAAAGGTACTAAAGGTCTTTTCTACGAAATCGCTAATAGAGGTAACGTTGGAACTGGTGCTATCACTGAAAGAGCTGACTTAGAAAACATTATCAAAGTGTTGGATAAAGAAGGTGCTATTCAAGAAAACGTATTGTTCGTAAACAGAAAAACATCTTTCGAGATTGATACTGTATTGGCTGCTCAAAATAACTTCGGTTCAAGTGGAGCTTCTTACGGTTTGTTCGACAATGAGCAAGACATGGCATTGAATCTTGGTTTTAAAGGATTTAACTTAGGTTATGATTTCTACAAAACTGATTGGAAATACTTAAACGATGCTACAACTAGAGGTTCTATCTCTGACATCGATGGTGTATTAGTTCCTGCTGGAACATTGACAGTTTACGACCAAGTTCTTGGTAAAAATGCTAAACGTCCATTCTTACACACACGTTATAGAAAATCTGAAACAGAAGATAGAAAATATAAATCATGGATCGTTGGATCTGCTGGTGGTGCTTCTAACTCTGAATTAGATGCGATGCAAGTTAACTTCTTATCTGAAAGAGCTTTGGTTGTTTTAGGTGCTAACAACTTTATGTTGTTAAAATAGTAGTTAATAAGTTTCTTATTAATATCATTAAAGGTAGACTTCGGTTTACCTTTTTTGTTTTATATTTGCATAGTAAATTTTTAATTTCTCTCATTTTTTTTAACCACTAATTTCTTTTTTAAGTTTTTAGTGGTTTTTTTATGTTAAAAAATTAATTTGTAATTTTGCGTCTTTAATTTTAATATAATTTAATCATGGCAAGACCAATTAAAAAAGAAGCTATTGCTTCTAAAAAAGAATTTGAATTTAAGGATAGAGTTTATCTTTTAAAAGGAAATTCAACACCAATTTCTTATATGCTTCGTTCTAAGCATTCTGCAAACAAACCACTTCTTTATTTTGACCAAGAGTTTAAAGTAAATCGCGCATTAAGATGGAGTGATAATCAAACATCTCCTTTCATTGATGAACAAGATGGATATGCTATAGCTACCCCTATTATTTTTGAGAATGGTTCTTTATATGTAAAGAAAGAACAAGTAGAATTACAAAAGTTTTTATCTATTTATCATCCAGATAATAATAATGCTTATTACGAGTTTGATGCTGAAGAAAAAGCTTCTGAAGAGTATGATGAATTAACTGCTAAGTTAGATGCTCAAAATACAGTTAGAGAAATGCCTATTGAAGACTTAGAAGCTATTGCTAGAGTTTTATTAAAAGGTAAGGTAGAATTAATGACTTCTTCTGAATTAAGAAGAGATATGTTAATTTTCGCTAGTAAAAATCCACAAGAATTTACTTCTTTAGTAAATGATGATTCTATCAAGTTTAGAAACATTGCTATTAGAGCTGTACAAATGGATATTATCAATGTAAGTTCTGATGGAAGAACTGTTAATTGGAGTGGTAAAGATGGTGGTAGAATTATAACTGTACCATTTGGAGAAAATGCGTATTCTGCATTAGCAGCATTCTTTTTAACTGACCAAGGAATGGATGTATTATCTGATATTTCAAATAAATTGTAAGTATAACGCCCCCATATAGTTGTTTGACTATATGTAAAGCACTCTCGAAAGGGGGTGCTTTTTTTTTATTAACTTTGCACAAAATAACTAATTATGATGATTAACGATGTAAGAAACATGGTTGACTTTGTTTTAAACAAAGAAAGCCGTGGGTATATAACTCCCTTGCAATTTAACACGTTTGCTAAACAAGCGCAACAAGAAATTGTTGATGATTACTTTTATGATTATAATAAAGCTATCGTAGGAAGAAACTCTAGGATTAGTTATAAAGATATTTTAAAGAAGACTAAAGAAAACATGGATGTATTTATAGTACCTCCAACTAATTTAACATATAATAATACAACTGGTCTTTTTGTTTCTCCATCAGATTTATATACTACTATAAGTCTAACATATAACGGTAGCGAAATAGAAGAACTACAAAGAGATAAATTAAGTTATTTTTTAACTAATTCCGTTGCTGGTCCAAGTGTATTTTATCCTGGTTATGTTAAATACGATGAGAATTATAAGGTATTCCCTGAGACAATAATAAGTAATGTAAAAGTAGTTTACTTTAGAAATCCTAAAGACCCTAATTGGACTTATGAAATGATAGGAGGTAATGCAATATTTAATCCATCTAAACAAGGATTTCAAGATTTAGAAATAGGTTATGATGATAAGTTTGAAATAATAGCTAAAATATTAAAATATGCTGGTCTCAATATTAGAGAGACTGAAATAGTTCAAGCAGCAGTAGCATTTGAAAACCAAGATCACGCAGACCAAAAAAGCCAATAACACATGACAGATTTTGAATACTATGAAAATAGTGGTGTATCACCAAAAGATGATAATTGGGGTAATTACCAATACGTATTATTAAAGGATATTATAAATAACTTTTATATGATGTATGTTGGTGATGATAAAGTCATAAATGACTGCAAAAGATATGAAGTTATATTTCATGCAAAAAGAGGTTTGCAAGAATTAAACTATGACGTAGCTAAAGAAATAAAAGCTTTAGAGTTAGATTTACCAGATAATTTACAATTACCAATACCAAAAGATTATGTTAATTACGTAAGAATTAGTTGGGTTGATGAAGATGGTAAGTTTAGACCTATAATGCAAAATAATCAATCTGGTATTGTAACTGCATATTTACAAGATAATCAGTACAATATACTTTTTGATAATAATGGAGAAGCATTAGAAGGTACTTCTACAACAGAAATTAATAGTAAGAATCCAAAATCAACTAGTTTAAATGATGATGGTTCTGCATATCAATATGGAAGTAGATTTGGTATTGATGGTAAAACAGCTAATCAAAACGGAACTTTTATTATAAATAAAAATTTAGGAGTTATGAGATTTAGCTCTGATTTAATTGGTAGAACAATAGTTATAGAATATGTTTCTGATGGATTATCTGATTTATCTGAAAATGAAACTAAAGTAAATAAATTAGCAGAGAAGTTTTTATATCATTTTATAAAATATGAGATATTAACTAATAAATTTGGTATTCAAGAATATATAGTTCAAAGAGCTAAAACAGAATTTAGAGCAATTAGAAACAACACAAAGATTAGGATGATGGGTGTTCGTTATGACGAAATACTACAATCTATGAGAGGTGGAAGTAACTGGATAAAATAATATGGAGTTAAAAGAAACTTTTGTTGGAGGGTTAATGAACAAGGATTTTGATCCTCGTTTAATACCTGATGGGGAGTATATTGACGCTGAAAATGTACTAGTTGACAATTCAGAGGGCTCTAGTATAGGTTTAGTTCAGAAATCAAATGGACTAGACAAATTAACAAATATAAATTTACCTTCTGATGCAGAAACGATAGGTACAGCTACAGACGAAGGAAATGAATGTCTGTATTGGTTTGTAACATCTTCTACTGGTAATTTCATATATGAATACAATGTTTTAGATAATGAATCGCTTAGTGTGGTTTTATCAGATACAAGAACTGGTTCAAATAATGTTTTAAACTTTGATAAAAAACATAAAATAACTGGAGCAAACGTTGTGTATAATTCCTTTAATAAAGAAAAACTATTAATATGGACTGACGATTTAAACTCTATACGCTGTATAAACGTAAATAGAGCCAAATCCTACACGATAAATGGTTTTACAAGTAAAGATATATCTTTATACAAAAAGTCTCCTTATGAGGCTCCTAAATGCAATCCTACTAATTTTGGTGACGGAACTGAAAATAACATAAAAGAAAGGTTTTTATCTTTTGGATATAGATATAAATATTTAGATGGGGAGTATAGTGCTACATCTGCATTTACAAACCCTCAATTCTATCCTTCAGATTTTTCTTTTAATTTTGCTACTCAAGAAAATAATGGTATGATTAACTCGTTTAATGCGGTTAACATAAAATTTAATACTGGAGATAAAAA
>NZ_JAHEHX010000010.1:14466-15783 GCF_024639685.1 Polaribacter sp. | reverse complement strand
TATAATGGCAACGAAGCTAAAGATGGTGTTGCAGATTACCAAGTATTTATAGATAGCTGGTCAGATACCTATACCAAAAGCATAATCATAGCAGATCAAGTAACAGTTGCTTTAGCGGCAGCCGCTAATAGGTATAAGTATGTATCTGCTTATTCAGAGCCAGTGTTTAATGAAAGTACTGGTAAAACAAATTTTGTAACAAAACAAATTTTTAATATATATAAATAATAATACTATGAGTTTAGATTATTCAGGTTCTATGCGTATCAAAATTGCGACTAAAACCATTATGCATGAGGTTGAAGCCTCTTTAAACGAAGCTAGAGATTTTGAAGAACTAGCCTCTAAAGACATTGTTGGCAAAGACTTTCACCCAAAAGAAGGTACTTGGTCATTAACAGGAAATGCTATAGCGGCCAACTCTAATGGAGATGCGCAAATAGATTTACAAGCTATTGTTGAAAGTTATCAGGCAAAAACACTGGTAGCCATAGAGCTTACAGATGGTGTAACTGGCAATATGGCGTATTCTGGAAATGCTTATATAGAGCAATATACATTAACATCGGCAAATGAAGATAAAGCAAAATTTGATTTTTCTTTAAAAGGAGTAGGAACATTAACTGTAGCTGTAAATACCTAAAATTATGAAAATCACTATTGAAAAAAAGGAGTATCAGTTAAAGTTTGGGTATAAGGTGTATAGAAAAGTATGCCAGCATTACGGAGAAAAAACCGTTGCTGGTTTTGAAAAACTAATTAAGCGTTTTGGGCTTAGTAATGTAAAGCTAAAAGATCCATCGTTTGATTCGTTAAATTTTATTGGAAACTTAGTCTTGTTTGCTATTGTTTTAGACACCAATGAAGAACTAACCATAGATTCAGACGATGTGGTAGATGTACTTTGGAACAACCCCTCTTTGCTAGAGCAAGTTATGGAAATGTTTCAGCAATCGTTACCAACACAAAATGCAGCTCCAATACCTAAGCAAAAGGGAAAGTAGCTAGATCAGAGGCAGTTGTCTCTGATCTAACTTTTGATGATTTAGAAGCCTTAGCCTGTGGAGAGATAGGTTTAAAAATAGCATACTTCTGGGATCTTACGCCAAGACAATTTGAAAACATTGTTACAGGCTACAGAAACAAAGAAGAAACTAGAGAAAAAAACAATTGGTATAGAGCAAGGTGGCAAATGTATTACTCAGTTGTAGCTATGAGTGGTACAGATAAAATTAAACCAGAAGAACTATTGCCTTTTCCTTGGGAAAAAGAAGAAAAGAAAGAACTAGATATTGTTCCAAAAACACCAGAAGAAGC
>NZ_JAHEHX010000010.1:0-14366 GCF_024639685.1 Polaribacter sp. | reverse complement strand
CAAAATGGGTAAAAACATGCAGCGTGTTGGCCGTACTTTATCTGTTGGTCTTACGGCACCTATTTTAGCCTTTGGTGGCGTGGCGTTAAAAAGTTGGGATAAACAAGAAAAAGCCATAGCGCAAGTAAATGCTGGTTTAATCTCTACAGGAAATGCTGTTGGTTTTACTAGTGAGCAATTGCAGAAAATGGCATCAGATTTACAAAACACCTCATTGTTTGGTGATGAAGAAATTTTACAAGATGCTACCGCACAACTACTAACGTTTACTAATATTGCAGGAGAGCAGTTTGCAAGAACGCAACAAGCGGCCATAGATTTAAGCACCAGACTAGGTGGCGATTTAAAGTCTGCCTCTATACAATTAGGAAAAGCCTTAAATGATCCGGTGGCTAATTTATCTGCATTAAGTAGATCGGGTATTCAGTTTTCTAAAGAACAAAAAGCCGTTATAAAAAGCCTAGCAGAATCTAACAAATTAGCCGATGCGCAAACCATTATTTTAGATGAATTAGCAAGGCAATATGGTGGTGCTGGAGAAGCAGCAGCAAAAGCAGGTTTAGGTGGTTTTAAGCAATTGCAAAATTCTATTGGGGATTTAATGGAAGATTTTGGAGCTATTATAGCGCAGGCCATTCTTCCTTTTGTAGATAAAATAAAAACAATGATTGCTTCTTTTAAAGCATTATCTCCAGCAACCAAAAAATTTATTGTAATTCTTGCAGGGGTAGCTGCTGCTATTGGACCTATATTACTGTTAGCAGGTACTATTTTACCAGCCATTGCTTCTGGGTTTACCTTATTAATGGGTCCGTTGGGCTTAGTTATTGCAGCCTTAACAACGGTAGGTGTTATCATTTATAAAAACTGGGAGCCTATAAAAGCGCAGTTAGTGGCTATTGCAAATTACTTTATAGACCTGTATAATGAATCTACTGCCTTTAGAGTAGCGGTAGAGTATGTAACACTGCAATTTAAAAATATGTGGTCTGTTGTTAAATTTGTTTTTAATGCAATTTACACCCTTATTACAGGGGTTGTAAAACAAATTATCAATCAGTTTGCATCTATGGGGGCTGTTTTTAAAGGAGCTTTAACCTTAGATTTAGGTGCTGTAAAAAAAGGATTAAGTGATTATAAAAAGGCAACCAAAGAAAATTTATCTAATGTTATATCCTCTTTTAAAGGAGATTTTAACGCACTTACAACAGATGTAGCAGGCAATGTGCAAGATGCTTTAGAAAAGGTAGCCAATAGAAAATACAAAACAATTTTAGAAGTAAAAGTAACGCCTACAGGTCCTGGAGCTTCTATGATACAAGGAGGTACTGTTGGTGGTGGTGCAGCCACTAGACCAACAGCTACTAGACTAGATACTAGTTCTTTTGCAGCTGGTATACAACCTTTGGTAGCTGGTGTAACGCAGTCTGAAGCAGATTTAGATGCTGGTTTAACCAATATCCAGGATCGGTTTGTAGATTTTTCATCAGAAATATCAGGTATTTTAACAGATACTTCAGTAAATATGTTAACTGGCTTTGGTGTTATGATTGCTGGTTTAATAGATGGATCTTTAACCATGGGAGATGTTGCTGGTGGTTTACTTAGAATTATTGGAGATTTAGCTATACAATTAGGTGAAGCTGCAATTAAAATTGGTGTTGGAATGTTAGCTATAAAAGCTGCCTTTAAAAATCCATTTACAGCTATTGCAGCAGGTGTTGCTTTGGTTGCTATAGGAACACTAATTAGTAATGCTGCCAATATTACTTCTGGGGGTGGCAACTATGCAGGTGCCTTTGCAACTGGTGGTATGGTTGGTGGCAACTCTCCAGTAGGAGACAAATTATTTGCTAGGGTGAATTCTGGAGAAATGATTTTAAACCAAGCGCAGCAACGTAATTTAAACGCCATGCTTACACCAAACGCTCAATTGCTTAATGTAGTGCTAGGTGGTGAGCTTACCGCAGATGCTGGCAAGTTAAAAGTAGTATTAGATAAGTATGATACTCGTAAAAACAGAACTAGCTAATGGTTGCAGAATACTTCAATATTAATATTATAGATACTACAGAAAACAATATGCCGCTTGTTTTAGAACGTACACAGGTAAATGCTCCGCAGTTGTTATACAATGGGCAAGAAGATCATTTTGGTCATTTATTTACCTCAGAACTTAGTTTTAATGTTTTGGTAACTACCAACAACGATGCGCATTTTCTACACTTATTTACGGGCTCAGAAACCAAGTATAAAGTAAACTTAGAGTTGTTTGTAAATAATGTACCTTCCGTAGTTTGGGAAGGGTTTTTGTTGCCAGAATTATTTAATGAGCCTTTAAAAGATGAAGGTTATTTTGTAGAATTTGTAGCTACAGATGGTATTGGCTTGTTAAAAGAAAAAGAACTATCCTTGTCTTTTTACCAAGATAAAAAAAGCGTAATAGATATTTTGCATAGCTGCCTGTCTTTAACAGGCTTGTCTCAGTCTATAATTTATGCAGAGGCTTTGCAAAATGCTGGTTTTGCGTTAGATTATCAAGATTTAGCAGTACAAACAATTGCTTATGCTGGCGATACAAATGCATCTGCTTACGGAATTATTAATTACATTATAGAAAGTTTAGGATGTAGGTTGTTTACCTACAAACAAGATTGGTATCTTATTGGTCTCAATAGATTTGCAGAACTAAGTATTGCTGCTACCAAATACCCTCCAAATTCAGAAGATAATATAATACAGCCAGGGGTGGCTTACACTATTACTAGAGACATCTTAGAGCAACCTTATTTTGCAACACCAACTATTTCTGCCTTGCCAGTATTAAAGAAGGCTGTTGTAGATTGGTCTCATAATAATAGTAAGTATATTTTACCAGAAGATCTAGTAACACATTATCCAGTAAATTATGATACAGATTCTACTGATACAACCGTACAGTACTGGGAAATAGTAACTAATAGTGGCATTTCTTTAGAGGTGTGGATAAAAAGCCTTGCTAATATTTTAAATATTAATGAAGATGAATTAACAAAAGATGCCTCATATTTTGGTATTATAGCATTAAGAGATCGTTTAGAAAGGTTAAATGGTCCTTTTTTATCGTTTACGGATTCAGTACCAAATGCCACAGCTTTAGCTAATAATTATGCAAAGCTAATAACTCCAGTATATGTAAATGGTACTACAGATTTAGAAAAATATGCCTCTTTAAAAATAGAGTTTTTTGTTATAGCAGAAAGTACAGCTACCTCAGAAGAATTAGAAACCGCTTTTAATAATCAAGAATTTAATCAGCATTTTTTTAAACTTATTCGATCAGATTATAAAGAAGCAACCGTTGCAGAATCAGAAGAAGTACTAACTAATTTTATTGGTTTTGGTGCGCCAACTGGTGCTTTTGATTTTGAATTGTCTATTGGTACAAAAACAATTTTAGAGCAAGGAACTGTAAATGTAGTTTCAGGAAAATTAGACATTCCTAAAATATTACTAACCAAAGATGGGTATTATAATCTTATGATTTATCCAGTAGTGGCGCATAGCTTACTTACCAATGTTAAAATTTACGAAAAAGTAGAATTTACGATGTCTGAAGATGCTACGGTTACAACTACGGTAGAGCGTGGCGTAGATTTTACAACAAAACATGAGGTAGGTATTTTTCACAATGGCAATGAAGCCAATAGAAGCCCTCAGAGCTTTCTATTTTCAGACACTTTAATGGCTTCTTTAGATGCAGGTACTATTCCTTCAGTAACAGCCTTAACTACTACTCGTTTTTACAGCAAAGAGCCGGTAACTATTAATGGGGCTGTTAATTATTATATTATTACTCTTGGTTTGTATGATGTAGATTATTACAATATTAAAAATGGCTATGAGGTGTATATGAAAAAACCGAATGGCACAATAACATTGGTGCCAACTTCTTTATATACCATAGAGGAAAATGCAGCAGGTGGTGGTAAAATATTAAAACAAATAGATTATGTGCCAGAGCAGCCTACAGACTACTTTCAAGCAGCAGACGAGTTGCATTTAATTTATAGGCTAAATTACCCAGAGCATTGGTTAAACAAATGGCGTAGGGTTGGGGTAGATGAATCTGTTTCTTATGCTACCGCTTTGGCTAGAATGTATGTAGATATACAAAAAAATATGTCTTTTATATTTAATGGAGACTATGCCTTTTTGGTGGGTCCACTAGATATTATACAGTACAACTATACTGCTACGTTGCATAAAATACCTACTAAAATTTCTATGGCTTTAAATAGTAATAGAACTTCGGTAACTGCCATACAAGCTAATGAAGGACCTATACATTATTTAGATACAACAGATGTGCTAGAGCCAACGCCTGTAGAAGCTAGTATTGTTATTAGTAGCAAAGCGATTGCTCCTGGGTTGTTTACTACTTCTTGGGTCTTAAATACAAGCTTTGAGATTGTTGGCTTAAGTCCAGTAAATGCAACCCTTACAGCTATACAATTAGACAATAGTGTGGCTAATGGTGGTTTGCCTACAGGACTAGAAAGGTCTGGTACTATTGTTTCTTCTGAAGGGTTGTTTGTAATAGATTTTCCAACACCTATAGGTACAGATCAAGGTTGGTATAAGGTAGTGGTAAGCCAAGGTATTATACAAAGTAATATTGAGTATGTAGAAGTGGGTACAAATGTGGCACCGCCTGCTAACGGTTATATTACCATTATTAAAGAAGATACAGAGGTTTTAACACCTACGCAAGGAGCGTACACAGCAACGTTTACCAACTTTACCCCAGTAGGTACAGTACAACAAGTTGTTCAGGAAATAGACCCTATAACCTATGCAAATATTGGCTCTGCAAGTGTAACTGTAATTTCTAATTTATTAGCGGTGCAAACATTTACAGTAAGTGGTTCTGGGGCGTATAAAGTAACGGTGGTGGCAACAGGCTACAGCCCTGTTATAGAAAGTAATGAGATAGGGTGGTTTTTTTAAAATAGATAAATGAATAATACCATACATAAAATAGGTTTTAGAGTAGATGAGGCAGTGCAAGATGCCACAGTAGATCCTTCAGAAATAGGGTTTACATTCGATTCTACAATCCATTTTTTTAATGAGATTAATTGGTTTTTTAGTGATAATACATAAGCAATGGATAAAATAAATTTAGGAAATGGAACACAAGGTTCTGGAGATACTGGTTTAGTAGGTGGTGGTAAAATAAATGCCAATTATATTGCTTTAGTGCAAGCAATATTGGGGGTTACTATTTGGTCTAATAGTACCTCTGAAAATTTAGACTTAACTACATTAAATACCACAGATAAATCTAGTCTAAAAGCCGCTATAAATGAACTATTAGAACGCACCAAGCTTATAGATGATAGTTTAACAAGCTCTGTGTTTAAAACATGGAGTGTAGATAAAATAATAGCGTACGTTGCTAGTGAATTTTTAAGTATAGAAATTGGTAGCAACAAATTTACTTTAAGAAAGCATCCTAATAATACAAGCTCTACTACTTTAGAAGTAAACGATATGATTTGCAGTGGTTGGTGGAGTACTACAGAGTTTTGGAAGTTTGCGGTTTATGTTGGTGGCACAGTAACGGATGTAAACAGTTGGAATGTTATTGACACAATAGAAGAAATACCTTTAAATTAATAAATTATATAAACAAATGAAAAACTTAAAATTTTTAATATCAGCAATTGTACTTTTTTTATCTGTAAGTACTTATGGGCAAACTATAGTACATAAGAAAAAAGTAAAAATACAAGATAGTTTAATAGTAAACGGAAATATAAAAACTACAGGCACACTAAACGGAGCATCTGCAAATTTCACAAGTAGTTTAAATGTAGGAGAAAATACTAGCACTGGAGTGATGCATGTAACAGTTGGAAATGGTAGAACAGATAATGGATATTCATATATTGATTTAGTTGGAGACGCTACGTACACTGATTATGGGTTAAGAATAATTAGAGGTAATAGTGGTGCAAATACAGATACGTCAATAATACACAGAGGTACTGGTAATTTTATAGTTCAATCAACAGATGCTGGAAATGTAGTATTATCAACTAATAATACCGAAAGGATGCGTATTGATAACGCAGGTAACGTAGGTATAGGTACTACTAATTCTAGTGAAAAGTTTGAAGTAGGTGGTAATGTAAAATCTAGCGGTACTATTTTATCCGAAACAAACAACGTACAAACAATTACAGGCACAACAAGTTCAGCAACAATAGGAGCTAATATAAATGTGGTAGTTGTAGATACTTCAGTTAATTGCACCTTAACGATTGCTACAAATACAAACATAGCTAGTATAAAAGTTATAAATGTTGGTACAGGGACTGTTTCTTTTACAGCAACATCAGGAGTTTTTATAAATAATATATTAGATGGATCAGTATTAACAACTGAATTTTCGGGAACATTAACAAAAACAGCAACTGGTGCTTTGACTACTTGGATTCTATCATACTAAAAATTAAATACTAACAACTAAATAAATAACAAAAATGAAAACACAAAATTTAAAAGACAAAAGTAAAGATGATTGCGGATGTAAAGACAAAGACAAAGAGCCGTCTCCTGAAACTAATGTAGGTAGTCAATCTCCTGTGGAAGATGAAGAAGAAACGGTGCAAGGTGCTATAATTGGAAACAGGCCTGATGATAGGAAATAAAATTATATTGTATATAGGATTAGTTATAGGTATTCTGACCTACTTGTTTTGGGAATACTTAAAAAATGCTGGGTTTAGTATATTCTATATTGGAAATGCTTTGTTTATTTTTTCACTAGCATTATATATTTTCTTAAAAGATAGAAAATCATTTATAGCTTATGTAATTCTTGGCTTGTCAGTTAATAATCTTTTAGATGAAATTTGGTTTAATCCGATTAAGTTTAATTGGTCTGAAGGTTTTGTTGGGGTTTCAATAATACTATTAGCTTTGTTTAAAAATTATAAAAATGGAAGAAAAAATAAATGAGTATTACGAGTTTCTAGTAAAAATTTTACTTCCTGCTTTTGTTGGAGTTTCTATAAAGGTGGCTATACAAATAAAAAATGAAGGTTTTAATTATACTAGAATTATAATAAGCTTTATTGCGGGTGTTGGTTGTGCTTATTTTTTTTTCCCTTTAATTGAAAATTATACACAAAAAAATTACGTGCCGTTAATTATTGGCTTAATTGCAATTAGTGGAGAAAGGATATCAGAATGGGCTGTGTATAAATTAAAAATAGATGTATTTATTAGTGTTTTTTTAGAGTTTTTACTAGATAAGTTTAATCCTAAAAAATAAGGTTGATGAAAAAAATTAATTATTAAAGTATGAGTTTTGCCAACGCTACAATAAACGGAATTCAAGTAATACAACAAACAGGAACGGATACAGACCTAACGGGAATTACTTCTTTTACTGTTTACAACAATCCCCCAATTAATACTACTCTAGGTTTTGCCATTGGTTGGTTTGGTCAAAAGATATACTTTATAGATCGACCTTTAGAAATTACGGGATCACTCACATGGGATTCTTCTGAGGAAATGTTAGTTACAAGTGCCGATTTTCCCGATGGTAGCTATGATTATTCGATAAAATTAACAGGCTCTAGCGCTAATTTAAACATTGGTATTCAAATTGGTACTAATTTAGATGGGAGTCCAAGATATTCAAAAGGAATTGGTTTAGTTTTAGGCTATAATTTTCGCTCTACTAATACTGTGTTAAGCATTACTACAGGGGGTATGATTATTGAAAGTGGTGCAACAATGACTGTAAATGGATCCGAAATACAATTAGCTAGTGGGATTCTTGTAGATTCTAGCCTTACAGCGGCTAACTCCGTAGTATTTAATGATACTAAAATAACTGACATATCAGATTTAGGTAATGGTAAGCAAACAATAAGAAATGCAGCTGATTCAGACATCGTACAATATAATGATGTTGACTTTGATTCAAAGTTCGTAGCTAATAGATTTATAAACTTAAGTGGCATTGATACTTTTTCAGGAAGATTTCTCAATACTTTTGTACAACCTCATAGAGCTGAGACAGGAGCGCCATCTGTAGGCGGTAAAGTTACTTTAGAAAATGTTATTTATGCTAAAAATTATAATTCTTTTGATTATCAACTTGTAGGAAATTCAACAACTGCAACAGATAATCAAGCCGTAGAATTAACAAACATAGATATTGGTACGAGTGTTAGAACAAATCAACCGAATATTGGATCAGGAAACTTCGCTTTAGGTCATTTGTCAATGTTTCAAAATGTTAAGGTAACAGTAAAAGATACTTCATTTAATGCTATTCAAGATTGTAAGGTTAGAATACCAACTACAAATAGTGGAAACAGAAACAATACACTTATAGGTGGACAGTTTATAGGCAACTTAGATTTTACAGGATCTACTTATACCGTATATACAGACCAAACAAACGTAAGTGGAGAGACTACGCAATTTAAAGTTCTTACAGGTAGATTATGGAATGATAGTCTTTCTAACCCTACAATAATATATGATTTGTATGGAAAATCGCAAGTTGCAGGAGAGGACAAATTCGACATACAATTTAGATCATATTTACACAATTACGCTACGCAAGAATCTGTTTTTAAAGCAAGTAGTGATTTAGTTTTTGATCGAGTATTAACGGCAGATACAAATATTACCGAAACAAATAAAACAACTGTAGATGCTTATACAGATTTGGGAACATCTCAGAAAATATATGATTCTTTTAAATTAGAATGGCTAGACCTTACTTTAAATAACTTAATAGTTAACAGGGTTGGAAATCAAATAGATTTAGATCAGACCGCAACAAGTTTGATTATAGACGCAACAGCTGTAAGTGTAAGAGATTTAACAGGAACTACAGCAACGGTTAAAGCTTCAACTTACACAAGTGGAGCTGTAACTACAGCAAGTGGAACCGTAACAACTAGAAACGGCGCTTTATTAAATGGTGGTACTTTTGATTGTGATGTTAACTACGAATCAGGGGTATCAACTACATTAACAAATGTAACTGTTAATGGAATCTTAGACTTTGATACAGCAGGTACTAACCTCTTAGACGGTTGTACAATTAGCAATGCCACTAATAGTAGTGGTGGCAACATTACTTTGACACTCTTAAACGGGTCAACAGTAACGACTAATACTGGTCCTAATATTACGCTAAATCAGCCCGTTAATATAACCGCTCCAAATATTATAGACGGTTCAAGGGTTCAAATATACAACGTAACTAAATCATCTGAATTAGATAATAGTGTTGTAAGCGGCGGTAGTGGTTATAGCCTGGAAGTCAATTTATTAAGTAGCGCCGTTGATATTGGTGATACAATTAGGTTAAGAGCAACCTATCAAAACGGAAGTACTGCAAGAAAACCTTTACTATCAAATAATGTAATTACGATATTTGGATTAAGTTTTATTGATAGTCAAGAAAATTTAGCGGCATACAGTGCGCTTGGAGTTGATGGTGCAACTGTTTCTGAATATAATATAGATTCAAATACAGGGCATTTACAAATAGATGCGAACGATTCAGGTTGTGAAAGTACCAAACAGCGAATTGTAGCTCGGTACTACTATTTAATTACCTTAGCCGATGGGATAGACAGATTTTTCAATGCCATAGTGTTAGAAGATGAAGCTAATGCGGTTATTGATCGATCTATAACTACGTTAATGTTAGATAATATTGGTAATTGTACGTTAAATTTAACTGATAACAATTTTAGGCTGTACACTTCGGATAATAGTTCTTGGGTACAAGATCCACCAACGGGCGGTTTTGGTGTAATTTCTGATTCTGGTAAGGTATATGCGGTTAACCAAGATCAGATAGAAACAATAGTCAATGCTATAAAAGCTAAGACGGATTTATTTAATTTTACAGGGTCAGATGTTAAGGCTACTTTAGACGGTGAACAAGTCGTGGCTTCTAATATGAGGGGTACTGATGAAGCAAACACAACGACGCCTCCGACAGTTTCAGAAATACAAACAGGGTTGGCTACAGAAGCTAATGCCACGGCAAACAAAAATAGTATTATTGCAGGGCTTGATGCTAATGAGGCTAAGATTGATTTAGTAGAAACAAAGTCTGAGGCTGATACTAGACAAGCAGCATTAATTTTAGAACACAATAAAACACAAACTGATATATCTGAAATAACAGGAATTGATCAAACGCAGTTTCATAATTATTTGAACAGCTATGAAAATAAAGATAACTGGAAAGCTGTGGTATCTAATTTATCAACTAAAACAGATGTTACTACAGCTAAACAAGATATTATTAAATACCAAGAAGCAGACCAAGTTAAAACTACTACTAGATTAATAAAAAAAGAAAAAGGAACTGAAAATATATTAGTAGAAAAAAATTATACGACAGATAATGAAGGATCAGAATTTTTAACAGAAATATAATGAGCTGGGATATACTTAGGTTCAAAACAGGAGGTGAAGGTAACACAATTTATTTTCCTTCAGATGCTGTTATTGGTGTAATTCAAGACGATGAAGTTACGGCTTACATAGACGATACTATTGTTGTAGCTGTTTTGCAAGATGATGAAGTTACGGCTTTTGTAGATGAAGAATCTAGTGTTGTTGTGGTAGAAGAAAAAATAGAAATAAATACAATTATTTAATTATGGGAATTAAAAGATATAAAGGCCAGCCAAAGCCAATTGTAATTGTTACAAAAAATAAAGATGGTATTGCAGCAAGTGCTTTAGAAGTGTATAATAAAACGTATGCAGATATTTTAGAAGTGGCTGTTAATTTAAAGAAAAATTTAGCTACAGATCAAGATGTTGCTTATTTACAAAAGTTAAAAACCAATGGTGGTATTACCATAGATACAGATAATCATACGTATATAGTTAGCTTAAATGTTTCGGATTATACTAATTTACCTGTTGGGAATTATTATTTAACTTTAAATATACAAGTTTCAGGTATTGCAGACTTTATAGAAATAGATCTAGGAACAAAAAACAATCGATTGTTTTCTGTGGTTTCTGATACAAATAGAGCGTAATATGGAAATAGATGTAGTAAGATATAACAGTCAAGAAGATTTTACTGATGGTATTTTTTTAATCAATGGAGGGTTTCAAGTACATACACTTGAAGATGAACAAAGAAATAAAAAACTATACGGAGAAACAAGAGTATGGGCTGGTAGATACTTGGTAGTGCTAAGAACAGAAGGGGGTTTTCATCAACGTTATTTAAAAAAGTTTGGTGCAGATTTTCATAAAGGAATGCTATGGATTAAAAACGTTCCAAAATTTAACTATGTTTTAATACATATTGGTAATGACGATGATGATACTGATGCGTGTTTATTAGTTGGGATGTCTAACAATGCTGATGAAAAAGGATTTATTGGAAATTCAACAACAGCATATAAAAAAATATATCCTCAAATAAGGGATGCTATTTTAAGTGGAGAAGAAGTGTTTATTAACTTTTATGACAGTGTGTATGCTGTTTAAATATACTTAGAAATTATGAAATGGTTAGGATTAATAAGTAATTTATTAGGAATAGGTAAAGGAGCGTTAGAAAGACGCTCTGCCTTAAAAAAAGCAAAGTTAGAGAGTGATTTAAAAGTAATTGAGGCTAGGGCAAACGCCCAGGTAAGTCGAATAAATAGCAATACTGTTTCAGATAATCAACTGGATTTAATGGCTAAAGAGCAACAAGCTACCTCATACAAAGATGAAGTTGTAAGTTTTATATTTTTAATGCCGTTAGTTGTTGCTACTTTAACGCCTTTTTTAATTGCGTATAATACATCAAACTGGATAACATTAATTGATCATTTTGTAAAATCTTATGATTCTTTAAATAAATTTCCAACGTGGTACATTGTGGGAGTTGTTTTAGTGGTTATTGATATACTAGGTTTTAGGTCTTTTTTAAGAAAAGCATTTACTGCTTGGTTAGACAAAACAATGTCTAAATTTACTTTAATAAATGACAAATAAATGACAATTTTTTTTATAGATTTTTTAAAGTGCTGTTTTTTAAGTATTTATATAGTTTATATGTCTCCCTTCTAAGGAGGCGGTCATAGGTTCGAATCCTATCGGGCTCACACTAAGGTTTACCAGTAATGGTAAGCCTTTTTGCTTTTTGTAAGTGTTTTTAGCTTTGTTGTATTTAGTTATATTTTGTTATATTTAGCCAGTTATAAATGACAAATAAATGACAAATATTATTACTTACACTTTAAGATTAGATACTAGAACGTCTCAATATAGAAAAAAAGGGTTTCCTGTAGTAATATTTCTTCATAAAAATAAAGCTCAAAAAAAAATTAATTTACCTGTGTTTTTTGAATTAAAAGATTGGAATTTTAAAAAACAGCTTCCTAAAAACAACAAGCAAATAGCTTTATTAATTAATAAAAAAAAAAATCTACTAGATGAAATACATTTAAAAAGTTTAAATGGTGAATTGTTTCATTTAGATCATGTAAAAAAACTACTTTTAAATGATTTAGATTTTGTGCCGGCACAAACATTTACGTCTTTTTATAAAGAATATATGAAAGAGTTGTTATTGGCTAATAAAATAGCAACTTATAAGAAGTATGAAAACGCTTTTAATCAGTTACATATTTTAAAAAAAACGATTGATTTTGCTGATTTAAATTATGTATTTTTTCATTTATTTAAGGAAGCTCGTTTACGTTCTGGAAATAGTAAAAACACAGTTCATACTTATTTAACCGTTTATAGATCTGTTTACAATGAATCTGTAAGGCGTGGTATTACTGCAGATAAAAAACCTTTTTTAGATGTTTTTAAAAGTGTTTTTGTAAAAGCAAATAGGACCAAAAAAAGGAATATTTCTAAAGAAAGTATTATTTTGTTAGAAAATGCAATAGATTTAACCTTTGCAGAAAAAAGAGCTGTTAATTTATTCTTACTACTTTTTTATTTTGGTGGCCAAGATTTAAAAGATGTTTATTACTTAAAAAAATCAAACATTGCTAATGGTAGGGTTTACTTTATGCGTGGTAAATTAGATAATGCTGGATTTCAATTTGATTTAAAAATACACGCTAAATCTCAATTTATTATAAATTTATATACGGCTCCTGGAGAGTTTGTGTTTCCTTGGAGAAAAGACTTTACAGGTTATAAAACTTTTAGAGATAATTTTAGGAGAAATTTAATTAAAGTTCAGCAGAAGCTTGGTATAAAAATACTTCCTTTAGGTGGTTCTATGGGGGTAAAAGTTGCTAGACATAGCTTTGCTACTATTGCAAAAAATTTATTTATTGATGGTGATTTATTACGTGAGTTAATGGGGCATGAGCGTAGTGAAGTAGATACTATCTATAAAGATAAATACTCGGAATCTGTAAGAGATGCAGCTTTATTTAAGATAATTTCTTAAAAAGTTATAACTTATTTTATATAAATTTATATATATTTGTATTTAAGTTTGCTAAACTATGAGTTTGTTTAGTTTTTAATTTAATTAAAATACAATGAAAAAAGGAGTAATCACAAAAGGGATAGAATCTTTAGTATCATTTGAAATAAATTTATTGCTATTTAGATTAAAAAAAATTGGTGAATATATTAAAATGTATTTTACCTGGTGGCGGTTTGCTGGAAAACAGGCTAGGGATAAGTTTTATAGATCGAAGTAGTAACGCTCCTTGTATGTGGAGCGAGGAACGAGTTACATTATACAAATTGTTATTAACTGAAAATTAAAAAAATGATTACAGATAAGGAACTTGAAAAAATGGGCATTATATACGAAGGTAGTAAGTTAAAGCCTGATAGATACTGGTGTAACACAAGCCAAACACAAATGAGAATAGACACTAAAACAGCTACTGTTGAAAGTGTTATGACTATGATATTTGAAGAGGGTTACACGCAAGGTATAAGTACAGGTAAAACACAAAGAAGCACTGAAATAAAAAGGCTTTTAAATAACGAATACCTTTTTTAATTTATTGTTTATAACTGAAATGGTTAAGGTTAGTTACGATAAATAAAACAATAAAATAATAAATAAGATATGACACCAGAAGAACATTATAAAGAAGTAGTAAAATTGGATATAGATAAATTTGATAAGAAAGCACGTAAGTTTGATTATTATGATTTATTAGACTTTGCAGAAAGTTACTATAAAAAGAAATTAACTTTAATTGATGTTGTGAAATCGTTTTATTGTGATGATGAAAGTGAATGCAATTTGAGTAGATGCGAAACACAATGTAGAGTATGTAGAGGTGTTGAACAAACATTTGCTAAACAATAATATGTTTTACAACG
>NZ_JAHEHX010000001.1:147338-262036 GCF_024639685.1 Polaribacter sp. | reverse complement strand
CCTGATTATGAGTCAGGTGCTCTAACCAACTGAGCTATAGGACCTATAATTTAGGGTGCAAATGTACTATTTATTTTAAATTATTCGTAAAAAAAACAAAGAATTATTACACCGTTCTTTTCATTAACCACAGACCAAAGTTTCTTAAATTTGTTTTGTTAGCCTCTGAAATATCCATATATGCTAATGTATCAAAGGCTTTTTGTGTATATTTTTCTATTTCTTTGGCAATTAAAAACGGTATATCGTTCATTTTAAAAATGCGAGTAACCTCTACAATCTTTAAGCTATTGTCTTTCAACTTTTTTTTATAAAAATACTTAAGCTTCTTTTTGGTTTCTTTGTCTGCAACCTCTAAAGTCTTTAAATATAAAAAGGTTTTTTTGTTTTCTATAATGTCTCCTCCTATTAGCTTTCCAAACGTTTCTGGATCACCAAAGGTATCTAAATAATCATCTTGTAACTGAAAAGCCAAGCCTAAATTTAGTCCGAAATCATAAATTAAATCTGCATTTTTAGCATCACTCTCAGCAACAATAGCACCCATTTTTAGTGCAGCAGCAACCAATACCGATGTTTTTAAACAAATCATATTTAAATACTCATCAATTGTTACTTTTTTACGAGTTTCAAAATCAACATCCAATTGTTGCCCATCACAAACCTCTAAAGCGGTTTTGCTAAATAACTTAGCTAAACTCTGAAAAACTTCTGGTTTGTAGTTTTCCAAATATTTATAGGCTAATATTAACATCGCATCTCCAGAAAGAATGCCTGTGTTAATATCCCACTTTTCATGAACTGTTGCTTGCCCTCTTCGTAAAGGAGCAGCATCCATAATGTCATCATGTACTAATGTAAAGTTATGAAAAACCTCTATGGCTAATGCTGCTGGTAAAGCATCTTTAAAGCTACCTCCAAAAATATCTGTCGCCATTAAAGTTAAAACTGGTCGGATTCTTTTACCTCCCAACTTTAAAATATAATCTACAGGTTCGTACAAGTTTTTAGGTTCTTGTACCCATTCTTTTGAATCTAAAAAAGATATAAAATTTTCTTGATAATGTTGAATGTCCAAATCTCTAATTTTTATGTAAAAATAATGTAAAGAATTCGGAGTATTTGCTTACAATGTTAAAAAATGATTAAAACTTTGGAAACTATTTTTGTTTCTAAAGTTTCCTGCTGTATTTTTGCATCCGTTTTATGAAAGACAAAATTTTAGAAAAGGCACAAGAACTATTCTTAAACTTAGGTTTTAAGAGCGTTACTATGGACGAAATTGCTAACTCACTGGGTATTTCTAAAAAAACCTTATACAAAGAATATAGTAACAAAACCAATTTAGTAGGTTCTGTAGTAAATTTTATGTTCGATACCGTTTGTGTTAGCATCGATGAAGTGTCTAAACAAAAAATGAACCCTATAGATGAGTTATTTCATATAAAGCGAATTGTTATGGAGCATTTAAAGGACGAAAAGTCGTCACCTTTATATCAGCTACAAAAATATTACCCTAAAATTTATAATTCTTTAAAAGAAAAGCAATTCGAAGTAATGCAAGAAACTTTTCAAGACAACTTACAGAGAGGAGTGCAAGCTGGCATTTTTAGAAAAGACATTGATATCGATTTTATAAGTAGAATGTATTTTAACGGAGCAACAGGTATTAAAGACCAACGTTTATTCCCTCTTCAAAACTATGCTATGAACACCTTAATGAATCTATTTTTAGATTATCATTTAAGGGCAATTATAACTCCTTTAGGCTTAGAACAATTAAAAAATCAACAACAATACAATTAAACTTCTATGAATAAATATTTTTACACTTGCTTTTTTATAGCGCTTACTTTAACCAGTAAAGCACAAGACAGTCCCTTGCGCTTGTCTTTAGATAAAGCAATAGAGGTAGCCTTAAAAAATAGCTACAACGCAAGAGCTGCCGAAAACGATATGGCCACTGCAAAAGAGAAAGTTTGGGAAACCACCACTATTGGACTACCACAAATAAATGGTGCCTTAGACTATCAGCGCTTTTTAAAACAACCCATTACAGTTGCAGATATTAATGGAGATGGTGTTAACGAAGAGTTTGTTTTTGGAACAGAGCAAAATATAAACGGATCTGTTACTTTGTCTCAATTATTGTTTGATGGCGCCTATTTAGTTGGTTTACAGTCTGCCAAAACATTTTTAAAAATCTCAGAACAAGCAAAAGAAAAAACTGCATTACTTACACGAGAGGCTGTAATTAATGCTTATGGAAACGTCTTAATTTCTGAAAACAGTAAATCTATACTAGAAAGTAACTTAAAAATTCTAGAAAAAAATTACACTGACGCTAAAAAAATCTATGAAAACGGATTGAGCGAAGAAGAAGATGTAGAACAACTTTTAATAACATTAGGTGATGTGAAGAATCAATTAAACAGCGTTAAAAGACTTAAAGCAATTGCTTATCAAATGCTAAACTTAGCCTTGGGTAATAAAATTGATACCGACATTGTTTTAACAGATAGTTTAGACTCATTAACTGAAAATAATATAAAAATAGAAATCTTGGGAAAGCAATTTCTATTTGAAGATCATATTGATTATAGAATTGCGGCAAACGATAAGGAAACCAAACGCTTAATGGTAAAACTGGAAAAAAGTAAAAGTTTACCAAGTTTAAATGCCTTTGTAAACTATGGGACACAAGCTTTTTCGAATGAATTTTCTTTCTTTAATAGCAGTCAAACTTGGTTTCAATCTTCTTTATTAGGAATTAGTTTAAAAGTACCTATTTTTAGTAGTTTTGCAAGAAAGTCTAGAACCACACAGGCTAAAATTGCTTTAAATACAGCAGATTTAAGATTAGAAGAAACTAAGCAACGCTTAGAGCTTCAAGCAAAAAAAGCAAAAAGTGATTATCAACTTAGTGTAGAAACCTATCAAACCACAAAAAGAAATTTAGGCTTAGCAGAGAGAGTCGAAAAAAAGCAACGCATCAAATTTTTTGAAGGACTTTCAACGAGTTTTAATTTATTGCAAGCGCAAACTCAATTATATACTCAACAGCAAAATTATATACAATCTATGCTCTCTGTTATAACAAAAAAGGCAGCTTTAGAAAACGCATTAAACTTACCTATTAAATAATTATCTGATATGAAAAATATATATTCACTAGTACTAGCTTCTCTAATTTTATTTTCTTGTGGAGACAAAAAAGCACAATCTACAGAAGATATAATTACTACAAACGACATTAAACAAATACGTACTAAAAAATCTGAATTAGATAAAAAGGTGCAAGAAATTTCTGAAGAAATTAAAAAACTTAATGTTCAGATAGAATTATTAGACACCCTAAAAAGAGTGCCTTTAGTGACTGCAATTAGCGTAAAAAGTGAGGTTTTTAATCACTATTTAGAATTACAAGGAAATGTAAAAACAAAACAAAATGTTTTAATTTACCCTGAAATGCCAGGTACTCTAGAAGTAGTTGCTGTAAAAGAAGGGCAAAAGGTAACCAAAGGGCAAGTTTTAGCAAAAATAGATGATGGAGGAATGCAACAACAAGTAGCTCAGTTAGAAGCTACAACTGCGTTAGCAAAAACTACTTTTGAACGTCAAGAAAAATTATGGAGTCAAAAGATTGGTTCAGAAATTCAGTTTTTACAAGCAAAAACAAATTATGAAGCTACAAAAAACCAACTTGCGCAATTAAAAAAACAACTAGACAAAGCTACCATTACAGCTCCTTTTGATGGCATTATAGACAATGTATTTAAAGACCAAGGAACAGTTGTTGCACCAGGGCCTAGTGCTGAAGTATTTCGTATTGTGAATTTAGACAATATGTTTATAGAAGCTGATGTTCCTGAATCTTACGTAACATCAATTAAACCTGGTAAAGCTGTAGAAATTCAGTTTCCTGTTTTAGGAACAACTTTAGCAACCAAGGTTCGCCAGACTGGTAATTTTATCAATCCAACCAACAGAACCTTTAGAGTAGAAATTGGTGTGCCAAATAAAGATCAAAGCATTAAACCAAACTTAACTGCTAAACTTAAAATTAACGACTATACTAGCACAGAGGCAATTTTAATTCCACAAAGTATTATTTCAGAAAATGCTGCAGGCGAACAATATGTTTACAAAATAACGGGGCTAAATAATGTGTTTGGAACTGCACAGCAAGTGGTGGTTAAAACAGGCAAAACACAAGGAGATGTTATTGAAATCTTAGAAGGTATTGCTATTGGTGATCAACTAATAAAAGCAGGAGCAAGAAGTGTAAAAGATGGACAGGAAATTAAAATTTCTAAATCTTAATTGAACAAAAGATGAACAAAAATCAACAAAATAAAACAGAGAAAGAATTTAAGCTTTCGTCGTGGGCAATCAACAATAAAACCACAATGTACGTTGCTATTTTCTTAATTCTTGTTCTGGGAATTTCTGCCTACTTTAGTATGCCTAGAGAAGATTTTCCAGAAATTAAGGAAACTAAAATTTACATCAGCACTTTATATCCTGGTAATACTGCAGAAGATATAGAAAAGTTAATCACAGACCCTTTAGAGGATCAATTAAAAGGCTTAAGTGGGGTTGTAGAAATAACCTCTACTTCACAAGAAGACTATTCTATGATTATTGTAGAGTTTGATGATGATATGAATGTAGAGGTTGCCAAACAACGTGTAAAAGACAAATTAGATGCCGAAAAAGCTTCTGAAGATTGGCCCACATTTAATGGTGCAAAGGTAGATCCTAATGCTTTTGACTTGAGTATGTCAGAAGAAATTCCGTTTTTAAACATTAATATTTCTGGAGATTATACCCTTCAAAAATTAAAAGAATTTGCCGAATACTTGCAAGATGATATTGAAGATTTATCAGAAGTAAAACAAGCAGACATTAGAGGTGTACAAGACAAAGAAGTTGAAATTGCTGTAGACATCTATAAAATGATGGCTGTAGAAGTGAGTTTCGATGACATTACTTCTGCAATACAAAGAGGCAACATTACTTCTTCTGCAGGTAACCTTATTGCCAGCGGACAAAGAAGAACAATCAGAATTTTAGGGGAAATTGAAAGTCCTGTAGAATTAGAAAATTTTGTAATAAAATCTGAAAGAGGCAACGCAATCTACTTAAAAGATATTGCTAAAGTTTCCTTTAGAGAAAAGGACAGAACTACCTATGCTAGAAAAGAAGGAAAGCAAGTAGTAATGTTAGATGTTAAAAAGCGTGCTGGAAAAAATATGATAGCTGCTGCTGATGAAGTAAAAAGACTTGTAGAAGAAGCAAAAACAAATTATTTTCCTGCTAACTTAAACGTAACAATAACTAACGATCTTTCTGATAAAACTATTGGTCAAGTAGATGATTTAGTAAACAACATTATTTTTGGAATTATACTAGTTGTAACAGTTTTAATGTTTTTCTTAGGCTTTAAAAACGCACTATTTGTTGGTTTTGCAATACCAATGTCTATGTTTATGTCTTTAATGATTCTAGGAGCTATGGGTTATACCCTAAATACCATGATTCTTTTTGGATTAATAATGGGACTTGGAATGTTGGTAGATAACGGAATTGTTGTTGTAGAAAACGTGTATCGTTTAATGGACGAGGAAGGGTTGAGTAGAATTGAAGCCGCTAAGAAAGGGATTGGCGAAATTGCTTATCCAATTATTATATCTACAGTAACCACAGTAGCCGCTTTTGTTCCTTTAGGTTTATGGCCAGGTTTATTTGGGCAGTTTATGATCTATTTCCCAATTACATTATCTGTAGTTCTTGGTTCATCTTTAGTAGTAGCTATTTTCTTTAATTCAGTTTTAGTATCACAATTCATGACAACTGAAGACAAAGAAATGCCTTTAAGAAAGATTATAAAAACTTCCGCAATTATTGGTGGTATAGGTATTGTTATCTTAATTTTTGGAGGTGCCTACAGAGGTTTAGGTTCTGTAATGGTGTTTACTGCAATAATGTTGTGGGTCTACCGAATTGTATTGCGAAAAGCTGCGAATTATTTTCAAAGAAATACACTTGTATGGCTAGAAAACACCTATGAAAAAGTATTAAAAGGAGCCTTAAAAGGATGGAAACCAATTGGAATTACGATTGGTACTTTCTTATTATTATTTGCTGCTTTTGGAGGATTTGGATGGTCTGTAGGAACACAAAGAACCAAAATTGAGTTTTTTCCAGACAATAAACCGAACCAGGTTGTAGTGTATATAGAATACCCGCAAGGAACAGATATTGTTGAAACAAATACCATAACAAAAGAAATAGAAGAAAAAGTATATAGTGTCTTAAATGAAGATATGTATATGGACAATGACTACAACTTTATGGTAGAGAGCTCTGTTTCTCAAGTTGGTGAAGGGGCAGGAAACCCACAGACAGATGGTGGTTCTTCTGCAGAAATGCCTCATAAAGGTAAAATTACAGCTTCTATGCGTCAGTACAAATACAGGCGTGGTTTAGATAGTGAAGAATTGCGACAAAAAGTACAAGAGGCCTTAACTGGAATTTATCCTGGTGTTTTAATCTCAGTAGAAAAGGATGCAAATGGCCCACCAACAGGAGCGCCAATTAACATTGAGTTAGAAGGGAACGATTATGAAGAACTAATTGCAACCGCAGAAAAAATGCGTGCATATGTTAATACTAGAAATGTGCCTGGTATAGACGAATTAAAAATAGATGTAAATAAAGATAAACCATCTATGAAAGTAATTGTTGATCGTAAGAAAGCTGGTGAATTAGGCGTGTCTACAGGGCAAGTTGGGCAACAGTTACGTAATGCAATATTTGGTGCTAAAGCAGGTATTTATAAAGAAGATGGAGAAGATTATGATATTAACGTACGTTTTAAAGAAGATATCAGATATAACAAATCTGCATTATTTAATCAAAAAATTACGTTTAGAGATATGGCTTCTGGCCAAATAAGAGCTATACCTGTTTCTGCTGTAGCTTCACAAAGCAATAGTTCAGGTTTTAGTGCTATTAAGCATAGAGATACAAAACGTGTTGTAACTGTTTACTCTCAGCTTGCACCTGGTTATGTAGATGCTGCTGCAGTTGTAAATCAGATTAAAGAGGAAATGAAAAACTTCGAAGGGAAACCTGAGAATATCAATATAGATTATACCGGTCAAATTGAGGAGCAAAATAAGCAACAAGCCTTTTTAGGTGGTGCATTCTTTAAAGGATTAGCGTTAATTTTCTTTATTTTGATTTTCCAATTCAACTCTGTTTCTAAACCAGGAATCATTATGATTGCAATTTTCTTAAGCTTTATTGGAGTTTTTGGAGGTATTGTTTTAACAGGCTCTTCTTTTGTTATTATGATGACCATGATGGGTATTATTTCTTTGGCAGGAATTGTTGTAAATAATGGAGTAGTACTATTAGATTATACACAACTTTTAATTGATAGAAAGAAAGAAAAGCTAAACTTAGAAGAAAATGCTTATTTGCCTAAAAAGGAGTTATTAGAAGCAGTAATTAAAGCTGGTAAAGCTCGTTTAAGACCTGTGTTATTAACCGCAATTACTACTATTTTAGGTTTAATTCCTTTAGCCATTGGTCTAAATATAGATTTCTTCTCACTATTTAGCGAATTTGATCCAAAAATCTATATGGGAGGTGATAACGTTATTTTCTGGGGGCCATTAGCCTGGACAGTAATTTACGGACTTTTTGTAGCTACATTCTTAACTTTAATTGTAGTGCCTATTTTATTTAATTTAATTACTAGGTTTAAAATGTGGTTTTACAAGAACAGAACAAAGACAAAATTGGCTTAAAGAATAAGCAAATATTTTATTAAAAAAAGCTGATATGATTGTAATATCAGCTTTTTTTTATAGGTTTGAAACACATGTTTGAAAAGAAAAAAAAATCATTTACAGTAAATGAAATTAAACGCAAGATAGAACAATATTGTGTTTATCAAGATAGATGTCACAAAGAAGTTAAGCAAAAAATGCGAGATTATGAGCTAATTCCTGAAGCTAAAGAAATGATTTTACTAAGCCTAATGCAAGATAACTTTCTAAATGAAGAACGTTTTGCAAAAAGCTTTGCTAGAGGTAAATTCAGAATTAAAAGTTGGGGAAAACAAAGAATTACAAGAGAACTTAAATTCAGAGATATTTCTGCTTACAACATTAAAACGGCACTAAAAGAAATAGATGAGCAAGCGTATTTAAAGACCATTTATAGTATTACAGAAAAAAGAAGCACTTCTATTTCTGAAACTAATAACTACATAAAAAAGAAAAAGCTTATTGGTTTTTTAATGCGGAAAGGTTTTGAAAATGAACTTATTTTTAAAACTGTAAATGATGTTTTAGATGAACCTATTTAAACTTCTGAAGAAAAATATCATCTTGCTCCTTTTTAACTGAAATAACATCTTGAACAGCATCATTGGGTATAGCAACTGAAAGGACATAGTGTTTTAAAATCCAACCATTTTCATTTTTCTCTAAAACTCCAGAACCTCTGCAAGTACCCATCCAAGTGTTTAATAACTCTTCAAACCAAGCAATAGAAGCATCTTTACTAAAATAGATATTTCGCTCTAAACGTTTAAAATCCCAAGCTTTACCATTATCAAAATAGGGTTTACTAAAACCTTGAAACTCTTGTTTAGTCCAATTTTCTGCGGCATCTGTTCCAATAAAAATTGAAGTGGTATCTAACTTTGAAAAGTAATTTTCATAATTCGCTTCAGTAGCTGCCAAATGCCAATCATCCATAAAAGAATTTACAACTTGTATCTCTTTGGTAAAATTTAATTTAGAACTCTGTTTTTTATCATTAGTATTACAAGCAAATAGGCTTACTAAGGCAAATACAAAAAGTGCTAATTTTTTCATTGGTTGATTGTTTTTTCTTCTAGTTTACGCTGTAAACTGTTATTAATAGATTTTTTAGACACATTATCTATTTTTGAAGAATCTAATCCAATATATTTTGCGTCTATAGTAATTGCGTCTTCAAACCTTTTTTTAGATAAGGTGGTGTTAATTTTTTCATTTACGGAAGAAAAAGCAACAATTATCTTTTTAGTTTGGGCATCTACTTCGTCTACAGTAATAGCAGGAATAATCCTCATATCTAAAAGTCGTAATGATTCGTTGTGTAGTATATTTACTCTTGCTTTAAAAGATGCGGTATTAAATAAATCAGGACTTTCTTGTTTTTTTAGTGCGGCTATTAAAGCCTCTAACTCAATAACGTTACTCAAAATTTCATTTGCGGAAACATTTTTAAATCGATCTAAAAAATCAGCAACCGCTTTTAACTGCGTCCAATTTTCAGTTTCTTCTTTATAAACGGGACGTATTTCTTTTGCTGATGGGTATTTACGAACCACACTCATTGAAGGTTGCTCTTCCTTTAGCAACAATGTTTCTTTCTGCCTCGTATTGCAAGAAAAAATGGCAACTAAAATCAAAATGTAAATTATTTTTTTCAAAAGCATTGATTAGAGATGTAAAAATAAACAAATTTAAATACCTATTAAGATATGTAAATTATTAAATTAACTGAAAATAATTATTGAATTGTTAACCAAATAATGATTTAATATATTCTATTTACGAATACCAAAATTAAGTATCTTTGTTCTTGTTAATTTTACAATTAAAAAGAATGCAAACAGTAATTCTAGTTTTAGGGGCAAGTGGCCAAATTGGCAATGAATTAACGCAAAAATTGCGTAAAATTTATGGCAATACAAATGTTATTGCTTCAGATATAAGAAAAGGTAGTGATGAATTTGTAGCCTCTGGACCTTTTGAGATTATAGATGCTACAGATAAACAAGCTATTTTAGAAACCGTATCTAAATATAAAGTTACTCAAGTATATCTATTAGCTGCGATGCTCTCTGCAACTGCAGAAAAAATCCCCCAGAAAGCATGGAATTTAAACATGAATTCGCTCTTAGCTGTTTTAGATTTAGCCAAAGAAAAACATATTAAACAAGTCTATTGGCCAAGTTCAATTGCTGTCTTTGGGCCTTTAACACCAAAAGAAAACACCCCTCAGCAAACTGTTATGCAGCCTTCTACTGTTTATGGAATTAGTAAGGTTTCTGGCGAGTTTTGGTGTAATTATTATCACGAAAAATTTGGGGTAGATGTAAGGAGTTTACGTTATCCTGGTATTATTTCTTGGAAAACTAAACCTGGAGGAGGAACAACAGATTACGCTGTAGACATCTACTTTAAAGCATTAGAAAAGAAAAAATTTGAGTGCTTCTTGTCTGAAAATACACGTTTACCAATGATGTATATGAATGATGCTGTAGATGCAACCATACAGTTAATGCAGGCAAAACCAGAAGAGGTAAAAATTAGAACAGCCTATAACTTATCTGCTACAGACTTTACTCCTAAAGAAATTGCCGAGGAAATTAAAAAGCATATTCCTGAATTTGAAATTTCTTACAATCCAGATTTTAGACAAGCCATTGCAGACAGTTGGCCTTCATCTATAGATGATTCTGAAGCAAGAAAAGATTGGAAATGGACACATAATTTCAATTTAAAATCGATGACAGAAGACATTCTTAATAGCTTAAAAGAGCAAGAATAGTTTTTGTAAGTATTGCAAAAGTTTTCGTCTAAAAAACTGAATTTAGTACACATCGAAATGAAAGACATCATACAAGAAAGTTTAAAAAACACCTACACCTATTTAGAATATAAAAATGTGGTAAAACACCTTTTAGCTGAAGGCAAATCTACTGGCCCTAATCAATCTGAAGATTTAACAAACTATAGTCTATTAAACGATAGGAGAATGAAGCGTTTAGACAAAACCATTAAAATAAATGAAACTACGCAATTAGAAATTGCTAAAGTTACTGAACCACAAACCTGGCTTGTACTTACAGAAGGTTGGTGTGGAGATGCTGCCCAAAATTTACCTGTAATAAATAAAATGGCTAGTTTAAACTCGAATATTGAGTTAAAATTGGTTTTGCGTGATGAAAATTTAGCTTTAATGGACTTATTTCTAACCAATGCTGGTAAGTCTATTCCTAAATTAATCATCTTAGACAAAAACCTAAATGTGAAGAACACTTGGGGTCCAAGACCAAAAGTAGCTACTAAAATGGTTGCAGATTATAAAGCAAAAAATGGTGCTTTAGATGCGGCTTTTAAACAAGATTTACAAGTTTGGTATAATAAAGACAAAGGACAGAGTACTCAGAACGATTTTGTAGAAATGATTCAAAATCATTCTTAAAAGAGCTGTAGTTCTTATCAAAAAACTTTAAAAAACCGCAAACTGAAATTAATAAGTTTGCGGTTTTTCTTTGCTTATATTTGCACAAAAAAGAACCATGTTTGTTGATTACAGTGAAATTTCTGATGATGCTAAAGTTTGGATTTATCCTTCTAGCAGAAAGTTTTACAACACAGAAATTGAAGAACTTGAAAGTTGTATAAAATCGTTTGTGGGAAATTGGCAAAAAGATGATGAAAACTTTAAAGCATCTTACCAGTTTTTATACAATAGGTTTATAGTATTCGTTGTTGAATATTCAGAAAATGCTATTTCAAACGCTATTGTAGATGCATCTGTATCTTTTATTTTAGGACTACAAGAAACCTATAAAGTACAACTTTTAGATAAAATGAATGTATGTTTCAAGCAAGGTGAATTTGTACAATACAAGGAACTAAAAGACTTTAAAAAACTTCTTAAAAACAAAGCGCTAACAGGTAAATCTATCATTTTTGATAACCTTGTAAATAACAATCATGATTTCAAAAACTTCTGGGAAATGCCGATTGAAGACAGTTGGTACAACCGATTTTTATAATTTTTATGCTTAGTGTAAACCATATTTCTTTTCGCTATTCTAAATCAAAAATTGTTTTAGATGATTTTAACTTTACCTTAAATAAAGGAGAACATCTTTGTGTAATGGGTGAAAGTGGATGCGGAAAATCGACACTTTTAAAAGCTATTTATGGTTTATTAGATATAAATAAAGGGTCTATTTATTGGAAAAATGAGCAAGTTCTTGGTCCCAAATTTAATCTAGTACCTGGATTTGACACTTTTAAATACGTGGCTCAGGATTTTGATTTGATGCCTTATATTTCTGTTTCAGAAAACATAAAAAAATACCTATCCCGTTTTTATCCTAAAGAAAGTGAGCAAAGAACTCAAGAACTTTTAGAAGTTATAGAAATGCAAGCGTTCAAAAATACAAAAGTTAAAAACTTAAGTGGTGGGCAAAAACAAAGAGTGGCCATTGCAAGAGCTTTAGCTAAAGAACCTAAGCTTTTATTATTAGATGAACCATTTAGCCAAATAGATAACTTTAAGAAAAATACACTTCGTAGAAACCTATTTCAATATTTAAAAGAAAAAAATATAGCTTGTGTAGTGGCTACTCATGACAAAAATGATGCACTTTCTTTTGCTGATTATTTACTGGTCATTAAAGACAATAAAATACTCTTAAACGAAAAACCTGAAGATGCTTACGCAAACCCAAAAGAAAAATATGTGGCCTCTTTATTTGATGATGTAAACGAACTGATTATTGATCATAAGAAACAATTATTATATCCTCATCAAATAAAAATTGTTGAAAAATCTAAACTAAAAGCAACGGTTTTAAACAACGAGTTTAAAGGAAATTCTTGGCTTTTAGAAGTAAAACACAATACACAGAAACTATTTATAGAGCACACAAACAGTATAGAAAAAAAAACAAAAGTTTGTTTTGGTTTTACAAAAACGATTAAAAAAGATTAAAAAATTTATAAAACGTAAAATTATTCGATTTTAGTAATGTGAATGTTTTTGTTGTTAAACAAAATACTCTGTTTTTCTTGCTTTCCTAGTAAAATTCTTCCGATAGGTGATGAGACAGATACTGCAAAATACTCGTTATCCTCTATAAGTATTTTGCCTGCAGATATACTCAAAAAATAAGCGCCTATGTTTGTATAAATGATACTTCCTAAATGAGCAATCTTAGAAGTTTTACTTGTGTTTATTTTAGATAAAATTGTATTCATTTCAGAAATTCCCGCCAATTGCTGACTTGCTTTTTCCATTTCTAACTGTAACATGGCTCTACCTATTTCATGCTTGTCTCCTGCAGAACTTTTTGCTTCTGAAGCTAAAGCCTTTTGATGAGATGATATGGTTTGGTGTACAGTTTGCAACCGCTCATTTACAAACGATTTACAAGATTCTAAAAGTTGTTTTTTGAGCTCCATAATTAACTAAATATTACATAAGCACCATAATTTCCATGATGAGCCGTAGATATAAATACTAGTAATTTTTGATTTTCTTTAAACAGATAAGGAACACCAAATTCATCTTTTCTGATAAAAGTTTCTGTACAAAAATTATTCAGCAAATTTTGATTTGTAGTTATTGATTGTTTTGTGATATTATCTATATAGAAGGACTTTTGAACAATACCTTCCTTTACCACCCAAGAATGGATGTACTCTTTTGTCAATTGATATTGTATTTTAAATTTATGCCCTAAATACTCAACAACACCTTCATTTTTTGAGGTGATAAAACAGTTAAATTTTCTAGGCGCAAAAAAACGCTTTTTATCAGTTTGAATATAGCATTTATAAGCAGCTTCTTTCATGCTCCAAAAAAGCCATACCAATTCAAACGAATTTTGAGCTTTTTCAATGTCTCTGATTTCTGTTTCTGAAAACTGTTTTTCTAAAAAGCCTTTACGTTGCCAATTGCTTTGTGTTTTTGCAAGCTGTAAATCGACAACATCATTACCTATCATTTTGCAGTTAACTTTGCTTCAATAATTTCTATTGCAGCTTCTACAGAAAGCATTTTCTCCATAGAATCATTATCTATTTCGATGTCAAATTCATCTTCTACATCTAAAACTACATCTACTAAATTAGCAGAATTTATTTTTAAATCGTTGATAAAATCTGTGTTTTCAGATAAGTTGTTAAAAGCCTCTTCATCTTGAATGTAAGGCTTTACAATTTCTTTTAGTTTGGCAATAAGTACTTCTTTTTTCATGTTCTAAAATCAAGAATATTTTTTAAAGATAACACAAGCATTTACATCACCAAAACCAAAACTTGCTTTTGCTACAATATTGATTTCTTTATTTATGCTTTTAGTTGGTATTTTTTCTATTGCTATTAACTCAGAAATTTCAGGGTGCATGTCTTCGCAATTTATATTTGGAAACACAAACTGTTCTTTAATTTGCAAAACAGAAGCTACAGTTTCTATAGCACCTGAAGCTGCTAAACAATGCCCAATTTGCGATTTCAGAGAGTTTATGAATGGAAAATCATTTCCTTTTCTTTGCAAAGCTTTGGTCCAGTTTTCAATTTCTAAACTGTCTTTGCTAGTTGCTGTTAAGTGGCCATTTATGGCATCAATTTCAACAGCAGAAATATTAGAATCTAATAATGCATCAACAATACATTTTTGCACTGCTTCTGCATTTGGAGCTGTAAGAGTACCTCCATTTCTTTGACCTCCAGAGTTTATATTTCCTCCTAAAACCTCAGCATAAATAGAGGCATTTCTCTCTAAAGCACTTTCTAAAGATTCCAAAACTAGAGCTCCAGAACCACTTCCTGGCACAAAACCAGATGCTGTTTCACTCATGGGTCTTGAACCTTTTTCTGGAGAATCATTATGCTTATAAGTCATTACTTTCATAGCATCAAAACCACCCCAAGAATATAAAGAACTGTCACTAGAGCTACCTACTAACATTCGTTTTGCCTTTCCTGTTTTTATACGTTCAAAACCCATTAGCAATGCTTCTGTCCCTGTTGTACAAGCAGAAGAGTTTGTAGTGATCTGGTTGCCAAAACCTAAAATACCTCCTAAATACGCAGAAATTCCACTTGCCATTGTTTGTACAACAGAAGTGCTTCCTAAACGCCTTACTTTATTATCATCTATCTTATAAATAGATTCTCTAAACTTTTCGATTCCTGATGTACCCGTTCCAAAAATCACCCCTGAATTGTAATCTAAAACTGAGTTTTCATCAACCAAAAAACCTGCATCTTTCCAGGCATCAATAGCAGCCATACATCCATATAAAATAGAAGTGCTATTAAAACCTCTTAGGTGCAAAGCTGTTAAATATTGTTGTTTTTTAGCTTCAGAAACATCAGGTATACCTCCTATACAACAAGAAAAGCCTTTGTCTTTTAAGTGCTGATGAAATTGAATTCCAGATTTACCTTTTTGAATAGCATTTGTAAATTGGTCAAGACCAACTCCATTTGGAGCAACAACTCCTAAACCTGTAATTACAACTCTATTGTTCATTTTATTTTACGATTATCATTCCAGAAATGGTTCCTCTACAAACCAATTCGTTATTCACATTTAGCATTTTAACATTGCATTTTAGTTTATTGAATCTAAAATATTCTTTTTCTGAAATTACTGTAATTTTCTCATTAGGTAATACAGGTAAAAAGAAATCAACTTGATTAGAAGTTAGTGCAATTTTTGGTTTTCTGGTTGATGAAATTTTATCTTTCATTAAAAAAACACCTAAACAAACTACACCAATTTGAGCCATAGTTTCAGTTAGTATAACACCTGGAGTTACAGGGTTTTCTTTGAAATGACCTTCGTAAAAAAACTCATTTTCTTTAAATGTATAGGAACCAGAAATACCGTTTTCTGAGAGCTCTGTCAATTCATCAACAAACAAAAATGGTTTTTGATAAGGCAATAAATTTATGATTTCAGTTGTTTTCATCTTAATTCAAACTTTCTCCTCCATCAACTTTAAGAATTGTTCCATTAATCCAAGAAGCTTCCTTTTTACATAATAAATAGGCTGCATTTGCAACATTCTCAGGTGTTGTTAATTTTTGAAAAGGATTTCTTTTTAATGTGTGCTTTTTAATTGCATCACTATTTGGGATCATATTTAAAGAGGCTGTATCTGTTACACCTGCTTGTATACAATTTGCTCTAATTCCAAAGGCTGCAAACTCTAAAGCAATGTTTCTAGAAATAGCTTCTAAGGTTACTTTTGCTGCAGAAACTGCTGCATAATTTGGCCAAGGTTTTGTATTGCCTTCACTTGTAAAACTGATGATTCTTGCATCGTTGGAAAATAGGTTTTTATCAAAAATAGCTTTAAACCAATCATATAAACTAACAGCCATTGCATTTATGGTAATTTGAAAATCATCATTTTGAAGCGTTTGATTTTCTTCTGAAATCATTGGTTTTAAATTGCCTTTAGCAATGGAATGAATTAACGTTTTTATTTTACCTTTTTCTCCTAATTGTACTTTTAATTCTACCAAACAATTTTCTCTTTTGGCTATATTTAAAGCATCAATATTAAAGCTTAAGAACTCTATATTTTGATCTTGAATTTCTTTAAATTGTTCCTCTATTTCCTCTTTCTGTGCTCTTGAGTTTCTATGAACAATACAAATATTTAAACCGTGTTTTGCTAGCTTTTTTGCAGTAGCTAAACCCAATCCACTAGAACCTCCTAAAATGATTGCCCATTCGTTTTTATATTCAAATTCTTTATTCATTTCTTATATTTTATGAGATGCTGAAACAGGTTCAGCAAGACAAAACTTAATTCTGTCACCATTCTAATAATATTCTTTGTGCTGAAAAACCAGGACCAAAACTTAGCATAATTCCACGTTCGCCTTTTTTAGGATTTCTATCCATAAAACGTTCTAACACATACAAAACTGTTGCACTAGACATGTTTCCATACAAACGTAAAACCTCTTTTGTATCATTTATATTTTTACCTAAAACCCCAAATAACTCTTCTACAGTTTGTACAATTTTTTTTCCTCCTGGATGAAAAATTAGATGATTTACATCTTCAATACTTAAATTATTTTTTTCTAAAAATGGATGTATAATTTTTGGAAAATGATCTGCAATTTTTTGAGGAACTTCTTTGTCTAAAATCATTTGTAAACCTGAGTTTACCAAGTTAAAACCCATCATATGTGTAGCATCATAAAAATGATACATGGCTTCATCTACAATTTCTGGTCCTTCATCGTCTTGATAAGAAGACAAAATTACTGAAGATGCTCCATCACCAAAAATAGCAGCGCTTACAATGTTGGCCATTGAATAATCTTCTAACTGAAATGTAGCTGTAGGAGCTTCAACAGCAACTACTGCAGCTCTTTTATTTGGATTCGATTTTAGAAAATTCTTTGCATAAATAATACCAGAAACACCTGCTGCACAACCCATTTCTGTAACTGGTAAACGCACAATATCTTGTTTCATACCTAATGAATTGATCAGGTATGCATCTACAGAAGGAATCATGATACCTGTGCAACTTACAGTGATAATGTAATCTATATCAGTAGCTTTTAGGTTGGCTTTATCTAACGATTTTTGCAACGATTTTTCAGCCAATTGAGTAACTTCTCTTTTATAAATGTTATTTTTTTCCTCAAAAGAAGTTGCTGTAAACACCTCTTCAGGATCCATAATAGAATAACGCTTATCAACAGCTGCACCTTCAAAAAGTTTAATTACTTTTCGTTGAAAACGGGTGTCTTGATCTTGCATCCATAATTTTACAAAAGGAATAATATCTTTAGTTTCTCTATAATATTTTGGAAGTTGCTTTGCAACCGATGTTATTTTTACTGCCATTTATCTTTTTAAAGTCCATAAATAACGAAAAGCCCATTTCCAAGAAATAGTAGGTTTTACATTAATTTTATGCGACATTTTTAATAAATCTTTTCTTTTAAAACCTCTTAAGACCGAGGTTAAACCATCTTCAATTATCATTTTATTGCTAATGAAAATTGATAACAACATAAATAAATAATAAGCCAATTTATGCCTGTGTAAATCATTTACAACTACACCAACTTTAGTTTGTTTTACTGTACTATCTAGAAATGAAGTTAATTCTTTTTCTTTAAAATGATGTAAAAACAGTGTTGCTAAAACAACATCAAAAGATCTTGCTTTAAAGGCTTCAGAAAAAATATCTTGTGTTTCAAAACTCAACTCAGGATATTCTACTGATAATTCATTGGCATAATCAATTGCAGTTGGGTTTGCATCAACACCAATTAACCTAAATTTATAGTGATGTTTTCTACCAAATTTTGCAACATCTCTTAAAATATCTCCATGACCACAACCAATATCTACAATGGTTATTTCTTGTTCTTTTGGGTGATTTTCTAAAATAGTTTTTAAACCATTAATGGTTACTTTATTACCTCCTAGCCATCTATTTATATTTTCTAATTTATCCAATGTATCAAGCAATAAATCACCTCCAATAGAAAAATCATCCATCAATTCTTCTTTGTCTGTTCTTTGTTTTGTGCTGATAAAAAAGTCCATTATATTTTTATTGGTTTTCCATGGGTTTGTTTAATAATGATGGGTAATAAAAACGGAATTCTTCTTACAATTTGTAATAAAAAATTAGCCATTTTATCATTTCTAAACAACATTGCAATAAAATGACCTGCTTTTAAACGCCATTTAAATTGTTTGTTCCACTTTGAAATATACTTGTTTTCTAACTCATTTCTCGATAAAATTTCGCCATCTAAATAGTTTAGAATGAGTTTAGATGCAATTTGCGCAGATTGAATGGCCATACTCATTCCATTTCCACACAAAGGATGAATCATTCCTGCAGAATCACCACACATCATTAGGTGATTTTTGATTGGGTTTTTAGTTTCAAAAGAAATTTGACTAATAGATAAAGGTTCATCAAAGAGAGGCTCTGAACTTTTAAAAATATCTTTTAAATATTTATTTTTAAAAACCTCATTTTCTTGAAAATCGGTAATATTCTTGTACTTTTTAAAGGACGAGAAATTGGTTATGTAACACAAATTTATAGCATCGTTTTCTACTTTAGAAACACCACAATAACCTCCTTTAAAATTATGAAGAGCCACTAAGTCTGCCTTGAATTCTCCTTTTACGTGAATTTTAACTCCTAAATAAGGTGATTTTTTTTTGATAAAATCTCTTTCTAATTTTACATCTAACAAAGATCGTTTCCCAAAAGAACCAATTGCAATTTCTGATCTAAATTTTTGATTATTCTTAGTTGTAATTGTAAATATTTCGTTTTCAAAGCTAGTTTCTAAAACTGTGTCTTGTAAAATTGTGACTCCATTTTCTTCTGCTTTTTCAGCTAAAATATAATCTAAATGAAAACGCGAAATTCCAAAACCTCCTAAAGGTAATTTTGCGTCAATTAATTTATTATTGGTTGTTGAGAGTTGGAATTTATCAATTTTAACTGCGCCAAAATCAAAAGGATTTATCTCTAAAAAAGACAAATAAGGCAACACTTCATTAGATATATATTCGCCACAAACTTTGTGTTTTGGGTAGGTGTTTTTCTCTATTAGCAAAACATTTTTACCAAACTTAGAAAGGTGAATAGCATTACATAAGCCCGCTAAACCACCACCAATTATAATAACATCAAAGTTTGTTGTTCTATCCATTAATTTAACAATTCTGCTAATTCTTTACCAACCAAACTACCTATAGCAACACCCATTCCTCCTAAACGAATTCCGCAAAAAACGTTATTAGAAACTTGTTTTACAATGGCTTTCTTTTGATCTCCTACACCCATAATTCCACTCCATCTATGTTCAATTTCAAAAATAGTATTTGGTAAAATGGTTTCTTTTAAAATTTTCTCAAGCTTATTTTGAATGATTTCTGTTTGACCAAATTCTATAGTTTCCTCTGTTGCAAAATCGAGATTTCTACCTCCACCAAAAAGAACTCTATCGTCAATATTTCTAAAATAATAGTATCCTTTGTCTAAATGATATGTTCCTTTTACTTTTAAGTTTTTAATGGGTTTAGTGATGAGTACTTGAGCTCTTGCTGGTATTATATTTTCTTTTAATAATTTATTAGAAAAACCATTAGTTGCAATCAATAATTTTTTTGTGTAAAAATCTAATCTGTTGGTTTTTACCTTAATTTTCTGTGAATTTTCTTGATAACTTTCAAACTCAATGTTATTTAAAATTTTAACACCTAATTTTTGAGCTTTTAAAAGTAATTGCGTCATCATTTTACCAGTATCTAATTGCCCTTCAAAATTATTTACAATATACTTTGAATGAATTTTTTGAAAACCAAAAACATTATCAGAAGTAGAAAATACATCTGCCTTAAATATTGGATTTAGTAATTGATTTATATTCTCTTTTTTAGAGATACAATCATCAAAAAAATCTTGAGAATCACATAATTCAAAACCTTTGTTCTGCTGAAATTCAATTCCTTTATCACCCAAATTTTCTCTCAAATATTGTAGTCCTTTCCATCTTTTATCAACTAGATTGTAAACTTCTTGCTCTGTATGAGAATTTAAATCATCTATCAATTCAGACAAACTACCAAAACAAGCAAAACCTGCATTTTTTGTGCTAGCACCTTGGGGCAACATGCCTTTCTCTACAATTAGAGTTTTTGCTTTTGGGTGGTTTTCCTTTAATGCAATTGCACAGTTTAAACCTACAATTCCACTACCTACAATTGTAAAATCTACATTAGAAAACCATTCTTTTAACTCCCAATAACTGTAATTCATTTACACTCCTTTTTTAAAACAGATGCTGTTTTTCATACCTTCATATTGGCCATAATTTGGTACTATTGAATAGTTGCATTTATGATAAAATTTTACAGCCTCAACCTGTCTTTTTCCAGTTTCTAAAATACAACTTTTATATCCCAATTCTTTGGCCCATTGCTCTAAGTCTAATAAAATTTGTTGTGCAAAACCTTTACCTCTTGCTATAGGTGATACAAACATTCGTTTTACTTCAACAGAATCTTCGTCAAAATGTTTAATAGCTCCACAACCAACAAGTGTATTTTCATGATACCCAATAACCACATGCTTAATTACATCAATATTATTAAATTGATTGTAAAAATCGTGTTCATCTTCATCAGTAATTTTAAGATAGGCATCTAAATCCCTTACCAAATTGATAAAATCTTTATTTTCGGAAGTGGTTCTAATTAATTTAATCATTAAAATCAAATTGTAATTGTACCCAAACAGGTTCTTGAATGTTATTGTTTAAATTACTGAAAGACAACCCTAAAAGACGAACTGAATTCTCTAATTTATCTTGATATAAAAGCTCTTTAACTATTGGAAAAAACTCTTTCTTTTTGCTTAAAAACTGACCTATTGTTTTACTTCTTGTTTGCTGAGTAAAATCTGAATATTTAATTTTTAAAGTTATAGTTTTACCTTTTGAGTTGCTTTTTTCCATACGTTTTTCAATTTCATCAGCAATATCATTTAGTTTATCTAACATGTAAATTTCTGAAGAAATATTTTCTCTAAACGTTCTTTCTGCTCCTACAGATTTACGAATTCTATTAGGTTTCACTTCACTTTTATGAATACCTCTTACAATATTATAATAGTGTAAACCAGACTTACCAAAAAGTATCGATAATTCTTCTAACGTTTTCTTTTTTAAATCATTGCCCACAAAAATACCCAAGTTATACATTTTTGCTGCAGTTACCTTACCCACTCCATAAAATTTATTGACAGGTAACTCTTCTAAAAACTGAATGACTTCTTCTGGGTGTATGGTTTTTTGACCATTAGGTTTATTAATATCTGAAGCAACTTTTGCAATAAATTTATTGATAGAAATACCTGCTGATGCTCTTAAACCTGTTTTATCAAATATTTTTTGACGAATTTCTCTTGCAATTTCATTAGCAGATGGGTTACCTTTTTTATTCTCTGTAACATCTAAATATGCCTCATCTAAAGATAAAGGTTCAACCAAATCTGTGTACTCAAAAAAAATTTCTCTTATCTGTGCAGAGAGCTCTTTGTAACGTGCAAAATCTGATTTTACAAAAATGATATGAGGACATTTTTGTTTGGCTAACACATTACTCATTGCAGATTTTACTCCGAATTTTCTTGCTTCATAACTAGCTGCAGAAACAACACCTCTATCACCTCCACCACCAACTGCAATGGCTTTTCCTCTCAATTCTGGATTGTCTAATTCTGCTACAGAAGCATAATAAGCATCCATATCTACATGAATTATTTTACGAAAAGGAGGTTGCAATTCCATACCTCTAATTTACGAAGTATCGTGCAAATTTTACACCTAAGAAAAAACATTTTCTATGTTAAAAAATCAATACACAATTGTGTTATTTGGCTCAGTTCCTCTGAAAGCACTTTTTTTCGCCAAGGATGTGAAACATTAAAAACATGGTCTGCATTTTTAATAATTTCTAAAGTGCTATTTGGTTGCCAATTATGAATTTGATGGGCTTCTTTTATTGGTATAGAGGTATCATGATCTCCATGAATAATAAGTAAAGGAATTTGTAAATTTTTAACTGCGTTTTGAATATTTAAGTGAGATTCATTCGCTTTAAAATTTTTATAAAACTGATAAAAGTGTGGCATTTGCTGCTTTGTTCTAACATTTACAACATACTTAACTCCTGTTTTTTTCCAATTTTCTAAATCGCCAATAGTTGAACTTCTAGAACCAAAATCTGAAACTGCAGCAAGTGTAATTACTTGTTTTACTCTTTCATCTTCATTGGCTTTAAGCAACACAACTCCTCCTCCTCTACTATGACCAATAATTGAAATATCATTTAAATTTACATCATTTTTATAAGTTGAATTTGTAGAAATCCAGTCGATGATACTTTCTAAATCATCTAGTTCTTTGGTATAATTATTATTACCAAAAGCTTCTAAATCTGGAAAATCGATAGGGTTTTCTGGGGTACCTCCATTATGAGAAAAGTTAAACTTAATAAAAAAGAAATCAGCATTAGCAAAGGTTTCTGCCATTAAATTCCAAGCACCCCAATCTTTATAACCTTTATAACCATGACAAAATATAATTATTTTTTTAGGCTGACGTGTTTCTTTGTAAAAAACATCGGTTACAATTGGTTTAGAATGTTGCCCTTTTACGAGAAGGTTCTTAAGAATACGCATAAGATCTAATTCTAACTATTAGCAATACAAAGAAACAAAAAACGCATCAATTACTTGATGCGTTTCATAATTTTAGTGATTCTAAAAAGAATTAGATAACGCCCTGTGCTAACATTGCATCTGCTACTTTTACAAAACCTGCAATATTTGCACCTTTAATGTAATCTATAGAACCATCTTCTTGCTCTCCATATTGAACACAAGAATCATGAATATCTTCCATAATATCTTTTAATCTGCTATCTACCTCTTCTCTAGACCAAGAAATTCTTAGTGAGTTTTGAGACATTTCTAAACCAGAAGTTGCAACACCACCAGCATTAGAAGCTTTACCTGGCGCAAATAATATTTTTGCATTGGTAAATTCATGAATTGCTTCTGGTGTAGAAGGCATATTTGCTCCTTCAGAAACACACATACATCCGTTTTCGATTAATGTTTTTGCTTCTTGCCCATTTAACTCATTCTGAGTTGCACAAGGTAAAGCAATATCACATTTTACAGACCAAGGTCTACCACCTTCTACATATTTTGCGCCTGAATATTTATTTAAATACTCACTAATTCTACCACGTTTTTTGTTTTTAATATACATAACGTGTTCTAGCTTTTCTGTATCTATACCATCTTCATCTAAAATATATCCTCCAGAATCTGATAATGTTAAAATTGTAGCACCTAATTCAATCGCTTTTTCTGCTGCATATTGAGCAACGTTTCCTGAACCAGAAATCACCACTTTTTTACCATCAAAAGAGTCTCCTTTAAGCTTTAACATGTTATCTGCAAAGTATACAGTTCCATATCCTGTTGCCTCTGGTCTAATTAAAGAACCACCCCAAGATTGACCTTTACCTGTTAAAACACCAGTAAATTCGTTATTTAGTTTTTTATACATACCAAACATAAAACCAATTTCTCTAGCTCCTACACCAATATCTCCTGCAGGTACATCTGTATTTGGACCAATATGTCTGAACAATTCACTCATAAAAGCATGGCAAAAACGCATGATTTCATTGTCTGATTTTCCTTTAGGATCAAAATCAGAACCTCCTTTTCCTCCGCCCATAGGCAAAGTGGTTAACGAGTTTTTGAATACTTGTTCAAAAGCCAAAAACTTTAAAATACTTGCATTTACTGTTGGGTGAAAACGTAAACCTCCTTTGTAAGGACCAATTGCAGAATTCATTTGAATTCTGTACCCTCTGTTTACTTGTATTTCTCCATCATCATCTACCCAAGAAACTCTAAAAGACAATAATCTTTCTGGCTCTACCATTCTTAGTAAAATATTTTTACCATGATAAATATCATGATTTACAATATATGGTATTACAGTTTCTGCTACTTCTTGAACAGCTTGTAAGAATTCTGGCTCATGGTTGTTTCTTGATTTAACCATATCCATAAACTCATTTATTTTTAACTCTATATTATTAGACATAATTATTTATGAATTTTATAAAAATTTAACGCTACAAAGATAGTTAATTTCTTAATTCTCAAATGCAAAAAAAAATATTAACTATTTGTTAATGTATTGATTTCAATCGATTTCGTTGGCTATTGTTCTTTTCTGAACTTTTATAATATTAAACTCTTTAAAAAAGTTTAAATTTGTGCTATCAATTTTTGATAAAAATGTTAGATAAAGTAAAGGAATTAATTAGTGAGGTGCAATCTTTTAAAGCAACTACCAAAGACGAAGTTGAGTCATTTAGAATTAAATATTTAGGAAGTAAAGGGTTATTAAAAGACCTTTTTTCTGAATTTAAAAACGTAGATGCTGATTTACGTAAAGATTGTGGTCAAGCATTAAACAACTTAAAGAAATCTGCAGAAAATAAAGTTACAGAATTAAATGAAGCTTTAGAAAGTGCTGTTGAAGAAAAAGGAGTTTATGGGGATTTAACAAGACCTTCTGAACCTATTGAGTTGGGTTCACGTCATCCAATATCATTGGTAAGAAATCAAATTATTGAGATTTTTAACAGAATTGGTTTTACAGTTTCTGAAGGTCCAGAAATTGAAGATGATTGGCATAACTTTACAGCCTTAAATTTACCTGAATATCATCCTGCAAGAGACATGCAAGACACGTTCTTCATCGAACAAAATCCTGATATTTTATTACGTACACACACTTCTTCTGTACAAGTGCGTTATATGGAAGAAAATAAACCACCAATTAGAACAATTTCTCCTGGTCGTGTTTTTAGAAACGAGGATATTTCTGCTAGAGCACACTGTATTTTTCATCAAGTGGAAGGTTTATATATAGATACTGATGTTTCTTTTGCCGATTTAAAACAAACACTTTTATACTTTACAAAAGAGATGTTTGGGAAGTCTAAAATTAGATTAAGACCTTCTTACTTCCCGTTTACTGAGCCAAGTGCAGAAGTAGATATATATTGGGGTTTAGAAACAGAAACAGATTATAGAATTACAAAAGGTACTGGTTGGTTAGAAATTATGGGATGTGGAATGGTTGACCCAAATGTTTTGAAAAATGCAAACATAGACCCTACAAAATATTCTGGTTATGCTTTTGGTATGGGTATAGAACGTATTGCAATGTTGTTATATCAAATACCAGATATTAGAATGTTTTATGAAAATGACAAGCGTTTCTTAGAGCAATTTAAAAGTGTAATTTAAGCTGAATTTAGTTCAGCTTCTTTCAATAATTCTTCTGTTTTTTTAACAGATACTGAAACAAGTTCAGCATATATGAAAAAAGACATCCAAATACCAGAAGTTACAGGTGTAGAAATGGCTGTTATTTATGAATACAATGATATTTATAAAACTGTTGATTGGAATGTATATCTAATCAATAATAAAGTTGTTGATTTAGAAATGTTGGTTATTGTTTCTCAAGGTTTTTCTGATACTAAAACTACTTCTTTATTACGTAAAAAATTAGAAAAACTCCCTGCAAATTCTTTTGCTAAAATTGAGTTGATTCAGCCAGAGTTATTCAAGATAAACAACCGTTTTCAAGTTACTTTCTTTGAAGGTAACTCCTTGTACGAAAAAACGTTTTTATTCAAAGCAAACACTATTAAAGAAGGTGCTTTAAAAATGATTGATGAAATAAAAAAACACGGGGTTTTAGCTAATTAATTATCCAAAAAACCCAATAATCAAATATAGTATTACTGTTATTAAACCTCCAAATAAAGCATAAGGCAGTTGTGTTTTTACGTGGTCTATATGATCACTAGCAGAAGCCATAGAAGATATAATTGAAGTATCAGAAATTGGTGAGCAATGATCTCCAAAAATTCCTCCTCCTAAAGTTGCAGCCACAACAATAGTAATATCTGCTCCATGAATATTAGCCATAGGTAGAGAAATTGCCAACATTATTGCAAAGGTTCCCCAAGAAGTTCCTGTAGAAAATGCAATAAAAGAACTTACAATAAAAACAACTGCTGGCAACAATTCTGGAGACAGCCAACTTTCTGTAATATTAGCCACATAATTTCCTGTGTCTAATACTTTACATGCGTCTCCAATTGCAAAAGCTAAAAGCATTAGTAAAGCCAAAGGTATTAATTCGCTAATCCCTTTTAAAGTTAAGTTTACAGCTTCTTTTGGTTTTAAGATTCCCTGAATAAAATACATGGTAATCGCAACTAAAATTGCAGAAATTACTGCATACAAAACAGATGAAGATCCAGAGCCTTCTCCTATTGCTTGCGAAGCATGATTCAAAAATGATGTTGCTTCTTCTACTGCATCCCAACCTGTATAAATTAGGTTGATTGGCATCATACAAACCATTACCAAAAGTGGCACAATCATGTTGTATGCTTTTGCTTCTATTCCTTCTTTTGGCGGGAAAGAAGTTACCTCATCAGAAACCACAGGTTTAGAGCCTTCATTCATTAACAAACCCGTTTCTTTAGTTCTTTTTTCTGCCTTTTTCATCAAAACAAAATCTTTTTTTGATAAAATGATAAAAAACAAAATTCCGATTGCTAATAAAGGATAAAAATTATATTTAATAGAGGCTATCATCACAGAGAAAGGTTTATCAATTCCTTGTGTTAGCAATAAACCCATAATAAAAGCACCCCATGCATTAAAAGGAATTAATATTGATGATGGTGCAGAACTAGAATCTGCAATGTAGGCTAGTTTTTCTCTGGGTATTTTTAGTTTATCAAATATTGGTCTGTATAAAGTACCTACTGTTAAAGACGATATACTAGTTTCTACAAAAAGTAACAAACCTGTAAGCGTTGCTAAAATTTGAACCATTATTCTAGCATAACCAGATTTCTTATTTTCTAGTTTTACCAACCTACTATTAATGATATTTATAAAACCTTCAACTCCTCTAGAATATTGAATAAAAACCAATAAAGAACCTACTAAAGCACTAAAAATTATGGTTCTTGTATTTCCTTTCGATTGAAAAACATTAACCATTCCCTCAATCATTGCTAAAGTTCCTTCTAAAGGATTCCAGCCTTTTACAATTAACCAAGAAAACCAAATTCCAAAAAGCAAAGCAATATAAACTTGCTTGGTTTTTAACGCTAAAATAATTGCAACAATTGGTGGTATCACAGACAAGAAACCATACTCCATAGTAAAGAATTTATTTTGCTAAAGGTACTAAATTAATAAATTTAGATATCGTAATTTAGAGTTTTAAAACTCTTATATATTATGGCTAAGTTTTACACTAAAATTACTTCTAAACTAGTTCGATTTATTGAGGCTCAAAAAATATTTTTTGTTACGACTTCCCCAAATAAAGGAAGAATTAATTTGTCTCCAAAAGGCATGGATTCTTTTAGGGTGATAAACGAAAATAAAGTAGCATGGCTAAATGTAACTGGTAGTGGTAACGAAACAGCTGCACATCTCATAGAAAACAAACGCATAACTCTAATGTTTTGTGCATTTGAAGGTGCTCCAAACATTTTAAGATTGTACGGAAAAGGAAAAGAGATTAAGGAAGGTGATGCCTCTTGGATCGATTTGATAAAGCTATTTCCTGCAACCCCAGGAACTCGACAAATTTTTGATATTACAATTGAGTCTGCACAAACATCTTGTGGAATGTCAATTCCGTATTTTGACTACAAAGGCGAAAGAGAAGATTTAAATAATTGGGCCAGTAAGAAGGGTAAGGAGGGTATAAAACAATATTGGAGCGATAAAAACCAAAACAGCATAGATGGTTTGCCAACAAAAATATTAGACTAAAAAATGAACATCATTTGTATCGTTAAATATGATTAAAAAAATTATTACACTTACACTTTTTTGGTGTTCATTAAATTTGTTTGCCAAGCAAACAATAAACTATACTAAAACTAGCCAGAAATTACTTCAAAACCTAATAGAAAATAAACCTTTTAGAGCAGAAGTTAAAACACTTGCAAAAGGCAGTTTAAAAGATCTTATTTTAGAACTAAATACAGACGAAAAAAAATAGCTTTTTGGATTAATGTGTACAATGCGTTTATACAAATATCATTAACAAAAAACCCTAAAGAATATGAAAACAGAAGTCGTTTTTTTAAAAAACCTCGGATACAGATTGCCAACCAATTGCTGTCTTTTGATAATATTGAGCACGGTATACTTAGAAAGTCTACCGTAAAACTAAGTTTAGGATATTTAAAAAAAATATTTAGACCAAAATGGGAGTTAGAGCTTCGAATTCAAGGAGAAATAGACTGGCGAATTCATTTTGCACTGAATTGTGGTGCTAAAAATTGTCCACCTGTTCAAATATATTCCCCTAAAAACTTGAATACAGCACTAAATTTTGCCACAAAAGAATTCTTAGAGACTCAAACTACTTATAACTTAAAAAATAAAACAGTTAAGACAACAACGCTATTCTCTTGGTTTAGAGGAGATTTTAAAGGAATTAAAGGTGTAAAAAAAATTCTTATCGATTATAAAATTGTCCCTGAAATGCCAAACCGATTAGTTTTTACAAATTATGATTGGACGCTTAGTTTGGCTAATTATAGAATAATACCAAAGTAGTTACCCTTCTTTTTCGTTTTCTTCAATATCTGTAGTAAGATCTAAATTTCTAATTGTTGGACTAACTACTACTGTTGTGGCTACAGTAATTATGGTCATAGTACCACCAAAAACAACAGCTGCAACTGGTCCTATAATTTTAGCTGCTAAGCCACTTTCAAAAGCGCCTAACTCATTAGAAGAACCAACAAACATAGAGTTTACAGAAGATACTCTTCCTCTCATTTCATCTGGTGTTTTTAACTGCAAAATAGTTTGGCGAATTACCATAGAGATACCGTCTGCAGCACCACTTACAAAAAGGGCTAATAAACTCACCCAAAAGATAGATGATAAACCAAAAGCAATAATACTCAAACCAAAGATAAAAACAGATATCAACATCTTTTTACCTGTATTTTTATTAATAGGTATATATGTTGTTAGCAACATCGTTATTATACTACCAACAGAAATAGAAGCATTTAAAAGTCCAAAACCCTCTGGTCCAACTTTTAAAATGTCTTGAGCAAAAACAGATAAAATAGCGACTGTTCCACCAAACAAAACCGCAATCATATCTAAGGTTAATGCGCCTAAAACAGCTTTATTACTAAATACAAATTTTATACCTGCTTTTAAACTTTCTCCAATTGGTTCACCTTTTTTTTTATTTAAAATAGGCTTCTTTTTAATTAAGAATATAAATATTAGCGAAAGAATTACCAAAATAAATACGAATAATAAAGTGTTATCAACGTCTATCAAACTTATAAGGAAACCTCCACATAAAGCCCCAGAAACAGCAGCTATCTTCCATGTACTTGAGCTCCAGGTTGCAGCATTATGATATATTTTTTTAGGCACCAATAAAGCCACTAAAGAAAAAATAGTTGGGCCAAAAAATGATCTTAAAAATCCACCAAAAAATACAAACCCATAAATGCAATACAAAACCGCATTTATAGGCCAGTTATTTATAATTTCATCTGAAGTTAGTAAAAACAAACCTAAGCTTATTAAAGAAAAGGTTGCAGTGCAGAGGGCTAGTAAGTTTCGTTTTTCTTTTTGATCTACAATGTGGCCCGCGAATAAGGCCATAGAAAAGGCGGGAATAATTTCCATTAAACCAATAATACCCAAAGAAAGAGGATCTTTCGTAATTGAGTATACTTGCCATTCAATGACTATAAACTGCATAGACCATCCAAAAACTAAAAGAAATCTCGCAAATAAAAAAATATTAAATTCTCTAATTCTTAGTGCTGCATAAGGGTCTTGCTTTGCCATTTTTTAATTTAATTTCATGTCCATTAAAATAGCAAATGTTTGGTTGATGTCTTCTTCATTTACAACAATTGTCATTTCGTTAGTCGTTGAGATAATTTCTTGTAACGAAATATCTGCCCAAGCTAATTGTTTTAAAATGAAGTAATATATACCAGACTGTTCTAGATTTTCCTTTGGTAATTTAATTGTAATTGAGGCTAAATCTAACATACTATTTGTAAGCGATTCGTCTTCAAAAATGTCCTCAACAAACGGTCTTAAGTTTTTACTCGTTACAATATTTGTCTCAAAAATACCTTGAGAAACTGTTAGAAAATAATCTGAACTTTCTGAGGATTTTGTAAGTATTTTAGCAATTTCTCTTAGTAAAGATGTTGTATTTTTAAAAGTAAAATCGCACAAATCAGAACGTACAATAACATCACCTAAATCTAAAGCTAGCTTTTTAATATTTTTTCGGATACGTAATTCGCTTGCAGGAGATAATCTGTTAATAGCCATCATTACTGCACCCACTTTAACTTCTTTCTTTAAAGTCTTGGAAACTTCTGGTAAAATAATTCTAGCAAGAGAAGAAACATTAATTAGCTTTTCATGAAGTGCTTCTTCTATAAAAGGCGTTTTTCTAATTGTACTTTCAACAACTTCTTGTATTGTTTTCATAGTAATTGTTTAATATATTACAATAACGTTCAAAATTAAACAATTAATCCAACTTATTAGTTAACTTTTTAAATTCTTTTTTTGGATTCTTATTAGCATACAAAATACTATAAACGGTGTCTATAATTGGTGTTTTAGCATTATTATTTTCTTTTATTTTAAAAGCACTTTTAGTAGCATAGTAACCCTCTGCAATCATGCTCATTTCGTGTTGAGCAGAAATTACAGTGTAACCTTTACCAATCATATTGCCAAACATTCTATTTCTGCTAAAAACAGAATATCCAGTTACTAACAAATCACCTAAATAAGCAGAGTTATTAATGTTACGTTTCATTTTATGTACTTTCTTAATAAAACGTTTCATTTCGCGAATTGCATTACTCATTAAAACCGATTGAAAGTTATCTCCATAACCCAAACTATGAGCAATACCTGCAGCCACAGCATAAATATTCTTAAGCATTGCAGCATATTCTGTACCTATGATATCATCAGAAATTTTAACTTTTATGTACCAACTTTCAATGGCTTTAGCCATAAACTTTGCTTTATCTTCATCTATACAAGCTATTGTTAGGTAAGACAAGCGCTCCATAGCTACTTCTTCTGCATGACAAGGTCCAGTAATTACACCTATATTTTCTAGAGGTATATTGAACTCTTCATTAAAATGTTCGCCAATAATTAAACCTGTTTCTGGCACAATACCCTTTATTGCAGAGAAAATAGTTTTACTATCTAAAGATGCTGTAAGTTTATTTAATTCGCTTGTTAAAAAAGCAGATGGTACAGCAAAAATTAAAATAGAGTAACTTTTAACAATGTAATTTATATCATCTGATAAGTCTAAAAACTTGGCGTCTACATCTGCAGATGATAAGTATTTAGGATTGTGGTTGTTTGCTCTTATATGTTCAATAGAATGTATATTCCTCATATACCACCCTATTTGATCTTTATTTTCTGTGAGCATTTTAACAATTGCAGTTGCCCAGCTTCCTCCTCCAATAACAGCAATTTTCTGTTTGTTATCCATACTTAATTATTTAATGATCAAAAATAAGAAAAGTATTAAGTTATAAAAGAAAGGAGTTGTCATTTATTATATTTGTTTAATATTTTAAGCTTTATGAATAAGTGTTTTTTATTTATTTTTTTACTTTTATCCTCATTGATTAGTTGTAAAAGTACAGAAGTAAAAGAAGGAATTAAAACTGATATTTTAGACCAAAATTCTTCAAGGTCTAAGAATGTTCAAATCTTAAAAAAGGAGTTTATTATTAAGAACTTAAATACAATTTCTCATAAGGTTTGGGTTTATTTACCTCCTAATTATGCAACATCTACAAAAAGATATCCTGTAATTTACATGCATGATGCTCAAAACTTATTTGATGCTAAAACCTCATATGCGGGTGAATGGAACGTAGACGAAACTTTAAACAACTACTTTAAAACTACTAAAAAAGGGTTTATTGTTGTTGGTATAGAAAATGGAGGAGAAAAAAGAATTGAAGAATATACACCTTGGCCAAACAAAAAATATGGTGGAGGAAAAGGAGCGGTCTATATAGATTTTTTAGTAAATGAACTGAAAGCTTATATTGATGAAAATTACAGAACAAAAACCAAATCCAATCATACTGCAATTATTGGTAGTTCTCTAGGAGGTTTAATTTCCTTTTATGGAGGTCTAAAATATCCTGATGTTTTTGGTAAAATAGGTGCACTTTCTTCTTCTTTTTGGTTCTCTAACAATAGTTATGCTTTTGCTTCAAGAAATAGCAATACAAAAAACACAAAACTGTATTTATTGATAGGTGATAAAGAAGGTGGCTCTATGGTTTCTGATACAGAAAAAATGGAACAGTTACTATTAGAAAAGGGTTTTCCAAAAGAAAACTTAAAGACCAAAATTGTTGCTGGTGGTAAACACACAGAATCATTTTGGAAAGATGAATTTTTAGAAACAATACTATTTTTATACAACTAAAATATGATGAACGTTCAAATTATAAACAAATCTAAACATGCAACTCCTAATTACGAAACAGAGGGTGCAGCTGGTATGGATTTAAGAGCAAATATAGAAGGTGCAATAATACTTAAACCTTTACAGAGAGCTATTATTAAAACAGGCTTATATATAGCTTTACCTGTAGGTTTTGAGGCTCAAGTAAGACCTAGAAGTGGTTTGGCAGCTAAAAATGGAATTACTGTATTAAACTCACCAGGCACTGTAGACGCAGATTATAGAGGAGAAATTGGAGTAATTTTAGTAAATCTTTCTAATGAAGATTTTGTTATAAATGACGGTGAAAGAGTTGCACAATTAGTCATAGCAAAACACGAACGTATAAGTTGGAAAGAAGTAACTGTTTTAGAGGAAACTGAACGTGGTTCAGGAGGATTTGGAAGTACAGGGGTTTAATTAACAAAAAGGTTAAATATCCTTTTTTTAAAAGCTATAATAACTTATAAAGTTGACTCATTTTACGAACATCTTTTTTCAACAACTTAAAAGATAAGAAAACATGAGTATGATATTGGTAACCTAACTTTTTATAAAATTCGAAAGCTTGTTGTTTGGCATCCATAGCATCTAACCAAATTGCTTTATAATTCTTTAGTAAAGCTTCTTTTTCTAACCAATTCATTATAGCTTTTCCTACTCCTTTTCCTTGAAGGTTTTTGTGTAAATACAATCGATGTAATTTTACCAGATTTAGTATTTGTTGGTTCTTAAGGGGTTCATTCCAAACAACTCTAAAGTTTCCAACAATCTCATCATTTACTAAAACAAAATAATAGTTTGCCTTTTCTTGTTTTAGCTCTTTTAAAATATTAGCTTTAGAATATTGTTCATTAATATACCAAACACCGTTATCTGCCCACAGAAAGCTATATGCAGCAGGATAAATTATACTCATTAAGTTACTCAGAACATCTACATCTTGTTCTGTAATTTTTCTTAAAGCTATATTTTGTGTAATAGATATCATTTGTATAGAAAAACCGTTATAGATTGATTAGTTCTATAGCAGCTTAAAATAATTTACTCTTGATTTTCAATAGCTTCTTTTATTTTATTTTCTAGTTCTTCCATTAATTCTGGATTGTCTTTAATTAAGCCTTTCACAGAATCTCTACCTTGCCCTAGTTTGGTATCTCCGTAACTAAACCAAGATCCACTTTTCTTAACAATACCTAACTCAACACCAATATCTAAAATTTCACCAACTTTAGATATTCCTTGTCCATACATAATATCGAATTCTGCAATTTGGAAAGGTGGAGCTACTTTGTTTTTAACAACTTTTACTTTTGTGCTATTTCCAATAACTTTATCTCCATCTTTAATTTGCGTTCTTCTTCTAATATCTAAACGAACAGAAGCATAAAATTTTAATGCATTACCACCAGTTGTTGTTTCTGGGTTGCCAAACATAACTCCAATTTTTTCTCTTAACTGGTTAATAAAAATTACTGTACAATTTGTTTTAGAAATAGTACCTGTTAATTTTCGTAAGGCTTGCGACATTAAACGTGCATGAAGACCCATTTTAGAATCACCCATTTCACCTTCAATCTCAGATTTTGGTGTAAGTGCTGCCACAGAATCAATTACTACAATATCTATTGCTCCAGATCTAATTAAATTATCTGCAATTTCTAATGCTTGCTCTCCATGATCTGGTTGAGAAATAATTAAATTATCTATATCTACACCTAAATTTTCTGCATAGAATTTATCAAAAGCGTGTTCTGCATCAATAAACGCTGCAATACCACCTGCTCTCTGGGCTTCTGCAATTGCATGTATGGTTAAGGTTGTTTTACCTGATGATTCTGGACCATAAATTTCAATAACTCTTCCTCTTGGATAACCACCAACTCCTAAAGCTAAATCTAAACCTAAAGAACCAGACGAAATAGCGTCTACATCTTCTGTTACTACATCTCCTAACTTCATTACAGAACCCTTTCCATAAGTTTTATCTAACTTATCTAAAGTAAGTTGTAATGCTTTAAGTTTTGCTGTTTTTTCTTTATCTTCTGCCATATATCTTACAAATATTAATATTATTATAATGTCCACAAGTTACAAAAAACTCTTCTCTTTTACATAACAAAAGATCTTCATTTTATCTTATTTTTACTAAAATTTATCAAATATGAAATCGATAATTGTTTTAGAAAATAATAACAGTAAAGTTCGTTTAGAAAAAGGTGAATTAATTAGTTTTATTTTTAATGCTGAGGAATTTATTCATCAGAAAGGAGACAAAGGATGGCGAAAATCGGATGATGAAATGTTTCCTGTAATAGGACCCACTTCTAAAAACAATTATATAATACATACCAAAAAAGGAAATGCTATTCAGGATCAGCACGGTTTGCTTCGTGAATTAACGTATAAATTATATTATAGTAGTGATACTTCTGCTAAATTTTAGTAAAATTATGCTAAAAATACTAAAATAACCAATACAAAATTTCCAGAAAAATCTACTGAACCAATTTAAATTGGCCTTTTGATTTTAGTTTCGAAAAACGTTTTACTTTAAAAGAAGGAATCTGAGAAATAGATTTTAAGATAATATCTGAGAAAGGAATGCCTTATATGTTAGGTTATCATCCTGCTTTTATGTTATCTAATACTAGTAAGGATATTTTAATAGCGAATGATAAAAAAATTACTTTAAAAGATGTTTATAAAGTAGGGCATAATGCTTTTCCTGTTTTGAATACAGAAAAAATAGTTTTACAAAATACTTGATAGAAAACATTTAGAAATTATTACTAAAGTTTTTAACAATTTTATGTTATGAACGCAAGTGGATAACATGTTATGTATAGAACCAATTACATAATATACTTCATATATAAATCAAAAATTTTCTGAAGAAAATATGAGTATTTCTAAAGGAATAAATAAATTTTCAATACATATTAAGCTTATTTAACTTGGAAAAAAAACACCTTCATTTCATATTTAATAAACCTTATGGTTATTTGTCTCAGTTTATAACAAATCAAACTAAAAGAAAGAAAAAAATGTTGGGAGAATTATATGATTTTCCTGAAGGAACAATGGCTATTGGACGTTTAGATTTTACCTCTGAAGGTTTACTTTTATTAACAATAGATGGTAAATTTTCTCAAGAAATTAGAAGTAATAAATATGAGAAAGAATATTATGTACAAGTAGATGGTTTAATTACACAAACCGCAATTGAAGCGCTTAAAAAAGGGGTAGAAATTGGTTTTGAGGGTAAAAAATACATCACAAAACCAGGTAAAGTTTTTAAAATAGAAGATCCTAACTTTCCTTTACGAAGTTAAAAAATTAGAGATGATAGATATGGACCTACAAGTTGGATTTCTGAAATCATTAGAGAAGGTAAGTTTAGATAAGTGCGTAAAATGACAGCTGTTGTTGGTTACCCAACTTTACGTTTAGTGCGTGTTAGAATAGATACATTTACCTTAGATAATTTACAAAATGGTGAAGTTAAAGAAATATCTCAACTACCTTAATCTTTATCCATTCTAATATGTGGAATTTCATCTTCTAAATATTCATCATTAACTTGATAAAACCCATGAGATTCATAGAATTTTTTTAAGTATTTCTGAGCAGAAATAGTAATCTTATCTTCCTTAAAATTACTTTTAATTACTGTTATAGAAGCTTTCATTATTTGATGGCCAAAATTAAATTTTCGTTCAGAATCTTTTACAACAACTCTTCCAATACTAGAGTTTTTAAAATAATCTCCTGGTTTAAAAATACGTGTATAAGCTATTAATACATCATTTTTGTAACCTAAAACATGTAATGCTTTTTGATCTTTAAAATCTATATCTTGGTATACACAATCTTGCTCAACCACAAAAACTTCAGAGCGTAATTGAAGTAAATTGTAAAGTTCTGTAGTATTTAATTCAATAAAGCTTTTAACTTGGATATTCATTAACCAGCACAGGAAATTTTGTTAACTCTATTTGCATGACGTCCACCTTCAAATTCGGTATTTAAAAATACATCTACAAAACCAATAGCTTGTTGTAGAGATACAAAACGTGCAGGAATCGTTAATACATTTGCATTGTTATGTTGTCTTGTTAAAGCAACTAACTCATTATTCCAACATAAAGCAGCTCTAATACCTTGATGTTTATTAGCTGTTATTTGTGCACCATTACCAGAACCACATAAAATAATACCTAGCTCTGCTTTACCAGATTCAACTGCATCTGCTGTTGGATGAATAGTATCTGGATAATCCATAGAACTGTTAGTATCTGTTCCAAAATTTAAAACAGTAAAACCTTTTTGTTTTAAGTGTTTTATAATTTCGAACTTGTATTCAGTTCCTGCGTGATCATTACCTATGGCAACTGTCATAATAAATTGATTTTATTGCGTTTAACAGGTACAAAAATATAGAATTTAATGGTTATGAACAGGTACAAATTTTTAAAACTTATTAATTTTTAATAACTATTTATTTTTAAGTTATTTATCTGTTTTAAGTAAATGTTAAAAACTTATCATTAAAAACTCGAAAGTTTTTTTGGTGATTTTAAATTTTATTACAATAGAAGTAACTAAACCATATACACAACTTTTATTATTCTTTTTTAATAAAAGTTTATCAACATAAAATATACTATTAGTTTACATTAAAATTAAAAATAATTATAAAGAAAACTATGTGAACTACTATTTATAAGTCTTGTTAATAACTGTATTTTTGTGTTGATTTTTAAGTTATTGAGTTATTTATAAGATGTCAATTATTTTTAATAAGTGATATTATTAAATTTTAAAATAAATTTTTATTATATATATTCACATACTATTATAAACATCATTGTTTTTTAAATTTTTTTAAAAGAAAAAATATAATATTATATAATGTTAATAAGTTTAAAAATATGAATATTTAGAAAAGCAAAAGAATTAAAATAGTAATGAAGGTAAAATTAAATAGTTTTGTTTTTTGTATTAGTAATAGAATGAGTGTTTTCTTGAACTACTCCAGTTTCTTTCGGAATTTCTGTTTTGTTTAATGTAGTGTTTACAATAAAAAAAAGTAATTAAAATTCCTGCAACAAAGATTACCTAGAATAATGCAATAACTTTATGTAATTTTTTCATGGTAAATAGTTAACCTTCATTATTTAAGACATAAAAAAATGCAAATTGTTACATATATTTTAAGAATTCTTTAATTTTTTAAGTATTTACTATAAATCTTATTGCTTTTTTAATAACATTAAAACTAACTTTATTAGTACCAATTAATTCTCCATCAGCTTGTATATAAGTAGTAGTATTGCTAGATTCTATCGTTATTTTAGAACTTTTATAATTAGAAATTTTCTTTAATTTATAAAGCGAGCCTTTAAATAACTTATTTATATTTAATAATATCGTTATTATTTTAATATTTTTTACGATGGTAATATCAAATAAACCATCTGCAGGATCTACGTTATTAGTAAACTGTAACCCACCACCTGCATATTTACAAATTCCTACAATTGTTAATAATGATTTTGTTTCTATAATTTTATTATTAAAAGAAATTTTAAATTTTGACGTATTATAAGATAATAAACTATTAATACCAGCTAATAAATAACCAATAGCTCCAAACTTTTTTAAATTGTTTAATTTATAAATTACATATCCATCAAAACCAATACCAGCAACATTTATAAAATAATCAAAAGTATTATTTACTGTTTTACATAAGCCTACATCTTGTAAAATAGTTGAATTTTTTTTAATAATTTTTATAGCTTTAGTAGTATTATTTGGAATTTTATAAGTCTTTACCAAATCGTTTCCTGTTCCAATAGGAATTACACCAATAGTTATATCAGTAGTTTTTACGTATGTTTGCAACATAATACCATTAACTACATGATGTAGCGTACCATCTCCACCTACAGAAATAATTTTTCTAAATCCTTTTTGAATAGCTTGCTGTACTAGTTCAATTTCATGTTTAGAAAAAGCTGTAAAAGAAAAAGAATAACTAATATTATTTAGTGATAATTGCGTTTTAATTTCTTTCCACTGTTTGTTAAAAATCTTGTTTCCTGCAGTAGGGTTTGCAATTATAAACCAAGAATTTTCATCAGTTTGATTGATGAATTCAGACATAAAATATAGAATTAAAAAACTTCAATGTATAAAATTGAATTATAATAGTTTGTTAACCTAATAAAACTTAAATAATTAGTACTTTGGTAATTATTATAATAGAATAAAATTTAATGACAAGAAAGAAAAGAAAAATATTTAAAAAGAAAGGAAAAGTCATCAAAGATTTAACAAGAAATATATTTAAAATATTAAATAAAGATAGTAGTAAGTTTTACAATTATAAGCAAATAGCATCTAAATTAAACGTTTCGGATACTGATGGTAAAACTCAAATATTAAAAAAGTTAGCTGAATTAAAAGCTAACAAAAAAATAAAAGAAATTGATAGAGGTAAATTTCAAACAAATGAAGATCGTAAATATTCTATTGGTACTTTAGATATTACATCTAATAGAAATGGATATTTTGTAACGGACGATTATGAGAATGATATTTTTTTACCAAACATTAATTTAGGTAAAGGTTTACATGGAGACGTTGTAAGAGCATATGTATATAAACGTAAAAGAAGTCATAAGTTAGAGGCTGATGTTGTAGAAGTTATAGAAAGAGCTAAAACAGAATTTGTTGGGATATTACAAAAAAATAAAAACTTTGGTTTTGTAATCTGTGATAACCATAAAATGTATGCTGATATATTTATTTCACAGAATAAATTAAATGGTGCAGAACATGGAGATAAAGTACAAGCTACTATTTCTGATTGGCCAGAAAACTCTAAAAATCCGTTTGGAAAAATTACTACAGTTTTAGGTAAACCTGGAGATCATACTACAGAAATGCATTCTATTCTTTTAGAATATGATTTACCTTATAAATTTGAACCAGAAGTAGAAAAAGAAGCACAAGAATTACCAATAGAAATAAAAGAAAAGGAAATTGCCAAACGTAGAGATATGAGAAGCGATTTAACGTTTACTATAGATCCAAAAGATGCAAAAGATTTTGATGATGCATTATCTTTTACAAAACTAGAGAATGGTAATTATGAAATTGGTATTCATATTGCAGATGTTTCTCATTATTTACAACCAAAAACTATTTTAGATGACGAAGCTTTTGATAGAGCAACATCTGTGTATTTAGTAGATAGAGTTGTACCAATGTTACCAGAAATGTTAAGTAATGGTGTTTGTTCTTTAAGACCAAATGAAGAAAAATTAACTTTTTCTGCTGTATTCGAGATCAATGAAAAAGCACAAATTAAAAATCAGTGGTTTGGTAGAACAGTTACTTATTCAGATCAACGTTTTGCATACGAAGAAGCACAACATATTATAGAAAATTGTAAACTAACAGAAGAAGTTAAACCTTTTACAATGCCTGTAGATATTTCTATTACAGATGCTACTTATGAAGTAAAGGCCGATGTTGTAGAAGCTACCCTACAGTTAGATAAATTAGCTAAAATTCTGCGTAAAAAACGCATGAAACAAGGTGCAATTTCTTTTGATAGAGTAGAGGTGCAATTTAATTTAGATGAAGATGCAAGTCCTGTTGGTGTATTCTTTAAAAGTTATAAAGACGCTAATAAATTAATTGAAGAATTTATGTTATTAGCTAACAGAAAAGTAGCAGAATATATTGGTAGTAAACAAGGTAAACCTTCTAATAAAACATTTATTTATAGGGTTCATGATGAACCAGATGTAGAAAAATTAGCTTCTTTACAAAATATTATTAGCAAATTTGGTTATAAAATTAATACAGATACAAAAGAATCAACATCAGAATCCTTAAATCAGTTATTAAATGATGTTCAAGGTAAAGCAGAATCTAATATGATTGAAACTTTAGCTATTAGATCTATGTCTAAAGCTGTGTATACAACTCACAATATTGGACATTATGGTTTAGCTTTTGATTATTACAGTCATTTTACATCTCCTATTAGGCGTTATCCAGATGTAATGACCCATAGATTACTGCAACATTATTTAGATGGAGGAGAAAGCCTAAAAGCAGATCTTTATGAAGAAAAATGTAAACACTCTTCTAAAAGAGAAGAATTAGCCTCTAAAGCAGAACGTTCATCAATAAAGTACATGCAAGTTAAATACATGCAAGATCATAAAGATGAAGTTTTTAAAGGTGTAATTACAGGGGTTACAGAATGGGGAATCTATGTAGAAATCACTAAAAATAAATGTGAAGGAATGGTTAGAATTAGAGATATAAAAAGCGATTATTATATTTTTAATGAAGATCAATATGCTATTGTGGGTCAGTCTACAAAACACATGTATCAATTAGGTGATAATGTTAAAGTACAAGTTAAAAAAACAGATTTAGAACGTAAACATTTAGATTTTAATTTAGTAGAAGATTAAAGGGTTATTAATTTGATTAATTCTATTATTTACTCCAATAAATTCTAATAATAATCGGTTTATAATTTATATATTGCTTTTCGAAAAAGAAAAATATTATTAAATGAAAAATTATTTTAACATACTCTTATTCAGTATTTCCTTACCCTTTTTTTCTCAGTCTAAAATTTCAAAGAATCTAGGAGATTTTAATGTAGTAAAAGTATATAATGGAATAGAATTAGAATTGATTGAATCTACTGAATCAAAATTAATAATAACAGGGAATAAATCAGAAAAAGTAACAATTAAAAATATAGATAATACACTAAAAATTGCATTACCATTTTCTATTAATCCAGAGAATAATAGTGCTAGCGGTGAGGTTTTAGTACAATTATTTTATAACAATCCTATAGCAATCATAGATGCTAATGAAGGGGCAACTATAAAAGGAAAGAAAATTATACAAGACATATTAGAAGTAAATGCACAAGAAAGAGCTTTTATTAATTTAGTAACTAAAACTAAATATTTAAAAGTTAGAGCATCTTCAGGTGGTATTATAAAACTGACAGGAACAACTAAAACCCAAGAGGTTAGTGTAGATTTGTATGGTATTTATAACGGTTATGGTTTAAAAGTGTTAACAAATACTGATGTAAAATCCGGAACAGGAGCAAAAGCAGAAATTTTTGCAGGTGAAACCTTAAAAGCTAAAGTTAGTTTTGGTGGTTCTATATTTTATAAAGGAAATCCAAAAGTTTTAAAAGATAAAAAAGTTATAGGTGGTATTATTCAAAAAAGAGATTAATAAAATCCTTTTTGTATCTTTGTAAAACAAAATAAAAATAAAATCATGAGCTTATTTACTTTTTTAGCAATTCCAGGAGGATACTCAATAATTTTAATTGTTGTTGTTGTTTTATTACTTTTTGGAGGTAAAAAAATTCCTGAACTAATGAAAGGTTTAGGAGGTGGTATTAAGGAGTTTAAAAAGGCTTCTAAAGATAATAAAGAAGAAAAAGAAGAAAAATTAAAAGAGAAGAACTAACATATAGTTCCATTCTTTATAAAATTATAAAAGCTCTATGTAATCTACATAGAGCTTTTTAAATTAATGACTAATTTTTATTTATCTAATTTCTTAGGTTTTGCATTTTTCATTGCTTCACCTATTTGATTACTTGCAGTAAAACTAGCAACCATGTCATTTAACATTTGGCTACCTGCTTGTGGTGAGTTAGGTAATAAAATTAGATTACTGTTAGTTTCCTGTCCTATAGATTGTAAAGTATCGTAATGTTGTGTTACTACAATTAAAGCAGAGGCTTCTTGGCTGTTAATGCCAACCTTATTTAATACTTCTACAGATTCTTCTAAACCACGTGCAATTTCTCTTCTTTGGTCTGCAATACCTTGTCCTTGTAAACGCTTACTTTCAGCCTCTGCTTTAGCTCTTTCTACAATTAAAATACGTTGTGCATCTCCTTCGAATTGTGCAGCCGTTTTCTCTCTATCTGCAGCATTAATTCTGTTCATAGCTGCTTTTACTTGTGCATCTGGATCTATGTCTGTAACTAAGGTTTTTATGATATCAAAACCATAATCAGACATATATTCCTTTAACTCTCTTTTAACAGCAATTGCAATATCATCTTTTTTAACAAATACGTCATCTAACTTCATTTTTGGAACTTCTGCTCTAACTACATCAAATACAAATGAAGTTATTTGATCATGAGGATAATCTAATTTATAAAAAGCATCATAGACTTTTTCTCTTATAACCATATATTGAACAGATACTTTTAATTTTACAAAAACATCATCTAGTGTTTTTGTTTCTATAATTACATCTAACTGTTGAATTTTTAAACTTACCCTACCAGCAACTTTATCTACCAGCGGAATTTTTAATTGTAAACCAGATTGTCTTATGGAATTAAAACGACCAAAACGTTCTATGATAGCTGCTGTTTGTTGTTTTACCAAAAAGAATGAGGCAAAAAGTATTAGAATTAAAACAACAACAATAATACTAAAGATTGGATTCATATATTTTATTTTAAAGAGTTAATAATCATTAAAGTAAAGATACTATTTTTAGATAGCAATTATTGGACGCAACTATTTTTAATTTGTTACATTTTAAATATTGAATTGTAATAAAAAAACCCTAAATATCAATTATTCAGGGTTTTTTATTAGTTTTTTTCTTCTTTGTCTTTAGGAAATACTTTATATAATTTTCGATTATATTTAATCCATTTTTTATATTGTTTTTCAGACAAAATTCGCTTTACAGAGGCATTAAACTTTTTATCTTTTAATTTTAGTGCTTCAGAAATTGGAGTAAGGTTTTTAATCATCTTTTGTTGAACTTTAGTTCTATCTGAAAAGCTTCCTGATTCTCTAGCTTTCTTTTGAAAGTTTTCCATCATTTCTTTAGTGCTTCTTAATGTAAAACTATTTATACGTCTAATTCCTTTGATTTCTTTATTGTATTCTAAAAGTAATTTAGAAAATAATTTACCTTCAGTTGACGAAGTTTTAATACTTGATTTTTTTACTGCTTTTTCTATATCGTAAATAACAATACCTAAGTATTTTTCTACTTGAAAATTAGGTTCTGGAGCTTTTCTAGGGTTTTGAATCATTTGTCTTTGACGACCATTTCTCATTCCCCCTCTGTTTAGCTGACTCTGCGCTAAAAAGCTTGTTAATAACGTAATTATTAAAAGATATTTTTTCATTATGATATTTTTTCTATTGCGTTTTTAATTCTTAAAATAGTTTCTCCTTTGCCAATCATAGCAATAATATCAAATAAATGAGGGCCTGTTAATTTACCAACTAAACTTAAACGTAAAGGTTGCATTACCTTACCAAACCCAATTTCCTTGCCAGAAATCCATTCTTTAATCACTTTTTCTGTATTTTCTGACGAAAAATCTTCAATATTAGCAATTACAGTAGTTAATTCTTGCATTAATGCTCCTGTATCCGTTTTCCAATTTTTCTTGCTAGCTTTCGCATCATATTCTTTTGGAGTTTGAAAAAAGAAATGAGATAAATCCCAAAAATCTTCCATAAAAACAGCTCTTTCTTTAATAGTTGAAACTACTTTTTGTACAAAAGCTTCCTCTTTGTGAATACCTTTCTCTGCTAAAATAGATAAATATAAAGAAGTTAATTCAGCATCACTTTTTTGTTGCATGTGTTGCTGTTGAAACCATTTTGTTTTATCTGGGTTAAATTTGGCTCCAGATTTACTAACTCTTTTCAAATCGAATTCTTTAATCAAGTGTTCTAAATAAAATATTTCTTGCTCTGTTCCAGGATTCCATCCTAAGAAAGCCAACATATTAACAACTGCTTCAGAGAAATAACCATCTTCTTTATAACCACGTGAAACTTCGTTGGTTTTTTCGTTTGTATAGGCTAATGGAAATACAGGAAAACCTAATTTATCTCCATCCCTTTTACTTAATTTACCTTTACCTACTGGTTTTAAAATTAATGGTAAATGTGCAAATTTAGGTGTTTGCCAATTAAAAGCTCTGTATAATAAAACATGTAAAGCCATAGATGGTAGCCATTCTTCACCACGAATTACATGACTAATTTCCATTAGATGATCATCTACAATATTTGCTAAATGATAAGTTGGCATTCCATCACTTTTAAATAGAATTTTATCATCTAAGGTGTTAGTATCAATATAAATTTTACCACGAATTTCATCTTTCATTTCTAAAGTTTCATCTTGTGGACTTTTAAAACGAATTACGTAATTCTCTCCTGAATTTATTTTTTCTTGTACATCTTCATCAGATAAAACCAAAGAGTTTACCAAACGCCCTTTTTCACGATTGTGCCAGTTATAAATAAACGTCTTACCTTCTGCTTCATGTCCTTTTCTGTGTGCATCTAATTGCTCTGAGGTATCAAAAGAATAATAAGCCCAGCCTTTTTCTAAAAGAATATCTGCGTATTTCTTGTATAAGTTTTTACGTTCAGATTGTCTGTAAGGCCCAAACTTTTCGTTTTTGTTAATGCCTTCATCATAAGGAATATTACACCAGTTTAGAGCATCAATTATATATTGTTCTGCATTTGCTACATACCTATTTTGGTCTGTATCTTCTATTCTTAAAACAAAAGTTCCATTGTGTTTTTTAGCAAATAAATAGTTGTATAGAGCTGTTCTTACACCTCCAATATGTAAAGGTCCTGTTGGGCTTGGTGCAAAACGTACACGAACATTAGATTCCATTTTATTAAATTTAAAATGCAAAGATACTTTTTCTAAAAAGAGAATAGAAATAAGAGAAACAAAGAATTTTTATTTTCTTAGAAAGTCTTAAAAACACCAAAAGAAATGGCTACTTTTTTAGGTACATTATTACCAGACAACGCTTAGCTATATCCAGTTGTTAAACCAAAATCGCTAAATTGTAAAATACCTTATAACCCATAAGCTAAATATTCTTGGTCATTTATATACAAACTGTTTGCTGCATTGTTTGCTTGGAAAGAAATATCGCCATTGTTTAAAGATTGAGAAACATCTACAAAACCAATAAGCCATATATTCTGAGTTAGTTTTCTACCAATTTCTCCACCGATTTTTAAGTTATAGCTATAATTATTGGTTCTAATATCTGCACCAATAAAAGACTGAAAGTAGTTTTTACCAAAATTTGTACCAGCTAATAATAAAGGAGTAAAAGTATAGGCATCAAAACCAGTTCTTATTGCTGAAGTTTCATCATAAGTACCTGTATTCATTTGCATACTTAATTGACCAGATAAAACCCATTTCTTTTTTAGAAAATTGTGTTTTAAACCTAGTGCAATATTTCCAAAAGCAGTTTCATTAAAACTTTGTGCGCAATTTCCCACACATAATATTGCAGGGTCTACATAGTTGTTAATATCTATTGATTTTAAAGGCATGTTTACAAGTAAACTAGTTTTATTGGTCAAACCATATTCGCCATAAAATTGATAAGTTCTGTCTGTAATTGTACCAGAAAGGGAAAAATCTGGTTCTCCAAACATTTCAGAATAATCAGAAAATGAAGAATAAGATAGGTTTGCAAAAAAGTGTCCTTTTTCTTGTGTCCAAGGGCTTTGAGCAGTTATTTGTAAAGAAAAGAAAAGGCAATTAAAATATAAATAGGTTTCATAAGTTAGTTTTATGCTGATTTAGTTGTACTTTCTTAGAAATACTTACAAACTGTTTTAACAATTATTTGATGGTGAATCTTATCAAAAATAGTATTTTTATTTGTTGATTATGAGCCATTTCCAAAACATACAGAAAAAGTTACATCAATTCACACGTAAATTTTACACGAATGAGTTGATAAAAGGTAGCATCTTGTTTTTGTCACTAGGCTTCTTATACCTATTTTTTATTCTTTTTATAGAATATTTTTTATGGTTAAAACCTACGGCTAGAACTGTACTTTTCTGGATTTTTATTCTTGTAGAATTATTCTTGATCATCAAATTTATTTGCATGCCTATTACTAAGTTAATTGGGTTTAGAAAAGGCATTTCTTTAGAAGAATCATCAAAGATTATTGGCGCTCATTTTCCTGAAGTAGAAGATAAGTTACTGAATGTTTTGCAACTACAAGAAAACAGCAATCAGTCAGATTTAATTTTGGCGAGTATCAACCAAAAATCTGAGGCGTTAAAACCAATACCTTTTACAAAAGCAATTGATTTTAAATCCAATACTAAATATTTAAAATATGGAATAATTCCTGTTTTAATATTTGTAATTAACTTATTTACAGGTAATTCAATAAATTTAGGTAAAAGTTTAGAACGTGTTGTACATCACAGAACTGCCTATAATCCTCCTGCTCCTTTTGCTTTTTCTTTAACTAACCAAACTCTGTATGTTATACAAGGCGAATCTATAAATTTGCAGTTTAAAACCATTGGAAGTATTTTACCAAATGAGGGTAAAATTATTTTTGATGATCAGAGTTATTATTTAAAATTAGAAGGTAATGCAACATTTTCCTATACGTTTTCTGATGTTCAAAAATCAATTGATTTTTATGTTGAAGCAAATGGTGTGCAATCTCAATTTTATCAAATAATGGTTATTGGTACTCCAACTATTAGCAACATTACTTTAGATTTAAATTACCCTAATTATATAGGTCAAAAAAATAAAAACATTCAGAATTCAGGTAACGTGATTGTACCTGAAGGTACTATTGTTACTTGGAAAGCAAGCACAAATAAAACCACAAACTTAAATTTTATCAATAATGCTGAAAGAACAGCGTTTGACAAAATTTCAAATGATAACTTCCAATATCAGAGGCGTATTTTATCACCAATAAATTATCAAATAGCTTCTTCAAATGATAATTTAAAGGATTTTGAAAATCTACAATTTTCTGTATCTGTTGTAAAAGATGAATTTCCTGTAATTTCTGTAAGTTCAAATATTGACAGTATTTCACGTGGAGCAGCACAATTTGCAGGTCAAATTTCTGATGATTATGGAATTCGAAAGTTGCAGTTGGTTTATTATGATGAAGATTCTGCTGAAATAAAAAAGGAATTCTTATTGGATGTTAGCAAGCAAAATATTCAAACATTTTTCTATAAATTTCCTGAAGGATTAAATTTACAAGAAGGTATAAATTATGAAATGTATTTTCAGGTTTTTGATAATGATGGCGTAAGAGGCTCTAAATCATCAAAAAGTAAAGTTTTTAATTACAGGAAAAAAACAAAAGAAGAAATAGAAGAGGAGTTGTTTCAAGAACAAAGAAATACCATTAACGATCTAGAAAATGCTCTACAAAATCAGAAAAAACAACAACAGCAATTAGAAGATATTCAGGAAGATTTACAGAATAAAAAAAGTATCAATTGGAATGATAAAAAGAAGGTAGAGAGTTTTATAAAGCGTCAAGAACAACACAAAAAAATGATGCAAAGACAAACAGATCAGCTTCAAGAAAATTTAGATGAAAAGAAAGAAAATGATCCTGATTTACTAGAAAAGAAGCAAGATTTAAAAGAGCGCATTAAAGAATTAAAGCAATTAAGTAAACAACAAAAGTTGCTAGAAGAAATTCAGAAAATGGCTGATAAATTAAATAAAGAAGATTTAGTACAAAAGGCTAAAGCATTAGCACAACAAAACAAACAGCAACAACGAAGTTTAGAAAAGACACTAGAAATGGTAAAGCGTTTTTATGTGGAGCAAAAAACTATGCAAATTGCGAATAAGGTTGAAGAATTGTCTAAAGAGCAAAAAGAACTAGAACAAAAAGAGAATAATTTAGAGGCACAAAAAGAGATTACTAAGCAATTTGATGAAATTCAGAAAGCTTTAAAAGAACTTCAGAAAGATAATGAGAAATTAAAAACACCTGTGGATTTGCCAGAGGTAGATAAAGAGGAAAAGCAAATTGAAGAGGAGCTAAAAAAATCTGAAGAATTTATTGAAAGTAAACAATCTCCAAAAGCAAAAAGTAGTCAGAAAAATGCATCTGAGAAGATGAAAGAAATGAGCGCTAAAATGCAAAAATCTATGATGGATATGCAATCTGAATCTATGGAAGAAAACATGAATGATTTACGTAAAATTCTAGAAAACTTGGTTGTTTTTTCTTTTCAGCAAGAGCAATTGATGGATAAGTTTAGTGAAGGCTCTACTTCTCATCCAGATTTTGGAAAAGACTTAAAAAAGCAAAATGAAATTAAAACCTATTTTGAACATATAGATGACAGTTTGTATGTCTTAGCAATGCGTGTTCCAAAAATTTCAACAAAAATTCAAGATGATTTATCTGCTGCACATTATAATTTAGAACAATCTTTAGAAAACTTTTCTGAAAACAGATTTAATATCGGCTTGTCTAATCAACAATATGTAATGACAGCCACCAATAATTTAGCAGATTATTTAAGTAATATTTTAAATAGCATGCAGAATAATATGTCTATGAAAACGGGCAAAGGGAAAAAGAGTGATAAGCCAGGTTTTAATTTGCCAGATTTAATTCAGAAACAAAAAGGTTTATCTGAAAAGATGCAAAAAGGAATGCAGAAAGGAGAGAAAAAGGGTGAAGGAAAGAAAGGAGAAAAACCCGATAAAAACGGTAACCATGGTGATAAAGGTAAAAACAGAAAGGAAGGAGAAAAAGGAAGTTCTGAGGGTAAAAATGGAGAAGGTAACACCAATGATGATTTAGATGGTGAATTGTATGAAATCTTTAAAGAGCAAAGTCAGTTAAGACAAGAGCTGCAAAACGTAATAAAGGAAAGTGAGAATGGTAAACCTGGAGGAAATGGATCTGCTAAGAAAGCTCTAAAAACAATGGAGCAGTTAGAAAACGAAATTCTAGATAAGGGTTTCAACACAAATACGTTACAAAAAATGCAGAATTTAAACTATGAGTTATTAAAGCTAGATAAAGCTGCATTAGAACAAGGGAAGGATAGACAGCGTAAAGCAAACGCGAATAAATTTGAGAGTGAAAGGAATAAAGCAAGGGCGTTAAAATTCAAAAAGCAGTTTTATAATCAAATAGAGATATTAAACAGACAATCATTACCTTTGCAACAAAATTATAAAAAGAAGGTGAGAGCCTATTTTTCTGATACAAAGAATGAATAATTAATGATTGAATTTAATTACGAAACTGATTTTATTTTAGAAGATGAATCTTTTTTAAAAGTTTGGATTAACACAGTTGCTGCAGAACAAGATTTTGAGGTTGGTGAAATCAATTATATCTTTTGTGATGATGCTTATTTACATAAATTAAATGTTGAATTTTTAGATCATGATACGTTAACAGATATTATTAGTTTTGATAATTCTTTAGGTAAATTATTAAATGGTGATATTTTTATTTCTGTAGAAAGAGTTAAAGATAATGCATCTGATTTTAAGGTTTCTTTCCAAGATGAATTACACAGAGTAATGATACATGGAGTTTTGCATTATATGGGTTATAAAGATAAGTCAAGCGACGAAAAAAAGATAATGAGAAATCAGGAGAACTTAGCTTTAAATAAATTAAGTATTTGATAATCAAGTATATAATGTAAAAGTTTCACGTGGAACTATAAGAAATGAGTTTATTTTCAAGAACATATGACGTTATTGTAGTAGGTGGAGGTCATGCAGGTAGTGAGGCTGCAGCTGCAGCTGCAAATATGGGTGCACATACTTTATTAATTACAATGAATTTGCAAAATATAGCGCAAATGAGTTGTAACCCAGCAATGGGAGGTATTGCAAAAGGTCAAATAATTAGAGAGATTGATGCTTTAGGTGGTTACAGTGGAATTGTAACAGATAAAACTGCTATACAATTTAAAATGCTTAACAAATCTAAAGGGCCTGCAATGTGGAGTCCAAGAGCACAATCTGATAGAATGCAGTTTGCTGAATGTTGGAGAATAATGCTAGAGCAAACAGAAAATGTAGATTTTTATCAAGATTCTGTAAATGGTTTAGTATTTAATGGCGATAAAATTGTAGGGGTTAAAACAGCATTAGGTATAGAGATAAATGCAAAAACCATAATTATTACAGCAGGTACTTTTTTAAATGGATTAATTCATATTGGTGATAAAAGTTTTGGTGGAGGTAGAGCTGGTGAAGGAGCCTCAAAAGGTATTACAGAAGATTTAGTTGCTAAAGGTTTTGAAGCTGGTAGAATGAAAACTGGAACACCACCAAGAGTTGACGGAAGGTCTTTAGATTATTCTAAAATGACAGAGCAACCAGGAGACGAAATCACCGAAAAATTTTCGTATTTACCAACCACTAGTGCTTTGCAAAATCAACGCTCTTGTTGGCTAACGTATACCAACCCAGAAGTACATAATTTGCTTAGAGAAGGTTTTGATAGATCACCAATGTTTAATGGTAGAATACAATCTTCAGGTCCTAGATATTGTCCTTCAGTTGAAGATAAAGTAGATCGTTTCGCGACAAAAGAGAGACATCAAATATTTGTAGAACCAGAAGGTTGGTCTACAATAGAAATGTATGTAAATGGTTTTTCTACTTCTTTACCAGAAGATATTCAAGATAAAGCAATTCGTGCAGTAGCAGGTTTTGAAAATGTAAAGTTTTTAAGATATGGCTATGCAATAGAGTATGATTTCTTTCAACCAACACAATTAAAACATTCTTTAGAAACAAAGTTGATAGAGAACTTGTTTTTTGCAGGCCAAATTAATGGAACTACTGGTTATGAAGAAGCAGCAGCTCAAGGTTTAATGGCTGGTGTAAATGCTGCTTTAAAAGTACAGAGCAAAGAACCATTCATTTTAAAAAGAGATGAGGCTTATATCGCTGTTTTAATAGATGATTTAATTACAAAAGGTACAGAAGAGCCTTATAGAATGTTTACATCAAGAGCAGAATATAGAACTTTATTAAGACAAGATAATGCAGATTTAAGATTAACGCCTAAAGGTTTTGAACTTGGCTTAGCTTCTCAAGAAAGGATGGGTCGTGTTTTAGAGAAGCAACGTAAAACGGATTTATTAATTCAGTTTCTAGAAAAAACTAGTGTTAAAAAAGAAGAGATTAATCCAATTTTAGAAGCTAAGAATTTGGCTTTAATTAATCAGTCTATGAAGTTATTTAAAATTGCTGCTAGACCACAATTAGATTTTTCTGATTTTAAATCTGTAGAAATATTAAATAATTTTTTAATTGAAAACGACATTGATAAAGAGATCATAGAGCAAGCAGAAATACATTTAAAATATTCTGGTTATATCAACAAAGAAAAGAATAATGCAGATAAATTACATAGATTAGAGAATGTGAAAATTCCTGCTTCTTTTAATTATCAAAAGTTACAATCTTTATCATTTGAAGCACGTGAAAAGTTAACTAAAATTCAACCAACTTCTATTTCTCAAGCAAGTAGAATAAGTGGAGTTTCGCCAAGTGATATTTCTGTTTTATTGGTGTATATGGGTAGATAGTTTACTTCAAAATAGTATAATGTTCCACGAGGAACAATCCAATTTTATGTCAAATAAGATCGATTTTTATAAAAATTTACAGCCTTATTTAGAATGTAAAGATTATACAGTTTCAGGTGAGGTTTATCAAGTTCAATTGAATAAAGAATTTGAGATGCTTGTAACAACTCCTGTTCCAAAAAACTTGGGAGATTATTACAAAAGCGAAAATTATATTTCACATACAGATGCAAAAGAATCGTTGTTTGATAAAGTTTATCAATCTGTAAAAAATATCACTTTAAAAAGAAAGTTAAAGTTGATTAATTCTTTCAACACAACAACAAAAACGATTTTAGATGTTGGTGCAGGTACAGGTGATTTTTTAAAAGTTTGTCAAAACAATTCTTGGGAAGTTTTAGGAACTGAGCCCAATTTTGACGCAAGAAAATTTGCAGAGCAAAAAGGAGTTTTATTACAAGAAGATTTATTAAAATTAACTACTAAAAAATTTGATGTAATTACACTTTGGCACGTTTTAGAACATGTAGAAAATTTGCAAGACTATATAAAATCTTTAAAAAGTTTTTTAAAAAGCAATGGAAAAATAATTGTAGCTGTACCAAATTTTAAAAGTTTTGATGCCAATTACTATAAAGACATTTGGGCTGCTTTTGATGTTCCAAGACATTTGTGGCATTTCTCTCAAACATCAATCGCAAAATTATTTGAGACAGAAAATATGATTATAGAGAAAACACTACCTATGAAATTTGATTCTTATTATGTTTCATTATTAAGTGAAAAGTACAAGCATGGAAAAATGAAACCTGCTTCAGCTTTTTACAGAGGATTTCTTTCAAATAGAAAGGCAAATAAGACTGGTGAGTATTCTTCTCTAATTTATGTTATTAAGGAAGGTAAATAATTGTTTTAAGTGGCTTTATTTTAATCTTCATTAGTAAATATAGGATAAAACCTTTTGAAAATACAAAAACCTCTTAAAACACGTGTTTTAAGAGGTTTTTGTATAGCTGTTGATTATGATAAAATTAATTGGTATAATTTTTAGCTATTTAGCAAATATACACCTAAAAGTGTTACAATAAAATAGACTGCTAAGCTCATTGCTCCTGCATAATCTTTTGCTAGACGTTGTCCTATCAACAAGAAAATTAAAACTACAGCACAAAGCTCTGCTCCTAATAAAGCAAATTCTTTTGCACCTGATGTGTACAATTGATAAACACCTAATACCATTAATAAACCAGCAATTATTTCTAACACCAAAATAACAGCCAATAATAAAGGAACACTATTTTTAAAAGGAGAGTTTTTAAAATGTTCTTTTAAAAAAGAAACATTTCCACTCCAATCTAATAATTTGTCTATTCCTGATTGTAAAAAAGTTACTGTTAAAAATAATAGTATTAATACCTCTGCAGGGTAGTTTGATAAAATGTTCATGGTTTAAAATTTATTTTAATTTTATTGACGATAGTTTGTGCTAATTTTTGGTTGCTTTCAATCGTCCAACCTGCAATATGTGGAGTTAAAATTACATTTTCTGATTGAATCAAATAGTTAAAAGCTTCTGGTATATTGTTGTTAGAAAATAGGTTTTCGAAAGATGATTTTTCGTACTCCAACACATCTAAGCCAGCACCTAATATTTTACCAGATTTTAAGCCAGTAACTAAATCTTGGGTAACTACAGATGTTCCACGTGCAGTATTTATCAACCAGAAATCTTTCTTAAAATTATTAATAAATTCTTTGTTTATCATGTTTTTAGTAAGCTCAGTTTGTGGTGTATGTAAGCTTAGAACATCACTTTTATTTTGCAATTCTTGTAAAGAAACTTGGGTACAATTGTCATCACCAACATTGGGTTTAATATCACAACAAAGTACATTTACATCAAAACCTCTTAGTTTTTTGGCAAAAGATTTACCCATATTTCCATAGCCAATTAGGCCTACAGTTTTACCATCTAATTCTAAACCTCTATTGTCTTCACGTAACCATTTTCCTTGCCTAACTTCGTTATCTGCCTTATTAAGTTTGTTAAATAAAGAAAGTAGTAAGCCTAAAGAATGCTCACCAACTGCATTTCTGTTACCTTCTGGAGCCGCAATTAGTTTTATTCCTTTACTTTCTGCATAATCGCAATTTATATTTTCTAAACCAGCTCCTACCCTACCTATAAACTTTAGATTTGTGCATTTGTCTAAAAATAGTTTATCAATCTTAAAACGACTTCTAATGATTAAACCATCATAGTTTTGAATTTTAGCTTCTACTTCACTCTTTGATGAAGTATAATCTTCATAATTGGCAAAACCTAAATCATTTAATTGTTGAATAAGTAATGGATGGTTACTGTCTAAATGCAGTATTTTCATAAGGTTATTTTTTGTTCATTAACCTTTGATCTAGTTCTTGTATTCGTTCATTTTTGTCTTTCAACTCCATTTTATAATATAAACTGGTAATTAAATAAACTAAAACAAAAGCTTGTCTTAGGCTGTTATTGTCAGAAAACTGAACTTCAAAAAATAAATCTAAAATATAGAGAATTGCAGCAGTAATTAAAGAAATGTAAGAAATACTCTCTAAAATAAGTTTAATATTGTTCTTCTTCATTTGGAAAATCTTTACTTTTTACATCAGCTATGTATTTTTGAAATGCACCTGTCATTTCTTTATATAAATCTAAATACCTACGTAAAAACCTTGGGTTGAATTCGTGCGTCATTCCAACCATATCGTGAGTAACTAAAACTTGCCCATCAACTCCATTTCCTGCTCCAATACCGATTACAGGAATTGAAATTGCTTCTGCTACTTTTTGAGCTAATTTTGCTGGTACTTTTTCTAAAACTAAAGCAAAACAACCAATTCTCTCTAGCATTAAAGCATCTTCCATTAGCTTTTCTGCTTCTTCTTCTTCTTTGGCTCTAACAGTGTATGTGCCAAATTTATAAATAGATTGTGGAGTTAAACCTAAATGTCCCATAACAGGTATACCCGCGTTTAAAATACGCTTTATAGATTCTTTAATTTCTTTACCACCTTCTAATTTTATAGAATGACCTCCACTCTCTTTCATAATTCGAATTGCAGAACGCAAAGCTTCTTTAGGGTCAGATTGGTAACTACCAAAAGGTAAATCTACAACAACTAAAGATCTGTCTATAGCCCTAACCACAGAACTTGCATGATAAATCATTTGATCTAAAGTAATAGGTAATGTAGTTTCATGCCCAGCCATAACATTAGAGGCAGAATCACCTACAAGTAATACATCTACACCTGCATTATCTAATATTTTAGCCATGGTATAATCATAAGCAGTTAACATAGAGATTTTTTCTCCATTGGCTTTCATTTCTACTAAAGATTTTACAGTAACTCTTTTGTACTCTTTTTTTGCTACAGACATAATATGTTTTTTGACAGGGGTAAAAGTAATAAATAATCGTAGATTTTTAGGGCGTTAATACTTTCTATAATTTTATTAATATGCTTTTTTTAGTTAGATTTAGACATTATAAATTTATTGATATGCAAAAAAGTATTGTTTTTATTATTGTTTTGGTATGCTCTTTATCATTTAATGCTCAAGATAACTCACCCGAAAATGAGGTTAAACAAGTAATTGAAACCTTTTTTGAAGGACTACATAAAGGAGATAGTACTTTAATGGCTTCTACCCTACATAAAGACATTAAAATTCAAACCACTTCTAGTATGAGTGGTCCTAATGGTTTATTACAAACAGATTCTAGAGTAAAATTACTTACAGCTATTGCTAATAAAAACCCAGAACATGTATACTTAGAAAAATTACTTTCTTATACTATTAAAATTGATGGAAATATAGCCTCTGTTTGGACACCCTATGAGTTTTATTTTAATAATAACTTTAGCCATTGTGGAGCTAATTCATTTCAACTTTTTAAAAATGAAACCAATTGGAAAATCATTTATTTGGTTGATATGAGAAGAAGAGATAAGTGTAATGTAGGTAAAGTAAAAAAATAAACTATATTTGGCTTATTCTTATTTAACCCTATGCACCCATAACAAAACACATTAAACCCAGAAAGATGGATAGATCATTATGCAGACGATCTATTTAACTATGCTGTAGTTCGTGTTTACAATAGCGATTTAGCAAAAGACTTGGTGCAAGACACCTTTTTTGTAGGGTTAAAATCTGCAAAAAACTTTCAAGGTAAAGCTTCTGAAAGAACTTGGCTTGTATCTATTTTAAAGCGAAAAGTAACGCAATTAAGAAAATGTATGGAAGATAACTGGTTTAATAATTAAGAGATGTTTAAAAGGTTAAATATAACTTGTGATGAAGCCACAAAAATTTGTGATAAAAGTCAATATGGAGAGGCGACAGTTTTAGAAAAGATAAAATTAAAGATTCACTTTTTAAATTGTGTAATTTGTAAACTTTACACAAAACAAAACCTATTATTAAGTTTTTTTTACAAGAAACAAGCAGAGGCTTGTAAAAAAGTACATCATTGTTTAACTTCCGAAGAAAAAGAGGTTTTAAAACAAAAGATCAAAGAAGCTAAAACTTAGACAAACCATAATTTTAACTGTGTTTTTTTTGGAATTAAATAGAAACAGATTTTTATAAAAATATAATGTCTGTTTTTTTATTTTTGATAAAAATTAAAACATGCATTTCCTTCCAGAAAAATTAGATGATTATGTTGTAGAACATTCGCAACAAGAACCACAAATTCTAAAAGAATTAAGTAGAGAAACTTGGCAAAAAGTTCTCAACCCAAGAATGATTAGTGGTGCTTATCAAGGAAGGTTGCTTTCTATTATATCAAAGTTAATAAACCCAAAGCATATTTTAGAAATAGGAACTTATACAGGGTATTCTGCTTTATGTTTTGCAGAAGGTTTACAAAAAGAAGGCACAATAATTACTTTAGATAAAAATGAAGAGTTAGAAACACTTCAAAATAAATATTTCGAAAAGTCAGGTTATAGAAATCAGATTGTACAAAAAGTTGGTAATGCCTTAGAAATTATACCAAACATTGAAGAAAAGTTCGATTTGGTTTTTATTGATGCAGATAAGTCTAATTACTCCAATTACTTTCATTTGATAATCGACAAAATGAAACCAGGAGGCATTATTTTATCTGATAATGTACTTTGGAGTGGAAAAGTTATAGAAAAATTAGATCCAAAAGATACTGATACCAAAGAATTATTGGCTTATAATAAATTATTAAACACAGATGATAGAATAGAAACCGTGTTGCTACCTATTAGAGATGGATTAACGATAAGCAGAGTGAAACTTTAGTAACACTATCTTTTCCTCTTGACAGGGCCTTTAAAGTCGTCTAACTTATCTTTAACGTTGTTAACTTCTTTAGTAATGTCTTTGGTAACATCTAAGTCTAAATCATTTAATTTAGCACTCTCGTTAATTTCTTTTTTGATGTCATTGGTTGCATCTTTAACCTGACGTATTCCCTTACCTAAACCTCTTGCGATTTCAGGTATTTTATCTGCTCCAAAAACCATAACCACTATTAACATGATTACAAAAATCTCTGGAGTACCAATAAAAAGGAAATGTGTACTTAACATACTACAAAGATATAGTTTATTCTAATAAATAATTTAGAAACATTTTCAAATTTTTAATTTTATTAGAAAGAAGTTTACAATTTTATACTAGTTTCAACTCTTTTGAAGTGAAGTCTCTGAAAAATAAAAGAGTATTTATTTTTATTATATTTAGGCTAATGATAGATTTAAGTGTAAAAGAAATATATGCAATTGTTGGGCTTTTAATGTTGATTTTAGCAGCATTTACTTATTCCCAAAACAAAAAACTTACCTTAGTTTTTAGTATTTAAGGTACTTACTTAATACTGAACTACTTTCTACCTAAAAATTTATTTTTTGATATTGTTTCTTTTCTAGTAATAATCTCACCATTTGTGTATGTTAAAATTAATAAAAAGAGTTTTTTTGATTAAATGCTATTGGAAATTTAATTTTGTTTGTCTATCATACATTACAATACTGCCAGCCACAGAAACATTTAAACTTAATTCAGATTTAAATTTTACTAAATTATGCGATTTATCAATGGCTAATTTAGATAACCCATGATCTTCTGCTCCTAGTAAATACACACAACGTTTTGGGTGCTTAAATATCTCTAATTGAAGCGATTTTTCATCTAATTCTACACCAACTAACATTGCACCTTTTGGTAAGTTGTTAAAAAAATCATCGAAGTTTTCATAGTGAAAATAGGGCATTGCACCAGTTGCTTTATGCGTTTCACAAGCTTGTTTTGCATATCTATTACCAATGGTAAAAATAAAACTTGCACCCATATTTTGGGCAGATCTCCAAAGAACGCCTAAGTTTTCAGGTGTTTTTCCATTCTGAATTCCTATACCAAAAAAGCCTTGTTCTAGATTATTTACCATTTTACTTACTCAACATACGCTTAATCTCATTTAGTTTCATTAAAGCTTCAATAGGTGTTAGTGTATCAATATTTGTTGCTAAAATTTCTTCGCGAATATTTTCCAATAAAGGATCATCTAACTGAAAAAAACTGAGTTGCATTTCTTCGTGTTGAGATTGTTTTAAAACCTCTTTAACTTCTGCGTTTTTGTTGTTTTTTTCTAATTGAGCCAATATTTTATTCGCTCTATGAATCACCATATTTGGCATTCCTGCTAATTTGGCTACGTGAATACCAAAACTGTGGTTAGAGCCTCCAGAAACTAGTCTACGTAAGAAAATAATGTTGTCTTCCAACTCTTTTACAGATACATTAAAGTTTTTAATGCGCTCAAAAGTTGTAGTCATTTCATTCAATTCGTGATAATGAGTAGCAAATAATGTTTTTGCTTTTGATGGATGTTCGTGCAAGAACTCAGAAATGGCCCAAGCAATAGAGATACCATCATAAGTAGAGGTTCCTCTACCAATTTCATCTAATAAAATTAAACTGCGCTCAGAAACGTTATTTAAGATAGATGCAGTTTCGTTCATTTCTACCATAAATGTAGATTCGCCCATAGAAATATTGTCACTAGCACCAACTCTGGTAAAAATTTTATCTACAATTCCGATTTTTGCATTTTGAGCAGGCACATAACTACCCATTTGTGCCAATAAAACAATTAAAGCAGTTTGTCTTAAAATGGCAGATTTACCAGACATATTTGGCCCAGTAATCATAATAATTTGTTGCTGATTTCTGTTTAAAACAACATCGTTTGCAATATACGTTTGATCAATTGGAAGTTGTTTTTCTATAACAGGATGCCTTCCGTTTTTAATGTCTAAATCTGTACTTTCATCCATAATTGGACGCACGTAATTATGTTCAACAGCTAAAATAGAAAAGGACAACAAACAGTCTATTTTTGCAATAATCTGCGCATTTTCTTGAACTACATCTACAAACTGAATGATGTATTGTAATAATTTTGAGAAAATTTCTTGTTCTAATTTGGCAATCTTTTCTTCAGCACCTAAGATTTTGGCTTCGTATTCTTTAAGCTCTTCAGTAATGTATCTTTCTGCAGAAACTAAAGTCTGTTTTCTAATCCATTGTTCAGGAACTTTATCTTTATGTGTGTTTCTGACCTCAATGTAATAGCCAAAAACATTATTGAAAGCAATTTTTAAACTTGTAATTCCTGTAGCTTCAGTTTCGCGAGCCAACAGTTCATCTAAAAACTGTTTTCCTGATGATGAAATTGCACGCAAATCGTCTAATTCTTGATGTACATTGTTGGCAATTGCATTTCCTTTATTGATGTTTACAGGAGCATCATCAAACAAGGTTTCAGAAATTTTAGTGATTAAATTTTCACAAGTGTGAAGTTGTTTTCCTAAATTCTGAACAGCTTTATTTTTACTCTTCTCTGCTTCAATTTTTATCGGTAAAATTGCTCTCAAAGAATCTTTTAACAATACAATTTCTCTTGGTGAAGCTTTGCCTGTAGCCACTTTAGAAATGAGTCTTTCTAAATCAGAAATTTGTTTTAATTGGTACGTTACAGTTTGAGAAAATTCATCAGAATCTATAAAAAACTTTACGAGTTCGTGACGATTTTTAATTTCATCAATATTTTTTAATGGTAAAGCCAACCAACGTTTTAATAAACGTCCACCCATAGGTGAAATGGTTTTATCAATAACATCCAAAAGCGTTACTGCATTTACAGAATTTGGATTGTACAGTTCTAAATTTCTTACTGTAAAACGATCCATCCAAACATAATTATCTTCTGCAATTCTGCTGATATTTTGAATGTGTTTTAACTGATTGTGTTGTGTTTCTGATAAATAATACAACACTGCACCAGCTGCAATAATTCCGTTTTTTAAATCTTGAACTCCAAAACCTTTTAGCGTTTTTACTTCAAAATGATTTTGTAAAGTTTCGTTAGCATATTCCTTTTGGTATAACCAATCATCTAGGTAAAATGTGTAGTATCTATTCTCAAATAATTCTAAAAATTGTTGCTTGTTTTGCTTCTGAACTAAAACTTCACTTGGACTGAAATTTTGCAGCAATTTATCTATGTATTCAGCAGTTCCTTGAGCTACTAAAAATTCACCTGTAGAAACATCAAGAAATGATATTCCCAGTTGTTTTTTATCAAAATGTACAGCCGCTAAAAAGTTATTACTTTTACTTTGTAAAACTTCATCATTTAAAGAAACACCAGGCGTAACCAATTCTGTCACTCCACGTTTTACAATGGTTTTGGTCATTTTTGGATCTTCTAATTGATCGCAAATAGCAACACGCATTCCTGCTTTCACCAACTTTGGCAAATAGGTATTTAAAGAATGATGAGGAAAGCCAGCCAAAGCCGTTTCAGAATCTGAGCCAGCACCTCTTTTAGTTAATGTAATGCCTAATACTTGCGCTGCTTTTTTAGCATCTTCTCCAAAAGTTTCATAGAAATCTCCAACACGAAAAAGTAACATGGCATCAGGATATTTAATCTTGATGTTATTGTACTGTTTCATTAAAGGTGTAACCTTTTTCGTTTTTGATTTTGCCAAGTTTTTGGAAATTTTCAATTAGTTTTGCGAAGATATAAAATATAGTTGTTAGTGTTTAGTTTTTGGTTGTGAGTTCAATTACCATCAACTAAAACTACAAACCAACAACCAAACAAAATGAGGAAATTAAAAAATAATGAGTTAGATAGAATTTCGGTTGATGAATTTAAAGCAGTTGATAAAACACCCTTAATTGTGGTGTTAGACAATGTACGAAGCTTAAATAATATTGGCTCAGTTTTTAGAACTAGTGATGCTTTTTTAATTGAGAAAATTTACTTGTGCGGTATTACTGCAACACCACCCAACAAAGATATTCATAAAACAGCTTTAGGGGCAACAGAATCTGTAGATTGGGAGTATGTAGAAAATACGTTAGATATCATTAAAAAATTAAAGACAGCCAACGTAAAAGTACTTTCTATAGAACAGGCTGAAAACGCTACAAAACTAGACGCCTTCTTGCCTAAAAAGGCTGAAAAATACGCAATTGTGATGGGAAATGAGGTAAAAGGAGTGCAGCAAGAAGTGATAAATGTTAGCGATTTTTGTATCGAAATTCCCCAACTTGGAACCAAACATTCTTTAAATATCTCTGTGACGACAGGTATTGTAATTTGGGATTTATTTCAAAAACTCTTATAGAAATTTCTTTTTTAAGATAAAAAAAATTATTTTTAAGAAATAAATTATTTTGATAGATGAGAAAGAAAATAACCTACATATTTTTTTTTACTTTTTTTAGTGTGTTTTCTTTCATAGATTTATACAGTCTTATTAAATAAAAAATGGGATTAATTGTAGGTGTAAGTTTTAGGTAAATTTTATGCCAAAATGAAAAAGAGAAAAAAGTCTTTCTGATTATTCAGTTAGACTTTTTTAAAACCCTAGAACCAATTGTGCTATTGTAAAGTAAATTAGAATTCCTAAAATATCATTGCTGGTTGTAATAAAAGGTCCAGTTGCTAATGCAGGGTCTATTCCCTTTTTTGCTAATATAATGGGGATAAACGTTCCTACTATTGAAGCAATTATAATTACAGATACTAAAGACGCTGCTACAGTAAATCCTAAGTTTAAAGGAAACCCAAGAAATAACATTCCTGCAGACAATAATAAACCAGCTAAAACCGCTCCATTTAATAGTCCTTGTAAAATTTCTTTTAATAACCGTCTAAAAAGAGAACCTTTCAGGCTGTCATTGGCCAATCCTTGCACTATAATTGCAGAAGATTGTACACCAACATTACCGGCCATTGCTGCAATTAATGGTGTAAAGAAAAAAAGTTCTGGGTATTGATCCATTGCACTATCAAAACTACCTAGTACTGATACTGAAATAAACCCACCAAAAAGCGCTAAAATTAACCAAGGTAAACGTGCTTTTGTAATTTCCCAAATACTATCATTAACTTCTACATCTTGAGAAAAACCTGCAGCCATTTGGTAATCTTTGTCAGCTTCATCTCTAATTACATCTACAATATCATCAATAGTAATTCTACCCAATAATACATGGTTGTCATCTACAACAGGGATGGCTTCTAAATCGTACTTTGCCATAATTTTTGCTATTTCCTCATCATCTTCAGAAACATTTACAGCATCTACTTTGTCTTTTGCAATTTCTGCTATTTTTTGATCTGATTTTGCAATAATCAAATCTTTTAAAGAAAGTCTTCCAACTAATTTTTCTTCTTTATCCACTACGTAAATAGAATGCACCCTTGTTACTTCTTTAGCTTGGCCACGTATTCTACGCATACATCCAGCAACTGTCCAAGTTTCGTAAACCTTTACCAATTCTTTTGCCATTAAAGCACCTGCAGTGTTTTCTTCGTACGATAAAAGTTCTTTAATATCTGCGGCTAACTCATCGTCTTCTAAGGCGCTTATTACCCTATTTTGTCTTTCAACAGATAATTCACCAATTATATCAGCAGCGTCATCAGAGTCCATCTCTCCTACTTCATCTGCAATTTCTTGGGCTGATAAGTTTTCTAGAATTTTTTCACGAATGTCTTCATCTAATTCAGTAAGAATTTCTGATGTTTTTTCGCTATCTAAGAGTTTAATAATGTAAATAGCTTCGTCAAAATCTACTTCATCTAAGACTTCTGCAATGTCTGCAAAGTGAACCTCAGCAAATAGGGCAGTAATTTCTTTAGACTTATCTAATGTAATTAATTCTGATAGATTATCTAAAAAGTCGTCTGAAATATCAAATGGCATTATTTGCTATTTTTTTCGTTAGTGAAATAAATTCTTGAACAGACAATTGTTCTGGTCTTTTCGCAAATATAGGTTCTTCTTTTAAAGAATCCGAAAGTTTAAAGGTTTTTAAACTAGACCGTAGCATTTTTCTTCGCTGATTAAATGCTGTTTTTACCACTCTAAAAAATAGTTTTTCATCTACAGGCAAACTGTAATCTTTTTTTCTGATTAGTCTAATTACTCCTGAATCTACTTTTGGTGGTGGATTAAATACAGTTGGTGGTACAGTAAATAAATATTCTACGTCATAGAAAGCTTGAGTTAATACAGATAGAATTCCGTAAACTTTAGAGCCTTCTTTTTCTGTAATTCTTTTGGCTACTTCTTTTTGAAACATACCAGCAAATTCTGGCACAAAATCTCTGTTCTCAATAGCTTTAAAAACAATTTGCGTAGAAATATTGTAAGGAAAATTACCAATAATAGCTACTTGATCTTTATTGAAAAGAGTTTGTAAATCTTTTTTTAAAAAATCACCTTCTATAATGTTAAAATTGTCTGAAGTTGTATTTAAATGAAGCTGCTCTATTGGAAACACCACTTTTAAATATGCCACAGATTCTCTGTCTAACTCTAAAACTGTGGTTTTTGGTTTTTTCTGCAATAAGTATTTGGTTAAAACACCCATTCCTGGTCCAATTTCTAATACATGATTGTACCCATTTTCGGTTAAAGCATCTGCAATATCTTTTGCAATACTTTCATTTGTTAAGAAATGTTGACCTAAGTGTTTTTTTGCTTTTACAGACATACTTTAGTTGCTCGTTGCTGTTGGGTAGAATTCTTTTATCAACTTTAATTCGGTTCTAAAAGCTAATATTTTATCACCAAATTTTTCACTTGTTTTTATACGTAAAGCTTCAGCATTTTCTGAGTAATAATTTTCTAAATCGCCTTTAGTCTCTGCAGTATATTGCACAGAATAAGATTTACCACCCATTTCTTCTTCTACCATAATCTGCGTGAATTTTGCTGATATAAACTTGCCTGTATTTAAAACATCTATAATGTTGGTTTCCATCCAAGTTAACCACTCTTCATGAACAGCATCGTCTACATTTATAGTTACGTTGTATATGTACATTTTATTTTTTTTAAAGGTTATCTCCTCTTAATTTTCTGAATTTTTTTCTAGCGTCTACCAAATAAACACTAGAAGGATGCTCAAAGATAATTTTTTGATAGAACTCTTTTGCTTTTTCTTTATCATTTAACTGATAATTGTAGGTTTCTGCCATTAAAAAGTAAATATCGTCTACTAAAAAACCTTGATTGTCTGCTGCAATAATTTTTTCTAAGCTTAATATTGCTTCTAAATATTGGCTTTCTTTAATCTGCAATTTGGCTTGTAGAAAAAGAGCATCATCATAAATTACTTCTCCAGCCACTAAACCATTTACAAATAAATCTTTAGAGGCAAATAAATTCTTTATAACTTCTAAACCTTCTTTGTTTTTATTTTGATAAGATAACAATTCTGCTTGCGCTAGTTGTTTTAACCCTGAAGGAATAGAATCTACTGGTTCATTATCTGTTATTCTTAAAAATAAATCTACAGCGTCATTAGCTATAAGCTGTGTTGTAGCGCTTTTTAATACCTTTAGTTGGGCTTTAGCCCAACTAAAATCTCCTTTAAAATAACTAGTTTGTGCTATTTTAAAACGTGCTTCTTGTGCTAATTCAGACCCTTTTAATTGTGTTTGAATTTGAGAAAAGTAAATTAATGCTTTATTGAATTTACCTCTAAAAACTAAAACATCACCTAATTTTAATTTGATGTTTCCTCTCTCGAATTTAGAGCTGGCACAGGTTAATGCTTCTTCTAAAACTTTTGTTGCTTGTAGAGGTTCGTTTTTACTAAAGGTTAAATAGTTTGCATAGGTTACTTGTAGGTCAATTGTTCGTTGATTTTTACCAAACTCCGTAAATAATTGTTGAAATAATTTTTCGGTTTCCAAGTTTTTGTTTGCTACAGCAATTTTTGCAAGGTAAACATTGGCATCAATCCTTTCTTCTACTAAAAATGCATTTTCATTAACAAATTGAAAACATTTGTTTGCAGCTTCATAATCTGCATTATCGAATGCAATTTTACCTAAATTGAAAATTTCTGCTAAACCACCATTATTTCTTTGATACAATGCTTTTTCTTGAATGAACGCTTTGTTGTAATCTTTTTGTTTTGCAAATAGCCAACTTAAAAGTATGTTCCATTCGTTTTTAGGATTACTTGTAGCCTTTCTTAAAAGAGTCTTTCTAAAAACAATATTAGTTTCATTTTCAGCATCATCTGTAATGTATCTGCTTGTATATCTTTGAACTAAATCTAAATATGAATCATTTTTATCTAGTAAATTTATATAAGATTCAAACATTTTTTCATACTGCCCTTTTTCTCCATAAATCTGTGCAATTTGAAAATTGTAGTTTCCATTAGGGTTTTTCTGCATCGCTTTTTCATAAGCTAGAATTGCATTATCTAACAGATTATAATCTTTAAATAGGCGACCAATAATTCCTCCATAATTGGCAAATTCCTCTAATGAGTTTATGGCTTTGTCATAATTAACCTGAGCCAACTCTTTTAATTGTTGCCTTTGGTAATTATAACCTAACAAGACATACAGATAGTTATGTGTTGTATTTTTCTTGATTCTATTTTGTAATAGATCTTCTGCAATACTAAATTTATCTGTTTCTTGGTAACAAGAAATTAAACGTGTTAAATAAGTAGTATTGAAAGAGCTCTTTTGATAAAGTTTTTCAAAAATCTGTGTTGCTTTTTCATATTCTCCTTTTCTATAGTAAGTTTCTGCTAAATAAAAACTGTTCTGACTTTCATTTTGAGCAAAAGATAAGCAGCTAATTAACAGAAAAAAAGCGAAGAAAAATTGTTTCATACTCTTCAAAGATAATCAACATAAATGTTAACTTTTATTAAATAAACCTTATTTAGAAGAATTGTTTGTAAAATTCTGGTACGAATATTGTTTTTTTAATCAAGAACGAAACTATTAAGATTATGAAAGATCTAACTAACAAATATGAAAACGCAAAATCTAGCTCAATAGAGTTTATGAAAAACAGACAAATAAGTGCTTATTTAAACTCGCTTTTAGAGATGAATAAATACAAAAGATTAATGGGAGCAATTATTGCTAATTAATCATATCAAAACCAGTATAAGGAATTAAGACTTCCGGAACTTGAATTCCATCTTCTGTTTGATAGTTCTCTAAAATACCAGCTAAAACACGCGGTAAAGCCAAAGAGCTTCCATTTAATGTGTGTGCTAATTCGCTTTTACCTTCCTTGTTTTTAAAGCGTAGTTTTAACCTGTTGGCTTGAAATGTTTCGAAGTTAGATGCAGAGCTAATTTCTAACCATCTGTCTTGAGCAGTAGAAAACAATTCAAAATCGAACGTTAATGCAGATGTAAAACCTGTGTCTCCACCACATAAACGTAAAATTCTATAAGGTAATTTAAGTTCTCTTAAAATATCTTTAATATGTTCAACCATTCCATCTAAAGCTTTGTAAGAATTCTCTGGATGTTCTACCCTTACAATTTCTACTTTATCAAATTGGTGTAACCTGTTTAAACCACGAACGTGAGCACCATAACTACCAGCTTCTCTTCTAAAACAAGGGGTATAACCAGTTAACGTAATTGGAAAATCTGATTCTTGTACTAAATCACCGCGAAAAATATTAGTAATTGGGACTTCTGCTGTAGGAATTAAATATAAATCATCTACAGTAGAGTGATACATTTGTCCATCTTTATCTGGCAATTGCCCAGTTGCAGTTGCCGAAGCCGTATTTACCAGATGAGGTACTTGCACTTCTGTATAACCAGCTGCAGTATTTTTATCTAAAAAATAATTGATTAATGCACGTTGCAATCTTGCACCTTTGCCTTTATAAACGGGAAAACCAGCTCCAGAGATTTTTGTACCTAATTCAAAATCGATAATGTCGTATTTCTTAGCTAATTCCCAATGAGGAAGTGCATTTTCACCTAAATTAGGAATAATACCTTCACTAAAAATGTTTTCATTATCTTCTTCAGAAGTTCCTGCTTTTACAGAAGCATGAGGAATATTTGGTATTTGATATAAAAGTTGATCTAATTCATTAGAAAATTCAGATAGTTTCTCAGATAGTTCTTTAGAACTTTCTTTTAACTGTACTGTTTTTTCTTTTAAAACATTCGCTTCTTGGGCTTTTCCACTCTTGTATAAATTTCCAATTTCTTTGGATAGTTTATTAGACTCTGCTAATGTATTATCAAGAGTAACCTGAGTTGCTCTTCTGTTTTCATCTGCAGTTAAAACTTGTTCAATAATTGTTTCAGCATCAGCAAAATTGCGTTTTGCTAAACCTTCTAAAACTTTGGTTTTGTTTTCTCTAATAAACTGTATTTGTAACATTTTTTCGATGTTTTATAAGCCACAAATATACACGAAGATTAAGACTTTGGCAATCTACTTCTAGAGATTGTTTTTAATGTAACCTCTGGCAATTAATTCGTCTTTTTTAAGTTGGTTAATTAGCAATTCTAAAGAATCAAATCTCTGTTCATCTCTTAAAAAATAAAGTAATTCTATGGTTAATTTTTTGTGATACAGATCTTTGTTAAAATCAAAAAAATGCACTTCTATGGTTTGATGATTGCCATTTATAGTAGGTCTGTTTCCTATATTCATCATTCCAAATATAATTTCTTTATCCATTAAAGATTTTATTACATACACACCCGTCTTAGGCACCAACTTGTAAGTTTCTTTAACATCAATGTTTGCTGTTGGGTAGCCAATTTTGCCCCCTAATTTTTTACCATTTACGACATTTCCATTAAGCATAAAATTATACCCTAAATAGTTATTCGCCGTTTTTAGGCTCCCTGAATGTAATGCATGTCTAATTTTAGTAGAGCTTACAGAAACATCATCGATATCTTGTGCAGGGATCTCTTCTACTTCAAAATTGTATAAATGACTATATTCCCTGAGTTGAGTTATGTTGCCTTCTCTATTTTTACCAAAGTGATGGTCATACCCAATAATAAGTTTCGAAATATTTAGTTGATTTACTAAAACATCTCTCACGAATTCTAAGGCCGTTGTTCTAGAGAATTCTTTACTAAAAGGATGAATGATGAGGTAATCTAACCCTGTTTTTTTTAGTAATGTTGCTCTTTCTTCTATGGTATTTATCAGTTCTATAGAAGCGTCTTTTTGTAAGACCATTCTTGGATGAGGAAAGAAGGTTAGTAAAACCGATTTTTTTTGCATTTTTCTTGCTTCAAAAACTAGTTTTTCTATAATTTTTTGATGTCCAAAATGCACACCATCAAAAGTACCAATTGTTACAAAAGTTTTCTCCTCTGACGAAAAGCTTGATGTTTTTTGAAAAATTTTCAAGAAAATAAGATTTTACACTACAAATGTACAATATATAGAAATGAATAGTTGCATTTTAGTTCCTGTTTTTAACAGCAGTTATTTATTAATTTATTGTTGTAAATTTTGTAAAAATGATAATTTATAGAATGATTTATTCTGAAATTCAAAAAAAATTGTATTTTGCGTACAGTTAATAAACAAATCAAATTATGATAAAAAAGACTTTACTCTTGGTATTTATAGCTCTTGCTAGTTTATCAATGGGAGCGCAAACCACTGTAACAGGTGTGGTTAAGGACGCTAAAACAGGTGAAACACTTCCTGGAGCAAATATTAAAATATCTAGAAAAGCAGTAGGTACAAATACTGATTTTGACGGAAAGTTTGTTTTAAACACTATTGATAAACCTCCTTTTACGTTAGAAATAACAATGTTGGGGTTTAAAGAGGAAAAGATTCAAATAACAAAAAACAATCAAAAAATAGTTGTCTTGCTTTCTGAAAATGAAACATCTTTAGATGAAATTGTTCTTTCTGCATCTAGAACTCCAGAGCGTATTATGGAATCTCCAGTAACTGTAGAAAGAATGGATACTAGAGCTATTAAAAACACATCTTCACCTTCTTTTTACGATGGTTTACAAAATTTAAAAGGAGTAGACGTAAATACAAACAGTTTAACGTTTAAGTCGGTAAACACAAGAGGTTTTGCAACATTTGCAAATACACGTTTTATGCAATTGGTTGATGGTATGGATAACTCATCACCAGCATTAAATTTTGCCTTGGGTAATTTATTAGGAATGTCTGAGTTAGATGTGAAAACAGTAGAATTATTACCAGGTGCATCTTCAGCATTATATGGTGCGAATGCATTTAATGGTATTATGTTTATGACCAGTAAAAATCCTTTTGATTCTCCAGGAATAAGTGTATCACTTAAAGGGGGAATTACAAGTCAAGAAGCTGGTGGGAATAATGAGTTTTCAGATTTTAATATCAGAATGGCCTATAAGTTTTCAGAAAAATTTGCAGCAAAAGCTACATTATCAGTACTGGAAGGTACTGATTGGTTTGCAACAGATTATAGAAATACAAATGGAGACGAATATATTGCTGGAAACAGACAGACTGATAGAAATTATAATGGGGTCAATGTATATGGTGATGTTGTTTCTACAAACATTAGAGGAGTTGCTCAAACTTTAGAATCATTAGGTGTTATTCCTAATGGAGCTGCTGCACTTATACCAAGTGAAAAAATTAGTAGAACAGGTTACAACGAAAGAGATTTAATGGATTATGGAGTTTCAAGTGTTAAATTTGGCGCTTCTTTAAATTATCGTCCTTATGGAGATGATCGTTTAGAACTTATTTGGAACTCAAAAATTGGTACAGGAGATACGCAGTATTTAGGTGGGCAAAAATATAGCATTCAAAACTTTTTAATGCAACAACACAAGTTAGAAGCAAGAGGGAAGAACTTCTTCGTAAGAGGTTATATGACGTCAGAAGATGCAGGAGATTCTTACAACACGTTATTTGCAGCATTAAATGTGAATAGAGATTGGAAAGATGATAACACTTGGTTTGGTGAATATACAGGAGCGTATTTACAAGGTACTTTAGGAGGTTTAACTTCAGATCAAGCACATGCAGTCGCAAGACAAACAGCAGAATCTGGAAGATATTTGCCTGGTTCTCCAGAATTTCAACAATCTTTTGAAAGGATTATTGCTGATCCAAACCTAATTACTGGAGCAAAATTTAGAGATCAAACTAAACTATATCATGGAGATGCAAATTATAATTTTCAAGATGTAATTGATTTTGTTGAAGTTCAAGTTGGAGCTTCTTACAGAAGATATTCGTTAAATTCTTTTGGTAATATATTTACAGATGCAAATGGGCCTATTAACTATGATGAATATGGTATTTACACCCAAGCTCAGAAGAAATTTTTAGAAGAAGATCGTTTAAAAGTAACAGCTTCTTTAAGATATGATAAAGCACAAAACTTTGATGGAAACTTTTCACCAAGAGTATCATTTGCATATGCTGCAGGAGAAGATAAAAATCAAAACTTTAGAGCTTCTTTCCAAACAGGATTCAGAAACCCAACAACGCAAGATCAATATATTGGTTTAGATGTTGGTAACGCAATTTTATTAGGGGGTGTAGAAGATAACTTAGATAGATTCAGTACCACTTTTCAAGATGCAGGAACTACTTATACGATAACTGGTAGAGATGTTTATGCAAATGCACTTACTGTAGCAAGTGGTGGAACTGCTAAAGCAAACGTAGGTTTTGTAACCCCAGAAAAAGTAACAGCTTACGAAGTTGGTTACAGAGGATTATTAAAGCCAGGTTCTCAAAGAGTAACTGTAGATTTAAGTTTATACTACAACCAATATGAAGATTTCATAGCAAATACAAATGTACTTGTACCTTACAATGCAGTTGGTGGTTTTAAAGTATTTCAATTATATACAAACTCTACTGCAGATATTAGTTCTTATGGAGCTACAATTGGTTTAAATACTAAGATTTTAAACGGGTTTGATTTAGGTGTAAACTATACTTATGCTCAATTTGATTTTGATCAAGCAGCAAACCCAGATTTTGAAGCTGGTTTTAATACACCAGAGCACAAATTAAAATTACAATTTGGTAAAACAAACTTGTTTAAAAACTTCGGTTTTAATTTTAATGCAAGATGGCAAGACGAATACAGATGGGAGTCTACTTTCATTGATGGTACAATAGAAGAAAGAGTTGTATTAGATGCTCAAATTAATTATGCAGTACCAAGTTGGAAATCTGTATTTAAATTAGGAGGATCTAATTTAACAGGTCAAGAATACTTAAGTGCTCCTGGAATTGGTGCAATTGGTTCTCAATATTACCTTTCTTGGACAATTAATAACTAATAAATAATTAAGATATTTTATGAAAAATTATAAATATATAGGGTTGTTTCTTTTATCATTAGGAGTTATCTCTTGTGATGTAGATAATGAATTGGATGCAATTGCTGCAGAAGTTTTACCTGTAGTAGAATTAAACACAAACGGATTAGATTTTTCTAGTTATGTTGCAGTAGGTGCTTCTTTTACTGCTGGATATACTGACGGAGCAATGTTTGCTGCAGCACAAGAAAATTCATTTCCGAATATACTAGCTTCAAAATTTGGGACTAATTTTAGTCAACCTTTAATGAGTGATAATATTGGAGGATTAGTTTTTAACGGAGCTGCTGTGCAACCGCCAAGATTCTTTTTTAATGGAGCAGCTGGGCCAGCAAGATTACCAGCAACTCCAACAACGCAATTAGGAGTGCCTGCTTCTGGTGGGCCATTTAATAACTTTGGTGCACCAGGTGCAAAAAGTTTTCATTTAACTTTTGCCGGTTATGGGCAACTGAATCCATATTTTGGAAGAATGGCATCGAGTGCAACTGCCACAGTTTTGGGAGATGCTTTGGCACAGAACCCAACATTTTTTACTTTATCAGAAGTTGGTGGTAATGATGTATTAGGTTATGCGCTTTCAGGAGGTTCTGGAGTAGACCAAACAGGAAATCTTAACCCAGCAACTTACGGAGGTTCAGATATAACTGACCCAAATGTGTTTGCGAGCGTATTTAGTGGTATGGTTACTGCTTTAACAGCAAACGGCGCAAAAGGAATTGTTGTTAATGTGCCATACATTACAGATTTAGCAAACTTTACTACTGTACCTTATAATGCAATTCCTTTAGATGGAGGAAGAGCAGGTGCACTTAATGGTGCTTTTGCTGCTTACAATGGGGGTTTAGATCAAATATTAGCAGCAAAAAATGCGGGACAACTTTCTCCACCATTATTGGCTTTATTGGCAAATTTTGATCAAGCTGAAGTGGATAGAAGAAAAGTAAACTTTGCTGCGGGTCAAAATGCAGTGTTAATTTTAGACGAAGATCTAACAGATTTATCTTTGATAAATCCAGCGTTAACAAATATGAGACAGGCTACAGCAGATGATTTACTATTATTAGCAAGTTCTGCTGTTTTAGGTACAACAGTTGGAGGTAACCCATTAGCAATTAATGGAGTTTCGGTTCCTTTAGCAGATAACTGGGTTTTAACACCACAAGAACAAACAGCAATTAAAAACGCTACAGATGCTTATAATGCAACAATAGCAGCTGTTGCAAACTCAAACCCAAATGTAGTTTTAGCTGATCTTAAAGATGTTTTAGCTGAAGCTTCTACAGGAATTATGTTTGATGATTATACAATGACAACTTCTTTAGTTACTGGTGGTTTAATTAGTTTAGATGGAGTTCATTTAACAGCAAGAGGTAATGCATTAATGGCTAATAAAATATTAGAAGCTATTGATACAGGTTTTGGTACTAATTTTGGCACTGCAACAGGAGGTTTAGCAGTTGCAGGAGACTATCCTACAAACTATTCACCAACACTCAGATAATAGACACTATCTTCATATAAAAAGGGTTAAGACATTTATGTTTTAACCCTTTATTATTTTATTGAATAAAATTAAAAAACTACTTGTAGAGTTCATAAAACTTATTATATTTGCACCTCTCTAATAATAAATTAGAGTAAGTTCATTAAAATAAGACTGCGAAAGTAGCTCAGGGGTAGAGCATCACCTTGCCAAGGTGAGGGTCGCGGGTTCAAATCCCGTCTTTCGCTCTATACCAAATAATATTTCATGCTGAAGTGGTGGAATTGGTAGACACGCTGGACTTAAAATCCAGTGAGCAGTAATGCTCGTATGGGTTCAAGTCCCATCTTCAGTACAAAAGCCGTAACATATAAATGTTACGGCTTTTTTATGCTCAAAAAATTTCATTTCTCATCGTTTTCTTTTGATGTTTTCATTATTTTTGAGTAGACAAAAACACTTTTTATGGAAGATTTTATTTTATACTTTAAGATGGGGCTAACTCATGTTTTAGACTTTTCTGCTTATGATCATATTTTATTTTTAATTGTTTTAGCTGTTGTATTTAATTTTAAAGTATGGCAAAAAGTGTTGTGGTTAGTTACCTTATTTACTATTGGACATTCTATTACTTTGGCTTTGGCAGCCTATAAGCTGGTTCAATTTCCAATAGATGTTATTGAATTTTTAATTCCGTTAACTATATTCATTACAGGAGTTCTAAATGTAATTGTCTCAAAAAACACCCTCTCTAAGAACACCAAGATAAATTTATTTTTTGCTTTCTTATTTGGTCTAATTCATGGTTTGGGTTTTTCTAACTATTTTAAAATGATGATTGGTCAGGAGGAAAATAAATTACAGCCACTTATAGAGTTTGCGTTAGGTATAGAGGCAGCGCAAATTATAATTGTGCTAGGCATTTTAATCATAGGTGCTTTTTTACAAGGTTTATTTAAGGTTTCTAGGAGAGATTGGATTATGGTCACTTCATCAATTGTAATTGGTTTTGCAATTCAAATGATGTTAGCCCGTGTTTTTTGGTAATTAAATTTTGTAATAGAATTAACGCTTAATCTATATAAATCTATTTACTTTCGAACTATGACCGAAGAAAAACAATTAAAATATGACAAAGCTTATTTAAAAATGGCTTTAGAATGGGGGAAATTATCTAATTGTAAACGCAAACAAGTAGGCGCTTTAATTGTAAAAGATAGAATGATTATTTCAGACGGCTTTAACGGAACACCTACTGGGTTTGATAATTGTTGTGAAGATGAATCTGGTGCAACAAAATGGGAAGTTCTTCACGCAGAGGCTAATGCTATTCTAAAGGTTGCGTCTTCTACACAGTCAGCAAAAAATGCAACATTATATATTACATTATCACCATGTACTCAGTGTAGTAAATTAATTCATCAGGCTGGAATTAAAAGAGTGGTTTATGCCAACGCTTACAAAGATCCTTCAGGATTAGATTTTTTAAAGAAAGCAGGCGTTTCATTAACTTACTTGCCTTATGAATAGGAATAATTTACCGCTTTACTTTGCGATTGCATTAGTTTTTGGCATACTAATAGGTGTTTTTTTGGGAGGAAATACAAATGAAATATTTTCTTTTTCCAAACAAAATTCTCAAGAAATAAAAATAAAAAAACTCATTAATTTTATCAAAGAAGATTATGTAGATAAAGTTAACACAGAAGATTTATTAGATGGAGCTATAACTCAAATGTTAGGAAAATTAGATCCACATTCTATATATATTCCAAAAGAAAATCTACAAGCCGTAACTGAGAGTATGCAAGGAAATTTTGTAGGCATTGGTGTGCAGTTTAGAATGATAAGAGATACAATAACTGTTATTCAGCCTATAAAAGACGGGCCAAGTATACAAGAAGGAATAAAAGCAGGGGACCGTATTTTAATTGCAAATAAGGACACTCTTTATGGTAAAAACTTAAGAAGCGGGCTTGTGCCAAAGTTTTTAAAAGGAAAACCAAATACATCTATAAATTTAACAGTATACAGAAAAAGTAATGACTCTTTATTCCAAGTAGCTATTAAAAGAGGTAAGGTAAACATAAAAAGTGTAGATCTTGCTTATATGCTTTCTGATTCTGTGGGTTATGTTAAGTTAGATCGCTTTGCAAGAAATACATTTGTCGAATTTAAAAATTCCTTAACCACCCTTAAAAAGAATAATATAAGAGCTTTAGTTTTAGATTTAAGAGGCAATGGAGGGGGATTTATAGAAATTGCAAATAGGATTATAGATGAATTTTTAGAGGATGGTAAACTTATCGTATTCACAAAAGACAATAAAGACAAAATAGAAAACTTTTACGCTACAGAAATGGGCTCTTTTCAAAAAGGAAATTTATATGTTTTAATTGACGAAAACTCTGCGTCAGCCTCTGAAATTGTAGCAGGTGCTTTACAAGATAATGACAAGGGTACCATTATTGGAAGACGTTCTTTTGGTAAAGGTTTAGTACAAATAGAAATGGATTTAGGAGATGGTTCTGCAGTTCGTTTAACAACAGCAAGATATTTTACACCAACAGGAAGGTCAATTCAAAAGCCTTATTCAGCTAATGGGAATAAAAGCTATTATAGAGATTACCAGAAAAGAATTTTAAGCGGAGAGTTGTTAAATAAAGATAGTATTAAAGTTGTAGATTCTCTGCAATACAAAACACCAAAAGGTAAAATAGTTTTTGGAGGGGGAGGTATTATTCCAGATATTTTTGTGCCAATAGATACGACTACTTATATGTCAAATTTTTATTTTAATACTATAAATAATTTTGCTTTTGATTACGTAGATGAGCATAGAAAAGAGTTGAATGATTGGACAATTGACACTTTTGTTAATCAATTCGATTTAGATAATGAGGTTTTTGAAAACTATTTATCCTCTATAAAAGACAAAGTAACTCCATCATTTAGAACAGAAAAAACCATCAAACCGTATCTAAACGCATCTATAGCCAATGTGCTTTTTGGTGATGAAGGTTTTTATAGAATTATGCACAAAGATGACAAAATGTTGCAAAAGGTATTAGAGTTGGATAGTAAAAAGGAATAGCTTTTCTTTGTGATAATGATTTCAATTAATACTTCAAAAAATAAAAAAGTCTACTTTGCTTCAGATCAACATTTAGGAGCACCTAACCATTTGCAAAGTCTTCATAGAGAAAGAAAATTTGTATCTTGGTTAGATAGTATTAAAGATAATGCTACCGCTATTTTTTTATTAGGAGATTTATTTGACTTTTGGTTTGAATATAAAACAGTAGTTCCAAAAGGTTTTGTGCGGACTTTAGGAAAATTAGCAGAAATTTCTGATGCCGGAGTTCCTATTTATTTCTTTGTAGGAAACCATGATCTATGGATGAAAGACTATTTTAAAAATGAATTAAACATTACAGTTTATCACCATCCACAAGAGTTTTTAATTGATAATAAAAAATTTTTAATTGGTCATGGAGATGGCTTAGGACCTGGAGATAAAGGTTATAAACGCATGAAAAAAGTGTTTACTTTTCCTTTATTTAAATTTATGTTTCAATGGCTTCATCCAGATTTAGGCGTTCGCTTAGGGCAATATATGTCTGTTAAAAATAAAATGATTTCTGGAGATGAAGATGCAAACTTTTTAGGAGAAGATAATGAGTGGTTAGTGCAATATTGCAAAAGAAAATTAACTCAAAATCATTATGATTATTTTGTTTTTGGGCATAGGCACTTACCTTTAGAAATAAAATTACAAGAAAATAGCAAATACATAAATCTTGGAGATTGGATACATTATTTTACATTTGGCGAGTTCAATTCAGCTACATTTCGTTTAGAAAAATTTAACTGAAAGCCCTATCATTACTAGTAAATATACCAAAATCTTTAACCTTGTTTTAACAGAAAAAATTTGTTAAAATTGTAGCTTTGTTTTTCTTAAAATAGTAATAATCAATTCATAATTATACAATGGACGTAGATGTTAGAGCAATTAATGAAAAAATAGAGAGAGAAAGTGCTTTCATAGACATACTTACTTTAGAAATGAATAAAGTAATCGTGGGTCAAAAACAAATGATAGAAAGTTTGTTAATTGGTTTGTTAGGTAATGGTCATATTCTTTTAGAAGGTGTGCCTGGTTTGGCAAAAACTTTAGCAATTAACACCTTATCAAAAGCGGTGCAAGGTTCTTTTAGCAGGGTGCAATTCACGCCAGATTTATTACCTGCAGATGTTGTTGGTACTATGATTTATAATATGAAAGACAACGATTTTTCTATTAAAAAAGGACCAATTTTTGCAAACTTTGTTTTGGCAGATGAAATTAACAGAGCACCAGCAAAAGTGCAATCTGCTTTGTTAGAAGCAATGCAAGAACGCCAAATTACTATTGGAGATACTACTTTTAAGTTAGATGAACCATTTTTAGTAATGGCAACTCAAAACCCGGTAGAACAAGAAGGTACTTACCCTTTGCCAGAAGCACAAGTAGATAGATTTATGCTTAAGGTGGTTATAGATTACCCAAAAATTCAGGATGAGCAAGTTATTATGCGTCAAAATTTAAGTGGTGGTTTTGCATCAGTTAATCCAGTAATATCTGTAGACCAAATTAACAAAGCAAGAGAAGTTGTTAATGAGGTTTATATGGATGAGAAGATAGAAAAATATATTCTAGAAATCATATTCGCAACACGTTATCCAGAAAAATACAACTTACCAAACTTAAAAGATTTAATAAGTTTTGGAGCATCACCTAGAGGGAGTATCAATTTAGCAAAAGCAGCTAAATGTTATGCTTTTATTAAAAGAAGAGGGTATGTAATTCCAGAAGACGTTAGAGCTGTAGTTGGTGATGTTTTACGTCACAGAATTGGTATTACTTATGAAGCTGAAGCAGAAAATGTAACATCAGTAGAAATCATCAATCAAATTATAAACGAAGTAGAAGTACCTTAGAATTAGCTCTTAGCATTTAGCAATTAGCCAACAGCAAAACGCAAAAAGCCAACAGCTTAAAACAATGGATACAAAAGATATACTTAAGAAAGTTCGTAAAATAGAAATTAAGACAAAACGTTTGTCTAATGATATTTTTGGAGGTGAATATCATTCCTCTTTTAAAGGGCGAGGTATGACTTTTTCTGAAGTACGCCAATACCAATTTGGAGATGATGTTAGAACTATTGATTGGAATGTTACAGCGCGTTATAATGAACCTTACGTTAAGGTTTTTGAAGAAGAACGTGAACTGACAATGTTATTGATGGTAGATGTATCTGGATCAGAATTTTTTGGCACTAGTAATCAATTTAAGAAAGATACCATTACAGAAATTGCTGCAACATTAGCTTTTTCTGCAACTCAGAATAATGATAAAGTTGGGCTAGTTTTATTTTCTGATGATATAGAACTATATATACCACCTAAAAAAGGTAAAAGTCATGTTCTAAGAATTATTAGAGAATTAATTGAGTTTAAGCCTAAAAGTAAAAAAACCAATATTTCTGTAGCCTTAAAGTTTTTATCTAGTGTTTTAAAAAAGAGAGCAATTGTTTTTATGTTATCTGATTTTATGGACGATGATTATGAAAAAACAGCAAAAATTGCGGCTAAAAAACATGATTTAACAGGTATTAGAGTGTATGATAAGCACGATGAGGAAATTCCTAATTTAGGAATGGTACCTATGTTAGATTCAGAAACTGGGGCTATTCAATATGTAAATACATCCTCTAGAACAACAAGAAATAATTATAAAGCTAACGCCATACGATTAACAGATTATTACACTAACACTTTTCAAAGAAGTGGGGCAGGTACAATAAATACTAGGGTTGATGAGAGTTACGTGAAAAAATTACTAGGTTATTTTAAACATAAAGAAAGGTAAGGTAAGCAATGAAAAAAATTATTTTATACATTTTGTTATTTCTATCTGTAGTGGGGTATACTCAAACTTCTATGGTTAGTGCTAGTATAGAAACATCTTCTATTAGAATTGGAGAGCAGTTTAAGTATAAACTTGTTATAAATGAAACCGAAAATGTAATTTTACCAAAATTAGATTTAAAAGGTTTAGAGGTAATAGATTCTGTAAAAACAGATACAATAAACAATCAATTAATACAGAAATATATCTTAACTGGTTTTGATAGTGGAGCCTATTATATTCCACAACAACAAGTATTTATTAAGAATCAAGCCTATTTAACAGATTCTCTTTTAGTTAATGTAGCTACAGTTGCAGTAGATACAACTCAAATTAAAAAATACCCAATAAAAACGATTAAAAAAGAGCCTTATGTGTTTGATGATTTTAAGGTTTATATCTATTTGCTTATTGCAGCATTATTAATCATAGGTTTTTGGATTTACTGGTTTGTCATCAGAAAAAGAAAAACAGAAGAAGAAGAGGTAACTTATAGAGCGTTAACTCCTTACGAAGAGGCTATATATAAATTAAATGAACTTGACGAAAAATTATTGTGGCAGAATAATAAAACCAAGCAATATTATAGTGAGCTCACAGAAATAATTCGTGGTTATATAGAACGTGAATTAAATGTACCTGCTTTAGAAAAAACATCAGACGAAGTTATAGCAACATTAACTGATTTTCATTCCTCTGAAAGCATAAGAACCTCTATCGATTCGATTAAAAAGTTAAAAGCACTATTTCAAGAAGCAGATTTAGTAAAATTTGCTAAATCTAAGCCATTGGCCATAGAAATTGAAGAAGATAGAAGAGATGCAGAAGTCATTCTTAGTGACTTAAAACCTAAAATTATTAGCAAAGATGATGAATTGGAGTAATTTTGAGTTTTTAAATCCGGCGTTTTTATGGTTGTTAATACTAATACCATTATTAGCAGTTTGGTATTTCTTTGTTCGTAAAAGAGATGCAGCAGTGTTAACTTTACCAAGTACCAAAGGTTTTAAAACTAAAACCAGTTTTTTAGCGAAGTTAAAACCAGTTTTATACGTTTTAAGATTATTAGCTTTAGCAGCTATAATTTTAGCTCTTGCAAGACCTAGAAATGTTTCTGTAAGTAAGAGAACAAAAACAAACAGAGGTATAGATATAGTTATGGCTATTGATGTTTCTGCAAGTATGTTAGCCAGAGATTTAAAACCAAACAGGCTAGAAGCACTTAAAAAAGTAGCTGTAGATTTTGTAGATAGAAGGCCAAATGATAGAATTGGTATTGTAGTTTATGCTGGTGAAAGCTTTACACAAACACCAATTACTAGCGATAAAACTATCGTAAAAAGAACCATAGATCGTTTACAATGGGGGCAATTAGAAGGAGGTACAGCAATTGGTATGGGTTTAGGTTCTGGTGTAAACAGATTAAAAGATAGTAAAGCCAAAAGTAAGGTTATTATACTACTAACAGATGGTGTAAATAATGCAGGTAACATAGATCCAACAACTGCAACAGAATTAGCAAAAGAACTTGGTATTAAGGTATATACAATTGGAATAGGTACAAATGGTATGGCTGATTTTCCTTGGAGTAAAGACCCAAGAACAGGTATGCTCAACTTTAGAAAACAACAAGTGCAAATAGATGAAGATTTGTTAAAAAATATTGCAAAAGAAACACAAGGAAAATATTTTAGAGCTACAGACAATACATCATTAAAAGAAATTTATGATGAAATTGATTCGTTAGAAAAAACTAAGATTGAAGAATTTAAATACTATAATTACCAAGAAATGTATAGAGATTTGGTATTCTTAGCTTTAGGTTTATTGTTGTTAGAATTTTTATTAAGAAACACATTATTTAAGAGTTTTATATAAATGTACAGATTAGAAGAACCAATTTATTTTTATGCATTAGCAATCATACCAGTTATGATTGTAATCTACTTATTGGTTTTATGGTGGAAAAAAAGAACTCAACGTAAATTTTCTAACCCAGAATTACTACAAAAAATAGCACCAAATTCATCGGTTTTTAAATCTAATTTAAAGTTGATTATGTTTGTGTTAGGAATTTCCTTCTTAATAATTTCTTTGGTAAATCCAAAAATGGGTTCAAAATTAAAAACGGTAAAAAGAGAAGGTGTAGATGTTGTTTTTGCGTTAGATGTTTCTAAAAGTATGTTGGCAGAAGATATAGCACCAAACAGATTAGAAAAGGCAAAACAGATTATTTCTAAAATTATCGATAAATTAGGCTCAGACAGAGTTGGTGTTATTATTTATGCCGGTAATTCTTATCCACTATTACCAATTACAACAGATCATGCAGCTGCAAATATGTTTTTGCAAAATGCAAATCCAGACATGGTATCAAGTCAAGGAACAGCTATTAACGAAGCTCTGGAATTGGCTAAAACCTATTATAATAATGATGAGCAAACCAATCGTTTTTTAATCATTATTTCAGACGGAGAGGATCATCAAGAAGAAACTAAGCAAGTAGCACAAAATTTATCTAATGAGGGCGTAAAAATTTACACAATAGGTGTAGGAACAGAAAAAGGAGGCCCAATTCCGATGCGTTTAAATGGCGCTATGATTGGGTATAAAAAAGATAATAAAGGAGAGACTGTTATTACTAGATTAAATGCAAATGTTCTAAAAGACATTTCTGATGCAGGTGATGGTAAATATGTAAATGGTAATATTACAGAAAAACCTGTAGCTACAATTTCTGACATTATAGCAAATGCTCAAAAAAATGAGTTTGAAACCAAACAATTTTCAGATTATAAAGACCAATTTCAATGGTTTTTAGGAGTAGGGCTAATATTTTTAATTTTTGATATTTTCTTATTCGATAAGAAGACTAGATGGGTAAAAAAGATTGATTTATTTAATGAAGAACCTTTAAATGAAAAATAATATGAAAACGTATTTAAAAATATCAATTCTCTTTTTGATGCTGTTCTCTATCAAAGAAATCTCAGCTCAAAAAGACTCTACAGCTTTGCAACGTAAAGCTAGAAGTATGGTTAGGCAAGGAAATGAATTATACCAAAACAAGCAATATACAGATGCTTCTGTAGCTTACAAAAAAGCATTAAGCAACAGTTCTTATTATGATAAGGCAAGTTACAATTTAGGTAATGCTTTGTATAAAAATAAAAACTTTAAAGAGGCTTTACCTCAATATGAATTAACTGCAAAAACTGCAGAAGATAAGTTAACGAAAGCGCAAGCCTATCATAACATTGGAAATGCTCATATGGAAACTAAAAATTACCAAGGAGCAGTAGATTCCTATAAAAACGCATTACGAAATAACCCAACAGATGAGGAAACGCGTTACAATTTAGCTGTAGCTCAGCAATTATTAGAAAAAGAAAATCAGCAAAATAAAGACGATCAAAACAAGGATAACAAAGATAAGAAAGATCAAAAAGATCAAGATAAGGACAAGAAAAACGATAAAAATAAGGATCAAGATAAGGACAAGAAAGAAGGTGAAGATAAGGATAAGAAAGATGATAAAGATGGTGAAGGAGATAAAGACAAAAAACAAGATCCTAAAAAAGACGATAAAAAAGATCAGAACAAAAAGCCTAAACCTCAACAAGGAAAAATGTCTCCTCAGCAAATTAAGCAGTTGCTAGAAAGCTTAAATAATGAGGAAAAGAAAACGCAAAAGAAAATGAATGCGAAAAAGGCAAAAGGCAAAAAAACTAAACAAGAAAAAGATTGGTAAAACCAACAATTTAGAAAGACGATGAAGTTGAGATTTTACATATTACTATTCATAACCCTATGTACACTTTCTATTACTGCGCAAAAAGCAGAATTAAGTGTTGCTGTGAGTAAAAATAAGTTAGGATTAAACCAGCGCTTACGAATTGAATATTCTATAAATAAACAAGGTGCAGATAATTTTAAAGCACCAGATTTTACAGGATTTAGCGTTATTCAAGGACCGAGTCAATCTGTTAGTCAATCTTGGATTAATGGTAAAGTAAGTTTTTCACAGTCTTACTCATATATTTTAAAACCAAAAAGACAAGGAGAATTAATAATAAAGCCTGCAAGCATTAACATTAATGGTGGTACAATAGATTCAAAAATGATGAAAATTATTGTTACAGAGCCTATTGCAACTCCAGAAAACCCTAATGATCCAGATTATATTGCAGCGCAAAATATTCATTTAGTTGCAGAGGTGTCCAAATCTAGACCATATGTTGGTGAGGGCGTTTATGTAGAATACAGATTATATGTTAGCGAAAATATAAGTGTGTACGACACCTCTATAACAGAGGCTCCACAGTATAATGGTTTTTGGAATCAGGAAATTAAAATAAACGGTTTCCCCGTTAAAATGGGAAAATATAATGGAGAAAACTATAGATATATTGTGCTCCAAAAAGCATTATTGATTCCTACAAGAACGGGTAAACTAACAATAGAACCAATGAAAATGGATATTGTAATTGGTGTACCAACAGGCAGAGCTGATTTCTTTGGAAATATAATTACTAAGAATATTAAAAAAGATTTTTCTTCAGTTAAAAAAATAATCCAGCCTAAAAGCCTTCCTTTAGAAGGTAAGCCAGAGAATTTTACAGGTGCTGTTGGGCAATTTAATTTTGATGTTAGTTTAAGTAAAGATGTTTTAAAAGCGAATGAATCATCAGAAATAAAAGTAGCAGTAAATGGTAGAGGAAACTTAAAGTTATTTGAGTTGCCCACAGTAAAAACTCCAAAAGAGCTAGAAACTTATCAACCAGAAAGAAAAGAAAGCGTAAGAATAACAAGTAATGGTTTATCTGGATCTTTTTCAGATACGTATACTGTAGTACCACAATACAAAGGGAAATATAAATTACCAGACATTTCTTTCTCTTATTTTGATCCTAAAGCAAAAAAATATAACACTATAAATACAGACGATTTATATGTAGATGTGTTAGAAGGTAAAGAATTAATTACAACTACAGATAACACAAACCCTCAACAGAAAAATGTAGTTTCCTCTGGAAAAAGTTTTAGATACATACAAACTAAAACCGATTTAGAAATTAAATATGACAGTGATTTTTACCAATCTTATTTATTCTACATTCTTTTAATTTTACCACTATTATTGATTCCATTAGCTATTATAATTGGTAAAAACAACCAAAAGAGAAAAAGTGATGTTGTTGGCTTACGCTTTAGAAAAGCAGAAAAATTAGCTAAAAAATACCTGTCAGCAGCTCAAAAGCAATTGGGTAAAAAAGAAGCTTTTTATGAAGCTTTAGAACGTGCTCTACACAATTACTTAAAAGCGAAATTAGGTTTTGAAATAAGTGATATTAGTAAAGAAAACATCACCCAAATTTTACAGAAAAGAAACATTAATGATGCAACTATAAAACAATTTATAGATGTTTTAAAAGCATCTGATTTTGCAAGATATACGCCTGTTACAGATACAGAAATGAAACAAGAGTATGAAAGAGCTAAACAAGTAATCGTTGAATTAGATAAACAGTTATAAGATGAAGAAAATCCTATTTTTATTACTGCTAGTTGCTCAGGTATTTTATGCTCAAGATGAGCAAAAGATTTTTAATTCTGCTAATGAAATGTACAAACAGCAGAATTATGAAAAAGCTATTGAATTCTACAAAACGTTAGAAAGTAACAATTTAGTTTCTCCTGAATTATTTTATAATCTAGGGAATGCACATTATAAATTGAATCAGGTTGGTCCTGCAATTTTTTATTACGAAAAGGCACTACAAATCGATCCAGACAATGAAGATGTAAAAAACAATTTAGTTTTTGCTAAGAGGTTAGCTTTAGACACTATAGAAGAATTGCCAAAAACCTTCTTTCAAAAAATAAATATAAATTATATTCAAAAACTATCATACAATGAGTGGGCTATAGTAGTTGTTTCTTTTGCAATTTTAGGTAGTATTTTATTTTTACTTTTCTATTTTTCTAATAGACCAGGCACAAAAAGATTTTTCTTTGTTATAAGTATGCTTAGTTACCTCTTTTTAATCATTACCTTCTTTATTACATTTAACCAACATTCTCTAGCAAATAACAACAAAATTGCTATTGTTTTTGCAGAAGAAACAGAGGTGATGAATGCGCCAACCCTAAATTCAGAAGAGCTATTTACCTTGCATGAAGGTACTAAGGTCACTGTTTTAGATACTATAGATAACTGGAAAAAAATTAAGTTAGCAGATGGTAAAATTGGCTGGATTGTAGCTAACGAAATTAAAGAGTTAGACGAAATATAATTATTAAATTCACTTAAAAATATCTTTTTCTCACTATATTGCATTGTTTCCTTAAAACGAAGCAAAATCAATCAATCAAAAATTTCTCTCGTTTTTATCAATGAAAATGAGTTCAATTAATACAAAGTAAAATTTATGTTTAAGTATTTAAAGAGTGACTTACCTGCAAGTGTTGTAGTGTTTTTTGTGGCATTGCCACTTTGTTTAGGTATAGCATTAGCAAGTGGTGCTCCCTTATTTTCTGGTTTAATAGCAGGTATTGTTGGTGGTATTGTAGTTGGTGCGTTATCTGGTTCTAAAATTGGTGTTAGTGGACCTGCTGCAGGTCTAGCAGCAATTGTTTTAACGGCAATTGGTACCTTAGGTGGTTATGAAAACTTTTTGGTAGCTGTAGTTATTGGAGGTGTAATTCAGTTAATTTTCGGAATTTTAAAAGCAGGTATTATTGGTTATTATTTTCCATCCTCTGTAATTAAAGGAATGTTAACAGGTATTGGAATTATAATTATTCTAAAGCAAATACCACACTTTTTTGGGTATGATGCAGATCCTGAAGGAGATTTTGCTTTTTTTCAAGTAGATGGAGAAAATACATTTTCTGAAATTTTTAAATCAATAAATAACATAAGTTTAGGTTCTACAGTAGTTGGTATTGTTGGTCTTGGAATTTTAATTCTATGGAGTAATGTCTTATCAAAAAAAGGAAAGTTTTTTCAATTAATTCAAGGGCCATTAGTAGCTGTAGTTTTTGGTATTGTATATTATATACTTACAGATTCTACCTCTAAATTTGGGATTAGTTCAGAGCATTTAGTAAGTGTTCCAGTTCCTGATAGTTTCGATTCATTTTTGGGTCAATTCAGTTTTCCTAATTTTGCAGCAATTACAAACCCTCAAATTTGGGTAGTTGGTTTTACAATTGCATTAGTAGCAAGTTTAGAAACACTTTTATGTGTAGAGGCTACAGATAAATTAGATCCGCATAAAAATGTAACACCAACAAATAGAGAATTACTAGCTCAAGGTACAGGTAATATTTTATCTGGTTTAATTGGTGGTTTACCTGTAACACAAGTAATTGTAAGAAGTTCTGCCAACATTCAATCTGGAGGTCGAACTAAATTATCTGCAATATTTCATGGTTTTTTATTATTGATTTCGGTAATCTTAATACCAACATTATTAAATAAAATTCCACTTTCTGTTTTAGCAGCAATCTTATTAATTGTTGGTTATAAGTTAGCAAAACCAGCGTTATTCAAGAAAATGTGGGATTTAGGGTGGAAACAATTTATTCCATTTACAGTAACAGTTGTAGGTATTGTATTTACAGATTTACTTGTAGGTATTGCTTTAGGTTTAGCAGTGGGTATTGTTATTATCCTTATCAAAAGTTTCCAAAACTCTCACTTTTTGCACATAGAAGATAAAAGTGATGGTAAAAACCGTATTAAAATGACGCTAGCAGAGCAAGTAACTTTCTTCAATAAGGGAGCTATTTTAAATGAATTAGACAGTTTACCAGAAAATACGTATTTAGAGTTAGATGTTAGAAAAACCATTTATTTAGATAATGATATTATAGAAATTTTAGAAGACTTTGCAGTAAAAGCAAATGAAAGACACATTGATATTAAAATAATCTCTGAGAGAGGAATTGTAGATAATCCAGAAAGTTTTATAGAATTCTTTAAATTGGAAAAAAATCATAAAAAAGCATGAGAAATACAGCCATAAATAAGCAAGTACAAGACAATTTAACTCCAGATGATGTTTTAACAGATCTATTAGCAGGTAATGAACGTTTTATCAATAATGATTTAGAAGAGGTTTCGTATTTAGATTTAGTACAACAAACTACTACTGGTCAATACCCAAAAGCAGTTGTGCTTTCTTGTATAGATTCTAGAGTTCCTGTAGAGCAAGTTTTTGATCAAGCAATAGGCGATGTTTTTGTAGCTAGAGTTGCTGGTAATTTCGAAAATGAGGATATTTTAGGTAGTTTAGAATACTCATGTGCAGTTGCTGGAAGTAAACTAGTTTTAGTATTAGGTCATGAAAGTTGTGGCGCTGTAAAAGCTGCTTGTGATGATGTTAAATTAGGGAACATTACACATTTATTAGCCAATATTATGCCAGCTGTAAAAAAATCAGCAAAAGAAATAGATGGCGATAATACTTCTGCAAATCCTAAATTTGTCGCAAAAACTGTAGAGAATAATGTGCTTTTAACAATTGATAGAATTAGAGAACGAAGCGAAATTTTAGCAGATTTAGAAAGTTCTGATGCTGTTAAAATTGTAGGAGGAGTATACTCTTTACAAACTGGTAAAGTAACAATGTTGTAATAAGAATATTCAATATTATAATAAAAGCTGAGTTTTAAACTCGGCTTTTTTTGTGGCTGATATTTAAGCTTTAATAAACTTTAAAGAAGGATTCTCTTCATCCATAATTGCAGGAATTAAGGTTGGTACAATAGATTTAATAGGATAAAATAGTACAGACTCATCTAACATTTCTTCATCAACAAAAGGAATAGTTTTATTAAACTTCTCAAAGAATAAAAAGAGTACGCTTAAAATTAAAGACCATTTTAAGGTTCCAAAAATGGCTCCAAGAATTTTATTTAACAAACCCAAAGCAGTAATATCTGCTAACTTTGTAAGTAATTTTCCAACGAAAATAATGGCCAAAACAACTGCTAAAAAAGTAACAGCAAATGCTACAATTTTATTTGTTTGATGAGACCATTCTAAAACAGAGTCATTTAACGCATATTCTATATAGTAAGAATAGTGAATGGCACAAAAAACGCCAGCAACTATAGCAACCAATGATGCAATTGATGCAAAAAGACCACTCATAAAACCTCTTACAGCTGCAAAAAGTAATATGACAATAATGATAATATCAATTACATTCATGGTTTATAATTTGTGTAAATCTACAGTATATTTTATCAAATTAAAAATGCACATTGTATCTTTACATTTTAATATCAAAAATGACAAAAGAGAATACTTTAAAAGAAAAATGGAGTCTTTTAGTAAGCAAACTATCTGAAGATTTTTCAGATGGAGATGACCTAAATGTAGATGGTATTATTTATTTAATAGGTGTTCAAGAATTAGGGCAAGGTCACAGAACTTTTAAAAAAGACGAAAAAATGAATCTAATGCACATTGCCATTTGCAAGTTATTAGAACCTTATGGTTATTATGAGTTCGTTTATTTTGATGATGATGGTTGGCCTCATTACAAAATACTTACAGATTTACCGAATTTAAAACCTGGTGAACAAACTGTATTAATGAAAGAAGCCATTGTTACCTATTTTGAGGCTTTAAACTACTTTTAAACCTTAGGTTACACTCATTTTACGAATCATAAAAGAGAAAATTTTAGGCATCCAACGCTTTACGTAAACGCCCAACTTTTCTTTGGCTCCAGAAATATAAACTTCTTCTTTCTTATCCTTTATAGCTTTAGCCATCAACTTTGCAAATCGATCTGGCTTAATACCATTTGCTGTGGCATTATCCATTTTATCTTGTGGAAAACCATCACCAGTTAGTGCATTTTTAGAAATATTTGTATTTACAAAACCTGGGCATACTAAGGTTACAGCTATATTATCATTAAAATGTTCTGCTCTTAAACTATCATAAAAACCATGTAATGCATGTTTGCTGGCAGCATAACTAGATCTTAAAGGTGTACCTATTTTACCAACAATACTTGTGGTTATCACGAATTGTCCACTTTTATTAGCAATAAAATGAGGTAACAAAGCCTTAGCTAAAGCTACGTTTCCTAAATAGTTTATATCCATAATTCGTTTATCAACCTGAATATCGGTATCTATTACTAAAGAGCGCTGACTTATTCCTCCATTATTTACAAGAATATCAATTTTACCAAATGAAGCAATTGCTTCTTTTGTAACAGGTTTCAAATTGGTAAAATCTTCTAAATCTAAAGGAATTATCTTAACTTTATTAGAGTTTTTACAAGCGTTTTTAACCAATTCTAAATCTTGCTTTTTTCTAGAAGATAAAACTAACTGCGCTCCTTGCTCTGCTAATTCTATGGCTAATGCTTTTCCTATTCCAGAAGAGGCTCCAGTAACCCAAATTGTTTTATCAGAAAAGCTCATAAGTATATATTTAATGTTACAATATACCTATTTAAAAAGAGAAATAGTATTTTTGGAATGCTTCTTGAAAAAATTACACAAATTTAAACTAATTAATATGCTAAAGAAATTACTGTCATTATTGCTATTTGCGACTTCATTTATGTATGCTCAACATTCTGTAAAGGGTGTAATGAGTCCTAAATTGGAATCTGACTGGTTAATTTTATACAAGTTAGAAGGTACAAAACAGGTATTTGTAAATAACACAAAAATTAAAACTGATAGCACTTTAATTGGAGGAAAGCAAGAAGCAGTTGGAAGGTTTGAATTTCAGCTACCAGCAACTGCAAAACCTGGTGTTTATAGAGCAAATTATAAATTAGAAGGAGCAGGTTTTGTCGATTTTTATTACAATAACGAAGACGTTACCTTTATTTTTAATCCAGAGTATCCACAAGAATCTATAGCCTTTTCAATTAGTGAAGAAAATAAATTGTATCGTAATTATTTAGGTGATATTTCTAAAGCACAGCAAAGCTTAGATAGTATTCAGGTTGCAGTTTTACAAGATCCAAGTTTAAATTTAGCAGATGCATATAAAAGTGCTTATAGCAATTTAAATAAGGTACAAGTGAAATACGATAAGCTTGCAAAAAACAGATACATAGCTCCAGTAATTAGTGCTAGTTTAAGGGTGAACTCACCCACTATTTTCAATTCGGTAGATGCGTATTTATCAAGTATAAAAGGAACTTTTTTTGATCGTTTAGATTTTTCTAACAAAACCTTAAGAAACTCTCCTTTTCTTACCAACAGAACTTTAGATTACATATTTTATATTAATTATTCAGATGATTTAGTAGAGCAGCAGAAGTTATATAAGAAGTCTGTTAATACAGTGCTTTCTAAAATTTCTGATAAAAGCTACAAGAGAGATATTATAGCGTTTTTGGTAGATCAATTTGAAGCTTCTAAAAATATAGAAATTATCGATTTCTTATTTAAAGAACATTATAGCAAGCTTCCTGTTGCTTTGCAAGATGCGAAGTTTAAAAAAGAAAAAGAGGCACTGTTTGCCACAGAAATTGGTAGAATTGCTCCAGATTTTTCCTGGACAGAAAATGAAAGAACAGTTAAACTCTCTACTTTAAATGATGCAAATCATTATGTGTTGGTTTTTTGGAGTACAAGTTGTTCTCATTGCTTAAGGGAAATTCCTCAGTTGCATAGGTACATGAAACCGAAATCGAATATTAAAGTAGTGGGGTTTGCGTTAGAAAAAGACGCTTCTATTTGGCAAACGTTTACCAAAGCAAATTTAAAAGGGTGGCATAATGTGTTGGGTTTAAATAAATGGGAAAATAAAACTGCTAGAATTTATCAAATAAATGCAACCCCTACCTATATTATTTTAGACAAGAATAAAAAGATTGTTGCCAAGCCAAACGATATCAATGATGTAAAAACATTTGTAGAGAAACTCTAAAAATGTAAAAATGCATCTTCAAGGTGTTCTATCTTGGTTTCTTTTTTATTGGTGATAATAGCAATAATATCAAAACGTACTTCTACATCTAAATCATTATTGGTAACATAGAAATCTATTGCAGATGTTAGTAGTTTTATTTTTTTCGGATTTACAGAGTCTTGAGGGTTTCCAAAATATGCTGAGGTTCTGGTTTTAACCTCTACAGCAATAAGAATATCATCTTTTTGGGCAATAATATCTACTTCAGCCTTTAAATACCGATAGTTTTTTTCAAGAATTTTATAGTCATTTTTTAGTAAAAAATTGATAGCTAATTGTTCTCCTTTTTTCCCAAGTTCATTATGTTGTGCCATAAGGTGAATTTACAAATTAATGCCTATTTTTATGGCATGAATTTTCCTTTTGGTTTTGGACAAAAAAGCTCATTACTTTTAATCTTCTTTTTTCATGGTATTGTGTTTTCATTCTTACTATTAAGAAAAGGATTTTTATACAATAATAAACCCAGTAAATGGTTAAGTTTTTTGCTGTTCTTGTCTACGATGTATATTGCTCCATACATGCTAGTTGGTATACTAAAACAGTTACTAGAGAAATTTTATTTTTTGTGCCTTTTATGCACGTATAATTAATAGGCCCACTCATTTATTTTTATACCAAAAGTTTGTTGAATCCTTCTTTTAAAATTGATAAAAACGGAAAAGAGTTGTCTAATAAAGTTTTAGAAGAAATAGAAATCTAATAAAAAGAAAAAATAGATGTTTCTTTAGTAATATTAATTTTTAAAGTTCTCCCAAAAATCAAAGCTCTATTATCTGCTTCATGACCTGCAGGAAAATTAAAAATTACAGGTATGTTTTTAGGAACAACATCTAAAATAAGTTGCTCAATAGAACTACCCCATTTTGTAGAGTTTTTCTTAATCAAAGACATGTCACCAATAACTACTGCACTTAAATTTTTAAAATAGCCAGCTCGTTTTAAGCTTTGTAACATTCTATCTATGGCATATTTATATTCCCCAATTTCTTCTATAAATAGAATTTTATTATCTGTATGCATTTGGCTTTTAGAACCTAACATAGAGGCTTGTATTGCTAAATTTCCACCAATCAATTCACCTTCCAAACTTGTTTTGCCTAAGGTTCTATTGTAGCTTGAGTTTTTAATAGAATAAGATATATCATCTCCAAAAAGAGCAGTTTTAAAACTAGTTATCGTTTTTTCAATTACTTTTTGTTTTTGTTCAAGACTTGTAGCCATCATTGCATGTAAAGTCTGTATACCTAGGTTATTTACATGATTGTGAAAGGCAGTAATATCAGAATAACCAATAATCCATTTAGGATTATTTTTAAACTCGGTAAAATCTAATGCATCTAAAATTCTCACAGAGCCATAACCACCTCTAGCAGCCCAAATTGCTTTTACACTATAATTATCTAAAGCATCCTGAAAATCAGCAGTTCTTTCTTCATCAGAGCCTGCAAAATGATTGTTATTATTGTAAATATTCTGTCCAACAACCACATGTAAGCCCCAACTTTCAGCTAGTTGTTTGGCTTTTAAAATGGTGGCTTGTCTATTTTTTAAAATACCAGCAGGAGCTACAATTGCAATAGTATCTCCAGCTTTTAGAAAAGGGGGAGTAATCATTTTTTCTTGAGCATGTGTAAACCCAAAGCTAATTAAAAGTAAAAAAATATAAGTCTTATTTCTCATTTGTATAAATTTTGTGCCAACCCAAACCAAAAGTTAGACCTAAACCAACATATGATCTTTTAGCAATATTTGCATGTAGCTTAAAACCAATAGATCTTGCAAAACTAGTAGGTTTACCAACAGGGATTAAACCGTAAAAAATTCTAAATCGGTTTTTTTATTTTTAAACCAACTAACCCCAGTTTCTATAGGAAAACCAACATAATCTATGGTTAAATTATCATTCTCAAAACTTCTGTCATAAGAAGTGTAAGAAATTCCGCCAGAAAAATGATACGAAAATCCGTCCTCTATATATCTTTTTCCATATAATAGTGAGTATTCTGTCATGGTTTCACTTTCTATGTTGATTGGAATTATTAAAAAGAAATCAATTTTTTTAATGTTAATTACTTGTAATGCTCTAAATGTGAATAAATTATTCTTGTTCTGATAATTTATAGAACCACCTATTGCAAACCCTCTGATAAATCCATTTGAGTAACCTAGACTAAAATCACCAAAGACAATTGGGTTTGGTTTTAGGCGTAAGCTATCTAAATTTTCTTGTGCTTTTACCGATAAAAAAATCAGCAAAAAGGCAACAATTAGTATTTGTTTAAACATTAAAAACGTTATTCATTTATGCATTACAGTGTTTAAAAAACACCCAATGTAAATGTATCAATTTTCGATGGTTTTTAAAACCATGTTTTCGTACTTTTGTACCTTCAAAAATGATTCCAAAAAATTAAGAGAAACACTATGAGTGCTCCAAAAAGATATACAATTACAGCAGCTTTACCCTATACAAATGGTCCAATTCATATTGGTCATTTAGCAGGGGTTTATGTACCTGCAGATATTTACGCACGTTATTTACGTTTAAAAGGTAAAGACGTAGCCTATATTTCTGGTTCAGATGAACATGGAGTAGCAATACCAATGAGAGCAAAAAAAGAGGGTGTTTCTCCACAAAATATTATAGATAAGTACCATACTATTATTAAAAAATCTTTTGAGGATTTTGGTATTTCTTTTGATAACTACTCAAGAACATCAGCAGAAATTCACCATAAAACTGCTTCAGATTTTTTTGTAAAAATGTACAATGAAGGTGATTTTGTAGAAGAGGTTACTGCACAATTGTATGATGCTGAAGCACACCAATTTTTAGCAGACAGATTTGTTGTTGGAACTTGCCCAAAATGTGGTTTTGAAGAAAGTTATGGAGATCAATGTGAAAATTGTGGTACAAGTCATAATGCAACAGATTTAATTAACCCTAAATCTGCAATTACGGGTAATGTACCAACCGTAAAAGAAACAAAACATTGGTTTTTACCTTTAGATAAGCATGAAGATTTTTTAAGAAAATGGATTTTAGAAGGGCATAAAAAAGATTGGAAACCAAATGTGTATGGCCAAGTAAAATCTTGGGTAGATGATGGTTTAAGACCAAGAGCTGTAACTAGAGATTTAGATTGGGGAATTCCTGTGCCTGTAGAAGGTGCAGAAGGTAAAGTGCTTTATGTTTGGTTTGATGCACCTATTGGATACATCTCATCAACTAAAGAATGGGCTGCAAGAGAAGGTAAAAACTGGGAAGATTATTGGAAAAATGATGATACTAAATTGGTACATTTTATAGGGAAAGACAACATTGTTTTTCACTGTATTATTTTTCCAAGTATGTTAAAAGCACATGGAGATTATGTTTTACCTGATAATGTACCAGCCAATGAATTTTTAAATTTAGAAGGCAATAAATTATCAACCTCTAAAAACTGGGCAGTTTGGTTGCATGAGTATTTAGAAGACTTTCCAAATCAGCAAGATGTTTTGCGTTACACATTAACTGCAAACGCACCAGAAAGCAAAGACAACGATTTTACTTGGAAAGATTTTCAGGCAAAAAATAACAATGAATTGGTTGCCATTTTTGGTAACTTTATTAACAGAGTTGTAGTTTTAACTAACAAATATTATTCAGGAATTGTACCTACACCAAATGATTTTACAGAAGTAGATGAAGATGTTTTAGCTGCTGTAAAAGAGTTTCCAAACGTAATTGGCAAATCTGTAGAAAGATACAGATTTAGAGAAGCAAGTCAAGAATTAATGAATTTGGCAAGATTGGGTAACAAGTATTTGGCAGATGAAGAACCTTGGAAAGTTATTAAGGCGGATGAAGAACGTGTACAAACAATAATGTATGTAGCCTTGCAAATTTCTGCAGCATTAGCAGTGGTTGCAGAGCCATTTTTACCATTTACATCAACAAAGTTAAAGGGTATTTTAAATTTAGAAACCTCTATTTCTTGGGATGATATTTCTGATAAAAACATTCTAATTGAAGCAGCACATCAAATACATAAAGGAGAATTGTTATTCTCTAAAATAGAAGATAAAACGATTGATGCTCAGTTAGAAAAACTACAAGCTACAAAGTTGGCAAATGAACAAGAAAACAAAGTAGTAGAGCCCCAAAAAGAAACTGTAGAGTTTGATGATTTTACCAAATTAGATATTAGAATTGGTACCATTTTAGAGGCTGAAAAAGTAGCAAAAACTAAAAAATTGTTGAAACTTAAGGTTGATGTGGGTGTAGATACAAGAACCATTGTTTCTGGTATTGCAGAAAGCTTTTCTCCACAAGATATTATTGGCCAACAGGTTTCTGTTTTGGTAAACTTAGCACCCAGAAAAATTAGAGGAGCAGAAAGTCAAGGAATGATTTTAATGACAGATACTCCAGATGGTAAATTGGCTTTTGTAGCACCAGAAAAAGCAGTTAAAAACGGTCAAGCAGTGAGCTAATGTTAAAGATAGCGCATCATCCTATTTATCATCACTTTTTAAAAGAAGGGCATCGTTTTCCGATGATAAAATACGATTTGCTACCTGAACAACTCTTGTACGAAGGCACTTGTACAGCTGATAATTTTTTTGAACCAGAAATACCAGATAACAAGCATTTTTTTACAGTTCATGAGCCAGAGTATTTTTTCGATTTATTAAATATTACTTTAGATCAAAAAGCAGCCAGAAAAATAGGTTTCCCTCTTTCTGAAGTACTCATAGAAAGAGAAATGGTAATTGCAGATGGTACCATGAAAGCCTCTGAATTTGCTTTGCAAAACGGAATTGCCATGAATATAGCAGGAGGCACACACCATGCTTTTTCTAATAGAGGAGAAGCTTTTTGTATGTTAAATGACCAAGCTGTTGCTGCAAAATACCTTCAGGACAAGAATTTAGCAAGCAAAATACTTATTGTAGATTTAGACGTACATCAAGGAAATGGAACAGCAGAAATTTTTGAAAATGACACTTCTGTTTTTACTTTTTCTATGCATGGTAAAAGTAACTATCCTTTTGTTAAAGAAAAATCAGATTTAGATATTGCTTTAGAAAATGATACAAATGATGTTGATTTTCTATCGATTTTAAAAGAAACCTTACCCAGATTAATTGCCCAAGAACAACCAGATTTTATTTATTATTTATGTGGTGTAGACGTTTTAGCTACAGATAAATTAGGGAAACTTGGTATGAGTTTAGAGGGATGTGCATCAAGAGATGAGTTTGTTTTAAAAACTTGTTTTGATAAGCAGATTCCTGTTATGTGTTCTATGGGGGGTGGTTATTCTAAAGATGTTAATATTGTTGTTGATGCGCACGCCAATACGTTTCGTTTAGCACAAGAGATTTACTTTTAAAATAATATTTTATTGAAATAATTTTACAGTCTTATCTTTATTATCTGCTTTTATTTCTACCAGTAGTTTTCGTAAACCTATCCTGTTTACTTTGTACACTTTGGTAATAACACTCCATTTTTCTTTTCTTGAAACACAAGTATTATTAATGGTGTGCTGTATAAATTAAAGTCTGGAAAGGATAAGAAAAATGGTTGCATTATATTATCCTAAAACAGTGTTTTTCTTTAATTCTTTAACAAAAGGTTGGCTGTATAATCTTTGACCTAATGCAGCATTAATAGCATTTGCAATAGCACCACCTGCAGGTGGTAAACCAGGTTCTCCTAAACCTGTGGGTTTTTTATCATTCTCTACAAAATAGACCTCTACTTTAGGCGCTTCTTGCATTCTAATAAGTCTATAAGTATCGAAGTTTTTATGTTCTGGCTTACCATCTTTAAATGAAAAATCAGCATACATAGCATGTCCAATACCATCTAAGACGCCGCCTTCAACTTGATTTTTAGCACCTGTAGGATTCACTAAAATTCCACAGTCTACAGCAACTGTTACCTTTTCTATAATAGGATACTCATCCTTTAATGAAATGTCAGCAATTTCTGCAACATGTGTATTATGGCTGTAATAAGCAGCAAAACCTTGGTAAATTCCTTCTTTAGTGTTACCCCAATTTGCTTTTTCTCTTACCAATTTAATGGTGTCTTCCATTCTTTGACCAGAATATTCTATCTTTTCATCAGTAGTATTTTTCACATTTTGTAATAGATCTAATCTTAGTTGAATGGTATCTACTCCTAATTCATTTGCCAATTCATCAAAAAAGGTTTGTTCTGCAAAGGCTAGGAAATTTGTGTAAGGTGCTCTCCAAGCTCCTGTAGTTATATTACTTGCATGGCTTTCTGTATCTACTTTATAGTTTGGGATACAACCTGCAGGGAAAAAGTTGGTAATAGCACCATACATATTTCCGTTTATGGCAGCCTCTTTTAAGTAATATCCAGAAACTTTACCACTTTTTAAAGAAGCTTTAATTCTGTATTTACTTGCAGGTCTATAGGTACCAGCTGTCATGTCATCTTCTCTAGAGAAGACTACTTTAATAGGCTGTTTGGTAATATCTGAAATTTCTGCTGCTTCTAGTGCAAAATCTCCATACAAGCGCCTACCAAAACCACCACCCATTCTTGTCATTTCGCAATGAATAGTTTCTGGTTTTCTGTTTAATAATTGTGCAACTCTATTCACTGTCCATTGAGGAGTTTGAATTGGCCCAACTAAATGCACTTTATCTGCAGTAACATCTGCATAAAAATTCATAGGTTCTAAACAGTTGTGGGGTAAAAAAGGAGCATGATAGGTTCTTTCAATTACTTTGTCTGCATCAGTAAAGGCTTTTTTTACATTACCATCTTCTCTTCTTGTGTTAAACTTTTTACCATCTAAAATATTGGTTAAAATTTCATCATGATTTTTAGTGCTTTCTGGTTTTTCAGATTTCCAATTTGCAGATAATGCTTTCTTACCTTTCATTGCAGACCAAGTAGAATTTGCTAAAACAGCTATTTTATCACCAAACTTTAGGACATCTACAACTCCATTTACTGCTTTTGCTTTAGTATCATCAAAATCTACTAATTTTTGCCCAAATGCAGGTGGTCTTAAAACAGATGCAATCATCATATTATCTGCTTTGTAATCTAAACCAAATAATGGTTTCCCTGTAATAATTTTATCTATATCTACATTAATAGCATCTTTACCAATAATGGTAAAGTCTTTGGTTTCTTTTAGCTTAACATCTTCTGGAACCTCCAATAAAGCAGCTTCCTTTACAACATCTCCGTAATTAAATTCGTCTCCATTTGCGTTGGTAATAATTCCTTTAGAAGTTTTTAAAGTAGATACATCTACATTCCATTTAGTGGCTGCAGCATTTAATAGCATTTGTCTTGCAGTTGCTCCTGTTTGTCTTAAGGCATCCCATCCTTGACGAATAGACTGGCTTCCACCAGCAACTTGTCTTGTAAATTTTTTTGTATCTAAAGCACCTTGTTCAACTCTTACTTTGTTCCAATTTGCATCTAGTTCTTCTGCAATAATCATTGGCATTGCTGTTTTTACACCTTGGCCAATTTCTGGATTTGGAGAAAAAATAGTTACATATCCTTCATCAGAAATTCTAATAAAGGCATTAAAATCGTTAAAGTTTAAGCTAGTCACATCTACAGGCATTGTTGCTTCTGGTTTGCAGGCTGTTAAAAAGTTAAATCCTATTAGTAAACCACCACCCGCTAAAGCTGAGGTTTTTAAAAAATTTCTTCTACTAAAATTATCTTTGTTGTGTAGTTTCATGTTCTTCAAACTTTAGTGATTACATTTTTTCTGCAGCTATTTTTACTGCTTTTTCTATTCTATTATAAGAGGCACACCTACAAATATTACCATGCATTGCCTCTCTAATTTTTTCTTCAGATGGATTACTATTTTCGTTTAAAAAAGCAGATGCTGTCATAATTTGACCTGATTGACAATAACCACATTGTGGAACATCGATTTCTTTCCAAGCTTCTTGAACAGGGTGTTTACCATCTTCAGATAATCCTTCTATAGTTGTAATTTTTACATCATCTAAAAGTGAAACTTTCATTTGACAACTTCTTACAGCTGTTCCATCTAAATGTACAGTACAAGCACCACATTGTGCAATTCCACAACCAAACTTTGTGCCTACTAAATTTAGTTCATCTCTTAAAACCCATAAAAGGGGAGTGTCTTCATCTGTAGTAACAGATTGATTTGTTCCATTGATATTTAACGTATAGTTTGGCATAGGAAATATTTTTAGAATTTGATTTGTAAGTTACAAAAAATTCTAATTGAAAATAATGCCAGAAATAATTTAACAATTCTATAATTTAATTCTCTGAACTATAGAAGTCGAAACCTAAGGTTGGTTTGTAATTGGCATCAAATAAAGTGGCATTGTCCCAATGAGAGCCTTGGCCCCACCTTGTAGAGCAATTGTTAGAGACCCAAGCAGGCTCCCAATAAACTAAACCAGAACCACCTGAATTTTTTATGGCTGTTTTTAAGTCTAGAAGATATTTTAATTGCCCAACTTGAGTAGCATCATACCCAGAAATTAAAGCATCTGTTCCTAAAATATTATTTGTATTATCTGCATTTAAAAGGCTAAATGGATAGGCTGCTTCTACAATCATTAATTTTTTATTGTAGGTGTCAATTAATCCTTTTAAAACAGGTGTTACATCTTGAATGGTATATTGAGACCAATTAGGGTAATAAGATAAACCAATCCAATCGAAATCTGTAACTCCATTTTCATTTGCTTCCTTAAACCACCAAATTCCATTTTCTGGCTGGGCAATATGCAGCATTACTTCTATATTCTTGTTTTTTGCTAATGACAAATCTCTTACTGCTTTTATACCTTTATTAATTAAATAGGAATTTCTAGACCAATCCATAGCATTTGCATTATTGTCTTTCTGCAGTATCATCAAATTAATTTCATTCCCCACTTGAACCATTTCTGGCAGTAGATTTTTGCGTGATAATTTGTTTAAAACTTTATAAGTATAATTATAGATAGAATCTCCTAAAACTGATAAATTGTCTACAACTGGTAACCAGGCTTTAGGTATTTCTTGTTTTCCAGGATCTGCCCAATCATCTGAATAATGAAAATCTAAAAGTACTTTTGTATTTGTGTTTTTTGCTCTTTGAATTGTTTTTTCTACATCTTCGTAGTTAGAGTAGTTGGTCCAAGTTGGCTTATGCCATAGACGAACACGAACTAAATTGTTTCCTCCATCAGCAAAAATTTTGAACACGTCTTCTGTATCTCCATATTTATTTTTATAGTTTACTCCACAGTTTTCCATTTCATTTACATAAGATAAATCTGCACCAAGATAAAATTCACTTTTAGTAGAATCTGGTAAAATGGGAACATCAGTATCAGGTTCTTTTTCTGTGGGACATGCAAGTAAAAAGACAGATAACGAAGAAAATAAGAGGTACTTTAGTCTTTGCTTAAGAATAGATTTCATTTTTAGTGCGCTAAATTTCACGTGAAGTTAGTAAAACTTTTACAGCTCTAAAAAATAAAAGTCTGGATTGTAAATCCAGACTTTATAAAGCTATTTGTTGCCTAACATTAGTAACTCATTGCAGACAATTTCTGTTACATATCTCTTTTCACCTTCTTTTGTTTCATAGTTTCTGCTGGTAAGTTTACCTTCTATAGCAACTTCATTTCCTTTTTGCAGATACCTTTCTATAATATCTGCAGTTTTATTCCAAGCTACAATATTATGCCATTGAGTATCTGTTACTTTTTCACCATTCGCATTTTTATAACTTTCATTGGTAGCAATAGAGAATTTTGCTAATTTTTTACCACTATCTAAAGTGATGATTTCTGGGTTGTTTCCTAAATTTCCAATTAACTGTAATTTGTTTCTTAACGTACTCATAAGATAAGTTTTTGTGCATCTGTTTTTAAATGCAGGGTTATAATTTAATTTGTTGTTAAATAGATACTAAAAAACGTTTAGCATTTATAACACTGCAAAGATGCAACACCATCAAAAGTTTAACCGGTTTAAAAGCACTTACTTTCGGTTGTAAATATTTGTAGTCGTTTGTAATCGAATAAATTGTTGTACATTTATTGGATGGAAAAAAGAAGTTGTTTAGAGTGTGGAGAAGTTATAAAAGGTAGATTGGATAAGAAATTCTGTTCTGATTATTGTAGAAATTCGCATAATAATAAAGTAAATAAAGACAGTAAAAACCTAATTAGAAATATTAATAATAGGTTGAGAAAAAATTATAAAATTTTATCTGATTTAAATGTTACAGGTAAAATCAAAGTAACTAGAACCAAATTATATGACAAAGGTTTCGATTTTCAATTCTTTACATCTATCTATAAGACTAAAACAGGAAATACCTATTTTTATGTTTATAATGAGGGCTATTTGGCAATAGAAAACGAAATGTTTTTACTAATAAGAAAAGAAGCTTAATTACTTTTAACCACTGCTTTTCGATTTCGTCTTTAAAACTAAAAAGACTTCACGGATTTGAATTTTTTTATGTTAATGGTTAATTCTAGGAATAACAAAGCTGAAAATATAATCTATATTTTCAACTTTTAATGTAATTTTTATTTCAAAATTATTTTAAAATTGCTTCTATACCTGGTAGAGATTTACCTTCTAACATTTCTAACATTGCACCACCACCTGTAGAAACATAGCTTACCTTATCTGCAAAGCCAAACTGCTTCACGGCCGCAACAGAATCACCTCCACCAACTAAAGAAAAAGCTCCGTTTTTAGTAGCATTGTCTATAGAGTTACCAAGTGCAATTGTACCTTTTGCAAAAGACTCCATTTCAAAAACACCTAAAGGGCCGTTCCATAAAATAGTTTTACACTTATTTATAACTTCGTCAAAATTTTCTAGAGATTTTGGGCCAGCATCTAAGCCTTGCCAGCCATCAGGAATTTGAGTAACATCTACAACCTTTGTATTTGCATTGTTATCAAAATCGTCTGCGGCAATTACATCTACAGGGATATGTACTTCAACACCTTTTTCTTTTGCTTGTTTTAAAATTTCTAGAGCCAATTCCATTTTATCGTCTTCACAAATAGAATCTCCAACAGAACCACCTTGTGCTTTAATAAAAGTAAAAGTCATACCACCACCAACAATTAAATGGTCTACTTTGTCTAAAATATTTTCGATTACTGTAATTTTAGATGATACTTTTGCTCCACCTAAAATTGCTAAAACTGGTTTTTCTGAGTTGTTTAATACTTTATCTATACTTTCAATTTCTCTTGCCAATAAGTTTCCAAAACATTTTTTATCTTCAAAAAATTGAGCAATAATTGTAGTCGATGCATGTGCTCTATGCGCTGTTCCAAAAGCATCATTTATATAAATATCTCCCAATTTAGATAGTTTCTCTGCAAAGGCTAAATCACCATTTTTTTCTTCTTCATAAAATCGTAAATTTTCTAAAAGTAGAATTTCTCCTGGCTCTAAATTAGCTGCAGCTTCCTCTGCTTTGGGACCTATACAATCTTCAACAAATTTCACATTACAACCAATTACATCTACAACATCTTTGATAATATGTTGCAAAGAAAATTCATTTTGCTTCCCTTTAGGTCTTCCTAAATGAGACATTAAAATACAGCTTCCACCATCTTCTAAAACTTTTATAATTGTATGTTTCGCAGCTTGTATTCTAGTAGTATCTGTTACATCAAAATTAGCATTCAATGGGACATTAAAGTCTACTCTAATTGTAGCTTTTTTATTGTTAAAATTAAAATCGTTTAAGGTTTTCATGAGTTTTGTATCGGTTTAAAACAAAAATACTTTTTTATTTAAGTTTAAAGTAGTGGAAATTATAAAAGTTAAGATATCGTTTTCGAAGGTAACCAGGCAGTCATTATTCCCTGATAAATATTGGTTTATTTTTATGAAATAAATGGTATGTTCCTGCTATAAGAAGAAGAACAGCAAATGCAAACGCGGTATTTGCCACTATTACATAATTGAATTTATTAGCTATGCCAATTGCGAATAAAGCCCAAGCACCAACGTAGGGAAAAGCAGTTAGATTTTTTTTAAAAAGAACGATAATATTAATGAAACTGGCTACTACAATCATTATTATGGCCCAAAGTATTGAACTAATACCAAAGCCATCCCAATTTATTTTTACCAAATAAGAAGAGACATTAGCAACACTAGCAACAGTTACCCAGCTACTGTAGATTATAAATGGTAAAATCACTAACACTTTTACAGGTTTTAAAACCAAAAAATCAGTAATGTTTAAACGTGCAACAATTTTCATTAATGCAAAAAGTAAACTAAAAATACAAAGGCAAGAAAGTCCTGTATATCCATAAATCCAAGTAAAAACCCACAAACAATTTGCTATGGAAGATAGTATAAACCAAGGACCAATTTTAAGAATAAAATCATTGTTTTTCACCTTACTAAATAACCCTTTACCTTGATAAACAATAAACCCAAATAACCCTAAATAAATAATTCCCCAAATAGAAAAAGCATAGCCAGCAGGTGTAAATAAAGATTGTATGTTGTTTGACACACTACCAATAGTTTTGCCACCCATTGCGCCAGTATTAGAAAGGTAGTTGACAAAAATTACAGCACCAAAAGCTAGTCCATTTAAGATTTGAAATAATTTTTTCATCATTATTTTTTTGACAAGTTACTACATTAAAAGAACAAAAACCAACCAAAAAAATTTCTAAAGTTCTATATTTGCTTCATGCTTTTCAACCAAATCATAGGTCAGGAACATATAAAAAATCACCTTCAAAAATCTGCTGAAAATGGTAGAATACCTCATGCACAATTATTTGTAGGTAAAGAAGGTTCAGGCACTCTGCCAATGGCAATTGCTTATGCGCAATTTTTATTGTGTAATTTTTCTTCAGATGCAGATACCTGTAATTTAAAATGCAACAAGCTACAACATCCAGACTTGCATTTTGCATTTCCTGTAACGACTAACGATGTTGTAAAGAAACACCCTGTTAGTAATTTGTTTTTAGAGGAATGGCGCAATTTTATAGAACATCAACCTTATGGGAGTTTATTCAATTGGTTACAACATATAGGAGTAGAGAATAAGCAAGGTTTAATTAATGTTGATGAAGCAGAAGACGTTGTAAAAAAATTAAAACTCAAAAGTTATGAAGGCGGCTTTAAAGTGATGATAATTTGGATGGCAGAAAAAATGAATATTGCTGCTGCCAATAAATTATTGAAACTGATTGAAGAGCCACCAGAAAAAACCGTTTTTTTATTAATAACAGAAAACGAAGAGCAGATTATAAATACCATAAAATCTCGTTGCCAAGCGCTACATTTTCCTGCATTATCGGAACAAGATATTGCAAACACTTTGGTTGTAAATCATCAAGTAGAAGAAAAGAAAGCAGCTAATATTGCACAACAGGCAGAGGGGAATTTAAATAAGGCATTTCATATTCTTCATAATGATTCAGCGGATCTAATTTTTGAAGAATGGTTTATCGCTTGGATAAGAACTGCTTTTAAAGCGAAAGGAAATGCTACAGTTGTGCAGCAATTAATTTCTTGGTCAGATACTATTGCAAAAACAGGTAGAGAAACACAAAAGCAATTTTTAGCCTATTGTTTACAGTTCTTTAGGCAAGCGTTGTTAATGAACTATAAGTCTGTGCATTTGGTTTTTATGGAAACAAAAACCAACTTTCAGTTGTCTAAATTTGCACCATTTGTTCACTCTGAAAATATTCTAGAAATAGAAAAAGAAATCAGTGAGGCAATGTATCATATAGAGAGAAATGGTAATGCTAAAATTATTTTGTTAGATCTTTCTATGAAATTAACTCGATTTTTACATAAAAAAGAAGAAAAATTATAGCCCTATCTCTTCCAAGTGCCTCCATAAACGTAAAGAGGATTATCTTTTTTCACATTTAACAAACACTGTTCACAAGTAAAAACCCATTTTTTAGGTTGTTTATATTGTATTCTAAACATAGTAGAAAATTCTTTTTTACAGATTTCACAGTATTTTACTCTAGACTCTGCCACTAATTGAATGTTATTACAAGTTTGTTAAGCGAGCTACGTATTTGCCAATTACATCGAACTCTAAGTTAACAGTGTCGCCAACTTGTAAAGTTTTAAACGTGGTATTTTCCCAAGTGTAAGGTATAATAGCTACAGAAAACCCAGATTTCGTAGAATTCACGACTGTTAAACTAACTCCATTTATTGTAATTGACCCCTTCTCTATAGTAACGTTATTTTTATTAGAAATATACTCAAACGTGTATACAGTACTTCCATTTTCATCTTTAACACTTTTACAAATGCCGGTTTCATCTACGTGCCCTTGTACAATATGTCCATCTAATCTATCACCCAATTTCATTGCACGTTCAAGGTTTACAATATCAGAGGTTTTTAGTTGACCAATATTGGTTTTGTCTAACGTTTCTTTAATGGCAGTAACAGTATATTCGTTGTTATTAATATTAACCACAGTTAAGCAAACTCCATTATGAGCCACACTTTGATCAACCTTTAACTCGTTAGTAATACCACTTTCTATGGTTAAATGAACATTTTCTTGTTCTTTAACTACATTTTTTACGGTACCAAGTGTTTCAATTATTCCTGTAAACATATCATTAAAAATTAGTTACTTTTGTAAGTACAAAAATAAGCATATTACAAGGTTTACTATGGATAAAATGGATAAAATAATTGTTGGAATCTCAATTGGAGATTTAAATGGGATTGGTGTAGAGGTTATCTTAAAGACTTTCGAAGATAAAAGAATGTTAGATTTTTGTACCCCTGTTCTTTTTGGTGCTACAAAGGCTATTTCTTATCATAAAAAAGCATTAAACTTACAAATGCCAGTTCATGGAATTACTGCAATAAACCAAATTAATCATAACAAAATAAATGTTTTAAATATTTGGAAAGAGGAGGTTAATATAGAATTAGGTAAGTCCACCAAAGAATCTGGTAATTTTGCCTTTAAATCTCTAGAAGCTGCAGTAAAACATTTAAAAGAAGATAAGATAGATGTACTGGTAACGGCGCCTATAAACAAAGAAAATATTCAGTCAGACGCGTTTAAAGCACCTGGTCATACAGAGTATTTAGAAGAAAACCTAGAAGGCAATAGCCTAATGATATTAATGACAAATGAATTAAGGATTGGTTTAATTACAGGCCATATTCCAATTGCTAAAGTAGCAGAAACGATTACTCCAAACTTAATTAAGAGTAAGGTAGCTACAATGTACAATTCTTTGCAGCAAGACTTTGGAATTAACAAACCTAAAATAGCAGTATTATCTTTAAATCCTCATTGTGGAGATAATGGAATTATAGGAGAAGAAGATGACACTATTATAAAGCCAACACTAAAAGAAATTGCAAATTCGGGTAAATTAGTTTTTGGGCCTTATGCAGCAGATGGCTTTTTTGGCTCAGAAACCTATAAACAGTTTGATGGTGTTTTGGCTACTTATCATGATCAGGGTTTAGCGCCTTTTAAGGCATTATCTTTTGGGAAAGGGGTAAACTTTACAGCAGGTTTAAGTCACATCAGAACATCACCAGATCATGGAACTGGATATGATATTGCAGGAGAAAACAATGCCAATTCATCTTCATTTAAAGAAGCTTTATTTACTGCAATTCAGGTATATAAATCTAGAAAAGAATATAGTGAGTTAACAGAAAACCCTTTAAAAGCTAAGTAATTTAAAAGGTTTTTAATTTTTTAATAAAAACATGACAGAAATACATTTTTTTGTATCTTTGCACGCTCAATTGATGTTTGACTATGAAAGACTTAAAACAATTCAACATACAGTTTGTAGGATTAAAAGAAGGAAAGCATGAGTTTAATTACACAATTGATAATAAGTTCTTTGAAGCTTTTAATTTTGATGATTATCATAGTTCATCCATAAAAGTTTCATTACATTTTACTAAAAAAAGCACATTATTTGAGCTTACATTTATTGCAGAAGGAACTGTAGAGCTCCCTTGTGATGTTACAAGCGAATTGTATCATCAAGAAATAGATTCAGAATTACCATTAGTTGTAAAATTTGGCTCTGAATTTAATGATGATAATGAGGAAATTTTAATTTTACCTCATGAAGCTTATGAGTTTAATGTAGCACAGTTTATTTATGAAATGATTGTTTTGGCGGTTCCAAGCAAAAGAGTACATCCAAAAGTATTAGACGGTACCATGGAGTCTGAAGCATTAAATAAATTAAAAGAACTAGAGATAAAAGAAGAAAAAACTGTAGAAATTACAGACCCAAGATGGGATAAATTAAAGAATTTAATAACAGAAAAAAAGACATAAAATGGCACATCCTAAAAGAAAAATATCTAAAACTAGAAGAGATAAGAGGAGAACACATTATAAAGCATCTGCTCAACAAATAGCTACAGATCCAACAACTGGAGAAGCACATTTATACCACAGAGCACATTGGCACGAAGGTAAATTATATTACAGAGGTCAAGTTGTTTTAGAATCAGCGTCTGCATCAGCGGAGGCTTAAAATAGGCTTATCTTACAATCAGTAAAACTCTCATTTTTGAGGGTTTTTTTTTGTTATTTATCAAAAAAACTATGTTTTTTGATGGTTTTTTGGTAAAACAGTGTAATATTTTTTACTACTTTTGAATATTATAATTTTAAGAAATATATCTTAATGATCACAAAAATAACTGCAGCAATTACAGCCGTAGGAAAATATGTTCCTGACTATATTCTAACCAATAAAGAGTTAGAAACCTATGTAGAAACGAATGACGAATGGATTACTTCTAGAACAGGAATTAAAGAAAGAAGAATACTAAAGGGAGAAGGTTTAGGAACCTCATATATGGCCATTAAAGCTGCCGAAGATTTACTACAAAAATCAAACGCTAAAGCTGAAGACATTGACTTAGTAATTGTAGCTACAGCTACACCAGATTTACCAGTTGCAGCTACAGCATCTTATGTTGCTACAAATATTGGTGCTATAAATGCATTTTCATACGATTTACAAGCCGCATGTTCTAGTTTCTTATATGGAATGTCTACAGCAGCGAGTTACGTAGAAAGTGGTCGCTATAAAAAAGTATTACTGATAGGCGCAGATAAAATGTCTTCTATTATAGATTATACAGACAGAGCAACATGTATTATCTTTGGAGATGGTGCAGGAGCTGCTTTATTTGAGCCAAATGAAGAAGGTCTTGGTTTACAAGACGAATATTTAAGAAGTGATGGTGTGGGGAGAGATTTTTTAAGAATAGAAGCTGGTGGCTCTATTATGCCTCCTACAGAAGATACCGTAAAAAATAATAAACATTTTGTGTACCAAGAAGGTAAAACGGTATTTAAATATGCGGTTTCTAATATGGCAAGTGTTTCAGAAAAAATGCTAACTAGAAATAACCTTACAGAAAAAGATATTCAATGGTTGGTAGCGCACCAAGCAAATAAAAGAATCATAGAAGCAACAGCGAATAGAGTAGGTGTTAGTTCAGAAAAAGTAATGATGAACATCCATAGATATGGAAATACCACATCTGCAACTTTACCTCTTTTATTAGCAGACTATGAAAATCAATTAAAAAAAGGAGATAACTTAATTTTTGCCGCTTTTGGTGGTGGCTTCACATGGGGAGCTATTTACCTAAAGTGGGCGTATAATTCTTAATAACAACAACTAAACAAATAAGAAGCATGGACATTAAAGAGATTCAAAATCTTATAAAATTTGTAGCAAAATCTGGCGCAAGCGAGGTAAAGTTAGAAATGGAAGATGTTAAAATTACAATTAAAACAGGTTCAGGAAAACCAGAAACTACAATTGTACAAGCTGCGCCAATGGCAGGCATTCCACAAATGCCAGCTGCAGCGCCTACGCCACAAGTACCAGTTTCAGAGGCACCTGCACCAGTTGCAGCTAATAATGATGAAGACAAGTATATTGTTGTAAAATCTCCAATTATTGGAACATTTTACAGAAAACCAGCGCCAGACAAACCAAATTTTGTAGAAGTTGGTACAGATATTAGTACAGGGGATACTGTTTGTGTAATTGAAGCAATGAAATTATTTAATGAAATAGAATCTGAAATATCAGGTAAAATCGTTAAAGTTTTAGTCGATGATTCGACACCAGTAGAATTTGATCAACCTTTATTTTTAGTTGATCCTTCTTAATATCGAATCTTTTTTGGTGTTACCAATTTATTTTAACACCCAAAATTCATCATTTTAAATTCTTATACGATGTTTAAAAAAATACTAATTGCAAACAGAGGAGAAATAGCCTTACGTGTTATTAGAACCTGTAAAGAAATGGGTATAAAAACTGTTGCAGTTTATTCTAAGGCAGATGCAGAAAGTTTACATGTTAGATTTGCGGATGAAGCAGTTTGTATTGGACCTGCTCCAAGTAGCGAATCTTACTTAAAAATGTCTAACATTATTGCAGCTGCAGAAATTACAAATTCAGATGCTATACATCCAGGGTATGGTTTTTTATCAGAAAACGCAAAATTCTCTAATTTATGTGAAGAACATCACATTAAATTTATTGGTGCTTCTGGTAAAATGATAGACCAAATGGGAGATAAAGCGAATGCAAAATCTACTATGATAGCTGCAGGAGTTCCTTGTGTACCTGGCTCTGAAGGTGTAATTAAAGACTTCAAAGAGTGCGAAAAGCTTGCTGTAGAAACAGGTTATCCTGTAATGTTAAAAGCTTCTGCAGGAGGTGGAGGTAAAGGAATGCGTGCTGTTTGGAAACCAGAGGACTTAAAAGATGCTTGGGATTCTGCAAGACAGGAAAGTAAAGCTGCCTTTGGGAATAACGATATGTATATGGAAAAACTCATTGAAGAGCCAAGGCATATCGAAATTCAAATTGTTGGTGATTCTTTTGGTAAAGCATGTCATTTGTCTGAAAGAGACTGCTCTGTTCAAAGACGTCATCAAAAGCTTACAGAAGAGACACCATCTCCATTCATGACAGATGAATTAAGAGAAAAAATGGGTGAAGCTGCTGTAAAAGCTGCAGAATATATTGGATATGAAGGTGCAGGAACTGTTGAGTTTTTGGTAGACAAGCACAGAAATTTCTACTTTATGGAAATGAATACTAGAATTCAAGTAGAGCACCCAATTACAGAAGAAGTTGTAAACTACGATTTAATTCGTGAGCAAATTTTAGTAGCTGCAGGTGTGCCTATTTCTGGTAAGAATTACTATCCACAGTTGCATTCTATAGAGTGTAGAATTAATGCTGAAGATCCTTACAATAATTTTAGACCAGCACCCGGTAAAATCACCGTTTTACATACTCCTGGTGGTCATGGAATCCGTTTAGATACTCATGTGTATGCAGGGTATATGATACCGCCAAATTACGACTCTATGATTGCTAAATTGATTGTAACTGCACAAACGAGAGAAGAAGCAATAAATAAAATGAAAAGAGCTTTAGACGAGTTTGTAATAGAAGGTGTTAAAACAACAGTTCCTTTTCATAGGCAACTAATGGATCATCCAGATTATGTTTCAGGAAATTATACCACCAAATTCATGGAAGATTTTAAGATGAATTAATACATTTCATTTTTTAGAAAAGACAATAAAAGAAAGAGCAAGCCATTTGGTGAGCTCTTTTTTTTTATCTTTAACTCAAATATTTATGATTATGAAGATAGATGGCATAGATAAAATTATCATTAAAAGGTTAGTAGAAGACGCTAGAACCCCAATACTAAGCATTGCAAGAGAAGTAGGTATTTCTGGTGCTGCAATTCATCAAAGATTAAAAAAATTAGAGAAGTCAGCACTTATAGATGGCTATAAAATGGTCATAAATCCAAGGTCTTTAGGATATACTACTACTGCTTTTGTGGGTATTTTTTTAGATGCTTCTAGTCTATACTCTTCTGCAATAAAAAGGCTTAATGAAATACCTGAAATTGTTGAAAGTCACTATACAACAGGTAATTACGCGATTTTTATAAAAATACTTTGTAAAAACAACGACGATTTAATGCATCTTTTAAATAAAGATATACAAAACATAAAAGGAGTTTCTAGAACAGAGACTTTTATTTCTTTAGATCAGCAAATTAATAGACAAATTCATATTTAATTTTTTTACGACTTACTTTTAAAATTCAACCATTTAAAGAATTTTAATAACACCTCTTCAAATAACTTATAGTTATCTTATAATTTAGACCCATTTTTACACTCCTTAAAATGAGTTAATTAAACTTATTGTGACTCACCACTCATCGATACTTAAACGTTATTCATCGACAGATAAATCGTAAGAAACGAACTTTAAATTACATAACAACAAATAAGTATTATCTTTGGAGTGTATTACAATTATAAGTTGGGGGATTTATAAATTGTACAAAAAAAGAGCCGATATAATATCAGCTCTTTTTTTTTGCTCTTTTTTGCCTAAAAATCATTTACATTTGTGTGCATTACAAAATATCTATTGAAAGTAAACAATCCCATAGTATTTATGATTATAAGCGCATTAGCATTTGCGTTAATGAGCTCTTTTGTAAAGTACCTTAGTCATTTTAATGTGTATCAGATTGTTTTTTTTAGGTCTACAGGAACGTTGTGTTTTACACTTCCTTTATTACTAAAACAGAAAATACCCATGTTAGGAAACGAAAGAAAACTGCTGTTTACAAGGGGTGTGTTTGGTGTTATTTCTCTAACTTGTTTTTTTCAGTCTTTACACTACTTACCAGTAGGCACAGCAGTTTCTTTAAGATATGTAGCACCAATATTTGCAGCTGTTTTTGCGTTGGTTTTTTTAAAAGAAAAAATAAGGCCTGTACAATGGCTTTTGTTTGTTATTGCATTTTTAGGAGTACTAATTATTAAAGGCTTTGGTGCGGAAGTTAATTATATAGGATTGACTTTAGTATTATTTTCTGCAGTATTTTTGGGGCTAATTTTTGTTGTTATTCGAAAAATAGGAAATAAAGATCACCCTTTAGTAATTATCAATTATTTTATGGTGTTGGCCTTTGTTTTTGGCGGTCTAATGAGTGTGCGGTATTGGCAAAATCCAACTTTATTAGAATTCGTATTGTTTTTAAGTACAGGAATATTAGGATATGTAGGGCAATTGTATATGACCAAAGCCTTTCAAGCTCAAGAAACCAACTTAATAGCCCCAATTAAATATTTAGAAGTTGTAATAACGATTGTAATAGGTGCTTTTTGGTTTGGTGAAGTGTATAATTTATGGACTCTTTTAGGAATATTTCTTATCGTTTTTGGTTTAATTTATAATATCTACTTGAAAAGGAATGACACTAAAAAATAATTATTTGAAGATATTAAAATAAACTGAATAGACCATTTTTTTATTATCTACCGATTCTCTAGTCATTTTTGTAAGCTTCCAAAAAAACTTTGTTAACTCATAATTAAATACCCAATATTAACGGTTCTTTTACTATATATACATTTGTCAGAAAAGTGCTAAAAAGGAAAGTGATTTTTAAAAAGTAACCGGGGGTCTTTATAAATGAAGTTGTATTGGATTTTTTGGCGTTTTTTTTGCTTTGTTGTGCAATAGTTGTGCAGATATGTAAAAACAAAACCCCAATTAACTTGTATTCAGTTATTTGAGGTTTTTATTTGTACCCCTTACGATTCCATTCTCGAACTCTTTCTACCAAAACCTAATAGACATCTACGCTTTAAAGGAACTGTTATATAATGAGGGTATAGCGGATTATAATGGCTTACCCCTTATTAAACCTCATCAAAGTAATGTTTTACTATTACCTAATGGATATTAAACTAATAGATATGCAAAAGAATTTAAAAGAACCTATATATAAATAAATCTATAATAGTATTAAATAGTATGGCAAATACAACAGGGATTAAATATGGAGGAAGACAGAAGGGTACACAAAACAAATTAACAAAAGAGTTAAGGTCTGTATTTAAAGATGTTTTATATCAAGAATTAGAGCAAATACAAACGCATTTGGACAATTTAAAGCCAAAAGAAAGAGTTGAGTTGCTTATTAAGTTAATGCCTTATATATTACCCAAAGTAACAAGTGTTTCGCATACCACCAACAAGCCTATAGATTGGTGATATTTAAGGGTGTTAAATTTGATTTTTTGGTAAAAACCTATTTAACAAAAAAAATCACAATTTTTTATTTAATATATATATATTTACTAAAATTAAATTATTATGAAAAAAATTACTACAGTATTTACCCTATTTTTTTGTTTTATTATTAATGCACAACAAGATATAGTAATAACAAGATTAGCAACTACAGGGGGCAACTCTGGATCTAGATTTTATTTTGATAGTTCTAGTTCTATTAGTGGAGAGGATACTTTTAATTTTTCTTATAGTAATATAGGTTGGCAAGGGAGTGGCGGAAATTCACTTCTTGATCAAGGATTAAATCCTGATTACATTATTTCTCAAATTCTTAATAATGTTCCTGCAGATGGAAGCATACTTCTTCCAAATCAATTTAATAGTTACTTTTCAGCTGGAGACGTTTTTAGTTTTATAGGACAAGAAAATGTTTTGGCAAACGATGATTATATTACTATAAATTACAATGAAACTTTAACTTTTGATGTAAGATCTAACGATGCTGATTTAGAGGGAGAGGAATTAACAGTTTCTTTAATTGAAGGGCCTGAATCGGGTACATTGACATTAAATAATGATTATACTTTTACTTATACACCTGTTCCAAATTTCTCTGGAGAGGTTAATTTTACTTATGAAGTATCTGATGGAGAAAATTCAGCCAATGCTTCTGTGACAATAAAAGTTAATGCAGATTTTAATGCACAACAAGATATAGTAATAACAAGATTAGCAACTACAGGGGGCAACTCTGGATCTAGATTTTATTTTGATAGTTCTAGTTCTATTAGTGGAGAGGATACTTTTAATTTTTCTTA
>NZ_JAHEHX010000001.1:0-147238 GCF_024639685.1 Polaribacter sp. | reverse complement strand
TACTTATACACCTGTTCCAAATTTCTCTGGAGAGGTTAATTTTACTTATGAAGTATCTGATGGAGAAAATTCAGCCAATGCTTCTGTGACAATAAAAGTTAATGCAGATTTTAATGCACAAGTCCCAATTACAGACGCTAATTTTCAAGAGGCAATAAACACTTGTTTATCAACGAACCCCGAAGACGGAATGTGTAGTGATAGTGAATATGGTGCAATGCCTAATTGGGATGTAAGTAATGTGACAGATATGAGTGAAGCATTTAGGGATAGAGGAGAATTTAATGCAGATGTGAGTTCTTGGGATGTGAGAAGTGTTACTGATATGAGTTATATGTTTTACGGAGCATCTGCTTTTAATCAAGACATTGGTTCTTGGGATGTGAGTAGTGTGACTGATATGGGAGGTATGTTTTCTGAAGCAAATGCCTTCAATCAAGATATATCAAATTGGTGTGTTTCTAATATTAGTTCAGAGCCAAATGAATTTAGTTTATGGGCATCTTTAACAGAAGAAAATAAACCTGTTTGGGGTAGTTGTCCAACTGCAAGTATAGATGACCAATACTTTACAAACTTATCTGTTTTTCCTAACCCTGTAGAGAATAGTTTATTTATTTTAGGAAATGATACTCCTATATCAGTATCAATTTATAATGTGTTAGGTAAGGAAGTAATTTCTATAAAGAATACAAACAACATCAATGTACAAGCATTGCCAAGCGGTATGTATGTGATAAAGATATCTGATGGTGTTGGTCAAACCAATAGAAAGTTTATTAAGAATTAAATATCCCCAAAAACAATAAATTATTTTTGAGGATAATTTGTACTCAAGGTGGGAATCGAACCCACACTCCCGAAAGAACTGGATTTTGAATCCAGCGCGTCTACCAATTCCGCCACTTGAGCATTTAATAGAGAATGCAAATCTACTAATAATATTTAGTTTTTAAAGTGAAAATTTTAATTTCAAACTCGATAAATAATTTCTACTTTTGTAGGCTCACAAAAATACAACTAAAATACTTATTCCATGATCAATAACCAACTTACACCGAAGCTTTTTGCTTGTAGGCAAAGTACTGTTTTAGCACAAAAAATTGCCAAAGAATACAATACAGAATTAGGTAATGTACATACAACTTACTTTAGTGACGGAGAGTTTCAACCTGCTTTTGAGGAATCTGTAAGAGGAAGAAGAGTATTTATTATAGGATCTACATTTCCGAATGCAGATAATTTAATGGAAATGTTATTAATGTGTGATGCGGCTAAAAGAGCTTCTGCAAGACACATTACTGCTGTTATGCCTTATTTTGGATGGGCAAGACAAGATAGAAAAGATAAGCCTAGAGTTGCAATTGGTGCAAAATTAGTTGCCAAATTATTAGAATCTGCAGGTGCAACAAGAATTATGACTATGGATTTACATGCAGATCAAATTCAAGGCTTTTTCGAAAAACCAGTAGACCATTTATTTGCATCCACTATTTTTATGCCATATATAGAAAGTTTAAAATTAGAGAATTTAACGATAGCTTCTCCAGATATGGGAGGTTCTAAAAGAGCTTATGCATATTCTAAACATTTATTATCAGATGTTGTAATCTGTTATAAGCAACGAAAAAAAGCAAATGTTATTGGGCACATGGAGTTGATTGGTGATGTAAAAGGTAAAAACGTAATTCTTGTAGATGATATGATTGATACTGGAGGTACTCTTGCTCATGCAGCTAACTTAATGAAAGAAAGAGGAGCCTTAAGTGTTCGTGCAATTTGTACACACCCAATACTTTCTGGAGGCGCTTATGAGAAAATTGAGCATTCAGCCTTAACAGAATTAATAGTTTCAGATACAATTCCGCTAAAAAAGGAGACTTCAAAAATAAAAGTTGTATCTTGCGCGCCCTTATTCGCTGATGTTATGCATAAAGTACAGGATAACACATCGATAAGTGGACAATTTTTAATGTAAATAATTAACAAAAAAGTAATGAAATCAATTACAATTAAAGGATCAAAAAGAGAAAGCGTGGGCAAGGTAGCTACCAAAGCCTTACGTAATGCTGGTATGGTTCCTTGCGTTATATACGGAGGAGAAACACCAATACACTTTTCAGCAGAAGAAAAAGCGTTTAAAAACTTGGTATATACTCCAAATGTATATACGGCAAGTCTTAATGTTGATGGAAAAAAAATCCCTGCAATTTTGCAAGATATTCAGTTTCATCCTGTTACTGATAAAATTTTACATGTAGATTTTTATCAATTATTTGATGATAAAGAAATTACAATGAATATTCCTGTTCAATTAACAGGTACTTCTCCAGGTGTTTTAAATGGAGGTTCATTACGTTTCACAAACCGTAAGTTAAGAGTAAAAGCATTACCTGCTAATTTACCAGATTTTATAACTGCAGATATTTCTACCTTAAAAATCGGTCATAAACTAGTAATTACATCGTTAATTAATGATGATTATACTTTTATGCATCCAGATAACACTGTTGTTGTACAAGTTAGAACTTCTCGTAACGCTTCTAATGTAGAGGATGAAGATGAAGAAGTTGCAGAAACAGCTGAAGCTGCTGCACCAGCTGCAACAGAATAGTCTGTAAAATAAATTTTTACAAAAGCGTTACGTAACCGTAACGCTTTTTTTATTTTTGTACTATAATGAAGAAGTTTTTAATAATTGGTTTAGGTAATATTGGCGAAAAATATACAAACACACGTCATAATATAGGGTTTAAAATACTGGATGAACTAGCAGAAGAGCATAGTATATCTTTTGAAACAGAAAAGTTGGGTGATGTTGCTAGTTTTTGTTTTAAAGGAAGAAATTTTATCCTTTTAAAACCAAGTACATTTATGAATTTAAGTGGTAAAGCTTTAAAATATTGGATGGATAAAGAGAAAGTGTCTATAGAAAATATCCTCGTAGTTACAGATGATTTAAATATTGATTTTGGAACCTTAAGAGTAAAGGCTAAAGGGAGTGATGGTGGTCATAACGGATTAAAAGATATTCAAGAGAAATTAGGGACTAATAAATACCCAAGATTTCGTTTTGGAGTAGGAGCCAACTACGCCAAAGGTCGCCAAGTAGATTATGTTTTGGGAGAGTGGACCAAAGAAGAAACAAGCTTATTAATAGAAAGATTACCATTGTCAGCCAAAGTGATTACTTCATTTGGTACTGATGGCTTATCGAATACCATGAATGTTTACAATGACAAATAACATTATTTAGGTACTGTTCTTAGACTTTTAAAAAATCAATAATAATTTTACTCGTAATTGTATTAGAACCTCGTGGTTCAAGACTATTTTTAGAAATGATAAATCTATTTTGCGTTAACGTATTTACGTTGTAAGTTCCTGACAAGAAGTTCCCATTTTCAGCAGTAAAAGTAATTGTATTTTCTATACCGTTTAATTGATAGGTACCGTTTGTATCTGTAGTTGGAATATCAGTAGTTTCTGTATTAGGACCACCATTTGGAGTTGTGTTTTTAACTTCTACATAAGGTCCAGAAATAGAATAGGTACCATTTGCATTTATAAGTAACTCTACTTTAAATGTATTACCAACAATAGTAGAGGTTGCCAAATCTACAATAGCTCCAGAAGTAGAGGTTGCTGTTTCATTTTCTTCGCCTGTGAGATTCTCAATAGTATAATTGCCTGCTAGATTACTATTTGTAAGCAGTAAATCTGAGTTTTCGTTATCATCTCCACAGCTTGTTAAAGCTATTGTTACGCAAAAGCATACAATTAGTTTTATAGTTTTCATATATTATTTTTTACCAAAGATAAGGTGTAAAATTAAAACTATATGTATTTTACCTTAAGTTTTGTAAAAAACGACAAGAAATTTTGCAATAGAAATAAATGAATTTTGAATCTGTTTACATTAAAACAGTTGTTTATTATAGTTTTTAAAAAATAGAAATCGAATGCTGTAATTTTATACTTTTTCTTTTTTCAATTCGCTATACATTTTCCCAATAAGCCTAATTAATTTATTACAGATCCGATGTTCTATCTTTATTACTACAATTTTAGTGAAAGAGATTTTGTTTAGTGAGTAAAATTCCACGACATCATAATTTCGCATATTTTTTTATCTTACTAAAAACCCTTATATTTACGAAGTAAATAATTATGTAATTTTATTAAAATTTAATTTTCATCATTGCAAAAAACGACCTACACTAGCCTGCTGATAATTTTTGTCCTTTTCTTGTCGCCTACTTTTTTTGCGCAACAGCCTTTAAAAATTAATCAAGAATATTTGCTCTTTGAAGATGCTAAAACAAAAGAACCCGTTATTATTGTAAATGATAGTACTGGGTATAGAGGTTTTAATTTTGAAACGCGATTTAAAACTGAGTTTCCAAAACCTTTCCAACTCTCTTTATTTAATGATTATCAGTTTCAAATAGATGGTGTTACTTATTTTGCAGAAAACGGTTGTGGCATTACGTTAGCATTTAAAAACAATACTTTTACTCGTATTGATAATTCCTTTAGCCATAAAAATCAATATTCTGCTATTCCTTTTGTACACGATAACAAACCTCATTTATTTTCTGGTTATGGTCTGTTCACCGAAAAAAACATCATTACGTATTATGATTTTGTAACCAACGAGTGGCTTTTAAAACAAACAAGCAACGTAGAGAGTATAACTCCAAGAAGTTCTCCTTTTTTTTTAAAAAAGGATGTCAATCTTTATGTAATAGACTACTTAAGTAGAAGAGACCATGTTTTAGATGAATATATAAGGCGTTTAGATTTAAATACATTTAGATGGCACAAAGAAAAAAGAATAAACAAAAATATTCCATTATTTAATATTACTTATCAACACAACAATAGGCTACAAATAGATGATAAAATTGTTTCCTTTTATGATAAAATTGTTGAAGTAGATATTTTTAATAATTTTATAAAAACATTTGACTATTCAATTTTTAAAAATATTGAAGCTATCAAATACTTTCAGCGTTCTAAAATGCTTACTTATGTATATCAATCTAACCAAAATTACTATATTATTAGTGAACCTTACACTAGTTTAAAAAGTAAGCTCATTTCTGAGATGCCTTTGTATGTTAGTGAATCATATTCTATTTTTCTGTATGGTTTTTTTATAGTAGTTTTTGCATTTGCTTTTTGTTACGGATTTTACAAATTATATGTAAGCTATAAAATAAAGAAAGGTCAATTATTGTATAGCGTAACCAAAGACCTCTTTTTTGTAAACAAGAAAAATCCATTGCAATTGTCTCCGTTAAATAAAGCAGTATTAAAGGTGTTTTTAGCGCAAAAAGGCAGTTTTTTTGCGTTACATTCCTTAAATGATGCGTTGTCTGAAGATTTAAATGAAGACAATTATGTAACCATTAACAAACGAAGAGAACGCGTACTAAAAGATTTAAAGTTCGAATTGTCTAACGTCTTAAAAATGCCAAAAGAATCGGTCTTTAGCACTCGAAGTAGTCAGCTAGACAAACGAATGAAAGAGATAAAAATAAACATTATCTTTAGAGAGGTATAAGTTTAGTTTTCACTTGCAAACCACTCTGCAAAGCTAGAGTCTGTTTCTTGTAGTTTTATACTGTGCAGTTTTATAGTTGCTGGTAATCTTTTTTTAATTTTTGTCGCAAAATCAATTACCATCATTTCACTTGTTGGTTGATAATCTACCAAAATTACATGATGATCTCTGTCCATAAGCTCTTTGGCTAATTCTACATGAGGTGTATTTTTATTAAATACAGTTGCATGATCAAAAATATCTACAATTTCTTCATTTACAATCTTCTTTAAATCACCAAAATCGATAACCATTCCAAATTTAACATTCGTATTATCTGTAATTGGTTGTCCAGAAACAGTTACAGAGAGCTTGTAAGAATGCCCATGAACATTTTTACATTTACCATCATAACCATATAATGCGTGGCCAGTTTCAAATTTAAATTGTTTGGTAATTCTAATAGTACTCATGGATTTTGTGTTTCTTATATCTGAAGCAAAAGTAAACAATAACAAATAGTATAACTAGCCAACAAAAATAATTTAGTTAATTTTGAAGGAATTTTTCGAGAACATTAGCAATTTTTCGATTGTCTGATAATTGTGGAATTTTATTTTGCCCTCCAAATTTTCCGATAGACTTCATATACTCGTGAAAACCACCTTTTTTCACCTTTTGAATTACAATAGGTTTTAATATTTTGCCTGCTATTAAATCTAAATAATAAATATTCTGCTCTTGCATAGAAGCATCAATTTTAGCAGCAAATTCTTCTAAATCTTCAGGTTCATTTTCAAACTCTATAAACCATTCATGATAAGGCAATCCTGCTGTTGGGTTTACTTGAGGGGCCACAGTAAATTCGCTAATATTTATTGCTGTTCCAGCAATAGCATCATTCAAAGCTTTTTCTACTTCTTTACCAATAACATGCTCACCAAAAGCTGAAATAAAGTGTTTAATTCTTCCAGTAACTTTAATTCTATAGGGTTTTAAACTTGTAAATTCTACAGTATCTCCAATATTATACCCCCATAAACCTGCAGTGGTATTTAAGATGATTACATAGTTTACATCTAGCTGCACACCCTTTAAAGAAATTCTTGTTGGATTTTCATCAAAAAATTCTGTTGATGGTATAAATTCGTAAAAAATACCTGAATCTAGTTGCAGTAACATTCCTTTTTCAGTTTGCGAATCTTGGAAAGCTATAAAGCCTTCTGATGCAGGGTACAATTCTATATAATCTATTTTTTTACCAATAATACTCTCAAATTTATTTTTATAAGGTTCAAAGTTTACACCGCCATAAATAAAGAAATTAAAGTTCGGAAAAATCTCAGAAATCGATTTACCTGTCTTTTCAATCAGTTTTTCAAAATACATTTGTACCCAAGAAGGTATACCACTAATCACAGACATATCTTCATTAACGGTTTCTTCTACAATTGCGTTTACTTTGGTATCCCAATCTTCTATGCAATTGGTTTCCCAACTTGGAAGCCTGTTTTTAAGTAAATATTGGGGTACATAATGAGCTACAATTCCACTTAACCTTCCTAGTTTAATTCCGTTTTTGTTTTCTAGTACAGGGCTTCCTTGTAAAAATATCATTTTACCATTTACAAAGCTTGCATCATTTTTTTCTGCGATGTAAAATAACAACGCATTTCTGGCAGCTTTAATATGGGTAGGCATCGAATCTTTGGTAATGGGTATATATTTAGCACCAGAAGTGGTACCTGATGTTTTTGCAAAATAAATTGGTTTTCCTGTCCACAGCACATCCGATTCGCCTGCTACAATTCTATCTACATAAGGTTTTAAACCTTCGTAATCTGTAACTTTTACGTGTTTCTTAAAATCATCATAAGAGTTAATATTTTTAAAATCGTGATCTTTACCAAAGACTGTATTTTTTCCTTTAGCAATAAGGTTTTGAAATACTCTTTCTTGAGTTTTATGTGGGGTTTTAGCCCATTTTAAAACCTGTTTTGTTACTATTTTAGCAAAAGGAATGGCGAAAAAAGATTTTATACTCATTAGTTAAAGTCAATCAAGTTTATTGGGTTTATTGCATATCCATTACTCCAAAGTTCAAAATGTAAATGTGCTCCAGTTGTTAATTCTCCTGTAGACCCTACACTTGCAATTACCTCTCCAGATTTTACAAAGTCTCCTTGTTTTTTTAATAAATTTCCATTGTGTTTGTAAACAGAAACATAATTATACCCATGTTTTAAAATAATTACATAGCCGGTTTCTGTAGTCCAATCAGAGAAAATAACAGTCCCATCTGCAGTTGCTTTTACAGGTGTATTTTTTGGAGCAGCAATGTCTACAGCCAAATGTTTTGCTTTTGCATCAAAACGTTGAGAAACACTTCCTTTTAGTGGTGCAAAAAAGATAATTTCTACGTTAGACCTATTGCTATTCTGAATAGGAAAACGGTCTCTGCTTTCTATTTTCTCTCTAAACAAAGAATCTTCTTTAGAGGCATTTAACAGGCTATCTTTTATGATAAATTTTTGTGATTCATTTTTTATAGTATCTAAAAAATTACCCTCAATTTCTCCTTTAAGTATTGGTTGTAATGCTTTAGTATATGCATTTAACAGGTCTAGTTTTCTTTTTAAAGAGTCTGTTTCAAAAGCTAGTTTTGCGGCTTTTATTTTTAAATTTGTTGAAGAGTAGCCTGGTATATATTCTTTTACAGGTGTAAACGTAATAATAGACGTAGTAATAAGTATTAACAAAAAAGCCAAAAGCCCGCCTAAAGCAAATACATTTAAACGAGAAAGTTTTAAAGAAAACCGCTCTTCAAAGGTGTTTTCGTTTAAGACAACTAGCCTATATTTATCCGTTAACTTTTGTGTTAACTTCCCCTTATTTTTTGCTTTTTTACTCACTTTAAATGATAGGTTTCTTTGGTCTTTAACGTAAAAATAATGAAACTATTTTTTATAAAAATTCATTTCGTCTATATATTCCCAAACTTCCTTACTTAATAAGGGTTTAATGTTTTTTTGTTGTTGTATTCCTTTTCTAATCATTGTAGAAGATAGCTCTATAATAGGTGCTTTTACGGCATGTATTTTAGGATGGTTTTTAAACTGATGAGCAATAGACCCAACTGAAACTCTTGGATATACGTATATTTGATGATGCTCTAAGATAGTTTCATAATTTTTCCATTTATGGAAGCTTTTTAAATTATCTTCTCCCATAATTAAACAAAATTCTTTGTTTGGATACGTGTCTACTGCATGGGCTAAGGTGTGTACAGTATAGTTAGGTTGTGGAAGTTTAAACTCTAAATCGGAAGGTTTAATTTTGTCATAGTTTTCTGTGGCCCTATATACTAGCTCAAAACGATGATGATTTTCTAATAATGATTGCTTTTTTTTAAAAGGATTATGAGGGGTAACTACCATCCATATTTCATCTAGATCAGAATTTTCTACCATTTCATTGGCAATGATTAGATGTCCAATGTGAATAGGATTAAATGTACCAAAGTATAAGCCGATTTTCATTTTTTAAGCAACTTTAGGATTCACTTTTTTTTAGATCAAGAAATTCACCAATTAACACTTCAGCTTCTTCTAAAGCGACTTCTAAATCATAGTTTTTTATGATTTTATCAAATTGTGGGGCTGTTGCTAATTCTACAGAAGCTTTAGCAATGCGCATATTAATTTTTTCTTCAGTTTCTGTTTTTCTTTTTTTCAATCGTATTTTTAACTCGTCAATGCTTGGGGGTTTTACAAAAACAGAAAGTGTTTGTGTTGGAAACTTTTTTTTAATTCGTAACCCACCAGCAACATCAATATCAAAAATTACATGTTTTTTTTGTGCCCATAAACGTTCTACTTCTGTTTTTAAGGTGCCATAAAAATTATCTCTATAAACCTCTTCCCATTCTAAAAAGTTGTCTGCTTTAATATGGTTTTTAAAATCTTGTAAAGAAATAAAATAATAGTCTTCACCATGCTTTTCGAATCCTCTTGGCGCCCTAGACGTGGCAGAGATAGAAAATGCTAAGTTGAATTTCTTTTGAGCTAATAAATGACGAACAATGGTTGTTTTACCCGAACCTGAAGGTGCTGAAAAAACAAATAACTTTCCTTTAAAATTATCTTTCATATTTAAATTTATTAGCCTGAACTGAGTTCAGTATTTTGTTTTTTATGAAGCTGAATTAAATTCAGCTTGTTTTAAAAATATTTATTAGAATATTTTTAAAGCACATTTAAAATTTGTTCTTTAATTTGTTCTAATTCGTTTTTCATTTGAATTACGGCTTTTTGCATTGGTGCAAAATTAGCTTTAGAACCAGTAGTATTAATTTCTCTTCCCATTTCTTGAACGATAAACCCTAATTTTTTCCCATTAGAATCTGTTGTAGCTAACGTTTCTAAAAAGTAATTTAAATGATTTTCTAAACGTACTTTTTCTTCGTTAATGTCTAATTTTTCTAAATAATAAATAAGTTCTTGCTCAAATCTATTTTCGTCTGTAGTTACCTGCAAGTCATTAATTGCTTTTTGCAAACGTATTTTTACATTTTCTATTCTGTCTGCATCTAAGGCTTTAACTTCCTCTAAATATTTTCTAATATTTAGAATACGCTCTTTAAAGTCTTCCTCTAAAGAAACTGCTTCATCAATTCTATATTGGATTATTTTTGCAATGGCCTCATCTATATTTTGGTTTATGGTAGCCCACTCATTCTCGTCTAACTCTTCACGTTCCGTTTTTAAGGCGTCAGGCATAGAAATTGCCATTTTTAGTAGTTCAACATCAGAAGCTCTTCCAGTTTCTACAACGTTTTTAAGTTGATTGATATAATCTTTAACAACCCTCTTATTTACGGTAGTTGAAGTTTCATCTGCAGTCATTTCTACAAAAATTGAAAAATCTACCTTACCTCTTACCAGAGCTCTAGCTAGTTTTTTACGAACTGCTAATTCCTTTTCTTTATAATAAGAAGGTATTCTAACGTTTAAATCTAAGTTTTTACTATTTAAAGATTTAATTTCAATAGTAACTTTTTTTGTTGGCAATTGTAGTACAGATTTTCCAAAACCCGTCATAGATTGAATCATAAATTCAAATTTTAAATATAAAGCAAAGATAAGTTTTTATTTGATGGATTTTTTGGTTTGTTTGGTAACTAAATAAACACCCAAAAATATAATTAACGTAGCAGTTACCTTAATAATATTAAGAGAGTCGCTACCAACAATTAGAGCATATGTAGAGGCAATAACTGGTTGTAAGTAGATAAAAACACTAACAGTTGTTGGCTTTAATTTAGACAAGCCATACAAATTAAACAAATAGGTGATACATGTGGTACATAAAATAACAAAACCAATTTTTATATAAATAACAGAGGGCATACTTATCCAGTTAATTTCAGTCATTTCTGACATCCCAAAAGGGATAATATAGATTAATCCAAAAAGATATAACCACTTTATAAAAACTAAAGGATTGTACTTAGAAATTAAGTTTTTCACTAAAACTAGGTATAACCCATAAGAAGTAGCATTTATAAAAACCAGAAAATTACCAAGTGGAATATTACTTGCGTTTTTAACAGAGTTATTTCCATAAAGTATAAGTAAAATAGCCCCAACTAACCCGATACCAATGCCTAAAATTTGTTTTTTTACAATTGTTCCTTTTAATAAAAAAAACGAAAAAACTAATACCATAATTGGGGAAGTTACCATCATTACAGAAGCACTAATAGGTGTTGTAAGACTTAAGCCTTTAAAAAAAGAAAGCATGTTTAAGGCAATACCAAAAAAAGAAGCAAAAGCAATTTTTTTAAAATCTTGTTTTTCAATTTTTTTAGCGTTTACAAACAATCCTAAAAACCAAAATAGTAGAGTAGCACCGCAACTCTTAATAAAATAAATGCATAGGGTTTTACATAAGTAGGCATTACATCTTTTGCTATGGTATAATTTACACCATAAATAATTGTTGCAATAGTAACTGCAATTAACGCTAAAGTTCTTGTTTTCATAGCAAATTTATAAATCGCTACAAATTTGGTGATTATTTTCTTTTTTAAGTTAAAATTATAGTATAAAATAAAAACTCAACGCAAAGCATATTAGTAGAAAAATGATACTATTTTTATTCCTTGGTTTTGAAATTAGTTCTATGCCGTTTGCCAAAATCACAGCAGTAGGAAAAGCCATATACATTAGTTCAGCACCATTCTTAGCATCTACAGAAACAATATAAAGTATTGCTATAATGGTGTTGATGAGAATTAAAACCCAGTTTTTTCGAAAGGTATTATTAATTGCCATTACTTTATACGATTTAGCAAAAATTGAAATGAAGCAAGTAATGCACATAAAATAGACTAAAAAAAGATACTTAGAACTAATGTAAAATTGAAAATCCATACTAAATTCTGGCTCAAATAGCGCACTAAAATTAGCTGTACTTTCTTGCCATAAGGTGAAAGAAAAGTAAATTATTAATGGTGTTATCCATCCTACAATTGGAATTAAGATGGTGTGTATTGTAATTTTATGATGGATGTAGATAGCAAAATAAATTAGTGGAATAAAAAGTAGTGTTCTAGAGTCTAACACAAAAAGAACACCCAACCAAAGACCACCATCAAATAATTTTTCTTTGAGTTTATGTAAAGATCGTAAACTGTATATTTTTCTAATTGCCAATTGGTAAACTAGTATGTTAACTAAAAATGAGTAACTTACAATTTTAGGTAGTATGCAAAAAGTAAAAAGTGAAAAGAAGAAAAAACCATATAGGTTGTCTAGTGTAAGACTATTTTTTATGACAATGAAGTTAAAAGAAAAAAACAGTGCAATAAAAATGATAAAAACAACAATATATTTAATAACGTCAATTAGTGTTATATTCTGAAAAGGAAACACTTCAAAAACAAACGATAAATAGCCTAAAAAAAATAAAATTGCTATCCCAATAAAATTGATGGGTTTAGATTTGTTTAAAAAATTGGCTAGCATTGATTCTTTTGTTATTTTTGCAGTGTAAATATAAATAAGTTATGATAGCAAGCAATATTTTTAAATGGATTGGTAGTTTATTTACAGATATTTTATTCATCCCTTTTAGATGGTTAAGGTTAGAGGTTGCTACTGCAGATTTAGGTTGGTGGATTTCAAACGCTGTAAACTGGGGTTTTTTAGTAGTGCTTTTAGTTTTATTTGCATATTGGATGAAGGAGTCTAAGAGATTTTTAGACGAAGGAACAGAAGATAGAGCATAAGCCAGCAATTTGGGAAGTAAAAATAAACTGAAACGTTTTCAGGAAAATGAAACGTTTAAAAATGTCATTCAACCAACAAGAGAGGAAGCTATAAACAACTTTTCTCAGAAAGGTAAATGGCATTCTTTTTTTGGAAATAACAATCCAATTATTGTAGAATTAGGTTGTGGTAAAGGCGAGTATACAATTGCTTTAGCTCGTAAAAATCCAAATAAAAATTACATTGGTATAGATATTAAGGGTGCTCGTTTTTGGAGAGGTGCTAAAACTGCAATCGAAGAAAATTTAGACAACGTTGCTTTTGTAAGAACTCAGATTGAATTAGTAGATTTTATCTTTGCACAAAATGAAGTTTCTGAAATCTGGATAACTTTTCCAGATCCACAAATTAAATACCAAAGAACGAAACATAGAATGACCAATGCTTCTTTCTTAAAGAAGTATCACACTGTTTTAAAAGAAGATGGTATCATCAACCTAAAAACAGATTCTGAGTTTATGCATGGGTATACTTTAGGTTTGTTACAAGGTGCAGAACACGAAATTTTGTATGCAAATCATAATGTATACAATAATGAAGGAGCTCCCAAAGAGGTTACCGAAACACAAACTTTTTACGAAAACCAATACTTAGAAGTTGGTAAATGGATTACGTATATCCAATTTCGTTTAAAGTATTAGCAATTAATAATTTCTTTTTTTGTAATTCGCTATCTTCACAACATGAAGAAATCAGATAATTTTTTCGAAAAAGTATATGTTGTGGCTCGCCAAATACCAGTGGGTAGAGTAACGAGTTATGGAGCAATTGCTACCTATCTAGGAGCTGCAAGATCTGCAAGAATGGTTGGTTGGGCCATGAATAATTCTCATAATAAAGAGGAGGAAGTACCTGCACATAGAGTGGTTAATAAAAAAGGTTTATTAACAGGTAAACATCATTTTGATGGTACAAACCTTATGCAGCAATTGCTAGAAAACGAAGGAATTGTAGTTGTTGATAATCAGATTCAAAATTTAGAATCTATTTTCTGGAATCCTGCAGAAGAATTAAAATAAACGCCGCTTATAAAAGCATAAATTTTCACAATTTATTCACTTTATTATCTTGTTGTTAAGACGTATCTTTGTAATCAAGATTAAATAAAAATAAGTCTTTAAAATTTTTTAGAAATCAACTATAAAATTTGAAGTACTAAATATACATTATGAGTTTTAAAAAGCAAGATATATATTCAGCATTAGAAACTATTACAGCACCTGGAGAAGGTAAAAGTTTAATAGAAAACAACAATGTTACAAATGTGGTTATTTTTGGTGATGAAGTAAATGTAGATGTTACTATCAGTAATCCAACTTTACAAGCTAAAAAGAAGATTGAATCTGAAATAACCAAAGCAATTAAAACCAATATTTCTGAAAAAATTGAAGTAAAAATCAATTTAAAAGTAGAGAAACCAGTAGAGAAAAAAGACCCTAACTTAATTAGAGGTAAAGAAATACCAAACATCAAAAATATTATTGCTGTAGCTTCCGGTAAAGGAGGTGTAGGTAAATCTACAGTAACTGCAAATACTGCCATATCTTTAGCAAAAATGGGTTTTAGTGTTGGGGTTTTAGATGCAGATGTTTATGGGCCATCACAACATATAATGTTTGATGTAGAAAAAGAAAGACCACTTTCTGTAAATGTAGATGGGCGTTCTAAAATGAAACCTGTAGAAAATTATGGAGTAAAATTATTGTCTTTAGGATTTTTTACAAATCCAGATCAGGCTGTAATTTGGAGAGGGCCAATGGCTTCTAAAGCGTTAAATCAATTAATTTTTGATGCAGCTTGGGGTGAGTTAGATTTTCTATTGATAGATTTACCTCCAGGAACAGGAGATGTACATTTGTCAATTGTGCAGGCTTTACCAATTAATGGAGCGGTTGTAGTTTCTACACCACAAAACATAGCTTTAGCAGATGCTAAAAAAGGGGTAGCAATGTTTCAGCAAGATTCTATTAAAGTACCAGTTTTGGGTATTATAGAAAATATGGCTTACTTTACACCAGAAGAATTACCAGAAAATAAATACTATATTTTTGGTAAAGATGGGGCTAAAAACTTAGCAGAAGACATTAATACTAAATTTTTAGGAGAAGTTCCATTAGTACAAAGTATTAGAGAATCTGGAGACGTTGGTAGTCCAGTAGCCCTACAAGAAGACACAGTCTTAGAAGAAGCTTTTAGTAATATTACCAAAGAAATGGTTGCACAGTTATTAGAAAGGAATAAAAATTTACCACCTACAGAAGTTGTAAGAATTACTACAATGAGTGGTTGTAGTTCCGTTAAAAAATAAGATTATGACAGCACAAGAAACACAAAATAATGTAGAAAAAGCCTTAGATGAAATTCGTCCTTTTTTAATGAGTGATGGAGGAAACATTAAGCTACTTTCTATTGAAGACGCCATTGTAAAAGTACAATTACAAGGTGCATGTACAGGTTGTTCTGTAAATCAAATGACCTTAAAAAACGGAGTAGAAGCAACCATCAAAAAATATGCTCCACAAATAGAACAAGTAATAAACGTTGCTTAATTAAATTATATTTGGGCGTTACCTAAAGGTCAGGCTTTACATTATATCTTTTTTGTGAAAGACAAAAAAGAATGCCATTTCAATCCTTAACGCGCTCAGCAAACTCAAAACATTTTTATCAAAATGATAAAAACAGATATATTAATTATTGGTGCAGGACCAACAGGTTTATTTACAGTTTTTGAAGCAGGTTTATTAAAGCTGCGTTGTCATTTAATAGATGCTTTACCACAAGCAGGTGGTCAATGCTCAGAAATTTATCCTAAAAAACCTATTTATGATATTCCTGCTTATCCAGAAATTTTAGCAGGCGATTTAACAGATAAACTTTTAGAGCAATCCAAACAATTTGAACCTGGTTTTACGTTAGGAGAAAGAGCAGAAACTATAGACAAACAAGAAGATGGTTCATTTATCGTAACTACAAATAAAGGCACAAAACATCATGCGCCAATAGTTGCAATTGCAGGTGGCTTAGGTTCTTTTGAGCCAAGAAAACCTCCTATTCCAAATATTGCAGATTTTGAAGATAAGGGTGTTGAGTATATTATTAGAGATCCAGAAATGTATCGAAATAAAAATGTAGTCATTTCTGGTGGTGGAGATTCTGCCTTAGACTGGTCTATATTTCTAACAGATGTTGCAGCATCTGTTACGTTAATTCATAGAAGAAACGAATTTAGGGGTGCTTTAGATTCTGTAGACAAAGTTCAAGAATTAAAAGATACAGGTAAAATTCGTTTAATTACTCCTGCAGAAGTTATTGGTATTTCTGGCAAAGAAAAAGTAACTGCAGTTGAGGTTAAGCAGAAAGACAAAGAGAATTTTATCATAGATACAGATCATTTTATTCCACTTTTTGGATTGTCTCCTAAATTAGGACCTATTGGAAGTTGGGGCTTAGAAATCGAAAAAAATGCCATTAAAGTAAATAATGCTTTAGATTATCAAACCAATATTCCAGGAATTTATGCAATTGGAGATGTAAACACATATCCAGGTAAATTAAAATTAATTTTGTGTGGTTTTCATGAGGCAACTTTAATGTGTCAGAGTGCTTATAAACGTATTTTCCCTGATAAAAAGTATGTAATGAAATACACAACTGTTGGAGGTGTAGATGGTTTTGATGGTACAAGAAAAGAAGCACCAAAGGCGGTAATTAAGAAAATTGACTAAATCTTATTGACATTTAGCACCTCAATTTGTGTTAATTTTAATAAACTTCTTTGGTTTTCATACCTTTGTGAAAACTACGAAATCTATTAAGATGTTTTCATATTTACTTTCTTATCTAAAATTCTTAATAAAGCGCAATCCAGAATGAGCGTTTAATGTATCAGTTTTGCAATCTAAAGATATAGCAACTAGCACTTTAAGCTACACGGTTATATTATTTATTAACGTATTAATACATTAGAAAATGCCTTTTTATCATAAATTAGGAGAAATTCCACCTAAAAGACACATACAGTTTCGTAAAAAAGACGGTAGTTTATATTACGAACAGTTGTTTGGTACTATTGGTTTTGATGGTATGTCTACCAACAGCTATCATGAACACAGGCCAACTATGGTCAAAAAAATAGGGAAACAGTATTCTGTAAAACCTAAAATAGCCAAAGCAAATAACATACAATCTTTCAGGTTTAAAGGGTTTAAAATAAAACCAGAAAACGATTATCTAGAAAGTAGAAAAGTTATACTTACAAACTCAGATTGTAATATTATTTTATCCGCACCTAAAAAGTCTACAGAAGAATATTTTTATAAAAATACAGATGCAGATGAGGTTATTTTTATTCATAAGGGTTCAGGAAAACTAAGAACTCATTTAGGGAATATTGATTTTAAATATGGAGATTATTTAGTAATTCCTAGAGGAATTATTTACAAGCTAGATTTTGATGATGAGAATAATAGACTTTTTATAGTTGAATCTTATTCGCCAGTTTACACTCCAAAACGCTATAGAAATTGGTTTGGTCAACTATTAGAGCATTCGCCATTTTGTGAGCGCGATTTAAGAAGGCCTCATGAACTAGAAACATATAATGAATTAGGCGATTTTTTAATAAAAGTAAAAAAACAAGGAGAAATTATAGAAATGACCTACGCTTCTCATCCTTTTGATGTAGTGGGTTATGATGGTTATAATTTTCCTTATGCATTTTCAATTCACGATTTTGAACCTATTACTGGTAGAATTCATCAACCACCACCTGTTCATCAAACCTTTGAAACTAATGCTTTTGTAATTTGCAGTTTTGTACCACGTTTGTATGATTATCACCCAAACTCAATTCCTGCTCCTTACAACCACAGCAACATCGATTCAGATGAGGTTTTATATTATGTAGATGGCGATTTTATGAGCAGAAACGATATCGATCAAGGTCATATTTCATTGCATCCAGCAGGAATCCCTCATGGTCCACATCCAGGTGCCACAGAAAGAAGTATTGGTCATACAGAAACTGAAGAATTAGCAGTTATGGTAGATACTTTTAAACCATTACAAGTAACAGAAGAAGCTATGAAAATTGCGGATGAAGATTATTACAAGAGTTGGCTTCAATAGTTAGAATCAAGAAGAGAGAAATAAGGATAAAGAATGGAAAAGCGTAAAAGGCATAGCTGCAAAAACTTAAAGATTTGGACTTTAGGTATTGAAATTGTGGATGATGTATTTAATTTTTTAAGCAAGTTTCTAGTAGGTGAAAAATTTGGATTAAAGTCTCAATTGAGCAGATGCTCTATCTCTATTCCAAGTAATGTTGCAGAAGGTTCTTCTAGAACAGATAAGTCTTTTTCCCATTTTTTAGACATTGCTCTTGGTTCTTCTTTTGAAATAGAAACACAATTAATTATCTCTTTTAAAAGAGAATATATAACAGAAAAAGAATTAACAAAGATTGAATTAAAGATTTAAGAATTTCAAAAGATGACTATGGGCTTTCAAAATAAGCTCTAAAAATCTTTATTCTTGTTTCTTTTCTCTCTTTTTCAATAAAACATAAACATGAGTAAAAAAATAGAATCAGTAAACTACGGTTTAGAAAAAATATTTGAAGGAGCACAAGATTTCCTTCCATTGTTAGGTACAGATTATGTAGAGTTTTATGTGGGTAATGCAAAACAAGCAGCGCATTTTTATAAAACTGCATTTGGTTTTCAATCTTATGCATATAGAGGTTTAGAAACGGGTGCAAAAGATTCAGTAAGTTATGTGCTTACGCAAGATAAAATAAAATTAATTTTAACAACACCTTTAAATAGTAAATCACCTATAAACGATCATATTGTAAAGCATGGTGATGGAGTTAAAGTAGTTGCACTTTGGGTAGAAGATGCCAGAAAGGCTTATGAAGAAACAACCTCTAGAGGGGCAAAATCTTATATGGAGCCCACCGTAGAAACTGATGAATTTGGTGAAGTAGTAAGAGCAGGAATCTTTACGTATGGAGAAACTGTGCACCTATTTGTTGAGCGTAAAAATTACAGTGGAGTTTTCTTGCCTGGTTTCCAAAAGTGGGAGTCTGAATATAATCCTCCAACTTCAGGTTTAAAATACATAGATCATATGGTGGGTAATGTAGGTTGGAATCAAATGGATGTTTGGGTAAAATGGTATGAAGATGTAATGGGTTTCGAAAACTTTTTATCTTTTGATGATAAACAGATTCATACTGAATATTCTGCATTAATGAGTAAAGTGATGTCTAATGGGAATGGGCGTATTAAATTTCCAATAAACGAACCAGCAAAAGGTAAAAAACGTTCTCAAATAGAAGAATACTTAGATTTTTATGAAGGTGCAGGGGTGCAACATATTGCAGTAGCAACAGATGATATTTTAAAAACAGTATCTCAACTACGTGCCAATGGTGTTGAGTTTTTGTCTACACCACCAGACGATTATTATGCTTCTGTTCCTGGAAGGTTATCCGAGTTTAGTCATGAATTAAATGAGGATATTGAAAAATTAAAAGCGTTAGGAATAATGATAGATGCAGATGAAGAAGGGTATTTGTTACAAATATTTACAAAACCTGTAGAAGACAGGCCAACATTGTTTTTCGAAATTATTCAAAGAATGGGAGCTAAAGGATTTGGTGCAGGGAATTTTAAAGCACTCTTTGAATCTATAGAAAGAGAACAGCAAAAAAGAGGAACATTATAAAATTCGAAGAGCAAGATTTAAGTATCTTGCTTTTTTATTTCAACCAAAAATGAAGAGAGACGAAATTTTAAAAGCTATAGAAGAAAAGTATGACAAACTTGGTGTTCCTGTAGATGCTATGTTAGAAGGTTTACTACATAGTACACCAATTACATATTGGGATTATATTCAAACAGACGCTTTACTAGGTCTGCAAACACCTAGAACCAATCAGCCAGATGAAATGGTATTTATTATGTACCATCAAGTAAATGAATTGTTGTTTAAAATGGTGTTGTGGGAGATAGACCAAGTGGCCAAAACCAATGAAGTTTCTGCAGAAAAATTTTCTATGCACTTAGATAGAATTAGTAGGTATTTTGATATGCTGTGCAGCTCATTTAATGTAATGGCTGAAGGTATGGAAAAAGAACAATACCTAAAATTCAGAAATACATTAACACCAGCAAGTGGTTTTCAATCTGCACAATACAGAAAAATAGAGTTTGCATCTACAGAATTAATCAATTTAATTGATGCAAGATACAGAAATACAATTGATAGAAATTCCTCTTTTAAAAATGCATACAATCATTTGTATTGGCAAGCAGCAGGTTAAAATTATACTACAGGTCAAAAATCAACCTTACTAAATCTCTTTGAACTCAAATATATGGGAGACTTTATTGATTTTATGGAAGATTATAATGACATCAATCTCTCCTTAAAATTTAAACAACTACCTTAAAAGACTCAAGAAGACAAAGCTTTAATAAAAGCCATGCGTCATTATGACTACACTGTAAATGTAAAATGGGTAATGGCGATTATAATACAGCTGCAAAATATATTGGAGGTGATGATTCTGAGCTGAAAGCTACTGGAGGGAGTAACTGGCGTAAATACATGCATCCAAAGTACCAACGTAGAGTGTTTTATCCTTATTTATGGTCTGCAGAAGAATTAGAAAATTGGGGGACTCTTTAAGTATTAATTTAATAACAGTATTTTTATAGTTTGGTAAACTATTTATAATCTCTTTTTAATAAGTTGAATTTCATGAAAACAAGCTTTTTTTTAGGGTTTTTACTTTTCAAATCTGTGTTGTTACTAGCGCAAGAAAAGCCGCCTGCATTTCAATCTGGTGAAACTTTGCGATATAAGATGAGTTATAGTGGCTTTTTTAGAGCGGGCACAGCAACATTAGAAGTTAGTGAAGTAGAATTAAATGGGAAGAGTGTTTTTTACGCCAAAGGAAAAGGTTGGACTACAGGAATGATAAAGTGGTTTTTTGAAGTAGAAGACTTATATGAATCGTATTTTGATAAGCAACAAACAAAGCCTTACCTATTTAAAAGAAAAATTAACGAAGGGGGCTATAAAAAACATAGAATAACCACATTTAATCATACGTCGAATCAAGCTTATATTCAAGATTTTTTATCACAGAAAGATACCACAGTAGCTTTTAAAAATGTGCAAGACATCGTGTCTTCTTTTTATTACTTAAGAAACAAAGATGTACGAATGTTAAAAAAAGGAGACGATTTAAGGTTAGATATGTTTTTAGATGTACAAGTATATCCATTTAAACTTCGGTTTTTAGGAAAGGAAGTAATCAAAACAAAGTTTGGTAAAATAAATACACTTGTATTTAGACCTTTTGTTCAATCTGGTAGAGTTTTTAAGGCAGAAGAGAGTGTTACTGTTTGGATTACTGATGATAATAATAAAATTCCGATTAGAATGAAAGCCTCTCTTGCTGTTGGGTCTTTAAGAGCTGAATTAGAGTCCTACAAGGGCTTAGTTACCCCTTTTAAATAAGGTTTTATAGTTTGTTAATGTTTTTCTAAGTTCTTTTTTTGGAGGGACAATAAAGTTATTTTTATTTGTATTTTTGAATTTGATTTTAAAAGCACTCACTTTTTTGAAAAATATTGTCATACTCTTCGTTTTTGTTCTTTTGTTTTCATCTTGTAAAGAAGAAGTTGCTACTAGCCAGAAAAATAAAGTTGCCGTTTATGAGCCAGAAATACGTTTTGGATATAATATAGATAATTATAAAGTTATACAAGATACTATTAGAAGTGGTGAAAGCTTTGGTATTATCTTAGACAGGCATCATGTCTTTTATCCTAAGATTAATAAAATAGCAGCAACTGTTAAAGAAACTTTCGACGTTAGAAAAGTTAGAGCAGGAAAACCATACACTATTTTAGCGAGTAAAGATTCTACAGAAAAAGCGCAAGTATTTATCTACAAACACGATAAGGTAAATGCAACTATTGTAGATTTTAAAGACTCTGTTATTGTAGCTAAACAATATAAAAAACCAATTAAATTCGTACAAAAAGAGGTTTCTGGAACAGTATATTCTAGTTTTTCACAAACCATGGATAGTATTGGTATTATGCCAAACTTAACTTATACAATTGCTGATATTTATGCTTGGACTTTAGACTTTTTAACCTTACAAAAAGGAGATTCTTTTAAGCTTGTTTATGAGGAGAAATTTATAGATGATTCCATTTTTGCAGGGTATGGTAAAGTAAAATCAGCCGTATTTAAGCATAAAGGGAAAAATTTATATGCTTTCCGTTTTTTAGCAGATTCTACTTTAAATATTCACGAATATTACGATGATAAAGCAAAAATGCTTCGAAGTCAGTTTTTAAAAGCTCCAATAAAATTTCAGTACAGAATTTCCTCTAAATACAATTTAAGGAGAAGAATAGCTTATTATGGAAATAGAGTTAAGCCACATAAAGGAACAGATTTTGCAGCTAAAGTAGGAACACCAATAATTGCAACTGCAAGTGGTACAGTTACAGAATCTACAAGAAGAGGTGGTAATGGAAAATATGTAAAAATTAAACATAATAATATCTATTCTACTCAATATTTGCATATGAGTAAACAAGCCGTAAAAAAAGGCCAATATGTTAGACAAGGAGATGTAATTGGTTATGTTGGCATGACAGGAAATACAGGAGGCCCACACGTGTGTTATCGTTTTTGGAAAAATGGAAGGCAGGTAGACCCTTTAAAAGAAAAGTTGCCTGCAGCAAAACCAATGAAAAATTCTATAAAACCAACTTTTTTCAAATATATTGAACCGTTAAAATATCAATTAGATAATATAGGAGTTTACCCAGGTCAACCTCAAAATAATACTGAAACTATAGCGCAAAATTAACCATGGCTTTACCAAATAACAACCCAACACAAACAATCGCTTGGCAACAATTAACAGATCATTTTAATGAAATTAAAGACATTAAAATTCAAGATTTGTATAAACATGATGACAGGCAAAAAGATTTCTCTCTTACTTTAAATGATTTATCAGTAGATTTTTCTAAAAATAGAATTACATCAGAAACTATAAAGTTACTAGTAGATTTAGCAAAAGAGATAGGTTTGCAAGAAGCTATAGAAAGTCAGTTTAATGGAGAGGTTATTAATGTAACCGAAAATAGGGCTGTTTTACATACTGCTTTAAGAAGCAACTCAGAAGATCCTGTTTTAGTAGAGGGAAAAAATATTAAACCACAAATACAAACTGCGTTGCGAAAAATTAGAAGTTTTAGCAATAAAGTAATTTCTGGTAAGTGGAAAGGGTATACAGGTAAATCTATTACAGATATTGTAAATATTGGTATTGGAGGTTCAGATCTTGGGCCAGATATGATTGTAGAATCTTTACAATATTATAAAAATCATTTAAATACGCACTTTGTTTCAAATGTAGATGGTGATCATGTTTCTGAAATAATGAAACGTTTAGACCCTGAAACTACTTTGTTTGTTATCGTGTCAAAAACGTTTACTACACAAGAAACCATTACTAATGCAGAAACTTTAAAAAATTGGTTTTTAAAATCAGCAACAATATTCGATATTCCAAAACACTTCGTTGCAGTATCTACTAATTTAGTAGCTGTAGATAATTTTGGGATAGATAAAGCAAATGTGTTTACAATGTGGAACTGGGTAGGTGGTCGTTTTTCACTATGGTCTGCTGTTGGTTTATCTATTAGTTTGTCTGTTGGTTTTGAAAACTACAAAGCTTTATTAGATGGTGCAGAAGAAATGGATATTCACTTTAGAAATGAAAGTTTCGAAACAAACATTCCTGTTATTTTAGCGCTATTGAGTGTTTGGTATAATAATTTTTATGGAGCAGAAACTGAAGCCGTTTTACCATATTCACAATATTTAAAAAAATTACCAGATTATTTACAACAAGCTATTATGGAAAGTAATGGTAAAGGTGTAGATAGAAATGGAGATAAGATAGACTACCAAACAGGTACAATTGTTTGGGGTAGTACAGGTACAAATATGCAGCATGCATTCATGCAGTTAGTGCATCAAGGGACAAAATTGATTCCTGCAGATTTTATTGGGTATAAAGAGTCGTTATATGGGTTAACAGATCATCACAAAAAGTTAATGGCTAATTATTATGGACAAATAGATGCTTTAGCATTTGGTAAAACTAAAGAAGATGTACATTTAGAATTACAGGTTTCTGGTAATGCAGACAAAATCAATACACTTTTACCTTTCAAAGTATTTGAAGGGAATAGACCAAGTAACGCTATTCTATTTGATAAACTTACACCAAAATCTTTGGGTAAATTAGTAGCATTTTATGAGCACAAGATATTTACACAAGGTATTATTTGGAATATTTATAGTTACGATCAATTTGGAGTAGAGTTAGGAAAAGAGTTAGCAAAAAAACTATTGAAAAAACAATAGTTAAATTTATTATTATTCTTTTAAATTTTAATTAACACTTTTTTTGTAGTTCATTCGTTTTTAATTTGTAATTAACTGTTTTAAATATACTTAACCTCATTTAAGGTTGATAAACTTCTTAAAGATTTGTTAAACCTTAACATTAAATTAACAAATGGGTGATAAAATTTAAGCAATTTTGTATAACATTTAATAATCTAAAACTAAACAATGAAAAATTTTAAAAACTTATTATTCATAGCTTTATTCTTTATTTCTGCTACAATTTTAGGACAAACTAAAATTACGGGTACGGTTGTAGACAATGCAAACCAACCAATGCCTAGTGCAAGTATTCTTGAAAAAGGGACTAGAAACGGAGTAGAATCAGATTTTGATGGTAAATTTACTATTTCAACAAAATCAGATTCTGGTGTTCTTGTAATCTCTTTTTTAGGATTTAAGACAAAAGAAGTTGCTTTTTCTTCTTCAAAAACAAATCTTGGTTCTATTCAATTAGAAGAAGGTAATGTTTTAGATGAAATTGTAATTACTTCTGGTGTAATTGATATTGCAAAAGTGAGAGAAACTCCAATAGCTGTATCAAATATTTCAGCCAGAGAAATTTCATTAAAAGTGGGTAACCAAGAGTTTCCTGAAATTATGAACAAAACACCTGGTGTGTACGCTACTAAACAAGGTGGTGGTTATGGTGATTCAAGAATCTCATTAAGAGGTTTTGACCAAACCAACACTTCATTCCTTATCAACGGACAACCCGTAAATGATATGGAGAATGGTAGATTGTATTGGTCTAACTGGCAAGGATTGACTGATGTAACATCTGGTATTCAGATTCAAAGAGGATTAGGTGCTTCTAAATTAGCAGTTCCTTCGGTTGGGGGAACTATTTCTATTTTTACCAAGGCTGCTCAAAAAACAAAGGGTGGTTCTTTAACTCAAATGAGTGGTAACGATGGTTATATGAAAACATCATTTGTTTACAATACGGGTAAGAATGACAAAGGTTGGGCATCTTCAATCTTGTTATCTAAATGGCAAGGAGATGGTTATATCAACAACACAAGTGGTGAAGGGTGGAATTACTTCTTCGCAGTTGGTTACGCACCAGAGGGTTCTAAACATGATTTAAACTTTTCTTTCTTAGGGGCTGGACAATGGCACCACCAAAGAGATGTTTGGGTATCTATTAGAGATTACCAAAACTTCGGTGAAGAAGGAATTGATAGAAGATGGAACTCAAATGGAGGAACTCTAAATGGAGAAGAATTCAACATGAGAAGAAACTTCTATAACAAACCACTAGCAACATTGAATTGGGATTACCAAATCTCAGATAATGTTAAATTAGCAACATCATTATATGGTTCAGCTGGTCGTGGTGGAGGAACTGGTCCTCGTGGTAACAACTTTAGAAATTCAACATCTGATATTTTACCATTCAGAAAAGATTTAACTGAACACTATTTGGAAAACGGTAGAGGTTCAAGAAATCCAGATGGAACAATTAACTATGATGCAATTGTAGCACACAATCAATCAGTAGCACTACCTTATAGTGGTGATATTGGTGGCTTTGCAGGACAATTAATCGGTTCTAATGGCTTTAGAGAAGACGGAGTAAGTAGAGAAGTCCTTGTAAGAAGAGCATCTATGAACTCTCATGACTGGGTTGGTGGAATTTCTAATTTAGAAATCAATAGTGGTAAATTGAAATACTCTATTGGTGTAGATTTACGTTCTTACACAGGTTATCATTATCGTGTTCTAAACAACCTAATGGGTCTTGATGGTTACTTCTCAACAGGTAACAGAAATAATAATGGACAAATCATTAATACACTTGTTGAAGCATCTCCATTTAATTCAACTGGATTAAAGAACGGAGCTAAGATTGATTACTTCAATATTGGTAACGTTGGATGGCAAGGTGTAAATGGATTGGTTGAATATAACAATGAAGGTAAGTTAACCGCAGTATTACAAGGTGGATTATCTAACCAATCATTCCAAAGAGAAGATTTATTTGACCAACCACAAAATCCAATCTCTGATACACAGAATCAAGGTGGTGGATATCTTAAAGGTGGTGCAAACTACAATTTAAATGAAAAATCAAATGTATTCTTTAATGCAGGTTTAATTTCAAGACAACCACAATTTGGTGCAGTATTTCCAAACTTTGGTAACGAAATTAATCCAGATTTACAAAACGAAGAAATTCGTTCAGTTGAATTAGGATACGGATATACTTCTTCTAAACTTGATGTAAATGTAAACGTATATTCTACATCATGGGGAAATCGTTTCGTAACTCGTTCTTTATCAAACCAACAAGGTCTTGATGGAACTGCTCAATTTAGAAACGTAGATGTTTTACACAAGGGGTTTGAATTAGAATCTACATTCAGAGCATCGAACAACTTAACTTTCAAAGGAATGTTATCAATCGGTGATTGGAGATATACAAAAGATTTCTCAGCAGAATTATTTGATGATAACCAACAATCAATCGGAACTGGTACTTTATATACCAAAGATTCTAAAGTTGGTGATGCTGCACAATTCACTTCTTATGTAGAAGTTGATTACACAATCGGTAAATTTAATTTCGATTTAGGATATAGATTCGTAGATGGATTATATGCAGATTATTCAATTACAGATTCACAATTCACTCAACCAGACAATGACGGAGCTTTAAAACTTCCTTCGTATGGTTTATTGGATGGTGGTGTAACTGTACAATTAGGTAAGCGTTTAAGTTTCAGAGGAAACATAAACAACTTATTAGATACAACTTACATTGCAGAATCAAATTCTAACATTCACACTACTGCAGGCTCTACTACTTGGAATGGTGTTGATGTAAGAAACTCAGTATGGTTTGGGTTCGGAAGAACTTGGAACGCATCATTGAAATACAGATTTTAATTTATTTTATCAAATTAAAAACCACCTCAACTGAGGTGGTTTTTTTATACTTAAAATTGTAACTTTACATTATTAAATATCATTATATATTATGAAAGAAGTACATTCTTATTGGGCCTATTTAGTATTAGCCATATTAGTATTCGCAGTTGTAAATGCAATTATTGGTTTAACACAAAAAAAACAATTTACAGATAAAGATTTAAGAATTGGATTATTCACACTTATTCTAACTCATATTCAGTTACTAATTGGTTTGGCTTGGTATTTTATGTCTCCTTGGTTTGAAGCGTTAACCAATGACGCTAGCGCTGTTATGAAAACAAAAGAATTAAGATTGCTAGCAGTAGAACACCCAAGTATGATGATTATTGCAATTATCTTAATTACCATAGGTTGGTCTAAACATAAAAAGAAAACTTCTAGTGAAGCAAAATTTAAAACATTTGCCATTTTCTATGGTTTAGGTTTATTAGTTATACTTTCAAGAATACCTTGGAGCAACTGGTTTTAATTAATGAAGATACTTAGTTATATACTTTCACCAATATTTGCACTTACCTTTATTCTACTATTGTTTATATTTCATCCATTACAATGGATTGCACTTAACGTTTTTGGAAGAAAAGTACATGAAGCTGTAGTAGCTGCACTTAACTTTTTTTTGGTAAAATCATTGTTAATTTTAGGAGTACCAATGTTCTTACAGAACGAACATGAATTACCTAAAAACACTTCGTTAATATTCGTAGCCAACCATCAAAGTACTTTCGATATTCCACCTATAGGATGGTATTTTAGAGAGTTTAAACCAAAATTCGTAGCAAAGTATGAATTAGGCAAAGGCATACCTAGTGTTTCCTTTAACTTAAGAAATGGAGGTGCTGCTTTAATCAATAGAAAAGACCCAAAACAAGCTATAGGAGCTTTGGTAGATTTTGCAAAACGTATCAATAAAAATAAATGGGGAGCTATAATTTTCCCTGAAGGAACTAGAAGTAAAACAGGAGCACCTAAAAAATTTGCTTCTAACGGATTAAAAGTAATTACCAAATACAATAAAGAGGGTTATGTAGTTCCTTTAACCATTAACAATTCTTGGAAAGTATTTAAATACGGCAAATTCCCATTAGGAGTTGGAAATCCAATTACAATTACGACCCACCAGCCAATTAAAATTGATTCTTTGCCTTTTGATGAGCTTTTAGAAAAAACAGAATCAGTAATTAAAGAACATATAAAATAAAAAAATGTCTATAAAAAACATAAGAATAGAAGTAATGCAAACTTTAGAAAAAAAGATGCAGAGTTTCATGGATACTTATTTAATACCTGCTGAAAAAATTTGGCAACCAATAGATTTTTTACCTAATTCACAAGAAAGTTCTTTTATTAGTGAAATAGAAGAAATTAGAGAAATCTCTAAAGAATTGCATGATGATTTTTGGGTAGTATTGGTAGGGGACACAATAACAGAAGAAGCTTTGCCAACCTACGAATCTTGGTTGTTAGATTTAGATGGTGTAACTCAAGATCCAGATAATGGATGGGCTAAATGGGTGAGAACTTGGACCGCCGAAGAAAACAGACATGGTGATGTTTTAAATAAGTATTTATACCTATCAGGAAGAGTTAACATGCGAGAAGTAGAAATCTCTACCCAACATTTAATCGCAGATGGTTTTGATATTGGAACTTCTACAGACCCTTATAAAAACTTTATTTATACTACCTTTCAGGAATTAGCAACGTATGTCTCTCATAATAATGTAGCAAAAATAGCACGTAAAAAAGGGCATAAAGCTTTAGCTAAAATGTCTAAAATTATTGCTGGAGACGAAATGAGACATCACCAAGCATATGCTCATTTTGTAAAACAAATCTTTAAGATAGATGCTTCAGAGATGATGCTTGCCTTTCAACATATGATGAAGCATAAAATTGTAATGCCAGCTATGCATTTAAGAGCATCTTTTGGAGAAAAAGGCAGTTTATTTGATGATTTTTCTACAGTAGCTCAAAGAATAGGAGTTTACACAGGTTTCGATTATGTAGATATTTTAAAGAAATTAAATACAATGTGGGAGATTGATAAGATTACAAACTTAACTCCAGAAGCAGAAAAGGCAAGAGATTTTTTAATGAACTTGCCAGATAGAATGTACAGAATAACCGAACGCATTAAAGTGCCAGATACTGAGTTTAAATTCAAATGGATGTTACAACCAAGTTAGCATTTGAGTTTTCTAATTGCTAAGATAATTTAGAGATTCTTCAAGTTTTTAAAACCTGAAGGATCTTTTCTTATAGTGAAATTTAGCGTATTCTAATTTTAAAAATCAATACTAAAAGCATCTTTATCATTTAAGAAACCAAGTTTCTCTCTAACTTTATTTTGATTTTTCTTCTTTAAAACAGCTGATATTGTACCAACTCCGTTTTCTTCTAAAGAAGACAGTTCGTCACCTAAAAAATCTACAATTATAGAGTTTCCTGAATATTGGTAGTTGTTAGCGTCAAAACCAGTTCTATTTACACCAATTGTGTAACTCATATTTTCTATTGCACGTGCTTTTAAAAGCGTATCCCAAGCTTTAATTCTTGTAATTGGCCAATTAGCCATATATATCAAAAGATCGTAATTTTTGGTATTTCTTGCCCATACAGGAAATCGTAAATCATAACAAATTAGAGGTCTAATTTTCCAGCCTTTATAATCGATAGTAAGTAGTTCTTTTCCTGAGGTATATACTTTATGCTCACCAGCCAAAGTAAAAGAATGCCTCTTATCATAAGTATCAATTTTTCCTGAAGGATGCACAAAAATTAATCTATTAAAAAATTTATTGTTCTCTTCTATAACAAGGCTTCCAGTAATGGCAAAATCAAATTTTTGTGCCAACTTTTTCATCCATGTAATGCTTGATCCAGTTATAGGTTCAGCTAAATTGTTGGGTTGCATTGTAAAGCCAGTCGTAAACATTTCAGGTAATACAACTAAATCAGTGGTAGTTGGTAAATCTGTAATTATATCTTCAAAATATTTTAAATTTTCTGAAGGATTTTCCCAAACTAAATCTGCTTGAATTCCAACTACATGTAATTTGTTTTTCATTAAAATAAAATTAAAGTTTACGGAAGTATAAATGTAAGTTTTTGTAATTTAGAAAACCAAAAAAATGCTATGCAATCTTTTATTTCAGAAACCTTAGATGATATTTTAAAAACATCACAATCATTTGAAGATGTAGTTTTTATTTTACCTTCTCAAAGAGCTAAAGTATTCGTAAAACAAGAGTTTAAGAACAAGATTTCTGTAGGTTTTTTGCCAGAAATATTAAATATAGAACAATTTATACAGCAAGTTTCTGGAGTTCAAAAAGCAGATAGTATACAATTGTTATTTCATTTTTACAGCATTTATAAAAGTGTAGAAAAAAATGTAGATGCATTTGATATATTTTCTTCTTGGGCATTAACAGTCTTGCAAGATTTTAATGAATTAGATCAGCACTTAATCAACACAAAAGACATCTTTATTTATTTAAGGGATATAGAGCGTTTACGTAAATGGTCTGTTAAAGGTACTTTTAGAGAAACAGAATTAATAAAAGATCATTATTCGTTTTTAGAAAAGTTAAACATTTATTATGATTCTTTTTATGCATTTTTAATTGAGAACAATATTGGTTATCAGGGATTAATGTATAGAGAAGCTGTATCTAAAATAGATAATTACTTGTCTAAGAACAGCACAAAAAAGTTCTTTTTTATTGGCTTTAACGCTCTAAATAAAGCAGAGGAAAAACTTTTTCAAAAGGTGTTAGAGTTGGGTAATTCTGAAATTTATTGGGATATTGATGAGGCTTTTTTTACAAACAATCATCAAGCAGGAAAATTTATTAGAAAGTATAAAACTGAATGGAAATATTTTGAGAAAAATGCATTAAAAACAATAGGAACAAACTTTTCCCAACCTAAAGAAATAAAAGTAATTGGAGCAGCAAAAAACACGACACAAATAAAATATGTTGGTGAAGTTCTAGAAAAAATGCCAAGTTTCGCAAATACAGCTTTGGTTTTGGCAGATGAAACTTTGTTACCAATCACTTTAAACTCTTTACCAAAAAATATTAGTGCAATTAATATTACAATGGGTTATCCTTTAAAAGATGTGCCTACAACAAGTTTATTATTTGCCATTTTTCAATTATATACCTCTCAAGAAAAACTGCAGAAAACCACCACAAATCATTTTTATTATAAAGATGTTATTCGCTTCTTAAAACATCAGTCAGTTTATGGTTTATTGAATGCTGTAGATGAGTTCACTGCTCAAATAGCAAAGAACAATCAAACTTTTATAACTGAAACTGATATTGAGTATCTTTTGAAAGATGAAGAAGATTTTATACAAAGTGTTATACAGAATTTATTTAAACCATTTATTTCTGTAGCAGATTTCATCAACCAAATATTGGCTCTAATAGATGTTTTAAAGGTAAATGTAAACAGTTTAGAAAAAGAATACTTATTTCGTTTTTATACTGCTTTTACACAATTAAAAACCTTGCAAACAGAATTTGAATATTTTACAGATTTAAAAACATTATCGCAATTTTTTAAACAACTTATAGATTCAGAAAGTTTGTCTTTTCAAGGTGAACCTTTAAAAGGTTTACAGTTAATGGGTATGTTAGAAACACGCGTGCTAGATTTTGAGAACGTTATTCTAACATCAGCAAATGAAGGTGTTTTACCTGCAAGTAGTCAGCAGAATTCGTTTATTCCTTTTGATGTGAAAGTGGAATTTGGCTTACCAACTTACAGAGAAAAAGATGCTATTTTTTCGTATCATTTCTTTCGATTAATGCAAAGAGCCAAGAATGTATATATTTTGTATAACACAGAACATGATGTTTTTGGAAGTGGGGAAAAAAGTAGATTTGTTACGCAATTGGAAATGATGAGAACAGATGTTATTCAAAAAATAGTTTCTCCAAAAGTAGTTGCTCAAAATTCAGAATTAAAAGAAGTTGCTAAAAATGAAGAAGTTCTCAAAAGATTAAAAGAGATTGCAAAATCTGGTTTTTCACCTTCTTCATTAACAAATTACCTGTACAATCCTATTGCATTTTACAAACAGAAAATTTTAAGAATTAAAGAGTTTGATGATGTAGAAGAAACTGTAGCTTACAATACTTTAGGGACTATAGTTCATGAAACATTAGACGAATTGTATAAACCATTTATTGGTAAATTTTTACAGGAAGAAGATGTTGCTACAATGCAAACAAAAGCGGAAGATTTAGTAGTTAAATATTTTAAAATAGAATTCAAAAATGGAGACATTTCTACAGGTAAAAATCGATTAATCTTTGAGGTCGCAAATCGATTTGTGAGTAATTTTTTATCTAAAGAAATTACGCTATTAAAAGACAAAAACAATCAATTAAAAATTATTGCAACTGAGGAGAATTTAGCTGCAGAAATTAGCATTGATAGTTTAGATTTCCCAATTAAATTACATGGTGATGTAGATAGAGTAGATCAATTAAATGGAGAAATACGTATTATAGATTACAAATCTGGAATGGTCAAAGGTTCTGAATTAAAAGTGTTAGATTTTGAAGAATTAAGAACTAAAGAGCAATACAAAGCTATTCAGGTTTTACTTTATGCATATCTATTTACAAAGAATAAAAAGTTCGATTTTTCTAAAAATTTAAAAGGTGGAATTTATTCTTTTAAAAACCTAAATGAAGGTTTTTTGAGTATTAATTTCTCATCTAACTATAGAAATCCAGAAACGAATATAACTCAAGAAAAGTTAGAAGAATTTATAGTGCAATTAGAAAAGTATATTTTAGAAGTTTTTAACATCAACGTACCTTTTGTAGTTCCTGTTGACTTAAAATATTAGTTTTAAAATAAAAAGTAAATGGTCTCCTCTTTTTTAGAGTATTACCTTTGTAAAAAGATTTTTTTTGAACACAGATATTAGGTTAAAAAATATAAATAAGTTAGCAATTCCTGCTTTAATTGCTGGTATTGCAGAACCACTTTTGTCAATTACAGATACTGCTATTATTGGTAATATAGACATAAATGCTACAGAAAGTTTAGCTGCAGTGGGTATTGTAGGTGCATTTATCTCTATGCTAATTTGGGTTTTTGGGCAAATACGAAGTGCTATATCATCAATTATCTCTCAGTATGTTGGTGCAAATAAAACAAATGAAATACAAAAATTACCAATACAAGCAATAGTTATTGTTATTTCTGGTAGCCTTTGTATTTTGTTTTTAAGTTATCCTTTTGCTAAAGAAATATTTCAATTTTACAATGCTTCAGGTCAGGTTTTAGAATATTGTATTAGTTATTTTAAAATAAGAATTTTTGGATTTCCTTTCTCTTTATTTGTGTTTTCAATTTTTGGTATTTTTAGAGGATTGCAAAATACATTTTACCCTATGATAATTGCAATTGTAGGTGCGTTACTAAATATTGTTTTAGATTTTATATTTGTTTATGGTATTAATGGTTTCTTGCCAGCTATGCATATAGAAGGTGCTGCTTATGCAAGTTTAATTGCTCAAATTACAATGGCTGTAATTGCTGTTTTTTTATTGGTAAAAAAAACTGAAATATCTTTACAGTTCTCATTGCCATTTCACCAAGAGATTCCAAAGTTGTTGGGTATGATTGCTAATTTATTTATTAGAACATTGGCATTAAATACTGCCTTGTATTTTGCAACAGCTTTTGCAGCAAATTACGGTCCAGCCTACATTGCTGCTTATACTATTGGTATTAATATATGGCTCTTAGGTGCCTTTATGATAGATGGATACTCAAGTGCAGGTAATATTTTATCCGGAAAATTATTAGGAGCAAAAAACTACAAATCTTTAGTACTATTAAGTGAAAAATTATTTAAATACGGTTTGGTAATAGGAGTTTTAATTGCTAGCTTGGGATTTGTATTTTACGATTTAATTGGAGAAATATTTACAAAAGAATCAGAAGTATTACAGCAATTTTACCATGTTTTTTGGATTGTACTTTTAACACAGCCTTTAAGTGCAATAACCTTTATTTTTGATGGAATGTTTAAAGGAATGGGAAAAATGAAATACCTTAGAAATGTCTTGTTATTCTCAACAGGTTTGGTATTTATACCCACTTTATTGATTTTTGACTATTTTAATCTAAAGTTGGTCGCAATTTGGATTGCTTTTACTTTATGGATTATGGCAAGAGGTTTACCCTTAATTATTAAATTTAGACAACTGTTTTTACCTTTAGTAAAAGACTAATTGAATATTTATAATATCTTGTACTTGTAAATTTATAGTGCATGGAACAAGAGCAATCAATATTTTCATTTTTTGGAACACTTTTTGTTCATTGTATTATAATAATAGAAATTTAAACGTTGAGCATAACATTACATCAAAATACAAAGGTTTTTCTGATAAAAGTAAATTTGATTTGGATAAAAATGATGAGGTAAACCATTTTCTAATTATGAATAATAAAATGAATTAAAATACAATAAAGTTGTTTAAACTAAAAAATGCTTCTTTAAGAATTCGTATCTTTTTATCTATGATACTTTTGGTGCTTTTGGCATCAATATTAATATTAGTGGTTACAGTAATTCAATACGATGAGCAAACCAAAGATTACAACATTCAACGTTTTGAGAGAAAAGAGGCTACAACTATAGAAACTATTAACTTAGAGCTTACCAACAAAACGAGTTACCCTATAAATACTAAAAACTTGGCAATGATTTTCCAAGAACGTATTTATGAAATATCATCTATTAATAAGTTAAATATTTCAATTTTTGATTTACATGGTAATTTATTGGCTTCCTCAAAAACGAATGCCTTTGAAACAATTAAAACAAAACCACTTTCTTATGAGGCTTTAAATGAGTTGTCCCAAAATTCTAATCATAAAATTTTAAAAACAAGAGAAGAAGAAGGTGTTGGTTATCAATCTTCTTTTACTTATATAAACGATCCAAAATTTAAACGAATAGGAATATTAGAATTACAGTTCACTCAAGATAATTCTGAGATTGAAAAAGAACTACAGGAATTTATACAAAGATTAAGTATTGTTTATGTATTAATGTTTTTAATAGCTATTGTTTTAGCCTATTTTTTATCGAGTTATATTACAAGATCTATACAAACTATTTCAGAACGAATGCAGCAAACACGTTTAAATGAGAGAAATGAAAAGATAATATTAGATTCAGCTAGTTCCGAGATTGAAATTTTGGTAGATGCTTATAATAACATGATTGACAAATTAGAGGAAAGTGCAGCTAAGTTAGCAAAAAGCGAGAGAGAACAAGCATGGAGAGAAATGGCAAAACAAGTAGCTCATGAAATTAAAAATCCATTAACACCAATGAGGCTTTCTGTGCAGAGCTTTGAACGAAAATTTAATCCAGAGGATAAAAATATTAAAGTAAAACTAGCAGAATATAGTCAGACTCTTATTCAGCAAATTGATGTAATGAGTTCTATTGCTTCTGCATTTTCAGACTTTGCCAAAATGCCTTCACAGAAAAAGGAACGTATTAACGTGGTAAGTGTAGTAAAATTAGCGCTAGATATTTTTAATGAGAATTTTATCAATTACCATTCTAGCGAAGATGAAATTTATGCAAATTTAGATAAAACTCAACTTATTAGAATTGTAAATAATTTGGTAAAAAACGCCACTCAAGCCACAGAACTAGAAGAAAATCCTAGTATAAATATTAACGTTTTTTCAGATGCAAAGAAGGTAACTATTTTAGTATCGGATAATGGTAAAGGAATTTCTAAAGAAGTAGAAGACCTAATTTTTGAACCAAAGTTTACCACTAAAACAAGCGGAATGGGCCTTGGTTTAGGAATGATTAAAAATATTATAGAAGCTTATGATGGAAATATTTATTTTGAATCAGTCTTAGGAGAAGGAACAGTTTTTACCGTAATTTTACCAAAAGAATAAAATAATCAAACTATAAATTAAAGGATATAAAATGAGTTTCAATAATATTTTAGTAAATAAAGATGACGCTTTAGCAAAGATCACCATAAATAGGCCAAAAAAGTTAAATGCGTTAAATAAAGAAACAATTATAGAACTTAGCAATGCCTTTACAAATTTAGAGAATGATGAGGCAGTTAAAGTAATCATTTTAATAGGTTCTGGTGAAAAAGCATTTGTAGCAGGTGCAGATATCTCTGAATTTGCTAATTTTTCTGAAGAAGAAGGAGGAGCTTTGGCAAGAAGAGGTCAAGAAATGTTATTTGATTTAGTAGAAAATTTATCAAAACCAGTAATTGCAGCAATAAATGGTTTTGCATTAGGAGGTGGTTTAGAATTGGCGATGGCTTGCCATTTTAGAATTGCTTCAAACAATGCAAAAATGGGTTTACCAGAGGTTTCTCTTGGTGTAATTCCTGGTTATGGGGGGACACAAAGATTAGCGCAGTTAGTAGGAAAAGGAAAAGCAATGGAGCTTGTAATGACAGCAAGTATGATTGCTGCAGATGAAGCATTAGCTTTAGGTTTGGTAAACTATGCAACCACTCAAGAAGAATTAGTACCACTTGCCAATAAACTAGCGCATAAAATTATGAGAAATTCTTTGGTTGCTATTTCAGGGGCTATTAAAGCTATTAATGCCAATTATACAGAAGGGATAAATGGTTACGACACAGAAATCGAAGCCTTTGGGAACTGTTTTGGAACTAGAGATTTTAAAGAAGGCACAACTGCCTTTTTAGAAAAAAGAAAGCCAAATTTCCCGAATAATTAAGCAAAAAAAACGAGCCACTTTTGGCTCGTTTTTTTAAGTTGTTTTAATTAAAGTTGAAATGGATTTACATATGTTCTACCATTGTTTCTTATAATTACTTTATAATTTCCCTTTTGATTTTCATCTAATTTGTAAACTCTATTTAAAAGATCTTCAGAAATAACTGTTTCAGTTAGAATTACTTCATCATTAAAAAGTAATGTAACTTCTAAAGGTTTTTTGTCAAAAGAAACTTTACTAACCATTAAAAAATTATTTTTAGTTCTTACAACTGGTTTAAAAATTGTTTTTTTAGAAGTTTCGTCAAAAAGAATAGTATCGTTATTAATTTTAACAGACTTTATAACAATTTCAAAATCTTTTTCTAATTCTAATGTGTAATTTCCATTTTCTAATTTAGAAAAATCAAAAACTTTAACTAAATCTCCTTTTCTTTCAACTTCCTCACTATGTAAAATAACTCCTTCGTTATTTTTGATAGTTAATTCATGTCCTTTTTTAACATCAGTAAATGCAATTTTAATTTTTTTAGCACCCAAATCAGAATTGTTTGCAAAGCTTGTTAATGCAGCTAACATTAATGTTACTAGTAATACTCTTGTTTTAAATAATTTCATAACTTGTTAATTTATTTTATTTTTTTGTTTTAATTTTTGTGCAAATTTACAGGTGAAATACAGTTTTAAAAACAACAGAATTGGCAAGTTTGTTTGCTAAATTATCAGAAAAACAAATGTTAATCTAATTTTAAGTTAATATAGTATATAATATTGATAATTTTAAATAGGTAGTTTTACTTATGTGTTGTATTTTTGTTGTATGATACAAAAGAAACCAACGTTAGAAAAAATTACACCAAACTTTGGGAGTTCTTTGTTGGTGAAAAAACATAAAGAATTTTTAAAAACCAATATTCCCTTTTGGCATTTTCATCCAGAGATAGAATTGGTATATGTAAATAAAGGAAAGGGTAAAAGGCATATTGGAAATCATTTAAGTTATTTTAACAACAGCCAATTGGTTTTAATAGGTTCTAATTTACCTCATATTGGTTATATAGATCGTTTAACAACTAATGGTTCTGAAACACTAATTCAGTTTTTGCCAGATTTTTTGGGAAAAGATTTTTTCAAAATTCCAGAAATGGCTGCTATAGATGCACTTTTTGAACGTGCTAAAAAAGGAATACGATTTAATATTGAAATTAAGCAAAGAATTGGCGCTAAAATAGAAAAGTTAGTAGAGTTAGAGGGTGCCAAAAGAATTACATCATTTATAGAGATCTTAAATGATTTAGCTACAACAGACGATTATACACTTTTAAATGCTAATGGTTATGCATTTGAAAGCACACACCAAGATAGTGATAAGATTGAAGTAGTGTATAAACACATAAACAAAAATTTTAAAGAACACATAAGCTTAGAAGAAATTGCAGGTTTAGTGAGTATGACTGTTCCTGCCTTTTGTAGGTATTTTAAAAAAACCACAGGTAAAACATTTACAAAATTAGTAAACGAATATAGAGTGGTACATGCAACAAAATTATTAGCAGAAAGTAATATGAGTATTACTGATGTTAGTTTTGAGTGTGGTTTTAACAATTTTTCACACTTTAACAAGTTGTTTAAAGAGTTTGCAGGTAAAAGCGCTAAGGTATATAGAGGTGAAATGAAAGATTTAATACAATAATAGATGGCTTTGTCTTCAGAAAAAAATATTGAAAAAGCACTCGAGTATTATACTTTTAAAAGCAAGAAGCTTAGGGCTTTTATTAATGAGAATAATAGTTTAACTGTAGAGCAAATTATAGACTCTGGTAAAGAGTTAGAAATTTTAGAATATAAAATTACGGCTCTAGAAGTTGTAGAAGAAAATTAGAGTTTTATTTTACCATTCCACTCACTGAAGAATTGCTTTAAAAAAACCTCCATATACTCATGTCTATTTTCAGCAATCTTTTTTCCTGTATCAGTATTCATTTTATCTTTTAAAAGCAATAACTTTTCATAAAAATGATTAATGGTTGGCGCATTAGTATTTTTGTATTCTTCTTTAGTCATATTTAAATTAGGTGGAACTTCTGGGTCATATAATGCTCTATTTTTAAAGCCTCCATAGTTAAAGCATCTTGCAATACCAATAGCACCAATAGCATCTAACCTGTCTGCATCTTGAACTACTTCAAGTTCTTTAGAGCTAAATTTTTGTAAGCCTACATCTAAGCTATTCTTAAAAGATATATTTTTTATAATTTGAATAATATGTTCTTTATCTTCATTCAAAATATTTTGTTTACTTAAAAAATCGTTTGCTTTTCTAGGGCCTATATCTTCGTTACCTTTATGAAATTTTGAATCGGCAATATCGTGCAGAAGAGCCGCTAAAGAAACAACTAGAATATTTACTTTTTCTTTTTTTGCTATAAATAAAGCATTTTTAAAAACACGTTCAATATGAAACCAATCATGCCCGCCTTCAGCACTTTTTAACTCTTGCTTTACATACTCTGTTGTATTTTTAATTATTTTATCAGTATTCATTTTTCTGTTTTTGATTGCAGCGTTTTCTTAATATTTCTTACATCTAGATAAATAGCCACAAACATTGGTGAAAAAAATAGTGGTAAAAAGCTATGAAAGGAAATCCCTTTTTCTAAGCTAGAAAATACAGCGAAGACAATCATTAAGATAATTAAAACTCCTTGTAGAATTAGAATTCTCTTTTGTTTTTTTAATTTCTGAATTAATTCTTTTGTTGAGTATGAAGAAAATTGTGAAGACATGTTTTGTGATTTTTTAAAAAACAAAATCCACTTTTTTAAAGTGGATTTTAAAAAAAGTCCTTTTAAAAGGATTTAAAATAAGATTAACAGTGCTCTTCGTAAGCTGCAGCTAAATTTTGTGCAATCATTTGAGCAGAACGGCCTTCAATATGGTGTCGCTCTAACATGTGTACTAAATTACCATCTTTAAACAAAGCAATTGCAGGAGATGAAGGAGGAAAAGGAATCATAAAATCTCTTGCTTTTTGAGTCGATTCTTTTTCTACACCTGCAAAAACTGTAGTTAAATTAGTTGGTGTTTTATCTGCGCCTAATGAAGCAATGGCTCCAGGTCTTGCAGTACCTGCTGCACAACCACATACAGAGTTTACCATTACTAAAGTTGTACCTTCTTTAGACATTGCGTTTTCAACATCTTCACTGGTATATAATGCTTTAAAACCAGCGTTAATTAACTCGTCACGCATTGGTTTTACTAATTCTTCTGGATACATAATTAATTATTTAGACTGCAAATATAATCATTATAACAGCAAAATTCAACTTCAATAATATTCTTCTATAAATGCATGAATCAATAAAATTGATGTTGTACTTTATCCTTAATTAATCCTCTTGTTTGTTTATATTTGGAGCTAAATTTAAAACAACATGAGTAGTTTTTCTAAATGGTTAGGAGCAGGTTTAGGGTTTACATTAGGAGGTCCAATAGGTGCAGCTGTTGGTTTTGCTTTAGGGAGTTTTGTATCCAATTTTTCTACTAAAGAATTTGAACAAGAACAAATTAATTATAACAGAAGTTCAGATCGTAATTATATTAAAAAAAATAATACACAATCAGGAGATTTTGAAATGAGTCTTTTGGTACTGGCTTCTATAGTTATAAAGTCTGATGGAAAGATAGATCAACGTGAGTTAGATTTTGTAAGAGCACAATTTTTAAATATGTACGGTAAACAACGTGCAAATAATGCCTTTAAATTGTTTAAAGGTATTGTAAAGAAAGATGTTTCTGCACGTCAGGTTTGTATTCAAATAAGAGAGCATATGCCTCATTCTGCTCGTTTACAGTTGTTACACTTTTTATTTGGTATAGCTAAAGCAGATGAGTATGTTACCAAAAATGAAGTAGAAGAAATTCGTAAAATAGCAGGATATTTGTATATCAATCAAAATGATTATCAATCTATTAAAGCCATGTTTTATAATGCATCTGACAACGCTTATAAAATACTAGAAATTTCCAAATCTGCAACAGACTCTCAACTTAAATCAGCGTATAGAAGAATGGTTAAAAAATACCATCCAGATAAACTGCAAGATTTAGGTGAAGAGCATTTAAGAGGAGCAAAAGATAAATTTCAGAGTATACAAAATGCATACGAACAAATTAAAAGTGAAAGAGGATTATAGCAGTTTCACCCTCTAAAATTCAGAAAAATAGTTCTAAAAAACCCAATGTTTATTTTTAGGAACCAGACAAAGAATTTAATAGAAAATCCTTAATTTCGCAGTCTCATTAAAAATGGGGCAAAATGAAAGCGAAAACTTTAATCTTTAGAGTCTTATCTGCTTAAAAAGATAGGTTTCTAAAATAGATAAAGTTTGTATGGCATCATGAATTAAAATAAAAAAAATCCAGATGAAATTTCCTGAATACAAAGGACTAGATTTACCAAAAGTAGCAGAAGAAATCTTAAATTCTTGGCAAGAGAAAAATATATTCGAAAAAAGTATTACATCTAGAGAAGGTGCAGAACCTTTTATATTTTTTGAAGGACCACCTTCAGCAAATGGTCTTCCAGGAGTTCACCATGTTTTAGCAAGAGCAATCAAAGATATTTTTCCTAGATACAAAACCATGAAAGGTTTTCAGGTAAAAAGAAAAGCAGGTTGGGATACACATGGTTTACCTATAGAATTAGGTGTAGAGAAAGAATTAGGAATTACAAAGGAAGATATTGGTAAAAAAATATCTGTAGAGGAGTATAATGCAGCTTGTAGAAAAGCGGTTATGAGATATACAGATATCTGGAATAAGTTAACACAGAAGATGGGATATTGGGTAGATATGGAAGATCCATATATTACCTATGAACCAAAATATATGGAGTCTGTTTGGTGGTTGTTAAAGCAGATTTATAACAAAAAATTAATTTACAAAGGGTATACAATTCAGCCTTATTCACCAAAAGCAGGTACAGGTTTAAGTTCTCACGAATTAAATCAACCAGGTACTTATCAAGATGTAACAGATACTACAGTTGTTGCTCAGTTTAAAGCGATAAACGAAACTTTACCAGATTTTTTACAAAATGAAGGTGATATTCATTTTATTGCTTGGACTACAACTCCTTGGACTCTACCAAGTAACACAGCCTTAACTGTTGGTCCAAAAATTGAGTATGTTTTAGTAGATACCTTTAATCAATATACGTTTAAGCCTGTAAAAGTAGTATTAGCTAAAAACTTAATTAGCAAACAATTTCGAGGTAATAATGCCTTTGAAGTTGAAACTGCTGATGAATTAAAAGCTTATAAATTAGGAGAAAAGAAAATTCCTTTTTACGTTGTAAAAGAATTTATAGGTAAAGATTTAGTAGGCATAAAATACGAGCAATTGTTAGATTACGCTTTACCAAATGATAATCCTCAGGATGCTTTTAGAGTAATTTCAGGAGATTTTGTAACTACAGAAGATGGTACAGGAATTGTACACACTGCACCCACTTTTGGGGCAGATGATGCTTTAGTATGTAAACAGGCATCACCTGAAATACCACCTTTGTTGGTAAAGGACAAAAATGACAATTTAGTTCCTCTAGTAGATTTACAAGGTAAATTTAGACCAGAAGTTTATGATCAGATTTACGGTTTTGCAAACGAACATGTAAAAGCAGAATATTTAACTGAAGATGATCTTGCTTCAGAATTAAAATTGCAACAAGAGAAATTAAAGGATGTTCTAAAAAATCAGAAACAGTATTTATCTGTTGATGAACGTTTAGGGTTGAAATTAAAAAACGAAAACAAAGCGTTTAAAGTAGAAAAATATAAACACAGTTACCCAAACTGTTGGAGAACAGATAAGCCTATTTTATACTACCCTTTAGATTCTTGGTTCATTAAAGTAACTGATGTAAAAGATAGAATGCATGAGCTAAACAAAACCATTAATTGGAAACCAGAGTCTACAGGAACTGGACGTTTTGGAAATTGGTTGGCAAATGCAAACGATTGGAATTTATCTAGATCTCGTTATTGGGGCATTCCATTACCAATTTGGAGAACAGAAGATGGTAAAGAAGAAATCTGTATTGGTTCTGTAGAAGAATTAAAATCAGAAATGCTACGTGCCTTAGACGCAGGTATAATGAGCGAAGATATATTTTCCGGCTTTGAAGTAGGAAATATGTCTGATGAAAACTATGCTAAAATAGATTTACATAAGAATATTGTAGATGAAATTACTTTAGTTTCAGCTACAGGAAAACCTATGAAACGTGAATCTGACTTAATTGATGTTTGGTTCGATTCTGGTTCTATGCCTTATGCTCAGTGGCATTACCCATTTCAGAATAAAGAATTGGTAGATACAACTTGGAGAAAGGCAGATTTTATAGCAGAAGGAGTAGATCAAACCAGGGGTTGGTTCTACACATTACATGCAATTGCAACAATGATTTTTGATGATGTTGCTTATAAAAATGTAGTATCTAACGGTTTAGTACTAGACAAAAATGGACATAAAATGTCTAAGCGTCTAGGTAATGCTGCAGATCCGTTTACAACATTATCAACTTACGGTGCGGATGCTACAAGATGGTATATGATTTCTAATGCTAATCCTTGGGATAATTTAAAATTTGATTTAGAAGGAATTGAAGAGGTGAAACGTAAGTTTTTCGGAACTTTATACAACACCTATTCTTTCTTTAGTTTATATACAAATATTGATGGTTTTGCTTACAAAGAAGCAGATGTTGCTTTAAATGAAAGACCAGAATTAGACAGATGGATTTTATCTGAATTATATACTTTAATTCATAAAGTAGATAAGTTTTATTCAGACTATGAGCCAACAAGAGCTGCAAGAGCAATATCAGATTTTACGCAAGAATACTTAAGTAACTGGTATGTTCGTTTAAGTAGAAGGCGTTTTTGGAAAGGCACTTATGAAACTGATAAAATTTCTGCTTACCAAACTTTATATACATGTATGTCTATGGTTGCTAAATTAGCAGCACCAATTGCTCCGTTTTTTATGGATCGATTGTACCAAGATTTAAATTCGGTAACGAACAAAGAAGCCTCAGAAAGTATTCATTTGTCAGATTTTCCAAAATATGACGAAAGTTTTGTAGACAAAAGCTTAGAACGTAAAATGGGAAATGCACAAACTATTTCATCTTTAGTTTTATCTTTAAGAGCAAAAGAGAAGATAAAAGTACGTCAGCCATTGCAAAAAATCATGATTCCTGTTGATAGTACTCAGCAGAAGGAAGAAATTTTAGCAGTAGAAAATTTAATTAAACATGAGGTAAATATTAAAGAAATCCAATTAATGGAAGATGCTTCAGATATTTTAATCAAACAAATTAAGCCAAATTTTAAAGCTTTAGGCCCAAAGTTTGGTAAAGATATGCGTTTTATAGCTGCTGAAGTTCAGAAGTTTACTCAAGAAGATATTAACAAAATAGAGAAAGATAAAAACATTTCTATAGAAGTTAATGGTAAAAATATTATTTTAGAAGTCTCAGATGTAGAAATTTCATCTAAGGATATAGAAGGTTGGTTAGTAGCAAATGAAGGTTCATTAACGGTTGCTTTAGATGTTACTATAACAGAAGATTTACTTAAAGAAGGTTTAGCCAGAGAATTGGTGAATAGAATTCAAAATGCACGTAAAGATTCTGGTTTAGAAGTAACAGATAAAATAAAATTAACAGTTTTAAATTTCGATAATTTACAACAATCTATAACTGATAATAAAGAGTACATTATGAGTGAGACATTAACAAAAGAATTGGTTTTTGTTGATGCCTTAGCAGAAGGCACAGATATAGAGTTTGATGCCGTTAAAAGTAAAATATTAATTGAAAAAATTTAAGAATATGTCAAACGTTAAAGTAAAATATTCTGACGAAGATCTTCAAGAATTTAAGGCAATTATAGAGAAGAAAATTGCAAGAGCAAACGAAGATTTAGAGTTGTTAAGAGCAGCCTATAAAAATGATGCAAATAATGGTACAGATGATACGTTGTCTTCGTTTAAATCTTTTGATGAAGGTTCAGATGTCATGAACAAAGAAGCAAATGTGCAATTGGCAATAAGACAAGAGAAATTTATTAGAGATCTAAAAAACGCTTTATTACGTATAGAAAACAGAACGTACGGAGTTTGTAGGGTTACTGGTAAATTAATTCAGAAAGAGCGTTTAAAATTAGTGCCTCATGCAACGTTAAGTATTGAGGCTAAAAGAGCTCAGTAATAATTATCAAAAAAATTTATAAAGCTTCTTTTTAAGAAGCTTTTTTTATGAAAAAATATTTAATTCTTATTTGTATTTGTTTTTCTACTGCGATTTTTTCGCAGAAAAAAGTGATGAAAAGTTTGCAAACAAATGCATCAGAAATAAATATTTACACCAAAGGTTTAGATAATATCATTTTAGAAAATTCATCTAACGGTTTTCTAGAAGTTGTTTTAGAAGCCAAAAGTTATGATGAGCAATTAATTAAAATTGATGCAGATGCTAAAAAAGTTGCTATTGGTTTCGATTTTGAAGGTACAGAAACAAGAGAGGTCATTTTTAGAAAGTTTATTACTAAACGGTTACAAAGAGCAACAGCCATTGTAAAAGTACCTAAAGGGAAAAAAGTGTATGTTTTTGGCGAAAATGTAGATATAGACACAAAAAGTTTATTAAATGATTTGGCTATTTATATAGACAATGGAATAGTAAGGTTAAATAAAGTACAAGCTAATTTACTTTTAAAGCTCTATTCAGGAAATGTATATGCAACTGTAAAAGAAACAAATATTAATGTTACCTCTAAATCTGGTAAAATTTTGGTTGATAATGTTCTTAAAGAAAAAGAATATTTAAATTCTATAAAATCTTTACAAGAACAAAACACAATCATCTCATTAAAAGCTAATATTTTCTTAACTACTCAATAAAAATAATAATATCACTATTTTTGTGACTTTAAAATAAAAAAAATGTCTAAAAAAGCGCTAGCTATCCTTACAATTTTAATTTCAATTGTATTAGATCAGGTGATTAAGATCTATGTAAAAACTCATTTTGTTCTTGGTGAAGAGGTTTTGATTTTTGATTGGTTTAGAATACACTTTGTAGAAAATAATGGAATGGCTATGGGTTTTGAATTTGGCGGGAAGGCAGGGAAGCTCTTTTTAACAATATTCAGAATTGTTGCAGTCGTAGCTATTATATATTGGCTGTCGGGTAATATTAAAAGAAAAGTACACAATGCAGTAATTATTGGTATTTCATTAATTTTCTCTGGTGCTGTAGGTAATATTATTGATTCAATATTTTATGGAGTATTGTTTAACCACCCGAAACACAGCGTTGCTGCTCTTTTCCCAGAAACAACAAACGGAGCACTTTTTTACGGTAAGGTAGTAGATATGTTTTATTTTCCTATCTGGGAGGGTGTTTTACCTGACTGGATTCCTTTTATTGGAGGAGAAATGTATACCTTCTTTCAATATATTTTTAACCCTGCAGATTCCTACATAACTATTGGGGTAGTTTTGCTATTCATTTTTAGTAAACAAGCTTTTCCTAAAGAGGAAAAGAAAGACACAGGCACAACAGGAGCTTAAAATGGATTTTTACTTTCTCCTTAGCTTACTAGCAAATAAAAAACCGAATGTGTGTATTTAATTCTACATAAAACTTATTTTTGTGTATGGATTCTTCTTTATCACTTCAAATTAAAACACTGCCTTCCTCTCCAGGAGTTTATCAATATTTTGATAAAGAAGAAAAACTGATTTATGTTGGTAAAGCGAAAAATTTAAAGAAACGGGTATCTTCTTATTTTACAAAAAACCACGATAATGGAAAAACTCGAGTTTTAGTAAAAAACATTAGAACCATTAAGCATATAGTTGTTAATACCGAAACGGATGCGCTTTTATTAGAAAACAACCTTATAAAAAAATACAAACCTAAGTACAATGTGCTTTTAAAGGATGATAAAACGTATCCTTGGATTTGTATCAAAAAAGAGCGTTTTCCAAGAGTTTTTATGACAAGAAGAGTTATTAAAGACGGCTCTGAGTATTATGGGCCTTACACATCTGTAAGAACTATTAAAGCCCTTTTAGAGCTCATAAAAGAATTGTACACACTTAGAACCTGTAAGTATGATTTAAGTAGAGAAAAAATAAACATGTCTAAATATAAAGTCTGTTTAGAATATCATTTAGGCAACTGTTTAGGTCCATGTGAAGTTTTGGAAACTGAACAACATTACAACAATTCCATAAAAGAGATTCGGAATATTATTAAAGGAAACTTTAAGGAAAGTCTAGAAAGACTGAATTCTTTAATGATGAGTTTTGCAGAAAAAATGGAGTTTGAAAAAGCACAAAGAATTAAAGAAAAGCTCGATAGACTTAGCAATTATCAAGCAAAAAGTACTATTGTAAATCCATCTATAAATAATGTGGATGTTTTTTTCATTATATCAGATGAAACACATGCTTATGCTAACTTTATAAAGATTGCAAATGGTTCTATTATACAATCTCATACTACAGAAATAAAGAAAAAATTAGAAGAGTCTGATAAGGAGTTATTAGAACTTTTTATTTTTGAAATCAGGCAAAGATACAACTCAACATCACCAGAAATATACGTTCCTTTTCAAGTAAGTATTGGTGAAGATGTTAAAGTTACTATACCAAAAGTAGGCGATAAAAAAAGGATTATAGAATTGTCTGAAAGAAACGCAAAATACTATAAGTTAGAGCAGTTAAAACAGATAAAGATTGTAGATCCTGATAGGCATGTAAAAAGAATTATGACTCAAATGAAGACAGATTTACGACTTCCAGAGGAGCCAAGGCATATTGAGTGTTTTGATAATTCTAACATACAAGGTACTAATCCTGTAGCTGCCTGTGTGGTTTTTAGAGATGGAAAGCCAAGTAAAAAAGAATACAGACATTACAATATAAAAACAGTTGTTGGCCCAGATGATTTTGCATCTATGGAAGAAGTTGTTTTTAGAAGGTACAAAAGATTGCTTGCAGAAGGCGAGTCTTTACCACAACTTATAATTGTAGATGGTGGAAAAGGGCAATTATCTTCTGCGATAAAGAGTTTAGAAGTTTTAGGGTTACGAGGTAAAATAGCAATTATTGGAATTGCTAAGCGTTTAGAAGAAATTTATTATCCAGACGATCCTATACCTTTATATTTAGATAAAAAATCAGAAACCTTAAAAATCACACAGTTTTTAAGAAATGAGGCACACAGATTCGGAATTACCTTTCATAGAAATAAACGTAGTAAAAGTGCTATACAAAGTGAGTTAGAAAGTATACCTAATGTTGGTAAACAGACCATTACAACTTTATTACGTAAATTTAAGTCCGCAAAGCGTGTAAAAGAGGCTAGTTTAGAGGAGTTAAAAGCGGTTTTAGGTAACTCTAGGGCAGTTAAAGTACATAGTTATTACCATTCAAAATCAAAATAATCTTTTAAGCTTTAGTACTTAAATAAAACTCTTCGTAAGTTTCTAATAAGTTCATAAGAGCCTTCATTAAATCTTTTGTCTCTAATAGAATACTAAAATAAAGTGTAGTATTTTTAGGACTTGTCTCATCTGTTCTAATTCTAGCCACTTGTTTTTCTATAGATAAAGATACGTTTTTGATTAATTCTCTTTTTTGAATTAAAAGTTGGTTTAAATCGTCAAATTTTCGTTCATTAAATATTTTAGATACATTTTCTAAAATATCTGTTAATTCATTATTTGTAGTTTTTAAATCCTTAACCTGTCCTTTTTTTAAGTTTTTGTGGTTATTATTAACGTGTTTAAAACTAGCTCTAGAAATGTAGCTAATAGACTGTCCAGCATCTTGTAAATAATCTAAAATAGATATGTAAAATTTACTTGCGTTTACAGAGGTCTCATCTAAAGACTTTATAAAATAAAAAACGTTATCTTTTAAATCGTCTATCTCATCATTTAGCTTTTCTACATGCTTATCAGTTTTCCTAAGTTTATTTAAATCATGATTAGCCAAGTCATTTACTACATTGGTATATAATTTATCTATTCTAGTAGCTACTTCAGAAACATGCCCAGAACTCTCCTCTATTACACCGTTTATTGTAATGAGTTCAGATCTTTCTATATATGTTTTTCGTTTTATTTCTTGTGTTTTTTTTCTGTGAGCTATTGAGTTTTTTGTTATCAATACAGCAACGATTATTAAAAGTATTGGAATAAAAATTATATGTAAATGAATAAGGTAGGCTACAATACCTGCAGCAATAAACGCTACAATTGCAGTTAAAAACCAACCACCAATTACATTTAAAACTCCTGCAACTCTATAAACTGCACTTTCACGACCCCAAGCTCTATCTGCCAAAGATGTACCCATTGCTACCATAAATGTAACGTAAGTTGTAGATAAAGGTAATTTCATAGATGTTGCTATAGAAATTAAAACACTAGCCATTACTAAATTTACTGATGCTCTTACTAAATCAAAAGCAGGCATTTCTTTTGTTTTGTCGTTAGGTAATTTTAAAGAAGGCTTTTCGAACTTAGCATCTATAAAAGCTTTCGTTTTCTTTGGGATAATATAATTGATACCTACATTTAAAAACATAGCAGTTCTTACCACAACCCTAGATACATTATTGGGTTGAAATTTTTCATGACCTTCACCTTGCCTAGATAAGTTTATTCCTGTTTCAATAACAGATTTTGCTTTTGATGATGTCCATAATGTTATTACCATAATTAAACCTGCTATGAGTAAAAGCCAAACATTAGATTTTACCTTAGCAGCTAAACTAGCCATTGAAAAGGCTTCTGCACTTACCCCAGAAACACTCCATGTTTCATAAGAATTTAAAGCAGCAATTGGAACACCAATAAAATTCACTAAATCGTTTCCTGCAAAGGCCATAGCTAAAGAAAACGTTCCAACACCAATAATTAAAACTAAAATATTTAGTTTAAAAAATTTGGAGAGTAGAAAAGATATAACTGTCCATAGAATAAAACTTATTAATATGGTATTTAAAGTATTGCCTTCCATAATTGGAGCAATGTTTCCATAAAACTCTGTCCCTTTAAGCCCTTTTATAATGATAAAGTAGGTGATAGCTGTAATTGCAAAACCACCAAATAAAGAATTAATGTAGATAGGTCTTTTTGAGAAATCGAAAGAGTATATTAGTCTTGAGAAGTATTGAACAATTGCGCCAACACTAAAAGCAACTACTACAGAAAGCAGTATTCCTAAAATAATATCTGTTGCAGTATCATAATTAATATATTTCCAAATTGCACTAAAGCTTTCGGCATCATTTTCCATTATTTTAATAAAAGCAATTACTACTGCAGATCCTAATAACTCAAATACAATAGAAACTGTTGTAGAAGTTGGCATACCAAGAGAGTTAAAAAGATCTAAAAGCAGTATATCCGTAATCATTACTGCCATGAAAATGAACATTACATCCTGAAAGACAAACATGCTTGGGTTAAAGATTCCTTTTCTAGCAACTTCCATCATGCCACTAGATGAAATTGCACCAAAGAATACTCCAACACTTGCAATAATCATTATATTTCTAACAGATATTGCTTTAGAACCAATGGCAGAATTTAAAAAATTTACAGCATCATTACTAACACCTACTACTAAATCTACAATAGCTAAAGCTGCTAAAGCAACTAGCATTAACACATAAGGATCTCCCATTTTTGGCGACTATTTTTATATGGTAGCAAAGTTAAATACACAACAAGTTGATAATGTTATCTTAATGTTATGAAATTTATGCCCAAATTATAGGGGTAAATTTATCATTTTTATTTGTAACACTAAGGTTTTAAGAGTTTTAAAAATAGATCAATATTAATTTCTTCATTAACGTTTGCTTAACAGGTTTTTAACTCAACCATAATTTATTCCTAACAATCAATTTACAGATATGAAGGTACATTTGCAACGAAAATTTATTTACAAGAAATGAAGAAATTACTATTTATAACTTTACTATGTTTAAGCCAATTTGTAAATGCTCAAGATAAGGGTACTTTAAAGGGTTTATTAACAGATAAAGAAACTAACAATGAACCTTTACCTTTTGCAAATGTTATAATTAAAGGTACTACTATTGGTACAACAACAGATTTTGATGGGAACTTTACATTATCTGTTCCTGCAGGTAGTCACATTGTGGTTTTTAGTTTTTTAGGATATAAAGCTGTAGAAAAACCTTTTACAATAGCAGCAAATGAAACAGTAACTATTAATCAAGTAATGTCTGCAGAAGAGGGAGTTGCTTTAGATGATGTAGTAATTAGAGCAACAACTAAAAAAGATAATGCTAATGCTTTATTATTAGAGCAAAAGAAAGCCACAGTAATAAAAGAAAGTATTGGTTCTCAAGAGTTAGCAAAACAAGGAGTAAGTGATGCTGCAGGTGCAGTATCAAAAATATCTGGTGTTTCTAAACAAGAAGGTTCTAGTAACGTTTATGTTCGTGGTTTAGGAGATAGATATTTAAATACAACAATGAATGGTTTGTCTTTACCTTCTAACGATGTTAACAAAAAGAACATCGATTTAAATTTATTTCAATCAGAAGTAATACAAAGTGTTTCTATTAGTAAAGCATATTCACCAGAATTTTATGGAGATTTTGCTGCAGGTAATGTAAATATTGTATCTAAAGAATACAAAGGAGATGGTTTTTTCGATGTTTCTGTAGGTACAGGAGTTAACACGAGAGCTGCTGGAGAAGATTTTAAGAAAACAAAAGGATCAGGTCACGTTGGTTTTTATAGAAGGTATGAGCACAAACCATTTGCACAGGTTTTATCTCACGGTATAGATCCAGAAAATGGAGGTGAGCCAATTAACTTAAACATAGGTTTAAGTGGTGGTAAGTCTTTCGATTTTGGAGACGATTCTCGTTTAAGTTTATATGCTACAGCATCTTTTCAAAACGGTTATGAATATAGAGAAGGGCCAGCAGTAGACTTTACAAATGTGTTTAAGGTAAGATACCCAACTGCTCAAGAGTATGAATATACTACAGCTACAACTGTAATGGGTAATGCACTTTATAAAATAAATGATGATCATCAAATAAAATACACTTCTATCTTCTTAAACAGTTCATCAGATCAAGTTGGTTATTTTGGTGTAAATGGTTTAGGAGAAAATAGAGATGCTATTTTAGATACAGACCAAGGTTTCTTTCAATTAAACGTTCAGTTTAATCAAGATTTAATTTTTGTAAATCAACTTACAGGTGAGTATGATTTTTATAATGCTACAGATGAAGATCCAGAGTTTAAATTAACTTGGGGAATTGGTTTTAACAATGTTTTCTCTCATGAGCCAGACAGAAGAAGAATGAGTTTAGAGAATTATCAATTTTCGTTAGATGATGATCCTACAACAAATGCATCTTTCTACAACAATATTGTGTTTGATAACCAAAGATATTTTCAAAAAATTATTGATTCAGAATTTAATAGTAGACTTAATTTAGAACAAACTATTTCAGATAACTTTAGTTTAAACTATGGTTTTAGTGGACGTAGAAAAATGCGCGATTTTGAAAACATACGTTATGGATACGATTTCTTAACTCCTCATGTACAAGTTGCAGATCCTTACAGGATAGATGATATCATTAACATTCAAAATTTTGGTGTTGTTTATAATACAGAAGTATTTAAAGCAATAGAACCAAGTTATGGTACAACTAACCTACCAGGTTTGAATGAGAATACATATTCAGGAACACTTAATGTTAATGGCGCATCTATAAATGGTGTGGTTAATGTAAATGAAAAATTAACAGTAGTACCTGGTATTAGATTAGAATCTTTTAAACAAGAAATTAGTTATGATGTAATTAACATCAACCCTAATGATCCTAAATTTAGAAAAGCAGAGGAAGTATTTTGGTTGCCTTCATTGAATGTAAAATACGCTTTAAACGATACTCAGAATCTACGTTTCACTTTTAGTAAAACAGTTTCTGTACCAGAATTTAAAGAAGTTGCACCATTTGTTTACGAAGGCGTAACACAAAGAATTGGTGGTAATCCAGATTTATTAGATAACCCAACATTTTCTGATGTATTTAATATCGACTTAAAATATGAATGGTTTATCAATAGAGGAGAGGTATTGTCTTTAAGTGCTTTTGGTAAACAAATTAATAATCCTGTAAACTTAGTAATTGCTAGTGATGCAACTGGTGTACAACGTTATTTTAGAACAGGAGACAAAGCAACTATTTTAGGTTTAGAATTAGAAGCTAGAAAGAACTTAATTACAGATGAAGATGATAATGCAAAGCTTTCTACAGGTTTCAACTTAACATATATGCATACAGAACAAGATTTATATGCAAATGTTAATGGACAATCTTTTTCAACTTCATTTAATAGAGCTACAGACCAATTACAAGGTGCATCTCCAATTTTAGTAAATGTAAACTTGAACTACAGCCCTACAAAATGGAAAAATTATAAACCAACAGCCACTTTAGTATTCTCTTATTTTGCTGACAGAATAGATGCATTAGGATCTGGACAGATTGGTAATATTGTAGAAAAATCTGTACCGACTTTAGATTTTGTTTGGAAAAATAATATTGGCGAAAATATTGAAATTAACTTTAGTGCAAGTAACCTTTTAGACCCTTCAATAGAAAGAGTTAGAGAAGGTACACCTTTAGGAGATATTGTTTTATCTGGTTACAAAAGAGGTAGCAACATCAGCTTAGGCTTCAATTATAAATTTTAATTAAAAACTTAAACTTTAAAAAATGAAAAACAAAATTTTATTAGCAATCGTTATTTCTGCAACCCTTTTCATTTCTTGTGGAGAAGATGGTACTTCAGACATCGTAATTAATCTTCCAGATAATGGTGGAGGTAATTCTGGAAATCAAGGTCAATTTGTAAGTTTATCTGGAAGTGTAACTTCAGATTTAACTTTAGATAGTACAAACGAGTATAAATTAACAGGGCCAACAGTTATCGAAGACGGTGTTACTTTAACAATTCCTGCAGGAATGGTAATTGAAGCAGCTGCAACTGGTGCAGATGTTTATTTAGCAGTAGCTCAAGGAGGTAAAATCATTGCAGAAGGTACTTCTTCTCAGCCAATTATTTTTACTTCTGATGCAAATACACCAAATGCTGGTGATTGGGGTGGTTTAATTTTATTAGGTAAAGCACCTGTGAATTCAATAACTGGCAGTGCAACTGCAACTTCTGAAATTGGAACCTTATCTTATGGAGGTTCTGAAGCTGATGATAACTCAGGAATTTTACGTTATGTAAGAGTTGAATATTCTGGAGGTAAAGCATCAGGTCAATCAGAAAATAATGGTTTTTCTTTTTATGGTGTAGGAAGTGGAACTGTTGTGGAATACATTCAAATGTTTGAAGGTTCTGATGATGGTGTAGAGTTTTTTGGGGGTACAGTTAATGTTTCTTATTTATCTGTTGTAAACTCACAAGATGATTCAATTGACTGGACAGAAGGTTATACAGGTACTATTACAGATGCTTATGTAAAGCATGGTGTAAGTCATGATAAAGGTATAGAAGCAGATGGTTACAATACAGATGTAGGTAACAACTCTAACCCTTTATACTTTTCTAAGCCAACTGTTACTAACTTAACTATTGTAGGTTTAGGTTCAGGAACTGGTAACGAAGCTATTCGTTTAAGAGCTGGTACTCAAGGTATCTTTACTAATGTTAAATTAGAAGGTTTTGCAGAAGGTTTTGATTTAGATGGAGATCAAGGAGATAACCCAACAGGAGCTGGTGTTTTAAGTGGAGATTTAAATGTAAACTCTGTAATCTTTTCAGATGTTACAGTTAACTTGAAAAACGATACTGGTGAAACTTTTACAGAAGCAGATTTCTTAACTGTAGATGCTGGAGCAACAGGAGCAGACTATGCAACTTGGGGTGCAGGTTGGACAAGAACTTAATAGTATGCTCACATAATAAAAAAAAAGCAGGCTATAGGCCTGCTTTTTTTATGTTTACGAAATTGTAATTTATGCTTTTTTGTCTTTACAACAAGCCATTTCACAATCTTCTTTACATTCCATTTTATTCTCACTCATTTCACATTTCTCTTTACAATCTGCAGAACATTCGTGCTTTTTAGCAGAAGGTTTAGATTTGATTGTAGAAGCTTCAGAAGCTTTATATAGTTCTCCTCCAGCAATTCCGTCTACAAATGCAATAAGCTCTTTTTTAGAAGTAGTATTTGCATCAAACTCTATGTTTGCAATGCTATCTTTAAAAAGAACTTTTGCCTCTAAAACACCTTCTTTTTTAGAGAGTTTAGATTGTATTGTTTTTGCACAACCAATTTCGCAGGTCATTCCAGAAATGGCTAAAGACACATTTTCTTTTTGAACTTCTTTGGCACATCCTACTAAAAGAAAACAAGCAAGTGCAATCGAATAAATTATTTTTTGAACTTTCATTAGAATCTATTATTAAATTATTGAACAAATTTATTAATATTTAAAGTGGTATCTAAATAATTGTTAGACTTTTGTAAAAAATTTAACCAAGCTTATGAATAATCAACAACAGAAATGGTTGTATCTTATTTTATTATCATTTGTTTGGGGTAGCTCCTTTATCTTAATGAAAAAAGCGTTAATAGATTTAACGCCTGTAAAAGTTGGTGTTTTAAGAATGCTTATTGCTGGTGTGTTTTTATTAGCATTAGGCTTTAAAAGCTTAAAGCAAATTAAAAGAAAACATTATAAGTATATTGTTTATACAGCTTTATTAGGTACTTTTTTTCCTGTATTCTTATTCGCTTTTGCTGTAAATGGTATAGATAGTTCAATTGCTTCTATTCTAAATTCTTTAACACCTTTAAATACTTTTATTTTTGGAGTTTTAGCTTTTGGATTAAAATTTAGAAAAAAGCAGTTGCTAGGTATAGTAATAGGTTTAATTGGTACAATTGTGCTTATTGTTAAAGGTGCAGATTTAAACCCTAATCAGAATTATTGGTTTACGTTATTAGTAGTAATAGCTTCTATTGGTTATGCTTTGAATGTGAATTTGGTAAAAAAACATTTGAGTGATGTAAGCGCTCTAAGTATTGTAACAGGTAATTTTTTGTTATTGGTAATACCAGCCTTTACAGTATTGTATTTTTCTGATTTTTTTGAAACAGTAGAATTTACAGAGGCTAAAACAAGTGCTTTAGGTTATGTAGCAGTTTTGGCAATTTTTGGAACAGGAATAGCAAAAGTTTTTTATAATAAAATGGTGCATTTGGCATCACCAATTTTTGCTTCTTCAGTAACTTATTTAATACCAATAGTCGCGGTTTTTTGGGGTATTTTAGATGGTGAGGAGTTAAGTGTTGTTCAGTTATTAGGAGGTTTAATTATTTTATTAGGCGTTTATTTACTAAACAGATCTAAATAAAAAAGAGCCAAAGTTTACAACTTTGACTCTTTTAAATAATGTATTAAAAAGATTTATTCAAAATCAGCGTCTGTAACGCCTTTATTTACTTTAATTTCTTTTACTTCAAAGTTTAAATCCATTGGTCCAGATTTAATCCCTACTGAATAAGGAAATAAAACCCCGTTAACCTTTTTATAGTTACCAAATGTAGTTGGTACTTTTACTTCTTTACCATCTGGAGTTTTTACAGTCTTTACTTCTTTAGCTTTTAAGCCAGTTTTTATATCGTAGAAAACTTCAGTATCATTAAACTGCACTACATAATAGTTTACGCCATCTATTGGCTCAATTCTATTTAAAGCACCTTTTTTGTATGCCATATCTGAAAATGGAACCAAGTTAGCTTTGGCTTCATCTATTTGAGCTTGTTGCATATCCATCTTCTGACCTCTAGCAGATTGGTAACCAGTTTCTCCGTTAAAAACAGATTTTTGCATTACGTTACCCATAACTGCAATTTCTTGCAATGTTTTATTTGGTGCAGATGATTTCATTGTCATCACTAAAGGTGTTCCTTGAATTGTAGCGTTAGAAACAATCATGGTAGTTTTTATAGCATCCACTTTATCTTTACCTCCAATAGCTTCAATATATTTATCTACTACATTTTCAGCAGTCATTCCTGCAGGAATTGGTAAAGTCATAGCTGGTTTTGTAGTAGGGTTACCTTCTTTGTCAAAATACTTAATTATATAATCTGTATTTTCTAAGTTTTTAAGAACATCTATACCTTTACCAGTAATTACAATTCTTGCTTGGTCTCCTCTAAAATATTTTATAGCAGCATTTTGTACATCATCTAATGTTACTGCTTTAATATTTTTAATATAGTTCTCATAAAAATCTTCAGGTAAGTTGTAACGCTCAATATTTAAAGCGAAATTAGCTACTGTTCTTGGTTTTTGAACATCCATTACAAAACCTCCAATATATTCTTCTTTAGAGTTTTCTAATTCTTCTGCAGATACTTTTTTGTATCGCATTTTATTAATTTCTTTTTGTAATTCAACAACAGAACTATCTGTTACCATGTTTCTAACACTTGCTGTAGCTCTAAAAGTTCCTGCATATCTATTTTGTCTTAAGCTAGAATAAGATCCATAAGTGTATCCTTTATCTTCTCTTAAGTTCATAAATAAACGAGCAGTACCACCACCACCTAAAATGTTGTTTGCTAAAAGTGCAGCATAATAATTGTCATCACCTAAAGTTAAATCTACATTGTTAATAATTGCAATTTCTGATTGAACTGCATTATCCATATTTACAAAGTTTATTTCGGTATTAGTAACGTTTTTAGTTTCTGGAATTTCATATGCAGGTATCTCTCCTTTTTGCCACCCAGAAAATAAATCTTTCACTAATGCTTTTGTCTTTTTAGGATCTATATCTCCTTCAATTACTAAGTATGCATTGTTAGGTTTATAGTAGGTGTTGTAGTTGTTAATTACATCTTTTAATGTAATTTTTTCAACACTTTCTTTTGATGTAAATTCACCAAAAGGATGATTTCTACCATACGTTAAAACGTTTTCAACTCTTCTTGCGGCAGCAGTAACACTTTTTTCGCCAGATTTTAAGTTGTCTAAAGTTATTTGTACTTCTTTATCAAATTCTTTTTTAGAAAACACTGGGTTTTGCATTCCATCTGCCATTAATCCTAAGATTTCTGGAAAGTATTTTGTTAAAGATGAACCAAAAGCACCTGAACTAAAAAAGCTAATGTTGGCGCCGTAAAAATCTACTTTTTCGTTAAACTCATCTTTAGAGATAGACTTTGTACCCCTACCCAATAAGCTTCCCATCATTCCAGAAACTCCAGCAATATCTCCTTCTAAATAAGGCTTATTGTCTATAGATAAGTTTGCAGACACTCTTGGTAATTTGTGGTTTTCTACCATAATTACTTTTAAGCCATTGTCTAAAGTAAATTTAATAGGCTTGCCTAGTTTTACTACAGGATCTGGCCCTGGTTTAGGCATTGTACTTCTATCTATTTGTGCATTAATAGCTACTGTTGTAAGAAATAGCGCTATTAACGATGCTATTTTTGTTTTCATAATTTATATCTTATTTTTAAACGAAATTCGAGGTTATTATTTTGCTTCTGGTAAATATTCTAAAAGTAATCTTTGATTTGGGTTTAGATATTTTTTAGCAACTTCTCTAATTTCTTCTCTAGTAATTGATCTAAAAATATCAATCTCTGTATTGATTAAATTAGTGTCTCCATATAAAACATTGTAACGCGCTAATGAGTTAGCTATACCTTCTACACTTGAGTTAGAGTTTACAAAGTTGTTTTCAAATTGATTTTGTAATTTCTGAAAATCTTTTTCTGAAATTAATTCAGTTTGCATTTTTACAATCTCTACATCTACTTCTGCAATAATATTTTTTAATTCAGTATCACCTTGTGGTAGTCCAAATAAAATATAAGTACCATAGTCTTCTTGGCTAGCATTTATTGCGCCAGCTTGTAAAGCCATCTTTTTTTCATCTACTAATTTTTTATATAATACAGAGCTTCTACCAGTGCTTAGGTAAGATGAAATCATGTCTAAAACTCTAGAATCTCTTGTTTTCATAGACGGAGTTCTGTAAGCAGCCATAATTGCAGGTATTTGAATGTTTGCATCATAGCCTTTAGCAGTCATTGCCTCAGTAATTGGGTCTTCTTTTGGAAAATTTCTTGTAATTTCTTCTCCTCTAGGGATTGGGCCAAAATAATCCTGAATCATTTTTTTAGCAGCAGCTTTATCAATATCACCAGCTACAACCAAAGTTGCATTGTTAGGCACATAGAATTTTTTGTTAAATGCCAAAAACTCTTCTAACGTTGCAGCATCTAAATCTTCCATTTTTCCAATTGTAGTTCCTTTGTAAGGATGTTTTTTAAAGATGTTCTCTTTTACATACTCTAAAAACTTAGAATAAGGTTGGTTGTCTACTCGTAATCTTTTTTCCTCTTTTACAACTTCATTTTGAGTATCTACACCATCTTGACCAATGATTGGATGTAAAAGGCGCTCAGACTCCATCCATAACCCTAACTCTAATTTGTTAGAAGGAAAGATTTCATAATAATAGGTTCTGTCATCTGTAGTGTTGGCATTATTTCTACCTCCATTAGATGAAACCATTTTAAACCATTCTCCTTTTTTAATGTTTTTAGTTCCTTCAAATAATAAATGTTCAAAGAAGTGAGCCATGCCTGTTCTACCTGGTTGTTCATCTTTTGCGCCTACATGATACATTACAGAAGTAACAACAACAGGTGCTGAGCTATCTTGATGCAATATTACATGCATTCCATTACTTAAATCATACTCTTCAAACTCTACTTGTTGTGCATTTGCAAAAAAAGCAAAGGCCAAAGCAGAAGCAAGAGATAAAATACTTTTCTTCATTGGATTTTTTATTTAATAATTTACATTGTTATTTGACGTTATTTTTTGAATATGTTACAAAAAACATCTTTTTTATCATTTATCAAAAATAACAAAGCTTAAATTAAAAACATAAAGAAATGAAAGGATTGTGTAACATTTCTTTATAATAGTATTCTTTATTGTTGATTAATAAAAAATATATATATTTGCATCCGCATTTTCAGTAAGTTAAATGCAATAAACAAGTATAAATACGCAAAACAAATAGTATGTACGCAATCGTAGAGATAGCAGGGCAGCAGTTTAAAGTAGCAAAAGACCAAAAAGTATACGTTCATCGTTTACAAGGAGAGGAAGGATCAAAAGTAACTTTTGATAATGTACTTTTACTAGACGAATCAGGTAATGTAACTATTGGCGCCCCAGCTATAGAAGGAGCATCAGTAACTGCTCAAATTTTAAGTCATCTTAAAGGTGATAAAGTAATTGTCTTCAAAAAGAAAAGAAGAAAAGGTTACAGAAAGAAAAATGGACACAGACAGTCTTTTAGTGAGATTCAAATTGAATCAATTTCTGCATCTGGTTCAAAGAAGGCAACAACCAAAAAAGCAACAACCAAAAAAGCAACAACTAAAAAAGCTGATGTAAAAGAGGTTGAAACTAAAGAAGAAACTAAAGCAGTAAAAGATTTTAGTTCTATGACAGTTGCAGAATTAAAAGTTGCAGCCAAAGAAGCTGGTATTAAAGGATATACTTCTTTAAAAAAGGCAGAATTAATTGATGCTTTAACTAAATAAAATTTCAATTTTAAAACCATAACATCATGGCACATAAAAAAGGAGTAGGTAGTTCGAAGAATGGTAGAGAATCAGAATCGAAACGACTTGGTGTAAAAATCTTTGGAGGACAAGCTGCAATAGCAGGAAACATTATCGTTCGTCAAAGAGGAACAACTCACAATCCAGGTGAAAACGTTTACATGGGTAAAGATCATACTTTACATGCAAAAGTTGACGGAATTGTTGAGTTTCAAAAGAAAAGAGATAATAGATCTTATGTATCTATTACTCCGTTTGAAGCATAAGAAATTAAGCTCAAACAGTTAATGTTTGGGCTTTTTTTATGTATTAAATAGTTTACCGACACTTAGCAGTATTTTGTATTTTTACATTTCATGAAGAATGTATACTGTGTGCTTGTTTCTCTTTCTAAATATCTTTTGATATTTTTAGCAAACTTCAATAAAAAATTAAAACTTTTTGTAGAGGGTAGAAAAGAAACATTCTCTAAAATTGCTGTTTTAAAAAATCATAAAACAATTTGGTTTCATGTAGCTTCTTTGGGCGAGTTTGAGCAAGCAAGACCAATCATAGAAGAATTAAAACAAACACTTAATAGTTATAAAATTTTAGTTACTTTTTTTTCTCCTTCAGGCTATGAAATTCGAAAAAATTACAAACTAGCAGATGTAATTTGCTATTTACCTTTAGATTCTAAGAAAAATGCCCAGCAGTTTTTAGAAATTGTAAATCCTAAAATGGCCATTTTTGTAAAGTATGAGTTTTGGCCAAATTTTCTTTATGAATTAAAAAGTAAAGAAATTCCTACATTATTAGTATCAGGAATATTAAGAGAAAATCAGTTGTTCTTTAAAAGTTATGGTAGCTTTATGCGAAATTCATTGCAAGCTTTTCATCATTTTTTTATGCAAAATGAGATATCTAGAGAGTTGCTAGCATCTATTAACTTAGAAAATGTAACTGTAGCTGGTGATACAAGGTTTGATCGTGTTTCAAAAATTTTACAACAAGATAATTCACTTGATTTCATCAGTCAGTTTAAAGATAATAAATACACAGTAGTCGCAGGTAGTACATGGCCTGAAGATGAAGAGTTATTAATTGATTACATCAATAATGATTCAGTAGAAAACGAAAAATTTATAATTGCTCCACATAATATTAACGATGAAGCAATTCAAAAACTTAAAAATTCTATTGTTAAAAAAACAGTACTTTTTTCTAATAAAGCCAATACGGGTTTAAAAGAATATCAAGTTTTTATTATTGACACCATTGGTATTTTAACCAAAATTTATGCAGCAGCAGATTTGGCTTATGTTGGTGGAGGTTTAAAAACAGGTTTGCATAATATTTTAGAACCTGCAACTTTCGGAATTCCTGTAATTATTGGTCATAAATTCGACAAGTTTAAAGAAGCTGTAGATTTGGTTGAAATTGGTGGATGTATTTCTATCCAAAATCAAAAAGAATTTACACAAAACTTAATACATTTAAGAGATGATAAAAATGATAGAACCTTAACTGGTACTATCAACAAAAAGTATATTAAAGATAATTTAGGAGCAACAGAATATATTATGAATTATTTAAATACTCATTTATAAATGGATTTTCTATTACAACCTTGGCCTTGGTTTATTGTTGGGCCATTAATAGCGTTATCGCTATTTCTTTATTTTTATTTTGGACAAAACTTTGGAGCATCAACCAATTTTGAAACTCTTTGTACAATGGCTGGTGCAGGTAAAGTGTCAGACTATTTTAAGAAAGATTGGAAACAGCGAGATTTTGCATTATTATTTGTGGTAGGTTTAATTATTGGTGGTTTTATATCGGCTTATTTCTTAGTACCAAATCCAACAATCGATTTAAACCCAATCACTGTTCAAAAGCTAACAGATTTAGGTTTTGCCAATGTTGGCGAAAGTTATTTTCCAGCAGAAATTTTTAGTGATGATGTTGTGTTCTCTCTAAAAGGATTTCTGATTTTAATACTTTCTGGAGTGTTAATTGGTTTTGGAACACGTTATGCAGGTGGTTGTACTTCTGGTCATGCAATTACAGGTTTAAGTAGTTTACAATTACCTTCTTTATTGGCTGTAATTGGCTTTTTTATAGGTGGTATCGTAGCAACATGGTTTATAATTCCAATATTATTTTAATTTTTTTAAAAAAAATATGCTGAACTTGATTCAATATCTATAATTTATACAAATGAAGAATATTAAATTTTTACTCTTAGGAATTTTCTTTGCAATAGTTTTAAGCAAATCTCAAGCAATTTCTTGGTACCGTTTTTACGAAATGTTTACGTTTCAATCTTTTCATATGTTTGGAATTATTGGTGGTGCAGTTGTAATTTCTGCTATAATAATGCAACTTTTTAAAAGCGGAAAGATAAAAGATATTAATGGTAACAAAATTGTACCCAAACCAAAAAAGAAAGGTGTTATAAGTACCGTTTTTGGAGGAACATTATTTGGTTTAGGGTGGGGTATTTCAGGGGCTTGTGCAGCACCTGTATTTGTAATTTTAGGTTTCAAATTTTTACCAGCTTTACTAATTTTAGTAGGTGCATTAATAGGGGCATTTATCTATGGTTTAATCGCTAAAAAATTACCTAATTAAATGAGCAAATTGGTAGATAATTTTGGTAGACAAATGGATTATGTGCGGTTGGCAGTTACTGATCGTTGTAATTTGCGTTGCCAATATTGTATGCCTGCTCATGGTATAAATATTGTACCAAGACAAGAATTACTCACGTTTAAAGAAATGTATCGTTTAATTCGTGTTTTAACAGAATTGGGCGTAAATAAAGTGCGTTTAACAGGTGGTGAGCCTTTTGTGCGTAGAGATTTTGTGGGTTTTTTAGAAATGCTGTCTTATAATGATTTGTTAGATGCTATAAATATTACTACAAATGGAGCGTTAATTTCTCATCATATTGATAAGATTGAAAAACTAGAAAAAGTAAAAAACATCAATTTAAGTATTGACAGTTTGCAAAGAGATAAGTTTGCAAAAATTACAAGAAGAGATGTGTTTCCAGAAGTGTACAAAACGTTTGAATTACTAGAACAAAGTAGCCTGAATCTAAAACTAAATGTTGTAGTTCAGTCTGGTTTTAATACTGATGAAATTGTCGATTTTGTAAAACTAACAAGAGATAAAAATGTTGCTGTACGTTTTATAGAAGAAATGCCTTTTAATGGAAAAGGGCAGAGAGACATGAAGGAAAATTGGACCTTCAATAAAATTTTAAATGAAGTAAAAACGGTGTTTTCTGTAGATGAAATTCAGTCAGAAAAGTCGTCTACATCTAGAAATTATAAAATAGACAATCATTTAGGAACTTTTGGAATTATACCTGCCTTTACAAGAACTTTTTGTAATGATTGTAACAGAATTAGAATCACATCTACAGGTACTTTTAAAAATTGTTTGTTTGATGATGGTGTTTTTAATCTGCGCGATTTTATAAGAAAAGGTGCTTCTAATAACGATTTAAAAGAATTGTTTTTATATTTAGTAAAAGACAAACCAGAAAATGGTTTTATAGCAGAAGCAAACCGTAAAAAAGGAAATGTTTCTGAAAGTATGAGCACAATTGGAGGCTAGTTCTGGTTTACAGTTGGTCGGCTAATTTTAATGCTTAAGTTCAAAAAATGGATAGAATTTTTTTTGAGGAAACTAAATCTACGAAAGGAATATTTGTTTTTATTCTAGCCATTATAATAGGAATTGTTACATTATTTATTGGATGGAAATAGTTCAAATTTCTAATGAGAAAAAGAGTTATGAATAATAAAAAAGTACAATACATAAAAAAAGAATTTAAAATTGATTTAACCTGGAAGCAAAGAATTTCATCTATGTTTTTTACGGCTATTATTTATGGAACAGTTTTGTTTCTATTTGATAGGAATCAAAACATAAACTCAATAATTTTTCAAGCAATCTTTTTTGGTGTTTTGTTTGTTTTGATATTTCCATGGGCTATGAAAAAAATGCTAGGGAAAAGAGTAAATAATATTGTACCTGAGTTATTAGATGAAGAAGAAATAGAAGATGAGATTTTTGCAAACTTATTTAGAGGTGTAGAAGGTGTTGGAGGTAAAATGTTTTTAACCAATCAGCGATTAATTTTCAAAAGTCATTCCCTAAATATTCAAAAAGCGCAAACCAATATTGAGTACTCAATTATAAGTTCAGTACAAAAAAGAAAAACTGCGAAATTGATAGATAATGGAATTAAAATAATTACAAAACAAAATACCGAATATGATTTTGTAGTTAATCATAGAGATGATGTATTAGTTAAAGTTCAGAATAAATTGAAATCATGATTTCAGTAAAAGAAGCAAAAAATATCATTCTAAATACCACTCAAGATTTTGGTGTAGAAGAAGTACCGTTTATAAAATCTGTAGGTAGAATTTTAAAAGAAGAGATTGTTGCAGATAGAGATTTTCCTCCATTCAATAGAGTTTCTATGGATGGAATTTGTATAGATTTCAAGATATTTCAAACTGAGCAAAGAGCTTTTAAGATAGAAGGCATTCAAGCTGCAGGAAATGAGCAAATAACACTTCAAAATTCAGAAAATTGTATTGAGGTAATGACAGGTGCAGTTTTGCCAAAAAATGCAAATACTGTAATTCGTTATGAAGATGTCGTTATAAAAAATGGAATTGCAACTATTGCAATAGATGAAGTATTCGACTTCCAAAACATCCATAAAAAAGGAAAAGATGGTAAATTTGGTGATACCTTAATTACAGAAAACACTAAAATTTCTGCTGCAGAGATTGGTGTTTTAGCAACAGTTGGTAAATCAAAGGTAAAAGTTGCAAAGCAACCTAAAGTGATGATTATTTCTACAGGAGATGAATTGGTTAGTGTAGCTGAAAACCCTTTAGCACATCAAATTAGAAGAAGTAACGTATTTACCTTAGTTTCTTTGCTAGAAAGTCTAAAAATAGATTCAGAAACAGCACACATTACAGATGATAAAGCCATACTTAAACAAAAGATTAAAATGTTTATCGAAAAAAATGATGTTTTGCTGTTTAGTGGAGCTGTAAGTAAGGGTAAATTTGATTTTTTACCAGAAGTTTTTGAAGAATTAGGTGTAGAAAAACTATTTCATAAAGTAGCTCAAAGACCAGGGAAACCTTTTTTCTATGGAAAAACTGCCAACTGTAATATATTCGGATTTCCTGGAAATCCAATTTCAACATTCGTTAATTGTTTGGCGTATTTTTATCCTTGGTATTACAAATCTATTGGTATAGAAATCAAGGAAGAAACAGCTATTTTAACTAAAGATGTGAGTTTTAAACCAAATTTAGAATACTTTTTACAAGTAAAATTAAGTTATAAATTCGGTCATACTTTGGCAACTCCAATTACTGGAAATGGTTCAGGAGATTTGGCAAGTTTGGTGCATGCAGATGCTTTTATTCATTTACCAAATGATAAAAACGAATTTAAAAAAGGTGAAAATTATCCTATAATTCGCTATCGCTTATGATATTTTTTAATGTTTCTGGAATAGAAGTTTTATTTAAAGTAATAGTTTTAAAAACTTCCTTTTCGACAGTAAAAGCCCTATGTCAGTTCGAGTGAATTTGTGAAGAATGAACAAATTTGTATCGAGAACAGTTTAAAAGTTATAGAATGAAAACCTATTTTGCATATATTTTAAAATGTTCTGATAAAACTTACTATACAGGAATTACCTCAAACTTAGAAAATCGATTTTATGAACATCAACAAGGAAAATATCAAGAAAGTTACACATACAAATGTAGGCCTTTACAATTGGTGTTTTATGTTGAATTCTCTGATGTAGAAATTGCTATTCATACAGAAAAGAGAATAAAGAAGTGGTCTAGAATCAAAAAGGAAGCATTAATTAATGATGAATATGAAAAACTTCCTAATTTAGCAAATAAGAAATTTAAGAAGTAAAAACTTCTCGATACAAAATTCTAGAAAAAAGAATTTCACTCGAAGAGACATTGTGTTATTTAGTTTGACTTTAGCAGTTGTCAGTTCGAGTGATTTTGATTTTTCATCGAAATTGTATTGAGAACATTATATAAAAAGGTAAAATGAGCAAATTCAGTCATTTAAATGATAAAAACAACCCTAAAATGGTAAATGTTTCTGACAAGAACATTACCAAAAGAACAGGCATTGCAAAAGCAACCATGTTTTTAGGAAAAGAGGTTATTGCTCATTTTACAAATGATGAGTTAATTACTAAAAAAGGGCCTGTTTTTCAAACCGCAATTATTGCAGGAATTCAAGGTGTTAAAAAGACGTCAGATTTAATTCCTATGTGTCATCCATTATTAATAAATGGTGTAGATATTGATATTCATATTACAGATGAAGAACATTTAGAAGTATTTTGTAAAGTAACGATTACAGGCAAAACAGGTGTAGAAATGGAAGCGTTAACTGGCGCAAATATTACTTGTTTAACCATATATGATATGTGTAAAAGCATCAGTCAAAAAATGGTGATTAAAGAGGTGAAATTAGTGGAAAAAACTGGAGGAAAATCTGATATTAAAAATGACTAAAAAACACAGCAAACATAAAAATTTGGTAAGAAGAAATAATGAAATTTATGCACCCAATGAAATTGCAATTTTAGGTGCAAAATGTGATATTATTTCAGATATAGTTTCTAAAGTTTCTAAAAATTTATCTAATTATAAATTGGCTTATTTTGATGCTTCACACGCAAAAAATGTGGAAGAAAATAAATTATCAGAATATGTTTTTCATCATGAAGGAAATTTACAAATTACAACTTCTGGATCTATAAATAAATACCAACAACGTTTAGATTTTGCACAGTTTGATTGTATTTTTATCAATGGTAATCATTACCAGGGAGCAAAGCAAATTTTAATTTTAGACGAAGCTAAAGAGGCCTCAGTTTTAAAAAGGTTAGATCAATTAGATAACATTCAGTTTATTATAAAACTGAACTCAAAAACCGAGTTTTTTGATTTTTTAGTGGAGAAATATCAAAATATTAAAAACAAAAGTTGTTACTCTTTAAATGACATTGATGCAATTTCTAATCACATCAATAATTTAATTCAAGAGAAAATTGCACCTGTAAAAGGTTTGGTTTTAGTTGGTGGTAAAAGTACAAGAATGGGATCAGATAAATCTGAACTCAATTATTTTGGAAAACCACAAAAAGAAGTTGCTAAACAACTACTAGAAGAGCATAATTTAAAAACTTTTTATTCCGTTCAAAAAGCAAAAAATGATTATGAAATTTCTGATAAATTTTTGAATCTTGGGCCTTTTGGAGGCATATGTTCTGCCTTTCAAAAAAATCCAAATTCAGCTTGGTTTGTTTTAGCTACAGATGTGCCTTTTGTGAACGATGAAATTATTAAATTGGTTTTAAAGCATAGAAATCCATCTAAAGTTGCAACTGCAATAAAAGGTAAAACCAAAGATTTTGTAGAACCTTTAATTACAATATACGAACCTAGAGCCTATCCTATTTTATTACAATATTTAGCTCAGGGTTATTCTTGTCCACGTAAAATGTTGATTAATTCTGATGTGGAAATTATAGAAATAGAAGATGATTTTATCAGAAATATAAATACACCTGAAGAATATGAAGCTGCAAAAAGTGAAATAAATAATTAACAAGTTTTCGATACAAAATTTCTGAAAAAGAAATCACACTCGAACTGACAATGAGTTTATCAGTTCGACTGATTTCGGTTCTTTAGAAATAGTATCTAGAACTACTTGAAATAATAATGAATAAAAACCAACTTTTTAAACGTCAAATTACTTTATCAGAAATAGGTGAAGTTGGCCAACAAAAACTACAAGATGCATCTGTTTTGGTAGTGGGTTGTGGAGGTTTAGGTAGCCCAATTGCAGTGTATTTAGCTTCAAGTGGTGTTGGTAAAATCCATTTAGTAGATTTTGATATTGTTGCTATTTCTAATTTACACAGACAAGTTTTTTACACCTTAAATGATGTAGAAAAACCAAAAGCAGCCACTTTACGTAAGTTTATACTAGAAAGAGCGCCTTTTACAGAGGTTGAAATTACCAATGAAGCCATTACAAAAGACAATGTTTTTAAGTTGATAGATAGTGTAGATATTGTAGTTGATGCTACAGATTCCTTACCAATTAAATATTTGTTGAATGATGCTTGTGTTGTTAAACAAAAACCTTTGGTGTATGGTTCTCTGTATAAATTTGATGGTTATGTAGCTACCTTTAACATGTTGCAAAAAGATGGAAGTTATTCAGCAAATTTAAGAGATGCATTTCCTGAAATGGCTACAGACATTCCTAATTGTGAAGAGGCAGGAACGTTAAATGCTATTGTTGGATTGATTGCTACAGCTCAAGTAAATGAGGTTTTAAAAATTATTACAGGTGTTGGAAAACCGTTAACGAATGAATTATTAATATATAATTCTTTACAAAACACACAGTTAAAAATGAAGTTGAAATCTATTTTTAATAAAGAACAAATTACAAAAATCTTTAAGATGCAGACCTATGTAGATGCAGCTTGCGCAAACCAAAACCTTGATTGGCAAATTTCACCTGAAATTTTAAAATCAAAATTGGGTGATGAAAACTTAGAGATAATTGCTGTTTTAAATAATTTAAAATTGCCTTTCGAAGTGAATCAAACCATACATATTAATAATTTTGATGCAGAAAAAATAACTGTAGATTTTAATAAAACCTATGTGATGGTCTGTCAGAGAGGGTTAAACAGTTACAGAGCTACAGAAATACTAAAGAAAAAATATCCAGAATTAAAAGTATTGAATTTAACTGGCGGAATTTCTAAATATTAGTTTTCCACTCCAGACTTTCCATCAATTTTAAAATATCTTCTTTAATGTAAGCAACTGCTGGTAAAATAGAATCATAATTTGGCTTAGCATAAAAATACAAAGACCCTTTTATAAAATTATTTGTGCTATCTGTGGCATGAAATTGTAAGTGAGAAGCTGCATTCCCTGTAATTTCATACAAACTTCCATAAACGCTGTTTTCATCATTTATAAAATCTCTTGGAATTATCTGCTCTGCTTTTACAGCATGTTTAAAGACTAATTTTTCTGCTTCAGTTAAGAGTTCTACTAAATTATTTTTTACAGGTCTGTAGGTAATATCTATAGATGCTTTTAAGTTCGGGTATTTTATTTTTAACCAATTGTTTTTCTCGTTAACGATAATGCTTTGTGTAGGAATCTTAAATTGGTAAGGACGCTTAACAGTAAGTTCTTTATATTGATTATTGGGGTATTCTAAACTCAAATAACCTTGAGGTTTTGGTAATACGTCATCTTTACAAGATGTGGTTATTACCAAACTTAAACTTAAAAATAAACCTACTAAAAATCGATTATACATTTCTTGTTGCTTTAACTTGTTTTATGCGTTTTTTATCTAACGCTTCAATAGTAAACGTATAGTTCTTAAAGTTTATTTTTTCTCCTTTTTTAGGAAACTTTCCAGAAATTTCTAAAATAAAACCAGCTAAAGTTTCGCTTTCACCTTTTTCTTTTTCAAATATCTCCTCATCTTCATCATCTAAAACTTTACAGAAATCTTTAATGGTGGTTTTGCCTTCGAATATGTAATTGTTTTCATCTATTTTAGAATATTGCAGGTCATCATCATCAAACTCATCGTTTATATCACCAACAATTTCCTCAATAACATCTTCTAAAGTAACCAAACCACTTGTACCTCCATATTCGTCTACCACTATTGCCAAATGATTTTTTCGATCTCTAAAATCGTCTAATAAATCATCTAACTTTTTGTTTTCTGGTACAAAAAAGGCTTCTCTTAATAAAGATTGCCATTTAAAATTTTTCTTATTTAAATGTGCCAGTAAATCTTTGGCATATAAAACTCCAATAATATTATCTATATTTTCTTTATAAACAGGATTTCGAGAATAGCCATTTTCAAGAATTTTAGTTAGAACATTTTCATAAGCTTCTTCATTAGAAAGTGCAAAAATATCTATTCTTGGTTTCATAATTTGCACAGTTTCTGTGTTTCCAAAATTTACAATTCCTTCTAATATTTTTTGTTCGTCTTTGGTTGTTGCACCTTCAGAAGTAAGCTCTAAAGCTTGTGATAGTGTTTCTACAGAAAAGTTTGAATTTTTACTACCTAGTTTCTTTTCAATGAATTTAGTTATTGAAATTAAAGGAAGACTAAAGGGAGTTAATAGACTATCTACAAAATGAATAAATTTAGACATATTTTTAGAAAAGCGTAAGGCATTTCTAGAGGCATAAACTTTAGGTAAAACTTCACCAAATAATAAAATTAAAAAAGTAACTAAAACTATTTCTATTAAAAAACGAATAGAAATAGTTAAATAAGATAAGTCTATTTCATAGTTGAAACCTTCAAATAAAGTTTCAGCTAAAGAAGCAAATAACAATACAATTAAAATATTAATAAAATTATTTGTTATTAAAATTGTTGCCAATAGTTTTCTAGGTTTCTCTAATAAAGTTACAATTATGATTGCTTCTTTATTATCGTCAGAAAGTTTATTTAGATCTGTTTGAGATAGCGAAAAAAAAGCAACTTCAGTCCCAGAAATTAAAGCTGAGCCTATGAATAGAAAAACAAGGGCAATTGTGTTTAAGATTGTTCCAAGATCAATTGTAGAGAGTAATAGTAAAGGCCCAGGATCTGAATCCAATTATAAAGTTTTTTAATTAAAATGGTAAATCGTCATTTTCTTTTTCTGAAATTTTGGGTTTAAGAGGTTCAGAAATAGAATTTTGTTGTGTTATTGATTGAGGTGAATCTGGATTTCGTTTTGTAGAAAGCATTGTCATTTCATTTACTTGTACTTCTGTAGCATAACGTTTAATTCCATCTTGTTCCCATTGTTTATTTTTAAGCTTTCCTTCAAGGTAAACTTTGTCTCCTTTTGTTAAGTATTTTTCGCACACCTTAGCAAGGCCATTTCTAACTACAATATTATGCCAATCTGTATTTGTAATTTTTTCTCCTGTCTGTTTATTGGTGTAACTTTCTGAAGTGGCAATGGGAAAACGACCCACACAATTTTGATCATCAAAATAATGCATTTTTACTTCATCTCCTAAGTTACCTATTAAAATTACTTTGTTTATCGTTCCAGCCATAGCTTGTTTATTTCTTACTCAAATGTACTAAAAAAAATGATTATTTTTCGAGTTTATATGCTTCAAGAAAATTAGCAATTAAAACTGGTACAGGAAAATTTTCTATTTCATTCCATGATATATTTGCAGTTTTCTCTTCATCTGTTTCAATTACCCAAAACTGTGTATATAAATGTTGATGTGATAGTTTATGTACAATATCCTTTTTATTAAATAATGATATTGATACATCATTTGAGAAAAGTGTATTGAAATCTTTTGATGAAATTAATTCTTCTTTATTAATAATCTTATTGCTTTCAATTAATGGAAATTGATATAAACCTTGCCAAATTCCTTTTCCTTTTCTTTCTGATAAGATAGTTTTGTTTTCTTTTGTTTTTAGAACAAGGTAATTAAAGTAGCGTTTTTTAACTTTTATCTTTTTTTCTTTAACAGGTAAAACACCTATTAAGTTTTTTTGAAGTGCCACACAACTTTCAGATAATGGGCAGAACATACAAAGGGGTTTTTTTGGTTTGCATTGTATGGCGCCAAAATCCATAATTGCTTGATTAAAAGTTCCGGGTTGTGAAGAGTCAATTAATTTTTGTGCAAGTTCTTTAAACTCTTTAATTCCTTTAGACGAGTTTATTGGAGTATCAATACCAAAATACCTAGAAAGTATTCTGTATACATTGCCATCTACAACGGCTGTTGGTTCATTAAATGCTATAGACGCAATAGCAGAAGCTGTATAATCTCCAATACCTTTAAGTTTTATAATCTCTTTAAATGAGTCAGGAAACTCTCCATTAAGTTCTAGGGCAATTTTTTTTGCGGAGAAATGTAAATTTCTAGCTCTAGAGTAATACCCTAAGCCTTGCCACATCTTTAAAACTGTACTTTCTTCGGCTTTTGCAAGTTCAAAAACTGTTGGGAAAGTTGCTGTAAAGTTTAAATAATAATCCAAACCTTGGGCAACCCTGGTTTGTTGAAGCATGATTTCTGATAACCAAATGAAATAAGGGTTTTTAGTTTTACGCCAAGGCAAATCTCTTTTATTTTGTAAGTACCAGTAAATTATAGTGTTAGAAAATTTCATCGTTTTAAAATAGTTTTACAAAATTACATTTTAAAATTCATATAAATTTAAGTCTTAATGTTTTCGGAATTGATTAATTATCATATATTTGCATCCGCATTTTTGAAATAAAATAAATAAGAATACAGAAAAAATAGAAACATGACGAAAGCAGATATCGTATCAAAAATATCAGATAAATCAGGAATTGAAAAAGCAGATGTTTTAGCAACAGTTGAGGCATTTATGACTGAGGTTAAGGATGCATTAGAAAGTGGTAATAATGTTTATTTAAGAGGTTTTGGTAGTTTCATTATCAAAACTAGAGCAGAGAAAACAGGTAGAAATATATCTAAAAATACAACTATTAAGATTCCAGCTCATAATATACCAGCTTTTAAACCAGCCAAAACTTTTACAGAAGGAGTAAAAAATAAGGTAGCTGTTAAATAATAAAATATTAATCAAAACCGTTAAAGGTTTGCAAAACACTAGAATTTATGCCAAGTGGTAAAAAAAGAAAGAGAGCTAAAATCTCTACGCACAAAAGAAAGAAAAGAGCTAGAGCTAATAGACACAAGAATAAGTAAGCGTTTGCTTACTTTTTCGTTTATTGTTTAAAAACAATACACAAGTTCATTGACATCGAGGTTACACAAACCTCAAACGGTATTATAAATACCTGACAATATTAATCCATCTGTACAAAAAATGTACAGTGTTAAAACCAGTTCAGTATGAAAACAGAATTAATAATTCGAACAAATTCATCTGATATTGATTTTGCCTTATTAAGAGATGGAAAACTTATTGAATTAAATAATGAAACAACCGATAATAAATTCTCTGTTGGCGATATTTTTTTAGCCAAAATAGGAAAGGTGTTAACGGGCTTAAACGCTTCCTTCGTGAATGTTGGTTACCCAAAAGACGGGTTTCTGCACTACCACGATTTAGGGGCGCAAGTAAATTCATTAAATACATTCATTAAGAAAGTAAGCACAGGTAGGTATAAAGAATTCACTTTAAAAAACTTCCGAAAGGAAGTAGACATCAACAAAGACGGTAGTATTAAAGATGTATTAAAAACAGGTCAAAACCTTTTAGTACAAATAGTAAAAGAACCCATTTCTACAAAAGGACCTAGATTAAGTTCTGAGTTATCTATAGCAGGTAGATTTTTGGTTTTAGTTCCTTTTTCGAATAGAGTTTCTGTTTCACAAAAAATAGAAGACCCGAAAGAAAAAGAACGTTTAAAAAGATTAGCAAAAAGCATTAAACCTAAAGGGTTTGGTGTTATTTTAAGAACTGTTGCTGAAGGTAAAAAAGTTGCAGAATTAGATAAAGATTTACAAAATTCCTTAGAGCGTTGGAAGACAATGTGTAAGAGAATACCAAACACAAACACTCCAACAAAAATTTTAAGCGAGTTAAACAGAGCATCATCTATTTTAAGAGATGTTATGAATGAATCTTTCACTAATATTGTAACAAATGATGAGACCCTTAACGTAGAAATAAAAGAGTATTTACAAGAAATTTATCCCGAAAAAGAAAAGATTGTAAAACTTCACAATTCTACAATTCCAATTTTTGAAAAATATGGAATAGAAAGACAAATTAAAACGTCGTTTGGAAAAACAGTTTCTATGAGCAAAGGTGCCTATTTAGTTATAGAGCATACAGAAGCTTTACACGTTATTGATGTTAATAGCGGAAACAGATCTAACAAAGCAGGTTCTCAAGAAGATACAGCATTAGAAGTAAACTTAATTTCTGCCACAGAAATTGCACGTCAATTACAATTGCGTGACATGGGTGGTATTATAGTAGTTGATTTTATTGATATGCATAAAGCTGAAAATAGAAATAAATTATTTCAGCATCTGAAAGAGCAAATGGCTTTAGACAGAACAAAACACAAAATTTTACCACCAACTAAATTTGGGTTAGTGCAAATTACAAGACAAAGGGTTAGACCTGAGTTAAGTATAAAAACTACCGAGCCAAATCCGAATAAAGATGGTCAAGTAGAAGCTCCTATTGTTTTATTAGATAAAATAGAGGCTGATTTAGAAAAATTCATTTCTAAATTAGAGCGCAGCAAATCAACCAATAAGAAGATTCAATTACATATTCATCCTTTTATTGCTGCTTATTTAACTAAAGGAGTAAATTCAGTTCGTTTTAAGTGGTACTTAAAACACAAAAAGTGGATTACAATTATACCTAGAGATGCTTACACATATTTATATTATAAATTTAACGCTGCTAAACAGCAAAATTAAAATATAATAAGGCAATAATTTTTTATCAAAAAACCCACAACTAAAAAAGTTGTGGGTTTTTCTATTTTTATAAACTCTGATTTTAATTATTTTTCTTTAATTAAATACATATAAACAGGATAGTGATCTAAATATCCTCCAGTATAACCACCATAAGAAAAGCTTCTAAATGTACACCATTAGATATTAACAATTTTAGTGTGGTTGTAGAAGAAGATTTTGATTCTGGTGAAGACAATTCTACTTTTAACTTTCCAGGTTGGACTAACTTCGCAGAAGAAGATAGCGAATTATGGTCAGAGCAAGTTTTTAGTGGAAATGGTTATGCAGAGTTTAGTACATTTAGATCTGGAGATGATGTAAATATTGGTTGGTTAATATCTCCTGGTATAGACATGGACTCACAAACTAACGAGTTTTTAAACTTTCAGGTAGCACAACATCACTTAGATTCTGTAGATAATACGTTAGAATTGTTTGTTTCTACGGATTATGATGGCTCTAATGTTACAGCCGAAATTTGGCAACCAGTTTCTGCAAATTTACCTGTACCAAGTGATTCTTGGTATGCATTTAAAGATTCTGGTTTAGTAGATTTATCTACGTACACAGGTACACTTTATGTAGGTTTTAAAGTAACAGGTTCAGGTAATGACAGTACTTTAGATGGAGCATATATGATAGATGATTTTAAAGTTTTAGCACAGTAAGCTAACTTTTTTAAATAAATATAAAACCAGTAAAGTTTTCTTTACTGGTTTTTTTATTTTTACATTATGAATAAGATAGAGCACATAGGTATTGCAGTTAAAGATTTAGAAAAATCAAATAAAGTATTTGCCTCACTTTTTGGTGAAGAACATTATAAAGTAGAAGAAGTCTTATCAGAAGGTGTTAAAACCTCTTTCTTTAAAACAGGCCCTAATAAAATTGAGCTTTTAGAAGCTACAAATCCAGAAAGTCCAATCGCAAAATTTATAGCAAAAAAAGGTGAGGGAATTCATCATATTGCATTTGCAGTAGATGATATATTAAGCGAAATTAAGCGTTTAAAAGAAGAAGGATTTATCGTTTTAAATGAGGAGCCAAAAAAGGGTGCAGACAATAAATTAGTTGCCTTTTTGCATCCTAAATCTACAAATGGAGTACTAATAGAATTGTGTCAAGAAATCAAATAGTTAAAATACTGCAAACTCTTCTTAACAACTGATTTCTAATTATTATCTTGCAATCGATTAAACTTTAAAATCAATGTCCAAAAAATTTGATTCTTATCAAAAAAGACGCTTACAATCTTCTTACATTTCTGTTGTAATTAGTATTGCTTTGGTGTTATTTATGGTGGGTATTTTAAGTTTAATTGTTTTAAAAAGCACTAAAGTAGCTAACTATGTAAAAGAGAAAGTTGCAGTTACACTTTTCATAAAAGACAACATTACCCAAAAACAGATTAAAACTTTTAGAGAATCTTTATTAGAAGAAGAATTTACTAAAAAGGCTATTTATACAAGTAAAGCACAAGCTGCAAAAAGATTTAGTGAGCAAATAGGAGAGGATTTCTTAGAATTTCTAGGAGAAAATCCGCTAAAAAATGGTATAGACATTTACCTAAAAGCGGATTTTGTTACACAAGAAAAAGTAGCAGAATTAGAGCAAAGATTTCAAAAAAATGCTTTTGTTGCTGATATTTCTTATGATAAACCACTAATAAATCTCCTAACAAAAAACATAAAACGAATTAGTTTTTGGTTATTAGTTTTAAGTAGTTTTTTTGCCTTGGTTGCAATGATATTAATCAACAGCTCAATACGTTTATCAATCTATTCAAAAAGGTTTAATATTAAAACCATGCAAATGGTTGGAGCTACTAAAGGGTTTATTAGAAGGCCATTTATTTTTAGAAGTTTAAAGTTAGGCTTATTTGGTGCATTAATTGCACTAATGGGTGTAGCAGTTATCATTTACTATCTTGATAAATATATACCAGCGTTAAATTTTTTAGAAGATTATATTACTTTGGCTTATATTTCTGGTATTGTTATTATATCATCATTAACTATTACTTGGATTAGTACTTTCTTTGCAACACAACGTTTTTTAAACTTGCAAACAGACGAATTATATTATTAAAATCATGAAAAACAAAGTAGAGCAAAAGCCAGAATTTTTATTTGGTAAACGAAATTACATCATAATGTTTATAGGTATTGTGTTTATTACTGCAGGTTTTATTTTTATGTCTGGCGGAGGTAGTGATGATCCAAATGTATTTAATGAAGAAATTTATAATTGGCAGAGAATTCGTTTAGCGCCAACTTTAGTAATTATAGGTTTAGCTATAGAGATTTATGCAATTTTAGCGGATCCTAAGAAATAATTTATGGATATTTTAGAAGCTATAATTCTTGGCGTAATTCAAGGTTTAACAGAATTTTTACCAGTTTCTTCTAGTGGTCATTTAGAATTAGCAAAAGCTATTTTAGGTGATACTTCTGTACCAGAAGAAAGTTTAACTTTTACAGTTGTTTTACATTTTGCAACTGCATTAAGCACCTTAGTAATTTTTAGAAAAGAAGTTGTAGAAATCTTAAAAGGATTGTTTCAATTTAAATGGAATGACCAAACTAAATTTTCATTAAAAATTATAATTTCTATGCTGCCAGCAGTTATTGTAGGTTTGTTATTCGAAGAGCAATTAGAAACTTTTTTTGGTGGTCAAATTTTACTTGTTGGTGTTATGCTTTTACTTACTTCTATATTATTACAACTTGCAGATAAAGCGAAAAACACCAATAAAGAAGTATCTTTTACAAACTCTGCAATTATTGGTTTTTCTCAAGCTATTGCAATGTTACCAGGTATTTCTAGATCTGGTTCAACTATTTCAACATCAGTTTTATTAGGTATTGACAGAACCAAAGCTGCACGCTTTTCCTTTTTAATGGTTGTGCCTTTAATATTTGGTAAAATAGGTAAAGACGTTTTAAGTGGCGATTTAAATTTTCAATCTTCAGAAATGTTACCTATAGGTGCAGGTTTTATAGCAGCGTTTTTAGCAGGAATTTTAGCTTGTAAATGGATGATTGCTTTAGTCAAAAAAAGCAAACTATCATACTTTTCTTTATACTGTGCAATTGTAGGTTTTTTAGCTATAGGTTACGCTTTATTTTTAGCATAAACTCAGTATTTGATGACAGAAGAAGATTTTAAAAACGGACAAGTTTTACTGATTGATAAACCATTAACTTGGACATCTTTTCAGGCTGTAAATAAAATACGTTGGCATATTAAACAGCGTTTTAATCTTAAAAAAATTAAAGTAGGTCATGCAGGTACTTTAGATCCTTTAGCAACTGGCTTATTAATCATTTGCACAGGTAAACAAACCAAAGAAATAAATACTTATCAAGGTCAAATTAAAGAATATACAGGAACTTTTACCTTAGGCGGGACTACACCAAGTTATGATTTAGAAACAGAGGTGAATGAAACGTTTTCCATAGATAATATTACAGAAGATTTATTAAAACAAACCACCCAAAAATTTATTGGTGATATAGAGCAAAAGCCACCAATTTTTTCTGCAATTAAAAAGGATGGTAAACGTTTATACGAATTAGCAAGAAAAGGTGAAACTACTGAAATAAAATCGAGAACAGTTACTGTTTTTGAATTTGAAATTACAAAAGTAGCTATACCAAATATTGAGTTTAGAGTAGTTTGTTCTAAAGGAACTTACATAAGATCATTGGCCTATGATTTTGGGAAAGCTTTAGATTCTGGTGCGCATTTATCGGTTTTAAGAAGAACCAAAATTGGAGATTATTCTGTAGATAATGCAGAATCTATTGAAGGTTTTTTAGATAAATTAAAAATAGAATAGTTCTATTATCTTAACTTATTTGAGAGTAAATTAATTAAATTAGTATTGGCGTTGGAAACGTTTGGTAATTCATTATGTCCATAGTATATGCCAAAAGCATCTTCATGATAAGCATGATAGATAAAATGTAAATCGTTTTCTAAAATGATATCTAACATATCATCTACAAATTGCAAGCCTCCTTTATTATTTTCAAAGCAATGTTTCCCTAAACCAAATTCACCCAAAAATAAAGGCACATTTTTAGTTTTAGCCCAGTTTATATAATTGTTGAGTGTATATTCTAGATATTCTTTGTTTCGAGTTAAAACAGCACCCTCTGATGTATAAAAATCAAGGCGAAGTTTACAAGCAGCATTATTGGCAATATTACTTCCTTTCATATAACCACTTATCTGGTATTTGAAACCTTGTTTAGGAATAAATTTGTAATTATATCCACTCATATTACAATCTGCAGTTGCATTTTTTATATAGATACTAGATTGATCATTGTAACCTATAGAAGTAGAGAAACCTCCTGCTCCACTATCGTCTGCGCTCCAATAACTCCAACCTTGTTGTGTTTTAAAATCGAAATCATTAGTATCTCTAATGTAATTATCATTCTCATCATATTCTTTAATAACAATATTATCATAATAGACGGTACCATCTACATTCTCGCCAATTAAAGCAGGAATTGCATAACTTATTTTAGAATCTGTAATTGCATATTTTACACCTTCAAAATAATTCCAATTACTAGTTCCAGCATTTATATTAGGATTATCAAAAGTGGCAGTATACCAGGATCCAGGAGTTTCCTCTACATAATTTTCATCTGGATATTTACCTCCATCACCCAAGTTTGCCCAATCAAATAATTGATGTGTATATAAATAAGTTTCATAAGAATGAAATTCATACACAAGATTATCACCTTCTACTTCAGGAAAATTTAAGTTTTCGTAGCCTTCGTTACTATTTTGAATGTATATCGCTTCTTCAATAAATAGTAAATGATGTTCATCTACTTCTCTAATTCCGTCAATTAATTTTTGGGCTAACACGCTCCATTGAGCTTTAGAAACTGTGGGTACAGGTTCATTTAAAGGGCCAAACCCAGCAATAGTTGGTTCATCTTTATAACGTTCTGCAATGGCTTTCCATAATGCTATTAATCTATTCTGATTTTCTTCTACTTCCCAAAGAGCAGATCCATTTCCTTGAGACTGATAACCTCCTTGTGGAGTATGCATATTTAGAACTAAATAGATGTTGTTTTTCTTTGCCCAAGCAATATTCTGATCTAACCAATCCCAAGCGGTTTGTTTATAATTGTATGGATTACCGTCATCTTCGAAAAAATGATAGTTTAAATAAAAACGTATGGTATTCATTCCCATATTTTTTACTCTTTGAAAATCAATTTCATTATGGTGTGTAGTACTTATATTGCTAAACCAAAAATCGTTTCCAAATGCTACTCCTTTTAGAAAAATAGTATTTCCATTTTCATCAACAATATTACCTCCATTTGCTTTTAATAATTTAGAGGATGTTGTTGTAATTGGTGGATCTATAGTTTCGTTGTTTTCATCCTTTGAGCAATAAGAGAAAAGGAGAATTAGTAAAAAGTATAGATTTAATTTGATGATTTTTCTGTATCATAAAGAATGTGTAGTGGTATGCTTTTACAACTTTACATGGTTCTAAAATTATAACATTTCACAGATTAATACAATTTTACTCTTAAATTACATCTAGTAAATTTTAATTTCTTTAAATTCTAAAACCTCCTGTATATCACTAAAAATCGAGACTTAATACATAAAAAAGTTTAATATTAACTAGATTTATTTGTTAAAAACTTTTTGTTTTAACCTAGATAGTAACGCAAAACCTCGGTTCTAGTTTTGTTTTGTAACCGTTTTATAGCTCTTTGTTTTACTTGCCTAACACGTTCTCGAGTTAAATCGAACTTTTCACCAATTTCAGACAAGCTTGCTGGAGAGTGATTTCCCAATCCAAAAAACATTTTTAGCACTTTTGCTTCTTTATAAGTTAGTGTTTCTAATGCCCTATCAATTTCAATATCTAATGATTGTTTCATTAAATTATTATCTGGTTTTGGAGACTCATTTGCCTGAAGAAAATTATAGAGATTACTATCTTCACCTTCTCTAACAGGTGCATCCATAGAAAGGTGTCTACCTGAATTCTTCATAGATTGGGCAACATTTCTTACTGTTGTATCTAATTCATTTGCTATTTCTACGTAAGTTGGAACTCTTTCATTTTGTTGTTCTAACTTAGAGTAGACTTTATTTATTTTACTAATGCTACCAATTTTATTTAATGGTAACCTCACAATTCTAGATTGTTCTGCTAACGATTGCATGATCGATTGCCTAATCCACCAAACCGCATATGATATAAATTTAAACCCTCTTGTTTCGTCAAATCTTTTTGCAGCTTTTACCAATCCTAAATTCCCTTCATTAATCAAATCAGATAGTTTTAATCCTTGATTTTGATATTGCTTTGCTACAGAAACTACAAATCGAAGATTTGCTTTAACTAATTTGTCTAATGCTTTTTGGTCTCCTGCTTTTATTTTTAAAGCAAGTTCTACCTCTTCATCTGCTGTAATTAAATCAATTTTACCAATCTCCTGAAAATACTTTTCTAAAGATTTTGTATCTCTGTTGGTAACTTGTTTTGTTATTTTTAGTTGTCTCATATAGCCGTTTGGGTTTTATTTTTAAATAAATAAATTACAATCCTCGCAATCTTTCACCTCTCCGTAATAAGTTTCTCTATATTTATGAATAGTTTTTGTTGGAAAGCCCAATACATATTTTTTAATATAGGTTACTTTAGAATTTAAGATACCCATGGCTGATGAGTAGTATTTTTCTTGTTTAGTTATTCTTTTAATTTTAATGATTTTCATAATAATTATTTTTTGAACACTAGATTTTGTGTTCGTAAGTAGATTGGTAGGATACGAAGTTTGTGGATTAGCAGAAACGCTAGAAGACAATTACGTCAAGAAGAGCACCAAGTTTATAAGGTGTTAAAGTGTATTTTTTACCGATTTTTTTTCTTTTCATATAATTCGAAATTACAAAAAATAAGCCATTTTTGCTAAAAAACAGCTATTTTTGTCCTTTTTTTAACTATAAAATAACAAAAAACACACAAAAAATTGTTTTTTCGATATTAGTAGAAACTTGTTTTAAAATCTTAGGGTAGCACCAATTAAAAAATTTCTAGTTGCTTGTGGGTAATAGCCTGCACCATCTACAGTAGTTACAGTTCCTGGCTCAGAAAAATCATCATCATATGTATAATAATAACCTCTATCTACATATTCTGTATCAAAAATATTATTTATTAAAGCTGTTAAAGTAATTGATTCAAAAATCTTGTTTGGTGAAATCGTATAGGTAACATTTATATCACTTGTAAAGTAGCTTTCCAAAACATCGTTAGTTGATATTACGCTACTTAAATTACTTAAAAATTGCTTACCTACATATTTAGACAACAAGCTTACCTGTAATTTTTCTGTTGGATTGTAGATAAACATATTACCTACAATTACATTTGGTGAAAAAGAGATATCTGTATTTCCTAATAATTCAGGGGTAGTATTACCATCTCTAGTTATAAAAAAGTCTCTGTTTTTATTGGTACTAAATGCTGCATTTGGTTTCCATGAGAATTTATCAGAAAAACGGATATTTGCATCTATTTCTAAACCTAACCTATAACTACTTCCAGAGGTTTCTCTTACTGGAGCGCCTACATCATCTAGTGCACCAGTTAAAACTAACTGATTCTTATAATCCATGTAATAAATGTTGGTATTTAGTTTTACTTTACCATTGTTTAAACGCCAGCCTAATTCTAAATCATTTAAAGTTTCTGGAGTAGAAACTCCATTTTCAAAATCATTTCTGTTTGGCTCTCTATTTGCAACTGCAAAAGAAGCATATAAATTATTATTAGCATTTAAATTATAGGTTAAACCAAATTTAGGATTGAAAAAATCAAAATTGGCAGCTACGTTTATAGGATCTCTATCTGAAGTTAAACCTTGTGTTCTATAAGACACAAATCGTTCTTGTAAATCTGCATAACCAGACAATTTTTCTGAGATATAGAAGTTAGCTTTTGCAAACAATGAAAAATCATTTTTTGTAGCATCAGAAAAATAATAACGATCTCTAATTTCTGTATTTGGAGCTAAATCAGAACCCCAAATAACTTCTCCAAAATGATCTCCTGTATAATTAGAGTAGGAGATTCCTGTAATTAAATTAATTTTTTCTGTTTTGTAATTGGTATTAAAATTAGCTACATAAAAATCGTTGTCTAGCCAACGTCTTACAATAATATCACTTCCATCTGCAATTAAATTATAAAAATCTGCAGCAGATTCGCCTGGTTTATATTGCTCAAAAAATCCAGAACCTTTAGTGTAGTTTAATCCTAAAGTAGTGCTCCATTGTTTATTTAGTTGCTCATTCCAATGAAATTGGTAATGGTTTTGTCCATAATCATCTACTTCATTTTCATAAGTATATGGGTTTTGTCTTCTGTCTTGTTCTAATTGAGTAGCATCTAATCCAAACCAAGATTGATAGGTTCTTTCTTCACCCCCAAAAGCAATTGCTTTTATAAGTGTATTTTCATCAGAATAACTTCCTTGTAAATAGTACGATTTTAAGTCTGTAAATGCTCTATCTACATATCCATCTGAATATATATCAGATAAACGACCTGCAATTTCTATGTGATCGTTTATTTTACCAGTACTAAATTTTACAGTGTGTTTACGCGTTCCAAATGAGCCAAAAGAATTCGAAATTTCCCCAAAAGGTTTTTCAGAAACAGCATCTGTTAAAATGTTTAAACTTGCCCCAAAAGCTCCTGAACCATTAGTAGATGTACCAACACCTCTTTGCAACTGCAAGTTTTCTGTAGAGGATGCAAAATCTCCTAAATTCACCCAAAAAGTCCCATGACTTTCTGCATCATTATAAGGAATACCATTTACAGTTACATTAATTCTTTCTCCATTAGAACCACGAACATTCATATAAGTATAACCTATACCTGCACCTGCATCTGATGATGAAATTACAGATGGTAAATAGTTTAGTAAGATAGGAATGTCTTGCCCCAAATTACGTTTTGCGATTTCTTTCTTAGACAAGTTAGAGAATGTAACAGGAATGTCTGCATTAACCCTTACTGCATTTACTAGAACTTCATCAAGAACGGTGTTTTCATTTTGTAAGGTGAAATTTTCCGTTATATTTTGATTAAGAATTACAATTCTTTGTAAAAAACTCTGATAACCCAAATAGGTTACTTGGATGAAATGTTCTCCTTTTGGCAAATTTAAAAGATAAGTACCATCTGCTTTTGAAGTGGTACCTCTTTTTAGATCTTTTGCATAAACAGTTGCATTTGCTAAAGGTTCATTGTTTTGGTTTACAACTTTTCCTATAAGTTGGTAGGACTGTGCGTTTACAAGTGTACTTGTAAACAAGAATAAAAAAATGATAGTTTTTTTCATTTTAAAAAATTTTAAAACGAATAAAAAGAGGTAATTATTCTTGTAATTAATATTGAATAATTAGTTATTAAGCGTCGAACTAAAGAAAAAGTATAACTTTTTCGCTATTTACTAAAAACATCTACAAGATGTTTTTTTAACGCTCGAAATCCCTAAACAGCATTACCTGTTCTAGGTTCATTGGGTATGATCTCAGCTTTTTACAGCACCCCTTTTGAGAACAATGCAAATTTAAATTGGAAAATAGTAATAGAAAACAAAAAAATGGGTTTTTTTAGCCTCTATTCTAATTTTGGTCTTTTCCTTAAATCTTTTTTTACTGAATTCCGTTGTTTGTTTTCTGCTTTTCTTTTAAGAGAAGCTCTGCTTGGTTTTGTAGTTTTTCTTTTTTTAGGGATGATTAAATTGGTTTTTATCAAACTTAAAAATCGCTGAATAGCTAATTCTTTATTTTTATGTTGAGAACGGGTTTCTTCACAAAATAAAATCAAAACATTAGTTTTGGTTAATTTTGATTGGAGTTTGGTTTTTAATAGCTCTTTTTCTTTTTCAGATAGGGCGTCAGAATTCTCCAAATCGAACGTTAATTCAACTTTAGACGAAGTTTTATTTACATGTTGGCCTCCAGCACCAGAACTTCTAATAGCTTTAAATTGTAATTCATTAATGGCTTTTGCTATTTGCATATCTTGTTTTAGCTTTCCATGAAAAAAAGAATATTAATTTTTAAAAATTATATCTAAATTATATCTAAATTATGTAATGAATCTGAAAATGAATATAGGTTTTTTTTACTTGAAATAATTGTGTCAATTGCTTGGGTTGCTTTTTTTAAACGAGTTTCTTTATCTCCTTTAAGTAAAATATATGGTCTATTATGATCTTTTAATGCTTGTTCAAAAGCATTGAACATTTCTAAACGTTCTTCTGGTCTATCCCTTAAATCATCCTCTTCCCAAGGAGTATCTATATACGTTAACAGATATAAATTATATTGGTTTTTTTCTGCAGCTTCATCTAATTTTTTGTCGACAAAACCCCCATAAAATTCTTGAGAATATACTTTAGTCTCTAACAAGTCTGTGTCACAAATCAAAACCTTATCAGCTTTTTTTGCCAGTTTATTTTCAAGCTTCATTTGACCGATTGCAATTGGAATTAAATCGGAAGCCACACAGGTTTTTCGTTCATTATTCCATTTTTTTTGTAAATATTCACGTGCAAACTCAGGAGCCCAAACGGTATTGTAATGGTGTGCTAATTGCTTAGAAAGTGTTGTTTTCCCTGTAGATTCTGGGCCAAATAAGACAATCTTTACGACGTTAATTGGTTGTTGTAAAAGTTTTTTTTCCATGCGAGATAGCCAAATATGGCAATAAATGTAAATCCTAAATATTGAATGCTGGTAAAGGTAAACCCTTTATAGAAGTATAAAGGTATAGAAATAATGTCTCCAATAATCCAAAAAATCCAATTTTCTATTTTTCGTTTTGCCATCAACCACATCCCTACAAAAAAGATGCCTGTTGTAAAAGTATCAACATAAGCTACCCAAGATGTCCATTTATCGAATTTTATATAGACTAAATACACAAATATTAATGTACCCAAAAAAATGAAAATAGAAGTTATTTTTTCCTTTTTAGTTGTTTTAGAGATTGGAGTAACATGTGTTTCATCAATTTTGTTAGTCCAAATATACCAGCCGTAAATACTCATTATAAAGTAATAGGCATTAATCATCATGTCACCTAAAAGTTCCCATTTTAAAAGCAGATACACAAAAATGGAAGTACTAATCATTCCTGTAGGAAACACCCAATTTTTGTTTTGTTTAGAGAACCAAACAGACAAAAAACCAAAGATGACAGCAATAATCTCTAGAGTTGTATCTAGGGTTGAATAGCCTTTGTACTGGCCAAAAAGGAAATCGAAAATATCTGACATTTTAAATTATTAAATTAATTAGGCATGTTAAGAGGCGTAAACGCATGTAAAACCTTCAAATTCTAAAAAAGCAACCTCATAAGAAGCTATTTCTTCATTAAAACGAATTTCTCCTGTAGTTGTAAGGGTGTCAAATTTAAAGTCAGCTATATAAATATGTCGTAAGAAAAGTAATTTCTTTTTACCATAAATTTTATATAAGCTTTCTTTTGCTCCCCAAACAATGGTTAATTTTCGAATTAAGGCATCATGGTTTGCAATGGTTTTATACTCTTCAAAAGGTGTGAATTTATGAGCAATTTTTAAAATTTTATCTCGCTGTTTTTCAATATCAATACCCACTTCTTTTTTATTAGAGTGAATAATTGCAGTAAAATTAAAAGAGTGTGTAATAGAAATGTAGTTGTTATTTTCTAAATGGGGTTTTCCAAATTCGTCGTAAATTAGATCTGAATCTATTAATTCTACCTCTTTTAATAAATGTCTAATAGATAAAAACCCTTTTTGATGTAACTCAGATTTCATGGAATTTAATCTAGCTTGGTTTTTATTGGTTAACGTAATGTCTGCTTTTAGCGTTTCTAAACTTTCTTCTATCTTCCAAATGAAGACTTTAGTGTTTTTTGAAACTGTTATAGTTTTGTAAAGAGGCATAGGTTTTAGAAAATGATGTTGTATCTTTGCGGTCGATTAAATTAGACAATAAATATACATAATATGAGCACAAATACAGCATACGTACCTTTTAAAGTTAAAGATATTTCTTTAGCTGATTGGGGAAGAAAAGAAATTGAATTGGCAGAAGCAGAAATGCCAGGTTTAATAAGTTTAAGAGAAGAATATGGAGATTCACAGCCGTTAAAAGGGGCTAGAATTGCAGGTTGTTTGCATATGACAATTCAAACTGCTGTTTTAATAGAAACTTTGCAAGCTTTGGGTGCAGAAGTTACTTGGAGTTCTTGTAACATTTTCTCAACACAAGATCAAGCTGCTGCTGCAATTGCTGCAACAGGCACCCCTGTTTATGCTTGGAAGGGAATGAACGAAGAAGAATTTGATTGGTGTATAGAGCAAACGTTATTTTTTGGTGAAGACAAAAAGCCACTAAATATGATTTTAGATGATGGAGGAGATTTAACCAATATGGTTTTAGACAGGTATCCAGAATTAGCTGCAGGTATTAATGGTTTATCAGAAGAAACAACTACAGGAGTGCATAGGTTGTATGAGCGTGTAAAGAATGGGACATTGCCAATGCCAGCTATTAATATTAACGATTCTGTTACAAAATCTAAATTTGATAACAAATATGGTTGTAAAGAGTCTGCAGTAGATGCAATTCGTAGAGCAACAGATATTATGTTGGCGGGTAAAAGAGTTGTAGTTTGTGGTTATGGAGATGTAGGTAAAGGTACAGCTGCTTCATTTAAAGGAGCAGGTTCTATTGTAACTGTTACAGAGATTGATCCTATTTGTGCTTTACAAGCTGCAATGGATGGTTTTGAAGTTAAAAAATTAGAAACTGTTGTTGGTAATGCAGACATTGTAATTACAACGACTGGTAACAAAGGAATTGTTAGAGGAGAGCATTTTGAGGCAATGAAAGATAAAGTTATTGTTGCAAATATTGGTCATTTCGATAATGAGATTGATGTACCTTATTTAAACAACAATAGCGAAAAAGTAGAAATTAAGCCACAGGTTGATAAATACAACATTAATGGTAAAGATATTATTCTTCTTGCAGAAGGACGTTTGGTAAACTTAGGTTGTGCAACTGGGCATCCAAGTTTTGTAATGTCTAACTCATTTACAAACCAAACTTTGGCGCAAATAGAACTTTGGAACAATGCAGGTGCTTATGAAAATAAAGTATATATGTTACCAAAACATTTAGATGAAAAAGTAGCAAAATTACACTTAGAAAAAATAGGTGTAGAACTTACAGAATTGCATAAAGACCAAGCAGAATACATTGGTGTTACTGTAGAAGGGCCTTATAAGCCAGAACATTACAGATATTAAAATTTTTTAATTATAAAAAAAACCTCTCAATCATGAGAGGTTTTTTATTTTAGCACAAAGCTTAAAGATGCAATTATCCAAAAAAATAGGATTACTATTAGGTCCAATACTATTTTTTATCATACAATTTTTACCAATTACTTTGGTTTCAGAAACTGGAGATTCAGTAATAGCTGTTGCTATTTGGATGGTTATTTGGTGGATTACAGAAACAGTTCATATTGCTGTAACAGCACTGTTACCACTAATACTATTTCCATTATTAAAAGTAATGCCTATTGCTGAAGTTGGTGCCAATTATGGAAGTCCAATAATTTTCTTGTTTTTTGGAGGTTTTGTGTTGGCTTTAGCTTTAGAAAAGGTTCGTCTTCATAAAAGAATTGCACTTAACATTGTTCGATTAACAGGAACTACTCCAGAAAAAGTAGTATTGGGCTTTATGTTAGCTACCGCTTTTATGAGTATGTGGATTAGTAATACCGCTTCTACAGTAGTTATGCTTCCTATTGCAATTTCTGTAATTAAACTTTTAATCAATGATAAAGATGGTTTTACAAAAGGTGATAAGAATTTTGCATTGAGTATTATGCTTGGTATTGCGTTTGCAGCAAATGCAGGTGGTATAGCTACAGTAATTGGCACACCTCCAAATTCTGTTTTAATAGGTCTTTTGGAAAATGAATTCAATATCCAAATCTCTTTTTTAACATGGATGAGTTTTGGTTTACCTTTTTCTCTGCTAATGATAACTGCTGTTTATGTTGTTTTGGTAAAGTGGATGTTTCCTTGTAAAGAGATTAAATTTTCAGCATCAGAAAACTTAATTATAGAAGAGATTAATAAGTTAGGAACAATAACTAAAAAAGAAAAAAGAGTACTTACTATTTTTGCTATTACTGTTTTTCTATGGGTATTTAGAACATTAATTAACACTCTTTTTCCAGGCTTAAAATTATCAGATACTATAATTAGTTTAATTGGAGCAGTAGCTTTATTTTCAATTCCGTTACACTTTAAAAAAGGAGATTTCGTTTTAGATTGGAATGACACTCAAAAATTAGCATGGGGAATTTTACTGCTTTTTGGAGGTGGTTTAGCTTTAGCTAAAGGAATGGCTTATAGCGGTTTAGTTGCTATCATAACTGATTTTATACAAGCAGGAGATTATCATATTTTATTAACGGTTTCTTTCCTTATTATATTTATGTTATTTATGACAGAGTTAATGAGTAATGTGGCGTTAACAGCTGTTTTAGCTCCTGTTGTTGCTGGTATTGCAATAGGTTTAGACATTCCAATTTTAAATTTACTTATCCCTGTAACTATGGCAAGTAGTTGTGCGTTTATGTTACCCATGGCTACACCACCAAATGCTATAGTTTTTGCAAGTGGTTATGTAAAAGTAAGTCAAATGGCTAGGGCAGGAGTTGTCTTAAATGTAATTGCGATCTGTTTGTTAATTTTGTATTATCAGTTTGTGATTCCTTTGTTTTTTTAATTATTTTTCTGAAAAAATTGTAGCCTTAAATAATCGCATTTTGTTAATTAATTTTCTAAAATTAACAATTCTGTATTTCTTTTTACAGTAATTTTAAAGGGTGAAATCAGGTAAGGCTAATTTAGTAGAAAAATCAAAAAAAAGTTATAGAGTTGCACGTCCAAAACAGACGGGTTTCTCTAGTCCTGCCACGCATTATACAGAACCTAGAATTGACTTAAATTCAGAATTGATCAATAATCCTTCTGCTACTTTTTATGTACGCGTAATTGATGATAGTTTTAGGGAGTTTGATATTTTTAAGGATGATGTTCTGATCATTGACAAATCTTTAATGCCAAAAGATAATCAGTTGGCAGTAGTCACTCAAGAGGGTGCTTTTCAGATTACAAGAATTGTAGCTGATGTTCAAGAAGAATTTCAACTTTGGGGAGTAATCACTTATATTATTAAATCTACATTATGATTGCTTTGGTAGATTGCAATAGTTTTTACGCCTCTTGTGAACAAGTGTTTAGACCTGATTTGCAAGGTAAACCTGTTGTTGTTTTAAGCAATAATGATGGCTGTATTATTGCTGCTAATAAAGAAGCTAAAGCATTAACGCATATACCAATGTTTCACCCTGTTTTTAAAATTAAAGATGTTTTAAAAGCTAATAGTGTAACTTGTTTTTCTTCTAATTATACTTTATATGCAGACATGTCTCAGCGTGTTATGGACACATTAAGACAGTTTTCTCCTATCGTAGAAGAGTATAGCATAGATGAAAGTTTTGTAGACCTTTCTCATTTTGAACTTTCTGAGTTAGAAGAGGTTGCTCACAAAATAAAAGAGACTGTATATAAAAATACTGGAATACCTGTCGGTGTTGGGGTAGCCAAAACAAAGTCGCTCTCTAAAATGGCCAATAAATTTGCAAAGAAAGTTACAAAAAATAATGGTGTTTATGTAGTAGATACAACTGAAAAGCGGAGGTATCTTTTAAAAATAAATAGGGTTAAAGACATTTGGGGTATTGGAAAAAAACATACAGTTCGTATAGAAAATACAGGAGCTATAACCGCTTTAGACTTTGCAGAAACTAATTTAGCTTGGGTTCGTAAAGAGTTAACCGTAGTTGGAGAACGCTTATGGAGAGAGCTTAATAATTTCCCATGTCATGATTTAGAGGTAGAAATTGCTACTAAAAAAGGAATAGGTACTGCTAAGTCTTTTGGGTATAAATTAACAGACTATAGTTTAATAGAAGAAGCAACCAGTTATTATGTTGCTGAAGTAGCAGATCTATTACGTCAGCAAAAATCTGCAGCTGCTTATATAGAAGTATTTTTGCAAACCAATAGTTTTAGTAATACAGATAATCAGTATTACAAAAAAACAATTATTACTTTACAAACACCTACAAATAGTACTATTAAGCTAACCCAAGAAGCTATAAAAGGATTAAAAAAAATTTTTAAACCAGGGTTTCGATATAAAAAAGTAGGTGTACACTTATTTGGGTTAGTGCCTGAAAATCAAATTCAAACGAATTTATTCTATCAAGAGCAGAAAATTGAAAGTAAAGCATTAACAAAGGCCATGGATAATCTGAATAGTAAGTTTGGCAAAAATAAAGTAAAGCTAGCTTCGGTAGGAAACCGCGAAAAAGAATGGGCATTAATTAAAGATCATAGTAGCCCTAGATTTACTACGCAGTGGAGTGAATTATTAACAATAGGAAAATCCAAACCAAACTAAACAGTAATAGTTGTGTTTATTTATCTTACTCATTACTTGCATAGTATAAAATAAATATTATATTTGGTAAACCAAACTGGTCAACCAATTTATTTTATTTATGAAACAGTTCTTAAAAATCTTCATTTTATTTTTAGTGATTACTTCTTGTGATGAGAAAAAATCAAGTATCATAGTTAGTTCTACTTCAGAATTAACAGATGCACTTAGTAAAGCTGTAAAAGGTGATAAAATTGTTATTAAAAATGGAACATATAAAGATGTAAACATAAAGTTTGTTGGAGAAGGTACAGAAGATACCCCTATAACTTTAAGTGCAGAAACTGCAGGAGAGGTTTTTATAGAAGGAAAGTCTAGCCTAGAGTTAAGTGGAAATTATTTAAAAGTAAGTGGTTTGTTTTTTAGAAATGGACATTCACCAAAAAAGAATGTAATCGCTTTTAGAACGAGTCCAAAAGATGTTGCTAATCATAGTTCAATAACAAATTGTGTAATTCTAGATTTTAATAATTTAGAAAGAGATAAAGACAATCTTTGGGTTCAATTTTATGGTAAACACAATGAATTAAGCAATTGTTATTTAGCAGGTAAAACCAATGGAGGACCAACAGTAAGAGTAGATTTAAAAGGAAATCAAAGTATAAGAAATTATCATAAAATTGTAAATAATCATTTTGGACCAAGACCTAGAAAAGGTGGAGCAAGAGGAGAAACCATTCAGTTAGGAAGTAGTTTTACATCAATGTCACCCAGTAATACAACCATTGCAAATAATTTATTTGAAGAATGTAATGGAGAGGTTGAAATTATATCAAGCAAAACCAACTTTAACATTATTAAAAATAATGTTTTTTATAAGAGTGAAGGTTCTGTAGTTACAAGACATGGAAATTATGTTTCTGTAGATGGTAATTATTTTATTGGTGATGGAGAAAATGAAAATTATGGAGGAATTCGAATTATAAACACAGGTCATTGGGTAACCAACAACCTTTTCTACAAAATTAAAGGAAAGAACTTTAGAAGTCCGATTGCAATAATGAACGGAATTCCAAAATCTCCATTAAACAGATACAACCAAGTAACAGACGTAGTTGTTGCTTACAACACATTTGTAGATTCAGATTCGCCTTTTCAATTTGGAGTTGGTACTAATATTACACAAGCAGCTGTGTTACCAAAATCTGAAATTAGATCTGCAAGACCTTTAAGAACAGAGGTTGTAAATAATGTAATTTACAATTCAGAAGGAGATGTAAACCCTATTATTGAGCATGACAAAGCAGATGGTGTTACATTTAAAAGTAATGTAATAGACAATAATGGAGTAGCCATTGAAAATGATAAAGGCTTATTGGTTAAAGATTTATCAGTAACAGATATTGGTAGCAATTTAGCTGCTCCAGTAAATGGGTTTAGTGATGTTGAACCTTACAATGGTTTCGATTTTGATGTAATTACAGAAGATTTATTAGGGAAATCTAGAAAGAATAACAATCAAATTGGGGCGATTCTAAATGCTGAAAACATCAACCTAAATTTATTAGATAAAACAAAATATGGAGCAGATTGGTTTTCTAACGAAATTGAAGCCAAAAAAGCAACTATACACACTGTAGCTAATGCTTCTGAACTTGTGGAGAAGTTAAATGCTGCAGAAAGTGGAGATATTATCGACGTAAAAGCAGGAAATTATCAATTAACAAATTCTCTTGTTGTCGATAAAACGATAACTATTCAATCTTCAGAAGAAGTTACATTAAATTATAATGGAGCTGCAAACTCAGCTGCTTTTTTATTACAACCTTATGGAAAATTATTGGTAAAAAACATTAAGCTAAAAGGTGTAAACTCACAACACGCTTTTGCCACTTTAAAACAAAACATGTCTAACCATTTTGGATTAGAGGTTGTAGATTCTGAAATCAGTAATTTCAACTATGCCTTAAAGGTTTACAAACAAGCATTTTCAGAAGAAATTACATTTACAAATATAACAATTTTAAATTGTGAGAATGGTTTAGAATTATCTGAAGAAACCAATGATAGAGGAGATTACAATACAGAATATTTAACCATAGATGGTTGTAGTTTTAATAACGTAAGACAAAATGTAATCGATTATTATAGAGGTGGTTATGATGAATCTACAATTGGGGGTAATTTACTAGTACAAAACTCAACTTTTACAAATTGTGGAGCATCGGAAAAAAACAGAATTTTATTAAACACAAGAGGTATTATTAATGTTTCTATAAAAGACAATGTATTTAAAAATAATAAGGTAAAACTAATTGCTTTGTTATGGGGTGCAAAAAACAACTCGCATTCAAACAATACAATTTCGAATTCTGGTAGTATTAAAACAGAAAAGAACTTGAAACAAACCTTAATGTATTAATAGTAAATTCTAAAAAGGATGAAAAGATTACTTATAGTTTCACTTATAATTTTAATGGTTACTGCTTGTAAAAAAAATCAGGCAAAATCAGAAAATCAAGTTTCAGGAAAAGAAACTGCAATTAAATATCCAAATGATGTAATTCCGTTTATGGACAAATGGAAAATTCTTCTAGGAGATGGAACTCGTTCAGATAGTTTAGTTAAATTTCAAAAAGATAATTTCTTTTATGTAGAATCAGATGCTGTTGCAGATTGGGTGGTTTATAAAACACCAAATTCGGGCATAACTTCTAGAACATCTAGCAATACAAGAACAGAATTAGGCGAAAAACGTCATTGGATTTCAGAAGAAGGAGGTAAGCTAACAGGTACTTTAAAAGTGATGCACGTTTCTACTACAGGAGATGCAAATTCAGCCTCTTCTTTTTCAGTAGTTATAGGTCAAATTCATAGTGATGAAGGTCATGAAAATGAGCCGTTAAAAATCTATTACAAGAAATTTCCAGGGCATACCAAAGGTTCTGTTTTTTGGAACTATGAAATAAATACAGAAGGAGATAACATTGGTAGATTTGATTACTCAACTGCGGTTTGGGGTCATGATTTTTCTGTTGTTGGTAAAACACCTACAGATTATCCTGAAGAACCTGAAAATGGAATTGAACTTGGAGAAGAGTTTTGCTATGAAGTTAATGTTTACGAAGGCATTATGTATTTAACTTTTACAAGTGAAAATCATGAAACTGTAAAGTTTGTAAAGAGTTTAGTAAAGTCTGAATTTACAACAAGAGCACTAGTTCCAGATCAAGTAAAAAGAGTTTATGCGAATAGAGAAAAAGGAGGTGGTGTAGAACGTGAAATAGCGTATGCAGGAGAAATAAATTACTTTAAACAAGGGGCTTACAATCAAGCTAATGCTAAAAGTACCAATTCAGAAGTTTATGGTGGAAATATCAATAAGCAATATGAAAATGGTAGTTATGCAGAGGTTTGGTTTAAAGAAGCAACTGTTGGTATAAGCACCAATCCTTTAGAGTAGAAAAGGTGAACAAAGTATACTATATAATGGGTGTTTCTGGTTCAGGTAAAAGCACCATTGGTAAATTACTAGCTCAAGATTTAGACATTCCTTTTTTTGATGGTGATGATTTTCATCCACAGCAAAATATTCAGAAAATGTCTGAAGGAAAACCTTTAACAGGTGTTGATAGACAAGGTTGGTTAGAAAGCTTGAATAAGCTAGCAATAGCCGAACTAAAAAATAATAGTTGTGTAATTGTCTGTTCTGCTTTAAAGCAAAAATATCGAGATATTTTAAATAATAGTTTGAGTGATAAAACACTTTGGATTCATCTTCAAGGTTCTTTTGATTTAATTCAGAAAAGAGTACAAAGAAGAGCAGGTCATTTTATGCCAATAGCTTTATTACAATCGCAGTTCGATATTTTAGAGAAACCAAAAAACGCAATAGAAATTTCAGTGGATTTATCACCAAATAAAATTATAGAAATTATTAAAAATCAACCTCATGAGTAAATCTGATTTCGGACTTTTTGGTTTAGGAGTTATGGGTAAAAGTCTAAGTAGAAACTTAGCCCAAAAAGGATTTAAAATTTCTTTGTTTAACAGACATGTAGATGAACTTGAGGTAGATGTTGCTAAAAATTTTAAAGCAGAATACCAAGAGCTAAAGAATGCAAAGGCTTTTGATAATGTGGAGGAATTTGTAGCTTCTTTAGCATCACCAAAAAAGATAATGTTAATGGTAAATGCTGGCAAAACAATAGATGTTGTAATAGATAGTATGTTGCCCTATTTATCAGAAAATGATATTATTATTGATGGAGGAAACTCAAACTACAAGAAAACTAAAGAACGATTTGATTATTTACAAACAAAAGGAATTCAGTTTATTGGAACAGGAGTTTCGGGTGGTGAAGAAGGTGCTTTAAAAGGGCCATCAATTATGTCTAGTGGAACAAAAGAAGCATATGATGATGTTTATCAATTTTTAGAAACCATTGCTGCTAAAGACAAAAACAATTTACCTTGTTGCACATACATTGGTCCAGAAGGAAGTGGCCAATTTATAAAAATGGTGCATAATGGAATTGAATATGTAGAAATGCAATTATTGGCAGAAGTAGCTACCATTCTAAAACATAAAGGTAAAAATCCAGATGAAATTGCTACTACTTTAGATAGTTTTAAAGGCGATGCAAATAGTTATTTATTAGAAATTACTGCTGATATTTTTAGGAAAAAAGAAGGTGGTGTTTGGTTGGTGAATCAAATATTAGACAAAGCTGGTAATAAAGGTACAGGTAATTGGGCTGCGATTGCATCAGCAGAATTAGGAGTGCCAAATACGCTAATAGCTTCAGCATTATTTTCAAGATATATTTCATTCTATAAGGAAGAAAGAGTGCAATTGCATCAACAATTTACCAAAAAATCGGTTTCGCGTTTAAATTTGGCAGATGAAGATTTGCTAAAGGCATATCAGTTTGCAAGAATCATCAATCACTATCAAGGTTTTAAATTGATACATGAAGCTTCTGAGAAATTAAATTGGAGTCTTAATTTAAGTGAAATAGCAAGAATATGGACAAATGGTTGCATCATTAGATCTTCTTTAATGGAAGAATTAGTAGGCATTTTTAAAGAAACGAATGCTGTTTTATCACATTCAAAAATTACAGAAATGATTATTGATTGTAAACCATCAATAAAAAGAGTAGTTGCAGATTGTGTTTTGAGTGATGTTACAACTCCTGCCTTAAGTGAAGCACTGCAATTTTTTAACGGAATTACTTCACAAAATTCATCAGCAAATATTATACAAGCACAAAGAGATTATTTTGGCGCACATACATATCAAAGAACAGATGATGCTTCAGGTAAGTTTTATCACACAAATTGGATTTAATAACTTTTAACTAAAAATCGATGTCAACAACCATCAACAAAAAATCACTTTTAAAACGAATAATTGCAGTTGTATTGGGTTTTGGCCCAGGTATTTTTGCAATTGGTTATACAATTGGTACAGGTAGTGTAACTTCTATGATTGTTGCAGGTAGTAAATTTAATATGCAATTGTTATGGGTGCTTTTTTTAAGTTGTTTGTTCTCCGGAGTTTTAATGTTTGCTTATGGTAATTTTGCTTTAATAACTTGTGAAACTGCACTTTTTGGGTTTAAAAAACATTTAAAATTCGGTAAACCTTTAGCCATTGCAATTATTATAGGAATTACTTTTGGGCAATGGAATTCGCTTATGGGTATTTTAGGAATATCTGCCAATATTATTTTCGAAATTCTATCACTTAATTTTCCTGATTTAATTGCTTATAAATACGAAACTGTATTAGCAACTGCTATTATAGTTATTGTAGTTTTTTACCTGTTGACGTTGGTAGGTAAGTACACTTTTTTTGAAAAGATTTTAGTCATTTTTGTAAGTTTAATGGGCTTGTCCTTTATCCTATCTTTATTTATGGTACAGCCTTTATCTGCAGATGTTATTAAAGGTTTTATACCTACAATTCCAGATGTTCCAGGAGGTAAAATGTTAGTAGCTGCTTTTGTAGGTACAACAATGGCAGCAGCCACATTTTTATCTAGACCATTATTTGTAAAAGGTAAAGGTTGGACGATTAAGAATCTAAACCAACAAAAGAAAGATTCAATAACAGCAGCTATTTTAATTTTTGTAATTAGTGGAACAATTATGGCTGTTGCAGCTGGTGCTTTATTTTACGAAGGTAAAGAAGTAACACATGTTTTAGATATGGCAAATACGCTAGAACCTGTTGCTGGTAAATGGGCTGTAACCATCTTCTTTTTTGGAGCGTTAAGTGCTGGTTTATCATCTATATTTCCATGTTTGCTAATTGCACCTTTGTTAATTGCAGATTATCAATCTGGTATTTTAGATACTAGTTCTAAACAATTTAGAATTGTAACTGCTATAGCATGTTTAGTTGCTTTAATTGGGCCAGCTTTTGGAGCAAACCCTATTGAGGTTCAAATATTATCTCAAGTATTTAATGTATTTGTATTGCCTTTAGTCATCTTAGGTATCATTATTTTACTAAGTAGTAAAAAGGTGATGAAAACCTACAAAACTAACAAAGGTGTTTACGTTGGTATGTATGCAGCTCTATTTTTCTCCTTAGTAATTTCTTACAATGGAATATTAGCATTACTCGATTATTTTTAATGATAAAACAAAAATTATGAATTTATATAAAAAACACTCTTCTAAAGTATTTGTTGGCTTTTTAGCTATTTTTCTAACTACTATCAGTTGTAAAAAATCCCCAGAGAAAACACAAGATGTAAAAGAAACAGAAACAGTTTACGCAAGTGATGTTATTCCATTTTTTCAGCATTGGAAACTTATTTTGGGTGATGGTTCTAATGTTGGTATTCCAACCAATTTCGAAAATAAAGAGTATTTCTATACGCAAACTGAAAGTGATGATAATTGGGTTGTTTTTAAAGCGCCAAATGGAGGTAATACTCATGGAACATCAAATAACACAAGAACAGAATTAGCACAGTTAAAAAAGTGGTATCCTAAAAAAGCAGATGAAAAAATGACTGCTACTTTAAAGGTGATGAATGTTTCTGCTACTGGAGATGAAACAGTTGCTGCAACACATTCTGTTGTTGTTGGTCAAATTCATAGTGCAGATAAGCATGAGAATGAACCTTTAAAAATTTTTTATAAAATTTATCCTGGTCATACAAAAGGCTCTGTTTTTTGGCATTATGAAATTAATACAAAAGGTGATGATAATTCTGGTAGATGGGATTTTTCTACTGCAGTTTGGGGTCATGATTTTTCAGTAGTTGGTCCATCAGCAAATAAAGTTCCAACTGAACCAAAAGACGGAATTGCTTTAGGGGAGGAATTTACCTACGAAGTTGAAGTAAAAGAAGGTATGATGCACTTAACCTTTAAGAGCGATAATCATGAAACAAAAACCTTTACAAAGAATTTAATTGAATCCGAATACACTACTAAAGCAGAAATTCCTCAACAAACCAAGAAGTTGTTTTTTTCTATAGGTCAAGATGGAGTAGAGCGTAAAAATGCTTATGAAGGTGAAGGATGTTTTTTTAAACTAGGTGCTTATAATCAAACTAATGGAAAATTACCAGAGGTAAATAAAAATTGGTGTTCAGGTGCAGAAACTTTTAATGGAGATGTTGCAAAACAATATGAAACAGGAAATTATGTAGAAGTTTGGTTTAAATCTGGAAGTTTAAAAATCAGTGAAAATGTAGTTTCTAACGAAGGCTATTTTTCAAAAAATGATAAAGTAAAATAATTTATTAAGAGACATGAATACGAAATTAGCAGGAAAAAATGTATTAATTACAGCAGGTGCACAAGGTATAGGAGAAGCCATAACTAAACATTTTATAGCTCAAGGAGCTAATGTTGCAATTCATTATTTTTCTAGTGCAGACACAGCAAATGAATTAGTGGAATTAGCAAAAACTAAAAAAGTAAAAGCAGTTGCTGTAAAGGGCGATTTAACAAAAGATGAGGATGCAAACCATTTAATTGAGGAAACTATAAATGCTTTAGGAGGTCTAGATATCTTAATAAATAATGCAGGTTCTTTAGTGGCAAGAAATTTATTAGAAGATATGCCAACTGATTTTTGGCATAAGGTCATGGACATTAATTTAACTTCTATGATGTTAGTTACAAGAGCTGCAGAACCTTATTTATCTAAAAACGCAAACAGTAGTATTGTAAATTTAGCATCTTTGGCTGGTAGAAAAGGAGGGCATCCAGGTTCTTTAGCCTACGCAACAAGTAAAGGAGCTATTTTAACATTCACAAGAGCGTTAGCAACAGAGTATGGTGCAAAAGGTATTAGAGTAAATGCTGTTGCTCCAGGTTTAATTTTAGGAACCTTATTTCATGATACTCACACTACTAAAGAATCTGCAGCAAATACAATTGCTGGTATTCCAATAGAAAGAGCAGGTAATCCAGATGATGTTGCACGTGCAGTTTTATATTTAGCTTCAGAATTCGATGGTTTTATTACAGGAGCAACTTTAGATATTAATGGAGGGGTTTATAATATGTAAAAAATGTAATAATTTAATATCTTATTAATCAAATATTTAATTTAACTTAAATAAATTTTGATAATTCATATTTATTTGCACTAAACACTTTATAAAAAAAACACCTAGGAGTTTTTTAAAACTTTACTTTAAAATTATAGAAACTTAATTTCTTACTCCTAAATAAAATTTAAATCAGTCATTAATGTATAAAATCGCTAAAATCTTTATTATATTCTTATTATTTAGTGCGTGTTCAAAAGAGGCGTCAGATATTACTAATTTAGAAAACAAAAAGCATCCTAATTTAATTTTAACTTCACAAGGAGTGAGCGAAATCAAATCTCAACTAGGAGCTATTCCTATTTTTGATGAAACATTAGCTTTAGCAATAAAGGAGGTAGATGCTGCAATAGATAAAGGTATAGATGTGCCAATACCAAAAGATATGGCTGGTGGTTATACCCATACTCAGCATAAATTAAATTATGCAAACATGCAGAAAGCAGGAGTACTATTTCAGCTTTTAGAAGATGAAAAATATGCAATTTTTGTAAGAGATATGTTGTTAGCATATGCTAAGATTTTTCCAACTTTTGATACACATCCAGAGCCTAGAAGTTATGCAACAGGTAAGTTCTTTTGGCAATGTTTAAACGATTCTAATTGGTTAGTATATACGAGTCAAGCTTACGATTGTATTTATGATTGGTTACCAAAAGAGCAAACAGAATATTTAAATAAAAATTTATTTAGACCTTATGCCGATTTTTTATCAGTAAAAAACCCAAAGTATTTTAATAGAGTGCATAACCATTCTACCTGGGGTAATGTTGCTGTTGGTATGATTGGTTTAGTTATGGATGATGAAGAACTTATCAACAGATCTTTATATGGTTTAGATAAAGGTGACGTAGATTTGAATGAGAAAGATAATGATGGTGGTTTTATTTATGATAAAGAAGGTAAAGCAGGATTTTTGGCAAATGTAGATTCGCCATTCTCACCTGACGGATTTTATACAGAAGGACCTTATTATCAAAGATATGCAATGTATCCTTTTTTAATTTTTGCTGAAGCTTTAGAAAATAAAAAACCAGACTTAAAAATATTCGAGTACAAAGACGGTGTTTTAATAAAGGCTGTTGATGCTTTATTGAACTTAACAGACGCAAATGGAGAATTTTTTCCATTAAATGATGGTCAAAAAGGGATGTCTTATTACACATCTTCTTTAGTGTCTGCAGTAGATATTGCATATTATTATGGTTCTCAAGATGCTAGACTATTGTCTGTTGCAAAAAAACAAGGAACAGTTCAATTGGATGCAACAGGTTTAAAAGTGGCACAAGATTTAAAGGCAAATAAAGAACAACCATTTGTAAAAGAATCTATGATCTTATCAGATGGTTCTAAAGGTGATGAAGGTGGAATAGGAATTTTACGTTATAACAATGAAGAAGAAACTATGGCTTTAGTATACAAATATGCTGCCCAAGGTTTAAGTCACGGACATTATGATAAACTATCATTTTCATTTTATGAAAATGGAGATGAGGTTTTACAAGACTATGGTTTATCGCGTTTTGTAAATGTTGAGCAAAAAAATGGTGGAGGTTATTTAAAAGAAAATAAAACCTATGCTAAACACACTATAGCTCATAATACTGTTGTTCAAAATGGTGTTTCACATTATAAATATGATTTTGAAACAGGTAGCCAAAATCATCCTGAACAATACATTTTTGATGTATCTAATGTTAATTTTCAAATATCAAGTGCTAAAGAAAACAATGCTTATCCAGGTACTGAAATGCACAGAACTTTAATTATGGTTAAAGATGATGCAATAGAAAAACCTTTTATTGTAGATGTTTTCAATTTACAATCAAATAAGAAAAATCAATACGATTTACCTTTCCATTATTTTGGACAAATTATTGCTACAAGTTTTGATTATACAGTACCAAAATCGTTGTCTACTTTAGGAGATAAGTTTGGATATAATCATATTTGGAAAGAAGGTAACGGAACTGCAGATTCAGAAAGTATTCAATTTACGTGGTTAGATAATAGAAGGTTTTATACGTTAACGTCTGCTACAGATAAAAAAGATGAGATCATTTTAGCTAGAGTTGGTGCTAATGATCCTAAATTTAATTTGCGAAAAGACCCATCAATTATTATTAGAAAGAACAATACTCAAAGTACAACATTTGCATCTGTAATAGAATCTCATGGAACTTACAATCCTGTTAAAGAAGTTGCAGCAAGTGCTTATAGTAACTTTTCTAAAGTTGAGGTAATTTCTAGTGATGAATCTTACACAGCTGTAAAATTAGTTTTCAAAGATGGTAATGAGAAGGTTTTAATTTTAGCAAATAAAGACAATAATAAAAATACAGAACATACTTATAAATTAGAGAACAAAAATGTAAGGTGGACAGGAGTTTACTATTATAAATAATTAATACAAAAATTAGAATACAATGAAAAGATTTAGCGAAAAGTATATTAAGGCTAACAAATTAGAATGGGAAGTCCTTGGAGGAGGAGTTTCAAGAAAATTCTTAGGGTATGACAATCAGATAATGATGGTAAGCGTAAAGTTCGAAAAAGGAGCTTTAGGTTCTCCTCATCAACATTTTCATACACAAGTAACTTACTGTGTTTCAGGCAAGTTTGAGTTTGAAATTGATGGTGTAAAACAAATTGTAGAAGCAGGAGATGGTGTTTATATTGAGCCGAACTTATTGCATAGTGCAATCTGTTTAGAAGAAGGACAGTTAATAGATACATTTAGTCCAGTAAGAGAAGACTTTTTAACTGGAGATGGTCCTTCTTATTTCGGAGATAAAAAATAACTCTTTAAGCATATTAGGTGTTTTTAAAAATACTGTTATTAGCTAGTTTTAGTTCATTACAGTATTTTTTTGTGAAAAAAATAAAAAAACTTATGGAATTGATCTTTTCTTAAGAAAAAACTTGCTGGGAAGCAAAAAAACATTTATGTTTGGTAAACCAGTTTGGTAAACCAATTTATTTTGTTTTATCTAACTAAAAAATATGTTTAAAAACCTAGTTTTGTAAAAACATGGGTTATTTTAATAAATTAATCAATCTTATTTTTATGATTTATTTTTTTTTGTTCAAAAAAGATAAACTAAATAGAAATTAAAGTTTAATAGGCCTTTTTTGCATCTGTTTTTGCATTAAATACTTTAATTTTACCTTGGTTAAAAAAACGAAAACTATTTAGAAAATGAAGCTAGAAACACTTGTAAAATTAGATCAATCAAAAATTCAAAAAAGAATTATTTCACAAATACGTGACTTAATAAATCTAAAGAATTTAGAACCTGGAGATAAATTACCTTCAGAGAGAATGCTTTCTGAAAAGTTTGAGGTTTCTAGAAGTACTATTAGAGAGGCAATAGAAAAATTAGCATTTTATGGCTTGTTAAAGTCAGTTCCTCAAAGTGGGACTTTTGTAGCAAATATTGGTACAATTGCCATGAATGGAATGATTGAGGATATTTTAAGGTTAGAGGATCCAGATTTTAAATCTCTAGTAGAAACAAGAATTTTACTAGAATTAAAAACAGTCAGGTTAGCAGCTACAAGAAGAACAGAAGAAGATTTAGAAAATTTAGAGGAAGCATTAATTGCATATAAAGAAAAAGCACTAAACGGTCTAGATGCAGTTCAGGAAGATTTGTTATTCCATTTAGCTATCGCAAAGGCAAGTGGCAATAGTACCATGAACACATTTATGTTAATAATTATTCCAGAAATTATTACAAATTTTCAAAAATACCATGTTTGTGATGCAGGCTTAACAAAAAGAGGTATCGATGATCATGAAGCAATTTTTGATGCTATTAAAGAACAAAATCCACAGTTAGCAAAGCAAAAAATGAAAGATCATTTTAAAGAACTTTACCAGTATTGTTATAGTAATTAAAATAAGATAAATGAAGATAAAAGGATTACGTTGGTGGATTATAGGTTTAATTTTTATTGCCACAGTTATAAATTATATAGATAGAACTGCATTTGCACTTTTATGGCCCCAGATGGGAGAAGATTTAGGAATGAATCAAGAAGATTATGCATTTATGTTCAATGTGTTTTTAGCTTGTTATGCTCTTGGTAAGTTTGCTTCAGGCAAGCTATATGACATTATAGGAACTAGATTAGGTTTCACAGTATCTATAATTGTTTGGTCTTTAGCATCTATATTTCATGCTTTTGCAAGAGGTGTAATTACCTTATCTATTTTTAGAGGATTACTCGGTTTAGGTGAAGCAGGAAATTGGCCTGGAGCAGTAAAAAGTAATGGAGAATGGTTTCCTGTAAAAGAAAGAGCAACCGCTCAAGGGATTTTTAATGCAGGGGCCTCTATAGGAAATGTTATCGCACCTTTTATAATAGTCTATCTATACACTCAGTTCGGCTGGAAAACAACTTATATTATATTGGGTTCAGTAGGAGTTTTGTGGGTAATTCCATGGTTATTTCTAAACAAATCTACACCAGAAAAACACCCATGGGTAACTGAAGAAGAAAGAGCTTTAATACTATCAAGTAGAATAGATAAAACTCCAAAAACAGATGTAAAGAAAAAAAGTTTATCAGTAGTAAAAATATTAAGTTATAAGCAATCTTGGGGTGTTCTATTATGTAGGTTTTTTATAGAACCAATTTGGTGGTTTTTTGCAGCTTGGATGCCTATTTATTTAAATAAAACTTTTGGATTAAGTATAGAGGAGATTGCAGCAACTATGTGGATTTCTTATTTAATGGCAGCCGCAGGGAGTATAATTGGTGGGTGGTTTACAGGTCTTTTAATGAAAACCAAATCTGTAGATACATCAAGAAAAATTGCAATAAGTTTAGGAGGTTTATTAGTTTTTCTAGGATTTGTAGGTATTATTCAATTTGTTGGTGAAAGTAATTTTATGACTTTTATTTATCTAGCAGGTGTAGTTTTATTCGGTTTCCAATTTGCAATTGGAAATATACAAACTATTTCTAGTGATTTATTTAGAGGCCCATCTGTGGGAACTTTAGCAGGTCTTGCAGGTACAATAGCAGCAATATCTCCAATGATTATGAATTGGTTTATTGGACAAATTACAAAGGATGGTTCTTACACTCCTGCTTTTATTGCCATAACGTTATCAGTTATATTAGGTGTTCTATCAATATTTTTCTTTATTAGAAAGATTGAGCCTGTAAGAAAAACCATCGATTAAGAATCATAAATTAGGGTATTATTATAAAATTATAAATATTTAAAAAATGAATAAAGTAGAAGGACAATTAGCAATAGTAACTGGAGCAACAGGAGGTATCGGATTTGCAGTTGCAAAAAGATTAGGAAAAGAGGGATATACAGTTATTTTAAATGGTATAGATGATGAAGCAGGGGCAGAGAGACTAAAAGAATTGAAAGCAGAAGGTATTGCTGCAGATTATTACGGTTTTGATGTTACTGATGAAAATGCTGTCACTTCTAACATTACAAAGATTGGAGAAAAGTACGGTAAAATCGATGTACTTGTAAATAATGCAGGTGGTTTAGGAGGTAGATCTCGTTTTGAAGAAATGACAACCGACTTTTATAGGTTTGTTATGGCTTTGAATTTAGATTCAACATTTTTTGCATCTAGAGCGGCCATTCCTTTTTTAAAGAAAAGTGATAATCCATCTATAATTAATTACACATCAAATGCTGGTTGGAATGCAGGAGGTCCAGGTGCAGGTATCTATGGTACATCTAAAGCTGCTGTTCATGCAATTACAAGAGCTTTGGCAAAAGATTTGGCTGAATATCAAATTAGAGTAAACGCAGTATCTCCAGGTACTATTGATACTGATTTTCATAAACAAATTAAATCAACAAAACCAGAGGTGTTTAAATCTTGGGCTAACAATATCATGTTAGGTAGGTTAGGACAGCCAGAAGATGTTGCTGGCGCAGTAGCATTTTTAGCTAGTAAAGATGCTGCATTTATTACTGCAGAAACTATACAAGTTGGTGGAGGGCAAGCATTAGGTATTTAAAACCAATTCAATCAATAAAAAAGCGTCATGATAGAATCATGGCGCTTTTTTTGTTTAAAATTTTAATTTATAACTATTTTAATTTACAAGTATCTTATAATCAATAATTTTAAATTAAAATATAATCAATGATATTTACAAATCGTTGAATTATCTTTAATAAATATACCAATATCACTTATTTTATTAAATTTTATTAAAAAATTAATAAAAAATTAACGTTAAATTTATTTGATTGAAAAAAAATCATATATTTGGAAAACCAATCTGGAAAACCAATTTGGTTTACCAGATTAAAATTAATATCAATATTGTATGTGAAATTAAATTTGAATTAATTGTAAATAAGGGTAGGTTGTTTTCTACCCTTATTAAATTTAATTTTACTTAAAAAAGTATTATCAGGGTCACATGAGAGTGATGAATTATATTTTAAACATTAACATTATTATGAAACTAAAACTGAAATTAACATTATTATTTGTAATGTTGGTAAGTTTTTGCAATTATGCGCAAGAAGCTTACACTCTAAAAGGTAAAGTAACTACAGCTGTAGGAAATGAAATTTTACCAGGAGTTTCTATTGTTATTCAAGGGAGCACAGTAGGAACAGAAACTGATTTTGATGGTAATTATACTATCTCAGTAAAACAAGGAGATGTATTGTCCTTTTCTTATTTAGGATATGCTACCAAAAAAGTTACAATTACTAATCAAAAAACATTAAATGTAAGTCTAACAGAAGATTCAAGTTCTTTAGATGAAGTTGTTGTTGTAGGTTATGGTAGTAGAAAACGATCTCAAATAACAGGTGCTGTTGCAAAAATTGGTGGTACAGAAGTTGCCGCTGTTCAGGCAGTTCGTGTAGATGATGCGTTAGCCGGTAAATTAGCAGGGGTTTTAATACAAAACCAAGATGGTTCTCCAGGTGCTGCACCAAAGATTCAAATTAGAGCTGCTTCTTCTATTTCAGGAGCATCAAACCCATTAATTGTAGTTGATGGATATCCTATTTCTGGAGGTTTAGAAACTGTAAATCCAAATGATATACAAAGTTTAGAAATCTTAAAAGATGCTGCTTCTGCTGCAATATATGGTTCTAGAGGAGCAAATGGTGTTGTGTTAGTTACAACTAAGAAAGGTGCTTCTGGAGAAACAACATTCAACTATAATACATACGTTAGTACATCTAATAAGTATAGAGAAAACATTTTAATGTCTGGTCCTGAATGGGCAGCTCATTCAAGAGCGCAAATTGCAGCTGGGAATTGGACAAGTACAGTAAATTTACAAGACCCTGCATTTTTAGAATATAGGTTAAGTGCTTACGAAAATTCTCCTGGAGCTATTAGTTCAGAAGATTGGTTGTTCCAAACAGGTTCTACTACAGCGCACGATTTTAGCATGAGTGGTGGTAATGATGATACAAAGTATTTTGCATCTGTTGGATATCAGAATGCAGAGGGTGTTGTTTTAACGCAAGGATTTGAAAGATTAAATGCACGTTTAAATGTAGATGCAAATCTTGGAGATAAATTTAAAGCAGGTATTAGTTTTAATGGATTTACATCTAAAAGAGATATTCTAGGACACGACATGAGAGATTTGTTAAGATCTTATGGTGTACATTCAATTTACCATACAGAAGAGTCTATTGCTTTTGTACAACAACTAGACCAACAAGCTCAGGCTTTAGGATTGTCTGCATTTGATAATGGATATAGAGGGTCTGGTTATGAAGCAAACAGTATTTATAATTTAGAGCCTGGTATGGCAGCACAAGATTGGCATTATGGAAGAGCTAACAATGGTATTGGTGGTTCTGGTGATGCAGGTCCTGCAGCAAAATTAGACAATGTAGAAAGCTGGCAAAAAACATTTTTTGGAAATGTTAATACTTATTTACAGTATAATATTTTAGAAGACTTAAATATCAAAACTGTTTTAGGTGGAGATATGAGAGATACACAAACATATTCTCATAGGTTGTTAGGATATGATTCTAGAGCAAGAGATTCTCAAACTTTTATGGATCAAGCAGATTTAAAAGTTACAACTGTTTTAAGCGAAACAACTTTAAACTTCGCAAAAACAATTGGTAAACATGATATATCTGCAGTAGCAGGATTAGAATACCAAAGTACAAGATTTGTAGGTACAAGATTAGATGGTGCAAACGTTCCTGATGAAGCAGTTTTAAACTATAATTTATTTGATCCAGCAGATGTTACTGTAACTGAAAGAGATGAATCTAGAGTTAGAGAAAGTGTTTTTGGTAGAGTAAATTACTCTTATGACGATAGATTTTTATTTACTGCTTCTTTAAGAAGAGATGGTGACTCTCGGTTTGGAAGCAATAATAGATATGAAACTTTTCCTGCAGTATCTGTAGGTTGGAATTTACACAAAGAGTCATTCTTACAAGACAGTGAGACTTTAAGTAGATTAAAACTAAGATTTAGTACAGGTTCTTTAGGAACAACTTCTTTCTTAGGTTCTTATGACTCTTTAAGTTTATTAGATCCTTCTGCAACAATCTTTGGTACAGGATATTTAATTCCATCTAATTCTGCAAATCCAGATTTAACATGGCAAACAAATACTGAAACTAACTTTGGGGTAGATTTAGGATTCTTAAATAACCGTTTTACAGTTGGTTTAGATTACTATACGTCTGATATTGAAGATATTTTAATTAACCAAGCTCAATCAGAAGTATTAGGAAACCCAACATCAATTTTAAATGTTGGAGATGTAAGGAGTTCTGGTTTTGAATTTGAATTTTCTGGAAGCTTAGTTAGAAAAGCTGATTTTTCTTGGAGTACAAGTGCAAATTTATCTACTGTAAATACAGAAATTACAGACTTAGGTGGTTTGGATGAATTACCACAACAAATTTTTGGACAAAGTGGTAGAGGAGCTGTATTTAGAAACTACGTAGGTGGTGGTATTGGTGAAATGTGGGGATTAGAAACTATCGGTGAAGTAGAAATGGAATATTTAGCAGATGGTACTAGACACCCAAATAACCAAACTGGTGAGTCTTATGTTGTAGATCAAAATGGAGATGGTGTTATTGATAGAACTAGAACTGTAGAAGATGGTGGAGATTTAGTAAAAATAGGTCAAAATACACCAGATTTTTATTGGGGTATGACGCATAACTTTAGCTATAAAAAGTTCGATATGTCTTTTCAATTACAGGGATCTCATGGTGCAGAAACGTATAATATAGATCCACTTTATTACGGTTCTCAATGGGGAGGTAGATTAGACTACGCACGTCTTGATGCTAATGGAGATGGTAGAGCAGATCATAATGGAGAATATTATGAAAGAAACAGAAACCAAACTGACGCAATGATACAAGATGCTTCTTATGTAGCTTTAAGAAACTTAACAATTGGTTACTCTTTAGATGATTCAATTGCTAGTAAGGCTGGTTTAAGTTCTGTTAGGTTATATGGAGCAGCTACAAACTTATTATACATTATGGCAGATAATTATACTTCTTACAACCCAGAAGGTGTAAAAGGTACTGATCCTACCACATATGGAGCGCAAGTAGGTGCTAGTCCAGTTGTTAGAAGCTTTACAATAGGTTTAAATGTTAAATTTTAAAAATTATTAAAATGAAGAAAATATATATATTATTGGCAGCGCTGTTTATTGCGACAGCATGTGATTCAGATTTAGATCAATCACCACCAAACTTAGCAAGTGCAGATTCTCTAACCGATTTTGAAGGCGTTTTAAATGCGGCTTACTATTATCAGTTAGGAAGTGTAACACCTTTAGCAGTAATGGGAGAGTTTAGATCAGATAATGCAGTAATGGACGAAGCTCCATATACAGAGTTTGATGCTTTCACTGCGAACTTAACAACAATGGAAGATCAGTTTTTTGGGCCTCTTTATACAGCAATGTATAAATCTATATTAAGTTCAAATAATGTAATTCAAAATTCTTCTGATGCAACTGAAGTTGCAGAAGCAAAGTTTTTAAGAGCTTTATCGTACTATAAATTAGTAAAATCTTTTGGAGCAGTAACAGTTAATTTAGAAGCTTCTCCAAGTTTAACAGATACTTCAATTTTAGCTAGAGTCCCAGCTATGGATGTGTACAACAATGTTGTAATTCCAGATTTAAATGATGCGATGTCTGTTTTATCAACAACGATTTCTAATGGAAGAGCCTCTAAATATGCTGCACAAGCTTTACTTGGAAAAGTGTATGCTGCAATGGGAGATTATGCTAGTGCTGCTTCTAATTTAGGAGCGGTTGTAAATGGTGCTTCTGCAGCTGGTATTACTTTGCAAGCAAATTTTAGTGATATTTTTGGTTTTGCAAATGAAGGTAATTCAGAAATTATATACGCAACACAAATTTCTAGTTCTATTGTAGATGAATATGGTTTTGGTTCTGATTTTTGGAACTGGTTTGTTGGAGATGATTCAAAGTCAGATTTTCCTGTAGATTCAGGTTTAGTTGCTGCATTTGATGCAAGTGATGCAACTGGTGCTACAGATTTAAGAAGAGCTGTTACTTTAGAGTCTGCAGGAACTACAGCTATTAAATTTCCAAAAGATGGAGGAAATGGTGGAGAGCATGACTGGATAGAAATAAGATTAGGAGATGTTATACTTTTATATGCAGAAGCATTGAATGAAACAGGTAATGCTTCAGGTGCGTTAACACAGTTAAACAAAATTAGAAATAGAGCAGGTTTAGCAAATTCAACAGCTACAAGTCAAGCTGAAGTTAGAACAGCTGTTTTAAATGAAAGAAGATTAGAACTAGCCTTTGAAGGACATAGATGGGATGATTTAGTAAGAACAAATTCTGTAGACTCACAAATGGGTACTAGTGTGAATTCTAATTACCATTTATTTCCAATACCAATTTCTGAAATTTTAGCAACTGGTGGAGTTATAACTCAAAATCCTGGATACTAATTTTAGTAGATTATATTAAATGTATTAAACTGGCTTCATGAAAATGAAGCCAGTTTTTTTTGAATATAATTTAAAACTAATATGGTTTATATTTATCATTATAAATTAGTTTAAGAACTAAATTAGCATTAGTTAAAAAACTAATAAGGTAAGTGAATAGAATAGTATAAAAGGATAGTTTTATTCAGTACTTAAGTCTATTGGTTCGTTTATTCAAAGCTGCAAAAGTGAGATAAAGAGCTTTAAGGTAAGTTTTAAAAAGACTTATTTTAAAGATGTAGTAGCTTCTATACCAAAAACAGCTGATCCAAAAACTTTTACTAGCATTTTTTCTTTAAATGTAAATAAAATTAAACCATAAAAAAAATGCAATCAAGTGTTTGATTGCATTCTAATAAATATAATTATTCTATTAAGCTGAATTTCTACTTGCGTTTATATTACCAAATAAGGAACGCATTACCATTTTTTCGTAAAGTTCAATCTCAGCTTCATTTCCTGCTGTTTTCTGTAAATCTTGAATTTTCTTTAGAGCAAATTGCTGTATAGTTAACAATGGTAAAACTATACTTTCTCTCATTACAATAGATGCTTTACCTTCTGGATAATTCTCCATTAATTCTTTATGACCTGTAAGTTTTAGCAATAGGCGTTTTGTTGTATTGTATTCCTCGTAAATTAATTTCCAGAACTCTCCATAAACAGGATCATCAGCCATATATGCAGTTAATCCAAAGAAAGATTTAGTTAAACTCATCATACTGTTTTCTAACAATGTTTTAAAGAAATCAGATGCATTGTAAAAAGAAACAATTTCATCAAATCTGCCTGCATCTTCGTATTTTTTTAGTGCTGTACCAACACCAAAAAATCCAGGTACGTTTTGTTTTAATTGACTCCAACTACCTACAAAAGGAATAGCTCTTAAAGCAGAGAAATCTAAGGTATCTGAATTAGATCTTTTACTTGGTCTACTACCAATGTTCGTTTTTGCATAGTATTTTAAAGTACTCATTTTCTCTAAATAAGATAAAAACTGAGGATGATTTTTAAAGTCTACATATGTTTTATAGCTAGTAGTTGCCAAATCATTTATAATTTCTCTATTCGTATCATTAATCTGATCTTTGGTAAATACTTCATTCTTTATACCTGAACTTATTAGTTGTTCTAAGTTAAACTGTGAAGAATCTAAGGTTCCAAAATTTGAACTAATTGTTTGTCCTTGTATCGTTAATTGTATTTCTTTGTCTTCTATAGTTGGGCCTAAAGACGCATAGAATTGATGTGTTTTTCCTCCACCTCTAGCAGGTGGTCCACCACGTCCATCAAAGAAAATAACCTCGATATCAAATTCTCTAGAGATTTTTGTAAGTGCTTCTTTTGCTTTAAAAATTCCCCAATTTGCCATTAAGTATCCCCCATCTTTGGTACCATCAGAAAATCCTAACATAATCGTTTGTTTGTTTTTTCTTTTTGATAAGTGATGTCTATATGCTGTATTACTATACAAAGTTTGCATCACATTGCTTGCATTTTCTAAATCTTCTACAGTTTCAAAAAGTGGAATTACATCTACTGGTAATTCATTTTCAAAACCGCACAGATTTAACATTGCAAAGGCTTGCATTACATTTAATGCAGTTTGATTGTTACTAATAATATATCTGTTTGCACCACTTTCTCCATTTCTTTGTTGAATTGTTTTTAGTGCGTATATAGAAGATATTGTTTTTTCAGACATTTCATCCTTTAACATACTTGGTTCTATATTTCCTTTTACTAGGGCTAAAATTTCTATTTGTTCTTCTGGAGATAAATTTTGGTAATTTTTAGGGAATGTAGTATCACCATTTTCTAATAAATCGTTTACCATTTTAGTAAAGGCATTATGGTGTACTCTGCTATCTTGTCTAATATCTAAAGTTGCAAAATGAAATCCAAAAATTCTTACTTTATTAATTACATCGTTTAATTCGTCTATAAATAAAGAATCATGGTTTTTTAAAATAATATCTCTCGCATTTTCTAACTCTTCTAAAAGAATTTCTTTAGAAAAATTTACTTTTGTATAACTCCTAACTACATGTTTATACAAACGCTTTTCTATTTTTGATAGTATTTCCTGTACACCATGGAAAGTAAAACGTCGTTTTAATCGTCTTACATCTCTGTAGTAGTTTCTTAAAATAGATTGACGTAACCTTTCTGCAACATCTAACGTAATTTGAGTAGTAACAAAAGGATTACCATCTCTATCTCCTCCTGGCCAAAATCCTAAGTCAATAATTTCATTTTCTATAGGTTTACCATCATATATATGTTGTTGAATGTAGTTGTGAATTTTACTAACAGAATGGTAGAAAACATTCTCTAAATACCAGATTAAACTTACTGCTTCATCAAAAGGTGTTGGTTTTGTTTTTTTATAAAAAGGGGTCTTGCCTAGTTGAGCTAAAAGTTTTTTAATAAGAAGTAAGTCATCATTTTGAATGGCTTTGTCTAAATCTGTAATAATTCCTAAAACAGAGCCAGGGTAAAATTGTGTAGGATGAGCAGTTAATACGACACGTACTTTAAATTCCTCTAAGTATTTTTTTAAGGCTTCTTTTTTACCACTTAAATTTGCTGTTTCTTTAGAGTTTCTTAGCGTACCGAATCCGTCCATATTATTTACTATAGGGAATGCAGCATCCTCAATAGCATCGAACAAAACAACCTGACGTTCTATGAATTGAATGAATTGAAAAAGCAAATCTTTTTTTTCTTTTTCTGATGGTGTATCTTGGTATTTTTTAAAAAACTTCTCAACTATTTCCGTAGGATTTTTACCATTTTTAAATCCTTTTTCACAAACTTTATGAAAGAGAGGTAATAAAACTCCTGTGTTATTAATAGTGTCAAAAGGTAACGTGATAAATATACTGTTGTAAATCTGAAATTTAGATAGTACGTTATCATTAAATCGGGTTAATTTGGGTAAGGTAGACATAAGTTGTAATTTACGTTGTAAAATTACAAAAATCTCAAAATAAAGAACTTAGGTATTTGGGAATAATTACGTAATTAATTAAGAATAAATTATAAATATACACCATAAAGTGCGATATTAATAAAAGCTGATTAAAACCGATGAATATTTAATTTTTAGGGAGTGTGGGTTGAACAGAGAGTGGACTTGGGCATTGCAAGTTCCAACGAGTTGGATCGTATTTTAATCGGAACCCTTTTAACAAATTTTCATCTCTGTAAGCTTTATAATCATCATATATTAGTGAAGAAGGTTTATTGCTTGTAGTATTTGTATATGTTGTATACGTTAAAAATTGATTAACATCTAAAGCTAATAAATCTACATATACAAAATGAAAACCTTTTAAATTTAACTTACGATTTAAAGAGGAAAAACTATTTTTTGAGGGCGTAACTAAATAGGTGTAGATACTTTTTGGAGTATTTACTGAACTTTGACTAAAACCATTTCCACTAAATAATAGTGTAAAGAGAAGACACAAACTGACATTCTTTATTGTAAAACTATTGGCTATTGTATTACTCATAAATAGATTTTCTTCTATAGTTATCTAATCCTTCACTTAGCCAAAGATAATATTTTTTTTTGTCTGTGTATTGTATTGCTTTATTTAATACTTCTAAATCTGGACTTAATAACATATAATAAGGCTGAGACGCATTTTTAAAATTAATTACTTGAAATGTAGACCACTTATCGCCCACAGTTTTAATTTTTTTCAATTTACCATTTTCTTTTAAGAAATTAAATTGTTGATTTTCTGGCAACTCTTTTTCATTGTCATCTACATAAAGCGAAATTAAGATGTAATCATTTTTAAGCATTCTAAAAATTTCTACTTCACTCCATACATTTTCTTCCATCTTTCTGCAGTTTACACAAGCCCAACCAGTAAAATCTAGTAAAATAGGTTTGTTAACTGCTTTTGCTTTTGCTAAACCTTCATCAAAATCTTTATAACAATCTAAGCCTAAGGGACAATCGTTTTCTTGTTCGTAAATGCTATAAAATTGAGGTGGAGAAAAACCACTAAGCAGACTTAAATTCCAAGTAGGATTTTTTAATATTCCAGGAGTTAAATAGATAGTAAAAGCAATTACTAAAGTACCAAAAGATATTTTTGAAAATGATAATTTTTTTACTGGAGCGTCATGTGGAAATTTAATTTTAGCAAAAATGTACAAGGCTAACCCTATAAAAATAACAATCCAAATACCAATAAAAATTTCACGTTTTAGAAGATCCCAATGTGCAACCAAATCAGCATTTGATAAAAATTTAAACGCCAAAGCCAATTCTAGAAAACCTAGTACAACTTTGGTTGTATTCATCCAACCACCAGATTTTGGCAATGCATTTAACCAATTAGGAAATAGTGCAAACAAAGCAAAAGGTAAAGCAAGAGCCAAACCAAAGCCAGTCATACCTGCAGTTAATTGAGTAGCTCCACCATCTGCAGTTAAAGAACCTGCTAATAACGAACCTAAAATTGGGCCTGTACAAGAAAAAGATACAATTGCTAAGGTTAATGCCATAAAAAAGATTCCTAAAATACCACCAACAGAAGATGCTGAGTCCATTTTATTACCCCAAGAACTTGGTAAGGTTATTTCATAAAAGCCAAAGAAAGAAAAGGCAAAAAAGACTAAAACCACAAAAAAGAAACTATTTAACCAAACATTTGTAGAAATGGTATTTAAAATCTCGGGATCTAAATTATCTAAAAAGTGAAAAGGTAGGCTTAATAAGATGTAGATCAATACGATAAAAAATCCATAAAGAATTGCTCTAAAAATACCTTTTCTTTTATTGTTTGTTTGTTTGGTAAAAAATGAAACCGTTAATGGAATCATAGGAAAAACACAAGGAGTTAAAAGTGCTAATAAACCACCAACAAAACCTAAAAAGAAAATACTAAAAAGTCCATTTGATGTTTTAGAATCAACATCTGAATCGTTTTTTAAAAGAGATTTATTCTTTAAATCTAACTTTAATTTTTGAGTAAGTAGCTTACTTTTTTCGTCTAAAACAATAGTTTCTTTAATAGCACTACCAGTTAACGAAAGTGTAAAATCCTCATCAATATTTATACAAGCTGTTTCACAAACTTGCCCAAAGAAGTTAATTTTAATTTGTGTAATATCTTTATTTGTAAGCTGAATTCTTTGTGTAATTTTTGCTTTCCCTTTAAAAACAACCTCTTCTACTTCCCAAACATCAGAATACTTTTTAAAGGTATCTTCTTCTTTAGGGTTTCCAACTAATTGATAACCAGTTGCATTTTCTGGAATAGAAATTTCTAAAGGTAAAGACGCGTTTTCAGGATTATACTGAGAATATAAATACCAACCTTTGTAAAGTTTAGCATTAAAAACAATATCATATTCAGTATCTGAAATTTTGTTGATAGAAGTCTCAATTTTTATGCGGTCACTTTCTGTTTGTGCCTTTGTAAAAAAAGCAATCAAAAAGATAAAAACAGTGATGAATTTCTTCATTATAATGTTGTGATTTTTAAATGTTTTTTGGTTGATTGTGTCGCAGAAAATCTGCGATCTTGCCTGTAACCAATCACCCAAATAATAGCATTATTAGCATTGCAAAGTAACCAAGTATTTTCTTTATCTAAAAGTGAAAATTTTTCATCTTTAAAATATTTACTAAGCTTCTTTTTTCCTGTCATTCCTATAGGATAAAGATAGTCTCCATTTTGCTTTTTCCTTAAAGAAAGAGGGTAATTTAACAAATCTTTATCAACGTAAATAGTTTGTTTATTCTCTTCATTTAGCTCTGAAACTTGGCTAAAAGTTAACTGAATTGGATGTTTAATTTCTGATAAATTTTCATAGATAAGTACTTCTTTAAACACATCATTATTTTCTAATTTAGATAAGATTAAATGTGTTCTATCTTTTAATAAGTGATGTGTTTTAGAATATAATTGCTTCCCTGATTGTGCTTCTAATAAATGATAAACATCATTCCATTCTGTAAAGTTGTAATCTTTTAATAGTTGGAATAAATATGCTTTAGGATTGGATAATTTCTTAATCTGTTCAATATTTATTTGCAGTTTATCATTTTCACTAGAAATTGTTTTTTGAGATACGTCCTCAATTCTGTCAGCAATTATAGTTTGTGCTTCTTTTAAATTTTCTATAGACTGTGAAAATGTTTCTAATAGACCAGGGTTAATTTCTTTAAGAACAGGTAAAACATTATGCCTTATTTTATTACGTACGTATTTCGTGGATGCATTACTAGCATCTTCTCTCCAATCAATATTATTTTTTTTAGCATAATTTAAAATTTCAGCTCTACTAAAAGGTAATAATGTACGAACAATGTTGCCATTTATAGCAGGTATTCCTGTAAAGCCGTTTAAACCTGAACCCCTTGTTAGATTTATTAAAAAGGTTTCTAAATTATCATCTGCATGATGTGCTGTTAACACAAAATCAAAATCGTGTTTTTTCACTAACTCTTTAAACCAATTGTATCTTAATTCTCTAGCTATAATTTGAGTAGAAGTTTTACGTTTTTCTGCAATTTTTTTCGTGTCAAAATTAACTGTAAAAATCTGATTATAATTTTTTTGTGATAAATTAATGACAAAATCCTTATCTAAATCACTTTCTTTTTCCCTTAGTCTAAAATTGCAATGTGCTAATGCAATAGTAGCACTATTTAGTTGGTTAAAAAGGTGTGTTAATACTACAGAATCCAATCCTCCAGAAATAGCAATTAATAGATTTTTACCCTTTAAAAAAGGAAAATTTATGTTGATATGTTCTTTGAATTTTTGAAGCATTTAAATTTTAAAAGTAATGAAATTAAAGTTGAGAATTTAACCAGTCTACAACATCTTGTAGCATTTCTTCTTGGCACAAATCATTATGCAATTCATGATAACCATCTTCATATAATTTTAGCTTTGCAAGTTTGCTATTATTGGCAAATGCTTCTGTACCTCTATAATCTATGATGCTGTCTTCTTTACCATGAACTAGGAACATTGGTATAGCAAGTTTATGTGCATTTTCTATGGCCCACTCTCCAGTTTCAATAAATTTTATAGAATAATTTGGACTTATTCTAGAATGTACTAAAGGATCTTGAATATAGCTTTTTACTTCTTCTTCATCTCTAGAAATAGCATTTACATCAAGCTCATTTCCCATAGTTAAAGGGGGTACGATATTCTGTAGTAATTTACCTATAAATAGTTTTACAGGTGGTGGATTAAAAGCTAATTTTAAAAATGGGCTAGTTGCAACTGCTCCTTTTAAATCATGGGTTTTTCTAAGCACATAATTTACTATAGTATTACCACCCATAGAATGCCCATACAAGAAAATAGGTTTGTTTGGAAAAATACTTTTTGCCTTTTCAATTACTTTTTCTACACTTTCTAAAACAGCGTCAAAACTAGGGTTATGACCTCTTTTACCACCTGTCTTTCCATGACCAAAATGATCAAAAGCAACAACTGCAAAACCATTATCTGTTAATTTTTGTGCAACATGTGTATACCTATTAGAGTGTTCACCCATTCCATGAGCTAAAACAACCACTGCTTTTGTTGTTTCTCCTTGCCAATATTGACCATAAAAAACAGTATCGTGAATAGTAAAGTTGAATGCTGTGTTGATCATTATTTTGATTTTTTTAACCAAACACGAATTTCTTTTTTTAAAGATTGTTCAGGTTTTGGTAAAGGAATTGTTTTTCCAAATTGTTTACTTCTATTAAATTTACTAAAATTAATTTTTAGCTGTTTCCAATCTTCAGGATACAGTTTAAGAAAACCACTAAACATATTAATTTCATTAGGTTTTTCTTTTATTGATGCAAAAATAGCTTCAAATTTTTCTTCTTTATTTTGTATCATACTTCATTAGAATTTAACAATACATAACGCATTGCTTTTGCTTTTAGTAAACACTCTTCATATTCCTTTTCAGCAATAGATTTTGCAGTTATTGCGCTACCTACAGAATAAGAAATGTATTTCTTTTCTTCATTATAAAGTATGCTTCTTATCACCACATTAAAATCAAAATTACCTTCTGGTGTAAAATAACCAACAGCTCCAGAATACAGACCACGTTTTGTTTCTTCTAAATTTTCGATGATTTTCATGGCAGATACTTTAGGAGCTCCTGTCATACTTCCCATAGGAAAAGTATCCTTTATCACATCTACTGCATGAATACCTTCTTTTAGTTCAGAAACCACAGTAGATATCATTTGATGTACTTGCTTAAAGCTATATATTTTACACAGCTCTTCAACTTTTACAGAACCTTTTTTAGCAGATTTAGATAAATCATTTCGTACCAAATCTACAATCATCACATTTTCTGAACGTTCTTTAATATCCTTTGATAAATCTGAGGCAATTTTCTGATCATCAATTACACTTTGTAAACGTTTTGCAGTGCCCTTTATGGGTTGTGATATAATTTTACTACCCTCTTTTCTAATGTATCTCTCAGGAGATGCTGATAGCAAATACTGATGTTCCATTTTTATAAATACTGCAAAAGGAGGTTCTGAAATGGCATTTAAATCTTTATAAACCTTTAACGGATTTATAGTCGCATTTTCTGCATAAAACTCTTGACAAAAATTTGCTTCGTAAATATCGCCTCTTTTAATATGATCTAGTACTTTATGAATTTTACTACAATAATCTTCTTTATGAATTCTGACTTTTATTTTAATACCACTTTCAGATTTTTTAATTCTAAGATTTTCAGATTTTTGGATTGCTTCAAAATCACTTTCTATTTCATCATCAACCATTTTTAGATAATGGAATTCAATTACATTTCCTTTTACGAAAAACAATTTTTGTGGCTGAAAGAAATACAAATCTGCAAAATGTAATCCATCAATATTTTTTGAAGAAAGTTGTTCTACATCATTTTTAACATCATAAGAAATGTAACCAAAAATGAAGTCTTTTGTTGTGTTTTGGTATTCTTTAAGTTTATTAAAAGCATTAGAATAATCTGTTTTAATAGATGTGAATTCTTCTGTAGCTAAAGCACAATCAAAACTAGAATATTGTTGTTGGTATTTATTAGAATCTAACCAAATTGCTGTATCAAATTGTTGTGCCCATAGTAATAGGTTCTCTTTAAAATCAGCAACATCATCAACTGTAAAAGACTTTGTGGTTCTTAACATATTCGCTACAAAAATACTTGAAAGTTTTGGAAACAAAAAAACCCCACCAAAGAGTGAGGTTTTTTACTATTATTTAATTTTTATGCATTTAAAGCTTTACCATCCCAGGCTGCTTTTGCTGCTTCTTTTACCGCTTCTGAGTATGTTGGATGACCATGACAAATACGTGCTAAATCTTCTGCAGAAGCTCTATATTCCATAGCAACAGCAGCTTCCATAATTAAATCTGCAACTCTTGCACCAACCATATGAACACCTAAAATTTCATCTGTTTTTTTATCTGCTAAAACTTTTACAAAACCATCTAAATCTCCACTAGCTCTAGATCTTCCTAATGCTCTCATAGAGAATTTACCAGATTTATATTCAATTTTTGCTTCTTTTAATTCCTGCTCAGTTTTACCAACTGCTGCAGCTTCTGGCCATGTATACACTATGCCAGGAATCAAATTATAATTGATATGTGGCTTTTCGCCAGCTATATATTCTGCAACGACAACACCTTCTTCTTCAGCTTTATGAGCTAACATTGCACCTTTTACAACATCTCCAATTGCATAAATATTTTTTATGTTGGTTTGTAAATGATTGTTGATATTGACTTGCCCACGCTCGTTAACCTCTACACCAACTTTTTCTAAGCCTAAACCTTCTGTATATGCTTTTCTTCCAACAGAAACCAAACAATAGTCACCAGAAAATTCAATTTCTCTATCTTTTTTGTCAGTTGCTTTTACAGTAATAGTATCTCCATTTCTTTCAACAGAACTTACTTTATGACTTGTTGCAAATTTAACGCCTTGTTTTTTGAAAACTTTTTGTAATTCTTTTGAGATATCTGTATCCATTCCTGGAACGATTTTGTCCATATATTCAATTACAGTAACTTCTGCACCTAAACGAGCATACACAGAACCTAATTCTAAACCTATAACCCCACCACCAATGACTAATAAATGTTTTGGTACTTTTTTAAGTTTTAAAGCTTCTGTAGAGGTAATAATTCTATCTTTATCTATATTGATAAAAGGTAATGTAGCTGGTTTTGAGCCAGTTGCTATAATAATATTTGCACCTTCTATAACTTCTGATGAACCATCATTCTTAGAAATCTTAATGCGAGTAGCATCTTCAAAAGATCCTAAACCTTCATAAACATCAATATTGTTTTTGTCCATTAAATATGTAATTCCACCTGTAGTTGTTTCTACAACTTTGGCTTTACGATCTATCATTTTTGAGAAATCGAAACTTGGTTTTTCAACCGAAATTCCGTGTTCTTCAAAATGATGAACTGCATCATAAAAATGATGTGAAGAATCTAATAATGCTTTAGAAGGAATACAACCTACGTTTAAACAAGTACCTCCTAATGTGCTATATTTTTCTATGATAGCTACCTTTTTACCTAATTGAGATGCTCTAATTGCAGAAATGTATCCTCCAGGTCCAGAACCAATAACTATAATGTCGTATTTCATGATATCTTATAATGGTAATTTATGTTACAAAAATACTAATATTTTTAGAGAATACATTCAATTTATGTAGATTTACAGTTCTTAAATTATAAAGTTCCATCTAATGAAAATACTAAAAAAAGTAGGTCTAGTTTTACTATTAATATTGATAATTGCGCAATTTTTTGACCCAAAAAAGAATGATGGAAATTTAGCTTCTCTAGATGCTTTTATTGCAGAGACAAATCCACCAGAAGATGTTTTACAAATTTTAAAAACTACTTGTTTTGATTGCCACTCTTCAAAAACCACTTATCCTTGGTATAATAATATTACACCAGTTAATTATTGGTTAGAAGAGCATATAGAAGATGGTAAAAAACATTTAGATTTTTCAAAATGGAGTTCTTATTCATTAAAGAGAAAAGAACACAAAATGGATGAGTTGTATGAAGAGGTGGAAGAAAGAGAAATGCCTTTAAACTCTTATACTTGGACACATGCAGAAGCCAACTTGACTCAAGAACAGATTGATGCTGTAGTAACTTGGGGTAAAAAAGTTCAGGCAGATTATAAGCAACAAATGGTTAGTAAATAATTGGTTAAAAAAACAATTTTAATTATTGGTGCTGTTTGGGTAGAGCCAAATTCTTCTGCAGCTGGCAGTAGAATGATGCAACTTATTGAATTGTTTTTAAAGAAAAATTATAACGTAGTTTTTGCATCTGCTTCTCAAAAAAATGAGAATGCTTTAAATTTATCTACTCTGCAAATAGAAGAGGTATTAATTGAATTAAATAATACTTCTTTTGATCTTTTTGTTAAAGATTTACTACCTTCAATTGTCATGTTCGATCGTTTTATGACAGAAGAACAATTTGGTTGGAGAGTTGCTGAAAATTGCCCAAACGCTTTACGGATTTTAGATACCGAAGATTTACATTTCTTAAGAAAAGTTCGTTATCAACAAATAAAAAAAGGAGAAGGTTTTACAAACGAAGCTTTATTAAAATCTGATGATACCAAAAGAGAAATTGCTTCTATTTTAAGATGTGATTTGTCTTTAATCATATCAATTTATGAAATGAATTTACTAAAATCTGTTTTTAAAGTTGATGAAAAGTTATTGTATTATTTGCCATTTTTATTTGATAAGATTGATGAAGGTCAATCAAAAAAATGGAAAACTTTTGAAGAAAGAAAGCATTTTGTTTTTATAGGCAACTTTTTTCATAAGCCAAATGTAGACGCAGTTGTCACGCTAAAAAAAGAGATTTGGCCAACGATTAGAAAAGCAATTCCTGAAGCTGAAATACATATTTATGGAGCTTATGTAAATCAGCAAATACAGCAATTACACAATAAAAAAGAAGGTTTTATTATTAAAGGTTTTGCAGAAAACTCAAAAGAAGTTGTTGAAAGCGGAAAAGTAGTTTTAGCTCCTTTACGTTTTGGAGCAGGTATAAAAGGCAAATTAACTGAAGCCATGCTTTGTGGAACTCCAAGTGTTACAACAGCTATAGGTTCAGAAGGTATGCATAAGAATCTATTTTGGAATGGTTTTATAAATGATGATTTTGATCAATTCTCGAAAGCAGCAATTGAGTTGTATTCTAATAAAAGCTTATGGATATCATCTCAAAGGAAGGGTATTACAATCATCAATCAAATTTATGATAAAGAGAAATTAGAGTCTCCTTTTATTAGTAAAATGAAAGAAATTAAACAGAGTTTAGACGAACATCGAACTCAAAATTTTTTAGGAAGTTTGTTGCAACATCAAACACTACAGGCTACAAAATTTATGAGTAAATGGATTGAAGCTAAAAATAAATAAGCTTAATTATTCTTTTCCATAATCAGGTATATAATCTAAAGGTAAAGAGTTTGCAAATTTTTCATAAGACCAATATCCTTCATAATAAGCAGATAAAGGTTCTTTTAAGATTCCTCTTTTATCTATAATAACATTCTTTTTACTGAAATAAAACTCGATGTTTGTGCTAAAGGTTCGGTTCGTTTGCTAAAAAGTGTTCTTCTTAAAAAGCGAAGTTCTTCTTTCTCTTTAGAATATACTATGCTTAAATTATTCTCAAAAATTAAGTAATATTGATTGTTCTTAATGCTAATAATGTCCTCTTTTTTTAACTGAGACTTGTATAAATAATCTTCATATTTTGGTAATCTATTTTTTCTTACTGTAACATAAGCAGAGTCAATTGCATTTTTTGGATTCTCTAAATTTCTTTTAATATTCTTATTATTAATCCTATTGAAACGAATAATTGCTCTTGCTTTTTCTATGGCTTCATCAGAAGGTCTTTTGGTGTTTAATACTCTTTTAAATTGATTAACAATATAACCTTCCTCTTTAAAGGTATCATTTATCAAAGATTTTAAGAAATGAACAACAGAACCCTTGTAAGCAATTTCTCTATTTGCTTTCCAACGCTTTTTCTTACGTTTTCCACCTTTTAAATTCTCATATCTAGAGTATCCTAAATAGGAAACATAATTATTAATTTTTGTAAAATCTTCTAGCTCATAAGTAATTAAATAACCTAATCCTTTATTTTTCATTTTTAATAGTTTTCTGGCAAAAGCAGTAAATTTATTTTGTTGATAATCAAACTCAAAATGCAAAACTTCTGGATTCAGTATTTCACATTCTTGAGCCAAATTTGTGAGTCCAATAAACTCTTGTTTAAAAGAAGCTAAATTGTGTTTCCAAGTTTCATCATAAACTGTTTTTTTGATGACAATCTCATTCAATACATTCTCATCTTCAACAAAATTAAAACGATGAGGTTTTTGATAGTTTGAAGTATTTAAATTATAGTTGATTTTTTTAAATCCTAAATAAGATACTATAAGTTCATATTCGCCTTCAGTAACAGTTAATGTAAATTCGCCAGCATTATTTGTGGTAGTTCCTAACATTGTATTGTTTAGATAAACAGCTACATTTTCTAAAGGAAGATTAGAATCAAATACGCTACCTTTTATAGTTATTTGTGCAGTTATAAAACTAGGGAATAAAAGTATGTAAAAAAGAAAAAACCGATTTGATAAAACGAAATGTTAATATGTAATCCTTTACAGTAAACCAGCTCTTTTTAGTAAAGCGTCTGGTTTTGGTTCTTGCCCTCTAAAGCGTTTGTATAATTCCATTGGTTTTACAGTACCACCTTTAGAAAGCACATTTTCTTTAAATTTTTTAGCTATTCCTTTATTAAAAATTCCTTCTTCTAAGAAATATTCAAAAGCATCAGCGTCTAAAACTTCTGCCCATTTGTAAGAGTAGTATCCAGCAGAATATCCTCCTTGAAATATATGAGAAAAAGCTGTGCTCATACAGTTTTCTGCAACATCAGGATACAATCTAGTTTCAGAAAAAGCATCAATTTCAAAATCTTTTACAGAGGTAATTTCTGACGGATTTCCAGAGTGCCATTTCATATCTAAAAGTCCGAAACTTAACTGACGTAAAGTTTGCATGCCTTCATGAAAACTAGCAGATTCTTTAATTTTTTCAATATATTTCATTGGGATAACTTCACCTGTTTCATAATGCTTTGCAAACAACTCTAAAGCCTCTTTTTCATAACACCAATTTTCTAAAACCTGACTTGGCAATTCTACAAAATCCCAAGAAACAGAAGTGCCTGATAAACTGTTGTAGGTTGTGTTTGCTAACATTCCATGTAGTGCATGACCAAATTCGTGAAATAAAGTGGTAACCTCGTTAAACGTCAATAAAGATGGTTTTGTTGCTGTTGGTTTTGTAAAGTTACACACAATAGAAACGTGAGGTCTTTCGTTAACTCCGTTTTTAATTTGTTGCGATTTGTAACTTGTCATCCAAGCACCATTTCTTTTTCCTTTTCTTGGATGATAATCAGCATAAAAAACAGAAATAAAGTTGCCTTTAGTATCAGTAACGTTATATGTTTTTACATCTGGATGATATTTTTCGATGGTAGAAACTTCTTCAAAATTTAAATCATACAAACGATGTGCAATTTCGAAAACACCATCAATTACATTTTCTAATTTAAAATAAGGTTTTAAAATCTCTTGATCTAAATCAAATAATTCTTTCTTTAATTTTTCTGAATAATAAGCTCCATCCCATTTTTGAAGGTGATCTATGCCATCTAACTTTTTAGCATAATTCTCTAAATTTTTAAACTCTTTTTGAGCAGCAGGTTTTGCTTTTGCTAATAAGTTGTTCGAAAACTCAATTACTTTTTCTGGAGTTTCTGCCATTCTTTCTTCTAACACAAAATGAGCATGTGTTTTGTAACCTAATAAGTTTGCTCTTTGCTGACGTAAGTTTACAATCTCTAAAACAATTTTTTCGTTATTGAATTCATTGTCTTGAAATGCTTTTTTACCAGCTGCAATTGCCATTTTTTTACGCAACTCTCTATTGTCTGCATATGTTAAAAACGGAATATAACTTGGGTGTTGTAAAGTAAAAATATACCCATCTTTATCTTGTTCTTTTGCTAATTGGTTAGCAGCTTCTTTCACAGAATCTGGTAAGCCAGAAACCTCTTCTTCTTCGGTTAAAAGCATTTCGAAAGCATTGGTTTCTGCTAAAACATTTTCACCAAATTGTAAAGACAATTTAGATAGCTTGGCATCTATTTCTCTTAGTTTAGATTTCTTTTCATCATCTAAATTAGCACCATTTCTGGCAAAACCTTTGTATTGCTTTTCTAACAACATTTGTTGCTCAGGTTTTAAATCTAAATTTTCTTTATCATCAAAAACAGCTTTTACTCTGTCAAATAATCCCTCATTTAAAGTGATGTCATTTCTAAATTCACTTAACCAAGGTGAAACTTCTTGAGCAATTTTTTGAATAGCATCATTGGTTTCTGCCGAATTTAAATTGAAGAAAATAGAAGTTATTCTATTCAGTTTTTCTCCTGTAAAATCTAAAGCTACTGTTGTGTTTTCAAAAGTGGGTACAGCTGTATTATTTACAATTGCATCAATTTCTGCTTTTGCTATTTCTATCCCTTTTTTAATAGCTGGTTTGTAATCTTCAGAAGAAATTTTTGTAAACGGAGCTGTATTAAAATCTTGTAAAAGTGGGTTCATATTTTTATAATTTATAAGCCCTTCAAATACGAATACTTGAAGGGCTTCTTACATTTTGTATTTTTTATTTTTTTATGCTTTCAGAAGCCTTTTCAACTTTAAGTTTTAAACCTTCTTTGTATGCAATAATTTTATCTAAAACACATTTGTCTGAAGCTCCAATAATTTGAGCAGCTAAAATACCCGCATTTTTTGCACCATCTAAAGCAACTGTAGCAACAGGTACACCTCCAGGCATTTGTAAGATTGATAAAACAGAATCCCAACCATCTATAGAATTTCTACTTTTTACAGGAACTCCAATTACAGGTAAAGGACTCATACTTGCAACCATTCCTGGTAAATGAGCAGCACCTCCTGCACCAGCAATTATAACTTTAATACCTCTAGAGTGTGCATTTTTAGAATAATCAAAAAGCTTTTCTGGTGTTCTGTGAGCAGATACAATATCTACTTCTATTTGAATATCAAAACTTTCTAAAATGTCTATTGCTTCTTGCATTATTGGAAGATCTGAATCGCTTCCCATTATAATTCCTACCATTATTATTTGCTAATTACTCTTATTGTTTCTTTAACTTTTTGTGCGATTTCTCTTGCTTTATCAACATCAGCATTTACGATAGTTACATGCCCCATTTTTCTGAAAGGACGCGTTTCTTTTTTACCATAAATGTGAGGTGTTACTCCATCAATTTTTAAAATATCATTTAAATTCTCATAAACTACATCACCAGAAAAACCTTCTGCACCAACTAGATTTAACATAATTCCTGCTACTTTACTTGCAGTATTTCCTAAAGGGAGATTTAAAATAGAACGTAAATGTTGCTCAAATTGACTTGTATAACTGGCTTCAATTGAATAATGGCCAGAATTATGTGGTCTTGGAGCAACCTCATTCACTAAGATTTGATCATCTACAGTTTGAAACATTTCTACAGCTAATAAACCAACAAAATCTAACTTACTAACTACATCTAATGCTACCTCTCTTGCTTTTTCTGCAACTTTAAAATCTATTCTTGCAGGGCAAATAACATATTCAACTTGGTTTGCTTCTGGATGAAATTCCATCTCAACTACAGGATATGTTGTTACTTCACCTGCTACATTTCTTGCCACAATTACTGCTAATTCGTTTTTAAACGGAATTAACTTTTCTGTAATACATTCTACTTTTGGTAAGTTTTCTAAATCCTCAATATTTCTTACAATTTTAACTCCATTTCCATCATAACCAAAACGTGCAGCTTTCCATACAAAAGGAAAATCGATGATATCATTTTCGTAAGAATGAATTAACTCTTGCAAATAGGCATAATGAGAAAATTCTGCAGTTGGTATTTGATGATCTATATAGAAGTTTTTCTGACGTGCTTTACTTTGAATAATTCTTAAATCTTTAGGCTTAGGATAAATAGCAACACCTTCTTCCTCTAATTTATCTAATGCATCTAAATTTACCTTTTCTATTTCTATAGTTAGTAAGTCTACTGTTTTACCAAAGTTATAAACTGCATCAAAATCTAATAAATCTCCAACTACAAAAGTGTTGCAAATTTCTGCACATGGTGCATTTTTATTACCATCTAAAATAGAAGTATGAATATCGAATTTTTGTGTTTCAGTAAGTAGCATTCTACCTAATTGCCCTCCACCTAAAATTCCTAATTTAAAATCTGAAGAAAAATAATTTTTCACGATACTTTATGTTGTGTTCACGCAAAAATACGCATCTAAAATATAAGAAACTATTAAAAATTACTGATTCGAATTGTAGAACCATTTTTTGTAACTCTATACTCAATTGCTGGGCAATCAAAACCATCTTTTTGAGGAGCACCTCCAAAATCTACACTGTAAGTTCCTTCGTCACAAGTGCATTTTAGTAATCTATTTTTGAATGTCATTGGAGAGGTACAATCGTTACTTGGACAAAAACGATCAAAAGCAACAAAGTCAGTACCATTTTTATTAAAAAGAAGTATGCCTTTATTACCACCTGCAAGTTCTGCAAAACCACCTGGAGTTTGCACATTAATTAAACTTGGATTGTTTAAATCTGTGACAACACTAACGTTAAAAGAACGGATGCAATTAGCTAAATTGGTTGTATCTGAGCAACTTATAATTGTGCAAAAAAGAAGTAAACAAGCTATTTTTCTAAACATATTTATTTGCTGTTTCTTTAAAAACGATGACAATTTACAAATATTTTGTACATTTGTGGTCTAATCTCATTCCTGAAAAGGCAATGAGATTTTTAAATTTACCTAAAGAGGTTTTTTTAATAATCAACTATCGTTTTAACTTGAAGATGTCTGATATAGAAAACGATATATTAAATATAAATTACAATGAGTGATATTTCATATTATTCTCCTGAAGGATTAAAAAAGTTAAAGGAAGAATTACATCAATTAGAGCAAGTAGAAAGACCAAGAGTTACCCAAGAAATTGCAGATGCAAGAGATAAGGGTGATTTGAGTGAAAATGCAGAATACCATGCAGCAAAAGAGGAGCAATCTCACTTAGAAACTAAAATTGCGAAGCTTAAAAATGTAGTTGCAAATGCACGTATTTTAGATGAAAGTCAGTTAGATACTTCTAAGATTTTAATCCATTCTAATGTGAAAATTAAAAATATTGCAAATGGGATGGAGTTTTCTTATAGATTGGTTGCAGACTCTGAAACTGATGTAAGAAATGGAAAACTTTCTGTAAATTCACCTATTGGTAAAGGACTTTTAGGTAAACAAGTTGGTGATGTTGCAGAAATACAAGTGCCAAGTGGTGTTATGAAATTTGAAATTGTAGAAATTACAAGGTAATTCTGCATTTTAGAAACATTATAAATTCGGGTTTTGACACAGTCAAAACCCGAATTCTTTTTTATATTTACTCTCAATCATAACTTAATTTAAAATCTTATTTGATGAGCATTTTTACGAAAATAATTAATGGAGAAATACCAAGTTATAAAGTTGCTGAAGATGATAATTTTATCGCTTTTTTAGATATCAATCCCAATGCAAAAGGTCATACACTGGTTGTTCCTAAAAAAGAAGAAAATAAGATTTTTGATTTATCTAAGGAGGAGTATTCTTCGCTAATGAATTTCTCTTATAGAGTTGCAAAAGCTTTAGAAAAAGCAGTGGATTGTAAACGAGTTGGTATGAGTGTTATTGGTTTAGAAGTGCCCCATGTACATGTGCATTTGGTTCCAACTAATGTAATGTCTGATATGCAATTTACAAAAAAGGAAAAATTAACGAAAGAGGAGTTCGTTGCTTTAGCACAAAGTATTTCTCGAAATTTTGAGTAAAGTAATAATCTTTAAAAAGTTAGCTTAAATTATTTATTAATTTAAAAAATTTCGCTAAATTTTATTTAGTATTATTTGAAAAGTAGTTCCTTTATCAATTTCAGATTTTTTAACTAAGATTTTTCCATTATGATAATCCTCAATGATTCTTTTAGATAAAGATAAACCCAAGCCCCAGCCACGTTTTTTGGTCGTAAAACCAGGCTTAAAAACCTGTTTGAATAGTTTTTTAGGTATGCCTTTACCTGTATCAGTAATCGTAATTTTTATTCGCTTCTGTTTGCATTCAATTTTTAAGTTCAATTGACCTTTACCAAGCATTGCATCAATGGCATTCTTTAATAGATTCTCTATTACCCAACCAAACAATTCTGTATTTAAGTCGGCATAAATTTCATCATCATTACTAGAAAATGTGAACGAGATTTGCTTGGAGCTTCTAGATTCTAAATAATCAAAAGCTTGTTTTGTTATAGTTATAATGTTATCTTTTTTCAACTCTGGTTTAGAACCAATTTTAGAAAATCGGTTTGCAATTGTACTTAAACGATGTACATCTTTTTCAATTTCTTTAATATAATCTTCATTAACATTTTCCATTTTTAAAATCGAAATCCAACCCAATAATGACGATAAAGGTGTTCCTATTTGATGTGCAGTTTCTTTAGCCATTCCTGTCCATAATTTATTGGTTTCAGAAGCTTTATTAGTTTTGTAAAACAGGTAGATGATTGCAAGAAATAAAACTAAAATTAATAAAAGCGCTAAAGGGTAGTAGGTAAGTTTGTTTAATAAATCTGAATCTCTATAATAGATATAATCTGTTTTGCCTAAATAATCAACTTTAATAGGTTGATTTTGGCTCTTCATTATTTCTAGTTGTTTCTTTAGATATTCAGGGTCGTTTTCTTTTTTAGGATTAAGGTTATTAGATCCTTTAATTTCACCATCATCACCAACCAAAATAAAAGGTATATCTTTCGTTTTGCTAATGATACTTAAAGGTAAGTTAGAAATATTCTGATCTAAATCTGCTAAACTTTCTGTGTTAAGCTCTTTAATAGCTTCACCATGAATTTCCATTTTAGCTCTTTCAGCCAACTTAAATTTTTGAAAAAAGCGATAGGTATTCCAAAGAATTAAGGTTACAATTACCAACGATACAAATACTGTAATTCGTTTAAATAAAAGGGTATTAGAGAATAATTTCATTAAAAACAAAGATAAGGTTTCTACAATATAACTCCTTTCAAGTTTAGATAGTATCTTTACATCACTAAAATTTATAATATGCTTTCTATTGATCCAAAAGAAATTACTACTTGTAAATTACATGGTTATTTATTGGGTGCAATTGCACCAAGACCTATTGCTTTTGCAAGTACTTTAGATGCAAAAGGTAATCCTAACTTATCTCCTTATAGTTTTTTTAATGTGTTTAGTTCTAATCCACCAACTATAATATTTTCACCTGCAAGAAGAGTTAGAGATAATACTATAAAACACACTTTAGAAAATGCACAAGAAACTAAAGAAGTTGTAATTAATGTCGTGAATTATGATATTGTACAACAGATGTCTTTAAGTAGTACAGAGTATGCAAAAGGAGTTAATGAGTTTGATAAAGCTGGCTTTACTATGTTAAAATCAGACATTGTAAAACCTTTTAGAGTTGCAGAATCTCCAGTTCAATTTGAATGTAAAGTAAAAGATATTATTTATACAGGTACAGAAGGTGGTGCAGGTAATTTAATAATATGTGAAGTTGTAAAATTACATGTTTCTGAAGATATTTTAGCAGAAGATGGCTCAATAGATCAACACAAAATAGATTTAGTTGCTAGAGCAGGAGGCAGCTATTATTCTAGAGCTAGAGATGGCTTTTTCGAAATTCCGAAACCAATTGCAATTCTAGGTATTGGAGTAGATGCTATACCATCAGAAATACGAAATAGTACCATATTAACTGGTAATAATTTAGGAATGTTAGGTAATGTAGAACAATTACCAGATGCAGTAACTGTTGATAACTTTAGCAAAGAACATCCAGAATTTATTGGGTTAGAAACTGTAAAAAAACATACATTTGCTAAAGAGTTTTTAAGTAAAAATGATGTAAAAAGTGCTTGGAAAGTACTTTTATTAAAATAAGTATTATGGAAGTTATTGGAAAAATAAAATTAATTGGAGACGTACAAACATTTGGGTCTAATGGATTTAGAAAAAGAGAATTAGTTGTTACAACTGATGAGCAATATCCTCAAATGATTATGGTAGAATTTGTACAGGACAAAACAGATTTGCTAAACAATTATAATGTTGGTCAAGATGTAAAAGTTTCTATTAACTTAAGAGGTAGAGAGTGGATTAACCCTCAAGGAGAAGCAAAGTACTTTAACTCTATTCAAGGTTGGAGAATCGAAAACTTATCGTCTGCACCACAATCAGATAATTTACCTCCAGTAGATCAATTTGAGCCAGCAAGCAACGTTTCTAATGATGAACCAGATGATTTGCCATTCTAGGTTTCATAAACTATAAAGCAAAAAAAGAGAGAATTCATTTAATGAATTCTCTCTTTTTTTATGCAGTATATTTTAGTGAAAGTTTAGTTTTCTTTTTTCTTTGGCATTGGACCTCTTAAATGAATAATTAATCCGTTTAAAAAATTGCGTAAAAATTGATCTCCACATTCTACATATTTAGGATGATCTTCTTTTCTAAAAATTGCACCTAATTCTCCTTTAGTAACTTTAAAATCTACTAGAGCACAAATATCTATTATATCTGTATCTCTTAACTTATGTGCTACTCTTAGTTTTTTAAAAATATCGTTATTTGTTAATCCCATGCAACAAAAGTATGCTTTTAATGTACCACTTTAAAAATTGCCCATCCATAAATAGCATATCTAGCTAATCTAAATAAACCAAAAAACACTACGTTTTTAAAAGGGTATTTAATCATACCTGCTGTTAAGCAAGCTATTGCAAATGGTAAAGGTAATAGTGCACCTACTAAAATTAAAACACCACCCCATTTTTGAGTATTTTTTAAGCTTTTCGCCATTTTAACTTCAAGATATAGTCTTACCTTTTCTAATTTAGAAATAAATTTTCCTAAAGAATAAGAAACTAGACCACCAGCATAAGATAGCAAAGCAAGAATGAATAAGTTTAATACAGGGTCTGACGTTTTTTTTGCCCAAGCAATAAATATTTCTGGCGGAATTAACCCTAGAATAGATTCTGAAATAAAGAATACAATTAAAACGCTATTTTTAGAAAATGTTTCTGTGAAATGACGTAAGCCATCATTTATATTGTAAACATATTTATTAAAAATAAAAACTAGTAAGATTACTCCTAAAATTGGAAGTATCGCATTTTTTAGATTTTTACCCACAAAAGAATAGAAACCAGTTCTCTCATAGTATTTATGAACTAATTCGAATTTTTTTCGATTTGATTTTGGTCTTTTTCTTCTTTTAATCATGCCCTTTTTTCCTCATCTCAAAATAGCTTGCAAAAATAATGCATTAATCTCTAAATATTCTGTTAAATAGAAATTAAAGTATTTCTTGGTAATCACTAAATTTGTAACCTTTAGATAATTTATAATGATTTGGCTAACCGATAAAATAGAATTTCCAGATTACTCCTATTCAACAGAAAGTGGAATTCTTGCTTTGGGTGGAGATTTGTCTGTAGAAAGATTACTTTACGCTTATGAGAATGGAATTTTCCCCTGGTATTCAGAGGGAGAACCAATAGTTTGGTATTGCCCCTTAGAAAGAATGGTTTTATACCCAAATGATTTAAAAATATCTAAATCTATGCAAAATCTATTAAAAAAGAATGCATTTACAATTACTGAAAACAAGAGTTTTGAAGAGGTAATCTACAATTGTAAAACCATTGACAGAAATGATGGTTTAGGCACTTGGATAACAAATGATATGGAGCGAGCATATATTAACCTCCATGAAAAAGGAGCAGCAAAATCTATCGAAGTTTGGCGTTTTTCAGTTAAAAATCAGAAGAAAGAACTTGTTGGTGGTTTGTACGGTTTAGAGGTTAATGGTATCTTTTGTGGAGAAAGTATGTTTTCAAAAGTGTCTAATGCATCAAAGTTTGCTTTTATTCATTTGGCTCAATCTAATAAATATCATCTTATTGACTGTCAGGTTTATAATCCACATTTAGCAACTTTAGGGGCAAAAGAAATTGAAAGATCTGAGTTCTTAAAAATTTTAAAGAGCAAATTTTAACTTTTAATATGCTGCGCGTTTTAAACGATCATTCATGGATTTTCCTAAACCATAATCTGGTAGTTTTTCTACAATAATTACATCTAAATTTAAATGATCTAATTGATGCATAGCATCATATAAATTTGAAGCAGCTTCTTGAAGGTTTAAAGAAGTAGATAGCATAATCTCTTCAGCAACCAATTTTGTTTTGTGAGATTTAGAAAATGATAACAAACCTATTCTAGATGAAGTATGGCTTTTAATTTCACTATCTATAGCTGTAGTTAAAATGGTTTTCGTTTTTGGGGCATAATGCTTTTTCAGCATTCCAGGAGCATCTGGATTTTTCTCTTTTTCATTCATTACAGAGACAGCACCTACAGTACCTTCTATTTCTTCTATAGCCAATGCTCCTAATCTATAAATAATAGGTTCACCAGCTTCAAACCCAATTATAGTGGACTCAATTCCATTTTTACAAGGTCCACCATCTAAAACCATTTTAAGTTTATCTTTAAAGTAACGTTCTACGTGTTCTGGTTTAGTTGGACTGATATTATTAAATGGATTTGCACTTGGAGCAGCTAAAGGAAATGATAATCTACTTAATAATTCTAAAGTAGTGCTATGATTTGGAATTCTAACAGCTACTGTATCTTTACCAGCTGTAATTAAATTTGGGATATTTTTATTTTTTTTTAAGACTAATGTCATAGAGCCAGGCCAAAATTTCTCTGCAAGCAGTTTTGCTTTTTCAGGAATTTCATCAACAATTTTGTCTAATTGATCTAAACTAGAAATATGCACAATTAAAGGATTAAAAAGAGGCCTTTGTTTTGTTTCAAAAATAGATTGAATCGCTTTTTCGCTAAAAATATTACCCCCTAATCCATACACAGTTTCTGTAGGGATTGCAACTAATTCTTCATTTTCTAATATAGAAATTGCTTTTTGTATATCTTTAGAAATAATACTCATGTGTCACAAAATTACATATAAAATACTTTTATTGCTCTAAAAATTAGCATCAACTTTAAATGTCATTTTTTCATTCGTTGTTGGGTGCAAAAATGATATGTATTCTGCATGTAAATGCAATCTATTCGATTTTTTGCCATACAAATCGTCACCAATAATTGGTGTATTTAAACCTTTTTTGTGAGCTGCATGTAATCTAAGTTGGTGAGTTCTTCCTGTTATTGGGTAAAAATGGATACGAGTTTTATTGTCTTCTTTTTTAATTACAGTCCATTTTGTTTCTGCATTTTTACCATGAGTAAAATCTACCAATTGTTTTGGCCTGTCATCTAAATCTACTCTTAAAGGCAATTTAATTTTGCCACTTTCTTTAGATAGATTTCCATCTAAAAGAGCAACATATCTTTTTTTAACTGTTCTATTAATAAACTGACTTTGTACTTTTTTATTGGCTGCTTTGGTTTTGGTAAGCACTAAAATACCAGATGTAGACATATCTAGCCTGTGCACAATTAAAGGACCAGTTGCATTAGGGTATTGTTTTTTAATTCTTGTGTAAACAGAATCTGTAATCGTTTTACCTGGCACAGATAAAAATTCTGATGGCTTGTTTACAATTATTAAATCATCGTCTTCAAAAATAATTTCTAATTGTTTTTCTACTGATAAATTTTCTAACAATAAGTTAGAATCAATACTTATACCCGTAAGCATGTGCTCTAAAATAGGTTTACACCTACTTTGACAGGCAGGGTAGTAATTTTTATGTTTCCTAACAGCAGAATTTGGTGAAATTCCCCACCAAAATTCGGCCATGCAAATAGGTTTTAAATTATTCGCAAATGCATATTGTAGTAATTTAGGAGCAGCACATTCGCCAGAACCTGCAGGAGGTTGTATATCTGGATCATTAAAAATATCTAATAAGCTTTTTAAGTTTTTATCCTTATTTAAAAATGCATATTTACTAAATAACGTTTGCTGTAAGAAATTTGATTTTTTTTTTCGCTCAATCTTTAAAGCCGCTATTTGTTTGGTATAATAATTTACTTTTTCTTTTAAATGGAGTAGTTTATCATCATAATAACCTACTAATTCTTTATAAAAAAACTGCTGATTGTAACTTTCTTGTTTTAGAGTATTTTCTAGATTTTGATAATCAACATTATTCAAAGATGTTTTAGCTTCTTTCTTTTTTTGTTTTCTTAAAGATCGTGCTTCATTTATTTTTTTACGTTGGTAAGCTAAATCTACAGCAATAGCATTTTCTAAATTTTCTAGTTTTTTTAAGTACTCTTTGTAATCCGTGTTTTTATGAATATTGGTTAATCGTGCATTAATCGCATCAATTTCTAATTCCCCTTTTATGTAAAAACTACCTTCAGTTCTCATATTAAAAACAGGGGGGACAAATTTTTCTGGTAAACTTTTATCTTGTAATTTTCCTGAAAATGCTGCTAAATACCCAATTTTATTTTTTGCATTTTGTACTATTAAAACACCAAACATTTTACCAATGGCGTTTTCTAAATTATCCTTCTTCAGTCCAAAATTATGGTTAAAATCTTTTTGAGTTAATAAGTATACTTGTAATTCACTTGCTGCAATTTTTGCTAACGTATGAGGTTCATAATAAAATGGAAACGTAAATTTTCTAGGAAGTTTAATTGAAGAAATTGGAGTTTTAAATTCCTGAAAATATTTTGGTTTCATGAAAAAAAATAGTTGTTTTTTTGGGTATTATTAAGTTTTTTTGTTAGTGAGCTTGAAGCCAATTTTGCCCAATTCCCATTTCTACATCTAGAGGAACAGTCATTTTAAAAGCATTTTCCATTTCGGCTTTTATAATAGGTTTAATAGTTTCGAGTTCATCTTTGTGTGCATCAAAAACCAATTCATCATGCACTTGTAACAGTATTTTAGATTTAAAACCTTCTTTTAAAAATCGTTTATGAATGTTTATCATTGCTAGTTTTATAATGTCTGCAGCAGAACCTTGTATTGGTGCATTTACAGCATTTCTTTCAGCACCACTTCTAACCATAGCATTTCTAGAATTAATATCTTTTAAATACCTACGTCTATTTAAAACAGTTTCTACATAACCATGTTCTCTTGCAAAATCTACTTGGGCAGACATGTATGCTTTTAGTTTAGGATAGGTTTCGTAATAGGTGTCAATTAATTCTTTTGCTTCACCTCTGCTTAAGTCTGTTTGGTTACTTAAGCCAAATGCAGAAACCCCATAAACAATACCAAAGTTTACAGTTTTTGCATTACTTCTTTGTTCACGAGTAACATCCTTAATATCAACACCAAAAACTTTAGCAGCTGTAGAAGCATGAATGTCTTCGCCATTTTTAAAAGCATTAATCATGGTTTCTTCCTCACTTAAAGCAGCAATAATTCGTAATTCTATTTGGCTATAATCTGCAGCTAGTAATACATAATTGTCGTCTTTAGGCACAAAAGCTTTACGAACTTCACGTCCTCTTTCTGTTCTAATAGGTATGTTTTGTAAATTTGGGTTGTTAGAACTCAATCGACCAGTTGCAGCCACAGCTTGCATGTATTGTGTATGAATTCTCCCTGTTTTTGGGTTGATTTCATTAGGTAAGGCATCTACATATGTGCTTTTCAGTTTTTTGTATTGCCTGTATTCTTGAATGTCTCTAATTATTTTATGGTCTTTTGCTAGGAAAGATAAGATGTCTTCACCAGTTTTATACTGACCCGTTTTTGTCTTTTTAGGCTTATCTACCAACTTCATGTTTTCGAACAAAACAATACCTAATTGTTTAGGAGATGCAATATTAAATTCTTCTCCTGCTTGTTCGTAAATGTCTTTTTCTAATCTGTTGAGATCATCAGTTAAAGCTGTAGAAAGTTGTTTTAAAAAGTCTGTATCAATATTAATTCCTTCAATTTCCATAGCAGTTAAAACAGAAACTAAAGGCAATTCTACATTATTAAAAAGTTCAGTAACATTACCACTTTCTAACTCTTTTGTAAAATGTTGTTTTAGTTGATAAGTGATGTCTGCATCTTCAACAGCATATTCTGTTTGATCTTTAATAGGTACAACTCTCATAGAAAGCTGATTTTTACCTTTTTTACCAATCAATTCTGTTATTGAAACAGGTAGATAGTTTAAATACGTCTCAGCCAAAACATCCATATTGTGCCTCATATCTGGGTTAATTAGATAGTGAGCAATCATGGTATCAAATAATTTACCTTTAACAGGCATGTTGTAGTTTGATAAAACCTTGATGTCGTATTTTAAATTATGACCAACTTTCTCTATTGTTTCAGCTTCAAAAAATGGACTGAATTCTTCTAAGATAGTTTTAGTTTCTTCCTGATTTTCTGGAAATGAAACATAATATCCTTTACCGTTTTCATATGAAAATGCAATTCCTATTAACTCTACCTCTAATGCTTTTAAACCTGTTGTTTCAGTATCAAAACAAACAGAAGTTTGTTGCATTAGCTTTTTAATTAATAATTTACGAGATAGAGGACTATCTATATGTTGATAAAAATGATTTGTATTTGTAATCGTTTTAAAGCCAGATAAACTTTCTTCTTGAGTTATACTTCCAGAACCAGGAGCTGCAAATAAATCGAATTGACCTTCTGAATTTGTTGCTGCTTTTTTAGGAGTATCTGTATTTTTTGGTGAATTGTCAGAAGCATTAGTTGTAGTTTCTATAACAAATGTTTTTAAGAAATTTGTTAATAGTTGTCTAAATTCTAATTCATTAAAAATTTCTTCTACTTTTTCTAAGTCTGGCTGATCTAAAGTAAAATCTTTAGCATTAAAAGTAACAGGCACATCTAACATAATTGTAGCTAACTTTTTAGAAAGTAAACCAAGCTCGCCATTTGCTTCAATCTTTTCTTTCATTTTACCTTTTAGCTGATCAGTGTTGGCTAATAAGCCTTCCATAGAACCAAATTGAGCTAAAAATTTCTTTGCAGTTTTTTCTCCAACTCCAGGTAAACCAGGAATGTTATCTGCAGAATCACCCATCATTCCTAAAAAATCTATGACTTGTAAAGGTTCTGTAACTTGGAATTTCTCTAAAACTTCAGGCACTCCCCAAATATCATAACCACCTCCAAAACGTGGTTTATACATAAAAATATTTTCTGATACTAACTGTGCGAAATCTTTATCTGGTGTAACCATAAAGGTTTTGTAACCCTCTTTTTCTGCCTGTTTAGAAAGTGTACCAATAACATCATCTGCTTCAAAACCTTCTTTAACCATAATTGGTATGTGCATGGCTTCTAAGATACTAAAGATATAAGGTATGGCTTGAGTTATAGGTTCTGGAGTAGCATCTCTATTGGCTTTGTATTCCTGAAACATTTCTACTCTATCTGCACTACCACCTTTATCAAAACAAACCGCTAAATGATCTGGTCTTTCACGTTTGATGACATCTAAAAGTGAGTTCATAAAACCCATAATAGCAGAGGTGTCTAAGCCTTTAGAATTTATTCTAGGGTTTTTAATAAATGCGTAATATCCTCTAAATATTAATGCGTAAGCATCAACTAGAAATAGTCTTTTTTGGTCTGCCATTTTATTTTTATATCTTAAAAGATAAAACTACAAAAAACAAAAATAAATTAAGCTTTATATTCTGCCGATTTTAGTCCTTTTTGAAATGGAGCTTTTAGTTGATAAAGTACATCATCTGATTTTTCTGAATCTAAAATATCTACTCCATAAATAATATCATTGGTGTCTTCGTAAATGAATGTTCCAAAAATACGATCCCAAAAAGAAAAGATATTTCCAAAGTTAGTGTCTGTCCAAGGCATTACATGATGATGATGAAATTTATGTGTATTTGGTGAAATAAACACATAACTAATAGCTTTATCTAGCCAAAGAGGAAGTTGAATGTCTGCATGTGAAAAATAGGTGAAAAGTACAGTTAGTATTCTATAAATTAAATAATAAGCCAAAGGTAAGCCAGCTATTATAATTCCTAATAGGGCAAAAGTTTCTCTAAAAATAAAATCTATTGGATGGTGTCTTGTGCCAGAGGTAACATCTACATGCCTATCACTGTGATGTACAGTGTGAAAACGCCACATTACAGGTATTTTGTGCAACATAAAATGCACTACATATTGAGACATAAAATCTAAAATCATAATGGCTAGAATAATTTCTACCCAAACAGGAAAATCAACCAAATTTAATAAGCCAAAATTATTGGTGTTTAACCATAGAAAAATACCAACAGTAATCAAGCCAAAAATTACATTTATTAAAATAGTAGAACCTAACAATACAAAGTTTGTTTTGGCATGTTTCCATTTATTATATTTATGTTTTTTTAGAGGATAAACACCTTCTAAAATCCAAAATACAGATAGGCAACCTACAATCCATATTAATTTTTGTACACTGGTTAGGTTTTCGAAAAAAGCAACAATTGCATCCATTTACTTGAATATTTATGTTATAAAACTAAGAAAAACTTTAACAAGTTGTTAAAAATCAATCGTTTTTTAACAGTTATCTTTGTTTTAAAAATAACTTCTATGCCTCGTTGGTTAATACCTTTAATAATTTTAGTAATTGTAATAGTTGCAGTAGAGATTTATACTTTTCAAGCTTTTAAAACAATCTCTAAAAATAAGTGGGTTCGCTTTTCATTTATAGCAGTTAGTGCTGCAGTTTATGTCAATTTTTTGATAACAATGTTAACTTATGATAGAGGAAATGGACAAACACCACGTTTTCAAATGGCAATGGGTCTAATGTTAACTTTGGCTATACCAAAGCTAGTAGTTATTGTTTTTCTTTTTGGTGAAGATGTTTATAGGTGGATTGTAAAGTTAATCTCTGCTGTTTCCAGTGGAGAAACAAAATCGATTCCAAGCAGAAGAAAGTTTATTTCTCAATTGGCTTTAGGTATTGCAACAATACCTTTTGTGTCTTTTATCTATGGTATTATTCAAGGAAAATACAATTATAAAGTAATAAAATATCAATTATCTTTTGATGATTTACCAGCTGCTTTTGATGGCTATACCATTACTCAGATTTCAGATATTCATTCAGGGAGTTTTACAAACCGAGAAAAAATTCAATATGGGGTAGATTTAATTAATGAACAACAATCAGATTTGTTATTATTTACAGGCGATATTGTAAACAATAAAGCTGATGAAATGGATGATTGGATTGATGTTTTTGATAAACTAGTTGCAAAAGAAGGTAAGTATGCAATTTTAGGGAATCATGACTATGGAGATTATATGGATTGGAAAACCCCTCAAGATAAAATTGATAATTTTGAGAAAGTAAAAAACATACATAAAAAAATTGGATTCGATTTATTGTTGGACGAACACAGGTGTATTGAAAAAAATGGAGAGAGAATTGCGCTTTTAGGAGTTGAAAACTGGGGAAAAGGATTTAATCAAGCTGGAGATTTAGGAAAAGCGTCTTCAGGAATTCAGAAAGAAGATTTTAAAATATTAATGAGTCACGATCCGAGTCACTGGCAGGAAAAAGTTAAGAAAGACGATTTTAATTACCACCTTACTTTAAGTGGGCACACCCATGGCTTACAAATGGGTATTGAAATTCCTGGATTTTTAAAATGGAGCCCCTCACAATACGTCTACAAACAATGGGCAGGTTTATATGAGGAGTTTGGTAGATTTATAAATGTGAATAGAGGTTTTGGTTATCATGCATTTCCGGGAAGAGTTGGTATTTGGCCAGAAATTACTGTTATAGAATTGAAAAAAGCCTGACAATCAGTCAATTTAAATAGAATTGTTATCTTTGTAACAGATTTAAAAGCAAAATTTTACAATTTTTTCCCTCTTAAAAATTATTTTATGACAAAATTTGGAGAATTAATTAGCGTTGAAAAGCCAGTTTTAATTGACTTTTATCAAGATTGGGACGATGTTCAAAGTACAGTAGACACTCTTAGAGATGTAGCTGCAGCCTTAGGTGATAGAGCCAAAGTAATTAAGATTGATATTAAACAAAATGAAACCTTAGCAGACGCCTTGAGAGTTAAAGGGAATCCTACTTTTATGATTTATAAAAGCGGAGAAATGAAATGGCGTCAAACTGGTATGCAAGATGCAAATACCTTAATTGGTCTAGTTCAGAAATATCTTTAACAAGTTAAATAGTAAACAAAAAAACCGCAAACTTAAAGTTTGCGGTTTTTTTACTCTGCATTCTCTGGCATTATATGCTGAAAGAGATTTAGTGTCTTATTAAATTCATCTTGCAACTCTTTTATAAATTCTTGATCTGTATCATATTGTGACACTTGATCGATAATTCCTCTATAAAGGTATCTAAAGGTAACATCGAATTCTTCAAAAATAATGTCAAAGTCTTCTGAAGAAAATGTACTAAACCAAATTAACTTCTCTTTAAATAAACTAATTAGATCTTCTGCATTTTTTCTAGCTTTTTTTACTTCACCTAGTTTATAATACATTTCTGGATACTCCATAGATAAACTATAATGATCAAAATCTTCTATAGGCATTTTATCTAATGATAAATCTAAAACTTCAATAGCTCTAATGGTGTCTCCTTCTTCAGCAAATGCTGCAGATAAACGCATTAGACTGTTTCTTAAAGAAATAACATTTCTTTTTGTTTGTTCGTCTAAATAGATTTTACCATCGTTAATGTTTCTCCAATCCCATTTTTGGATATTGTTATACATTTTTTCGGTATCTATTCTACCAATATCAAATAAAGTAAGTTCACGAACCATTTGTCCATTTTCATTGAACACTTTTGTTGGTGTTTTAATAGGTACTAGTTTAAATGCAACTCCATCTAATTGTAAGTAATCTTTAAGCCAAACATATTCACTGTTAGTATTAGAACCACCAGTAAAATAAATTGGTCTTTCCCAATTAAAGTTATTAAGAATATCCAGCATTAAGATGGTGTTTTTAGCAATAGCTCTATCTATAGTTATATCTATATAAGGCACAATTTTATCAGCGTCTTTTTGAGCTACAATACCATATTTTAATACGTTTTCTTTATTAACAGGAATACGAATTTTATTGGTTGGTAATATTTTTTCTGGATTACCATCTTCATCTAAATCATAAAAAGTCCGTTTACTATCACTTCTAATCCATTTCATAAAATCTTTTAGTTCTAGAACTGAATCTTTTAATTGAGGAAATAATTCTTGAAAGTAATAGGCAACATCTAGTGTTCCATACTTATACTCATCATGTGTTAATTCTGATGGAATTGGATCTGCATCGTAACTTTTCTTTTTCATTTGGTCGATATACCAATCTGTTTGAAAAAGACTAGTGTTTACTAGTTTAACATCGGTTCTAACGCCTTCTACTTCTTGCATGTACCAAAGAGGGAAGGTGTCATTATCACCAATAGTGAACATGATGGCATTAGGATCTGTACTTTCTAAATAGGCTTGTGCATTTAAATGGGTGGTGTATCTGTTAGATCTATCATGATCATCCCAATTTTGATAAGCCATTAATACAGGTGCTGCCAATAAAGAGGCAATAGTAACTGCAATAGCCACTTTTTTACGAGTTGCAAAGTTTTTTAAATATTCATACAATGCTAGTACACCAAAACCTATCCAAATTGCAAAAATGTAAAAACTACCTACAACTGCATAATCTCTCTCTCTTGGTTCAAAAGGTCTAGGGTTTGTATAGAAAATAATAGCAAAACCTGTAAAAGCAAAAAATAAAAATAAAGCAAAGAAGTTTTTCTTATCCCATTTAATCTGAAAGAACAAACCTACTAAGCCTAATAAAAGTGGAAGAAAATAATAAGTGTTTCGTCCTTTATTTAGTAGTGCTTGCCAAGGTAACATTTCTTGAGAACCAAGCCTTGCTTCATCAATAAAATCAATTCCACTTAACCAATTACCATTAAAAATGTCTAATCTACCTTGAGTATCATTTTGACGACCTACAAAGTTCCACATAAAATAGCGCCCATACATATAGCCGAATTGATAGCTAATCATAAATTTTATATTCTCTGCAAATGTTGGTCTTCTTTTGCTATTTTTTGGAATACCAGCAATAGCTTTGTACATTTCTTCAGAAGAAGGGTTAACCATTCTAGGAATAAAACCTTTATGTTTGTCAGAGTAATTAGGCAAAACATCTTTGTAAACATTTACAATAACATACTTGTCTTTTCCTTTTACAACCTTTTTTTCATATTTAGGCTTATCATCTCTAGTTGGGTTATCTCTGTCTCTTTCATCACTGTATTTATTAGAATAATAAGTGTCATAAAAAACATTAGCATCTCCATACTGTTCTCGCTCATAGTAAGCTAATAACTCACGAGCGCTAGAAGGATTATTTTCGTTAATTGTAGTGTTTGCATTTGCTCTAATAGGAAGCATCATCCAAGAAGAAAAACCAATGACAATAAATAATAACGATAAGATGAGTGTATTTGCAGTAAGTTTATTTTTTTTTCTAGTAAATTTTAAACCAAAAAAGAAAAGTGCTACTAGAATAATTGCAGCAATAATACTACCAGAATTAAAGGGTAAACCAATAGAATTAACAAAAAATAATTCTGCTGCACTAAAGAATTTTAATGTAAAAGGGAATATAAACTTAAAGACTAAAACTAATACTAAAACTGAAAATATTGTAGCTATTGCAGAAGTTTTTAAGTTGATGTTTTTATAGGTTTTAAAGAAATATAACACTACAATTGCGGGTATTACCAACAAAGAAAGTATATGAACACCAAAAGATAAACCAACTACAAAGCTAATTAGTACAAGCCATTTGTTTCCTCTTGGTGTATGAATTTCACTTTCCCATTTTAAACCTAACCAAAATAAAAGCGCCATTAAAAATGATGACATTGCGTATACTTCTCCTTCTACAGCACTAAACCAAAAACTATCAGAAAATGTGTAAGTAAGAGAACCAACTAAACTACTTCCTAAAACGGCAATTCTTTTGCCTTTAGAAATGCTACCTGTTTTTCCAGACAATTTTAAAGCCAAATTACTAATGGTCCAAAACATAAAAAGAATAGTAAACGCACTAGCTAAAGCAGACATAAAGTTTACCATTTTTGCAATCTGAGTAACGTCAGTAGTAAACATTGCAAAGAATGCACCTAACATTTGAAAAAGAGGAGCACCTGGAGGGTGCCCTACTTCTAATTTTACAGAGGTAGCTATATATTCTCCAACATCCCAAGCACTTACAGTTGGCTCTAAAGTTAAACTATAAGTTATTAAGGCAATTGCAAAGGAAACCCATCCTAAAATGATGTTCCATTTTGTATAATTTTTTTCGTTCATTTTAACCTAATATTCTATTAGCGAATGTACTAATAAATATGAAAAAAAGAAGGTTTTGAGTCGTTTTCTAAACGGTTAACTCCTCACAAAAGTTTGTTAAAAGCAAAATTTTCAAAAAAATGTTTGTGAATTTAAAACTTTACTTTAAATTTGCACCCTCATTAAAGTATTGGCCTATGGTGTAATTGGTAACACACCGGTTTTTGGTACCGACATTCAAGGTTCGAGTCCTTGTAGGCCAACTAACCGGGACAAATCATTTTTTTTAGATTTGTCCCTTTTTTTATACCCTTGATTTACCTTGTTAAACTGGGCTATTTTACTCAAAATGGGATTAACATCCGCGGTTCGAACTTTTTTATTTTCAAATTGAAATTTTCAGGGAATATCGAACCAATTAGTCTTCTTTTGTTGTCGATTTGACTAATAGTGTATTGATTTTCAATATTTTGAATTATTTTAATTGGTTATCGTGGTTTGCTTGGGAGAACATGATGAGCGAAATTATTTCTTTTTTAGAAATGGGAAAATAATTACGAATTAGATACACAATTTTTGTGTATCTAATTTCTTTCTTTTATATACTTAAACAACAATCATAATTACAGATACATTTAATCATTAAGAAATAGGTAAATTCTTCAAAGAAATATAATATATTTTGATTATTATATTTTTTCTATCAACACAATATCAAATTTAGAATTAAAAATTACTTTCCCTTGATTTACTTTTACAAATTGACCAGAATAAAAATCTTTTAAATCCTCTCCATTTTTAAAGATAGATGAAACATTCATTTCTTTTTTGCCTTTTGATAAATTAATTCCAATTACAACTTTATCTTCTTCTCTAACTCTTGAAAAAACTAAACCA
>NZ_JAHEHX010000022.1 GCF_024639685.1 Polaribacter sp. | reverse complement strand
CCTGGCGCTAATAATAGTTCAAATAATGATGTGGTATTATCTGATGGTATATTTATTGATTCTTATATAAATTTATCATCATCAATTATAGATGTTGTGTATACCATAGTGCCGATAAGCGCTAAAGGATGTGAAGGAGATGAGTTTACAGTTACTGTAGAAATTATCCCTGAACCTGTCGTTGCAGATCAAGGCCCAATTGAGGTTTGTAGTGATGAGGCAATTGGAATTACACTAAACCCAAGTACTAGTGTTGCTGTAGCTACCTATAATGTTATTAATATCAATAGTAATGGATTATCTGCAACATCAGGAGTAACAAATACAGAGATAGATGCTGAAATTACATCAGATGATGGTTTAAAAGATGATTCTTATTCTAATAACTCGAATAATCCAGTAGACGTTGTATATACAATTGTACCAGTGAGTGCACAGGACGTTGAAGGAGCTGAATTCACGGTAACAGTGACTGTAAACCCAAAACCAATAGTAGCGAATCAAGCTATTGAAGTGTGTAGTGGTGAAACTATAGGTATTGATTTTAATGAAAGTACGACCATAGCTGTAGATAAGTATTCAATTAAAAATATTGATTTTAATGGATTGACTGCTTCAGAAGGAAACCCAACAACAGGTACTAACCTATCAGCTAATGAAATCGCTGATGATGCATTTGTAAATACTACAAATAACCCTGTTGATGTTACCTATACAATAGTACCAGTTAGTAGTGAAAATTGTGAAGGGGAAGAATTTACAGTAACCGTGACTGTAAACCCACAACCTGTAGTTACTGATCAAATAGAAGATCCTGTAAACAGTGGAGCTCCTATCGAAGTTACTTTAGATGATGCTGCAAATGGTTTACCTATTACAAATTATAGAATTACTAATATTAACAACAATGGTTTAACACCTGGCGCTAATAATAGTTCAAATAATGATGTGGTATTATCTGATGGTATATTTATTGATTCTTATATAAATTTATCATCATCAATTATAGATGTTGTGTATACCATAGTGCCGATAAGCGCTAAAGGATGTGAAGGAGATGAGTTTACAGTTACTGTAGAAATTATCCCTGAACCTGTCGTTGCAGATCAAGGCCCAATTGAGGTTTGTAGTGATGAGGCAATTGGAATTACACTAAACCCAAGTACTAGTGTTGCTGTAGCTACCTATAATGTTATTAATATCAATAGTAATGGATTATCTGCAACATCAGGAGTAACAAATACAGAGATAGATGCTGAAATTACATCAGATGATGGTTTAAAAGATGATTCTTATTCTAATAACTCGAATAATCCAGTAGACGTTGTATATACAATTGTACCAGTGAGTGCACAGGACGTTGAAGGAGCTGAATTCACGGTAACAGTGACTGTAAACCCAAAACCAATAGTAGCGAATCAAGCTATTGAAGTGTGTAGTGGTGAAACTATAGGTATTGATTTTAATGAAAGTACGACCATAGCTGTAGATAAGTATTCAATTAAAAATATTGATTTTAATGGATTGACTGCTTCAGAAGGAAACCCAACAACAGGTACTAACCTATCAGCTAATGAAATCGCTGATGATGCATTTGTAAATACTACAAATAACCCTGTTGATGTTACCTATACAATAGTACCAGTTAGTAGTGAAAATTGTGAAGGGGAAGAATTTACAGTAACCGTGACTGTAAACCCAAAATTAGGAAACCCTGATTTTACAGTAACATCTAATAATTTACCAACATTACTAGCAGTAGATGATATAACTTTATTTAAAAATACGTCTAAAATATTAGTTCAAAACACTGAAATTTACTCTTTAAGTTGGTTCATAGATGGAAAACAAATTTCTACGGAAGATGAATTTGAATATGAATTTAAAAATCTTGGAGTTTACACAATAACTCTTGAAGTTGATTTCTTGTATGTTGATCCTTTAAATAACGATAATAATTATATTTGTACATACTCTTTAACTAAAGATGTAGAAGTCACTGAAACATTTAATATTGTCCTTCCAAATGCGTTTACTCCTAACAATGACGGGATAAATGATACTATTAGACCTATTTTTAAGAATGTACAAAAAATTGAAATGAGTATTTATGACATTTGGGGAGTTCTTATTTATTTTGAAAGTGGAACAACTAGCTTAAAAGGCTGGGATGGATACGTTAAGGGAAAACTTGCTGGAGTTGGGAACTACACCATGATTGTTAAAGGAAAAACATCCTTCGGCAAAAATATATTAAAATCAACATCAATAAGAATAATTAGATAAATATGAGAATTTTAATTTTAATTTTTTTCTTTAACATCATTAATACAAAAGCACAAGATGTTATTTTTTCGCAAAGTTTCTTAGTCCCAGAAACGTTAAGTTCTTCCTTTACTGGAGCAACAGGGTATCCAAAAACAGGGATATTACATAGATCTCAAATGACTAGTTACGGTGTAAGAATAAGATCAAATTATGTATATTATGATACATGGTTTGATAAATATAAATCTGGACTTGGTGTTAGTATTTTAAATCAGCAGGAAACCAACACAAATTACAATTTTAACCAATTAAATTTAAATTATTCTAACTCTTTTAAGCTGAGTAGCAAGTGGTATTTTAGACCAAGTATTTCTGTAGGTTATGGAATGAAAAGTTTTGGGTTCCAAAACTTACTACTAGAAGATCAAATTGATATTACAAACAGTATTATTGATTTGCCTACTGGTGATCCTCTTACTTTTAGAAACAAACTTTCTTTTTTTGATTTTAGTTCCTCTATTTTGTTTAATAATGATTATACTTGGATTGGAGTAACACTCAAACATCTAAATACTCCTAATATTTCTCTTACGTCTAACGAAAACGTTCCTTTAGATATATTCTTATCGGTTCATTTGAAATACAATTTACCTTTACTATTAGGAAAATCTGCCTGGTTTACAAGTCAGAGTGAAATATATTTACTATCAAACTTTATGATGCAAGGCGTAAGTAACCGATTAGATGTTGGAGTACAATATATTTTTGACAATAAATTTTCGTTTGGAATTATTGCCGGTTCAAATCCTTTTAGAAAGTCAAAACAGGCGGCTAGAATTTCAACAATAAATAGTTTTATTGGAGTAAAATGGGAAAATTTTAGATTTGGTTATTCTTATGATTTTAACACTACAAAACTTATAAATAGTGGAGGAGTTCATGAATTTTCTATTGGATATGATTTTAATTTAAATATAAGAGGATTTTTTATGTAAAAAATTAAATTTTAAATTAAAAAATAAAATAATAAAATAATAAAATTGCGTAAACTTTTAACAATGAAAAATATTTTTAAAACATTTATATTTTTATTTACAACGATATTTTTAACTAACTGTTCTAGGGTAAAACCTATAGGTTCTGAATTTACAAGTTTAATTTTTAGTAATTCAAAAAAAGTAGAAAATATTAATAATAAATTTTTTAAAGGAAATAAAACACCTGAAGGTATGGTTCTCGTTGAGGGAGGAACTTTTATGATGGGGCAAGTAAAAGATAATCCAATGTTTGATTGGAATACAAGTCCTAAAAAAATACAGGTAGGTTCTTTTTATATGGATGAAACAGAAGTCACAAACTTAGAATATCTATCTTATGTAAAATATATTAAAAATGTATTTCCACCTTCAGAAGAGAAATATAAGTACATCTACTCATCTGTATTACCAGATACTCTAGCCTGGGGGACTACTTTATCTAATACTGGTGTTTTATCTGATAAATATTTTCGACATCCTGCCTACAGTAATTATCCTGTAGTTGGGGTTAGTTGGTTGCAAGCAAATGAATATTGCAAATGGAGAACTAATATTCTTAATTTAAAAACTTTAATTGATAAAGGTTATATCGAAAATATTTTTGAAATTGATACGATAAGTAATTTTTTTGATACAGATGTTTTTCTTTCAAATGACTCTCTTTTATTCAATGGAAATAAATCAATATATAAAAAAGGAGTTCCTTATAATTTAAGAAAAAGTAGAGATGAAAAGATAGTAAATAGAAAAAGTTTTAAAGGAAGAAAGATAACTCAATCAGATGGGATTTTATTCGAAAAATTCCGACTACCTACTGAAGCTGAATGGGAATTTGCCGCTAAAGGAAACATACGTAAAAAAAATAGAAAAAGTAGAACAAAATATCCTTGGAATAAAAAGTCAAATAAATTAAAAAATAATAATCAATTAGCAAATTTTAAACAAGGAAAAGTAAATACTAGTTTTAGTTCAGATGGTGCATCTATAACAAATAAAGTAAAATCATATAGTCCAAATAATTTTGGATTATATGATATGGATGGGAATGTATCTGAATGGGTAGCAGACGTATATAGACCTATAATAGATACAAACGCGAATGATTTTTATTATTACAGAGGAAATCTATTTAATAAAAAAATGATTGACTCAGTAGGAAATTTAGTGTATACCGCTATAGGAGATAATACTAAACTAGAATATGATACTTTACCCAATGGTAAAATTGTACCTAAACACCTTCCTGGTACAATAAAACTTATTCCTATAACAAAAAATGATGCTATTTACAGAGCAAACTACTCCTTATACAATAACACAAGTATTAATGACGGAGATTTTAAATCTTCAATACATTTTGATAAGAATATGGATAGAAATGGTGCAAAAAAAATGTATAACTCACCAAAACCACCGAAACCTGTATTTGATTCAGTTAATAAAAAAATCAGACTAATTATTGACGATAAAAAGAGAACCACTTTAATTAACGATAAATCCCGTGTTTATAAGGGTGGATCGTGGGTGGATAGAATATATTGGCTTGATCCTGCACAAAGAAGGTATCTCCCAGAATATATGTCAAAAAAATTTATTGGGTTCAGGTGTGTTTTAGACAAATTAGGTCCAATAAATAATAAATAGATATCTTTTTGTTGGAAACAACTTAAAACAAAACTCTTGGATTAATAATATTACAGAATTAGGTACATATTTTAAAACACAAAAAGAATGGTCTCTTGAGTTGAAAGTTAAAGTACTTAAAACAATATTAGAGACTATAGTGGTATCATATAACAATGAAGATTTAACTCATGAATTACATACGAAGTTGAAGATACCACTCGACACTGTGGCAACAAATACGGGTCGTAAAACTCCCCTTATCCGCGCACTAAAACCCTCTAAAAACCCTTTAAATACAAGGAAATCAACTCGGAAACTTATCCACTACTCCACCGTAACAGATTTAGCTAAATTTCTTGGTTGATCTACATTTTTACCTAATAAAACTGCGATATGATAAGAAAGTAACTGCAAAGGGATTGTAGTTAACAAAGGGGTTAAAGCCTCTGCAGTATCTGGTATTTCTATAACATGATCTGCAATTTCTCTTACCTGAACATCTCCTTTAGTTACAACAGCAATAATTTTTCCGGCTCTTGATTTTATTTCTTGAATATTACTTACCACCTTTTCATAATGCCCTTTATTAGTTGCAATAACAAAAATAGGCATGTTTTCGTCTATAAGTGCAATTGGGCCATGCTTCATTTCTGCTGCAGGATAACCCTCTGCATGAATATAAGAGATTTCTTTTAATTTTAAAGCGCCTTCTAGAGCCACTGGGAAATTAAACCCTCTACCTAAGTACAAGCAATTTTTAGCGTCTTTATAAACATCTGCAATTTCTTTAACATGTGCATCTATGTTTAATAATTCCTCAACTTGTCTTGGAATCAATTGCATTTTTTGAATGTAATTATTAAAAGTATGCGAAGCTAAAGAACCGTTTACCTTACCTAATTTTAAAGCAATTAAAGTTAATACAGTAATTTGGGTGGTAAATGCTTTTGTAGAAGCTACTCCTATTTCCGGACCTGCATGGGTATAAGCCCCTGAATGTGTTTCTCTAGCTATTGATGATCCTACTACATTACAAATACCATAAACAAATGCCCCTTTAGATTTAGCTAACTTTATAGCAGCAAGTGTATCTGCAGTTTCTCCAGATTGAGAGATAGCAATTACAATATCTTTATTTGTAATAATTGGATTTCTGTATCTAAATTCAGAAGCATATTCTACTTCTACAGGGATTCTAGCCATATCTTCAAAAAGATACTCACCAACTAAACCTGCGTGCCAAGAAGTACCACAAGCAATAATTATAATTCTATTGGCATCTAGAAATTTATCTATATGATCTTCAATACTAGACATTTTGATTTTACCTTCTAAGGGTAACATTCTACCCCTAAAGGTATCTTTTATAGCTTTTGGCTGCTCGTATATTTCTTTAAGCATAAAATGATCATAGCCTCCTTTTTCAATTTGGTCTAGACTCATTTTTAGTTTTTGTATTGTTGGCTTTACCTCTTTATCATCTTTAATTTTATGAACTTTTACGTTCTTTCCTAATTTGATGATTGCCATTTCTTCGTCTTCTAGATAAATCGCATCTTTTGTATATTCTACAAAAGGAGATGCATCTGAGGCTACGAAAAAGTCTTTATTGTCTTTTCCTACACCAATAGCAATAGGACTTCCTAAACGCGCTACTACTATCTCGTTCGGTCTGTTTTTGTCAAAAACAGAAATAGCGTAAGCCCCTATAACATTGGTTAAAGCAATCTGAACTGCTTTTCCTAACTTACAACCTTCTGTGTTTTTAACTTCTTGAATTAAATTAATTAAAACTTCGGTATCAGTATCGCTCTGAAAAGAGTAACCTCTAGTAATAAGTTCTCTCTTAATTGTATCGTAATTTTCAATAATTCCGTTATGAACAATTACTAAATCTCCAGATTCTGAAGTATGAGGGTGAGAGTTTACATCGTTTGGAACACCATGTGTTGCCCAACGCGTGTGACCCATTCCAATATGACCAATTTTGCGTTCTTCTTCTCTGTTTGTAATTTTCTCTAATTCTGAGACTTTCCCTTTTGTTTTTGATAGCTGTATGTTTTTACCATCAAAAATCATAACTCCAGCACTATCATACCCTCTGTACTCTAATCTTTTTAATCCATTAATAACAATAGGGTATGCCTCTCTATGGCCAATATAAGCTGATATTCCACACATTCCTTTTTCTTTTTTTTTGGGAGGGGTTTATTTATTTTTTTCTGAATACGATATTTTTAGCACTGCTTTTTTATTTCCATTAATAGGATCTTGGTTAAAAAGGGTTACCGCTCTCGGATTCCAACTTAAATTTCTAAATATTGTATCTGTAGTTGGCACATCTGAAGTATTGAAAGCCTTTATTTTTAAAGTAGGATTATAATCTGTTAACCCTAAAGCTAAGTCTGAAATATAATCTGTAATTTTAAATGTGTATTTTTCGGCTTTACCATCACTATCTGTTTCTAAAAACCCATTTATACCTCCAAAAGAAGCTTCAGAGACTGCGTCTTCTACTTGACTTAAAACAGGATTTAAGAGATCCCCATCAGTTTTATATAAGTATAATCTTTCTGGAACAGATGCTGTATCTGCAGCTTGATTAATATAAAATGTTAAAGAGGCATCATTTATAAGCCAGTCATTAGCTCTTAAAGCACTTAAGTCTGTCTGTTCTAACAAAGTTATACTACCTTCACTTCCTGCTGCTCCTTGAACTTTAATTTCATTATTATTTGGGTAGGTTTTATCTACCATATCAAAAGTATTTACACGGTACCCAGACAATAAAAAGGAATTGTTTTTACGAACCGTTCTAATAGTATCTGTTGTGCCTATTTTATAAACAGTATTTGTATAATAGACTTCGATTGATGGATTTAAGTTTGCATTTGAAGTGTTAAAATTATACGTAATTAAAGAGCCATCATTACCTGAAGCTTCTAGAATTACACCTCTAAAATAATCATTAAAAGAAGCCTGAGAACTAAATGCATCTTCATCATATTTATCTAAAAACAGCTCTTTAAAAACATCTTTATGTAAAGGAACTCTCGCAAAAGGAATAGGATTGTCGCTTGCTGCAGAACTGAAAATCTTAATAGTATCTTTTCCTACAACAGTATTGTCTATCATTCTTCTATTTACAACAAACATTGTATCGTTTAAACTTGGCGAAAAAGGAAAATTTGTTTCTACATTTAGAGGACTACCTGTCTTTTCAAAAATATCTTTAGAATTATAACTATTTATTTTTGTAGGATCTGCTGGATTAAAATTATTTAAATAAGTGTTAGACCTGTACACATTTAAAGAATAAGGTACTGATGATTTTCCAACAAGACCATCAAATTGGAAATTGCTTGTAGCATCAGAAACATCCTCTAAAGACACAGGATAAGGAAGTTTTAGAAAAACAGTATCAATTTTTGTTAAAACGGTTGTTGTATCTGTAATATCAGTATCATCAACAACTTGTAAGTTAGCATCTATAGACAATTGAGAGACAATAGAGGCAGAAATCTTTTCGTAATCTGCACTTGCGTAAACCCCTAACAAATATTGATTTATTTGCCTAGAAATATTATCTGTTTGTAACTCCTCTAAAGGACTATTATTTGCAATTACGTTTAAAAACAAATCGTTTGTTGTAAACTTTGTATTACTTATTACATTTGTATCTATGTCTGTAAAATCTGATTCACAAGAAACAATTGCAACACTTAAGTATAGAGTTGCAATTAGATATACACTCTTTTTTAGGATATTTTTCACTTCAAAAATTATTGATTGATGGATAACAAATCAGCATAAAAGTTTAAATAATCTTCTTTGAGATTTTCTTCTTGATATTCTAAAACTGGCGTTTCATTCTCGTCAATAAACGAGGTTAGTTCTTCAGCAATGGTTTCACTTCCATAAATTATTGCATCAGAATTTTCGATAGCGCTTTTTAGAATATTAGTATGATTTGGAGTTTTTAATGTAGCTATTTTTTTGTCTGATTCTAAATCAAAATTAATCTTAGCAGTTAAATCTGTATTTAAGTTTCCTTCAAAACTATTATCATATAAAGAAGTAACAATTTTACTTTCAATAAATAATGGCTCTTCCTTATAAAACTCTCTTAAATAGAGTGGTAACAAAGAGGCCATCCAACCATGAACATGAATAATATCTGGAGCCCAATTAAGTTTTTTTACAGTTTCTACAACCCCTTTTGCGAAGAAAATAGCCCTCTCATCATTATCAGAGAATAATTGATCATCTTCGTCTGTGTATACTGCTTTTCTTTTAAAATACTCTTCGTTATCTATGAAATAAACCTGCATTCTTTCTTTGGGAATAGAGGCTACCTTTATAATTAGTGGCATATCTACATCATTCACAACCAAATTCATACCAGACAAACGAATTACTTCATGTAATTGATGTCTACGCTCATTTATAACACCAAATCTAGGCATAAAAATACGGGTTTGAACCCCTTTTGAATGTGCATTTTTCGCTGCTAAAAAAGCAGTAGAAGAAAGTTCAGTCTCTGGTAGATAAGGAACAACTTCAGACGAAACAAATAATACTCTTTTGTCCTTCATGAATCAAACTCTTTTTATAAATGAGCAAAAATACAAATTTTTATGCTAATATGGTGTTAAAATGGTAAGTTTGCAACCAATTTAGCGTTATGCACTATGAAAATTTTTACAAAAAAAGCCCCTCTAGAAGCCTACCTTTCTAAAGAGAAATTAAATGGAAAAAGTATTGGCTTTACTCCTACTATGGGAGCTTTACACGAAGGGCACTTGTCTCTAATAGCAACTGCTCAGAAAAACAGTGATCTTGTTGTAGTAAGTATCTTTGTAAACCCAACACAGTTTGATAAAGAAGAGGATCTTATTAATTACCCAAAAACTTTTGAGACAGATAAAAGATATTTAGAAAATATTTCTTGTGATGTTTTATTTTACCCTGATGTAGCAGAAATTTACAAAAATGGTATTCGCTCTGAGTCATTTAATTTTGATGGATTAGATCATAAAATGGAAGGACAATTCAGGAAAGGCCATTTTAATGGTGTTGGCACCATTGTAAAGACTTTGTTTCAAATAGTAAATCCAGATACGGCATACTTTGGTCAAAAAGATTTTCAGCAATTACAAATTATCAAAAAAATGGTGAAAAACCACAACTTAAATCTAGAAATTGAAGGATGTCCTATTTTTAGAGAAAAAGATGGTTTAGCCATGAGTTCTAGAAATATTAGATTAGAAGAAAAACACAGAATAGCAGCTCCATTTATATACCAAACATTAAAAGAGGCACAACATCAATTTTTAAAAGACACCCCCAATGAGGTAAGTTTAAGAGTAACAGAGCAATTTAAAAATCATCCTCTCTTAGAACTGGAATACTTTACAATTGCCGAGGAAGAAACACTAGAAACAATAAAAACAAAAGAAAACAACAAAAAATACAGGGCTTTTATAGCTGTTTTTGCAGGGAATATTCGCCTAATTGACAACATTAAATTAAAGCATTCCTAACTAAAAAAGTATTATTTTTGTAGCATGTTAGTACAGGTAGTAAAATCTAAAATCCACCGCGTAAAAGTTACAGGTGCAGATTTAAATTATATAGGAAGCATAACCATAGATGAAGATCTTATGGATGCTGCAGGAATTATTGAAGGAGAACGCGTACAAATTGTAAACAACAACAATGGAAACCGTTTAGAAACTTATGCTATTCCTGGACCAAGAGGAAGTGGAGAAATTACTTTAAACGGAGCTGCATCACGTTTAGTAGCTGTAGGAGATGTTTTAATTCTAATTGTATATGCTTTTATGGAGTTAGAAGAGGCTAAAAAGTTTAAACCCTCTTTGGTTTTTCCTAATGAAAAAGACAACACCCTTACTTAAATCACTTGAATATAAAAAAGACATTAAAAACAATACTCCTTCTTATTTTAGGAGGTGTTTTAGTTTGGTATTCTGTTTCTAAAATTTCTTTACCCATTTTAGTTTCCTATTTTAAAGAAGCCAATTATAGCTGGATTCTTCTAGGGCTGTTTTTCGGTATATTAAGCCATTTATCCAGAGCTTATAGATGGAAGTTTATGCTAGCTCCTTTAGGTTATAAACCTAGCTATACCAATAGTGTTTTAGCTGTTCTAATCGGTTATTTAGTAAATTTGGCATTACCAAGAGCAGGAGAAGTTTCTAGAGCTATAGTATTAAAAAACTACGAAAACATCCCTTTCGAAAAAGGATTTGGTACTATTGTAGCTGAGCGAATAGCAGATTTAATAATGATGCTTGCTATAGTGGTAATAACCTTATTTGTGCAATATGATTTTATTTTTAATCTACTAACCAACAACTTTAATCCAACAAAAATTGGTGTTGGAATTCTTTTACTAATTATTGGGTTCTTCACGTTTTCCTCTTTTGTTAAAAAAGCAAAATCAGGTATACTTTTAAAAATAAAAACATTTATTTCAGGATTAATTGAAGGAGCAACTAGCATCTTTAAAATGAAAAACAAATGGGCTTTTATTTTTCATACTGTTTTTATTTGGACGATGTACGTTGCCATGTTTTGGGCCACAATACCCTCAATAGAAGGATTAATAGTTCCTTTTGGAGGTATTTTAATTGGTTTTATAGCTGGTGGATTTGCCATAGCAGCAACAAACGGAGGAATTGGTTTATATCCTATTGCTGTAGCTGGAGCCTTAGCTTTGTTTGATATTCCCACAGAACCTGCAACCGCTTTTGGGTGGATTATGTGGACAGCGCAAACTGTTATGGTTATTATTTTTGGTGGCCTGGCCTTTTTACTATTGCCAATTGTAAATAAGAAGTGATTTTTTAGCATCCCTTTAAAGTAGTAATTTCCTAATTCCTTTTTTTAATTTGATACTCAATGATTAGATTAACTATTTTAAGGTTTATATAAATCCATACTCATTTTTACTTTGTAACTTTACTTTTCTAAAATTTACAATCAAAAATGGCTAAAACTAAAACAACTTTTTTCTGTCAAAATTGTGGAACACAACACGCAAAATGGGTAGGCCAATGTGGTGCTTGTAAAGAATGGAACACTATTGTTGAAGAAGTAGTTCTAAAAGAAGAAAAACGTGTTTGGAAACAAGATACAACTGCCAAGCAGACTATTAATAAGCCTTTAAAAATTGAAGATATTCAACTAAATCCAGAAGAAAGAGTTGTAACTAATAATAATGAATTAGACACTGTTTTAGGTGGTGGTTTAGTAAAAGGTTCTGTTACGCTTTTAGGAGGTGAACCAGGAATTGGAAAATCGACTTTATTATTACAAGTTGCATTAAATATAAGTCAAAAAGTATTGTATGTTTCTGGTGAAGAAAGTCAGTCTCAAATAAAAATGAGAGCAGAGAGATTAGATGCTAAAAATTCTAATTGTTTAATTCTTACAGAAACAAACACACAACAAATTTTTAAAAACATAGAAGCAACAGAACCTGAAGTTTTAGTCATTGACTCTATACAAACCTTACACACAAATGCTATTGAAGCTTCTCCAGGAAGTATTTCTCAAATTAGAGAGACCTCTGCAGAATTGATAAAGTTTGCGAAAGAAACAGCAACACCGGTTTTGTTAATTGGTCATATTAATAAAGAAGGAAATATTGCTGGCCCAAAAATATTAGAACACATGGTTGATGTTGTTTTACAGTTTGAGGGCGATAGAAACCATACCTATCGAATTTTAAGAAGTCAGAAAAATAGATTTGGTTCTACTTCAGAATTGGGAATTTATGAAATGCTTTCTGATGGTTTACGAGAAATATCAAATCCGTCAGAAATTCTAATCTCTAAAAAAGATGCTGATTTAAGCGGAACAGCAATAGCATCTACCTTAGAAGGAATTAGACCACTAATGATAGAAATTCAAGCATTAGTTTCTACGGCTGTTTACGGAACTCCACAAAGATCTACAACAGGTTATAATCTAAAAAGATTAAACATGTTATTAGCCGTTTTAGAAAAAAGAGCGGGTTTTAAATTAGGAGCAAAAGATGTCTTTTTAAATATTACAGGAGGTATTAATGTAGATGATCCTGCTATAGATTTAGCTGTTGTTGCTGCTATTTTATCCAGCAACCAAGATATTGCTATTAACCCAAACGTTTGTTTTGCTGCAGAAGTGGGTTTGGCAGGAGAAATAAGACCTGTTTCAAAAATTGATCAACGTATTTTGGAGGCAGAAAAATTAGGATACAAGAGTTTTATAGCCTCAAAATTCAATAAAATTTCTTCAAAAAACCACAACATTAAATTAGTATTAGTAGGTAAAATAGAGGAAGCTTTTGCAACACTGTTTGCCTAAAAAAACCAAGCAAAAATGCTTGGTTTTGAATTCTAAATTTAAAAGAAGATTATTTTTTGTTTGCTAATTTTATGTACTTTTCTAACGCCATTGTCATAGATGGTGTTTCTCTAGAAGGAGCAACAATATCACACTTTAAACCAGCGTCGGTTACAGCCTTTACAGTAGAAGGTCCAAAAGCAGCTATTCTTGTATCATTTTGTTTAAAATCTGGAAAGTTTTTTAACAAAGACTCTATACCAGAAGGACTAAAAAATACTAAAATATCATAAAAAACATTCTCTAAATCAGACAAATCACTTACGACAGTTCTGTATAAATCTGCCCTTGTCCAAGCAATACCTAACTTATTTAATTCATCTGGAATTAACGGTTTCAATTTATCTGAAGAAGGCAGCAAAAATTGTTCGGATTTGTGCTTTTTTATCAATTTTGTTAACTCAGGAAACGTTCTGTTACCAACATAAATTTTACGTTTTCTATACACAACATACTTCTGTAAATAGTAAGCTACAGCCTCAGATTGGCAAAAATACTTCATAGAATCCGGAACTTTAAAACGCATTTCTTCTGCTGTTCTAAAAAAGTGGTCTACAGCGTTTCTACTGGTTAATATGATTGCAGAAAATTTGCTTAAGTCTATTTTTTGAGCTCTTATTTCCTTTACAGAAATACCTTCAACGTGTATAAAAGATCTAAAATCAATCTTTACTTTTTGTTTGTCAGATAAATCAAAATATGGAGATGTTTCTGTCTTAGGAGCTGGTTGGGAAACCAGTATAGTTTTCACTTTCATTTGCTTTCAATTTTGTTTTAAAACATCAATTTCAACAGTATAAATAGCGGAGCTATTTCAAAGGCGCAAATGTACAAAATAAAATAAAACAACTTATTAAAAATCAGCTTTTTATTTCTAAGTAGAAAAAACAAAAATCGAACTGAAAAAAGAAGAACAGAAAAATAGAATACAACTAAAGGATGTATTTCTGTGTACTCATAAAAAATTAATAAAATAAAAAGAATAAAGGAAATGGAATGCAAGTAATGCGCTTTTGTATTTAAAAAAGTACGTAACTGCTTTTTCAATAAAAACAACCTTACCAAAGCAAACTCTAAAACTTTTTTGGCTATAAAATAACAAAAAACAAAACTATAAATCGAGAGAAATGAAGCAACCGTAATTTTATTGTTCACTTGTATGTATTGTTGAAAATAAAAAAGTAATAAGGCTATGGAAAGTGAAGAAAACAAAAACATTACTACCTCAAAAAGATTTATAAGAACCTTGCTTCCTTCTGAGTCTTGCTCTAAAAAAGAAAAATTGAAAAGTTTGTAAAAACGCTCAGTTAATTTTTGAGCGTTCAATAATTTTAAAAACACAATACACCCAAATAAAGCAATTAAAATAATTGTTATCCAATAGTTTGAAGTTATAATTTTATCTATGCCTTGCAAATAGCTTTCATTTAAGATAGTTACAACAAAATTAGTAATTAAAAAACGTATATTTGCCTTATTACTAGATGAAAAATAGTTTATGTCTGATGCCTTAGTAATAATACCTACTTACAACGAAAAAGAAAATATAGAAGCCATTATTGAAGCTACTTTTAGCCAAAAAAAAACCTTTCATATTTTAATTGTAGATGACAACTCTCCTGACGGAACAGGCTCTTTAGTTCAGCTACTCATGGAAAAATTTCCTAATCAATTATTTTTAGAGAGTAGAGCCAAAAAAAATGGTTTGGGAAAAGCATATATCCATGGTTTTAAATGGGCCTTAAAAAGAGGGTATGACTACATCATTGAAATGGACGCAGATTTTTCTCATAACCCTAAAGACTTAATATTACTGTATGAGGAGTGTAAAAAAGATGGTGCAGATGTCACAATTGGATCTAGATATTCTAAAGGAGTAAATGTTGTAAACTGGCCAATGAAAAGAGTTTTACTTTCTTATTTTGCCTCTAGATATGTTCGGCTAATTACTAGGCTTCCAGTTTTTGACGCTACTGCTGGCTTTGTGTGTTGGCGGAAAGAAGTATTAGAAACCATTAAATTAGATAAAATTAAATTTGTTGGCTATGCTTTTCAAATTGAAATGAAATTTAAAGCCTGGAAACACAAGTTTAACATAAAAGAAGTTTCTGTAATTTTTACAGACCGAACCTTAGGAGAATCAAAAATGAGTAGCAACATTATTTCTGAGGCACTATTTGGAGTTATTAAAATGAAATTAAAAGGGTTACCTAAATAAAAAAGGCATGAGTATTTATTTAATTAAAAAAGCAAAAATTGTAAATGAGAACAGTACTTTTTTAGGTGATGTTTTAATTGAAAATGAAATCATAAAAAAAATTTCTGAAAGCATTCCTGCTCCAGATAATGCAGAAATTATAGATGCAAATGGTAAAACTTTAATACCTGGTTTTATAGACGATCAAGTACATTTTAGAGAACCTGGACTAACTCATAAAGCAAATATTGCTACAGAAACTAGAGCTGCTATTGCTGGTGGAATTACCACTTTTATAGAAATGCCAAATACAGTACCGCAAGCTACTACTCAAGAATTATTGGAAAATAAATTTAAAATTGCAGCTAAAGACTCATATGCCAACTATTCATTTATGTTTGGGGGTACTAATGATAATTTAGAAGAACTGCTAAAAACAGATCCTAAAAAAGTTGCTGGAATTAAATTATTCTTAGGTTCTTCGACAGGTAATATGTTAGTAGATAATGAAGCCGTTTTAGAAAAGATATTTTCATCAACAAAAATGATTATTTCTGTACATTGTGAGGATGAGGCTACCATTAAAAAAAATACTAAAGACTATATAGAAAAATATGGAGATGATATTCCTATGAAATACCATCCAATTATTAGAAGCGAAGAAGCTTGCTATTTATCTTCATCTAAAGCTATAGAACTTGCAAAAAAAACTGGCGCACGTTTACATATATTCCATTTATCTACAGAAAAAGAAACACACCTTTTTAGAAATGATATTCCATTAGAAGAAAAACAAATTACAGCAGAAGTTTGTATTCATCATTTATGGTTTTCAGACAAAGATTATGCAGAAAAAGGAACTCATATTAAATGGAATCCTGCTGTAAAAACAGAGGAAGACAGACAAGGTTTATGGAAAGCATTATTAGATGACAGAATTGATGTTTTAGCTACAGATCATGCACCTCACACACTAGAGGAAAAAGACAATGTATACACAAAAGCACCAAGTGGAGGCCCATTAGTGCAACATGCTGTTACTGCCATTTTAGAAAAGGTAAAAGAAGGCGTAATTCCTATTGAAAAAGCCGTTGAAAAAATGAGTCATAATCCTGCTAAATTATTTCAAATAGAAAAAAGAGGTTTCATTAAAGAAGGTTATTATGCAGATTTAGTGCTGATAGATACCAATAAATCACAAACGGTTACTAAAGAGAATGTATTGTACAAATGTGGTTGGTCTCCTTTTGAAGGCACTACTTTTTCATCGACCATAACTCACACTTTTGTAAATGGAAATTTAATGTTTAATGAAGGTGAAATTAATGAAAGCATAAAAGGAAAACGCGTTACTTTTAATAGATAATATGAAAAAACTGAGCTACCTATTAGCCTTTCTAATTCTAGGTTCTTGTACTAGTAATACAATTTTTGAGAAGCCTACAGACCTTATTTCAAAAGACACCATGAGTCTTTTGGTTCAAGAAATGATGATTGCTTCTTCTGCAACCTATATTAAGAATAAAAATATGGAAAGGAATATGAACTACATGCCTCTAGTTTATGAGCGCTTTCAAATAGATAGTGTTCGATTTCAAACTTCTAATTTATATTACATCTCTAAAATTGATGAGTATAAATTAATTTTTGAGGATGCTAAAAACAGTCTGAAAAAACAAAAAGCTTACTTTGATAATATTAAAAACACTAAAGATTCTTTACGATTAGATTCTATTAAAAGAAATAAAGAGTTGAAAAAAGATTTAGATAGTGTTCGCAAAGCAATAAAACTAATTGACTCTATTCCTAAAAAAATAAAGAATTAATCTTTAGTATAATTTCTAGTAATTCTTTGAATTGAAGTATCTACAGCTTCAAATTGATAATCTAGTGCATGAATTACTTTTTGAGAAGAATACTTTGTAATATTATGTGCACTTTTCGCTGAATATTTAGTCAATAAAGGTGCAACTCCATTAATTTTAGAAACAAACCAAGAAATTCGCCAAGCAATTTGTGTATGCCAGGTTTTTACTTTTTTGTAGGGTCTTTTTTTACCAAAAGCGTCAGCAATACTAAAAAAAACATCTTTAAAAGATTTGTTTTCAGAAACCAATATAAATCGTTCGTTTTTAACTGAAGATTGCATCAATTGAATCATAGGTTTTACAACATCTTGTACAGCAACAAAACCTGTAATACCCTCTGTATAATATTTAAATCCGTTATAAACTTGGGTAAATAATTTTCCTGAACCAGCATTCCAAAAACCACTCCCTAAAATTACACCAGGATTAACAATAACAACATCCACTCCTTCTTGGCTGGCTCTCCAAACTTCCATTTCTGCACCAAATTTGGTAATGGAATAACCACTGTTATCTTGCTCTTTATTCCACTCACATTCTTCATCTACCAAATAATTACCCTGAATAGCATCGCCAACAGAAGCAATAGAGCTTACAAAGCAAAACTTTTTAACCTTTGCATCTATAGCCAAATTAACTAAAATGGCTGTACCATGTATATTTACTTTACGCATTTCTCTATAATCTTTAGGATTAAAAGAAATTAAAGCTGCACAATGAAAAACGTATTTAATATCTGCAAAAGCGGGTTTCATAGAAGGCACATCTGTAATATCTGCCTTAAACCATTTTATTTTAGAGAATAACTTTACATCTGAAGTGTAATAAGAAAAGACTTTTTTTACTTTTTTTAGAGATGCTTCAGTTCTGTAAATCGCCCTTATTTTATCATTATTTACACTTAAATGATACAATAAATGCGAACCAACCAAACCAGTACCTCCAGTAACTAAAATCATACTACGAATTTAGCATATTTTGGTTGATAAAGTTATATTTGCCAACTGATAAATTGATTACAATGAAGAATTTTATTGAAGAATTACAATGGAGAGGAATGTTACATGATAGCATGCCAGGAACTGAAGAACATTTGTTAGAAGAAATGAGAAGTGCTTATGTAGGTTTTGATCCTACAGCAGATTCTTTACATATTGGAAATTTAGTACCTATTATGTTATTAGCTCATTACCAGAGATGTGGTCATAGACCCATTGCTTTAGTGGGTGGCGCAACAGGTATGATTGGAGATCCTTCAGGAAAATCTGCAGAACGTAATTTATTAGATGAAACTACACTAAGACATAACCAAGAATGTGTGAAAGCACAATTAGGACATTTCTTAGACTTTACATCAGATGAAAAGAGTGCGGCTATTTTAGTAAACAACTATGATTGGATGAAAGACATCTCTTTCTTGGAATTTATTAGAGATATTGGTAAGCACATCACCGTAAATTACATGATGGCTAAAGATTCTGTAAAAAACAGAATTAGCTCTGAATCTAAAGACGGAATGTCTTTTACAGAATTTACGTATCAGATGGTGCAAGGGTACGATTTCTTGCATTTATTTAGAGAGAATAGTACTACGATTCAGATGGGTGGGTCAGATCAATGGGGAAATATAACTACAGGAACAGAGCTAATTCGTAGAATAGGAAATGGAAAAGGCTATGCCATAACTTGCCCATTAATTACTAAATCTGATGGTTCTAAATTTGGTAAATCAGAAGGTGGAAATGTTTGGTTAGATGCCAATAGAACATCACCATACAAATTTTACCAATATTGGCTAAATACTTCTGATGAAGATGCTGAAAAATATATTAAAATCTTTACATTCTTAGACAAAGACACCATAGACTCTTTAGTTGCTGAACACGCAGAAGTACCTCATACAAGAATTTTACAAAAACGTTTAGGAGAAGAAGTTACAGTGCTTGTGCATGGTAGAGAAGAATATGAAAAAGCAATTAAAGCTTCTAATATTTTATTTGGAAAATCTACAGCATCTGACTTAAAATCTTTAGATGAAAAAACCTTATTAGATATTTTTGATGGAGTGCCACAAGCAACGGTAGCTGCATCTTTAGTAGAAAATGGTTTAGATATGATTGCTGCTTTAGCTGCAGAAACTAACTTTTTAAAATCTAATGGAGAAGCTAGGAGAGCTTTAAAAGAAAATGCAATTTCTATTAACAAAGAAAAAGTTAAAGAAGATTTTGTAATTACAAAAGAAGATCTAATCGATAAAAAATATGTGCTTTTACAAAAAGGTAAAAAAAACTATTACCTATTAATTGTAGCCTAATATATTCTAGTCATTGAGTTTGTAGTTTACAACACCATTAAATTACATCCTCTAATATCAGAATTGTCAAATCTTCCAATAATTTCGAAAGTATTGTTATTGTAAACTTTACCTAAATCTTGTGTGGCAATAAATGAGCACGAATTATAATTGGCCAAATCAATTACGTTAATACCACCTGTTTTGCCTTTATCTAGAATAGTTAGAGCTTCTTCTGTATCTCTAGTTAAAATCTTCATCCAAGGTGGTGTTTCAAAAATTCCATTTCCTTTAGAATAACCTTGACTTAAAAGCTCTGTCATTCCATATTCAGAATGAATTTCCTTTACTGCAAACCCTTTTGACAAAATAGCATGCAGTTCACTTCTAATCAATTCTTTTCGTCTACCTTTCATACCACCAGTTTCCATAATTGTGGTGTTTTTTAAGTTAAACTGATATTTTTCTACCAAATCTAACAACGCAAAAGAAACACCTATTAGTAAAATCTTTTGACCACTTTTATCTAATTTAATTAGTTTCTGGGCTAAATCGTCTAAATTATTCAAGTAAAAGCCACTTTCAGCATTTTTTGATTTCTGAATTAAATCATTCACCATATATACCAAAGAAGAACCTTTTCTTTCTAAATAATTGGGCAATAATGCCAATACAACATAATCCTTAATATCACCATAAAAGTGGTGAAAACCTCTTAAGTAACTTTCTTCGTAAAGAGCAACATCTGTAACTAAATGCTTGCTAGTTATGCTTCCTGTTGTGCCAGAACTTGTGAATTCTTGTTGAATTTCTTCTGTTGATGATAAAACATTTCTTGTTTTAAAAAACTGAATGGGTAAAAAAGGAATGTCTTCTACTTTAATAACATCTGATGGATGAACATACAGAAGATCGCAAAAAGAACGGTACACTTTATTATTTTTAAATTGGTGTTTAAAAACATGTAAAGCATTTTTTGTAAATTGCTTTTCGGATTGTATATTAAATAAATCGTTTTTCATTTTATGAAAACAAAAATAGCACTTAATAGAAAAAACTGCTATAATTTTAATTGGAAACTTAAAAAGTACTTCTCTATGAAAAAATTATTCCTCTTTGTTACCTTGCTTTGTGTTATGGCTTGTAGTGAAGAAGCATCTCTTTTTAGGGGAACAACATTCCCTATAGACGAAGCCATTACTCCTGCTCGTTTCACGTACAGAACATCAGATACTATTGTATTAAAATATACCTTACCCAACAGTTGTTTTTCTTTTAAAGGACTTTATTATTCAAAAGAAAGAAATACAAGAGTTTTAGCAATTGACGGTATTGAAGATTTAGCATCAGCCTGTAGCCAAGAAAATATTAAAAAAGAAATAAGACTACCAATTCATGTCTTACAAGAAAAAGACTACGTATTTAAATTTTACAAAGGCAAAGATACGGAAGGCAACGCTATTTTTGATGAAATTGTAGTTCCTGTAGATTAATATGATCGATTTGGTATCAAAATTATTCTTTATAAATTTTAATAATCAATTCTCCTTGATCATCCATAGACGCTCTATACATTCCTGCTGTGTTAAACTCAAAGGCCATATTTCCATTATTATCTAAAGCAATAACACCTCCTGTACCACCAAGTTTGGTTAATTTATTTTGAATTACATTTTGCGTAGCTTCTTTTAAGGTTTTTTGTTGATATTCCATTTGAGCAGAAATATCGTAAGCTACCTGGCTTCTTATAAAATACTCACCCCAACCTGTAGAGGAAACTCCACAAGTTAAGTTATTTGCATAAGTACCTGAACCAATTATTGGCGCGTCACCAATTCTACCCCATCTTTTATTAGTCATACCACCTGTAGAAGTACCTGCAGCTATATTACCATCTTTGTCTAAAGCCACACAACCAACTGTTCCAAACTTTGCATTTTTTATATCAGCATCATAAAAAGCTGCTGTCTTATCATCATGATCTAATTCTGTTTTTTCTCTTTCTTTAATTCGCTCTAAAGATTTAAATCTTCTTTCTGTATAAAAGTAACTTGGATCAACAATTTCCAATCCGTTTTCTTTTGCAAATGTTGATGCTCCTTTTCCTGAAAGCATTACATGCTCTGAGTCTGTCATAACTTTAATCGCTAATTCTATAGGACTTTTAACATCAGTAACACCTGCAACTGCACCCGCATTTAATGTTTTACCATCCATAAAAGAAGCGTCTAATTCGTTGGTTCCTGCATTAGTAAATACAGCACCTTTACCAGCATTAAATAATGGCGATTCTTCCATTATTTGAATTGTTTTCATCACAGCTTCTTGGCTTGTTCCTCCATTTTTTAAAATGGAATGCCCAACCTTAATTGCTTCTTCTAATTTGGCTTTATATTCTGCTTCTTTTTCATCAGACATGTTTTTCTTTAAAATCGTTCCAGCTCCTCCATGAATTATAATCGCAAAATCATTAATTTTTTCTTGTTGATTTGCTAACACATTGGTGGTGTTTTCAGTGGTTGTATTACAACCTATAAATAAGGTTAAAAAAGCAAATAAAAGCGTGATTTTTTTCATTTAATCGTTATATTTTAAACAAATAACATTGTTTTTGTTAATTTTTTATGTGTATGTTTTTATTCGTAAATTCGTAACTCGAATGTAAACAACTAAAATTAAACTACAAAATGACAAATTTTGGAATAACTGAAGTATTACAACAACTTGGTTTAAAAGAAATAAACGAAGGTACCTCTACTGGTTCTAATAACTTTTCTAATGGAGAACTAATTCAGTCTTATTCACCTGTAAATGGTGAATTAATTGGTAGCGTTAAAACAACCACTAAAGAAGACTATGAAAAAGTTATTACAACTGCTTCAGAGGCATTTTTAACTTGGAGAGATATTCCTGCGCCTCAAAGAGGAGAAATTGTGCGTCAATTTGGAAATAAATTAAGAGATTTAAAAGAGCCATTAGGTAAATTAATTTCTTATGAAATGGGAAAATCTTTGCAAGAAGGTTATGGAGAGGTTCAAGAAATGATTGATATCTGTGATTTTGCAGTCGGTTTATCTCGTCAATTAAATGGCCAAACAATTCCTTCTGAAAGACCAGGTCATGTTATGAGAGAGCAATGGCATCCAATAGGAGTTGTTGGTATTATATCTGCATTTAATTTTCCTGTTGCTGTTTGGGCTTGGAATACGGCTTTGGCCTGGATTTGTGGTGATGTTTGTATTTGGAAAGCCTCTGAAAAAGCACCTTTATGTGCTGTTGCTTGTCAAAATATAATTGTAGCAATTCTAAAAGAAAATAATTTACCAGAAGGTATTTCTTGTATTATTAATGGTGATTATAAAGTGGGAGAAATGATGACTACTGATTCTAGAATTCCTTTAATTTCCGCTACAGGATCTACAAGAATGGGTAGAATTGTGGGTGCAACAGTTGCTGAACGTTTTGGAAAATCTTTATTAGAATTGGGTGGAAATAATGCCATAATTATTACACGAACTGCAGATTTAAAAGTGGTGGTTCCTGGAGCCGTTTTTGGTGCTGTTGGTACTTGTGGACAAAGATGTACATCTACTAGAAGATTAATTATTCACGAAGCTGTGTATGATAAAGTACGTGATGCAATTGTTAGTGCTTACCAACAGATAAAAATAGGTAATCCTTTAGATGAAAATAATCATATTGGACCATTAATTGATCATGATTCTGTGAAAACCTATTTAGCTGCTATTGAAAAAGCAAAAGCTGAAGGTGGAAATGTGTTGGTTGAAGGTGGTGTTTTAGAAGGTGAAGGTTATGAAAGTGGTTGCTATGTAAAACCAGCAATTATTGAAGCAAAAAATCATTTTGAAATTGTACAGCATGAAACTTTTGCACCAATTTTATATTTGATGAAATATACAGGAGGAGTAGAAAATGCAATTGCAAAACAAAATGGAGTTGCTCAAGGTTTATCTTCTGCAATTATGACCAATGAACTAAAAGAAGCTGAAAAATTCTTGTCTTATGCTGGTTCAGATTGTGGAATTGCAAATGTAAATATCGGAACTTCTGGCGCAGAAATTGGTGGTGCTTTTGGTGGTGAAAAAGAAACTGGTGGAGGACGTGAATCTGGCTCTGATGCTTGGAAAGTGTATATGCGTAGACAAACAAATACCATTAATTATTCTGATGAATTACCTTTAGCACAAGGAATTAAATTTGACCTCTAAGAGGCTTTAATTATTCATAAATAGTATAAGAGCCCAACTTAAAAAGTTGGGCTCTTATATTTAATTATATTTCACTTTTCTAATCACTCTCATTGCTTCTTTATACTTTATATAGGTAGTTTTATCCTCTAAATTTTTAATGTAATATTTGGCTTTTCTAAGTAAATCTGGTACGTCTAAAAATCCGTTTAAATAACAAAGTAAATAATTAGAAGGTAACCTAAAAACATCTTCGTGTTCTATAACTGAAAGTGGAGTATCATTATTAATTTTAGCTACTATTTTATTGCAATTTGTATAAATATGATTGATGATATTTGCATCATATTTTGGTGGCTGAAACAAAAACTCTTTTACTATATGATGTTTACCATTATCTTTGAAGTCAATAATTGTTTTTTCTAAAGGGTAATGGCTCTCATATTTATCTAAACCCAACAAAATGTATTCTGTAATTATAAATGATTTTTGATTGTAAGAAATTTGAACATCATCTAAAGCAGAAAAAAACAGACGAACTTGCTCATTAATCAATTCTATGTCTACCCTAGAGTAAAAGCTTTCTGAGTTGATTGTTTTTTGTTCACCTGCCCAACACAATACAAATTGTTCGTAAAAAACTTTGTATTGAGGATTGTATTTTTTCTTATGGTTATTTATAAAATCAAAAACTCCATCTAATGTAAGTTCTATATTATTTCCAGCATTTTTTTCTACAGATGCTACAACAAATTTATTAGTATTTTTTAGTTCAAAATTATCGCCAGAAAAAGGAATAGAGTTACTACCTCTTCTATAGAATATACTTTCTTTAGGGTATTTCCATGCATTTTTTAAAAGTGAAGTTACCTTTTTATTTGGATAAACTGTAACCAAACCAATCACCTTGTGACGAGGTAAACTAGGAAAAGGAACGTTTTCATATTCAATTTTTGGCGGATTTTTTAAGTACGCATTTACCAAATTCTGGATTTTGCTATCATCAAAAAAATCGACACCAACTATTTTATTCTCCTCATCTTCTACGCCAATTACGATATAAGAATTGTTTTCTGGATTTGAGTTAGACAAAGCACAAATATGTTTTAAAAATTTGGCTTTTCCTTCTTTTGAGCCTAAAGATAATTTTTGCTTTTTATCATAAAAACTATTCTCATCATTATGTGAGAGTAGATTTTTAATCAATAAGCGTTTATTTATCATTTTTAGGCTACTTCTTGTCCATTACTTGCTTCTAACATTATAAACCAATCTTCCAGTTGTAAATTAATTTCTAAGGCTTTATTTGCATTCAAAATTCGGTCTTTATTTGTGGTGCCAATAACTGGAGCAACTTTTGCAGGATGTTTAAATAACCAAGCTAATAAAAGCACATCATTTGTGCAATTGTATTTTTTTGAGAGTCGTTTTAAAACCTCTTTTATTCTTTTTGTTTGTTGAGTTTCTTCTCTAAAAACGCTTCCTAGAGGACTCCAACTCATAGGTTGTATTTTTTTCTGTAACATTTGGTCTAAAGTACCATTTGTCATGGCTGAATTTTGTGTTAGAGAAAATTCAATCTGATTTACATCAACAGCAATATGATCTGCAATTAAATCTACTTGACTTGGTGTAAAATTAGAAACTCCAAAATTGATGATTTTCCCATCGTTTTTTAAACTTGATATTGCTTCTGCAATTTCTTCAGGATGCATTAATGCACTTGGTCTATGCAGTAAAAAAGCATCTAAATAATCTGTTTTTAAATTTTTTAAAGATTGCTCTACACTCCAAATTATATAATCTTTGCTGTAATTATAGTGTTTAACTTTATTATCTCTTGTTTCTACAGGATTCTGAATTCCGCATTTTGTAATTAACTGTATTTTTTCTCTATCGATCTTACTCGTCTCAAAAGCCGCTCCAAATTCAGCTTCTGTAGTGTAAGCTCCATACAAATCTGCATGATCAAAAGTGGTATTCCCATTTTCTACGCAAAACTGAATCATTTCTGTAGCTTCTTGGGTTGAGAACTGTTTACCCCATTTGCCCCAAGACATGCATCCAATTATGATTGTTGATATTGATTTCATTCTAATTTTTGTTAATCATTGTAGCACTTGCTTGCGCTGTTGGGTATACAATTAAATCCTCAATATTTACATGATAAGGTCTTGTAACCACAAAGTTTATAATATCTGCAATATCTTCTGCTTGTAAGGCTTTATATCCAGAATAAACTGTTTTAGCTCTTTCTAAATCTCCTTTAAAACGAACATCAGAAAATTCTGTCTCTACTAAACCAGGATGAATTGCAGAAACTCTAATATTATAATCGTTTAAGTCTAAACGCATAGATTTATTTAAAGCGTTTACAGCAAACTTTGATGCGCAATATACATTTCCATTCTTATACACATCTTTACCTGCTATAGAACCAATATTTACAATAAAACCAGAGTTGTTATTGATCATAATAGGTAAAATGGCTTTGGTAACATACAACAAACCTTTTACGTTAATATCTAACATAGCATCCCAATCATCTATACTACCTTCTTGAATGGTAGCTAATCCATGAGCATTACCTGCGTTATTAATTAAGATATCTATGTTTTTGAAGTTTTCTGGTAAAGATGCAATTGCAGTTTGTACATCTTCTTTTTTGGAAACATCAAACTGTAATGTTGTTACATCTGTTAGCCTACTTAATTCAGCCTGAAGTTTTTCTAACCTTTCCGTTCTTCGTCCACAAAGAATTAATTTGATATTATTTTTTGCAAAAAGCTCTGCTGTAGCTTTTCCTATTCCTGATGTTGCACCTGTAATAAAAGCTGTTTTCATTTTTTAAATTTGGTTCATTAAAAATAGGAAAACTAGAGGTTTGCTTTCTTTTTTAGGAGATATAATTTTCATCAATTATTAACAAAGAAAAAGTCACCCTCTTCAGGGTGACTCCTCTTTCAATTGGTTGTATAAAAACAACCAATCAAAAATCAACTAACCAAACTTTATTTTAAAATTCTTCTGTTCTTTACTTTCCTCTTTATAATGGTACGTTTTCTATTGCTATTTCTTACAATATCCTTCGCACTTTTAACAGATTCTTCACTTTTCTTGAATTGTATAAATCCTCTTCCTGAAAAGTAGTATGATGTTTCTGAATTATAATGATATAAACTTACGCTACCATCATTAATAACGTTTAATTCGAACTCTTCTATATCTCCGTAATAATAATTCAGTGTTAAAATTTTTAAGTCTTCAAAACCTGTTACATCAAAGACTTCATAACTCCCAAGATAGTTCCAATTAATATTATCAACTTGTTTGCCAAAGTCATCCTGAGAACTTCTAAAAGTTGTTAAATTTTCTGGTGTAAACTCAAGGTAATTTTCATCATCAAAAGCATTTGGAGCACCACCTGTTGCAGTTACTTTTTCCCAAGCTAAATACTCTTGTAAAAAGTATTCTATATTTTCATAAAATAGCTTATCGTAATCAAAGGTATTTACATTATAGCCTACTAAAAGGTAGCTTACATTTTGTCTAAAATTATACAATTCTATTTCATTATCTGATAAAATAGTCAACTCAAAATCGTTTACTCCATCTAAATCATGATTGGTAGCCAATAGACCATTAAAAGTTCCATAAGTACCCACATCAATTCCTAAACCATTTCCTGTTCTTCCAATATCTACAATATTATTGTTAGCATATAGAATACCATTTAAAAATGATAGTGTGAATGCTCTAGAAACATAAGGAATATCTCCTGTTCCTGTGGTTCTATGATAATCTACATACCATAAATCATAGCTAGAAACAACTTCGTCTACAGTAGGTTGATAGTCTACAAAACCATCGTCATAAATTGTTGTACAAGCACTTAAAAGTGTACCTGTAATAATAATCGTGAATAGTAGTTTTAGCGTTTTCATAAGCCTTCTGTTTTATAGTTATGCTTATGAATATTCAAATTACGTGCCAAAAAAATAAATCAAGAAACAAAAAAATATAATAATTTGTTTATTAGCACTTTAAATAATTTGTTTCTTCCTATTATTTATTATCGGAAAACAAAAAGAGCGAACTCTTTTGAGTTCGCTCTTTAAATATTTTTAATAATTTGACTTCGTCTAATTATTTAGTGCCTCAGCACCACCAACAATTTCTAAAATTTCATTAGTAATTGCTGCTTGACGTGCTTTATTGTATGTTAACAATAATTCGTCACGTAAATCTTTAGCATTATCTGTTGCTTTGTGCATAGCTGTCATTCTAGCTCCGTGTTCAGAAGCAAAACTATCTCTTACAGCTTTGTATAATTGCGTCTTTAATGATTTTGGTATTAAAGCTTCTACAATTTCTTCTTTAGAAGGCTCAAAAATATAATCTGAGTTTACAGCAGTTGCATCTCCACCTTCAATTGGTTTTATAGGTAAAAATTGCTCTACTTGTGGTAATTGAGTTGCAGCATTTTTAAATTGATTGTATACCAATTCAATTTTATCATACGTACCTTCTATATATAAGTTCATTAACTTTTCTGCAATCCCAGCAATATTATCAAAAGTTAATTCGTCATAAATATCATTTCTACTATCAACTACATTACAAGTTTTAGATAAAACGTCTTCACCTTTTTTACCAATGGTAAAAATCTCTACATTTTTATCTGAATACTTTTCTGCAATTGTTCTATTTACAGTTTTGGTAATAGATGAGTTAAAACCACCACATAAACCTCTGTTAGAGGTTACAACTACTAACAATACTTTAGAAACTTCTCTTTGTGTTGAATACGCTCCACCAGCATCACTTTCTAAAGTTGCACTTAAATTTTGCAACAATTCTGTTAATTTAGATGAATAAGGGCGCATTGCAATAATAGCATCTTGCGCTTTCTTCAACTTTGCAGCAGATACCATTTTCATGGCAGATGTAATCTGCATTGTTGATTTAATAGAGGTTATTCTATTACGTATTTCTTTTAAATTTGCCATTTCTCAAGTTATGAGTTATAAGTTATGAGTTATGAGTTTTTGATAATTGATACCAAAATTCTTATTAACTCTTCACACTTTTTATTCAATTCTAGAGGTACTTTTCTACCAGTTGCTTCTAAAATTTCTAACCAATATTTGGTTTCATCAAGCTTCTTTTAAAGCAATCCCAAACTTATTTTTAAAATCTTTTAAGCTAACTCCTCTTTGAGCTTCTCTAGTATTGGCTCCAATACTAGTTCCACTTCTTATTAATTGAGATGCTAGCTCAAAATCTTTATTTTCTTTAAGAGTATCACAATATAAAACTATTTCACAAGCAAACTGAAAACTTTTTATTCTTATTGGGCTTTCGTTAAGCTTACTCATAACTTTTAACTCTGAACTCTTAACTTGTGCTTATACAAAGTGCTTAGAAATTTCAGCTGCTGCCTCTTCTAAAGTTGCTGTAACTTTTGGTGTTAATTTACCAGACTTTAAAACATCTAAAGTATCTCTATGTTTTGCATTTAAATAATCGATATAATCTTTTTCAAATTTCTTTACTTGATCTACAGGAACATCTTTTAATAAGTTCTTAGAACCAGCATAGATAATTGCAATTTGATCTTCTACAGTAAAAGGATCGTTTTGTGCTTGCTTTAAGATCTCTACGTTTCTCTGACCTTTAGAAATTACGTTCATTGTAGCTGCATCTAAATCAGATCCAAACTTTGCAAATGCTTCTAATTCTCTATACTGAGCTTGGTCTAACTTTAAAGTACCAGATACTTTTTTCATAGATTTAATCTGTGCATTACCTCCAACACGTGATACAGAAATACCTACGTTAATTGCTGGTCTTACACCTGAGTTAAATAAATCTCCATCTAAGAAAATTTGTCCATCTGTAATCGAAATTACGTTTGTTGGAATATATGCAGATACATCTCCTGCTTGAGTTTCAATAATTGGTAATGCTGTTAAAGAACCTCCACCTTTTACAATTCCTTTTAAAGAATCTGGTAAATCGTTCATTTCACTAGCAATTTTATCATCATTAATAACCTTTGCAGCTCTTTCTAATAATCTTGAGTGTAAATAAAACACATCTCCTGGATATGCCTCACGTCCTGGAGGTCTTCTTAATAACAAAGAAATTTCACGGTATGCAACTGCTTGTTTTGATAAATCATCAAAAACAATTAAAGCTGGTCTTCCTGAATCTCTAAAATATTCTCCAATTGCAGCTCCAGCAAATGGTGCATAAACTTGCATTGCTGCAGGATCTGATGCATTTGCCGCAACTATTGTTGTGTACGCTAAAGCTCCTCTTTCTTCTAACATGTTTGCAATTGCTGCAACTGTAGAAGCTTTTTGACCAATAGCCACATATATACAATATACTGGATTACCAGTATCGTAAAATTCTTTTTGATTTAAAATAGTATCTAGAGCAACTGTAGATTTACCTGTTTGTCTATCTCCAATAATCAACTCACGCTGACCTCTACCAACAGGAATCATTGCATCAATAGATTTAATACCAGTTTGTAACGGTTCTGTTACTGGCTCTCTATAGATTACACCTGGTGCTCTTCTTTCTAATGGCATTTCGTAAGTTGTACCTTCAATTGGTCCTTTCCCATCAATTGGGCTACCTAAAGTATCTACAACTCTACCAACAATACCTTCACCTGCTCTTAAAGAAGCAATTCTTTCAGTTCTCTTTACAGTAGAGCCTTCTCTTACAGAAGTTGAGGCACCTAGTAATACAACACCTGCGTTATCTTCTTCTAAGTTTAATACAATACCTTCTAAGCCGTTTTCGAATTCTACTAACTCACCATATTGTACGTTAGATAATCCATAAACACGAGCAATACCATCACCCACTTGTAATACAGTTCCTACCTCACTTAATGAAGCTTGAGCTTCAAAATTTGTAAGTTGTTCTTTTAAAATTGCTGAGACTTCAGCTGGTTTAATACTTGCCATCTTTTCTAATTTGATGTATTATTAAATTTTTGGAATGTAATGACTGTTGTCAAATTCCTTTTTCAATTCACTTAAATGATTAGAGATACTTGCATCATACTGCACATCTCCAACTCTTAAAATAAAACCACCTAATATTGAAGGGTTAACCTCATTTACTAAGTTTGCTTTATCACCTGTTAAAGCTACAATTTTTGCTAATACTTGCGTTTCAATTTCTGGAGAAATAGGCACAGCTGTTGTAACTTTAGCTACTTGTGTATTTTTATCAAAATCGTATATTATTGAATATTGCTTAGCAATAGCCTCTAACATAGCGATTCTTTTATTTTCTTGTAAAAGATTAAAAAGGCCTAATGTAATGTTGTTTATTTTGCTAGAAAATGTAGCTTTTAAAACATTCATTTTATCTGCAGCCTTTATAACAGGACTTTCTAAAACTACAGAAAGTTCTTTACTGTCTTCGATAGTAGCTACAATTAGCTGCATATCTTCATGCACAGCAGATTCATCATTAGAATCTTTAGCAAGATTTAAAATAGCTTTTGCGTAACGTAATGCTGCTCTTGCGTCTTTCATAAAATTAGTTTAAAGTTACGTCTTTTAAAATCCCTTCTACTAGATCTAATTGATCTTTCTTAGAAGACAATTCTTTCTTTATTACAGACTCTGCTATACCAATAGATAATTCTGCTACGTTTTTCTTTAATTCTGCTAGAGCTGCTTGCTTTTCTTGTTGAATTGAAGCTTGTGCTGTTTCGATTAGCTTAGTAGTTACTTCTTTTGCATCTTCTTTTGCATCAGAAATAATTTTATCGCTAATTTCTCTAGCTTCTTTCATCATAGCTTCTCTTTCTGCTCTAGCTTCTTTTGCTAACCTTTCATTATCTGCAGTTAAGTTTTGCATTTCTTTACGTGCATTTTCTGCTGCTGCTAGTGCATTTTCTATTCCTGATTCTCTTTCTTCTAAAGAGTTCAAAATAGGTTTCCAAGCAAATTTCACCATTAATCCTATTAAAGCTAATAATAAAATTGTAGAGACTACAAATAATCCTGGTGAAAAATCGTTTAATAAAGTTTCCATTCTATAAACTAATTATATGTTTTTTTCTTTTTGTTTAATTAAAAACACATTCTGTAACCAACCGTTACAGAATTGTGCTTTTTGTTTTTGTTTGGATTATTTTCCTAAGAATAACGCACCAAATGCTAAACCTTCTAATAATGCAGCGATAATAATCATTGCTGTTTGGATTTTTCTAGTTGCTTCTGGTTGACGAGCAATACCTTCCATTGCTTTTCCACCAATTTGACCTAAACCAATTCCTGCTCCGATTACGATTAATCCTGCTCCAATTAAATTGTACATAATAAATGTATTTATATTAAATTAAACAAATTTGTATTAATGAGCTTCAGCATGATCTTCTACAGCCATACCAATAAATAATGCTGAAAGCATTGTAAAGATATACGCTTGTAAAAAAGCAACTAAAACCTCAATTAATGTTATAAAAAATGATAATACTAAAGACAACCCTGTTGCACCAACAACCCCTAAAGATTCTTTTAGTGTAAACATAATTGCAATTAAGCTCATTACCACAATATGACCTGCTGAAATGTTCGCAAACAAACGAACTAATAATGAAAATGGTTTAATTAATAATGCACCAGCTAATTCTATAATTGCTAATACTGGGCGAATTAAAACAGGAACTCCTGGCATCCATATCATATGCATCCAATATCCTTTTGTACCACTTACTGAATAAATAATTAATGTAAAGATTGCCAAACAAGCAGTAACTGCTAACTGACCTGTAACATTAAATCCTAATGGAGTTAAACCCGCTAAGTTTAAAATCCATATAAAGAAAAATACAGTTAATAAATATCCTGTAAATCTTCTATAGTGTTTGTCACCAATGTTTGGCCTTGCTATTTCGTCTCTTACGTAAATTACTAAAGGCTCTAACACTCTTGCAAAACCAGTTGGTACTTGTTTTGTTTTATATTGTTTTGCCAATCTAGAAAACCAAAACAACAATAAGAATCCTATTAATAGAATACCTACAACACTTTTTGTAATTGAAAAATCTAAAACCTTGTTTGCATTAGTCGCGTGATGAGTTTCATCAAAAGAAACTGTTGCAGCTCCTTTATCTAATTCTAATATCTTACTATGAACTTTTGCGAATTTTAATCCTTTCTTTTCTACAATTACATGTCCATCATCATTATTATGAAATTCTGAAGACATAAAAGTTACTAAGCCTTCGCTAGTCCATAAAATAATTGGTAAAGGAAAACCTAAGTGATGTCTTTCACCATCATCACCAGTATAAAAATATAAAGAAAAATCGTGAGAATCTTTAATGTGATGTAAAATGTAGGCTTCTACTTCTTCCTTTGTATTTACACGACCTCCATCATTTTGGTTATCATGTTTTTTATCTGAACCAGAGGCAAAAATAGTAGCTGAAAAAAGAGCTATTAATGATATTGTAAGAAATTTGATTGATTTTTGTGCAACCTTCATGGTAAAAATACGCTTTCTAAATTCGGCGCAAAAATACGCAATAATTCAAAACTACAAACCCTTTTTAAAGATATTTTTCATTATTCTTTTTTCTGTAGTATTTGTACTAAGAAAAAAGCCTCTGTTAATAAAAAAATCAATATCGGAATTATAAGCGATATTCTTGCTGAAAATTCTAAGATTTCGTTGGTAATTATTGATTTATAAAAGATTATAGAAAATAGTAATATTTTTAAAAGTATTGTGCCTAGATAAATAAACCCAAGTTGATCTAGAATCTTATTAACATTTGAGAGTGCTAGTAAATTTATACAAACAATAAGCGAAAAACCCGCATGAAACAGGTAGATTTTTTGCAAAGAAAAAGGCAATAAAATTTTATTGGTTTCTAAATAAGTATTATGTAAAAACAAGCCTAAAGTATATAATAAAATACAGGTAAGTGTGTATGTTATAAAATTTTTAATCATTAATTTTTTGGGCTTGTTTGATTAAAGTATACATAGCCAAGAAAACTGAAAGTAAGGTTATAGTTTTCTCTAGGTAAGTAGTTTTAAACTTAACGTCTAACCATTGCCCCAAAAGAAAACCAAAATATATAGTAGCACCCATTTGCAGACCTGCACCCGAAAGCTGTAATGCCTTATTTATTGGTTTCTGTACCTTTTTATGCGATTGTTTTTTTGGATTCTTTTTTGCCATCAGATAATTTTATTTCTTTAGAAGGCACCTTCATACTGCATGAGGCATTAAATGTTGCTCCTGGCTCTACAGATAACCTACCTACAACTACATCTCCAGTAATGTTTGCGGTTTCTTTAAGTGTTAAGGTTTTTTCTACTTTTAAATCTCCAGAAAACGCTCCTTCTATATCTGCATTTGTGGCAGAAATAACACCCTTTACATTACCAGAAACCCCTATAATTACACGCCCATTTGTTTTTAAATTCCCTTCTAAAATTCCATCTATTCTAAAATCTCCTTCTGATAAAACTTCTCCAACAATCGTTGTGTTTTTTGCTATTAGGTTTCTTTCCATCACTTCTGAATTGGGTTTTTTGTTGATTTCTTTTTTAAACATTTTAACTATTTTTTTAATTGTGCTAATATGTTTTTTGCCTTTTCTGCTTCTGGTGTACTTGCGTAATTAACAATAACGAAAGTGAGTGCATCTTCATACGTTTTCTTGTCAGTGCTTTTCCCAACGGCTAGTGCTTTTAACAATTCGAACTTTGGTAATAAAACAGCATTAGGAATTGTAGGTAAAAAAGCATCTATTTGATGAATTACTTCTGAAAAGTTATTGTCTTTGTAGGCGTAATATAGCATTTTGTATTTACTTTCCACATCACTGACCTTTACATCATCTTCGAAAACAATATTAGGGTTTAAAATAATTTGCGCAAATTTAGTTTCAGGGTACTCTGTTAAAATTTTATTTTTATAAATAAGTGCTTTGCTAGTTTTCCCTAAAGTTGTGTATAGCTGATATAAGTGCCAATGTATTGGTAAAATAAATGATTCATCTTTATTTTCATCTTTAGCACGAAGTAACCTTTGTGCTGCTAACGGGTAATTTTTAAACTGTTCTTTGTAAATTAATCCTAACTCGTACAAGGCTTCATTTCTAGCAACCGCCAAACTATCTATCACTTTTTTTTCAGTCGGAATTGTATTTAAATAGGTTTCTAAGTCATATTTAACATTTATTTTTGCGGCAACTACAGTATCTTTTATAGATTGGATGTTACTTGCCTTTTCAGACCATCTCCAATTATCTTCTAAGACTCTAGAACCCCAGATTTTTAAAAATTCAGATTTACCAAAACCTAAAGACTGACTATTGTAAAAGTACCATTCTCCTTTTTTTGCTGAAGCTAAGTCTGTTGCTGCGCCCCCAAAAGCCATTTGATTAAGACGACGTTGAGCTGCAGCTTCATCTTCTTTTTTTAATTTTTCGATATAATTCTGAAAAAAAGCTGTTTGCGCTTCTTTAGAAAGAACTACTATTTTTAAAATACTATCATTAGTAGCTAAAGTGTTTTCGAATTGAATTAAAGATGCTAAATTTTTATATTTACGCTTTATTCTTCGAATTCTTAAACTCAGACTATCTTTAGAAAACTGTAAAACACTATCATAATAAGCACTAGCGTTTTGGTACAATGATTCCTTAAAGGCCAAGTTTCCTAAATTCTCATAGGTAAATGTTTTCTGCTTTTCTCCTCCATTTTCTGCGCGTAAGGACTTATAATATAGTTTTTTTGCAAGCTGAATGCTATCTTTTTTCTCCTGCAAAACACCAGATTGATAATATAACTGATCTAAATAAGGCTTGTTTGCCCTATCTTTAATTAGTTCTTGAAGTGTATTTAAAACTAGAACAGAAGTAGAATCGTTTATGGTATTTTTTGCCAAAGCAATTTGTGCATGGATTTTATATTTGTAGGGCGCTTTTTTAAAGTTTACCAATTTTTTAAATACCCAGCTTGCTGAATCTTTTTTATTTTCTGAGCTGTATAATTGTCCTAAAACAAATAAGTTTCTAGCTGCTTGCGCTTTGTTTTCTAAAGTTCTAGTTGATAATAAGAGGTGCTTTTTTGCATTCTGTAAGCTATCACTTTTCAAGTAAGCCATAGCTAGCGCTGTATGTCCTTGCTCTTTAATTTTATTTGTTAATTCAGCCTCTAAAGTATCTTTAACCACTAACAACAACTTCATAGACTCTATTGCCGTTTCTTCATTATCTAACCTAATATTTGTTTTAGCTCTCCAAATTTTTGTTTCAGCGATTAAGTTAGCACTAGGATAATTGGCAATCACATAATTAAAAGCCTCTACAGCCGGTACAAAACGTTGCTGGTAATAGCGAGATTTTCCAAGCAATAAATAGGCATCATCTATTTGCCTATTTCTTTCTATTCCTTCTATATTCATGCCATGTCTTTGTATGGCTTTTACTGCTTTTTCTTCTGCTCTTTCGAAAGTAGTTGTCTCTTTTTTGTCTGAAGAAGAGGAAAAGCCAGCACCAGGCTTGTTGTTAAAAGATGGTACTACTATTTTGTCTTCATCAAAAGTAATTGGCTCTATAGGAATTTGTGAAAACCAATCCTCTTTATAAGTCTCATCTATTGCTTTAATTCCATCTTGAAATGCTGTATTTCCATTAAAAAGAATATTATAGTCAGAAGTTAAAGCATGATAGTTTCTACTAATAATAGTATCTTTTTTTGTGCTACAAGAAACGATTGCATAACAAACTCCTAAAAAAAGTACTCTAATTATTATTTTCAAAATCAGCGAAGCTATTTTATTCTTAACAAGAATATACATTGTATTTACAACTCAGTTAAAGTGAAAATAGTATAAATTCCGTGTGTAAAAATAACAATAAATTACAGATTAAAGTATTAGACTGCAAAATAGCTTTCTAGCTCTTGTAATGTTTCTTCAGAAGTGACAATGTCTTTAACTATGTTTCCTTTGTCTAAAACCACAATTCGCTCACATACTTCTGTTACATGTGTTAAATCATGACTAGAAATTAAGACGGTAACTTCTCTGTTTTTGGTAAGTTGACTTATTATTTTTTTAAGTCGAATTTGTGTAGTAGGGTCTAAATTGGCAAAAGGCTCGTCTAATATTACCACTTTAGGACTTCCCATCATAGCAGCTACAATGCCTACTTTTTTCTGGTTTCCTTTACTAAGATCTCTCAAGTATTTCTTTTTCCCAATAATTTCACCGTTAAAAAACTCGTTAAATTCAGCAATAAATGCAGTAACATCTGCTTTATTCATTCCTCTTAAATCGCCCACAAACTCAAAGTATTCTTCTGCTGTTAAATAGCCAATTAAAAAAGATTCATCTATAAAAGAGCCCGTAAATGATTTCCAATCTTCACTGGTGTTTACTTGTATATCATTATTTACAATAGCTCCGGTTGTTGGTCTAATTAAATCTAATAAAATATTAAAATACGTTGTTTTACCAGCCCCATTGTTGCCCACTAAACCAAAACTTTGACCCGCTGGAATTTCTAATTCGTTAATGTTTAAAACCGCTGCTGATCCGTATTTTTTTGAAAGTTGTGTAGTTTGTATCATGGGTTGTTTAGTTTTCTTGATTAAATGCGTGAATCATTACATACTTATTTGTAATGTATTTTTTTGTGATGGCTGTCATCAATTTTTTATGAAGTGCAATACCAATAAAACCGAGAACAGCTAATGTAATGGTTGCAATTTCGAAACTTACCAACCAATTGAGTAATGCGAATATACCCATAGGTAAGAGCATTAAAGGCAAACCAATTAACCATTGTACAGCTCCTGTTCCTTGGAAATTAAATGCGGCTTTTTCATCTAAGTTAATTTTTTTTCGGTTGAACGTTCCTCCTAATAAAATAAAATGTGTGTTTACCCCAAGATTATAAATCATGGCTGCGAAATGGACAAAGAGCACTTTCCAACCGAAAAAAACATACGGTATACCTAATACAAATAATGCTGCAACACTTATACTCATAATGGTGTATTTGGATTCTAAGTAGCGTTCATATTTAAAATTCTGACTCATTAGCATTTTATAGTAACCACTATCCCAAGCAGGGATAAATTGTCCAAAATTAATTAAGAAAGTCCCTGTTGAGAAAACACCTACTAAAACAAACATAAAGTCCATGTCTTTGTACATAGGGTTAGGGTAAAAAAACAAGCCATACAAAAGTCCCATTAAGAGCATCCAAACACCAGATTTAGTTCTTTTATTACGCCACATTAAACGTAAATCGTTTTTAATAAATGGTGCTAGATCTCCTAATTTATCCGTAAAAGAAAGATCTGCAGCATTTACCTCTTTTGTTTTTTCAGAAATAAGCGCATCTAAATAAACTTCATTTCTTAGTCTATTGTAATTTTCACGGTAAAGAAGAAATACAAGTAAAACAGCAGCTAAGGCAAGTATTGGGTTTTGGTATAAAAAATCGAATCCTTTACCAATAAAAGCGGCAAGGTTGAACCAGTTAAAATAACTGATTAAAAAACCACAACACAATAAGGTGATCAGCGCAATAAAAACTCTAGTGTCTTTGTTTACTAAAAAATTAATAAAATTTACAGATTGAATGCCACACATCATTGTAAGTAACCAACCTAAAACACCCCATAAATCGTATCCTTGCATTATTAAAACCACAGAAAATGGAATGTAAAAAAACAAACTCATTAAATTAAAAAAAGAAAAGGACGACTTTAAAAGGATATAGTGTACAATTTTACTTTTTGAAATGGGTAAAGTAAGCATGGGTTTAATATTCATAACTGGAAGCTTTTGCATTAGGTATCTAAATATTAAATCTGCCACAAAAGCATACAGCAAAAAAGCATTCACCACTATTAATGGATCTTGATTTGGAAACATCTCTTTTAAAATCCAATATCCTCCTACACCAATAGCTAAAAAGCTGAGTATAAAATACAATGCAAAAAGGACTAACAAGATGTTTAGAAAAATACTTTTTTGCCAATTTGCGGTTCTAAAATATTGTTTCCATTCTAAATTTAAGAAATGTGAAATCATAGGTTTGGTCGATTCAGTTATATATAAGTAGTTAATTGCTCTTTTTTGTTACAAATTTTTTGCCATTTTATATTCAGGGTAGGTTTCTAGTATTAATTCTTCAGCTTTTTGAGGCAATACATAGTTACAACGTAAAAAAATATTACTAATACAGTAACTGTTAGAGCAATAAGTACTAACCAATACACATTTAAGCCAGAAAAATCGAATTTTGTAAGATTTATAAAGTTAAAAAGGTTGATAAATGTAAAACCAGTAAAACTATTTTTAGTTGTACCAATCATAGCTTCTAGCAGAAAAATCTTTTCCTCTGTCTTTTCTTTTGCTTTGTGTTCTTTTCTAATTTTATACACAGCAATCATTTCAAAAACTACTAAAATTAATAAAACACTTACTATTGCAATTTCTACAAAGGGAATTTGCATCAAAAAGAAAACAGCAAGAAATATGAGTAATGTTGTTATTACTTTTGGTAATGTAAACCACTCTTTTGCAAAACGTAAAAGAAGTTTCCAATAGCGTTTATCCATTTGCTTTTGTTTGGCTTCTATAACATCCATAAAGCCAAAAACCCCAAACTTTTTAAACGATTTATCTCTAGCCTCCTCGAAAGTAATCTTCGGGTATTCTAGCCATATTTGCTCAATATCATTGGCCATATGATCTACCAATTCTGTTTGCACATCATAATGGCACACATAATGCTGCCTTATAAATTTATATAAATTTTTTAAAGGATTTATCTCTACTCTTCGAAAGTTAAATTTGGATTTTCTACACAAATTTGCTCAATATCATTCCCTAAGTGATCTACCAAATCTGTTTGCACATCATAATATTCTACATAATGTTGCCTTGTAAAATTGTAAAGGTTTTCTATTTGAGATTCTGTTAATTCCATAACTACAAAAATTATTCTAAACCAAATTTAGGGTTCACCAAATGCTGCATTGTTTTTAAAAACTCTTGCATTTCTTCTAATTTACTGGCAGTTTCTCTAGTTCCGTTTTCTGTCAATTTGTAATATTTACGGAGTCTATTACCCACTTTTGCAACCTCTACATCTAGTAAACCGTCAGCCTCTAATTTGTGCAAAGCTGGGTACAAAGCACCTTCTGTAATTTTTAATTCACCTTTGGTTAATTCTTTAACTTTCTGAGTAATTTCATAACCATACATTTTAGTATTACTTGCTAGCAATTTTAAAATGATGGTTTGTAATGATCCTTTATATAATTTCTGATTTCCCATAAGTGAACTATTTAACTATAATAATGACAAATATATACATAATTTTCTAATGCATAAAAAACTTAGGTATATAAGTTTTTTGCATAAAAAAGCCTAAAATAAATTTCAGGCTATAAATTCTGTAGTAGATTCTTCTATTTCTCTACTTTTAAAACTTCGCTAATAACTCTTTCTAAATCTGCTTTTGGTAAAGCTCCATTTGCCATTTGTGGTTCTCCTTCTGCAGGACAAAATAGCATAGAAGGTATGCTTCTAATTGCAAATGCAGCAGAAAGTTCTTGCTCTGCTTCTGTGTCTACTTTATAGATATCAATTTTATCTCCATATTCTTCTGAAAGTTCTTCTAAAATTGGTGCCAACATTTTACATGGCCCACACCAATCTGCATAAAAATCTATTACTGCAGGTCTTTTACCCTCAAACTTCCATTCTTTATTTTCCTTAAAATTAAATACCTTTTCTAAAAACGTTTCTTTCGTTAAATTCTCTGTCATATTGTTTTATAATTTAGCACAAATTTAGTCGAAGCATATTTAAAATTCTTACAAAACACCATTTTTTGAAATTTATATGTTAATTTGCTGTAACATTTTTAGAATTAAGCAACTAATAATCAATTAATCAAAAATAGAAATAATGAAAAGCGTTCAAAAACTATTGTTCACAACTGCTGTAGCTTCTATAGCTTTTGTTTCTTGTAAAAATGATAAACCAGAAGAGAAAGTAGCTGGTATTGTTTTAGAAAATATGGATACTTCTGTAAAACCTACAGATGATTTCTTTAGACACGTAAACGGATCTTGGCTAGACAAAACCGAAATTCCTGACGACCAAACTTCTTGGGGTGGATTTAATCAGCTTCGTAAAAAAACAGATGCAGATGTTTTAGAAATTTTAAATGACGATATTGAAGAAAGAGATTTTCCAAAGATTAAAGATGCACAAGGAAATGAAATAGATTCCGATCAAGAAAAAGCAGTAAATTATTATGAAACCATAATGGATACTGTTGAAAGAAACAAACAAGGCAAAGCACCAGTAATGCCTTATTTATCTAAAATTGATGAAATTGTAACAAAAGCAGATGTAGAAACCTATTTAACAAATATGGCTTCTTATGGAGGAGGAGGTTTTTACGGTTTTGGCGTTTTTAATGACCTTAAAAACAGTAGTCAGTATGCAGGTTACATGAGTGGAGGTTCTTTAGGCCTAACCAGAGATTATTATGTTGATGCTAATGTAAAAGACAAACTAGAAAAATATGAAATATTTGTAGCTAAAATGTTACAAGAATTTGGTGATGATGCAACAACTGCAAAACAAAATGCGGCTACAATTGTGGCTTTTGAAAAAAGTTTAGCAGCACCAATGATGACTAAAGAAGAAAGCAGAGATATTAGAAAACTTTACAACCCAATGTCTGTAGAAGAACTTCAAAAATTAGCACCAGCCATAGATTGGCCTGCGCATTTAGAAGGTATTGGTGTTGGAGACATAGAAACTGTTATTGTAACAGATTTAGGCTACTTTAAAGCAATGAGTAACATTTTTGAAAATAGTTCAGTAGAAGATATCAAATTAGTATTACGTTGGAACACAATTAACAGTGCTTTAAGTGCGCTTTCTACAGATTTAGAAACTGCAAACTGGGAGTTTTATAGTAAAGAAATGCGTGGAGCTAAAAAACAACGTGCAAGAGATGAACGTGCTCTAAATAATTTAAATGGAGCTATTGGTGAAGCTTTAGGTAAATTGTATGTAGAAAAAATGTTTCCTCCAGAAGCTAAGAAAAAAGCAGAAGAAATGATAGATAATGTAATGCTTGGTTTCGAAAAAAGAATTGCACAATTGCCTTGGATGAGTGAAGTTACTAAAGAAAAAGCTTTAGAAAAATTACACAAATTAACGGTTAAAATTGCATATCCAGATGTATGGAAAGATTATTCTGAATTGCAAGTAAAAGGCTTAGAAGAAGGTGGCTCTTATTTTGAAAACGTAATTAATGTTACGAAATGGGAATACAATCAAAATATGAGTAAATTAGGTAAAGAAGTAGACAGAACTGAATGGGGTATGTCTCCACAGACTGTAAATGCTTACTTTAACCCTGTAAACAACGAAATTGTATTTCCTGCAGCAATTTTACAACCTCCTTTTTATGACTACAGAGCAGATGAAGCTGTAAATTATGGCGGAATTGGTGCTGTTATAGGTCATGAAATATCTCATAGTTTTGATGATTCTGGAGCTCGTTTTGATGGTGATGGAAATCTTAAAAACTGGTGGACAGATGAAGATGCTGAAGAATTTAAAAAATCGGGTAAAAAACTAATAGATCAATACAATAGTATTGTTGCTATAGATAGCATGCACTTAAATGGTGAGTTTACCTTAGGGGAAAACATTGGAGATTTAGGTGGTGTGCAAGCTGCTTATGAAGGGTTGCAAATTTTCTTAGAAAAGAATGGAAGACCAGAAGAAATAGATGGCTATACTCCAGAACAACGATTTTTCCTTTCTTGGGGCACCATCTGGAGAACTAAAATGAGAGATGAGGCTCTTAAAAATTTAATAATGACAGATACTCATGCTCCTGGAATGTTTAGAGCTTATATGCCTCTTAAAAATGTAGATGCATTTTATGCTGCTTTTGATGTAAATGAAGGTGACAAAATGTATTTAAAACCAGAAGATAGAGTTCGTATTTGGTAATTCAGCAACCTATTTTAAATAAAAAAACACTTGAGACTTCTCAGGTGTTTTTTTATTCACAAAAATGTGTTTTAATCTTCTAAAAAGATTGTCCAATTTTGCGAGTAACTTTCTTTCGGTTTTAACACTCTTAAACCCTCTAAGTAATTAAAGTTATTCGGTAAGCCAGTTAATGGCTCTATAGCTACTAATAGTAAATTGTTAGGTGTAAATACCTGAAAGTAATATGGCTCTTGGTCTGTAATAATTTGTAAAAGATGCGTTGAAATTTCTAATGTAACATTATTTTCTTTTACAAGAAAACAATCGTCTAATAGGGTTTCTTTAAGTGAAATAGGCTTCCTAATAATTGTTTCCTCTAACTGTGTTGGAATAATTTCGGAATTTACAACAGCTTTTTTTAAAGAGTTTAAACGAATAGTTGAATTTTCTATATCTTCTAATTTAAAGTAAGGGTGCCAGCCTAAACTAAACGGAAATTCTTTAGTGTCAGTATTTAGTTACCTTAACTGTTGTTATAAGTTTCTTGGCATATAAAGTGTACGTTATTGCAATTAAAAAGGTAAATGGAAACCGGTTTGTGGAACTATTTCTTGGTACTCTAAAGTAACAGTACAGCAATCTTGCTGCTCATCTAATGAAGCAATTACAAACAGTTTGTCATAAACCAAACCATGAATTGCATTGTTTTTATGATTGCGATTCAGTTGGTATTCTTTAGTCTTAAAACTATAGGTTCCGTTTTCTATTCTACCTGCAAACGGAAATAAAATAGCGGAAGCATACGGATCTTTATGTTCAAAATCAGCCTGCTCTTCTATTATGCTTTTTGCATTTAAATCTAAAAATACAACTCTCGTGCCTTCATTTAAACAAATTTTAGCAAATGACTTTTTACATGCATTAGATAATTCTACAATTGTAAAATCATTTTCTTTTAACTTATTAATTTTAAACACAGCAACTTTTTAAATATGAATAACTATTTTAAGATGTGACACTTGTTAAGCCTACTTTATGGCCCCAAAAAGCGTAATAGCAAATAATTAAATAACAAGGAATTAGAATCCAATATCCAAAAGAGGCAGCCTCTGCCATGGCTGAAATTTCATTTACGCCGTCCATTAATAATCTTTCTTTTTGTTGGTCTACTAAAGCCCCGTATAAAGGCGGAATTATTGCCCCTCCAGAAATTGCCATGATTAAAAATGCCGATGCAGTTTTGGTAAATTTACCTAGTCCAGTTAAAGCTAAAGGCCAAATTGCAGGCCAAACTAAAGCGTTTGCAATCCCTAAAGCTGCAACACATAAAACAGAGGTAAAACCAGTGGTAAACACAATACAAAAAGAGAAAACTATCCCTAAAACTGCACTTGCTTTTAAGGCCAAAGCTTGACTGATATATTTAGGAATTAAAACAACGCCTAACGCATAGGTTGCAACCATAGCCATTAAGGTAAATAAGGTAAAAAACTTGGCTTGTTCTACAGGGATGTCTAACGAAATTCCGTAGGCAATAATGGTATCACCTGCCACCACTTCTACACCTACATACACAAACAACGCCAATACTCCCAACCATAAATGTGGAAACTGAAAGATGCTCGTTTTTGTTTTTTGTGCTGACGTATGTTCTTCTATTGGTGTAGCTGCTACATTTGGTAAAGGGGCTTTCCTTATTAGTACACCAAGTACAAAAAGAGCTACAGACATTGCAATATAAGGTGCAACTACACTATCAGCCATTGTGTCTAATAAACTGGCTTTTTCAGTGGCACCTACTTTAAGTAATTTGTCTTTTATTTCATCTATACCAGCTAGTAAAATAGCACCAAAAATTACAGAACCTAAAGCTCCTGCAACTTTATTAGCAATACCCATTATTGCAATCCGTTTTGCAGCACTTTCTAAATGGCCTAAAATAGTAATATATGGGTTAGACGCAGTTTGTAACAAAGTCATTCCTGCTCCTTGTATAAAAATAGCCGCTAAAAACATCCAATAGGTTCTGGCGTTTGCTGCTGGTATAAAAACCAATGCTCCTATTGCCATAATTATTAACCCTAAAGACATTCCTTTTTTGTATCCTATTTTATTAATTATAGAAGACGCTGGCAAAGCCATTACCACAAAAGAAATGTATGAAGCTGAGGCTACTAAATAAGATTCTGCATCTGTAAGTTCATTTATGGTTTTCATAAACGGAATTAATGCCCCATTAATCCAAGTAACAAAGCCAAAGATAAAAAACAGGCCAGCAATAATGATAATAGGTACTAAAGTCTTATTTTTTGAAGGTATTATAGTCATTTTTTGAGGTTGATTGGAAGTAAATATATAAGATTTGATTGACTTATAAACTAAAAAAACCTCTTAGCCTAATTTTAGCTTCTTAAATATTTTATAAGAATAAGTGAAACCATAACTACGTGTAATTAAATGTATTGTATTACAAAGTCAAATCTCTTAATTTTTTTGCTGCAATTTCTGCTGTAATATCTCTTTGTGGAGAGCCAAACATTTCGTAACCTACCATAAACTTCTTTACAGTTGCACTTCTGAGTAAAGGAGGATAAAAGCTCATGTGCCAATGCCAATGATTATTATCTTTACCATTTGTTGGTGCTTGATGTATTCCACTTGAATATGGAAAAGAAGTATTGAATAATTTATCATAAGCTTTTGTGATTACAGAAATCGCCTCTGCATAATTTTTGGCACCTTGATCTGATAGTGCTAAAATGTTTTTCTGTTGTTTTTTTGGAGCAATCATAACCTCAAAAGGCCAAATTGCCCAAAATGGAACTAATGCAACAAAATCATCGTTTTCAAAAATAATACGCTCTTTGGTAGCTAATTCTTGTGCTAGGTAATCTTCTAGCAGACCTCTTTTATTTATTTTAAAATAGTCGTTTTGGTGGTGGTCTTTTTTGTCTACCTCATTTGGCAAGGAAGATTGGCTCCAAATTTGTCCATGAGGATGAGGGTTACTACAACCCATTACCGCACCTTTGTTCTCAAAAATCTGCACATAGTTAATTATCTCATTATCACCCAAATATTTGTATTCTTTTTGCCAAGCGTTCACTACTTTTTTAATGTCATCAACCTCCATTTCCGCCAAACTTTTTGAATGATCTGGGCTAAAACAAATAACTTTACAAATCCCTGTTTCGCTCTGGGCTCTTAACAAACCATCATTTACTTGGAAGGAAGGCGAATCTTTTTGCAATGCAGCAAAATCGTTGGTAAAAATAAACACGTCTTTATAATCAGGATTTACATCTCCACTAATTCTTGTATTAGTTGCACATAAATAACATGATTTATCATAAGAGGGTCTTTTTTTTGTTGAAATTTCTTCATTTTGACCTTGCCAAGGACGTTTTGCTCTATGAGGAGAAACCAAAACCCATTCACCTGTTAGGATGTTGAATCTTTTGTGTGAGTAATTTTGTAAATTTAAATTGTTCATTTTTATAATTTATTTTACTAAATGAGTTCCTTGAGAAAGTTCTATAAAGTAGATAGAACATTCTTTACCATATTTCTTTTTATAGGCCTTAGAAACCGTCTCTGTAAATCCATTAACTTCTGTTCTTGCAATTAAATTAATCGTACAGCCACCAAAACCACCACCCATCATTCTTGCTCCTAAAACATGCTTATTTTTCTTTGCTTGTGCTACTAAAAAATCTAACTCATCACAACTTACTTTATATTGGTCCAATAATCCTGCATGAGATTGATATATCAATTTTCCTAACCTTTCTAAATCATTATCTTCAATAGCTTTAGCAGCTTTTAAAGTACGCTCATTTTCTTGAATTACATACAATGCTTTTCTGTAATTTGATGGGGTAACTTTTTCAATTATTTTTTCTAAATCTGCCTCTGTGGCATCTCTTAACGCTTTAATACCAAGTAATGCTGAAATATTTTCGCAAGCAGAACGTCTATCATTATAAGCACTTTCTGATAGAGTATGCTTCACATTGGTGTTGATTAATATGAATTGATGGTCTTTAAAATCAATTTTATAAGGTTTAGACTGTATGGTTCTACAATCTAAATGCAATGCATTGTCTTTTATACCAAACATACTTGCATATTGATCCATGATGCCGCAATTGACGCCAACGTAATTGTGTTCTGCTTTTTGTGATATTAAAATCATTTCGTGCTTAGTTAAGCCTAAATCAAAAAGTTCATTTAAGCCAAAAACTACTGAATTTTCTAAAGCTGCAGAAGAAGACATGCCAGCACCTCCAGGAATATTTCCTTTAAAAATGATGTAAAAATCTCCAATAATTTTATTTCTATTCTGAATCTCTGCAACTACACCAAACACATAATTTTCCCAACTTCCCTTTTTAGATGGTTTTAGTTTATCTAACTCAAATTCGATGGTGCTATCTAAATCTAAGGCAACTGCTGTACAACTACCTCTGTCACTTTTTTGTATTGCAGCTACAATACCTTTATCTACTGCAGCCGGAAATACAAATCCATCATTATAATCGGTATGCTCTCCAATAATATTGATCCTTCCGGGTGAAAAAACACATATTGGTTCTTTTTTAAATGTTTTTTTAAACTCTTCTTTTACTTGCTGTATTAGATTACGAATCATTAAATATGTTATTTTGTTACTTGTTTAATTTTACACTCTATGTTACCGAATAAATTTGATCGGGTTTTAAAGTCTTTAATCCAATTTTATTGTTAAAACTATTTGATACCCCAGTCATGGTCTCTATAGCAGTTAATGACAAATCTTTAGGAGTATATAATTGCAAATAGTTTTCGATTTGGTCTGATGAGATTTCAATCTGAAATTTGGGTGTAAAAAACTTCTGATGTTTGTTTTTGTAAAACTCATTCAGAGATTAGATCTTCTGCCAAAGTTTTTTTTATACTATGCAAAATAAATATAGATTAATATTACAATTAATGATATGAATACCCCAGCAATGTGAACATATTTCCAAGGAGAAATATCCACTTGTTTTGTATATGCTTGTTTGTAAGGAATTTCTCTTGGTCTTAACTTACCAATGATTAACATAATAAAGATATTTAATACGAATAAAATGGCCATGACATCTAAAAAATGAGGATATGCTAGCGATTTAATAAGTGCTAATTCTGAGACTTCTGTAATTCCCTCTAATTTAGCATTATCTATAGCTAAATTGACAAAATAAGGTTGAAGTAAAAACTGACTTATTATGTATAATAAACCCCCTGACAACAAACCTATTTTAGCCGCTATAGCCGGCACTTTTTTAGTTGTAAAACCGACAACAATAATTGTTAGAATTGGAATGCTATAAATGCCGTTAATTTCCTGTAAATAATCAAACAAACTACCTGCATTTGCGATTAATGGTGCAATAAACATTGCAGCAATTGCTAATATTACTCCAAAAATTTTACCATATTTTACAACGGTTTTTTCATTTGCTTCTTTGTTAATATGTTGTTTGTAAACATCGATTCCAAATAACGTAACGGAACTATTTAAAACGCTATTAAAAGAACTTAAAATGGCACCAAACAATACTGCTGCAAAAAAACCAACCCATTCTGGTGGTAGTACTTTTTTTACTAACATTGGATAAGCACTATCCACTGTTTCTAAATTTCCTTCAAAAATATGATACGCAATTAAGCCAGGTAGGACCACGATTAAAGGCCCTAGAATTTTAATAAATGAGGCTAATAATAATCCTTTTTGACCTTCTTTTAAATCTTTAGCTCCTAGTGCTCTTTGAATTATTTGTTGATTTGTACCCCAATAAAACAATTGAACTAACATCATACCTGTAAAAATAGTGTAGAATGGCACAGGATCTGTTTTACCACCAATTGAGTTAAACTTATCAGGATTTTCAGTAACTAGTATATTTAATCCATTAAATAAACTTCCATCACCAATCATAATTAAACCAAAAATAGGAATCAATAAACCGCCTACTAACAAACCAATTGCATTAATTGAATCTGAAATAGCAACTGCTTTTAGCCCACCAAATACTGCATAAATGGAACCAATAATTCCAATTCCCCAAACACAAATCCAAATTGATTGTTTATGTGTTACCCCTAAAAGTAAAGGAACATCAAACATACCACTTATGGCCAAAGATCCTGAATACAAAATAACAGGTAAAAGCACAACAACGTACCCTGTTAAAAATAAAATTGAAGTGAATGTTTTAGTACTAACATCAAACCGTTTTTCTAAAAATCCAGGAACAGTTGTAAGGCCACTTTTTAAATATTTTGGTAATAAATAAACGGCTGTAATTATCATAGCAATTGCAGCTAAAGTTTCCCAAACCATAACAGATAGGCCACTTGTGTATGCAGCACCATTTAAGCCCACAATTTGTTCTGTTGACAAATTGGTTAGTAATAAAGAACCCGCAATAACTCCTGCAGTTAAACTTCTTCCTCCTAAAAAATAACCGTCTGAAGAATCTTCTACTGTTTTTCTTGTGGCTAAATATGATATTACTGCTACTAAAGCAGTAAAACCTAAAAATGTTATTATTTGCATAAATATATTAATTAAATTCCTATACTTTGATTACTTTATATGAGTGTTTTTTATTTGTCTTTAATACATAAATACCTAAAAATAATTATGAGATATCTACAGGATTATGATCTATATTTATATGCTTTAATACTTTTGCTCCACTTAAACTGTAAATTTTAATTGAGTGAACATCTTCTTTATTCGATTCTATATTTATTGTTTATGATGTTGAATTTGGATATATTCTAAAGTTAACTTCTTGAATTTTATTATCATACACACTCAAAGGGTTTTTATCTTTAAAAGCAATCTTGATAATAATTAACCATTGTTAAGTATACTAATGGTTTGTTACTACTACCTATAGAAAAACCCCCAGTTTTATTTGTTTCAAAAGTTTGTTTTTCAAAAGTTTTTCCAGTTACATAAGAAACATAATTATTGTTTTCAACTAACATTTCTAAGCCAATAAAAAGATGGTTTCTAAAAGAACCTACTTTACTCTTATATTTATAATTTACTATTAAATTAGTAACTGTTAATAAACTTACTACTAAAGCGTTTTCTCCATAAGAAACAATTTCTATGGCTTGAGTTCTTACTATTGTTGGTATTAGTAATAGAATGAATAATGATTTTTTAATATTTTTCATTTTTAAGGGTTATCTACTTTTAGTAGATAATTAAACTTATATTTTTTAGATTTCGCCTTAATTTCTAAATCTTTCGTTAGCTTATTTGTTTTTAGTAAAATAGTTGCAATTCCGGCTTCTAAATTTGCAGGATTTTCTCCAATTAACTCCGCATTCCCCTTTAAATTGAACTCTATTTTATCGTCGATATCTGTAAGTAGTGTTCCATTTTTATCTGTAACACTAGCATAAACAAGTGTAATATCATCATTGTTTTTATCTAGCTCATACCCATTTATATCTAAATCAATTTTAATTTTTGATGGATTTTCTGGACTAAAAACACTATAATTTACAACGTTTTTATTTTTAATAAATGCTTTTGCTTGTAATTTACCAGCATCATATTTTGGAATTTTAAATGTAAATGGGGGATGATTTAAATTCGAAGACATTTTGTTTTGATTTGGTTTTTTACGCCCCAAGCTTTTACCATTTAAAAACAACTCTACTTCATCACAATTACTATAAATTTTAACATCTAAAGGACTGTTTTTTTTCCATTGATTGGCGATGTAAACCATAGGTTTACCATTAGAGTTGTTTGCATCTCTTTGACTTTGATAAAAATAATAAGAAAGTTTAGGAATTCTAAATATATCCATAATTCCAGAGGCCTCTAAATCATTTGCGTACCCTCTGTTATAATCAAACATGACCCAGTATCCATCAGCAAATGCAGGTGTATTTAAGTTGTCATTATGAGCTTCTTGAATGTTTGTGGCTTGTTGCAGTAATCCTTTTTCGCCTGCAGACCTTAACTGTCGGCTAGATCTTTCTGATTGCAATAAATCTCCCCAACTATTTTGATTTAAACCCGCATTCATAGCATAATATTCCCAATCACCATACTCAGACACATTGTAAGGTTTTTTATTTTTCGGATTATAATATTGTAATCTGTGTTGTCTTGCTTGCAAATAAATATCATAACCGTAATACTGCCAACCCGCAGTAAAACATTGATTACCTGGATACTCTTGATGCGCAATTGTAGTTAAAGAATCTATAAAGGGTTCTGGCATCCAAGATTCATTTAAAGAAACTTCCCAGGCTAATACAGAGGGATGATTTCGGTCTCTTCTAATTAAATCTTTTGAAGCTTGAAAAACATAATTTTGAAATTTTTTATCCTTACTAAAATACTGCCATCCTAAAATAGCATCAATAGTAATTAAACCTATTTCATCGCAAGCTTTCATAAAAGCAGGGCTTTGAGGGTAATGTGATAAACGTACATAATCGAAACCAGCATCTTTTATCTTTTTTGCATCTCTGTAATTTGCATTATCAGAAATTGCATAACCTACATAAGGATATTCTTGATGACGATTTACACCTCTTAAAAATATTTTTTTATCATTCAAATAAAAATCTTGCCCAATAAATTTTATTGTTTTAATCCCAATTCTTGTTATTTCTCTTTCTAAAACTTTTCCGTCTTGTAACACTTCTGTTTTTAAATGATATAAATTAGGAGAATTCGGACACCATAATTCTGGATTTTTTACCTTCAAATTTGCTGTAAACTGTTTATCTTCTTTAGAAAATAAAGTATAGGTGTCGCTTTCAGAAGAAACAATTTCTATGTCGCTTTTTATTATCGTGTTTTTTATTGTAAACGATTGTTTTTTATTGTTTTCATTTTTAATATGTGTTTTAATATTTATTGTGGCTTGTGTTTTAGAAACCTTTGGGTAGGTAACAAAAACACCTCCACTTGCAACTTTATTGGTTAAAATTGGATCTGTAATATACAACTGACCTTTAGCAATTAACCATACGTTTCTATAGATACCTCCATAGGTATTAAAGTCTAAATTTTTTAAAGGTTTTGGTCCAGTTATAGAGTTGTCTTTATTATCTAACCTTACTTTAACTGTATTTTCTGCATTAAAAAGAGCAACATCTGTAAAATCTATTACAAAAGGCAAATAGCCCCCTTGATGTTTTATTAATTTTTTATCGTTTACCCAAACCTCTGCAATATTCATTGCCGCTTCAAATTTTAAAAACATTTTTTTGCCTTTCATGTCTTTTGAAAGTGAAAATTTTTTAAAGTACCAAGAAATTCCTTGCCATTGATTGTTTACAATTTTAGGCTCTATTTTTGGTGTATGAGGTAATGATATGGAATCCCAGTTATTAAAATTATTTTCATCTATAAATGTGATATTTGAACTAGTTTCATTCAACACTTTTTTAAAATACCAATCATCATTAAATTTGACTTTACTTGATGTAAAAACTTCTTCTTTTAGGCATCCATTTATGATTACAATTAGTATTAGAAAAAAAATGTGTTTGATAATTTTCATTTAGATTAAAAATATTTTGTAGACGAATACTTGTCGTTAATTCATAAGGTTTTCTTTTGTAGTTAGTTTACCATTTACTCTAAGATCGACTGGTAATCTCTATAAACTACCTTCTAAAACTTTTAGTTGTTCTCCATTCTTATTTTTTATAGACCTCTAAAATAAAGTTTTTTTTAGAATCAATACTCTCTTCCTTAAAGAGATAATTTTTTAAAACAAAAAAAAATGTATGCTTATGTTTTTATCAAGATGCTTTATATAACTATATTTATAGTGTATTTCGAATTCAACTTTTATAAAATACCAATCGAGTAAGTGGAACCACGGTGGTAAAATAATACGCGCTTTGGGTCAAAAAATGAAGTGTCTTTTGAATGATTCTTTATATTTTTATTTTATTATACCGAAATATAAAAGTAAAAAAGGAGCTTGAATCAGCACAGCGAATCCACTCAGGAATAGAGGTAGTTAGCATAATTAAGAAGAATCAAATCATTAATCCCTGTTCTACTTTGTTCAAAACATTCTGTTCGTTAGTTGCTTAACAATGTATTAAAAACTGTATTTTTAATCTTTGATAGAGTTAATGCGACAGAACCCAAAACTCTAACTTCATTGATTACTTGGGAATCTTTTTCCACAACACTATAATTAAATTCTTTTCTGTATTTTTCTATTCCTAATATTTCTGAGTGAATTTCTATAGCAGCAATGTTATTCTCTTTTTGAAGTCTTCTGTAGTGTTTATCATATGGAAAGTAGTACTCATATTTAGTCACTTCAGAATATCCAAAATCTCTTAAAATCGTAATTGCTTTTGGGTACTCTTCTTTTGAAAAAATAAAGTCGATATCTCCTACCATTCTCTCTGCCACATCTTCGTACAAACCAGCTAACAAATTCCCTGTTCCTTTTAAAAATATAGGCGTACATCCGTTTTCTATAAGCAGTGTGTTCAGCTTTTTTTCTTGTTTTATAATCGCTTTATTTCTTTACCTATTTAATGTCGTAATTTCTTGCATGTAGGCTACTAAATCTTTTAGAAGGTAACTAAAAAAGTTAGCTCTTTCTAAATTACAGTATAGCGCAGGAAATACATAATGCGCAGTACTTAATTGCACCACTTTGTCCCAATCGATACGCTCTTGTTGTAATTTTTTTTCGATATCTAACTTATTTTGTGCTTCAAAAGAAATTGTCAAACACTTTGCAACAAAATAAAAAACCTCTTTATGATTCATTGTTAAATAATTTAGATACTGTTGTAATTAGTGCCTCTGTTTTAGAATAGGTTAATTGGTAACAATTTATATTTTGAAACCAATTTAAAAATTCTCGTGCATTTTCTTTTTTAGGAGATAACCAAGAATCTGGAACAAGCTGTTGAAAAGCATTTTCTTTAGCTAACTTTGTAAAAGACAAAGGAGCGTCTTTCGTGTATTTTATAAATACCAAATCGTTACATGGCAAATGAGAAGGTATGTTGGTATTATTTGGAGGTAAGTACCTAACTATTTTATTAAGTCCTTTTAAATGATACTCTTTAGCGTTTTGTAGTTCTTTATAAAACGGTATTAATGTTTGTAGACTTTTCTGTTTTACAGAAATGGCTGCAGGAAAGTGATAAACATTTTTGTTTTTAGCCAATACAGGCACAAAATCGTCTGCCATACAATTAAAACCATGTTTTTGTAATAAGGCTAAAGAAGTACTTTTACCATTACCTGAATCTCCTAAAAATAATATGGCTTTCTTTTGATTAGAAACAGCTGAGGCATGAAAAACTCCCATCCAATCATCTTCAGTGTTACCATAGATAGCCTGAATAAACTCCATAGAAAACTTGCCTTGAAAATAATGAAGTTCTTCTTTGGTCCAAGAATCATAAATGGTATTATTTTTGGCTAAATAAATACGACCATCTTTAATAAAAACCTTAAATTCTATATCAAAATTAGTGGACTGTGTAATGAGATGTGCAAATTTTGGATGTACAAAAGAGGCCTCTAATTCAGATTGAAAGGCCACTCTAATAGTTGTATTTTTTGAACTGTACGTGTAAGTAGTTTCAAAATTAGCAGGAATCGTAGTATGATACACCTCTTTATTTTTGAAGCGTTCTACCTCTTTATTATCTTCTAAAAACTGCTCTTTTAATTCTTGAAGTAATGGAAGTGCCTCTGCTTTAGAAACTAAGTTTTTTGAAGCAAAAGCACTCGCTAAAGTAGATAATGAATCTCCTTTAGCAATTGCTGTAATTAGCTGTGCTATTTCTTTTTCTAAAACAGCATATTGGTTATTTAAACCAGACCAAACATAACTTTTAGCATCAATTTCTTTTGAAATTATAGGGGTATTCATTGTATAAAATATCTTATATAGTTTTTAAAAATAATAAAAAAGATCTCTATAATAGAGATCTTTTCTAATTACTGATAATTATTTTTTAAAACAATAACTATCTTTCTTCTCCTTTTCAAAAACCTTGTGTTATTTTTCTAGTTAAAAGTGGAAAATTAAAATCATTTTTAAAACGACTATTTATTAGTTTTATATTTTTTTTCATGATGTCTTGTCTTATTTAATGTTTATTCTAAAACTATTTTTTTATTTAATTTCCCTGCCTCTGTTTCTAATTGAACTATATAAACACCTGAAGCTAAATTTGGTAAAGTAATTTCTTTAACTCCACTTGTATTGAAGTTAGTACTCATTACTTGTTTCCCTAAAATATTGAATAATTTTACACTTGCTTTACCTTGCGATAAGCCAACAATTCTTAATGTTGAAGTATTCGATTTATAAATACTTACACTATTTAACAATTCTGTATCTGTAGATAAAGCACTAGATTTAGCATGTAAGTAAAAACGACCTTCTGTAGATTTTTCTGATACTATAGCAGTATATGCAGAATTTACTTCATCTAATCTTGTAAACGTACTTTTTAATCTATCTTCTAAAAATACTTTATAACCCGTTGGTACATTTAAAGTTTCTGCAGAAAAAGTAATTTCTGAATCTGCATCCGCAGTTACCCCTACAGGAATAATCATATCTTCATAATTCTCATTTGGTAATGATTGAATAGCTAATTTTTTAGAAGAATTACCATCTACTAAACCAGTATATAACTCTAATTCTGATGCATAACCACCAAATATATTGCTATCATAACCATTATCAAAAGATGTTGTTTTACCATCAATATATCTAATTGAAGTTTTTCGATTTAGTTTTCCACTTGCAATAGATAAATCTATTTCGAATCTACTATTTGTAGTCTTATAAAACGGATTACTATTAGATTCGTGCGTCTGCATTGCTTCAGTAAAACTAAAATCACCAGCAGTGGTAGTTTTTACAAAAAAGCCTTGAAGTGGTTGTATATGAAAGGCATTACTAGATAGATTTTTAGTTACCCAAGTCTCATTGTCTGAATCCCAAAACCAAATTGTACCATCTATTAAAGATGAATTTGCAGTTAAAACGTTAATTGCATCTGCATTAGGATTTCCATACAAATACGTTGGGTAAGGGTTACCTACTAAATTATAGCCATTTCCGTCAGTAGAAACTGCAACGGAAACATCATCAGTATGTAAGTCTCCCATGAATACTACATCATGTTTTGAACCTCCTGCATTATTTGACTTCGTAGCCCATCCGATTCCACTACCCCATACAGGTCCTGTTCCATGATCGTCAGTAACATATACATATTTACCAGTAGTTCCTGCTGCTGCACCAGGATCAAAAACAGATCTAGAATCATCATAAGAACCAAAAGCATACTTATTGCCTTCCTTAACTGTATAGTTCCTTGAATCATCGAGTGTTTTGAACTGTTTTGCATTACTTAAACCTGATGAAACCAACGTCCATTTGTCTTGTGATAATCTTTTGACAATGGTAGTCTTCTTATCCGAAGTGTATGCACCTCCAATGGTAACCGTAGAAAAGTTTCCATTTTGAGCGTACAAAATCATCCCATCATTAGATCTAGCAAGAGAAATATCTCCTTCAACTGTTAGCGTATTATTTTGTCGTAATATCAATTGAGCTCCAGAAGTAGACCCGATTGATTTCGCTGTTGCAACTCCCATATTCGAAGGTATTGTTACAACGTGACCTAAAACAACATCATATTCCGAAGTAGGCGTTGCACTAGGTGTAGTTGCAGCTGTTCCAGAAACTGTCCAAACAGTTGGATCATTCCATTCCCCATCTTTAGTAGACGTCATTGTTGGAGGTATGGGTGCAGATGAAGCTGCCACAATAACGTTATCCAAATTAAGAGATGCTGAATCAGAATTTTCAAATGTAATATAAGTAATACCTGTAGTTAAAGGGACTCCTGTAACTGTTTGAGTAGAATAACTACTAGTAGTTGCAGTGTTAGTTCCTTCAGGGCCTCCATCATTCCTAATCATCGAAAATGAAGCTAATAGAGAAGAATTACCTCCAGTAGCATCTGTAGAATTAATTTTTATATCGTCTGATTTATTAGCTGAATTTTTGAAATAAGTAAAAGTAAAATTATAATTCCCATCTGCAGCAACAGATACTGGGATTATTATAGTACCACTTTTACCTGCACCACTATCAGCCTCACCAGCTGTACCTGAATTTATTCGGGTTTTTCTCCATTTCTCAACTATGTTATTAGTGCCTCCATTTCCAGAACCTAATTTATTGTTTGCAAAATGAGCATTATTTTGTGAAAGATCACCAGTCTCAACTTCTATAGTGCCTGGTAAAGAAGTAATAGTTTGTGAAACATCACCTACAATAACAGTTCTAGTCATTTCTAATGCAGTATTATTGTTAGAATCAGTTACATTATATTTTATTATATAGGTACCAGCTGTATTTACATCTACTGGATTATCAATAACAATATCATCAGTAATATCTCCATCATAATTATCAATCGCAATTGAACCTGAATCTGTATAGGTATCTCCTAAATCAATATTTATAGAAGCATCCCCTAACAAAGTTATTGCTGGAGCTTCATTACCATCAACTATGGTAGCAACATTCTCAACTTTTATATGTGTAGTATTTGCCCATCTAATTTGTGCTCTACCTCCTTTTACTCGGTAAGCACCGTACCTAATTTTAGACTGTGTTCCCCTTTCTGGATCAGGAATATTAAAAGGAAAAGCTGTACCTCCAATTACTGCATCAGAATAATGTATTTTTTTTGTAGGGTCGTTTGGATCTTCCCTAAAACCAACCTCTAGAATAAAATTTACTTCTTCATTCTTAGTTACGCTCTTTAAAAAAACTATTTCTCTACCGGCTCCAGATCCTCCACGTTCTAAAATACGTTCGGCATAAATATTAAAGGCTATTTGGTTGCCATTGGCATCAAATACAGGTTTTGCTAAATACAAACAAATAGCAGGATCTGGAGAGCCACCGCCACCAGTATGTTGTCCTTTTGATTGTGCTATATATGTTCCGTCATTATTAGTTCCTGAGGCATCACCAACTTCAAGAATTCTAAACGTTCCTGAAAATTTTACGTAAGATCCAACATCAGTATTATATGCTATACGTAATGAACGCTCCATTCTAGGTTGTAATGTATTTGCAGCGTCTTGATTATTAGAACCATCTGTTATATTATAGATACCCCAAGTTGTACTTTTAAGTGTAGTTTCTTTATAATTTGCATAACATGTTCTGTCATCTATAGTTCCAACATTAACACGTGGCGATAACTCATTAGATGTTCTTGTTTCATTTGCACCATCTACATTACATGTAGTGTAAGGCGTTCCATCTTCATCTGGCGCTGTTTGCGCATTTATAAAGAAGGAAAAGAGCGAGAAGCTGCAAAATAATATTGATTTAAATATGTTCTTTTTCATATTTTTTTAAAAATATTGTAACATTACTAATTTAGTATTCTGGACTGTTATGTATTTAAGGTGATAAAAATTAATTACAAATTATAATTAACAACTTAAATTTGTGTCCTGTACTATATGGTTTATAAACATAAAAAAATCCCAATTTTATAAAATTGGGATTTTTAAAAATAAATTTTATTTCTAATTAAAAACCTGTTCCTGGAGCTTCAGGACTTTGTGCCTGTGCTTTCTGTGGGTTTAAAATCATATAAGTACCTAATGCAGTAAGTGCTGCATATTTACCATAACTACCTATCTTTTTTATCGCGTCTTTACGTGTAATTTCTTGTTCTTTATTTTGAGTGTTTTTTATATTTTTTTTCATGATGTCTTGTCTTATTTAATGTTTATTCTAAAACTATTTTTTTATTTAATTTCCCTGCCTCTGTTTCTAATTGAACTATATAAACACCTGAAGCTAAATTTGGTAAAGTAATTTCTTTAACTCCACTTGTATTGAAGTTAGTACTCATTACTTGTTTCCCTAAAATATTGAATAATTTTACACTTGCTTTACCTTGCGATAAGCCAACAATTCTTAATGTTGAAGTATTCGATTTATAAATACTTACACTATTTAACAATTCTGTATCTGTAGATAAAGCACTAGATTTAGCATGTAAGTAAAAACGACCTTCTGTAGATTTTTCTGATACTATAGCAGTATATGCAGAATTTACTTCATCTAATCTTGTAAACGTACTTTTTAATCTATCTTCTAAAAATACTTTATAACCCGTTGGTACATTTAAAGTTTCTGCAGAAAAAGTAATTTCTGAATCTGCATCCGCAGTTACCCCTACAGGAATAATCATATCTTCATAATTCTCATTTGGTAATGATTGAATAGCTAATTTTTTAGAAGAATTACCATCTACTAAACCAGTATATAACTCTAATTCTGATGCATAACCACCAAATATATTGCTATCATAACCATTATCAAAAGATGTTGTTTTACCATCAATATATCTAATTGAAGTTTTTCGATTTAGTTTTCCACTTGCAATAGATAAATCTATTTCGAATCTACTATTTGTAGTCTTATAAAACGGATTACTATTAGATTCGTGCGTCTGCATTGCTTCAGTAAAACTAAAATCACCAGCAGTGGTAGTTTTTACAAAAAAGCCTTGAAGTGGTTGTATATGAAAGGCATTACTAGATAGATTTTTAGTTACCCAAGTCTCATTGTCTGAATCCCAAAACCAAATTGTACCATCTATTAAAGATGAATTTGCAGTTAAAACGTTAATTGCATCTGCATTAGGATTTCCATACAAATACGTTGGGTAAGGGTTACCTACTAAATTATAGCCATTTCCGTCAGTAGAAACTGCAACGGAAACATCATCAGTATGTAAGTCTCCCATGAATACTACATCATGTTTTGAACCTCCTGCATTATTTGACTTCGTAGCCCATCCGATTCCACTACCCCATACAGGTCCTGTTCCATGATCGTCAGTAACATATACATATTTACCAGTAGTTCCTGCTGCTGCACCAGGATCAAAAACAGATCTAGAATCATCATAAGAACCAAAAGCATACTTATTGCCTTCCTTAACTGTATAGTTCCTTGAATCATCGAGTGTTTTGAACTGTTTTGCATTACTTAAACCTGATGAAACCAACGTCCATTTGTCTTGTGATAATCTTTTGACAATGGTAGTCTTCTTATCCGAAGTGTATGCACCTCCAATGGTAACCGTAGAAAAGTTTCCATTTTGAGCGTACAAAATCATCCCATCATTAGATCTAGCAAGAGAAATATCTCCTTCAACTGTTAGCGTATTATTTTGTCGTAATATCAATTGAGCTCCAGAAGTAGACCCGATTGATTTCGCTGTTGCAACTCCCATATTCGAAGGTATTGTTACAACGTGACCTAAAACAACATCATATTCCGAAGTAGGCGTTGCACTAGGTGTAGTTGCAGCTGTTCCAGAAACTGTCCAAACAGTTGGATCATTCCATTCCCCATCTTTAGTAGACGTCATTGTTGGAGGTATGGGTGCAGATGAAGCTGCCACAATAACGTTATCCAAATTAAGAGATGCTGAATCAGAATTTTCAAATGTAATATAAGTAATACCTGTAGTTAAAGGGACTCCTGTAACTGTTTGAGTAGAATAACTACTAGTAGTTGCAGTGTTAGTTCCTTCAGGGCCTCCATCATTCCTAATCATCGAAAATGAAGCTAATAGAGAAGAATTACCTCCAGTAGCATCTGTAGAATTAATTTTTATATCGTCTGATTTATTAGCTGAATTTTTGAAATAAGTAAAAGTAAAATTATAATTCCCATCTGCAGCAACAGATACTGGGATTATTATAGTACCACTTTTACCTGCACCACTATCAGCCTCACCAGCTGTACCTGAATTTATTCGGGTTTTTCTCCATTTCTCAACTATGTTATTAGTGCCTCCATTTCCAGAACCTAATTTATTGTTTGCAAAATGAGCATTATTTTGTGAAAGATCACCAGTCTCAACTTCTATAGTGCCTGGTAGTGTTGTTTGACTATAAAATGCGAATCCACTTATAAGCAGTGCTGCAAATAATAATTTGTGTAAAATTTTCTTCATAATTTTTAAATTTATTTAATGAGAGAATATTTGCAATGTAAAACCAAAACCACGCTCAAGTATCCTGCACTATACCGTTTTTTGTCAATTTAGTGTATTTTTAAGGTAATATAGTATTATTTTTTACTCATTTATTTAAAAACCCTTGTTGAAATTAGTTCTTGCAAACATTCTTGCAAACATTTCAGGATTAAAACTCTTCTAAACAGGAATTCGTTTCAAATAAAATCTTCTTATCCAAACTACCAATGTTGTAGTTACAAATGCGGTACTTTATGGAACAAACTTTAAAACCATTTTTAATATTATTTATTAGTTAAATGTTTTTCTTTTATTGAAGTGTATTGCATAAAAAAACACCTATATTTCTATAAGTGCCTTTTAAATACTATTTAATCTTCTAATAGTTAGAATGGTATTAATTCTTAACTACTTTATAACTAACTTCTTTATTCTCTAATTTATCGAATGCTTTGACAATATAAATAGCAGAAGATAGATTTGACATATCAATTTTATTTCCTTTAAGCGACATTACTTTATTTCCTACCATATCATATACTTCTATATCATACTCTTTATCACTATTTAGTGACAATAAAGAAGATGTAGGGTTTGGAAATAGTGTAGGCTTTTTATCTATTTTAGGTACTGTATATGATAAAGCTTGTTGTGAAAGGTCATATTCTATCCAATTAACCAACTCCGCTAGAGAACTATTAGTTATACTGTAAAGATTAAAACCCTCTGGAATAATTAAATTATTTAAATTATTTAAATTATCATAATTGTGACCTACCATATCAGTACGATATGTTTCAACCTCATCCCCATCTTGGTCTGTTATTTTTAAATTTAATCCCGAAATAATTTTCCAAACCTTTCCCTCTGGAACTGTAATAGCATTCTCAACTCCATTTATATCAATATTTGAAATAAGACCTATGTTGGTTATACGATAGTTTTCGAATTGCGAAAAAGTATACTGTGTAAAAAGTATAATTGAAAGTGTAAATAATAATTTTCTCATAATATTTTTTTAAAAGTTTCTCAAATATATAAAAATTTAAGCTTTGAAGTGGAGAAAGAATGGTGCAGGATAGAATTACTGAAGAACCTACACCACCCAATCTACTGGATAAAAGAAAAAAGAACTAATCAAAAAATGAACAAAACTAAAACTGTGTTGTTTAATTACTTTTTATACCCCTGTAAATAGCACCCACCATTAATAAGACCAATGCTATTAAAAATACATCTACTAATATCTCCATACTTAATTGTTTATTATTATCTTCTAATAGATGTTATATAACCATCTTTATCTACCTTAACACTCTTGATGTTACCTTTCATTCTGAAAGTACCCTATGGTGCAACTCTTATTCCTTTACCATCTGCATAATAAATAAACATCTCTTGGCCTATTTCCCAATCTAAAGCACCAACTTTAGTATCGTTTATTAGGTATATTGATTTTAATACGTTCTTCATATCTCTTACTTTAAATCTTTAGCAATTTCATCTTGTATCTTTTGAAACAATTCCTGCTTTCTTGCTTCTTCCTGTTTTGATACATCAGATTGTTCAACTGTATCGAAATAAGAACTATTAACTTGTTTGTAACGCTTCTTAACTTTCGTTAGTTGTTGAGGTTCTGAAGCTTTAATATTCTTTGCAAATGAACTAATTGTCTTTAATAAACCTTGTACACTTGCGTTCTTTATAACTGTACTTGCACCATTTGTGTGAACCAGCTTCATTGAAAAACTACCTGCCATAACTTATAGATTTCTAAATGCCATTGGGTTACGCATCAACTCTTTACTCGCACTTCTAAATCCACCAAAAATGTATTCACTCTCTTTGTTTCCTATCTCTTCTATTAACTCTTTTAAGGGTCTTATAATTGGTATAGAGAGTTTCCTTACGTTCTTTGTCCTATTCTTCGTTTTCTGTCTCACAAATGAGATGAAATCATCTTCTATGTCTGTCCATTTGAATTGTAGAACATCCGACATATTACTTCCGTTACATAAAAAACAAAGTTTCCAATGGTTATAAGCGTTTCTTTGATACTTTGTATCAAAAGCGTTAAAAAACATTAATCTATGTACCTGATCTACGGAAAAGATTTGTTTTTCTGTATTGTAGGTTTTAATGATGTATTTGTTCTTACCATTTGGCATTGAATTAGTAGCATAATTAAAAAGGATCAAATCATTAATCCCTGTTCTACTTTGTTAAAAACATTGTGTTCGTTAGTTACTTAATAATGTGTTAAAAACTGTATTTTTAATCTTTGATAAAGTTAATGTAACAAAACCTATTGCGTAAACCAAAATGAAATTTAAAAATGAAAAACAAACAAACAAAGCTATCTCTAACGCTACTTTTTGTTGGGCTTATTATCTCTTGTGACGTATCCTATTTGGATAAAGAAATTGATGATTTCTCATGGAATGGTAGTATAAAAATACCTGCTGGATTCATAAATTACAATTTATCTGAAATCTTTGAGGATTTAGGAAGCAGCGATCTTGAACCTACTTCTACAGAAGAGTTTAGCTTTAATTACACAGAGACTTTCTCTGGAGAAAACAACTATACATTTAATGTTGATATTGACGACACCTCAATTGAAAGCTCTATTGAAAGCCCTATTACAGCAGATGATTTAGCTACTATTGGAGAAAACTTTCCTTACACAATTACGCAAGAAATAGCTCCTGGTGTTGCAAACCCACTTATCGGCACTTACAGTATAAGCGATCAAAAAACACATGATTTAAATTTAACTCAGGAACTTACAGGTGTAGAATTTAACTCAGGAACCATGCTTATCGCATTTAAATCTACTGTTGATGCCAATATGGAGATCATAGTAACCATACCCTCATTTACTAAAAAAAGTGATCAAAGTATCTACACGGAAACCATCTCTATTTCAGGAAGATCTAATGAAAATATTCTCCTTGATTTAAGTGGATATAATGCTGACCTTACAAATGATGGGACTGGTACAGGTAAAACAACAAATATCATTTTTATAAATTTAGACGCTTCTTTCACTTTTGCTGTAGGTAATAATACTGATGCCAATGATGCAATATCATATGAAGCTTTAATAGAGAATATTGGATACGATGTAACCTATGGAGATTTTAAACAGGAATCATTTAATATATCTTCTAACACTATAGATTTAGGTGACTTTTTTGATAATTTTAGCGGTGGAGACGTTGCTTTTGACAATGTAGAAATGGCTATTAATGTTACTAACGATTATGGCTTTCCGATAAGTATGAATTTATCGTCTGTAAAAGCAGTAAATGCTAATTCTTCTATAAACCTTAACTATACAGGAAGCACGTCGCTACCAAATACAATTATTATAGACGGAGTTGAAAATTTTGGAGATGACGAAAAAGAAACCAACACTTTATTAAATGACACTAACTCTAATATTACTAACTTATTAGAATCTAAACCAACATCTATAGAATTTGATATTTCTGGAAAAGCAAACCCTATAGATGATGGAAATCCTAATAAAAACTTTTTTGCTGCTGTTAATAATGATTTTAATGCAGAAGTTTCTATAAAGTTTGATAAAGTTAGTTTAGATAAGGAAATAGAATTTAGTGATGGAGAAGATTTAAACGATTTTGAATACATTAAACTTCTTGTAAACGTAGAAAACAAAACTCCATTAACTGGAGATATCTTGCTAGAATTTAAAAACAGTAATGGACAAGTAATTCACACAGAATCTATAAATGCTTTTCAAGCAGCAAATGTAAATACTTCTGGCGAATCTGATGGAGTTGGGATATTATCTGATTTTGAAATTGAACTTGATCAAAATGAAATCAATCAAATAGTAGATACTGACAAAATAAATGTTAGAGTAACTTTAGCATTACCAACAGGAAGAAATTCTGTGATGATAAAAGGAAGTGATGCAATTAATGTTGCTGTTGCCATAGAAGTTAATGCAAATATAACACCTGATAATTAATACGTTATGAAAAAACACTTTTATACAACTATACTATTATTTTTTGTTTTAATTGGTAATCTTAAAGCACAAGACTATTTATCATTTTATAACTTAGGAGACTATGTTATACAAACACAAAATGTATCACCTATATATTTACCCAAATATAAAGTAAACTTTGGTACACCATTAAATCTTGGAGTTAATCTTAATTCTGGAATTAAGCTAAACGATATTTTAGTAGAAAGTGGTAATAATTTAAAAGTGGACTTTAATAGCCTTAACGCTGCTGCTGAAGATGCTAATACTTTTGCCACAGATGTAGTTGCTAACATTTTTATGTTGGGTTTTAAAACCAAGAAAGGATCTATGACTGTTTTCGCGAATGCAAAAAGTAATTTAGTTTGGGAGTTCTCAAAAGATTTTACAAATGTTGCTGCAAACGGTTTTGGACAAAGTTTTGCTTTATCTAAAGAAAAACTAGGGTTTACCACTTATTCTGAAATAGGAATAGGTATTACCAGGATTTTTCTTGACGATAAGCTTTCTGTAGGATTAAGACTAAAATCTTTAAACGGTATTACACACGCTTCTTTAGAAGAAAACGCTCAATTTGCTTTAGATATTAACCCTACTAATTTTTTATGGACGGCAAATACTGCAAATGCAACTATAAATACCTCCGGTATTTCAGATACTGATGATTTAGCATTTTTTGGATCTAATAGTGGTTTTGCAATGGATATAGGGTTAGGATATGAATTAAATGATGAATTTTCTTTTGAATTATCCATAAATGATTTAGGTTCTATAAACTGGAAAGACAAAGTAGCCAACTATAATTTACAAGACGTTAACAAAGGAGTTTATAGTGGATTTGACTTTGAAGATTCAGGAAACTTTCAAGAAGAAATTGAAGATGCTTTAAATGATGTTTTAGGTGCTTCTGAAACTACAGAAAGTTTTAAAACAGAAATTGGTTCTAGAACTTTCTTTTCTGCTAAATACAAAATGTCTGAAAAAAATGTATTTAGAGCAACATACTTTAGTAATAACAACCCTTATATAGCTATTAAACCAACTTATGGTTTAGGCTACAACAGAGAGCTTAACAGAGCGACTTATGGTTTAGTTGCAAGTGTTGGTGGTAATAGCGGAGATTTTAGACTTGGTGCAAACATGGCAGTACAGTTAGGTTTCTTACAACTATATACAGCTTTAGATAACCTTTCTAGTATTGGAGGTAAAGTGCAAGAAGTAAATACTGCAAATTTTAGATTTGGTGTAAACTTTCTTTTTGGACAATTAAATAAATCTGAAAAATAATAGGTGAAAATGATGAGGATGAAGAATCTAAAACCCTTGTTTTAATTAATTTTTGCAAGCATTCTTGCAAACATTTCAGGGTTAAAACTCTTCTAAACAAGAATTCGTTTCAAATAAAATCTTCTTATCCAAACTACCAATGTAATGATAAGTCGTAAATCTTAGTTTGTCTTTGTGTCCCATCATCTCTGCAATCCTCTCTAATAATAGAAGACCCTAACTTTCCTTTACGAAGTCAAAAAATTAGAGATGATAGACATGGACCTACAAGTTGGATTTCTGTAATCATTAGAGAAGGAAAATTTAGACAAGTTAGAAAAATGACTTTTAAAACGCTTATTTATTAGTTATATATTTTTTTTATGATGTATATATATTTAAAGCCTGTAAATAGGAATGGTATTTTTTAATGATAACGTGTTTCGCGGTTACCATCCTGAACCCGGTTCTGTTGGAGCGCTATTAGCCTGAGCTTTCTGTGGGTTTAGTATCATAAAAGTACCCAATGCAGTTAGCGCTGCATATTTACCGTAATTTCCTATTTTTTATCGCTTCTTTACGAGTGATATCTTCTTGTTTATTGTTGCTGTTTTCCATATTAATTTTCTTTATGGTGTAAATTAATTTAAAGTGATTTTTTTATTCAATTTCCCAGATTCAGCTTCTAACTGAACAATATAAACTCCGCTCGCTAAATTGGGTAGGGTTATGTCTTTATTCCCATTGGTAGAAAAAGATGTACTTAAAACTTCTCTTCCTAATAAATTAAATAACTTAAAACTTGAACTACCTTGAGCTAATCCTGAAATTCTTAAATTGTTAGCATTCGTTTTATAAATACGAATTGAATTTAAATCTACACTATCAATACTTAGAGCACTACTAGATTTTGTGTGTAAATAAAAACGCCCTACACCATCTAATTTCTCAGTTGTTTTTATTTTGTATTCTGAGTTAGCATCATTTAATTTTGTAAAGGTATTTTCAATTCTATCTTCTAAATAAACATTAATACCTGTTGGTAAATTTGAGGTTTCAGTTGAAAATATAATTTCTTTGTTAGCTTCAGCAATAACCCCAACAGGAATTACCATGTTTTCATAATCTGAAGGTGGTAAAGATTGAATACCTAATTTTCTTCCAGTTCCATTTTCAGCTACTTCTGTATACACTATAAATTCATGAGAAACACCTCCAAATATAGAGCTGTCATAACCATTATCAAAGCTTTTTGTAGTCCCTGAAATATAATAAATCTCAGACTTTTTACTAATTGCTTCGCTTGTTAGTGAAAGTTTAATTTCAGGTCTAACATTTTTTTGGAAAGTTGCACCAGTTCCATGAGATTGCATAGATTCTGTTATATAATAAGGACTGTTATTATTTTTTTTCTTAACAAAAAACCCTTGAACAGGAGCTATGTGAAAAGAATTTGAAGCATTATTTTTTGTATCGTAAGATTCAGTAGATGCATTCCATAACCAAATTGTTGCTTCAGCTAACTCATCAGTGTTTCTTGTTAAGATATTATTATTACTATCTGCATTTGTGTTTGCAGCTATGTAAGACGGATACGGATTACCCAATAAGACAAAAGTCCCTGCTCCAGCTTGACTTTCCGCAAAAACATCTTCAGTTTTTAAAGTACCGGTAAAAGGTAAATTACCAGAAGCATCTTTTTTAACAGCATAACCAATACCAGAGACGAAAGGATTAGCATGGTCGTATGTCCAAGTACCCTCGAAGTACGTCCCAATTGCTTCTTGTCCACTTGCATTTTCAGTTATATCTCCAGCAGTATTTAAGAGATTAAAACCATCTTCTCCAACAACAGGTGAAGAAATTAAATACCAATTGTTAGTAGCTAGATTTCTGTTATAGGTAATAGTTCCTTCAAAGATATTTTGTGCTAGTAAACTAGTTCCTGAAGCCATGGCAACTGTATTTACAGTTACTGCACCAGAGGCTGTTGGGTAATTGGTTAAACCAGAAGGTATATCCACATTATCAATAGTAGAAGGTACAGAACCAGTTGACCAATTGTCTGCTGTTGCCCAATCATTGTTTATATTTCCATTCCAAGTAATAGTAGTTTGAGCTATTAAAGATAAGCTTAAAAAGTAAAATAAAATAAACTGAATTGTTATTTTTTGTTTCATGCTCTAATATTTAAAATATAAATAGTTGTAATTAAAATGGATTTTGTCGTAGCAAATTTAAGGAAAAAAAGTCATTTTTTTTAATAAACTTCATGTACACTAGTTTAAAGAAAATAGCAACTGCGGATAATAGAACAAAAAACAAAATTTCTAAAGTAAATCAATAAAAATGTCTTTGGCAAACAATAAAACTAATGAACTCTGGAGTAGTTTTATGCCTAAAAAAAGATTACAAATACAGTTTTTAATAAATTGTTAAGCAACTAAAGAACAGAATGTTTTGAACGAAGTAGCAGAAGGATTAATAATTTGATCCTTTTTAATTATGCATTTTACTACCATTTCCAAAAGGGTTCGCTTTGCTTATTTAAACACTATTAAATCCATTCAAAAGAATTTAATTGAATAGCGCCTTTTCAATTAGTTTAAACTCATATTATTAAAGATATAGTATATATTTGTGTTTAAATTTATTGAGAAAGTATCTCAAAAATTATTTTTAGATCAATTAAATATTTTTTCACAAAATTACACCTCATCATAAATCATTAAAATGAAAAAAAAACTAGTATTAGTCATAATAATTCTACTTTTCAATTCAGGATTTTCTCAAGAATTAAAAAAAGAAAATTATGAAGTAGTAAAATTATTTATTGAAAAGATTAAAAAAAATAATATTAAGGAGTTAGGGCTTCAAATTAGATATCCATTGAGAAGAGAATATCCAGTATCAAACATTCGTAATAAAGAGGAATTTGAAAAAAGATATAATGAGGTTTTTGATGATAGTTTGAAAACAAAAATAATTTCGTCAAATATTAATACGGACTGGTCAACTGTTGGATGGAGAAAAATAATGTTTAATAATGGTATCTTATGGCTTGATTATGACGGACGATTACTATCGATAAACTATGAATCAAATTTAGAGAGAGATAGAAGGTTTAAAATAATTGAACAAGACAAAAATTTAATTCACGAAAGTTTAAAAGATTTTAATGAACCTATTCATTACATTAAAACGAAAAAAACTAAAATAAGAATAGATAGAATGCATAACGGGAAATATAGATATTCTTCTTGGTCTATTAATTCTAAAATTAGCGAGAAACCTGATATAACAATAAAGAATGGAGTTTGGAGCCCAGAAGGTAGTGGGGGAAATCAAAGATATAAATTTACCAATGGTAACTATCAATATTACTGTTTCATAAATATCTTAGGTGCAGAGGATAGCTCCTCAGCTGAATTAATAATTCATAAAAATGAAAAAGAAATACTAAAAGAATTAGGACAAATTATAAGAAAATAAATATGTATTACATTTTATTATGAGTAATAGCTTGATAATCTTTAAATTTTAGTATTCGAATTACACTTAAACTGCGTAATATATTAACAGGGAAGTTTTACAAAGTCTACTACTAATGATATAATTTACCGTCAGCAATAATTAAAAATGAAATACTTAAAGAAAATTTTAATAGCTATAGTTGTAGCATCAACTATAACTTTATGCGCATGTAAGAAAAAAAATATAGAAAAGAATTTAGAAAAAATTGAAAATAATACTTTTTTAAGCACAGAAAACCTTAGATCGAAGAACCAAAAAAGTAGATTTCAAAAAACCTTATCCCTACAAAACATTACATTTTATATAGAAACTTTTAGAAATAAGTCTATTAATCAATTAACGATTAAACCTAAAGGATTGGAAATAAATAATGAAAAAATTATTCTTGAATTAGAAGGACAAGTTACCAATGCTGAAATTGAAGATTTAAATTCAGATGGGTTTCCTGAAATCTTAATTTATACAGTTTCTATAGGTAGTGGTAGTTATGGGAATGTAATTGGGTATTCAGTAAATAATGGAAAGTCTATAAGTCAAATTTACTTCCCTGAAATATCTGAAAATAAGACAGCAAAGATCGGATATATGGGACACGATGAATTTACAATTATAGAAACAAGTTTAGCAAGAAGGTTCCCTATTTACAAAGAGGGAGATACTAATAATAACCCAACGGGAGGTACTCGCCAAATAGAATACAAACTAAAAGCTGGCGAAGCATCTAAATTATTTGTAATAAATAAAATTAGTGAATATTAATAGTGAATTTTTAAAAATAAACGAGGTTCGTATAATATTTTAAAACCAAATTATTACAGTTTTAAAATGGGAGGTGTTCATGTTAGAGGTAAGAATGCTGCTACGTTTCAAATGATCTACATAATCATTATTCTTGGTGTAAACTTTATTAAATGTCCGATATCCTATTTTTAATATTACAATTTTAAGAAAAGAGTTTGTTTAGTGAATAAAATACACGACGTTATAATTTCGCATTTTTTTATTTATTAAATTATGAGTTTTTCACGATAATGATATGCGCTATAATTAATTTATATTTTAATCATTACTATATCCAACCTCAAATATACCTTTATCATATATAGCAAACACTTTATCACCTATGTAAGAAACTTCTCTAAAAGATCCAAAATCACTTGGAAGAATAGCTTCAGAAAAATCAATGTTATTAATTGAACTCCAATAAATTTTTTCATCATTTAATAAAACTATTGTGTCATTATAAAATACGATTTCAGCATATCCAGTTGATGTAAAGTTATCAAAAGTAAAAATTTCACTCCATGAATCTCCATCGTCAATTGACTTCATTAAAATATTTTTATTTTCAGAGTTATTCCAAGAAATTATGAAAACATCGTTGCCTCTAGTAGAAGTTGTTCTACACCTTTCACTTCTAATCTTATCAAAACTTAATCCATTATTTCTACTTCTTAATACTCCACCAACATTATTTCCGGGTGAACCTATAAAAATTGACCCATTTGATGTCACAGAAAAATCTCTCCAATCTTCATTATTTGTGCCTGAGGATGCAGACCAACTATCACCATTATCATCTGAATAATAAATCTTTCTTAAATATCCTTCTTTAGCAATAAGAATTCTATTATTTTCTAATTTTAAAAAATCATTTCCACTTGTGCCAAATCCATTTAATCCTATTGATCTCCACTCTTCATTCTCTAATTTAAAAAGACCATTATCTTTTGTTGAAATTAGTATGGAATTATTCAAGGTTTCTCCTAATAAATGCCCGTGTATATCCCCCCTGCTTACATTTAAGTTAAAATTTAGGTTTTCGTATGTTCCATTTATAGAGTCAGAGATATAAATATTATCTTCAGTTCTAATGATATATCTAGATGCCGAAGTTTTTATTAAATTTCTTGATTTTTCAATTAGTTTTACTTCTTTTAACTTAATGATTCTATTAGGTTGATTGCCCTCGATTTGCTCTATTCGATCAATCAACGCATCAAGTTTCGATTCTAAATAAGCTATTGTAACCGCATCTTGTGCATCCGTAGGATCTGCCAATCCTTTTAATTGAGTACCATTTGCATTGTTACCATTGGTGAGTACTTCCTGTATATTTTGTTGGGTTATTGAGTTTACCTCAGTTTCTAAATAACTTTTTGTAACTACATCTTGGTCATCTGTTGGGTCTGCCACATTTTTTATTTGATTATTTTCTGCACTTATGGTGCCGTTTAGTAGAATTTCAACATCACTTGAGTTGTTTGTTGAATTGAAAACACTTTGAATTTCTTGTTGTGTAAGCGCTCTACTCCAATACCCCATTTCATCAATTTTACCACTAAATAAGTACCAATGTCCGTTTGCCATGTGTAACTCACCAATAGTTAAATTAGTATTAGAATTATTTAACTGAATATTTAATATTTCTTCATTTACTAATACCCCATTTTGGTATTGTTTTAAAACTTGTCCATCAAAAGAAATTAAAACGTGTTCCCAAGTATTATAGGACAATGAACCACCTTGAGTTATATTAGGAGAAGAACCTTCTAATAAATTTGTAGATATATTTCCGTTATAATTTATTTGATGTCTAAAAATTGCTGTTCCATTTCCGTCCCATCTACCCATTATTGTGTGAGGTCGATTGTCAAAAGGGCTTGGTTTTTCAGCTAAATTTACCCATGCAGACATCGTAAAACTATTATTATTAGGTATTGCTGGCGTCCCTATTGTAATACTATTCTGTGAAGCACCCCAGCCAGAGGAACTATTAACAGTAAATAAATAAGCCTTATTTCCATTCCCATCCTTATCAGTTGTCAAAGTAGCACCATTTACAGTTCCATGGTTTCCATTTCCACTGGCATCATTGGCATTACCATTAAATGGATAGTATGCCACAAGCCCATCTGTAGGAATGTTAGAGGGTAATTCTTGTGCTTTTGTAAATGAGATTACAAAAGAAGAAAAAAGTAATATTAATAAAATTCGTTTCATAGCTTAATAATTTTAATAGATTTTACTGCTTTTTTTTCTGTTTTTATTCTTAAAATATATGAACCTATACTTAAGTGGCTCATGTTTAATTCGTTTTGTTTGGTAAACCCAACCTTTCTTCCGTTTATATCAAATAATTCTGCTTGTAGCAAATTGTCTGCTTTTATAAACACTCTATCTGCTGTTGGGTTTGGGTACACTACAATGTTGTCATTTTCAGTATTTGCATCTTCTACGCTAAGAGAAGCCTCTTGTGTGCTTACTGTTATAGACTTAAACGAAACAGCATCATTAAATGTATAACTAACCGTATTGTTAATTTCATCTACAGTCCCTGTATAGTACTGCCAGTTATTATCTTCTCCTCTTAATTGCATAACTAGTTCATTCTCGTCAATGTCGTTCAATTCTTCTTCTAAGTAAGAAAAAATTAAAGTACCTGTAAAACTTGTTACCAAATTTGAGGAATTATAAGAACGAGAAATGGAACTGTTATTTTCAAAATTTACTGCAGTAGCTGATCTAGATATAGTATTAATACCTTCTAGAACATAGGTGTTAGATGGCGCTATCTCTAATCCATCTAATACAATAGAACTACTAGGAGCAATAGAAATTGATGCTCCAGATTTTATTGTTAGTATTTGACCGTAACAAAAAGAGGTGGATAGAAGCCCTAAAAGGAGGAGAAGAATATATTTTTTCATGGTTATTTATTGAATTTAAAAATAAATTAATAAATCTGTTTATTACTTAAAAAATATACGACATCATATTTTCGAATATATTTTTAATTGAAAAAAACTGCCAGTTGAATCTATTCTCTAGCCTGTTGCAATAGTAAAAACTAAAAGCAAAACTAATTCATAATATAAAATTGTTATTCGGGTTCGAAGCCTAGCATATTCTCTGTAAGCTTGATACCTTTCAGCTTGAATAAACGTATCTGATTTTTCACTCCAATTTATAATACCTAATTCTTTATAAATTTTTTAATTACCTCTTTATCTCCATCATTTAATTTCAAGATATAAACACCTCTTTGAAGTTGATTAACATTTACTTCTCTAGATGTTTGTTTACTAAAAACTAATTTTCCTAATAAATTATAAATTGAAACTCTTATAGTATCTGATAAACCATCTATTATCAATTGATTATCAACTGGGTTTGGATAAATAGAAATATTTGTTAAGTTTTTGTCATCTACACCAGCAGTTGAACAATCTGAACCAGCGTCTGTTATTGTCCATTCGTAGGTATCTATTAGAATTTGTCTGGCATCTCCACCATTACAATAATTTACACCTAATGCACTTAAAGAAACTCCAGATTGAACATCTTGCTGTGACCAGTTTTTTAACACATTGTCATAATTATCTGTTGAAAGATCAGAATTATCAAACATATATGTCATATCGGTAACCTTTCTAACATCCCAATTATCTAATGGTTGATTAAATAAAATTGCATTAGAAAACATTTGACTCATTATAGTCACATTAATAGTGTTCCAACTATTTAATGGTTGATTGAAAGAATATGCATCGTAAAACATACTATTCATGTTAGTAACCTTACTAACATCCCAATCATTTAGTGGTTGATTGAAAGCTCTAGCATTCCAGAACATCCTAGACATATCAATAACATTACTAACATCCCAAGACTCTAAAGATCTATTAAATGAATTATTATATTCAAACATTCCAGCCATATTAGTCACATTACTAACATCCCAATTGTTTAAAGGCTGATTAAAAGAAGTAGCTCCCCTAAACATATAGACCATATTGGTAACACTACTAACATCCCAAGAACTAATGTCTTGATTAAATGCAGTTGCATTTATAAAAACAGCCCTCATGTTAGTCACGCTACTAGTGTCCCAAGGCCCAATAGGTTGGTTAAATGCAGTATTATTTCCAAACAAATCTTGCATATTAGTAACATTGCTGGTATTCCAATTACTAATATCTTGATTAAACGGCGAGTTAGAAAGCATAAAACTAATATCTGATACATTAGCCATATTCCACTCTCCAATATCTTGATTGAAAGAAGTATTGTTAAACATTCCATTCATATCAGTAACATTACTCACATCCCACGAACTAATATCTGCGTTAAATGCTACTTTATCATTAAAAAACTGCTTCATATTGGTAACTCTTGTAGTTACAACTTTAGTAACATCTTCATCATTAGCTACCATAGCTCTAAGTGATGCTTCATCTACGACAAGGTAAGAATCGCCGTCATTAGTTAATTTATAAGTGTTTCCAACCACAGCATTTTCTAAAGCCACTATAGTAACTCCATTTGTAGCTAAAGCAATTTCTCCACAATTACCCCATATTGGGTAATTATTTGTTTCTAGTATTCCTTCATTGTTAAATTGCGTTGGTTCACTAGAAATACTACTTGCACACCATTCTGAAATATTTTGATTAAAAGATGAGGCTGCATCAAAAAGATAATCCATGTTAGTCACATTACTAACGTCCCATTCTGAGATATCTTGGTTAAAAACAGGGTTCGCTTGAAACATTGCTTCTAATTTTGTTACCCCACTAAGATCCCAAGTAGTAATATTCCCGTTAAAGTTTGAAGATTTGAACATGTAGGCCATATCTAAAACGTTGGAAGTATTCCAAGAGTTTAAGTCCTGATTAAAAGCAGTAGCCCCGTCGAACATAATTGCCATATTAGTCACATTACTAACATCCCAATTGTTTAAAGGCTGATTAAAAGATGAAGCTCCAGCAAACATGTTATTCATATCTAATACACTACTCACATCCCAAGAACTAATGTCTTGGTTGAATGAAATAGCATCACGGAACATCCCTTTCATTGTTGTAACCTTAGAAGTATCCCAAGACTCTAAAGATCTATTAAATGAATTATTATATTCAAACATTCCAGCCATATTAGTCACATTACTAACATCCCAATTGTTTAAAGGCTGATTAAAAGAAGTAGCTCCCCTAAAC
>NZ_JAHEHX010000005.1 GCF_024639685.1 Polaribacter sp. | reverse complement strand
TTAAATCGGCTCCTACTGAGCTAACCCTAATACCCTTTTTTAATAAGTGGTCTTTAATATCAAGAGTAGGAATAACGAAATTTGCAACCGCTGGATCTCCATTTACCCACTGAGACCAATAGCCTGAATTTTCGTCAGTAAGTTTAAAAATTTCTATGACTATTTTTTTACCCTCCAAGCCTCTACCACTTAGACTTAAGTTATCATCATAAAAATCAATTAAAAAGTCTGGATTGCCATCACCGTCTTGATCTTCATAATAATTTTCGAGTAAATCATCTGATATAGAGAAAACCTTACTATTTGCAGAACCACCTGAGGTTTGAGAATATATTTGGATTACAGTAAAATATATTAAAATATAAAATAATTTTTTCATTTAATCATTATTAAAACAATTAATAAAAATACTATTTTACAGGTTGTCAAAAAAAATATATTTTTCTTATATTTACATAAGTATTAATTAATTCATATTTAAATTAAAAAATCTACTCCTATTTATTTGCATTTCATATAGCACTAATAGTTTATAAAAAAATTTAGAAAGACAAAACTTTGAGATTTTAAAAATATTATCTGATTCATATTTTCTAAATATTCAAATCAATAATAACACTATATATGTTGGATATAATGATGGTTTATATGAGTATGATCTAAAAAAAGGATTAGAATTACTTGATTCAGATTTAAAAGGATATATTAATTCTAATTTAGAATTGGAAAAATTATCTAACATAAAATTTAGTTCTAAATACAATAACATTCTCCCGATAGACTATCGAACAAATAAAAAAACAATCATCTCTTTTGAACAATTATTAATGATAATTTCTAGAGGCAAATTATTCAAATTTAAACCAAAACCAAAATCACTTTTAGAACTGGAACGGGATGAAAAAATAAACAAATTACAACAGATTAGACACATTATTTCAGCTGCGGATGAGAACAAGATGAAAAGGAAGCATATTTGTATTTCGAGTTTTCATATTAAATTCTATTTTTTAATCCTTTTAATTAATAATGCCATCTAACAAAAGCTTCCATAGCTGCATAATGAGCTAAACCTAAAACATCATATAAATCAGCAGTTTCTTTATTTCTATCTTCTGCACGTTGCCAAAACTCTCTACTATCTGCACCTTGAAACACAACACCATCTTTTTGAGATTGGTGTTTAAAAATTCCTCTTCTTTTTTCTAGAATTTGATCTGGCCCCATAGGAACTGCCATCTCTATTTTATCAATTTCCCACTCTTGCCAAGCACCTCTGTACAACCAAACCCAACAATCTTTCATGAATTTTTTAGGTTTCAATTCTTTTACGGCAGCAAAAATGGCATCTAAACAAACCTTGTGTGTTCCATGAGGGTCTGCTAAATCTCCTGCTGCATATATTTGATGAGGCTTAATTTTTTCTATTAAAGCAGTCGTAATATTAACATCATCTACTCCAATAGGTTTTTTCTCTATGGTACCCGTTTCGTAAAAAGGGAGTTCCATAAAGTGTATTTGACTATCTGGAATACCAACAAAGTGACACGTTGCTCTAGCTTCTCCTTTTCTTATCAAACCTTTAATATATCTAACTTCTGGAGTATCTATTTCGCTTGATTTTTTATTATTTAAAAATTTTACTGCGTTTTTATAAATATTTTGAGCTTCATTATTTTCTATCCCAAATTTATCATTATAATCACAAACAAAACTTGCAAATCGCAATGCTTCATCATCTTCAACTGCTATATTTCCTGAAGTTTGATAACCTATATGCACTTCATGACCTTGTTGTTGTAATCTTTTAAAAGTACCTCCCATACTAATGATATCATCATCTGGGTGTGGGCTAAATATTAAAACACGTTTTTTGGCAGGTTCTGCTCTTTCTGGTCTATTCTTATCATCTGCATTTGGTTTACCTCCTGGCCAACCAGTAATAGTACTCTGTAACTTGTTAAATATTTTGATGTTTATATTGTATGCAGATCCATTTTCAGTTAACAAATCACTCATTCCGTTTTCAATATAATCATCATCAGTTAACATTAAAATTGGTTTTTTTAAATGTAAGGCTAAACTTAAAACTGCTTTTCTAATTAATTGATCTGTCCAAACTATTTTTTCTACTAACCAAGGTGTATTAATTCTTGTTAGTTGAGAAGCAGCAGCCTTGTCTAAAATGAATGTTGCATTTCTATGTTCTTGCAAATAAGAAGCAGGAACTTGACTTGTAACTTCATCTTCTACAGAAGCTTTTATAATATTTGCTTTGCGTTCTCCCCAAGCCATTATGATAACTCTTTTGGCTTCCATTATTTTTTTAACCCCTAATGTTATAGCTGTTCTAGGAGTATTTTCTAAGCCAGAAAAATCAGCACTCGCTGCTACTCTTGTAATATGATCTAAAGCGACTAACCTCGTTTTTGAATTCTGTAACGATCCAGATTCGTTAAAACCAATATGACCATTACCACCAATTCCTAAAATTTGTAAGTCTATACCTCCAAAAGCTTCAATTTTTGCTTCATACTGCTCACAATAAATTCTAATCTCTTCTTTTGTTAATCTTCCTTCTGGAATAAAACAATTTTCTGGTATAATATCTATATGATTAAACAATTGTTCTTTCATAAAACGAACATAACTATTTACAGAATCTGGTTCCATAGGATAGTATTCATCTAAATTAAAAGAAACTACATTTCTAAAACTTAAACCTTCTTCCTTATGAAGTCTAACTAATTCAGCATACAATCCTTTTGGAGAAGAACCTGTTGCTAAACCCAAAACACAAGTTTGTTTCTGAGCTTGCTTTACCCTTATTAGGTCTGCAATTTCTTTTGCTATTGATTTTGAAGCAGTAGAAGAGTTCTCGTAAACTATGGTTCCAATGTTTTCAAATCTTTTTTCGAAACCTGTTGCTTTGTCAATTTTACTTTTTAACATGATTTGTTTTTTATTTCTATGAAAGTTTATTTATTATTTACTCCAATTTTTAATTTTATGTCCCCAAATTGCAAAAAAGAGAATGATTATATAACATGGAATTAAAATCCAGTAACTACTTGTAGAAGAAGATGCTAAAGCATCAACCTCTTGGACTCCATTTGCAATAAGTTCATGTTTGTTAGCGTCTACAATTCTACCATACAAAGGAGGTATGATTGCTCCTCCAGAAATCGCCATAATTAGTAATGCGGAAGCTGTTTTGGTATACTTTCCTAAGCCCTCTAAAGTTAAAGGCCAAATTGCTGGCCATACTAATGCGTTTGCTATACCAAGGCCAGCAACAAATAATACAGATGTAAAACCTGTTGTTTTTATGATACAGAAACTAAATATAATTCCTAAAACGGCACTTACAATAAGTGCAGTTTTTTGTTTTATGTATTTTGGAATTAAAAAGACTCCTAAAGCATAAGTTGCCACCATTGCTAATAAAGTATAAGTGGTAAAGTATTTTGCTTCTTCACCTGTAAAGCCTAATGAAATTCCGTAAGCAATAATAGTGTCTCCTGCAATAACTTCTGCCCCCACATAAACAAATAATGCCAAAACACCTAACCATAAATTCGGGAATTGAAAAATACTTGTTTTAGCTGTTTTACCTTCTTCTATTGTTTCTGACTGATCTGCTTCAACATTTGGTAAAGGTGCTTTTCTGATTAAAACACCCAATAAAAACAATACAATTGCCATTACTACATAAGGCATAAAAACACTATCTGCCATTGTATTTAACAATGTGTTTTTTTCTTCTAAAGATGCCCCTGTTAATTTTTCTTTTGTTTTATCTATCCCAGATAATAACAACGCTCCAAAAATTAAAGAACCTAACGCTCCTGCAATTTTGTTAGCAATTCCCATAATTGCAATTCGTTTTGCTCCGCTTTCTATTGGTCCTAAAATCGTGATATAAGGGTTTGCAGCTGTTTGTAAAATAGTCATACCAACACCTTGAATAAAAATACCCGATAAAAACACCCAATAAGTTCTAGCTTCTGCAGCTGGTATAAAAACTAAAGCACCTATTGCCATAATTATTAATCCTAAAGACATTCCTTTTTTGTACCCTATTTTATTTAGAATATAAGAAGCTGGTAAAGCCATCACCACAAAAGAAATATAAGAGGCCGAAGCTACTAAATAAGATTGTGCATCTGTAAGCTCATTTATGGTTTTCATAAATGGTATTAATGCCCCATTTATCCATGTCACAAAGCCAAAAATAAAGAAAACTCCTGCTATTATAAATATAGGTACTAAATTGTTGTTCTTTTGTTTCATAATTTTAAATCTAGTGGTTTTATTAAATGTTTAAAGTGTCTTTTCTACAAAACTTTCTATTAATTTAAATTGATTCCTAGCTCTGTCTAAATTGTGCTCTGGATAGTTCGTTTTGTAATAAGTATCATTATTTAAATAATCTGTTAAAAAACGAAGTCCCATTATAAAGATCATAGTTTTAGCAGCTAAAGGCAAATATTTTAGCTCTGTTTCAGCTAAAGAATCTTTTGTCTTTTCTAAATATCCTTTTTTATAGGCTTTATAATATTCTAAATTGAACTCAACCTTAGAAAGGTCTTTTTCATCTTCTGCTGCTGTATTGCAAATAGTTCTAATTGCATCTCCAAAATCATAATGAATAATACCTGGCATAACTGTATCTGTATCAATCATACAAATTCCTTTGCTATTTTTATCAAACAAAGAATTTGATATTTTAGTATCATTGTGAGTTACTCTTGTTGGTATCTCTCCATTTTCTTTTAAATTTTGAAGAATGTGCATTTCTTCTTTTAAATTGGCAATTAACTTTGTGTATTTCCCTGCTTTTTGAAGTCTTGTTTTTAAAGCACTTTGAACAGCAGATTTGTATTGTTTAAAGCGAAAAGACATGTCATGAAAATTAGGAATAACTGCTATCAATTGGCTGCTATCAAAATCTGAAGTATCATTTAAAAACTGACCTAAAAGCTTACCTCCTTCGAAAGCAATTTTTGTATCTTTTACAACTTCGTAAGTAACACTATTGTCTATAAAGATCATAACATTCCAAAACCCTCCATTTTCTTTATGATAATAAAAATCGGTGGTTTTTGATTTTACAAAACTTAATACTTTTTGATTTAATGCTTCTTCTGAAAGATTTGGATATTTACTTTTTATATGCTCACTGGTAAGTACTTTATTATTCACCAAACCAGGGACATCTTTAAAGATATGATGATTTATTTTTTGTAAAATATAATTCCTATCCTCTTTTGTTTTTACCAAAAAGGTATCATTTATATGACCAGAATTTAACTCTGAATGACTTATATATTCTGATTTGTGATCAAACTCATTAAATATGTTTTTTAAAGTGTTTGCTTCCATATTAGTTCCATAAGTATTTTGGATAAACTCCGTTTTCTTTTAATTTATTAATCTCTTTTTGTGCTTTTTGTTTATCATCACTGTAGGTAACTCCAAACCATTTTGAGTCTGATTCCAAGACTTTTACAGAAGCTTTTTCAGATTCTAACATTCTATTTACAATAGAAGGTAAATAAAATTCTGCTTTTAAATTACCAATATTTTCTTCTAAAAAATCTAAAAACAAAGCACCTCCAAATTCAAAACACTTTGGGGTAAACCCCCAAAAATTCATTGAAACAATTGCCTCTTCATTGATAAGAATCATTTCTCCTTGATTATTTTCACTTTTTAAGCTTCCGTCTATTTTTTCGATTCGAACTCTTTCTTTAATCGCTGTTAAATAACTCTTTTCGTCTAGCGTACATTCTCCTCTTGAAACATAACCATTATCTGATACTGTATTCTTTAAAGAATATGCTACCATAGAAAAGTTGTAACTATTTTTGTCTGTATTTCTTAACTGATTTGCAATAGCATCAAAAGCTTGTCTGCTGTAAAAATCATCTGCGTTTATAATGGCAAAATTTTCTTTAACAACATCTTTTGTCATTAATAAAGCATGCCCAGTTCCCCAAGGTTTTACTCTATCTGGGTTGATGTATTTTTCTGGAATACTGTCTAATTCTTGATACACGTATTCTACCTCAACTCTTCCAGCTAATTTTTTATCAAAAATGGCTTTAAATTCTGCTTGAAAACTTTTTCTGATGATAAAAACCACTTTACCAAAACCTGCTTGAATGGCATCATACAAAGAAAAATCGATTATAGTATCGCCTTCTGGGGTAAATGTGTCCATCTGTTTTAGACCTCCATACCTACTACCCATTCCTGCTGCTAAAATTACTAATATGGGTTTACTCGAACGATCCATTTCTATGCTTAAAGTAATGTGTTTAGTTTTTATATTAATACGTATCTTTTATCCAATTGTAAGGTTTGCGTTTTACCCACATGCCTCTAGTAAAATCTGGAAAATCTTGCGGTGCTCCATTATTTTCAATTGAAAGTTCAGATAGTGGTGTAACTGCACTCCACGCTGCTGCATCATAAGCATCCATTGGTGGTGCTAAGTTTTCTTTTGCAGACTCTACAAAAGCATTCATAACAAAGAAGTCCATACCTCCATGACCTGAACCTGAGGCGTATTCGCCATATTTTTTCCATAATGGGTGATCGTATTTTTTCAACCACTCATCCATGGCCTCCCACCTATGCGTTTTTGTTTTACCTTCTATATGAATTCTCTTTGTAAAATAATCGAAATTAGCAAGACCTTGAGACCCTTGTACTTCAAAACCTAATGAGTATGGTCTTGGTGAATTAACATCATGTGTAACGATAATTGTTTCTCCATTGGCTGTTTCTATAGTAGAAGTAATAATGTCACCTTGTTTCCATTTTAAATTTGCATTAGGGTGATTACTTCCTCCAACTTCATTTATGTACTTATTCAATCCTACAGATTTTGTGGCATGAGATGTCATACTAACAAATCTATTCCCTCTATTGACATCTGCCATAGTAGCAACTGGACCCAAGCCATGAGTTGGATATACGTCTGCATTTCTTAGCAAAGAGTGCTGTGTTCTCCATACTGATTCAGAAATTCCTTTCTCACCAAATTCAACTCCTTTTCCATATGCTGTTTTTCCGTCATTTAACTTTACATGTCTTAAATCATGCTTGTAACCACATCTAAAATGCAATAACTCTCCAAAAACATTTTGTTTTACCATGTTTAAAACTGCTAAAACATCTCTTCTGTAATTAACATTTTCTAATATCATTAAATGAGAACCAGTTTTCTCGTGAGTATTCACTAAATCCCAACACTCTTCTAACGTATTCGCAGCGGAAACTTCTATACCGGTATATTTGCCTGCCTTCATAGAATCTACAGCCATTTTTGTATGCCAAAGCCAAGGAGTAGATATTATTACTGCGTCAACATCTTTTAGATCTAACAAGTTTCTATAATCAAGATCGTTCTTTCCAAATACTTTAGGTGTTCTGAAACCTGCTTCTTTAATTCTGGAAAGTGACAAATCAATTCTTTTTTCATCGATATCACAAATTGCTGTAATTTTTATATCTTTTCTTCTTAAAGCATTATTTAAATGATTAACACCTCTTAAACCTAAACCTATAAAAGCTAATTTTAGCTTATCTTTTTTAATTGATTCAAATGCTCCAAAAGATAAATTTGGCATCAGCGAAATTCCAGCAGTAGTAAGTACTGATTTTTTTATAAAATTTCTTCTTGTTGTATTTTTCATTTTTTAAAATTTATATTTAAAGGAATAGCTTCTGTGAGTTAACAGACCAAATAAACAATAACATTTTTTTTTTAAACACTCTTATATTATTTTAAAAGTTAACTATCTTCCATTTTTAAAAAGATATAGGTATTAAATCTTTTACAACCTCAATTACTTATCAACATACAACTTAAAAAACTAACTATAATCAAAGAAAGGTTTTTTTTATAAAGTTAAACAATGTACTTAAATAGTTCATATATATGTTTATATCTAATACGACATACGGTTTTAATTGAATGTTTAACTAATTTTACATCCAATGATTATTTATTTTTGATGATGAAAAAAACCTTAACCCTAATTTTATTAGCTATAGCATTAACTAGCTATTGTCAATCACCAAACATTATTTTAATAATGACAGATGATATGGGAGCAGAATGTCTACAAAGTTATGGCGGAGGTTCTGGTGTTGTTTATAACTCTGGTAATTCGGGCAGTATTGCACAACAAACCAATTTCAACACTCCTAATTTAAATAAATTGGCTAATGAAGGTATGCAGTTTAACCATATGTATTCTCAGCCCATTTGTACATCATCTAGAGTTAAGATTATGACCGGACAGTATAATTTTAGAAATTATACTGAATTTAAAGACCTGAATAGAAATGAACCTACCATAGCCCATATTGCCAAAGCCGCTGGTTATAAAACTGGTATTGCTGGAAAATGGCAACTTAACGCAAATACTACCGAAGACTTTAGTGCCAGTAGCGGTTGGGATGAATATTGTTTATGGTATTTTGACGACTATTTTGAGCGTTACAAAAATCCAACCTTAAAAAGTAACGATACACGTATTGCCACTATTAGCCCTGGAAAAAAAACAGGGACTGTTAACAACGCGCTAACGGGTGTGCTTAATGCTACAAATACAGTTAGAGACTATGGCCCAGACATTAATTCAGATTTTATAGTAGATTTTATCAATAGAAATAAAGACGAAAAATTTTTAGCATACTATACCTGCGTACTGCCTCATTATCCTTTTGTACCTACTCCAGATCAACCTGCAGTTTATGCTACAGGAGCTGGTGATGGCAAAAATGAAAACGACAAGTATTTTCCGCATATGGTAAATTATATGGATAAACTTATTGGTAAAATTATGCAAGCTTTAGAAGATAATGGTATTGCAGACAATACTGTAATTATTTTTACCAGTGACAATGGTACACATAGACCATTAAACACCATATTTGCAGATGGTAAAATTTACAAAGGTGGTAAAGGAAAATTAACTAATAATGGCAACTGGGTACCATATATTGTAAAATGGCCAGGAGTTATTGCTGGAGGGCAACAAAGCGATGTAATGGCAGACTTCTCTGATGTGTTGCCAACTATAGCTGGTATTATTGGCGAAACTGCACCAACCCTAAAAAGAGATGGTACTACACCAAATAAGATAGATGGCCAAGATTTAACCCCTTACTTTAAAGGAGATAATTTTACCTCTAGAGGATGGGCTGTAGTTAATTACGAGCCAAAACGTAACACAGAAGAAAAAGGGAAGTTTATTAGAGATCAAAAATATAAATTTTATGATGGTCGTAAAAGCAAAACCCAACAAGCAGACCCCAACGATATTACAGGTTGGTATCGAGTGCTTGCAAAATATCATAAAACAGAACACAAGGTAATAGATCCAGAAAATTTACCCGACCAAACAAAACGAAATGAGATGGTCGCTTTTATGGATCAATTGTTAGAAGAAGGCAACAATAATGATCAGCATCCGTTTTTTGACACCACAAATAGCGGTGTGCCCACTAGAGACGGCAAAGCAATGACAGTTGCAGAAATTTTAGCTCTAGAACAATCTTTAGCTACCCATAAAGAAAAAGATTTAAGCCACTTAATCACTTCATCCAATCCATCAAAAGGTGTATTTTCTGTTAAAGGACTAGAAAGTGATACTGCAGAAATTAAAGTATTTGATATTCTTGGAAAAACCGTTTTTTATAAAAGGTGTAAGGTAATAAATGGAAATGTTTCCATTAATTTATCAAATAAAAACGATGGGATTTACATTGTGTTGCTTAAAACTAAAAAAGGGGGGCTTATTGCTAAAATAATTAAAGAAGACTAACAAATTACAGTACCTTTTTTCTATTACTCCTAGGTAAAATTGTCTAAAAAACAACATAAACACAATATTTAACCCATAAAATACAATTGTTAACGTTGTAAGTAATTATAATTTATAGTTTTATAACATATTTAATATTTATATTATGAATAAAATTACATTATTATTAGCGTTTTTCATTGCACATTTGACTGTGAACGCACAAAAAACTTGGGATTTTAACACAAATGCCGAAAGTTGGACAAACCACCAAACAGGGGATAGCCCATCTGCTACAGTTGTTACCCATTCACAAGGGAAAATTATAGCTTCTTATGCAGCAGATACAGAATTGCCTGGTATTGCTGAGACTTCATTTCCAATTACTTCAGATGGTACCGAAGACTATATTGCAATTACATTGTTAAACCAAAACGTAAATGCTAAATATTTATGGCTTAGACATGACAAAGGTTCTTTAGGAACTGGTGTAATCACTTACGACCCTGTAAGAATAAAAAACAACAGTGATAATGGTTTTGTAACCTATGTTTTTGTATTGGACGATAATGAATGGAAAAACAGTACAAATGCTCATGACGATTACAGATTTTACTTAACACAAACAACTTCTAATGCAAGTGGAAACAGAACCATTGCTGATGACCCAGATGGTGAAGGAGATTTAATTGTAGATAAAATTGAGTATTTAACAGACCGTCCTGCAACAACTAAAATTTCATTTATAAATGAAAGTAAAAATGGTTTTCTTACAGATGTAGGTGATAGTGAATCTTTTGCTATTGGAACAGGTCTTACAATGCCGATGACGGGTGGTAATCAGAGATTGAGTTCTGACTATTGGGCTGCCGAAAATATTGGAACTGGTACAGGTGAAAATGATTTGATGATTATAAGAATAAAAAATGAATCGGCGAATGAAATCATGAGAATAAACTCTTCTTCATTTGCAAGTAATGCAATGGATTTTGTAATGTCTACTAATGATACAGAAGTTAAAGAATACATTGTTCCTTTACATCAATTGATTAACAGTGGTACAAACCCTTGGACTGGAAATGTAAATAATTTTAGATTTAACCCAAAAACATTAGAAGGCTCTTTAGGTGCAGTAACAGCAGGTACACCTTCTGGCGCTATTACTACATATTCTACTGGTATTATTTCTAACCCTACAGCAGGTGATCTTACAATTGAATCTATAGAATTTGCTTCAAGTAGCGCAAGATGGTCAGGAGCTACAGATACAGATTGGGCTACAACAACCAACTGGGTATCTGGTGCTGTTCCTGGTGCTTCAGATAATGTTACCATACCAAGTGGTTTATCAAATTATCCTACAGCTGCAGCTGCAGTTACAGTTGCTTCTATTACTATAGATGCTGGTGCTGCTTTTACTGCAAATGATGCTGTTACTGCTAATGTAACTATTGAATCTGGTGGTTCTTTTATTGCAACTTCTACGGTTACAGGTACCGTTACTTATAATAGAGGAATAGATACAAATAACTGGCATTTAGTATCAAGCCCTGTTTCTGGTGAAACTATGACAGATATAGCAGCTAACAACTCTTTATTAACGAACGGAAGTAGTGTAGTTAGTTTTGCTGCTTATGACAATACACAAGCAGTAGCTGCAGACAGATGGTCTTATTTTGCTTCAGGTGCTTCTACTACATTAACAGATGGTAAGGGATATTCTACAAAAGCAGCAGATACAGGTGACTTATCTTTTGCGGGTTCTTTTAATGATGCTGATGTAACGATTGCTTTAACTCAAGGAGGAGCAAGTGGTACTAATTTTAATGCATTAGGAAATCCTTTTACATCTTATGTAAATACAGGTACATTTTTAACAAATGAAACTGCAGACTTAGATAGTGAAACCATATGGGTTTGGGATCAAGAAAATAGTGCTTATGCTACTAAAGTAACAGAAAATGCTTTTAAATTAGCTCCTGGTCAAGGATTTTTTGTTGAGGCAAGTTCTACAAACGATGTAACTTTTACAGAAGCAATGCAATCTCATGAAACTACAGATACTTTTCTTAAGTCATCGAAATCAGAAATTAAATTAAACATTACTGATGGTACGTCTAACAGATATGCAGAAATCTATTATATAGAGGGTGCAACAACTGGTTTTGACAATGGTTATGATGGAAAATTATTTGGTGGTTTTAGCCATGATTTAGCTGTTTATTCAAAATTAATTGCGGGTACTAATGATAATAAATATCAAATACAATCATTGCCTAATACTGATTTAGAAGCAATAGTAGTTGCTATTGGTGTAATAGCAAATGCAGGTAAAGAAATTACTTTTAGTGCAGAAACTTTAAACATTGCTAGCGGTTTAAATGTGTATTTAGAGGATAGATTTGAAAATACGTTTATCAATTTAAGTGAAACTACACATAAAGTAACCTTATCAGAAAATAGTAATAGCACTGGAAGATTCTTCTTACATACAAAATCTCAAGGTGCTTTAAATACAGATGATTTTGTTTTAGACAATATAACGATTTATAAAAAAGATAATTCTTTAAGAATTGTTGGAGCTCAAGGAAAATCTAAAGTTAAATTATTTAATATTTTAGGAAAACAAATATTAAGAAGTTCTTTTACCGCTAATGGTGTAAAAGATATTCTTTTACCAAAATTGGCAAGCGGAATTTACATTGTGCAATTAGAAACTACTGAAGGTAGATTAAACAAGAAAATTATTTTAGAATAATCTTTAGAAAGAAAAATTAATTTACAAAAAATACAATCATGTCAAAAAATATAAAAAAACAAGAAGAAATTACTCGTAAAGATGCTATTAAAAAAATAGGAAATTACGGTAAATATGCAGCGTTAACTGCTTTAGGTACGTATATGATACTAAACCCTCAAAAAGCACAAGCTGCTTCTCCAGAAGCACCTGGTACTGGGTTTTAAAATATGAAACTATTCACAAATTAATCTTTAGCGTATTTTTTACTCTAAAGATTAATTTTTATATTTAAACATTAATTTAAAAAGAATCATCATGAAAAAAATTACAATTATTACACTATTATTAACGCTTCCATTTCTTGCAAGTGCGCAAGTAATACAAGAATGGGATTTTACAAATGATGCCGAAGGTTGGTCTGAGCATAATACAACTGCAAGCCCATCTACAACAAGTGTAACTCATAGTGCAGGACAAATTACAGCAAGCTATGCTGCAGATACTGAATTACCAGGTATAAAATGGGTTGTAGCTTCTAATACTGGTATTCCTACTAATGGTACACAAGATTTCATAGCAATCACTATGAAGAACGAAAATGTAAATGCCAAATACCTATGGTTTAGAGCAAAAAGAGGTTCTACTGGGACGGTAAGTACTTTTGGTCCTGTAAGAATTGGTAGTAATGATACTGATTTTAGAACACACATATTTAAATTAGATGGTGGTGATAATTGGGGAGATTTAAACCCTCAATATGATATTAGATTCTATTTAACTGAAACAACATCAAATTCTTCTGGAGATAGAACCATTGCGCTAGATACTGATGGCACTAGCGATCTTATTGTTGATAAAATTCAAATTTTTGACAATAAACTATACAAACACGAATATATTTTTAAAGAACAAGGCTTACTTGGATGGGAAGTAGATAATGCTATAAAAGCTATATTAGTTGAAACTGCAGGAATGCGTTTAGAACCTACTGGTGGTGGATCTAGAGTAATTCTAGGGGACTACAAGATAAATGCTAATACTTACAAATACATAAGAGTAAGGTATAAAAATGAAAGTGCTACCAACAACCATATACAATTTAATGTATTAGATGGTGTAAGTTCTGGAGATATTTCTATAAATACCTCTTCAGCGGATGTTGAAGAAGTAGATATAGATATGAGTAGCAATACTGCTTGGACTGGAGATATTGCAGCCTTAAGATTATTTGTAAAGAAAGATGGTGCTGCTGCTGATACTGGTGTTGATAACAGACTTATAATTGAGTCTATAGGATTTCTTAATACACTAAGTACAGAAGATATTACTAAAGACGATGCTAGTATTTCGGTTTTTCCAAACCCAACAAGCAATATTTTTACGATAAATAGCTCTAGAGCGGTAGAAAAAGTAGAAGTTTTTAGTGTATTAGGGCAAAAAGTTTTAGAAGTAAATTCAAAAACAATAAACTTATCTAGTGTTGCTAAAGGTGCATACATCCTTAAAGTATATCAAGAAAACAATGTTGTTTCTACAAAACGTATTATTAAGCAATAATAATTAACGTTTTTTAAGAATAGTATTTTTATTAAAAAGCCTCATAATCTAAATTTTATGAGGCTTTTATATTGAGTTTAAGTAACAAAAAAGACAGAACGATGATAAGTCGAAAAAAATTAATTTTTTTTACTATATTAATTTTAAGTATTGTTTCTATAATAATATTCAAATTTAAAAACGAAATAAAGAATGAGCCACAGCAAGAAAACAAAATAAAATTACCTGGCGATAAACTTACTAATTTTGTGTTATCAAGGGGTGAAGAATATAAATTAATAAACTCAGCAATTAAGCAAGATTACAATATATCTTTTGACGGAAATATTGTTAGTTTCGACACCCTTATTATTGGAAAAGGAACAAAAAGGTTTGCGTCTAGTTACATTATCATAACTCCAGACAGCCTAATTTTCAATAGAAAGTATCGCAGAAGAGTAGCCAAAACTTACTACAAGCACAATTTAAGTCTTAAAAACAATATAAACATAAACATCAGTAGAAATGTAAGCTCAACGCTTGTTCAGGTTATTAATGAAAAAGACACCCTTAAAATTACTTCTGACTTTATTGGGATGAAAAGACCGTTTATTCGTTCTATTGGAAGTGTCATCAATGTAAATGAATTTAAATTTACCTGTAAAGATTATAATTCAGACGTATTTGTATTTGGAGATAGTTATGTAAATGTTTATAGCCCTGCACGTTGGCCATATTACACCTATAAAGATTATACGTTTTTCTGTGATGGAATGCCAGGAGGAAGATCGGTAGCGTCTTATGATTTCTTAACTTCAGCATTGGCTATTCACAAACCTAAATATGTGATCTGGTGTTTAGGAATGAACGACCATAGCAAAAACAAGAAAATAAATTCAAGTTGGAAACGCAATGCTAAAAAAGTGATGGCATTATGTACGGAGAACAACATCAACCTAATTCTGGCAACGATTCCATCGGTTTCCAAAAGAAATAATATGGCTAAGAACAAATTTGTTAGAGCATCTGGCTACAGGTATATCGATTTTGACAAAGCTGTATCTGATGGCATGGGGAATTGGAAAAATGGAATGTTAGCTAAGGACGGAACGCACCCATCAGCATTAGGAGCTAAAGCATTGGCCGAACAATTTTTAAAAGACTTTCCAGAAATAAAGAGCTATAAAAAATAAAATATGAATTATCTTTATAAGATTTTATTAAACCTTTTAACATCTAATAAAAAATGTGAAATTAATTTTTTATTAATTAGTTTCTCTTTCAAAATAATACTAATAGCTTTTATATAAAGCACCCTGTTTTATGCTATGATAAAAAAATACTTCTATATTATCTTAATAACCATTTGGTCTTGTAATAATTATCCGCAAACAGAGTACGAAACCATTATTCAAAATATACAAACCGAAGCTTGGGGCAACGTCTCTGATGTAACTTTAATGGATGCTGAAGTTACAAACGATTTAACCAGTATTAATACCAATGGCTCTTGGACTGAGATAGATTATAATGATACTACAATCCCTTGGGAACCATTTAACCACTTAAAAAAGTTACGTAATTTTTCATTGGCTTACACCTTACCAAGTAGTACCCATTATAAAAGCACAAGCTTATTTAATGCCATAGAAAAAGCACTTGAATATTGGGATATACAAGACCCACAAACAACTAATAACAATTGGTGGAATATTATAGGAACTCCGAAGGAATTAGGGCTTGTTTTAGTAATACTTAGGGCTGGAGAACAAAATATAGAAGCTGCTCTAGAAACGAACTTAACCAACCAAATGAATAGAGGCGATATTTATGGTACAACGGGTGCTAATCAACTTGATATTGCAATACATTTTTTGTATAGAGGCGTGTTAAAAGAAAGTGTATCTATAACAAATACAGCTGTTACCCAGGCTTTCCTTCCTATTAAACTAAGTTCTGGCAGTGAAGAATTGCAGCATGATTTTTCCTTTAGACAGCACGGGCCACAAATGGCTATTTTTTCCTATGGAAGAGTCTTCATTGAAGGAGAAATATCTATGGCGTACCGATTAAGAGGCACAAGTTATGCCATACCTGCAAGTAAATTAGATTTGCTGGTTCAATTTACCAATAAAACAGTGTTGAACATTTTAAGAGGGCAACATGCCGATTTTAGCACCATAGGTAGAGGTGTTACTAGAAACGACCTTACGTTTAGTGCTTCTTTTGTGAATACATTAAAGCAATTAAAATTGTTAGATCCTGAAAACAGCAATGCATACGATGCGGCTATTGCTAGATTAGAAGGAAGTCAACCAGCAAGTTATATGGTTAATGACAATCATACCCAATATTGGCGTTCCGATTTCGCCCTGCATAACAGGTCTGGTTATAGTTTTTCTGTTAGGAGTTCTTCTACGAAAGTAGAAAAAACCGAGCATATAAATGGTGAAAACCTTAAAGGGAACTATTTAGCTGATGGCGGAAACTGCATCATGGTTGATGGCGATGAGTATTACAATATTTTTCCAGTTTGGGATTGGAGTAAAATTCCTGGAACAACCATACCAGCAGTTACATCATTTCCTTTACCGGAAAGGTCAGGGGTATTAGGAAAATCGACTTTTTCAGGTGGGGTTTCAGATGGGATTTATGGAATCAAGACCTATTACCAAACAGAATACAAAACCTTTGCTAAAAAAGGATGGTTCTTTTTTGATGATGAAGTGGTATGCCTAGGTTCAGAAATTACTTCAACAGCATCGCAAACTATTGCATCTACACTAAACCAAAGTCATTTAGATGGAAGTATTATTGTATCTGAAAATGGTGATCCAACAACTCTAAATAGTGGGTTACATACCTATAACAATACTGCAGATTGGCTTTTACATGATAATATTGGGTATTTTTTTCCTAGTGGAGGCCAATTAAACATTAGTAATCAAGCACAATCGGGTTCTTGGAAAAGTATTAATAATTTAAGATCTGATGAACTTATTACTGAAGATGTTTTTAAATTATGGCTAGACCATGGTGTACAGCCTACAAATTCATCATATGCTTATATTGTGGTTCCTAATAAAACCACAGTTGCAGAAATGCAAAATTACGACCAAAGTACTATTACAATTCTTGAAAACAGCAATGATATTCAAGCAGTAAGACACAATGACCTCAACCTGTTGCAAATTATCTTTTACAAAGCAGGAGTGTATCATTACGATTCTGTAAAAATTCAGGTAGATAAGCGTTGTGTGATGATGCTAAAAAATATTGGAACACCTGAAGTTACCATTCATGTTGCAGATCCAAGTAAATCAAGTACTAACATTAATGCTTATTTTAACTTTCCTGAAATAGCTGCTACACGTTATTTAAATTTGAATTTGTCAGATGGTGCTTATGCAGGATCAACTTCAGAATTTACTATTAACAGTGATACGCCTATTCAATTACTTGAAAATAAATTTTCTATTCATGATGCTTATGTAAGAAGTGGAAGTTTTGCAAATACTAATTTTGGAAACGAATATTTGACGGTTAAGAATTCTAATGGTGATTATGCTAGGGAAATTTATTTAAAGTTTGATATATCAACCATTCCAGGAACCATATCTTCCGCAAAATTAAAAATGGAAGTAGATGTTGCTGCATCTGATGTAACATCTACAAGTTGGGATACAAAATTTGTTTCAAATGATAGTTGGAAAGAATCTAGTATCACCTGGAACAACAAACCTGCATCAGGTACTATATTGGATAATCAAAAAGGAAAATCTAACGGTTATGTGCAGTGGGATGTAACCAATCAGGTTGTTTCTGAATCATTAGGAGATGGCACTATCTCCTTAAGCATTACATCTAAGAATACTGGAGGGCAAACCCACGCAACTTTTAGATCTAAAGAGTATGCATCAGAGAGTGGTAAACCAAAACTAGTTATTCAATATGAACCGACTTTGTCAGTCGAAAGCCTAGAGTCCTTAAAACCAGAATTTACAATATACCCAAACCCAGCTTCTTTCAAAATATTTGTAAAAACCAAAAACGGAATCACTATAAACTATTTAGAAATAATAGGCATAAAAGGACAAGTTATGGCTAAATTTAATAAAATTAATAACAACCTCTTGGAAATAGACATCTCTAGGTACTCAAATGGTATTTATATTTTAAAAATTATTAATCATCTAGGCCAAGTAAGTACAAAGAAATTTTTAAAACTATAAGTCTTATATGAAGGCTTTAAAAAATTTAAAAGAGGAGGCTAAAAAGTACCTTTTTATAAAAACTATTGTGAAGTTTTACTGCCAAATAAACTTAAATTCTCAAATTATTTAGCAACGATAACTTTATTTACAACAGTATTAACTTTTATAAAAACAAGGCCATTACTCATATTTTTTAATGAAACAGAATTGTTGTTAAGAAACCCTTCTTTTACAACAACACCCTTTAAATTATATATTGTATAGGGTGAATTTGGCTCGCATCCAACAACATTTAAAATATTAGAAGTAATATTAGGATAAACTTTTATAGCTTTATTAGACTTGAGTTCTTTAGAAATAAATAATGGTACACCATCTGGATAACCAGTAATGTCATTATTCCTAACCTCTTTTAGTTTAGCTCTTAATAGGGTTGCAAGTGCAACACGGGTCTCTAAATATTCAGGTTTATTTGCCAAATTGGTAATTTGGTAAGGATCTTCTTGGATATCGTATAGTTCTCTTCCTTTAGAGCCACTTTCTTCATGTAAAATAAGTGCATATTGATCATTTCTTAATAAAAACGATTTACCATCTTGAGACACCGAAAAAGCAAAATCTCTAACGCTATACGAAGCATTATTAAAAACAGGTGACAAGTCTTTACCTTGAATATGTGGCGAATACTCTAAGCCCGCTAAACTAGCTACAGTAGGGTAAAGGTCTACAAGTTCTACAAAAGAATTGCATACCGCTGCAGGTTTACCGGGTACTTTTATAATTAAAGGTACTTTGGAAGACTCGTCTTTCAAGCTCACTTTCATCCAAAAACGATGCTCTGCTAAATGAAATCCATGATCTGATGCAAAAATAACAATTGTATTGTCTTCTAGGCCTTCCGCTTTAAGTGCATCTAATACTCTACCCACTTGGTTATCCATAAAAGCAACAGAAGCGTAATACGCAGCAATAGCCTTTCTTTCTTGAGTGGTATTCATCTGTGCTTTCTGACTCGTAACATAGTTGATCCCTCTTGCTGGGACGTCATTTAAATTATCATTATAGCTTGGTGGAAAAACGATACTTGACCAAGGGTAAGGTGTAAAATATTCTTCCGGAGCAACAAAAGGCACATGTGGTCTCACAAAACCAACACCCAACCAAAATGGTTTGTCTTTATTCTCTTTTAAAAGTTGAATGGCCTTGTTGGCTGTTACTTGGTCTGGAAGCACATCTGTACCATCAGCTTTAACAATAGTCATTACATTTCCATCTGCAATAGGTTTGGTGCCATTGGGGTTGTTTTGAACCAATTCCCCTTCACCAGATGCTTGAAATTCTGGTCCTTGACCATTATGCCTTTCATTCCATGAAATAGGATCATCTTCACCATTTAAACCTTGATAGATATCTTTTGGAACACGCATATGGAAAAGTTTACCAACTCTCGCAGAATGATACCCATTATCTTTAAATAACTGAGGCCATGTTTGACGACTAGAGCCAATAGCTTCTCGACCACTTGTATAGCCAAAAACATTTGCAGCATGAGGGTAATACCCCGACATAAAAGATGCTCTTGAAGGGCCACATACAGGAAATTGACTGTAAGCATTGTTAAACTGAACACCTTCTGAAGCCAATTTGTCTATATTTGGTGTTACACTCGCCCCATTTTGATAGGTTGAAATTGCAGTAGCCGTTAAATCATCAGAAACGATAAATAAAACATTAAGTTTATCTTGTGCATGGCTTAAATTACTCTTTACACAACACAAAAGAAGCAATAGTATACCTTGTATAGAAATTAAATTTCTCATTATAATTATATTTTTGTTCAGTACTTATAAATACAATCTTGCTAGAAGATACTACAAAGCCCTCAACACAAAGTTAATACTATATTAAATTGTTAAAGTTCAATTAAGTATTTATTTAGTCTAGTATTATAACCATTTATTTTAACACCCTTAATTTTGTTTTCCAACGCCTATAGGTTCAGGTGTTAGTTCTGGAAAAAATGGATTGAAATAATAAATACCTTCTTTATCAAATACTTTTAATACGGGTTTTAAGCGATGTAGAAAATTTTCGTAGTTTTTGTTTTTTTCTTGCGTCCAAGAAGACTCCGCTAATGCCAATAGTCTTGGAAAAAGCATAAAATCTAAACGTTTTTCATTTTGTATTATTTCAGTCCAAACATTGGCTTGAATTCCTTTAACAAAAGATTTTTTTCCTTTGGTCGTTAATTTTAAACTTTCAGGGAAAGCATATATTTTACTTAAGGTTCCAAATTTCCCTCTTCGTTTTCTTCCCCATTTATGAGATTCCTTTTGTATAAAATTAAGGTAAAGAGGTATGTTAGGACACAAAACAACATCACACTCATTATTCAAGGCAGTTTTAAGTTGGTTTTGTTTATCGCCTCTCCACCACATTACCATTGATTCTTTATTAGATATATTGGCATCAACAATTTCATCCCAGCCTATCATTTTTTTATTAAAGCTCAAAATGGTATCCTTCATTCTATGCAAAAAAAAATTTTCAACCTCTTTTAAGGTTTCTAAATTTTCTTTTGCCATTAGCGTTTGCACATCTTTATCTGTTTTCCATTGCTGATTTCCGTAATGCACCTCATCACCTCCAAGGTGTATCCATTTAGAAGGAAATAACTGAGTAACTTCTTTTAAAATATTCGATAAGTAGTTGTATGTTCCTTCCTTACCAGGGTTGAAGGTAAACTCGGGATATTTTTTTGTGCCACCACCACTAAATTCTGGATAAGCTCTATTGGCTGCCGCTGCATGTCCTGGCATATCTATTTCTGGAATAATTTCTATATGCCTTTTTGCAGCGTATGCTACAACTTCTTTAATATCTTTTTGTGTATAAAAACGAGGGATAGCATTTGGGTCATGCCAGTTTCCTTTAGCTCCAATAGTGGTTAATTTTGGATATTTTTTTATTTCAATTCTCCATCCAGGGCTATCCGTTAAATGCCAATGAAACTTGTTCAGTTTAAAAAAAGCCATCCAATCTAATAATTGTTTTACTTTCTCTTTTCCAAAAAAATGACGAGATTCATCTAACATCAAACCTCGCCATCCATATAAAGGTTCGTCTATTATTTGAGTCGCTGGAATCGCTATTTTTTTGCTCTTAACCTCTGAAAGTAATGACATCTGTAGTAAGGACTGGAATCCATAAAAGACTCCTCTATTACTTGATGCTTTAATTTCTATTGATTGTTTAGAAACATGCAACTCATATCCTTCTGAATGAAGACTGCCTGAAGAGTCTTTTGTTAAAATGATATTTGCATCTTGTTTTTTTACCGATTTGTTTTGGATACTAATACCTGTTTGAGCATTCAATTTTTTTGTAAAAATCTCAACAATTTCTTTGTATTCAGGACTATAATTAAACGTTGTTTTTTTGCTCATTACAAACGTACCTTCTCCAAAACGAACCTGTTTAGGATGAGGTACTATTTGAGAAACTCCACTAGTAGTAGCAAATACAATTAGTAATAATGTGAAATATTGTGTGTATTTTTTCATGATTATTATCTATTTAAAACCCTTAATTTTGTTTTCCAACTCCTATAGGTTCTGGTGTTAACTCTGGATAAAAAGGATTGAAATAATAAAGGCCGTTTTTATCAAATAAATCCAATACCGGTTTTAAACGAATTATAAAATTTTCGTAATTTTTATTTTTCTCTTGTGTCCAAGCAGCTTCTGCTAAAGCGACGAGTCTTGTATAAATCATAAAATCAAAACGGTCTTCATTTTGTATCCTTTCTGTCCATACATTGGCTTGAATTCCTTTTACAAACTGCTTTTTTCTTTTAGGAGCTATTGATAAACTATTTGGAAAAGCATACAACTTGTCTAAAGTACAGAATTCTCCTCTTCGTTTTCTTCCCCATTTATGGGCATCCATTTGTACAAAATCAAAATAGAGCGGTATTCTTGGGCATAACACCGTTTCATAACCCTTATTTAAAGCTTTTTTAAGTTGTTTAGGCTTATCATGTCTCCACCACATCACCATCGATTCTTCACTAGCTATATTGGCATCTACGATTTCATCCCAACCTACCATTTTTTTATTCAAACTTAAAACGCTATCCTTCATTCTATGTAAAAAATAGTTTTCTACGTCCCTTAACGTTTTTAAATTTTGTTTTTTCATTAATGCTTGTACATGGCTATCAGTTTTCCATTTGTGATTTCCATAATGAACCTCATCGCCACCTAGGTGTATCCATTTTGATGGAAATAACTCAGCAACTTCTTTTAAAATATCAGTTAAGTATTGGTAGGTTCCTTCTTTACCTGGATTAAACGTAAAATCTGGATATTTTTTTGAACCACCACCACTAAATTCTGGATAGGCACTATTCGCTGCTGCTGCGTGACCAGGCATGTCTATTTCTGGAATAATCTCAATATGCCTTTTAGCAGCATATGCAACGATTTCTTTAATATCAGCTTGTGTATAAAAAAGAGGTGCTGCATCTGGGTTGTGCCAATTGCCTTTTGCGCCAACCGAAGTTAGTTTTGGGTACTTTTTTATTTCAATTCGCCAACCCGGGCCGTCGGTCAAGTGCCAATGAAATTTATTAAGTTTAAAAAATGCCATCCAATCCAACAATTCCTTTACCTTTTCTTTTCCGAAAAAATGACGCGATTCATCTAACATTAAGCCTCGCCATTCGTATAAAGGTTTGTCAACAATCTTTGCTGTTGGTAGGGCAATTTTCTTACTCTTATTTTTAGAAAACGTACTAAGTTGAAGTAAAGATTGCAAACCATAAAAAAGACCTGTATTAGTTGCTGCCTTTATTTCTATAGAATTTTTAGAAATTTGCAATTCGTAACCCTCGTTATTTGATTTGAGAGAAGCATCTTCTGTTAAAATAATACTTGCTTTTTGTTTGGATACCGATTCAGTTTTAATACTAATACCTGTTTGAGCCTCAAGTTTTTCTACAAATATTTCAAGAATTTGTTTATCTGCTATATTATAATTTAACCTTGCTTTTTTACTTATGATAAAAGTATCCTTACCAAAACTTAATTGGTTTGGTTGTGGTATTATTTGTGCATAACCATTTACATAAACACATACCGTTAAAAGTAAAAAGATAGTATATTGGAAAAATGTTTTCATCATATTCATTAGTATTAGTATTTCTAAAAGGTATTATTTTTGAAACTTTTTCCAACCATTACCTTTATCTAGCTGTTTGCTTAGTTTTTTAACTATAGATTGATATTTCTTGTCTTTGGCGTAATTACGGTCAGCAAGCTGGCTTTTAGAATGATCATACAGCTCTCTTTCAACTATATGATTCTCTTTATCTATCCATTCTGTATAACGCCATTTACCACTTCGTATAGAATACCGCATACTACCACTAGTTGGGTACTGACTTAAAGCTACTTGTTTCCATTTTTTATTTGGCTTTTTAAGTAGTGGAATTAATGATGCCCCTTCACAATGTGTTGGGATTTCAAAATTGCAAAAGTCTGCTAATGTTGGATAAACATCGACTAATTCAACTAAAGCTGGTGAATTTTTATTTGTTTTATATTGAGGAGCCGAAATTATTAAAGGGACTCTAGCGTCAATCTCAAAGTTGGTATGTTTGCACCAGGCTCCATAATCGTTAAGTTTCCATCCATGGTCTCCTAGCAACACTATAATTGTGCTTTTTCGTAAGTCTAATCGGTCTAATTCTTCAACTACTTTACCTATTTGTGCATCAACATAACTAACAGAAGCATAGTAGCCATGTATTAAATTGGTTTCTATCGATTTGTCCCAATTTTTTTTCTTTTGTGGAATATCTGTATATGATTTTAATTCACCCGATTTATTACCGGCACGTTTGGGCATATCAACAGGCCATGATTTTTGGCTTGTTTGATAAAGTGTTTCAGGATTATAAATATCCCAATACCTTTTAGGTGCATTAAAAGGTAGGTGTGGTTTTTGAAAACCGCAAGCCAAGAAAAAAGGTTTTCCAGATTTCTTAAAGCCTTTTAATCTATCAATAGCCTCATCAGCCAATACCCCATCTGGATACATATTATCGCTAACTGCTGCTTTTTCTGTTGAAGGACCGACGCCTTTTTTTCTATTGGTATTGTATATTTTTGATTGCGCCTCTTTAGTAAGATAACCACGCCCTTTCCATTGTCCTTGAGGATGCCATTCTAGCTCAGTCCAACTATTAGGGTCATCTCCATTCTCTCCTCTATTGTGATAAATTTTACCTAAAGAAATAACTTCGTATCCCTTATTTTTAAAGAATAAAGGTAATGTTAAGGTATTGGGTACAGATTCTTGCAAACGTGTTTTAAGATCAAAAACATTGGTTGAATTTGGTCGTAAACCACTTAAAAAGCTTGCTCTACTTGGACCACATACCGCTTGTTGGCAGTAGGCTTTTTCAAATACAATACCCTCACTTGCCAGCTTATCTATATTTGGACTTTTAACGATTGGGTTTCCATAACACCCTAGTTCTGGCCTAAGATCATCAACAACAATGAATAACACGTTTTTTTGTTGTCCTAAAACATTAAAAAATGTTAGCACTGAGAGGATGCAAAATAAGCGTATTCTTTTCTTCACTGTGTCTTATCTATTTATTTCTTTAAAAACAGTTGTAAAAACTTGTTTTGGTGATGTTACAGACACCACTCCAGAACCTCCATTGTGTTGGATGATTATTGAAGCATATCCGTTAGTTGCTTGAACTTTACGAGAACCTCCAGTAGTCCCTATATTATCTAACATTTTACCTTTACCAATATAATCAAAAAGCACCCAGTTTTTAGCATCTAAACAAAGAACATTATTCTTATCTTTTAACCAGACTTCAACTTTACTTTCTTTTTTGTTTATTGGTGTAACTTTTACTTGAGCATTTGATGGTTTTTCCCATTTGGCTGTTTGATACTTTACATGGATGGTATCAGAAATTGTGAATCTACCTTTTTTCCCTTTAGCTATAATGATGTTATCTCCTTCTTTTAGCTCCACATTCCATCTTAAACCTGCCGCCGGAAAATCTTGACTGTTTCTTTTTTTGAAGTCATACGATATCCCATTCACAAAAAGTTCAACTTTATCGCAATTGGAATAAACTTTAACGGTTTTCTTTTCGCCAACATTACCCCATCTTACAGGCCATGAATGCCCATAAATATGAACCATAGGTTTTTCTGTCCAATAGGATTGAAATACATAAAAAGCCTCTTTAGGTTTAAAATCGCGCTGTACCACTCCTTTTTGATTCACATAAGGAACAGGGTTATCTGGTCTTACAGGTGTTGAAAAATCTTTAAATGGCCAATAGGCTGTTCCTGTTAACCAATCCATTTTTTCTTGTTCTTTTAGGTGCCAGTCTATAAGATCGCAACCATACGTTTCTGTCCAATCACCATCTTTAGAGACTCTTGCAACACCTCCAAATAGCGAGGCGTCCCCATCGCGCTCATCAGCCCCTTGATTGGTTTTTATTTTATCTAATACTTTTTCAGAAGACTCAGAGTGGCGTCCTGCATGCTGACTTGCTCCCCATTCTACATGTAAAAAATGTTTCACCTCGTTTGCTTCTTGTTTTGATACATTGGCATATTCTGTAAATTTACCTCTATACCAACCTGCCCATAAGGAAGGAGAATACACATCCACAATGTCTTTACAGAAATCGCATCTACGGATTGCCGTTTTTCGTTCTGAATCTAATTCATGTGAAAGATCATGTAGCTCTTTCATAAATTTTCGAATCTTCTCTTTATCAAATTCTTGAAAATCACCGTCCCAATCGTTTTCGTTACCAAGCCCCCAAATAATAATAGAGGGATGGTGCTTGTGTTGGTGAATCATATTTGTGAGCATCCGTTTTGCTTGAGCCTGATATTTTTCGCCACCTAAACCACCTCTACACCAAGGAATCTCCTCCCAAACGACAATACCCAAACTATCACATAAATCTAATACTTGCGCAGATTGTTGGTAATGCCCCAAACGGATGAAGTTTACTCCCATTTCCTTCATCATCACCATTTCTTTTTCAATCATCTCTGGTGTCATTGCAGCTCCAACTACTGCATGGTCTTCATGGCGATGGGTTCCTCTGAGTAGTAATCGTTTTCCATTTAATAAAAAAGGCCCTTTATTTTTAAATTCAAAATATCGAAATCCAACACTACGACTGATTTTTTGAGTTCCTTTTTCAGAATTAATTGTAACAATACATTCGTATAATTCTGGGCTGTCTGGATTCCATAGGGTTGGTTTCTTAACTGTTACATTGAAATCAATGTTTTGATTTTTAGATGTAATATTTTTTCGAGCGACTTCTTTTTTTGTTTTTTTATTTCTAATAATTACATTTAAGCCATAGTCACTATTTTGAGTGTTGCGCACATTTGCAGAAATGGCAATATTTCCTTTTTTAGTTTTTTCATCATAAGTTACTCCCGTAACAACATCTTTCATGTAAATATTTGGTACATGCACTAGGTGAACTTGCCTGTAGATTCCACCGTATACTGTAAAATCTGAAAGATTAGAAGGAATCGTGGTTAAATCTCTTGAATTGTCGCTTCTAACTATTAATGGAATTCCTTTTCTAAAACGCTTTTTGGAATTTGGTAGTTTTTTTATTTTTTTTATTGCTTCGGTTATATCTATAGTCCACTCATCATAACCTCCAATATGTTCGCCTACTTTTTCAGTATACAAATATACCTCTGCTCTTTGCCCAACACCTTCAAAATGAATAAGGGTTCTTCCATCAGGATAAGGATTATTTGTTTTGATGTTGGTTTTGTACCATGCTGGTCCTTGGTAATAATTCACATCTGGATCCACAGCATCTTGAGCATTGTAAGAATGCGGGATAGAGACCGTTTCCCAGAAAGGAACTGCTTCTGCATTACCTCTTTTTATAGGCCTAACGGCTTCCCAAATCCCTCCTAAATCAGATTGTAAAAACTTCCAATTATTAGTAAGTGTTATTTTTTCTTGAGCATGGTTTCCTGATGAAATCATGCATAATAAAATAAAGGCAATAACTATTTTATTAAAAAAAAAATTTAAAGTTTTCATTAATCTATTGGTATTTTTAAATATCTAAACAAAATATATTTTTACTTATTTTTTTGCTTTTTTCATTTTATCACGTTCAATTTTACTCGCTTTAGCCTCTTGTTGAAGTTTAGCAACAAATTTCTTTATAAATTGAGCATCATCCCTTTTTCTAAAAGCCGCTAATAAAAAGTCGCCGGTTTTTTCCATATACTTTTCAAGCTCTTTACGTTTACAAGCAATTTCTTTTTTGTATTTCGGGTTATGAATTAAATTATTCAAAGCATTTGGGTCGTTTTTAAAATCATAAAACTCTTCTAAAACTCGATTTTCAAAAAGGTGAACCCTAGCTTTAATGGTAGTGTCAGAATTAGCCACTTTTTTCATGGCTTTCCAAGAACGTCCTGATTGAGATTCATTTTTAAAAACCTTTTTACCATTTGCCCAAGCATTAAAAATATAGCCAAACCTTTCGTCTTGAACACTTCTTATTGGATAAGCATTGCCTCCATTTGTTTCATGAAACTGTGTAAACACATGCTTTCTTCCTTTTTGATTTTTTCCATTTAATATTTTAACAAAAGATTTTCCATCTAAGGTTATCGGTTTTTTAATTCCTGCTGCCTCTAAAACTGTTGGAAAAAAATCTACAGTTGATATAAAATGCTCATCATCTACTTTACCTTCTTTCACAACTCCAGGCCATTTCACTAACCATGGTGTATTGGTACTCTGCAAGTAACAATTGGCTTTAGAGAAAGGAAATGCCATACCGTTATCTGATAAAAACATAATTAATGTATTATTTGCCACACCTTGTTCCTCTAATGTTTGTAGTATTCTTCCGACGGTATCATCTAATCGCCTAACAGAACTGTAATATTCAGAAATTTCTAAGCGAACTTCTGGTAATTCTGGTAAAAAACCTGGTACAACAACTTCATTAGGTTTATAGATTCTAGAAGGATCTTTAATATTGTACTTTTTCCATTTCTTTTCTTGATCACTTTTTGCAAACGGTCGATGAGGATCGTGCGAATTTACCATGAGATAAAAAGGCTGATTTTTCTTTTTTGATTCTTGAATGAACTTTGTCGCCTCTTTGTAATAAATATCTTTATCACGCCCCATACCTAAGTCCTTTAAATCTAATTTTGTATCCCAAGGCGTATCAAATTTTGGTGAAGAATGATCAACTTTCCCTAAAATTCCACAACGATAACCTTCGCTCTTAAATGTTTTAACAATAGTTGGGATGTCCTTTTTGGTATCAGAAAACCCAACTAATCCACTATTATGAGCATAAAGCCCTGTTGCGATTACTCCTCTTGAAGGTGCACAAACAGCAACATTTACATGGGCTTTTGTAAACCGAAGTCCTTGTGAAGCTAGCTTATCTATATTTGGTGTAATATTATCTACCTTAGAGCCATATACACCAACAGTATTGCAGTTTAAATCGTCAGCGGTTATTAAAAGAATGTTTAATTTATTTTGAGAATAACTTTCATTAACAAACGTAATAAAAAAACTTATAGATAATATATATTGAATGATTTTCATTTTTTTATGGGTTTAGTTTTTTACAGAATAGCCTTGGGTACGATATGTGCTTAAAAGCTTTCTCATTTGTTCTACTTGCTGTGGATATTTACTATATAAATTAACGCGCTGTTCGGGGTCAGCTTCTAAATCAAACAGCAATCCTTTTGTTTTAAAATCTGTATAATTCTTTAATTTCGTATAGAATTCAGGCACTTTAAAATGACTAACATCTGACGTATTCATATAAAGCCATTTGCCTTTTCGCAACGCCCATTTATCTTCAAAAGTATTTTGAACGGTTGCTTCCCTTAAAGGGCCTTTAATTTTTTTTCCTTTTAAAATACTTGAAAAGTCGTAACTATCTGGGCCAGCTGTTTTGGGCAGTGCCGTTTTTGTGATACTAGAAATGGTAGCCATAATATCTACCTGCGATATGACTTCGTTACTAACTGTACCTGCTTTTATTTGTTTGGGCCACTTTACAATAAAGGGAACATGATGTCCGCCTTCCCAAATATCTCGTTTTAAACCTCTAAAATCTCCCATGCTAAAATGGTCGAATTTTTCAGCTCTTTTAAAAGCATATTTCTCAGGACCGTTATCAGAACTAAAAATAACAATAGTATTGTCTTCTAAGCCTTTTTCTTTTAATGCATTTAGTACTTGGCCAACTACCCAGTCTGTTTGTACCATAAAGTCTCCATAAGCTCCTGCTTCTGATTTTCCTTCAAACTCATCATTAGGAATAATGGGAGCATGAGGTGATGGCAAAGCAAAATAAAGAAAAAACGGTTCTTTCTTGTCATAATTATTAATCCATCCTACCGTTGTTGTAGTAAGGGTAGGTAATACTTTGTAAGGATCCCAATCTTTAAGTTTAGGTCCAGCTCGAAACTCGCATTTACCTTCTTTTGTTATACAGGTGTTTTTTGAACTCATTTCTTCAGTTGGTGCTTCAATAAACCGTTCGTTTTCCATCCAAGCGTAGGGTGGAAAATTTATAGTCCCATCTCCAAAATAATAATCAAAACCTCTGTCTAATGGACCTCCCTTCACAGGTTTACTCCAATCAATATCATGAGATTGATAAACATCAATTATTCTTCTCCCTTTTTTTCTTTTAAGCGACGGTGGATTTTTAAATTCCCAATCTAAGCCCAAATGCCATTTACCTATACATGCTGTAGTGTACCCTGCAGTTTTTAAAACCTGCGGAAGCGTAATATCGGTCTCTTTAAAAAAAGGTTTACCAAATGACTTTACAATTTCATGCTGATTGCGCCAATGGTATGTTCCTGTTAATAATGCAAAACGGCTTGGTGAACAAATACCCGATGAGCTATGGGCATCTGTAAATCGCATACCCTCTGAGGCTAGTTTGTCTAAATATGGAGTTGGAATTTTTGAATTGGGGTTTTGACAATTTAAATCGCCATAACCCATGTCATCCGCATAAATAATTACGACATTAGGGCGTGTTTGTTCTTCATCTTTAGTTTCCTTAACTGTTTTACAGCTAATAAAAACGACTAGAATCAATATGAAAGATATTTTTAAATGTATCAATTTCACATTATTTGGTATTAAGCAAATTAATTAATTCGTAGCCCGCACACAAAAAAGCACCAGCACCGTACACTTCAGTTTTATCAGGAAAAGCTTCTCCTGGAGCCGCTCCTATAGGTTGCACATAGCCCAACATACCTTCTTCTGTTATGTGCTTTTTGGTTCCGTTCCAGCCTTTTTTAACTACGGGTTCATAAGTATCATAATCTAGTATTCCTTTATTGATACCCCATGCCAAACCGTATACAAAAAAAGAAGTTCCACTAACTTCTGGTGTTGGATATTGCTCTTGAGCTAACAAACTCATAGCCCAGTGCCCCTCAGGTGTTTGTATCTGAGCTAATTTTTTTGCCATTTTTTTATAGATTTTTAAAAAGTACTTGTATTCTTTGGTCTTTGGTTCTAATTCATTTAGAATATTTACCAAACCAGCAAATACCCACCCATTACCACGAGACCAAAAGATTTTTTTACCCTTGTCTAGCTTATTCATAAATCTTTCATCTCTATAATACAACTGCTCTTTTTTATCGAATAAAAATTTTGTAGTAGCCTTATATTCCTTCATCATAAAATCCAAATACTTTTTTTCTCCTGTAATTTTGTACAATTTCGCCCAAACAGGTGGTGACATAAATAGGGCATCGCACCAATTCCAACGATCTAAATGGAAAGGAGTTTTCCAATTTAAAGCACTTTTAGAGGGATGATACAGGATATAATCAAACTGTTTTATGGTGGGTTTAATTATTTTTTTTTGAGGATATTTTTTGTATAAATCGCAATACAATTGACCTACCGTATGATCATCTGCATGATAGATTCTATCATATAATTTCCAGTTATAGTCTTCACCAATTTTTTTCAACCATTTATAATAGGTATCATCACCAGCAATTTCTGCCCACTTAACTAAACCCACATAAAATGCACCGTTTGTCCAATCTAAAGGGTGGTGTGGTTTTTTTTTGCTAAATGCATCATTAAAATGTGCCATTTGCCAATCGGCAACACGTTTCATATCCTGTTTTACCTGTGCAATGTTAATTTTTTGACACCATAATGAATTCCAAGAAACAAAAGTTAAAAGTAGTATTGTATATTTAATAGTATGTTTCATATCAATTACTGTGGTTATGTATATTGGACAATTAATGTATTAATTATTCTTTTCTTTTTCTGTATTTTTATCAACCTTATAATATTTATTTGCTCTATGCCTGCTTTTGCAAAAACTGAGGTTGTTTATTTTTGTTAGGTGCTTTTTTAGCGTATTGATTGTTTCTTGATATTTTCGATTTCCTGTAATGTTACATTCATATTTAGAGCATTTCTATGGTTGTACATTTCTTCAGAGCCATCTTAAAATAAATCAATCGAAAATGTTCTGACCAAATGGTATGATTCTTTTCACTTCCAAGAACCATTTGTTTTAAAGAACAAAATTTTACGATTCTTTTCTATTTCTTTTTCTTCTTCTTAGGCTCTTTAATTATATTTTCATATTTGTTTAATTTACCTACAGGCGAAGTTGTTTTAAACTTAATACTGTCTTTAAATTTTAGAGGTATCTTTTGAGAGTACTTTTCAGAATTTATCGTTGGAATTTCCCCATTAAGTGTATAGTAAATTTCTGCTTCAGCATAGGGTTTTGTAAAAGAAATAGAATCCTTTTCAAGTGCATATTTTGCCCTTGGAATGCGATAACCAATTCCTTGAGCATCCAATCTTTTTAGATGATGACTTCCAAGTCTGCCCATGAATTCAGAGAAATCACGATTTTCTGGTTGACTCCAACCAACTTCTGCTAAAGCTAATAATCTTGGAAAGGTTTTGTAATGCAATTGTTCTCTTTCGGGAGTTACATATTCAGTCCACAACGCCCCAGAAATTCCTTTAATGTGTTTTTTGTTTTCTTCTGGAATAGACTCATACGGATCAAAACTATACACACGCTCTAAGTTAACAATACCTGCCCACCAGTGCCCAGGTTCTAACTTATGTTTGGCTTCTTTCATATCAAAATAACAATACTTCCCTGGTGCCATAATTACATCAATACCTTTCTTTGCAGCTCGAATACCCGGTTTTGGTCCAATCCACGACATAATAGTGGTGCCTTTTGGCAATTTTCCTCCTTTTAATATTTCATTCCAACCAATTGGCTTTTTACCATATTTAGTAACAATCTCGTTAGTACGTTTTACAAAATAATGCTGTAATTGTGCATCATCTTTAAATTTTTTATCTTTCATTAATTGATTACATAAATTACAATTAAGCCATTGTTTACGGTTAACCTCATCGCCTCCAATATGAATATATTCAGATGGAAACAATGCTGCTACTTCTCCAAAAATATCATCTAAAATCTGAAACACTTCTTCATTCCCTGCACACATCACATTTCCTTTGTAACCGTGTACACCTTCTAAACCTGCTACTTTACAACCCGTATTTAAACTTTTATTTATTGCCAATGAATGTCCAGGAACATCAATTTCTGGTATAATGGTCATACCTCTAGTTGCTGCATAAGCAATAAGCTCTTTTATTTGTTCTTGGGTATAAAAGAATGGTCCGTAAGGGTCTGAATCTGCTTGTTGCCATTCTGGTGCTTTTCGATTTCTATAGTCTTTTAATACTTTTCCTGTTCCACGAACAGCTCCAATTTCGGTTAGCTCAGGATGTGATTTTATTTCAAGTCTCCAACCCTGATCGTCTGTTAAATGAAGGTGTAATACATTTATTTTTTGCTGCGCTAAAACTTCAACATATTCCAATAAATCATCGAATTGAATAAAATGCCTACTTACATCTAGCATCATGCCTCTGTAGTTAAAACGTGGTGCGTCTTCAATATTTAATGAAGGCAAAACATAATTTGATGAAATTTTCTCGTTGGCATACACTTCGGTTGGCAACAATTGTAAAAATGTTTGAATACCATAAAACACTCCTGAAGGACCTCCACCTTCTATGGTTATTCCATTTTTAGAAACTTGAACTTGGTATTGCTCTGTTTTAAATTTTGAGTTGATTTGTAAGGAAAGATTTCCTTTTTCACTTATAGCGACCTCTTTAGCTAATGATTTTGAAAGCTTTTTAGAAATATATGCTGCTTGTGTTTGTAATTCATTATTTGCTGCTACTGATTTTATAGCCTCTAGTTTAAAACCACACTCATCTGAGACGATTACTGATTGAACTTTAGGAAGTACTCTTGCGTTTACAAATTTCTCAACATCTTGTATTTCATTCTTGTAGGAACAACCGTTGAGAAAAAATAATAAAAATAAAGTATAAACTGAAAATTGTTTCATCTGTAGATTATATTTTAGGGTGTTCTGTTATTATATGTAAATTGTTTAAAAATTTAAAACCCGTATGAAGTGAAACAGTAAAATTAAACTATATTTTTACTTTCTCTACGGTATCATCTTCATACTCAACTTGCAGTTCTCTTAAACGCTTTTTTAATTGCTTGGTTAGAACTTTATATTCTGGTTTTCCAAAAAGATTGTTCATCTCTTCTGGATCTGTTTGTAAATCATACAATTCCCACACATCAATATCATCATAAAAATGAATTAGTTTATAACGGTCTGTTCTAACCCCGTAGTGTTTTTTAACCATATGCTCATTAGGGAATTCGTAGTAGTGGTAATAAACTGCATCTCTCCATTTATTGTCATTAGTATTATCTAATAATAAAGGTTTTATTGAATTTCCTTGAATTTCTTTAGGAATAGTAACTCCAGCGATATCTAAAAAAGTAGGAGCATAGTCTATATTTTGAACCAAAGCAGGTACTTCTCCTTTTCTTTCGTAGCCTTTTGGCAAGCGCATTAACAAAGGAGTTCTAAAAGATTGCTCGTACATAAATCGTTTGTCAAACCAGCCGTGTTCACCTAAATAAAAACCTTGATCAGAAGTATAAACGATAAGCGTATTATCTGCCAATCCGTTTTCTTCTAAGTAATCTAATACACGCCCTACGTTTTCATCAACAGAACGTATGCACGCTAAATAATCGCGCATGTAGCGTTGATATTTCCATAAGTCTAATTCATCACCTTCAAGTTTTTTCTCTAAAAATTCTTTTGTAATAGGTTTATAATGCGCATTCCAACGATTTGCTTCAGCTTCATTCATTCTTTTGGTGTGCTTTACTTTTCCAAAACGTCCTTTTATACTTTCGTGTTCTAGTTTTAGGTCGTAATTAAGGTCCATATCACGCGAACGAATACTTAAGCGTTGTTCTTTAGCTGCAACTCTATTTTCATATTTATCAAAGAAGTTTGCAGGTACTGGATATGTTTTGTTCTTAAACTCATCTATATGTAAAGTATCTGGCTGCCAAGTTCTGTGTGGAGCTTTATGATGCAATAACAAACAAAATGGTTTCTTTTTATCTCTATTTTTAATCCAGTTGATACCATAATCTGTTGTTACGTTAGTAGCATAGCCTTCAACACGCTTTTTCTTTCCCATTTCAATAAAGTCTGGGTTATAATATTTTCCTTGACCAGGTAAAATATTCCAGTAGTCGAAACCTTGAGGATCACTTTTTAAATGCCATTTCCCAATTAATGCAGTTTGGTAACCTGCTTTTTGTAATAGTTTAGGAAAAGTTACTTGATTTCCATCAAATTTTACTCGGTTATTTATTTGACCGTTTTTGTGTGTGTGTTTTCCTGTGAGCATCGTTGCACGACTTGGTCCACAAATTGAATTCCCAACAAAACTATTTCTGAATAATACACCATCTTTTGCTATACGGTCTAGGTTTGGTGTTTTAATAAGTTGATCATTATAAGCACTGATTGCTTGGTAGGAATGATCATCTGTCATAATAAACAGTATATTTATTTTTTCATTTTTGTTTTCTTTCTTTTTACAACTTAAAAAAGTAATGGATATCGTAAAAAAAAATAGAGAAAATAGTTTCGATTTATAAGTTAACATATTATTTCGTTTTAAATTCACAAAGCTTTAAGTTTTTCTATTTCTTAAAGCTTTGTGAAAGTAAAAAAACCAAATTAGGAATTTTTATGTTTTTTGTATATAAAATTTATTATTTCAAACGTATACTAAACTCTTCGAAAACTACATTTCTGTCTCGTACCACTAATGTATCCTTTACGGCATGTGTTTCATTATTAAGAACATCAATATACGTGTAGTCTAAGTAAATTACGTCTCTTGGTTTACCTCCCCAAGTATCACCATCTGTAACAAATTTTCCAGTTCCAGTAACGTTGTAAGGGTCTGAATCATAACTACCAATAATACAATTATTGTTATCATCAAAAGATAATTCTAAATTTACATCACCTGGGCTTGTGTTATTACCTCTTCTAACTCTGTTTAGTAATTCAATATTATTTTCTCCAGATATAGTAGCCAAAACCAATTCGTCTCTTTCTATGAATTCATTACTATAAACATTATCAATGGATTGACCAGCAGCATCAGTAACAACATCTACACCACGTCTTAAATAATATGCGTGGTATTTATTAATATATTTAATACCGAAAAGTGTAAAATCTTTTGGAAAAATTGACCAATGTGTTTCATTAACTCTAGATGGATTATCTACGGCTGCTTCACCTGCTAAAATAAAATCTAAATTTTCAACATCAGTAATTAATAATGGTACAACATAGTTTACACTATCTCTAACTCTTGCAAAAGATAAAGGGTCTTGAAAAAATGCATCTGTTAATTGTATGGTAATACGCCCTTTTGTAGAGCCTACGGGTATTGTAACTGGACTTTCAGTTACAATGTTATAATAGTTATCTGGAAGGGCTACTACGTTATCTACATCATCTAACAATTCAGGAGCTTTGACAAATGATACTTTTCTTTCTATATCATTCGTATAAACGCCACCCATAGTAACAGTTATTTCGAATCTTTTATTATTATCATTGTCGTTAAAACCTAAGTCATATTTTCCTAAAATTAAACTCCTTGCTGGTGTTTGAAAAGGAAAATATACTCCAGTAGATCCAAAATCATCAAACTCATTCTTTTGATTTTCACATGCGGCTAAAATTAACGTTAGGGCAAATAAGAAAATTAGTCTCGTCTTCATATCATTAATATTTTTAATTATTACTATTTTTAATAAATTACCAACCTCTATTTTGTTCTAAAGCTGAAAACTGAATAACTTGACTATTTGGAATTGGTAGATATGTTGCAAAATTAGGGTAGTTTCTTGGTTCTACTTGATCTAATACTTGATATTCAGTTCCGTTAAAAAAGTTACCTTTAATTGTTTCATTTAAATCTAATCCCCATCTGCGAAGATCCCAAAAACGATACCCTTCAAAACAAAGCTCTAAACGTCTTTCATTCTGAATAAGTCTACGCATTTGTTCTGTTGTGTTTATTGTTGCTAAATAGGCATCTGGTTGCGCTAAGCCTGCTCTTTTTCTTATCGCAGATATAATATCTCTTGCGGACATTCCATTTACTTGATAATCTGGCCCTCCAATTTCATTTGCTGCCTCAGCCAAAATTAAAAACAACTCGGTATATCTAATATAAACATTAATATGTCTTTGCCCTGTATTTGATCCATTTGGATTGATGACTACATCTGGTCTCAACAATTTCTTTAAATAATATCCTGTTCTTGTAGACAGTTGTGGAATAGAATCTAAACGATCTATACCACCTCCAAAGCCAGTATTTATAGTACCTCGTGCATATGAATCTCCATTTGTAATAATAAAGTTTTTTAACCTTGGATCTCTATTTTCATATGGGTTTTGTGGATTGTAACCATTACTTATAGTCGCAGGATAACCATTTTGCATCGGAAAAGCATTGACCAAGTTTTCTGATGGATTAATTTGACCTAAACCATTTAAAGAAGGTGGAAAATAACTTCTCTCTGATGCTGAATTTGTGCCTCCAATAGATCCTCTCCATAATATTTCTGGATTGTTAATATCACTATCAGAATCATAATAAAGAATTCCATCTGGTGCTAGACCAGAAACTCCTCCAATATCAGTAATCAATTCGCTAGCTATATTTGCTGCTGTTTCATAATAACCTTCACTACCGTTTAAAAAAGAAGGACTAGCCGCAAATAAGGCTACCCTAGCTTTTAATGCTTTTACAATTTTTGCTGTTACTCTTAAATTATATTGAGATCCATTTACGGTTAACCATTTTGTAAAATCTAAAGCGGCATATTTAGCTGGCACCTTAGACGGACTATCAGAGTATTCGTTTGGCAATAATTCAATTGCCTTATTAAAATCTTCTATAATAGCTGCTACAGATTCTTGGAAGGAAAGTCTAGGAATATTGAAATTTCCAGTATTAGGAATAAATTCTTTAAAATAAGGGATACCCAAAAGATTTCCTGAAGTTCCTATTCCTGCGTGTGCTTGTAATACATAATAATGGTGTAAAGCTCTTAAAGCATATGCTTCTCCTCGCATACGTTCATAAAACAATGCATTAATTTCATCATCTCTATTCCATTGAATTTCACCAATATTAAGGATATCAATAAACCTGTTGATGTAGAAGACTTTTTCAAAATTTTTCCATTTAGATGTTGGGTTTGATTGTGCTGACAAACCACCAGTAGCTATATTTCTATAACTATTATTTAATTGGTTGTGAACGGCATCATCAGTCGCTGCTGCTTGTACAAATCTAAATTGATTAACTAAACCTGTATAACCATGTAATAAAAACCCTTCAGCAAATGCTGGATCCGTACTCACAAAATCAAAAGTTTGTCTATTTTCATCTAACGGGTCTAAGGCTTCACAACCTAAGAATATAGTTAAAATGGATAGAACCAATAAATATTTAAGATTATTTTTCATTTAAATAATTTTTATAGTTTTTTAAAATGATGCTCTTAAACCAAGAAAATAATTTCTAAATTGAGGATTACCTCCAACATTTAGCTGATTTAATTCTTTATTTTTAGCAAACTGTAAGACATTAGTTCCTGTTACATTTATACTCAAATCTGTCATTCCTAATTTGCTATATAATTTTTCATCAAATTCATAAGTTAATTGTACTCTTCTAATATCAAAAAAACTATTGTCATACAACCAAAAAGTTGAGTTTCTATAGTTATGTGGATTATTAACAGAGGATAATCTTGGGTAAGTTGCAGTTGCTGCTGTTTCAGGAGTCCATCTATTTAAAGCAACTTCTGAGTACTTATTATCCCCTTCCACCCAAAAATAGTTTCCAGAACGGATGGCATTTCCTCCAAATTGGCCATACCCTAAAACAAATAAACTAAAGTTTTTGTAGTTTAATTTTAGATTAATCCCATAAGACCAAGGAGTTCCTGTTCTACCAATAACCCTTTCATCATCGTTATCAATAATTCCATCATTATTTTGGTCTATGTATTTAATATCTCCAGGTTTTAAAACTACTTCTGTTAAAGGAACTGGTAATCCGTCTATCAAATCTCCGTCTGCTGTAAAATCTGATTGAGTATAAAAACCATCATCAATCAATCCAAATACTGCACCTAATTCTGTTCCTTGTCTCTTTTGATAATCGAATTCTCTTATTTCCTGTACTTTTTCCCTTGTTCTTCTAGTGTACATAATGTTACCACCAAAATCTAGAGAAAAATCTTCATTTAATTTTTTATTAAATGTAAACGCTGATTCAAAACCGTTATAACGTTCTGCATTATTATTATCAAAAGGTGTAAAATCACTGTAATAAGATGGGAAATTAATATTTACATCCGTAACTTGTCCTTTTAAGAGAATATCAAAATAATTAAATTCAAACCAAATCTCGTTAAATAAATAACTTTCAAAACCAATACTCGTATCTCTTCGATATTCAAAAGTAAGGTTTGGGCTCTCTGCTTGCTGTAAATTAGTTATTCTATTTGAAGCCTCACCATCTGCCCAATTAACAGTTGTACCACTATTGTAAGATTCTAAATATCTATAATAAGACCCCACACTTCTATCGTTTTTAAGAAAACCTCCAGTAGTTTTAAATTTTAGGTAATTTATTATTTTAGAATCCTTTAAAAAATCTTCTTCACTCAAAATATACCCAAAACCAAGTGTAGGAGAGAAACCTCCTCTATTGCCTTCTGGTAATAGTGCTGAAGAAACATAGTTTCCAGTAAAATCAAAAAAGTATTTATTTTTATGGCTAAAAGTTAACTGTAACCCTAAATGCCCATTATTCGTTGGTTGTCTAACTCCTCTAGTCTCTTGATTATTGAAATAAGCCAAAAAAGTAGCATTAAATTTATTGTGTCCGTTTTTAGAACTACGTTTGTAGTCTAAACTTGCATAAAAGCCTAAACGACTTACAAATGCATCTGTAGCAATATTTTCACTTTGGTCTTGGAGATCTGGTCCTCCAAAAGGATTAATCCCTATTATTTTATCTCCTAATGCATTCCATACAGGTTCATATACGGTAAACTGGTTTTGAATGCTAGTAGTGTATGAGTCGAAAAAATCAAAACTTAAATAGGTTCTTGCTGTTAATCCTTTAACAAATCTATTTAAATCAATATCTATTGAATTACTAAACTGAGTTGTACGAAATGTTTTAGTTTGATACCCTCCTGCAAAAATATTTGCAAGTGGAGAATTTTGGACAGCTGCTGAAGCTCCTAATAAGAAACCATTATAGCTATTTGCGGTTGCAACTTGATCTCTAAAAGCATCATTATTTTCAAAATCAAATAAAGAAAGCGGAAGAAAAGGCGCAAATGTATTGGGCTTAAATGTTGTTGCAAAACTTAAAACATTTTGACGAGCACTTATGTTGGAATTTACAATTGCTACTACATCTACACTACTTTTAATAAAATCATTAACTTTAAAATCTATATTGGCTCTTAGATTAAACCGATTGGCACCTTTATTGACATCTGGATTAATTTTAACCAAATCTTGGTCATTTTTCCAACCTAAATTTACATAAAAACGGGTGTTTTCATTACCTCCAGAAAATTCTGAAATAATACTTGTAGTACTAGCAAAATCTCTTAAATACTCACTATTGTATAAACTAACATCTGGATGTAAGTATGGATTTGTACTATTTTTATAATCGTCTATAAGCGTTTGAGAAAATGTTGGTGCTAAACCATCGTTTGCTCTAGCTTCATTAAATAGCTCCATATATTTAATGGCTCCCAAATACTTTGGAAATGATATGGGCTCTCTTAAACCTCTCAAAACATTTACTTTTGAAACTTTGGTATTAGTTTCCCCACGTTTTGTATTGATTAAAATAACACCGTCTCTAGCTTGGTTACCGTATAAAGCAATAGCATTGGCATCTTTTAAAATGGTAATTTGCTCTACTTCTTCTAAGTTTAGTGTATTAGGATCACGATTAAAGACTCCATCTATTACAAAAAGCGCACCTCCTAAACCTCTAATATTGGTTCCATTATTACCTCTTACCCCTGGTGCTAAACCAGAAATATAATTTCTTATAAATTGTGTGTTATCATATACCAAACGATCTTTTGGGTTTATAACAGAAATAGATCCTGTAATTGCTCTTTTGGTGGTTTTTTTGAAACCTAAATCTATGATGTCTTTTTCTGATTCCAAAAACACTGATTTTACAAGTGTGATTTGTTTTATCACATCACCCATATTTAAAGTTTGCGTTACATAACCCTCTTTTTTAATAACGATAACTTCTTCTGGATTTGTTTTGATAGAAAAACTTCCATTTAAATCCGTTTTTGTAGCAACTCCTTTTGAACCTAAAATTGCTACATCTTTAATAGGATTTCCACTTTCACTTACTACAATGGATGAAATATCTATTTTCCCTTTTTTTTGAGCAACTAAGGAGTTTGTAAAACTAAGTAGGACAAAAAAACTAAAGAAAAGTATCTTATTTTTGTTTCGTATGTTCATTATATACTCTTTATTTTTATAAATACTATTTTAACGATTACCATCCAGGGTTTTGTTCAAAACCTTCATAAAACTGAGTTTGATTGGCTCTAAATGGCAACCAATAGTGCTTTGGATATTCACAAACTCTTGGCACAACTAGTCTTTCATTAAAGAATGTATAGTTTGCATCAAAATCTACACCCGTTTTATTTTTATACTTGTCTAAATGTGCAAGTACCCATCTGCGAATGTCTACCCAACGATGAGCTTCAAAAGAAAGCTCTACACTACGTTCTCTTCTGAGTTCATCCATAAATTTATTAGGATCAGCCACTATAGATTGATTTACATTTGGTATTCCTGCTCTTGATCTCATCAAATTAAGCACATTCTCAGCAGTTAATGAATAAGAAGTTGGTGCAGTAGTTGCATTATTTTTTGCAGCATGTAGCGCTTCAGCATACATTAAATACACATCTGTTAAACGCATTCTAATTCTTCTTATGGTCAAACCATTAATTCTACCTCTAAATCTATCTGTATAATTAAAAGGGTAAAACTTCTTAATAAAATAACCTGTTTGAGATCCTTTTGAGGCTAAGCCTTCAGTTCTATGAATTCCACCGTTATATAATGCTGCAGTTCTATACTTTTGTCCACCTCTTGTACCTAAAGCTGCTCCATTATAGGTAACCCACTCATAAAATCTTGGATCTCTATTTTCAAATGGTTTTGTAGCGTCAAAGGTTGGCGCGCCATAATTACCACTTAAATCGTCTTCTACAGACAACCCGTTAGCCATACCAAAATTAGCATGTATAAAATTATGTGTTGGGCTCATTACAAAAGAACCTTGTGATAATACTTGTTTTGACATTAGCATTCTAGCAATATTTCTACTTGAATTTCTACTATTGGCACTCCCGTTAAAAATAAATTCGTTATTTAGCCCTGGTATTTTATTTTGTCTGGTCATAAAAACTTGTTCATAATTACCAAATGAAGCCAAACTATACGCCCCCTGGTCTGCCAACTTTAATACCTCTGCAAAAGCATCTACAGCCATTTCTGCAAGTTCTGTATCATAATCATAGGTGTTTCTTGATCCTTTCATCAATGGGCTTGCAGCAATTAATAGGTTTTTACCCATAAAAGCATATACTGCTCCTTTAGTTACCCTAGTCTTATTTTTACCCACAGTTAGCCCACCTAATTGTCCAGCCAATTCAACAGTATCCCAATCTTGTGGTAACAATTCTGCTGCCAACTTAAAATCTTCATGAATTTTTAACGCTGTTTCTTTGTAAGTATCTGGTCTTGAAAACCTAAAGTTATCCCCCACAATCGTTGCATCTATATAAGGGAAACGCCCCCAGAATTTCATAATTTCAAAATGAAAAAATGCTCTAAAGAAATAGGCTTGTCCTAATAATATATCTCTTTCAGAAGTGGTAAGATTTACAATATCATCAATTTTTTCTAAAATTTGATTGGCTTTTCGGATGCCTCTCAAACTCCCATCCCAAACCCCTGGTCTATTCCAAGCAGTACCGGTAGAAGCACTTTGATTTCCACCACCTTCGCCAATTAAGTATGTCCATTTAGGAGCAGTACCCTCATACAAGAAGAGATAGTTACCACGATCCATCCAAGCGGAAGTTTGGTAATTTTGATTAATAACTGTTTCATCTCCTAAGAGGTAGTCTGTACCACCATTTCCACCTACATGATAATCTACTACCAAATTATACATTTCTTCTAAAAACCCTTGTGTTGTAACAAAGTCTTTAAATGCGTCCTCTTCTCCAATTAAAGCTTGTGGAGCTACATCTAAATAATCTTCGCAAGAAAAAGCAAATAATAGACTTAATACAAATACTAATTTTATACTATATTTTTTCATTTTTAAAAGTTTAAATTAAATCCAAGATTAAATCTTCGTATTGTTGGGTAATCTCCTCTAAAATTAGAATCTGAAGTACCTGTTCCATTAAATTCCCTGTCGTCAGGTAAATTAGTCCATAAATGTAAATTGTTACCATTAACAAATACTCTTAAAGAGTTAAAACCTATTTTTGTACATAGTTTTTTTGGAACTTTATAAGCCAATTCTACCGTTTTTAGCCTTACTATTGAAGCATCATAATAATCACGAAGAGGGTCATTTTCTCCTTCTCTTTCACTCCAATATCGTAATGTTCTGGTTGAATTAGGATTATCTTTTGTCCAATAATCTAATGCATGATCATAAATTAGATAGGTGTTTTTCTGAAACGTTCTTGTTATAAATTGCTTGGTACTATTTCGATTCCCTGTAAACATTACAGTAAAACTAAGCCCTTTATACCTTGCCCCAGATCTAAGACTCCAAGATTGTTGCGGACGAGTAGGGTAACCATAAGGTGCATCATCTCTGTCTTCATTATAAGAACCATCACTATTAAAATCAACGATATCGTAGTACCCTGGACGTCTAGAATCTTGCCCCACACTAAGTGGTGTTGCTCCATATATATCATCCCAACTTTGCAAAATTTGGCCTGGTATGGCTGCTCTTGTTTGCCCGATTTGATAACCTGCCAATTGTAAGTGCTCTGGTCTTAATTCTGGGTCTTCTCTATAAATAATTTTATCTTTGGCAGAGCTAAAAGCAATTTTTGACCATAGATTTAAGTTATTGTCGAAAGTGTGGTTTAAGCCTAATACCAACTCGTATCCTTTAACCTCTACCTCTCCGGAATTTACATCTGGAGGCAAAGCACCAAACCAATCTGGAACACTTCTCTGATTTCCTGTTATAACGATATCTTTTCTATTTTCATTAAAATAGTCAAATTCTGTAGTTATTGCTCCTTTTAAAAAGGATGCATTGATTCCAAAATTAGATTTTATAGCGGTTTCCCATCGAAGATCAGGGTTCCCTACAATAGTTTGTCTGTACCAAATATAGTCTGAATTCCCTCCAAAAGTATTAGAATCTAAGCTAGCACGACCTCCATTTTTCCATTGTGATAAATACCTCCATCTACCACTTGAATTATCATCTCCAATAAGACCATAAGAAAAACGAAATTTAAACCTATCAATCCAATTTATGTTTTCCATGAATTTTTCTTTAGTTGGCACCCATCCTACTGCAATTGAAGGGAATAAATCAAATCGATTTCCGGGTCCAAATTTTTCTGAACCATTATAAGCCCCACTAATATCTAAAAGGTATTTAGAATCATAATCATACGTAACTCTGGTTACCCAATCTTCACGAAATCTTGGAAAAACACTACCACTTGCAGACTGGTCTCTCATAAAAAGAAGCAGTGCAGAAACATCGTGCTTGTCACCAAATGTTCTTTTGTAATTTAAAGACAACCTATAATTTAGTCTTCTAAATCTAGAACCGTCGTTAATATTATTTGAACCTAAAGTCCAAGGCCTAGGTACAAAATCAAAATCATTTACGCCTGGCTCAGAAATAATACTTTCGTTTCCATTTAAATCATAGGTCCTAAAGATGATATTAGATACTGGATCTGAAAGCCTTCTTGTTGAACTAAATCTATTATCAAGCGATAATCTTCCTGTAAATGATAAACCTTTAGTTATAAAGTTAAGTTTTTGTTTTAAAATAAAATCGGTATTAACCTGAATTCTTCTTTGAGTAGAACTCCCCGAGGATATTAAGGATGTAAGTGGGTTGGCAAAAGTATCATCTTGAGTCGGAACCCATCCAAAGTACCCATCTGGATATAAAGGGGTGTAAAGTGAAGGCGCAAAAGAGTACAAACCTCCAATTATTCTTGCATTACTTGCAGAAGGAGATTCTTGAAAACCTACAAATCCTCCAAGATTAACAGAAAACTTGGTGGTTTTAGTAAGGTCAAAATCTAAATTACTTCTATAATTATACCTATCATACTTATATCCTGTGCTATATCCTCTTCCATTATCATAATCCGCTCCTTTTAAAATATCTCTAGTAGTTTGTACTGATAAACTCCCAAAATATTTCACAAAACTATTACCTCCTCTAACATTAAGATTTACCCTGTAATCTTGTGCAAAATCCTTAAGCAGTAAACCTGCCCAATCTGTATTGGGGTATATATAACTTTCTTCTACACTAGCTGGATTTCTGTATTTATCTGCAATACCAAGAGGTATAATATCATTCCAAGAGTTAGGGCTATACATAATCTCTCTCATGATAGCTTCATTAACATGAAATGTTGAATTGTATGAATCTACCAACTGCGGCAACTTTGAAACTACTTTAATTGTCGTATTTGCCGAAACCGATAATTTTGCACCTCCTTCTTTACCTCTTTTAGTAGTTATTAAAATAACACCATTAGCACCTTGTACTCCAAAAACGGCGGTAGCTGAAGCATCTTTTAAAACAGAAACTTGCTCTATTTCTTCGAAATCTATATCGTTTATTGTTCTTTGAACACCATCTACTAAAATAAGCGGAGAACCAGAACCATTCCAAGAAGCCTGACCTCTAATAAATATTTGAGTACTGTTTGCACCAGGTTGCCCTGAAGACTGTATCGTTGAAACCCCTGGCAACCTTCCTTCTAAAGCTTCAGCAACATTTGTCACACCACCAGCCTCTAAAAGTTCTTCTCCTTTAGTAGTTACAATTGCACCAACAATACTTGCTTTTTTCTTTTGTCCATATCCTACAACAACGATTTCATCTAAGGACTCTGCCTCATAATTTAAAACAACGGTGAGTGTAAGCTTTCCTTTCACAGGTAATTCTCTAGTTTTCATCCCTAAATACGAAAAAACAAGAATTACTTTTTCATTAGGAACAGCAATTGAAAATTTACCATCAAAATCTGTTTGTGTTCCTTTGCTAGTTCCTTTTATTGAAATAGAAACCCCAGGTAAAGTTATACCTGTATCATCTAAAACTGTACCAGAAATTACTCTCTCTTGATTATCCTTTAAAATTTTGAAGTCATTTGCTAAAACTTGACTACTAAAACTAAATATGAAAAAAAAGATACAGAAAAATTTTTTGAAGATTATGCTGTTTTTAGCATACCGAATTAAATGAGTTTTATTTAAAATATATTTCATAAGAATTATTTATCTTGTAAATCTTTGTTTCTAAAAAAAACGTTTTAAGTTTTTGTTAACATTTCATCAAATATAGAAGCTAACATAAAAAACTGCACCTAATATAATCCACAAAACTTCCATTTTTGTGTTTACATCTACAAACCCATAATTTTTAAATGATACTTGGCTTACTTCTTGTTGTTCTTTCTGTAAACTGTAGGGGAAGATGAAAATTGTTTCTTAAAATATGTACTAAAATATTTAGGACTATTAAAGCCAACTAATAAAGCGATTTCTTGTATTGTTTTATTGGTATGCGTTAACATTGAAGCAGCTTTATTCATTCTTAGCTTCAGCATTAAATCGTTTATACCGATATCTGTAATTTTTCTTAGCCTTTTATAAATTAAAGATTTGCTCATCCCAATTTCTCTTGAAAATTTAGTGACATCAAAAGTTGGGTCGTCTATGTAGGTTTCCATAATTTCTATAATTTTATCATAGAAAACTTTATCAGAATTACTTATAGATTCTTTGTCAACATCTATTTCTATTAATTTAAGAAATTTGCTTTTTAATGCACTTCTTGTTTTTAACAAACTCTCTAATACCGAAAGTAAAACATTTAATTGAAAGGGTTTTTCTAAATAGGAATCTGCCCCAAACTTATACCCTTTAATTTTATCTTCTCCAGAAGTTTTAGCTGTTAACAAAACAATAGGCACTGTACTTGTTGCCTCATTTTGTTTGAGTAGTTTACACAGCTCATCTCCGTTCATTTTCGGCATCATAACATCAGAGAGAATCAAATCAAAATTCTCTTTAATCGCTAAATCATAACCTATTTTACCATTTTCTGCAGTGACAACATTGTAGTACTTAGACAAGCTAGCTTTTAAATACTCTCTTAAGTCTGGTTCGTCTTCAACAATAAGAATTCTTTTATCTTTTACAACAACGTTTTCATTATTTTCTTCTCCTTTTTCTTTAATTTCTTTAGGTAGCTTCTTGGGTGCTTCTGCATTTTTTTCTTCAATTATGTAACGATTATTTTTTAAAGCATCTCCTTTTGATAATTTTATACTAAAACTAGAACCTTTATCTTTTTTACTTTTTACCGAAATAGTACCTTTATGCGCTTCCACAAATTTCTTGGTTAACGCAAGACCTATACCAGACCCTCCAATATGGTCTTTTGTTTGAAAGAAACGTTCAAAAATATGATCCAAATCTTCTTTTGATATTCCTATCCCAAAATCTTTAACTTTAATTTCTATCGACTTTTCTTTATTATAAATAAAAACAACTACTTTACCTCCTTTATCACTATATTTAAATGCATTTGATAATAAATTATACATGATTGTTTCTAACATGTATTTATCAAACCAAATAAATTTTTCTTTGGTATCAGTTTTAAAATCTAGTTTGATATTCTCTACCTTAGAATACCCTTTAAATCTTTCTAATATTTCTTTAATAAAGGAAACAACGTCTGCTCTTACAGGTTGTATTTCTGGCTCTTTAAACTGCGTTTTTCTAAAATCGATTCCTCTATGGATTAACTTATTAATTCTTTGAGCATTTTTTTCTATCAGCTTTAAATCTTTAGAATAATTTCCTTTAAAAAATTCACTTTCTATGATGGTTCTTATTGGACTTATGATTAAAGTTAAAGGTGTTCTTATTTCATGTGATAAATTTGTAAAAAATCTTAACTGCTTTTCATTTAATTCTTTTTCATTTTTTAGCGCTTGTTTTTCAAATTTACTTTCTCTTTTTATCCTTTCTCTTTTAAAGAATAGATGAAACCCTAAAAAAATAGTACCTAAAAAAACCATCATAGATAAAAGTCTAAACCAAATCGTCTGCCACCAAGCAGGCAATACTTTAATTTTTAATTTAGCATATAATTCTCCGAATTCTCCAACCTCATTTGATGCTTTAATTTTTAAATTATAAAGCCCTTTTGGCAAGTTCATATAGGTTAGATTTCTTTCTTTTGTAGTTATCCAATTTTTATCATAACCTTCCAGTTTATAAGAAAACAGAGTATTTTCAGGATATTGATAATCAAAGGTTGAATATTTTATTGTGACTACTTTTTGATCATTTGTTAAGGTTAAAAAATTATCATCTGCTATGTAATTTTCTGTGACTTTTTGTTTAGAATTCAAATCTTTATAATTTATAACCAAATCTGTAAAAACAACTTTTCTAGCATTTTTTGGCGCCTTAATTTCTTCTGGGTTAAATGATAAAATTCCTTTTAAACCTCCAAAATAAATTTTCCCGTTGACATCTTTTATGACTGCGGGGTTTACAAATTGATTGTCTTTAAAAGCATTTCTATAGTTATAATTGATGAATTTTTTAGAAGAAACATCAAACTTAGAAACTCCTATTGAAGTACCAACCCATAAATTCTCTTGATTGTCTTTAATCATAGAATTTATTTGAATTGAATTTAACCCAGACTCTTTAGCATAAAAATGAGTTTTCTTTGTTTGTATATTTATAAGACAAACTCCTTTATTTGTAGCAAGCCAATATTCATTTTTTTGATGCTTTTCTATAGCTACAATTCTTTTTGGAGCAAAACTGATATGATTAATAACCCCATTTTGAAACTTAGAAAGCACTCCTATACATCCCAAAAGAGTGAAATCTTGTTCTTTATCATTAAAAGAAGATAAAACCCTATTTGTGATTGTTAAATTATTTAGCTCCAATTGCCTTTTTGCACCCACTTTTTTGTTGCGAAAAAGCACAGATCTGTTTGAAGTAACTATGATATCCTCATCAATATTTTTTAAGATTGAAGCAACATTTTTTGAAGAATCTATGTATTTGTGTATGTAAGATTGGTATTGATATTTTTTGTTTTTTATATCAAAAGAAAACAACCCTTGTTTATAAGCACCTAATAACAAGCTGTTCGAATCAAGCTCATTCATACTTCTAATTGTTTTTATATTCTCATCAGAAAAAACAAGTTCTAAATTGTTATTTTTTAATTGATAAAGCCCATTACCATCACTTCCTACCCAAATTCTGTTTTGTGAATCTAAAAAAAGTGATGAAACAGGGTATTCTGTTGAAGAGTTTCGTTTGTCTTCTTTTACTTTATAGGTTTTAAAAAGGTTCTTTTTTATATTGTGACTTATTCCATTTTTTATAGTTCCTATCCACAATGTAGCATCTTTAGCTAAATAAGAAGTGTATAAAAAATCTGAACCAATACTAGATTCATTTCTATTATTCGCTTTGATGTATCTAAATTTCTGCTGCTTGATATCATATATATTGATACCTCCTCCATCAGTAAATATCCAGATCTCATTTGTAGAACCTCTTTTAAGATCTCTAACGTATGCGTTATTTAAAAATTTATTTCCAACGCCTTTTTTTAAATGCTTTTTTATTTTTGAATCTTCATAAATAAAAACACCATTAAGAGTACTCACCCAAAATTGGTTTTTATCTATTTTTAAAATTTTTGTGATTTCATTTTTGGCATTAAAAATATCTTTGCTTAACAATGAAATTTCTTGGGTATTAAAATTAAAAAGGTAAAATGCTTTTTTATTTACATAAAAAAAGAGATGAGCATCATCATATTCAAAAATATTGAATGACGTAACTTTAATATTAAACTTTCTTTCTACTTTTTTATTTAAATTAAAATTTTCTGTAAAATTTAAATTTTTATCAAATTTTATAACATTATTATTTCCGTATATAGCCCATACATTTTGATTCTCATCTTCAATAAGATTTGAAAAATAATTCCTTTGTTTTTGATTAATAAGACTGAAGTTATCTAGCTTATAATTGTAAATGTTTAATCCTCTTTGAGTAGCTATTAAAAGTTTTTTATTTGAGGTGTAAAGAATATCATTAATTATATTATTACTTATAGAACTGCTATCTTTTACGTTATGAAAATAATTTTGCAATTCATAACCATCGTATTTATTAAGTCCTTTTTCAGTACCAAACCAAAGGTATCCATAAGCATCTTGTTCTATGGTTTTAACAAAATTATCGGATAAGCCATCTTCTCTAGAGGTGTTTTTAAAATATTCATTTTGAGAACTCACAGCATAAGAAAACAAAAGTAAATTGATCAAAATAAAAATATGCTTTTTGAAAAATAAACTTTTATTTAATGTAGAAAAAAAATGAGACCTTACTGTCATATAATACTTAAAAATCAAATATTCAGTATAAAGCTACTAAAACTCTACCTAAAAAATATTGAATTACAATACTTTTTTTGCAAATTATTGATTTTATTCTTAAAAAACCAATACCTTACCATTAAGAATGTAAAAAATCTAAATGAAACTTCATCTTTTAAATAGAAGCACTACAAATAACAGCTCTTTTACAACTAGAGTTAATGAATATCCTTATTTTTTAAAAATATGGCATTACCATCCAGAATTAGAACTTGTAATTATTCTTAAAAGTGAAGGCACCTGTTTTATAGGAGATGGAATAGAAAAATTTAAAAAAGGTGATGTCGTTTTAATAGGGGAAAATTTACCTCATATATGGGTGAATGATGATGCTTATTTTAACACCAATTCTAACGAAAATGCAAAAGCCATTTCAATTCATTTTAAACAAGATTTTTTAGGTGACGGTTTTATTAAAAAACCAGAAATGAGTGATATTTTTAGTCTCTTTGAGGAAGCCAAACAGGGGCTAAAGTTTTTAAATGTAAAAGATCATCTCATTCAAGAAATTAAAGAAATGTTGAATTTGAGTGGCTTTGAGAAAACTATTGTTTTTTTATTAATTCTTAATAAGTTAGCAAAACATTCTTCTATTGAAAAAATTGCATCTCAAGGGTATACCAATCATTTTAAGTCTTCTAAAAACGATACTCAAAACAAGGTGCAATCTTATATATTTAAAAATTTTAATCAAGACATAAGCCTTGTACAAGCGGCAAATATTGCTCATATGAATCCTTCTGCTTTTAGTCGGTATTTTAAACATATCAACCGAAAAACATTTACAAAATATGTTTCAGAAATACGAATTGGATATGCTTGTAAACTATTAATTGAAAATAAATTCAACATTTCTGAAATTTGTTATGAATCTGGTTTTAAAAATATTTCAAACTTTAACCGTCAATTTAAAATAATCATGAAATGTACTCCTTCAGAATATCTAAAAAATTATAAAACTCAACTTTTAGATAATAAATAGGAGATATTATTACATAAAGCAAAAAAAGTATCAGAAGATGTCAAATCATTACAAGACATCATTATTATTTCAGATTAGATTTGTAACATAAATATCCTTTATATGTTCAAAAATAATCAAGTTCTGCAAATACATGATAGAGATAATGTTTTAGTTGCTTTAACTGACCTTAAAAAAAATACAACAGTAGTATTTAATAACCAGGAATATGTTATCCAAGATAATATTGATGCAAAACATAAATTTGCAATCGAGCATTTGACCAAAGGAGATGCAGTATATATGTATGGTGTACTGGTTGGGAGAGCAAAAAAAGAAATCTTAAAAGGTGGCTTAATTAGCACAACCAATTTAGCACATGATACAGAAAAATACAGTGCAGATGATAAAACAAAGGGTACATCTTGGGAAGCCCCAAATTTATCTAAGTTTACTAACAAAACTTTTGATGGCTACCATCGTGCAGATGGAAAAGTGGGCACAGAAAATAATTGGTTGATTATACCTTTGGTATTTTGCCAGAACAGAAATGTAGAAGTTTTAAAACAAGCACTTGTAGAAAAACTAGGTTTTGGGAAACAACAACACTTAAAGCTAGATGTTGATGCTCTTATTGAAGGCTATAAAAAAGGGACTTCAACAAAAGATTTATTAGATAAAGACATTTTAAAACAGCCTCATGAACAATCGAAAAACGTATTGTTCCCTAATGTAGATGGCATTCATTTTTTAACTCATGATGGAGGTTGTGGAGGTGCTACTACAGATTCTGTAGCCTTATGCCATTTGTTGGCAGGGTACATCAATAATCCTAATGTAGCAGGAGCAACCATTCTAAGTTTAGGTTGTCAACATGCACAGGCAAGTATCTTAGAAAAGGCCTTAACAAAAATGTCACCAGACAATAAAAAACCTATATACATCTTAGAACAACAACAAAGTGAATCTGAACAAGATTTACTTGCAGAAGCCGTAAAAAAGACTTTTGTTGGGTTGATTAAAGCTAATAAAACTGAACGCAACCCTGCGCCTTTAAGCAAGCTTGTTATTGGTTTGGAATGTGGTGGTTCTGATGGATTTTCAGGAATTTCAGCAAACCCTACTTTAGGCTATGTATCAGACTTAATTGTTGGGCTAGGTGGAGCAACGGTTTTATCTGAATTCCCTGAATTGAATGGGGTAGAACAAGAATTGATAAACAGGTGTACTAGTGAAGACCATGCTAAGAAATTCTCAAAAATAATGTCTACATATAATGAGAAGGCTGATGCACTTGGCGCTGGTTTTTACGCAAATCCTTCACCAGGAAATGTAAAAGATGGTCTAATTACTGACGCTATAAAATCTGCTGGTGCTGCAAAAAAAGGGGGTACTTCGCCAGTTAAAGATGTTTTAGATTACACAGAACAAGTAACAACCCCTGGTTTAAATTTATTATGTACTCCTGGAAATGATGTTGAGTCAACTACTGGTTTAGCAGGTTCGGGCTGCAATGTTATCTTGTTTACAACAGGTTTAGGAACCCCTACAGGAAATCCAATTACACCAGTTGTTAAAGTTTCATCAAATACGAAGTTATTCAATAAGATGTCTGATATCATTGATTTTAATACAGGAAAAATAATCGAAGGCACATCAACCATAGCTGATACAGGTGAAGACTTATTAGATTTTGTAATTGAAGTGGCTAGTGGAAAAAAGACCAAAGCAAAACAACTAAGACAAGACGATTTTATTCCATGGAAACGCGGAATGTCTCTTTAAATAAAAAAATTAAATACGAATGACAAAATTTAGCTTAAAAAATAAAACAGCCATTGTTACAGGTGGTGGTAGTGGTATAGGAAAAGCCATTTCGTTAACCTTTGCAAATCAAGGTGCTAAAGTGCATATATTGGACTTTAACCTAGAATCTGCTAATGAAACCGTAAATGAAATAAAAGCTTTAGGCGAAAATGCAGAAGCCTATCAATGTGATGTGGCAAATCAACAAAATGTAAATACGATAATTGATAAAATTTCTCAATCAGAAGCTATAGATATTTTAATCAATAATGCGGGTATAGCCCACGTTGGAAATATTGAAGCCGTTGAAGAAGCTGATTTAGACAGATTATATAACGTAAATATTAAAGGTGTTTACAATTGTATAAAAGCCTGCATTCCTTCAATGAAGAAAAATAAAAATGGTGTCATTCTTAACTTAGCATCTATTGCCTCATCTGTAGGAATTTATGACAGATTTGCGTATTCTATGACAAAAGGAGCTGTATTAACAATAACCTATTCAATTGCAAAAGACTATATCGAAGATGGTATTCGTTGTAACTGTATTGCACCAGGTCGTGTTCATACACCTTTTGTTGATGGTTTTATTAAAAATAACTACCCAGGTAAAGAAGAAGAAATGTTTGAAAAACTATCTAAAACTCAACCTATAGGACGTATGGGAAAAACTCAAGAAATTGCAGATTTAGCCCTATTTTTATGTTCGGATGAAGCAGGATTTATAACAGGGTCAAATTATGCCATAGATGGCGGATTTGTAACATTAAATGGAAAATAAATATTAAATAATACACAATATGAAATTAATACGATTTGGAGCAGTAGGTAATGAAAAACCTGGAGTTCAATTAGAAAACGGAACAAAAATAGATGTATCTGCTTTTGGTACAGATTATAATGAAGAATTTTTTGGTAATAAAGGTATTAAAAAATTAGAAAAATGGTTAGCATCAAATCAAGATTCTTGTCCTGAAATTGATGCAAATACTAGATTAGGAGCACCATTAACACGTCCTTCTAAAATTGTTTGTGTTGGATTAAATTATGTAATGCATGCTAAAGAAGCTGGTATGGAGGTACCTAATGAACCTGTATTATTTTTTAAATCAACAACAGCTTTGGTAGGGCCTAATGACGATGTAATTATTCCAAAAAACAGTACAAAATCTGACTGGGAAGTTGAATTGGCTATCGTAATTGGTAAAAAAGCTTCTTATGTTGAAGAAGCTGATGCGTATGATCATATTGCAGGGTATGTGTTGCACAATGATGTAAGTGAACGTGCTTTTCAAATAGAAAAATCTGGGCAATGGTGTAAAGGAAAAGGGTGTGATACATTTGCTCCTATAGGGCCTTTTATCGCTACAAAAGATGAAATTAAAGATCCAAATAATTTAAATTTATGGTTAAAATTAAATGGTGAAGTAATGCAAAACAGCACGACGTCAGATTTTATTTTTAATGTTGAACATGTGGTTAGTCATATCAGCCAATTTATGACATTATTACCAGGTGATATTATTTCTACAGGAACTCCTTTTGGCGTAGGATTGGGTTTAAAACCACCTGTATATCTTAAAGAAGGTGATGTTATGGAATTAGGTATTGAAGGATTGGGCGTTTCAAAACAAGTTTGTAAAGCATACAAATGATTATAGACAGTCATCAACACTTTTGGAAGTACAACCCTGTAAGAGATGCATGGATAGATGAGTCGATGGAAGTTATCCGTAGAGATTTTCTCCCCAAAGATTTAAAACCCATCTTAAACAACAATGGTGTTGATGGCTGTATAGCCATACAAGCAGACCAATCGGAACACGAAACCGATTTTTTATTAAACTGTGCCAAAGAAAATCCTTTTATAAAAGGCGTTGTAGGCTGGGTAGATTTAAGAGCCGATAATGTTGAAGAACGTTTAGCATATTATTCGCAAAACAAACAATTAAAAGGCATTCGGCATATTGTTCAAGCTGAAAACAATGATTTTGTATTACAAGCAGATTTTCAAAACGGCATCAGTAAATTAGAACAATTTGGCTTAACCTATGACCTTTTGGTATTCCCCCCACAACTAGAAGCTTCAATAGAATTGGTTAAGGCATTTCCAAATCAAAAATTTGTATTAGATCATATAGCCAAACCCTATATAAAAGACCAAAAAATAGAACATTGGAAAACTGAGATAACAGCATTAGCAAAAGCACCAAATGTGTTTTGCAAGCTCTCCGGAATGGTAACCGAGGCCGACATAAAGCATTGGCAACCTTCAGATTTTAAACCCTATTTAGACGTTGTTTTTAAAGCCTTTGGGACGGACCGTGTTATGTATGGATCTGATTGGCCAGTATGCCTTTTGGGCGCATCATATAGCCAAGTATTAAAAATTGTAACTGATTATATTTCAGAATTTTCAGATACCGAAAAAGCAAAAATATTGGGAGGTAATGCTTTAAATTTTTATAATTTTTAATATGAATAACATAACCAAAATTATAACATTAGTAGTCGTTATTCTTTGTTGTTCTTGCAAAACAAACATTAAAAAAGAAGTACTTCCATCTAAAAAACAAACAGTTGATTATTCAAAAGAATCCAATTCCGATTATAATACCCGAATGGAATGGTGGCGTAATGCTAGGTTTGGTATATTTATACATTGGGGCGTTTATAGCGTTCCAGCAGGATTTCATAACGAAAAAGAAGTTAAAGGTGTTAGCGAGTGGATTCAAAAAAGAGGCAAAATCCCTGTTTCTGAGTATGAAAAATACGCAAAACAGTTTAATCCCGAAGCATTTAATGCCGATGCTTGGGCTAAACTAATGAAAGATGCAGGAATGAAATATGTGGTAATTACCTCAAAACACCACGACGGATTTGCGATGTGGGATTCTAAAGTTTCAAATTATGATATTGCAGATTTTTCACCCTATAAAAAAGACATCTTAAAACAACTATCTACCGCTTGTAAAAAGGAAGGCATTAAATTTGGGCTTTATTATTCAATATTAGATTGGCATCACCCAAAAGCAAGATATGAAAGTTATTTAAAAAATAGAAAAGAGGACAAAACACCCTATAAAGAAAACTTCAAAATATATTTTGAAGATTATATGAAACCACAACTAAAGGAAATAATTACCAATTATGATCCCGAAATCTTATGGTTTGATGGTGAATGGATTAAAGAATTTACCCATGAGCAAGGCAAAGAGCTCTACCAATATGTTCGTAGTTTAAAACCAAACATTATTGTTAATAACCGTGTGGACAAAGGACGAAATGGTATGAGAGGTATGAGCAAAACTGATAACGATTATGCTGGCGATTTTGGAACACCAGAACAAGAAATTTTAGAAAAGGCATCAGCTTTAGATTGGGAATCCTGTATGACCATGAACAAATCGTGGGGATTTAAAAAAAGTGACCATAACTGGAAATCATCAAAACATCTCATTCATAATTTAATAGATATCGTAGCCAAAGGCGGTAACTATTTATTAAACGTAGGGCCAAAAGAAACAGGTGTAATCCCCCAACCTAGTATAGAACGTTTACAAGAAATGGGCGCATGGTTAAAAATAAATGATGAAGCTATTTATGGCACAGAACGTTTACAAAACAACTATAAACAAGGCGATAACATTAGATTAACTAAGAAAAAAAACAAGGATATTCTTTATGCTATAATATTAAAAAAACCAACAACGACAATAGTTTTAAAAAACATAAAACCCAACACAGAAAGTTCATTATATTTACTAGGTCATTCTCAGTCATTAACTTGGAATTACACGGAAGAAAAAGGTCTGGAAATACATATTCCAAATGATTTATTAAACCGATGGTCCGAAACCATTTACGCATGGACATTTCGTATTAATGGAAAAGAACTATAAATAAAAGAAGACCACTACAAACTCAATTATGGATTTAAAATTAAAAAATAAAGTCATTATCGTAACGGGAGGTTCTAAAGGTATAGGACTAGGAATAACAGAATCTCTAATAGAAGAAGGTGCAATTCCTGTTATAATAAGTAGAAATAAGCCAAGTGCAGAAGCGGTGGTAAAAGAGTTATCCACTAAAGGTCATAAGCTAGGTTATGCCATAGCAGAGTTAACACAGCCCGAGCAATGCGAAAATGCCGTAAAACAAATCATAAAAAAATATGGTCGAATAGACGGTGTTGTTAACAACGCAGGCGTAAATGATGGAGTAAGCTTAGAAAAAGGTAATTACGAAGACTTTATGGAATCCTTAAAACGTAATCTGGTACACTATTACCTTATGGTGCACCACGCATTGCCAGAGCTAAAGAAAACCAAAGGCGCAGTAGTAAATATTGGTTCAAAAACTTCGGTAACGGGACAAGGTGGCACTTCTGGCTATGCGGCCGCAAACGGCGGGCGTAATGCACTAACTAGAGAATGGGCTCTAGAACTATTACCTTATGGCATACGTGTTAATGCTGTAATAGTAGCGGAATGCTACACACCGCTTTACGAAAATTGGATTAAAACATTCGATAATCCAGAAGAGCGCTTAAAAGAAATAACAAATAATATCCCACTAGAAAATAGAATGACAACTGCTAAAGAAATAGCAGATACCACAGTATTTTTACTATCAGAAAAATCTGGTCATACCACTGGTCAACTTGTTTTTGTAGATGGTGGCTATACACACTTAGATAGAGCATTGTAAGAGAGACTCTTTATCATAACAACCTTAAAAACAACAACATGAATAATAAATCGGCTGTAGTTCCAAAAAAAATACTGATTCCCTTTATATTAGTAACCTCTCTATTTGCACTTTGGGGTTTTGCCAATGCCGTAACTGACCCTATGGTGCAAGCTTTCAAAAAGGTATTAGAGCTTTCCAACTCCCAAGCAGCATGGGTTCAAATGGCTTTTTACGGAGGTTACTTTTGTATGGCATTGCCTGCAGCTATGTTTATGCGTAACTACTCTTACAAAGTAGGGATTTTAATAGGCTTAACACTTTATGCAACAGGAGCTTTGTTATTTTATCCTGCCGCACAATCAGAGAGTTTTATGTTTTTCTGTATTGGCTTGTATATTTTAACCTTTGGTTTAGCATTTTTAGAGACCGCTGCCAACCCATACATATTAGCCATGGGTGCTAAAGAAACAGCGACCCAACGTTTAAATTTAGCACAAGCATTTAATCCTGTTGGACTAATTGCCGGTTTGTTTGTAGCACAACAATTTGTTTTAGAAAATCTACAATCCGATGATATTGAAAACTTTAGCGCTCTAGATGAAACTTCAAAAATTACCATAAAAACTGCTGACTTGTTAGTCATCCGTAATCCTTATGTGATATTAGGTTTGGTATTAATCGCCATTTTTATATTATTTGTGATTAGCAAAATGCCTCAATCTAAAGATGAAGGCGATATGCCTAGTATTTGTGAAACATTTGCAACTTTAGCTAAAAACAATAAATATGTCTTAGGAGTGATTGCACAAATTTTGTATGTAGGTGCGCAAATCATGTGCTGGACATACATTTATCAATATGCCGAGGCTATAGGCATCAATAGTATTACGGCTAGCTCTTACCAGATGGTGGCTTTCGTGTTATTTATTGTAGGCAGAGCTGTAGGAACATATATGCTACGTTTTATGAGCTCTGGAAAACTACTTATGTTATTTTCAATATTAGCATTTATTTGTACCGCATGTACTATTTTTATCCAAGGTACTATTGGTTTATACAGTCTAGTCGCTATTTCCTTTTTTATGTCACTTATGTTCCCTACCATTTACGGCATAGCATTAGGCGATTTAACCGAAGAACAATCCAAAATAGGTTCTGCAGGTTTAGTAATGGCTATTGTTGGTGGTGCTTTAATGCCTAAATTACAAGGTATGATTATAGATGCTGGTGGTAATGGAGTTGCAGACATAAAAATACTTGGGGTTGCGGAAGTTAATTTTTCATTTATCTTACCACTTATTTGTTTTGTTTTTATTGGTTGGTATGGCTTATGTGTTTATAAAAGATATGAAGTAAAAAACAATGTTTTATAAAGAAATTTCTTAAATAAAAAAATGAGCAAAATTTCTTTAAAACGTCATTGCTTAACGCTAGATTTAAAAGAAGATAAAAATGTAATTAAAGCCTATAAAAAACAACATGAAAAAGTTTGGCCAGAAATAGAAGAAAGCCTTAAAGCTTCTGGAATTAAATCTACCGAAATTTATTTAACAGGAAATCGGCTGTTTATGATTTTACAAGTAGATACTAGTTTTTCATTTGAAAAGAAAGCCATATTAGATGCAAATAACCCAAAAGTACAAGAATGGGAAACATTAATGTGGAATTATCAAAAGGCTTTACCATTTGCCAAACCAAAAGAAAAATGGGTATTGATTGATAAGATATATCAATTAAAATAAAAAAGAACATGTTATTAAAAAACCTAATCCTTGTCTTGTTTGTTGTTTTTTCAGCAAGTTGCCAAAAAAAACAAACAAAAACTCCTAATATCATCTTAATAGTAACTGATGACCAAGGTTATGGTGATATATCTGCATATGGTAGTCCAGATGTTGCTACACCAAACATCGATAAATTAAAAAGTGAATCCATTAATTTAGAAGATTTTCAAGTAAGCCCAACCTGTGCTCCAACAAGAGCAGCAATGATGTCTGGAAAACACCCCTTTAAAACTGGTGTAACGCATACTGTTTTAGAACGAGAGCGTATGGCTTTAGGGATTACTACGTTGCCTGAGGTTTTAAAAAAGGGAGGTTATATAACTGGTTTATTTGGAAAATGGCATTTGGGAGATGAAAAAGAATACCAACCTATTAATAGAGGTTTTGACGAAGTTTTTATGCACGGAGCAGGAGGAATTGGACAAACATTTGTAGGATCTTGTGCCGATGTTCCAGATAACAAATATATTGACCCAATAATCAACCACAATGGTAAATTTGTACAAACCAAAGGATTTTGCACCGATATTTTTTTCACACAAACGCTGTCTTGGGTAAAAGAGAATGCAACAAAAAAGAAACCCTTTTTTGCATACTTAGCAACCAATGCACCTCATGGTCCTTTTATTGCACCTGATTCCTATAAAGAAAAATTCAAGAAAAAAAAATATCCAAAAAGTGCCCAAGGTTTTTATGGTATGATTGAAAATATTGATGACAATATGGGCATATTATTGAAAAAACTCAATGATTGGGGTATTGCCGATAACACCGTTCTAATTTTTATGTCAGATAATGGTAAAACAACAGGAGGAGCAAATAAAGTACATGGTAAAACATACAATGCAGGCTTAAAAGGTTTTAAAGGAAGCGTTAATGAAGGAGGTACCAAAGTGCCATTTTTCATCAGATGGCCAAAGCATTTTACAGCAGGACAAAAGATTGATGTTTTATTAAACCATTATGATATACTACCAACTCTTGCCGAAATTGCTGGTGTTGATATTTCGAATTTAAAAGATTTAGACGGACGAAGTTTTTTAGCTCATTTAAAAAGTAAAAAAACAAATACAGAAGATAGATATCGGTTTTTTCATACTGGTAGATGGCCCATAGATGCTACCAATATTCCTAACGAATTATTGCGAAAAAAATGGATTGGAACTCCTGAAACTTCGAAACCAGAGAATTCAAAATACAAAAAATGTGCTGTTCGAAATCAACGCTTTCGCTTGGTTAATAATGTAGAATTATATGATATTATAAATGACCCTGGAGAAACCAAAAATATCATATCAGAACATCCTGATGTTGTTGCTAAAATGAGAACAGCTTATGATGAATGGTGGAAAAATGTAAAACCATATATGATTAATGAAAATTTACCTTTAGCCACAGAAAAACCTTATTGGGTAAACTATAACAAACAGAAAGAATCAGGACAAATAAGAGAGTGGATTAAGCCAGATATAGAATAGCTATAATGAGTGGTTTTTTTAATCATAATTCTAAATTATTTCTCAATACAATAATGAATAAGCAGGATGGTATAATCCATTACAAAACTACTTTTATTAGTGAGTTGTGAAAAATAGATATAAGAAACAAAAAAATCAGGATTTAATCCTGATTTTTTTGTTTAAACTTCTGTTCTAAAGAATGTGTTTTATTTCAATTCCTTAACACAAATGTTTTTTATTGTACCATGAAATGCTTCTGTTTCAGGTAATGTAGAGCCTAAAGATTCTAATGGACAAAGCATTTGTAATTTCTCACTCCCAATTAGTTTACCATCTACATACATAGATGTTTTGCCTTTTTCTCCTATAAGCTTAATTTTTACTTTTTTGTTTAAAGGTACTTTATAATCAAAAACGATCACTTGAGGACCATGAGAGGTTATTGGAGAATCATGCGGTGTTTGATTGGCTCTTACTATCGCGAAACCTCTTTTTACAGTTGCCTTTTTTTGTCTTCTTTTTTTCTTGTATTTATGTTCTAAATCGCTATAAACAGAGGCTAAAGATGAGGTTAACAACAACTCTTTTCCAGTGCTTTCTTTGGTTCTCAACAAAGTAAGCTTTAAACTCCAAGGGTATTCTATATTACTTTTTGTAACATTAATAGGAAGATCCTTGGTTTTTGTTAAGTCTATATTTTTGTTCTTATAAACAATTGTTTCTTTTTCCTTATAATCTCTATTTAATACCTGTGTATCAGGAACTTTAATTAATAATGGAATATTCTTACTAAATTCATCATAAGTACTGTATGCTTTTGTACCCCACATTTTTTCAGAAAATGTTAGTATAGAAGGAACACTTATACGCGCTATTTCAGATATTGAATACCCTGTTGGTCCATAATCATTCCAAATATGCATTTTACTACCCAACAAACCAGGGCTACCTTTAGTTAAATTTTGACCTTCTTTTCTTCCAAAAATTTCAGGAGTCCATTTTTCATAAATGAACTTATTGTTTACACCGTAATATTTTGCACCAGGAACTACATAAGTGAAATAGTGAGACGAATTTATAAATTGATATCCTCTGTCTGATTTATTTTTAGCATCACTGGTTTCCCACATATCAATAATGATATCTTTATCAATTTTAGTATCTCCAGGCATGTTTTCAAATCCAGACCAAATTCTGGTTACTTTTCCGTTTTTTTTTACCACTTTATTAAAGTGATTGATATACTTTCTAAAAGTATTACCAATATCTTCTTTGATAGAATCGTTTTTAATTCTGCTTAATCGATATTCATCTGTTCCTAGATGGAGATCTGGCGCATCAAAATGAGGAATTACTTCTGCTAAGATTCCTTCCATAAATGGATAGGTATCTTTGTTTTTAATATCTAAATAGTTTTCGCTTAACCAATCTGCTCTTAAATCTGGTCGGATTTTTGTGAATGCTAAAGAGTGTCCAGGTGAATCTATTTCTGGTGTGATAGTGATGCCATACGAATGTGCAAAACCTTGCAAATCACGAATTTCTTCCCACGAATAATGACCGTCTTTAGCGGTTAATTCTGGATGCAATTTGCTTTCTAAACGATAGGCGCTATACCCTCCCCAACCATTATCACTAAGGTGCAAATGCAATTCATTCATTTTTACCCAAGCCATAATTTTTATAAAATCTTTGATTTGTTGAACCGTAAAAAACTTACGCCCTACATCAATCATTAGCATTCTTTTACCATATTCAGGATAATCTACAATTTCACCCTTTGGCAAGCTTTTTTGATGAGCTTCTTGTACTAATAATTGCAACAAGGTTCTTGATGCATATACTAACGAATTGAATGATGTATAAGTTACTTTTGTAGTTTGACCAATGTTTATTTTATAAGTGTCTTGCTTTTCTCCAGACTGTAATGCAACTTTTTCAAAAGCTATTTCTAACGTATTTCTCTTTTTTTTATCTACATACTTTACACCTATTGATTTTAGTTCACTTTTAAAGCGCTCTAAAAAGTTTTTTTGTTTGGCATTAATTTCAGAAGACCAATTTACAGTTACATTATTAAAATCAATATTTTGACTTGCGTAAGTCCAATTCTGCACTGCCGGAATGGTTTTAATTTGTTTTTGAGAAAAGCTAGATATTGTATAGAATATAAAGCTAAAGATTGCTAATTTTTTAAACATTTGTAGGTCTTTTAAAATAATTATTAGTAAGTTTTTCCTAAATCGTTTGTTCTTACTTCTTTAAGTTTTGTTTTAAGTTTTTCTTGGAAACTCTTTACAACCTCTACATATTCAGGTTTTTCAGCAAGGTTGGTATATTGTTTTGGATCTTTTTCCATATCAAACAACTCTATTCCTTTTGATGCGTCTTCCATATACTGTATAAAAGCCCATTTATCATCTCTTAATAAGAATGATTTTCCTCCATGAGTTACAGAAAATGCCATGTCTCTAACCTTTTCATTTGGATTGTCTAGTAAATTAGCTATACTTTTTCCTTGGATGTGTTCAGAAGTTTTTAATCCTGCTAATTCTGCTATTGTTGGATACAAATCGAGCAATTCTACAAAAGAATTACAAACAGCAGGTTTTTTTCCAGGTACTTTAATAATCATAGGCACACGTACAGATTCTTCGTGCAAACTAACTTTCATCCAAAAATCGTGTTCGCCTAAATGAAAACCGTGGTCAGATGTAAAAACAACGATAGTGTTATCTTCTAACCCTTCTTCTTTAAGTGTTTTTAATACTTTACCCACTTGGGCATCCATAAACGATACCGAAGCATAATATGCCGCTACCGCTTTTTTTTGTTGTTCAATAGACATTTTAGCATTTTTACTTGTCACATAGTTTATTCCTCTTTTAGGAATATCATCCCAATCGTCTTCTACTTTTTTTGGTAATTCAACCACATCATAAGGATATGGTCCAAAATAAGACTTAGGTGCTACAAAAGGAACATGAGGTCTTACCATACCTACAGCCAAGAAAAAAGGTTCGTCTTTATGTTTTCTAATCAATTCTGAAGCTTTTCGAGCTGTTTTCCCATCGGAATGAACCAAATCGTCGCCATCTGCTTTTACAATAGTCATTACATTTCCTCCTCTACGTTCTATTTTCCCATCAGGGTTTCTTTGAACCAATTCGGCTTCACCTTTTGTTCTCCATTCATCACCTTTACTATTAAAACGCTCTGTCCATGAAGCTTCATCATCTGCACCATTAGAACCTCTTTCAATATCTTTTGGAACCCCCATATGATAAATTTTACTTACACGAGCCGTATAATAACCATTGTCTTTAAATAATTGTGACCACGTTTTTCTCTCTGGTCCAATGTTTTTTCTTCCACTTACATAACCATAAGTTTTCGTTGCATTTGGGTAATAACCAGACATAAATGATGCTCTTGACGGGCCACAAACAGGGTACTGTGTATAGCTTTTTGTAAACTGAACACCTTCTGATGCTAGCTTGTCTATATTTGGCGTGCTACAAGCCTTGTTTTCATAAGCTGAAATGGCTGTTGCTGTTAAATCATCCGAAATAATAAACAAAACATTAGGCTTTTTTATTTTTTTTGAAGCTCCTGTATCAGTTACTTTTTGCGAACAAGAAGTACTGAAAAAGGTTATGATTACTAATAGAATTAAATTTCTCATTTTTTATCTTTTATTTAATTTTAATTGGTTTAAATTTCTATAGCTTATGGTATCTAGTTTGTTACTTGTTTTAAGCACCTAATTTGGCAAATAAAAACCAAACATAAATCAGTAAAGATTTTTTAAGTAGGCTAGAACTAGTAATAAATTATATACGGTATTTCAAACTTAATTTACTGACATACTATTTCACTATTTCTTAATCCAATATTTAATAGATGTTTTATAATCTGTATAATGGATATACTTTTGATTTTCCATCCATAGTACTACTTCAGAAGATGTCTTGTTTAGTCCTCGAGGCACGTATGGTCTTACATTATCCAATTTGGAATTTTTAGTTATTGCATCTTTCTTCCAAGTCTCACCATCGTTTTTGGTTTCCCAGCGCTCAATTTCAAAAACACCATTTATTTGTCGAGAAAGAAAAACAACATTAACATTATCTGGATCAAACGTTAAACCTCCAAAATAATGAGGCTCCTTTTCAATTTCTCCTACTTGTGTTTGAGGAAACCATTTTCCTGAGTTACACATTTTTTTACTTATCCAGCCTTGTTTAGTAAACCGTGCGTACCAATATTCATGATTCTGTTCTGTAGGACTTTTTGTATACAATATTACAGGTTTTCCATTCTCATCTTGTGCTATATCTGCTATCCAAGCTCTCCCATCTTTTTCATTTGAAGTATAAACTATCGACGCATCTTTTGACTCAAACGGTATGTTTTCTAGGGTACAAATTTGTTGTCCGTTTGCTTTGTAAAATGCCCCATCTTCATAATAGGCATAATATACTGAGTTTGTTGGTTCATTTCTTGGGTGCCCATCTGTAAATATAACGTGAATCTTAGATTCTCCATCTGAGTAGTATTTTGCGTAAGGTCTGTTGCCAAAATCGAAAGGGTAATTTGTAATAAAAACTTTACTTTTTGACCAGTTGGTACCTCCATCATCAGACCACATCATATTTGGCTTATATCCTGTCCATCGACCAAAGGCATAGATTCTATTGTTTTCCTTCTTTAAACTATAAGGATTTGCATAGGTTACATGTTCTCTTGGAAATTTTGCAAGTTCTTTCTTAGATAAGGGGTGAATCAATTGAACACCAGTATATTCACTATTGTTTTTGTAATCTTTTAATCTATTTATATATAAGTCTTTCTTACTATGTCTTGTATACATAGCAATAATATCTCCTGAGTTTGTTAATGTAAAAGCAGGATTATCATGGTCGTCTTTTTCGAGTTTAAAAAACAAATCATCAGATTTTACTTTTCCTGATTTTGTATTGAAACGCATAGCTTCAATGGTTCCGTTAGATTTAACCCAACCAGCATATATTGTGTTGTCTACCGCAATTGCACGAGGGTCGGAAAACCAACACCAAGCTCCATCTCTGGTTAGGTAACCTGTTTTTGATTGTCCAATTAATTGATGACTAATTGATAGTGAAATAATAATTAAAAAAATGTGTTTCATATTTCAATTTGTTTTTATTTTTGCCAATTTTCAAATATCGATGGGAACATCGTTGGTTAATTTTTTTCCTGGTGTACTTCTTCCGTCAGCAACATATTTTTCTAATAAAATTTTTAATTCCTTTACAACTTCTGGGTATTCACCTTGTAGGTTTTTAGACTCATTAGGGTAAGATTCCATGTCATAAAGTTGTATTTTTGGCAGTCTCTTTTTAGTCGCTGTTTTATTGTTGTCTTTGGACCATCCTCCTGAACCTGAACAAAAAATTAATTTCCATTTGCCTTTTCTAATTGCAAAATTACCAAAAATAGAATGATGCACTATAGCTTCACGATTGTTTGGTATGATGTTGCCTTGCAATGCTGGGTAAAAACTTTGTGCATCTACTAATTTATTTTTAGACAATGGTGTTTTTAATATGTCGGCACAAGTAGGTAGCAAATCGGTTAAACAAATAAGCTGATTATTTGTTGAGCCTGCTTCAACACCTCCTTTTGGCCAACGTACAATAAATGGAATTCTATGACCACCATCCCAAATATCGGTTTTTCTACCTCTAAATCCAGCTGAAGAGTAATGTCCATAACTTTCTAATTCTGGAATGTTTGCTTTTTTTGAAGTAACATTGTCACTTGTAAATACAACCAAGGTATTATCCGCTAAATTATTTTTATCTAGGGATTTCAAAATTTGCCCTACTGTCCAATCGGTTTGCATCACAAAATCGCCATACGCGTTAATACCGCTTTTACCTTGCCATTCTTTTGTAGGCACAATAGGTGTATGAGGTGCTGTTAGTGCAACATATAGGAAAAATGGTTTTCCTTTTTTTGATGCTTCAGCATTTTCGTTAATATAATCAATAGCTTTAGCTGTTAAAAGCAGAAGTAATTGGGTAGTGCTCTCTAATTCTATTTTTACTTTGTTATTTTCAACAATAGTTTTCATAGACCCTGCATGGTGTGGGCCATTGTCTTTTAAAAAAGACGCTACTGTTAACCTATTTTTATCAATTAACGGTGGTTCAGATTTTTTTGCTCGTAACACCCCTTTTTGCAAATAGGTTCGCCATGCATACCTACCTTTTAAAATACCATAACGTGTGGGTGTACATACAGAAGAGCTAGAATGCGCATCTGTAAATTTTAGGCCTTGACTTATCAAACTATCTACATTTGGGGTTGGTATTTTACTTGTATTACCCCCCAAAGCTTGTATATCGCCATAGCCCATAACATCACATAATATATAGACAATATTAGGTTTTAAACTAAGCCTGCTGTCTTTTTGTTCTGAAAGGTTTTTGTATGTACTTTCAGTTCTTACAGCAGATTTACAACTCGTTAAATTAAAATAAACTACTGTTAATATTAAAACTAATAATTTATTCATCTATTTTTTCAGTCCATTCTATTTTAATAGGGATCTGCACATTAAAGGTATTCTCTTTGTTTCTATTACCCTTTTTACCTGCAGCACAAAATAGCACACTAGGATTACCATCTTTGTCAAACCAAACTTGTGGTCTTTCTAAGCTTCTTAATGGTAAAACTGTGTTATCTTCCCAAGTAATTTCTGTTTTAGAAATTAGAAGGTTTTTAGAAGGTCCCCAATCTATTCCGTTAGCAGATTCAAAAAGTGCCAGAGACTTTACTCCTGTGTATTTGCCATGCATATCTTTTACAATAGCGTAATATGTATCGTTTTGCATCCATACAAATGGGTCTTCTGCAGTATGCTCTGTTAATAGTGTTTGCTCGGCAATGGTAAAAGGTCCTGTTGGTGTTGGTGCTGTAGCCAAACAATGTATTGGGTCGAATCTATTTGATTTTTCCGAATCTTTTTTACGAGCCTTAAACATCATAAGGTAGGTACCATCTGGACGTTCGCAAACACTTGGATTAACCATATAACCATAAGCAGGTTTCCCTTCTTGGTAATCTATTAATGGTGTTTCGCTAACCTCCCACGGGCCATTAGGACTATCTGAAACAGCTACTCCTATGCGTTGACCATAAATATGGTTCATCCAATCGCTTAGATCTTTATCACTAGTCGTATGAGAAATAAAATATAAATAATATTTATCTCCAAATTTTTTGATATGTGGGTTGTGAGCCGCTTCCTCATTCCAATTACCTTCTCCTACACCAGTTAAAGCAACACTTTTAAATGTATAAGGCCCTGTTGGCGAATTAGATACAGCATGAGCAACTTCAGACTGTTTTAACCAACCTCTAAATTTAGATTCTTTTGGCCATCTGCTGTAAAATAAATTATACACATCATCTTCAGACTGTACCATAGAGCCTCCCCAAACATAATAGTCTTCATGCCCTAAAACGGAATGTTTTGCTACCGGTTGTAGCTTTATTTTTAAGTCTTTGTTCTCTATTTTTGGTTTGTTCGCACATCCTTGTTGTATTAATACAATAAGGGCTAAAATTATTATTTTTTTCATTATCTTAAATTTTATCTGTTGGTATGGCTATTTGTTTTTAATTAGTGCTTTTTTTTTCTTTTTTTTAGAACGCTCCATAAATACTTTGTCCAATTCATCTGAATCACCGTACTTTTTTCTAATATCAACTAGTTGTTGATGCATGTTTTCTTTTACTTCTGCATAAGCAGGATCATTATAAACATTATTCATTTCTGAAGGGTCTTTTTCTAAATCGTATAATTCCCAAGTATCTATATCGTGATAAAAATGAATCAATTTATACTTATCTGTTCTTACTCCATAATGGCGTTTTACATGATGCTCTCCTGGAAACTCATAATACGTATAATAAATTGCATCTCGCCACTCACTAACTTCGCCATTCACCAATTTACGAAACGATTCTCCTTGAATTTCTTTCGGAATTTCGACTCCAGCATAATCTAAAAATGTTGGGGCAAAATCTAAGTTTTGAATCATTTTATTAACGACAGTTCCAGGCTTTATTTCTTTTGGGTATTTGACTAATATTGGTGTACGGAAAGACTCTTCATACATAAAACGTTTGTCAAACCAACCATGTTCTCCTAAATAAAATCCTTGGTCTGAAGTATAAACTACGATGGTGTTTTCATCTAAATTATTTTCTTCTAAATAGTCTAATAGTTGACCAACACCGTCATCTACAGATTGGATTGTTCTTAAATAATCTTTCATATAGCGTTGGTACTTCCATAATGCCAACTCTTTTCCTTCTAACTTATCTTCTTTAAACTTTTTGATAATTGGATCGTAATAGGCATCCCAAGCTGCTTTTTGCTTGTCGTCCATACGGTTATATCGTCTTTGGAAGTATTTTCTATATTTTGATTTAATATCACCTTCTTTGTCTAACATTTTTAAGTCATATACAATATCCATGTCTTTGTAGATACCCATTTCATGTTTTGAAGCTGCAACTCTTCCTTCATAATCATCAAAGAAATTTGCTGGTGGTGTAAATTCTTTATCATCAAATAATGTAAGATATTTTTCTTCTGGCATCCAAGTTCTATGTGGTGCTTTTTGGTGGTAAAGTAATAAGAAAGGCTTGTCTTTTTCTCTTTTATTGTTTAACCAATCTAAGGCAATATCTGTTGTAACTGAAGTTACATATCCTTTCATCGTTTTCTTAACACCATTTTCAATAAATCTAGGATTATAATAATCACCTTGTCCAGGTAATACATTTGAATAATGAAAGCCTTGTGGCAAACCATGCAAATGGATTTTACCTACTAGAGCTGTTTGATAACCTACACCTTGCAAGGACTTTGCAAAATTATCTTGATCCCAGTTATAGGGCTTAATATTGTCTACCTTACCATTTACATGACTGTGTTTACCTGTAAGCATTACAGCTCTACTTGGCGCACATATAGAGTTTGATACGAAACCTTTGTTAAACAAAGCCCCTTCGTTTGCTATTCTATCTATATTTGGTGTGTTATTTAATCCATGACCATAAGCACTTATTGCTTGGTAGGCATGGTCATCACTCATAATGAATATAATATTAGGTTGTTTTTTAGCCCCTTTGGTTCCTTTTTGATTTGATTTACAACCGAAAATTACTGCAATTGAAATTGCAAGAATTAAGTAACTATTTTTCATCGTATTAAATTTATTTTGTTCTAATTTTCAAATATTTATAATTATTTTAAACTATGTTTTGCATAATTTAATTTCATAGCATCAAAACGTTTGGATAATGTTTTTAAACGTTTGTTAAAATCGGGATAACTTTTTTGTTCTTTTGCCGACCAAACTACTTCTGACAAAGCGGTCATTCTTGGTAAAATCATGTATTCTACTTTATCTGATGTTGTTATATATTCTGTCCAAACGTTTGCTTGAGCTCCTAAAATGTATTTTTGAAATTCGGGCTCTAAGTTTTTAGGCATTGGCTCGTAATCGTAAACATCTTTTACAGTTGTTTTTCCACCAATAGCTATGGGTTCGTTTGCTCTTTCTTCTTTAGTTACCTGATAATGATCAAAATAACAAGAATGGTTAGGCGTCATTACCACATTATGCTTTTGTTTTGCCGCAGCTATACCTCCTTTGGTGCCCCTCCAAGACATTACAGCTACGTTTGGTGCCAAACCACCTTCTAAAATTTCATCCCAACCAATGATATTTCTACCTTTTGAGTTTAAAAACTTTTCTATCCTCTTTATAAAATAGCTTTGTAACTCATGCTCGTCTTTTAAACCTTCTCTTTTAATTATTTCTTGAGCATATTGGCTTTCTTTCCATTGCTTTTTTGGTGCTTCATCGCCTCCTATATGTATGAGTTTACTTGGAAATAATGCTATTACTTCGGTTAGTACATCTTCTAAAAACTGAAACGTTTCTTCTTTTGGTGCATATATTTCTTTAAATACGCCCCATCTTGTACCAACTTCATATTGCTTACCAGTATTCCCCAAATGTGGATAAGAGGCAATGGCCGCTAAGGAATGTCCAGGCAATTCAATTTCTGGAATGACCGTAATATGTTTGCTAGAAGCGTAGGCAACAATTTCTTTAACCTCTTCTTGTGTATAAAATCCACCATAGGGCTTACCATCAAATTTTCTTTTTCCTTTATTTCTAGCGTGCCCAACTAAAGTTTCTTTTCTAAATGCTCCTACTTCTGTGAGTTTTGGATATTTTTTTATTTCAATTCTCCAACCTTGGTCTTCTGTTAAGTGCCAATGAAAGGTATTCATTTTATGAAAAGCTATAAGGTCTATATACTTTTTTATGAACGCTACGGGGGAAAAGTGGCGACCAACATCTAAATGCATGCCTCTATATTTGAATCGAGGCTCATCATATATAGCAACTGCGGGTACTGATAGATTAGAAACTGTTACTTGTGTTTCTATTTCTGGAGGCAATAATTGTCTTAAAGTTTGGATGCCATAAAACACCCCTCTTGAAGTTTTTGCTCTAATCGTTATTTTTTTAGGATTGATCTCTAAAAAATAGGCTTCATCGTTTTCAATAGCAGTATCTAATTTTAATTCTATAGCATCTTTTTCAAAACTGTTTTTAGAAACTTCTAATTTTATAGGCAAAAGTAATTGCTTTAAAAAGTTTGCCTCATTAGCTAACTCTTCAACTGCAATAATTTTGGTGTTTGCGCCTATTACAAATTTTCCATCTTCTTTAGTTAATTTTAAAGGCTTAGGAATCACTTGATAGTCTTCTTCATTATTTTTAATTTGCTTGTTAAAAACTGAACAAGAAACAAAAAATACTACTGAAAGTATTAAAAGCTTTGATTTCAAAAGTGCTGATTTATTTTTTAGTTATTCTGTAATTTCAAATGTTTTGTTTAATTGAAAATCTTTAGATGAGTTTCCAATTGCGATCTTAAACAACCCTTTTTCAACGACAAATTTCTTCTCTATATTGATAAATTCTAAATCTTTAGGGTTTATTGTGAAAGATATTTTTTTTGATTCTCCAGGTTTTAAATGAACTCTTTTAAAACCTCTCAATTGCCATCTATAAGTACTCAAAGATGTAGCTACATCATTTATATACAATTGTGGTACCACATCACCAGCAATTTCACCTGTATTTTTTACTTCAAAACTCATACTTAACTCTCCAGTTGTAGTTGTTAAGTTATTTTCTAATTTTAAGTTACTGTATTCAAAAGTTGTGTACGATAATCCGTGCCCAAAAGGGTACAATTCCTTTACAACTCTACTTCTACCAGTACCATTTGGACCTTTTCTATTTTGACCCGCTTGTGAATTTGGTTTTGCAGGAAAGTTGAACGGAATTTGACCTACGGTTTGAATCATAGTTACAGGTAAATGTCCTCCTGGGTTGTAATCTCCAAAAAGAACTTCGGCAATTGCTTGTCCACCATATTCTCCAGGAAACCATGCTTGTAACACAGAGTAAGCTAGTCTATCGCTGTAATTTAATGTTAATGGGTGACCACTAATCACTACTACAATCAGGGGTTTTCCTGTTTTAGATAATGCTTTTATTAATTTACGTTGATGACCTGGCAGATTTAAACTTGTTCTACTTCTACTTTCCCCAACCATCTTTTCATTTTCGCCTACAAATAAAATAATAGCATCTGTTTTTTCTGATTTTGCTACTGCATCTGCAATCATTGCATTTTCTTCTTCTGTTGGATCAACAGGAAAAACTTCAGAATCTGGCCAGTTTTTATCTTTTATATGAATGCCTTCTGCAAAAGTAACTTCTACTTTACCTTTAAGATGCTCTAAAATACCTCGATAACCTGAAACAACATCCAAACTGGTTGCCCCATATCTACTTTCAGAACTTTCGGTTTCTTTAGCAGTAGGTCCACAAACCAACACGTTTTTAAGTTTGCTTATATCTAATGGTAATGTATTATTATCATTTTTTAACAATATAATTGACTCTCTTGAAGCTTGTAATGAAAGCGCTTTACTTTCTTCAGTTTTTACTGCTTTGTCTGCTAAGACCTCATCCTTATATGGCTTATCGAAAAGACCTTCCATAAACTTTACATAGAGCACATCTTTTACTCTTTTGTCTATAAGTTCTTCTGATAATCTACCTTCTTTTATCAATTCTCTTAATGGCTTTACAAACCTTTTTGGAGGGTTAAAATTAGTACGCACATTTAAGCCCGCTTTAATCGTCATATAAACGGCTTCTTTATAAGAAGAAGCAACTCGGTGTCTATTATAAAGATAACCAACAGCATCACTATCTGAAACAACATATCCTTTAAAACCATACTCATCTCTTAACAGTTCTGTTAAAAAATGGTAGCTTCCAGATACTGGCTCTCCGTCATAATCATTATAAGAGCTCATAACGCCCAATACATTTGTTTCTTGGATAACACGTTTGAATGGATATAAATACATGGAATGCATATCGCGCCAAGTGACGTGTGGATCAACTCTAACAAAACCGTCTCTACCTCCTTTTGGAACAGAGTATACTGCAAAGTGTTTTAATGTATTTGCAACACCTTGTTCTTGAATACCTTTACTTATTTGCACTCCAAATTCTGAAACTAAAAAAGGATCTTCTCCAAAACTTTCAACAATTCTTCCCCAACGTTGGTCTCTTGCAACATCTAACACAGGAGAATAAATATTGTTATATCCTAAAGCATAAGCTTCTTTACCGATAACTTGCCCTACTTTATATAATAATTCTGGATTCCAAGTAGAGCCCATACCAATTTGTGCAGGAAAAGAAGTAGCTTTAGTATGATTTAATCCACGAATTCCTTCATTTGTAAATTCTACGGGAATACCTAATCGAGTTTCTTCTACAAAAAAAGTTTGAATTTTATTTAGTGCCCAAACATGTTTGCTATATGGAAAAGTGTACTTTGCTTTGGTTCTTTTTAACGGAATTCCGTTAGAAGCTTCATCAATATTGGCTATTCCGTCTTTCCATAATTCAGTTTTCCATTTCTCTCTTGGAAGTTCACTTTTAGCTACACGTCCATAACCGTAAAGTGTTACCAATTGCATGGTTTTTTCATCCAAGTTCATTAATGAAATCAAATTATCGACACGTTTATCAACAGATTGAGATTGATCTTCATAAATGTCCATTTTACCATTTTTATTAAAATCAATCCATTTTTTATAGTATATCTTTTTTGTCTGACAACTAACTGTAAGACTAAAAAACAATAAACTAAATAATGCTAGTAATTTTTTCATTTTATAAGGATATTAGATAAAATATTTTTTTAATTATTTCTATTTAGCTTAATCAATCTTTTAGAAGCTCTTATGTCATAAGCTCTACTTTTTGGATTCTTAGCTAGTATTTCTTTCGCATTCGGATTGCAGATTTTGCAACATTACCGCCAATAACTTCTAAACTATTTAACGCATGAACTCGTACCATTAAATTATCATCTTTTAATGATTCAATCAATACTGGAGCAGCTAATTTAGACTTCCCTAAATTACAAAGGGGTTGATCCGGTTTTCTATTCTTATAGTGCGCTTTTTTTGAAGATTTACTCCAAGCCAAATTTGGTTTTATCGTATTGTAATCTTCCTTAGAGTTATTAGTTGTATAATATCCTGCTTCTTTTAAATACTGTGGGAAAAACTTTATATCCTCGGGTATTCGATATTTGCTACGCATATTTTGAGTACCCATAGATGGTGGATAAACACCAGTAATAATGGCAGATCTTGCAGCAGCACATACTGGTGCATTGGCAAAAGCATTTAAATATAAAACTCCTTCTTTTGCAAACTTATCAAGATTTGGAGTCGTTGCAAATTCATCACCATAACAACCTAACAAAGGGCTATTATCTTCACTAACAATCCATAAAATGTTTGGTTGCTCGATAATGGTTTGTAGTTCTTGTTTTTTACAAGAATACACCAATAATAGTAACAGCAATAATTTATTCATTTCTCCAAATGAGTTATATAAAAATCTATTTTTTTTCGAAGTTAAATTATAAAAAGAAAAGTAATGCAAAAAAAAGTACTTGTCTTAAAAAAAAACTTACATCATAAGGTAAACATAAGCTAAACTATATTGAGTTACTATTACTATTTTACACAATAGCACTATTATTATGTAATTTGAATGTACATTTCAGTTCTAAGTTAAAAATACTATGAATATTAATTATTTTTGTTACACGAAAAAACTTAAATAAAAACTGAAGTTTATTCTATTTAAAATAATCAAATTATATCTAGCTGATTAATTATATATAAAATTCAAATCAAAAAAAAATACATTTTATCTAAACTATAGATTTTTAATTTATTTCTAATTAAATACCTTAAGTTTATATATTATTTAAGAGTATGAAATCAATTTTTTTGTTATTTTTCTTGGTTCTTTTTTTGGGATGTAAGCCAAAAATCAAAACAACATATTCTAATATAAATAAAAGCCATTCAACAATTAGATTTGATGGTGGTCGTAGAGAGGAAGTACTAAGTCTTAAATGGAGTGATATTATCCAAGGCAATAACGGAGTGCTATTTTTTCAATATAGAAACCTAAAAGTTGAACGATTGGGGAATAAGAATACTCCAAAGAAGTACTCCCCTATTAATGAAGATCTGATGATGCTTTTAAAAGAAATGGGATATGATCAAATGAAAGGTAAAAATGTCAAACTCATCGATCCTGAGAATACGTATACAATTAATACCATCATGGAGAAAGTTTCTCGATCATTTAGTCATTTTA
>NZ_JAHEHX010000004.1 GCF_024639685.1 Polaribacter sp. | reverse complement strand
CTTCAAAGGTTGAAAATCAATTAGGAGAAGAAAAATGGACATATAATTATAGTAGTAAATTTAAGAGTAATAGAACTGTTGTCTTTGATAATTTCGGTAAAATCATAATCAATAAGAAACACTATAAGCCTTTTCATATGATAACAGGACTTAATAAATACGGATATATCTCCGTTGGGATTATACTTTCTTTACGAATAATATTTGGTCCTTTTCCTGCTTTACTTTAAAAAAGCAATACCTAAACCATAGGCATATCCTCCTCTTTCAGTTCTGCTATTTCTAAACCTTTTAAGTAGGTTAAACTTACATTTATAGATGAATGCCCCATAGCTTTCTGAAGCTTGGTTATAGAGCCTGTTCTATTAAAGATTTAAGAAAAGTCAAGAATTTATAATGAAAATATTATTCGAAACACACATCAAGAGATTTCCTATGAGCTACATACTTCAAGAGTTGTAATATCTCGTTTACTAAAAAAAAACTAGAAAATCTTGGTAAACTAGAATTGCATAGAAACTACATTTTAATTAAGAATATTTAGCTTATTGTAACTAATGTTACTGAAGTAAAAATAGTAACCGACTACTTTTGACTAAAAAAAAAGTATGTTACTACATAAAATACTTCCTATTTTTGAATGGTTACCAAACTATAAAAAATCTTTTTTAGCGGGTGATGTTACTGCTGGTTTAACTGTAGGTATAATGCTTGTGCCACAGGGTATGGCGTATGCTATGATTGCTGGTTTACCTCCTGTTTTTGGATTATATGCATCTTTAATTCCACAAATTATATATGCAATTATGGGAACTTCTAGACAACTCGCTGTTGGCCCTGTGGCAATGGATTCTCTTTTAGTAGCCTCAGGATTAGGAGCCTTATCCTTATCGGGTATTAATGAATACATTTCTATGGCGGTATTTCTGTCTCTGTTTATGGGCGCTATTCAATTGTTATTAGGTATTTTAAGAATGGGCTTTCTAGTTAATTTCTTATCTAAACCTGTAATTAGTGGATTTACTTCTGGAGCAGCAATAATAATTGGATTAAGTCAGTTAAAACATCTGCTAGGTATTCATATTGTAAGAAGTAACCAAGTACATAGTTTATTAATAAATGCTTTTGAAAATATAAGTGCAACAAACATCTATGCATTATCAATTGGCATATTTTCAATACTATTAATAAAAGTAATAAAAAAGTTTAATAAAAAATTCAGCAAGAGATTTCCAGCTGCTTTACTACTTGTAGTAATAGGTGTTGGTATAGTATACTTTTTTGAATTGCAAAACGTAGGTCTTAAAATTGTAGGGAAAGTACCAAGTGGCCTTCCTTCTTTTCAGCTTCCAGAAATACCACTTAATCAAGTTTCTAATCTTACTCCAATTGCATTAACACTAGCATTAATTGCTTTTATGGAAGCCATTTCTGTTTCTAAAGCAATAGAAGAAAAACAAAATGATTATGAAATTGACTCAAATCAAGAATTAGTAGCTCTAGGCGCATCTAACATGATTGGATCATTTTTTCAATCTTATCCAACTACTGGGGGTTTTTCTAGAACTGCTGTTAATGAACAGGCAGGTGCAAAAACAGGTATTGCTCCGTTAATAAGTGTACTTATTGTTGGTTTAACGTTACTTTTCTTAACTCCTTTATTCTACTATTTACCCAACTCAGTATTAGCAGCAATAATTATGGTTGCTGTTTTTGGTTTAATAGATTTATCTTACCCAAAAGAATTGTATAAGAAAAGAAAAGATGAATTTATATTACTATTATTAACGTTTATGATTACTGTTACTATTGGTATTAAGGAAGGTATATTATCTGGTGTATTAATTTCTTTATTAATTATGGTGTATAGAACATCTAAACCTCATATAGCAGTAATTGCTAGGGTAAAAGACACAAATTATTACAAGAATATTCTTCGCTTTAATACTGATATTGAAAACAGAAAAGACATTTTAGGAATAAGAATAGACTCTCAATTATTCTTTGGTAATAAAGATTATTTTAAAAAAGAATTGTTCAAGCATATTAATAATAAAGGTGAAGAATTAGAATTGGTTATTATAAATACAGAAGCTATTAGTTATATAGATAGTAGTGGTGCACATGCTTTAATTAAAATAATTGAAGAACTTAAACTAAGAAATATAAAAGTGATGTTTTCTGGAACTACTGGCCCAACAAGAGATATTTTATATAAAAGTGGTATAATTGGAATCTTAGGAAAAGAGAATTTATTTTTAAGATCTTATGAAGCAGAAGACTATTATGATGGTAGATACAGAAAAACAGAAATATCAAAGAAAATAGCAGAACAAACAGAGAATAATTTTTTGTAACTATTGTTACTGTGCAGTAAATAAACAAATTATAATTTTGAATATCATAATAAAATTAGAAATATGAAAATTGAACAAATATATACGGGGTGTTTAGCACAAGGTGCTTATTATATTGAAAGTAATGGAGAAGTAGCTATTATAGATCCATTAAGAGAGGTAACGTCTTATTTAGATAAAGTAAAAGTAAATCATGCAAAAGTAAAATACATTTTTGAAACACATTTTCATGCAGATTTTGTTAGTGGTCATGTTACTTTAGCAAAAAAGACAGGAGCTCCAATAGTCTTTGGACCTAATGCAAACCCATCATTTGATGCAATAATAGCAAAAGATGGCCAAGAATTTAAATTAGGAGAAGTAACTATTGTAGCGCTGCATACTCCAGGACATACCGTGGAAAGTACTACGTATTTACTAAGGGATAAAGATGGGAAAGATTGCGCTATTTTTAGTGGAGATACACTCTTTTTAGGAGATGTTGGTAGGCCTGATTTAGCACAAAAAATGGGGGTATTAACTGAAAAAGATTTAGCGGGTTATTTATATGACAGCTTGCGTGAAAAGATTATGCCACTTGCTGATAATGTAGTTGTTTACCCCGCGCATGGTGCTGGATCTGCATGTGGTAAAAATATGATGAAAGAGACAGTTGATACATTAGGAAACCAAAAACAAGTTAACTACGCATTAAGGTCAGATATGACAAAAAATGAGTTTATTGCAGAAGTTATAGATGGTTTACTGCCACCACCACAATATTTTCCTGCTAATGTTAAATTAAATAAAGAAGGTTATGATGATATTGGAGAGGTATTACAAAGAGGCAAGCAAGCATTGTCTCCTAAAGAATTTGAGGCAGTAGCTAATGAAACAGGGGCTGTAATTTTAGATGTTCGTCATCAAGATCTATTTGCAAAAGGTCATATTCCAAGATCTATTTTTATTGGATTAGATGGTGGTTTTGCGCCATGGGTAGGAGCACTAGTAGCAGATGTTAAACAGCCAATTTTGCTAGTAACTGAACCAGGACAAGAAGAGGAAACGATTACTAGGCTTTCTAGAGTAGGTTTTGATAATACTTTAGGTTATCTTAAAGGTGCATTTGATTCTTGGAAAAATTCTACTATGGAATACGATACTGTTAGTTCTATTTCTGCAGCAAAATTTAAGAAAGAATTAGAGGTGAGTAGCTTACCAGTTTTTGATGTTCGTAAAGAAAATGAATACCAATCTGAGCACGTACTACAGGCAAATAACACGCCTTTAGATTACCTAAATAATTATTTGTCAGAATTCCCGAAAAACACCCCTTTTTATATACATTGTGCAGGAGGGTATAGGAGTATGATTGCATCTTCTATTTTAAAAAATCGAGGAATACACAACCTAATAAATATTGAAGGAGGTTTTAAACAAATACAAATAGAAGGTGTTCCTGTTTCAGATTTTGTTTGTCCATCCACACTTTAAAATACCTTATTTATGAAAAATATAAATCAAAAAGAGTGGCGAAAACTTGTTGCGACTGACAGTAATGCTTTAATTATAGATTTACGCACACACTAAATGAGTGTGCAGAAGGTATTATTAAAAATGCTGTAATGATTGATTTTTTAAATGAATCAAAATTTATGTCAGAAATTGAAAAATTAGATAAAAGCAAAAATTATTACATGTATTGTATGAGTAGTAATCGAAGTAGTAAAGCATGTAAAATCTTTAAAAAAGCAGGGTAAACACTATTTTTAATTTATTGTGTGGAATACTTGCCTAAATTAAAAAAGTACTCTAAGATATTAGCGTGCTTCTTTATTTTGAATTAGTAATCTGTAACAGTTGTTACCAACTATTGTAATTTAATAACTTTTCTTTGTATAAAATATATATAATATGAATTGGATTTATGAGCCTTGGCCTTGGTATGTATCGGGTCCAATGATTGCTTTTATTATGTTTTTACTACTTATGGTAGGTAAAAACTTTGGGATGTCTGCTAATCTTCGAACAATTTGTACCATTTGCGGTGCAGGTAACAAAACAGCTTTTTTTAAGTTTGATTGGAAATCCCAAAAATGGAATTTAGTTGTAATATTAGGGGCAATAATAGGAGGATTTATCGGATCTCATTTTTTAACAGCAGATATGGCTGTATCAATCAACCCTGATACTATAAAAGATTTGAACTTGTTAGGTTTTACTAGTGCTGGCAAAACCTATTTACCAACAGAATTGTTTGAAACGGAATCGTTACTTAATTTAAAGACAATTGTAGTTTTAGCTATTGGAGGTCTTCTTGTAGGTTTTGGAGCTAGATATGCTGGTGGATGTACTTCTGGACATGCAATATCTGGCTTAAGCGATTTGCAATTACCATCACTTATTGCTGTTATTGGCTTTTTTATTGGAGGTATGGTAATGATTCATATTTTATTCCCTTTAATATTTTAAAAAAATGAGAACACTTATATATTTATTTATCGGAATACTTTTTGGAATTACAATGTTTAAATCTGAAGCTGCCTCTTGGTTTCGTATTTATGAAATGTTCAAATTTGAATCTTTTCATATGTATGGCATTATAGGTTCTGCATTAGTAATTGGTATTATAGTGGTACAATTCATCAAAAAGTTTAAAATTAAATCCTTTTATGGTGAAACTATTCGCTTTAATCCAAAAGCTAAAAGCTTTAGTCGCTATATGTTTGGTGGAATTATCTTTGGACTAGGATGGGCCTTAGCAGGTGCATGTCCAGGACCAATGTTTACTTTAATTGGTGTAGGTTTTACACCTATTTTAATTGTTATTATTGCTTCAATTTTAGGAACTTTTCTTTATGGATTATTTAAAGCCAAGTTACCTCACTAATTTATTTGAAATCTGAAAAAATTATAATAAACAGTACTTTATGTTTTTAAAGATTCAAACATACACATTTTTTGAGTTTTAAGTTGATTAGTATGTGTTTGATAATCAGTATTTTTATGTCTAGAAATATTGTTTTTTTGGACTTTAGTTAATTGTCTCTTTTACTTTTTAAGCTTTAAAAACGAAATTTGATACGTTATGCCAACATTTAGTGCTGTACTATTTAATGATCCTCCTTTTGCTTTTATAAGACCACCAGCAGTTCTAAAATTTAGCTTATTATTTAATTTGTAATTAAATCCAATACTTGGTTTTATAATCAAACCCTCTCCAGTACTTATACCACCTCCTCCAGCAGCACCAGCTAAAGCTTGCATAAAAAACGAGATCGATTTATTGAACATTAGATTACTTTGTAAGCCAAAACCTAATAAACCTTCTCCATAGGCACCTGCACCTCCAAAGTTTGCAAATGAAGTTTGACCAGCTAAATAAAAATTCTTGTTAAGGTTCAAATTAATCTGTAAAGAAATTTGATGTAGATCTTTTTTTACATTACTATCTCTTTGTGCATCAAAATAAAAGTCGTGCTTCGTAATAATAGCGAGCCCTTTAAATTTTGCCTTACGATACTTTCTACTTTTTTTTACTCCATTTCTTTCAATATAATACTTTAATCCAACTCCAAAAGAACTGGTATAAAAGTGTTTGTTTGGAGATAGTACATATCCCTTGTTTACAACTAAATAGATGTCATTAAGTACACGTTGTTCTATGGAAAGATCAGGATACATTAGAAAACCTCCTCTAGTATCTATACCACCTCCACCACCTGCACCAAGTCCAAGTTTAGCAAGTATGTTTGTTCTATTATTGTTTAAAGATATGTGGTAGCCCCCACCTAGAAACACATCCATAAATCCTGCTTTAATACCATCAAAAGCACCATCTACTTTTACAAAAGTAAACCAACGGTCAGAAATATAGGAAGCTAGCTCAAAGCCAGCTAGTTTAATTGTTTTACCTGTGTTTTTTCCTTGAGTATCTCCTTTGATTTTAAGCGTATTTAGATGAAGCATTAAAGAGGTTCTTTTTGGATTAACATTCCATATAGACTCCTTAAATTCCTCCAGTTTAAACTCTTTTTCTGAAGAATTTATTTCGGCATAACTGTAGTCAAGAGGTATTTCTAAGCCAACATTAAATTGATGGTCTTTAATGAGACCTCCATCAAAAAAATCAATAGCACTCCACCCAGCATTTACAGAAAACATTTTAAAATCGTGGCCTAAGTTTATATGTGGTAATATAAATGCACCTCCGCCATCTGGGGCTGCTGCACCGCCACCGCCACCAAAGTGAATACCAGCATCTACATAAGTATTATTGTAAAAATAGTGTTTAATACCTGCATTTAAACCTAGTGTAAAGAAACCTCCTCTTTCTCCTCTAACTGCTCCATAAATTCCAAGACCTGCATAAGTCCAATCTGTAAGCATTAGGTTATAATGTATGCCTGAAAACATCATGTCTTTCTCTTTTTTATCTGAAATAACAGGCATTGTTATTGGTAAAAAATCTAGTTTACCAAAGGCTCTTTGGAATTGTCTTTTAGGTATTTCTTGTTCTTGAGCATTGGTCAATAAACAAAACATCAAAATATAGAAGATACTTGTTTTCTTTCTCATTTATCTCTTATGGATAGTAATAATTACAGTTTTTGATGTTGGTGTATTGCTAATTTTACCCGTACTCTGAATGGGAACTAACACATTAGTTTCTGGGAAATAGGTAGCAGTGCATTGTGAGGGAATGGAGTAAGGGATAGCTAAAAAACCTTTTGCTTCTCTAGTTTCTCCATTAAAATGACTTTGCAAATTTACAATATCTAATTTTTTAATTCCCTTTTTTTCCATATCATTTTCATTCATAAAAATAACACGTCTTTCATTTAGAACACCTCTGTATCTATCATTTAAACCGTAAATTGTGGTATTGTATTGGTCATGTGTTCTTACAGTCATCATAATAAATTGATGTTCTTTAATTTTTAGATCTGAAACTTCGTTTATTGTAAAATTAGCTTTACCTGTAGGCGTGGAATCAAATTTAGAAGCTCTTGCATTGTTTGGTAAATAAAAACCTTTAGGGTCTCTTACTTTATTATTGTAGTCTTTAAAACCAGGTATGGTAGCTTCTATTTTTGATCTAATAAAATCGTAATTTCTCACTAATTTATTCCACGGTACTTTAGTGTTTTTAAGTGTAGCATTTGCCAAACTAGCTACAATTGCAGGTTCACTCAATAAATCTTCAGAACATGGGTTTAAATGTCCTTTAGAACTGTGTACTACTCCCATTGAGTTTTCTACAGTAATAAATTGCTCTCCAGAGAACTGTGTGTCTTTTTCTGACCTTCCTAAACAAGGCAGTATTAAAGCTGTTTTACCATGAACTAAATGGCTTCTGTTTAGTTTAGTGGATACATGTACTGTTAATTTACAGTTTCGTAAAGCAGTCGCAGTGTATTCTGTATCTGGTGTTGCAGAAATAAAATTACCGCCCATACCAAAAAAGACTTTCGCCTTTTTTTGATACATTGCTTTTATAGCGTTAACAACATCATAACCGTGTTTTCTAGGAGATTTAAAGTCAAACTCAGCATCAATTTTGTCTAAGAAGTTGTCAGGCATTTTCTCGCAAATTCCCATTGTTCTGTCTCCCTGTACGTTAGAATGTCCTCGAACAGGACAGGTACCTGCCCCTTTCTTTCCAATACTTCCTTTTAAAAGAAGAATATTAACAATTTCTCTAATATTGTCTATAGAATTTTTATGTTGTGTTAAGCCCATTGCCCAACAAAAAATTATTTTTTTAGAGCTAATAATTAAATTCGCCGCTTCTTGTATTTCAGCCAAATTTAACCCTGTTTGTGGTAACAAGTAAGCAATTGAATAGGTGTCTAAATCATCTAATAATTCTTCGACTCCTTTTGTTTTTTCTTTGATGAATGTATAATCAAAAACAGCACCTGTATCTTCCTCTTCTTTAGCGACCATTAATTTTAGAATTATTTTTAATAGGGCTACATCTCCATTAATTTTTACTTGTAAAAAGATATCGGTTAAATTTTGTCCAGATCCTATCCATTTTAAAGGGTTTTGAGGGTCTTTATAGTTCATTAATCCTATTTCTGGTAAAGGATTAATAGTTATAATTTTACTCCCTTTTTTTTTAGCATCTCTTAATGCAGATAGCATTCTTGGATGATTAGTTCCTGGATTTTGCCCTATAACAACAACTAGGTCTGTATGGTTAAAGTCTTCTAAAGTCACAGATCCTTTTCCAATTCCTAAAGTTTCAGTTAATGCGACTCCACTGGCCTCATGACACATGTTAGAACAGTCGGGTAAGTTGTTTGTACCAAACTGCCTGACAAAAAGTTGGTAAAGATAGGCAGCTTCATTACTTGTTCTTCCAGAGGTGTAAAAAATAGCTTCATTAGGGTTATTTAAATCATTAAGTTCTTTTCCAATCAATTCAAAAGCATCTTTCCAACTAATTTCTTTGTAATGGCTAGCTCCTTCAGGAAGGTAAACAGGGTGAGTAATTCTTCCTTTTTTTCCAATTTCGTAGTCAGAAAGTTTTGCTAAATTTTCTACAGAATAGGTAGCAAAGAATAAAGGAGAAACTTTATTCTTTGTAGCCTCTTCGGCAATTGCTTTTGCTCCATTTTCGCAGTATTCAGCTAAAAAAGCTCTTTTCTCGTCAGGATCTGGCCATGCACACCCAGGACAATCAAAACCATAGGTTTGATTCAAGTTTTTTAACAAACCAATTCCTTTGGCGATTCCAACTTCATCTTTAACATGCTTTAATGCCGATGAAATTGCTTTAAATCCTACTGCTGATTTAGGTATTGCTCTCAATTCTATTCCTGTAAACTTTTCAGGATTTTGTGCATTTGTTCGTTTACTCATCAGCGACAGTGTTTATTATTGCATTTGTATTTGCATATACAGTCATTTTATGTTGCCTAGTAAAGCCAATTAGGCAAATGCCAAATTCTTTTGCAAAGTCTACAGCTAGACTAGAACAAGCAGAAACAGCTACAATAATTGGTATTTTAGCAATAAATGCTTTAGTGACAATCTCATAAGAAACTCTGCCACTCACCAACAAATAAAAAGCTTCTTTAAGGTTGTTTTTTAAAATTAAGTCACCTATTACTTTATCTACAGCATTATGCCTACCAATATCTTCGTTAACACTTAACATTTTTCTGGTAGATGAAAACAAGGCTGCTGCATGGCTACCTCCTGTTTTTATATAGGTTTCTTGTAGCGAATTCATAACAGTATACATTTTATGAATATGGTTAGCTGTTAGTGTAAAAGAATCTTTTAGTTTTTTACCGTCAAACGTTAGGTCTTTTAGTTCTTTTTTACCGCAAATACCACAAGAGGATACAGATAGGAGTGTTCTTTTGTTTAAATACCCTTTTCCTAATTCTTTATCTGGTATCGTAACCTTAATAATAGTTGGTATATTTTCTTGTTCCTCTATAATTGTAAATTCTATTTCTTTATTAGCTTTATAGATATCTTCTGCATAAAGTAGTCCTCTTATTAATTCGAAATCATTGCTAGGAGTTCTCATTACTACAGTGTATGGTTCTGCATTAATATTAATTTGTAAAGGGGCTTCTATGACTAAAAAATCGTTGACCTTAGTTTGGTTTGAATCAACTATTTTTAGGCCATGATATTCGGTTGATTGCATTGCAATTTTGAGTAAAACGTTCTCTACAAACTTACAGAAAAACATTAACTATAAAAAGCATAAAAAAAAGACTTAGCTACTCTTATTGTCACCTATTTTCTGAACATCGGTTGCTTAAACTTTACTGCAAATAATACTAATTAGTTTATTTTTTTTATTTCTTGTAAAAAAAACATAAATATGACCACCATCTTTAATTTTAGTTTCTTTTCTAAGTTGTGCAACAGTTTTTGGAAAGTTGCGAATGGTAAAGTTTGCTTTTTGATTCGGAATTAATTTTTTTAATTCTTTTTTGTCATACTTTACAACAGTATCAATTTTAAAACGTTTACCAGGAAAATCTAATAGTTGCTGAGCAGTAAAAAGATGGGAATGTTGGTGCAGCTTAAACGTATTTGTTTTTTTTGAAATTTGTTGGAAACAGCCAGATTTTAAGATAGCACTATTTGGCTCATATAAATAGGTGAGAGGCATTTCGTAATCTGAGTATGTGTCCTCTTGAAAAGCAAAATTTAATTGTTGAACTTTCTCTTTTTGAAAATTCACTGTTTTTATAATAACTTTAGCTGTAAAACCTTTTTCTAGTAGAAATAGTAATTCTTTAACTTCGTTACGAACTGCAACAATGTGTACCTCTTTTACATTTTTTAAATCATTAATTGTTTGAGAGATATCTAATAGAGGAGATACCTTTACAAGAATGTGTTTAGCTTTTGTAAAAAAGAAGTCTAATTTTGGAGGTACATATGGCAAGCAATCTTTTAGTAAAAATACTTTACCTTTTACATCACTTCTTCTTGATGGATCTATATAAATACAGTCAAAATCTTCTGTGGTATTTTTTAAATAATCAAATCCATTACCTGCATGAGTTTTTATAGAAGAAACATTTAATTTTTCAAAATTGTAGGTTACTATTTTAGAGAGAGTTTCGTTTATTTCGCAATGTATAACCGCATTAAAAGATTTAGAAAAATAGTAGCAATCAACCCCAAAACCTCCAGTAATATCTATAATTGTATTCCCTGAAACAATTTTAGATTTATAATTTGCTGTAATTTCAGAAGATGTTTGTTCTATACTAACCTTATTCGGATAGTATGTTTTTTTATTTATAAACCATGTAGGTAGTTTGTTTTCTGACTTTTGTTTTGCTACAATTTGATTGGCTAAATCTTGAATAGGCACTTCCTTAAAAGGACTTCCTTTTAGAATTAGCTTGGTAACATCTGTTTTCAAATGATCAGAAATATATTGCTGTATGTCATCTTCTAGAATTGCTAAATTCAAAACTATTAAATATTTTTAGTTAGTGATTTTACAATTTTATTTTCTGATAAAAACTCTTTTAAAATAACTTTTAAGGCTGTGTAAACAGGAACAGCTGTAATCATACCAATCACGCCAGATAGCAGCCCACCAATTACAATGGCTAAAAATATTTCTAAAGGGTGCGATTTTGTGGTTTTAGAAAAAATTACCGGCTGACTTACAAAATTATCTAGTAATTGAGCAAAGAAATACCAAATCATAATTTTTAAGGATGTTGGTAAAATATAACTTTGAAAATCTTGTCCAATATTACTTGTCATAGATAGTGTAAACATTATTAAGGCACCGATAATAGGTCCTACATAAGGAATTAGATTTAATAATGCACATAAAAATGCGATGACAACAGCATTAGAAATACCAAAAAGTAGTAATACAACTGTATATATGATAAAAAGGATTGTAATTTGAAAAATTAACCCAATAAAATATCTCGATAGTAAATCATTAATAGTTTCCAAGGAGTCAGAAAAACGAGTTTCATTGTTTTTAGGAATAAACAATAAAATACCATTTTTAAGAATTCTACTATCTTTCATAAAGAAAAAACAAATAAATAATACAGAAAAAAGACCAACACTTAAGTTTCCTAATGTTCCAAGAATTGAGTTGAAAAGATCGGGAATTGTTTTAAATTGATTGGAAAAATCTACATTCATTAATTCATCTAAAATATTTATTCCTTTAGAAGAAAAATAAGTTGTTATTTGAGTAATTATATCTTGAATATTTGCTTGTAACTTTTCAACTTCTAGAAGTGACAGGTTTTTACCTTGCTCAATAATTAAAGGAATAAATAAAACGATTATACCTGTTAATAAGCTAAGCATAAGAAACATAGTAGTAACAACAGCTATTGTATTAGGAAACTTTAGTCTTCGTCTTAAGAAAATAATAATGGGGCGCCCAATTAAGGATAAAACCCCAGCAATAATTATAAATAAAATAACCGATTGTATTGTAAATAAGAAGTACAATAACAGAGAAATACCTAGCAAAATAGCCAAGGCTCTTAAAATTCCGTTTGCAATAACATTAGGACTCATTAGTTGTATGCTTTAACTTCTCCCATGCTTAATGTTGCTCCATTAGAGAAGGTATGATTTGTAGGCAATAAGGTGCCACTTTCTGTTGTAATCCAATTTTCCCAAGTGGCAGGTGTACCATTCATTCTGCCATTTTTTAAATAGATCTTATAACTTTTAGGAATATAATCTTCATCTAACAACCAAACATAACTATCTCCAGGAGTTGTGCCTCCAGAAGTATAGGTTACTCTTAATCCAATTTCGTCATCTATAGTTTCTAAAGTTCTTATTACTCCATTATCATATAATTTATGAGGTGCTACTAGCCAAAAAGAATCGTTATTAAAAATATCCCAAGCTCTTTTTACAATTTTTTCGTCTGTATCCTCTTGTTTTTCACCTTCAAAAAATACAATACTATTGTCTAAATTTTCTGGATGTAATTGTACTCGGAAATCTTCCCAAGAAACATCTACAATATAATTTTCTTTGTCCCATTTAAAACTTCTTCTGCCTCCAAAACTCCATTCTATAAATTTAGTCTTTTTATACTTTTCGTGTTTAATAGCAGTTAAAATTTTATTGGCTAATGCATTGGCTTTTTTATTATAAGCCTTTACGTTGCCTAACTCCATACTTAAATCAAATATTGATAATGTATGATTTTTTGGGAGTAAAATTCCAGCTTCTGTAGTTTTGTAATTAGACCAAGTGGCAGAAACCCCACCAATTGGAATTATAGATGTCCACATTTTATAAGAAGTTGGTATATAGTTATCATCTAATATCCATAAGTAAGAATCTCCAGGTGTAGTACCTCCAGAAGTATAGGTAATCATCAATGCTTCTTTACCTTCATGTTGTACAATACTTCTTTCTGTACCAGGATCGAATATTTTATAAGGTGCAATTAACCAAAAAGAATCGTTGTTAAAGTAAGCTTCTGCTGTAGCTATTAATTCCTGATTATTTGTTTTATTATCATTTACATACACCTCAGATTTAGAGGTGTCTTTTGTGTTTAGAATCACCTTATTTTCATCCCAAGAAACTTCAACACTATTTTTTTGTTTATACCATTTGTAAAAATGAGCATTTCTAAAATTCCATTCTATAATTTCAGTATTTTCAAACGCTTCATGATTTATGGCATTGTACATTTTAATAGCCAGAGCTTCTGCTTCTTTACCTTTTTTACCTTCAGGCAATTCTTCATTATTGGCAAAGTAATAAATGGCTAAAAAACCAACAATTAATATAATTAGAACTGCTAAAATTTTAAAAAACTTCTTCATAGAATTATCAAATAGTGTAAAAGACAAATTTATTAATTAAAAATCACAAGTGAATTGTTTTGGAATGATTTAATCATTTTTCAATAATAAATGGACTGTATCTTTCTGTGGGTTTTATATTTTTATATTTATTGGAATTTATTTTTACATCTTCTAAATTCTTTGGTTTGTATATTTCTTTTTTTTATGCAGGGTATTTTTCTATCATATTCAATGCATGAATTGGACGTTTTACGAAATTACCTGAACAACTAGGGCAAACATTTTTAAAAATTTCTATAGCACAAGTCTTGCAGTATGTGCATTCGAAAGAACAAATCATAGCCTCTGAAGTAGGTTAAATATAAAATCATTATATTTAAAAAAAATGGTTTATTAATGAAAGCATTAAAACAAATTACATTTGGTATAAGACAGTATTAACTAAACCTACTAAATTTTTTAAAACTAAAGCAATGGAATTTAGTGATGATAAATCAAAATTTGTTGTTAGTATACGGTCTTTACATTTACAACTCAGTACAATAAACAATTAAAATAAAGATTATGGTAAAATTTAAACAATTTTTAAACAAATGGTATCCCATCATACTAGCATTCATTTGTATGATATATTCCATTGGACTGGGAGTTATGGGTAACTCCGAACAAGCGCAGTATTCAGCTCACTGGCCAGGAACTATCCTCTTATTTGCGATAGCAATCAGACAACGTAGAAATAACATAAAAAGATGAATTTAGAATTTTTTATAGTAGGTGGAGTAATTTTCTCGGTGTATATGTACTTTACACTATGGAATATTTATTACTCAAGTAAAAAACAAAGAGAAAATAACTATCCAAATTACAATCAACCAGATACAATGGATATGGATGGGATGGGCAACTATGGTAGATTTCCTAAAATAGATACTACAAATCCAAAGAACAAAGTCAAACGAGACTCTAAAAAAAAGTAAATTAAGCAGTTACAGAAATGTAGGTGTTTTTTTATGCAATACACTTGAAATAAAGAACAACACTCATTCAATTCACAGAAGAAGTATTAGGTAAGCTTTTATTACAATGTTCACAATTAGGTCTAATTAGTAACATTTAGGTAGTTTTTTATTAAAATATCTGGAAATATGGATTTGAATTTTTTAGGTAATTCTTTATAAATATTAATTTTTTTTGAACTAAATGGATGTTTAAATTCTAAATGTGCAGCATGCAAATACAACCCTTTTCCTTTTAAAATTTTATCAGTTAAGTAATATTCTTTATCACCCAAAATAGGATTTTTAAGCGATAATAAATGTTTTCTTAATTGATGTTTTCTACCAGTTTTTGGTGATAGTTTTACCAAATTCAAAAAATGAAATCTTTCTGATTTTACAGAATCTAAAACTTTAAAAGAAGAATATGATTCTTTGTTATCTATATAACTATCTATAAAACCTTCTTTTTTCATTTCATTAATTGTAATTGCAAAATAGGTTTTTTGAATTTCTTTTTTTTGAAACAACACACTTAGTTTTTGAATGGCAATGCTTGTTTTTCCTACTAACAATAATCCAGAGGTTGGGTAATCTAACCTATGCACAGGTTGTGGTTTTACTGCATCTGTTTGATTGCTTTTTTTTAGATTTTGAGCTAGTGCATTTGCAATAGTTACAAACTTGTTGCCACTTACTAAAATGCCTGAAGGCTTATAGACTATGGCTAAATAATCATCTTCATATAATACTTCTAAATCTAATTTTAATCTGCTAAATTCTTCTGATTTTTTATCTTTTAAAAGCACAATTTTTTCTCCTCCTGAAATATATTTAGACGTGGTTGCAAGTTCATCATCAATTAAAATGAGTTCTTTTTTAATTGCTTTTTTAATTCCAGATTTGTTAGGTATTGTGTTGAAAATACCCACTCCATATTCTTGAAAACGAACTGGCTTTTCTAATTCTAATGCAATATGACTTTCGATAACTTTCAAGTAAAGATGAGTTTCATTAAAAAACAATTCCCACAAAAGTGGGAATTGTTTTTAGCATATTAATTGTCTTTTTGATATCCTTTAGGTCTTTTAGAACGAATTGGTGCTTTTGGCTCTGGTTTTAAAATAAATTCATTTCCTTTTAATAAACGTAAAGCTTCTGCAACCGCTCTTTCTAATTGAGGATCTTTACCAGATAAAACTACTTTTGGGGTTTGATGTACTTCAATATCTGGAGCTACACCTTCTGCTTCAACAGCCCAATTGCCATCAACATCGTAAAAACCACCTCTTGGTGCAACCATTCTTCCTCCATCTATAAATCTTGGAGTGTCCCAAGTACCAACTAAACCACCCCAAGTTCTAGTTCCAACTAGGGTTCCTAAGTTTTTTACTTTAAACATATAGGGTAACAAATCCCCTCCAGAACCAGCTCTTTCGTTAATTATCATCACTTTTGGCCCCCAAATTCCAGCCATTGGTGTTGTCCAAGGTTTTCTGCTTTCTGATTTACTGTTAAAATAACCAACAACTTCTCTAGACATTATGTCTATCATATAATCGGCTGCAGAACCACCTCCATTATTTCTTTCATCAATTACAACACCTTTTTTATCTTGTTGAGAAAAGTAGTATCTATTAAAAGATGTAAAACCTGGGTTGCTTGTATTTGGAACATAAACGTAAGCTAATTTTCCATTTGATAATTCATCAACTTTTCTACGATTACTTTCTACCCAATCTATATTTCTTAAACCTCTTTCGCTTGCTGTTGGTGTTATTAAAATTGATTTAGCATCTTTTTGAGAGGGTTTATTGTTAACTTTAATATAAATTTCTCTACCAGCTGTTTGTTCTAATAATTGATATGGATTCATTTCTGAAGTTAAATCTACACCATTTATAGCTACTAAATAATCACCTTTGTTTACATTGATTCCAGGTAAACCTAATGGAGCAAAAATATTCGGATTCCAACGTTCGCCTTTATAAATTTTCTTGAATCTATAGTAACCTTTGTATTTTTCTAAATCTGCACCTAATAACCCTACAGCAACTCTATTTACATTTGGTAAATCTCCACCAGAAACATAAGAATGCCCAATAGCAACTTCACCACTCATTATGTCTATCACATAATTTAAATCGGTTCTGTGTCTAACATCATTTATCCATGGAGAATACCAGTTATAAATAGCATTCCAAGGAGCACCATGCACATTATCTACATAAAGAAAATCTCTCATAAAGCGCCACCCTTCTTTAAAGATTTGATGAGCCTCTGCTTTAGGATCTACTTTAATTTTTAAGTTAGTTTTTAAGCTTTCTTTGCCTGCTTTTGCAGCAGCAGCTTTATTTAAGCTCCAGCTATTATCTTTAGATAATAAAATTGAACTTGCATCACTAGAGGCAGTCATAGAAGAAACTCCTGTTGCAAACACAGTTGATTTTTCTTTTGCAACATCAAAACTATATAAAGTTAAACCTCTACTGTTGGGTTTTGATTCAGCAATAAAAACTTTGTTTTTTGGTCCTTTTAATAAACCAACGTAATTGCTGATAGGTAAATCTAAAGCCACAGCTCTATCAAAAATGCCATTTTCATCTATGATTGTTTTTTTACTACTCTCTTTTTTATCTTCTTTCTTTTTTGAATCATTAGATTTTGATTTTGGGTTTTCTTCTTCATCTGTTTTTGGAAGATTAGGAGCTTTATCCTTTGAATTTAGTACAATTGCATATAAAGTTCTAGTTACACTAGGGTCGTAAGAAGACATGTCTAACCAACCTGTTTGTAAGCCATAATCTGTACTTGCTAAAGTATATATGTATTTACCTGAAGCATCCCAAACAGGAGAAATTGCATCTGCAATTTTATCTGTTATTTGCACAATTTTTTTAGTACTTAATTGATATGCATAAACAGATTTAAAACTATTATCATTTTGTTTTGCATAGACAATCCAATCACTGTCAGGAGAAAATTTAGGATTCATACTTCGATCTGGATGTGCAAAACCATCAGCATCTGCTTTTACAATTTTTTTAGTTTCTAAATTAATAATCCAAATTACAAAATTGGTATCTGTGTAAGCGATATATTTTCCATTTGGAGACCAATCAGGTTGAAAATAAAAAGTTGGATTTGGGAGTTTTATATATTCTTGATTAGCTCCAGTTTGATCAGCTAAAACCAATTCATATTCTCCATTTTTGTCAGAAAACCAAGCAACTCTATCTCCTTTTGGAGACCAAATAGGAGAACGATCTGCAACTGCTGACGAATTGGTTAAATTCCTCCAAGTACCATTTTCTTTAGGTATTGTAAAAATTTCTCCTCGATGTTCAAAAATAGCTCTTTTCCCTTTAGGAGATACATTTGGGTTGGTTAAGTTTCTGCCAGAAACATTCATCCATCTTGTTCTAGAGTAGTTTAAATCTCCTTTTACATTAATAACAATTTGATTACTTTGTTTAGTTTCAGGATTTAATAAATGCAAAAAACCTCCTTGCTCATACACTATTCCATTTTGATTGGCATCAATATTTTTAACATCAAACTTTTTATGAAAGGTAACTTGTGTTTCTTGCTTTGTTTTAATATTGTAAGACCAAATGTTGGCTGTATAATCTCTTTCTGAAATGTAATATACATTACCTTTATGCCAAACAGGATTTACATGACGTTCACCATCTAATTGTGGTGTTTTTATCAATTCTTTGGTTTTAAGATTTACAATCCAAATAGGCATTGCTTGTCCTCCTCTATAATTTCTCCATTCAGCATCCCAACTTGTAATAGGTGTATAGGCAATATATGTATTGTCTTCAGAAATTTCTCCAAAGGCTGCTCTTGGAATATCAAAAGCTTCTGGCAATCCGCCTTTTGTTGAAATGGTAAAGAATTTATTGGTTTGTGTGGGTCTGCCTTCTCTGTTAGATCTGAATAATATTTTACCATCAGGTGTCCAACCTTGTACAATGTCTGAAGCTGAGTGATAAGTTAGTCTTTTAGGTTCACCGCCATTAATTGAAACTATATAAACATCAATATTTCCATCATATTGAGCTGTAAAAGCAATCCATTGCCCATCTTTAGAAAATTTTGGACTAGACTCATAACCATCATCACTTGTAAGTCTTATGGCATTTCCGCCATTTATTGGTGCTTTCCACAAATCTGCAGCATGTACAAATACTACTTGATTTTTAGATAATGTTGGTTGTCTTAATAATCTTGTTCCTTGAGAAAAACTTGTGTAGTTTAGAATTATCGCAAAAAGAAAAATTATTTTTTTCATGATCTTAAAGTTTGGTTAATTTTTTAAAGGTAAAAAAATCAAACTTAAAAAAATCACAAAAAAATTACTTGGCAAATAATTGTCCAATATCTTGAAAAGCTTTGAATTCTAAAGCATTATTTTCTGGGTCTTTAAAAAACATAGTGGCTTGTTCGCCAACCTTACCCTTGAAACGAATGCATGGAGCTATTTCAAACTTTATATTTAAAGCTTTTAAATGTTCAGCAAGTTTATGCCAGTCTTTCCATGTTAAAACGACTCCAAAATGAGGAACAGGTACCTCAAAACCGTCTACAGGATTTGAAATTCTTTCTGGCTTAAAATCATCTTTTTGATGAAGAACCAATTGATGTCCAAAGAGATTAAAGTCTACCCAATTCTCTGTGCTTCTGGCTTCTTTGCATTGTAAAACATCTCTATAAAAGGTTCTGCATTTTTCTAAATTTTGAACAGGTATTGCTAAATGGAAGGGTTGTATCATTATAATTTTTAAGTTGTTGAAATTTTAAGTTTGTATAAAGTTTAAAGTTTGCTTTAAAATCCTGCTGCTGCATCATCACCTCTTTTGTCTGCGCCAGCTTCTAATTTTCCATTAGGTAAAACTAAAATTGCATCAACTCTACCAATAATCAAAGAGTTTCTTTCTAGTAAATCATAGCCTAACTTATTGAGGTTTTTCTTTGTGTTCTTGTCAAAACCATTCGGTTCCATTCTTATAACGTCTGGTAACCATTGATGATGAAAACGTGGTTTATTTACAGATTCTTGCATGCCCATTTTATAATCGACTACATTAATAATATTTTGCAAAACAGAGGTTATAATTGTAGAACCTCCAGGAGTACCAACAACCATTTTTAATTGACCATCTTTCTCTACTATTGTTGGTGTCATTGAGCTTAACATTCGTTTTTCTGGAGCTATTGCATTTGCCTTAGAACCAACTAAACCGTACACATTTGGAACACCAGGTTTGCTAGAAAAATCATCCATTTCATTATTTAGAAAAAAACCAGCACCTTTTACTAAGACTTTAGAGCCATAACCTGTATTTAAAGTGGTTGTAACTGAAACTGCATTTCCAAATTGATCTACAATAGAATAATGGGTGGTTTCATCACTTTCATAACCTAGAATTTTACCATGAGAAATTGCTGATGAAGGTGTAGCTTTATCCCAAGAAAAAGAGCTCATTCTCTTTTTTAAATATTTGGTGCTAGCTAAACTATCTAAAGGAACATCTACATAATCGATGTCCCCTAAATAGTGAGCTCTATCTGCATAAGCACGTTTTTCTGCTTCAGTTAAAAGTTGAATATATTTTGATGAATTATGTTTTATTTTTGATAAATCATAAGGTTCTATCGACTTTAGAATCTGAGCTAAACAAATACCACCACTTGCAGGTAAAGTCATGGAAGTAATATTATGATTTTTGTAAGAAAATTCAATAGGTTTTCTCCATACAGCTTTGTAGTTTTCTAAATCTTTGTGAGAAATTATTCCTCCTAATTCTGTGATGTAATTTACTAGGAAATCTGCAGTTTTACCCTTATAGAATCCATCTTTACCAAAATCTCTAATTTGTTCTAAAGTTTGTGCTAATTCATTCTGAATAAAAGTGTCACCTGCTTTCCATTCTTTATCAAAAATAGTTTTATAATTATTTACTTTTCTAAATCTTTCAGTTGCATAGTTTAAACTTTTAGCTTGTTTTTCAGTAACTATAATACCGTTTTTTGCTAAATCAATGGCTGGTTGAACCAAATCAGAAAAAGGTAAACTCCCTAATTTTTTATGTACTTCAAAAACACCAGCCACAGAACTAGGAATACCCACTGCATGTGCACCTAAAACACTTTTTTTTTTATTAACATTACCTAAGGAATCTAAATACATGTCTTTGTGAGCAGTAATTGGTGCTTTCTCCCTAAAATCTAAGGCCCCTTTTTTGCCATCATTATGTCTATACACCATAAAACCACCTCCACCAATATTACCAGCAACAGGGTATACAACTGCTAATGCAAAATGTGTAGCAACCATTGCATCATAAGCATTCCCCTTTTTTTTAAAATTGATGAACCAATTTCTGAAGCTTCAACTCTTGCAGAAACTACCATTGCTTTTTCTGTAATTAAACCAAGTTCTGGTTTATTATGACAAGCAGTTATAATAAATACAAAGTATGCTATAATAGTTAGTTTTCTCATATTTTCAATTGAATTTCTTTTAATTTAATTTTAGTAAATGCACGCAGATCTTTAAAAAATAAAGTAAAATCTTCTTCTAATTCCTCTTGTAGTATTTCTAAATCTTCGATGGCTAAATTCATTTGAGATTTGCCTTTGGTTCTCTGATTCATACCATTTAAAACTTTAGCAATTCCTTCTTTAAATTGATAATGGTATAAAATATCATACTCAATCATATATTTAATAAAGTTCTGAGATTTGATGGGAAGTTCTAAAGATTTCTCCTTAAAAAGTTGATAAATACTTTGTGTGTAAAGCTCTAAAGGAATTTCTGAATAGCTATTCCAATTTTTTGCCAGAAAGTAATCGTAGAAAATATCTATAATTACTCCATCATAATGTCTGTAACGCTTGTGTAAACGTCTTTTGCTTTTTCTAACTATAGGATGAGCATCTGTAAAGGTGTCAATTTCTCTATGCAAAAATAGACCTTGCTGAATTTCAGTATTAAAATGCCTGAAATTATTTCCTCTTACATGATCTGCAATAAAATTACCAATCATAATATTGGTATTATTTTCTGATAAATAGAGATGTGCTAAGAAATTCATACAAGTAAATGTAATCAAAAAACCACAATAAATTCTGAGTTTAAAATCAGAATTATTGTGGTATTAATATTTAAATTGTTTTAAATATAAACTATCTAAAACTAGTTGTTTAGCATTACTGGCATAACAAGCATAGTTACTTGTTCTCCTTCATCTGTACCATCAATAGGTGTTAAAATACCTGCTCTATTTGGTAAAGACATTTCAATTAAAACTTCGCTAGAACTTAAGTTGTTTAACATTTCACTTAAAAAGCGTGAGTTAAAACCAATTTGCATATCATCACCTTGATAATCGCAACTCAAACGTTCATCTGCTTTGTTAGAGAAATCTAAATCTTCTGCAGAAATATTTAATTCTGTACCAGCCATTTTTAAACGAATCTGGTGCGTAGTTTTACTAGAAAAAATAGAAACACGTCTAACAGAATTTAAGAATGATGCTCTATCTACAGTTAATTTATTCGGATTTTCTTTTGGTATAACCGCTTCGTAATTAGGGTATTTGCCATCAATTAATCTACAAACCAAAACAATATTATCAAACGTAAATTTTGCATTTGCATCATTATATTCAATAGTGACTTCGCTTTCAGAACCACCTAAAATACCTTTTAATAAATTTAAAGGTTTTTTTGGCATAATAAATTCTGCAGTTTGATCTGCAGTTACATCTGTTCTAGAGTATTTTACCAGTTTATGAGCATCAGTGGCTACAAAAGTTAAACTTTGAGAACTAAATTGAAAAAATACACCACTCATTACTGGTCTTAAATCATCATTACCAGCAGCAAATATAGTTTTAGAAATTGCGGTACCTAAAATATTTGCAGGAACAACTGTTTTGCTAGGACTAGGTAAAGAAACTGATTTTGGAAATTCATCTCCACCAAAATAAGCCATATCATACTTACCTTGATCAGAAATTATTTCTATTTTATTGTCTCCTTCAGTTTTAAATGTTAAAGGTTGATCTGGAAACGTTTTTAAAGTATCTAATAACAAACGTGCAGAAACTGCAATTGAACCAGAACTATCACTTTCTACATCTACCACAGCACTCATTGTAGTCTCTAAATCTGATGCAGATACTTTAAGCTGATTTTCAGATAATTCAAATAAAAAGTTGTCTAAAATTGGTAAGGTGTTGTTGCTATTTATAACGCCTCCTAAAACCTGCAGTTGTCTTAAAAGTTGTGAACTCGATACAATAAATTTCATTGATTATTTTTCTTAATTTGATTTACAAATATAATCTTAATAAGCGACTTTTAAAATTAATTTATTAACAGGTTATGAGCAATTTCTTTTTAATTTTAAATAGAATACATTTAAAATTGTACAAGATTAATTACTAATAAAAAAAAGTATATTTGTAGGAAACCAACTACAAAAAATGAAGTATTTACTTTTTTCTATTTTAACTTTTCTATGTGTTAATCTATCAATTTTCTCTCAAAAGCCAGATAAACTTTCCTCGAATGAAATTTTTCAGAAAATAAAAAAACTAAATTTTTTAGGAACAGCTTTATACATTGCTGCTCATCCAGATGACGAAAACACACGTTTAATTGCCTATTTAGCCAATGAAGTTAAAGCAATAACTGGGTATTTGTCTTTAACAAGGGGTGATGGTGGACAGAATTTAATAGGACCAGAAATCAGAGAGTTGTTAGGTGTTATTAGAACCCAAGAATTGTTAGCGGCTAGAAAAATAGATGGAGGTGAACAGCTATTTACAAGGGCCAATGATTTTGGGTATTCTAAACACCCGGATGAAACTTTAGAAATTTGGAATAAAAATGAAGTTTTAAGCGATGTAGTATGGGCAATTAGAACTTTTAAGCCAGATGTAATTATCAATAGATTTAATCATAGAACTCCAGGTACAACTCATGGTCATCATACAAGTTCTGCAATGTTAAGTGTAGAAGCTTTTGATTTGTCAAATGATGAAAATCAGTTTGCAGATCAATTAGAATATACTAATACTTGGCAGCCAAAGAGGTTATTTTTTAATACATCTTCTTGGTTTTACAACGATAAAGATCAATTTAAAGCAGTCTCTAAAAACTTTACCCAATTTGATGTTGGTGTTTATTATCCTTTAAAAGGAGTATCGAATAACGAATTAGCATCTATGGCTAGTAGTCAGCATTTATGTCAAGGTTTTGGTAGATTAACAATAAGAGGTACTCAAACAGAATATGTAGAATTTTTAAAAGGAGAATCACCTAAAGATAAAAATGATATTTTTTCAGGTATAAATACTACTTGGAATCGTTTAAAAAATGGAGGTGAAGTAGGAGATATTTTATATGATATTGAAGAAAATTTTGATTTTACAAATCCTGGCAAGCACCTACCAAAATTACTAGAGGCTTATACTTTGATAGATAAGTTAGAAGATGAACATTGGAAAAGAATAAAAACAACTCAAATTAAAGAAATTATAGCAGCATCTCTAGGGTTGTATTTAGAAGCATCTGCAGTTAGTTCTACAGCAGTTCCTAATTCAAAAATTGATGTAAATTTTGAAGTAATTAATAGAAGTAATTATCCTATCGAATTAATTTCCATACAACCCAGCACTTCAGACAAAAATATTTATAAGGGTATTTCATTAACAAACAACAAAAAGAAAATATTTAAAGAGAATATTTCTTTAAAAGGTGCTAATCATTCAGATCCTTATTGGTTAAGGAAAGCATCATCTTTGGGGATGTATAGCGTAGATGATAAAACGTTAATTGGTAAACCAGAAACACCAAGAGAGATTACAATAGATTTTAATTTGGTCATAAACTATATACCAATAACTATTACTAAAAATGTAATTAGAAGGTACTCAAAACGTGATATAGGCGAAATTTACGAGCCTTTCGAAATTGTCCCAAGTGTTACCACTAAACTAAAGGATAAAGTACTTGTTTTTTCGGATAGTATTGCTAAAAAAGTTGAAGTAGAAGTAAGAGCAGGAGCTAATTTTGTATCTGGAACAGTTAATTTAGAAATACCAAAAGACTGGTCTGTTACACCCAATGAAATCGGCTTTAATATTGCACAAAAGAATGATAAGCAAATGGTTGTTTTTACAGTTACTCCTCCTAAAAATCAATCTAAAGGAAATTTGCAAGTAGTTGCAAAATCTAAAGGACAAATGTTTACGAAAGAATTAATAGAAATTAATTACAGTCATATTCCTAAACAAACCGTACTTAAGAACTCTGAAGCAAAAATTGTTCGATTAAACATTAAAAAGAAAGGAAATAATATTGGGTATATAAAAGGAGCAGGAGATGCCGTTCCAGAAAGTTTGCAGCAAATTGGTTATGATGTTATTAAGATAAATCCAACAGAAATAAACGAAAAAAATTTACAGCAATTTGACGCTGTTGTTCTCGGAATTAGAGCTTATAATGTTGTTAATGAGTTGCAGTTTAAGCAAAAATACTTGTTAGAATATGTTAAAAATGGGGGTAATATGATTGTACAGTATAACACAAATAAGGGAGTAGATGTACAAGCACCCTACCCATTAAAACTTTCAAGAGATCGAGTTACAGACGAACTTGCAGAGGTAACTGTTTTAGATCCCAATAATTCTTTGTTAAATTATCCGAATAAAATTACCGAGAATGATTTTAAAGGATGGGTGCAAGAAAGAGGTTTGTATTATCCAAATATGTGGAGTGAGCAATACACTCCAATTTTATCAATGAAAGATAAAGGAGATACACCTAAATTAGGTAGTTTGTTAATCGCCAAATATGGCAAAGGAAATTATATTTATACAGGTTTAAGTTTTTTTAGAGAATTACCTGCAGGTGTTTCTGGAGCTTATAAATTATTTGCAAATATGCTCAGTGTGGGGAAAGAATAAGAAATAGGACTAATTAGATAAAATTAAATGCATGGAAAAACCTAAATACACCTGGGAAAAAGTTTACACTTACGTTCTAATAGCGAATCTAATTTATTTGATTTTATTCTATTTAATAACAAACCATTTTACAAGTTAATTTATGGTAGTAGCAAGTAAAATACATTATGTAGATTGGATCATTCTATCTATAACTTTAGTTTTTATAGTTGCTTATGGTACTTATGTAACTCGCAAGAACAGTAATGTTACAGATTATATAAAAGGAGGCAACGATTCTAAATGGTGGACAATTGGTCTTTCTGTTATGGCTACACAAGCAAGTGCAATTACGTTTTTGTCAACTCCTGGTCAGGCTTTTCACAGTGGAATGGGATTTGTACAGTTTTATTTTGGTTTACCAATAGCTATGATTGTTATTTGTGCGGTTTTTATACCAATTTATCATAAGTTAAAAGTTTATACAGCTTATGAGTTTTTGGAAGGTAGATTCGATTTAAAAACAAGAAGTTTCGCAGCAATTTTATTTTTGGTACAAAGAGGTTTAGCAGCGGGTATTACCATTTTTGCACCAGCTATTATTTTATCGGCTGTTTTAGGCTGGGACTTATTTGTGTTAAATATCATTATAGGTTTTTTGGTAATAATATACACAGTTTCTGGAGGTACAAAGGCTGTAAATGTGACTCAAAAACAGCAGATGATCATCATATTCTTTGGAATGCTGGTAGCATTTTTTATGATTATGAGCCAGCTTCCAGAAAATATAACTTTTAGTAAAGCTTTAGATATTGCAGGGGCAAGTGGAAAAATGGAAGTGTTAGATTTTTCTTTTGATTTAAATAATAGATATACTGTCTGGACAGGAATTTTAGGAGGAACATTTTTAATGTTATCTTATTTTGGAACAGATCAAAGTCAGGTCCAACGTTACCTGTCTGGTAAATCTGTAAGAGAAAGTCAGTTAGGCCTAATTTTTAATGGCTTATTAAAAGTGCCTATGCAATTTTTTATTCTGCTAGTAGGTGTAATGGTCTTTGTTTTTTATCAATTTAATGCAGCACCTTTAAATTTTAATCCAAAGGTTAATGATGCAATTGCTAACTCTAAATTTAGCACTAAATTTCAGCAATTAGAAAGTGTACATGCTAAAATTGAAGATGAAAAAAGAATGCTTTTTATTGATGGTATTCAAGATAAAGAAAGAGAAAAAATTAAAGTTTTAAATGCTAAAGATTTAGCTTTAAAAGAAGAAGCTAAAAGATTAATTACTGTTTTAAATCAACAAAAAGATTTCAAAAAAATAGAATCTAATGATAAAGACTATGTCTTTATTCATTTCATTTTAAATAACCTTCCAAGAGGTTTAATAGGTTTGTTATTAGCAGTTATTTTATCTGCAGCAATGTCATCTACTGCTTCAGAGTTAAATGCATTAGCAAGTATAACTGCCATAGATTTATACAAAAGAAATGTAAAGGGTGATAAGAGTGAGGAACATTATGTAAGAGCCTCTAAATGGTTTACGTTAGTTTGGGGAATTATAGCAATTTCTGTAGCTTGTATTGCTAATTTATTCGATAATTTAATTCAGCTTGTAAACATTATTGGCTCTATATTTTATGGAAATGTTCTAGGGATATTTTTACTCGCATTTTTTATAAAATTTGTGAGAGGAAATGCAGTTTTTATTGCTGCAATAATTACACAAATTATAATCATACTCGTTTTTATTTTAGATTGGTTACCTTATTTATGGCTTAATCTATTAGGCTGTGTTTTGGTAATGGGAATTGCAATTTTAATTCAATCATTTTTTAAATATAAAAATGATTTAAAACTGAATGAAGTATAATGGTTAGTGATAAAGTTATTAATTGGGGAATAATTGGTCTTGGTAAAATTGCTGATAGGTTTGCAACAGATTTAGCAAATGTAAATAATGTAAAATTGGTTGCTGTAGCTTCTAGAAGTCTAGACAGAGCTAATGAATTTGCCAGTAAATTTAGGGCAGATAAGGCCTATAATTCTTATAAAGCACTAGCTGAAGACCCAAATGTGGATGCTGTGTATGTTGCCACACCTCACAGTTTTCATAAAGAACATGCTATTTTATGTTTGCAACACAAAAAAGCAGTTTTATGTGAAAAGCCTTTTGCAATGAACTCTAATGAGGTACACGAAATGATTGCTGTAGCAAAAGCAAATAATGTGCTTTTAATGGAGGCACTGTGGACCTATTTTTTACCTCATTACCAACTTGTATTAGATCTTTATAAAAATAAAAAATACGGCAAACTGATTGAGCTAAAAGCCGATTTTGGTTTTGTAACCCAATATAATACAGACAGTAGATTATTTAAAAAAGAAGTTGGTGGAGGTTCTTTGCTAGACATTGGTATTTATCCAATTTTTGTAGCTCTAAGTACTTTAGGAAAACCATTGGAGATAAAAGCAGACGCAACATTTTTCGAAAATGGAGCAGATGCTTCTTGTGACATTGTTTTTCAATACAAGAATGCAAATGCTTATTTAAAAAGTACTTTAATTGAGGAGACAGTTACAGAGGCTATTTTTACGTTTGATAAAGCTGAGGTTAAAATAAATACTAGATTTCATGAGCCTTCTACAGTAACAATTACCAAAGATGATCAATCTGAAATTTTAGACTTTAATTATAAGAGCATCGGTTATAATTTTGAAACCGATCATTTTAGTCAATTGTTAAGAAAAGGTGAAAAAGAAAGTCCAATAATGACTTATGACTTTTCTAAGGAATTAATGAAATTATTAGATGAAGTTAGGGTTAAAATTGGTTTAGAATATTAAATTTAGAAAAGTGTTTTTTTAAAAAAAAAGCCACTATAAATAGTGGCTTTTTTCTGTATTCTATTCTGAAAAAAAATTACTTCAGCTGCAGGTAACTTTTTTTTGCTAAGGTTTTTAATCCTCTAAAGTTACTGTCCTTTTTACTTTATTAAAAGGACCATCAATAAAATTGCCATCTGCATCTATAAGTTCTAATTCTATGGTAATTTCTCCTTTTGGTAATCCTTTAACAACCTGAGGTACCCATTCTGTAATAATAAATTCCTTTCCATTAATCGTTGCTTTTACTTTATTTCCGTTTTCAGAAAGTGAAGTGTTTAAAACAAAAAAATCGAGTAATAAAGCATTTGTGTCTTTACCTTTATAAGTTCCTTTTGGTCTACTATATATTAATGTTGGAGCACTAACATCTATGCCAATAGTATCTTTTGGATTCTCACCAACTTCAAACTTCTTAAAAACTACAGAATTTTTGTTTTTAACAGATTCGTGGTAAGAACGACTCAAGAATGCAACTAAATGATGTGTCCCACTTGGTAGCTCTTTAGTGAAATTAGGGGTATAATGTGCGGAGTAAGGTTGGTTATTTAGAATAAAATGAATATGTTGCCCTTTTCCAGAATTAGCTAAAATAGTTGCATTAGGGCTATCAGTTTGTGCACCTAATTCATAATTGGCTACTTCAAACTGAAAATCTACTGCTCCATTTTTTATGTTTTTTGTGTTACTAGGTTTTTTTAATTGTAAAACTGCTTCTGTGTAAGAAGGAGAGTCAGTTAATTTTTCGATGGTTATTTCAGTAATTTGCTTAGTTTCGTCATTTAACTTAGTAGTTTCTTTACCTTTTTTACAAGAGATTGCAATTGCAAAAAGTAATACTAATAGACTTATTTTTTTCATAATCTTTTTATTTAATTGATTTTATATGAATATTTCTGAGAATAAAATTAAAGACTTCTCTAATTTTAATATAAAGATATTAAAAATTAAATTTTTCTAAAGATATATGTTTCATAGAATTTAAGTTTTTCTTTATTTTCTTGATAAAGCAATATTACAATGTATATTTTTGTTTGTAAATAGATAATTTATAAAAATAATTTATATTCGTTTAAAAAGAAATTTATATTAAATGAGCAGAAAAATTAAAGACTACATAAGTATAGGTCTTAAAGGAATTGCAATGGGGGCGGCAGACGTTGTGCCAGGGGTTTCTGGAGGTACAATCGCGTTTATATCTGGTATTTACGAAGAGCTTTTAAATTCAATTAGTAATATAAATGTTGATTTATTTAAAACTTTAAGGAATAAGGGCTTTAAATCTGCTTGGAAAAAATTAAATGGTAATTTTTTATTGGCCTTATTTTCTGGAATATTCATTAGCCTAATTTCTTTGGCTAAAGCCATTAAGTATTTGTTAGAAAATGAACCTATTTTGCTTTGGTCTTTTTTCTTTGGATTGGTTTTGGCAAGTATTATTTATATTGCCAAACAAATAAAAAAATGGAACTTTATAGCTGTTTTAGTGCTAATAATTGGTGCTTTTACAGCATATCACATAACAACTCTAAACCCTTTAGTAAGTGAGAATTCATCACTTTTATTCATGTTTATTTCAGGGGCATTAGCTATATGTGCTATGATTTTACCAGGCATTTCCGGTGCATTTATCTTGGTGCTTTTAGGTGCTTACAAGCCTATTTTATTAGCGGTTAGTGAAAAAGATCTAAAAACGATAGCAGTTGTTGGTTTAGGAGCAATCATTGGTTTATTGTCATTTTCAAAAGTACTAAAATGGTTATTTAAAAATTATAAAGAGTACACACTTGCTGTCCTTACAGGATTTATTATTGGTTCTTTAAATAAAATTTGGCCTTGGAAAGAAACAATTACTTGGAGAACAAATTCACATGGAGAAGAAGTACCTTTTAATCAACAAAGTGTATTGCCTTCTAATTTTGATGGAGATACTCAATTACTATTCGCAAGTCTATTAGCTCTAGTGGGTTTTCTTTTAATTTTAGGAATGGAAAGGATAGCTGTACAAAAAAAATAAATGCAACAAGAAAGATCTTTTCTAAAGAGTGTTAAACTATTCCTGAAAGGTTTAGCAATGGGTGCTGCTAACAAAGTTCCAGGTGTTTCTGGAGGAACAGTTTCTTATGTGCTTGGATTTTATGAAAGTTTAATTTACTCATTTCAAAAGATAAATTTAAAAGCCTTAAAACTTTTAGTCTCAGGGAATTTTAAAAGTTTTATTCAATATACAAATGCTCAATTTATTGGGCTAATCATGGGAGGAAGTATCTTTAGTTACTTTAGTATTTCTCTAATTCTAGACTATTTTTTAAAGCATTACGGGTTGTATGTTTGGAGTTGGTTTTTTGGGATGATAATCGGCTCTATATATTACATTGGTAAAGATTTTGAGAAGTGGAACAGAACCAGTTTTATATCTTTAATTGCAGGAGTTACCTTAGGTTTAGCCATTAGCTTTTTAAAACCAGCTAAAGAAAATGATAATTTATGGTTTGTTTTTTTATGCGGAATTATTGGTGTTTCTGGTATGACATTACCTGGTCTATCAGGCTCTTTTATACTTATATTATTAGGTAATTATGTTCTATTATTAGTAGATTCTGTAAATGTACTTTTAAATGTATTAACTAATTTATTTACAGGTAATTTTGAGGTATTATCTGATGCTATAAAAATAAGATATTTAAAAATTATTGCAGTTTTTACAGCTGGTTCAGCTTTTGGTTTAGTTTCTATTTCTCATATTTTGGGGTATGTTTTAAAGAAATATAACAAGATTGTAAATGCTGTTATTATTGGTTTTATAACAGGATCTTTGGGTATTGTTTGGCCTTGGAAAGAAAAAATATATGTTGAAAATAAGGGACAAGTATTACTAGATAAAGAAGGTAACAAGATTGTAGAGAATTTTGAGCGTTTTATACCAGAGTTATTTAAAACAGAAACATGGGCAGCAATTTTCTTTATCTTAATTGGTATAGCATTAATACTTAGTATAGATTATTATGGAAAAAAAAGAAAAAAGTAGATTGTTCGGTTTATTGGGTAAAGATATTTCTTACTCATTTTCAAGAGGTTATTTTAGTGAAAAGTTTAAGCAACTGAATTTAGATAATCACAATTATGTTAATTTTGATTTACCTAAAATCGAAGATTTTCCAAGTATTTTAGAAGATAATGAATCAGTTTTAGGGATAAATGTTACTATTCCTTATAAAGAAGCAGTAATTCCTTATTTAGATAAGATAGATAAAACAGCCAAAGAAATAGGAGCTGTCAATACCATTAAAATTACCAGAAGAGGAAATTTAAAAGGATACAATTCAGATGTTGTTGGTTTTGAAAAATCAATTACACCGTTATTAAACAAACACCACAAAAAAGCATTAATTTTAGGAACTGGTGGTGCTTCTAAAGCCATTGCTTATGCATTAAAGCGTAATGATATTAAATACAAGTTTGTGTCAAGGAATCCTGAAGGGAAAAAACAAATATCATATGCTGATTTATCGCGAGAAATTATAGAAGATTATACTTTAATTGTAAATTCAACACCTTTAGGGACCTCGCCACACGTTAACAACTGTCCAAATATTCCTTACCAATTCATAACACCTAATCACCTACTTTACGATTTAATTTACAATCCACAGGTTTCTAAATTTTTGGCAAATGGTAGGCAAAAAGGAGCGTCAATTAAGAATGGTTATGAAATGTTAGAACTACAGGCAGAGGAATCTTGGAGGATTTGGAACTCTTAATTTTAGTATAAATTTTAGCTATTAATAAAACTTGTTATTTATGTAAGATGTCCTTATTTTTAAAGACAATATAATCATACTATTATATTAGACCTTAAACATTGTAGATATGTTAGATAATAAAGACGAAAAGCCAAAGGATAAAGAGTTACACAGCTCTGAAAAACCTAGTTTACAAACAGAAAAGAAGGAAAATACAACTACTAAAGATATTCTTACACAAGAAAATTTAGTTAATGAAGTTGAAATACCTGAGAAACTTGATGAGACAGGAAAAGAAAAAGATGCAGAAATAGAAGATTTTTCAAATAAAAATTTAGAGCAATTAGTAGTAAGCCTAAAAGAGGTCTTAGATAATAAACCGATACAAAAAATTAAAGATACTGTAGAACGTATCAAAAGTGAGTTTAATAAAAAATTCGGTACGCTATTAGCAGAAAAAAAAGCTGAATTTTTGGCATCAGGGGGTAATACCATCGATTTTAATTTTACAAGCTCAGTTAAAGTTACTTATAATGATTTATTGTTTGATTACAAGAAAAGGAGGGATGCTTACTATAAGGAAATTGATGCTAAATTAAATCAAAATTTAGACAAAAGAAATGAAGTTATAACAAGTTTAAAAGTTTTAATAGATGAAGCAGATGCTAAAACAATGTATAAAGACTTTAAAGAAATCCAAGAAAAATGGAGAGCTATAGGTCCTGTTCCAAAATCTCATTATAATGATACATGGAAAATTTATCACCATCATGTAGAGCGTTTCTATGACCTCTTAAACTTAAGTAACGATTTACGAGACTTAGATTTTAAATATAATTTAGAGGAGAAATTAAAAATAATACAAAAAGCAGAGGCACTTGTTAATGAACCAGATGTAAATTATGCATCTAAAGAGTTGCAAGAATTACATAAAAATTGGAAAGAAGATATTGGCCCTGTAGCTAAGGAAATGAGAGAGGAGGTTTGGCAAAAGTTTAGTGATGCTACAAAAAAAATCCATGATAAGAGACATGAGCATTTTAAAGAAATGCGTTCTAAGTTTCAACAAATCATAGATAAAAAACTTGAAGTAATAGCATTGATTGAGTCATATGATACCTCAAAAAATAAATCGCACAATGACTGGAAAAAAAGTATTACTGAAATAGAAAAACTTAGGCAAGAATATTTTAACGCTGGTAAATTGCCTTTCAATAAAAGTGAAGAGGTTTGGCAGAAATTTAAAATAGCTACTAAGAAATTTAATACCTCAAAAAACACATTTTACAAAAAAGAGAAGAACGAACAGCAAGAAAACCTGCAGAAAAAGTTAGCCTTAATAGAAATAGCAGAATCTTTTAAAGACAGCGAGGACTGGAAATCTACAACAAATACCTATAAAAAAATACAAGCTGATTGGAAAAAAATAGGCCATGTTCCTAGAAAATTTTCAGACGATATTTGGAAAAAGTTTAAAGGGGCTTGTAATCATTATTTTGACAGGTTAACAAAAGAAAAGAATTCAGTTTCTATAGAACAAAACAAAGTAGTTGAAGCTAAAAAAGAATTTTTAACAAAGTTAAAAGAATCAAAACCTTCTTCTAAAGAAGAAGTATTAGATATTATAGATGCTTGGAGAAAATTAGGGAGTTTACCTAAAAATGCTAAAGAATTTAAAGATAAATTTAATGGTGAAGTAGATAAAATGTTAGAAAACCTGTCTTTAGATAAAGCAGATGTTTTAATGTTAAAATTTACAAACTTAATAGACTCTTATGTTTTAGATAATGATACGAACAAACTTGTTTCTGAGCAACAGTTTATAAGAAAAAAGATTGATGAAATTCAAAAAGAAATTCAACAACTAGAAAATAATTTAGGCTTTTTCTCTAATGCAAAAGAAGATAATCCATTGGTTAAAAATGTTAGAAATCAAGTAGAGAGTTACAAAAAAGATATTTCTGTTTGGAAACTGAAAATGGATTATTTAAAGAGGTTAGACTTTTAATAAAAAAAACTCGAAGTATATACTTCGAGTTTTTTTTTAATTCTTATTAAAATTAAGAAAATAACTTGTCCATTTTTTCTTTTTCTTCCTCTGCTAAGGCAGCATCAACTAAGATACGTCCACTGTGCTCATCAATGGTTATTTTCTTTCTATTCGCAATTTCTAGTTGTACTTGTGGTGGTAATGTAAAATAAGAACCTCCAGACGCTCCACGTTCAATAGCAACTACTGCAAGACCATTTTTAACTTTTGTTCTAATTCTATTATAAGCTGAATATAAATGTTTGTCTAAAGACTCACCAAATTCTTTTGATTTTTTTATTAAAAGAGTTTCTTCTTTTTCAGTCTCTTTTAAGATAGCATCTAACTCAGATTTTTTATGACCTAAATGTTTTTCTTGTTTTGCTAACTTTTCTTTAGTAGTGTCAATCACTTCTATTTTTTGAGCAATTTTTGCTTTGTACTCATTAATTCTTTTTTCTGCCAATTGAATTTCTAAATCTTGAAACTCAATTTCTTTAGATAAAGAATCAAATTCTCTATTGTTACGAACCTTTTGTTGTTGCTCCTCGTATTTTTTCATTAACGACTTAGACTCGTCTATGGCTATTTTCTTATTGTTAATGTCTGTTTCTAGACTAGTAACATCGTTTTCTAAGTTAGAGATTCGTGTGTTTAAACCAGCAACTTCATCTTCTAAATCTTCAACTTCTAGAGGTAGTTCACCTCTTACATTTCTAATTTCATCAATTCTTGAGTCTATCAATTGTAAATCATATAGAGCTCTTAATTTTTCTTCAACCGAAACTTCTTTCTTCTTTGCCATGTTTATATATAATATATAGGATTTGTACTTTTTTCTGATAAAATGACTGCAAAATTACTAAATTTTTTTGTAAGATAATCAACCAAAAGGTTTTTTGTAAACTGTTCACTCTCATAATGCCCAATATCGGCTAGTAGAATACTTTTTTCAGCTTTAAAAAAATCATGGTATTTAAAATCAGCACTAATGTATGCGTCAGCTCCAACTCTTTTTGCGGTATCAATAGCAAAGCTCCCAGCACCTCCTAAAACAGCGACTTTTTTTATGTTTTTCCCTAAAAATTCTGAGTGTCTTACACAATTAGTTTTCATTGTTTTTTTTAGATAATTTAAAAATTTTTTTTCATCCATTTCTTTTTTAAACTCTCCAATCATCCCCATACCTATTTCTTGGTGAATATTATCTATTGTTGTTACTTCATAAGCAACTTCTTCATAAGGATGCTTTTCTTTGAGTGTTTTTAATATTGTAAACTCATCTTTACTTTCAAAAAGTAGGGTTAGTTTTATTTCTTCTTCTGTATGTAATTTGTTTTTTTCTCCATATGTTGGAGTAGATTTCCCATTTCCTTTAAAAGTACCTTTTCCTAAAACATTAAAAGAGGCATCACTGTAATTTCCAAGATTATTTTTATTTACTTTAAAAAGGGCCTCTCTTACAAAAGAGGCTTGTTCTTTTGGGATATAAGTTGTAAGTTTTTTTATAATCCCCTTTTTAGGAATTAAAACAGTTTTGTTTTTTAATCCTAAAACATCACATATTTTAGAGGACACTCCATCTTTTGAGTTGTCTAGTGCTGTATGTGTAGCATAGATTGAAATGTTGTTTTTTATTGCTTTTAAGACAACTCGCTCCACATAATTAGTACCAGTTATTTTTTTTAAACCATTAAAAATAATAGGATGAAAACTAACAATTAAATTACATTTTTTTGCAATGGCCTCGTCTACAGTTTCTTCTAAAGTGTCTAAACATACCAATACATTTGTTATTTTTGTATTTGGATTCCCAACCAATAAACCAACATTGTCAAACGATTCAGCATAATTTAAAGGCGCAAGTTTTTCGATATAATCTGTTACGTTTTTAATAGTCATTTTAAAAATATTGAAATTCAAAGTTAACATTTTTAATGTATTTTTACTCTAATGAAATTACTAAGATTTTTATTGTTACCTTTTAGTTTATTGTATGGTTTAATTACTTGGTGTCGTAATTTATTATATGATTATACTATTTTGAGTTCGACCTCTTTTCAAATACCTATTATAATTGTTGGTAATTTAAGTGTTGGTGGTACTGGGAAAACACCTCAAGTTGAATATCTAGTTAGGTTGTTAAAAAACTCCTATAAGATTGGAATTTTAAGCAGAGGGTATGGAAGAAAAACAAAAGGTCATATCAATGTAAATAATAACCATAAGTCTTTAGACGTTGGTGATGAACCTTTACAGTATTTCCTAAAATTTAAGTCAGTATCAGTATCCGTAAATGAAAAAAGAGTTTCAGGCGTGCAAAATTTATTAAAGAATGAATCTCCTAAAGTAATTCTATTAGATGATGCTTATCAACATAGAAAAATAAATGGAAGTTTTCTAATACTCTTAACAAAATATAATGACTTATTCACAGATGATTTTTTACTACCTACAGGAAATTTAAGGGAGTCCTCTAGAGGAGCCTACAGAGCAAACGTAATTGTAGTAACTAAATGTCCTGAAAGTTTAACTAAAAATCAACAGGATTTAATTACAGCAAATTTTTCTAAATTTAAGAAGCCTGTGTTTTTTTCTACAATCTCTTATGCAAGTTTAACTAAAGGAGCTTTTTCATATTCTATAGATCAATTAATTTCTAAAGAAATTGTATTAATTACAGGTATTGCAAACCCTAATCCTTTAATAGAATATTTAGAAGAAAATAAAATTAATTTTCACCACTTAAAATATCCTGATCACCACCATTTTTCAAAAAAAGATTTAGAAGAAATTTCCACTACTTTTATGAAATTACGTAGTAATGAGAAAGTTCTTTTAACCACAGAAAAAGATTACGTAAGACTTCAAGATAAATTACCTCAACTTTCATTTTTAGAGATAGAAACAAAATTTTTAAATAATAAAGAAAAGGAATTCAATTCCTTAGTTTTAAATTCAATTTCAAATAAAGATTAATATGCTTTATTTTTTTTATTGTAGATATAAATAGATATATAAATAATAGTGTTAGAAGTACTTAAAGTTTATTGAAGTGTAAACTTTTAATAATCCCGTCAGCTAGTCCAATTTTAGGGACAAATATTTTTTTTGCACCACTCCATTTCATGGCAGATAGGTATATTTTTGTTGCAGGAATTATAACATCAGCTCTATCAGGATTTAAACCAAGTTCAGTAATTCTGTCTTGATAACTCATTTTTTTTAAAAATTGATATTGCGCATTTAAATAAATGTAAGAAATTGGTTTTCCCTCAGTTCTACCAGACATTTTGAATAGTTTATTAATATTTCCTCCAGAACCGATTAAAGATATTTTTTTTAAATCTTTTGTGTTTTTGTAGATCCATTTCTGAACGCTTCCAAAAACTTCTTTATTTATAGCTTTCTTATTGTTAAGTAAACGAACTGTTCCCATCTTAAAAGATTTTGAGGTAATTATTTTTCCCTCAGAAAATAATGTAAATTCAGTACTTCCGCCACCAACATCTACATACAAATAAGCGTTATTACCTTGTATTAACTCGTCTAAATCTGTAGATGATATAATACTTGCTTCTTCTTTACCTCCAATAATATCTATTTTTACACCTGTTTCTGCTTCAATTTTTTCTACTATGGTTTCACCATTTGTAGCTTCACGCATTGCAGAGGTAGCACAAGCTTTGTAGCGCTCTACGCCATTTACATTCATTAAAAGTTTAAAAGCTTTTATTGCAGAAATCATTCTATCTGTATTGGAATCACTTATTAATCCATTAACGAATGAATCTGCCCCTAAACGGATAGGTACCCTAACTAAAGAAGATTTTTTGAATTGCGTTTCTTTGTCTTCTTTTACAATAACATTCGAAATCAATAAACGAATTGCATTTGATCCAATGTCTATAGCACCATATTTCTTTATTTCTAACAAGATTTATTTGTGGTTTTTAGGATATTCAATTAAAAAAGTTTCTCCTCTTCGAATATTTTTCCAGTGTTTTTCTTTAAATTTTAAACCAATAATACCACATGTTGGTACATGGGCAATTGGTCTATTTCCAAATTCATTTACAAAGGTGTTTATGCCATGGTCATGACTAAATATAATAGCAGAGTTGAAACCGTCGTCTAAAGCTTTAACAGTTTTTACTAAATATCCATCACTAAAACTATAAAGCTGTTTTTTTATTTGTAAATTAAAAAGTGGAAAACCAAAATTGTCACAAAAAATAATGCCAGTATGTAGAGCTCTATTTGCGCTACTAGAAATAAAAACGTCTGGTTTATCAACCATTTTATTTAGAACTTTAGACATTAAATATGCATCATTTATCCCTCTTTTTTTTAAAGGCCTATCAATGTCATGTATCCCTGAATATTCCCAAGAAGACTTTGCATGACGAACGATATATAATGTTTTCATTTGGTTATTGTTGATTTGTAAATATAAAAATTTAAGGAGCTAAACGTTCTAATTTCCAAGAAAAATCTTTTTCTAATGCATACCTTATTCTATCGTGCATTCGGTTTGGTCTACCTTGCCAAAATTCTATTGATATTGGCTTTGTTATAAAGCCTCCCCAATGTTTAGGTCTTGGAATATCTTTGTTTTTAAATTCTTTTTCGAATTGTTTTAAATTGTCTTCAAGTTCTCTTTTAGAAGAAACAACTTTACTTTGATTGGATGCCCATGCACCAAGTTTACTTCCGTTTGGCCTAGAATTAAAGTAAAGATCTGATGTTTGTTCGGATAACTTTTCTGCTTTTCCTTTAATAATAATTTGTTGCTCTAATGCTGGCCAAAAAAATGATAGGCAAATATTATTGTTTTCGTCTATTGCTCTTCCTTTTTCTGAAGTATAGTTTGTGTAAAAAATAAAACCATCATTGGTTATTTCTTTTAATAACACAATTCTGCTTTTAGGAAAACCATCTTTTCCGATAGTGGAAATACACATAGCATTTGCCTCTTCTATATAATCTGATTCCTCTGCATTTTTAAACCAAATTTGGAAAAGTTCCATTGGGTTTTTCGGGCAGTTATTTTCTAAAAGTTCTTTCTTATTGTATGTTTTTCTATAATTACTTAAATCTCTAGTCATTACTTAAATTTATATTGTAAAAATACGAATGATTTAAAAATAAAATCAAAAAAATGAAGTAAAAAAAAGAGCGATAAAGTCGGCTCTTGAAATTAATAGTCTTAAATTATTACTATTAAAAATTATTTTAGATTTTTCGTAATCATTTTCTTTAGTAGCTTCTTTTAAAAACTAATTATTTTTTCTGTTTTTTATTATGTAGAGTCCTATAAATGTAAAAGCTCCATTAATAATTAATAAAGCATAACCAAAGTTAAAATTAAATGTAAGCAATGAAAAATAATTGGATAAATACGTAATTATAGGTGATAAAATACAAATAAAAGGAACCCATTTATCTTTAACATTCAATTTTGTAAAAAGTCCAAAAGCATATAACCCTAAAAGTGGTCCGTAGGTATAATTGGCAAACGTAAATATTTTTGCAATAACACTTGCATCTGCAATAAAATATTTAAAAATTAGGATAGTTATAATTATAATAAAGGAGAAAATCACATGAATTTTTTTTCTTGTTTTTTCTTGCTGATTTTTATTCTTGTCAATTTCTAGAATGTCAATACTAAATGAAGTAGTTAAAGAAGTTAAAGCAGAATCTGCACTAGAGTAAGCTGCTGCTATTAATCCAAGGAGAAAAAATATAGCTGTGGTAATACCTAATGTACTTTTTGTAGCAATAATTGGAAATAATTCATCTTTTTGAGCAGTAATATCATTCAATATTGCGTAATCTGTTAATAAAACCCCTAAAGCTAAGAAAAAGAAATTTACAATTACCAATACAATGGTAAACCAAAACATGTTTTTTTGAGCATCTTTTAAGCTTCTACAAGTTAAATTTTTTTGCATCATATCTTGATCTAAACCAGTCATTACTATTGCAACAAAAACACCAGCCAAAAATCTTTTCCAAAAATAGTCACCTGATTTTATATCATTAAAAAAGAATGTTTTAGAGAGTTTGTTTTCAGAGATATAGCTAAATAAATTAATAATCTGCATTTCTTTGGTAATGGTGTAAATACAAACTCCAACAGCAATTAACATAAATAGGGTTTGTAAAGAATCTGTCCAAACAATTGTTTTAATTCCGCCTTTAAAAGTATACAACCAAATGAGTAGAATAGTTATGGTTACTGTAATCCAAAAAGGGATACCATAGGCATCAAACAATAGAAGTTGTAAGACATTTGCTACTAAAAAAAGGCGGAAAGAGGCCCCAATAACCCTAGAAAGCAGAAAAAAACTTGCCCCAGTTTTATAGGAGTAGATTCCAAACCTATCTTTTAAATAGGTGTATATTGATGTTAAGTTTAAATGATAATATAATGGTAGTAAAATGAGTCCGATGATTGCATACCCAACAATGTAACCTAAAACCATTTGCATATAGCTCATGCTTTGTGCTTCTACCCATCCAGGTACAGATATAAATGTAACTCCAGAAAGAGAGGCTCCTATCATTCCAAAGGCAACTAAATACCATGGAGATGAATTATTAGCTTTAAAAAAGGTTGTATTATTGGCAGATTTACTAGTGAAGAAAGATATTGTCATTAAAAGTGAAAAATATCCAACAATTAAAAGTATAATATATTGTGGTTGCATTTTGTAATACTCTTTAGAAAAGTACGAATATATATTATTTAACAGTCTTTTTTATTTTTTATTGATTCTTTTCTTTTGAATAATTTAAATTTGCAAATATGGATTTTTCATCAAAAATTTTAGAAAATGCAGTAAATGAAGTTTCACGTTTACCAGGGATTGGTAAACGAACAGCATTGCGTTTAGTTTTACATTTGTTAAAGCAACCAAAAGAAAATACGAATTACTTAGCCGAAGCATTATTACAGTTAAGAAATGATATAAAATCTTGTCAAAACTGTCATAATATATCTGATACTGTATTTTGTGATATTTGTAATAATTCGAAGCGAAATTCAGAAATAGTTTGTGTTGTCGAAGATATCAGAGATGTAATGGCAATTGAAAGTACTTCTCAATATAAAGGATTATATCACGTTTTAGGAGGTAAAATTTCACCTATAGAGGGAATAGGACCTCAAAATTTACAGATAGAATCTTTAGTTGAAAAAGTTGACAAAGGAACCGTAAAAGAGTTAATTTTTGCATTAAGTTCGACCATGGAAGGTGATACCACTAACTTCTATATTTACAAACAAATAGAAAAATATGATATTACTACTTCTACCATAGCTCGCGGAATTTCAGTAGGTGATGAGTTAGAGTATGCAGATGAAGTTACCCTGGGAAGGTCCATTGTAAATAGAATTCCTTTTGCTGATTCGATGAGAAATTAGTTTATAAAAAAAGATTACTCTAAATTCCTTTTTGTTGTAATTAAAATGAGTAAGATTCCATTTGCTTAATTGCAAACAATTTGTATATTTGCAAAGAATTTAGCAATGTTTGATAAATGAGGGGACTTAAAGTCCCCTCTTTTTATACTCAAAAGAAAGGTTTTTATGAATCAACAGAAAATTAAAGATTTAATAGATGAAGCTTTAGCATTAAATGAAAGTCTATTTTTAATTGATATTGTAATTTCTGAGAATAATAAAATTCAAATAACAGTAGACGGTGATAATGGAGTTCCCCTAAGCGAGTGCATTAGAATTAGTAGAAATGTAGAGCATAATTTAGACAGAGAAGAAGAAGATTTCTCACTCGAAGTGACAACTCCAGATATTTCTCACCCATTAAAAGAAAGAAGGCAGTACGTAAAAAATATCAATAGGATATTAAAAGTAAAGACTGCAGAAGATAAATTAGAAGGAACTCTTGTAGAAGCAGATGATGAAAAGATTGTGCTAAATTGGAAAACAAGAGAGCCAAAACCAATAGGTAAAGGAAAAGTTACCGTACAAAAATCGGCAACTTTAACATATAAAGAAATTAAAGAAGCAAAAGTGAAGATTGTATTTTAAGTAAAGATGTAATGGAAAATATAGCGTTAATTGATTCGTTTTCAGAGTTTAAAGATAATAAAAGTATAGACAGAGTAACTTTAATGTCTATTTTAGAAGAAGTTTTTAGAGCCGCTTTAAAACGTAAGTTTGGTTCAGATGATAATTTTGATATTATCATAAATCCAGATAAAGGAGATTTAGAAATTTGGAGGAATAGAGTTGTTGTTGCAGATGGTTTTTCTGAAGATGATAATGAGGAAATTGAACTTTCTGAAGCTAGAAAAATTGAACCTGACTTTGAAATTGGAGAAGATGTTTCGGAAGAGGTGAAATTAATAGATTTAGGAAGAAGAGCAATTTTAGCCTTACGTCAAAATTTGATTTCAAAAATATATGAGCATGATAGTACAAATATCTTTAAACAATTTAAAGATTTAGAAGGAGATCTATTTAGCGCAGAAGTTCACCATATACGCCATAATGCAATTATTTTGTTAGACGATGAAGGTAACGAAATTGTACTTCCTAAAAGTGAACAAATTCGTTCTGACTTTTTTAGAAAAGGAGATAATGTAAGAGGGGTTATAAAAACTGTAGAACTAAGAGGTAATAAACCTGCCATTATCTTATCAAGAACATCGCCAACATTTTTAACAAAATTATTCGAGCAAGAAATTCCAGAAGTATTTGATGGATTAATAACTGTTGAGGGGGTAGCAAGAATACCTGGAGAAAAAGCAAAAGTAGCTGTAGATTCTTATGACGATAGAATAGATCCAGTTGGAGCTTGTGTAGGGGTTAAAGGATCTAGAATTCATGGTATTGTTAGAGAATTGGGTAATGAGAACATAGATGTTATTAATTACACTAAGAATGAACAGTTATTTATATCCAGAGCATTAAGCCCTGCAAAGGTTACGTCGATGGAAATTACAATGTATGAAGAAGAAAAGAACGGTAAAAAAGGTCGTGTAAGCGTTCTTTTAAAACCAGAAGAAGTTTCTAAAGCAATTGGTAGAGGTGGAGTTAATATTAGATTAGCAAGTGAGTTAACTGGCTTCGAAATAGACGTTCAAAGAGAAGGTTTAGAAGAAGAAGATGTAGAGTTAACTGAATTTATAGATGAAATTGAAGACTGGGTAATTACAGAATTCAAGAAAATTGGTTTAGATACCGCTAGAAGCGTGTTAGAGACTAGTGTTGCTGAATTAGTAAAAAGAACTGATTTAGAAGAAGAAACGATAATTGATGTTCAAAGAATCTTGAAAGAAGAATTCGAGGACTAATTATACTAAAAAACAAAGTAAAAATTATATTTTTACAATTATAAAGTTAAAAGAATTATATGTCTGTAGGCAAAACAATGAGGCTTAATAAAGTTTTAAGAGAGTTAAATATTTCTCTTGATAGAGCTGTTGAATATTTAGCGAATAATGGTCATGATATAGAAGCAAGACCAACCACTAAAATATCATCTGATATCTATCAAGTATTACAAGATGGCTTTGAAACAGATGCAAATAAGAAAGCTGCATCTAAAGAAGTTGGCGAGGAAAAACGTAAAGAGAAAGAGGCAATTCGTTTGGAGCTTGAAGCTAAATTAGAGAAGAAAAAAGCAGAAGAGGATAAAAAAGAAGAAATTCTTAAAGCCAAAGCAGAAAAACTAGAGTTCAAAACAGTTGGTAAAATAGAAATAGAGACAGCCGGTAAAAAAAATATTGAAAAGGAAGAATCTTCAGTAGAAGAGCCTATTTCTGAAAAGCAATCCGAAAAGCCTGTTGAGAAAGAAATTATAGAACAACCCGAAGAGGTTAAAGAAGCTAAAGTTGCTAAATTAGAAAAGAAAGAAATAAAAAAGAAACCTATCTCTGAAATAGAGAAAGCTTCAAGACCTGTAAAACTTTCAGAAGTAAAGTCTGATGCTAATAAACCTGAGGATTCTTCTGAGGAGGTTACTGCTGAAAATGCAGAAGCAATAAAAACAGAGTACAAAAAGCTAAATGGGCCTAATTTTACTGGTAAAAAGATTGATTTAAAACAATTTGAAAAGCCTAAGAAAAAGAAGCCTGAAGTAAACAAAGCTGGTGCAGACGCCAAAAAGAAACGTAAAAGAATAAGTAAACCTGCAGGAGGAGGTGTTGGAAGACCAACAGGTAATATAGGCCCAGGAAATAGAAGTGCCGGAGCTAGAAACACAGGTTTTAAAGGTGGACGAGGAAACACAAGAACTCCTATTAAAAAAGAGGAACCAACTGAAGCAGAAATCCAAAAACAAGTAAGAGAAACCTTAGAAAAATTACAAGGAAAGTCTTCTAAAGGTAAAGGTGCTAAATACCGAAGAAATAAACGTGATGCAAGAAGAGAACAATCTGAAGCAGAATTAGAAGCACAAGAATTAGACAACAAAATCTTAAAGGTAACAGAATTTGTTACCGTTAGTGAGGTTGCAACAATGATGGATGTTCCAGTAACAAACATTATCTCTGCATGTATGTCTTTAGGGATGATGGTTACAATGAATCAACGTTTAGACGCTGAGACATTAGTTATTGTTGCTGAAGAATTTAATTACAAAGTAGAATTCGTTGGTGCAGAAGTAGAAGAATCTATAGAAGAGGTAGAAGATAAACCAGAAGATTTAGAAACTCGTGCTCCTATCATTACTGTAATGGGTCACGTAGATCATGGTAAAACATCTCTTTTAGATTATATTAGAAATGCAAATGTAATTGAAGGTGAAAGTGGAGGAATTACGCAACATATTGGAGCGTATTCTGTAAAGGTAGGAGATCAAAAAATTGCATTTTTAGATACACCTGGTCACGAAGCATTTACTGCCATGCGTGCCAGAGGTGCACAAGTAACCGATTTAGTAATTATTGTAGCAGCAGCAGATGATGATGTAATGCCACAAACAAAAGAAGCTATTTCTCATGCTCAAGCAGCTGGTGTGCCAATTATTTTTGCAATCAATAAGATTGATAAACCAAATGCAAACCCTGATAATGTAAAGACACAATTATCTAAAATGAATTTGTTGATTGAAGAATGGGGAGGAAATATCCAATCTCAAGATATATCTGCAAAAACAGGACAAGGAGTTGATGAACTTTTAGAAAAAGTATTATTAGAATCAGAGGTGTTAGAGTTAAAAGCAAATCCATCTAAAAATGCAGTTGGTACAGTTGTGGAAGCACAATTAGATAAAGGTAGAGGTTATGTAACCACAATTTTAGTTCAAGCAGGTACTTTAGAGGTTGGAGATTATATTTTAGCAGGTAAGCATAGTGGTAAGGTAAAAGCTATGTTTAATGATAAAGGTCAAAAATTAAAAAAGGCTGGACCTTCTACGCCAATTTCTATTTTAGGTTTAGACGGTGCCCCACAAGCAGGTGATAAGTTCTTAGTTTTTGATGACGAAAGAGAAGCAAAACAAATTGCAACAAAACGTTCTCAATTACAACGTGAACAATCTGTGAGAACACAGAAAACATTAACGTTAGACGAAATTGGAAGACGTATTGCTCTTGGAGATTTCAAGGAATTAAACATCATCTTAAAAGGAGATGTAGATGGTTCTGTAGAAGCGTTAACAAACTCTTTCCAAAAATTATCTACAGAAGAAATTCAAGTTAATATTTTACATAAAGGTGTTGGTGCCATTACAGAAAGCGATGTTTTACTAGCCACTGCTTCAGACGCAATTATTGTAGGGTTTAATGTAAGACCTCAAGGAAATGCAAGAGCTGTAGCTGATAGAGAAGAAGTAGATATTAGAACATACTCTATTATTTATGATGCAATTAATGACCTTAAAGATGCTATGGAAGGAATGTTATCTCCTGAAATGAAAGAAGAGGTTACTGGTAATGTAGAAATTAGAGAAGTTTATAAAATTTCTAAGGTGGGTAACATTGCAGGTTGTATGGTAATTTCTGGTAAAATCTTTAGAGATTCTCAGATTAGAATTATTAGAGATGGAATTGTTGTTCATGATGGTGTTTTAACTTCATTAAAACGTTTTAAAGACGATGTTAAAGAAGTAGCTAAAGGATATGATTGTGGTTTACAAATCAAAAACTATAATGACATTCAAGAGGGTGATGTTATAGAAGCATACAAAGAAGTAGCAGTTAAAAAGAAATTGAAATAATTGCTCACTAAATAAATTAAAAACACTAAAACATGATTTTGTTTTGGTGTTTTTTTATTTAATTTTAATCTCTAATTAAGCTAAAATTTCCAGATTCTTTAATTTCGTTATCGTCTTTATCTACTATTTTGGCTTTAAACCAAAAGTTATTAGCATTAAGATTTTTACCATTATAAGAACCATTCCAACCAAGAGTATCAAAATTTGTGATAGAATAAATTAATTTCCCAAATCTATCAAATATTTGTACATCTATCGATTTAAAAGATGTTTTATCTAAACCTTTTACATTCCAAAAGTCATTTTCTCCATCTCCATTTGGAGTAAAGTATTTTTTAAACCCAATTACAGATAAATTTATTTGTATAGATTGCTCACAAGTATTAGTATCTCTCGCATAAATGGTTTGCAGACCAGTATCAACACTCGAAAAGAAATAATTGTTTGCATTACCAAAAAAAATCAACATTGTTTAGAAAAAATTCATAGCACTATTACCTAAAACCTCTATTTTACCTTTATCGAAGTTTAAAGCGGCTCTATTACCAAAATACCAATAAATAGTTTCATTTTGAGCTGTAAAGCTTAAACTTAGACAAAGACATAAAAGAGTTAAATAGGTTTTCATAACCTTATTTTCTCAATAACGATAAGTTTCCTTTTTTGTTAATTGTTGGTTTTGTTGTGTCTGCAGGTACTAATGTTACATTGTACCAATAATCATCAGAAGGTAGTAATTTACCATTATATGTTCCATCCCAACCATTTTCATCAATAGGCACTTGTGCAACCAGATTGCCAAACCTATTAAAGATGTTAATGCTAGCATTAGTATAAAAAGTTCGATTGGCACCTTTTACAACCCAAGTATCGTTATTATTATCTCCATTTGGCGTAAAGAATTTTGGAAACTGAATTACAGACACTGGTAAAGTTGTGTCTTCTACACAACCATTTCTATCATTTACAATAACAGTATAAATTCCTCCTTCTAAATTCTCGAAAAGTGGTTCATCTTGAAAACCAATAAAAGGAATTCTAGTATTATCATCTGTATTAATGATTGCAAATTGATAATCACCAGGCCCTAAATCATTATTGATAACATCAATAGAAATGGATAAATTGTTGGTGCTTCCTAAACTATTTGACTCATCTACAATTGTCACAAAGCTCGATTCTAAAATTGCCCTATCAGATTCTTTTACTACAATTGTTCTTTCTCTACTACATCCACCAATAAAGTCATCATAAGCAGTTACAGTATATTTACCATCTTTATATACAAGTTGTTCAGAATCATAACCAATTTCAGCTCCAGTTTCGTCTTTCCATTTATAGTTATATTTCGCTGCAAAGTTTTCAGCTCTTAACTTAAGAGGTGTATCGTTTAAACAAATAATTTGTGGATCATCTAAATCTTTTTCTCCTAATACTGTAAAACTAGGTTTTGGTTTTATTTTTATAAAAAAAGATAAATCGTCATAAACACATTTTGTATTTTTATTTTCTACGCGTACAAATATTTCTTGATTAAAAGGAAAAGTTTTGTTCTGGTATTTAGTTCCATTTAAAGCTAAGCTAGGGTCTCCTGACTGTGCATCAACTAATTTTTTGTAAAAAGTAATATCAAAATTACTAAATTCTCCAGGTGGGTAATTAGCTAGAATTTCTGGAATTTTATTATTTAAGGTAATATCTCCGTTAATTCCGTTGTCATCTTCACCATCATCATCAGTTGTATTATCACAATCTGAATAATTAGTAATATTGTCAGGAATATTAGGTTCAGGATGCACTATAACTGTAAGAGTGGAATCATCAAAAATACAACCGGTATCATCATTCTTAACCCTTATGTATAAAATTTCTTCACTGCTTCCAGTTACTGGATTTATTGTTATTCTATTTCTATCAGAATCAAATCCGGTTTTATTAACTCCATTGGAGCTTAAGTCTTCTAAATCTGCTATGGATTTGTGATAGGTTACTGTAAAATCATTTTTAATTCTTCCGGTTAAAATTTCCTCATCTTTTATAGAAAGATCAATTTCTTGTTCTAAACCGTTTTTAAGATCACCATCATCTGTACCCATATCACAAACTTCTAAAGGAGGAATGATATCTATTAGAATTGTAGGTATAGGGTTTATGATTACATTAAAACTTGTATGAGGATTTACACAGCCATATTTATTTTCTATTCTCAAAAAAATAGGTTGTGTAACAATATCTCCTTGTGTAAAACCAGTAGGAACATCGTTTGTAAATTGCTCAGGATTGCTAATGTAATCATCACTAGTAATATCACCTGAAAAAGCAGCAGCTTCAGATTTATAAAATCTAAAAATGAAATCATTTTTATCTTGACCTGTTCCACTCATTGCGTCATCAATTCTTTGTTTTAAATTAATATTTGCATTACTTCCATTGGAAACATCAGCGTCGAAAGTACCTGTATCACACTCCATAATAGGTGGAAGAGTTTGATTGCTAGTTTCTGGTACATTATTTATTTGTAAATAAAATTCTCCTAATCCTTGACAGTCATTATTGACATTGCTTAAAATTTTATAATAAATAGGAAATTTAATTCCTTCTGGAATGTTAGTAATGTTTATTTTTGTGCTATCATTTCTAAAATTTGTTATATCGACCCTTTCTTCTTTCAGATCTTGAGTTCTATCTCTATTATTTTGATAGTAATAAATAGTACTTTTTTCTTTATCTAGAGTATTATCTATCTGATTTCTAACAAAATCTTCATTTAATTTAAAAAGAGTTTGTTTATCAAAGTCACTTTTATCTTCTCCAGTAAAATCATCACATTCAATTTCTAAAACCCCTAAAGTTTTATATTCAATACCTATTTCACCCACATTTATTTTTACTTCAGATAAAACTCCTGAACATCCAAATGGATTTGATATCACTTTTGCATAAACAGATTGAGTTGTGTTAACAATAACTGGATAAGAGGTTGGATCAGTTATTAGGTCAGTACCTGCTATATCTCTATAATATTCAAAAGTAACATTTGGAGTATCTGAAACACTATTATCAGCTAATGTAAGGTTAACAGTAGGATTTGGATTACCAGCTTCAATACAATGATATAATTCTGGATTGGCTTTTAGAATTGGTAATGGGTTTACAGTTAAAGTAACTGCATAAGAAATTTCTGTACACGCATTTCCAGTTCTGTTTAAAATAACCCTGTATTGATAATTATGATAACTTAAAGGTGTGTTAATTATTCTTAAATCTTTTGAATTGGAATTTTCATAAGCATCAGTCAAATCAGTATTATCAATAGTTTGCCAAGTAGAACCATCTGTAGAAACTTGCCATTGAAAGCTATCTGCAGTAGAATCTATAGTAATAAAATCTGTATCTAATTCACAGAAAACAGCATCTACAAAAGAGTTTACTACAATTGGAGCACTAATTATATAATCTGCATTAGGTGCTGTGTACCCAAACCCAACTGCATAATTTTCTACTAAACCATTAAAATCAACATCATTTGGAAGATCTCCTAGCACACCATCATTATTTGGATCTTCAAAACCAGCCTCAATAACGTCAAAACAATCATCTCCATCTGATTCTAAATCAGCAAAATCGAAAATAGCATCTTGATTAGCAGTTACTATAGAAGTCGCATCAGAGTTTCTTAAAGGGGTTGCTAAAACACCAGAATCTGCTGTGCTTTCAAGCGTGTCTAATAATCCATTAGCACCAACATTGGCTGAATTAGCATTATCTATAATTCCATCATTGTTGGCATCAGTAACTGTAAAACCAGATTCTACTAAGTCATAAATACCATCATTATCAGAATCTAAATCTAAGTGATTTGGCACTCTATCTCCATCTGTATCCAAATTACCTGAAGTAAATGTATCGAAAACATCATCCAATCCATCTAAATTATTATCTGTATTTAAAAGAGTAATATTTTGGTTTGCAACTTCAAAAAGATCTGGAACACCATCATTATCTGAATCTAAATCTAAAGCATCTTCAATTCCATCTCCATCAGAATCTATTCTAATATTGGTAAGTTTTAAATTACCATTAAAAACAGAATTTGTAACATTTGATGTTGCAATATGATAAAATAATATTTTGTCTACACCATTGGCTACAAATTTAAATGGTGTATTTCCATTTGGTGAAGGGTTGTATCTAAAACGAATTAGAGAACTAGAATAATTGTCTACATCTGCTTGAAATTGCCCGTCAAAATTAGTGTCTACTAATAAAATATTATCAGGATCGATTAAGGTAACATTCTTTGCTGCTGGTCCAATACCAATTTCATATTCTACACCTTCAATTGCAGTGTGTGGCTGATTTGCATCTTGTGTAAATTCAAAATTAAAGGTTTCTGTACTTTCTAATTCATAAATATTAGAGGCATTTGCACTGCTATTATCGTTAATAGTTGATATAAAAATACCATTGGTATTCCCTATAAAATTAACATCTCCATCACTTGTTTTATTACCTGTTAAAAAGTTAGTAATTAAATTGCCACTAGCATCTATAGTTGGGTTGGTTAGGTTTGTGAAATTAACAATACCATCACCTAAAGATTCATCAATATTTAAAATACCATCGTTATCTAAATCTATATCAACGTTGTCTATAATTAAATCATTGTCAAAATCATCAGGACAAATACTTACAGGAATTTCTACTGAATTAAAAGTAGCACCAGTACAATTAATTGTACCAATTAATCTGTATTTACCTGGTTCACTTTCTAATGGTTCGTAATCTGCAGTTGTACTTCTTTGCTCCCAAGTACTAGTAGTTTCATTAAAAAATTGCCATTCAAAGCTGTCAAACAAGTCTGTGTTTGCAGCTTGTAGTGTTACATTTGGAATACAGCTACCTAAGGTTGCTACAGTTGTATTGAAATTAATCTCAGGTGCTGATGGAAACCCAGAATAAAAAGCACCAGTTGTTGCAGCACCATTCTTGTTAAAATAAGCACAGTATAATTCTTGGTTACTTTCTACTTTTATATTTCCGCTTAAACCAGATACTTTATAAGTAACATAATTTGAGTTCCCTGTAACATTAATAGGGCCTTGAGGTGCAAAGGTAGAAATATCCATATCATTAATGGTAATAGTCGCCCCAGTATTTGTTACAATGGTAACGCCTCCAGTAAAGTTACTATCACCAATTCTATCGATACTTGCAATATTATTGACATCACCTTTATTTTCACAGCTTAATGGAGGAACAAAAAACAAACCTTGGTTTGCGTCAGGAAATTGATTGTTTTTCTCTGCAATACCTTGATAAACAAAAGTAGGTTTTGAGGTACTTATAAACATATTACCATTTACATAGTTGTTACCTTCAACTACAAAATACTCGCCAGCATCAATGGTAGTCGTAGACGAATTTCCATTTATCGATATTTCTGTATCATCTTCGTGTGCAATAATCAATGCATTTTCATTACTAACTATGCCACTTCCTCTTACTAAAATATATTCAGTTCCTATTTTATCAGCACCAACAATTTGGTCAATTCCATAATCTCTTCCATTTGAATTACCAAAACTTCCAGTGGCTGACCCAGAATTAACCACTATAGGTTTGTCACTTGAGATTAGACTTCCTATTAAATCTTTTGGGTCTGTACCACCAGTGGTACTTAAAGCTATTACATAGCTTTCTCCTTCATTTAAAATTATATCATTGGGAACACTTGAACTATTTGGTTGTGTAAACCCAGCAGGTAAGTTTGTAATATTAACAGTAGTATTATCTTCAGTAGCCATCAAAGAAGCAAAGGTTAAATGATTATCAACTGTACCTCCTTCTCTCACAAAACCTCCAACTCTAAAACTATTACCTAATGCTGAGCTACCTTTACTAACTAGTGCACCTGCATGATTTAAACTATTAGAAATTACTCTAATTGATACATATATAACATCACTTGCTTCAATAATGAATCCTTTATTTGTAATTATGCCACCAACATTGAAATTGGGAACATGTAATTGGCTATTGCTATTGAAGTCTTCAAAAGTACCTGCTGTATTTAATATTGATTGTCTAACTGGGCTTGTATTAGTCACAATGCCACTATAAGCAGAAATTTCAGGATTACCAACAGGAGTTATTTTATACGAAACATTATTCACATTAGGGGTAGAAATGTAAATATATTGCTGAACTATTTCGTCAGATGAAGTACTTGTCAATGGAGGAATAAAGTGTTTTTTGCTTAATTGGCTAAATGCTGAAGTAGCACACATTAAAAATACTAAAAACAATAATAATTTCTTCATTTAATGATTTTTAAATATCAGTTTCCAAATATATTTAAAAACTATGGAAACTAATTTATTTTAACACTCATAAATCTGCTGTTGTGTTTTTATTTAAATACATTGTAAATATATTCCTTGGAATATAAGTTTAAAATTTATATTTTTATCATATTAATTTAAATGATAATGATTATTTAAAAAAGTAGTATTTATTTAAACTATCAATTTAAAAAAATAACTTTCTAAAACGATAAAGAAAAAGCCATGGGAAATCTCTCAGATGACATACAATCAAAATTTAAAAATGATAGATTAAAAGCGTTAGTAAATATTAAATATACTGCCAATTGGTTAAATAGTAAGGAGACTGAATTTTTTAAGCCTTTTTGTATATCTCCTCAGCAGTTTAATATTTTAAGAATATTAAGAGGTGCAAATAAAAAAATGAAAGTTCAGATTGTGAAAGAAAGAATGGTAGAAAGAGCTCCTAACGCAACACGTTTAATGGATAAATTGTGTGAGAAAAAGTTTATAGAAAGAGAAAGGTCTACAAACGATAGAAGGGTGGTATATATAAAAATTACCACAGCTGGTTTACAGTTGTTAGAAGAAATTAACGAATCTGGATCTCTATCATTTTTAGATAAACTTACTAATGAAGAAGCAATACAATTGAATAATTTATTAGATAAAATACGATGAATATATTAAAAAGTATACAACATATAGCAAAAAGTCCTTTTGTTAATATGGGGCCTATTAAACTGCGCCAACCTTTACCAAATGCAGGTATCGAAAACGTAGATCCTTTCCTATTATTGCATCATTATGGGCCTTATGCAATCTCAGAATTTAACAATCCTTTTGATCTAGGTCCACATCCTCATAGAGGATTTGAACCAGTAACATTACTCTTTAAAGGGGAACAATTACATAGAGATTCTTTAGGTAATGATATGGTTGTAAAAGCTGGAGGAGTGCAATGGACAACCGCAGGAAGAGGAATTGTTCATGCAGAAGCACCTACAAAAGAATTTGTAAAACAAGGAGGAGATTTAGAGGGCATACAACTTTGGTTAAACCTTCCATCAAAACACAAACTGATGCCTCCAAATTATCAACACTTAGAAGCTGAGCAAATACCTATAGTGTATTCAGATGATAAAAAAGTAAAATTGAATGTAATTGCTGGGCAACAAGCTAATGAAAAGGGATTAATAACAACCCAAACTGAGGTGAATGTTTTTACGGCTAATGCTGAAAAAGATGGGGAAATTCAAATAAATCTACCTGATAATCACCAATCATTAATTTATCTTTTAGAGGGTGATGTTTTGATTAATAGTAAAGAAGTTCTCAAGAAAGGAGGTAATCAAATGATTGTTTTTAGTACAAATGGAAATTTAATATCGTTTAAGGCAAATGAAAACAGTACACTTTTAGTTCTTTCAGGAAAACCAATAAAAGAAAAAATAACACAATACGGCCCATATGTTATGAATACACAAACTGAGATTCTAGAAGCTATGCGTGATTATCAACAAGGTAAAATGGGATATTTATATTAATTATACCATTAAAATTCCTGTTTTAAATGATTACTAAATTTTCAAAAATTTACATCTATTAACCTCATAATTTTATAATCTAAAACCAACAAGATGAAAAAAACAGTTCATAAATCAGAAACAAGAGGATTTGCAAATCATGGTTGGTTAAAATCACATCATACGTTTAGTTTTGCGAGTTATCAAAATCCAGAGAGAATGAATTTTGGTATGCTAAGGGTTTTAAATGATGATATTGTTCAGCCTAAAATGGGTTTTGGGACACATCCTCATAAAAATATGGAGATTATTTCTATTCCTATAACAGGTGCTCTTTCTCATAAAGACAGTATGGAAAATAAACGTTCTATTGAGGTAAATGAGGTGCAAGTAATGAGTGCAGGAACTGGTGTCACACATTCTGAGTTTAATGATAGTAAAACTGAAGAAACAAATTTTTTACAAATTTGGATTATACCTAATAAGCAAGAAGTACCCCCTTATTATGACCAACACTTCTTTAATAGTAATGCATGTAAAAATAAATTTCAGACACTAGTATCTCCAAGAAGCAAAACAGTTAAAGGTTCCTTGCCAGTTTATCAGGATGCCTATATTTATAAAATAGATTTAGATAATAATTTTTCCATTCCCTATACCCTAAATAATGCTGCTTATTTCTTTTTGATAGAAGGAGAAGTTAGTATTGCAGATGAAAAACTAAATGCTAGAGATGCTTTAGGTATAGAGTATATCAAAGAAGTAACAATCAGTGCACATCAAAAAAGTAAACTATTAGTTATTGATGTACCTATGATTTAAATCTTTAAAATAAGAACTTTAAAAAGCCAAAGAATAGGATTCTTTGGCTTTCTAATTTCGTAAAATAAACATATATTGCAAAGTATTATGCATGCATAATAAATATAAATCTTTTACGATGAAGTATAAACATATTTTTGAGCCTTTAGACTTAGGTTTTACCACTTTGAAAAACAGGATTCTTATGGGGTCTATGCATACAGGTTTAGAGGAAGAAAAAAATGGAATAGAAAGGATTGCAACTTACTATGCAGAGAGAGCTAAAGGAGGAGTAGGTTTAATAGTTACAGGAGGAATTGCACCAAATATACAAGGCTGGACAGGTCCTTTTGCAGCAAGAATGTCTTCAAAAAAACACGCAATTCACCATCAGAAAATTACGAAAGCTGTTCATGCTGAGGGAGGCAAAATTTGCATGCAAATACTACATGCAGGGAGGTATGGGTACCACCCATTTAATGTTGCTCCGTCAAAAATAAAATCGCCTATAACACCTTTTACTCCATTTAAATTATGGGAATCTGGAATTAAAAGAACCATAAAAGATTTTGTAAACTCAGCCAAACTATCAAAATTAGCAGGTTATGATGGAATTGAAATTATGGGATCTGAAGGGTATTTAATCAACCAATTTATAGCAAAAAGAACCAATAAAAGAACAGATAGTTGGGGTGGTGATTATCAAAACAGAATGCGCTTACCAATTGAGCTGGTAAAGCAGACAAGAGAGGCTGTAGGTAGAAACTTTATTATTATTTACCGTCTTTCTATGTTAGATTTGGTAGAAGGAGGAAGTTCTTGGGAAGAAATTGTAAAATTAGGTAAAGCTATAGAAGCTGCTGGAGTTACAATTATAAATACAGGTATTGGTTGGCATGAATCTAGAATACCAACCATTGCAACTTCAGTGCCTAGAGCAGCTTTTACTTGGGTTACTAAAAAGATGAAAGAAGAAATTAAAATACCTTTAATTACTTCAAATAGAATTAACATGCCAGAAACTGCAGAAAAGGTTTTAGCAGAAGGTCATGCAGATATGGTTTCTATGGCTAGACCCTTCTTAGCAGACCCTGAATGGGTAAATAAAGCAAAAGCAGAGAAAAGTGACGAAATAAACACATGTATTGGATGTAATCAAGCTTGTTTAGATCACGTTTTTCAAAGAAAAGTAGCTAGTTGTTTGGTAAACCCAAGAGCTTGTCATGAAACAGAGTTAAATTATTTACCAACAAAAAGCAAAAAGAAAATTGCAGTAGTTGGAGCTGGACCTGCAGGCTTATCTGCTGCTACTATTGCTGCACAAAGAGGACATAATGTTACCTTGTTTGACGCTGCCTCTGAAACTGGAGGTCAATTTAATATGGCCAAACAGATTCCTGGTAAAGAAGAATTTTACGAAACGTTAAGGTATTTTAATAGGCAAATAGAGTTACATAATGTCAATTTAAAACTTGAAACAAAAGTATCTACACATGATTTAGTGAATTCAGATTTTGACGAAATTATAATAGCTACTGGTATTAAACCTAGAGAATTGAAGATTGATGGTAGCAATCATTCTAAAGTCCTAAGTTATATAGATGTTTTAAAGTATAAAAAGCCAGTAGGTAAACGTGTAGCAGTAATTGGTGCAGGAGGTATTGGTTTTGATGTTTCTGAATATCTTTCTCGTGAAGGAGAGTCTACAGCTGTAAATATAGATGCTTGGTTAAAAGAATGGGGTATAGACAAAACCTTAAAGGCAAGAAGTGGTATAGAAGATGTTACCCCATATTTTGAAGAATCTCCAAGAGAAATATTCATGTTTAAAAGAAGTAAAGGTAAATTTGGAGGAAACTTAGGTAAAACAACAGGCTGGATTCATAGGTCTGCCTTAAAAAAGAAAAAGGTTCAATTTATTGGAGAGGTTACTTATAATAAAATAGATGATGATGGTTTGCATTATATCCAAAATGAAGAACAAAAAGTTTTAAAGGTAGATAATGTTGTTATATGTGCTGGTCAAACTCCATTTAAAGATTTGTATCAACCACTTTTAGACTTAGGTAAAAATGTTCATGTGATAGGTGGTGCAGATTTTGCGAGTGAACTGGATGCAAAAAGAGCTATCAATCAAGGTGCAAGATTGGCGGCCAAACTTTAATTTTAAGTATATTTAGCATGTTTTTTAGAAGTAATTTCATTTAAAGCTATATAACTAAAACTGTACTATATGAAAAGAATATTTTTTATGGCATTTCTATTAATCCCATCTCTACTTTATACAATGCCTCAAAGAGGAGGAGGAATGAGAGGTAGGTCTTCTCAAAACAATGATAGACAAACTGAGGTTAGTAAAATTAAGGAATTTAATGCGGCTGAAACAGCAGGTATATTTTATTATGATGTACCAAAAGTTGTAAAGAAATTAAAAATTAAGGACGGTTCCATTAAAACCAAATTAACAAGGTTTTTAAGAACTTATAATTTTAAAGTAAAGGAAATTGCATTACTCAATAAAGAAAATTTTGATGATTTAAATGTGATTATGAAAATTACAAGGTCATCAAACAGGTCAAGCAATAGTTTTCAAAATAACAATCAAAATAAAGTTCCTAATGTTAGACAAAAAATAAGTGAAATAATTAGACCTATAAGAATTAAAATTATAGCTTTAGAAGAAAACTTAAATGAAAGTTTAGTAGTTGTTTTAAGTGAAAAACAAAATAAGAAATGGTTTAAATATCAGAAAGGTATTAAAGAAAATATGCAACCTAAAAGACCTAATAGAAGGCAAAATAACACTACTCAAGATCAGAGAAGAGGTGTTCAGAGAAGAGGTTTTTAATTGTTTTTTTTTGCAGATATGTTTAAACAAGAGCACTTTTAAAGTGCTCTTTTGTTATTTTAAATTATCGCATAATAATTACTAAAAGATGAAGTTATTTTTACTTTACTTAAAAAAAATGTTTTATTGTTGGAGTTAAAAGGTTAAAATAAACGGAATAAATTTTCGATATTTGCGAATTAACAAATACTTAGAGAAGAATGGCGATGAATAAAAACAATGTCTTAGGATGGGCAACTGTTCTAATGATTTTTATGGGAGTAACTTTAATTTTAATGGGTGCCTACAGATATGAGGAAGTTGCTGGTTGGGGCTTTGCTACAGTTGGTATTGGTTTTTTCTGTATTGCTTGGGTGTTTAATGCCCTAAAAGGAAGAGTTTAGTAAAATATAATAAAAGAATATAAACGTAATGAGTGACGATAAGAAAGTAATATTCTCGATGAATAAGGTTTCAAAAACCTATCAATCTACTGGAAAGCAAGTTTTAAAAGATATTTATTTAAGTTTTTTTTATGGAGCCAAAATTGGGATACTTGGTTTAAACGGTTCAGGTAAGTCTACTTTATTAAAGATTATAGCAGGAGTTGAAAAAAACTTTCAAGGAGATGTTACCTTTTCACCAGGTTATAAAGTAGGTTATTTAGAGCAAGAGCCTTCTTTAGATCCTGAAAAAACAGTTTTAGAAATTGTAAAAGAGGGTGTTTCAGAAACAGTAGCTATTTTAGATGAATACAATAAAATAAACGATATGTTTGGTTTAGAAGAAGTGTATTCTGATGCTGATAAAATGGAAAAACTAATGAACCAGCAAGCTGAACTTCAAGATAAAATTGATGCAGCAAATGCTTGGGAATTAGACACAAAATTAGAAATCGCAATGGATGCCTTAAGAACACCAGATTCTGACAAAAAGATAGGAGTACTTTCTGGGGGAGAAAAAAGACGTGTAGCTTTATGCAGATTGTTATTACAAGAACCAGAGATATTATTGTTAGATGAACCAACTAACCATTTAGATGCAGAATCTGTTCATTGGTTAGAGCATCATTTAGCACAATATAAAGGAACTGTAATTGCAGTGACTCACGATAGATATTTCTTAGATAATGTTGCTGGTTGGATTTTAGAGTTAGATAGAGGAGAAGGTATACCTTGGAAAGGAAATTACTCTTCTTGGTTAGACCAAAAGTCAAACAGAATGGCTCAAGAAAGTAAAACAGCGTCTAAACGTCAAAAAACTTTAGAACGAGAATTAGAATGGGTTCGTCAAGGTGCAAAAGGAAGACAAACAAAACAAAAAGCTCGTTTGAAGAATTATGATAAACTAATGAGTCAAGACCAAAAACAGGTAGATGAAAAATTAGAAATTTATATTCCTAATGGACCACGTTTAGGAACTAACGTTATTCAATCTGAAGGTGTTTCTAAAGCTTTTGGAGATAAATTATTATACGAAGATTTGGTTTTTAACTTGCCACAAGCAGGTATTGTTGGTATTATTGGACCAAATGGTGCAGGTAAAACTACTATTTTTAAAATGATCATGGGAGAAGAAAACCCAGATAAAGGATCATTTAAAGTAGGAGAAACTGCAAAAATAGCTTACGTAGATCAAGCACATTCAAACATTAATCCAGATAAAACAATTTGGGAAAATTTCTCTGACAGTCAAGATTTAGTTATGATGGGAGGTAAGCAAGTAAATTCTAGAGCTTATTTGAGTAGGTTTAATTTTTCTGGGAATGAGCAAAATAAAAAAGTTTCAACACTTTCTGGTGGTGAGAGAAATAGATTGCATTTAGCAATGACTTTAAAAGAAGAAGGAAATGTTCTTTTACTTGATGAGCCAACTAATGATTTAGACGTAAACACCTTAAGAGCATTAGAAGAAGGCTTAGAGAATTTTGCAGGCTGTGCAGTAGTAATTAGTCACGATCGATGGTTTTTAGATAGAATTTGTACTCATATTTTAGCTTTTGAGGGCGATAGTCAAGTCTATTTCTTTGAAGGTTCTTTCTCAGATTATGAGGAAAATAAAAAGAAACGTTTGGGTGGAGACTTAATGCCTAAAAGGATAAAATACAAAAAATTAATCCGTTAATATTCCCTTATTATATCTTGATTTAAATGATATATAGATATATTTTTAGTTAATTTTTAAATAGAGGAAAACCAATTTTTTAAAACTAGTAAACCCCACTTTTAAAGTGGGGTTTTTATATTAAATTCAATATTTTTAATTATTTGTTATTAAATATTGCTTTGCTGAGTAAGTTAAAAGTTTTAAAAGCAAAATATATAGCGTAAAACAAAATTAAAAACCCAAGGACAAGAAATAGGTAAGCAAAATAAAAATCTGGACTATCAGTAAATTTATCAATAGCTTTAAAGCCCATTGTAATTGTTATAGGTGCAATAATAAATAAAAGAATCACTATACCAAGTCTAATTAATCCTTTGCTTAATAAATTTAGATTTGTACTCATTTTAAAAGTTTTTAATTGCATTTCTGACACTCCCATATTTTTGTAACAATTGATGCGCCTCTTTTTGATTAATGTCTAATTCTTGAATTAACATTTTTACTCCCCTGTTTACTAATTTTTCATTAGAGAGCTTCATGTCTACCATTTTATTTCCTTTTACTTTTCCGAGTTGAATCATAACAGAAGTAGAAAGCATATTTAAAACTAGCTTTTGAGCTGTACCAGCTTTCATTCTAGAGCTTCCTGTAACAAATTCTGGTCCTACTAAAACTTCTATTGGATAAGTTGCTACTTTTGATATTGGACTTTTTACATTGCATGTTATACAGCCTGTTGCAATACTATGCTCGTTACATTTTTCTAGTGCAGAAATCACATATGGAGTTGTTCCAGAAGCAGCGACACCTACAACAATATCTTTATCATTAATAGCATGTTTTTGAAGGTCTTTCCAGCCCAGATTCTTGTCATCTTCTGCAAATTCTACTGCTTTTCTTATGGCAATATCTCCTCCTGCTATTAAACCAACAACTAGATCGTGAGAAACACCAAAGGTAGGCGGACATTCAGAAGCATCTAAAATTCCTAATCTTCCAGATGTACCAGCCCCCATATAAAAGAGTCGTCCCCCTTTTTTGAGTTTAAGAACAATTTTATCTGTCAGTTTTTTTATTTGAGGTATCGCTTTTTCTACTGCAAAGGCTACATTTTGGTCTTCTTTATTTATGTTTGTTAATAACTCTAAAGTAGATTGCTTTTCTAAATGATTATACTTCGAGTCTTGTTCTGTTGTTTTTATAAATTCCATTACTCAAAAGTACTTATTTTATAGTTTTTAAAAAGTGAAAAAAAATATATTTATTACCTCTGCTCTAAGTCTATTGTAAATGTATCTGATTCCGAAATTTGAAAATATCCCAAAGGAAAATTATCTTCATTTGTAGTATTAATAATATTTCCAAGTAAAGAAGAAGGCACAGACTCAAAAGGGCCACCTGCATCTTGTCCACTTTGATCTATTAATATATTAAAGTATGTATAGTATTCCTTGGATACTCCAGACATTTTTATGGTAACTGTTGCTGGTAGCTCTATATCATCTTCTTGATAAAAATTAGAAAAACTATATTCTGCACCATTAAAAAAACGATCTTCTAAAGCTAAGTATAATGAATTTGAGAAATCGAAAATATAGTAATTATCTACTGTACCATCATCAGAAAAATAGAGTTTTATTTCAGTTTCTTCGCCCGAAAATAAGGTTTGATTTCCTTGTTCTATTCTAGTAAGAGGGGTAGATTTAATTCTTTTCGAAGTTGCTTTATAGATCTCATTATTATAAATAACAGTAAGCTCGTAATTATTATTCTCAAGAGGAATAAAGGATTGTGATGTTGTATAGGTTCCATCAGCATTTAAATCTTCATAATTGAAAATAGTTCTTGAAGATAAATCAGTTATAAATACAGAGGCATCTGTTACTACAGGTGTGGTTTCTTCAAAATAGTCTGCAGATAATTTTAGTTTTATATCAGTTTTTGCGCTTACAGGGTTTTCATCAAAAAAAACTTCAAATGAAGCATCAATAACCAATTTAGGTTCAATTGAAGGAACTTCAACGTCAACTACTTTTTCACAATTGCACAACGCAAATAATAATAAAATTGGAATTATATGTATATTTTTCATCTTTCAATTAAAATTTAAAATTATAAGTAACAGAGGGAACTAGTCCAAATATTGAAGTCTGTACAGCTTCATTTCTTCGCGTTTCTCTGTTCTGTCTAAAGTTAATAGAGGCAGCATTTTGTCTTCCATAAACATTATAAATACCAAAAACCCATTCTCCTTGCCAGGTTCTATTCTTGTTTTTTTCTGGTGTTAATGTAGCCGATATATCTAACCTGTGATAGGCTGGCAATCTGTCTGCATTTCTTCTATTGTCATCATAAATAGGCACATTTAAACCTGAAATTTCATACTGACCTACTGGGTAATTAGTGGGTTGCCCAGTTTGAAATAAAAAGTTTGCATTAAAGGTCCATTTTTTAGAGAGTTCATAACTACCATTAAGTGAAAGATCGTGTGTCTTATCAAACGGAGTACTGTACCATTCTCCTGAATTTATACCCGGTTCATTTTCTGTTCTTCCTGGTGTTTGTTGTTCCGATTTTGACCATGTATACGCAAACCAACCTGTAAAATCGCCTTCATTCTTTTTTACTAGAACTTCAAGACCGTATGCTCTTGCTTGGCCATTTAAAATAACAGTTTCTATCTCATTGTTTGCTACTAAGTTCGCTCCATTAATATAGTCAATTCTATTCTGAATATCTTTATAAAAAGCCTCTGTTTCTAATGAATAATCTCCATTTTTAATTGATTTAAAATACCCAACTGCAAATTGATCAAGTTTTTGAGGTTTTACAAATTGTCCACTTGGTGTCCAAATATCTAGAGGAGTAGGAGATGAGGTATTGGATAATAAATGCAAGTATTGTACCATTCTATTATAACTCATTTTAACAGAGCTATCTTCATTAACAAGATAAGAAAGTGAGAAACGTGGTTCAAAATTTTGAAAACTTGCCAATATATCGCTTCTTTTATAAGTATTTATTCCTATAGCTTCTGCAGATTCGTACCTTTTAAATTCTTCATTATAAATAACTGGATTGTTATTTTCGTAACTATTAATTTCGTCTTGTCCTAGTCTACTAAAGTTACTATATCGAAGACCATATTCAAAGGTTAACTTTTCGCTTATTCTTTGTTCTGCAGATAAATATGCGGCAAATTCATTAGCGTATTTATCAATAAGTTTTTCAGGTTGTATACCAGAATCCTCTCTGTTTGGTACAATTTCTCCTGGGTTAAATTTGCTGTAAATGTTATTTATACCATAACTAAGGGTAAATTGGTCATTTAAGTAGTTCTTAAAATCGTATTTTAAATTGAAGTTTGTAATTCCAGAATCCCATTCAAATCCAACGAAATCTAGAGTTAGTCCATAAAAGTAATCAGAATAGATTAATGATAAATTAGAAAATATTTTATCAGAAAAAAGATGGTTCCATCTTAAATTCAATACTGTATTTCCATAATCATTTACAAAACTCTCATTTACACCAAAAACATCTTTGCCAAAATAAGTAGATAGAAACACATTGTTTCTATCATTAAATCGATAATTTATTTTACTGTTTAGGTCATAAAAATAAGCTTTGTTATCGTTGTTAAATAGAGGAAGAAATAGGTGTGCGTAAGATGCTCTACCAGCAACTACAAAAGAACTTTTTTCTTCTTCAATAGGACCTTCAACTAAAAGCCTAGAAGAAACCAAGCCAATTCCTCCAGTTATATTAAAATCTTTACTATTTCCTTCTTTCTGATAAATATCCAAAACAGAAGATAATCTTCCTCCGAATTTTGCAGGTATACCACCTTTGTAAAGCTTTACATCTTTTATAACATCTGGGTTAAATACAGAAAAGAATCCAAACAAATGGGAAGAGTTAAATACTATTGCTTCATCTAACAATATTAAGTTTTGATCTGCAGCTCCACCTCTAACGTTAAAGCCAGAAGCACCCTCGCCAGCACTTGTAACACCTGGAAATAATAGTAAGGATTTTATAATATCAGCTTCTCCTAAAACAACAGGTATTTTTTTAATTGTAGCAGAACTCAGTTTATTTACACTCATTTGCGGAGTTCTTACATTTAATTTTTCGATGTCAGATTGTATGACTATTTCTCCTAAACTTTCTGCTTCCTCATTAAGTTTAAAGTTTTTTGTAATGTTTGTTATTAGCTTAATTTGCTCTTTTATGGTTATAAAACCGAGGTAACTAATCTGTACAGTATATTTACCTTTAGGAAGTGTTAAAGAATAAAAACCATATTCGTTGGTGCTTGTTCCTGCATTTAATTCAGGAATGTAAACAGACACACCTATTAATGTTTCGTTACTTGTGTTTTCATAAACAGTTCCGCTAATTGTTATTTTTTCTTGACTATATAGTCCTGTAGAAAAAAAAATAAAAAAAATAAGTAATTTTTTCAATGAAAGTATTTTGTTTTATTAATATAAAATATCCTTAAACAAAAGTACTCTTTAAACAACTAGAATTATCTAAGAAAACGTTAAAAAAACTTAATCATAAATGATGTTTTATATTTTTATTTTTCTTTATCTGAAGTAATTAATGAAAATCTAATCTAATTAAAAAAGGAGTGCTGTGAAGCGCTCCTTTTGTTAATGTCTTATTTAAATAAATGTTAAAGTTAATTCAATATAGTATTAAGTGCATTATTCGGTTTCATTGCATCTACTACTAAATCTTCACTTGGTAAGTAGTACCCTCCAATATTTACTGGCTTTCCTTGAATGTCATTCAACTCTTTTACAATTTGCGATTCATTATTACTTAATGCCTCAGCAATTTGGGTAAATTCTTTTTTTAATTCAGCGTTTTTATCTTGATTCGCTAAACCATCTGCCCAATATTTTGCAAGATAAAAGTGACTTCCTCTATTGTCCAATTCTCCTACTTTTCTAGACGGTGATCTATTTTGATCTAAAAAAGTATCTGTAGCTTCATCTAAAGTTTCAGCTAAAATTAAAGCTTTTTCATTATTTGTGGTGTTACCTAAATGCTCTAAAGAAACTGCTAAGGCTAAAAACTCACCTAAAGAATCCCATCTTAAGTGGTTTTCTTCTAAGAATTGTTCTACGTGTTTAGGAGCAGAACCTCCTGCACCAGTTTCAAATAAACCTCCACCATTCATTAATGGTACAATAGATAACATTTTAGCAGAGGTGCCCACTTCTAAAATTGGGAACAAATCTGTTAAATAATCACGTAATACGTTTCCAGAAACAGAAATAGTGTCTTCACCTTTTGCGATTCTCTCTAAAGTGAATTCAGTAGCTTTTATAGGTGATAAAATTCTAATGTCTAAACCAGAAGTATCATGGTTTTTAAGGTATGTATTAACTTTTGTTATGATTTCTGCATCATGAGCTCTGCTTTCATCTAACCAGAAAACTGCTGGTGTGCTAGAAGCTCGTGCTCTTGTAACTGCTAATTTTACCCAATCTTGAATTGGTAAATCTTTTGTTTGACACATTCTCCAAATATCGCCTTCTTCTACATTGTGTTCTAACAGTATTGTTCCATCTGCATCTATAACTTGTACTCTACCTGATTCGGGAATTTCAAATGTTTTATCATGAGAACCATATTCTTCTGCCTTTTGTGCCATCAAACCAACATTAGGTACTGTTCCCATTGTTGTAGGATCAAAAGCACCATTCTTTTTACAAAATTCAATAGTAGCTTCATAAATACCTGAGTAAGAACTATCAGGAATAATAGCTTTGGTGTCTTGCAACTTTCCTTTAGTATTCCACATTTTACCAGAATTTCTGATCATTGCAGGCATAGAAGCATCAATAATAATGTCTGAAGGTACGTGTAAATTGGTAATACCTTTATCAGAATTTACCATTGCTAAAGCTGGTCTTTTTGAATAAATTTCTGAGATATCTGAAAGTATTTCCATTTTTTTATCGTCAGACAATTTATCTAAGCTATTTAGAATACTAGCGAAGCCTACGTTTGCATCAACCCCTATTTCTTGGAATGTTTTGTCGTGTTTTTCAAATAAATCTTTGTAAAATATTTTTACTGCATGTCCAAAAATAATAGGATCAGAAACTTTCATCATTGTTGCCTTCATGTGCAAAGAAAGTAATACTCCTTTTTCTTTAGCATCAGTAATTTGAGCCTCTAAAAATGAAAGTAATGCTTTTTTACTCATTGTAGTTGCATCTATAATTTCACCGTCTAAAAGATTTATTTCTTCTTTTAAAACAGATTCTGTTCCAGATTCTGCAATATGTTTTATTGTTACACTAGTTCCTTTAGAAAGGGTTACAGACTTTTCATTATGGGCAAAATCACCTTTCTCCATAGTAGCTACATGTGTTTTAGAATCTGAACTCCAAGCACCCATTGTGTGTGGGTTTTTACGCGCATAGTTTTTAATTGCTTTTGGAGCTCTTCTATCAGAATTACCTTCTCGTAAAACTGGGTTTACAGCAGACCCTTTCACTTTATTATATAATGCCAAACATTTTTTTTCTTCTTCTGTTTTTGGATTTTCAGGATAGTTTGGAATAGGATAACCTAATTCTTGTAACTCAGCAATGGCGGCTTTAAGTTGCGAAACGGAAGCACTAATATTTGGTAATTTTATAATGTTAGTATCAGGTTGTTTTGCTAAATCTCCTAAAATAGCTAAAGCATCTTCTACTTTTTGATTATCTGTTAAGTATTCAGAGAAATTAGCAAGAATTCTAGCAGCTAGAGAGATATCTTTTACTTCAATTTCTATTTGCGAAGATTTTGTAAAAGCTTTTACTATAGGTAAGAAAGAGCGTGTAGCTAAAGCGGGTGCTTCATCTGTTTTTGTATAAATTATTTTAGCCATTTATAATAAGTTTAAAATATCTGAAAATTGTTTTTTTTTGGTAAAAAAGAAGCTTATAAATTAAGCCTGGCAAATTTAACAATAACAGTTGTGTTTTTTATTACTAATTTCTTATTAATTCCTCTTTTTTTATAAGAAATTTACAAAAATTATTAAAGATTAGTTCTTTTTTAAATAGATAAAAGCCACAGTTTACAAAATAATTGTAAAACATGGCTTTTTAGTAAATTTTAAATGTAAAATTTATGGTTTCATAAATCTTTACATCCTTAATTCTTTTGATAATTGCTTTGGTCAATTTTTAAATTATTGACACTATCAATTAAATTTTAGCGGTAAAATTTAACTACAAAAGAATATTACTTTTAAAATACGTACTGCATTACTTTTTATTTTTTTTTGAAGACATTAAGTGCTACACTAGTATTTAGTTTCAAAATTAAATGCTAGGCGTTTTATTTTAAAATGTTTTTTCGAATAGAAGTTAACAATCTATAAACTTGACTTATAAACATTTGTTAATTAAAAAAGCACTGTAAATGTTTACAGTGCTTTTTTAGAATATATATTGTAATATAACTATCTTCTTTTTTCGGTAATTCTAGCTTTCTTACCAGTAAGTCCTCTAAAGTAAAATATACGAGCTCTACGCACTTTACCTTTTTTATTGATTTCAATCTTTTGGATAGAAGGTAAGTTTACAGGGAAAATTCTTTCAACACCAACAGTACCAGACATTTTTCTGATAGTAAATGTTTCTGAAGTACCAGATCCTCTTTTTTGAATTACAACTCCTCTAAAAAACTGAGTTCTAACTTTTTCACCTTCCTTAATTTCATAGTATACAGTAATTGTATCACCAGCTGCAAATTCTGCAAATTCTTTTTTTGTTACAAATTCGTCTTGTACAAATTTTATTAAAGATTCCATATCTTAATATTTATAGTTTTACCAGAATAACATTCACGTATTTCGTCAGCGGTTATTTTAGCGGTCGCAAATTTAGTAATTAAATTTAATTAAAGAAATTTAATTTTGCTATTTTTTTATCTGATTATTAGATATATATAAATTTATAAGTACAAAGCTAATTTACAATAAGCAATTTATCTTTATTCTTTTAATAAATCAGGTCTTATTTCTTGTGTCCTTTCATATGCTTTTTCATTACGCCAATCTTCAATTTTTGGAAAATTTCCAGATAATAAAATTTCAGGAACTTTTAGTCCTTCAAATTCTGCAGGTCTTGTATAAACAGGAGGGGAGAGTAGGTTGTCTTGATAAGAGTCTGTTAAAGCAGATTGTTCATCTCCTATAACACCAGGAATTAAACGCACAACAGCATCTACTAACACTGCAGCTGCTAATTCACCGCCCGTTAATACATAATCACCAATAGAAATTTCTTTGGTAATGAATTTATCTCTAATTCTTTGATCTACTCCCTTATAGTGACCTGTAAGTATTAAGATATTTTCTTTTAAAGATAGCGTGTTTGCAGTACTTTGGTTTAAAGTTTTAGCATCTGGAGTCATATATATAATTTCGTTATATATTCTCTCTGATTGTAATTTTTTAATACATGTAGCTATAGGTTCTATCATTAAAACCATACCTGCACCTCCTCCGAATTGAGTATCGTCAATTTGCTTATAGTTTCCTAAACCATAAGTTCTTAAATCGTGTAGAATAATTTCTACCAACCCTTTTTCTTGGGCGCGTTTTACTATAGAATGGTTAAATGGACTTTCTAATAAATTTGGTGCTACTGAAATAATATCTATACGCATCGTCTATAATTATTTTTTATTCGCTTATACTCATATGAAATAGAGCGTCTCCTTTATTGACTATTGGTGTTTTATTTATACAGAATATAAAGCCTTTATATGGTGCATAAATTTTCTTTGTAAAGTCTCCAAATGGATCTTGTATGACTCCTAAAACTTCTTTTTTTTCAACAAAACACCCGTTTGAAACGCTAATTTTAAACATACCAGAGTCCGAAGCTCGTATCCATTTTGCTTTTTTGATGTAAATTGGAGTTTCCCTTACATTTATCTCTCCTTCAATTAACCCTAAGTGAATTAATACATTTCTTGTACCATTAACACCTTCATTTATGATTGTAGGATTTAATTCTTTAGATTTTCCACCCTCAAACAATAAAACGGTTTTTCCCATTTTATACAAGGTTTCTCTGAGTGATTTTATAATAGTGTTAGAATGTACAATTATAGGTGGATTAAATACTTTTGCTAATTCTAATCCTTTTTTATCGTCTTTATTGCACCTTATTTGTGCAACATTATCACGCTCACCACCACCTGTATGAAAATCAATAACATAATCTACATAAGGAGCTATTTTTTCTGAAAACTGAAATGCAAACTGACTAGCCAAAGATCCATTTAAGGTTCCTGGAAACATTCTGTTTAAATCTCTACCGTCTGGAAACTCTCTTGTATGAACAAGATATCCAAAAATATTAAATACTGGAATACAAATAATGGTTCCAATTTTAGGTTTATTCAATTCTAAATTTATAATCTCTCTTACAATACCAACACCATTTGTTTCGTCTCCATGAATACCTGCAAGTAGAAGAACTACTGGACCAGATTTTTTAGCATGTTCTATGATTACAGGGACATTAACGGTAGTTCTTGTATGTAGTTTTGCAATTTTTAAATCGATTACTGTACGTTTTCCTTCTGGAATAACTTTACCTAAAAGTGTAAAAGGCTTATTCGACATGTATTTCTAAATAACGTATAATTTCTTTGGCTATATTTTTACCAGTAGCAACCTCGATTCCCTCTAGTCCAGGAGAAGAATTTACTTCTAAAACTAATGGTCCTTTTGAAGATTGCAGCATATCTACCCCAGCAACACCTAATCCTAAAGCTTTGGTTGCTTTTAAAGCTGTTTTTTCTTCTTCATCCGTTAGTTCAATAACTGTAGCATTTCCTCCTCTATGTAAATTAGAACGGAATTCACCCTCTTTTCCTTGTCGTTTCATTGCGCCAATTACTTTACCATCTACAACAAATGCTCTAATATCTGCACCACCAGCTTCTTTTATAAATTGTTGAGCAATTACTCTTGCACCTAGACCATTAAAAGCTTCTAATACTGAAGTTGCTGCATTTTTAGTTTCAGCTAAAACTACTCCTAGTCCTTGCGTGCCCTCTAATAATTTTAAAACAACAGGGGCTCCTCCAACAGACTCAACTACATGTTCTACATCTTTTGTGTAGTTCGTAAATACCGTTTTTGGTAAACCAACTCCAGCTCTTGCTAATATTTGTAAACTACTCAACTTGTCTCTAGATCGTGTTAATGCTATCGAGCTCACAGAGGTAAATACTTTCATCATTTCGAACTGACGAATAACAGCAGTTCCATAAAAAGTGACAGATGCTCCAATTCTTGGTATAATTGCATCTATATTTTCGATGTATTCTCCTTTGTAATATATTTTTGGAGATTTTTTTTCAATTACAATATCACATTTTAAATGATCTACCACTAATACTTCATGTTTTCTTTTTAAAGCAGCCTCAACTAACCTTTTTGTAGAGTATAATTTAGGGTTTCTCGATAAAATAACGATTTTCATTTAATTTGTTTTTAATTTATGTGATAGGTTTTTTTTTGAGGGATCAATAATAAATTTATTATTTAAAAATTTTCTTCCAATCAATATAGGGAATTTCATCTTTTTTCGTTCACTTAAAGTTAAATATATTGGAAAAGATTTGTTAAATATTTCAATCGTTGTTTGTATCATGAATCTCTCTTCTGATTGACCATTAGAACTTTTAACTTTCTTAGCACTATATTTTTTAAATGTAAATTGTTTGTTAGTGTATAGTTTATGTTCTGGATCTAATAGTGTAAATGAAATAAATTGTTCACTTCCTTTAGTAAATTGTTTAATATCTGAACAATGAATAGAAGAAGTATAGGCTCCAGAATCTATTTTTATGTCTATGTCTTCAAGAGATAACTCATGAAAATCAGCTTTGTCAGTTCTCCCAATTGTTAATTTCATAAACGGATTTAATAAGGTAAAATTAGGAATACTTTTTGGGTTTGTCTAATTAAAAAAACTTAATTAATTAGTGTCTTGCAATTGCAGCTTCTGCACATCTTTCACCATCCATTGCAGCAGAAATAATACCACCTGCATAACCACCACCCTCACCACATGGAAATAAGCCTTCAATTTCAATATGTTCCAGATTTTCTTTTCTCGGTATGTTTACTGGAGAAGAAGTCCTAGATTCTACTCCTACAATATTTGCTTCATTTGTAAAGTATCCATGCATTTTATTTCCAAATGCAGGAAATCCTTTACGTAATTTACTACCAATAATTTTTGGGAGTAGAGAATGTAGTGGTGCAGAATTTAAACCTGGTTGATAAGAGGTTTCGTTTAAATCTGTAGATAATTTTCCGTCAACAAAATCTACAAGTCTTTGAGCGGGTGCTGTTTGCGTTCTTCCACCTGCAAAATAAGCAATTTTTTCTAAATCTTTTTGGAATTGCAAGCCTTTTAAAGGGCCTAAGTGGTTATATTTCTTAAAGTCTTTATCAATATCTAATTCAACTACAATACCTGAATTTGCAAACTTATTGTTTCTCCTACTTGGAGACATTCCATTTACTACAACTTCGCCATCTGCTGTAGCTGCAGGTACAATGAAACCTCCAGGACACATGCAAAAAGAGTAGACACCTCTGTTATTTACCTGTTCTACCAAGCTATAAGCTGCTGCAGGTAGCAACTCATCTCTTTCCCTAGAACAACTATATTGAATTTGATCTATGATTTCTTGTGGATGTTCTACACGAACTCCCATCGCAAAAGATTTTGCTTTAATCGCAATCTTTTTTTTGTGTAAAAGTTCATAAATATCTCTCGCAGAATGGCCTGTTGCTAAAATAACGGATTTAACATTTATTTCTTTTTCGTTATTTATTTGTAAACCTTTTATTTTATTATTTTGAATATTAAAATCTGTAACAGAAGAATTAAAATGTATTTCACCTCCGAAATTTAAAATAGTTTCACGAATGGTTTTAATAATTTTTGGAAGTTTGTTTGTTCCAATATGAGGATGTGCATCAATAAGAATTTGTTCTGTTGCCCCATGATATACCAAGTTCTCAAAAATTCTTCTTACGTCTCCTCGTTTTAAACTTCTAGTGTAAAGCTTACCATCTGAATAAGTACCAGCTCCACCTTCTCCAAAGCAATAATTAGAATTGTTATTTACATTATGATCTTGGTTAATTGCTTTTAAATCTCTTCTACGTTGCTGTACATTTTTACCTCTCTCTAATACTATAGGTTTGTACCCAAGTTCTATGCATCTTAATGCTGCATACATACCTGCTGGTCCAAAACCTATAATGTGAATTTCTTTAGCATTAGAAACATCTTTATAATCAAAGATGTAATCTGATTTTTCTAGAGCATTTTCGTTAATATAGACAGCTACTTTATAATTGAAGATGGTTTCTTTTTTTCTTGCATCTATTGATTTTCTAAGTACTTTAACTGCAGATATAGTATGTGCTTTTATTTTCAAAAAGCTTGCAGACTTGTGTAAAAGAATGTCTTTTTTACGTTCTTCAATTAAGTTAACACGTAATTGTAATTCTTTAATCATTTTTACTAGTAAAAAATTATATAGCTTCTAGCGGCATTCAGAATTGGTATGTATTCTGTGATACTTTCTTGAAGTGATTTATTGATATAAATTAACTTTTTTTTTAGGGCATCTTCAGGTGCTTTATCTTGTGCTTTTTGTTCTAATTCCAAAATTTTATTTAAGCAACTAACCCCATTAAGCCTAATGTTGATTTTAAACAATGAGAAATCTTTCTGACTGTTTCGTAATTTAGTCTTTCTTCATTTTTTTTAAGTGTTTCTAATCTAGTTTCTGTGCCAGATAAATACATTAATATTAATTGTATTAGCGCACTTTTATCTGTAAAAAAATAACCAATTAATAAAGAAGTGTCTTTGATGCTAATATTTAGTGTTTTTTTTGATTTTCATGAAATAAAATTAGTGGAATATTCTTTTAGGTTAAAATAACGTAAAGCAAAGATATAAAAACCATTCTTTGTTTTTGGAAGATTCTAAAAATGCTTTAATGAATCACTTCTTTTTGCAGCATTTTTTGATTCACTATTGCATCTTTAATAAAATCTAAGATAGTATCTCTTGCTTCGTAAATAGGTCTTGTGTTCCAACTGTGATTACCTTCTTTTATTGTATATAGGTAATAAGATGTATTTAATTTTTTAAGTTTTTCAGCAATTGCTTTTGATCCATACAAGGTTAAATATCCAGGATCTGTTTTTTTACAATAATGGTGAGGTGCAATATTATAGGGAACCAATTTATCTTTAACCCCATGAAATAGCTGAGTAGGAATAGCAGTTTCCTTAGAAATGTATTTTAGTGAAGTAGCTGCACCTGCCATTGCTACAAGTCCAGCAAAAGATATATTGTTTTTTAATGCCTCTTTTGAATAAGCTAGGTGAAGTACTGTCTCAGCACCAGCACTAGATCCAATAAGGATTATTTTTTTTTCATTAATTTTAAATTTCTCTTTTTTAGAAATCAGATACTGTACTGCTTCGTAAATATCTTTTGAGCCTTCATTAAATGCTTTTATCTTAAGACTAGCAGGTACATTACAACCAAAACCAATATTTTTCATGGTTAGTCTATAGGATAGAGAAGCAACAATATATCCTTGCTTTGCCATTTCTTGACAAAAATATTTAGAAATCTTATCATTCCTTTTTCCAGAAGAAAAACCACCTCCATGAACGTAAACCAATATTGGTTTTTTTTCGTTATTATTTTTAGGTTGGTATAAGTCTAGTTTTAAGTTTTTTTGAGATTTTATTTTTTTATAGGAGAAAGTTCTCTTTTTAATTTTATAATTTTTTTTTTCTCGATTTGTTTGTGCAATAGTATTACCTAAAAAAAACAATGAAACAATAAAAAATAATTTCAAATTATAAAAAAACTTCAATTAGTTTTAATTTTTTTAAATTTAGACTGTAATGTAAGAAAAATTAATTGTTTATTTTTATTGTAGTGAAATGAAATAAAACAAACTAAAATTAAAAAAAATACAGCTCCTACAATCACCACAATAGGTTCTAGACTTTTTCCAAAAAAATGTTTCAATCCTATTCCTGTAAAACTCCCATAGATTAAGATAAAATGAATAATATAAATAGATAATGTATTTTGACCTATTTTTAGTAATAATTCGTTTTTTAAATACTTTTCTAAACAATAAAAAAGTGCGAAATAAACAAGAACATTTCCAAGTCTTGTAAATAAGTAGTTGTAGTTAGCAACTGCCATAAAAATTTCAATTTCAAACAATTTTGACAGAAATACTAAGGTGTTAGATGAATATAAAATTAAGAGCAAACCTAAACTTACAAAAGAAAAAACGATGGTCTTTTTAAACTTTTTTTTAGATTCATACAAGTGAAATATAGTAGCTAAAAAAGCGCCAAAAGAAACATAGCCTAACCAAGGAAAAATAGTAAATACTGATCCATTATTTTTTGAAAAATAATTGTTTAAAGGGAGTGGAAGCCACTCTATATTTAAATTTCTATATATGGGTTCGGTTATAAAAATAAAAATACTAATTGATAAAGATGCTATTAAAAATAAATTTGTTTTCTTAAAACATAAACAATAGAGTACCACAATGAAAATAAGACTTATGCCTATAATTTGTAAAACATCAATTGCTAGAAAATAGGTGTTAAAGTAACCATTTAACCATGCTAAAAAAGGGATTCTTAAGAGGTAACCTATAGCAATTAGTAAAATACCTTTTCGAATTCCTTTTGTTAGTCTAATTTTATCTTGATTTCTTTCTTTAGCTTTAAATAATAGGTAAGTAAATATTAGACCAGAAATTGTAAAAAATGTAGGAGCCGTTATACCTCTAAAATAAACCCAAATTTTATAAATTAAATATTCTGGATTTCTGAAGACTGGATCTATAAGAGCGTCAATAAAATGACCTTGAAGCATCATTAGTATTGCAAAAGTTCTAACAAGATCTATAAAGTATAACCTTCTTTTTTTCAAATAAAGAGTTTTTTTTGAAAGATACTCAAAAAGAAATAGTTTAAATTTGTCTCGTCTTGTTAATTAAATAATAGTCGGCTAAAACTAAAGCAGTCATTGCTTCTACAATAGGAACAGCTCTAGGAACTACACAAGGGTCATGTCTTCCTTTTCCTGTTATTTCAGTGATTTTATTTTCTGAGTTGATTGTTTGTTGAGAAGACATTATTGTAGCTACAGGCTTAAAGGCGACTCTAAAATAAATATCCATTCCGTTAGATATACCTCCTTGTATTCCTCCAGATAGGTTTGTGGTAGTGCTACCATCTTCATTGAAAATATCATTGTGTTCTGATCCTTTCATTTTTGCTCCGCAAAAACCACTTCCAAATTCAAACCCCTTCACAGCATTTATAGACAACATTGCTTTGCCTAATTCAGCATGAAGTTTCTGAAAAATAGGTTCACCTAATCCTACTGGTATGTTTTGTGCGACACAAGTTATAGTTCCACCAATCGTATCTCCTGCTTTTCTGATTTCTTTAATTTTTGAAATCATTTTTTCTGCAACTTCTTCATCAGGACATCTTACTATGTTTTTTTCAGTAGAAGAGAAATCTAATTTTTGGTAAGGTTTATTTATAAAAATGTCACCTACAGAAGAGGTAAAAGCATTGATAGATATAAAAGAAATAAGTTGTTTGGCCAAAGCACCAGCAACAACCCAGTTTGCAGTTTCTCTAGCAGAACTTCTTCCACCACCTCTGTAATCTCTTAAACCATATTTTTGATCATAAGTAAAATCTGCATGGGAGGGCCTATAAATATTAGTGTTATGGTTATAGTCCTTGCTTTTTTGATTTGTATTTTTAATTACAAAACCTATTGAAGTTCCTGTAGTTTTTCCTTCAAAAATTCCAGATAAGAATTCAACAGTATCTGGTTCTTTTCGTTGTGTAACAATTTTAGATTGGCCTGGTTTTCGTCTATCTAATTCTTGTTGAATTTCATCTAAGTTAATATCTACCCCTGCTGGGAAACCATCAATAACACCTCCAATAGCTACTCCATGTGATTCTCCATAAGTAGTAAGTTTTAGTAAATTTCCAAAAGAATTGAAAGACATTGTAAAGTTTTAAAATTTACTACAAAGATACTAAAACAGTAGTATTATCTACCATGCTAATCTTGTTTAATACGATTTCTACTAAATCTGTGTAAATCTAATATGTTGATTATTAATATGTAATATTTATATTTTAAGGATATCCAAAAAAAAATAAAAATTATTAGTCAATTTGTTTCACAACATAAAAAAGCTTTCTATATTTGCATCCGCATTCAGGAAATACCTGATAAGACACTAGGAGAAATGGCAGAGTGGTCGAATGCGGCAGTCTTGAAAACTGTTGACTGTAACAGGTCCGGGGGTTCGAATCCCTCTTTCTCCGCAAAAACTTTTTCAAAATCAATTAAAGTCCTGTAAACTTAATGTTTTCAGGATTTTTTTTATCCTTAAAGTACCAAAATGTACAATTAAAACCTTTTATAAGTGACCTATTAGGTGACCTATTTTTTATTATTATTATTATGGTAACCATATTGTGTGTAAAATGTTTATAAACAGATGTTTAAATAGGTGTTAGTCATGTAAAATTTTGTATATTAAACAAATTAAAGGTTATTAAAATGAACAAAACATTTGGGTTATTATTCTACTTAAAAAAAAGTAGAGTATATGTAAAGGGTATTGGATCGTCACCATTCATTGCGCTCGTAGTATCTTTAAAACTAAATAAAATGTATTAAACTATTTTTTTTAAATAACTAATCGAAAAGCCAGTCTTATCACTAATTTCATCTAAAGAGTAGTTGTT
>NZ_JAHEHX010000014.1 GCF_024639685.1 Polaribacter sp. | reverse complement strand
TCCAGCTAGTTTTCGTTTCTATAATTGGTGTGTTAATATTTAATGAAAAGTTGGAGAGTGAAATAGTCATAGGTTCATTAATAGTGATTGTAGCAGGACTATTCACTTTTTGGAGAGAATACGTAAAAAACCAAATTAGTGAGGGGATTAATTAATTGTCTAAATATAAATATAAAAATATTCTTTTAACTGGCGCAGCTGGAGCCTTAGGCAATCAACTAAGGGAAACATTATCTACAGAATGTGATTTGCTTAGAATTTCTGATAGGACCAGTCTAGAAAAAAAATTTAAGAATGAGCAAGTTGAAATTGCTGATCTTTCTTCTGCAGAATCAATATTAAAATTAACAAAAAATATAGACTGTGTTGTTCATATGGGCGGGCAAAGTATAGAAGGTTCTTGGGATAATGTTTTAAATTCAAACATTATAGGCATGTACAATCTATATGAAGCATGCAGAAAAAATAAAATTAAAAGAGTTATCTGGGCTAGCTCAGTCCATACAGTTGGTTTTTATCCAAGGTCTGAAGTAGTAGATAGCAAAGTAATGCCAAGGCCAGATAGCAATTATGGTTTGTCAAAAGTTTTTGGAGAATCGCTAGCGCAATATTACTGGGATAAGTATAAAATCGAAACTGTGTCTGTAAGAATTTACTCATGTGTGGAAGAGCCCAAGGATCATAGGATGCTTTCAACATGGTTAAGCTATGATGATTTAAGAAGCTTAATATTAGCATGTATGAATAGTTCAAATGTACAACATTCTGTTATTTTTGGTGTGTCCAAAAATGATTCATTACTAATTGATAACAAGTATGCAAACCACATTAGTTATAAACCTAAAGATAATGCAGAAGCGTATCGACAAAAAATAGAAAAAAATCATGGTTTTGTTGATGCACAAGATCCTCTTGTAACCACTCATGGAGGATATTTTGTTTCTGCAGGACATTATGATGATACTTAAATGTTTTCAAAATTTTGATTAAAAAATCCTAAAAAATTATAATATCTAAATTTTGGTTTAATAATCTTGCAGAAACAAAAAGTGAATTAGTTAACAAAAAGATAATAATGAAAATTTTATTAATTTTTACTTGCCTTTCTTGTAATAATTGAGAAGATACGAATCAATTGGAAACAATTGTTTCTGTAGTGGGTTATTATTCGGGGGAATTATAATTAACTTGGTGGTGACCTTAATTTTAAATACTAGGGAGGAATTTTATGAAATTCAAATCTAGCCTATTCGTAGGCGCTGTAGCATTAGCTGCAACTAGTTTAGTAGCTGTATCAGCAAATGCTGATAAACTACGTTGGAAAATGCAAAGTACTTGGGGTAGCCAGGTAGCAATTAACGGTGAAGCAGCTGTTTATTTCTCTAACAAAGTTAAAGAAATATCAGGTGGTGACGTTCAACTAAGGTTTCATGAGCCAAACGCTCTTGTTCCTTCATTAGAAGTATGGGATGCTGTTAAGAACGGATCAGTAGATGCAGGTTATACAACACCTGGTTATCATGCTGGAAAAATCCCTGCAGTTTCTTACTTTACTGCTGTTCCTTTTGGACCAGGTGCAAGTGAGTACCATGGTTGGATGGAATATGGCGGAGGCCAGCAGTTAAAAGATAGAATTTATGGCGAGTATGGCCTTAAAGCTCTTAACTGTTTAACACACGCTCCTGAAACTTCAGGTTGGTTTAGAAAGAAAATCAACAAAGTTGAAGAGTTAAAAGGAATGAAAATGCGTTTCTTTGGACTAGGTGCGATGGTTATGAGTAAAATTGGTGTGTCAACACAATTACTAGCAGGTGGAGATATTTATCCAGCACTAGAAAAAGGTGTTATTGATGCAACAGAATTTTCAATGCCTACACATGACTTAAGTTATGGTTTCTATCAGTTAGCTAAGTTTAACTACTTCCCAGGCTGGCATCAGCAAACATCAATTGGTGAGCTATTAATGAGCACTAAGGGTTGGGGTGGTTTAACAAAGACTCAGCAGGGTATCATCAACACAGCTTGTCGTGATACTATGTGGTGGGCACTTGTTAGATCTGATGCAAAGCAGGTTCCTGCTATGCGTGAGTTAGAGAAAAAGGGAGTTACATTTGTAACATGGCCTGATTCAGAGATTTCTAAGTTCAAAAGAGCATGGGAAGCAGTTGTAGAAGAAAAGTCAGCTTCTGATCCATTGTTTAAAGAAATCACTGCTAGCTATGATGCTTTCAGAAAAGACTACAGTATTTGGTCTTCAAGAGCGTACTTAAAAGCTAAACAGTACTAAATAATTAAATAGTGCACCTGCTTTTGCAGGTGTACTATACTCTTTATCTTAATATAATTTTATAGAACATATTTGATAAGTTATTTAATTTTTACTTATTATTTTAATTAGGGGAATAAGATGGCGCTTACTGAACAAAATATGGCAGGTTTGGTATCTATTAGTGAAACACTAAGAGTTATAGTTAATAGAGTTGGTAGAGCAAGTACATGGCTTTTGGTTCCCTTGGTCATAATTACTATGTGGGATGTTGTTGCAAGAAAGTTAGTTTGGATACAAATCTGGATGGTTGCTAACTTTGGATCTTTCTTTGAGTCTACTCTAATGCAAGAGATGGAGTGGCATCTTCATACGGTCGTTTTTTGTTTAGTATTGGGTTATGGTTATACTCATAATAGGCATGTTAGAGTTGATTTTTTAAGAGAAAATTTCACGTTTAAATCAAAAGCAAAAGTTGAGTTTTATGGTAACTTGTTGTTTATGTTACCTTTTACACTAATTTGTGTTTATTTCTCTTGGATATACATGGTGGATTCATATGTTATTAATGAAGTTTCTGCATCTTTGGTTGGTTTAAGTAACAGATGGATAATTAAAACATTCCTTCCAATAGGATACTTTTTCTTATTCTTAGGTGGAATGTCTGTAATGATACAATTAATCGCCGTAATCTGGGGTGATAATAAGAAAAAACTAGACCTTATGGTCTTGGATTACGATGAACAAAAGAAATAAGATATTGTATTCATACATATGAGATAAAAGATGTGGTTTTCAAAAGTTCCCGGCTATATATTTGATAAGCAAAAAACACCTTACTTAACAGAGGCTAAAGAGCTAACTTTAGCCCAGTCACAATATGAACTAGTGGCATACGGTGTCTTTGTGGGAACTATGTATAGTATAATAGGTTTAGCAGCAGCACTGAATCTTTTACAAAATGCAACATTAATTCATTTAATCTGGTTGTTTGTATCTTTAGGAGTTATAGGCTCAATTTTTAACGTAATAAGAAAATACGAAATTATCTCTTCGTATATCATATCAATCGCTCCTGCGATTGTTGTATCGTTTTGTTTATACGAAGCTTTTATTGCGCATGCATCATTTGTATCGCTTACGATTTTACTTTGTCTTTTTCTGTTATCTCTCAAATATGGCTGGAGGGTAACTAAAATTGTTGCTTGGCAAAGGTATACTGGTGAATTTAAAACTAATAATTATAAGAAAGTGTAGGAGCCGTTATGGATTTTGTTGATATTATA
>NZ_JAHEHX010000019.1 GCF_024639685.1 Polaribacter sp. | reverse complement strand
TATACGGTCACTTATAATGTGAGTGATGCTAATGGCAATGCTGCTGATGAAGTAGTAAGAACTGTGAATGTAGTTGATACTACTATTCCAGTAATCACCCTTACAGGAGATGCCACAGTAATCGTTGAAGTTGGAGACACTTATACAGATGCTGGAGCAACAGCGACTGATAACTATGATGGAGATCTAACAGCAAGTATTATAACTGTAAATCCAGTAGACACTGATACAGTTGGGACATATACGGTCACTTATAATGTGAGTGATGCTAATGGCAATGCTGCTGATGAAGTAGTAAGAACTGTGAATGTAGTTATTGTAGATACTGATGGAGATGGTATTAAAGATGATGTAGATGAAGATGATGACAATGACGGGCAGTTAGATATTCATGAGATTGCTTGTGGATCAGATCCATTAGATGTTAATTCAATGTCATTAGACACTGATGGAGATTCTATTCCAGACTGTGTAGACGAAGATGATGATAATGATGGTACACCAGATGATCAAGATGATTTCCCATTAGATCCTGATGAAGATACTGACACTGATGGTGATGGTACAGGAGATAATGCTGATACGGATGATGATAATGATGGACAGTTAGATGTTGATGAGATAGCCTGTGGATCCGACCCATTAGATGCTAATTCAATGTCATTAGACACTGATGGTGATTCTGTTCCAGATTGTGTAGATACTGATGATGATGGAGATGGTATTTTAGATATAGAAGACAATTGTCCATTGATTTACAATCCTTTCCAAGAAGATTTAGACAATGATGGTTTAGGAGATGTTTGTGATGACGATATTGATGGAGATGGAATCTCGAATGCACAAGAATTATTGGATGATACAGATCCAGAGGATTGGTGTTCATCAATTCCTTCAAGTATAACAATGGAGTTGTCACAAGAGTATTTAAATGCAGATTGTGATGGAGATGGTCTGAATAATGGAGATGAAATTGGTCCAGATGTGAATAACCCTATAGATTCAGATGGTGATGGAGTTTTAGATTATTTAGAATTTAACAACCATTCGGTATCAGAAGATGATTTAGAGATTTTTAATTTGTTAACTCCAAATGGAGATGGTAAGAACGATGTTTTTGTCATTCGAAATATAGAATTATATCCTGAGAATACCTTAGAGATTTATAATCGTTGGGGAGTTAAGGTTTATTCAGTTTCTGGATATGGACAAAATGGTAAATACTTCATTGGAGAATCAGGAGGTAGGTTTACTATAAATAGCAATTCAACACTTCCATCAGGAACTTATTTTTACATATTAAATTATAAGTCTAATGGTTTTTGGAAAAACAGAAAAGGATATTTAAACTTAACAAAATAAAAAGAATAAGATGCAAAATAATAGTTTAAATACAACTGTAATGAAAAGAGTATTTATCATTGCTCTGTTTTTAATAATGCAGCTAAGTTATGGTCAACAAGACGCTCAGTTTAGTAACTATATGTATAACACGTTGAGTTTTAACCCTGGTTATGCAGGTTCACGAGGTACGAGTAGTATTTATCTTTCTCAGCGTTCACAATGGGTTGGTTTAGATGGAGCGCCAACGACAAACGCATTGTCTTATCACAGTCCTTTAGGTTCTTCTAAGGTAGGAATTGGATTGAGTATTTTAAATGATGCGATAGGAGCTGTAGAAGAAAATATGGTTTCTTTAGACATTTCATATACAATCAATACCTCTTATGATTATAAATTGGCTTTTGGTTTGCGTGGAAGCGCGCATATGTTAAATGTTGATTTTATGAAGTTAAATATTTTTAATCCAGATGATGAGTTGGCACAGAATAATATCAACAACCGATTTTCACCTAATTTAGGAGTTGGGTTGTTTTGGTATTCTGATAAGAGTTATCTAGGTTTTTCGATACCTAATTTATTAGAGACAAAACATATTAATCGTACTTTAAATTCCTCTGTTAGTTCTGTTTCTAAAGAGCGTTTACATTATCATTTAACAGCTGGTTATGTATTTGATATCAATAAGAATGTATTGTTTAAGCCCGCAATTTTAACCAAGATTGTTTCAGGCGCTCCATTACAATTAGATGTTTCTTCTAACTTTCAGTTTTATGACAAGTTTACCTTAGGGACTTCTTATAGAGTAGGAGCAGCAGTGAGTTTTTTAGCTGGATTTCAGGTAAGCCAAAATTGGTTTTTAGGCTATGGATATGATTTTGATACCAATTCGTTATCTACCTATAACTCTGGTTCACATGAAGTATTTTTGCGTTATGAAATTTTTAGAAACAATAACGTTAAAGCACCTCGATTCTTCTAATATCTTTAATTTATAAATTATGAAATTAAAATACATAACTCTTTGTTTATTGCTTATCAATGGTATTGTCTTTGGACAGCAAAATACTTTGAAGAGAGCCAATGCTAAATTCAATAATTTGTCATATGTAGAGGCTATTTCTCTTTACAGCAATTTAGTCAATGATGGATACGGAACTCCAGCAATATTTGAAAATTTAGCCAATGCCTATTACTATCAATCAAATTATGCGTTGGCAAAAGTTAGTTACGATTCATTATTTAAGATCAATAAAAAGGTATCTGTGGGTACCTACTACAAGTACATTAGTGTTTTAAGAAACCAACAAGAGCGTAAAGCAGCTCAATATTGGTATGCTCAAATGCTTGACTTGTATCCAACAGAAAAACAGCAGGCAACTAATGAATCTCAATTATTTGTAAACTCAGAAAAATTATCTGTTGAACAACTTGCTGTAAAGAGCGTTGATTTTAACTCTAATTTTTCAGACTATAAGGTTGCTTATTTAGGAGAAGATAAAATAGTATTTACGAGTAGTAGAGATACAAAAAAGAGGTTTTCAAAAAGAAGGTCATGGAACAATGAAGCTTACACAAATTTATACCAAGTAGGGCTTGATGATAAAGATTCATTAGTATCTATATCTAAGTTAAAGGGAAGTATAAATAAGTATTACAATGAATCTTCAGCGGTATTTACCAAGGATGGTAAGACGATGTATTTCACGAGTAATAATAACTATTCAGGAAGAGTCGCTACAGATTCTTTAAACAATGTACTTCTAAAAATTTATAAGGCTAGTTTCAATGGAAAGCGATGGGGAGATGCAGAAGCGTTGCCTTTTAATGGCAATCAATACAGTTGTGCGCATCCAGCATTGAGTCCAGATGAAGATTATTTGTACTTTTCGTCAGATATGGAAGGCGCAAAGGGAGCTTCAGATTTATTTAGGGTTTCTATAAATGGAACTACGTATGGAGAGCCAGAGAATTTAGGAGGTTCAATAAATTCAGTAGGAAGAGATACTTTTCCTTTTGTGAGTTCAGAGAATATATTGGTTTTTGCTTCTGATGCCAGAGAAGGTTTAGGAGGTTTAGATTTGTATTATGTAGATTTAACATCTAACAAGCAAAGAGTATATACTTTTGGAGCACCTGTAAACAGTGCTTTTGATGATTTTGGTTTGGTATACAAAACAGCAAATCAAAAAGGTTTTTTCACCTCCAATAGAAAAGAAGGAGGTTCAGGTTCTGACGATATTTACCAGTTTCAGGGACTAGCAATGCCAAAACTAAAAGATGTGACAGTACATGTTAAATCTAAAGGAGAAAAGCCTTTAATAGGGGTTACAAGTGTAAGGTTGACTGAGAATACAAATAACGGAGTTACAAAAGAGTTAACGGTAAGAGCGCAAAAGCTAACATTGTTTAATGTAGAGGGATCAAAGAAATACCAACTTGAATTTTTAAACGATAATTATCAAGCATTAACAACTACTATTGACAGAGAAACAAAAGATACGATTACTGTTTATCTTACTGAAAAAGAGCCAGTATTAACGGCTGTAGATTTAAGAGAGTTTGTCAATTTAGCACCTATCTACTATGATTTTGATGCAACAGAAATCACCCAAGAATCAAAATTAGAGTTAGAAAAAGTGGTATTAATAATGAATAAATACCCAAAGATTAACATTGATGTTATAGGTCATACAGACCGAAGAGGGCCAGCAGAATACAACATGCAACTTTCTTTAGAGAGAGCAGAAACCACTAAGAGTTGGTTGGTAGAAAGAGGGATTTCTGAGTCTAGGATAACAACAAAAGGATTTGGTGAGTTAAAACCAATTAATAATTGTGTAGGAACAAAAAAATGTAGTGAAAAGCAACACGATCAAAATAGAAGAACTGAATTTATGATTAGATAGTTCAGTTGTAAAAACACCTTTTAAAATGTTTCGAAGAATAGTCAATTTTATAAAGAAAAGAGCAAATAAAGAAGAATTACTTGATTTTGAGTATTATACTTTTACAGATTTGTTTGAAAAAAATATTGACGAAAAAGTCGAAGTCATTCATTGTGAAACAGATCAGGTTTTTTTAAAGAAATTGAGCACAAAACTAAAAGACTTTGGAGAGGCTAGTGTTTTTTCAAGTGCTAATTTTAAAGACAAAGTTTCTGTTCCTGTTTTAGATGTATCAGGGCAATCTTATGAAAAAGGAGATTGGTATTTATTTGAGGCTGACTTCGGTTTTGTTGAAAACTCTAGGCTACTTATTTCTAACTTTTCAATAAATGGGCTTAATTTCTTTGATCTTCCTAAGAACTTAGTAGTTGTTTTAAAAAGAACTTCGATTTTAAATACTCTGAATGATTGTATGAAGGGAATTAAAGATAAATATGCTACAAATGACTTTACAGTACATTCATTATCCTTATCTAAAGTTAGCCCTAACCTTCAGAGAATTGTCGTATTTATTAAACCGTAGTTTTAGCTAATTTTAAAAACCCTTATAAACGAAATAATAAGGTTTAAGTATTCATTTTTCGTGTTATATATAGATTTGACAGCAAAGTGCTAAGAAGGAAAGTGATCTTTAAAAAGTAACCCGGGTCTGGATAAATGAAGTCGTACTGGATTTTTTGGGTTTTTATTTGAAGTGATGAATTTGTTCTTAAATCTCAGATTTATACCATTATTCTCTCTAGTTAAATCAAATAAACAATAATATAATTTTACACCTGTTAGGTTTTATAGTTTAAACTTTCTAATTTTACAATATAAAGATTGGTGACCAATAAGGTGACTCAAAAAAGGTGTAGGAATTAATTGTTTGAATATAAATGTTTTATAGATAGGGTTCGAATCCCTCTTTCTCCGCAACAAACCTTGTAAGTCACTGATTTACAAGGTTTCTTATTTTTAGTTGCCTAGATCGTTGCCTTTTCTCTAAAAATCTTATTCAAATGCTAAGTTACCAATCAGAAGTTTTAGCGAACCATAAAAACCCAAAAAATAACATAGAGGGTGTTTGTAAAAGATCGTGAAACTGGATAGATGTAATTACAATCACTACATACCCTAGTAGTCTGATGAATCGTTTATTGGCTTCTCGCATTGTTCTTAAGTTTATTAGTTAATAGATAGATTTTAATCAGTAGGATCGCAAATACAATGGGTTCTATAATTAAAAAAATCCATACGTTGAGCTCCCGGTAGGTCATTCCTAACAGTTCACTTATTAGTTGCAAAAGTCTTACGGATTGGTCAAATACTTCGTTCATAATCAATGGGTTAATTTATTATAACTAATTTTGGTTGGGGGAGTTTACATATAGGTTCTTTGGGGGGAGGTTTATAGTAGGTGGTGAACGTTCACATATTTTGGGAGTCTAAAAAAATTATTTCATATTAAATACTCATATTATGATATATATTTTATACATTGGTTGGTCTATAAAAACAAGAAAATGAACCGCATTAAAGAGGTTTTAGAAGATAAGGGTATAAAACAAAAATGGCTCGCTGAAAAGCTTGGCAAGAGCTATAATATGGTAAACTCATATGTGCAAAATAGAAGACAGCCAAGCCTAGAGGTTCTATATAAAATTGCTCAGATTTTAGATGTAGAACCTGAAGTATTTTTAAAGAAAAATTTAAAATAAACTAATTTCAGATTTATGGGGTATGTAAATAATGAACAAATTATTGATTTCAAGTCAAAAATAACTAGCGATCCATCAACACTAGGGAAAATATATAAAGCAAAAAAAAGTCCTAATTATATTATTAGTGTTGATCATAATTTAGTAGAAGATAAACTAAAAGAAGGCTGGATTGTTAATTCTATTTTAAAAACAAAAACTAAGCTTTCAAAAGAAAAAACGCATAGTAAAAAATTTGAAGATGATATTTGGTTTCAATTTTACGAACTTGGATTTAGAACACTAAATATTGATGAAAATCTTGAATTACCTTTTAGTAAAAACCCCAATGATAAAAAACAAATTGAAGCCATTGAGATTAATCCTAGTTCCTTCAGCTTATTATCATAATTATCAGAATTTACCTGAAAGGCTTTCTGAAAAGTATAGAGAATTAAATTTTCAAAACCATTGCTATCTAAGAATTGCGTTAGACAATTTTTTTCAATCAAAGTGGGATACTAAGATTCAAAGACCAGCATATCGAAATTTAAGTAAAGTAGAATTGAATAAAGTTATTCAACTCTTAAAATCCTATTATGACAACAAGAAAATGTTGTTAGATCATAATAAGAATTCTTTATATTTTAGAGGTAAATTGTAATTTTTGAAATTAAACTTCACGATTAAGAATTATCTTGGTTTTTAAAGACTTCCTTTTCAGTCTTATCCCAAGATCTTTTTGCTTTAATCTTTTTATAGAGCCTTACACTTAGCATTAAAAGTATCCCAAAAAGAATAATTCCAACAACTCCCCAGATCCAATTAATGGCGCTTTTTAGTGTAACTAAAAATACAACAGCAAATAATATTACAGTCGCAATTTCATTAAAAATCCGTAACTTAAAAGCAGAGTACTTTATAATATCTTTCTGAAGTTTATTATAAATTTTTTGACAAAACCCATGATAAAAATAAAGGCTAAATACAAATGTTAGCTTTACATGCATCCAAGGTTGATATAAATAACCGGGTATCTGATAAAGCATCCAAAAAGCAAAAATACTAGCTAAAATTGCGGAAGGCCATGTAATTATATACCAAAGTCTTTTGCTCATTAATTTGTATTGCGTTTGCAATATAGTTTTAGCTGGCTCTAGTTTTGTTTCTGCTTCAGTATGATAAATAAATAAGCGAACTATATAAAATAATCCAGCAAACCAGGTAACTACAAAAATAATGTGTAAAGCTTTTATGTAAAGAAAGTCCATGTATTATAATTTATTTTTTTTGATATTTAGACGTTTTTTAAGCCTCAATCCAATCTATTAAGACATCTACCCAATCATCATTATCATTAATACAGGGAATTGCGTAAAATGCTTCTCCACCAGCTTCTAAAAAATCTTCTTTACCTTCCATGGCTATTTCTTCAAGTGTTTCTAAGCAATCAGATACAAAAGCTGGTGTAACTACAGCCAATTTTTTAATTCCTTCTTCTGGATATTTTTCAAGCATTTTGTCAGTGTAAGGTTGTAGCCAAGGATCTCCAGCTAATCTAGACTGGAAAGAAACAAAATATTGATGAGGTTGAAGATCTAAATACTCAACAACTTGTTTTGTGGTTTCGTAACATTGGTGTTTGTAGCAAAATTCATGAGCAGCAGAACTTGTCTTACAACATTCAAAATTAACACTATCATTCGGTTTGCAATGGCTTTTTGTGATGTCGGATTTACGAACATGTCTCTCTGGTATTCCATGATAAGAAAACAAGATTTTATCCCATTCTTTTCCATCTAAATAAGTCTTTATACTGTCACCTAGTACTTTTATGTACTCTTTTTTATGATAAAAAGCAGGGATATGCTTAAATTTCATTTCTGGGAAAAACTCTTGTCTTAATTCTTCAGCTAACACTAAAATAGTATCGGTTGTAGCCATAGCATGTTGCGGGTACAGAGGAACAATTAAAACATCTGAAACCCCTTTGTCATGTAGCTCTTGTAAACCCATTTTTATAGATGGAGTTCCGTAGCGCATTGCAAGAGCAATAGGTAATTCTGTTTTTTTCTGAACTTTATCTAATAATCTTTCTGATAGCACAATTAACGGAGAACCTTCATCCCACCAAATCTTTTTGTAAGCTTTAGCAGATTTTTTTGGTCTAGTATTTAAAATAATACCTTTAACCAAAATGGTTCTTAACCATTTTGGAGCATCAATTACTCTTTCATCCATTAAGAATTCACCTAAGTATTGCTTTACATCTTTAGTTGATGTGCTTGCTGGGGAACCTAAATTTACTAGTAAAACTCCTTTCATTTTTAATATTTTAAGATATCTTTATTTGGTTTGTTATTTCGTAAAGCGTTATTGCTAAACTATGGATTACATTCATAGATGAGTTTCTTCCATACATGGGAATGGCTATTGTTTCATCTACTAAGTTAATATTTTCAATTCCGTTTCTTTCACTACCCAAAAGTAAAACGATTTTTTCATTGTTTTTAAAATCAAAATCTTGAATATCGATACTTTTATCAGTAATTTCTATGCCTATAATTGTATTGCCTTCTAATTTTAATTGATGAATTAAATTATTAAAATTTTTATAAGAATCATAATTAATTTGGCCGATAGTGTTTCTGGCAGTATTTATTACTTTTCTGTTTTTTATAGATGGTGAATTTTCGTGAAAATAGATTTTTTCAACTCCAAAACTTTCAGAAATACGAAAACACATTCCAATATTTTCAGGTGTTCTTATGGCGTCACAAACAATAGTTATAGGAAACTTTTGCTGTTTATTTTTAATGTCATTATGAGTTAGTTGTATCACCTTAATAATTATTGATTTAAACTCATTACATATTTCTTTGGTGTTGTTCCAAATTTCTTTTTAAAAGCGGCTATAAAATGACTGGCTGTGCTATAACCAACCTGTGTACCTACCTCATTTACGTTGTATTGATTGCTTTCTAAAAGACGTCTAGAATGTTCCATCTTATAGTCAAAAAGAAAACTGTACACTGTGTCTCCATAGATTTGTTTAAACCCTTCTTTTAGTTTTTTAATATTTAAACCAATTTCGTTGGCTAGTTCCTGTAAACTTGGAGGCTCTGCCATTCTAGCAATAATAATTTTTTTAGCTTCTCTTATTTTAAGTACATTTTGTTCGTCTACTAAAAAAGGGCAATATTCTCCATCTGCATTCTCATCTTTTTGAAAGTGTAAACTTAATAACTCGTATACTTTTCCTTTAACATACAACTCTCTGATAGAGCTATTAATATTAGAGTTAATAATTTGTTGTAAAACAATAGCTACAACAGGCTTTATTTCTGCATCATCGTAATATTTTTTATTACTGTTTTCATCGCTTAAAAATGGAATGTAGCCAGATTCTTTAGAAAATAGTGAATGAAATTTTTCAATTGAAATTAATAAGGAAATAAGCGTTGTTTTAGGTTGAATTTCTAAATTAATAGGTAAAGTTATTTGAGGGTTATATAACAATATACTTCTGTTGTCTAAAACATCAAAAGAGTAGGAGTTGTCATTGAATAAAAATTTAGATTTACCTCGTAAGCAGAAATGAATTTGAATAAATGTACTATCTATTTCTCTTTCGAAGTTTTCAATATTTTCGCTTTCGTTCTGAAAATGAAGTACATAAAAACCTTTTTCTAAGTTAATTTCGTCAATAGTACTTTTGCCGACATTTTTAAACATTATTTTTATTTTAATTCAACTATTTTTTATTTAGAATGGTTCTAGATAAAAACACCCTAAATCCATTGTAGATAGCAAAAATAAAGAATTTAATGATTTTTATTCCGAATATTTACTTTAAAAAACATTTAACGTTATTTAAAGTACTTTTAGCGATGTTTTTTTCTGATAACTCTTTTTATTTTTGTGCAACTTTTAAAGTTTATGTTAGAGACAGCGAAAACACATTTTTATAATATTGGTGTCAGTTATAAAAAAGCTAATGCAAATACCCGAGGTAAATTTTCTTTGTCTAAAGAAAACCAGAGTGCTTTATTAAATAAAGCAAAAGAAGAAAACTTCAAAGGTATTTTTATATTGTCAACTTGTAATAGAACAGAAATTTCTGGTTTTGCAGAGCATCCTTATCAATTAATTCAATTATTATGTCATTTTTCCGAAGGCACAGTAGAAGAGTTTGCTTCTATTTCTAACGTATACAAAAATCAAGACGCAGTTCATCATTTATTTAGAATTGGTACAGGTTTGGAAAGTCAGATATTAGGAGATTATGAAATTGTAGGTCAATTAAGACAAGCTTTTAAGTTAGCTAAATTGCACAAGACTACCAATGCTTATCTAGAAAGATTGGTAAATAGTGTTTTACAGGCAAGTAAAAGGGTAAAGAATGATACTCGTTTAAGTTCGGGTACAACTTCCGTTTCTTATGCTGCTGTGCAATATATTATTAAAAATTTATCAGATTATAATTCAAAAAATATTTTGGTTTTTGGATTAGGAAAAATGGGTAAACACACCTGTAAGAATTTAGCAGAGTATACACAAAATAAGTCTGTTTGTTTAATCAATAGAACAGAAGAAAAGGCAACTGAATTTGTAAAGGAACATCATTCTATAAGAAAGTCTGTTATCGAAAATTTAACAGAAGAAGTTACTAAGGCAGATGTTTTAATTGTTTCTACTAGTGCAGATAAACCAACCATAACTCAGCATCATATCTCAGAAAATAAAGAGTTGCTAATTCTAGATTTGTCAATGCCAGAAAATGTTGCAAAAGATGTTACAGATTTTAAAGGAATATCTTTAGTAAATGTAGATGAGTTGTCTAAGATTACAGATGAAACTCTAGCTGCTCGTAAAAAAGAAATTCCAAAGGCTGAAGCGATTATAGAAAAACACAAAGCAGAATTTAATGACTGGTTAAATCACAGAAGATTTACACCAGCAATTGCTGCTTTAAAAAAATCTTTAGAGACTATTAAGAACGATGAAATTAATTTTCAAAGGAAAAAAATAGTAGATTTTGATGAAAGTCAAGCAGAAATGGTAACTTCACGATTCATACAGAAAATAACAACTCAATTTGTGAAACATTTAAAAGATGAAGATACATCTGTATCACAAAGTTTAGAGGTCATCAATAAGGTTTTTCAATCTTAAAAAATACTTAATGCAAAAAACGATTAGAATAGGAACTCGCGAAAGTCAATTGGCTCTTTGGCAAGCAAATAAAGTACGTAAAGAATTAGAAGAATTAGGTTATGAAACTGAAATTGTTCCTATAAAATCCACAGGAGATATTATTCTAGATAAGCCTTTGTACGAATTAGGGATTACAGGAATTTTTACTAAAAATTTAGATGTTGCCATGTTAAATGGTGATATAGATATTGCTGTACATTCTTTAAAAGATGTGCCAACTGCATTACCAGAAGGTATTATGCAAGGTGCAGTTTTAAAAAGAGCAAATTATTCAGATTTACTAGTTTTAAAAGATACAGAAGAATTTTTTGGACAACCTGGAGGTATAATTGCAACTGGTAGTCTACGAAGAAAAGCAATGTGGTTAAATCGTTACCCAACGCATAAAGTTGAAGATTTAAGAGGAAATGTAAACACGCGTTTAAGTAAATTAGAAAATAGTGAAACTTGGAATGGAGCTATTTTTGCTGCTGCAGGCATAGAGAGATTGGGTTTAAGAGAAAAAGGTGCAATACCTTTAACTTGGATGATTCCTGCACCAGCACAAGGTGCAATTATGATAGCTTGTTTAGAAAAAGATCAGTTTGTAATTGATGCGTGTGAGCAATTAAATCATTACGAAACAAAGGTTTGTGTAGGTATAGAAAGAGAATTTTTAAGATTACTAGAAGGTGGTTGTACAGCCCCAATAGGTGCATTAGCTTATGTTGATGAAAAAACACAAGAAATTAATTTTAAAGGAATCTTGTTAAAAAGAGATGGTTCTAAGAAAATTACAGTAACCAAAACTTCAAAATTAGGAAGCCATAGATACTTGGCTAAAGACTGTGCAGATTATGTAATTAATAGAGGGGGAAAAGAGTTAATAACAGAAGATGAGGAAGTTGGTGAAAAGGTTGCTTCTGTTTATTCTACAAAGAAATTATCAGAATTACAGAAAGAGGTTCTTTCTTCTGCAATTGGTATAGATGATAGCGATTTTATTAAAATACGTTTTAATAGAATTCCACCAAAAGTGATGAAAAATGAAATTGAAAATGTTGTAATCACTAGTCAAAATGGAGTAGAGGCTCTATTGAATTCTTTTACCAAAGATGAAATGAAGTTCAAGAACATTTATTGCGTTGGTAGAAGAACTAAAAAATTAATAGAAAATAGAATAGGTAAAGTTGCTAAGGTTGCTAAGAATGCAAAGGCATTAGCAGAATACTTGTCTACAGCATTAGAAAATAAAATTGTCACCTATTTTTGTAGTGATGTTCGTTTAGATGTTTTACCTGCTTATTTACAATCTCATGACATTACTGTAAATGAAGTAGAGGCATATAAAACGATGTTAAGCCCAGAGAAATTAGACGATTCAGTAACTGGAGTGTTATTTTATAGTCCTTCAGGCATAGAGAGTTATTTAATAGAAAATAGTGCAAATAAAATTGCTTTTTGTATTGGAGAAACCACTGCAAAAGAAGCTAGAAAACATTTTAAAAATGTACAGGTTGCAAATTTACCAAGCGTAGATTCAGTTTTAGAATTGGTGAACAGTCATTTTACATCAAACTAATATAATGTTTAGAACAAGAAGATTAAGAAAAACAGAAGGGATAAGAAGATTAGTTAGAGAAACTAAATTATCTGTAGATGATTTTATTTATCCGTTGTTTATAGAAGAAGGCGAAAATATAGAAACAGAAATCGTTTCTATGCCAGGAATTAAACGTTATTCTTTAGATACCATTTCTAAAGAATTAGACGAAGTTGTTTCATTAAATATTCCTGCTGTTTTATTATTTGGTATTCCATCAGAAAAAAATGACGAAGGCACAGAAACATGGAATGATAATGGAATTATGCAACAGGCCATTCGTTTTATCAAAAAGAATTACCCAAGTTTATATGTAATTACAGACGTTTGTTTTTGTGAATATACTTCTCATGGTCATTGTGGTATTATTCATAACAATGATGTCGATAATGATGCAACCTTAGTAAACATTGCAAAGCAAGTTATTTCTCATGCAAAAGCAGGTGTAGATATGGTTGCACCATCAGGAATGATGGATGGAACAATAGATATGATTCGTCAGTCATTAGACAACTCAGGTTATCCAAACTTGCCAATTATGGCATATTCTGTAAAGTATGCTTCAGCATTTTATGGTCCATTTAGAGATGCAGCAGATTCTACACCAACTTTTGGAGACAGAAGAACGTATCAAATGGATCCATCAAATAGAGATGAAGGTTTAAGAGAAGCTACTTTTGATGATCAAGAAGGAGCAGATATTTTAATGGTAAAACCAGCCTTATCGTATTTAGATATCATTAGAGATTTAAAAAATAATTTTGATAGACCAATTGCTTGTTATAATGTAAGTGGTGAATATGCAATGGTAAAAGCTGCTGCAGAAAAAGGTTGGATTGACGGAGAGAGAGTAATGATGGAAAGTTTGTTGTCTATGAAAAGAGCAGGTGCAGATATTATTATCACCTATTTTGCAAAAGAGGCAGCTAGATTATTATTAAAAAAATAGCTTTCAGTTTTTCGCTATTTAGCAGTCTGCAAATAGCCAAAAACCAAAGGCCAAAAGTTTAAAAAATGAATTTCAAAAAATCAGAGAAGTTATATCAAAAAGGATTAACGCATTTAGTAGGAGCAGTAAATTCTCCTGTAAGAGCTTTTTCATCAGTAGGTGGTAATCCTTTATTTATAAAAAAAGCAAAAGGAACTAAAATTGTTGATGTTGATGGAAATGAATATGTAGATTTAGTAGTTTCTTATGGCCCAATGATTTTAGGGCATAGACACAAGGCTGTAGAAAAAGCCGCAAAAAAAGCGTTAAAGAAAGGCTATTCTTTTGGTGCATCTACAGAAGCAGAAATTAAATTAGCTAAAATAGTCTGTGATGCTTTCCCAGAAATGGATAAAGTTCGTTTTGTAAATTCGGGTACAGAAGCTGTTTTAAGCGGAATTCGGTTGGCTAGAGCTTACACAGGTAAAGATAAAATCATCAAATTTTCTGGTTGTTATCATGGGCATCAAGATGCTTTATTGGTAGCTGCTGGTTCAGGTTTAGCTACATTAAGTTTACCTGGTTCTAAAGGAGTGCCAGAAGGAGCTGTAAAAAACACTTTAATTGCAGAATACAATAATTTAGATAGTGTAAAAAAACACTTTGAAGAACATGATGATATTGCTGGTGTAATTATTGAGCCAATTGGAGGTAATATGGGTGTTGTAATCCCTCAAAATAATTTCTTAAAAGAATTAAAAGAGTATTTACAATCTAAAGGAGCTTTGTTAATAGCAGATGAAGTAATGACCGGTTTTAGATCTACTTTTGGAGGAGCACAAGAAAAGTTATGTGTAGTTGCAGATATTACTTGCTTAGGTAAAGTTATTGGTGGTGGTTTTCCTGTTGGAGCTTATGGAGCAAGAAATGAAATTATGGAAAATGTTGCACCTTTAGGAGGTATGTATCAGGCAGGTACGTTATCTGGAAACCCAATAGCAATGGCTGGTGGAATTTCTACTTTAACTGAATTAAAGAAGCAAAATCCATATGATAAATTTGAGGAGGTTGGTTCTATTTTGGAAGTGATTTTATTAGAGTCTGCAAAAAAACACAATGTAGATTTAGTGGTTAACAGATTTGGCTCTATGATGAATCCGTTTTTTACGAAGAGTAAAGTCACTAATTTTAAAGAAGCACAAACTTCAGATACAGAGAAGTTTGCAGTTTTCTTTTGGGAGATGATTAAAAATGGCGTCTTTTTACCTCCAAGTCAATTTGAAGCTTGGTTTTTAAATTCAGCAATTTCAGATAAAGACATCAAAATAATAGCACATGCTGCTGACAAAGCAATGTTGGCAGTTTCAAAAATATAAGTATGATTAAGAACGATTTATTTTTAAAAGCGTTAAAAGGAGAAACTGTAGATAGACCTCCAGTTTGGATGATGAGACAAGCAGGAAGATACTTACCTGAATTTATGGAAATCAAACATAAATATGATTTCTTTACACGTTGTCAAACTCCAGAATTAGCATCAGAAATTACAGTGCAACCTATTAGAAGATATGGAATGGATGCTGCAATTTTATTTTCAGATATTTTGGTTATTCCGCAAGCCATGAATATAGAAGTGGAAATGAAACCAAATTTTGGTCCATATTTACCAAATCCAATTCGTTCTCAAAAAGATTTAGACTCAGTAATCATTCCAGATATTCAAGATACTTTAGGTTATGTTATGGATGGCATCAAAGCAACCAAAGAAAAGCTGAATGATGAAATTCCGTTAATAGGTTTTGCAGGTTCTCCTTGGACGATTTTATGTTACTGTGTGCAAGGTCAGGGTTCTAAGAACTTTGATAAAGCCAAAGAGTTATGTTTTACAAATCCTATTGTGGCTCAAACCTTATTACAAAAAATTACAGATACTACAATTGCGTACTTAAAGGCAAAAGTAGAAGCTGGTGTAGATGCAGTTCAGGTATTTGATTCTTGGGGAGGTATGTTATCTCCAACAGATTATCAAGAATTTTCTTGGCAATATATGCAGCAAATTATAGATGCCTTAAAAGATGATGCTCCAGTAATTGCATTTGGTAAAGGGTGTTGGTTTGCATTAAGTGATATGGCTAAATCAGGGGCTTCTGCTCTTGGAGTTGATTGGACATGCTCTGCAAGAAACGCACGTTATTTATCTGGAGGACAGATTACGTTACAAGGTAATTTTGATCCATCAAGATTATTTTCTTCACCATCAGAAATTAAAAGAATGGTTACCCAAATGATAAACGAGTTTGGTAAAGACAGATACATAGTAAATTTAGGTCATGGAATTTTGCCAAATATTCCAGTAGAAAATGCCAAAGCATTTGTAGATGCTGTAAAAGAATACAAAGCACAGTAAAATATGCTTAAAAACGTCATATTAGGAATTAAAGAATATACAGGAGTTTTTAAACTGATGTCAGATTTAAAGCTTTGGAAATATTTTATAATTCCTATGTTGATTAGTTTTTGTACTGCTATATTAATAGGAGTAGAGACCTATATGCTATCTGATAATGTTGGTGCTTATATTTCTAACATTTGGGTTTGGGATTGGGGAAAAGATACCTTTTCATCTATCAGTAATTTTATTGGAGGTTTAATCGTATTGATTGTTGGATTAATCTTATATAAACACATAATAATGGCACTCTCTGCGCCTTTTATGAGTCCTGTTTCAGAGAAAATAGAAAAACACTTTTATGGAGATTTAAAACACCTACACAGAAAAACTACAAATACAGAGCAATTAATTAGAGCTATACGTTTAAATATTAGGAACTTAACAAAGGAGTTGTTGATTACATTACCAATTTTGATTTTGAAATTTATTCCTGGAGTAAATATCTTTTCTTCACTCTTACTTTTTATTGTTCAAGCTTATTATGCGGGATTTGGAAATATGGATTATACCTTAGAACGTCACTTAACCTATAAAGAAAGTGTACAGTTTGTAAGTAGAAATAAAGGTTATGCTATAGGAAATGGAATCGTTTTTATGCTATTTCTATTGATTCCTATTGTAGGTATTATTATTGTGTTGCCACTTTCTGTAACTGCAGCTTCAAAAAAAACGGTGCAATTAATGCACGAAAAAAACAACTTGGTATATGAAAGATAAGTTTTACGCTTATATCGAAAATTTACAAGATGCAATTACTTCTAAACTAGAAGAAGTTGATGGATCAGCAAAATTTAAAGAAGACCTTTGGAAACGTAAAGAAGGTGGAGGAGGAAGAACTAGAGTTATAGAAAATGGAGCTATTTTCGAAAAAGGAGGTGTAAATATTTCTGCTGTTCATGGTGAGTTACCAGAAATTTTAAGAAATCAGTTTAAAGTAAAAGAAGGTAATTTTTTTGCCTGTGGATTAAGTTTAGTTTTGCATCCAAAGAACCCCTTTGTACCAACCGTTCATGCAAATTGGCGTTATTTTGAAATGTATAATTCATCAGGTGACATTGTAACCCAATGGTTTGGAGGAGGGCAAGATTTAACACCTTATTATTTGTTTGATGAAGACGCCACCCATTTTCATACTGTGTGTAAAAACGCTTGTGATAAACACAATTTAGATTTTTATCCGAAGTTTAAGAAAACATGCGATAATTATTTTTGGAATGCACATAGAAATGAGGCAAGAGGAATAGGAGGTTTGTTTTTTGATTATTTAAAGCAAACAGATGACGTTTCTATGGATAATAGATATGAATTTGTTACAGAAATTGGAAACAGTTTTCTAGAAAGTTACGTGCCTATTGTAGAAAAAAGAAAAAACACCAATTATTCTCAAAATCATAAAGACTGGCAGGGAGTTAGAAGAGGTAGGTATGTAGAATTTAACCTTGTGCATGATAGAGGTACTTTATTTGGATTAAAAACAAATGGTAGAATCGAGAGTATTCTTATGAGTTTGCCTCCAGTTGTCCAATGGAAATACAATCATCAGCCAGCAGAAAATTCACCAGAAGAAAAACTACTAAAAGTATTAGAGAATCCTAAAGATTGGGTTTAAATTCTTTGACTAATCTGTAATTTAAATTCTATTTTAGATGATTTAAATACAGATAGTTTAATAAATTTAAATTATTTTAATAATAATTTAATTAAAATCGTTTATTCTAATTTATTTTCAATTATAGTTTTTATGAATTTCTGTTCCTTTTTTCGTATTTTTGCATTCCAAAAATTAAACAGGAATGGCAAAATTTGAATTAAAGTTACCAAAAATGGGAGAAAGCGTTGCAGAAGCAACAATTACTTCTTGGTTAAAAGAGGTAGGAGATACTATTGAATTGGATGAAGCTGTTGTTGAAATTGCTACAGATAAAGTTGATTCTGAAGTACCTTCTGAAGTAGAAGGAACTTTAGTTGAGATTTTGTTTGGAAAAGATGATGTTGTTGCAGTAGGAGAAACAATTGCTGTTATAGAAACTGAAGGAGGAGAAGCAAGCTTTACTGCTAGTTCTGAAAGTTCTTCAGCTGACGCTAAGAAAGAAGAAGAAAAACCTAAAGAAGTTGTTGAAGTTGAAAAAACAATAGAAAAGGCCTCAGAAATTGTAGCTACACCAATTGCTAAAACTTCAGATTCAGGGAAATTTTATTCGCCATTAGTAAGAAATATCGCACAAACAGAAGGTATTTCTATGAATGAACTAGAAAGTATTTCCGGAACAGGTAAAGATGGTAGAGTAACTAAAGATGATGTTTTATCATATATAGAAAATAGAGGAAATAAATCTTTAAAAGAAGAAGTTGTTACAAAAACTACTTTAGCTCCAAAAGCTTCCCAAAAACCTGTTGCAAAAGCTGCACCAGTTTCTCTAAATGGAGAAGATGAGGTTATTGAAATGTCTAGAATGGGTAAACTTATTTCTAAGCATATGGTAGACTCTGTACAAACTTCTGCACATGTTCAATCATTCATAGAAATTGACGTTACTAATATTGTAAAGTGGAGAAACAAAGTAAAAGATGCTTATTTAAAAAGAGAAGGTGAAAAATTAACCTTTACCCCAATTTTAATGCATGCTGTAGCTTCTACTATTAAAAAATATCCTTTGATAAATATCGCTGTTGATGGTGATACAATTATCAAAAAGAAAAATATAAATTTAGGAATGGCAGCTGCTTTACCAGATGGTAATTTAATTGTACCTGTAATTAAATATGCAGATCAGTTGAATTTAGTGGGCATGACAAAATCTGTAAACGATTTAGCTACAAGAGCAAGAAATAATGCTTTAAAGCCAGATGAAATTCAAGGAGGTACATATACTGTTACAAATGTAGGTAGTTTTGGTTCTGTAATGGGAACACCTATTATTAATCAGCCACAAGTTGCCATTTTAGCATTAGGTGCAATAAGAAAAGTACCTGCGGTTATAGAAACTTCAGAGGGCGATTTTATTGGAATTAGACAAAAAATGTTTGTATCTCATTCTTATGATCACAGAGTTGTTAATGGTGCTCTAGGTGGTATGTTTATTAAAACATTAAAAGAAACTTTAGAAGCTTGGGATGTAAACCAAGATTTTTAAAAATATAATTATTTGAACAGAAAAAGCTTAGGATATTTCCTAAGCTTTTTTATTTTGTTTATTTCTTTAAATCAATTTTAGAATTACTGTTTTCAAATAATGGTAAGTAATCATCAATTTTAAATGTATTCGTATTAAATCTAGAAGTTCTATTTTTTCCTTCCTGTTGTCTAATAATACTTCTTGCAAAGCGTCTTATTTCTTTTTTTGTAGTTAAAATAATTCCAGGTACTGGTACACTTTTTCCATGGTCATCTTTTGCAACCATTGTAAAATAAGATGAATTACAGTGTTTTGTATCTCCAGTTCTAATATTTTCTGAGGTTACTCTTACTCCTACAACCATAGAAGTTCTACCTGTAAAATTTATAGATGCTTTCATAGTTAATAATTCACCGACTTCAATCGGATTTAAAAAATCAACTTTGTTCACAGAAGCCGTTACGCAATAATTACCAGAATGCTTAGAGGCACAAGCAAAAGCAATTTGATCCATTAAATTTAAAATATGTCCTCCATGAATTTTACCGCTAAAATTAGAATGTGAGGGCAACATTAATTCTGTAATTGTAATTTGTGATTCACTAATTTTCTTAAAGTTTTTTTTAATCTCTGCCATAAATCAAAAATACAATACTTTTTTATCTACAAAAGTTGTTAGGTATTACTTTTTTATAATTCATTTAATTAATTATAATTCATGTAATTACTAAATTTATTAGTAAATTTAGATCAATTAATATTAACCTCAAAAACAAATTTTATGAATAAAAATTACTTTTTCAAATTTATTTTATTGGCAATTCCAGCTGTTGCTTTGTTATTAATGTCCAATTCAAATGGTGTTAGTGCTTCTAGATCAGGTTCTCCAGGAGATGGAAATATTTCTTGTGCCTCTTGTCATAATGGAGGTAACTTTAATGCTTCTGCAGAAATTACTACAAATATTCCAGAGACTGGTTATCTACTTAATACAGATTATACCATTTCAATAAATACAACATCTGATTCCGAAGCACACGGATTTCAATTAACAGCAGAGAATAATTCAAATCAGAAAATTGGAACTTTTTCAAGTGGTTCAGGGTCTAGTACTGTAAATAATAACAAAGCAATAACTCATTCATCAGTATCAACAACCGGAAATTGGTCTTTTATTTGGAGATCTCCTGAAACAGATTTAGGAAGAGTTACTTTTTATACAGCAGTAAACGCTACAAATGGTAATGGAGGTACATCTGGAGATCAAGTGGTTTTAGCTAATAAATCATCTGCATCATTGAGTATTTCAGAGGCTCAAAAAATAGATTTTGCAATGTATCCAAATCCAGCAAAAGATATTGTAAATATAGATTTGCCAATAGTATCCGAAAAAGTAACTGTTCAGTTTTACGATCAAATAGGTAAATTGGCATATTCACAAAATCTAAGTATAAATTCTAAAATTGTTAATATTCAAGATTTAGCAACTGGAGTTTATACTGTTAAAGTAATAGCTGATAGTAAAATTGGAACTCAAAAATTTATTAAAAGATAACTTTAGTTAATTTTTAAAATTATAAACCGATTGTATTCTTACAATCGGTTTTTTATATGCTGTAATTAAAGTAAATTTGTAATGCTTTAAAACCAAAGAAATGAATTACATCTTATTTGATGGCAGTACAAGAAATGCATTATTACCATTTACCTATACAAAACCAGTTGCAGATTTAAGAATTGGTATTTTAACTATAAGAGAGAAATGGGAAAAATATTTAGGATTAACTACAACTACAATTACTGAGGCGTATTTAGAGGAGAAATACCCTATGGTTGAGTTAGAGGAGAATATTTTGATAAATGCCTCTTTTTGTCCAACAGAAAGTTTGGTTTCTCAAATTCAGAATCTTTCTAAGAATGAAGCAATATTTAGAGGTGATGATGTAATTGCATTTTATACCTCTAATCAGCAAGAAGAAGTTGATTTTAATGATTACAAACAAATTGAGTTTAATGAAAATGTACTTCAAATTAAAAATACTTGGGATATTTTTTCATTAAATGATAAAGCAATAGCACAAGATTTTGAGTTGGTTACAAAAGATAGAACTTCTCAGCCAATTCCTGAAGGTGTACAATGCACTAATAAGGAGAATATTTTTATTGAGGAAGGAGCCAAGCTTACATTTGCAACTTTAAACGCATCTAATGGTCCAATTTATATTGGAAAGAATGCTGAAGTTATGGAAGGTGTTGTGGTAAGAGGAGCATTAGCAATGTGTGAAAATTCTGTTTTAAAACTATCAGCAAAAATTTATGGAGCAACAACTTTAGGTCCTTATTGTATGGTAGGAGGAGAAGTGAATAACTCTGTTTTAATGGGATATTCAAATAAAGGGCATGATGGTTTTTTAGGAAATTCTGTGTTAGGTGAATGGTGTAATTTAGGTGCAGATACTAATAATTCGAATCTTAAAAATAATTATACTGAAGTAAAATTGTGGGATTATGAAACAGGAAGATTTGCAAAAACAGGTTTGCAGTTTTGTGGTCTAATGATGGGGGATCATTCCAAATGTGGAATAAATACCATGTTTAATACAGGCACAGTAATTGGAGTTTCTTCTAATATTTTTGGAAGTGGTTTTCCAAGAAATTTTGTACCAAGTTTTAGTTGGGGAGGAGCATCAGGTTTTACAGAATACAAAACTAATAAAGTTTTTGAAGTGGCAGATGTAGTTATGAAACGTAGAAATTTAAATTTTGACGCTATAGAACAAAGAATCTTAGCGCATGTTTTTGAAGCGACAAAACAATATAGAAATTATTGAAGTTATATTTTAAACACTAAAAAAAGCAGTCATTCTAATGATTGCTTTTTTTAATGGTTTAATTTACTTAAGGCATTTGTTGTAAATATTCCTCAGCTTCTTCTTTACAGCTTTTTTTTATTAGATTCCATCTAATATTATACTTTATACATTCCCCAATTTTCAAATGTTTTTCGGGGCTCAAAACTTCTAATTCACTAAATAATTTATTTCCGAAAATTGTTACAGATGTTCCAAAATCAGGATACGTTGCAGATTCATCAAACTCAAAACTTTCTACAAAAAGATTATTATTAATATAACTTGCAACCCAATTTTTAGCGTCTACTCCAATTTTTTGAGGAAATTCATTAGATGATTTTAGAGTAATTAAATCATTATTTAAAGTTATATTTTCTAAAGCATAGTTTTTTGCATCTGGCCATTCAGAAATGGTAAATCCATTTTTAAAAATACTTTTTTTAGCATTTTTTATATATGAAAAATTGGAAGTTTTAATTTTTGATAAACTCCAAAGTGTTAGAGGTATTCTTTCTAGTTGATTGTTTTTAGCAGTTTTAATTTTAGTAATTTTTTGCTCAATATAAACCTTAGAGCCGTTTTTATTAATAGTAATTTTTCTTTCTATTTGAATGCCTAAATAATTACTGATTGGGCTTTTTAGAACTACACCATTTTCTAAATAATTTATACTGTAAGCACTTGCATTTATATAAGGATCAGGAATATTTCTATAGCCTGTTATATCATGAAAATAATCTTCAGAACAAGGTAAAATTCTATTTCCTCCAATATTAGGGGCTTCACTTTTGTGATTGTAAAACGTATCAGTTTTAAATAACAGTCCTTCTAATTCACTGTTCTCGTAGAAAATGTTTTCAGAGTTTTTAAAGCTAAAATGTAAGATTCTTCCAACTTCAGGAACAACAATTAAGTAAATATCAGTATTTGATATTTCAATAGCATTTTTCCAACCTTTATAATCGATTTCTTCGATTTTGATTAATGACATTAATAACTCTTTAAATGAGGTATAAATATAAAAGAACTTATACAATAATTTAGAATTGGCATATTAATTGTTTTATATGATTGAGTTATCAATCTATATATTTTTAAGTTATTGATAATAAGTATTTTAATATTTAAAATAGAGTTTTGACTTTTGGTATGTAATATCAATGATGTCAGAATGACATATATATAACATATGAGTAAATCTAAAATAATAAAGTTAGACAGTTTGTCTTTTCAGGATATGATGAATGAAGATTCAGAATTGATTCCTTTGATGACGCCTGAAGATGAAGAAATTATCAACAAAGAAAGCGTACCTGAAGTTTTGCCAATTTTACCATTAAGAAATACCGTTTTGTTTCCTGGTGTTGTAATTCCAATAACTGCTGGTAGGGACAAATCCATTCAGTTGATAAAAGATGCTAATAAAGGCAATAAAATCATTGGAGTTGTTGCTCAACGCAATGAAGATGAAGAAATACCAACGTTAAAAGACATTCATACTACAGGAGTTGTAGCACAAATTTTGAGGGTTTTAAAAATGCCTGATGGAAATACAACAGTTATTATTCAAGGTAAAAAACGCTTTGAAATAGGAGAATTAGTGCAAACGGAACCTTATTTAAAAGCTAGTGTAAAAGAAGCTGTAGAAGATAGAGATATTGTGGATAAGAAAGAGTTTGATGCAATTATAGATTCAATTAAAGAGCAGGCTTTAGAGGTAATTAAAGAAAACCCTGTGTTGCCAAGTGAAGCCTCTTTTGCTATAAAGAACATTCAATCGAATTCATTTTTAGTCAATTTTATTGCTTCTAATATGGATTTAACTGTAATGCAAAAACAAGTTATTCTAGAAAAAGACAACTTAAAAGAACGTGCATTATTAACGTTAAAGAACTTAAATAAAGAACTTCAAAAATTACAGTTACGTAACGATATTCAGTCTAAAACGAGAGAAGATTTAGATCAGCAACAACGTGAATATTATTTAAATCAACAATTAAAAACCATTCAAGAAGAACTTGGTGGCGTTTCTAATGATCAGGAATTAGAAGAAATGCGTAAGCAAGCAAAAACAAAAAAATGGAATAAAGAGATTGCAAAAACGTTTGATAAAGAGTTAGCGCGTTTAAAAAGAATGAATCCTCAAGCTGCTGAATATGGTGTTCAAAGAAGTTACCTAGAGTTGATGTTAGAATTGCCTTGGGGAATTTTCACTGAAGATAAATTTGATTTAAAGCACGCTACTAAAGTTTTAGACAGAGATCATTTTGGTTTGGAAAAGGTTAAAGAGAGAATTATTGAATACTTAGCAGTTTTAAAGTTAAGAAATGATATGAAATCTCCTATTATTTGTTTGTATGGTCCTCCAGGAGTTGGTAAAACTTCTTTAGGTAAATCTGTTGCGGAATCTTTAGGACGTAAATATGTAAGAATGTCTTTAGGAGGTTTAAGAGATGAAGCAGAAATAAGAGGACATAGAAAAACCTATATTGGTGCAATGCCCGGGAGGTTAATTCAAAACCTTAAAAAAGCGGAAACTTCAAATCCTGTTTTTGTATTAGATGAAATTGATAAATTAGGGCAAAGTCATCAAGGAGATCCATCTTCTGCTATGTTAGAAGTATTAGATCCTGAGCAAAATACAGCATTTTATGACAATTATTTAGAAGTAGGCTACGATTTATCTAAAGTGCTTTTTATAGCAACTGCAAATAACTTAGGTCAAATTCCTTGGGCACTTAGAGATCGAATGGAAATTATAAATGTTACAGGGTATACTATTGAAGAAAAAGTAGAAATAGCTAAAAGACATTTATTACCTAAACAGTTAAAAGAACACGGTTTAACTGCTAAACATTTAAAGTTAGGCAAAAAACAAATAGAGCAAGTTGTAGAAGGTTATACTCGCGAATCTGGTGTTCGTGGTTTAGAAAAACAAATAGCTAAAGTGGTGCGTTTTGCAGCTAAATCTATAGCTTTAGAAGAAGAATATGAGATTAATGTTTCATCAGATAAAATTGAAGAAATTTTAGGAACGCCTAGAAATAGAGGTAAATATGAAAATAATGATGTGGCAGGAGTTGTTACAGGTTTAGCATGGACTTCTGTTGGGGGTGATATTCTTTTTATTGAATCTATATTGTCTAAAGGTAAAGGAACGCTTTCAATTACAGGAAATTTAGGAACTGTAATGAAAGAATCTGCAACTATAGCTTTACAATATATAAAATCTAATGCAGAAGAATTTGGGATTAATCCAGAAATTATTGAAAAATACAATATGCATATTCATGTCCCTGAAGGAGCAACTCCTAAAGATGGACCAAGTGCAGGTATTACGATGTTAACCTCTTTAGTATCTTCTTTTACACAACGAAAGGTAAAGAATAAATTAGCAATGACAGGTGAAATTACTTTACGTGGTAAAGTATTACCTGTTGGTGGAATTAAAGAAAAAATACTAGCTGCTAAAAGAGCAAATATTAAAGAGATTGTTTTGTGTGAAGAAAATAGAAAAGATATTTTAGATATTAAAGAAACCTATTTAAAAGGCTTAACTTTTCATTATGTAACAGAAATGAAACAAGTTTTAGACATTGCACTTACCAAGCAGAAAGTGAAAAATGCTAAAAAATTAGTCTAATTAAAAAAAGCCTCCAATTTGGAGGCTTTTTTTATAATTATCGTTTAGTATTAGTTTGTCAATGTATTTGCTTTTAACTACTTTTAAACTTTATGAAAAATTTTGATGTTGTTATTGTAGGTGCTGGTACAGCAGGTTTAATGTAAAATATAAAGGGAATTGTAGGGAAATCTTTCTACTAATAGGAGAAATGTATCAAGGAGGTTATGGTTGGATTTTTCCTTTGAAAAATGATAGAGCTATTATTGGCTTTGGAACTTTTGATGAGAACATTGTAAAAGATTTAAAAGAATAGATTGCATCAGATATTAGAAATACCAATGATTAAGGATTTGGTAGAAAAAGATAATGATAAAGTAGAAGGAGGGAGCATACCAATAACTCCTGTGTTAGAAAATTTTGTAGTACAGAATTTAGTTTGTGTTGGTGATAGTATATCTCAAGTTAACCCAATTGTAGGTGAGGGGTATAAGTTTATTTTCGAATCTGTAATTATGGCTAGTAAAGCAATTATAAAAACTTTAAAATCAAAAAATTTAGAGCACTTAAAAGAATATGAAGTGTTGTGGAAAAATAGGTTTTCTAAAAATTACAAACGCTCAAAAAGATCTCAAGAACGCTTTTTTAAATATTCTCAGAACAATTTTGTGATGGATTTTATAGTTTTTTTATCAAAACTAATATCTAGTAAAAGATCTATAAGATCGCTATCTGGCGAGTATGGTTTAGAAAAAAAATAACTATTATTCTTTTCTTTCTGGTTGACTTTGCCAAATAACATTTACAATCTTCCATTGATTATCAACTTTGGCTAAATGAAACAAATCTATACCCCAAATTGCAGTCAGTTTTGCTGAAGCTGTCTTGGAATTTACATCAAAAATTTCAATTTTTTTTAGGTGAATTTTCATTAGCTTGATTAGATTCTGAATTCCATCTTGCAGCCAATCTAACTAATTGTTTGTGTGTCATTTCTAGATTGTCTACATAAGCTTTTTTGCTAGGATTATAATAGTAGCCAACCTTTCTTAATTTAGGGTCTACACTTTTTATGATTCGTGAAGAATCTACCAGATATAAAGCTTCAACATAATCTAAAATAGCTGCTTCAACATTGCCATAATCTTCTTGATTGTATTTTTTCTCTACGAATGTATTTTCTTTGCTGTTACTTACAATGCAAGAAGTGGTTAAAGAGAATATTAAAATTACAGCAAGTAGTACTATGATTCTGCTTAATTTCATGTTGGTCTTATTTTTCATCTTGTTAAAGATAAAAAAAATAGCACAATAAAAAACTGAATATAAGTGAACTAAGAAAAGTGTTTCTTTGAAGCTTCCCAATAAACATCCATTTCAGTTAAAGACATTTCAGATAAATTTTTGCCTTCTTTTTTAGCAGCTTCTTCTAGGTATTGAAAACGATTAATAAACTTCTTATTCGTTTTCTCTAAAGCATTTTCTGGATTTACGTTTATAAAACGAGCATAGTTAATCATAGAGAAAAGTACATCTCCAAATTCTTTTTCTATGTTTTCATTATTACCTACTTTAATTTCTTCATTCAGCTCAGTAAGCTCTTCTTGTACTTTTTCCCAGACTTGTTCTGGTTTTTCCCAATCAAAACCAACTCCAGCTACTTTATCTTGTATGCGATTTGCTTTTACAACTGCAGGTAAACTTTTAGGTACACCTTCTAAAACAGAGTTTTTTCCTTCTTTAAGTTTTAGCTGTTCCCAATTTCGCTTTACATCTTCTTCATTATCAACTTTAACATCGCCATAAATATGAGGATGTCTGTCTATTAATTTGTCAGAAATACTATTGGCAACATCAGCTATATCAAAAGCCTTTTTTTCGCTTCCAATTTTTGAGTAGAAAACAATATGTAATAAAACATCTCCCAATTCTTTTTTGATTTCTGGTAAATCATTATCAAGAATGGCATCTGCCAACTCATAGGTTTCTTCTATGGTTAGGTGTCTTAGGCTTTCTAAAGTTTGTTTTTTATCCCAAGGACATTTCTCACGTAAATCATCCATAATATCTAAAAGACGATTAAATGCAGCAAGTTGTTCTTTTCTAGAATTCATTTTACAAACTTAATTTAGGGCAAGTACACTTACCATTTTATTGAAGATTTATTCAGCCTCTTTGGCAGTGTTTTCTTCAGTTACTGCAGAAAAATCTATTCCTGCATCTATTAAGATATTAAACCACTGAATTATTTTTTTGATGTTAGATGTGTATACTCTTTCATCATCATAATTTGGTAAAACTTCTGCAAAAAAGCTTGTTAATTTGTTGCCACTTTCTTTGTGAGAAATTACTTTTTCACCATTTGTTTTTTCAGACATTGCTTTAAAAACTTCTAATAAAGGTAAATCTTCCTCATAAGTATAAATTGCAATATTTTCTAATAAACTAACATTTTGAGTAGCGTTAATTGCAACTCTTTTAGTATCGTTTATACCTTGAACAATAATTGCATTTTTAGATTGAGATATTACTTTAAACAACCCAGGTTTACCTCCTACTGAAATGATTTTACTAAATTCCATATAAATATTTTTTTGTCTAGAATCGACTTTATTTTTTTTTCTTTAAATTTGGAAAACGCATTTTATAATCTGCTCTAATTTTTCCTTTAGATATATTTTCTAACTTTCTTTTAATCAATCTTTTTTTAAGAGAAGAAACATTATCAGTAAATAAAACACCTTCTATATGATCATACTCATGCTGAAAAACTCTAGCTGCTAAACCATCTAAAACCTCAGAGTGTGTATTAAAATCTTCATCCTGATATTCAAGCGTAACTCTTGGTTTACGAGTTACCTCTTCTCTAACATCTGGTATGCTTAAACAACCTTCATTAAACGTCCATTCTTCACCTTCTTCGTCAAGAATTTTTGGATTAATATAAACTCTATTAAATGCTTTTAATGTTGCTTTTTCTTCATCATCTAAATCTTCATCTTCTGCAAAAGGTGATGCGTCAATAACAAAAAGACGAATGGCTTTACCAATTTGAGGAGCAGCTAAGCCAACTCCAGAAGCGTTATACATGGTTTCTTTCATATTAGCAATAAGCTCCTTTAAATTAGGGTAGTCTTTATCTATTTCTACCCCCATTTTTCTCAAAACAGGATCTCCATAAGCAACAATTGGTAAAATCATTTTTTTTAATTTTAAGGTCAGCAAAAATACAATATTGAATTACGAATTACGAATTTTGTATTCAAAAGTTCTCTTTTATATTATAGATTGTACAAATAGGATTGTAATATAATGGTAGCACTAATTTCGTCTACCAAAGCCTTGTTTCTTCGTTGTTTTTTCTTTAAACCACTATCAATCATAGTTTGAAAAGCTATTTTTGATGTAAAACGCTCATCCACTCTTTTAATAGGAATCTCAGGAAAGTTTTTTTGTAATTTTTCTAAAAAAGGTTGAATTAGTTCTTCACTTTCACTTTCAGTATTGTCCATTTGTTTTGGTTTACCTAATAGAATAAGTACTACATTTTCTTGTTTTAGGTAGCTTTTTAAAAAAGGTAACAATTCATTTGTTGCTACTGTTTTTAATCCAGACGCAATAATTTGTAATTCATCTGTTACAGCAACTCCAGTTCTTACTTTTCCAAAATCTAAAGCTAAAATTCTTCCCAAGTTATATACTTTTCTTGCAAAAATATAGTTTAAATTTTAATTGATTACGTATTCTAGACATCATTTTGTATTAGTTGTAGAGTTAAGGACTTATCATTTTAAACAAAGATTACTAATATGTTTAAAAAATGTATATTCGTTCTCTTATTTAGTAATCGATTTATATTTGCAGAAACCAATATATAAAAATGAAACAAATTAGAGAAATAATAGAATCAGCTTGGGAAAATCGTGATTTATTAAAAGAACAAAATACGATAAATACAATTAGAAAAGTAGTTGATTTATTAGATAAAGGAGAATTAAGAGTTGCGGAGCCTGTAGAAGGAGGATGGCAAGTAAACGAATGGGTTAAAAAAGCAGTGGTTTTGTATTTCCCAATTCAGAAAATGGAAACTTTAGAAGCTGGTATTTTTGAGTATCATGATAAAATTCCATTAAAGAAAAACTTTGCTGAAAGAGGAATTAGAGTTGTACCAAACGCTGTTGCAAGACATGGAGCTTTCATTTCTGCAGGGACTATTTTAATGCCAAGTTATGTAAATATTGGTGCTTATGTAGATGAAGGAACTATGGTTGATACTTGGGCTACTGTTGGTTCTTGTGCGCAAATTGGTAAAAATGTACATTTATCTGGTGGAGTTGGTATTGGTGGTGTTTTAGAGCCATTACAAGCTGCACCTGTAATTATAGAAGACGGAGCATTTATAGGTTCTAGATGTATAGTTGTAGAAGGAGTAAGGGTAGAAAAGGAAGCTGTATTAGGAGCTAATGTTGTTCTTACAATGAGTACAAAAATAATAGATGTTACAGGAGATGAGCCTATTGAAACTAAAGGAGTTGTACCTGCAAGATCTGTCGTAATTCCAGGAAGTTATACGAAAAAGTTTGCTGCAGGAGAATACAATGTGCCTTGTGCCTTAATTATTGGAAAAAGAAAAGAGAGTACTAATAAAAAAACATCTTTAAATGATGCTTTGCGTGAGTATGATGTAGCTGTGTAGATATCAAACAATGTATGACGAAAATTACTGCTATTATACCCACTTTAAATGAAGAAATTCATATTGAAACAGCTATTGAGTCTGTTAATTTCGCAGATGAAATAATTGTCATAGATTCTTACAGTTCAGACAATACTGTTCAGCTTGCAGAAAAACAAAATGTAAAAATCATCAAGCGAAAGTTTGATGATTTTTCTTCTCAAAAGAACTTTGCCATTCAACAAGCCAAGCATCCATGGATATATATATTAGATGCAGATGAAAGGGTACCTTTAAAAGTTGTGAAAGAAATTTTAAAAGCTGTAAAAAAACCAAAAGGTAAAGTTGGTTTTTATATAAAAAGAAGTTTTTATTTTGCTGGAAAAAATTTAAAGTACGGAGGTTGTCAGAGAGACAAAGTGGTTCGTTTATTTTTAAAAGAGTTTTGTAACTATAAAGGTACTGTTCATGAAATAATTGAAGCAAAGGGAGATCTTGGTATTTTTAAATATAAAATTGAGCACTATTCGTATAGAAGTTACAAACATTATATTTCTAAAATGAATCATTATGGTTCACTTAGAGCTCAAGAATATTTTTTATCTGGAAAAAAAATAAATGCGTTCCATTTTTATATAAAACCTATAGCTCGATTTTTTATTCATTATATAGTTAGATTAGGCTTTTTAGATGGTTATCAAGGTTTTGTTTTTGCGAAATTGCAAGCGTATGGTGTATCTGTAAGGTATCAAAAACTAAGACTTTTAAATAAAATTAATAAGTAAATGGTACAAAAATCAGATCATATTGTAGACGCTGTTATTACTTGGGTAGATGGGAATGACCCTAAGCATAAAGCTAAAATACAACACTATTTAAATGATAAATCTTCTTTAAAAAGTAAGACTTTAAACATGCGTTTTAATCAAATAAATGAAATAGAGTTTTCAGTAAAATCGATTTTAAAGTATGCAAAGTTTGTTAGAAATATTTTTATTGTTACAGACAATCAAACTCCAGATTTTTTGAAGAATAAGGAGTTTGCTTCCAAATATTATCCAACAGTTTCAATTGTAGATCATAAAATAATTTTTAAAGGATATCATCATTATTTACCAACATTTAATTGTTTACCTATAGAGTCTTTATTGTATAAAATTCCAAATTTAGCGGAACATTTTTTGTATTTTAATGATGACCTATTTTTAGCAAATAAAACAAAATTAGAGGATTTTTTTATAGATGGAAAACCAGTTATCAGAGGAAGTTGGACAAGTTTTTACGAGGATATCTGGTATAAAAAAGTTCAAAACTATTTATACAAATTTTTAGGTAAAAAAGATAAAAGTAAACTTTATGGTTATAAAAAAGGACAACAGACAATTGCGAAAATATTAGGTTTTAAAAAATATGTAAAGTTAGATCATACAGTATCAGCCCTAAGAAAATCTACCTATACTGATTATTATAACAATCATCCAGAAATGTTAGAAAGAAACATCAAACATCGTTTCAGACATTATGAGCAATATACTAATCAATCTTTAGCAAATCATTTAGAGATAGTTAAAGACCATTATAAACATCAAAAAGACTATCAGTTAGTCTATTTTCAAAATTATAAAAAACCTTTGTGGTGGCTTATGTATAAGTTTAATAAAATTGAAAAGAATGAAAATATTAAGTTTTTGTGCCTTCAAAGTCTAGACCAATGCCCAAACCATAAGTTAGAAGTCATAAAAAAATGGCTTCATAATAGATATAACTAATGCAACTTATTTAGCATATTAATTAGTGGTTTCAATTTTGTTGAACGTTATAATAAAACTAAATTTGCATTTTTCTATACTAAAATGAATTTTAAAGAAGCGTTATCTTCAGATATATTTAAGTTTATTGCTCAGGCAGTTAACCACCTTGGTTCAAATACCTATGTTATTGGTGGTTTTGTGCGTGATTTTATGTTAAAAAGAGGTAATGCAAAAGATATAGATATTGTTACTGTAGGAAGTGGTATTGATTTAGCATTAGAGGTTTCTAACCGTTTACCAAATAAACCAAAAGTTCAGGTATTTAAAACATATGGAACAGCCATGTTGCGTTATAAAGATCTGGAAATTGAATTTGTAGGCGCAAGAAAAGAATCGTATTCAAAAGAAAGTAGAAATCCAGAAGTTTCTGTAGGTACTTTACAAGATGATCAAAATAGAAGAGATTTTACGATAAACGCTTTGGCTTTAAGTTTAAATAAATCTAATTATGGAGATTTGTTAGACCCTTTTAATGGTATTCAAGATTTAACAGATAAGACAATTAGGACCCCTTTAAATCCTGATATTACGTATTCTGATGATCCTTTAAGAATGATGCGTGCTATTCGTTTTGCAACGCAATTAAATTTTAAAATTGAAGCATCTTCTTTGACCGCAATTTCTGAAAATTCCCATCGCCTCAAAATTATTACAAAAGAACGTATTGTAGTAGAATTAAATAAAATATTGGCTTCCTTAGAACCATCTATAGGTTTTTTATTGCTTGAAAACACAAAATTATTGCCTCAAATTTTACCAGAATTAATAGCTTTAAAAGGAGTAGAGGAAGTAGAAGGACAAAAGCACAAAGATAATTTCTATCATACTCTAGAAGTGGTTGATAATATTTCGAGGACTACAGAAGATGTTTGGTTACGTTGGGCTGCTTTGTTACATGATATTGGAAAAGCACCTACAAAGCGTTTTAGCAAAAAAGTAGGATGGACGTTTCATGCTCATGAATTTGTAGGTTCTAAAATGGTATATAAAATTTTTAAGAGATTAAAAATGCCATTGAACAATAAAATGAAATTTGTTCAGAAAATGGTATTGTTAAGTTCAAGACCTATTGTATTGGCAAGCGAAGTTACAGATTCGGCTGTAAGACGTTTGGTTTTTGATGCGGGAGACGAAATTAATGATTTAATGACACTTTGTGAAGCAGATATTACTACGAAAAATCCAAGGAAATTTAAAAAATACCATAAAAATTTCGAGTTAGTAAGAATCAAAATTAAAGAAGTAGAAGAAAGAGATCGTATCAGAAACTTTCAACCTCCAGTTACTGGGGAAGAAATTATGAAAGCATTTAATTTGACTCCTTGTAGAGAAATAGGTCAAATAAAGGAAGCTATAAAAGAAGCTATTTTAGATGGGGAAATCTCTAATGATCATAAAGCTTCTTATAATTTTATGATTCAAAAAGGTTTAGATTTAGGGCTAAAATTAGCTTAAAGATTGCATATTAACCAATTTAAAATACTCTCCTTTTCTTTCAAGTAATTCCTCATGTTTTCCTTGTTCTACAATTTGTCCTTTTTTCATAACGACTATTGTGTCTGCTTTTTGAATGGTAGATAATCTGTGTGCAATAACTAGAGACGTTCTGTTTTGCATCATGTTTTCTAAAGCTACTTGAACTAATTGTTCAGACTCTGTATCTAAAGCAGAAGTTGCTTCATCCAATATCATAATTGGAGGATTTTTTAATACAGCTCTTGCTATAGATAACCGTTGTTTTTGACCTCCAGATAAAGTACCTCCACTATCACCAATATTTGTCTGAAATTTTTCTGGTAGATTTTGGATGAATTCATTTGCATTTGCAATTTCAGAAGCTTCCAAAATTTTGTCATTGCTCGCATTTTCTGTGCCTAGTTTTATGTTATTTTCTACAGTATCGTTAAATAAAATTGATTCTTGAGTTACAATACCCATTAAGTCTCTTAACGATTTTTTAGTAATATTTTTAATACTTTCTTCATCAATGAGAATATCACCTGAATTTACATCATAAAAACGTGTAATTAAATTGGCTAAAGTAGACTTTCCACTTCCTGACTGACCAACCAAAGCAACGGTTTCTCCTTTATTAATAGTTAAAGAAAAATCTTTTAAAACATAATCTTTTTTATATTTAAAAGAGATGTTTTTAAACTCAATTTTACTTTTAAATTCACTTTTTATAGTAGCATTTGGTTTATCCTTAATGTGGTTTTCTGTGTTAAGAACTTGCATAATTCGTTCTGCAGAAGCTTCTCCTTTTTGAATATTATAGTAAGATGTTGTTATTAATTTAATAGGGTTTAAAACTGTATAGAACAAAACAATATATCCCATAAATTCATCTGGTTGTAAAGAACTAGTATTAGATAAAACTTCTCTACCTCCAAACCACAAAATTGCTATAATTGTAGCAGAGCCTAGAAACTCACTCATTGGTGACGCTAGTGTTTGCCTATGAAAAACACTCGTCATTAAATTTTTAAAAGTACTAGTAGATGAATTGAATTTTTCTTCAATAATTTTTTCTGAATTAAAACCCTTAATTACTCTTAAGCCAGATAGTGTTTCTTCGATAAACGATAAAAATGTACCTGTTTCTTGTTGTGCTTTTATAGATTTAGCTTTTAATTTTTTACTAATAGATGAAATAATAAAGCCAGATACAGGCAGTAATATAAAGACAAAGAGTGTAAGTTTTACACTCATAAACAGCATAATAGATATTGCAATAATTACGGTTAAAGGTTCTCTAACAATAGTTTCTATAGAGGTTAAAATAGAGATTTCTACTTCTTGTACATCTGCAGTCATTCTGGCAATAATATCTCCTTTTCTTTTTTCAGTGAAATAAGAGATAGGCAATTCTACGATTTTGTGGTATAACTTATCTCTAAGATCTTTTACAATACCTGTTCTTAAAAACGTAATTACGTAAGAGGCTAAATACCTAAAGAAATTTTTTAAAAAGAATAATGATAGTGATAGTAAACAAATGAATAAAAGGGTTTGTATTTGACCGTCATTTTCTATTTTTTCTGAAATGAAAAAATAAAAACTTTCTTTTAAATAAGAGCCAAAATTACTAATACCGTTGTAAGTAGGTTTTAGTACAACTTCTTTATCTGTTTCAAATAAAATACCTAAAACAGGAATAAAAGCTAATACAGAAAGAACATTAAAAATTGCATAAAAAATATTAAAAACTACGTTTAGCAGTGTAAATTTTCTATACTTTTTCTCGTATTTAAGAATATCTTTAAAATAACCCATTAATTCAATTTCATCTCTTTAATGATTCTTTGTATTTTATTATCTAATTCGCTTTCAACTTTTTCTGCATTTTCAACTTTATCTAAAGAAGTATTCACACTAAAGTAAAATTTTATTTTAGGCTCTGTTCCACTCGGCCTAGCTGCAATTCTAGCTCCAGATACGGTTTGATAAATAAGGACGTTAGATTTAGGTATATTCATTCTAGTAACCTCTCCAGTTATTAAATTCTTTTTTGTTGATGCTTGATAATCGGACAGAAATTCAATCTTTTCTCCATCAATTTCAGTTAATGGTTTGTTTCTCATTTCACTTAACATTTCTTGTATTTCTGCAGCACCATCCATCCCTTTTTTGGTGATTGAAATTAAATGCTCTTTGTAAAAACCATTCTCTGCGTATAGTTTAAGTAATTCCTGATAAAATGAACTTCCATTTTGTTTTGCGTACGCTGCAACTTCACAAGCTAATAAAGTTGCTGTAACAGCATCTTTATCTCTTACAAAGTCTCCAACCATGTATCCAAAACTTTCTTCTCCACCACCAATAAAATCTAACTCATGATAATCTACCACCATTTTTGCAATCCATTTAAACCCTGTTAAACCAACTTTAGTTTCAACATTATAATTAGCTGCAATTTTGTTTACTAATTCAGTAGATACAATTGTAGATCCTATAAATTGTTTACCATTAATCTTACTTTCTTCTTTCCATTTTCTTAATAAGAAATCTGTCATAACAACCATAGTTTGGTTACCATTCAATAACTTCATATTACCACTTAAATCTCTAACGGCAACTCCTAATCTGTCACCATCTGGGTCTGTTCCTATTACAATATCTGCTCCTATATTATTGGCTAATTGTGTAGCCATTTGTAATGCTTCTGGTTCTTCTGGATTTGGTGATTTTACAGTTGGAAAATCTCCATTTGGCTTACGTTGCTCTTCAACAATATGAACGTCTGTATAACCTGCGCTTTTTAAAGCATCTGGTATAGACATAATTGATGTTCCGTGTAGAGGTGTAAAAACAATTTTTAAACTATTTCTATCTATTTTTTCTGATAAAGAACCGTTTTTTACAGAAGCTTCAATAAAAACATCATCTACGTTTTTACCTATAACTTCAATTAAATTTTCGTTAGCATCAAAATTTATTTCAGAAAAATTTAAAGCATTTACTTTACCAATTATACCGCTATCATGTGGAGGAACAATTTGGCCACCATCTCCCCAATATACTTTGTAGCCATTATATTCAGGAGGGTTATGAGATGCTGTTAATACAATACCTGCATCACAATTTAAATACCGAACTGCAAATGATAGTTCTGGAGTTGGTCTTAAATCTTCGAAAAGAAATACTTTAATATTATTTGCAGATAATACGTCCGCTACAATTTTAGCGAATTTTTTACTATTGTGTCTGCAATCGTAAGCAATAACTACTTTAATTTCTTCTTTAGAGATGTTGTCTATTAGGTAGTTAGATAAACCCTGAGTAGCTCTACCTAAAGTATATTTATTAATTCTGTTTGTGCCTGCTCCCATAACACCTCTCATACCCCCAGTACCAAATTCCATATCTTTATAGAAACGATCTGCTAATTCTGCTTGATTAGAAGCGATTAAATTTTGAATTTCTGATTGTGTTTCTGAATCAAAAGTAGGGGTTAACCATTGTTTAGCTTTGCTTAAAAAGTCTTCCATAAGTTAAGTGTTAAATGCTTTTTTTATGTAATCGATTAATAACAAATATACAGTTAGAAATTTAGTTTTTCTTTTATTGTATAGTGTTTTTCGTTGTTTTTTGTTTTGATAATAAGTTCTCCTAAAAATCCTGATAAAAAAAGTAAAGTTCCAAGAATCATAGAGGTAAGTGCTATATAAAACCAAGGGTTGTCTGTAACAAGTATAGTTTTAATGTCATTAAAAACTTTGTACATTTTAAAAGCGCCAATATAAAATGCTACAGAAGTTCCAAATAAGAACATAAAAGTACCCCAAAGACCAAAGAAATGCATGGGTCTTTTACCAAATTTAGATAGAAATGAAATGGTAATTAAATCTAAAAACCCATTAATGAAACGGTCCATACCAAACTTAGTTTCTCCGTATTTTCTTGCTTGATGTTGCACTACCTTTTCTCCAATTTTAGAGTAGCCCTCATTTTTTGCTAAAACAGGAATGTACCTATGCATCTCACCACTTACCTTAATGCTTTTTATTACTTCATTTTTGTAGGCTTTTAAACCACAATTAAAATCGTGAAGTTTTAATCCAGATGTTTTTCTTGCTGCCGCATTAAATAATTTAGAAGGTAAGTTTTTGGCAACAACGTTATCATAACGTTTCTTTTTCCACCCAGAGATGAGATCAAAATTTTCATTAATTATTAATTCGTATAATTCAGGAATTTCTTCTGGATTATCTTGTAGGTCAGCATCCATTGTAATTACAACTTTACCTTGTGCTAATTCAAACCCAGCGTCTAATGCTTGAGATTTTCCATAGTTTTTCTGAAATCGAATTCCTTTTACTGAGGTGTTTTTTTCAGATAAATCTTCAATTTTTTTCCAAGAAGTGTCTGTACTACCGTCATCTATAAAGATAATTTCATATAAATAATGATTGGATTGCATAATATTTGCAATCCAATCATGTAATTCTTGTAAAGATTCTTCTTCATTAAGAAGTGGTATTACTACCGAAATTTCCATATTACTTTTATCTAGTTACCAAATGTAAAGTTAATAAAGTATCTTAAAAACAGGTGTTTCTTAAGAATTAATATGTTTCTTCTTCTGTGTGTTTTTTTACAGCCGCAACAATAGCAGAAACTACAAAACCTATAAATGCCATAAATAATAAGCCAATAGCATCTCCAATAATAGTGCCTTGAAATTTACTTTGCATTTCAATTTGCGTATTAATTTGCTCTTCAGTCATACCTGCATCAAAAAGGCCTTTTCTAGTAATTTCTTCTACCTGAGCATAAAATTCTGGTTCAATAAATCCAGTAAATAAGTGTTGGTATAAAATTCCAATTAAAGCTCCAATCATAATAATACCTACACCAATTTTTACTCCTTGTCCCCAAGTCATAAAGCCTCCGTTATTCTTTTTAAATGTAGACATTCCAATAATTGGAAATGCAATTAGTGTTATAGCAATAACTGCGAAATTAATATAGCCTCCTGTAGGATCTAAATGTATTCCTAAAGCATATACAATTAGACTCGCTAATATTGTTGCGACTCCATAATACAGACCGTTATTTAAAATAATATTTTTGCTACTTGCTTGATTTTCCATTGTTTTTATATTTAGTTGATATTTGACAAATATATTAATTTCTTTAAGATGATATGTTTTTATGTCTATTAGGTGAACAAAAACAGTTTATTAGTAATCAATGTATTATAAATGTTACAAAATTTTTAATTTTTTTTAATTGTCATTTTAAAAATAGAATGTAAATTTGCAGTGGCAAGTTCTACACAACTAGCTCCCTTTGAATCCCCCAGGGTGGGAACACAGCAAGGGTATTAGGTTGTAGCAGTGTGATGTAGGTAGCTTGCCATTTTTTGTACCCTAAATTTAGATTTTGTAATATTGATTTTTTAAATAAAATATATGTTTAAAGTAGTATTAGTGACAGGAGCATCATCGGGAATAGGAAAAGCAATAGCTTCTTATTTACATAAAAAGGGATGTATTGTATATGGTACAAGCAGAAAGCCAAAAAACACAAATCAACTTTCTTTTCAACTTATTTCTTTAGATGTTTTAAACTCAGCGTCTATAGATAAAGCGATAACTACTATTTTAGATAAAGAAGGAAGGTTAGATGTACTTGTAAATAATGCAGGTATGGGCATTACTGGCCCTGTTGAAGATACACCAACAGAAGAAATGAAGGCTGTTTTTAATACAAATTTATTTGGTGCTATAGATGTTATGAAGGCTGTTTTACCGCAAATGCGTTCACAGAGATTGGGTTTAATAATCAATATCACTTCTATTGGTGGCTATATGGGCTTGCCTTTTAGAGGTTTATATTCAGCCTCAAAAGGGGCATTGGAAACTGTTACAGAAGCGGTAAGTATGGAGGTTAAAGAATTTGGTATTCATGCTGTAAATGTAGCGCCTGGAGATTTTGCCACTAATATTGCTGCAGGAAGATATCATACTCCTGTTTTTGAAACTTCTGCTTATAAAGAAAAATATCAAGCAAATTTAGATTTAATGGATGCGCATGTTAGCGAAGGAATGGATCCTATACAAATGGCAAAAACGGTTTTTAAAATCATAAATACAAAAAAACCAAAAATCCATTATAAAGTAGGAAGTTTTATGCAACGTTTTTCAATTGTTTTAAAACGAATACTTCCTGACACTATTTATCAAAGATTATTAATGAATCATTATAACCTTTAGTTTTTAGTTAACGTAAACATGCTCGTTTTCAACAGTGTTAAAATGTAAAGCTGTTGCTCCACTATTACAAGAAGCTGTATTTATATAAAACGCTATCCATCTATAATAAATTTTTCCATTTATAGAAAGACTAACAATAAAGTAATCTTTTAGGTCATTTTTTAAAAAGTATAAATTTTATCATATTAAATTACTAAACAAAGCTTAGTTTTTTATCTTTGACAAAAATAAATTTAATTTTCAAAGCATGAAATTTTTCGTAGATACTGCTAATTTAGAGCAGATTAAAGAAGCACAAGCTTTAGGTGTTTTAGATGGTGTAACAACTAACCCATCATTAATGGCTAAAGAAGGTATTACTGGTCAAGATAATATCATAAATCATTATAAAGCAATTTGTGAGTTAGTAGATGGAGATGTTTCTGCAGAGGTTATTTCTACAGATTTTGATGGAATGGTTGAAGAAGGTGAAGCATTAGCAGCTTTAAATCCTCAGATTGTAGTAAAATTACCTATGATTAAAGATGGAATTAAAGCGTGTAAGTATTTCTCATCAAAAGGAATTAAAACAAATGTAACTTTGGTTTTTTCTGCTGGGCAAGCTTTATTGGCAGCCAAAGCAGGTGCAACTTATGTATCTCCTTTTATTGGTAGATTAGATGATATTTCTACAGATGGTTTAAACCTAATTGCAGAAATCAGAACTATTTATAATAATTATGGTTTTGAAACGGAAATTTTAGCAGCCTCTGTAAGACACACGATGCATGTTATTGATTGTGCTAAAATTGGTGCAGATGTTATGACTGGGCCTTTAAGTGCTATTGAAGGTTTATTAAAGCACCCATTAACAGATATTGGTTTGGCTAAATTTTTAGCAGATTTTAATAAAGGAAACTAAATCCGCAACAATATTTTTTAAAGCAAGTCAGAAATTAAAATACTTTTAGTTTCTGGCTTTTTTTGCTTTTAAATATTTATCTCTTCGTAACTTTGCATTTAAATCTCTATTGATTTTTATGTATCCAAAAAAAGAACTTGCACAATTAGTAATCGCAGCCTGTCAGCAATTTAATGTTGATACAGTTGTTATTTCTCCCGGTTCTAGGAATGCACCTTTAACGATTGGTTTTTCTAATCATCCAGAAATAGAAACTTTAAGTATTGTAGATGAAAGGTGTGCTGCTTTTTTTGCTTTAGGTATAGCACAACAAACGCAAAAGCCAGTGGCTGTTTTGTGTACTTCTGGTTCTGCATTACTAAATTATTATCCAGCAATTTCAGAGGCTTTTTATAGCAATATCCCTTTAGTTGTAATTTCTGCAGATAGACCAAAGCATTTAATAGATATCGGAGATGGTCAAACAATCCGTCAGGAAAATGTGTTTGAAAACCATATTTTATTTTCAGCAAATCTAATAGAGAATCCCAAGTTTAAAACCAGAAATGCACAATTAATTGGTGAGGCTTTGCAATTGGCAAATTCCAATAAAGGTCCTGTACATATAAATGTTCCTTTTAATGAACCTTTGTACGAAACTGTAGATGAATTAAGTACTTTTCATTTTCCTTACATAAGCAGTAGTTCATTAGATAATTCTAATATTAATTATTCAGAATTGGCTAAAATTTGGAACTCAGCAGAAAAAAAGATGTTAGTAATTGGGGTTAATTATCCAGATACTGAGTTACACAAATTAATGGATTTGTATTCTGAAGATGAATCTGTGATTCTACTTACTGAAACTACTTCTAACCTGCATCATTCTAAAGCAATAAACGCAATAGATCAATTAATTTTTTCTTTGGATGAGGAGCAATTTAAAGAGTTACAGCCAGATATTTTAATCACTTTTGGTGGTATGATTGTTTCTAAAAGGATTAAAAAATTCTTAAGAGATTATCAACCAAAACATCATTGGAATATTGATGAAAAGAAAGCAACAAATACATTTTTCTGCTTGTCTGAGTTTATACAAACCAAACCTGTTGATTTTTTTACTAAGTTTAATAGTATCATTGCTAAGAAGCAGAGTAATTATCAACCCAAATGGTTAGCTGTTAGAGATCAAAGAAGACAAAAGCATGCTGAGTATTTGGCTATTATAGAGCATACAGACTTAAAAGTATTTGAACAAGTTTTAGAAAGTATTCCAAAAGAAAGTCAGTTGCAATTTAGTAATAGTGCTATTATTAGATATGGACAAATGTTTACCATTGACAACACTTTAGAGGTTTTCTGTAACAGAGGTACAAGTGGTATAGATGGTAGTACATCAGCTGCAATTGGAGCAGCTTTTGCTTGCGATAAACAAACCGTTTTTATTACTGGAGATTTAAGTTTTTTCTACGATAGTAATGGTTTATGGAATAAAAATATACCAACTAATTTTAGAATTATTTTAGTAAATAATTCAGGAGGAGGAATTTTTAAAATTATTCCTGGTCCAAAAACAACCAATGCTACTCAGTATTTTGAGACACCACATTGTTTAACAGCAGAACATTTGTGTAAAATGCATAATTTTGAGTATCAAAAAGCATTTTCAACAATTTCTGTTCAAGAAGAATTAAAGCATTTTTATAAAGAATCAAATCAACCTAAAATTTTAGAAATCTTTACACCAAGTTTAGAGAATGATAAGGTTTTAAAAGAATATTTTAAATATATCAAATAATGGAATTACAAGAAGGAGATAAAGTGCAGTTAATTATTGAAACTGAAACAGGATTAGGTTACACAGTTTTAATAAATGAAGAGTTTGATGGTTTGCTTTTTAGAAGTGAAGTTTTTCAGCAATTAGAAGAAAATATGGAGGTTACTGGCTATATCAAAAACATTAGAGAAGATGGAAAAATAGATGTTTCTCTAAGGCCTCAAGGTTTTAGAAATGTTATTGATTCAGATGTTGATAAAGTATTACAAAAATTAAAAGATAGTAGAGAAGGATTTTTATTACTTACAGATAAAAGTTCTCCAGACTCAATTCGTTTTCATATGAAAATGAGTAAAAAGGCTTTTAAAAAGGCAGTTGGAAGTTTATACAAAAAAAAACGAATTGCAATTAAAGAAGACAGGATTGAACTTTTAAATAAGTAAACAGTTTATAGTTTTCAGTCTTCATTATTAAAATAAATTTTGACTGCTAACTAAATTATTGTCTTCTCAACCTTAAAATATTCTCATAAAAAGCATCTGCATTAGGATCTGCAGGATTCATTTTACCATACCCAATCTTATAGTATTTCAAGGCTTTTTTAAACATTTTACCTGTTTCATAATATAAACCAATATAATAATCTCCCAAAGGCGAAGTTGGGTAAAGTTTTAAAATCATTTTACCAAAATCTCTCAATTTATCACCATTCTCTTTCTCAATCACAATATTCTCTATGGCATAAATGTCTTTTTCTCTGATTCCCAAATTAGTTCCAAAGAGAAACTCAATTTCTAAATATTTGTTTTCTAAATAATAAATAGCATCTTCAGGGGAAAGCTCTTTAATGTTTTTTTCATATTCTTCTTTAGAGATTGCAGAATACATTTCAAAAACTTTGGTCATGGCTCTTGGTATTGCTTCACCAATTGCAGAAACTGAGCTAGATGTCTCAATAATATCGTTAATAATACTAAAATTCTTAATATCTAAACCAGATAATCCTTTTTGAACCTGATCTATTTTTAGTTGTTTTTCCCCTGAAAAAGAGCTTGCATTGTTTGTGTAGAGATAAAAAGTATTGTCTTCTTTTTGAAATTTAGGAATATTATACCTAGCTAATTCTTGACCAATAAAATCAGAGAAACTTGGATTTATACATATAAAGGCATTAATAAATGCTGTGTTTTCTTTTAAATAGTGAGTCACCAAATTTGCAGAATAGCCATACCCAACAATACTTATAAATGGTGATGTTCTGTAATTACTTTCCATGTAGAAAATAACTTCGTCTCTTACAAATTCATAAAAGTAGTTTGCAGTTGTAGAAAGTTTTCCAGAATTTCTATCAAAAGAAATATCTTTATTTCTGCTTTCGTCCATAGAAATACCCACAATAATTTGCTTAGGAGCCTTGTCTTTTTTTGCAAGTAAAATTGCATTACCTACATAGGTGTCAAATAAATACTCTTCGTCAAAAATTACTGTTAGTGGGTAGTTCTTAATGATATCTTTTTCATACGTTTCAGGAATATAGATTCTAAGATTTCTTGTAGTTACTAAAATATCAGATTCTAATTCTTTTGTAATTATGTTTTGAGAAAAACTATTATAGCAAAAAAGTAGAAATATAAGTGATAGTGTTTTCTTAATCATAAGTTAGAATGTTTATTTTTGTAAACAACGAAGTTTTATAGGTAACAATAACGCACAAAATACAAAAATATGATACAACCTGAATGGAAAGTTGCTAAAGAATATGAAGACATTACTTATAAAAAATGTAATGGTGTAGCAAGAATTGCATTTAACAGACCTAATGTTAGAAATGCTTTTAGACCCAAAACAACGAAAGAATTATACGATGCTTTTTATGATGCAGGTGAAGATACTTCAATAGGAGTAGTTTTACTATCTGCAGAAGGGCCAAGCACTAAAGATGGTGTTTATTCTTTTTGTTCTGGAGGAGACCAAAAAGCGAGAGGGCATCAAGGTTACGTGGGTGATGATGGGTATCATCGTTTAAATATTTTAGAAGTTCAAAGATTAATACGTTTTATGCCAAAAGCAGTGATTGCTGTTGTTCCTGGTTGGGCTGTTGGTGGTGGTCATAGTTTACATGTTGTTTGCGATTTAACTTTAGCTTCTAAAGAAAATGCCATTTTTAAACAAACAGATGCAGATGTAACTTCTTTTGATGGTGGTTATGGTTCTGCTTATTTAGCAAAAATGGTGGGTCAGAAAAAAGCAAGAGAAATTTTCTTTTTAGGTAGAAATTATTCTGCTCAAGAAGCGTATGAAATGGGAATGGTAAATGCTGTAATACCTCATGATGAATTAGAAAGTACGGCTTTTGAATGGGCCCAAGAAATTTTAGAAAAAAGTCCTACTTCTATAAAAATGCTAAAATTTGCTATGAATTTAACAGATGATGGTATGGTCGGTCAGCAAGTTTTTGCTGGTGAAGCAACACGTTTAGCTTACATGACAGATGAAGCAAAAGAGGGTAGAGATGCATTTTTAGAAAAAAGAAAGCCAAACTTTCCAAAAAGGTGGATTCCATAGCCAATTACAAATCATAATATAATTTAAACAATGAACGCTCAAGTAGTTACTTTTTTAATTCAATGTCCAGATCAAAAAGGATTGGTAGCAAAAATTACTAGTTTTTTTTATGAGAAAGGATTCAATATTTTAAGTTGTCAGCAATATGTAAATGCTTTAGAGAACACTTACTTTATGCGAATTCGCTTAAATACAGTAGGTGCCACTATTTCTAAATCGAATTTAGAACAAGATTTTTTAAAATTGGCTACACCTTTAGCATTCAAATGGTCTGTAAATTACGGAGATGAAGTAAAGAATGTTGCAATCATGGTTTCTCATACAAGTCATAATTTATATGATTTACTAGAAAGGTCTAAAGAAGGCGGACTGAATTGTAATGTAAAATTGGTGATTAGCAATCATAATAAATTAAAATATGTTGCAGACATGTTTGGTATTCCTTTTTATCATTTGCCAATATCAAAAGAAACAAAACTACAGCAAGAGTCACAGGTAAGAGAATTATTAGAGGCTCATAACATCGACTTAATTATTATGGCCAGGTATATGCAAGTTTTATCTTCTAGTTTTATTAATGATTATAAAGAAAGAATTATAAATATTCATCATTCATCATTACCAGCTTTTCAAGGTGCAAATCCTTACGAAAGAGCATATCAAAGAGGTGTAAAGTTAATAGGGGCAACAGCACACTATGCTACAGAAGATTTAGATAAAGGGCCAATTATAGATCAAGATGTAAAACATATAAATCATGAAAGTACTACAAAAACGTTAAAAAGGATTGGTGCCGATACTGAGAAATTAGTCTTGGCTAGAGCAGTAAAATATCATTTAAATAACCAAATTATTGTTTCTGGAAACAGGGCAATTGTATTTCCTGAAACAGGAGAATAAAATTCGATCTAATTTTTCCAAAAGGAAGAAAGTTTTTTGGATAAAGAACAGCCTAAGAGTAAAAAAATAAGAGTATATTTTTTCCCTCTGGGGAAATTAAAGAATTATAATGAAAATAATTTGTATTGGGCGCAATTACGCAAAACATATCGAAGAATTAGCAAATGAAAAGCCAGAAAATCCCGTTGTTTTTTTAAAACCAGACTCAGCTATTTTACCTAGAAAAAATCCGTTTTTCATTCCGCCTTTTTCTAATGATGTTCATTATGAAGTTGAGGTTTTGGTAAAAATCAATAAAGTTGGTAAACATATTGATGCCAAATTTGCGCATAAATATTATGACGAAGTAGGTTTAGGAATCGATTTTACAGCTAGAGATGTGCAAGCTAAATGTAAAGAAAAAGGGTTGCCTTGGGAAAAAGCCAAAGCATTTGATGGTAGTGCTGTAATTGGCGATTTTTATGCGAAAGAAAATTTTGAAATCAATGATTTGAATTTTCAATTGTACAAGAATAATGAAATCGTTCAAGATGGGAGTACAACATCTATGCTTTGGAAAGTAGATGAACTTATTGCTTATGTTTCTCAATATTTTACCTTAAAAAAGGGAGATGTATTATTTACGGGAACACCAGCAGGAGTTGGGAAAGTTTCAGAGAATGATAATTTAAAAGGAGTTATAGAAGGTAAAGAAGCTTTTAATATTAGAGTGAAGTAGGTTTTATAGTGTTGTAAAACATTAGAAATTAGTAAGAGGTTAACTTAAAAAAAATGAAAGCAGAAATCATTACAATTGGAGATGAAATATTAATTGGTCAAATTGTAGATACCAATTCACAATGGATAGGAACAGAATTGAATAAAATTGGTGTTTCAGTTTATCAAATTTCTTCTATTCAAGATGATAAACAACATATTTTAAATGCTTTAAAAGAAGCGGAAGATAGAGCAGATATTGTTATTCTTACTGGAGGTTTAGGTCCAACAAAAGATGATATTACTAAGCATACTATAGCTTCTTATTTTAATGATCATTTAGAGTTGAATACTAAAGTTGTAGATCATATTCAGCAGTTATTCAAAAAATATAAAATTCCATTTGGAGAATCTAACAGATTGCAAGGTATGTTACCTACTAAGGCTACTATGCTTAAAAATTTATATGGAACAGCACCTGGAATGTGGTTTTATGAAAACAATACTGTCTTTGTTTCTTTGCCTGGTGTGCCTAATGAAATGAAAGGGTTAATGCAGTATGAAGTATTGCCAAAAATTCAACAACAATTTAAATTACCCTTTATAGTTCATAAAACAATTATGACTTATGGTCAAGGAGAAAGCGTGGTTGCAGAACGAATAGACGAATTCGAAAATAATTTGCCATCGTTTATAAAACTAGCATATTTACCAAATTATGGTAGAGTTCGTTTGCGTTTAACTGCAAAAGGAGATGATAAAGTTCTTTTAGAAAACGGAATAAATAAGCAAATAGAAAAGTTGTATACTTTAATACCAGATATTATTAGTGGTTTTGATGAAGGAGGGAAGTTAGAAGATAAGATAGGTGCACTTTTAAAAAACAAAAATAAAACGCTTGCCACAGCAGAAAGTTTAACCGGTGGTAAAATTGCTGCAACAATAATTTCTGTAGCAGGTTCATCGGCTTATTTTAAAGGTAGTATAGTAGCTTACTCTGCAGAAACTAAACAAAGTTTACTTGGTGTAGCTAAAAATACTATTTCAACAAATACTGTTGTTAGTAAAGAAGTAGCCGAAGAAATGGCGCTTGGAGTACAAGAAAAGTTACAGGCAGATTATGCAATTGCAGTAACAGGTAATGCTGGGCCAACCACAGATCATAATAACAAAAGTGTAGGGGTTGTTTTTATTGCTGTAGCCACAAAGAATTCTGTTTTAGTAGAAGAATTTAATTTCGGAAAGCCAAGGGGAAGAGTTATCGATAAAACAGTAAACAAAGCATTAGAAATGCTAGAGAAAGAAATATTAAAAAATTCGTAAAATTGTTTTGTTCACAATTAGATTTATTTGTAGATTTGCACCTCGTTTAGAGATAACACTATAAAACTGTCTAAGAAGATGTCTAGAGTTTGTGAATTAACAGGAAAAAAAGCAATGGTTGGAAACAATGTTTCTAAAGCATTAAATAGAACTAAAAGAACATTTGACGCTAATTTAATGACCAAGCGTTTTTATATTCCAGAAGAAGATAAATGGGTAACTTTAAAAGTATCTGCATTTGCTTTAAAAAATATTAACAAGAAAGGAATTTCTGCAGTTATCAAAGAAGCAAGAGCTAACGGATTTTTAACAAAATAATTAGGTTCTAGCTAATAAAAATATACAGAGATGGCAAAAAAAGGAAACAGAGTTCAAGTAATTTTAGAGTGCACAGAGCACAAAGCATCTGGTCAAGCGGGTACTTCTAGATACATTACAACTAAGAACAAAAAGAACACTCCAGATAGATTAGAGGTTAAGAAATTTAATCCTATCTTAAAGAAAATGACTGTTCACAAAGAAATTAAGTAATTCTAAACAATCTAGAACTCAGAACAGAGCACATAGATTAAAAACATTTTAATATGGCAAAGAAATCAGTAGCATCGTTACAAACAGGATCAAAAAGATTAAGTAAAGCAATAAAAATGGTGAAGTCTCCAAAAACAGGAGCTTACATGTTTGTTGAAGCAATTATGGATCCTTCAGAAGTTGATAAATTTTTAGCAAAAAAATAATCAGCTTATATAAAATATTAAAACTACTTTTTAGAAATAAGAAGTAGTTTTTTTTATGCCTTATAATTACGTACTTTTATACAGTAATTAATAATTGATTAACAGCTTTTTATAGCACTAATTTAATAGTTAATTGCTATTACAATAAATTAAATATCTTTTTTAAATTGATATTTGAAACAATAAAATATATGAGTTTTTTTAAGAAAATATTTTCAAAAGAGAAAAAAGAAACTTTAGATAAAGGATTAGAGAAAACAAAAGAAAGTTTTTTTGGTAAACTTTCTAAAGCAGTTGCAGGTAAATCTAAAGTAGATGATGATGTATTAGATAATTTAGAAGAGGTTTTAGTAGCATCAGATGTTGGTGTAAATACTACCTTAAAAGTTATTGATAGAATAGAAGCAAGAGTAGCTAAAGATAAATATGTGGGTACAGATGAATTGAATGCAATACTTCGTGAAGAAATTGCTGGTTTGTTATCTGAAACTAATGTTGGTAATGAAACTGATTTTTCAATTCCTGAGATTCCTAAAAAGGATGATCAGAAAATGCCTTATGTTTTAATGGTTGTTGGTGTAAATGGTGTAGGTAAAACTACTACTATAGGTAAATTAGCAAGCCAATTTAAAAAGCAAGGTTTAAAAGTAGTTTTAGGCGCTGCAGATACGTTTAGAGCAGCAGCTATAGATCAATTGCAAGTTTGGGCAGATAGAACAGATGTGCCTATCATTCGTCAAGAAATGGGCTCAGATCCTGCTTCAGTAGCTTTTGATACCTTAACTTCTGCTGTAAAGCAAGATGCTGATATTGTTATTATTGATACAGCTGGTCGTTTACACAATAAAGTAAACTTAATGAACGAGCTTACAAAAATTAAAAGAGTGATGCAAAAGGTAGTTGCTGATGCACCACATGATGTTTTATTAGTGTTAGATGGTTCTACAGGTCAGAATGCTTTTGAACAAGCTAAACAATTCACTAAAGCTACAGAGGTTACAAGTTTAGCAGTTACTAAATTAGATGGTACAGCAAAAGGTGGGGTTGTCATTGGTATTTCCGATCAATTTCAAATTCCTGTAAAATATATTGGAGTAGGTGAAGGTATCGATGATTTACAAGTTTTTAATAAGGTAGAATTTGTAGATTCTTTTTTTAAGTAGCCTTATTCAACTAAATTATTATAGCACCTTTTATGTTTTTCATAAAAGGTGTTTTTTGTTTCTTATATTTGGGTATAAATTTACTACAATGAAAAAATCACTATTATTTTTATTTTCTGTACTTGTACTATTTTCTTGCAAACCTCAAGAAAAAGAACCTGAGTTTCAATTTGAAAAATATGATGAATCTGCTGCTATTGAAGCACAACAAAATCATCAAAATGGAAGAATGAAATTTAAACTTTTTCAGTCTAAAGTAATTGACATGAATGAGGTTTACAAACCATTTCAGTATGACTTAGCCAAGTTTTCAGAAGAAAATTATAACGAATTAAAGCCGTTAATTTTAGAACAAGATATTCCTACTTTACAAAATCATGTAAAAGAGGGCAAGTTATCTTATGAAAAATTAACCTTGTTCTATTTATATCGAATTCGAAAATTTGAAAGTGATTCAACTTTATCCTTAAACTCAATTATATCCTTAAATCCTAATGTTTTAAAAGAAGCTAGAGAAAAGGACTTAAATAAAGATACTATTTCAGAATTTTCTATGTTTGGAATGCCTGTTTTGTTAAAAGACAACATCAACACAAAAGAAATGCCAACAACAGCAGGTGCTTTAGCTTTAGAAAGAAATTACACTAAAACTGACGCCTTTATCGTAGAAAAACTTAGAGAAAATGGTGCTCTAATTTTAGGAAAAGTAAATTTAAGTGAATGGGCGTATTTCTTTTGTTCAAGCTGTCCTCTAGGTTATTCAGCAATTGGAGGTCAAACCTTAAATCCATATGGAAGAGCTGAATTCGAAACTGGAGGAAGTTCTGCAGGAAGTGGAGTAACAGTAGCTGCTAATTTTGCAGTGGCTGCAGTAGGTACAGAAACTTCGGGTTCTATTACATCACCTTCAAGCCAGAATTCTGTAGTTGGTTTAAAACCTACAATTGGTGTTTTAAGCAGGTCAGGTATTGTGCCAATTTCTAGTACTTTAGATACTCCTGGACCTATGACTAAAAATGTAATTGATAATGCCATTTTTATGAATGCTATGAGCGGTTATGATAAAGATGATAGTAAATCAAAAGAGATAGATGAAGCGTATTATCAAAATGGATTACCAAATAGTTTTAAAGGCAAAAGACTTGGTGTTTTAAAACCCTTGTTAGGAGATTCTATTTATGCTTTAAACATAGAAAAGATGAGAAAAGTTGACGTTGAAATTGTAGAAATTACACCACCTCAAATTTCATTTAATGGTTTTATTACTCTTTTAAATATCGATATGAAATATGATTTACCTAAGTACCTAGCTAGTGAAGCAGATAAATCATTATTTATTAAAAATGTAAAAGATGTAATTGAGTTTAATAAAAAAGATTCTATTTTAAGGGCACCTTATGGTCAACAATTGTTTGATGGAATTGTAAAAGATGAAACTACATTAGCTGAATTAGAAGTTATTAAAGCAAATTTAAAATTGGAAGCAGAGAAGTATTTACAAGCTCTAGAAGCAGAAAATTTAGATGCAATTTTATCTATAAATAATTATCACTCAGGTATAGCGGCTGTTTCTTTTCACCCAACTTTAACGGTTCCTATGGGATATAAAACTTCTGGAGAACCAATTAGTTTAACCTTTGTGGGTAAACCATTTGATGAAAGAAATTTATTAGAATTGGGCTATGCTTTTGAGCAATTGACAAAAGCAAGAAAAATGCCTAAAAACTATCAATAGAAAGAATATCAATCATTTAAAAAGTACTATTTTTGCACTCGCTTAAATAAAAACAGAATGCGTACAAAAACCATCAAAAAAAATAAGATTAATGTAGTTACTTTAGGTTGCTCTAAAAACGTTTACGACAGTGAAGTTTTAATGGGCCAATTAAAAGCCAATGGTAAAAACGTGGTTCATGAAGATGTAAATGATGATGGAAACATTGTAGTTATCAATACTTGTGGATTTATTGGTAAAGCAAAAGAGGAATCAATTGATACTATTTTGCACTATGCAAAAAGAAAAGAAGCAGGAGAGGTAGATAAAGTTTTTGTTTCTGGTTGTTTAAGTGAACGCTATAAGCCAGATTTAGAAGCAGAGATAACTAATGTTGACAAATATTTTGGTACTCATGATTTGCCTAACTTATTAAAAGTTTTAGAGGCAGATTACAAACATGAATTAATTGGTGAACGTTTAACAACTACACCTAAACATTATGCATATTTAAAAATTGCTGAGGGTTGTGATAGACCTTGTTCTTTTTGTGCAATTCCTTTAATGCGTGGTAAACATGTTTCTACACCAATAGAAGATTTGGTTACAGAAGCCACTAAATTAGCTGAGAAAGGGATTAAAGAAATTATGTTAATTGCACAAGATTTAACTTATTATGGGTTAGATATCTACAAAAAACGTGCGTTAGCAGAACTATTAGAAGCGCTTGTAAAAGTAGAAGGAATTGAATGGATTAGAATGCATTATGCGTTTCCTACAGGTTTTCCTATGGATGTTTTAGAAGTTATGAAACGTGAACCTAAGGTTTGTAACTATTTAGATATTCCTTTACAACATATAAATACAGAGTTGTTAAAGTCTATGAAAAGAGGAACAACTCATGAAAAAACAACAGCTTTAATTCACAAGTTTAGAGAGGCTGTGCCAGAAATGGCAATAAGAACAACGCTTATTGTAGGTTATCCAGGTGAAACAGAAGAAATGTTTCAAGAATTAAAAGATTGGGTAGAAGAAATGCGTTTTGAAAGATTAGGTGCTTTTGAGTATTCGCATGAAGAAAACACGGGAGCTTATGTTTTAGAGGATGATGTGCCAGCAGAAGTTAAGTTTAAAAGGGTAAACGAAATTATGGATGTTCAGTCTCAAATTTCATGGGAACTGAATCAGCAGAAAGTTGGAAAAACCTTTAAATGTTTATTTGATAGAAAAGATGGTGAGTATTTTTATGGAAGAACAGAATCTGATTCCCCTGATGTAGATAATGATGTTTTAGTAGATGCTAGAGAACATTATATTAAAATTGGTGATTTTATAGATGTTGAAATTTATGAAGCTGGAGATTATGATTTATATGGAGTTCCAGTGAAATCATAAAAATGTAAATATCAATAAAAATGTGTTAAAAAAAAGTTTTTTTTATTTTTTTATGCTTTTTAGTATTCAATTCTACTTCTGCACAAACGAATGCTATTAAGGTAAACCCATTAGGTTTAGCCTTTGGAGTTGCAAATGCGGGTTATGAATTTACGACAAGCGATAGTCAAACAGCTACTATTTCAGGTATTTATTACGGGGTACCTGGGATTAAAGGTTTCGGGGTTGGAGCAGAATACAGATTTTATTTTTCTACTAAAGAAGCCCTCAAAGGATGGCATGCTGGCCCAAGTGTTGGGTATTTTTCGTTAGAAGACGATTTTAATACCTCTGCTAGTGTTTTTAGTATTGGTGGAGAAGCTGGACATCAATGGGTGTGGGATAGCGGTTTTTTAGTTGATGTTTTTGCAGGACTTGGTTTTGTTACAGGAGGAGACACTCTTTCAGGGTTAAATACTACATCAGCAGCCATTGGAGTATCAATTGGTTATGCATGGTAAGTTGTTTCTGTTTAACGATATAAAAAAAACCGCTCATTATAGAGCGGTTTTTTTATTAAACTTATTAAAATTACTTTAATTTATCAGAATTTAATAAGAAAATGGCATTTGCTATAAATAGTTTTCCATTTTCCCAAAAGGATCTAAATAAAGGATTGTCTACCATATAAACAAAGCTTCCTCTTCCTTTTTCATCAACACCAAATAACAGAGATTCAGGTACGGTTTGTAAAGCTGTTTTACCTGCAAACCCAGATACATTAGTAGCACTTTTACCAAAATAACCTACATTAATACCTCCATTTAAATAATTATAAGCGCTGCCACTTAATTTTAAAGAAAAGTATGCATTGCTATATCCAAAACCTAAAGGATGTGTAGTGTCTATTGTACTTTTAAAAATAGCTCCAGTAATAAGATTAGCTACATTATTTCTTTCTTGACCTGCATAAGGCATTAAGTTATTTTCTTTTTTATCCTCAAGCTTTTTTCTACTTAAACTAAAGCCTTTTTTATCAGCAAAACTATTTAAAGCAGAACCTATTGCAATTACTGTACCTCCAGATCTTGCAAAAGCGGTTAATTTTTCTAAAGTATTTGTATTTAAAATACTGCTATAGTATCCATTAGGTAAAATTATTACATCATATTTAGAGAAATCTGTTTTGCTAAAATAGTCTGAATTTAAAATGGTTAAAGGATATTCTAATTCAGTTTCGAAAAAGTGCCATATTTCACCAAAGCTTAAAGAAGATGTGCCTTCACCAGAAAGTAAGGCTACTTTTTGCTTATTGATGGGTTGTACTGCAGAAGATCCGAAATCTACTCCTGCATCAGAAAAACCTGTAGTAACTGAATTTAATTGTCTTTTATTTTGATTTGCAATGTCTAAGAGTTTTGCATCGAAATTTTCATTTCTATTGTCATTTCTTAAAATAATTAAGGTTCCTCTTTCATAAGCAATTTCATTCGCATTAAAAGGTTTTGTAGCAAATCTAGGAACAATATTATTTTTTAAGATATCAGCAAGAAATGTCGCGTCTTTTATACTATTCCATTTAGAAATATAGGCATATGCATTCTTATTTATAGTATTTACAACTGTATTTACAGAGTTACTTTTAGAAGAATCAATTTTAGTTTTAGAGGCTATTGCATTAAAGCCATGTGCATAAGGTAAAGACCAAGCTGTAATATCGTAGGTTAATGAATCTTCCAATTTAGCTGATGGCTCAAACAAAACATTTACCATTTTTCCTTTTGGTTGATCTGTATGAATTACCAAATCTTTATTTGATGCACTAAATTTAGTTTCATTCTGAGTTGCATAATTATAACCTTTTACAGAAACATTATTGGCATTTTCATAGGCTATTTCATGTTTGTCAAGTAATAATTTTAAACGATCTATCTTATCTTGATTTTCGTTTTTAATTACAAAACTCTTGTAGGTAATATTATCATTATTAAAATACTTTTTGAATTCTGAATTTAATTTTTCAGCATTTTTAGAAGCAATTTCGACTGTAGATAATCCTGTTGTTTTATGATGTGAAGCTCTGTCTTTTAGCGTTAATACTTCTCCTTCATCAGTATTAATACCTAAACCAGCTCTTCCATGACCTGCTTGTTCATAAGTCATACCAATAGCACCCATAAAAGTAGGGTAGGTATCTCCATAACTTGGGTATAGCAAATCAAAGCTTTCTTTGGTAAAATATAACCAACCTTCTTTGTCAAAATATTTAGCATGATTTTTTCCAATCTGTGTTTGAAAATCACGTTGCCAATCTGTAATAATTTCGTGAAATGGTTCTGCTGCAGGTGCAAAGTAGTATGGATTATTAATACCTTGTTCATGGAAATCTACATGAATATGAGGCATCCATTTATTGTATATTTCAATTCTTTGCTGACTTTCTACTTGTGTTGCCCAAGCCCAATCTCTATTTAAATCAAATAGATAATGGTTTGGTCTTCCTCCAGGCCAAGGTTCATGATGTTCTTTTGCATCTTGAGCAATATCAAAAGGAGTACTTTTTACTTGATTGTACCAATTTACATATCTATCTCTACCATCAGGATTTATACATGGATCTATAATTACAAAGGTATTTTTTAACCACTCTTTCTTATTGGTAACTAAATCATAAAGCGTAAGCATAGCTGCTTCAGTACTAGAAGCTTCATTTCCATGTACATTATAGCTTAACCAAACAATGGCTTTGTCATTAGTACTTGTATTACTAGATATTGTTTGCGAAAGGTTTTCTTTTCTGATGTTTTCTATATCGTCTATATTTTCTTGAGAAGATATATAGGTTACATACAATTCTCTATGTTCATTAGTTTCACCATATTTTTCCAATTTAACATTTGGTAATGAGTTGCTTACATACTTAAAGTAATCTACTACTTGATGATGTCTTGTAAATCTAGAGCCAATTTCATAACCTAAAAATTCTGCAGGAGATTTAACTGTTTGCGAAAAAACAGCAATAGATGAAACAAAAAATAAAAGAATAAAAGCCTTAATTTTCATGAATTTAAATTTGAATTTCACCAAAAGTAAGCAATATAATTTACTAATTACAGTAAGCATTTAAGGAAGGAGTTAAAAATATGTTAGAGCGTTTTACATTTTTTAAAATCACTTAAAATAGTTGTATTTTTATCGAAAATTTAACCAAACTATACGATTTCTATGTCAGATTCTGAGTGTTGCAAAAAAAGGAGTTATTAATTATGAAAGTAACACACATCCCTTTTCAAGAAACAGGCTTTTTTTCAGAAATAATGCATCATTATTTGGAGCAAAATAAAAACTTAAAACCTTATTATAATAATTTTCCAAATTTAGAAGGATTTCAGAATCAGATTATAGAAAAGGAAAAATCATTTTCTTCAGAAAATAGAACAATTTTAGCGAATGCTCTAACGCAACAATATGATGAGTTTAGTATCTCTGAAGCTACAAAAGAAAATATTGAGTTACTTAGAAAGAAAGAAACATTCACCATTACAACTGGGCATCAATTAAATCTTTTTACAGGCCCATTATATTTTTTATATAAAATATTTTCTACCATAAACTTATGTGAAGAATTGTCTGATAAATTTCCAGACAAAAACTTTGTACCCATTTATTGGATGGCTACAGAAGATCATGATTTTGAAGAGATTAACTATTTTAATTTTGATGGTAAAAAAGTAACTTGGAATAGAAATGATGGAGGAGCTGTAGGTCGATTCTCTACTGAAGGTTTAGAAGAAGTGTTTCAGGTATTTTCAAATCATTTAGGGAATTCAAAAAATGCGGAATATTTAAAAAATCTTTTTTCTAAAGGATATTTAGAACACCAAAATTTAGCAGATGCTACACGTTTTATAGTCAATGAAATTTTTAAAACGTATGGTTTAATTATTGTTGATAGTGATGATGTAGCTTTAAAAAATCTATTTACGCCATTTATAAAACAGGAGTTGCAAGAAGAAACTTCTTTCACTGCAGTTACAAAATCTATAGAAGAATTAGAGAAAAATTATAAAATACAAGTTAACCCAAGAGAAATCAACTTATTTTATTTGGGCGATGATTTTAGAGAAAGAATCATTTTTGAAAATGATACTTATAAAGTAAACAACACAGAAATTACGTTTACGAAAGACGAAATATTGGCAGAGGTCACTAATAATCCTTTAGCATTTTCTCCTAATGTAATAATGAGACCTTTATATCAAGAAGTGATTTTACCTAATCTCTGTTATATTGGTGGAGGAGGAGAATTAGCTTACTGGTTAGAACTAAAAGCATATTTTAATAAGGTACAAGTTCCTTTTCCGATTTTATTACTAAGAAACTCAGTGCAAGTTATAACTAACAAACAATCTAGAAAATTAGATAAACTTACTATTTCTAAAAAGAAATTATTTTTAAATCAGTTTGATTTAATTTCTCAGAAAGTGATTACAAATACATCTATAGAAACTGATTTTTCAGCAAAAATTGAATTTTTAAAATCGCAGTTTAAAGATTTAAAAGAGGTTGCTCAAAAAACAGATGTTACTTTTTTAAATGCGGTTAATGCACAAGAAAGAAAGCAAATAAAAGGTTTAGAAAACCTTGAAAAACGATTGCTAAAAGCAGAAAAAAGACGACAAAAAGACTTGGTAGACAGAATTACTCTCTTACAAAATGAAATTTTACCTAATGAATCTTTAGAAGAACGTCAACGTAATTTTTCTAACTATTATTTAGAATACGGAGCATCATTTTTAGCAATATTAAAAGAGGAGTTAAAGCCTTTACAATTAGAATTTACAATCTTAGAAATTTAATGAAAAACAAAGGCCTTCATCCAAAAAACAGATTTAATCAAGGGTATGATTTAAATTTGTTAGTGAAACAAAATCCTAATTTAAAAGAATTTGTAATCACCAATACATACGATTCTGTTACTATCGATTTTTCGAATCCAATTGCTGTAAAAGAATTAAATAAAGCTTTACTATTCTCTTATGATACTATTTCTGTTTGGGATTTTCCAGATGAAAATTTGTGTCCTCCAATACCTGGAAGATTAGATTATATTCATCATTTAAAGGATTTATTGTTAGATGAAAAAGAGATTAAAATTTTAGATATTGGTACAGGTGCAACTTGTATTTATCCGCTTTTAGGAGTTGCAGAATATAATTGGAAGTTTGTAGCAACAGATATTGATTTAGATTCATTAGATACTGCTCAAGAAATTATAGATGACAATAACTTTACAGACCAAATAGAATTGCGTCAGCAGTTTAATGAAGCACATATTTTAAAAGATATTTTGGAAGATGTTGATTCCTTTTCTGCTACAATGTGTAATCCTCCTTTTTATAAATCTGCAGAAGAAGCGCAAGGTGCGAATAAAAGGAAAAGTAGAAATTTAGGGAATAATGCTGTTCGAAATTTTTCTGGTAATAACAATGAACTTTGGTATGTAGGAGGTGAAAAGGCATTTTTGCACACCTATTTATATGAAAGTTCTCTTCAGCCTAAAAAAAGTAAATGGTTTACAAGCTTAGTTTCTAAGAAAGATAATATAGAAAGTTTACAATCTTCTTCTAAAAAACTAGGTGTTAAAGAATTTAAGGTAATTCCTATGCAACAAGGAAATAAAGTGACAAGAATAGCTTGTTGGAGATTTTAGTGATAGACAATATCGTTTATTTTATACCTCTTACATATAAAGTGTAAAATGATATAGACCAACATATGCACAAAAAGTAAACACAGAAATGCATATAAAGGCACTCCAAAAATTTGATAAGGCCAATAGTAGGTCCAAACTCCTAATTGAATTGTAATAACTTCACTAAAGGCAGGTAAAACAAGTGCTAAAATTATAGCGAGTAGAATTTTTTTTTTTTGCGTTTGTTCTTCTAAAAGTGTAATTAAATTACTCTCTAGTTTGTACAAGAAGTGAAAAACTAACATCCAAGCAAAAGGGACCCATAAAGGTATTGATTTTGTTACTTCATGATATTCCCAATATCCATTGGTAACACCCCAGGTTTCTCCAACAATTCCGCCAAAGCCAGTTAAAAACATTCCTATAAGTAGAAGCCAGTTTTTATTTTTTTTAGGTGCTAGTATTTCTTTGTAACAATTGTAGCATATTTTAACCATTAAAAGAACAGCAATAGCCAAATCATGCTTTTTAAAAAGACCAATAAAACATCCTGCAATAACAAGTTTAAGTAGTGCTTTAAAAAGAATACTTCTAAATTTTGGGATATTTGTAATCAAAAAAAATATTAAATATTATCTAACTGTCTTTTCATTGTCTATGTAATAGCCTTGTTGTGTTAAATCTCCATCGACTTCACTTCCCATTTTAGCTTTTCTTCTATCTAAATATATTTCTTCAAAAATACTGTGATAATTCTTTTAAGATTATTTTTTTTTTGAACTGTCAAAATCTATAGATGAATAACTTCATCATAGGCATCAGCAACTGCTTCCATAACTGCTTCACTCATAGTAGGGTGGGGGTGTATTGTTTTTAGTACTTCATGCCCTGTTGTTTCTAGTTTTCTTCCTAGTACAGCTTCTGCAATCATGTCTGTTACACCAGCTCCAATCATATGGCAACCAAGCCATTCTCCATACTTTGCGTCAAAAATTACTTTTACAAAACCATCAGGAGTTCCTGCAGCTTTTGCTTTTCCTGAGGCAGAAAAAGGAAATTTACCAACCTTTAAATCGTACCCAGCTTCTTTTGCTTTTGCTTCTGTTAATCCAACAGATGCAATTTCTGGAGTAGCATAAGTACATCCAGGAACATTTCCATAATCAATTGGTTCTACATGTAAACCCGCTAATTTTTCTACACAAGTAATACCTTCTGCAGAGGCAACATGTGCTAGAGCTTGTCCAGGAACAACATCTCCAATAGCATAATAACCTGGAATATTTGTTTGGTAGTAATCGTTCACTAAAATTTTATCTCTATCTACGATAATACCTACATCTTCTAATCCTATATTTTCTATATTCGATTTTATTCCAACTGCAGATAATAAAACATCAGCTTCAAGTTTTTCTTCACCCTTTTTAGTCTTTACAGTTGCAACTACTCCTTTACCACTAGTATCTACAGATTCAACTGAAGAATTAGTCATTACTTTTATACCAGATTTTTTAATAGAGCGTTCAAATTGTTTAGAAATATCAATATCCTCGACTGGCACAAGGTTTGGCATGTACTCTACAATTGTAACTTCTGTGCCCATAGTATTGTAAAAATGAGCGAACTCTACACCAATTGCACCAGAACCAACTACAATCATTGATTTTGGTTGTTTAGGCAATGTCATTGCCTTTCTATACCCAATTACTTTTCCCCCATCTTGTGGAAGGTTAGGTAATTCTCTAGAACGTGCTCCAGTTGCAATAATTATGTTATCTGCAGAGTATTCTGTAACACTACCATCTTCTGCAGTAACAGCTACTTTTTTTCCAGTTTTTATTTTACCAAAACCGTTTATTATATCAATTTTATTTTTTTTCATTAAGAATTGCACACCTTTACTCATACCGTCTGCAACCCCTCTACTTCTTTTTATTACGGCATTAAAATCTTTATCTATAACTTCAGCTTTTAAACCATATTCATCTACGTGCTTAAGGTAGTCGTAAACTTGAGCAGATTTTAATAGTGCTTTTGTAGGAATACAACCCCAGTTTAAACAAATACCTCCTAAAGATTCTTTTTCTACTATTGCTACTTTAAAACCTAGTTGAGATGCTCTAATTCCTGTTACATATCCTCCAGGTCCACTTCCAATAATGATGATGTCGTATTTCATTTTATATTTTTTCTTATTTGGTCTTTATAACGTGACAAAATTAAACAATGATTGTTGAATTTAAAAGTTTTACTTTTTATTGTTACATTCTTTCAGGAACTTGAATTCCTAATAATGAAAATGCAATTTTAATAGTATCTGCTACTTTTTTAGATAATTGAACTCTAAATATTTTCTTGTCTTGATTTTCTTCTCCTAAAATAGATACATTTTGATAAAATGAATTGAATTCCTTAACTAAATCGTATGTGTAATTTGCAACTACAGCAGGTGAGTAATTTGCTGCTGCTTGCTGAATAGTTTCTGGGAACAATGCCAATTGTTTAAGCAATTCCTTTTCCTTTTCGTGTAAATCTATAGTTACTGAATTAGAATAATCAAATGTAGATTTTCTTATGATAGATTGAATTCTAGCATAAGTGTACTGTATAAAAGGTCCAGTATTTCCTTGAAAATCTACTGAAGATTTTGGGTCAAACAAGATTCTTTTTTTCGGGTCTACCTTTAGAACAAAATACTTTAACGCTCCTAAACCAATTGTTTTGTACAATTCATTTTTTTCATTTTCAGAATACCCATCTAGTTTTCCAAGTTCTTCAGAAATTTCTTTTGCAGTAGCAGTCATTTCTAACATTAAATCGTCTGCATCAACTACAGTACCCTCTCTAGATTTCATTTTACCAGAAGGTAAATCTACCATTCCATAACTTAAATGGTGCAATTGTTTTGCCCAATCAAAACCTAGTTTTTTTAATATCAAAAATAACACCTGAAAATGATAATCTTGCTCATTACCAACAGTATAAACCATACCACCAACATCTTCAAAATCTTTTACACGTTGTATAGCAGTACCAATATCTTGTGTCATATAAACTGCTGTGCCATCTGAACGTAAAACAATTTTTTCATCCAAACCTTCATCAGTTAAATCACACCAAACAGAACCATCTTCTTTCTTGAAAAATACTCTTTTTTCTATGCCTTGCGCAACAACATCTTTACCTAATAAATAAGTATCACTTTCGTAATAAAGTGTATCAAAATCTACACCCATATTTTTATAAGTAGTATCAAAACCATCATAAACCCAACCATTCATCTCTTTCCAAAGTGAAACTATAACTTTATTTCCTGCTTCCCATTTTCTAAGCATTTCTTGAGCTTCTACTAATAAAGGAGCTTCTTTTTTAGCCTCCTCTTCAGTTTTACCTTCAGCTATTAGTTGTGCAATTTCTTTTTTGTATTCTTGGTCAAATTTTACATAATAATTCCCAACTAGCTTATCACCTTTTAAACCTGTAGATTCAGGTGTTTCACCTTCTCCAAATTTTTGCCAAGCCAGCATAGACTTACAGATATGAATTCCTCTATCGTTTATAATTTGAGTTTTATACACTTTTTTACCAGCCGCTTTTATAATTTCAGAAACTGAAAATCCTAATAAATTATTACGAACATGACCTAAGTGTAAAGGTTTGTTTGTGTTAGGAGACGAATACTCTACCATAATTGCTTTTTCATCATCTTTTTGAGCAACAGTTCCAAAATTTGCTTCATTATAGATAGAATTGAAAAAATCTAAATAAAAAGCATCTGCAACTACTAGGTTCAAGAAGCCTTTTACTACATTATAATTGTTGATTTCTGTAACATTCTCTACTAGGTATTTTCCTAAATCTTCTCCTATTTGAAGAGGGTTACCTTTCTTAAAACGTAACATTGGAAAAACAACAACAGTAATATCGCCTTCGAATTCTTTGCGAGTTGCTTGGAATTCTACTGAAGGAATTTCTGTATAATATAAGGTTGAAAAACCTTTTTTTACGCTGTTTTCTATTATGTGCTGAATATTCATAAACCCCTTAAAAAATTAAGATGCGAAAATACACAAAATAAGCATATTTTTAAAGGGAATTATTGTAATTTTATCGGATGCAAAAACAAGTAGAACAATTACCAAGTTTAGCTAAAGAAGCACATAAAGAAAACAAAAAGTATTTTGCAAACTTAAGAAAGCGTACTCCTAAGAATTTAGATTATGTGATGCAAGAATTGCATGATAAGGAGTTTAAAAAAACTGATTGTTTGGCCTGTGGTAATTGTTGTAAAACAACTAGTCCTATATTCACAGTAAAGGATATAGAAAGGATCGCAAAGCATTTAAAAATGAAGGTTGCCGTTTTTACAAATCAATACCTTGAGAGAGATACAGATGATTTTATGGTGCTAAAATCGTCTCCTTGTGTTTTTTTAGACGAATCCGATAATACATGTTTTATTTACGATGTTCGTCCAAAAGCATGTTCAGAGTACCCTCATACGAACCGAAAGAAATTTATACAGATTACCGATTTAACTATTGCAAATATATTTGTTTGTCCTGCAACTTATGCAATAGTAGAAAACTTGAAAAAGGCTTTACCATATGAGTATAATGTGAAGAAAAAGAGAAAATAAATTACTTGTAGATTAAGTATTTACTTCTAATTTTTTTGAATTCCTCTAAATCTTTCTGCCAAATTCCGCGAATTTCTTTTGCTGATAAACCTTTTTCTATTTGGCGTTGTAATTTTGTATTACCTGCATGAATGGTAAAAGTACTACCAAAAAAAATCTCGTTTTTTGGTGTTTTTTGATAAGCATCTATTAACCATTCTAAATTTATTGCTGATAATTTTTCTGTATCAGATACATCTACTCCATAACAAGTTTTGTTTTTATGTTTAGGATACTTTGCTCCAAAATTTGCTTGAGGAGTATAGTTAAAATCTGTTTTTGGAAAATAAGGAGCCCCATATCTTTGGAATTGAAACTTAGTTCCTCTACCAGCGTTTATAGTTGTCCCTTCGAAAAAACCTAAACTAGGATAGAGGTTTATAGACTTGTCATTTGGTAAGTTTGGTGATGGTCTAATTGTTAAACTATAATTGGAATTATGATTGTAATTTTTTAGTGGAATCACTTCTAAATCACATTGAATTCCGTTTTTTAACCATTTTTCTCCATTTATCATTTGTCCATATTCACCTATAGTCATCCCATAAACAACAGGCACAGGATGTTTACCTACAAAACTTGCATGTTCTTTTTCTAAAATTGGCCCATCAATATAATGTGCGTTAGGATTTGGTCTGTCTAAAATAAGTAAAGGAATATTTAATTCTGCACAAGCTTCCATTACGTAATGTAATGTTGATATATATGTATAAAAACGTACACCCACATCTTGAATATCGAAAACAACAATATCTATGTTTTTAAGTTGTTCTGCAGTGGGTTTTTTGTTTTTGCCATATAAAGAAATTATGGGTAAGCCTGTTTTAGAATCTTTACCATCTTTAACTAATTCTGCAGCGTCTGCTTTACCTCTGAAGCCATGTTCAGGAGCAAAAACCTTTTGGATATTTATGTTTTTTTTATTGTTAAGGAAATCTACTAAGTGTTGAGTTACTTTTTTAGAACCCATTACATTTGAAGCTGCTTCAGCTCTTTGAAGCTTTTGAATAACTGATGTTTGATTAGCAACAATAGCTATATTTTTATTCTGCAATAAACTAAAATATAAATCAATTCTATTGGCAGCAGTTATGATTTCTTGAATTTTTTCATCTGATTTTTTAATGGCAATTTTATTATTTTGTAATTTTTGAGCACAAGAAATGAGCTGGAAATTCATCAGTAAAAACAAAAATAAATAGGTACTTTTACGAAGATTAAAAAGAATCATTAGTTTGAATTACGAGTTATTTATTGCAAAACGTATTATTGCTGGCAAAAAGTATAAAAATAGCATATCATCTCCAATAATAAAAATTGCAATTACTGCAATTGCCTTGGGTATTATAATTATGCTTATTGCTGTGGCTACTGGTTCTGGTTTACAATATAAAATTAGAGATAAAATGGCTGGTTTTAAAGGTCATGTTCAAATTGTAAATTATGATACCAATCAGTCTGATGTTTCCACAACACCAATTTTAAAAGAACAGCCTTTTTATCCGAAATTTAATACTATTAAAGGGATAAAAAATGTTCAAATATTTGCAAGTAAAGTGGGTATTCTTAGAACTAATACAGATTTTGAAGGTATTGTTTTTAAAGGGGTTTCTACAGATTATGATTGGTCATTTTTTAAAGAATACCTAATAGAAGGAGTTTTTCCAAATTTTAAACAATCAAGAACAAAAGGTGTTTTGCTCTCAAAAACAATCGCCAATCGTTTAAACTTAAAGTTAAATGATACTATTACAGCTACTTTTGTAAAGACAGCAACAAGTAAATTACCTTCTAATAGAAAGTACATAATTAAAGGGATTTATAATTCAGGTTTTGCTCAGTTTGACAAAAACATGATGATTGGTGACATTAGAGAGGTACAAAAATTAAACAAATGGACTCAAAACCAGGTAGGCGGTTTTGAAGTAGTTTTAAATAATTTTGACGATATCGAAATAAAAGGGAAGGAGATTAATGCAGAAATAGGTAGTATCTTAAATAGTAAAACAATTAAGCAGAGTTACCCTAATGTATTTGATTGGATTGCACTGTTTGATAACAATGTGTGGTTTATTATTGCAATTATGATTTTTATTGCTGGTATAAATATGATTACTGCCCTTTTGGTATTAATACTAGAAAAGGTACAGATGATTGGAATTTTAAAGGCGTTAGGAAGTCAAAACACAAGTATTCGAAAAATATTCTTATACAATGCGTTCTATTTAATTTTAAAGGGTTTGTTTTGGGGTAACCTTATTGGTTTTGGGATTTTATTAATACAGTATTATTTTCAGGTTATCACACTTGATCCAGAAACATATTATGTAACAACACTTCCTGTTTATATTTCTTTTTGGTCTATCTTTTTGCTTAATTTAGGTACTTTATTATTATGCTTCTTAATGTTAATAATCCCTTCTTATATTATTACTAAAATCAAGCCTTCTTTATCTATAAAATTTGCTTAATTAATCGATTTGAAATTGTTTTTTTATTATTTCGCCTTTATGATGAGCAATATAATCTCTAAAAGCTTTTGCAACATTAGACAAGTTTTTAGATTTTAACCAAATTAGATTCCAGTTAGTTTCTAAAGGTAACCCTTTAATATTCAAAATTTGTAACTCACCATTTTTTAGTGCTTTTTGTATTCCTATTATAGGCATAATTGAAATTCCTAATCCAGCTATAACTGCTTGTTTTACTGCTTCATTAGAGGTTAACTCCATTTTCTCTGAACAAAAAGATTGATTTATTTAAATTTTTGATATTTACTTCTTTGCCTTCAACTTTATAATCCTTACCAGCCACAAAAAACATTTGATTGCTCATTAATTCAATCCTTTCAATCTTTAATTTTTTTGGGATGGTAGAAACCATAGCAAAATCTCACTCATTATTTTCTAAGGCTCTAATAACAGACATTTTGTTTGTAACATCCATAGTTACATCTACACTATCATTTTTTTTAATAAAATCTGTTTAAAAATAGGGCATAGCATATTTTGCTGTAGAAACAATGGATAAGTTTAATTTACCGGCTAGTTTTCCTTCAAACAAGTTAGACTTATAGTTAATAGCTTGCACTTCATCTAAAATTTTTGTGGCAGCTTTTGCGATTTCATTACCAAATTCTGTGATATATAATTTTCTTCCTACAATTTCAAATAAGGGTAATTTAAATTGATCTTGAAAGTTTTTGAGTTATATTGAAATAGCTGGTTGAGACATAAATAATTGCTCATTTGTGAATCAATTATCTTAATGATTCTTTTTATTAAAACATCTAATTCAAATAAAATCGAAAAATAAATAAGTAACCATGAACGAATCTGCAGTAACATCAACAGAAACAAAACAAAAAAGTATTCAATTAATTGAAGGAACTTTTACTAAAGGAGAAGCTCTTAACATTATTAATGATGTATTAAACGTAAAAATTAATTTTCATAAAATTCAGAGATTATCTAAAACTGAAGGAAATATTAATGATGAATGTTTGTATGATAACTCTAGAATTACAGAATTAATGACTGATAAAAAAATAGGTAAAGCTTTTTTAAGAGCTTTAGAAAGTAAAGGTCAGAATATTAAAATTTCTAGTACAATAAACATTACACTAGAAGAGTAAGATTAACTACACCAACATATTATAGTAGGAGAACTGACTTGTAAAAGGCTTTCCTACTTTTTTTATGCCAAATTTTAACCTATGGATTTACATTATTTAGTAGATAATTTAACAAACCCTGCACTATTATTTTTCTTCTTAGGCCTTATTGCTGTTAATATTTAGAGTGATTTAAGAATTCCAGAAAATTCATCAAAATTTATTTCTTTCTACTTGCTTTTAGCCATTGGTTTTAAAGGAGGGCAAGAGCTTGCTCATAGTGTAATTACCTCAGAAATTATTAATGCATTGTTGTTCGGAATTTTACTAGCAGTTTTAGTACCTATTTACTGTTACTTTATTTTAAGGATAAAATTAAGTGTGGAAAATTCAGGAGCAATTGCATCTGCTTATGGTTCTGTAAGTGCTGTAACTTTTTTAACTACTATTTCTTTTTTAGAAATGTCTAACATTCCTTTTGGTGGGCATATGTTTGCAGTTTTGGCTTTAATGGAGGCTCCTTCAATTATTGTAGGTGTTATACTTATTGCAATTTTTGGGTCTAAGAAAAAGAACAAGAGCTCATTAAAGAGTGTAATTCATCATTCTTTAACTAATGGAAGTGTAGTGCTTATTATTGGTAGTTTAGTGTTTGGTTACTTTACAAATGATGCACAAGCAGAAGGTATTAAGCTATTACCTTTCCATTTAACATTACAATTGGTATGCCTTTATATTTATGTATTATAGGTATATGTTAATTCTTCTTGTTAATTATTAATTTCTAAGTAAATTAAGGTTTCTATTATTAAAATTATATTTTAAGTAGTGCAAACTTTTAAAAAGTATGTATTTATCAACATTTCTTATATCTCATTTCGTGAACGCATAAAAAATAATTTACCTTTGTTCTATAAATGAATAAGATGAATTACGCAGAAAATATATTAGAAACTATTGGGAATACTCCACTTGTAAAGATGAACAAACTTACTGAAGAATTACCTTGTTTAGTTTTATCAAAATATGAAACGTTTAACCCAGGAAATTCTGTAAAAGATAGAATGGCCTTACAGATGATTTTAGATGCTGAAGCAGATGGAAGATTAAAACCTGGAGGAACTATTATAGAAGGTACTTCTGGAAATACAGGAATGGGTTTAGCTTTGGCAGCTATTGTTAAAGGTTACAAATGTATCTTTGTAATGTCTGACAAACAATCTAAAGAAAAGATGGATATCTTAAGAGCTGTAGGAGCAGAGGTTGTAGTTTGTCCTACAAATGTAGATCCATCAGATCCAAGATCATACTATTCTGTCTCAAAAAGGTTTGGAGAAGAAACACCTAATTCTTGGTATGTAAATCAATATGATAATCCAAGTAACTGTAAAGCACATTTTCAGAGCACAGGACCAGAAATTTGGGAGCAAACCAAAGGTAAAGTAACACATTTTGTAGTTGGTGTTGGTACAGGAGGTACTATTTCTGGAGTAGGTTCTTATCTAAAAATGAAAGCAAGAGAAGCTGGTACAACTGTTAAAGTTTGGGGTATAGATACTTATGGATCTGTGTTTAAAAAATATCATGAAACAGGTATTTTTGATGAAAACGAAATTTACCCCTACATTACAGAAGGAATTGGCGAAGATATTTTACCAAAAAATGTAAATTTTGATGTAATTGATGGATTTACAAAAGTAACTGATAAAGACGCTGCTATTTATACTCAAAAATTAGCGAAAGAAGAAGGAATGTTTTTAGGAAATTCTGCTGGTGCTGCTATAAAAGGGCTATTGCAATTAAAAGAACATTTCACAAAAGATGACGTAGTTGTAGTATTGTTTCATGATCATGGAAGTAGGTATGTGGGTAAAATGTTTAATGATGATTGGATGAAGGAAAAAGGTTTTATAGAAAGCTAAGGAACACTTGCTTTAGCGCTAATAAAACACAAAGATACATTTTAAGTAACAGTAAAAAGAATGTATTGGTTTCTCATTTAATTGAGCCTTTAAATTTTTTTTAACGTTTATTTCTTACCATTCATCTAATATTTCAAAGGTATTCGTCTATAATATATTTTCTACTAGTAAAGATATCGTTTCTTGTAATGGGAAAATTATTATGAATTGGGGGATTCTTAATAAACCTTTTTTTACTCGCCTAAATGTAATGTTTAGGCGTTTTTCTTTTTTAAACATTTATCGAAATTAAAATGTCATTTGTCGATACTTAAGTGTCGTTTATCGACAATGAAAAATTAAAACTAAATAAAGTCTTTTTTTTACATACATATAACTATTACGAATTGGGGGATTTATAATAAGTTACCAGATTGTTTAAATTAATTGAACAGTTTTTTGCTAAGAATGCATAAAAAACCACCTTTTTAAAGGTGGTTTTTTTTAAAACTAATTCAAATAATTTACACAATGAAAACAGTTTACTACGTTATTTTCACTTAATTATTTACAAACTTTGTGCCAAACTTTATTTGAATGAAAATTTTTTTATTTTATTATTATTATTTAGCATGTTTGTGTGCTTTATAAGAAGAGCGAACGAGAGCACCGCTTTCTACATACATAAAACCCATTTCTAAACCTAAAGTTTCGTATTTCTTAAATTGCTCTGGCGTTATAAACTCTTTTACAGGTAAGTGCTTTTTTGTAGGCTGCAAGTATTGCCCAATAGTAATAATATCACAATTTACAGCTCTGAGATCTTTCATAGTTTGAATTACTTCATCTTCTTTTTCTCCTAGACCTAACATTAAACCTGTTTTGGTTCTCATACCATTTTCTTTTAGGTATTTTAAAACACCTAAACTTCTATCATATTTAGCTTGTATTCTAACTTCTCTGGTTAGCCTACGAACAGTTTCCATATTATGAGAAACAACTTCTGGAGCAACTTCTATAATTCTATCAATCTGTTTTGTGTTTCCTTGAAAATCTGGTATTAAAGTTTCTAATGTAGTATTTGGGTTTGCTCTACGAATTGCATCTACCGTTTCTGCCCAAATTATAGAACCACCATCCTTTAAATCATCTCTATCTACAGAAGTAATTACAGCATGCTTAATCCCCATTAATTTAATAGACCTAGCTACTTTTTCTGGTTCATCCCATTCAACTGTATCTGGTCTTCCTGTTTTTACTCCACAAAAGCCACAAGAACGTGTACAAATATTACCTAAAATCATAAAGGTAGCAGTTCCTTCTCCCCAACATTCTCCCATGTTTGGGCAACTACCACTTGTACAAATAGTATTTAATTTATACTTGTCTACTAAACCTCTTAATTCTGTGTACTTCTTACCTACAGGTAATTTTACACGTAACCATTTTGGTTTTTTTGGTCTTTCTGGAAGTACTGCAGTTTCTATCGCCATTTTCTTTCTAAATTAGATTTCAAATTTACGAAGAAAAGATTTAAATATTCGTTAAAAACCAAATGCTAAATCCAATTAAAAAAACAATACCTATAAGGCTTAAAATTTTAGTAAATATTTTAGGTTGGTGTTGTTTTGGAGTTTGTTTTCCTGTAATTAAAATAAAATTTAAAATAGCATAAAATGGTGCTGTTAAAAAAGAAAGAATAGTAGCTATTTTTACCAAATCGCCCATATTAGCTATATAAAATTGTAAGATGCCTAAAGTACCTAAGAATAAAAGTAATATCCAAAATTGATATCCAAATTTAATTTTTCTTTCAACTATTAATTCAATGCTTTTATTCATTGCTCTTGGAGATGCATCTAATGTAGTAATGGTAGTGCTAAACATTGTCGTAAATGCTGCTGCTGCAATAAAAACATACGAAAAATCACCTAGATTTTTTGTATAAAGTTCTATAAGCTGGGCTGCAAATTCTCCTCCTTTGTTAGAAAAAGTTGCTGAAGACTTGTACATGACTAAAGCACCCAATAATACAAAACAAACTCCTAGAACTAAGGTACCTATATAGCCTACATTAAAATCAAAAACGGCTTCTTTTGGGTGTATAGTTGTTCTGCTTTGTTTTCTTTTTTCGACTGACCATATTGAGTGCCAAATGGAAACGTCTAATGGTGCTGGCATCCAACCTAAAAAAGCAATTAAAAATGTTATTTCTACAGATCCAGAGGGTATTATCTGACTTACATCAAAAGTATAAGAAGAATTACTAAATGCAATAATTACTGCAGTAACTGTACTTATTGCAAGAATTATAATGATAAATTTCATAACACTATCTAGTAATTTATAACGACCAATGGCAAGAAAAATGATACTAATTAAAAGAATGATAAAAGACCAAAGAACTAGATTTTCTGAGATTCCAAAAAGTTGAGAAGCTAAACCAGCGGTTACTATAGTTACTGCAGCCTGTATAGTAAACATGGTTGCAAAATTTATTAAAAAATAAACGGGTAATACCCATTTACCAATTTTTTTGTATCCCTCAAGTAATGTTTCTCCTGTAGCTGCAGCATACCTTGGTCCATACTGAAAGAAAGGATATTTAAACAAATGTACTATTAGTAAGGCCCATAGCAGTCCAAAACCAAATTCTGCACCAGCTCTTGTAGATTGTACCAAATGCGATACACCAATGGCTGCACCAGCAAATAAAAGACCAGGACCTAAAGATTGTAGCAACGTTTTTTTCACTACTTTTCTTTTTTTATAATCTCTGATAACAATTTTTTTGCTCGTAACAATTTTACTTTAATGTTATTTATAGGCTCATTAGTTTGTAGTGCAATTTCTTTATAACTTAATTCTTGAAAGTACCTTAAATTAATGACTTGTTGGTACTTAGGTTTTAATTGTCTTATGTTTTTTTGAAGTTTTGCTAAATTCTGTTCTTTAATTATGTTATCTTCTGGTGTAGGGTTTTCGTCAGCAACTAAATAAACTTTCTCTTTCTGATCCTTTGTGGTTTCTGTTGTTATCGATATTTTTTTCTTTCGAATTAAATCGATATGAACATTTTTTGATATTGTAATTAACCAAGTTTTAAAGGTGTAATTTTCATCGAAAGTGTCTATTTTATCAAAAGCTTTAGAAAAGGCTTGTATAGTTATGTCTTCTGCTTCATTTTCATTTTGTGTTCTTTTTAATAAAAAACGATAGACCTCTTGCCAATATAAGTTTAGTAAAAAACGAAATGCAGCTTGATTTCCTCTTTTTGCTTTTGAAATGTTGTCTTTTAGGACTAGATCTTCTTTATTCAACGATTTGTTTTTGAAAATGATTTAGCAATAAATATACTAATTTGAATACCTGTAACAACTACAAAAGTGTAGAAAAGTACAGTTAATAGCATTCTATGATAGGCTTAATTATGTTCAGGTTCAGCACAAGTATCAAATTGATCTGGACTTTTTCCACAGAAACCACATGCTTCACCTTCTCTATTTAACATTGGGTTTTGACTAGCACATGTACCTGCAAATTCGCCATCTTTTTTAGCCCAGATTTTAATTGCTATACCAGCTATTCCCAAAGCTAGAAGTCCTAATGTAAGTAATAATAATTTCATAAAACAAAGTTACAAATTATAGAATTAAAAGTGAAATAGATTTGTATTGTAGTTTTACGTTTTAGCTTATTTTTTGACAAAAAATAATATATATGGTGGTATTGTAAAAAAATATAATTTAAATTATATTTACTTCAATCTCTAAGTCAATTTTAAATTGATTTAAGATGTGCTTTTGAATTTTTTCTGCAAGAGCATAAATATCTTTACCTGATGCATTATTGTAATTTACAAGAACAAGTGCCTGTTTTTCATGTACTCCATAATCTCCAAAACTTTTGCCTTTAAAACCTGCTGTTTCTATAAGCCAACCCGCAGGTAATTTTACTTCATTTTCAGAAATTGTATAACTAGGAATGTTAGGATACTCTTTTTGTAAATTTATAAATGCTGATTCTGTTATAACAGGGTTTTTAAAGAAACTACCACTATTACCTATCTCTTTAGGGTCTGGAAGTTTAGATTTTCTTATGGCTGTAACAGCATTAGAGATGTCTTTTAAACTTGGTGCTGTTATGTTTTTAGAAGATAATTCAGTTTCAATTGCTCCATAAGAAGTGTTCAAATTGTGATTTTGTTTCGTCAATTTAAAAGTAACAGAAGTAATTACAAACTCACCTTTAACGTTGTTTTTAAAGATTGAATTTCTATACCCAAAATTACAATCATCGTTAGAAAAGGTGTGCAACCTGTTAGTTTCTATGTTAATTGCCTCTAATTTGGTAATGGTATCTTTCACTTCTACACCATAAGCACCTATGTTCTGAATAGGGCATGTACCAACATTACCAGGAATTAACGATAAATTTTCTAAACCACCATAATTATGAGCTACGCAATAAAGAACAAATTCATGCCAATTTTCTCCAGCATTTACAGTAAGATGTACAAAGTTATCATCTTCTTTATCTATAGAAATTCCTTTAATATCAATATGTACAACTAACTTATCAATATCTTTTGTAAGCAACATATTACTTCCTCCAGAAATTAAAAAAACATCTTTTTCAACTTTTAAAAGTTGTTGTAATTGGTAAACAGAATCTACACGAATAAATCGTTTTGCGTTTACATCTATACCAAAAGTATTGTATGTTTTAAGTGATATGTTTTCTTGAATCTCCAATTATGCTTTATAAGCTGCTAATGCATTCTTTAGAATCTCTACAGATTTAATTAAATCTTCCTTCTTTAAAACGTAAGCCATTCTAATTTGGTTTTTGCCTTCACCTTCAGTAGAATAAAACCCACTTGCAGGAGCAACCATTACAGTTTCATTATTGTAATTGAAGGTTTCTAGCATCCATTTAGCAAAATCATCTGTATCATTTACAGGTAATTCAGCCACACAATAAAATGCGCCTTTTGGGTTTGCTACTTTAACACCTTCTATTTTTTGAAGTTCAGAAACTAAAGTATCTCTTCTTTCTACATATTCTGCTTTCACATCATCAAAATAACTTTGGGGTGTATCTAAAGCAGCTTCACTTGCTATTAATGCATAAGTTGGCGGACTTAATCTTGCTTGCGCAAATTTAATAGCTGTTGTTATGAATGCTTCGTTTTTAGAAACAATACAACCAATTCTTGCTCCACACATGCTATATCTTTTTGATACAGAATCTATAACAATGGCATTATCTTGCAGACCATCAATAGACAATACCGAAGTGTGTTTTAAACCATCATAAGCAAACTCTCTGTATACTTCATCAGCAATTAAAAATAGATCATGTTTTAAAACAATTTCTTTTAATTTCTGAATTTCTTCTTTAGAGTACATGTATCCTGTTGGATTTCCAGGATTACAAATTAAAATAGCCTTTGTGTTTTTTGTAATTAATTTTTCGAAATCTTCAATTTTTGGTAGCGCAAAATTATCTTCAATTTTAGAAATAACTGGCACAACAGTTACTCCAGAAGCCGTTGAAAATCCGTTGTAATTAGCATAAAAAGGTTCAGGTATAATAATTTCATCTCCTGAATCTGTTATACTACCGATTGTGAATAGTAAAGCTTCAGAACCACCTGTAGTTACAATAATATTATCTGTAGTTACATTTATATTATGATTAGCATAGTAATTAGTTAATTTAGTTCTGTATTCTTCAGAACCCTCAGAGCGTGCATAAGATAACGTTTCTATTGTGTTATTTTTTACAGCATCTAAAGCTATTTGAGGTGTTTTAATATCTGGCTGACCAATATTTAAATGGTAAACTTTAGTTCCTCTTTTTTTTGCGTTTTCTGCAAACGGCACCAACTTTCTAATTGGTGATTCTGGCATATGTAGTCCTTTTATAGATATTGAAGGCATAATAATTTACTGCTTAAAATTCTATGCAAATTTGCGAAATTAATTTTAAAAGTCCTTTAAAATTTCGTAATCTTTAGGAGTAAGATTTAACATCAAACAAATTTTTATTTACAATATATTTCAAATTGTAAGTAGTTAAATGTTTTGTTTTAATACAAGAAAAAAAATGAAAGAGTGTAATGTAAATTATGAATTTACTTGCTTGCGAAATAAAGAAAAAGAAGTGGAATTAATTTGAATTAGAGATCATGCTTTTTTCTTTCTCTAAAACAACACCTTCAGTTACAATACCTTTAATCCTAATTATTTTTCGTGGTGTTTTTGCATTAGAAAAAATGGTTATCGATTTCGAAAAACCACCAACTCTGTTGGTATCATAAGAAACTTTTATTTCTCCTTTTTCTCCGGGCATGATTGGTTGCTCTGGTTTTTTAGGTACTGTACAGCCACAAGAAGACTTCACATTTTTTATAATCAAGGGTGTTTCTCCAATATTAGTAAACACAAACGTTTTTTCGCCATTACTTCCTTTTTGTACTTTTCCGTAATCAATGGTTTCTTTTTGAAATTTAAACTCTTGAGCATTTAAAGAAAAAGAGATACATAAAATCATTAAAAATGTTCCAAATACTTTCATAATAGTAAATTTAATAAGGCAAAATTAGGGTTTATATTTTATTTTAAAAAATCAATGGCTAATTTTCTCTACAAAAAAAGGAATTGTATTTTTGCGAACTATATATAAAAAAAAATCCCAAAGTATGGCAATTCCATCTAAATATGATGCAAGTAAGGTAGAAGATAAGTGGTATGCTTATTGGATAAAAAACAATTATTTTCATTCAACACCAGATGAAAAAGAACCTTATACCATTGTAATTCCACCTCCTAACGTAACAGGGGTATTACACATGGGGCATATGTTAAACAATACCATACAGGATGTATTAATCAGGCGAGCACGTTTACAAGGTAAAAACGCTTGCTGGGTTCCAGGAACAGACCATGCATCTATTGCGACAGAAGCAAAAGTTGTAGCTAAATTAAAAGAACAAGGTATTGCTAAAACAGATTTAACTCGTGAAGAATTTTTGCAGCATGCCTTTAATTGGAAAGATGAATATGGAGGAATAATTTTAGAGCAGTTAAAGAAGTTAGGTGCTTCTTGTGATTGGGAAAGAACTGCTTTTACAATGGACCCAGAAATGTCTGAATCTGTCATTAAAGTATTTGTTGATTTATATAACAAAGGGCTTATCTACAGAGGTTACAGAATGGTGAATTGGGATCCTGAAGCAAAAACTACCTTATCTGATGAAGAAGTAATTCATGAAGAAAGACAGGGGAACTTATATTATTTAGAGTATAATATAGAAGGTTCTGAAGATACTTTAACCATTGCAACTACAAGACCAGAAACCATTTTTGGAGATACTGCAATTTGTATCAATCCAAATGATGAACGTTTTACACATTTAAAAGGAAAAAAAGCAATTGTGCCTTTGTGTGGCAGAGTAATTCCTATTATAGAAGATGAATACGTAGACTTAGAATTTGGTACAGGTTGTTTAAAAGTAACACCTGCTCATGATGAAAATGATAAAAATTTAGGTGATAAACACAACCTTGAAGTTATTGATATTTTTAATGATGATGCTTCTTTAAATTCTTTTGGAATGCACTATAAAGGTAAAGATCGTTTTGTAGTTCGAAAGGAAATTGCCAAAGAGTTGGAAGAAAATGGTGTTTTAATAAAAACTGAAGTGCATACGAATAAAGTAGGTACGTCAGAAAGAACCAAAGCTGTTATAGAGCCAAGATTGTCAGATCAATGGTTTTTAAAGATGGAAGAATTAGCCAAGCCTGCAATAAAAGCAGTTTTGGGTGGTGATACAGACATTAATTTATATCCAAAAAAGTTCGAGAATACCTATCGTCATTGGATGGAAAATGTTCGTGATTGGAATATTTCTCGTCAACTTTGGTGGGGTCAGCAAATTCCGGCTTTTTTCTATGGAGATGGAAAAGAAGATTTTGTAGTAGCAGAGACTATTAAAGAAGCTTTAGTGTTAGCCAAAGAAAAAACAGGAAAATCAGATTTAAAAACAACTGATTTAAAGCAAGATGAAGATGCTTTAGATACTTGGTTTTCTTCTTGGTTATGGCCAATGTCTGTTTTTGATGGAATTAGAAATCCAGAAAACGAAGAAATTAAATACTATTATCCAACCAACGATTTAGTAACTGGTCCAGATATTTTATTTTTCTGGGTGGCTAGAATGATTGTTGCTGGTTATGAATATAAAGATGAAAAACCTTTTGAAAATGTTTATTTAACAGGTTTAGTTAGAGATAAACAAAGACGTAAAATGTCTAAATCTTTAGGGAACTCACCAGATGCTTTAAAATTAATTGAAGAATTTGGTGCAGATGGAGTAAGAGTAGGGTTATTATTAAGTGCACCAGCAGGAAATGATATACTATTTGATGAAGATTTATGTCAGCAAGGAAAAGGTTTTGCAAATAAGATTTGGAATGCTTTTCGTTTAATTAAAGGTTGGGGAGTTGATGCAAATTTAGCTCAATCAGAGACAGCTAAAATAGGTTTAGATTGGTATGAGGCTAAATTTCAGAAAACCATTGTAGAAATAGAAGATCATTTTTCTAAATATAGGTTGTCTGATGCGTTAATGGCCATTTATAAATTAATTAATGATGATTTTTCTTCTTGGTTATTAGAAATCGTAAAACCAGCTTATCAACATCCAATAGACAAAATTACGTTTGATGCTGTAATTGAAGTTTTAGAAAATAACTTGAAAATTTTGCATCCATTTATGCCATTCTTAACAGAAGAAATTTGGCAATTTATAGCAGAAAGAACATCAGAAGAAGCATTAATTGTAGCCAAATATCCTGCTCAAAAGGAATTTGATTCAGCAATAATTAGTGAGTTTGAATTTGCAACAGGTGTAATTTCTGGTATTAGAACTATTAGAAAAGATAAAAATATTGCTTTTAAAGATGCAGTTGAATTGTTTGTAGTAAACAACGTTAATTCTTCAGTAGAGTTTGATGGTATTATTCAGAAACTGACAAATACAGCATCTATTAGTTATGTTTCAGAAAAGGTAGATGGAGCCTCTTTTAGAGTAAAATCTAACGAATATTTTGTACCAATTTTTGCAGCTAATATTGATGTTGAAGCTGAAATAGAAAAACTATCAGCTGAGTTAAAAAGAGCTCAAGGTTTTCTAGTAGGAATTCAAAAGAAATTGTCTAACGAACGTTTTGTGGCTAATGCACCAGAAAAGGTAATTACTCTAGAACGTAAGAAAGAGGCAGATACTTTAGCTAAAATTGAAACAATAATTGGTAGTTTAAATTCTTTAAAATAAAATACTAAACCCTTTCTTAAAATCAAACTGAAACTCTTTACTGTTTTCAAATTTTGATTTTCCTTTTGGTATAAAAATCCATACCAACAATGCTATTAAAAATACAATTGCAGTGATTGAACCAATAATATATTGTAAGGTTTCAACCTTGTTTTCAAATGTAATCTCCACACCTTTTTCAGGAAAGAAGAAGGTTAGAATTCCTGCCCCAGACAAAGCAATTGTAGCTGCAAAAAAGCCTCTTCCTCCATCTAATAAACTATAAGAAATGCCTTGGTTATTTTCATATCCCCATTGTCTGGTTGCTTTTATTAAAGAAGCCCAAAAAAGCAAAATAGTAGAAACGCCCCAAAAAGCGTATAATGCTTTTAGGCCATTAATAGTCGGAATTAAAGTCATCCAAAAACCACCTAAGGCAGTAAGAATTAGTGAAAAGGTTAATAGTTTTCTAGGCTCGTATTTATCGGCTATAAATCCACCAAAAAAATAAGAAAATACAGCAGTAATACCATACAAAGCTTAAAAACTCGCATTAAAATAAAGGGTAATAAAAAAATAGCTTCTCCTGCAATTATTAAGGAGAACATAGATGCAATTTTGTTTTTCTGTATCAAAGTTTTCGATGTTAGACTCTAAAAATACAAAAACAAAAATAGTATCGTCTTTTATTACAGTAAAGCTTCTTTTAAAATGGTTATTGGGTGTTTTGCTATTCTTTCTGTACCATCAAAAATTTGATGCCTGCAACTAGTTCCAGCAGCTACAATTTCTGTATTTGGGCTGCAGTTTCTAACTTTTGGAAATAAAGTGTCTTCACCAACTTGCATAGAAACATCATAATGTTCTTTTTCGTAACCAAATGAGCCAGCCATTCCACAACAGCCTGTATTCATAATAGTAACTTTATAGTTTTTAGGTAAATTCATTATTTGAAAGCTAGAACTTGTACCTGATAAAGCTTTTTGATGACAATGTCCGTGAATTTTTAATTCCTTTTCTTCCTTAGTAAATAGTTGATGATCTATAGCACCTTCTTCAATTTCGTTGGCTAAAAACTCTTCGAAAGTAAAGGTGTTTTTTGCTATTTGTTCAGCAGCATTTTTGTTATCTGCTAAACGTAAATATTCATCTCTAAAGGTTAAAATGGCTGAAGGTTCAACACCAATTAAAGGAGACTCTTCACTTATTATGTCTTTAAAAATTTCGATATTTAGATTACAAACAGCTTTTGCTTCATTTAAAAATCCTTTAGAAATAAAACTTCTACCAGATTCTTCATGATTCACAATTTTTAAATCATAACCTAATTTCTCTAAAAGAATAAAAGCATCTTTACCAATTTCTACATCGTAATAATTTGTGAATTCATCGCAAAAAAGATACACAGTTGTCTTTGTATTCTTTGAAGTTTTATTTCGATTAGCATACCATTTTTTTAAAGTCTTTGGTGCTAATTTTGGGACACTTCTTTTTTGAGCAACTCCCATAACTGCTTTCGTTAAAGAAGTGTTTAAAACTAGATTTGTAATTGCAGGAGCAATACTACCTAGCTTGTTATACTTTACATTATTGGCAAAGAGTTTATTTCTAAAAGAATACCCATTTTCTTCTTGATATTGATACAAAAACTCTGCTTTCATAGTAGCAACATCCACATTACTTGGGCATTCGGAAGCACAAGCTTTACAGCTTAAGCACAAACTTAAAACCTCTTTTAATTCAGTTGAATTAAATTTATTTTGCGCCTTGTTATTAGTTAAAACTTCACGTAATGTGTTTGCTCTAGCTCTGGTGGTATCTTTTTCATCTTTTGTAGCTCTGTAACTTGGACACATTGTTCCACCAGCTTCAACAGGTTTTCTACAATCTCCAGAACCATTACATTTTTCTGCCATTCTTAGAATACCTTGGCTGTCGGAAAAATCTTGAAGTGTTTCAATTTCTGGTTCATTACGATTTATTTCATATCGTAAGTTTTCATCCATGGCAAAAGCATCTGTAACTTTACCTTTGTTAAAAATGTTATTAGGATCAAATGCTTTTTTAATTCGCCTCAGCAATTGATAATTTTTATCACCTATCATTAAAGGTATAAACTCAGCTCTAACAATTCCATCTCCATGCTCGCCAGAAAATGAGCCTTTGTATTTTTTTACGAGCTCTGCTGTTTCTGTTGTAATTTTTCTAAATAAAACAACATCTTCTTTTTTCTTTAAGTTTAAAATGGGTCTTAAATGTAATTCTCCAGCTCCTGCATGTGCATAATACACAGCATTTTGCTGATATTTTGTCATAATTTGCGTGAACTCTTCTATATAACTTGGTAAATCTTCTAAAGCAACTGCTGTGTCTTCTATACAAGCAACTGCTTTTTGATCTCCAACCATATTTCCTAAAGCACCCAAACCAGCTTTTCTTAAATAATGTACTTTAGCAATATCTTTACCATATACTTTTGGATGATGATATCCGAAATTGTTTTTCTTTAAATTAGCTATTAGTTCATCTGCCAATAACTCTGCTTCTGGTAAAGTATTTGCAGCTACTTCTAACATTAAAACAGCTTCAGGATCTCCTTGTAAAAAGAATCTATTCTTGGCTAATTCTCTATTGTTTTTTGTGCAATCTAGTATGGTTTTATCCATCAATTCACAATTGTACAAATTGTGATTCATAGCAACCACAGTTGCTTTTAAGCTTTCATTTATACTCTTAAAATGCGTACAAACCATAATACTTTCAGTAGGAGGTAAGCCATCTAACTGAAAAGTGATTTCTGTTGAAAAAGCCAAAGTACCTTCACTACCCGTTAAAAACTTAGCAACATTTATGGTTTTTTCAGTACCACCAAATAAGTCTGACTTTAAAAACTCATCTACAGCATAACCCGTATTTCTTCTATGTATTTCAGGTTTTGGAAATTCGTTATGAATCTCATTTTGATTTTCTTGGTTAGAAAGTTCATCAAAAATAGATTTATAAATTTTACCTTCTAATGTATCTAGTTTTGTTTTCTGAATAAATTCTTCTGAGGAAATCTCTTTAAAAATTGCTGAACTTCCATCACTTAAAATAGCGTTGATTTGTAAAACTTTATCTCTAGTAACGCCATATTTTATAGAGGTACTACCAGATGAATTATTACCAACCATTCCACCAACCATACATCTGTTAGAAGTGGATGTATTTGGGCCAAAAAATAAGCCATAAGGTTTTAGAAACCCATTTAAAGAATCTCTTACTATTCCTGGTTGAAGGGTAATGGTTTTAGAAAGTTCATCAAAAGCAAGAATATTGGTAAAATGTTTAGATACATCTACCACAATTCCATCTCCTACACATTGCCCAGCCAAAGATGTTCCTGCAGTTCTTGGTATTAAAGTAATATCGTTTTTAGCAGCAAAATCAATTAACGTTTTTAAATCTTCTTCATTTTTAGGATAGGCAACTGCTAGTGGTATTTTTCGATATACTGAAGCATCTGTTGCATATAATGTTTTATGCAAATTATCGTATAAAATATCACCAGAAAGTGAGTTATCTAGGCTGTCTAAAGTTGTATTTGAAATCATTGAATAATGGTGAACTATCTTATTTACAAATATCTGAATAATATTATCAAATACAGCAACTAGAAAAAAGGTTTCACCATTTTTATTAATTTCATAAAATGATGCATTTCTGAACCTTAAAAATGAATTAAGTTGAAAAATAGTTAGTAATTGCTGTTAATTAGTGCGAAATATTGATCAATTTCGATTCATTTAAACCTTTTTTATTTGTAAAACGAAAAAGGTAAATTCCGTTAGAAATTTTGCTTGTGTCTAGGGTGATTTCTTATATTTGTTAGGTAACCAAATTTTAATAAAACAATGAAAAAACTGTTTGTTTTCTTTCTATTATTTTCAATTTACAGCAATGCTCAAGATGTAGACTTATCTTACTACTTGCCTGCTGAAAATTACGATTCTAGTATTCCAACACCTAAAGAAATTATTGGGCATGAGGTAGGTGAGTGGCATATAACTCATGATAAGTTAGTAGAATATATGAAAGCTTTAGCAGCATCATCTGATAGAATTTCTATAGAAACAAGAGGAAAAACCTATGAAGATAGACCTTTACTATTACTTACAATTACTTCTGTAGAAAATCAGAAAAATATAGCGCAAATAAGAAAGCAGCATATTGATGCAACTAATGATGCTTCTTTAAGTGTAGATAATCCTATTGTGGTTTATCAAGGATTTTCCATTCATGGTAATGAGCCAAGTGGATCTAATGCAGCATTAGCAGTAGCTTATTATTTAGCAGCTTCTACAAGTTCTGCCACACAAGATTTATTAAAGAATACTGTTATTTTATTCGATCCTTCTTTTAATCCTGATGGTTTACAACGTTTTGCATATTGGGCAAATACAAATAGAAGTAAAAACATTAATCCAGATCCTAATGATAGAGAATATTCAGAGATTTGGCCAAGAGGAAGAACCAATCATTATCAATTTGATATGAATAGAGATTGGTTGCCTGTGCAATTGCCAGAAAGTAAAGCAAGAATAGCAACTTTTCATAAATGGTTGCCAAACATTTTAACAGATCATCATGAAATGGGCAGTAATTCTAGCTTCTTTTTCCAACCAGGAATTCCTAGTAGAACCAATCCATTAACGCCTCAAATGAATCAAGATTTAACTAGAGAAATTGCAACTTATCATGCAAAAGCTTTAGATAAAATTGGTTCTATGTATTATTCAGAAGAAAGTTTTGATGATTTTTATTATGGTAAAGGATCTACTTTTCCAGACATCAATGGTAGTATAGGTATTTTGTTTGAACAAGCAAGTTCTAGAGGACATGCACAAGAAACTTCTAATGGAATTTTAACTTTCCCATTCACAATTAGAAATCAAGCAACAGCAGCATTTTCTACATTAGAAGCTGCTAATAAAATGCGTTTAAAGATTTTAAAATATCAGCAAGATTTTTATAAAGAAAGTAGAAACACAGGTGCTAAAAATGCCATTGTTTTTGGAGATGAAAAAGATGCTGCAAAAACATTTCATTTAGCAGAGGTTTTAAAAAGACACCAGGTTAAAATTCATGATATTAAAAGTGATTTTACTCAAAATGGAAAAAACTTTAAGAAAGGTTACAGCTATGTTGTACCTATGAATCAAAAGAATCACAGGTTAGTAAAAGCGATGTTTGATATAAGAACTACATTTAAAGACAGTTTGTTTTATGACGTTTCTGCTTGGACATTTAATCATGCTTTTGATGTAGATTATGCAGAAAATGTTTCCTTATCTAAAGCTGGTAATGAAATTACAAACCTAGAAATGAAAGCCGGTAATGTTTCTTTTAAAAGCGATTATGGTTACTTAATGCCTTGGAATGAGTTTTATGCTCCAAAAGCTTTACATGCCATTTTACAAAAAGGTTTAAGAGCAAAAGTTTCTATGAAGAACTTTAAGAATGGAGGAGTATCTTATGAATATGGTACTATTTTTATACCTGTTCAAAATCAAAAATTAAATGCTTTAGAGTTGTTTACTTATTTAGGTGATGTTGCAAAAGAAAGTCATATCAATATAAATGCAGTTAACACAGGTTTAAATGATGGTATAGATTTAGGAAGCAACAATTTTAGAGCTATTACTAAACCTAAAGTAGCTATGATTGTTGGTGATGGGGTTGCAGGTAATGATTCAGGAGAAATTTGGCATTTATTTGATCAACGTTTTGATATGCCTATAACACGTTTAGATACGCGTAATTTTAATAGAAAGGATATTGCAAAATACACTCATATTGTAGTTCCAAGTAGTGGTTTAGAAAAAGATGCAATTACCAAATTACAAACTTGGGTTAGAAGTGGTGGAGTTTTAGTTGGTTACAAAAATACTGCGAGGTGGTTGGCAAACAATAAGATGATTACTATTAATTTTGAAAGTGCAAAAAGAGATTCTGTAAAAAATGTTTCTTTTGAAGATAGATCATTAAAATCAGGAGCTCAAGTTATTGGAGGTGCTATCTTTGTAGCGAATTTAGACAGATCTCATCCAATAAATTTTGGTTATAAAGATGATAAGTTGGCCTTATTTAGAAATTCAACTATGTTCATGAAAGCTGATAAGGATAGTTATAATAACCCAATTCAATATACATCTAAACCATTATTAAGTGGTTATATTTCTAAAGAAAATGCAGCGATTATACCTAATACTGTACCATTTAAAGTAAACAGATTTGGTAGAGGTAGAGTAATTGTTTTTACAGATAACACCAATTTTAGAGCATTTTGGTTTGGTACAAACAAATTACTAATGAACACTATTTTCTTTGGTGATAAAATGTAGAGGTATAATAGTTTACCAAATGACTGATTAGAAAAATCGCAAAGTTTAAATTTAAGCTTTGCGTTTTTTTTTAAGAAAAGATTTTACAATGTCTTTTATGTAACAAAAAAAGAATACATTCCTCTAATTTGTGTAACCAATTAAACAAAAAATTGAGCTTTTTTAGAGTATTATTTGCAATAATTTTCCCTCCATTATCAGTTATAGATAAAGGTTGTGGATCTTTTATTATTATTTTTTTGCTAACACTTTGTGGCTGGATACCAGGAATTATAGGTGCTTTAGTAATTTTAAATAATCCTAAGCGTTAAGATACTTGCTCACCGTTTTTTATAGTTTTATTAGGCTGTAATATTACGACTTCCTCATCTTCATTATAAACACCTAATACTAAAACTTCACTTTTAAAATTTGCAATTTGCCTTGATTTAAAGTTAACAATGGCTGAAACCTGTTTGTGCAGCAAATCTTCTTTACTATATAAATCTGTAATTTGCGCACTTGATTTTTTTGTTCCTAAGCTTCCAAAATCGATGTAGAGTTGATAAGCAGGTTTTCTTGCTTTTGGAAAATCATTCACTTCAATAATGGTTCCTACTCTAATATCAACCTTTAGAAAATCTTCAAAAGAAATTTCATCTTTCATTTTTACTTATTTTTTTTACCCAGTTTTTGAATGATCCAAAGAGGCCCAATCAATAAAAATTCTAAATCTTTTAAAAATGATGGTTTTGCACCTTCTATTTTATGACCATAAAATTGACCAACCCAAGCTAAAATAAACACTGCAATTGAAAAATAGAGTAAGTTGGTAATATTACTAATCCAGAAATTACCTATAATGGATAGTAAAATAACAAAAAGCATTTCAGTAAAATACCAAAAGCCTAATCTCAAATAAAAAATCGAAATAAAAACAGTTACTACAACTGCCCAATTCTCTAATAGAGGATTATATAAGCCCAAAGTCTTTTCTAAAAAGGTTGTTGGTATACTCATTAGTAAACCAATTACATTAAAAAATATTAACGGGACACAAATATAATGTATGGTTTGGTTGGTTTTATTTTGATGACTTACAGCATATTCATCAAAGTAGGCTTGCGCAGATTTCATAGTTGAAAATTAAAATTTAAATTTAAATATACTATTTAAATATGAAACTTAGAATAGAATGCTATTTTCTGTTTTCCTAAAAGGTTGTTTATTTTGAGATATTAGCACTTTAAAAATATTAGACATCGTATTTAAAATTAGATTAAGTGTTTCAAAATCAATTTACTACATATACCTTTTGTCAATGAATATAGTACTTCTTTAGGTAGAGTATTGTTAAAAACTACTTTTAAAGTTTATTTTTGAGAATTGAATGAAAATATAAAAAATGGCAAATACATTATTTGATAAAGTTTGGGATACACATGTTGTTCGTAAAGTAAAAGAAGGTCCAGATGTTTTATTTATAGACCGTCATTTTATACATGAAGTAACTAGTCCTGTTGCTTTTTTAGGTTTAGAAAGCAGAGGTAACAGTGTTGTTTATCCAGAAAAAACATTTGCAACTGCAGATCATAACACACCAACTATAAATCAACATTTACCAGTTGAAGATCCTTTATCAGCAAATCAATTGAATGCTTTAGAAGAAAATGCAAAAAAATATGGCATTTCTCACTGGGGTTTAGGAGATAAAAATAACGGAATTGTACATGTTGTAGGTCCAGAAAACGGAATTACATTACCAGGTGCAACTATAGTATGTGGAGATTCTCATACCTCTACACATGGAGCTTTTGGAGCCATTGCTTTTGGTATTGGAACAAGTGAGGTAGAAATGGTGTTGTCTACACAATGTATTATGCAGCCTAAGCCAAAAAGTTTACGAATTAATGTAAATGGAATTTTAGGTGTTGGAGTTACGCCTAAAGATGTAGCTTTATATATCATTTCTAAATTATCAACTTCTGGTGCTACAGGTTATTTTGTAGAATATGCTGGAGATGTTTTCAAAGAAATGTCTATGGAAGGTAGAATGACAGTGTGTAACCTTTCTATAGAAATGGGAGCAAGAGGAGGTATGATTGCTCCAGATGAAAAAACCTATCACTATATAAAAGGTAGATCATTAGCACCAAAAGGCGAAGCTTGGGATAAAGCCATGAATTATTGGCAAACATTATATACAGAAGATAATGCAGAATTTGATGCAGAGTTTACTTTTGAAGCTTCAGATATTGAACCAATGATTACTTATGGTACAAATCCAGGAATGGGAATTGGAGTAACTAAATCTATTCCAAATTCTGATGATGCAGATAGTGGAGCAAAATCATACAAGAAATCTTTAGCCTACATGAATTTTGATGAAGGAGATGCAATGCTAGGTAAAGAAATTGATTTTGTATTCTTAGGTTCTTGTACAAATGGAAGAATAGAAGATTTTAGGGCTTTTTGTTCTATAGTAGAAGGGCGTAAAAAAGCAGAGAATGTTACTGCTTGGTTAGTACCTGGTTCACATAAAGTTGTAGACCAAATAAAAGAAGAAGGTTTAGACAAAATTATAGATGCTGCAGGTTTTGTATTAAGAGAACCAGGTTGTTCTGCGTGTTTGGCTATGAATGATGATAAAATACCTTCAGGTAAATTATCAGTTTCAACTTCAAACAGAAACTTTGAAGGTAGACAAGGCCCTGGATCTAGAACTTTATTAGCCTCTCCTTTAGTAGCAGCAGCATCTGCAGTAGAAGGTGTAGTTACAGATCCAAGAACAATTTTAGCTGCTAGCTTATAGCTATTGGCTTTTAGAAATAAGATTAATTAAAAAGCTAAAGGCAAATAGCCCATAGCAAAAACAATAAATACTGCCCATAGCTAAAAGCTAAAGGCTAAAAGCATAAAATAATGGCTTACGATAAATTTGACGTTTTAACAAGTACAGCATATCCATTACCAATAGAAAATGTAGATACAGATCAAATAATTCCTGCTCGTTTTTTAAAGGCGACAGAAAGAGTTGGTTTTGGTGATAATTTTTTTAGAGATTGGAGATACCATCAAGATGGATCACCAAAAGCAGATTTTCCTTTAAACAAAGAAATTTACGCAGGTTCTAAAATTTTAGTAGGTGGTAAAAATTTTGGTTCAGGCTCTTCTAGAGAGCATGCAGCTTGGTCTGTTTATGATTTTGGATTACGATGTGTAATTTCATCCTTTTTTGCAGATATATTTAGAAATAATTGTTTGAACGTTGGGGTGCTACCTGTACAAGTTTCAGAAAATTTTGCCAATACATTATTTGATGCTATTATGGCTGATCCTAATACAGAGATTAAAGTAGATTTACCAAAACAAACTGTTACTTTAGTTACTACAGGAGAATCAGAATCGTTTGAAATTAATACTTATAAGAAAGATAATATGTTAAATGGTTTTGATGATATCGATTATTTAAAAAATATTGAAGAAGAGATTTCTGCATTTGCGAAAACAAGACCATTTTAATTCATCTGTAAATTATTGTAATGGCTGTAAGAAATATTGAAATAATGGATACTACTCTAAGAGATGGAGAACAAACCTCTGGAGTATCTTTTTCAGTTTCAGAAAAGCTAACGATAGCAAAACTTTTACTAGAAGAGTTAAAGGTTGATAGAATAGAAGTTGCTTCAGCTCGTGTTTCTAAAGGTGAGCTAGAAGCTGTTCAAAAAATTACAACTTGGGCTGTTTCAGAAAATGTTTTAACTAAGATTGAGGTTTTAACCTTTGTTGATGGTGGAAAATCTATAGATTGGATGTTAGAATCTGGAGCAAAAGTTCAGAATTTATTAACCAAAGGTTCTTTAAATCATTTAACGCATCAACTTAAAAAAACACCAGAACAACATTTTTCAGACATAAAAGCTACAATAGATTTAGCAGCTAAAAATGGTATACAAACTAATGTATATTTAGAGGATTGGTCTAATGGAATGCGTAATTCTAAAGCATATGTTTTTCAATATTTAGATTTTATTAAAACACAACCTATAAAAAGACTTCTTCTACCAGACACTTTAGGTATTTTAACACCAGAAGAAACTACTAATTTCATTGTAGAGATTCATCAAAAATATCCATCATTACATATCGATTTTCATGGTCATAATGATTATGATTTGGGGGTTGCAAACGTTATGAATGCTATTAAAGCAGGTGCTCATGGTTTACATTTAACAGTAAATGGAATGGGTGAACGTGCAGGAAATGCACCAATAGCGAGTGCAATTGCAGTAATTAATGATTTTTTGAGTGATGAGGTTTCTGTTAATGTAAATGAGAAAGCTTTAAATAAAGTAAGTAAGCTGGTAGAAACTTTTTCAGGCTTTAGAATTCCTGTAAACAAGCCTATTGTTGGCGCAAATGTATTTACACAAACAGCTGGCATTCATGCAGATGGAGATAATAAAAACAACCTTTATTTTAATGATCTAATTCCAGAGCGTTTTGGTAGAAAACGTAAATATGCCTTAGGGAAAACATCAGGAAAAGCAAACATTCAAAAGAATTTACAAGATTTAGGCTTAAGTTTAAATGATGACGAATTAAAGAAGGTTACCCAAAGAATTATAGAGCTAGGAGATAAAAAGGAAGTGGTTTCTCAAGAAGATTTACCTTATATTATTTCTGATGTTTTAGATTCTAACACTATAGAAAAAAGAGTAGTTGTAGAAAATTATGTTTTAGGGCATGCAAGAGGTTTAAAACCATCTACAACTTTACAGTTAAGAGTTGAAGGTGTTTTGTATGAAGCACATGCACAAGGAGATGGACAGTTTGATGCTTTTATGAACGCCTTAAAAAAACTATATAAAACTCATAGTAAAAAAGAGTTGCCAAAATTGATTGATTATGCTGTTAGAATTCCTCCTGGGAGTAATTCTGATGCATTGTGTGAAACAATTATTACTTGGAGTAAAGATAAAAAGGAATTTGTTACTCATGGTTTAGATTCAGATCAAACAGTATCTGCAATAAAAGCCACAGAGAAAATGTTGAATATTATTTAAAGTAAACAAGCTAAAAGCTAACAGAAAATGAAATTAAATATAGCCTTATTGGCAGGAGATGGAATAGGTCCTGAAGTTATAGATCAAGCAGTAAAAGTTTCTGATGCCATTGCAAAGAAGTTTAATCATGAAATTAATTGGAAACCAGCCTTAACAGGTGCAGCTGCTATTGATGCTGTTGGAGAGCCTTATCCAGATGAAACGCATGATATTTGTATGGCTTCAGATGCTGTATTGTTTGGAGCAATTGGGCATCCACGTTTTGATAATGATCCCTCTGCAAAAGTACGTCCTGAGCAAGGGTTGTTAAAAATGCGCAAAAAACTTGGCTTATTTGCAAATGTAAGACCAACGTTTACTTTTCCGTCACTTTTAGACAAATCACCTCTAAAAAGAGAGCGTATTGAAGGTACAGATTTGGTTTTTTTACGCGAATTAACGGGGGGTATATACTTTGGTGAAAAGGGGAGAAGTGATGAAGGTGAAACTGCTTTTGATAACTGTGTTTATACTAGGGCAGAGGTACAAAGATTAGCAAAGAAGGGTTTTGAATTAGCTATGACACGTGGTAAAAAATTATGTTGTGTAGATAAAGCCAATGTACTAGAAACCTCTCGTTTATGGAGAGAAACGGTACAAGCTATGGAAAAAGAGTATCCAGAGGTAGAGGTGTCTTATGAGTTTGTAGATGCAGTTGCAATGAGACTTGTGCAATGGCCAAATAGTTATGATGTTTTAATTACCGAAAATTTATTTGGAGATATCTTAACAGATGAAGCTTCTGTGATTTCTGGTTCTATGGGTTTAATGCCAAGTGCATCTTTAGGTTCAGACATTGGTTTATTTGAGCCTATACACGGTTCTTATCCACAAGCTACTGGTTTAAACATTGCTAACCCTATGGCTACTGTTTTGTCTGCAGCAATGATGTTCGAAAATTTTGATCTTCAAAAAGAAGGGAAAGCCATTAGAGATGCTGTAAATAGTGCTTTAGAACAAGGAATTGTAACTGAAGATTTATCTGAAAACGGAAAATCCTATGGAACTTCTGAAGTTGGTGATTGGCTAGCGAATGAAATTTAACTATAAAATTATATATAAAAAAAAGTGCTTTTAAAGCGCTTTTTTTTTGCTTGTAATCCTAGGTTAACGTTCATTTTTCTACTATTATATCAAAATAAAAATGACTTCCTTTTCCTTTTTCACTATTAACATGAATTTCTGAATTCATATTCGTAATAATGTTTTTACCTATAAATAAGCCCAAGCCACTACCTCCATAATTTTCGAAAGTATTTTAATCTGCTTGGCTAAATTCGTTAAAAATTTGTTTTTTTTATAATTTTGGAAGATTTATTTTTACTAAGAAACATTAAGGGATAACGTTCTTAAATTTATTTAAGACTATTAAAATTAACTATAATTCTACATTAAAACTATAAAAACCTTAAAAATTGAATTTTAAGGTTTTTATAGATATTTCTATTTTCTTTTTTGACTCGTATTTAATTGACATCCATAAGTTCTACGTCAAATATTAACGTTGCGTTTGGTGGTATAACACCACCAGCTCCTTGTGCTCCATACCCTAAATTAGACGGTATTACAAAGCGAGCTTTGTCACCAACTTTTAATAACTGTATGCCTTCATCCCAGCCAGAAATTACCTGACCAACGCCTACATTAAAATCTATTGGTTGTTTTCTTTTGTAAGAAGAATCAAATACAGTACCATCTAATAATTGTCCCTTATAATGTACAGAAACACGAGCTCTCTTTGTAGCTTGTTTTCCTGTTCCATTTTGTAAAATTTTGTAACGTAAACCACTTTCGGTCTCATCATATCCAGCAGCAACGCTATCTAATAATTCTTTTTGTTTTGTTTTTTCTTCTGCTTCTCTTTTTTCTCTTGATCCTTCAAAGTTTCTAAACGCCTCTATAGCATTAAAGTTTTCTGCTTCACTACCTACTTTAATAATTGCTACACTTTCTATTGCATCACCTTGTGCAATAGCATCTACAACATCTTGTCCTTCAATAACAGTTCCAAAAACGGTATGCTTACCATCTAACCATGGAGTAGGTACGTGGGTAATATAAAATTGACTCCCGTTAGTTGCTGGTCCTGAATTTGCCATTGCTAATTTACCAGGAGCATCGTGCTTTAAGTCTGAGTGAAATTCATCTTCAAATTTATAACCAGGGTTTCCTGTCCCTGTTCCTTGAGGGCAACCTCCTTGAATCATAAAATCTGGAATTACTCTGTGAAAGTTTAACCCATCATAATAAGGTGTGCCTTGTGGTTTTGCACTATTCTCCATGTTTCCTTCTACTAGGGCAACAAAATTACCTACAGTTCCAGGTGCTTTTTGGTGCTCTAATGCTACTAGTATTTCACCTTTTGGTGTTGTAAATTTTGCGTAAATTCCGTTATTCATTTTTCTTATTTTTAATCTTTATTACTTTTTTGAATTTAGTATAGATAAGCCATAAGCCAATCCAATTGTTAAGTTTGTTGCGTTAACATTGCCAAAAGGAGACCACATTTGCCCTCCAGATATGTGAAATGAAAGCTCTTTGTTTGCAAGGTAATTTAAACCTACTGTTGGTCTTAGTAAAACTCCTTCTCCAGAATCTACTCTACCACCTCCAGAAATTCCTGCAGCAAACTCTACAAAAGTAGTAACTTTTTCCTTAAAAAAAGGATTACTTTTTATTCCTAATCCGAAAAGACCATGGGCATAACCTCCTGACTTGCCTTCGTAAGCAAAAGAGGCTTCACCTGCTAAATAAATTCTTTTCTTTATGTCGTAAGCTAGTTTTATTCCAATAAGTTGTAAGTCGCTATTTGGGATTCCGAATTTTGCAACGTCAAAATAGGTTTGATTTTGAACCATAATTTGAATTCCTTGAGTTCTAATCTTGTTTACTTTTTGTTGAGTAAAAGGGGTAGTTGTACCACCACTTAATCCATAATATTTTAAGCTAAATCCTCCTGTATAGGCTTGGAAACTTGCAATGCCTCCAATTGCCTTATGGTAGCCTCCGTGAACACTTAGACCAAATTTTTCGGTAATTTTAAAATCGAGACCAGCATTTGGGTAAATGGTTAAACCTCCCTCAGGATAAATTCTACCACCAGCAGCTCCAATTCCCATTTTAGCAAAAAAGTTTATATATCTTGTTTCTATAAAGTTTTTTCCGACACCAAAAAACAAATCCATAAAACCAGCTGTTAAACCACCATACATTGCATCTACTTGCGCGTATATAAATGTATTAGGCGTTAAATATTTTTGGTATTCGAAACCTAAAATAGAAAGTGTATTGTTTATTTGTTGGTATCTTGGGTTGGTACTTGCGTCTGTTCTAGAATTTCCAAATGGAAAAAAGTAATCAAACGTAACTTGTTGCACACTTTTTACAGCAGGCTTTTGCCAGAACGCATCTTTATCAGTATTGTTTACTGTAAACGATTTTTGTGCATTAGCGTAAGAGGTGGTTCTTAATGTGGTAGGTATTTCTACAAAAAAAGAAACATTATCACTTTTTTGAATTCCCGTAAAGAAATCTACATACCCATATTGTACACCAAATGAATATTTTTCTGATTTGTATTGTAAGCCAGCATTAGGATATAGGATTCCACCACCATTTACTAAACTTCTATAACCACCACCACCACCAAAGTGAATGTTTGCATCAAAATAGAGTTTTTTATACAGTCTAAAATTAACACCTAAGTTAACACCAAGTGTAAATAGTCCTCCCTGATCTCCAGTAATTGCAGTATGAAAACCTGCACCTGTATACAACCAGTCTGTTAATGGAATATTGTAGTTTAGCCCTACAAATCCCATAGTCGGTTGTAGATTGTAGCTTACTTTATCTAAGGGTTGGTTGACTAAAGTGTAGTTTAATCGTATGTTATTATGGAGTTCTTTTCCTTTTAAGGTAAAGAAGTTAGATTCTTGAGAAACTCCTTTTAAAGCAAATAAAATTAGGGTTATAAATACTGTTTTTTTCATAAATATCAATCTTTAAACTCACTCGTAAAATGTAGTTTAACATTGGGGTATTTACTTTGTGTCATTTGAATGGTAAATTCAGAGTCTGCTAAGAAAACCAACTGATTTTGTTTGTCTTTCGCTAAATAACGCTGTTTTACTCTTTTAAACTCTTTAAATTCTTCGCTTTTTGGTTTTTTTGCTTCCACCCAACAGGCTTTATGAACATTTAAGTTCTCATAGGTACATTTTGCACCATATTCATGTTCTAGCCTGTATTGTATTACTTCAAATTGTAACGCACCAACTGTACCAATAACTCTTCTACCATTCATTTCTAAAATAAATAGTTGTGCAACACCTTCATCCATTAATTGGTCTAAACCTTTATAGAGTTGTTTAGATTTCATAGGATCAGCATTATTTACATACCTAAAGTGTTCTGGAGAAAAACTTGGAATACCTCTAAAATTTAAACCTTCTCCTTCTGTTAAGGTGTCTCCAATTTTAAAGCTACCAGTATCGTGAATACCTACAATATCTCCTGGGTACGATTCGTCTACAATTTCTTTTTTTTCTGCAAAAAAGGCATTAGGACTAGAGAATTTTACTTTTTTGCCATTTCTTACATGCAAGTATGGTGCGTTTCTTTTAAAAGTTCCAGAAACAACTTTTATAAATGCGAGTCTGTCTCTATGTTTTGGATCCATGTTTGCATGAATTTTAAACACAAAGCCTGTCATTTTAGTTTCTTTAGAATCTACCAAGCGTTCTTCTGCTTTTTTAGGCTGTGGAGAAGGTGCAATTTCTATAAAAGCATCTAATAATTCTTTAACTCCAAAATTATTTAAGGCAGAGCCAAAAAACACAGGTTGTAATTCACCTTTTAAATATGCTTCTTGATTAAAATCTGGATAAACCTCACTTATCAATTCTATTTCTTCACGAAGTGTATCTGCGGCAATTTCGCCAACAGCTTTGTCTAATTCTGGACTAGATAAATCATCAAATTCAATTCCTTCTGAAATGGTTTGTTTATTGTCTCCAGAAAAAAGGTTTAATTTTTTTTCCCAGATATTATATATTCCTTTAAAATCGTAACCCATTCCAATAGGAAAACTCATAGGAGTTACTTTTAAACCTAATTTTTGCTCAACTTCATCTAACAAGTCAAAAGCATCTTTACCTTCTCTATCTAATTTGTTTATAAATACAAGGATTGGTATGCTTCTCATTCTACAAACTTCTACTAACTTTTCAGTTTGCGGCTCTACACCTTTAGCAACATCAATAACTACAATAACACTATCTACAGCAGTTAATGTTCTAAAAGTATCTTCGGCAAAGTCTTTATGACCAGGAGTATCTAGGATATTAATTTTTTTGTCTTTGTAAATAAATGCTAGTACAGAAGTAGCTACAGAAATACCTCTTTGGCGCTCTATTTCCATAAAGTCTGATGTAGCTCCTTTCTTTATTTTATTATTTTTAACAGCACCTGCTTCTTGAATAGCACCTCCAAATAAAAGTAATTTTTCAGTTAGCGTAGTTTTACCTGCATCTGGATGAGAAATAATACCAAAAGTTCTTCTACGTTCAATTTCTTTTAAAAAACTCATTTACAAAATTTGAGGTGCAAATATACATTTTACAATTTCAATTATCAATGATAAGTATTTCAAATCTAGTGTAGGTTTAATTTTATATATTTGACAGATTTTACATATAAAAGTCCATGAAAAATTACTTACTTTTTACATTATTAGCGTTTTCAATTTTTAAAGTTAATGCTCAGAACGAAATCATTAAAGAACGTTTCTTAACCATGCAGCAATTGTTGTTAAATAAAAAGTTTACAGCTTCATTAGACTATACAGCAGAAGAATTGTTTACAGTAGTTCCTAAAGAGCAGTTGGTTGCTACAATGAAGGCTACTTTTAACAATCCTAAAATGCAAATTGTATCGGAATTGCCAAAAGTGTTGTCTATTTCTGAAGTGTTTAGAGCAAAAGATAAGTTTTACGCTATTTTAGACATTGTTGGAAATCAAAAAATAAGAATACTAGACGAAAAAGACGAAGCTTTAGGTTTAGATGATAGATTGTTATATGCATTAAAGTTAAAATTTGAGCAGCAGTATGGGGCTAAAAATGTTGTTTTTAACGAGAAGACAAAGTTTTTTAATGTAAAAGTAGCCCAAAATATTATTGCAATTTCTTTAGACGGAGAAACAGAGTGGAAATATGTAGCAATAGATAATTTGCAGTTAGAGGTCATTACTAAATTGTTACCAGCAGAAATATTAACAAAGGTTTTAGAAAATGATTAGTCGAGTATTGTTATTGTCATAGGAATGTCTTCTACAGGCCATTCATCTATACCTACTTTTATTTTTGCAATCTTATCCATAGTATCATATCCAGAAATAACCTCTCCAAATACTGTATGCTCGTTGTCTAAATGATGAGCTCCACTACGTTTATGTACAATATAAAATTCAAAAGGACTAGATAGTTTATTAGGATTATTTTCCCATTGCCTGGCAGCTGCTAAAGCACCAAATTTATGCGTTCTATTTTTTCTAAATTCAGGCTCTAACAAATAATTCCCGTACTTTCTTCTTTGTTTTTGGGTGTACAAATTGTCTGAGTTACCTCCTTGAATTACAAAGTTTTTAGCGACTCTGTAAATAACTGTAGTGTTAAAGTATTTTATTTTAGTTAAAAAAATAAAATTTGCTCTATGTATGGGAACATCCTTAAATAAACGTAATTTAATATCTCCAAATTTTGTTTCGATACGTATCTTAGTTTCCGTATTTTGTTTGCCATAAGCAGTTAAAAAAGAATTAGTATTGTTTCTATTTAAACTGTCCCATGATTTTTCTACTTTTTTAACTTCTCGTTTTTTGACAGTTTTTGGAGTTTCTTTTTTTATGATTTTTTGTTTTTGATCTGACTGACATCTACTTAGAAGGCAGATTAAAAGAAATAATAATAAAAGTTTAATAGTAAATTTCAAGAGTTTGTTTTTTAATACAATTGACCTCAAATATAATTTATCAATCTTAAAAATTAGAGAATTCCTTTTAATTTATAAAGGATTAGTTTTTTTTGCTTTTTGATTACTGTATATTTGTAAATATGGAAGAACAAGTGATATTAGTTGATCATAACGATACTCAGATTGGTACGATGGCAAAGATGGAAGCGCATGAAAAAGCGCTATTGCATAGGGCGTTTTCTGTATTTGTATTCAATAAAGAAGGAGCGTTACTTCTACAACAAAGAGCTGCTCACAAATATCATTCTCCTTTATTATGGACAAACACATGTTGTTCTCACCAAAGAGTAGGAGAAAGTAATATAGAGGCCGGCAAAAGAAGGTTACAAGAAGAAATGGGTTTTTCTACTGAGTTAAAAGAAATTTTTTCATTCATCTATAAAGCTCCTTTTGATAACGGTTTAACAGAACATGAATTAGACCATGTATTAATAGGAAATTATGAAGACGCACCTGTTATTAACAAAGACGAGGTAGAAGCGTATAAGTGGATGCCCTTAGAGACTGTTAAGACAGATATAGCAGAAAACCCCCAGTTGTATACAGCTTGGTTTAAAATTATTTTTAAAGAATCTTATAAAAGACTAATAAATGCCTAAAGTTACAGTTCATAGAAAAGCACATTTTAATGCTGCACACCGTTTGTACCGAAAAGATTGGTCTGATGCTAAAAATATAGAAGTATTTAGTAAATGTAGTAACCCTAACTTTCATGGGCATAATTACGAGTTAATAGTATCTCTTACAGGAGAAATTGACAAAGAAACAGGCTATGTTTATGATTTAGGTATTCTTAAAAACTTAATCAAATCTGAAATAGAAGAGTGTTTTGATCATAAAAATTTAAATATTGAAGTTCCTGAATTTAATGACTTGAATCCTACTGCAGAAAATATTTGCGTAGTTACCTATCAAAAACTAAGAAAGCATTTGCCAACAAATTTAGATTTAAAGATTACGCTGTACGAAACTCCAAGGAATTTTGTAAGTTATTCAGGTGAATAATTTCAATTACTTTTCTTTTAAAGTGTATCTTTTATGTATAATAGTATCTTTTAATAGATTTTAAATGTAGATCATGAAAATTATAGCAATGATACCTGCGAGATACGAAGCATCTCGATTTCCTGGAAAACTAATGAAAAATTTAGGAGGAAAACCAGTTATTTTAAGAACTTATGAAGCAGCATTGCAAACCCATTTATTTGATGATGTTTATGTAGTTACTGATTCGCCTATAATTTATAATGCCATCAAAGAAGCAAACGGTAAAGCTATAATGAGCAAAAAAGAGCACGAATGTGGTTCTGATAGAATTGCGGAGGCTGTTGAGAATTTAGAAGTAGATGTCGTGGTAAATGTACAAGGAGATGAGCCATTTATAGATGAAATATCGCTAAAGAAACTAATTCAAGTTTTTAAAAAAGATATTCACCAAGAAATAGATCTTGCTTCATTAAAGGTGCAAATTACTGATAAAGACGAAATTGAAAACCCAAATAATGTTAAGGTGATTACTGATGTAGATAATAAAGCTATTTATTTTTCTAGAAGTGTAATTCCCTTTCTAAGAGCTTCTGATATTTCTGTTAAGTACTTTAAGCACATTGGAGTGTATGCTTTTAGAAAGCAGGTACTTATCGATTTTTATAATACACCTATGACACCTTTAGAAGCTTCAGAAAAAATAGAAGCCATCCGTTATCAGGAAATTGGTAAAAAAATAAAAATGATAGAAACTTCTAAGACATCTATTGGAATTGATACTCCTGAAGATTTAGAAAAGGCAATAAAATTATTAAAAGAAAATGAGTAATACGATTAAAGTTATTGCTTTTGATGCTGATGATACACTATGGGTAAATGAAACCTACTTTAGAGATGCAGAAGCACAGTTTGCTCAGTTATTGTCTAAATACGAAACTAAAAACAAAATAGATCAGGAATTATTTAAAAAAGAAATAGAAAACTTACCATTGTATGGATATGGTATTAAAGGTTTTATATTGTCTATGATTGAGTGCGCTATTGAGTTGTCTAATAATTCAGTAAACCCTAAAACCATTGAGGCAATCTTAAACATTGGAAAAGAAATGTTAATAAAGCCAATTGAACTTTTAGAGGGTGTAGAAGAGGTTTTGCAATCTTTACACGGAACATATAAATTAATAGTAGCAACTAAAGGAGACTTATTAGATCAGGAAAGAAAACTAGAAAAATCGAATCTATTACACTATTTCCATCATATTGAGGTGATGAGTGATAAGAAGGAAGAAGATTACAAAAAACTATTAAAACATTTAGAAATAGAGCCTTCAGAACTATTAATGATTGGAAATTCATTAAAATCCGATGTTTTACCTTTACTTGCAATCGGAGCTTCTGCCGTTCACATTCCTTTTCATACAACTTGGGTTCATGAGCAAGTAAGTTACAAAGAAGCATCTAATCAAAATTATGTAACTTTAAATAACATTAAAGAACTCCCTTCTATTTTATGAGATATCTAGAATTGGAAAGTTGGAATAGGATTCAACATTTTAAACACTTTAAATCATTAAAAGATCCATTTTTTGCAATAACTACTTCTGTAGATGTAACAATTGCCTATAAAAAAGCAAAAAAAGAAAATGTTTCTTTTTTTGCTTTGTATTTGCATGCCTGTTTAAAAGCATTAAATGCTGTTGAAAACTTTAGGTATCGAATACATGACAATAAAGTTGCTGTTTATGATGTTATTCACGCCTCTGCAACCATTGCAAGACCCAATCACACTTTTGGATTTTCATTTATTAATTTTTCAGAAGATTTTAAAACATTTCATAAAAATTTTAAAAAAGAGAAAGAACGAATACTAAATAGCGCAACATTGTTTCCGCTTGTAAATTCTGACGATTGTATGTATTGCTCTGCTTTACCATGGGTTTCTTTTACAAGTCAGAAAGAGCCGAATGCAGGTATAAAAGATGATAGTATTCCTAAATTGGCTTTTGGTAAATTTACTGAAGATAATAAACAGTTAAAAATGCCTGTAGGGATAACTGTAAATCATGCTTTAGTAGATGGATATCATCTAGGATTATTTTTTAAAGAATTTCAAAGTCAATTAGATAAAAACAACTAAATTTGCAAATTAAAATAAGAAGTTATGGCAAGCATTAAAAACTTAAAGAAAGATATCAATTACGTATTAGGAGATGTTATTGAATATACTTTAGATGTATCTACATTAAAGAATGAAGTAAAAAAGGGAGACGCAATTATAGACGAAGCAATTGAAACTTTTGATGCCTTAATTGCTAAGGTTCATGTAAAGAATGTAGAAAATAAAAAACAACATTTTAAAGCGATTAATTTAGAATTAGAAACAAAAGCAAAAGCTTTAGTTGAGAAGATTAACGCGATTTAAATTAACATTTTTTTAGTTAAAATTTAAGACCAACATTTATTTAAATGTTGGTTTTTTTGTTAAATTTGAATACAAATTACAATGTAATTAATCGTTTTATTATTAAATTTTTTAATTATGGCAAGGGCAATGTTTGAATACACAAAAACAATCTTGATGAAAGTAAGTTTTAATTCAGAGTTGTTTTGTAAAGAGTTAGAAAAGTCTTTAAAAAGTTTATTACCTCACGAAGTTAAAGAGCTTTCTATTTGGTTAAAAGAATTTACAGCAAATAAACCTGAGTTAAATTATTGTATGAATTTAGTAAGATCATAACAATAAAAAAAGGAAGCATAACGCTTCCTTTTTTTATTTCCTTTTTCGTTGTTTGTATTTTCGCATCAAATTTCTTCCAAACTCAATTTCTGCAAGTTGAAGTTGTATTATTTTTTTATAGCTTAAAATACTTTTTAATTTTGAAATAAAATTAAGTTGTTCTTCATGTATCTTTTGATCTGTTTCCATCTTAAAACTCACAATACGTTTAGCCTCTTTTTCAGAGATAGTATTGGGATATTTATGTTCTTCCTTTATTTTTCTTAAGTTTTTTCGGGTAGCTAATCGAAGTTCATTAATTTTTATATCGTGTGAATTATAAATGGGCCAAAATTTTTCTGCTTCTTTTGTAGTTAAATTTAATTGTTCTGTTACATATGAAATTTTTAAGGTTTTAATTTTCTGCCTGCTCTCTGAACTAATTTGTGCATTTGTAGACAAACCTAAAAAAAGGCCTAAACATAATATGATTAATTTTTTAGTGGTATTCATTCGTCTAATTCATTTATTAAAAAACTGTTGTTATTTGTATTAACAAATTCCTCTATGATTTCGTCTTCTATTTGAGTAAAGTAAAAAGGAGTTTCGTCTAATATGTTTTGATTTAATACAATAGCAATATCATTTGTGTTTATTGGGTTAGTTTCTAGCCAATATTCAAAATCAGATTCTGTTAACGAATCTAAATCAATTCCAGAGTTATTTTTAAAATTATTAGTAGTAATTCCAATAAATAAAAGGATAGCAGCAGCAGCTGCAAAAGGAATTGTATTTAAAACGTATTTTTTAAAACGTACAACTTTAAGTGTTTTCTTATTTTTTGGTAGTTTAGAAATTATACGATCCTCTAAATTTTTAAAGTAGGTGTCTGAAACTTTTAATGCAGATGTTTTTGGGAGGTTCTGCTCTTTTGTTTTTTTATAAATTGTATTATCAAAATTCTCAAAATATCCTTTTGGGACAGAAAAAGGTTGTTTTTTATTAACCTTCTGTTCTATAAATTGTTCGCTATGTAAGCTTTCTTTATTCATTTGTATTTTAGACCTATTTTTATATAAAAGGTTTAATCAGTATTGTTTTTTATAAAATGTTCAATTTTCTTTACAGCATGATGATAAGATGCTTTAAGGCCTCCTACAGTTGTTTCTAAAATTTCTGATATTTCGTCGTATTTCATTCCATCAAAATATTTCATATTAAAAACAAGACGTTGTTTTTCTGGTAATAATGCTATTGCTTTTTGTAAAATAAGTTGAATTTCATCTCCATTAAAATATACGTCGCTTTGTAAACTATTGGCAACTTTTTTATAATAAGTTGTAATATCTATATGTTGCTCTTTAGCTCTTTTATTAATGAAGGTTATTGCCTCATTAGTTGCAATCCGATACATCCAAGAATATAATTTACTTTGTTTATTAAAACTTTCTATGTTGTAATAAATTTTGATAAATGTGTTTTGTAAAACATCATCAGTATCTGCGTGATTGATTACAATTTTACGAATATGCCAATATAAACGTTCTTTATAATTAGTTATTAGGGTACGAAAGGCAACCTCTTTAGAAGAGTTGTTTTGTAAATCTTTAACTAAGGCAATTTCGTCTATCAAAAAAAACTTTTTTATTTAGACTTGAAATTACCGAAAAGGTTTAATAAAAAAAAATTACTTTTTTGTTCTAGAGTAGCCAAACAACTTTTTTTGTTTGATGATTTCTGAAATTCCTTCTGGTAACATTTGTTCCCAGCCATCTTCTCCATTCTTAATCATTTTTAAGACAGTTCTAGAAAAGATGTCTAATATTTTTTTATCGAAGTCTTGTATGTCTAAAACCTTACCATTGTTTTTAAAGAACTTGTACAATTCTTTCATTCTAGGATGAACTTTTAGGTTCTCGCTGGTAATGTAGTCATCATTTTCTTGGTCATGATATGGGTACATATACACTTTAAGATCTCTATAAAACAGTTTACCAAATGCCTCTAAAATTCCACCACTTAAGTCCCTGTAATATTTTTCATCAAATATCTGAACCATGTTATGAACTCCCATTGCTAAAGCCATCCTTTCTTTGGTAAATTCACTTAAATATTCTACTAGTTTAAAATATTGTTGGAAATTTGTTATCATTACATTTTGCCCTAAAGAACACAAAAGTTCTGCTCTATCTAAAAAGTCTCTCTCATTAATTTTACCTTCAGCAGATAAGTTACTAAGCGTAATTTCGAAAATAATTTGAGTTTTACTTTCTTCAACTTTATCTTCTTGTAAGAACATTTTTTTTGACTGCTCAAACATGTTCATATTTACTTTGGTCACAGGCCTAAAGCTACCTCTAAGTGCAAGTATATTTTTTTTGTATAGAACTTGTGCAGGAAGTAGGTTGTTGCCATCTGGGCCAAACATTACTGCATTTGTCATTCCGTTTTTTAACAGCTGTAAACTCATTAATCTGTTGTCTACGTACATGAAACGGGGGCCAGAGAAGTTAATCATATCAATTTCTATTTGATGACTTCCTAAATTATCATAAAAAGATTTTATTAATTCTTTTGGATTGTCATTCAAATAAAATGCACCATAAATAAGATTTACTCCAAGTATTCCTAAAGTTTCTTGTTGCAAGCGGGCATCTGTTTCTTTAAACCGAAGATGCAGTACAATTTCATTATAATCTTCTAATGGGTCTAATTGAAAACGAATACCAACCCAACCATGGCCTTTAAACTTTCGTGCAAAGTCTATAGTAGTTACTGTATTTGCATAGCTAAAAAAAAGCTTGTTTGGGTGTTTTTGTCTACTAAGCCTGTCTTCCATTAAGCCAATTTCATGACCTAACATTCTCTTTAATCGAGATTCAGTAACATACCTATTGTCAGTTTCTACACCATATATAGCATCAGAAAAATCTTTATCATAAGCACTCATTGCTTTGGCAATAGTTCCTGAAGCAGCACCAGATCTAAAGAAATTTCTTGCAGTTTCTTGACCTGCGCCAATTTCTGCAAAAGTTCCATAAATATCTGAATTTAGGTTAATTCTTAGTGCCTTACTTTTTGTTGTAGGAACACTACTCATTTCCTGATCACCTTTTAAAGAAATTGCCATATATCTATCTTTTTAACAGCTTACAAATGTACTAAATTAGATAGCAATGAGTCAATTTTTATGTTATTTTTGTTGTACATGAAAAAATCTAATAAACAGTTACATATTACTTTTTTAGGAACAGGAACTTCTCAAGGAATCCCAATGATTGCAAGTAAAGATCCCGTTTGTTTATCCTCAAATTCAAAAGACAAAAGGTTGCGTTCTTCTATTTTAGTTTCTTGGAATAATAAATCTTTTGTAATTGATTGTGGTCCTGATTTTAGACAGCAAATGTTGCGTGAAAATGTAGTATTAATTCACGGTGTATTGTTTACACACGAGCATTCAGATCATACAGCTGGTTTAGATGATTTAAGACCATTTTGTTATAAAATAGGAGAAATGCCCATTTATGTAAACAAAAGAACTTTAAAGAGTCTAACACAACGATTTGAATACATCTTTAGCAAAGAAAATAAGTATCCAGGTGCGCCAAGTGTAGCTACTAATTTGGTAAATACTAATTCTTTTTTAGTTCATGATGCACTAGTAACGCCTATAGAAGTAATGCATGGTAAACTACCTATTACTGCCTACAGAATTGAAAACTTTGCTTATTTAACTGATGTGAAATTTATTGCAGATTCTGAGAAAGAAAAACTAAAAAATTTAGAAGTTTTAGTAATTAATGCACTTAGAATAGAAGAACATCCAACCCACTTCAGCCTTCAGGAGACCTTAAGTTTTGTAGAAGAGTTACAACCAAAAAAAACCTATTTTACTCATATAAGTCATAAGTTAGGTTTTCATGAAGAGGTGTCAAAAGTACTCCCAGAGAACGTTTTTTTAGCTTATGATGGGTTAAAAATAAAAGTATAGTTTTATTCTTTTTTTCTGTATATTTATTTAAGAAATGTTAATCGAGTAACCCCAATTTTTACTACAAAAATTAGCATTAATTAAATAAAATATTTTATGATATTACTAAGCCATTTACTGCAAAACAATTTGTTACTATTATTAAGGAATACATTTTTTAAATTTATTTAAAGTCTTTTTTGTATCCACTCTTTAAAGCTGTAAAAATTTTGTGGCGCTACTCCATGACCAACTTTATATTCACTATAGATAGCTTGAAGGTTTATTTTTTCTAAAAAGGTTTTACTTTTTCTAGCCCATTCAATTGGGAGTACTTGGTCTACAATTCCATGAGATATATAATAGTCTGTAGTTATAGATTTTGATATCTCTACAGGTAAAAGATCAGTATTAATATAACCACTTAGTGCAATTATATGATTTATTTTATTAGGGTAAAAAAAACTTAAAGAATAGCTAAGAATGGCTCCTTGGCTAAAACCTAATAAAAATGTTTTTTCCTTTTTGGTGTTGTATTTTTCTTTAATTGCATCAATAAATTCAGCGATTTTATCAATAGCTTCTTTTGCTTGTTTCAAGTCAGAGAATTTACCTTGCTTAGCATCAAAATTAATAGCATACCATGCATAGCTTCCAAAACCCATACTATTTGGCGCTTGCGCACTTACAATTAACAATTCTTCCGGAAGTTCTTCGGCGAATGAAAATAAATCTTCTTTGTTGCTTCCATATCCATGTAGTAGAATTAGTAATGACGGATTTTTACTTTTTTTAATAGGTTCTCTAACAATGTACTCTAAATTCATAGTGTTTTTTTACTTTCTTAAAGATGGTTGAAGTAAAACTAAAAAGGCTATTGCTTAAGCGTATGCAAGTTTTATTTTAGAATTAATTTTTCATTTGCATAAATTCCATAAACTTCACCTTTACATTTTTTGTTAATAAAAGGGCTGTTTTTAGATGTTGAAAGTATGTGCTCATTGTTAAAAATAAATTCTTTATCAGGATTAAACAATGTAAGGTCGGCTTTTGAATTTTCTTTAATATGTGTGCTATTTAACCCAAAAACTGCTCTTGGTTTGTAAGTGATACTTGCTATAAGCGTTTCTAAATCTAAAACTGTATTTGTAGTAGTAAAGAGACTCTCGAGTCCAATAACGCCGTCTTTTGCTTCGCTAAATTCAACTTTTTTGTGTTCAATATCAATAGGGTTGTGATCTGAGGTAATTATGTCAATTACGCCAGATTTAACTGCTTTCTGTAGCGCTTTAATATCTTTAACAGTTCTTAATGGAGGTGATGTTTTAAAGCTACTGTCAAATCCATTCAGATTATTATCTGTTAGTGTTAAATGATGTGCAGTAACGCTACAAGTAACTTTTAAACCTTTCTTTTTAGCTTCCTTAATTAAGTTAACTGATTTTGCTGTTGTAATAGTTGGAATATGTAGTTTTCCTCCTGTATATTCTAAGAGAAATAAATCTCTTGCAATTTGAATGTGTTCTGATAATGCTGGTATGCCTTTTAGGCCTAGTTTTGTGCTATTTATGCCTTCGTTAACAATACCTTCTCCTGCAATTGAATTATTTTTTGGAAAACTTAATATTAAGCCATCAAAATTTTGCGCATAGAGCAAGGCAATTTTCATTAAATTATCATCTACTATTGGCTTATTGTAATCTGCAAATGCGATAGCTCCAGATTGTTGCATATCAAACAGTTCTGCTAATTCCTTACCTTCACTTTTTTGTGTTAACGCGGCAATAGGGTAAAGTTTTACGCCAGAATTATGAGCTTTATGAATTAGATATTCAACATCAGATTTTGTGTCAATAACAGGGTTTGTATTTGCATTTAAGGCAATCGAAGTGAAACCGCTTTTTGCAGCAACTTGTAATCCGTTAGATAAGGTTTCTCGCTCTTCGTAACCAGGTTCGCCAAGTGAAACACTTGTGTCAAACCAGCCACAAGAAACATGTAGGTTTTCTAATACTATTTCATTATCCTCTCTAGAGGGAAGAATTGAGTCTGCTATTTTTTTGATGTAACCATTATGAATTAAAATATCCTTTATTTGGTTGTGAAAAGGGCTAGAAACATCTATGATTCTTGCGTTTTTAAGAAGCGTTCTCATGGTTTATAGAATTTTAAAATCAAAATTTCTAAAAGCAAAGATACAATTGCCAACGCTAAAAACCATTTCCATAACCATTGAACTTTGTTTTTTTTATCAATTTCACTGAAAGCCTCTTTAATTGAGGATTTATTTTTTAATTTATATTCTGAGTTTTTGAGAGTATTTGGGTCAAAGAACTGTAAACTGCTTTCGCTTTTTGGATTATTAAAAGCTAGTGTTTGTAGCGTATCTTTTTTGTGTGTTACATGGTAAAAACCAGCATTTGTTAGATGGTCCTTAATTTCAATAGAAATTTTACTTTGATAACTTTGTTGGGGTGGAATTATATTTAAATTCCTTCCTCTTAAAGATAGTACACCTTCTTTGTTAAGTTTTACAGAAACATCTATTTCATGATCTTGGTCTAAACGATAGTATAGTTTTGGTGTTTTTTTTCTCATTGTTCCAAAGTTGTAGAATAGTGGAACAATTAAAGGCGATTTTAAAAAATTACTATTGTTTTTGGATAGCGTACTTGAAAAGAGAAAAAGGTTTCCAGTATTACTTTTTATTTGAGTTACAAAGGGGAGAGTATTTTGAAAGGTAAGAATACTTTGTTCGTTATTTGAAGAAATAGGGAAGTAGCTATTTACTTTTGGGTATTGAAAGTTTTCTATCTTTTTTAAAAAAACATTTTTAAAAATTGGGTGTGAAAAATTTATTGAAGTAATATTTAAGGTGTCTTTTATTTTTGATTTTAAAGAGATTCTTCCGAATTTATTTAAAAAAAAATTATAATTAGTTATTTCTGAGTTTTTATTTGGAATAATAACAATATTACCTCCTTTATTTGAAAAACTAATTAATCGATTTATTAATGTATTTGGAATAACTTTGAGCTCATTTAAAATAATTAAATCTTGATTAGAAATCTTATTATAGTTTACTTTTTTTAATTTTTTATTTTGGTAATTAAATTCGTCATTACTATAAATTTTAGGTAAAAAATTACTAGGGTTACCAATGCTTAAAACTCTTATTTTGTCTTTTTTATTTTGACTATAGTAGAATGTGTTGTCAAACTTAAAAGTATCGTTGTAAGTAATTGTAACTTTTCCTAAAATCAATGCTTTATCTTTGCAATTAAAAAGAACTTCTTTGGTTTCGTTTTTCTTAATTGAGATTGTTTGTTTGCTAATTAACTTGTTTTTGCTGTAAATAGCAATAGGAATATTTTTTTTAGCTTTTCCTTCATTTTTTATGTTAACAGCTATGGTTGTGTTTTCGAAGTTTTTATCTTTAACGTATAAGCTGTCTATAGATAAATTATTTTTTACAGAACTTTGTAGCTTAACAGTCGAATATAGGGGTGTTACATTTGTAAACTGATTAGTGTAAGTATTTTGAAAATCAGATATTAAAATTGATTCATTTAAAGTTTTAGTTTCTTTATTTTGATTAACTATTTTTTTAAAGATTACAGTATTAATTGTTGTTGTTTTACTTGTGTTTTTTAAAGATAGTAACTTGTTTTTTAAATTATCATAGTTAATATTTGTATAAAATTTGTTGTTAGTTTGTAATGTATATCGTTTATCAGTTGGAGCAAATTTTATAATATCTTGGGTTGCTATTTTTAGTAAATCTCCTCTTTTTCCTTTTGTATTTAAGCTTAGTGAATTGTCTAAATAGATAAAAATATTTTGTTTTTTATTTGTGTTTTTTTTGCCCAGATATGGTTGAGAAAAAGATAAAAGTATCGATAAAAAAACAAGCATTCTAGTGGCTAAAATTAGCCATTTTTTTATGTTTGCACTTTTGCGTGTTTCTAGTTTTATTTTCTGTAAAAAAGCAACATTTGTAAATGGTGTTTTTACAAATTTCTGTAGTTGAAATAAATGTACTAAAATGGGAATAATTAGTAAAAATAATAAATATAAAACATCTGGATTTTTAAAATACATCTACAAATTTTAAAGCGATATTGACTTACATATCTAAATTATGCTAATTTAAGTGAATAAAGAAAACTTGTTAATTTCTTATTAAAACTTTTCGAAAACTCCCAAACCAAATAATGCAAAATCATACTTAACAGGGTCTTTTGCATCTAACCTTCTTAAGTTTTTATCTAGTTCACTTAGTGCCTTCCAATCGTTTTGTTTTCTTTTAAGTAGTTGTAACTTTCTAGCAACGTTACCAGAGTGGACGTCTAAAGGGCAAGACAAATGCGCTTGATTGTGTGTTGTCCATAACCCGAAATCTACTCCTGTTTTATCATTTCTTACCATCCAACGTAAGAACATGTTAATCCTTTTTGCAGCTGAGTTTTTTAAGGGGTCAGATACATGTTTTAATGTTCTTGTTTCTTGTGTTTCTTCAAAAAATAATTTTTTAAATTTATGTATAGTAGTTTGATAATTTGTGCTATCATCTTTAATTTTCAAGGCATTTTCTAATCCACAGTAGTTTTTGTAGATGTGTTTCAAGGACCTTATAAATTGTTTAAAATCTGAAGCATTAAATGTTCTATGAACAAAATTATTAAATGATTCTAAATCTTTTTCTTTATGATTTATTACAAAATCAAAAGGATCATTATCAAGTAAATGCATCATTTTAGTTGCATTTTTAATAATCATGGTTCTGTTGCCCCAAGAGATTGTTGCTGCTAAAAAAGCTGCAATTTCAATATCTTCTTTTTTAGTAAATAAATGTGGTATTTGTATTGGGTCTGATTGGATAAATTTTTGATTGTTGTATTGTATCACTTTTTCATCCAGAAATAGTTTAAGCTCTTTTTTATTCATTACATATCACATTGCAGAGAACGAAACTAGCATTAAAATTCCATTATAGCTACTGTGAAGTGCCATACTCCAAAGTAAACCAAATCGAACTCTTATGTACCCTAAATAGCCACCTACAAGAGTTTGTGGTAGTACTAATAATGGGGATAATAGTAAAACTGTAGTAGTAATGTTAAAGTTTGTAATATGAACAAATCCAAATAATATCGCAAAAACATAAAAACCAATTTTAAATTGTTTTTCTTTTTTAAAAGCAGTTAATGGAGCTCTAAATATTAATTCTTCAAATAAAGGAGCAATAACAGTCGCAAATACAATTGCTTTTGACATCTTTTTCATTAATTCTTCCATGGCATGCTCTTGCATATCGACCAAACCAAGTTTTTCTATTAAAACAAATATTGGGGAGATTATAAAACCTGTAACTAAACAAACCACAAGTAATTTTCCAAATATTTGAATTCTATGCTTAAAATCTGTATTAGAATCTTTACTTAAAGTAGGATTCTTAAAATATGCAATAAGTTCTTTTATAAAATTTAGCATAAGTTTATTTTTTTAACAAATCTTTCCATCTTTCATAGTTAGTTTTCTGTCTGCCATATTTGCAAGTTCATCATTATGAGTAACCAAAACAAAAGTTTGTCCAAACTCGTCTCTCAGTTTAAAAAAGAGTTCGTGAAGGTTTTTAGCAGATTCACTGTCTAGGTTTCCACTTGGTTCATCTGCTAAAATTATGGATGGATTGTTAATTAAAGCTCTAGCTACAGCAACTCTTTGTTGCTCACCACCAGAAAGCTCATTAGGTTTATGTTGCATTCTATGAGATAAGCCTAAAAAATTAAGCAACTTTTTTGCTCTTATTTCTGATTCTTTTTTTGATTTTTTAGCAATAAAAGCAGGAATACAAACATTTTCTAATGCAGAAAATTCAGGGAGTAATTGATGAAATTGAAAAATAAAGCCAATATGTTTATTTCTAAATTTAGATAGCTCTTTATCAGCTATATTTTTTAATGAGGTGTGGTTAATGTTTATTGTGTAATCTTCTTTTTTTTCAGGATTATCCAGTGTACCTAAAATTTGTAAAAGTGTTGATTTACCTGCACCTGATGGTCCAACAATAGCAACAATTTCACCTTTTTTTATTGTTAAGTCTACTCCTTTAAGAACGGCTAGATCTCCATAATACTTATGAATATTTTTTATTTCGATCATTTTTTTAAATATACTCACGAAAGTATAAAAAAACAAAGACACAATTTAATGTTACTTGTTTTATTTATATCAATTTTTTAAAAATTAAACATTAGTAAACAAATAAGAAATATCAATAAAAATGAATTTTATTTTTTTAAAAAAACTTTAGTTCCATTCTCTATTGAATTTGTATTTTTGTAATTGTTTTTAAAAGGATACAAATGAACTTACACGAATATCAAGGAAAAGAAATTTTAAATAGTTTTGGTGTTAGAATTCAAAGAGGAATTGTAGCAAATACACCAACTGAAGCTGTTGCAGCTGCTAAGAAATTAACTGAAGATACAGGCACAGGTTGGCATGTTATAAAAGCTCAGGTTCATGCAGGTGGACGTGGAAAAGGTGGAGGAGTAAAACTGGCTAAAAACTTAGAGCAAGTAGAAAGTATTGCTGATGATATTTTAGGGATGTTGTTGATTACGCCTCAAACTTCTGCAGAAGGTAAATTGGTAAATCAAGTTTTAATCGCTGAGGATGTTTATTATCCTGGAGATTCTGAACCAGAAGAATATTACATGTCTGTGTTGTTAAATAGAGCTACAGGTAAAAATATGATTATGTATTCTACAGAAGGTGGAATGGATATTGAAACTGTAGCAGAAGAAACTCCGCACTTAATTTTTACAGAAGAAATAGATCCATTATTAGGTTTAATGCCTTTTCAAGCGAGAAAAGTTGCTTTTAACTTAGGTTTATCTGGAACTGCATTTAAAGAAATGACAAAGTTCGTTTCTGCTTTATATACTGCTTATATTAAATCTGATTCTTCAATGTTTGAGATTAACCCAGTATTAAAGACCTCTGACGATAAAATTATGGCAGTTGATGCTAAAGTTTCTTTAGATGAAAATGCATTATACAGACATAAAGATTATGCTGCAATGCGCGATTTAAGAGAAGAAAACCCAATTGAAGTTGAAGCTAAAGCTGCAGGTTTAAACTATGTAGATTTAGATGGTAATGTTGGTTGTATGGTAAATGGTGCTGGTTTAGCAATGGGAACTATGGATTTAATTAAAGAATCTGGAGGAGAGCCTGCTAACTTTTTAGATGTTGGAGGTACAGCAGACGCACAAAGAGTTGAAACTGCTTTTGGAATTATTTTAAAAGATGAAAATGTAAAAGCTATTTTAGTAAATATTTTTGGAGGTATTGTACGTTGTGACAGAGTTGCACAAGGTGTTGTAGATGCTTACCAAAGTATGGGAGACAAAATTACTGTACCAATTATTTGTAGACTACAAGGTACAAACGCAAAAGAAGCAAAAGAATTGATCGATAATTCTGGAATGGAAATTATTTCTGCAACAGAATTTCAAGAAGCAGCAGATAAGGTTGCTGAAGTTTTAGAAGCTTAATTTATAAATTTATAAAAAATAAAAAACCTCGCATTTGCGAGGTTTTTTTTATTAAGCTTTTTTCTATGAAACTTGTTCTTTTAAAACAGCAATTTCATCACGTAACTTTGCAGCTATTATAAAGTCTAAACTTTTTGCAGCAGCTTCCATTTGCTTACGTTTTTTACGAATTCTATCTTGAATTTCTTCTTTAGGTAAGTATTGCAATTCCTGCTCTGCAGCCTTACTAACTGCATTATCATAATGATAACTGGAAACTGCGGATTTAGTTAAGGTATCTTCTATTTTTTTATTAATCTGTTTAGGTACTTTATTGTGTTTTGTATTGTATGCAATTTGTATTTCTCTTCTTCTTTCTGTTTCATCAATTGTTTTTTGCATACTATCTGTAACTTTATCAGCATACATAATTGCTAAACCATTTACATTTCTTGCGGCTCTACCCACAGTTTGTGTAAGCGATTTATTATTACGTAAAAAACCTTCTTTGTCTGCATCTAAAATAGCAACCAAAGAAACTTCAGGTAAATCTAAACCTTCTCTTAAAAGATTTACACCTATTAAAACATCAAACAAACCTTTACGTAAATCTTGCATAATTTCTACACGTTCTAGGGTATCTACATCAGAATGAATATATCTACATCTTATATCTACTCGGGTTAAATATTTTGTTAATTCCTCAGCCATTCTTTTGGTTAGGGTTGTTACCAAAGTACGCTCATCTTTTTCTACTCGCAATTGAATTTCCTCAATCAAATCATCAATCTGATTTAAACTTGGTCTTACCTCAATTGGTGGATCTAATAAACCTGTAGGTCTTATAATTTGTTCTACATAAATTCCTTCAGATTTCTGTAATTCATAATCTGCAGGAGTTGCAGAAACAAAAATGGTTTGATTTTGAATAGCCTCAAATTCATCAAACTTTAAAGGCCTGTTATCCATGGCTGCAGGTAATCGAAATCCATATTCAACTAAGTTTTCTTTTCTACTTCTATCTCCTCCATACATAGCATGTGTTTGAGGAACTGTAACATGGCTTTCATCGATTACCATTAAATAATCATCAGGAAAATAGTCTAACAAACAGAAAGGTCTTGTGCCTGGTTCACGACCATCTAAATAACGAGAATAGTTTTCAATACCAGAACAATAACCCAATTCACGGATCATTTCTAAATCAAATTCTGTTCTTTCTTCAAGTCTCTTTGCTTCTAAAGGTTTTCCAATTTCCTTAAAATAATCGACTTGTTTTACCATGTCTTCTTGTATCTGATGAATGGCATTTTGTAAAACATCAGGCGAAGTAACAAATAGGTTTGCAGGATATATAGTTAAATGCTCAAATTTTTCAATAACAGTATTATTTTCTAAATCAAAAGCTTCAATTTCTTCAATTTCATCACCAAAAAAATGAACTCGATAACCATTATCTCCATAAGAAGGATAAATGGTAACCACATCTCCTTTCACTTTAAACTTTCCGCTTTTTATTTCAATCTCTGTTCTAGAATATAAGCTAGTTACTAATTGATGTAAAAATGTTGTTCTTGATATTTGCTGACCAACTCTTATTGGTATTACATTTTTCTTAAATTCAGTTGGGTTTCCAATACCATATAAACAAGAAACAGAAGCTACAACTAAAACATCTCTTCTACCTGAAAGTAGCGAAGAAGTGGTGCTTAAACGCAAACGCTCTATATCTTCATTGATAGATAAATCTTTTTCAATATAGGTACCTGAAACTGGAATGTAAGCTTCTGGTTGATAATAATCATAGTAAGAAACAAAATATTCTACAGCATTTTCAGGAAAAAACTGTTTGAACTCAGAATACAATTGGGCAGCCAGTGTTTTGTTGTGTGCTAAAACCAAAGTTGGTTTTTTTACTTCTTTAACAACATTGGCTATTGTAAAGGTTTTACCAGAACCAGTAACTCCTAAAAGTGTTTGAAACTTCTCATTTTGTTTTACACCTTCAGATAGTTGTTTAATAGCTTCTGGCTGATCTCCTGTAGGAGAAAATTCTGATTTTATTTTAAATTGCATACTGTAAAAATACGGATACTTAAAGAGTATAAAAAATAGAAAATTTTAAATTTCGTATTAAATTTTGCTAGCCTTTGTAATTGTTTTATTTTAGAGAATGGATTTGTTTTCTTCAGAAAAAATAAAGAATATTTTACCTTTTGATGGGGTAACCAATTATCATGGAGTTGTTTTAAATAATGAGCAATGCAATTTCTATTATAATGAGTTGATGCAAAAAATCAATTGGAAAAATGATGAAGCAATTATCTTTGGTAAACGAATTATAACCAAAAGAAAAGTAGCTTGGTATGGAGAATCTGAATATTCATACACCTATTCTAAAGTAACAAAAAAAGCCAATCTTTGGATACCTGAATTATTAGAACTTAAAGCATTAGTAGAAAAAGAAAGTAATGAAGCCTATAATTCGTGTCTTTTAAATTTATATTCGTCAGGAGAAGAGGGTATGGGCTATCATTCAGATGGAGAAAAAATGATGAAAAAAGAGGGTGCAATTGCTTCTCTATCTTTAGGGGCTGAACGTAAATTTTCATTTAAACACAAAGAAAATAAGCAAAGAATTGATGTTCATTTAGAAAGAGGTAGCTTACTAGTAATGAAAGGAACAACCCAAACCAACTGGTTACACAGACTACCACCTACAAAAAAAGTAAATTCACCTAGAATTAATTTAACTTTTAGAACAATAGAATTATAACCGTTTACCTATTTTTGCACAAAATTTAATCTTTGGATACTAACAATCAAAAATCTACCAATCTTAATAAATACATCAGTTCATCTGGAATTTGTTCTAGAAGGGAGGCTGAGAAATTTATAAATGAAGGTAGAGTTACCTTAAATGGAAAGCCAACTCAATTGGGTAGTAGAGTTACTAAAAATGATGTAGTAAAGTTAGATGGTAGAATTGTTAAGCCTAAAGATGTAACCATTTATATTGCCTTAAATAAACCCATAGGTATAGTGTCTACAACAGATGGTAGAGAGCCCAATAATATTGTAAAGCACATCAATTACCCTGAACGTTTATTTCCTATAGGACGTTTAGATAAACCTTCTGAAGGTTTGATTTTTTTAACCAATGATGGAGATATTGTAAATAAAATTCTAAGAGCAGGTAATAATCACGAAAAAGAATATTTTGTAACTGTTAATAAATCAATCACAGAAGATTTTATAGAAAAAATGAGTAATGGAATTCCTATTTTAGGAACTGTAACTCAGAAGTGTTTGGTAGAAAAAGTAAACGATAAAATTTTTAAAATCATACTTACCCAAGGTCTAAATAGACAAATTCGTAGAATGTGCGAATATTTAGATTATGAGGTAACTAAATTAAAGCGTACAAGAATTATGAATGTAGAATTAGGTTATCTACAAACAGGTGATTGGCGAGAATTAACAGAAGAAGAAATGAATGAAATTAATAGTATGATTTCATCTTCTTCCAAAACAGAAGAAGCCTCTAAAATAAAAGAAAAACCCAAAGTAAAGAAGCCTAAAAAGAAGTTAGCACCTGCAAAAAACGATTTTAATAAAAAGAGTGCTTCTTTTAGAAAATCATCACCAAAAAATAAACGCAATAATTCTTCCTTTTCATCTAAAAGAAAAAGGAAATAAGTAAACCTTAGTCCTTTTTAAAATTAGGGTTTATTTAATTTTTCAATTCTTAAATAGTACTATCTTTGCCCACAATGAAATTCAATTTAAAAAATACAGATCCTAAAAGTAAAGCTAGAGCTGGATCTATTACTACAGATCATGGAGTTATTGAGACTCCAATTTTTATGCCTGTAGGGACAGTTGGTACCGTAAAAGGTGTTCATCAAACAGAATTAAAAAATGATATTAATCCAGATATTATTCTAGGGAATACCTATCATTTATATTTAAGACCAAAATTAGACGTTTTAGAAAAAGCTGGTGGTTTGCATAAGTTTATGAATTGGGATAGAAATATCTTAACAGATTCTGGTGGTTACCAAGTATATTCTCTATCTGGTAGAAGAAAAATTAACGAAGAAGGTGTAAAGTTTAAAAGTCATATAGATGGAGCAATGCATTTTTTTACGCCAGAAAATGTTATGGAAATTCAACGAACTATTGGTGCTGACATTATTATGGCTTTTGATGAGTGTACACCATACCCTTGCGAGTATAATTATGCCAAAAGATCTATGCATATGACGCACAGGTGGTTAGATAGATGCATGAATCATTTAAAAACATTACCTTTTAAATATGGCTATGAACAAACATTTTTTCCAATTGTACAAGGAAGTACTTATAAAGATTTAAGAAGACAATCTGCAGAGTATATAGCAAATGCTGGGGCAGAGGCAAATGCAATTGGTGGTCTTTCTGTGGGCGAACCTGCAGAAGAAATGTATGCAATGACAGAAGTAGTTACTGAGATTTTACCTGAAGATAAGCCAAGGTATTTAATGGGTGTTGGTACACCAATAAATATTTTAGAGAATATTGCTTTGGGAATTGACATGTTTGATTGTGTAATGCCAACTAGAAATGCCAGAAATGGAATGCTATTCACAGCTCATGGAACAATAAATATTAAAAATAAAAAATGGGAAGACGATTTTTCTCCCATTGATGAAATGGGTATTACTTCTGTAGACACTTTTTATTCTAAAGCATATTTGCGTCATTTGTTCGTAGCTAAAGAAATGTTAGGTAAGCAAATTGCATCTATTCATAATTTAGGTTTTTATGTTTGGTTAACTAGAGAAGCTAGAAAACACATCATAGCAGGAGATTTTAGGGAATGGAAAGATATGATGGTAAAACAAATGGATAAACGTCTCTAGTTTGAAAATAATAGATTGGTACATATTAAAACGATTTTTGGTAACTTTTTTATTTACCTTATTAATATTAATACCAATTGCAATAGCTATAGATATTGCCGAAAAAATTGATAATTTTTTAGAACATGCAGATTTAAGCTTGTTTCAAATTATAGACGAGTATTATATCAATTTTATCATTTATTATGCCAACACATTTATGCCGCTGGCATTATTTATTGCAGTTATTTTATTTACTTCAAAACTTTCTAATAACACAGAAGTTATTGCTATAAATAATGCAAAAGTTTCTTTTACGCGATTTTTATACCCTTATTTTATTGGTGCAACTTTAATTACACTGTTGTCTATAGTAATGAACCATTTTGTAGTGCCAAGTAGTAGTAAAATTCGTAAGAAGTTCGAACTATCTTATACTAAGAGCAAACGCCAAACCCAACAATTTAAATATATATCAGACTTTAGTTTACAGCTTACAGATAGCACTTATATTTTTATTAGAAATTTTAACACCAAAAGTAACGCCGGATATGATTTTACTTCTGAAGTGTATGATGGTTTAAAAATGAAGTCTAAACTTGTTTCAGATAACATAAGATATAATGATAAAGATTCTTCATTTTTACTTCAAAATTGGAGATTACGAAAAATTTATGAAGATAAAGACAGTATTTTTTTAGGTAATAAAATTGATACCGTTTTTAATTTCACTCCCAAAGATCTAATCTATAAATCTGCCTTATCTCAAGAGATGCCTTCTAATGAATTGTTACGTTTTATAGCTATTTCTAAGAAAAGAGGTGTGAAAAATTTAAATGCTTATTTAGTAGAGTTTCATAAAAGAACAAGTTTACCAATAGCTTCTTATGTTTTAACTATTATTGCTGTTGCTTTATCTTTTAGAAAAAGAAGAGGAGGTACAGGTTTAAATCTGGCAATAGGAGTTGGAATGATGTTTATTTATGTTTTCTTATTGAAAATTTCTGAGGTCTTAGGAGCTGTTGCCGGTGTTAATTCACTTTTTTATGTCTGGATGCCAAATATATTTTTCGGATTAATTGCACTTTATCTATATATTAATGCAAAAAAATAAGTTTAAAAACTATCTTTTACTTCATCTGATTGTTTTTATTTGGGGTTTTACTGCTATATTAGGCGCACTGATAAGTATAGAAGCCATTCCTTTAGTTTTTTTTAGGATGCTTTTAGCGGTTATATTTATATTTTTCTTTTTTTTGATTCAAAAAAAACCGTTCTTTATCAATAAAAAAGGGCTGGTGAAATTTTTAATTACTGGTATTATTATTGCCTTGCATTGGATCTTTTTTTTTAAAGCTATAAAAGTTTCTAATGTCTCTGTAGCTTTAGTAACAATGAGTACAGGAGCTTTTTTTACCTCAATTTTAGAACCTGTTTTTTTTAGAAGGCGCTTAAAGTTAATAGAAATCTTCTTTGGTGTAGTTGTAATTTTAGGACTCTATATTATTTTTAATTTTGAAAGTTCTTATAGATTAGGAATAATTTATGCTTTAATTTCTTCTTTTTTAAGCTCTCTATTCGCAGTATTAAATGGTCTTTTTATTAAAGAATATGACGAAAATAGAATTTCATTTTACCAATTATTATTTGGAACACTCTTTGTTTTTGCGTTTTTAATCTTGTCTGGTAAAATCACCTCAGATTTTTTTATGCTGTCTAAAATAGATTGGTTTTATTTGTTTATTTTAAGTAGTGTTTGTACTGCATACGCATTTATTGCTTCTGTAAAAATTATGAAATATATCTCTCCATATACAGTAATGCTCACTATAAACTTAGAGCCTATATATGCAATTATCTTAGCGTTATTTATTTTTGGTGATAAAGAAAAAATGCATCCTGAGTTTTATTTCGGAACTTTTATTGTTCTTAGCGTAGTTTTATTTAATGGTGTTCTTAAAAATAAAGAGGCATTTAAGCAGAAAATTAAGCAAAAACTCACTTCAAAAAAGTAATTTCTTTTCGTGTAAAAAAGTAAATTTTGTAGTATGTTTGTTTATAATATTAACTAAATCAAAATAACTAAAAATGGAATATTTAGATTTTGAAATGCCAATTAAAGAGCTAGAAGATCAGTTACAGAAGTGTCAGATTATTGGTGAAGAGAGTGATGTCGATGTTACAGCTACATGTAAGAAAATCGAAAAGAAATTATCAGAAGCAAAAAAAGATATCTATAAAAATCTTACCCCTTGGCAAAGAGTTCAGCTGTCAAGGCATCCAAATAGACCATATACCTTAGATTATATTAAAGCAATTTGTGGAGATACTTTTATGGAGCTTCATGGAGATAGAAATGTAAAAGACGATAAAGCCATGATTGGTGGTTTAGGTAAAATTGGTAATCAATCTTTTATGTTTATTGGCCAACAAAAAGGTTTTAACACAAAAACGCGTCAGTACAGAAATTTTGGGATGGCAAACCCAGAAGGATATCGTAAAGCTTTACGCTTAATGAAAATGGCAGAGAAATTTAATATTCCTGTGGTAACTTTATTAGATACACCTGGTGCTTACCCTGGCTTAGAAGCAGAAGAAAGAGGACAGGGAGAAGCTATTGCTAGAAATATTCTAGAAATGACTCGTTTAAAAACACCAATTATTACAATAGTTATTGGTGAAGGAGCTTCTGGAGGTGCGTTAGGAATTGGAGTAGGAGATAGGGTATATATGATGGAGAATACTTGGTATACTGTTATTTCTCCTGAGTCTTGTTCTTCAATTTTATGGAGAAGTTGGGAGTTTAAAGAACAGGCTGCAGAAGCTTTAAAATTGACAGGTACAGATATGAAGCGTTTAAAGTTGATAGACGCTATCATTAAAGAGCCTGTTGGAGGTGCACATTCAGATAGAGAAGGTGCTTTTAAAGCTGTTGAGCAACAAATACTAAAAGCCTTTGATCAACTTAAAGATTTATCTCATTCAGATTTAGTTTCTGAAAGAATGGATAAATATGCAGATATGGGGGTTTATAAATAAGAATAAACTTTAGAAACTTTTAAAAAGCGAAATTCATTTAGAATTTCGCTTTTCTTTTCTAAAATCTTAAGATGAACTTCATTCGTCTTATTTAAATAGCGCTTTAACCGAAAAGTTTACAAAAAAAATAAATAGAAATTACTTTTGTTGTGTAAGAATATTTATGTGAAATAAATATTTATTGTAAACACTTAAATTTGAAAGTTATGTTTAAAGATACAATGCAACAGGTTTTATTATTTTTATTTACATCTAGTTTAGTTTAACTCTGGAAAACACTTAATGGCACAAAATGGGTTAGAATCTCCTGTAGATTTTGTTATAGGTACAGTATTCTTTTTTTCGTTCATATTTTTCATGAACTATTTCGTGAGACTAATAACTAAAATATTTGGTTCTGTAGCGTATTAAATACCCAAAGAAGTAAATAATTCCTTTAATTTAGAATCAGAGGGTCTAGGTGCATTTGCGTCTACAATATTTCCCTTTGGGTCAATTAAAATAAATCTAGGAATGGCATTTATTTTATAAGCTTGTTGAAAAGAAAAGTCTTTTCCTGACCATAATTGGACACCACTCATATTTTTTTTCTGTACAAAATTTCGCCATTTTGATTCAGCTTTCTCCCAAGAACCACCATTTCGTTGAGATTCGTCTGTAGATATACTTACAAATACAATATTTTTATTTTCATATTCTTGTTCTAATGCTTTCAAGTATGGAATTTGTTGAATACAAGGACCACACCACGTTGCCCAAACATCTATATAAACAAATTTACCTTTAAAATCGGATAAAGACTTTACATCTCCACTACTGTCTAAATAATTATTAAATTCGGGAGATGGTTTCCCTTTTCCGATTATTGCATTTTCTTTATATGCATTTTTAAAATAAGAAATTAACTGGTTGTTTTGTTTTTTTATTGTGTTATAAAATACAGTGTCTAGATTATCATATGAATTTAAAATACTATCATATTCAAACTTTAATCTGTTTATTTTATCATTAAACGCCTTTTCTTCTAAATTTATAATTTTTTGAGGGTTTCCAATACTTTGGCTTTTCTGAATTTGAGCAATTACAAAATTACTGTTTTCAGCACCTTTACCAGAAAAAATAAAACTATCCATAAATGAGTTTGCATCTCCTTTTAATGTAATATTGTACCCGTTTTTTAAATAAATAGGTGCTCTATTATTTGGATTGGTAAATATAGTGTAGATTTCTCCTTTTTTTGAACTTAGCTGAAATGTATCATTAAAAGCACCATATGCGTCAATTTTAATCTTTTTTAATATTCCTTGATTATTCGCTACAGATAAAATTGAATCTTTATTATTATCAAAACTACCAGATAAGGAAACATAATTAATGTTAGTTTGAGGCTTACATGCATTTACAACTAATAAACCAAAAAGTAAAAGTGATATTTTTTTCATATTTTTTATATATCTTCAACAAAGATAAAATATTGCAAACATAAAACCGATAGATTTAAAAAGTAAGTGTCATTTAATTAAAAATGAAACCATACTAATTTAACTAATAAAACCAAGTATTAGTAATTATTAGTAGGGTTAGCTATCCTAATAATGTTGCAATAATTTGAAATAAAGTAGTAGAAATTTTAATAATTAATGTTACCATTTTTTTGTTTTTAAGTTGATTTTTTTATTTAGAAGAAATGCTCCCTCCAGAAGTAGATGATTTTTTTATATTCTTTGGATTACCTTTAAAATCTATATTTCCACCACTGGTAGCTCTAGCATCTAGACTAACAGAGGCATAAATATTAATATCAGCACCGCTAGTAACAATTGCAGTTACGTTTTCACTGGTTAGATCATATGCTTCGATTGATGCACCACTTGTTGCACTACAAGTATGCTGAATTGTAGTTCCATTTAATTTTATATTAGAGCCACTTGTAGCAATACTAATCATTGAATTTGCGTTTAAGTCTAAATCTATGTTTGCACCACTTGAAGATACAATATTTACGTTTTCCATGTTTAACTCTTCTTCTGTATAAACATCAGAACCACTTGTAGCTACTAAGCTTGTTAAATCTTTTACAGTTACATAAACTTTCTTTGCTTTGGCATTCCAAATATTTTTATCTGAATAAATTTTTAATTCTCCATTTTCTATTTCAGTAAATATAATTTCATGCAAGTTTTCATCTGCTTTTAAAGTAATTTTGTTTTCATTTCCTTGAGATAAGTAAAGATTTAAACCTGTACTAACCTTAATTTTAGTAAAACCTTCAGCAACAGTTCTGTCTGCAATTTCTACATTTTTATTTCCACTTACACTATTTAGCATATTCATGTTGCATGAACTTAGCATTAATGATAGTGATAAAAAGAATATAATTTGTTTCGTGATAGATTTCATAATAATTGATTTTTTTAATTTTTGTTACAAGTCAAATATCTAAAAATAGACACTTAATTTTTAAAAAAAAATACTTCCCAAATTGTATAATTAAAGTATTGAAACGTTAAATCACTTCAATACTTTTTTCTTTTAAAATAACTTCTACCTTTTCCTCCTTCTTTTTTTTACCTTCATTTATTCCTTCTACTTCAAAACTTGTAACACAGTCTGTACAATCTAAAGTTGTTTCTGTCATTATAAAATGATGATTAACCATATCTCTATCTTTAATACCACTACTATTATTTAAATAATATAAGAAGTTACGTGTACTATTGTTAAAAAATATAGTTACGTTTTTTGGTATAAATAGAGTTATACTTACCTTTTCATCTTTCCAAAGATTTTTAAAATCTGATAGGAAAAATGCGTCTAGTGTTATCAAATTATTCTCAATCGTAAAACTATACGATATTTTATCAGCATTTTTTTTAGCGGTTATTCTATTTTTACCTCTAGATTTTTTTTGAATAATAAAGTAACTTTCTTCAGAATTACTATTTTCTACATTTATAGTGATATTACTTGAGTATACTTTTTTTATTCCGTTTACTAGTACTTCTTCTTTTCCAGTACTTCTTCTTAATTTGTGACGATATAGTAAGGTGTTATCATTTATCATTCTTATAGAAAGGGTATCATTAGCAACATAATTAAGTTCCTTTTTTTGGGTGGTTACTCCATAATTAGAATATGATGTACCGTATTCAATACCTGTAAATATTATAGCTAAAAGAGCAATAATCCATATTCCTAAAAGTGTTAAAGAAGTGGGTTTGTTTAATTTTTTAATATTACTAGATAATATTCTTAAGCCTAAAATAAATAATATTAAAAAGGGAATACCAATTAAGAAAAAAGAACACAATGTAAGTACCCAAATTGGTAAAATAGCATCTTGGAAGAATGGAGGGTAACTAATGTAATTTTCATCTACATTTAACCATTCTAAACTTCCTACTGAAAAACCTCCTATGATAAGAGTTAAAATAACAGCAGCAGAAATAAAAAGGATTACAACACCTATAATTTTTCCAATAACCTTAAATATAGCCATGAATAATTTGCCTATAGTATTTAAAAAGTCATTTATTCCGTTATTTTTTTGAGTCTTTCCCGAAAATGTTTTGTGCATCTTCTCCGAAAAATCATTGGCTCCTTCCTTAATTTTTTCAGATGCTTGGTTGGCAACTTCTCTTACATTTTCTGAGACATTGTTAAATTCTTCACGAATTTTTTTTTCAATATTATCAATATTAACAGGTTCACCTTCCATCTGTAATTTTTCGGCAGTAGTTTTAGCTTCTGGTAATAAAATCCAAAGAATGATATAAAGGAATATTCCGAATCCTGCTCCAAAAAAAAGAGCTAATAAACCAAGTCTTACCCAGATAGTATCTATATCAAAATAATGAGCAATTCCAGAAGCAACACCTCCCAAAAATTTATCTTCACCATCTCTAAACAATTTTTTGCTAGAAGTAGTGTTTCTATTGTATAAATAATTTGCATCACTGTAAGCTTCTTCTGTATCTGAATAATCTTCTGGTTGCCCCATAATTTTTATGACACTATCAATATCACTCTCATTCACAACTTGCCTTGTGTCTGCAATTTTTTCAGATAAAAGCTCACTTATTCTAGCTTCAATATCTGCTATAATTTCGTTTTTACCCTGAGGATCGTCACTTAAAGATCTAGAAATGGATTCTAAATATCTTTTTAGTTTTTGGTAAGCAATTTCATCTATATGAAAGAAAAATCCGCCTAGATTTATATTTATTGTCTTATTCATTTGTTGTTGATTTTTTACTAGTTACTTGGTTTACTGAATGTATTAAGTTGGTCCATGTTTTATCTAACTCTTTTAAAAACATGCTCCCATTTTCCGTAAGGACATAGTATTTCCTTGGCGGTCCAGAGGTTGATTCTTCCCACCTATATGTTAGTAAACCAGCATTTTTTAAACGTGTTAATAATGGATATATGGTTCCTTCAACCACAATCATTTCTGCACTTTTAAGCGAAGAGAGTATTTCAGATGTATATGCATCACCATTGTTTAAAACAGAAAGTATGCAAAACTCCAAAACACCTTTTCGCATTTGCGCTTTTGTGTTTTCAATTTTCATGTATTGTGATTTTATTTTATAAATTTAACTGTGAAAGGGTAGGTGTAACTTTCTCCTTCTTTTGCTTTTAAACTTGCAATAATAACTAATATGATTGCTACGATATAAATAACCCCGGCAAGACTACTAATTCCTACAAAACTAAAAAGATCTGAGAAGTTGGGAGTAAATTTGAATTGTGTTAACCCTCTTTTTAAAAGCTTTCCTAAAGAAAGAGGTATAAAAAGTATAGAAATAAGAAAAATGTAAAGCGAGTAACTTAAATTAAAATTAATTGCTTCTTTTCCTTGTTCGTCTAAAAACTTACTTCTGCCTTTTAAAGTTTGCCAAATAATTAAAGGGGTTATAATATTTCCAAAAGGAAATATAAACCCTGCAAAAGAACATACATGTATTAAAAAAGCGTTTGTACTCTCGTTATTTTTTTTCATTATAATTTTAATATAATACTTTCTTATACAAATATATATCTTTTAAAAGGTATTATGTATTGCATAGTAATTGAATTAATATGTTTTTAACATTTTAAAATCTATTAATTTTAGCTCTAAAAGTCTTAAATTGCTAAGAAATATAGTGAATATGAAGATTACACCCAAAAGAGTCAATTCGTTTATGCTATTTAAACTTCCTTTAGGATATTTATCTGGTATGAGAGTAAAAGAACTTACTGCTCAAAAATGTGTAGTAGCAATTAAACATAAGTGGATAAATCAAAACCCTTTTAAAAGTATGTTTTGGGCTGCACAGGGTATGGCAGCAGAAATGAGTACTGGTGTTTTGGTAATTCAAGCAATAGAAAATTATGGAAAAAAAGTATCGATGTTAGTTACACATCAAGAGGCTAGTTTTTATAAGAAGGTTACTGGCAAAATTGAATTCTATTGTAATAATAGTAAAGAAATAAAAGAAGCTATCGAAAACTCTTTTACAACAAAGGAAGGACAAAAAGTACTATTAACAGCAGAAGGATATAATGAAGATGGAGTTCTAGTGTCTAAATTTAATTTTCAGTGGAGTTTAAAGGTAAAATAAAGGAAGTTATTTAAAAATAACTCTTACCTCTTTTATTAATAGTTTCTTTCTAATAGATACTTACTAAAATTCTTTCCATTTATTTTAGTGTATTTATCGTCAATTTCATAACCTACTTTCATATTGTTAATGTTAAATGAACCAGAAACGTTCATATATTTAATATTTAAATCTTCTTTAAAGTTTACATTTTTAAACGAAACATCATTGTTAAATTTTGTGTATTTAAAAATAGCTGAGCTTTCAAAAATTGCAGATTCAAAATTAACACTTGTGTTAAAGGTAGTGTATTTAAATGTTGCTATCTCTGAGAAAAAAGAATTTGAAAAACCACTTTTTTTGTAGAGTTTTGAATATTTAAATGTTGTATCCCCTAAAAAAGTTGCACCAAAAAAATCTGAATCATCATTAAAATTAGAGTATTTAAACATCGCTTTGCTCTTAAACTTACAGTTAATGAATTTAAGATCTTTATCAAAGTCTGCTGTATATGTTTTTCCTGAATCTTCATCAGTAACATAGGCTAAAACATTATCTTTAAATGTACAATTTGTGAAAGATATTGCTACTTTAACTTTGTTATTAATTGTGTTGTAGCTATTATTTTTTTTTATTTTAATAACCAGTTTTTTGCATTTATAAACGCTTGTAACCACGGGGTAACCTCATCTTTTCTTCCTGATGGATAATTTGCCCAATTCCATTGAAACGTAGAACGCTCAATATGAGGCATAGTTACTAAGTGTCTACCAGTTTTGTCACACAACATTGCTGTGTTAAAGTCAGAGCCATTCGGATTATTTGGATAACCTTTATAACCATATTTAGCAACAATACTGTAATCAGATTCAGATTCAGGTAAGCTAAATTTACCTTCTCCATGAGAAATCCAAACGCCTAATTCAGAACCTGCTAAAGAAGATAACATCACAGAATTGTTTTCTTGAATTTTTACTGAAGTAAATGAGCTTTCATGCTTTTTAGAATCATTGTGTACTAATTTTCCATGTACTTTATGTTCTGGGTTAATGAGACCTAATTCCATCCATAACTGAGCACCATTACAAATTCCAACAGATAAAGTATCTTCTCTTTCAAAGAACTTCTTTAATGCCAAATTTGCTTTTTCATTATATTTAAAAGCACCTGCCCAACCTTTTGCAGACCCTAAAACATCTGAATTAGAGAAACCTCCAACAGCACCTATAAATTGAATATCTTCTAAAGTTTCACGACCAGAAATTAAATCGGTCATGTGTACATCTTTAACATCAAAACCAGCTAAATACATTGCATTTGCCATTTCACGCTCTGAGTTAGATCCTTTTTCTCTAATAATTGCAGCTTTTGGTTTTTTCTTTCCAACTTTTGGAACTTTACCTGTAAAGTTTTCAGGAAATTTATAAATTAATGGCTGATTTTTATAATTATCAAACCTGTCTTGAGCTAAATTATTTGCAGTCTGCTTTTGATCTAATAAGAATGATGTTTTATACCAAACATCTCTTAGTTCAGCAATATTAAATGAGAAATTATTTTCATAATTTTTAACCTTTAATACCCCAGAATTATTGGCTGTACCAATATTGAAAAACTCAATATTATTTTCTGATAAAATTGTTTCTACAGAAGCATCAGCTTGAAAAACAATTCCTGAATTTTCTGAGAATAATACTTTTACAGAATCTTCTTCATTTAAAGATGTAAGGTCTAAATCAGCGCCCAAATTAACATCAGCAAAACAAATTTCTAATAATGTAGTTATTAACCCACCAGAAGCTATATCATGACCTGCAACAATTTTATCCTCTTTAATTAAATTTTGGATGGTATTAAATGTTGCTTTTACAAAATCTGTATTTGTTACATCTGGAGCTTCATTTCCAATAGCATTCAATACTTGGTTGAATGAACTTCCACCTAATTTAAATTCATCTTGAGAAATATTTATGTAGTAGATATTTCCACCATCAACTTGTAAAACAGGCTCTACAACTTTGCTAATTTCATTACAATTTGCAGCTGCTGAAATAATTACAGTTCCAGGTGAAATTACATCTCCATCTGCATATTTCTGTTTCATAGATAAAGAATCTTTACCTGTTGGAACGTTAATGCCTAAGTCAATTGAAAACTCTGATATAGCTTGTACAGCTTTATATAAACGTGCATCTTCACCCTCGTTTTTACAAGGCCACATCCAGTTTGCAGATAATGAAACTGAGTTTAAATTATCTTTTAAAGGTGCCCAAATAATGTTTGTTAAAGCTTCAGTAATTGAGTTTCTACTCCCAGCTTCTGGGTTTATTAAACCAGAGATAGGAGAATGGCCAATAGAGGTTGCAACACCTTCTTTTCCGTTATAATCAAGAGCCATAACTCCTACATTATTTAAAGGAATTTGTAAGGGACCTACACATTGTTGTTTGGCAACTTTACCACCTACACATCTGTCTACTTTATTTGTTAACCAATCTTTACAAGCTACGGCCTCTAACTGCAGCACTTGTTCTAAATAGATTTTTAAGTTTTTAGTTTTATAACGTGGATTTTTATAGTTTCTGATAACAGTTTTATCTGTTAGTATTGTTTTGGGTGATGAGCCAAACATGTCTTCTAAAGCTAAATCCATTGGTTTTTCGCCAGTAGTTTTAGATTCAAAAGTAAATCTATCATTACCTGTTACATCACCAACTTTATATATTGGAGAGCGTTCACGTTCTGCAATTTTCTGTAAAGTTTCAATATGTTTTTCAGGTATTACTAACCCCATTCTTTCTTGAGATTCGTTACCAATAATTTCTTTTGCTGATAATGTAGGGTCACCAACTGGTAATTGATCTAAATCGATTTTACCACCTGTATCTTCTACTAATTCAGATAAACAATTTAAATGACCTCCTGCACCATGATCGTGAATAGAAACAATAAAGTTTTCATCATTTTCAACCATTCCACGAACTGCATTTGCAGCACGCTTTTGCATTTCTGGGTTAGATCTTTGTACAGCATTTAATTCAATACCAGATGCAAATTCACCTGTATCTGCAGAAGAAACTGCAGCTCCACCCATACCAATTCTGTAATTTTCTCCACCAAGAATTACAATTTTATCTCCTTCTTTTGGAGTATCTTTTAAGGCTTGATCTGCTTTACCATAACCAATACCTCCTGCTTGCATAATTACTTTATCATAGCCTAACTTTCTAGGTTTAGCATCACTAGAGGCTGCATTTTCTTCATGCTCAAAAGTTAATACAGAACCCGTAATTAAAGGTTGTCCAAATTTATTTCCAAAATCTGAAGCTCCATTAGATGCTTTTATTAAAATATCCATAGGAGTTTGGTATAACCATTCTCTTGCTTCAAATTTATTTTCCCAGTATCTTTGGTTTTTTCCTGAATCTTTATCAGTTTCTAATCTAGAATACGATGTCATGTAAACAGCAGTACCTGCTAAAGGTAAAGAGCCTTTACCTCCTGCAAGCCTATCTCTAATTTCACCTCCAGAACCAGTTGCTGCTCCATTAAAAGGCTCTACAGTTGTTGGAAAATTATGTGTTTCTGCCTTTAAAGAAATTACTGATTCAAACTCTTTTATTTCGTAAAAATCAGGTTTATCTGCAGTTTTAGGCGCAAATTGTGCTGCTTTTGGTCCTTTAATAAAGGCTACATTATCTTTATATGCAGAAACAATATCATTAGGATTTTGTTTTGATGTTTCTTTGATCATACTAAATAGAGAAGAGGGTTGCTCTTCACCATCAATGATAAAAGTTCCATTAAATATTTTGTGTCTACAGTGTTCTGAGTTTACTTGGCTAAAACCAAATACTTCAGAGTCTGTGAGTTTTCTGCCAATTTTTTTAGCTACGTTTTCTAAATAGAATACTTCTTCATCGCTTAAAGACAGTCCTTCTTCGTTGTTATACTTTGAAATATCTTTAATTTCTATAATTTTTTCTGGTAGAATATCAATAGTAAACATCTCTTGATCTAAGCCATTAAATTTTTCAGAAATCATTGGATCAAAATCTGAAAAATCTTTACCAATTGCACTAAATTCCTCTATTCTAAGGATGTTAGAGATACCCATGTTTTGAGTGATTTCTACTGCATTTGTACTCCAAGGAGTTATCATGGCAGCTCTTGGTCCAATAAAAAAAGCGTCTAAAGACTTAGATTCTATTTTACTTTGGTCGCCAAATAACCATGTAAGTTTAGCAATTGTTTCTGTGCTTAATTCTTTTGTTGTTTGAACAGCTATTACTTTACTGTTTATGTTTCCAAAGAAATGAATCATTATAGGATGGTATTTTTTCAGGTTGTTGTATGTTGCAAATTTAATTCTTTCCCCGAATTATATGCATAAAAAAACTCGCATTATTTGCGAGTTTTTCAAATGGGTTATTAACAGGTTACTGTACTATTATTTTTTTGGTAATACTGCTTGTATCGTTATTAATTTTCAATAAGTAAATACCAGTTTTTAAGGGGGTAAATTGATAAGAACTTTGTTGTATGTTTTTAAATTTACTTTCATGAATTTTTTTTCCCAGCATTGAAAATAATGTAATCTTTATATTTTTAAATCTAGATGGAATTTTAACATTTATATTATGTGTATTTGATGGATTTGGATAAATTTTAATCTCATTTAATAAACTATAATTGTCAATATTTAAGGTACTCCATCTATTTTCTGCATCATTTCCTCCCCATATTAGGGTTGCTAAATATGGGTTATCTATGAATGGGTTTCTATTTCCTTGGGCATTTTCATTGGTTGTGTTTTCATGATAAGTATTTCTTTGTCTTTCAAAGTCAGAAACAGGATCTTCTGCATTCCACTCTAAAAATAAATCAATCATATCATCTGGAGTATTGGAATTATTTCCAATACCAATATTTGTAATAAGACACCTATTAGGGTACCTTAAATACATGTACATAATCATTCTTGCTACATCTCCTTTCCATTCGTCTCCAGGGTACCAACCTCCCTTATTTTGAATTCCAGAATTGCCAGAACCATTGGTGAATTTTCTGTTATTTCTTGCTGAATTTGTTTGAGCATCTGCTGGCCTTAAATGATGGGCATCAGAACCTGGACCTATATCAGATAGAGGTGGAGTTCCTAATGATTGTGAATACACATGTTCTCTGTTCCATTGACCAGAGCTTCCACCATTATTATTGATTTCTCTTCTTTTATCATTGGTTAGATCAGTATCAACTCCATTTTCATAACCATATATTAAAAGTACTTCCTGATTGTTTTCTGGATTTAAATCAGTTATTTTAGAGGCCTCCTATATTTGTTCATAAAATAAAAATTGTGAGTGAGTTGCAGTAATTTTTGTGGCAAGTTCTTCTTTAAGTGTTAATCCTGTTACGTTCAAATTAACATCATTATAATAAGATTCTTGACTCCTTATCGAAAAGAAAAAGCTTAAAAAAAATAAGAATAAAAAAATATTTTTTTTATAAATTGTTAATATTTACTTAAACAATTTCTTTCTCATTATAATTATAATATAAAACTAAGCTATTGTTTTTTTTCTAAAAGTGCCATGTAAAAGCCATCAAATCCAGAAATATGTGCCATTACTTTTTTATCACTAACAAAAGAAAAACTTTTTCCAGCATCAGAAGTTAAAAACTCTTCTACTTGATTTTGATTTTCAGAGGGTAATACAGAGCAGGTGGCATAGACTAATTTACCTCCTGGCTTTACCATTTTAGAATAACTTTGTAATATTTCTTGCTGAATTTTTTTTATATTTTCTATAAATTCAGGCTGCAACTTCCACTTAGAGTCAGGGTTTCTTCGAATTACTCCTAAACCAGAACAAGGAGCATCAATTAGAACCCTATCTGCTTTACCATGTAATTTTTTAATGGGTTTGGTAGAGTCTATAACTCTTAACTCTACATTATGCACTTTGTTTCTTTTCGCTCTTACTTTTAATTTACGAAGTTTACTTTCATAAATATCCATAGCAATAACTTGTCCTTTGTTTTCCATTAGAGAAGCTAAATGTAAAGTTTTACCTCCAGCGCCTGCACAAGTATCAATAACTTTCATTCCTGGCTTAACGTCTAAGTAAGCAGCTACTAATTGAGATGATGCATCTTGGACTTCAAAAAAACCATTGTGAAAAGCTTCTGTCTTAAATACATTTGCTCTTTCTTCTAAAACTAAAGCATCTGGATGGTTTGGTACAAATTGAGTACTTATATTTTCTGTTTTTAATTTTTTTTGTAACAATTCTTTAGATATGTTGAGTGTATTTGTTCTTAAAATTACAGAAGCCTGTTTGTTTAACGCAGCAATTTCTTTAGTCCAAATATCTTCTCCTAATTCAGATATACAAAGTTCATCCATCCAATCAGGAATAGATTCTCTGAACTTTCTTGTTTTAGAAAGCTCTGCAAATCTTCCTTTAATTCTTCTTTCTGGAACATCTCCAATCTGATTCCAATCTGGTAATTTTATACCTCTTAAAATACACCAAACTGAAAATAACCTCCAAATATTATCTCTATCAAAAGGAGCTTTAACTTCTGCTATTTCTGCATATAATCGATTCCAACGTACAATATCATAAATAGTTTCAGCTACAAATTTACGATCTCTTGCTCCCCAGCGCTTGTCTCTTTTTAGAGCCTTTTCTACAGCTTTATCTGCATAAATACCTTCATTAAATATATCTCTAATACTGTCTATTACAGCAAATGTTAAGTTTCTATGTAATCTCATTTTGTATTATCTAATAGAGTACAAATATAGGTGAATTATACAGTTTTTATTCTTTATTTTAAAAGCTTTTAGAATAGTATTCCTTAATGTAAAACCTGGAATTTTATTTTTAAAAGTAAGAAGTCAATCTTAAAATTATGGAACTTCTAAAATATATTTAGATATTAGTAAATCGATAGTTTAAAATTTTTAGGGGTATTAATATTAACTATTGATCTTAAAGAGCTGATATTGTCAGCTCTTTTTAATTTTAATAATAACTTTATTACTTATTATAGGGTAAATGTTTTTTGTTATTTTTACTATTCATAGCATTAATTTTGAATTTAGATTATCCAATAACATATATTTCAGGAATAAGTGTACAAAGAGCAACGCTTTTGTATTCAGAATTGGGGTTAAAGACCTGCAATGACTTAATTAACTTTTTTCCTTTTAGATATATTGATAAAACTAGTTTTTACACAATTAAAGATTTACAACCCAATACATCAGAAGTACAGGTAGTAGGTAAAATTACACAGATAAATACGGTAGCACAAAAACGAGGAAGCCGTTTAGTTGCTAAATTTAAGGATGCTACTGGTACAATGGAATTAGTTTGGTTTAAAGGGCAAAAATGGATTAAGGACTCTTTAAAAATAGGTGTTCCTTATGTGGTCTATGGCAAGTTGAATCATTATAGTGGGAGTTACAGTATTCCACATCCAGAAATGGAGTTGGTAAGTGATTACAAAAAAAAGTTGCAAACAAAAATGCAACCTATTTATCACTCTACAGAAAAACTTACCAATTCAGGTATTTCTAATAAGTTAATGCGCTCTTACATACAAAAGTTATTGCAGCAGTTTTATGAGGGGATTACTGAAAGTCTTTCAGAAGAAATCATAAACAATTTTAAGCTGATGAAAAAGAGAGATGCTCTTTTAAATGTTCATTTTCCAAAAAGTCAGGAAAACTTAGCCAAAGCTCAGAATCGACTAAAATTTGAAGAACTCTTTTTTTTACAATTACAACTTGTAAGAAAAAAGCTAATTAATAAATCAAAAATAAAGGGTTTTGTTTTTAAAGATGTAGGAGAAATATTTAATCAATTTTACTCAGAGAAGTTACCTTTTAATTTAACCAATGCTCAAAAAAGAGTGTTAAAAGAAATTCGTAAAGATGTAGCCTCAGGGGCACATATGAACCGTCTTTTACAAGGCGATGTTGGATCTGGTAAAACAATAGTCGCTCTATCAACAACTTTATTAGCTTTAGATAACGGATTTCAGGCAACTATTATGGCACCTACAGAAATTTTAGCGAATCAGCATTACACAGCAATTTCTGAATTAGTTGACGGCTTAAATATTAATGTTGATATTCTTACTGGTTCTGTAAAGACTAAGAAACGAAAAGAGATTCATGAAAATTTAGAAAATGGATTTTTACACATTCTAATTGGTACTCATGCATTACTAGAAGATAAGGTTAAATTTAAAAATTTAGGAATAGCTATTATAGATGAGCAACATCGTTTTGGTGTAAAACAAAGAGCTAAATTATGGGCTAAAAATACATTGCCCCCACATATTTTAGTCATGACAGCTACACCTATACCGAGAACATTAGCTATGTCTGTTTATGGTGATTTAGATATTTCTGTGATTGATGAATTACCACCTGGTAGAAAAGAGATAAAAACAGTTCATCGATTTGATAGTAATCGTTTGTCTGTCTTTAAATTTATGAAAGACGAAATTGCAAAAGGAAGGCAAGTTTACGTTGTTTATCCTTTAATTCAAGAATCTGAGACTATGGATTATAAAGATTTAATGGATGGTTATGAGAGTATTTCTAGAGAATTTACAGCACCTAACTATCAGATAAGTATTGTTCACGGTCAAATGAAGCCGGTTGATAAAGATTATGAAATGCAACGTTTTGTAAATGGAGAGACCCAAATAATGGTAGCTACAACAGTTATTGAAGTTGGTGTAAATGTCCCTAACGCAAGTGTTATGGTAATAGAAAGTTCAGAACGTTTTGGATTATCTCAATTACATCAATTAAGAGGTAGGGTAGGTAGAGGAGCAGATCAAAGTTATTGTATCTTATTATCTAGTTTTAAACTTTCTGAAGAAGGAAAGACACGTTTAAAAACAATGGTAGATACTACTGACGGATTTAAAATTGCTGAGGTTGATTTAAAACTTCGTGGTCCTGGTAACCTAATGGGTACGCAACAGAGTGGTATTTTAAATTTAAAGATAGCAGATGTTGCAAAAGATTCAAAAATACTTGTAGCAGCAAGAAATACAGCTATAGATATTCTTCAAGATGATCCAAATTTAGAAAAGAATTACAATTTACCAATTAAAAATACGTTCGCTAAAATTAGTAGAAATTCTAAAATTTGGAGTAATATTAGCTAAATTTGTTATCGTGAAAATCCCCTATAAAAAAATATCGATTTATTCATTATTTATTCCTTTTGTAATTTTATTTGTATTTTTTTGTTTACCATCTCAAAAAGAAAAAGAAAGTTTAGAAAGTAATGTTTCGTCTATTATTCAAAAAAAAACAAAACGAAATTCTTCTGTAAAAGTTGAATATTACCCTGAAAATAGCACTAAAATAGTAAGTTATAAATTAGATTCTTTATTGAAAAGAATCAATAAAAGAAATGATTTTCATGGGGCTGTTTTAGTCGCAAAGAATAATAAGATTGTGTACCAAAATCAAATAGGTTATGCAGACTTTAGAGAAAAAGCTTCCTTAAAAGAAGCGTCTGTCTTTCAGTTAGCTTCTGTTAGTAAGCAATTTACAGCAGCTGCTATATTACAACTTAAAGAAAAGGGAAAACTTAAACTTACAGATACTGTTAATACTTATTTTCCTGAATTTCCTTACAGCAATATTACCATCAAAAACTTATTGCATCATACTGCTGGACTTCCTAATTATTTTTGGATTGCAGAGAACGAGTGGAACAAAGAAAAACCTCCTACAAATGAAGAATTAATGAATGTTTTGCCAAATTCAAAAGCACAACGTTTTTTTAAGCCGGGTAGAAATTTTGATTATTCGAATACAGGTTATTTTGTCTTAGCATCTATCGTAGAAAAAGTTGCTGAAGTTTCTTTTCATGAATATATAAAAGAAAATATTTTTGATCCTTTAGGAATGAAAGATTCTTTTGTTTTCAGTTTTCAAAATGATACAATTAGAAAAAATCAGCTAATAGGATATCGTTTACATAGAGGTTGGAGACATTTAAAAATAAGAGGCACAGTTAATGACGCAATAGTTGGTGATAAAAATGTATACTCTACTCCAAAAGACCTGTTTAAATGGATTTACGGCTTAAATTCAGGTAAAGTGTTATCTAAGGAATCCTTAAAAAAAATGTATGCAAGAGGTGAAACTAAATATGGTAGAAAAATACCTTATGGTTTTGGTTTTAGAATAGATAAAAAAAGAGAAAATAAAATTTATCATTATGGTAAATGGAATGGCTTCAGTACTGCATTAACAAACTATTTAGAAGAAGATTTAGTAGTTATTGTTTTAGAGCACACAAGTTATAATTCTTTAAAATATCTGAATAGAAAAATAAAAAAAATTATGATTGAAAATTTTGAGGTTTAACCTAATAAAAAAATCCTAAACTTTAAAGTTTAGGATTTTTTTATCTTTAAATCTACTAAAAATTAAGCTAACATTGTAACTGGATTTTCAATAAATGTTTTTAACGTTTGTAAAAATTGTGCGCCTACAGCACCATCTACAGTTCTATGATCACAAGTTAATGTCAATTTCATAGTATTACCTACCACAATCTGTCCATTTTTAACAACTGGTTTTTCTACAATAGTACCTACAGATAAAATTGCTGAATTAGGCTGATTTATAATCGATGTAAAGTTGTCTATACCAAACATACCCAAATTAGATACTGTAAAAGTACTTCCTTGCATTTCTGTAGGAGCAATTTTTTTGTTTCTAGCCTTACCTGCTAAATCACGCACTCTAGCTCCAATTTGAGTTAAGCTCAATTGATCTGTATGTTTAATAACAGGAACTAATAAACCGTCATCAACGGCAACAGCCACACCAACATGTATATGAGAATGATATATAGTAGTATCATTAGACCATGAAGTATTTACTTGTGGATGTTTTTGTAAAGCCATTGCACATGCTTTAACAACCATATCATTAAAAGATACTTTTGTATCTGGAATTGCATTAATGGTCTTTCTAGAAGCCATAGCATTTTCCATATCTACTTCAATATTTAAACTAAAATCTGGAGCAGAAAATTTAGAATTACCTAAAGATTTTGCAATTGCTTTACGCATTTGAGAATTCTTAACTTCTTCAGATTTTTCTTCTCCACTTACTGACATAATTGGAGCTACTTTTGCTGTTGTTTTAGTAGCAGTTGCTTCTGTATTAGTAGTTGGTGTGTAATTTTCTACATCTTTTTTGATGATTCTATCGTTTTCTCCAGAACCAGAAACTTGAGATAAATCAATTCCTTTATCTGAAGCAATTTTTTTAGCTAAAGGAGATGCTAAAATACGACCACCACTAGCTGTAGTATTTGCATCAACTTTTGAAGTATCACTTTCTGCTTCACTATTTTTAGCTACTTGTTTTGTGTCTTTAGAAACCTCAGATTTCTTTTCAGATGATGATGCACTTGTAGTTGCTCCATCGTTTTTAACAATAGCAGAAACATCTGTACCTTCAGGGCCAATGATAGTTAATAAGCTATCTACAGGTGCGGTTTCTCCTTCTTGAACACCAATGTGTAAAATAGTCCCTTCATAGAAACACTCAAACTCCATTGTAGCTTTGTCAGTTTCAATTTCAGCTAAAATATCTCCTTCCTCAACTTTATCTCCAACATTTTTTAACCAAGTTGCAACTGTCCCATCTGTCATGGTATCACTTAAACGTGGCATAGAAATAACATTCACACCTTCTGGAACTTCAGCATTTTCAGACATAGCTTCATTTTCAACTTTTTTTGATTCTTTTTCATCACTTGAAGATAAGTCAGTCTCATTTGAATTACTGGCACCACTTAAAAGGCCAGAAATGTCTTCACCTTCATCACCAATAATTGCTAATAATTGGTCTACAGGAGACGTTTCTCCTTCTTGTATTCCAATATGCAACAAAGTTCCTTCGTGAAAAGATTCAAACTCCATCGTCGCTTTATCAGTTTCAATTTCGGCAAGAATATCTCCTTCCTCTACACTGTCTCCAACACTTTTTAACCATTTTGCCACAACACCTTCTTCCATGGTGTCACTTAATCTGGGCATATTTATTACTGTAGCCATATCTTAACTAATAAAAGGGTAATCTTCTTGTTCATAAACCACATCATACAGTTGTTTTGCATCTGGATATGGAGATTCATCTGCGAATTTTTCACATTCTTTCACCATTGCTTTAACTTCTTTGTCAATAGCAGTTATTTCGTCTTCATTTGCATATCCTTTTTCAAAAATAACCTCTTTAACTTGTGTAATTGGATCTATTTTCTTGTATTCCTCAACCTCATCTTTTGTTCTGTAATGTTGCGCGTCAGACATAGAGTGTCCTCTGTATCTATACGTTTTCATTTCTAAGAACGTTGGTCCGTCTCCTCTTCGTGCTCTTTGTAGTGCTTCGTCTATTGCTTCAGCTACTTTAATCGGGTTCATTGCATCTACAGGGCCACAAGGCATTTCGTATCCTAAACCTAACTTCCATATATCAGTATGGTTTGCTGTTCTTTCTACAGACGTACCCATAGCATATCCATTGTTTTCACAAATAAAAATAACAGGTAACTTCCATAGCATAGCCAGGTTAAAAGCTTCGTGTAAAGATCCTTGTCTTGCTGCACCATCTCCAAAACATGTTAGTGTAACGCCATCACTTCCTTTATATTTGTCTGCAAAAGCTAAACCAGCACCTAATGGGATTTGACCTCCAACAATACCATGACCTCCATAAAAACCGAATTCTTTAGAAAAGATATGCATAGAACCACCCATACCTTTTGAGGTACCTGTAGCTTTTCCATATAATTCTGCCATTACCTTTTTAGGATCTTCCCCCATACCAATTGGCTGAACGTGGTTTCTGTATGCAGTTATCATTTTATCTTTTGATAAATCCATTGCATGCAAAGCACCTGCTAAAATTGCTTCCTGACCATTGTATAAGTGTAAAAATCCTCTTACTTTTTGTTGGATATAAACAGAAGCTAATTTGTCTTCAAATTTACGCCAGAAAAGCATGTTTTTATACCAATCTAAATACGTTTCTTTGGTAATTTTTTTCATTCGTTGAATTGTTGTTTAGTTTTTAAAACAATAAAATAGTTATGTATCACGAAATACAAAAATAATGCATTTACAAACAATAAAAAAACACTACTATTTTTTTTTAAGCGCAAACGATTTCGTTCTTTATTTTTTACTTGGGTTTTGTAATTAGAAGTGTTGCTTTAGCTCCTGTTGCTAGATTCCATTCGTTAGACGAAATTAAAGAGCCAGCATCATTAAAAACTTTAAAAGCTGCTGTGTTTGGACCAGAGGTTCCTTGGTTTAAAGCTTCTATAACAATTTTATTAATACCTATATCTAGTGGAATATTAAATTTTTGATAGTTTTCTCTTAAAGTAATGTTATAAATTACTGGTATATCATTGACATAAATAGTTACCCTATCTCCATCAGGATATTGGTAGTCTCTACAAATAATATTTACACTTTTACCATCAGTTCTAAAACTCCCCAAATCTTGATCTATTTTTGGTATTATATACTGACCGTTTATTTTTTTAAATGATTTTAAAAAGCGTTGTTCATTTAGTCTTGCTTTTGTTAAAATTTCTTTATCATTTAAATTATTCTCTCTTCTCTGTTTCTGTAACTTTTCTCTCTCTGCATTGTATGCTTTTTGAAAACCATTAACTCCATTCAATTCAATAGAGTTTGGTTTTTTTGCTGTTTTCGCATTTTTTAAGACAACCGCTTTTATTTTTCCTTTTTTAGAAGAACCCTTGTTGTTATCTAACTGTGCAATACAATTGCTAATGGTAAAAAGAAAAAAAATAATAGTAAAAAATTGAAATTTCATAAATTATAATTCTATAACAAAGATATACTTGTATTTAATGGATTGCTGTTTTGAATTTGTTAAAATTGTTATTCAATATTAAAGTCAAAGTAACGCTTAGGAAATGGTTCCTTTTTAAGCGTAAAATGCCACCACTCATTATCATAGGGAGAAAAATTTTCTGCTAACATTACTTTTCGTAAAAACATTCTATTTTTTTGTTGTAGTTTGCTTAATCCATTAAAAAAAGGATGTGACTGTATACCAAAATAATCGTAGTTACTTCCCATATCTAATTCTTTTCCATCTTTTATGCTAACAATCGTTAGATCTATAGTGCTTCCTCTAGTATGGCCAGATTTATGAGCAATATATCCTTTTTGAAAAAGTTGAGACTTTAACACATTTGGGTAATATTTTTTCTTCATTATAGTATCTTCCAATACTTTTGCCCAACGAACAAAATGGTTTACTGCTTTTTGAGGTCTGTAAGCATCAAATATCTTTAAACTTAAACCTTCTTTATAAAGTTTTGTTTGTATTTTTTTTAAAGCAATAGCTGTTTTTTTAGTTACAATAACTTTATTTTCTAGGTATCCATCAATAGGTTTTCCTATAAAGTTGTTTGTAGATAGGTAACGTAATTCTTTTTGTATGGTAGCATCTATATTAGATAAATACACAAAGCCTTCAGGTAATTTTTGAGAAAAGATCTGAATTGAAAAAATAAAAAAAATAAGGTAGAGCTTTTGTATCATTTTATAAAAATAAGTGAAATAAAACAAAATACTAACTAAATTAAAACTACTATTTTCTATTTAGATAATCTTTATAGGCGTTTTGAGTAATTGCTTTACCTAATGTGTCTAATTTTTTAAACACTCCTTCATTATAAATGGCTTCATTTTTTATGTAATCATATATATAAACTCCATTTTTGTTTAATAAACCAAAACCTTTATTATATGAGTAATAAGCGTATTGTTTTTCAGAATTATTAAATAGATTTTTTCCAAAAATAAACTTACTTGTATCTCCATGTAATAAATCGAGTAGTGTATAAGAGAAATCTACTTGACTAGAAATTTCATTTATTTTCTTTATTTTCTTATTCACGGCACCACCCAGCCATACCATCGGAATTTGAAACTTTATGGGTGCAAAATATAATCCTTCATGTTTTGGAGAGCTGTGACCATGATCTGCCATTATTACTATAAGAGTATTTTTATACCAAGTTTGTTTTTTTGCAAAAGCTATAAAATCACCTATAACCTTGTCAGTATAATAATGAGAACTTCTGTAAAGGTTGTCGGCATTATTTTTACCAAACATATATTTTCCTTTTATTTCAAAAGGTTCATGGCTAGAAAGTGTTAATGCTATTTTAAAAAAAGGCTCACGTTGTTTTTTAGTTAAATCTTCAGCAAATTTTTTCATAAAAACATCGTCATGTGCGCCCCATTTTGAGTTCCAGTCTTTGCTATCAAAATAACTGCCATCAACAAAATTGGTAATACCTGCATTTAGAAGGTAGGTGTTCATATTACCAAAATTTAAATCGCCTCCATAGTAAAAGGAACTTGTATACCCTAGTTTATTTATTTCTTTTGGTAACATGGGTAAGCTTCTTGCCTTGCTAGGAACTTTAATTATTTTGCGGGTTGGTTGTGGATAATAACCACTTAGAATAGCAGGGATGCCTTTATCTGTTCGGTCTCCATTAGCATAAAAATTAGTAAACAGAATACCTTCTTCAGAGAGTCTATTTAAATTAGGTGTAACTTCTTTTTCTCCTCCTAAACTACCTACTACTTTTGCAGATAAACTTTCCCAGATAATTAAAATTACGTTTGGCTTCTGGGTTGTTAATATACTATCGTAATTAGACTCTAAAAGTTCGTTTTTGGTTTTGTATATAAAATTTTCAGCATCTTTATCTGTAAAGGCTTTGTATGGGTTACTAGTATTTGCTTTCTGACTTATTGTGTGTCCAAAATTCCAAACATGATTTAAACTAGCATGGTTAGCAAACATATTTTTAGAAAAGTAGACATTACTTTGGTTTATAGGAATTGTTTGTAAGCCTCCTCTAATTGGAATAATAATTAAGCCTATTAGAAAAATAAATACAATAATTTCATATAGCTGTCCTTTAGCTACATTTTTTTTAAAAGTAATATTTAGTTTTTTATACATGTAGCAAAATAGAATGGACATAAGAAACCAAAGAAAACCTCCAACAAGAAGTTGACTTTTAGATGCAGATGAAACCATCAATTCAGGCGTGTTTAAATAGTCTAGTAAAGAAGCGTCTAACCTTATGCCCCATGCAGCATACAACCCAGTATCTATAAATAACAACAAACTGATACTAATAATAGCAAAATAGGTATAGAATTTAATAGCCTGTAAAACTCTTTTCTTTTTGATGAAAATTGATGAAATTATGAGGAAAAAAGGTAAAATACTTAGATATGCAGTGAAAGAAGCATCTAGCTGAACACCATATAAAAATGTTTTCAAAATAGTGATACTATCGAGTTTTACTGTTTTGCCAAAATAATATATTAGAAATATAGCCCTTGCTACAAAGAAAAAAACAATCCAAAAAAGAAAGTATTTTAAGTTAAATAGTGCTCTGTTTAATAGTGTTTTCATAGAATTAATCAGTTACTTTTAAACGTGCTTTTGCTGTAATAGAACTATCTGAAAAACTTTTATTCATGTATTTAAAATACCCACTAATACCAATCATAGCAGCATTGTCTGTAGTGTATTCAAATTTTGGAATAAAGGTAGTCCATCCAAAATGTTTTTCGGCTAAAATTAATCTTTTTCTAATTTCTGAATTTGCAGATACGCCCCCAGCAATTGCTATTTGTTTTATACCCGTTTGCTTTACTGTGTTCTTTAGTTTATCCATTAAAATTTCAACTATAGTGTACTGAATTGAAGCACAAATGTCATTTAAATTTTCTTTGATAAAGTTTGGATTTATGCGTTCTTGTTTTTGAATAAAATAGAGAATACCAGTTTTTAAACCACTAAAGCTAAACTCTAAATCGCCAACCTTTGGTTTTGTAAACGAATATGCTTTTGGATTTCCTAATTGTGCATATTTATCTATTAATGGTCCACCAGGGTATGTTAATCCTAGTATTTTTGCAGATTTATCATAAGCTTCACCAACAGCATCATCTATAGTTTCCCCTAAAACCTCCATGTTAAAATAATCTTTTACTTTAACAATTTGTGTATGGCCACCACTTATGGTTAAGCAAACGAATGGAAAACTTGGTTGTTTGGTAGCACTATCTTCTATAAAATGTGCTAGAATATGTGCTTGCATATGATTAATAGCCAAAAGCGGTATATCTAGAGCTAAGGCTAAAGATTTTGCAAAAGAGGTTCCTACTAATAGAGATCCCATTAAACCAGGGCCTTTTGTAAAAGCGATTGCAGATAGTTTTTCTTTTGTTATATTGGCTTGTTCAAGTGCTTGTTGTACAACAGGCACTATATTTTGTTGATGTGCTCTAGAGGCTAATTCAGGGACCACACCACCATATTTAGCATGTACTTCTTGGTTTGCAGTAACATTACTCAAAACCTTGGTTTTGCATATGACAGAGGCACTGGTATCGTCACAAGAAGATTCTATTGCTAATATGTAAACAGGTTTCTTCATTTTAATTTTAAGTTAAGCCATTGCAAAATTAAGTATAATTTTAAGCATGTATTATTTTTAAGAATAGAAATTTAATTCTTTGTTAAATTTGCACGTTCTTTGTAATAAGCAGATTTTACATAATAATTAACAGAATTTTCAAAAGATCAATATTATTAAAACAACAAGCAAAAAACTTTTAAAATCTTTAGGATACTTTATAATCTTTTTGGTATTACTTAGTGTTTTGTTTTCTATTTCTTCCATACAAACAAAATTAGGGAGTTATTTAACGGAGAAAATTAATGAAGATGCTGGTATAGATTTAACTGTAGAAAAAGTAGATTTTTCACTATTAGGAACAGTAAGGTTTAGAGGCGTTAAAATAAAAGACCATCATAAAGACACCTTAATTTTTGTAAATAAATTAAGTACTTCTGTCTTAAATGCTAAAAGTATTTTAAACAATGATTTTTCTCTAGGACCAATCTATTTAGAAGATGCATACTATCATATGAAAACTTATAAAGGGGAGGATAAGGATAATATGGCTGTTTTTATAGATGCTTTTTCTACCAGTGAAAATAAAGATTCTAGCCGTGTTTTTAAATTAAGCTCAAAAAATGTTTATGTAGATAATCTAGATTTTAAAATTATTAATGCCAATGTTAAAGACTCTGTTTTATATTCTGTTCATGAAGCTGGAGGAAATTTACAGAAAATGGTAATAGATGGGGCTAATTTTTCTTCAAAAATTAGAGGATTATATTTTAAAGATAAGTTTCAATTAAACGTAATTAATCTTACTACAGATTTTTCGTATTCTAAAATAAACATGACCTTTTTGAATACCAAATTGCAAACTGAGAATTCTAATTTAAATGCCAATATAGTTTTTAACTATAACATTGAAGACTTATCTGATTTTGTAAATAAAGTACAAATTAATGCTGATTTTGCTAAGAGCGATTTGGCGGTATCAGATCTTAAACTCTTTTATGAAGAGTTATACAGTAATGATAAATTTAGATTTAAAGGTAATTTTAGCGGTAAATTAAATGATTTTAAGTTAAATAACTTTAAACTATCTAATACAAATACACTTATTCTTGATGGAGATTTAATTTTTAAAAATGCAATAAAAGCAGATGATAGTTTTGTTTTTAAAGGAAAATTAAATCAGTTTTCATCAACATATAAAGAGTTAAGTGCTTTGCTGCCAAACCTTTTAGGGAGAACGTTGCCTGCAAATTTCTTAGAATTAGGTTTATTTAAAACTGATGGCAATTTAACAATAACTCCAAAAACAATTGAGGCAGACTTAAATTTGTCTTCTGAGATTGGAGATGCAAAAACAGATTTAAATTTTACCAATTATACTAATAGTGCTTTAGCAACTTACAATGGAGTATTTGAATTAAACAAATTTAATATAGGGCAATTTATTAATGATTCTTTATTTGGTGTTGTTTCATTAAAAGCAGATATCGATGGTACTGGTTTAACTTTAGCAAATAGTACTTCCCAATTTATCGGAGATATTTCTGAATTTGAGTTTAAAAATTATGTTTATAATGACATTATTACAAGCGGTAGTTATACCAATAATCGATTTGATGGAACCCTTTCTATAGATGACAAAAACTTTAAAATGGATTTGAAAGGGTTGGCAGATTTATCTAAAAGCATCAATAAATTTGATTTTTCTTCAACTATTTCTCATTTAAATTTAAAAGAAACTAACTTATTTACTAGAGATAGTATTGCCGTTTTAAAAGGAGTTATTTCTGTAGATATGGAAGGAACAACATTAGATAATATTATTGGTAAAGCCAATTTTTCGGATGTGTATTACACCAATGATAAACAAGAGTTTCGTTTTAAAAAGTTTGCTGTTTCTTCTGAATTAAAAGAAAATGTAAAAACAATTGAAGTTACTTCTAAAGATATTATTGATGGAGCTATTTCAGGTAATTTTACATTTTCAGAATTATTTAATGTAGTGCAAAATGCTTTAGGAAGTATTTATACTAATTTTGAGCCTTACAATGTATCTCCAAATCAATATGTAGATTTTAAATTTATTATTTACAACCAGATAGTATCTGCTTTTTTTCCTGATATTATAGTTGATAATAATACCAAGATAAAGGGAAAAGTGCAATCAAATAAAGACCAGCTTCGCTTAGTTTTCTCTTCACCTAATATTACTTTATATGGGAATCAGTTAAAAGATGTGTTGCTTAGAACAGATAATCAGAATCCATTGTATAACACCCATCTAACGGCCTCTGAAGTAAATACACCTTATTATAAGGTTTCTAAATTAAACCTATTAAATAAAACTCAAAATGATACTCTGTTTTTTAAATCTGAATTTAATGGAGGAGGTTTAGGGAAAGAAAATTTTAACTTAGATTTTTACTATACTATTAATAAAAGCAAAAAATCTGTTGTTGGATTTCAAAAATCTACTTTTGAGTTTAAAAATACTGTATGGAACATTAATCCAGATCTCTTAAATACAGATAAAATTGTATTTAATGTTGTTAACAATGAGTATGACTTTAGTCAGTTTAAGCTTGTTTCAGACGCTCAAGAAATAGCGTTTAATGGAAGTATAAAAGGAGCAACTGAAAAATCATTTATGGTAGCTCTTACTAAAGTGCAATTACAAAGTTTTTTACCTGAAATAGATAGTTTAGCATTAAAAGGAAAGGTAACTGGTAATATAGATTTTATTCAAAAAAATAATATTTACAAACCAGAGGCTACATTAGTAATTGACAATTTTGAAGTTAATGATTTTAAGCAAGGAAATTTAGCTTTAAATGTTGTAGGTGATAATTCTTACGATAAGTTTAAGGTAGACTTATCTATAAAAAACGAGAGCGTAAAAAGTATTTCAGCTACTGGTAATCTAGATTTTTCGAATAATAGGCCATTAATAGATTTGCAAGTTTTTCTAGAAGATTATGACCTAAAAGCATTTAGTCCTTTAGGCGCTGATGTTATTTCTTCTTTACGAGGTATTGTTTCTGGAGATTTTTATTTACGTGGTTTTTTAAGAAACCCAGACATGGAAGGTGCTCTAAGTTTATACGATGCAGGTCTAAAATTCCCTTATTTAAATATAGATTTAGGTTTTGATGGGGTTTCTACTATAACACTTTCTGAGCAATCATTTATTTTTGAAGATATCAAATTATTAGATTCCAAGTACAAAACTGAAGGACGATTGTTAGGGAATATTACCCATCAAAATTTTGAAAAATGGTTTTTAGATCTAGAAATAGATACCAATAATTTGGTAGTTTTAGATACCGAAAATTCAGAAGATGCATTATATTTTGGTACTGCTTTTATTAATGGTTCTGCAAGTATTACTGGATTAACAGATCAATTAGATATTACTGTAAATGCTATAACACAGCCTAATACTAAGTTTGTTGTCCCTTTAAAAGATATAGAAACTGTAGATAACTATCAACTTATCCATTTTAAAACAGATAAAATGGATACAGAAGAAAGGCAAAAAAAATTAGCTGAAGAAGCTATAAAAGGACTCTCTTTAAATATTAATTTAGATGTCACCAAAGATGCAGAAGCACAGGTTGTTATAGACGAAGAAAATGGAAGTCAGCTTACTGGGAGAGGGGCTGGTAATTTAGAGATTTTAATCAATACGAGAGGTCGTTTTGACATGTATGGAGACTATACTATAGACAATGGAGTTTATGACTTTAAGTATGGAGGTATTATAAACAAACCCTTTGTGATTCAAAAAGGAGGAACTGTTTCTTGGAATGGAAATCCATATGAAGCAGATTTAGATTTTACTGCTATTTATAAGGCAAAAGCAAATCCTGCTGTTTTATTACAGAGCTTTAACTCGAATCGAAAAGAAGAAATAGATTTAGTAACAAGAATTACAGGAGGTTTATTTAATTCCAAACAAGAGTTAGACATTCAATTAACAAATGTAGATCCTACCATTGCAAGCGAGTTAGAATTTGTGTTGAACGATAATAATATTAATGAGAAAACTACACAATTTATATCTCTTTTGGCTTTAGGTACTTTCAGAAATCCAGACAAAGTAAGTTTTGATGTTAATAACACACTTACAGGTACAGCCTCTAGTGCTTTAGCAACTGCTTTTTCAAGTATTTTAAATAGTCCTGATAGTAAATTTCAATTAGGTTTAGACTATCAGCAAGGAGATGTTGGGAATAATATAGAACGTTTAAATATAGACAACCAAGTAGATGTTTCTGTAAGTACACAACTTTTTGATAATTTAATTATTAACGGTAAAGTAGGTGTTCCAGTTGGTGGTCAGTCACAATCTAGTGTAGTAGGAGAGGTAAAAATAGAAGTATTGCTTAACGAAGAAGGAAATTTTAGAGGTATTATATTTAATCGTCAAAATGAAATTCAATATTCACAACAAGAAGAAGGATATACTCAAGGAGTTGGATTGTCTTATCAAGTAAACTTTAATACACTTTCAGATTTTTTAACTAAAATCGGTCTAAAGAAAAAAAAGCTTAAAAGAAAGCAGTTTGTATCAAAAAAAGATACAATTATGCCAAAGAAAAACACCTTAATTAATTTTGAAGGAAACTAACATATTCACGTTAGTTTTTAAACAAAAAACAGGTCTTTTAGCCTCAATCGTTTTCGTAACTTTTTTATTGTAAATCATTTAAAAGAATTAATTTTACGGTAGTATATGAATAAAATAAACAAAATAGGAGTGATGACTTCTGGAGGTGATTCTCCAGGAATGAACGCAGCAATTCGTTCAGTTGTAAGAACTTGTGCTTTTTATAAAATAGAGTGCGCAGGTATTTACAGAGGTTATCAAGGGATGATCGAAGGAGATTTTATTTCATTAGACGCAAGAAGTGTTAAAGGAATTATTAATAAAGGAGGTACTTTTTTAAAATCTGCCAGATCTCAAGAATTCAGAACTAAAGCTGGTAGGCAAAAAGCATACAATGCTTTAAAAAATGCAAATATAGATGCCTTAGTTGTCATAGGAGGTGATGGTTCTTTTACAGGAGCATTACTTTTTAGTAAAGAATTTAATTTTCCAGTAATGGGAATACCTGGTACAATAGATAATGATATAGCAGGTACAAGTCATACTTTAGGATATGATACTACTTTAAATACAGTAGTTGATGTAATCGATAAGATTAGAGATACTGCTTCATCTCACAATAGGTTGTTTTTTGTGGAGGTAATGGGTAGAGATGTTGGTTATATTGCTTTAAATGCAGGAGTAGGAGCAGGAGCTGAAGAAATATTAATACCTGAAGAAGATCTTGGTTTAGAGCGTTTATTAGAATCTTTAAAAAGAAGTAAAGAATCTGGAAAATCTTCTAGTATTGTAGTTGTTGCAGAAGGCGATAAAATTGGTAAAAACGTTTTTGAACTGAAAGATTATGTAGAAGAAAACTTACCTGAATATGAAGTTCGTGTTTCTGTTTTAGGCCATATGCAAAGAGGAGGTTCTCCTTCTTGCTTTGATAGGGTTCTAGCTAGTAGAATGGGAGTAAAAGCAGTAGAGAGCTTATTAGCAAACGAATCTCGCTTAATGGTCGGGCTTATGAATGATAAAATTACAGTAACCCCATTACATAAAGCAATAAAAGGACAATCAAAAATAAATAAAGAATTAATAAGAGTGTCAGACATAATGTCTACATAATAAACACAAAAGTTAGAAATGATAAAAGTAGGAATTAACGGTTTTGGAAGAATAGGTAGATTAGCATTTAGATCTGCAGTAAAAAGAGAAAATGTACAAGTAGTAGCTATTAATGATTTATTAGAAGTAGATTATTTAGCTTATATGCTAAAATATGACTCTGTTCATGGTGCTTTTGATGGAACCGTAGAAGTAGTAGATGGTAAATTAATAGTAAATGGTAATGAGGTAAGAATTACAGCAGAAAGAAACCCTGCAGATTTAAAGTGGGATGAAGTTGGTGCAGAATATGTATTAGAATGTACAGGTATTTTTAAAAGTTTAGATCAGGCCAATCTTCATATTCAAGGAGGTGCTAAGAAAGTTGCAATATCTGCACCTTCAGGAGATGCACCAATGTTTGTTATGGGGGTAAACCATACTAAATTAAAAGCTACAGATACTATTTTTTCTAATGCATCTTGTACTACAAACTGTTTAGCGCCAATTGCTAAAGTATTAAATGATAAGTTTGGTATTTCAGAGGGGTTAATGACAACAGTACATGCAGCAACAGCAACTCAAAAAACTGTAGATAGTCCATCTAATAAAGATTGGAGAGGTGGTAGAGCAGCAATACATAACATTATACCTTCTTCTACAGGTGCAGCAAAAGCTGTAGGTAAGGTAATTCCTGAGTTAAACGGAAAGTTAACAGGTATGGCCTTTAGAGTGCCAACAATGGATGTTTCTGTGGTAGATTTAACAGTTAAGTTAGAAAAAGGAGCTACTTACGAAGAAGTAAAAGCAGCAATGAAATCTGCTTCAGAAAATGAAATGAAAGGTGTTTTAGGATATACTGAAGAGTTGGTAGTTTCTCAAGATTTTGTTGGAGAAACACGTACTTCTGTTTTTGATGCAAATGCAGGAATTGCTTTAAACGATAATTTTGTAAAAGTGGTATCTTGGTATGATAATGAAATAGGTTATTCAACAAAATTAGTTGACTTAGTAGAGTACTCAGCTTCGTTATAATCACTAAAATTATACTGTAAAAAACCTGATAGGAGATACACTATCAGGTTTTTTCTTTTAAAATATTTTCTCTATCATTTATTTCACAGCAATCATGCTAATTTCCACGTTAACGTATTTCGGTAGGTTGGCAACTTCTACGGTTTCTCTTGCTGGTGCAGTTTCTTCGTTAAAATACATAGCATAAACTTCATTGATATCATTAAAATTCTTCATATCAGTAATAAAAATTGAAACTTTCACTACATTTTCAAAAGTCATTTCTGCTGCATTTAATACCGCTTTTAGATTTTCCATAACCTTAGTAGTTTCTGCTTTTATAGAATTTAAAACCAATTCTCCTGTTATTGTATCTAATGCAATTTGTCCGGAAGTATACAATGTATTTCCGCTTAAAATAGCTTGATTGTATGGTCCTATAGGTGCAGGAGCTCCTGATGTACTAATAATTTTTTTAGTTGGGTTCATTTATTAATAATTTAAGAATTTTTAATCGTGAGATTTTTTAAAGATAATTAAAAAAATAGAGTAACGTTTATATAGGGTAGCTTACGTTGTTGTATAAGAAAAGTTGCGGTTTTGCATGCGAGGAATTTCCAAAGGAAATTCAGAAGTATGCAAAAACGCAACTGCCTTTGATGAAGCCATAATTTTATAATGAAATTAAAATCTAAATTCTAAACCTGCGTAAGCTCCAAAAGGATGCCCAGGTCTTAAACCAGCAGATACTCTAGATACTGCATAGGTTTCATCTAATAGATTAATAATATTTGCAGTTACATTTAAATTTTTAGTCACATAATATTTACCAGAAACATCCACAATAAAATTAGAGTCTACACGTTCATTATCAGCAATTGCTCCAGCACCTGCTAAAGTTCTAAATTCGCCATTGAAACGTCCATTAAAGTTTAGTTCAAACTTAGAGTGCTCTAAAGAAAAGCCTACATTAAATTGGTGTTTTGGTATGTATGGTAATTCATCTCCTACAGCCACTGTACCCCATAAATCGTTAGAACTACCAAAACTATTTTGAAAATCTGTGTTGGTATAAGTATATCCAAAAGATAAAGGCAAAGCAATAGCAGCATCTGCTTTTGCAAAATTATAGTTTACCAATAATTCTAAACCATTTACATTAACCTCACCAGCATTAAATTGATCTAAAGAGCCTGTACCACCTGTTGCAGCTAAATCGCTTCCTAATAAATTAGAATAATCATTAAAGAAACCGACCACTTCACCAGAAATACCTAAGAAGTTAAAACGTGTTCCTAATTCATAGTTAATACTTTCTTCTGGTTCTTGACCATCTTGATTTCCTGGAGGCGAAAATCCTTTATGGATTCCTCCAAAGATAGAAAAGTCGTTGCTAAACTTATAGTTTGTTCCAATTCCAGGAATCAATACATCTACATTATTTTCTCTTGTAGTTAAATTAACACCAGTTCTGTCTACATCACTCTTACCAAAATCCTCTCTTTGTAAAGAAATGTTTTCGTAACGTAAACCTGGTGTAAACGTCCAGTTTTTATATTTTAATCTATAGGTAATAAAAGAGGCAAAAGCATTGGCACTAGAAATTCTGTTGGCATTTGTACCTGGAACACCAGCTGTAGTTAGAGTTAAATCACCTGTATTAGAAATACTATATTGATCTACCCATTGAAAACGATCTTCTTCATCATAATGAAAACGAACCCCTACTTCAATATCATGAAACGCATCTCCTTTATACCAGTGGTAATCAAACTTAGATTGTATACCTTGTGAGTAATAGGCTCTGTTATTTGCTTTCACGCCTATACCATCTGCTCCTGAGTTTACACTTCCATTTACAATTGCAAAATGATCAGATAACGTGTTTGGGTTGTCTAGCACATTCGCAATAGATTGCTTGTCTCCGTTAAAAGTAACATCATTTAATTTATACCAATTTCTAGAAAAGTTATTGCGATAAGCAGTAGTGGTTAATCTAACATTATTGGTAAAATCTACTTTATGTGTTACAGCATACTGAGTATGATCTGTAGTCATTAAATCTTCATTAGAAGAAGCATATCTAGCAAACGGATTTGCATTAAAATCTTCTTCTGTTAAACCTAAATACGTTTCATTACCTTCTTCATCTGAGTATTGAAATTTAAACTCCAAAGATTGTTTAGTGCTCGATTTTGGAAATAAGTTTACTGAAAACTTAGCAACAATATCATTCTTATTAAAGCCTGTATCTTTTCCACTTGGTAAGGTTTTAAAACCATCAGAACCATAGTTTAGGTATTCTACCATATATCCAAAAGTATCATTACCACCACCAACTTTAGCATGTAATTGTTGCGAATTAAAGCTACCATAACTTGCTCTAATTTTACCACCAAATTCAGTAGGTATTTGAGAAGAAATCATATTGATTGCTCCACCAGTAGTAAAAGGGCCATATTGAACTTGGCTACTACCTTTTAATACTTCTACAGCTTCCATTCTAGCTATGGTTGGAAAATAATAGGCAGAAGAAGCACTGTAAGGTGCAGGTGCCATTAAAATACCATCTTCCATAATAGTTATTTTAGAACTTCTTTCTGGAGATGTACCTCTTAAGCTAATATTAGGTCTTAATCCAAAACCATCTTCCTCATATATAGAAACTCCAGGTACTGTTCTTAAAGCTCTATTAACATCTGTAAAACTAAATTTTTGTAATTCTTTTGGTGATAAATAATACGCAGACCCTGTTCTGTTTTTTGCAACATATTTGTTACCAAAAATTGCAGTAGTAGAAATGATAATTTCATCTAATTTTTGAATAGAATCTAAAGTTTTTGCTATTGCTTTATTTTCTTGTGCGCTGATTGTTAGCGTAATAAGTGATACAATTAATGCTACGACCTTCTTCATTTTATTTAGATTAACTATAAATAGTTTTTTAAATTCGATGCAAATATACAACCTCATAATAGTTTTCGCAAAGCTTATTTAGAATAAATTAAAATAAATTTTAATATTAATTGTAGATTTATAAAATACCTTTTAAAATGACTGATATTCAATTAGAAAGCAATAATGAGTTAAAATTAATTAGTTTAAAATCAATATATATCGTAAATTTGCTCGCAATTATACCTTAATTGCAACATGATCGCACACGAAAACAAAATTTTAGGAGAAGGACTTACATATGATGACGTACTTTTAGTTCCAGCATTCTCAGAAGTTCTTCCTAGAGAAGTTAGTATTCAAACAAAATTTACAAGAAACATTACTATTAACGTACCTATAGTTTCTGCAGCTATGGATACTGTAACAGAATCTTCTTTAGCAATTGCCATTGCAAGAGAAGGTGGTATTGGTGTTTTACATAAAAACATGACTACAGAGCAACAAGCACAGGAAGTTAGAAGAGTAAAACGTGCAGAAAGCGGAATGATTCTAGATCCTGTAACGCTTCAAATGGATGCTACTGTTTTAGATGCGAAACTAAGCATGAAAGAACATAGCATTGGTGGTATTCCAATTGTAGACAAAGAAGGTATCTTAAAAGGTATTGTAACCAATAGAGATTTGCGTTTTGAACATAAAAATAAAAGACCTATTGTAGAAGTAATGACAAGTGAAAACTTAGTGACTGCAGATGTAGGTACTTCTTTAAAAGATGCAGAAAAAATTCTTCAGAATTATAAAATAGAAAAACTTTTAATAGTTGATGCAGATTATAAGCTAAAAGGATTAATAACGTTTAGAGATATTACTAAGGTTACCCAAAAGCCAATAGCAAATAAAGATTCTTTTGGTAGATTAAGAGTAGCTGCTGCTTTAGGCGTTACTGCAGATGCAGTAGAAAGAGCATCAGCTTTAGTTAAAGCAGGTGTAGATGCTGTTATTATAGACACAGCTCACGGACATACAGCAGGTGTAGTTAAAGTTTTAAAAGCTGTTAAAGATAAATTTCCAGAGCTAGATGTAGTTGTAGGTAATATAGCCACTGCAGAAGCTGCAAAATACTTAGTAGATGCTGGAGCAGATGCTGTGAAAGTTGGTATTGGACCTGGTTCTATTTGTACAACAAGAGTTGTAGCAGGGGTAGGTTTTCCTCAATTCTCGGCAGTGTTAGAAGTAGCTAATGCCATAAAAGGTAGTGGAGTTCCCGTTATTGCAGATGGTGGAATTCGTTATACAGGTGATATACCTAAGGCAATTGCAGCAGGTGCAGATTGCGTAATGTTAGGATCTTTGTTAGCAGGTACTAAAGAGTCTCCAGGAGAAACCATTATTTACGAAGGAAGAAAGTTCAAGTCTTATAGAGGTATGGGTTCTGTAGAAGCCATGAAACAAGGTTCTAAAGACAGATATTTCCAAGATGTAGAAGATGATATTAAAAAATTAGTACCAGAAGGTATTGTAGGTAGAGTTCCATATAAAGGTGAATTGTTCGAAAGCATTCATCAATTTATTGGTGGTTTACGAGCAGGTATGGGGTACTGTGGTTCTAAAGATATAGCAACACTTAAAGAAACTGGTAGGTTTGTAAGAATTACAGCTAGTGGAATTAATGAGAGTCATCCTCATGATGTGGCCATCACAAAAGAAGCGCCAAATTATAGTAGGAGGTAAGTATTTTCTTAAAAAAATTAGATAAAACTTTTCTGTATTCTTTTTAGAATGTAGAAAAAGTTTTTTTTAAACAAAAAATAAAAAAAGTGTTACTATAATGTAACAAAACAAAAAAATCTACGTCTTATATGTAACAAAGTATTTCTCTCAATAAGTATACTAAGAGAAAAATGTGATGTTATAAGTTAGTTTTTTTAGTTAGACTAGAGTCAAGGTCACTCATAATGGCTTTGACTCTTTTTTTTAATTTCTCTTGCTTGGAATCTTTTCGCGCTCAATTTTCCCTTTTTTTAAGGCTTTGTAGTTTTCGTAACAATCTAAAACGGCCTCTATCATTTGTAAGTCGGAAGCTTTCTTTATAAAATAAGACGAGTAATTGCAATCAGTAAGTAATTCGTTCAGTTCTTGTCTATCCATATCTAAATACTCCATCATTACCTCTCTGTCAAATTTACCAGCCAACATTTTTCTTAAATCATCTTCTTTTTTTAACTTCTGAAGTTTTTTGAGTTGCCTTGGTTTTTTTCCAAATAAATTATATAAATAATCTACAGGCTGAAAAAGTGCAGCTAAAGGTGAAGAAAAATCTCTTTTTTGAGGCTTACCAACTTCATAGGTTTGCTTTAAACCATTTATATGTATTCTTGTAAAGCGATCTTTAGGCACTTGTTTAACGTCTATTTCTAATACACCAATAAGTTTTGTAGACTTTATAATAACTTCTTTAATTTCTTGAGGCTTTTCGTAGAGTGCAATCTCTAACTCATTTCCCTTTAAGAGGTCGTTTGTTATTTTTAATTTTATAGATGAAAATCCTAAATAAGAAACCAAAATAGTATCATTAACACTAGTAGGTAATTCAAAAAAACCTTTATCATTAGTTATGGTTCCTTGAACTGTATTTAGGTTTAAAACATGGGCTGCACTTAGAATACTGTTATCTTCTGCATGAATAATTTGTCCTTTAAGAATCGTTTTTTGAATACTATCGTTCTGTGCAATTGCACTAAGGGCAAACAAAAACATCCCTAAAAAAATAATTTTTCGCATAGAAACAAAAATAAGTATTAAACCTTTTAAAAAGGTTAATATTTTGTGAAGAAGTTACATTTAATTAGAAGTGCGCACGAGAAGATTCGAACTTCCACAAACTTACGTTTACAGCCCCCTCAAGGCTGCGCGTCTACCAATTTCGCCACGTGCGCTTTTATATTGTTATAAAAATAACTATTATAAAATAAAAAAGTTAAGCAAATGCTTAACTTTTTTTGTGACCGGGCTGGGGCTCGAACCCAGGACCCTCTCCTTAAAAGGGAGATGCTCTACCAACTGAGCTACCAGGTCTAAAATTAACAGGTGCAAATATACTATCAATCTTTGAATTTGAAATGGGAAAAAGGTTAAAATTTTATCGATATTTGTAAAAAATAAAAAAATATGCAGATTGTTTTATTAGGTTACATGGCTTCTGGAAAATCTAGTATCGGTAAAAGAATAGCTAAATCTTTAAATATCAGTTTTATAGATTTAGATGATTTCATAATTGACAAAGAAAATCAATCTATTGCAGATATTTTTAGCACTAAAGGAGAAATTTATTTTAGGAAAATTGAGCATTTATACCTTAAAGAAATTCTTAAAAACAAAAAAAAAATGATACTTTCATTAGGCGGAGGCACACCATGTTATGCCAACAATATGGAACTCATAAAAAATAGTAAAGCAACCTCTATTTACTTGCAAGGTAATGTACCAACTCTAGTAGAAAGGTTAATTAAAAAGAAGGCAAAAAGACCTTTAATAGCCTCTTTGTCTGACAAACAAATTCCTGAATTTGTTGCAAAACATCTATTTGAAAGAAGAGCTTTTTATGAATTGGCAGAAATGACTTTTAAAATAGATCAGAAAAAGAAGAAAGAAGTAGCCAAAGAAATTGAGGAGATGTTGTTGTTACAATAAATATGCTTTAGCTTCTTGGTTTGAAAAATCTACTTGTATGTGTTCTTTAATAGAGGTAGAAAGTGAAACACCCTTAAAGTCTGCCTTTACTGGGTATTTTTTATGATTTCTATTCACTAAAACCGCGGTTTTAAAACGTTTTAAAGGTACGTCTAAAAAGTGTTTTACACCATAAATAAGCGTTGTGCCAGAGTTTAATACATCGTCTACCAACACCAAAGATTTGTTTTTATAATCAGCAACATCAAGAGTAGTAGATATAGCTTCTAATGGTTTCTTCTTATTGATATGTACTTCGCAAATGATAATGGTAAGCGCAGAAATTTCTTGTAAAGTAGCTACAAGCTTCTCAGCAAAAATAAAGCCGTTACCTGCAATACCAGCTATAATAACCTCGGTTTCATTGCTGTTGTTCTCGTAAATTTGATAAGCAATTCGCTTTATCTTTTGGTTAATTTGAATGTTATCTAAAATTATATTGCTCTCAGTGGTCATAATTCTTCAGTATTATCTGTAAATCCTTCTATATCTCTTCTGTCTTTCTTAGTTGGTCTACCTGTACCTTTTTTTCTGTAATAGTCTTTTGAATATTTTAAAAGTTCATTTTTCTGAAACTCTTCTTTTGTAGTTACATCTTTTCGATATAAATCTACCAATTTTGCACCAACTCTTCTTTCAGGTAAATCTAAAACTTTTATTTGATAATTAATTTGATTTTTTCGAACTCTTATCAGCTCATTTCCAAACACCTCTTTAGAGGGTTTAACATTGGCATCTGCCAATTTTACTTGTCCTTTTTTACAAGCATTAGTAGCTAAACTTCTTGTCTTAAAAAGTCTAATACACCATAAGTATTTATCAATTCTCATAAAAAAAGTTAAAATATAGGTTTTGTCTTTTTACAAAGGTATAAAAATGGTAAATTGCGCGTTCAAATTTAAGGTATAAATGACAAAAATTAAGAATATAATTATAATAATCGTTTTAGCTGTTTTGGTATATGCTTGCGAAGATGATGGCTTTATAGTAAATCCTTTTGCAGATGTAAATCATATTGCATTAGCTGAATCTGATAATGATTCTATTGTAAAGTTTTTACAAAACCACTATTATGATAGGGATTTAGATTCAGTAAAACCTTTAGTTTCTGGTAAAGTAGCTATGTTTAACGATGTGTCTAGTTTAAAAACGTTAGAAGTTACAGAAAACACAATAGACTATAAATTATATGTATATGTTGCTAGACAAGGAAATTCAGGTTCAGACCCTGATAAAGGTTTTCCATCTGTTGTAGATTCAGTTTTTGTAAAGTACGATGGTAGGACAATGGGAGGTACTAGCTTCTCGGAAAATAGTTTTGATAATAATACTTCTGGAATTTGGTTTACTTTGCTATCCGTTATTAAAGGTTGGTCTTACGGGTTTACCCAAGTAAAAGGAGGTGAGTTAAAAAAAGATCCAAGTGGTGAACCGTTTAATGGTCCTATCACTTATTTAAATGGGGGTAAAGGAGTGCTTTTTATTCCATCTGGTTTAGCCTACCCTTCTTCTAATCCAAACAATCAATCTAGTGCTTTAGTAGATACAAATTTAATGTTTTACTTCGATTTGCTAACTTTAGTACCTGATACAGATCATGACAATGATGGAGTTCCATCTATTTTAGAAGATATAGATGGCGATGGAATTGTTGTTAATGATGACTCAGACGAAGATGGTTTTCCTGATTATTTTGATGTAGATGATGATGGTGATGGTGTTTTCACTAAAGATGAAGATGCAAATGGAGATGGAGATCCAACTAATGATTTTAGTGACCCAGATAATCCTGATGTACCAGATTATTTAAATCCAGATATTAATTAGATTAAACCCTAATTTGTGATATAAAAAAAGCTCTTTTAATTATTTTAAAAGAGCTTTTTTATGCTTTTTGTATTCTTAAATTACTTGTTCTTACGTTTACAAGCTAGTAATGTGTTTTTCAATAACATTGCTATGGTCATTGGTCCAACTCCACCAGGAACAGGTGTTATAAATTCTGATTTTGGTGCAACTTCATCAAAGGCAACATCACCAATTAATCTAAACCCTCTTTTTTTACTAGAATCTGCAATTCTAGTAATACCTACATCAATTACAGTTACATTATCTTTTACCATGTTTGCTTTTACAAATTCAGGGATACCAATTGCAGCAATAATAATATCTGCTTGTAGTGTTATTTCTTTTAGATTTTTAGTTCTACTATGACACATAGTAACTGTAGCATTACCTACTTTTCTTTTTTGAGATAAAAGAATACTCATAGGGCTACCCACAATATGACTTCTACCTAAAACAACAACGTGCTTACCAGATGTTTCTACATTATATCTTTCTAATAATTCTAAGATTCCGAAAGGTGTTGCAGAAATAAAGGTTGGTAAGTTTAGCGCCATTTTACCAACATTAGTAGGGTGAAACCCATCTACATCTTTATCAGGATGAACAGCCATAATCACTTTTTGTTCATCGATATGCTTTGGTAAAGGAAGCTGAACAATAAAACCATCTATATCATTATCTACATTTAGAACTTCTATTTCATTTAATAAATCTTTTTCCGAAATATCTTCTGGCAGACGAATTAATGTAGATTCAAACCCAACGCGTTCGCAAGCTTTTACTTTTGCATTTACATAAGTAATACTAGCACCATTATTACCTACAATAATTGCAGCTAAATGAGGTGTTTTGTATTCTTTATTTTTTAAACCGACAACTTCTAAGGCAATTTCTTCCTTTATATCTGCAGCTGTTTTTTTACCATCTAATAATACCATGTTTTGTGTTGTATAGTTTTTTGTTAGTTCTTGGTTTATTGCATTCCTTTCATCATTTGCATCATTTTTTTGCCACCAACACCTTGCATCATCTTCATCATTTTACTCATTTGGTTGAATTGCTTCATTAACTGGTTTACTTCTTGAATAGAAGTTCCAGAACCTTTTGCAATTCTTTTCTTTCTGCTTGCATTTATGGTAGATGGTGTATTTCTCTCTTTTGGGGTCATAGAATGTATAATTGCCTCTATACCTTTAAAGGCATCATCATCAATATCTACATCTTTCATAGCTTTACCTGCACCAGGAATCATACCTACTAAATCCTTCATGCTACCCATCTTTTTAATTTGTTGAATCTGATTTAAGAAATCATCAAAGCCAAATTGATTTTTAGCAATTTTCTTTTGTAATTTTCTAGCCTCTTCTTCATCATATTGGTCTTGCGCTCTTTCAACTAAAGAGATTACATCTCCCATTCCAAGTATACGATCAGCCATCCTGTCTGGATAGAATACATCAATGGCTTCCATTTTTTCACCTGTACCAATAAACTTAATTGGTTTATTTACTACAGATTTAATAGATAATGCAGCACCACCTCTTGTATCTCCATCTAACTTTGTAAGTACAACACCATCAAAATTTAAGATATCGTTAAAAGCTTTAGCTGTATTTACAGCATCTTGCCCGGTCATAGAATCTACAACAAATAACGTTTCTTGTGGTGTTATTGCTTTATGAATGTTAGAGATTTCTGTCATCATTTCTTCATCTACAGCTAAACGTCCTGCAGTATCAATAATAACAACATTTTTACCATTTGCTTTGGCATGTTTTATAGCATTTTTAGAGATTTCTACAGGGTTGTTATTCCCAACCTCTGCATATACTTCAACACCAATTTGCTCACCAACTACTTGTAATTGATTAATTGCAGCAGGTCTATATACATCACAACCTACTAATAATACTTGCTTCGATTTTTTAGTTTTTAAATAATTAGCAAGTTTACCAGAAAACGTTGTTTTACCAGAACCTTGTAAACCAGACATTAAAATAACAGTAGGTGAGCCACCAAGGTTAATACCGACAGTTTCACCACCCATTAATTTGGTTAACTCATCTTTAACCAATTTAACCATTAATTGGCCTGGGTTTAATGTCGTTAAAACATTTTGCCCAATAGCTTCTGTTTGTACCTTTTTGGTAAATTCTTTGGCAATTTTAAAGTTAACATCGGCATCTAATAATGCTCTTCTAACTTCTTTTAAAGTTTCTGCAACATTAATCTCTGTTATTTGCCCATGACCTTTTAGGGTGTGTAAGGCTTTATCTAATTTATCACTTAAATTATTAAACATAATTTATATTCGTTTTTTGGAAAAACAAATTTACAAATTACAGTTCGCTTATAAAAATTTTAAAACCTAATCTCTCTTTAAAAAAAGACTATCTAAAAAGTTGATTAAATGGATAAATATGGAGATTAAAAAAAGAAAAAATGATACAACAAATAAGCTATTTAAATTGATGTCAAATAAGGTTTGTTTTTGTAAAGTTCCATTTTCATCTAAATTTAAAATTGCATATAAATAGGGTAATATCGAGGCTATTTGCAATATAATATGCAACACGGTTAACGCTTTTTTCGGGGTTTTATTTGCCCAATTTAAAGCTAAGTAATTTAGGCCTATTAAACCAAAATAGACCGCAGATACATAACACCAGAAGTCTACATTAATTAAATAATAAATGTAAGAGATGCTTAAATCTATGGGTACATTTCGTTTTATGAAACCTAAAATTAAAAAAATAGGTACTCCATAAAAGAAAAATAGGTGAGGTTTTTTTGTGAAAAGTTTCAATAAACTAAGCTATTTAAAATTGTAATGATGTTTTATTAGTAATTACAAAGGTGTAAATTTTGGATAACATCATCTTAGGGTTATAAAATTCTGTGGAAAATTACGATTGAAATATAATAAATTAAAATATTATTTGTTTTTCTTTATAAATTTTAATGCATTACCATTAATACAATGGCGTTTACCAGTAGTTTTACTAGGGCCATCATCGAAAGAGTGCCCTAAATGACCACCACAAGTATTACATTTTAATTCGGTTCTTGCATAACCAATTTTATAATCTACATCTAGTTCTACATTGCCTTTGATTGCTCTATCAAATGAAGGCCAACCTGTACCTGAATCAAATTTATGTTCTGATTTATACAAAGGTGTTTTACAGCCAGCACATACAAAAGTACCTTTTTCGTAAATCTTATTTAATGGACTCGAAAATGGTCTTTCTGTCCCTGCTTCTCTAAGCACATAATATTGTTTATGCGAAAGTATTTTTTTCCATTCAGATGCTGTTTTTTCTATTTTAAATATTTTTTTCTTTTCTTTTTTTGGTTCTTGAGCATTGCCTGAACAACTAACTACTAAAATAAAGAGTAAAAGATTTGCTATTTTTTTCATGTATTTTGGGTTATAAAGGTTATTATATTTTTTGTTATTTCTTTATTTCTTAAAATTTTTGTGTGTCCAAATCCGTTAGTAATTAGTAACGCTACTTTTTTTAGATGCTTTCTAATATTTAAGGCATCACTAACAGATACTTCACTATCTTGGACATCATGTATTACTAGCGTTGGTGTTTTTATTTTTTTAGCAACATAACTTGCAGACTTTTTAGCCACTGAAATGTTATACTTATTTTCAAAATAGATAATTAAATTTTTATAGACTTTAGAAGGTAAACCAATATTTTTTATAAAGTTAGCAAAAATATATTTTACATTGTCTGGAGCTCCAATGGTTACCAAACATTTAAAAGTTTCTTGTTCTGCCTGTAAATTCATTAAAATTAAACCTCCAAATGAGTGGCCAACTCCGCCTACAAAAGGTCCAAATTCTTCAGTTATACTTTTAACAGATGCTATAAGTTCTATCAAATTTGTTGTTTTTCAGAAGAAGCTCCATGCGCAGGGCCATCAAAAGAAATAACCATATAACCTTGTTCTAATAGGTAGTTGGCAATCATAAATAATTGTGTGGAGAATTCAAGATTTAAGAGCATATTTACCAACTGCAAGAAAATTAGCAGCTCAATATAATACACTATAAAAAAGTTAAGAATTTAAAGAAATAAAATTTCTATATTGTGATTGCTCAAAATATTTTGAGCGATTTTTTATAAATAAGATGTATGTTTAAAAAAGGTGATCAAAAACTAATTAATGCTTGGGCTTTTTATGATTGGGCAAATTCTGTATACTCGCTAGTAATTAGCACAGCTGTTTTCCCTTTGTATTATAGTAAAGTAACTGAAGGTGAGACTGTTTCTTTTTTAGGAATGTATTGGGATCATCCAGATAGTTTATACAGCTATGCTTTGTCATTTTCTTTTTTAGTAGTTGCTTTTATATCACCTATTTTATCTGGTATTGCTGATTATACAGGAAGTAAAAAGAAGTTTATGAAGTTCTTCTGTCTTGTTGGGAGTTTGTCTGTTATGAGTTTGTATTTCTTTGATGGGTTAGATACGGTTTGGATAGGAATTGTATTTACAATTCTAGCAAGTATTGGTTTTTGGGCTAGTTTGGTCTTCTATAATGCCTATTTGCCAGAAGTTGCAAATCCAGAACAACAAGATAGAGCAAGTGCAAAAGGATTTATGTATGGTTATGTGGGTTCTATTATTCTGTTAATCTTAAACTTAATAATGATACAGAAACCAGATTTATTTGGTATGTCTGCTTCTTTAGCATCAAGATTGTCTTTTATGATGGTTGGTTTATGGTGGTTAGGATTTGCACAAATAACATTTAAAAAATTACCTGATGATATTTATAATAAAAAACCAGAGAAAGATTATATCTGGAAAGGCTTTAGAGAATTAAAAATTGTGGCAAAAGAGGTGGTGAATTACCCTACATTAAAACGTTTTTTAATTTCCTTTTTTCTGTTAAGTGTTGGTGTGCAAACCATTATTTTATTAGCTACTATTTTTGGCTCTAAAGAACTTGGCTTAGCAACTATAGATTTAATAGTAACAGTATTATTAATTCAAATTGTTGCTATTTTAGGGGCGTTCTTATTTTCTAGATTATCTGAAAGTAAAGGTAATTTCTTTGCGCTTAAAGTAACTATTGTTATTTGGATGATTGTGTGTTTTTGTGCATTTATGCTGCATAAAGATTTACCTAATGTTTCTATTTACTTTTACTCTTTAGGTGCTATTTTAGGGCTAGTTTTAGGAGCGATACAATCTTTAACAAGATCTACCTATTCTAAATTATTACCAGATACAGATGACCATGCTACGTATTTTAGTTTTTATGATGTAACTGAAAAAATAGCTATTGTATTAGGGACTTTTGTATATGGTTTACTGTATGCAATTACAGACTCTATGCAATGGTCTGTATTATGTTTGGCTTTCTTTTTCTTGGCGTCTTTTATTATATTAAGTACTTTAAAAAGCACCAAATACGTTAGCTAAAGAATATTCTTCTAATTAGAATATATACAAAGATTAAGCCTGTATAGATGATAAAAAAAGGAATGATGATTTCTTTTAAATCTAAAACCAATAAAGCACTTATAATTAGCAGTTGAAAGCCTAAACCAAATGTAGAGATACAAGACATTAACCAATTAGGTAATGGTTTTCCATTTGGAGCATTTCTGTCTAAAGCGTAAATAATTTCATCAAAAACACCATATAATTTTTTATAAATACCGAATAAAATATTCACAGATTTTTGAGTTTCTCCTTTTAAGGCAGTGGGTGTAGTATCTTCAAAAACTCGGCTTGTAGTATCTCCATTAAAACGATTTCTTAGAATAACATAATAATAATTATACAAAGTTCCTTGCAATTGTATTCCAAAAAAAGCCAACAAAGCATAACCAATATGTATGTTGGTTAATTGCCAAATGCTCATGATGATGATAAAGTTTAGAATAATATCAGCAATAGAATCAAAAAAACGACCAGTGTATGAAGGTGTGTTTTTTATCCTGGCTAGTTCACCATCTGCAGCATCTAAAATTGATTTAAAGATGATAAAAAATGCAGCAAAGAGGTAGTAGTTTTCAAATATAAAGTAAACACCTAATAAACCAGATATGATAAAGGCTATTGTAACACCTATGGGAGTAATTCTTGTGTTTTTAAGAGATTTTGCAATTACTTTGGCAATAGGTCTGCCATAATCTGATAAATCTAAAAATTGATATTCTTTAGGTAATTTAGACATAAAATGCTTTTGTTATGAGCATTTTTATTTTTTTACGAAGAATAAAACAGCACAGTTATTATGAATTGCAAATTTAAAGAAATTATATAAAAAAAGTCTGAAATTTTTAAAATTTCAGACTTTTTCAAGAATGTTATGCATTACTGAACTGTAATATCGAAAGTAACTTCTATATCTGTACTTCCTCCTGCAACAGCAACTTTATCATCATTTGGTTTTGTTGGCTCATGCTTTAAGATAACTGTTAAAGTCCCTGTGCTTGCTGCAAATGTTGTAACTGTAGTTTCGATACCTAGTGAATTCCCATTACTATCTTCATCTTCTTTGGTTACATTTAAGTTTACACTATTAGGTATATAGAAAAATTCATGCTCATCTCCTTCAGCTCTTACTTCTACAGTAATATCTTCTGCAGGTAATTCTGTTTCGTTTAACAATTGTATAGTTCCTGTATATGTTGTTTTTGCAGTTAATGGTCCTCCAGATACAGTAAATGTAGGATCATTACCTGTGTCACCATCTGTATCTTCCCATGTTAAAACAACATCAGGGTTTGTACCATCTGTTAATGTGTATATTACAGTTGTTATTAATTCTTCATCACTTCCATGGTCATGATCATCATCATGATCATCACTACATGCTGCAAATACTAATGTTGAAATAAATAATACTGCTAATAATTTTATTGTTTTCATCTTTTTAATTCTTTAATAATTTAGTTTAATTTTTAGGTTATAATTTCGTCCTAAGTCATCAGCAAAATAACGCAGTCTGTTTAAGTTTTCTCTATAACTTACATTAAATAGATTGTCTATATTAAAACCAACTTCCATACTTCCTTTTTTAAAAGGATAAAAAACAGCAGAAGAATTAAATCCGAAAAGTGTATAACTTGGTGGAGTAGAACTAATATCTACAAATACTTGTTGCTGTGTTACTGGGTTTAAGGTTGTAAAGTTAAAATCTGGGAATCTATTTTGTTGTAATGTTGTTCTTTGACTTACACCAATTTTTAGTTGATGAAAATCGTTGTTTGTATAGGTAATTTTATTACTAAAATTTACAGAAGACATATGAATTAAAGGGTTGTTATTGGTTAAGTCATCACCTTGTAATAAACTTAAACTTCCTTTATAATCTAAATTGTTTGTAATTTCTTTATTAATATCAATGTCTACTCCAAAAATTCTAGCATCTACTTGGTTGTATTCCCAAACAGGAAAAGCGCCTCTAATTGTGGTTTTTATGCCTGTTGGTATTAACTGTATAAAACCATCAATTTGTTTGTAATATGGACTGATAGAAAAACCAAAATTTTTGTTGTTTTTCTCTAAAGTCATTATAAACTTATTGGCAGTTTCTTTGTTAATCGTTAAAAAACCAAATTCAATTCTAGCTGCACTATGATGCAAACCACCACTGAATAATTCAGACGGATTTGGCATTCTTTGAGATAAACCATAATTGAATAAAAATGCATAGGCATCTCCAAATCTTTTGGAATACCCAACATTAGTAGAAAAATTATTGAATGTAAATTCAGGTTTCGTTAAAAGTTCTAAGCTATCAGTAATACCTGTATCAAATTCTGTAAATAAAACATCATAATTTAATGCTGTCCAATCTGCTTCTACATACCATTTTCTAGCCTTTATTTTAGAATAATCATATCTCACCCCAAAACTTAGTTCTGAAGTTTCACTTAGATTGTAATCTAGAATAGCGTAAGTACCTAATTCGTATTTATTATAATCTGGAATTAAAGTATTCGCACCTGTATTAACAATGGCATCATTGTTTTGATAACGCACTAAAAGACCAGTATTTATTTTAAAATCTTCGAACTTGTTAATTTCTAGGTTAGGCTGAATACTTGTGGTAAACAATTGCAAATCTATTACAGGTCTGTTTCTTAAGTCTCCTCTTCTAAGATCGAACTCTTTTCTTCTATTCAGCTGTGCATCTAATTGAATACTTACTTTCCCTAAGTTTTTATATCTTTTAAATGCTTCTACTTTTGCTAAATGATGAAATATGTTTTGTCTTGGAAAATTAATATCATAAAAAAAGTCTTCAACAATTCTAGGTTCTCTATTGTTTATAGCCTCAACCAAATCACTTACATTACCAATATGAGAAGATCTTAAAATACCTATCTTATTACTTACAAAGCTATAGTAGGCATCAAAACCTTTTTCATAACTGTTGTAACCAACTCTAAAAGATGCATTAATACTTTGTATACCTGTATTGGTTAAATAATAGTCAGGAGCTTTAAAATCTCCAAATCTTTTGTAATTACCTTGAAACTTTGTGTAATAGCCAGATTTAAATGTTTTAACGATTTCTGAATTTAGATTGCCTCCAAAACCATTAGAATTTAGAGAAGTTGTTGTACTACCAAATAAGCTATCTATAATAGCATGTTTTTTAGATCTAATTAAAACTAAACCACCTACAGCATCACTTCCATATCTTAATGAATTAGCACCTTTTACAACATCAATTCTATCGCTAGAATTAATATCTATGTTTGGTGCGTGCTCATCTCCCCATTCTTGATCGAACATGCGTACATTATTATTAATAATTAATAATCTACTACTATGTAAACCATGAATCATAGGTTTTACGATTGAATTCCCTGTATTTAGAGAAGACACACCACTTATTGTATTTAAAGCATCACCTAAAGATTTATCAGTAAATTGTGTAATTACTTCTTTTTTGAGTGATTTTTCTATACTTGTAATTTCTGTTTTGGTATTTGTTTTTACCAAAACTTCTTTCAATTCTTCTAAATGATGTTCTAAAGAGATTTCTTTAAATGTGTTTTTAGTTAAATTAAAAGATACTCTCTTTGTGTCACAGGCAACATGTTTTATTTCTAATACTAGTTTACCCTCACATAAATTACGAAATAGAAACTCACCTTCTAAATTAGAAGAGGTAAATTTATTTGTATTCATAATCTGAATTGATGCACCAACAATAAAACTATTGTCGTGAAAATCAGATATTTTACCTTTAAAAGTGTAATTACAAAATTGTGCATTTGTAGTGTTTGTACAACACAAAAAGGCACAAAAAATAAATAGTTTTTGCATAGTTGTTTTCTATATTCTAAATAAGTTTTTTAAGCTAGAATATAAAAAGGTGGCCCTCTTAAAGAAAACGATAATTGCTGATAATTTTTTAAGAAATCATATTTTGCACAGTCGTTACTTTTAACAATTGTGTTTATTGTTAGTTTAAATGTGCTTTCTGCAAGAAAAACATCATTCTGTTTTAATAAGTGTAGTTTACAATCAACATCTTTTTCATGCACATGTTTTTCTACTTTAGAATTACAAACTGTATGCTCATGATTCAATAAATCATGTACAGAATTAATAGCTAGTGGTAGTAAAAATATTACCACTAATAAAGAGCCTATATGTGTTTTAAAATTATTGATATTAACTTTTCTTTCTAATTCTTAAATTAAGCATTTCTACACCAAGTGAAAATGCGATTGCAAAGTACAAATATCCTTTAGGAATAGCACCTACAGTTTTGTTAAAAAATTCGGTATGAGATAAATGAGCTCCTTCTGTAATTAGCATAAAACCAATTAATATTAAGAAAGATAAAGCCAACATTTGAATAGTAGGGTTTCTATTTACAAATTTGTTGATTGGTTGTGCAAATAACATCATAATTACGATAGAAATAATGACAGCAATAACCATAATTGTTAAAGCTCCATTTACACCATTAGTCATCCCAACAGCAGTTAAAATACTATCGAAAGAAAAAACAATATCAATTAAAATAATTTGAATGATGACACTTTTGAATGAGACTATTTTTGGTGATTTCATTACTTGTTCTTCATTTGTTTTCTCCATTTTGTGACGAATTTCATTCGTACTCTTGTAAAGTAAGAAAATACCACCTAACAATAAAATTAAGCTCTGACCTGTTAAACCTGTTTTAAACCAACCAGCATCAATAATCCAAAAAGGATCTTTTAAAGCAATCAAATATGATACACTAAATAATAGAGCGATTCTTGTAATCATTGCTAAAGCCAAACCTAAAAAAGTTGCTTTTTTTACTTGATCTTCTCTTAATTTATTAGCGGAAATAGAAATAAATATAATATTGTCTATACCTAAAATAATTTCAAGAAATGTTAGTGTGAGTAATGATACCCAAGTTTCTGCTTGTAAAAATATATCCATTTACTTTACTTTATAAATTGTACCTTTTTTGTTAAATTTAGAAAAACCAATTTTTACAGTAAAATCGTAAGAATCTTCTTTAATTTTATTAATCTGTATATACATTGGATCTTCTTGCAAACTATTCTTTGGATTGATATATTTTAAAGTATAAAAGAAATTGTTTTTCCACTTAATAGATAATGTATCTATGTTGTCTCCATACTTACTTATCTGTATACTATCTTTTCTAATAATAGTTTCCTTTACGAAATTATCTCCAGCAGGAATTTCGAACACACCCTGTTTAAACTTATCGGAGTTGTCTTTAAACTCAGATTTACATGATAAAGAGAGCAAAGAAGAAAGAACAAAGAGAAAAGACCAAATTGTTTTTCTATTTACAAATTTTATCAATGATAAGTTTTTTTTTTGTTTCTTGTTTCTTGTTTCTATCATCTTAAGTCTAAATTCCTGTATAATTAGATGGTGTTATTGCTTTTAATTCAGTTTTAATTTCATTAGAAACTTCTAGAGTATCTATAAAATTTGCAATAGAATTTTGATTGATTTTGTCGTTAGTTCTTGTTAGTCCTTTTAAAGCTTCATAAGGATTAGGGTAAGCCTCTCTTCTTAAAATAGTTTGAATAGCTTCTGCAACAACAGCCCAATTACTTTCTAAATCTTGCTCAAACTTTTCTTTATTCAGCAACAGTTTATTCAATCCTTTTAAAGTAGAAGTAAATGCAATAATGGTATGTCCAAAAGGAACACCTACATTTCTTAAAACTGTACTGTCTGTTAAATCACGTTGCAAACGAGAAATAGGTAATTTTGCAGAAAGGTGTTCAAAAATAGCATTGGCAATACCCAAGTTTCCTTCTGAATTTTCAAAGTCAATAGGATTTACTTTATGAGGCATTGCAGAAGAACCAACTTCTCCTTTCTTAATTTTTTGTTTAAAATAATCCATTGAAACATAGGTCCAGAAATCTCTATCTAAGTCTATGATAATGGTATTTATTCGTTTTATAGTATCAAAAAGTGCAGCTAAATGATCATAGTGTTCTATTTGTGTGGTAGGAAAAGAATGATGTAAGCCTAATTTTTCTTGAACAAAATCTGTCCCAAATTGTTTCCAATTTATAGTTGGGTAAGCTATTTTATGAGCGTTAAAATTACCTGTTGCTCCACCAAACTTGGCAGCATTTGGAATATTATTTAATAATTTAAATTGCTCTTTTAAACGTACTACAAAAACATCTATCTCTTTACCTAATCTTGTAGGTGATGCTGGCTGACCATGTGTTCTTGCCAACATAGAAATATCTTTCCACTCAATAACCAACTCCTCTAATTTTTCTAAAACGTATAAATAATGAGGCACAAAAACATCATTCATTGCTTCCATAATAGATAAGGGTATAGCAGTGTTGTTAATGTCTTGAGAGGTTAATCCAAAATGAATAAACTCCTTGTACTCTTGAAGGTTTAAGGCATCAAACTGTTTTTTAATAAAATACTCTACAGCCTTAACATCATGATTGGTTACTTTTTCTATATCTTTAATTTTCTGAGCATCATCTGCAGTAAAATCAGTATAAATATTACGTAAATCTGCAAATAAATCTGTATTAAAGTCTTGTAATTGTACCAAAGGAATTTCACACAAAGCAATAAAATATTCGATTTCTATACGAACTCTATATTTTATTAAAGCTTCTTCAGAAAAATAGTCAGAAAGTTTCGCAATTTTATTTCTATAACGACCATCTATAGGAGAGATGGCATTTAATTGAGTCAAGTTCATTTTGTTGTATTATTAAATGCAAAAATAAGGATTTAAAGAGATTTACGATCTAGATTTTTGATGTTTTTCTATCAAATTTAAAATCTGTTTTCCTCTAGCTTTAGTCCCCTTACTTTCCTGTATAATTTTGGTTTCTATAAGGTGTTTTAATTCATGATGTACCCATTCATACTCCAAACCAAATAAATACAGAGTATTCATGGTATATGCTCTTACAGCAATTTTTTGAGGTGTAATTAACCAATCAAATCCTGTTTCTAGTATTGCTTGAATATGTTTTTCTGATAAATGTTGTTTCATCTCATTATCATTTTTAGCATAATACGCATTTGCAAGATGTTCACAGATTTTAGCACAAGGTCTAATTGCACTATCTAAGGTTAAATATTGAATGTTCTGAGTAAAAAAGGTAAGTTGAGGAATTATCCAATTTAAATGATGATGCGTACAAATCCACTCTAAAATCCAAGCAGCTTTTACAGAAACGGGTTGGTTTACTTGGAAGGTTACTTGAACTAGAGGTGGAAATAATTCATGGTTATCCAATACAATATTAGCAATCCTTTGCCTGTTTTCTTTTCCAGCATTCCCTAAGTTTTGTAGTTCTTGTGTAATTTTTAGAATGCTCATTTTAAATAGAAAATTATATATTTACTTTAAATAGAAAATTCATGCTAAAGATAAAAAGACTTGGTTTTGTAATTGTATTTTTCTCATACTTTTTTTTAAGCAAAACTTTATTAGCTCAAAAAATAAACCAGTTTAATGCTAATAAAAAACGAACTGGTGTTTGGAAAAAATATTATCCAAATAAAAGAATACGTTATAAAGGTCAGTTTAAAGACGGAAAAGAAATTGGTGTTTTTAAATATTATGATATTTCGGATTCCAGATTTCCAATCATTATTAAAAAATTTAATGAAGAAAATGATTCAGTAGTAGTGTCTTTTTATAGTATTTCTGGTAAAAAACAAAGTGAGGGAATCTTTATCAATAAGAAAAGGGTAGGTAAATGGGAATATTATTTTGATACGGACAATATAATGTCTGTCGAATTTTACGTAAATGATAAATTAAACGGAAAAGTGATTAACTATTACCCAAATGGAAAACCAACTGAAATTACCAATTATAAAATGGGCGTAAAGGAAGGTTTATCTCAAAAATTATCGAGTGCAGGAATTTTAATTGAAGAAGTGCATTACAAAAATGATAAAGAAAATGGGGTAGCCAAGTACTTTGAATTGAATGGGAATTTAAAAGAAACAGGTGTTTATAAAAATGGAAAAAGAATAGGTGAATGGGAGTTTTATTTGGATGGTGAGCTATCAAATAAAAAAGCGTTGGAGAAAGAAAACAAGGTTAAAAAAAATAACAATTAAAAGACCAATTTCTATAAAATAAAACATCAATTCTATCAATTTCTTATTGTTAATCAAAAGCGTAACTTTGCATCTTCAAAAATAAAAAATGAAAAGAGTAGTAGTTGGTCTTTCTGGTGGAGTAGATTCTAGTGTTACAGCACACTTGCTTAAAGAACAGGGGTATGAAGTAATTGGGCTTTTTATGAAAAATTGGCACGATGATTCTGTAACTATTTCTAACGAATGCCCATGGTTAGAAGATAGTAATGATGCAATGATTGTTGCAGAAAGATTAGGAATACCATTTCAAGTAGTAGATTTAAGTGAGCAATACAAAGAACGTATTGTAGATTATATGTTTGCAGAATACGAAAAAGGCAGAACACCTAATCCAGATGTACTTTGTAACAGAGAAATAAAGTTTGATGTCTTTATGGATATTGCTTTAAAGTTAGGTGCAGATTTTGTAGCAACAGGGCATTATTGTAGAAAAGATGAGGAGTTAATTGACGGTAAATCCATCTATAAATTATTAGCAGGTAAAGACAATAATAAAGATCAGTCTTATTTTTTATGCCAATTGTCACAACAACAATTAGCAAAAGCTTTATTTCCTATAGGTGAACTTACAAAACCAGAGGTAAGAGAAATTGCAAAAGAAGCAGATTTAATTACTGCAGAAAAGAAAGATTCTCAAGGTTTATGTTTTATTGGTAAAGTACGTTTGCCAGAATTTTTACAACAAAAACTACAGCCTAAAAAAGGAGATATAGTTACAATTCCTGCTGATTTTTCTGAGTATGTAAAAGAACAACCACAGTTTAAAACTAAAGAAGAGGAGTTAAACCACCTATCAACCAAATTTGTATATCATAAAACCGATGGTAAAATTGTAGGTTCACATCAAGGAGCACATTATTTTACAAAAGGACAACGTAAAGGCTTAAATGTAGGTGGCACAAAAGAAGCATTATATGTAATTGAAACTGATGTAATAGACAATCTAATTTATACAGGAGAAGGTAAACAACACCAAGGTTTGTATAGAAATGTGTTGTTTGTTGCTAATGACGAAATACATTTGGTTCGTGAAGATTTAAGACTAAAATCTGGTGAAACCATGAAGGTTGATGCTAGAATAAGATACAGACAAGCATTAGAAAAAGCCACGTTACATAAAGTAGATACAGGGCTGTATGTTGAATTTAAAAACAAACAATCTGCCATTCAAGAAGGGCAATTTGTAGCCTGGTATAAAAATGAAGAGTTGTTAGGTTCTGGAGTAATTTCGTAGATTTATAGAAAATCTTATGATGAAAAAATATTGCTTTATTATTCCTTTGTTTCTCTCTTTCTTAGGTTTCTCTCAAAATTAAGAAATCACTACGCTTTATGACTCTAAAGGTAATGTCACTAAAGATCCATTAAAAACTAGAATTATACAAAAACTGACAAAAGAGAACGATTCTCTTTGGTTATTTAGAAGATTTAGAAGAAACAATCAATTGGCTGTTTATTGGCATTCTAAAACAAAAGATTCTAAGAATAAGATTGGTCAAATGGTTACTTACGATATCAATGACAGTATTTCAAGTATATTATACTTTAATAAAAAAGGCTTGAAAAACGGAAAATTTTCCTCTTGGTTTGATAATCGTAATAAAAATTTTGAAGGAAGATATATTAATGGTAAAAGAGAGGGGCTTTGGAGACGTTATTATTACTCAGGTGAATTAGCTGCAATGGCTTTATTTAAGAATGATTCATTATTGAATGAAAGATTTTATGAGAAAAACGGAAATCAGAAAAAAATAAATAAAAACTGTTGCAACAGTAAGCCAGAGTTTAAAGGTGGAACAAAGAAATATAAAAAACTTGTCCAAAAATTTGTATTGGGTTTAAATTATAACATCAAAGGTAGTATTACAGTTGATTATACAATTGGTGTAGATGGCAAACTAAGAAACGTTAGAGTTTATGATGTTTTACTTCTTGAATTAAAAAATAAAATAATTGATTTCTTTAGTAATATAAAAGGATGGCAACCAGGTTTTTCTGGTGGAAGAGAGGTGCCTATACAAAACTCATTTACGTTATATTTTAAATAATTATGACAAATAAAATCACACAGCTTTTTAATATACAATATCCAATTATTCAAGGTGGAATGATTTGGGTTTCTGGTTGGAAGCTAGCTTCTGCAGTTTCAAATGCAGGAGGTTTAGGTTTAATTGGTGCTGGTTCTATGTACCCAGAAGTCTTAAGAGAACATATTCAGAAATGTAAAAAAGCAACAGATAAACCTTTTGGGGTTAACGTTCCTATGCTGTATCCTCAAATAGAGGAAATCTTGAATATTATTATAGAAGAAGGTGTAAAAATTGTATTTATTTCTGCAGGTAATCCAAAAACATGGACTGCACATTTAAAATCTAAAGGCATAACTGTAGTTCATGTTGTAAGTTCTGTAAAGTTTGCTTTAAAAGCACAAGCAGCAGGTGTAGATGCTGTTGTTTGTGAAGGTTTTGAGGCTGGAGGTCATAATGGACGTGAAGAAACTACCACTTTTACTTTAATACCTATGGTTAAAGAACAAGTTAAAATACCTGTAATTGCTGCAGGAGGAATTGGTTCTGGTAAAGGAATGTTAGCAGCTATGGTTTTAGGAGCAGATGCTGTGCAAATAGGGAGTAGGTTTGCAGCTACTAAAGAATCCTCTGCACACAACAACTTTAAAGATACCATTGTAAACGTTAAAGATGGTGATACACATTTAACTTTAAAGGAATTGGCTCCTGTTCGTTTGGTAAAAAATAAATTTTATCAAGAAGTACAAGAACTATATCTGCAAAAACCAACTATTGAAGATTTGAAAGAATTATTAGGCAGAGCAAGAGCAAAAAAAGGGATGTTTGAGGGAGATTTAGAAAATGGAGAGCTAGAAATCGGTCAAATTGCAGGTCTAATACATAATATTTTACCGGCTAAAAAGGTTTTAGAAGATATTATTAGTGATTTTGAACAAGCAAAAGCTAATATAGTTAGGCTTTAACATGATTTTTAAAAGAATATGCTTCTTATAGGCTATTCTAAAATAAATGGCAGTATCTTTGTGACTCAAATAAACGTTGTTAGGAATAAATTTAACAACACATAATTTTTTTATAATGAATAAAGGTACCGTAAAATTTTTCAACGAATCTAAAGGATTTGGATTTATCACTGAAGAAGGATCAAACAAAGAACATTTTGTACACGTGTCAGGATTAATTGACGAAATTCGTGAAAACGACGAAGTTGAATTCGAATTACAAGATGGAAGAAAAGGATTAAACGCAGTAAACGTAAAAGTATTATAATATATTTATTACTAGTTAAATTTTTATCTAAAAGCCTCGCTATTTGCGAGGCTTTTTTTATGTAATAAAATAGTGTGTTTATTTTTTTATAAATTTACAGTATGCTAGATGGAAGAAAAAGACGAAATATAACAGTTGGAGCTTATGTAGAAATTGTTCAAAAACCAAATCAAAGGTCAGGAAAAATTACATCTGGAATTGTTGCAAAAATTCTTACAAAATCAATTCAACACTCACATGGAATTAAAGTTCAATTAGAAACAGGTATTGTAGGTAGAGTAAAAAATATAATAATATAGTTTACTATTTTACAGGAATTTTTATTGTGTATTCTTTTCTACTTTTGTTATTTAAATGATTTTCTCTTAACCAAGGGTTATTTTTTTTTAATTCTTTATAATTTAACCCAAATCCTTTAGCAAAAGAAGCAATATTTGTAATAGCAGTATCCACTTTTACTTCTTTCGTTTTTTCTGAGGTATATAAATCGCTTTCTTCAAAAATAAATCCATATTTTTTTGGGTTAGAAATCACTTCTTTTAACGCTAATATTCTAAAGACATATCGTTCTGTTTCATCGGGCAGCAAGGCGTCGTAGTAAGAGGTAACTTGCTGGGTGTCCAACCTTTTAGAAATACCATAATTACCTGCATTGTAAGCTGCTGCTGCTAGAGTCCAAGAACCCAATCTTTCTTTAGATTTTTTTAAGTACTCAGCCGCTACTTTTGTAGATTTTTCTATATGGTAGCGTTCATCGACATTTTTATTAATTTCTAATCCATATTCTTTACCAGTAGTTTTCATAAAATGCCACATACCAGCTGCTCCAGCAGAAGACGTTTCGTCAATAAAACCACTTTCTGCCAATGCTAAATATTTAAAATCATCTGGGAGACCATATTTTTTTAGCAAAGGTTCTAAAATAGGAAAGTATTTGTTAGCTCTTTTTAGTAGCAATAATCCATTAGATTGCCAATATGTATTTACTAACAATTCTCTATCCATTCTTTCTCTAACATCTGTAATTTCAATAGGTACTTTTTCTCCTGCTAAATTTAAGTTTAAAGGAAGTTCTAGTGCTTTAACTTTGTAGTTTTTATGAGTATTAGTAATTGATTGTACTTCATTTTCATGAGTACCATAAAAAAAAATCATTAAAATTGTTAAACAAGCTAGTATGTATAAAAAGGGTAGTATTTTTTTCATTTTAATTAATAAATTTAGCTTAAAAATACTAAAATAAAATCCTATAAAGAAAAGAAAACACCTTCAATTATTTTTAAAATTTCTTTTGCTTTTAAAATTATCATAGAGTGATTTGCTCCTTCAATAATAATGCAGTTTTTTATATTTTTAATAGGAAAGATTTCATCTTTACTTCCATGTATATGAAGTATATCACGAATCACATTTTCTTGTTGCCAATTAATCACATTTTCTAAAGACCATTTTAGATATGTTTCATTTCTAACTGATAAATATTTTTTGTACAACTTTGCTTTCTTTTCTAATGTTTTTCCTATAAAAAACTTGCTATAATCATCAAAGTTGGTGATAATTTTTGTTGGAAATAACTTGTAAATCCTGCTTTTACTCGCAATTGTAAACGAAGTAGGTAATTCTGAGGTAGATTTTACACTAGAAATAATTATAATTTTTTGTGTGGTAATTAATTTACTAATCTCTTGTATAATAATACCTCCAAAAGATACACCTATTAAAACTGGGTTTTTATGCTTTATGTTTTTTGATAATCGTAAAGCATAACTTTGAATACTTTCCTCTACATCTATAGGGTCTATCCATGTGAGATAATGACAGTTAAACCTATTGCTATTTAAATATAAGTTATCAAAAATTTCAGGTCCAGCAGCTAAACCAGGCATAAAATAGATATTAATTTTGCCTTTGTTCATTTTTCCTAACGATTTACTTTTTTATTTAAAATTAAAACGAACCAGACCGTCTTCATCTATTTCTGTTAAAGTAATTGAATGTAGCGTGTTTTTTAATTTAGGGTTCCAAGGTGTTTTAACTTTTACATAATTTTCTGTAAACCCTTGAATGTATCCTTCCTTATTTTCATTTTCAAACAAAACAGTACTTGTATTTCCAAGTTGTGATTCGTAAAAAGCTCTGCGTTTTTTTGCAGATAAGCCCCTTAACATTTTACTACGTTTTGCTCTTATTTTCTTAGGCACAACATCTTTAAAATCTACAGCTTCAGTATTTGGTCTTTCAGAGTAAGTAAAAACATGTAAATATGAAACGTCTAAATCATTTAAATAATTGTAAGTTTCTAGAAATAATTCATCTGTTTCACCAGGGAAACCTACTATTACATCTACACCAATACAAGCATTTGGCATTACTTTTTTAATTCTATGAACTCTATTTGTATAAGTATTTTTTAGATACCTACGCTTCATTTTTTTCAATAGTTCATCACTTCCAGATTGTAAAGGAATATGAAAATGAGGAACAAAAGAATTTGATTTAGAGACAAAATCGATTGTTTCGTCTTTTAATAAATTGGGTTCTATAGAAGATATTCTTAAACGATGAATACCTTTTACCTGATCTAATTCTTTCACCAAATCTAAAAAAGTATGTTCATGTTTTTTGTTGCCAAATTCACCTTTACCATAATCACCAATATTAACTCCAGTTAATACAATTTCTTTAATGCCTTTAGATGATATTTCCTTAGCATTTTCTATAACATTTTGTAATTTATCACTTCTAGAGATACCTCTAGCTAAAGGTATAGTGCAATAGGTACATTTGTAATCACAGCCATCCTGTACTTTCAGAAAAGCACGAGTTCTGTCTCCAATTGAATAAGACCCTACATAAAAATCGACATCTACAATTTCGCAAGAATGTACTTCACCTAAATCATTTTTACTTAAATCATTTAAATAACTAGTTACTTTAAACTTTTCAGTTGCTCCTAAAACCAAATCTACACCATCTACAGCAGCCAATTCTTCTGGTTTTAATTGTGCATAACAACCAACAGCTATTAAAAAAGCACTTTCATTTTTCTTTAATGCGTTTTTTACAATAGATTTAAAGCGTTTATCTGCATTGTCTGTTACAGAACAAGTATTTATTACATATATATCTGCAGCTTGTTCAAAGGGAACTTTTTCATATCCTTCATTTACAAAGTTTCTTGCAATTGTTGAGGTTTCAGAAAAATTTAATTTACACCCTAAAGTATAAAAAGCGACTTTTTTATCTGACATCATTCCATTACTTTTATCGAGCGCAAATTTACAAATTTAATTATGATAGTAGCTCATTTAAAACCACCATACTATGCTGTAATATTTACAACAATTAAAGCAGATAATACAAGTGGTTACGACCAAACAGCATTGCGAATGGGGTCTTTAGCCAAAAAACAAGATGGTTTTTTAGGAATAGAGTCTGCTAGGGCTGATTTAGGTATTACAGTTTCTTATTGGCAAAGTTTAGCTGATATTCAGAAATGGAGAGAAAATATAGAACATACAGAAGCAAGAATATTAGGTAAAGAAAAGTGGTATGCACAATATCAACTCAGAATTTGTAAAGTAGAGCATGAATATGGTTTTAAGAAGTAGTTTATTTACAATTGTATATTCATTTACCAATGTATACGAGCCTGTACAGGGAAATGATCTGAATACTTTTTATCAAATACTGTAAATTTATTAACGTTAGCATCTTTATCGGTAAGAATAAAGTCAATTCTTAACGGAAACCAGTAATTAAAAGTTTTTCCAAAACCTTTGCCCGCTTCTAAAAAAGCATCTTTTTTACTGTCAAGAATTTTTTTATACACCCAAGAATACGCTGTGTTATTAAAGTCTCCTGAAATAATTTTTTTTCCTTTCCATTTAATTTCATGATTTAAAAAAGCAGTAGTTTGTTCTGCCTGAATTTTAAACCCATCTCTTAATCTTGCAATTAATTTCTCAGAATTTTCTTGGCCAAAGTTTTTGGCGTTGGTATTTAATTCTAAAGATTGTAGGTGTAAGTTGTAAACTCTTATTGTATCTTTTTCTTTTAGTATATCAGCAAAAATTATGTTGTTAGCTGTATTTTTTAGTTCTAAAGATCCTTTACTGATTATTTTAAATTTAGAATAAATGGCCAACCCTATTTTAGATTTTTTGTTTTTTATTTTGATATACTTATAAGGATAATTAAAGTCAGGATCCTCTAAGCCATGAAATTCTTGAAAAAGCAGAACATCTGGATTTTTTTCTTCTATAAATGTTTTTATTTTATTGGGAATATTTTCATCTGGAATCCATCTCCAATGATTAAACATTCTAACATTATAGGTCATTATTTTTAAATCGTTGTTATTTGAAGTGTTTTTTTCTTCAAATTTATAAAGTGGAGATATTATAAAATAACCAATACATAAAGCAAGACTTGATAATAAAAATTGTTTTTTTAACTGTAAAATCCAATATCCAATAAACAATAAGTTTAACAGTAGTAGAACTGGCTCTAGCAAGCTAAATATTGCAAAGCTTGGAACTATTTTTGGTGATACCCAAGGTAAAAGATAGGAGAGGAGTAGACTTATTGCTAGTAAACAGTTTACAAGGTAAAGTAGTTTGTTAGTAAATGATAACCTTTTCAATGAGCTGCTTTTAATTTTTTCCTTGTTTAAATAAAAACTCTTTTTCTGATTTTGTTAGTGTGTCGTAACCAGATTTACTTATTTTATCTAAAATTACATCTATTTGTTTTTGTGTTAAGTCTGTATTTGAAGTAGTTTTTCTCTTCTTATTTGAGTTATAGACTGTTTTTAGTGGTTTTTTATCTCTTTTTAATATATTTCTAAAATATTTCGAAAGATTACTTTTTTTAGTTTTTGGTTTACTATTAAATAAAAAACCAAATAATGCGCCACCTAGATGTGCAAAATGACCTCCTGAATTATTGCCAATTAATCCTAATAGGTCTAAACCAATCCATATAGCAGCCAGGTAAGAAAGTTTTACAAATCCAATAAAACGTAATTTTATCTGATAGTTTGGAATGTAGGTAGCAATACCAATAAAAATGGCAGATATTCCAGCTGATGCACCAACAAGGGTAGCTGTTTTTCCATTAAATAAAGGAAAATAATTTTGACTGAATACAAATAGAATACCACCAAAAAATGTTCCTAAAAAATAAAAATTAAGTAATTGTTTATGAGTAAAATATTCTAAAAATAGGTTGCCAATGTAGTAAAATACAATTAAGTTCATTAAAATGTGAATGAAATCCGCATGTAAAAAACCGTAACTAATTAAAGACCATGGTTTTATGAGTAGTGAATTTGTATCTCCATTTAAAGAAAACCATTCTATAATAAAATTGTATTCGTTTATATACAAACCTTGGAATACTCTTGTAAGCAGTGTACTAAAAAAAATAAAACAATTAATATAGATTAATTTTTCTACAATATTCCCATTCCTAAAACGATTTTTTATCCTGTCTAGAAGAGTCATATTATATAGTGTATTTAAACTGATTATTTTTCCAATAATAAGCTATAATAAAACCAATTAATGCTCCTCCTACGTGTGCAAAATGAGCAATATTTCCAACTGAGTATTTGGTCATTCCAAAGAACAAGTCACCTATAATCATTATTGGAATAAAATATTTTGCAGCTATTGGAACAGGAAAGAATAATAGCGCTAATTTTGCATCTTTAAAGTACAATCCAAAAGCAACTAAAACACCATATACAGCTCCAGAAGCACCTACTGCAGGAGTGTTATACAATGAGGTTATTTTATTAAATTCTTCTTGGGTTACAGCATTAATAACTCTTGGATCATTAGTAGAACCAGATTTTAAAATCGAACTTATTTCTAGATTACTTAAACCAGCATTTGTAAATAAATCAAATAGACTACTAAACTGACAGTAATTTACTAGACTATAAATAAGACCAGCCCCAAGCCCAGCTGAAAAGTAGAAAAACAAAAACTTTTTTTCCCCCCACATTTGTTCTAAAGGAGTTCCAAAAGCCCATAGTCCATACATATTAAATAATATATGGGCAAAACTTCCATGCATAAATAAATGGGTAAAGTATTGCCAAAATCCGAAGTTTTCATTTTTTGGAAAATGTAAGGCTAATACGTTTGTAAAGTCTAATTGTAATAATTGCGGAGCAATAAAAACAATAACGTTTATAATAATTAAGTGTTTTATGGCATCTGTAAGTTTATTCATTTTTAACGTGTAAATAAATGATCTATCTCATTTAAAGTTAATGTTTTAAAGGTAGATTTTCCAAAAGGAGAAATATTAGGTTCTTTACAAGAAAACAAATTATTTACTAAACTTTCTTGTTCTTTTTCAGTCAATTGTGTACCTGTTTTAATACATAATGTTTTTGCAAATGACTTTGCCATTATGTCAAAATGACTAAAACTAGCATCTGGTACCTCTAAATTTATGTCATTTAAAAGCTCCTCTAGAATTATTGTAATTTTACTCTCAGTTACAGAAATTGGAATTCCTTTTATGGTAACACTATCTTTTGTAAATGTGTCAAAAGAAAATCCTGCATTTTCTAAATCAGATTTTAATGTATAAATCATTTCTATTTCTGCTGATGAAAAGCTTATTTTCACAGGGAATAATAATTGTTGACTATTAGCTTCTTTAACTGTAATACTTTCTAAAAACTCTTCATACAAAATACGTTGATGTGCTAAGGACTGGTGTATTAACACAACACCAGATTTTATTAAGCTCATTACGTATTTACGCTGAATTTGAAATGTTTTTTGAGTTTTAACTTCTTGCTGATCTGCAAATAATTCATCTTGTTTTTGCTCATCTGCAATAGTTGCAGAAGTATATAAAGTCTTCCAATTTTTGGGTTTTTGTTCTTTCTGATAGGGATAATTAACTTCTTTCTGTTTTATTTCATTAAAAGGGTTAAAATCTGGATCAACTGTAATTTTTGGAGTACTACTTTTTAAAGTTCTTTTATTTTGATGATAAGATGTATCTAAATTAGCATCTCTATTAAAATCTAGCACAGGAGCTACACTATATTGTCCTAAACTATGTTTTACAGTTGCTCTTAACATGGCATATAATGCCTTTTCATTATCGAATTTTATTTCGGTTTTTGTAGGATGAATATTTATGTCAATGGTATTTGCTGGAACTTTTAAATACAAAAAGTAAGATGGATGTGAGCCTTGTTCTAACAAACCATCAAATGCACTTACAACAGCATGATTTAAGTAAGAGCTTTTTATAAAACGGTTATTCACAAAAAAAAATTGCTCACCTCTTTTGCGTTTAGAGAATTCAGGTTTTGCAACAAATCCCTCTATATTTAAGATATCTGTTTGTTCTTCTATAGGAACTAATTTCTCGTTCATCTTAGCACCAAAAAGAGCAACAATTCTTTGTCTTAAGTTAGTGCTTCTTAAATGATACACTTCACTATTATTATGGTTTAGTAAAAAAGAGATGTTTGGGTGAGCTAAAGAAACACGTTGAAATTCGTCGATGATATGTCTTGTTTCTACAGTCTCTGATTTTAAGAAATTTCTTCTTGCAGGAATGTTATAAAATAAATTTTTAACTGCAATACTAGCTCCTTTTCCTGTAGCTGTAAACTCTTGAGAAATTAAAGTACTTCCCTCAATTTTAATCCAAGTTCCTAGTTCCTCACCTTCTGGTTTAGTTTTTAGTTCTACGTGTGCAATCGCAGCTATAGAAGCTAGTGCCTCACCTCTAAATCCTTTTGTATTTAAATTAAATAAATCTTCGGCTTTTTCAATTTTTGAAGTTGCATGTCTTTCAAAACACATTCTGGCATCTGTAGTACTCATGCCTTTTCCATCGTCAATAACCTGAATTAAAGTTTTACCTGCATCTTTTAGTAACAGTTTTATATTGGTTGCGCCTGCATCAATAGCATTTTCCAATAATTCTTTAACAACAGAAGCGGGTCTCTGTACAACTTCTCCAGCTGCAATTTGATTGGCTACGTGATCGGGCAAAAGCTGAATTATATCTGACATTATTATAAAAAAATTGATAAATCAAAATCGATAACATACAAAAAAACAAATAGTAGTATCAGTATTATATAAATAATTGTTTTGTTGGTAACTTTATCTGAGGTCTTTAGGTCGTTTACAGCATCAGAAAACTTAGATTTCAATCCTTTACTCTTACCTGTAGTAGTCCTAAATTTATCAAGTTTATGCTCAATTTTATAAGGGCTTCCTTCACCTTTATAATAACGAGGTTGATAATCAAATTTCTTATTTGTTTTTTTAAAAAATCCCATAATATCAAGTAAAGATAGTACTTTAAAGAAAGGTTGAGTAATTACTTTTTAACCAAATCAAATTTAAAGAAATTAAAGGAATGCATCAAATAAAGAAGTTAAAAGTATTCTTAAAAAAAATAAAGATTAATTTTAGTGTGCTTAAAACCTTAAAAAGTAGTGAAAGAAATTTTATAAATAAATAGTTTCTATTTTTTAAAGTGTAATAACTAAAAGCCAATATGCTCAGATGCCCTATCAATGTTTTTAAGCGCTGCCATTTTTATAGCAGCTACAGCACATTCAATTCCTTTATTACCTAATTTACCTCCAGATCTGTCTAAAGATTGTTGTTTTGTGTTGTCTGTTAATACACAAAATATGACAGGTACATCATATTTTACGTTTAAATCAATAATTCCCTGAGTAACACCTTCGCAAACAAAGTCGAAATGTTTGGTTTCCCCCTGTATAACATTTCCAATAGCTATAATGGCGTCTAGTTTTTCACTTTGAATCATTTTCTTACAACCATATACTAATTCAAAACTACCAGGAACATCCCAGCTAATAATATTATTAGTTGTTGTGCCACAGTCTAGGAGAGTATCTATCGCCCCTTTTTTTAAATTCTGTGTAATTTCAGGATTCCATTCTGAAACAACAATCCCAAATCGAAGAGATTTCGCATTTGGGATTACTGTTTTATCGTAATAAGATAAGTTAGTTGTAGCCATTTTAAGTTCTTTTTATAGATAGTACATTTATATTTTTTGACCTACAATTACAATCTAACAACTAATCTTTTGCATATTTTGCTGCATTAATGAATTTATCTATATCTCTGCCTTGTTCAGATTTAGAGTATTTTTCTTTAATTATAGAAAACATTGCTACAGCTTTGTCGAATTCATTTAACAACAATGCAGTTTGCCCTCCTTTAAACAAAAAAAGAGGAGTTGTAAAATCGTTACTTTCTACATTTGCAGCTTTTTCATAATAGTCTAATGCATCATTTTGTTGATCTATGTCAGAGAAGGCATCACCAATTGCGCCCAAAGCAACAGCATTTAAAATAGCATTATCAGAATTAAATTTTCCTAAAAATTCTATTCCTTTATCATATTCTTTCATTTGTAAATATGATATGCCTGCATAGTAATTTGCTAAATTTCCTGCGCTTGTTCCATTATAGGCCTCAGCTATATCTAAAAAACCATAATTACCATCGGCTCCTTCTAACCCTAAATTTAATAAAGAATCTATACCAGATCCAGCTGTTGCAGCCTCATCAAAATATTTTCTTGGAAAAGCCAATTCATTAGAAGCTTCTAGTTCGTTTGGTGTAACAACATATTTATTGTACCCTAAAAATACTAGAAAAAATACGACTATAGCTATTAGACTACCAAATAAAACTTTACTATTCTTTTCAATCCATTGTTCAGATTTAGAAGCAGTTTCGTCTAAAGTATTAAATACTTCTGCAGTTGTACTGTCCATTTCTTCTACTTGCTGTTCTGCTTTTTTACCTTCTGGTTTATATTTCTTCTTGTATGTTGCCATATTTACTTAAAAATTAGTGGCGACAAAAATAGTTTTTTTAATTGGATTTTAAAAGCGGTTAATTCCCAAAAATTTCAATAATTTGCAGACGTTTTTTAATTTAAAAAATTTGTTATGTATTTACAGCAGCTCTCATTGGTGAATTTTAAGAACATAAGTTCTCAATCTTTTGATTTTCAAGAGAAAATAAACTGCTTTGTAGGAAACAATGGTGTTGGCAAAACAAATGTACTTGATGCTATTTATTACTTGTCGTTTACAAAAAGTTATTTTAATGCAGTAGCAATACAAAACATAAAGCATCATGAGCCTTTTTTTATGATTGAGGGAAATTACCTTTTAAATAATAGAAATGAAACACTAGTATGTAGTCTTAAAAAAGGCCAAAAAAAAATCTTAAAAAGAAATGACAAAATGTATGATCGTTTTTCTGATCATATTGGGCAATTTCCACTTGTTATCATTTCGCCTGCAGATAGAGATTTAGTGACTGAGGGAAGTGATTTTAGAAGAAAGTTTATAGATGGAGTAATTTCTCAGCAAAATAAAAATTATTTAAAAGATTTAATAAGTTACAATAAGGTAGTAACGCAACGTAATTCTTTATTAAAATATTTTGCTGCTAACAGGACTTTTGATGCTGTAAATTTAAATATTTATGATGATCAGCTTGCAGAGTATGGAACTAGAATTTATGAGGTTAGAAAGGATTTTTTAAATACATTTATTCCAATATTCAACGAAAAATATAAAATAATATCTGGTGACAATGAGGTTGTTTATTTAAATTATAAAAGTCAATTACATGACTTTACAATGAAAGATCTTTTGGTAAAATCATTAGAAAAAGATCGTTTATTACAGTATAGTACAGCCGGAATCCATAAGGATGATTTAAATTTTGAAATTAGTGAATACCCAATAAAAAAATTTGGTTCTCAAGGACAACAAAAATCTTTTTTAATAGCGCTAAAGTTTGCTCAATTTGAATTTATAAAACAACAAGCGGGAATAACACCAATTTTATTGCTAGATGATATTTTTGATAAATTGGATGAAAGTAGAGTAGCCCATATTATTGATCTAGTAAATAATGACAAATTTGGACAAATTTTTATTACTGATACTCATGCAGAGCGTACTGAACGAATTTTAAAGCAAGGTGATAAAAAGTATCAGTTATTTAAACTTTAAAATTTAGAGAATGGCTAAAAGAGAAAATGATTCTTTTTCAATAGAAGATTTAATGCAATTATTTATTAAAGAAAACAACTTAAGTAAAGGAATGCAAAAAATTAAAGTAGCTGAAACTTGGGCAAAGATGATGGGGCCTGGAATTTCTAATCATACTTCTTCTGTTAAATTACAAAATAGAACGTTAATAGTGCAATTAACTTCATCTGTATTACGTGAGGAGTTGAGTTATGGCAAAGAAAAAATTATTAAAATGATGAATGAAGAATTAGGGAATGAATTAATTTCTAAATTGATGTTGGTATAAAAAAAGACCTGCATTAAAATACAGGCCTTCAAATACATTTTTATAAAGTAATTTAAAACATTTCTCTACCAGAAAAATGAAAATTACTTTCAATTGTTGCATTTTCATCAGAGTCAGAACCATGTACTGCATTTTCGCCCATAGAAGTTGCATACAATTTTCTAATTGTTCCTTCTGCTGCATCAGCTGGGTTTGTAGCCCCAATTAAAGTTCTAAAGTCATTAACTGCATTATCTTTCTCTAACACTGCTGCAATTATTGGTCCACGTGTCATGAATTCTACTAGTTCTCCAAAAAAAGGACGCTCATTATGCACTGCATAAAATGATTCTGCGTCTGCTTTAGTCATTTGAGTTTTCTTTAACGCTACGATTCTGAAACCTGCTGCATTAATTTTTTCTAAGATAGCTCCTGTATGTCCGTTTTCTACAGCATCAGGCTTAAGCATTGTAAATGTTCTGTTTGTTGCCATTTTATTTTATAAAATTTTTGCAAAAGTACGGCTTTTATTGGTATTCACAAGTTAATATGTTTGTTTCATTTTTTGCTGAAGTTTATTGTTTTTTCCTCTCATCTCTAGGGTAATGTTTTTCTCATTAAAATTAAAATATAAAACCCCAAAACTAATTTCATGCACTACCTCTTGTTTTCTGTACTGATTAGGTTCTCCGCTGAATTTTGAGTAAGAATGTGTAAGTCCACTTGAAGTAAAATCCGTTAAAAAATACGGTAAATCATTTACTGTAGTTTGTGAGAATTCAGAAATATGTCTATCACCAGAAAGTAAAAGTACTCCTTTTGCTTTAGAGTTGAGAATTGTATTTTTTAATTGATCTACTTCATGAGGGAAGTTTCCCCAAGTTTCAAAACCATGTTCTGAAGAAAGCACTTGAATGCTGCTAACAATAATGTTAAATTCTGCTGAAGAGTTTTTCAACTCATTTTTTAACCACGTCCACTGTTTTTGTCCTAAAAGTGTCCCCTCTCCGTATGCATTTGGTACATACCTTTTTTTACCTTCTGCCTTTTTAAGAGGTGTCCTAAAATAACGCGTATCTAATAGTATAATTTTAATATCTCCTTTTTGGGTTTTTATAAGTTCTGAATGGTATATGCCTTCTTTATTTCTTCTTGGACTATCTTTAGCAACTCCTAAAAAATTTAAAAATAACTCTTGTGCTTGTTTTTTTTTAGGGAATTCAGTTCCACCATCATTAACTCCATAATCATGATCATCCCAGGTTGCTAAAATAGGTGTGTTTTTTCTTAACACTTTATAACCTTCTTGATTAATTTGAGTGTCATAGTCTTCTTTCATCTTATTCATGTCTTCTGTGTCTGAATAAATAATATCTCCACCCCACACCCATAAATCAGGGTTGTTTTTACTAATTTCTTTCCAAAGTATATTTTTTTTATTTTGTTTATTGCAAGAACCAAATGCAATAGTATAATCACTTTCAATAGTTTTTTTTGTGTTTTGTTTTTCTATTTTAGTAGCGCAATGGAAAAAATTTAAGGTTATAATTCCAACAAGTAAATAATTTCTCATAAATTATAGTTAAATAAGTAGTTTTTTTTTCAAATGTACTTAAAAAAAAGCTTCAATCAATATTATTAAATTGTATCTTCGTTGCCTATGATTTTAAAAGGATTTAATGATTTAAGCGCTTTTTTAGAAACTCCTAAAAACGTAGTTATTGTAGGGCACAGAAATCCTGATGGAGATGCTATTGGCGCTTCATTAGCACTAAAACATTACCTAACTAAAAAAGGACATCATGCTACTGTTGTAATGCCAAATGACTACCCAGACTTTCTTCAATGGTTGCCTGGATCTGAAAATACTTTTCGTTTTGATTGGCAAAATAGCCAATCACAAAAGGCCATACAGAAATCAGAAATTATATTTCTTTTAGATTTTAACACACTGCACAGAGTAGGCTCTGATATGCAAAATACCTTAGAGAAATATCAGAATGATTTTGTTATGATAGATCACCATCAACAGCCAGATGATGTTAAGTTTATGTATTCTGATGTTAACGTTTGCTCTACCTCACAAATGATTTACCAATATATAGAAATGAATAATGATTTATCACTTATTGATAAAGATATTGCTACTTGCTTATATACAGGTATCATGACAGATACAGGTTCTTTTAGATTTCGTTCTACTACAAGTAAAACACACAGAATTATTGCAGATTTAATAGATAAAGGAGCTCAAAATGATAGAATACATAACAATGTTTATGATTCTAATTCATATAATAGACTTCTATTGTTAGGGCAAGCTTTAAGCAATTTACAGATTTTGCCAGAGTATAAAACTGCTTTTATCACCTTGACTGATGAAGAAAAAAAACGTTTTGATTTTCAAAAAGGCGATACAGAAGGTGTTGTAAATTATGCATTGTCCTTAAAAGGAATTATTTTTGCAGCAATTTTTATTGAAGATAAAGAACAAAGTATCGTAAAGATATCGTTTAGATCTAAAGGTACCTTCTCTGTAAATAAATTTTCAAGAAATCATTATAATGGAGGTGGACATGATAATGCTGCAGGAGGTAGATCTGAATCTACTATGCAAGAAACTGTAGATAATTTTTGTTCATTATTAAAAGACTATAAAACAGAGCTTGAAGTTTCTTATGAAATATAACTTATTGTTAATTTTTTTATTTTTAATAACGATTTCTTGCTCAAAAAGAAAAGTAAGAAGACCTATACAACCAAAGCCATCAACTACTGTTTATGCAGATGCTTTAAAAAAGAGTAAATTAATCAATAAGAAAAATGATGAAAAGATTGTAGCTCTTGTGAAAAATGATTCATTAAACACCTATATTCAATCTACAGAAGGTTTTTGGTATACATACAATCATAAAATTAATAGTGAATTGCCTTTTCCAAAAATAGCTGATGAAGTAATTATATCGTATTCAATTAAAAATTTAAATGACTCTATTATTTATAGTAAAAAGGATTTAGGTATTAAGAGTTATCTCGTTGATAAAGAAAATTTTATTACTGGTTTGCAAAAGGGAATAAAGCTCATGAAAGAGGGTGAAACCGTAACCTTTATAATACCTCCATATAATGCCTATGGTATATCAGGAGATCAAAATAAAATTAAACCTAATCAATCCATTAAAAGTACAGTAACATTAATTAAATTAAACAAAAAGTAATGAAAACAATTAAAAATTTAGCAATGGCCACAAGTTTCTTAGCAATAGTATCTTGTAATAATGAAAACGTTAGCGTGACTTCTCTAGAAACAGAATTAGATTCTGCTAGTTATGCGTTAGGAATGGATATGGCATTAAAAGTTAAATCAAATTTTACTGATGCAAAAACGTCAGCCTTTATTCAGGGGTACAAAAACGTAATCGATTCTACTAATATGTTAATGAAAGAAGATGATATTGCAGGTTTTTTAAGAACTTTTTTCCAAAAGCAACAAATGCAACAAGCCGAGAAAGACGCTAAAAAGAAGTTTGCAGCTGTAAAAGAAGCAGGAGAAAAGTTTTTAGCAGAAAATAAAACAAAAGAAGGAGTAACTACAACAGAAAGTGGTTTACAGTTTACTATTTTAAAAGAAGGAAATGGAGCAGCTATAAAACCAGATAGCAAAATAAAGTTACACTATCACGGAACCACAATAGATGGAGAAGTTTTTGATAGTAGTGTAGATAGAAATGAACCATATGAATCTAGAGCTAATATTTTTATACCTGGTTTTAATGAAGGCTTAGCTATGATGCATGTTGGTGATAAATATAAGTTTTTTATACCTCAAGAATTAGCATATGGTGTTCAACAAAGAGGAGAATTAATTAAGCCTTATTCAGCATTAATTTTTGAAGTAGAAATTTTGGAGTTATTAGAAGAATAAATGAGATTTATAGTTTATTTTATATTAATATCCTTTTTATTTTACAATTGTACTTCTGCAAAATATAAAGATTTACAAGACGGTCTTTATGCAGAAGTACAAACAAATAAAGGAGATATCTTTTTAAAACTTTATGAGGAAGATGTACCAATGACTGTTGCTAACTTTGTTGCTCTATCAGAAGGAACGAACAATAGGGTTACAGATTCTATTATTGGAAATAAGTTTTATGATGGTATTCGCTTTCATAGAGTTGTAGATAATTTTATCATACAAGGAGGAGATCCAACAGAAACAGGGAGAGGTGCTGCCGGATATCGATTTGGAGATGAGTTTACTAAGAATAAAGAAGGAGACTTATTATACAAACACGATGATGCAGGAATGTTATCCATGGCAAATGGAGGACCAAACTCTAATGGAAGTCAGTTTTTTATTACTCATAGGGCTATTCCTCATTTAGATGGAAAACATACTGTTTTTGGTAAAACAATTCTGAATGCTAAACAGTTTAAACTTTTAAAGAAGAACATTAAAGATTCTTTACTTTTTAAAAAAGCAAAAGATTCTCTTAGAATGTTAGTTGTAAATAAAATTCAAAAATTAGATACAATACATCACATTAAAATAATTAGAATTGGTGAAAAAGCCAATTCATTTGATGAAGGAGCTATTTTTGATTCAGAACTAGCAAAATTTACAAAGACTGAGAAAGATCGTCTTCAAGAAGAAAAAGATTTGGAAATAGCTAGGTATTCTACTTATTTAACCAATAAATCTATTTTTCATGAAAAAATGGGGGTGCAAAAAGCAACCAAAACTGAATCGGGTTTACAAATATTAAAACTAAAACAAAACTCCTCTGGAAAAAAAGTTGTAGACTTTAAACCAATAAAAGCTCACTTTACACTCTACACTGCAGATGGTAAAAAAATTCAAAGTACGGAAGAGAGTGGGCAACCTTTTATTTTTCAACTAAATGATACTAAGAAGCCTATGATTACAGGTTTTAAAGAAGGAGTTAAAAATTTAAGAGAAGGAGAGAAAGTTAGACTTTTTATTCCTTATTACATTGGTTTTGGTGCAGCTAAATATGGGCCATTTCCAGCAAAATCTGATTTAGTTTTTGAGGTTGAAATATTAAAAATAGGCGTATAAATTGTTTGAATCAATACTACATATAGACCAAGAAATTTTAATCTATCTAAATAATTTAGGAAGTAAACAATGGGATCCTTTTTGGATGGCTATTACAAATCAATTCAATTGGATTCCATTGTTTTTATTAGTTATTTTTTTAGTGATAAAAACGTATGGGTGGAAACGTGGTGGTTTTCTAATTTTATCAATGATTGTTTTAGTTGCCTTTTCTGATCAATTTACAAATTTAATCAAGAATACAACTCAAAGATTAAGGCCAAATAATGACCCCACTATAAACCATCTTTTAAGAACAATTTATAGTCCTAAAGGATTTAGTTTTATGTCTGGTCATGCAACTACTTCTACTTTTTTTACAATTTATATTTTACTCGTATTAAAAAATAATTTTAAAAATTATATTTTTTTCCTATTATTATTTCCATTAGTATTTTCATATTCAAGATTATATTTAGGGGTTCATTTTCCACTAGATGTACTTACAGGACTTAGTATAGGCTTTTTCTTTGCAACTCTTTATTATAAGGTTATAGGATTTACATTTAAAAAAATATTTGGAAGTTTTTTGAAGTAAATCCATCTAAATATCTATTCTCATTTCAATATTTCTAGAAGTAATTTAACCACTAAATTATGATTTGTTTTTCATCTAAATGAGGTTAAATTTAAGCTAAAATACTTCGTGTATTATTTAATAAAATCCTGAAAAAAGTTTAATTTAGCGGTTGAAAAAATCAAGATAAAAAAATGAAAATTTCTTACAATTGGTTACAGCAATTTCTTCAAATAGATTGGGATGCAGCCAAAACAGGTGAGTTGTTAACTGATTTAGGTTTAGAAGTTGAAGGTATAGAAACAAAAGAATCTATAAAAGGAAGTTTAGAGGGAATTGTTGTAGGTAAAGTACTAACTTGTGTACAGCACCCAAATGCAGATAGACTAAAAGTTACGACTGTAGACTTAGGAGATGGAAATCCTGTACAAATTGTATGTGGAGCACCAAATGTTTCAGCCGGACAAAAGGTACCTGTAGCAACAATTGGAACTCTACTATATGATGATAAAGGAGAAAGTTTTAAAATTAAAAAAGGTAAAATTAGAGGAGAAGAGAGTCATGGAATGATTTGTGCTGAAGATGAGCTTGGTTTGGGGAGTGGCCATGATGGAATTTTAGTTTTAGATGATACTATTAAAGAAGGAACTTTAGGTGCTGATGTTTTTAATATTGAAAAAGATCATGTATTCGAAATTGGATTAACACCAAATAGATCTGACGCAATGAGTCATTTTGGAGTTGCTCGTGATTTAAGAGCTGGTCTCATACAACAAGAAAAAAATTTAGAATTAATTTCTCCATCTGTTAGTAATTTCCATGTAGATGAAAGAACGCTACGTTTTGATGTAGAAGTTGAAAATAAAGACTTAGTGCCTCGTTATTGTGGTATTTCTATTACAGATATCACTGTACAAGATTCTCCAGAATGGATAAAGAATAGATTAAAAGCTATTGGCTTAACACCAAAGAATAATATTATAGATATTACTAATTATGTTTTACATGAACTCGGACAACCATTACATGCTTTTGATGCGCAACGTATTAAAGGAAATAAAATAGTTGCAAAAACATTAAAAGAGGGGACAAAGTTTACTACACTAGACGAAGTTGAAAGAACACTGTCATCAGAAGACATCATGATTTGTGATGCAGAAGAAAACCCTTTATGTATCGCTGGTGTTTTTGGAGGATTAGAGTCAGGTGTCTCTAAAAGTACAAATTCAATTTTCCTAGAATCTGCTTATTTTAATCCAGTTTCTGTTAGAAAAACAGCAAAAAGGCACGCGTTAAACACGGATGCTTCTTTTCGTTTTGAAAGAGGAATTGATATTAATTTAACCAAATATGCTTTAAAGAGAGCTGCTTTGTTAATTGAAGAATATGCTGGAGGTAAAATGGCTTCAGATATATCAGATTTTTATCCAATAAAATTAGAAGATTTTCAAGTATTTCTTTCTTATGAAAATGTATATCGATTAATAGGGCAAGAAATTCCAAAAGAAACTATTAAAAACATTTTAGCTTCTTTAGAAATAAAAATTAATAGTGAAACAGAGGGAGGGCTTGGTTTAACTATACCTTCTTACAGAACAGATGTACAAAGAGAAGCTGACATTATTGAAGAAATTTTAAGAGTTTACGGTTATAATAATATCGAATTTTCTCATAAATTAAATACTTCAATTTCATTTGATTCTAATAAAGAAACTAAAATAGAAAATGTTGTAGCAGAGCAATTAAGTGCTTTAGGTTTTAATGAAACTATGGCAAATTCGCTTACAAAACCAGATTATACTAAGTTGTCTGAAAATATTAACGAAGAAGCTAATGTGGCAATGTTAAACCCTTTAAGTAATGATCTAGGTGTGCTACGTCAGTCTTTATTATTTAGTGGTTTAGAGTCTGTTTCATATAATTTAAATAGAAAAAATAACGCATTGAAATTTTATGAGTTTGGTAAAACATACCATAAATATTCAGATAAATATCATGAAGACAAACACTTAACACTCTTTGTTACTGGAAACAGAACTAAAGATTCATGGAATACAAATGTTGCTCAATCTGGTTTCTTTTATTTAAAAGGAGTGCTAACTTTTGTATTAGAAAGATTAGGTATTAATAAACTAATAAGTACACCATCTAAAAATGATGTATTTTCTGAAGGATTATCTTTTAGTTTAGGCAAAATCAAATTAGCAGATTTTGGAGTAGTAAAAAGAAGTATTTTAAAAGAGTTTGGTATTAAGCAAGAGGTTTTATTTGCAGATTTAAATTGGGAAAATATTTTACAATTAGCTAGTAAAAAATCAATTAAGGTATCTGAACTGTCTAAATTTCCTTCAGTAAAAAGAGATTTAGCATTATTATTAAATAATAAAACTGAGTTTAAAGAAGTTTATAATTTAGCCTTTCAATCAGAAAGAAAACTTTTAAAAGAAGTAGATTTATTTGATGTTTATGAAGGTGATAAGTTACCTGAAGGTAAAAAATCATACGCAGTTAGTTTTGTGTTACAAGATGAAAACAAAACTTTAGAAGACAAACAGATAGATAAAATTATGCAAAAATTACAAGCAAGCTTTGAAAAAAATTTAGAAGCTGTATTAAGATAATCTAAAAGCTCCATTTATGGAGCTTTTTTTATATTTGTAAACTATGTACAAAGCCATAATAAGACCCATGTTTTTTCTTTTTGATCCAGAAAAAATACATTATTTCACTTTTTCTTTAATACGTACTTTATCTAAAATACCAGGTATCATTGGTGTTTTTAGAAGTTTATATCAAGTAAATGATAAAAAACTAGAGAAAAATTTATTTGGATTAACTTTTAAAAATCCTGTAGGTTTAGCTGCTGGTTTTGATAAAAATGCAGTGCTCTATAATGAATTGGCCAATTTTGGTTTTGGTTTTATAGAAATTGGTACAGTAACTCCTAAAGCTCAAGTAGGTAATCCTAAGAAAAGGTTGTTTCGCTTAAAAGATGATAAAGGTATCATTAATAGAATGGGTTTCAATAATGAAGGATTAGTGGCTGCTATTGAAAAACTGAAAGGAAATAAAGGAAAGTTAATTATAGGTGGAAATATTGGGAAGAATACGCAAACTTCACCTGAAAACTACACGGCAGATTATATTGAATGTTTTAAAGGTTTACATCCTTATGTAGACTATTTTGTTTTAAATGTAAGTTGTCCTAATGTTGGAAGTCATGCAAAATTAAATGATAAGGATTACTTATTAGAATTAATTACTACATGTCAAAAATTGAATAATTCTAAAGATGTAGAAAAGCCAATTTTATTAAAAATTGCACCAGATTTAAATGATATTCAATTAGATGAAATTATAGAGTTGGTTGCTGAAACTAAAATTGATGGTGTAATTGCTTCAAATACATCTACTACTAGAGCCAATTTAAAGGCTTCTGAAGAAAGATTAAAAGAAATTGGTAATGGAGGAGTTAGTGGACAGCCAATTAAAAATCAGAGCACTAAAGTTATTCGTTATTTATCAGAAAAATCAAATAAAGCATTTCCAATTATTGGAGTAGGAGGTATACATTCTGCAGAAGATGCTTTAGAAAAAATTGAAGCTGGTGCAGATTTAGTACAGATTTATACAGGTTTTATTTATGAAGGTCCAAGTTTAATTAAAAAAATTAATAAGGCTATTTTAAAATCACTTTAAATTCCTTTTAGTATAGAAACGTTACTTTCTTTTGCTTTAGCAACATCTATCTTAGCCATTTCTCCTGGTCCTGATAATATTTTTGTGGTAACACAAAGTATTGTAAATGGTAAAAAATATGGTTTAGCTACTGTTTTTGGACTAATCTCTGGATGTTTGGTGCATACAACATTACTTGCATTTGGTGTATCTCTGATAATTAAACAGTCAGAAACACTTTTCTTTATTATTAAGCTGTTTGGCGCTTTTTATTTACTTTATTTAGCTTATAAAGTGTATAGATCTGATACAGCAATTTTATTATCTAATGAAAATATAAAGCAAAAAACTACAAAACAGTTGTTTAAACAAGGTTTTATTATGAATGTATTAAACCCTAAAGTTTCTATATTTTTTTTGGCTTTTTTTCCTGGTTTTTTATTTTCGGAAACGTTATCCTCTGTACTGCAATTCTATATTTTGGGCTTTATTTTTATGTTCGTTTCTTTGGTTATATTTTCGTCTTTTGCCATTTTAGCAGGAGTAATATCAACCAACATTAAAGAGAATGCTAAAATTGGCCTTTACTTAAAATGGACACAAATTGTTGTTTTTGTAAGTATTTCTATTTTTATTTTGATATAAAAAAAGCCTCACAAAAGTGAAGCTTTTATAGATTTTATATATAAAGAATTACTTTTTAATTGCAGGTTCTTTAACGCCTAGTTTTTCCATTACTTTTTTAGTAATATCATGATTATCATCTAAATAAGCAAATTGATTACCCCCTATAGTTAATATTAAGGTATACCCGTTTGCTTTAGCTATTTCATCTATAGCAGTATTTAATTTTTTATATAATGGTCTCATTAATTCGTCTTGCTTTAGTTGCATAAGTTTACTACCATTTTCCTGGTATTTTTTTATGTCTTGTTCTAATGCAGTTAGCTCTTTTATTAATGTTTTTTTCATTAATTCTCCCATCTCTGGTTCTTTATCTCTAAAGTCGGCAACTCTAGTTTGGTAATCTTTCATTTTAATATAGAATAAAGAATCTAATCTAGTCCCATAAGACTGAGATCTTTTTATAACCACTTTTGCTTCTGGCATAAGATTAATAATATAATCACTGTCTATTGTGCCTGTTTTTGTTTGTGCTATAGAAATACTACTAATTAAAGTAATAAGGATAATTGTAAGTTTTAATTTCATAATAAATGTTTAGTTTTAGCAAAGATATTAAACTGAATGTTCTACAAAAATGAATACTACTTAAATAATTATGTTTTTTAGCTATTCTTAATATTAAGTTCTAAATAATTAATGATGGTTTCTTTTTTTGTTTTAAAATCAAACCAAACAGTATTTTTATCTCTTTTAAACCAAGTTAGTTGTCTTTTTGCAAATCTTCTTGTATTTTTTTTTATTTCTGAAATTGCAAAATCCTTTGAGAAATTTCCATCAAAATATTCAAATAACTCTCTATAACCAACAGTTTGTAGTGCATTTAAATCTTTGTATTCGTAAAGTTTTTCGGCTTCTTTAATTAAACCATTTTTAATCATTAAATCTACTCTTAAATTTATACGATCGTAAATAACTTGTCTTTCTGCAGTTAAACCCACTGTTAAAACTTTAAAATTACGTTTTGCTTTTGGTTTGTTCTTAAAAGAGGAGTATTTTTTTTTAGTACATATACAAATTTCTAAAGCTCTCATTATTCTATGAGGGTTTTCTAACTCAATATTATTATAGGTCTCTATATCTAATTCTTTTAGCTTTTGTTGTAAATATTCAATACCCTCTTTGGCTAAATTGTCAGTTAATTTTTCTCTTATTGAGGTATTAACTTCAGGGAAATAGTCCAACCCTTTTAAAACAGCATCTACGTATAAACCACTACCGCCAACCATTACTTGAACATTATTTTTAGTGAAAAGTGTATTTAATTTAGTTAATGCATCTCGTTCATATTCTCCTACATTATAAGGCTCAAAAATACTTTTGTTTTGAATAAAATGATGTTTAGCTGCAGCCAACTCATTAGATTCTGGTACTGCTGTACCAATAGCCATTTCTTTAAAAAACTGTCTTGAGTCCGATGAAATAATATCACAATTAAAGTGATTGGCTAATTTTATACTAAGCGAAGTTTTTCCGATAGCAGTAGGGCCAACTACATTTATTAAAATATTTTTTTGTGTTTGTATCATGAATTTAAAGTACTACCACAATGATGACAATAAAGAGCATTGTTTATGTGCTTTTCTTTTAAGCAATTAGGGCAAGATTGTGTATTAGTGTCTAAGATATCTGATGTTTTTGTAATTTCAGCACTTACAATTCCAGTTGGTATTGCAATAATAGCATATCCTAAAATCATAATAATACTAGAGATAAATTGACCTAAAGGTGTTTGTGGAGCAATATCTCCAAAACCTACTGTTGTTAGGGTAACAATTGCCCAATATATACTTTTTGGAATGTTTGTAAACCCATTTTCTGCCCCCTCTATCATATACATTACTGTACCTAGAATGATACACACTATTAATACAAAAAATAGAAATACTGCAATTTTTGCTTTACTAGCTTTTAGAGCTAAAATTAGCTTATTACTCGCACCTATGTATCTTGCTAATTTTAAAATCCTAAATACTCTTAGCAAACGCAAAGCTCTTAAAGCAATTAGACCTTGAGATCCAGCAAAAAATAAAGATATATAAAATGGAATTGTAGATAAAAAATCTATTATACCAAAAAAACTAAAAATATATTTTTTTGGTTTTTTTATTGCTATAATTCTTAGTATGTACTCTAGACTAAAAAGAATTGTAATAGTCCATTCTCCAAAATAAAGGATAGCATGGTATTTTTTATCAAAACTATCCACACTTTCTAACATAACTAGAATTATACTCGTAATTATAGCAATTAATAAAATGACATCAAATATTTTTCCTTTAGTTGTGTCTGCCTCATAAATAATTTCATGAAGTTTAAATTTCCAGTTATTTCTTTGGTTTTGTTTATTCACTAGAGCATTCTGTTGTAATACAATACTACAAATATATACTTAGTTTTTTTATTTTTTACCTCTATATTCTAAGTAATTACAAGGAATTTAAATTAATTTTAAAAAAAGACATGTTTTTAAAAACCGAATCTTAATAAAACTCATAAGTAATAATGAGCACCAAGTAATAAAAAATAAATTATTCAAAATGAAAAAATATAAAAACAAAATTGATCCCTTTTTTAGAATTAATTTTCTTAACAATAAAGAAAAAATCATTTATTAAATATCATAATCTAATAATCTTTTTTACGTTATTTTTTTTTAAGTAATTTTTTGTAATTGTTTTTGCAATCTCTTTGTGTTCTATTTTAGTAAGAACGTTTTTTAGAATATCAATATTGTTTTCTTGATACGCTAAATTTGTGTAACCATAACTACACATTTCGTTGTTTTCAACAAGGATTACTGCATGTTCTTCAATCTCTCTTCCTTTGTCAAAAAGTAAAAAATGATCATTATTAAATGCGGATTCATTAAGGTTAAATTTCTTTTTAAAATTGAATTTAGGGGTTAAGTTTTCTAACTCAAGATAATATTTTAATCGTGTAAATAACTCATTGCCTGTTTTTTCAAATGATACAGATGTTGCTCTTTCTTGTATTTTTACAGATCTTCTAGATGTTTTTACAAAAAGATTATTTATTTCAGATTTAATATTTTTCCCCTTACCAATATAGATAACTTTTCCGTTAGTATCATGAACATAAAAAACACCTAGTACAGATGGTATTTCTTCAATTAAATTTTTTAGTTTCTCTTTTTCTAAGCGTTTATCAAAGTATTTTATAGCACTTTGTATGATTGTTTTTTTATCATCTTTAGCTAGTAGTAGTTTAAACAGCTTTACGGTAGCTAAAGCATCTCCAGTAGCTCTATGTCTATCTGAAATTGGTATTCCTAAAGATTTAGTAAGTTTTCCTAAACTATACGAGGGTTGATCTAGAATTAGAGCTTGACTTAATTCTACCGTACATAACGTATTTCTTTCAAAATCAAAACCAAGTCTATTATACTCTGTTCTTAAAATACGATAATCAAAACTAGAATTGTGCGCAACTATTATACAATTTTTAGTTATTTCTACAATACGCTTAGCAACTTCAAAAAATTTAGGTGCATTTCTTAGCATTTTGTTATTAATGCCTGTAAGTTTTACAACAAATTCTTGAATTGGTTTTTCAGGATTAACAAGAGAAATGAATTGGTCTACAATCTTTTGACCGTCGAACTTGTAGATCGCAATTTCAGTTATTCCTTCTTCATTAAATTTACCTCCAGTAGTTTCAATATCTAATATTGCGTACAATTTCTATTTTTTTTGAAAATTACTAATAATAATTCCGATTGCCAAATATTGCACTACCAACTCTAACCATAGTGCTTCCTTTTTTAACGGCTAGTGGATAATCTCCGCTCATACCCATTGAGAGAGTCTTTAAATTACAGTTAGGTAAATTTATTTCTTCTTTTTGTTTATCAAAGAATTTTTTTAGTGATGAAAACTCTTTGTTTAATTGATTTTCATCAGAAGTAAATGTAGCCATTCCCATAAACCCAGCAATATTAACGTTTTCTAATACTGCAAAGTCATCTGATTGTAAAATTGATTCAATATTAGCAAAAGATAAACCAAATTTTGAAACTTCTTCTGCTATTTTAGCCTGTAATAAACAATTGATTATTCTATTGTGTTTCTTGGCTTCTTTGTTTATTACTTTTAAAGTTTTTAGTTTATCAACACCATGAATTAAATCTACAAAATGAGCCATGTATTTTACTTTATTGCTCTGTAAATGACCAATCATATGCCATTGAATGTCTTTTGGTAAAACATCGAACTTGTCTACCATTTCTTGAATTTTGTTTTCACCAAAAACACGCTGACCTGCATTATAAGCTTCCTGTAAATCTTCTACAGGTTTTGTTTTAGAAACAGCAACCAATGTTACGTTTTTGGGTAAAGTAGCTTTTATTTTCTCTAAGTTTTCTTGAATCATATTTATAGTTCATATATGGTTAAAGCACTTCTTAATTTTGGCTCTATAAAGGTTGTTTTTGGAGGCATCAATAAATCTGCGTCTACAATATTTTTAAGTTCATTAATTGTAGCTGGTAACATGCCAAAAGATACTTTAAATTCTCCTGTATCAACCTTTGTTTTTAGTTCTAAACTGCCAGTTTTATTCTGAGAATACACAATTTTAGAATCATTTCTGATATCATTAATCCCTAAAATTGGTTTTAAAACAGTAGTAAATAAAATTTGAGCATCTAATTTACTTAATTCATCTGTAATTTTATAAACGGATTCTTTTAAACTTAAAGCATAAAATTCGCCATCTAAATACATGCTAAATTCATTTTTTTCTGATGGCTTAAATATTTCTTGATGCTTCTTTTTAATTTGAAACACTTTACCTAACTCTTTTAAAAGCTGAGTAGAAGTTAATCCGTTTAAATCTCTAATAAATCTATTGAATTCATATATATCGACTTGACTTTCAGGTAACAAATAGCTCATAAAATAATTATAAGGTTCATTACCTGTATGATTTTTATTTTCTCCTGATAATTTTTTGGCTAGCAAACAAGAAGATGTTGTTCTATGATGCCCATCTGCAATATATAAAGTAGCAACATTTTTAAACGCTTTAGAAATTAAATTAATTTCTTCTTCATCATTTATAACCCAAAGAAAATGCGTGTTTTTGTCTGTAGTAGCAAACTCATACTCAGGTCTTTCTAACTGGTGTTTTTTAATGATGTTTTCAATAATATCATTATCGGGGTAGGTAAGTAAAACTGACTCTGCATTAAATCCAGTTTTTTTCAAGTATTTCTCGAAAAGAACTTCTCTTTTTTGAAGTGTATCTTCGTGTTTCTTAATTACATTATTATGATAATCTTCTGCTGCAGTTGCAGAGATAATACCACAATAAGATTTAGTAGGAGTATTGTTTTGATAAATATAAAAAGCAGGCTTATTATCTTTAGTGAAATACCCATTGCTTTTAAACTCGTTATATTTTTTATGAACTAATTGAAAACGTTGTTCACTAGAAACTTCTTGATGGTATTTGTAATCTGGATTTAGAATATGCAAAAAACTAAAAGGATTGAAATTTAGTTTGGCACCCAATTCTGCAGGAGTATAAGCCTCATAAGATTTAGAGGAAACTAAAGCAGCTTTATCTCTACTTGGTCTTACAGCTTTAAACGGTTTTACAATTGCCATTAATTGAAATTAGTTTTATAAAATAAATCTAGTTTAACAATTTAATAATTTGATTTGCTAACTCTAAACCAGCTCTTTCTTGTGCCTCTTTTGTTGATGAAGCTATATTTGGAGAAAGCGAAATTTCTGAGTTCATTAAGAGTTGAACAGCAGGTGTTGGTTCTGTTTCAAAAACATCTAAACCTGCATATTGTACCTTACCACTTTCTATAGCACTTATTAAATCTACTTCGTTTACAATTCCCCCTTTTGCTGTATTTATAAAACCAACATCATCTTTCATTTTATCGAACTCAGTAGCAGTAATTATATAATCTTCACGATTTGTTAAATGTAAAGAGATAAAATCTGATTCTTTTAAAACATCATCAATTGCATCTGTATGAATGGTAAAATCTATTTTTTGCTGATTGTAAAAGTCTAAAGTAATGGTTGCTTCTTCAATAAAATCATCATAGGCCATAACATGCATTCCTAAACCAATAGCAATTTTAGCTACTTCTTGACCTACTTTATCAAAACCTAAAACACCTATTGTTTTTTCTCTTAATTCTGTACCTAAGGCATATGCTTTATTCAATTCTTTAAAACGCATATCTCCTTCTAGAGGCATTTCTCTGTTAGAAGAATGTAAAAAACGAGCCATTCCAAAAAGATGTGCAAAAACCAGTTCTGCTACAGAACTTGCTGAAGCATTTTTAGGGTTGATAACATGTAAACCATTATCTATGGCAAAATCAACATCAATATTATCCATATTTACGCTTGAGTTTCCTATCAATTTTAAAGATGGACAAGCTTCAATTAATTCTTGTCTTATTTGAGTGTTTGAGTTTACTAAAACTCCGTCAATATTATTATCATTAATAAAATTTTCTAATTGATTTTGGGCAACTTTTGTAATGTTTACCTCAAAACCTACTTTTTCTAAAGCTTCAATTCCTTTTAATGTAATTCCGTCGTTTGCTAATATTATCATTATTTATCTACAAATTCAAATTTTGAAAATCCTGGGTTATGATTTTCAATTTATTATCTTAATTATTTTTCTCTAATTCTTGCATTACATCTACTAATGCTTGCACACTATATAAAGGCAAAGCATTGTACATACTTGCTCTGTAACCACCTACAGATCTATGACCATATAAACCATTAATGTTTGCATCTTGCCACATTTTATCAAACTTTTCAGTTAATGAGTCATCTGTTAATACAAAAGTTGCATTCATTGTACTTCTATCTTCCTTAGCTACAATTCCCTTAAATAATGGGTTTCTATCAATCTCTGAATATAAAAGTTTAGCTTTTTTATTGTTCACTTTCTCGATGAAAGGTATACCTCCTAAATCTTTTAACCATTCCAATGTTAGCATAGAAACATAAATAGGAAAAACTGCTGGTGTATTAAACATACTGTCTTTTTCTATGTGAACTTGATAGTTCATCATAGAGGGTATATGTCTTTCTACTTTTCCTAGAATAGACTCTTTAATAATGACTAAAGTGGTTCCTGCAGGCCCCATATTTTTTTGAGCACCAGCGTAAATCAAATCGAACTTTTCAAAATCTAATTGGCGTGAAAAGATATCTGAACTCATATCACAAACTAGAGGAACATCAGTGTCTGGAAAATCTTTCATTTGTGTTCCAGCAACTGTATTGTTGCTAGTGCAATGAAAATAATCAGCATCTTTAGGAATTGAATATCCTTTTGGTATGTAATTGAAACCTTTGTCTTTTGACGAGGCAACTTCTACAATTTTCCCAAATTCTTTAGCTTCTTTAATGGCTTTATCAGACCAAGTACCTGTATTTAAATAAGTTGCTTTTTTATGCAATAGGTTATAAGCCACCATTAAAAACTCCATGCTTGCACCTCCATGTAAAAACAAGGCTTTGTATCCTTTATTATCCAATCCTAAAAGTTCTAAAGCTAAGGCTCTCGCTTTTTCAATAACATCTACAAATGGTTTACTTCTATGCGAAATTTCTATTAATGATAAATTGTCATCATTAAAATTTAAAATTGCTTTAGATGCCTTTTGTAGAACTTCTTCAGGTAAAATACAAGGACCAGCACTAAAATTGTGTTTTTTCATAATTTATAATTTAGACAAGAATTCTAAGGTGTTTACACCATCTGCATAATCTGTTAATTGTGGATGTTGGGTTTGTCCAAAAGTAATTTCATGTTCTAGAAAGTCTTTTGCTACAATACACTGAATTTTTTCTCTGTCTTCATGTAATTTAATTTTTAAGTCAACTTCATTGTCATAATATTCGTAAAAAATAGTTGCAATAGGTGAGGAATAACTTTGGTCTTCCTTTATCATTAAAAAACCATTTTCTAACAAATCAAACTCACTCATTAAATAAACAGCCTTGTTATAATCGTAGTTGTTTGCATATTTAGCGTTATTTATAATATCTTTTTTGATGTACATCCCATTAAAAAACGCATCAAAATTATAATTTTTAGGAACATATAATTTAGAAACAGATCTGCATCCTAAACCAAAATATTGAAAAATATCATTTGCTAAACCAATATAATCATTATCATCTTCTTTGCCAGTTATCACTGCTACAGAGTTTCTACTTTTTCTAATGATGCTTGGTTTGTTTTTAAAATAGTGTTCAAAATAACGAGCTGTATTATTACTTCCTGTTGCTATTACAGCATCAAAATTGCTCAATTTTTTATCAGTAAATGCAATCTTACCTTTAAAATTTTCTTCTACGTATTCTAAATATTTAGCCAAAAATGGTAGTAAATGTTTGTCATTAGAAGATTGTTTTATGATAACTTCATGACCAGAAATTAAAACCGATAAAAAATCATGGAAACCAACTAAAGGTATGTTTCCTGCCATTATTATGGCTACCTTTTTATTTGAATTACTGGTAAGATTAAATTCTTTAACAAAATCATTTAAATTTTCTGTAGATAAGGCTTTAGACCAACTTTGTAAAGCAAATAAAATGTTGTCTTTGGTAAACCAAGAGTTATTTTCTTGCGCTAATTTAATTTGATGCAGAAACCCATCAAAAAATAAATCATTATGCTCAATATTTGGTTTTTTCTCGATCTTATCTGATGAAAACTGACTTAAAAAGTTACCTAATTTTGCGAATGCAGTAATTCTATTTTGAATACTAATCATTTATTTGGTTGTCTATTATTTTGGCTTTATTTTTGCAATTGCAAAGGTACAAAAACAGAAAAGAAAATTATGGCAATTATAATAACAGATGAGTGTATAAATTGTGGAGCTTGTGAGCCTGAATGTCCTAATACTGCAATTTACGAAGGTGCAGATGATTGGAAATATGCAGATGGTACAGACTTAAGTGGAAATATTGTATTACCTAATGGAAAATCTGCAAATGCAGAGGAAGACCAAGAGCCTGTTTCTGATGAAATTTATTACATTGTTGCAGATAAATGTACAGAGTGTAAAGGATTTCATGAAGAGCCACAATGTGCAGCAGTTTGTCCTGTAGATTGTTGTGTATCAGATGAAGATAATGTTGAAACAGAAGAAGTTTTGTTAGAAAAACAAGCTTTTATGCACAATTCATAAATAAAAACTAAAGTAGTATTCTTAAAATTCCGATTTATATTCGGAATTTTTTGTTTTTAAATCATCTATATTTGCACTCGCAAAATTAAATCATATGAAAGCTGGAATTGTAGGATTACCAAACGTAGGTAAATCAACTTTGTTTAATTGTTTATCTAATGCAAAAGCGCAAAGTGCGAACTTTCCTTTTTGTACAATAGAACCAAACTTAGGGGTTGTAAATGTACCAGATACAAGAATTGAAAAGTTAGAAGAACTTGTTAATCCTGAAAAAGTTGTACCTGCAACAGTAGAGATTGTAGATATTGCTGGTTTAGTAAAAGGAGCAAGTAAAGGTGAAGGTTTAGGAAATCAATTCTTAGCAAATATTAGAGAAACTGACGCAATTTTACATGTTTTACGTTGTTTTGATAACGATAATATCATTCATGTTGATAATTCTATTGATCCTGTTAGAGATAAAGAAACTATTGATATTGAGCTGCAGTTAAAAGATTTAGAAACAGTTCAAAAACGTTTAGAGCGTGTTAAAAGAACAGCAAAAACAGGTAATAAAGAAGCACAAGCAGAATTAGTGGTTTTACTAAAAATAGAAGAAACTTTATTACAAGGTATTTCAGTTAGAGCTTTAGATTTTAATGAAAAAGAAATCGAGTTTGTACAATTATTACAATTCATTACTGCTAAGCCAGTTTTATATGTTTGTAATGTTGATGAAAACTCTGCAGTTTCTGGTAATGAATATGTAGAAAAAGTAAGAGAAGCTGTAAAAGAAGAAGATGCAGAAGTTATAGTTTTAGCTGTAGGTACAGAAGCAGATATTACTGAATTGGATGATTATGAAGAGCGTCAAATGTTCTTAGCAGATATTGGTTTAGAAGAAGCTGGTGTTTCACGTTTAATACGTTCTGCGTATAAACTATTAAGCTTACAAACCTATTTTACTGCAGGAGTTAAAGAGGTAAGGGCATGGACAATTCCTATTGGTTCTACTGCACCTCAAGCTGCAGGAGTAATTCATACAGATTTCGAAAAAGGATTCATTAGAGCTGAAACTATTGCTTATGAAGATTATGTTACTTACGGTTCTGAAGCCAAAGTAAAAGAAGCTGGTAAAATGAGAGTAGAGGGTAAGGATTATGTAGTTAAAGATGGAGATGTTATGCACTTTAGATTTAATGTTTAAAAAAAACTGAATCATAAATAAAAGCCTCAATGAATTTAATCATTGAGGCTTTTACTATTTAAGAATTCATTACCCCTTATAAAAAGGTAGTTTTACAACTGTAGCAGGTATTGCTTTTTTTCTTATTTGGATTAGAATTTGTGTATCCGTTTTTGCAGAACCAACAGGCACATAGCCTAAACCAATACCTTTACTTAAACTAGGACTCATAGTTCCTGAAGTTACATTGCCAATGATACTACCTTCTTCATCAACAATATCATAACCTTGTCTTGGTATTCCTCTTTCATTTAGTTCAAAAGCGACTAGCTTTCTTAAAGATTTTTCTTCTTTTTGTTTAGCTAATGCATCAGCATTTACAAAATCTTTGGTGAATTTTGTAATCCAACCTAAACCAGCTTCAATAGGAGAAGTGTTATCATTAATATCATTACCATATAAGCAATATCCCATCTCTAAACGTAAAGTATCTCTTGCTGCTAAACCAATGGGTTTAATTCCAAATTCAGCTCCAGCTAAAAATACACGTTCCCAAATTTGTTCTACTTGAGAGTTCTTGCAGTAAATCTCAAATCCACCTGAACCAGTATAACCAGTTGCAGAAATAATTACATTTTCTATTCCAGCAAAATCTCCGACTTTAAATTTGTAGAAAGGAATATCGGCTAAGTCTAGTGAAGATAAAGACTGCATAGCTTCTAAAGCTTTAGGCCCTTGTATTGCCAATAAAGAATAGTCATCAGATAAATCTTTAAGATCAGCACCAAACTCTTCATTATAGTTAGAAATCCAATTCCAATCTTTTTCAATATTAGAAGCATTTACCACTAATAAATATTCATTTTCTTTAATTCTGTAACAAATTAAATCATCTACAATTCCATTCTCGGTATTAGGGAAACAACTGTATTGAGCATCACCAATCGCTAATTTAGAAGCATCATTAGAGGTTACTTTCTGAATTAAGGCTAACGCATTTTCTCCAGATACTAAAAATTCACCCATATGACTTACGTCAAAAACACCAACAGATTCTCTGACTGTTAAGTGCTCTGCAGTTACTCCTTCATATTGTACAGGCATATTATAACCAGCAAAAGGCACCATTTTTGCTCCCAATTTCTCATGAACTTGATGTAAAGCAATATTTTTCATTTGTAGATTTCTTTATTTTTCGGCTAAATTATTGAAAAATCAGCAATAACCAAGCACTAAATTTCTGTTAATATTTGTACTTAAAAAAGAATTAATCTTACATTTGAGTTTATAATCTATAAATTAATTTTCATGAAGTTTTTTAAATTTTTATTTGTTCTGTGTTTGATGTTTTCTGTAAAATCTATTGCTCAAGCTCCAACAGATTTTTTATCAAAAGATTTTCATAAAGATAGGAGAGAGGTGTTACGTTCTAAGATGCCAAAGAATTCTGTGGCTGTAGTTTTTGCTAATCCATTAAGAAATAGAGCAAATGACGTAGATTATGTGTTTCATCAAGATCCTAATTTTTATTATTTAACGGGTTATAGAGAGCCAAATGGAGTTTTAGTTCTTTTTTCTGAAGAACAGACAGATGCAGAAGGCAATACTTATAATGAAATTTTATATGTACAAAAAAGAGATGCTAGAGCAGAACAATGGAATGGAAAACGTTTAGGAGTAGAAGGGGCTAAAAATGAATTAGGGTTTAAAATGGCATTTAATGCTTCAGAATTTTTAAGCGCGAATATTGACTATAAGAAATTTGATAAAGTTTTTATAGAAAAGTTTAATGACGATTATAGAAATTTAGGAGGTGCAGATATTTTTGATTTGGTAAAATCATTCAAAATAAAAGCAGCATATAACCCAAATGCATACCTTTCTAGAATGAAAGAGTATGTCTATAGTAATATCGTGCAAACGTCCATAGAAAGTAGTGCGAATGTTATTAATATCATTGATCGTTTAGGAACTAGATCAGAAGAAATTAAAGATGATGAGTTATTAAATGCTTATAAAACTGCAGAGTCAGATGCTATTAGAAAAGAAGTTCAACAAAAAATTTCATTAGTATTAAAACTTAAAACCAATATCGATTTAGATTTTTTACCTACTAGTTTAGCTACAATGCGTGAAGTTAAAACAGCAGAGGAAGTGAAATTATTAACCAAAGCAATTCGTATTTCTGCTGTTGGACAAATTGAGGTAATGAAAGCGATGAAACCTCACATGTCTGAAACTGAATTACAAGGTATTCATGAATTTGTTTACAAAAAATATGGAGCAGAGTATGAAGGGTATCCTTCAATAGTTGGAGCAGGAAATAATGGTTGTATTTTACATTATATAGAGAATAATAAAACTAAAGTCGGTAACGATTTGGTTTTAATGGATTTAGGTGCAGAATATAGGGGTTTTACAGCTGATGTAACACGTACAATACCTGCAAATGGAAAATTTACAAAAGAACAAAAACAGATTTACAATTTAGTATACGAGGCTCAAGAAGCTAGTATTGCTTTATATACAATAGGTGGCAAAATGAGTGCTCCTAATCAAGCAGCTAGAAACATTGTAAATGAAGGACTTTTTAAATTAGGTATCATAAAATCTGTAGATGAAAGACATAATTACTTTCCTCATGGAACGTCTCATCACATTGGATTAGATGTTCACGATCCAGGGAATTACAATACATTTGAAGAAAATATGGTAGTTACAATGGAACCTGGAATTTACATACCTGATGGGAGTCCATGTGATAAAAAATGGTGGGGAATAGGAATACGTATTGAAGACGATATTTTAGTAACCAAAAACGGACCTGTAAATCTATCTACAGAAGCACCTAGAACAACAGAAGCTATTGAAGCAATGATGGCTAAAAAATCGGTTCTAGATGAATTTATTTTGCCAGATTTAGATAAATAATGGGCAAAACTGCAATTGTCTTAGGTGCTACAGGTTTAACAGGAAATCTATTGCTAGAGCAATTAATAGTCGATAAAAATTATTCAAAGATTAAATTATTTTCAAGAAATTCTGTTAATGTTACATCAGATAAAATTCAAGAATTTATAATCGATTTATTAGCATTAGAAGATTCAGCCAAAGACTTTGTTGCAGGTGAAGTCTTTTGTTGTATTGGAACAACAGCTTCCAAAACAAAAGATAAAAAATTATACAAAGCAATTGATTATGGAATTCCTGTTACTGTAGCAAAAATTGCGAAAGAAAATGACATTGCCACTATTATAGTGATGTCTTCAATGGGTGCAGACGCAAATAGTGCTGTTTTTTATAACAGAACTAAGGGAGAAATGGAACGTGATGTTTTAAAGCAGCGTATAAATAATACTTATATTTTAAGACCATCTTTAATAGGTGGAGATCGAAATGAGTTTAGGTTAGGAGAAAAAATAGGAAAGGGAATTATGCGTATTTTTAATCCACTTTTATTGGGGAGTCTAGAGAAATATAAAATGATTCATCCAAAAAAAAATAGCTACTTGTATGCAATTTTTAGCCAACACAAAACCTAATGAAATTATTTTTAGTTCAGATAAAATTCAAGAAATAGCAAATACAAAATAATGAGTAAAGAGCAACCAAACAATCCTTTGCATGGTATTAAATTAGCAACAATTTTAGAAGAATTATATTTAGAGTATGGTTGGGAAGAATTAGGCTATGCCTTAAATATTTATGCATTTAAAAATAATCCTACCTATAAATCGTCTTTAAAATTTTTAAGAACTACACCTTGGGCTAGAGAAAAAGTAGAACAATTTTATGTAAAAAATATGATAAATTAATTAGAAATAATTTTTATAACTAACTCTTTCGTCAATGGTTTACCATTGGCGATTTTTTTTATGTTATCAAATGAAAATACAAAATTACAGCCAGATTTATAATTAGAACACCCATAAGCAGTTTTACCTTTTAAAATATTTCCTGTACTACATTTAGGACATTTGATTTTATCGCTAACAGTTGATTTATTCGTTTCTTTGGTTGGCTTTAACTTTGGTTCTAATTTTATATTATAATCATCATCAAAACGTAATAAACCTTCCGTTTTTTTGTCCTCTAGAACAAAACCTTTTAAGTTGGTTGTGCAACCTTTGTCTAAAAGTCTAATAATTTGATTTTCAGATATTTTTTTGCTGTATAACACAAAAGGAATTTTTAAATTGCAGTTATTTTTATACTCAGAACAACCAAAAGCAGAGGACCCTTTTAATAATTTTCCTTTTTTACATTTTGGGCAGGCTTTGCCAACAACTTGTTTTTTACTTTTAGCTTTCGTTATATTTTCAGGCTGGGTAGATTTCTGATTTTCTGATGATATTCTCTTTTTTACTTTATTAGAACGTACTTCATATACCAATTCATCTACCATTTTTTTCATATTGTTAATGAAAGTTCCTGCATTAAATTCTCCACGTTCAATTTCTTTTAAACGCTTTTCCCATCTACCTGTTAATTCAGCAGATTTTAGGAGTTCATTATCAATAATATTGATAAGGTCAATTCCAGTTTGTGTTGGTAGAACCAACTTTTTCTTACGCTCTATATATTTTCTTCGAAATAAAGTTTCTATGATACTTGCTCTGGTTGATGGTCTACCAATACCATTTTCTTTCATCAACTCACGCATTTCATCATCATCTACTTGTTTACCAGCAGTTTCCATTGCTCTAAGTAAACTAGCTTCAGTATAATATCTTGGTGGTTTAGTTTCTTTTTCTAAAAATGAAGGTTCGTGTTTCCCTTTTTCTCCTTTCACAAAAGAAGGTAAACTTGTAGCTGTATTTAGTTCTTTCTTTACTGTAGATTCTTTCTTTTCAAAAACAACTCGCCAACCTTTATTGATGATTTCTTTTCCTGTTGTTTTAAATGGCACTTCTGCAGCTTTACCAATTACAGAAGTATTAGAAACATCAGAATCAGGATAAAAAACTGCAATAAATCTACGAGTAATTACATCGTAAACTTGTTGCTGATTGTTTTGTAAGTTTCCTTGAATTCCAGTAGGAATTATTGCATGGTGATCTGTAACTTTTTTATCATCAAAAACACGTTTGGTTTTCTTTATTTTATTGCCCAAAAGTGGTTGTGTCAACTCACTATAATTGGTCAATTTTGATAGAATTCCATGAATTTTAGGATACAAATCGTTAGGTAAGAAGGTAGTATCAACTCTTGGATAAGTAACTACCTTCATTTCGTACAATTTCTGAATGATTTTTAAAGTTTCATCTGCAGAAAATCCGAACTTATTATTACAATACACCTGTAAACCAGTTAAATCAAATAGTTTAGGTGCGTATTCTTTTCCTTTCTTTTTGGTAACAGAAACAATCTCAAAATCAGATTGTGCAACTTTATCAGCTAAAATTTGTCCATCTTCCTTTTTTAAGAAACGACCATCTTCAAAATTAAAAAGCGTGTTTCTGTATGTAGTTTGTAACTCCCAATAAGGTTGTGGTTTAAAATTCTGTATTTCAAAATAACGATTCACTAACATTGCAAGCGTAGGAGTTTGTACTCTACCAACAGATAAAACTTGCTTATAGCCACCAAATTTAACAGTGTATAAACGAGTTGCATTTAAACCTAAAAGCCAATCTCCAATTGCTCTAGAATAGCCTGCATAATAGAGATTATCATATTTATCTGAAGACTCTAGGTTGTTGAATCCATCTTTTATAGCTTCTTCAGTTAACGAAGAAATCCATAAACGCTGTACTTTGCCTTTATAATTGCATTGATTAATTACCCATCTTTGAATTAATTCTCCTTCTGTTCCTGCATCACCACAATTGATAACAACATCTGCTTTTTCAAATAAAGATTTTACAATATTAAATTGTTTTTTAATTCCAGAATCGGCTGTAACCTTGGTATCAAAACGTTCTGGAAGCATGGGTAAGTTGTTTAAATCCCAGCTTTTCCAATGAGGCTTATAATCTTTGGGTTCTAAAAGTGTACATAAATGTCCAAAAGTATAAGTTACTGCATAACCATTACCCTCATAAAAGCCATCTCGTTTTGTTTTAGCCCCTAGAATGGTTGCAATTTCTCTTGCTACACTTGGTTTCTCTGCAATACAAACTTTCAAAATCTATTGTGTAATTAAATAATTTACATCTATAATTTCGAAGCTGGTTAAACTTCCTAAGTTTAAAGAACTTTCTACATCATAAGTAATTTCACAACTAGAATTAGCTTGTAATTCTAAACAATTGCTTGTGTTTGCACTAGTAGAAGTAAAGGAATCATTATTGATTCTAGTAGTTACATATGGAATGCCTTTGACATTCGCATCACTTAAATTACTAATGGTTATTTTATAAGACACGCTACTAAAATTATTACCAGTATCTGGTATTACAATTAACTCGGTAACTTCATAAGAAAAAGCGTTTAACCTTTGAAATTCTTCGATAGTTTCCGCTACATCTGGTTCTGGAAAATCACAATCTAAAACTTGAGAAATTTCTGGTATAATTGTGGTTCCTGTAGGAGAGCTAATTGTAAAGCCATATTGAACGATAATGGTTTTTTCACAATCCTCTTCAGAACTACTACAAGACAATATGAAAATTAAAATAAACGATAATAATGCTTTTCTAAAGAGAGTCATTCTGAAAAATTATATTTTCCAAATTAACTAATTATTTTTTCAAAAGCCAATCTTTTTGCATTATAACTTGTGTAAATAATTCCACAATATTGATAACCAAGTTTCTTTATTAGAGATTGCATACCCAAATTCTCTTCATGAGTATCAATTTTTAAACTTTTAATATTTTTATATTTTAATTGTTGATGAAATTCATCAAATAAAAAAGTAGCTAAACCTAGTTTTCTATATTCTTTTTTAATAGCTAATCTATGTATAACTCCATAAGTTTCTTCTTCAGGAATAATCCATTTACCATCAATGACTTCTTTATAAGTTGGTTCTTTTCTTAAGGTAAACATAGAAGTTGCCATGAGTTGATTTTCGTCATTTACAACTACATAACTTTCCTCTTTTTCGATGTCATTTTTAACTTGCTCTTCATTAGGATAACCATTTTGCCATTGATCAATATTTTGAGATGCTAAGTATGCTTTTGCATCATTTATAATTGTCATAATGTTTGGTACATCCTGTAAGGTAGACTGTCTAATCTTCATCCACTTTAGAATTATATCATTTTAAAATCCAATAGCAATTCACCATTTATAGAACATTGCAATTGATCACCTTTAAAAATCTCACCTTTACCTAAGGCAGGTGTTCCTGTAAAAATTAAATCACCAGGTTGTAAAGTCATATATTCAGAAATAAAAGAAATAATATCAGCAAAATCATTAATCATATAAGCTGTATTGCTTTTTTGCTTTTCTTCTCCATTTATTTTTAAATCAAAATCTATGTTACTTAAATCATAGCTTTTAATAGATTTAAAAGCGGAAATAGGCGCAGCACCATCAAAACCTTTTGCAAATTCCCAAGGATGTTTTGTTTCTCTAGCATTCATTAAAATATCTTTGGCTGTATAATCGATACCGATAGCAATTTCGGAGATGTAAGAATTTGCATTTTTTTTAGTTATGTTTTTACCTTCCTTTCCAATTTTTACTACTAATTCAACCTCATAAATTAATTCGTTGGTTATTTTAGAAGGATATTCAACATCGCAATTTACAGCTAAACTACTTTCTGGTTTAGAAAAAATAAACTTTTTACCTTTCTTTTTTTTTGGAATGTCTTTTAAGTCTGTTACGTAATTGCTACCTATACCTAGAATTTTCATGTGTTGTTTTTTTTGATTAGAGTAAAAATAAAAAAATATCCACTAAAAAAACATGTTCTTTTAGTGGATTTTATAAATTTAGAGATGTTGTTCTAAGCTGTTACTTCTGCCTTTTCTACTTTTTTTTTTGATGGAAGCTCAACATTTTCTTGATTGTTTAAAATATCTTGAATGGTTTGTCTCTTTCTAATCAAATAATCTTTACCATCTACAAGCATAACTTCTGCAGGTAAATAACGCGAATTGTAGTTAGATGCCATAGAAAAACAATAGGCACCTGCATTATGGAAGCATAATACGTCTTCTTCAGAAATTTCTGCAATTCTTCTATTAGATGCAAACGTATCTGTTTCACAAATGTAACCTACAACAGAGTAATAACGATCTCTTCCTTCTGGATTAGAGATGTTTGTAATATGATGATATGAATCATACATCATTGGTCTTACCAAATGATTAAAACCTGAATCTACATGCGCAAAAACGGTTGATGTTGTTTGTTTTACAACATTTACTTTTGCTAAGAAAACACCAGCCTCTGAAACTAAGAATTTTCCAGGTTCGAACATTAGAGTGATGTCTTTACCATAATCTGCACAGAACTCATTAAACCTTTCAGAAAGTTGAATCCCTAATTGTTCAATATCTGTAGAAATATCACCTTCTTTATAAGGCACTTTAAAGCCACTTCCAAAATCGATAAAATTAATATTTTTAAATTGACGAGCTACATCAAACAAAATATCAGAAGCACGTAAAAAAGTATCAATATCTAAAATGTCAGAACCAGTATGCATGTGAATACCATTGATATTCATACCTGTGTTTTCTACAACACGTTTAATATGAGGTACTTGATGTATAGATATTCCGAATTTAGAATCTATATGACCTACAGATATTTTAGAATTTCCACCAGCCATAATGTGTGGATTGATTCTTACACAAACTGGAATTTCTGGATATTTTTGGCCAAAAACTTCTAAAATTGATAAATTATCAATGTTAATTTGAACTCCCAATTTTGCTACTTGTTCAATTTCTTGTAAAGAAACTCCATTAGGTGTATAAATAATATTTTTAGGGTTAATTCCTGTGGTTAAACCCAATTGTACTTCTTGATAAGAAACAGTATCTAAACCAGCACCTAAGTTTTTAAAGAATTTTAAAATATTTACATTAGATAATGCTTTTACAGCATAATTTAATTTTAGATTTTTTATGTTGCTAAAAGCGCTTGTTAATCTATTGTATTGAGAAGCAATTTTATCTGTATCATAAACATATAAAGGGCTTCCATATTTATTTGCTAATTCTATAAGTTGAGTGTTTTCCACAAGTAATCATTTTAATTCCGCTCAAAAGTAACTAAAATTAGTAACCAAGCAGTATTTGTTTAAAAATACAACATATTGTTTTTTTTTGTGATTTTTAGTCTTTATTATTTAAAGTAAGTGATTTAAAATTGACGCGTTTTTATTCTGAAAAAACGTTGAAATCCTGTTGATAACTAATTAATTTAGTTATTTTATTTATTGGAGGATAATCCTATCTTGCAATTACTTCAATCTTAATAATAGTAAGCGATTACATGAGTACAGAAACAAAATATACAGAAGATAATATTAGATCATTAGACTGGAAAGAGCATATAAGAATGCGACCAGGAATGTATATTGGAAAATTAGGTGATGGTTCTTCCGCAGATGATGGTATTTATATTCTAGTTAAAGAGGTTTTAGATAACTCTATAGACGAATATGTAATGGGTGCAGGTAAAACCATCGAAATTTCTATACAGGGTAGTAAAGTTACTGTTCGTGATTATGGACGTGGAATTCCTTTAGGAAAAGTGGTTGATGTTGTTTCTAAAATGAATACTGGAGGTAAATATGATTCTAAAGCCTTTAAGAAATCTGTTGGTTTAAATGGGGTGGGTACAAAAGCAGTGAATGCATTATCCTCTTATTTTAGAGTAGAATCTTCAAGAGAAGGAAAATCAGCATCAGCAGAATTTAGTCAAGGAAATTTAGAAAACGAAGAATTTTTAGAAGAAACTTCTAGAAGAAAGGGTACTAAAGTTTCTTTTGTTCCAGATGAAGCTATATTTAAAAACTACAAGTTTAGAAACGAATATGTGGCTAAAATGTTAAAAAACTATGTATACCTAAATCCAGGGTTAACCATAATTTTTAACGGCGAAAAATTCTTTTCTAAAAACGGTTTAAAAGATCTACTTGAAGATAATAACAATACAGATGACATGCTGTATTCTATCATCCATTTAAAAGGAGATGATATAGAAGTTGCACTAACTCATAGCAAGACACAGTACTCAGAAGAGTATTATTCTTTTGTAAATGGGCAGCATACAACTCAAGGAGGTACTCATCAATCTGCTTTTAGAGAAGCTATTGTAAAAACCATTCGTGAGTTTTATGGTAAAAATTTTGAAGCCTCAGATATTCGTAAATCTATTATTGCTGCAATTGCTATAAAAGTTATGGAGCCTGTTTTTGAAAGTCAGACAAAAACAAAATTAGGTTCTACAGATATGGGTGGAGAATTACCTACAGTAAGAACTTACATAAACGATTTTGTAAAAACTAAGTTGGATAATTTTCTGCATAAAAATACAGAAGTAGCAGATAAACTTCTAAAGAAAATTGTTCAAGCAGAAAAAGAGCGTAAAGAACTTTCAGGAATTCGAAAATTAGCGAGAGATAGAGCTAAAAAAGCAAGTTTACACAATAAGAAATTACGTGATTGTAGAATTCATTTAGGTGATATTAAAAAACAAAATTATTTAGAAACTACGCTATTCATAACAGAGGGTGATTCTGCTTCTGGTTCTATAACAAAATCGAGAAATGTAAATACACAAGCTGTTTTTAGTTTAAAAGGGAAACCTTTAAATTCATATGGATTAAGTAAGAAGATTGTTTACGAAAATGAGGAATTCAATCTTTTGCAGGCAGCTTTAAATATAGAAGATGGTTTAGAAGATTTAAGATATAATAATATTGTAATTGCAACAGACGCAGATGTTGATGGTATGCACATTCGTTTGTTATTAATTACATTTTTTCTACAATTTTTCCCAGAATTAATAAAAGAAGGGCACTTGTATATACTTGAAACACCCTTATTTAGAGTACGAAATAAAAAACAAACGTTCTATTGTTACTCAGATGAAGAAAAACGAGAAGCAATAACAAAGTTAAAAGGAAAGCCAGAAATTACAAGATTTAAAGGTTTAGGAGAAATATCACCAAATGAATTTGTTCATTTTATTGGTGATGATATTCGTTTAGATCCAGTAATGTTAGATAGAGAAATGTCTATAGAACAAATGTTGCAATTCTATATGGGTAAAAATACACCTGATAGACAAAAATTTATCATCAATAATTTAAAGGTTGAATTAGATTACGTAGAAGAGGAAGTTTAGAACATGAGCGAAGAAATTAACGAAAACGAACACGAAGAAGAGTTAACGAATCTAGATTCTAATGAAGATTCGCAACAAGAAGAAACCATTACCAAAGTTACAGGAATGTATAAGGATTGGTTTTTAGACTATGCTTCTTATGTGATTTTAGAAAGAGCTGTACCTTCTTTAGAAGATGGTTTAAAACCTGTTCAACGTAGAATAATGCATTCTATGAAAGATTTGGATGATGGGCGTTACAACAAAGTTGCCAATATTGTAGGGCATACAATGCAGTATCATCCTCATGGAGATGCTTCTATTGCAGATGCCATGGTTCAAATTGGTCAGAAAGAATTACTGATTGATATGCAAGGAAACTGGGGTAATATCTTAACAGGAGATAGAGCTGCAGCATCAAGATATATTGAAGCACGTTTGTCTAAGTTTGCTTTAGATGTTGTTTTTAATCCAAAAACTACAGATTGGAAGTTGTCTTATGATGGTCGTAGAAAAGAACCTATAGATTTACCAGTAAAATTTCCATTATTACTAGCTCAAGGTGCAGAAGGTATTGCAGTCGGTTTATCAACTAAAATATTACCACATAATTTTAATGAGTTGATAGATGCTTCTATTAAATATTTAAAAGGTAGAAGTTTTAAAATAGTTCCCGATTTTTTAACAGGTGGTATTGCAGATTTTACCAATTATAATGATGGTAAAAGAGGAGGTAAGGTAAGGATTAGAGCTAAAATATCTCAACTAGATAAAAAGACGTTGGTTATTACAGAAATTCCTTTTTCTACAACCACATCTTCTTTAATTGATAGTATTCTTAAAGCCAATGATAAAGGTAAAATCAAGATAAAAAAGATTGAAGACAATACAGCTGCAGAAGTAGAAATTTTAGTGCATTTGCCACCAAATGTTTCTCCAGATAAATCTATAGATGCTCTATACGCTTTTACAAATTGCGAAACATCAATTTCGCCTTTAGCCTGTACAATTAAAGATAATACACCTGTTTTTACAGGCGTTTCAGGTATGCTCAAACACTCTACAGATTTAACTGTAGCATTGTTAAAACGTGAACTAAAAATTCAGTTAAATGAATTAGAAGAACAATGGCATTTTTCATCTTTAGAACGAATTTTTATTGAGAATAGAATCTATAGGGATATTGAAGAAGAGGAAACTTGGCAAGGAGTTATTGAGGCTATTGATAAAGGATTACAGCTACATATAAAGCATTTAAAAAGAGCAATAACAGAAGAAGATATTGTTCGTTTAACAGAAATTAGAATTAAAAAAATATCAAAGTTTGATATTGATAAAGCAAAACAATTTATAGAAAGTTTAGAAGATAAAATTGCTGGTGTTAAGCATCATTTAGACAATTTGATTGAATTTGCTGTAAATTATTTTAAACGTTTAAAAGATACTTATGGAAAAGGTAAAGAACGTAAAACAGAAATAAGAATATTTGATGACATTGTGGCTTCTAAAGTAGCAATGAATAATGCTAAGTTATATGTAAATAGAGCAGAAGGTTTTATTGGTACCACTTTAAAAAGAGATGAATTTGTTACTGATTGCTCTGATATAGATGATATTATTATTTTCAGAAAAGATGGAGTGATGTTGGTTACAAAAGTAGATGCTAAAACTTTTGTAGGTAAAGGTATTATTCATATTGCTGTCTTTAAAAAGAAAGACAAACGTACTGTGTATAATATGATGTACAGAGATGGTAAAAGTGGGTCTAGTTACATGAAACGTTTTAATGTAACCTCTGTAACTAGAGATAAAGAGTATAATTTAGCGAATGGAAATAAAGGATCTATAGTTCATTACTTTACTGCAAATCCAAATGGAGAAGCAGAAATTGTAACCATTAATTTAAGAGAAGTAGGTAGTGTTAAGAAATTAAAATGGGATATTGATTTTGCAGATTTAGCTTTAAAAGGTAGAGATGTTCGTGGAAATACAATTACCAAATATGCAATTAAAAGTGTAGATTTTAAATCTGAAGGAGTTTCAACTTTAAAACCAAGAAAAATTTGGTTTGATGATGCAGTTCAGCGTTTAAATGTAGATAATAGAGGAGAGCTTTTAGGTGAATTTAGAGCTGAAGATAAATTATTAATTATTACTCAAAGTGGAAAGGCAAAAGCTGTAAAGCCAGATTTAGCCATGCATTTCGAAGATGATATGATAGTATTGGAAAAGTGGAAACCAGCAAAACCAATATCAGCAATTTATTTTGATGGTGAAAAAGAACGTTATTATGTGAAACGTTTTGTTATTGAAACTCCAGACAAGGAAGAGGAGTTTATTTCAGATCATCCTAAAAGTCAGTTAGAAATTGTTGCTACAGATTATAGGCCAATTGCAGAGGTTCAATTTTCAAAAAGAAGCTTAGAGAATGAAAAAGTGAATTTTGAGGATTTTATAGCTGTTAAAGGTATAAAGGCTTTAGGGAACCAGTTAACGATAGATAAGATTAAAAATGTTAATTTATTAGCACCACTGCCTTTCGAAGAACCAGAAGAAGAAAAACCTGAGGAAATCGAGTTTGTAGATGAAGAGGTTTTGGAGGAAAAACTACCCTTAGAAATCGCTGAAACTGATATTAAAAAGTCAGTAGTAGAAGAGCTGTCAGCTGAAGAGAAGGCTAAACTCGCGCTTCAAAAATCAATAGCTAAGAAAAAGTCAGAACAAAAGAAATTAGATGATGAAAATCAAACAACACTTTTTTAGAAATTAAAAAAAAAGCTTAATCTAAGTGAGCGTTTTTTATTATCAATTTCTAATTTTGAATTATTTCATTTGCTCAAAAAAGGTTAGTTCATAATTTGGCAACAGTGTTCCATCTATTATTTTTATGATATCTTTTAATACTAGATCAGGTCTTGTGGGAGCTAATTCATAATATATAATTCCACCTGTTGGCCCCTTTTTTTTAGAAGGGCTGTAGATAGTATTCTTTTTAAATGCTTTAAACTCTTTATATATTTTATTGTAAGAAACCATTTCTGCTTTAGATGAAAAATACCCTGGAGCAATCCAATAATCTGCTTTAGCTCCTTTCTCAAAAACACTTTCTAAACTTAAAGACAAACTACCTTTTCCTTTTGTGTTTTTATACAAATAATTAAGGTTAGAGTCTTCTAAAAATTGAGCAACAAAACTTTCTCCAGCAGGTAGATTCCAAATTTCCTTGTTCATAATTGCACCAGAAATAACTGTTTGCTGTTTGCGTATTTTTTTTGCTATGTTTTTAGCCTTAAGATAGTTAGTTTCTATTGCAGAAAAAATACTATCAGCCTCTTTTTCTTTATCAAAAAGAATTCCAAAAAACTTAATCCATTCAGCTCTTCCTAATGGAGTTTCTTCTAGCCAGTCACCATTATAAATTACTTGAAGACCAGATTTTTGAACTGTATTTAAAGATTTGTCTGCTGTATCTATACTATAGCCAACCACTAATTCTGGCATCAGATTAAGAATAATTTCGGTATTTAAAGAAGATGCTTTGCCTATTTCTTTGACATTTCCATTATCAATAAGCTTTCTGGTTCTTTCTGAAGAAATGTAATTAGAAAAAGGAAAACCAATTATTGAATTTTCTTCTTCTAAAAGTTCTATCATTGGAATATGAGTTGTTGATGTTACAATCATTTTTTTTACTGGAACTATAATTTCGTTTTTAGACCGATCTTCCTTCTTTTTGTCTTTACTAATAAAATAGTCATAATTTTTATTTGCATTCTGATATGCAGATGTAATACGTAATATTTTATGGTCATCTTTACTTATAACTTTAAAACCTTTTGCATACTTAATATAACTTGATTTTGGTTTACTTGTTTCGTTCTCTTTTTTATTATTAGTGCAACTTAAAATTATAAGAATAAAGCATAGTATAGAGTAGATTAATTTTTGCATCTTATCAGATTATTTAAAAACTAGTACAAAAGTAATTTATTTCTTTATGAATGAAATAGTCTTACAAGCTATTGTTGTTAAAGAATATATAATTTGTTTCTATAATCATTAGATTTTTACTAATGAAGCACTTATCTTTGCTTTGATTTTTGGTTTTAATGTAATTAATCACTTTACGTTAAATTAAAAGGGAATCTAGTTAAACTCTAGAACTGTACCCGCAACTGTAAGCTATAAAGCTTGTAACTAATTCTTTAACCACTGACTATTTGTTGGGAAGGTTTTGTTACAAGACGCAAGTCAGGAGACCTGCCCTTAATCACGAGTTAAAAACTTTCGGGATAAAAGTTTATGTACTGTTATTTTCTGTACACGAAATTTACCTGATTTATTGTAAATCAAATTTATTAAAAAATGAAAAAACAATTCTTAATTTTTGGTGTTTTGTCATGTACTTTTGTCAGCACAAGTCTATTTTCTCAAGAAGTTAATGAGAAGGTACAAGCGTTAAATGAAGTTGTAGTAACTGCTACAAAATTTGCTACTAACAAAAAAAATGTTGGTAAAGTAGTTTATCAAATTACACAAGAAACAATACAAAATAGTCAAGGTAAAACAATAGTTGACTTACTAAATGATGTCCCTGGAGTTGAAATAAATGGTAATTTCAGTACAAAAGGTCAAAATTTAGGGTATTATATTAGAGGAGGTAGAAATAGACAAGTCGCTATTTTATTAGATGGAGTAAATGTTAATGACCCAAGTTCTTTTAATGGAGATTTTGATTTACGTCAGATTGATATTAATCAAGTTGAAAAAATAGAAGTTTTAAAAGGCGCTTCTTCTACTTTATACGGAACTGGAGCAGCAACAGGGGTAATTAATATTATTCTAAAAAAAGCCTCTAAAGATAAATTTAGAGGAACACTCACCACTTCTTTAGGGTCAAATAGTTCTAATGAAAATAGTAACTTATCTGCAGAAGAATTTTCAACAAACTTTAATTTCAATGGTACTCTAGGAAAGTTAGATTACCTATTAGCTTTAAATGCAAATGGTTCTTCTGGCTTGTCTGCTGCGGAAAGTGAGTCATCTAATGAATTTGAAGAAGATAATTTTGCAAGGCAAAATGTAATGTTAAAATTAAATTATGCTTTAAATGATAATTTTAAAATTGGATTACTAACTAGTTTCGACAAATTTTCTACAGATTTTGATGGATTTGATTATGATCCTGTAACGTTTGCCAGTATTCCTGCAAATAAAGATAATAATATGAATAGCGTGCAAAAGCGAGTAGGGCTTAATGCAGATTATACTTACACCAATGGAGCTTTAAAAATTAGAACTTTCTTTACTGATATTAACAGAACTGAAACACCGTCTAATAATTTCTTTAACGGAGAAGTATACGGTTTTGATGTGTATAATAACTATTCATTTTCAAATGTTTTTTCTTTTTTAGTGGGGGTAACTTCACAGTACCAAGACATGATTCAAAGAACTTCGTTTAGTACTATTGAAGAAGGTGCAGTTAAACAACACTTTTATGATCCGTATTTATCACTAAACTATACTGCTCTTTCAGGTCTAAATTTTAATATTGGAGGTCGATTAAATATGCATAGCGAATATGGAAATAATTTCGTGTATAATATTAACCCTTCTTATAATTTTACGATAAATGATACTCCTGTAAAAGTATTTGCCTCTTATAGCACAGCTTTTGTAACACCAACACTTTCAGAAATATTTACGAAACTGCCAACTGTAGAGGAGTTGCTACCAGAAGAAAATACAACTATTGAAGGAGGTTTTGATATTACTTTGAGTAAAAAGATAACAATTAATGCAACTTATTTTCAAAGAGAAGAAACTAATAAAATTGGATATGATTTTGCTACATTTCAAACAATAAATGATTTAGGTACTTTTTCTGCTAAAGGATTTGAAACTGAAATAACTTGTGCTGTTTCTAAGAATTTAAATATGTTTGCAAACTATACTTTTATTGATAGAGATGAGAGTTTATTATTAAAAATACCTCAAAATAAATTTTTCATTAGAGCAAATTACAATTTATCAAGAAATACATTTACTTCTTTAAGTTACAGATGGGTAGACGAAACTAAAGATTTTGGTGCTGTAGAATTGGAGTCTTACAAGCTTTTTGATTTTTTTATAAATCATAGTGTTCTTGACAATAAAGTTGTTTTTTATGGTAGCTTAACAAATATTTTAAATGAAGATTTTCAAGAGATTGCTGGTTTTACAACAAGAGGAAGAAATTATAATCTAGGTGTAAAAATTAATCTATAATTGAATTTAAACACAAAAGTCAAAAAATAATCAAAAAAGGAGATAGTTTTTAAATGTTACATATTTTTTGATTTTTTTTTTCACTATATTTAATTAATAGTTTATATTAAAAAAATATTATTTGTTAAATATTCAATATTTACAGCTACATATTAATTATGTTTTAAATTATTTATAGTTTTTTAATTCCCACAACGTATGTTGTTAAGTCAGCTGTGAAAAAGCCCTCTATCTAAGAGGGCTTTTATTTTTAGATAAATTGTTTTACGTCTTTTTTTAAAATTTCTAAAGCAGTATCTACAATAGGAGGTGTTTTTCCAAATTCTATAAGTACATTTTCTCTAAAATTACTAGCAGATATAGATTCTATAGAGATATACTGTAGTTTTTTAATTACGTTTGTTTTTGTAGCAATTATAGCCATCCATGCCTCTTTAGAAATGTAAATTTGTTGCACAAAGTTATGTTCTAATTCTTGTTCTACACTCGCAATTAAAAGCTGTAGGTAATCTGATATATTATCTGAATTTGGAGCAATACGTACTACTAATTTTATAGGATTTACACGATCGCAAAACAAAGTCATTCTTTCGTAAGCTTGTAATTTTATAGAAAGAGAATCCTTTTTTTGTAACGCTAAAGATTCAATTTTTTTTAATTTTATACTTTTCTGTAAAAATCCTTTAAACATAAAATAAGCAACAAAACCGGTAACAACTGAAGGTAATATATATGCTGTGCTTTTTAATAAAATATCTTCCATTTATTTTTATTTGTATCAAAAATATAAAATACCGTCATTAATTGATGTGTTTTTAATGTATTAAATAAATTGAATGCTAATTATGATTTCATTTTCTTTATTAAAAAAATGTGAATAAAAACTATACTTCTAGCTTTACAAAAACGATTACTTTGGTTAAATTCACATTTTATAATTTTTAAAAATAACTTTTGACAACTTACTTAAAATCATTAAACGAAGCTCAAAAACAGGCAGTCCTTCAAAAAGATGGACCAATGATTATTATTGCAGGAGCTGGTTCAGGAAAAACAAGGGTTTTAACCTTTAGAATTGCTCATTTAATGCAATCTGGTATAGATTCTTTTAATATTTTGTCATTAACATTTACAAACAAAGCTGCTCGAGAAATGAAAGAGAGAATAGCAGGAGTTGTAGGTGTAAGCGAAGCTAAAAACTTATGGATGGGAACCTTCCATTCCGTTTTTGCAAGAATTTTAAGAGCAGAGGCAGATAAACTCGGTTTTCCTTCAAATTTTACAATTTATGATACTCAAGATTCAGTTCGTTTAATAAGTTCAATTATTAAAGAAACGAATTTAGATAAAGAGCGTTACAAACCAAAACAAATTTTAAGTAGAATATCTTCATTTAAAAATAGTTTAATTACAGTAAGAGCTTACTTTAATAATTCTGACTTACAGGAAGCAGACATGCACGCTTCTAGACCAAAAGTAGGTGATATTTATAAGGAATATGTAGACAGATGCTTTAAGTCTGGAGCTATGGATTTTGATGATTTATTGTTAAGAACTAATGAGTTATTAGCTCGTTTTCCAGACGTTTTAGCAAAATACCAAGATCGGTTTCGATATATAATGGTAGATGAGTACCAAGATACAAACCACTCACAATACATTATTGTAAGAGCATTAGCAGATCGTTTCCAAAATATTTGTGTTGTGGGAGATGATTCTCAGAGTATTTATAGCTTTAGAGGTGCAAATATTCAGAATATTTTAAATTTCCAGAAAGATTACCCAGATGTAAAAACGTTTAAATTAGAGCAAAACTATAGATCTACTAAAAACATTGTAAACGCAGCGAATTCTGTTATTGCAAGAAATAAAACAAAACTAGATAAAGAAGTATGGACTTCTAATGATGCAGGAGATTCAATTCAAGTAATGAGAACTATATCTGATGGTGAAGAAGGACGTTTTGTAGCTCAGTCTATTTGGGAAAATATGATGAATCATCAAATGACACAAGATAATTTTTGTGTTTTGTATAGAACAAATTCACAATCTAGAGCTATTGAAGATGCATTAAGAAAAAAGAATATAGACTACACAATCTATGGAGGGATTTCTTTTTATCAGAGAAAAGAAATAAAAGATATTTTATCCTATTTAAGAATACTTATAAACCCTAATGATGAAGAAGCATTAAAAAGAATTATCAATTACCCAGCTAGAGGCATAGGAGCAACCACAATAGATAGATTGACTATTGCAGCAAACCATTATAAAAAATCCATTTTTGAGATTATAAGGTACATTGATAAGATAGATGTAAAAATAAATGGTGGAACAAAAAATAAGTTGCAGAACTTTATGAATATGATTCTTAGGTTGCAAATAGAATCGCAAACTAAAAATGCATTTGAAATTGCTGAAATTGTTGTTAAAGAGACTAGACTTATTAAAGATTTAGAAAAAGATGGAACCCCAGAAGCTGTAAGTAAGGTAGAAAATGTACAAGAACTTTTAAATGGAATTAAAGATTTTATTACAGATAAAATTGAAGAAGGCCAAGATGCCTCTCTAACAACATTCCTAGAAGATGTTGCATTAGCTACAGATTTTGATACTAAAAAAAACGATAACAAGCCAACTGTGTCTCTAATGACTATTCATCAATCTAAAGGATTAGAGTACCTATATGTATATATTGTTGGTTTAGAAGAAAATTTGTTTCCTTCTGCAATGAGCATGAATACAAGAAGCGAATTAGAAGAAGAACGAAGACTTTTTTATGTAGCCCTAACTAGAGCAGAAAAAGTTGCGTATTTGTCCTATGCACAAACACGTTACAGATGGGGTAAATTAGTAGATGCAGAGCCTAGTAGGTTTTTAGAAGAAATAGATGATCAATTCTTAAATTACATAGCACCAAAAATTCCGGAACCATCTATTAACCGTTTTGTTGACAAAAGTATTTTTGATGATGCTCCCAAAGGAATTCGTTTTCAAAAACCAATTCAGCGCAAAAAAATGGAACGAGATTTGGCAAAAAAGAAAGAAATTATAATTCCTAAAAATCTTAAGAAAGTTTCTCAAACTACAATTACTACTAATTTATTTGATAGCAAAGTAGTTGTTGGGAATATAGTTGAACACAATAGATTTGGCGCTGGTGAAGTTGTTGCATTAGAAGGAAAAGGCCCGAATCAGAAAGCTGAAATTAAATTTAGTACTGTAGGAAAAAAGAAATTATTATTACAATTTGCTAAATTAAGAGTCATTGGCTAAAAATTTAACCATAAGTAAAAAATAAAATGTTATTTTGCAGCTTTAAACTACAAAAAAGTACTATTAGAAAAATTATTTCTCACAAACTAGGTGGAATATTTTTTAAAATTACACTTCACAAAATTAGATAAATGACATTCGACTTAGAATACAATTCAGAAAGAACTTTAATGATTATTCCAGAATATGGAAGACATATTCAAAAACTTATAGATCACTGCTTGGCATTAGAAACCAAACAGGAGCGAAACAAAATGGCATTGGCAATTGTTGACGTTATGGGTAACCTACAACCTCACTTAAGAGATGTACCTGATTTTAAGCATAAATTATGGGACCAATTATTTATAATGTCTAAATTCAATTTAGATGTAGATTCTCCATATCCTACTCCTTCAAAAGAAGAACTACATGAAAAACCAGAACGTTTACCTTACCCAAAATATGCTTCAAGGTATCGTTATTATGGGAATAACATTCAAACAATGATTGATGTTGCTTTAAGCTGGGAAGATGGTGATAAAAAGGATGCACTTGTGTATACAATTGCAAATCATATGAAAAAATGTTATCTGAATTGGAATAAAGATACAGTAGATGATGCTGTTATTTACAAACACTTATATGATCTTTCTAACAATAAAATCGATTTAAGAGATTCTGAAGAAACACTTTCTGAAAGTAAAAATTTATTGAAGAAAAGAAATTCTCAGGGACAAAGCCAAGCAAAGAACAATCATAAAAAGGCCAACAACAATAAGGGCAGAAAAAGATATTAAACTATGGCATCATTTAAAATAGAAGGAGGTTATAAGCTAAATGGAACAATAACTCCTCAAGGAGCAAAAAACGAAGTCTTACAGATTCTATGCGCTGTTTTACTAACACCAGAAAAAGTTACAGTACAGAACGTTCCTGATATTATAGATGTAAATAAATTAATTTTTATTTTAGGAGAATTAGGAGTTAATATAGAAAAACACAACACTAACTCTTATACTTTTCAGGCTAATGATCTTAACTTAGAGTATTTGGAATCTGAAAAGTTTAAAAAAGATGGAAGTTCATTAAGAGGTTCTATTATGCTCGTTGGGCCTTTGTTAGCCAGATTTGGAAGGGGATATATTCCAAGACCTGGAGGAGATAAAATTGGCCGTAGAAGATTAGATACACATTTTGAAGGTTTTATAAAGCTTGGTGCTACATTTCGTTATAATAAAGAAGAACGTTTCTATGGTGTAGAAGCAGAAGAACTTTTAGGAACAGAAATGTTATTAGATGAAGCTTCTGTAACAGGTACTGCAAATATTTTGATGGCATCTGTTTTAGCAAAAGGAATAACAAGAATTTACAATGCAGCCTGTGAGCCATATATTCAGCAATTGTGTAAAATGTTAAATTCAATGGGCGCCAATATTACTGGTGTTGGTTCTAATTTATTAATTATAAATGGCGTAGATTCATTAAGAGGTTGTACACATCGTGTTCTACCAGACATGATTGAAATCGGATCATGGATTGGTGTTGCTGTGATGACAAAATCTGAACTTACCATTAAGAACGTAAGTTGGGAGAATTTAGGACAAATACCAAGTGTTTTTCGAAAACTTGGAATTCAATTTGAAAAAAGAGATGATGATATTTACATTCCTGAGCAAGATTCTTATGAAATACAAAGTTATATAGATGGTTCTGTACTAACAGTAGCAGATGCTCCTTGGCCAGGATTTACTCCAGACTTGTTGAGTATCTTATTAGTAATAGCAACACAAGCAAAAGGAACTGTTTTAATTCATCAAAAAATGTTTGAAAGCCGTCTGTTTTTTGTAGATAAATTAATAGATATGGGAGCAAAAGTTATTTTATGTGACCCACATAGAGCAACTGTAATTGGCCACAATTTTGAAAGTTCATTAAAAGCAACAACAATGACTTCTCCTGATATTAGAGCAGGAATATCATTATTAATTGCTGCACTTTCTGCAAAAGGCACAAGCATTATACATAATATAGAGCAAATAGATAGAGGGTACGAAAATATTGAGGCAAGACTAAAATCTATTGGTGCTAAGATCGAGAGAATTTAAGACGTTAGTTTAGTGAAAATATTTACTAATTTCATTTACATTAAATAGTGTCAAATTGGCACTATTTTTTTATTGGCAATATTTTTGAATATAATGTTAAAATAAAAATGATAATACTAAAATGAGTAAAAAAGATAAAATTAAAGAAGAGGAAATAAATAACGAGCAAGAGCAAGTTCAAGTTGAAGGTAATCAAGACGTTGAAGTAGAAAAAGAAGTTGAAGAACCTTCTAGTGAAGAGCTAATTCAAGCAGAAAAAGATAAGTTTCTAAGGTTGTTTGCAGAGTATGAAAATTATAAAAAACGTACTTCTAAAGAACGCGTTGAGTTATTTAAAACGGCTGGTCAAGAATTAATGACATCTTTACTGCCAATTATAGATGATTTTGAACGTGCTTTAACGCATATAGAAGATGATAAAGAAGCAGAAGAACTTCGTAAAGGTGTAATGCTAATCTATAATAAATTCTATAATACCTTAGAACAAAAAGGATTATCAAAAATAGAAACCAACTCAGGAGACGCTTTTGATGCAGAAATACATGAGGCGATAACTCAAATTCCTGCACCATCTGAAGATCTTAAAGGTAAAGTTATCGATTGTGTTGAAAAAGGCTATAAGCTTGGCGACAAAGTTATTCGTTATCCAAAAGTTGTAATAGGACAGTAATAAAGAAGATTTAGCAATTAATCATTAGTTCAGATCACTTTAATCTGTATTTTGAATTAAAGCTATTGACAAAAAAATAAAGCATGGCAAAACAAGACTTTTACGAAATATTAGGTATTTCTAAATCAGCATCACAATCTGAAATAAAGAAAGCTTATAGAAAAATGGCAATTAAATATCATCCGGATAAAAATCCAGATGATAAAACAGCTGAGGAGAACTTTAAGAAAGCAGCAGAAGCTTATGAAATACTCAGTGACGAAAATAAAAAAGCAAGATATGATCAATATGGTCATGCAGCTTTCGATGGACCTCAAGGAGGAGGAGGCTTCGGAGGTGGAGGTATGAATATGGATGATATTTTTAGCCAGTTTGGAGACATCTTTGGAGGTGGTGGTTTCGGGGGAGGCTTTGGTGGTGGAGGCCAAAGACAAGCTAGAGTTAAAGGAAGTAATATGCGAATTCGTGTAAAATTAACTTTAGAAGAAATTGCCAAGGGTCTTGAGAAAAAAGTAAAAGTTCGTAGAAAAGTCCAGGCAGATGGTGTAACTTATAAAACATGTTCTACTTGTAATGGATCTGGACAAGTAATGAGAGTTACAAATACTATCTTAGGTAGAATGCAAACTGCAGCAACTTGTACAACTTGTTCTGGTGCCGGTGAAATTATTAGCAGCAAACCAAATGGTTCGGACGCTCAAGGTTTGGTTGTTAAAGAAGAGACAGTTTCTATAAATATACCTGCTGGGGTTACAGAAGGTGTTCAATTAAAAGTTGGAGGTAAAGGAAATGAAGCTCCAGGTAAAAATTCTATTCCTGGAGATTTACTGGTTCTTATAGAAGAAATCTCTCACGAAAAATTAAAGAGAGAGGGAACTAATATTCATTATGATTTATATGTCAATTTTTCTGAAGCTGTTTTAGGAACAAGTAAAGAGGTAGAAACTGTTACAGGTAAGGTTAAAATAAAAATTGATGCTGGAACGCAATCTGGAAAAATATTAAGGCTAAAAGGTAAAGGACTACCAAGCATTGAAAGATATGGAACAGGGGATTTCTTAATTCATATAAATGTTTGGACACCACAAGAACTAAATAAAGAACAAAGAAACTTTTTTGAAAATATGTTAGAGGACGAAAACTTTTCTCCAAATCCAAATACATCAGACAAGTCTTTTTTTGAGAAAGTGAAAGATATGTTCTCATAAATATCTACAAAAAGTTGTTAAATTATTTTTTTTCATGAAATTGTACTAAATTTGTACAGTTATTAAATAATTTTAATAACATTTTTCTTTTTCATAGCAATTTTTCCTACTCATACTATATTTGATTGGGTTTTATTTTAAGATTTAAGATTAAACATAAAATAAGCAGACTTATCTTATCGCTTTAAATTATTTAAAGAGGAAAGTCCGGACACCAAAGAGTATTCATAGCGGATAACATCCGTCCAGCGTAAGTTGAGGACAAGTGCAACAGAAAGCAAGTACAGTTCGGCTGTAGTGAAACCAGGTAAACTCTATGAGGTGCAATGTCATGTAAATTAGAGTTTGAGAGCTACTCGCTCGATTCTAAAGGGTAGGCAGATAGATTTTAAAAGTAATTTTAAAACTAGATAAATGATAAGAACCAATTTTATTGGAACAGAATTCGGCTTATTAGTCTGCTTTTTATGTTTAATTTAAAAATACTCCCTTTTTCTTTATTTTTATTTCGAATAATTCTACAAAACTAAAGAATAGCATTTTTTTATTTATTAATTACTCGAATCTATTATTTATCTTTCAAATTTAATTTTAATACTTTAACTTTGTTAAATTGCAATAATTACTAGTCTATTTCTTTAATTTTTAAATTAACTTTTATAGAGTAGTAAAATTAATAAACCAAAAATTTCTATTACATAATTTTATGAATATTTACAAAGACTACCTAAAGGAAATTGAAGAGAGAAAACTAATGGGGCTAAACCCTAAGCCAATTGATGGTGCAGAATTATTAAGCACAATAATTGAACAGATAAAAGACTTAGAAAACGAATTTAGAGAAGATTCATTAAATTTCTTTATCTATAATGTTTTACCAGGAACTACAAGTGCTGCAGTAGTAAAAGCTAAATTTTTAAAAGAAATTATTCTTAAAGAAGAAGTTGTAAAGGAAATTACACCAGGTTTTGCTTTTGAGCAGTTATCTCATATGAAAGGTGGTCCTTCTGTAAAGGTTTTATTAGATCTAGCATTAGGAAATGATATTGAAATAGCAAAAGAGGCTGCAAAAGTATTAAAAACTCAAGTGTTTTTATATGAAGCAGATACTGCTCAATTAGAAAAAGCATACCAAGCAGGAAATACAATAGCTAAAGATTTAATAGAGAGTTACGCTCAGGCTGAATTCTTTACAAAATTGCCAGAAATAGAAGAGGAAATAGAAATTGTAACATTTGTTGCTGGTATTGGAGATATTTCTACAGATTTATTATCTCCAGGAGCAGATGCACATTCAAGATCAGATCGTGAATTACATGGTCAGTGTATGTTTGAGCATAACAAAGAAATGCAAAATGAATTATTGGCATTAAAAGAAAAGCATCCAAATAAACGTGTAATGTTAATTGCAGATAAAGGTACTATGGGTGTTGGTTCATCTAGAATGTCTGGTGTAAATAATGTTGCATTATGGACAGGTATACCATCGAGTCCTTATGTTCCTTTCATAAATATTGCTCCAGTAATTGCGGGTACTAATGGTATAGCACCAATTTTCTTAACTACTGTAGGTGTAACTGGTGGAATTGGTATCGACTTAAAAAACTGGGTAAAGCAAAAAGATGCAGATGGTAACACAATTGTAGATGAAGAAGGAGAACCAATCTTAAAGGAAGAATATTCTGTAAATACAGGAACTGTTCTTACTATAAATACAAAAACAAAAAAGTTATATAAATACGGAAAAGAAGTTAAAGATATTTCTGAAGCCTTAACACCACCTAAAAAGGAGTTTATAAAAGCAGGGGGATCTTATGCTGTTGTCTTTGGTAAAAAATTACAAACTTTTGCCTGTAAAGTTTTGGGTGTTGATGTTCCTCAAGTTTATGCAGCTGCAAAAGAAGTTTCTATTGATGGACAAGGATTGACAGCAGTTGAAAAAATATTCAATAGAAATGCAGTAGGTACTACTCCAGGTAAAACATTACATGCAGGCTCAAATGTTAGAGTAGAAGTAAATATTGTTGGTTCACAGGACACTACAGGTTTAATGACTTCTCAAGAATTAGAGAATATGGCTGCAACCGTAATTTCTCCAATTGTAGATTGTGGTTACCAATCAGGTTGTCATACAGCTTCTGTTTGGGATGATAAATCTAAAGCTAACATTCCAAGGTTAATGAAATTTATGAATGATTTTGGCTTGGTTACAGCTCGTCATCCAGAAGGAAAATACCATGCAATGACTGATGTTATACATAAGGTATTAAATGATCTTGCTGTTGATGATTGGGATGTGATTATAGGTGGAGATTCTCACACACGTATGGCTAAAGGAGTTGCCTTTGGAGCAGATTCAGGAACAGTTGCACTTGCATTAGCCACAGGTGAAGCTACTATGCCAATTCCAGAGTCAGTAAAAGTTACTTTTAAAGGTGAAATGAAATCTTACATGGATTTTAGAGATGTAGTTCATGCTACACAACAACAAATGTTAAATCAGTTTGATGGTGAAAATGTTTTTCAAGGTAAAATTATTGAAGTTCATATTGGAACATTAACTTCAGACCAAGCATTTACATTTACAGATTGGACTGCAGAGATGAAAGCAAAAGCATCTATTTGTATCTCTGAAGATGAAACATTAATAGAATCATTAGAAATTTCTAGAGATCGTATTCAAATTATGATTGATAAAGGAATGGATAATCCAAAACAAGATTTAAAAGGATTAGTTGATAAAGCAAATACACGAATTATTGAAATAAATACAGGGACTAAATCTGCCTTAAAACCAGACGCTGATGCTAAATACTATCAAGAAGTAGTTATTGATTTAGATAAGATCATAGAGCCAATGATTGCTGACCCTGACGTTAATAATGAAGATGTTTCTAAGCGTTATACACACGATAATATTCAACCATTATCTTTCTATGGAGGAACCAAAAAAGTAGATTTAGGCTTCATAGGTTCTTGTATGATTCATAAAGGTGATATGAAAATATTAGCACAAATGTTGAAGAACATTGAAGCACAAAAAGGAGAAGTTAAATTTAATGCTCCTTTAGTTGTTGCACCACCTACCTATAATATTGTTGACGAGTTAAAGGCAGAAGGAGATTGGGATGTTTTAGTAAAATATTCTGGTTTCGAATTTGACGATAATGCTCCAAAAGGGTTGGCACGTACTAAATATGAAAATATGTTATACTTAGAGCGCCCTGGATGTAACTTGTGTATGGGTAACCAAGAAAAAGCTGAAGCAGGTGATACTGTAATGGCTACTTCTACACGTTTATTTCAAGGAAGAGTAGTAAGAGATTCTGAAGAGAAAAAAGGAGAATCATTATTATCTTCTACACCAGTAGTAGTTCTATCAACAATTTTAGGAAGAACACCAACTATTGAAGAGTATCAAGCTGCTGTAGATGGTATTATTTTAACAAAGTTTAAGCCTTCTACAAAACAGTTAGTAGGTTAGATTTTCATTTTATTAAATAGTAAAAAGAGCCTAGATGATTAATCTAGGTTTTTTTATGCTATAAATAAGTATAATCATTTTATCTTATTTATTTCTTTTTTTTAAATAAACAAAGCCATCAATAAATTTTAATAACTACTAAATTTCTATATCAGTTTTGTTATCCCTTTTTTTACGAAAGGTAAAAAGTCCTAATGCAGGCCCAATGCCTAATAACATGAATATGAAATTAGATTGAAAAGTGAAATTTATTTCTGTAATAATTAAGATACTTAAAATAGTTATAGAATATCCTAAACAGTTTACTATAGTTAGGGCGGAACCTTTGTTTTTAGAAGCTACATTTTGGGCTACTAAGGTGGAAAACATGGGAGAATCACCAATAACTAAAAAGCTCCATATCATTAAAAATACTATAAACAGAGTTTGGCTATCAACAAGCAAACAAAAAGGAGCTATTAAACAACAGAGGAAAGATCCAAATAAAAAAATAAAAGCTATTTTTTTTCTCCTAATTTTTGAGAAATATACCCTGTAAAAATACAAGACAAACTACCAATACCAATAATTAAAAAAGACAGTAGAGAGATATTAATGGTTAAATTTGAATGTATTTCATTATATGAAGATAATATAATAGGTACAAAGGCCCAAAATGTGTAGAGCTCCCACATATGTCCAAAATAACCAAAAGCTGCTTTTCTGAATTCATTTTTTTTAAAAACATTTGAAATTGTTGTTATGTCAAAACTATTATTTCGTTTCCTATATAGACCATCTTTCACGAAAAATAGAATAAGAAAACCACCAATAACAGATAGTATAGAGGTTAAAATAATTACAAACTTCCAAGAAGTATCAATAAAGAAATCTTTTATTAAATGGGGAAGTGCTGTGCCTAAAACTAAAGCACCTACTAAGAAACCTAAAGATTTACCCAACCCTTTATCAAAATAATCCATAGCAATTTTCATTCCTACAGGATAAATCCCTGCTAAAAAAAAATCCTGTTAAAAATCTAAATATCAACAAGTAAGAAGAATTTTCGGTTTCTAGTATAAAACAGAAATTGAAAAAGGCAGCACATAAAGCACTCGTAAAAAATACTTTAAAAGGAGAAACTCGATCACTAACTGTAAAAAGAGCAAAAAGTAAAGTTCCCGTAATGAAACCAAATTGTACAGCAGAAGTTAACCAGCCAATAGCATTGCTTTCTAACTGATATTCTAAAACTACAGCACTCATTACACCATTTGTAGCAAACCATAAAGAAGTGCAACAAAATTGAGAAATTACAATAACAGGTAGTATGTGTTTTTGTGTAATTATTAGGTAACGAAATTAGTATAAATTAGAGAATAATCAACTAGAAAAATTTCTATTCATCATTACTTTATCTATATTTGGATTAATGAAAAATGTCAAAATAATAGAATGTCCAAGAGATGCTATGCAGGGTATAAAGTCTCATTTTATAGCTACTGATAGAAAGGCATTGTATATAAATTCTTTATTAAAAGTTGGTTTTGACACTATTGATTTTGGGAGTTTTGTTTCACCAAAAGCAATACCTCAAATGAGAGATACAGCAGCTGTATTGTCTCAATTAGAATTAAGCACTACAAAAAGTAAATTACTAGCTATAATTGCAAATTATAGAGGAGCAGAGGATGCTGTTCAGTTTGAGGAAATTAATTATTTAGGGTATCCGTTTTCTATTTCTGAAAATTTTCAGATGAGAAATACTCATAAAACAATTAAAGAATCTATAGTTACACTCGATAAAATTTTAAACTTAGCTGATAAATCTAAAAAGCAAGTTGTAGCCTATTTGTCAATGGGTTTTGGAAACCCTTATGGAGACCCATGGAATGTTGAAATAGTAGGGAAGTGGACCGAAAAACTTTCAAGTATGGGGGTAAAAATTTTGTCACTTTCAGATACTGTAGGTACCTCTACACCAAATGTTATAGCGTATTTGTTTTCTAACTTAATACCTCAGTTTAGTAATATAGAATTTGGTGCTCATTTACACACAACTCCAGACAAATGGTTCGAAAAAGTAGATGCTGCTCATAAAGCGGGTTGTTTACGATTTGATGGAGCCATAAAAGGTTATGGAGGTTGCCCAATGGCTAAAAATGAACTTACAGGTAATATGCCTACAGAAAAATTATTAAGTTATTTTACTAAAGAAAAAGTAGAAACAAATATTAAGCCTATGAGTTTTGAAAGTGCTTACAATAAGGCTTTAGAGGTATTTAATCATTAATTAAAGTTATGCAAAAACCATTCAAAAAAATGAATTCAAAGAAATTAGCACTAATGTTTTGCATGTTTTTTTTAATAATCTCTTGTAAAAAGGATAACAAAATAATTTCTTTTACATTTTTACAATTAAATGATGTTTATGAAATAGCACCAATTCAGGGAGGTAAATTTGGAGGTTTAGCACGGGTAGAATCTATTCATAAAACACTCTTAAAAGAAAATAAAAATACATTGCTTTTTATGGCTGGTGATTTTTTAAACCCCTCGTTAATTGGTTCCTTAAAAGTAAACGGAGAAAGAATTAGAGGTAAACAAATGATAGAAGTTATGAACGCTATGAATTTTGATCTTGTAGCTTTTGGAAATCATGAGTTTGATTTACCTTATAAAGACCTTCAAAAAAGGTTAAATGAAAGCACTTTTTCCTGGATTGCAGGAAATGTCTCTCATAATGATAGCTTAAAACGTCCTTTTCATAAAAAAGTAAATTCACAAATAGAATATATCCCAGAAACATATATTAAAGAATTGGTGGATGATGATGGAACATCTATTAAAGTTGGCTTTGTAAGTGTTTGTATTCAATCAAACCCAAAAGATTATGTTGTTTATGATCATATGTTTAAAAAAGTTAAAGCTAATTATGAAGCACTTAAAGATTCAGTAGATGTTGTGTTTGGATTAACACACGTAAAAATTACCAATGATAAAAGAATTGCAAAACTTTTGCCAGAAATACCATTAATAATGGGTGGTCATGATCATACTAATATGCGAGTTGAGACTAAAAATGGAGTTATAACTAAAGCAGATGCCAACGCAAAAACTGCTTATATACATCGAATTTTTTATGATAAAGAGACAAAAGAAATTACTGTAAATTCTGAACTAAAAGAAATCAATAATACCATTAAACCTGATAGAAAGGTTGATTCTATTGTTAACAAATGGCAATCCATTTTAACTACTGAAATTAGTAAAGTTATCCCTAAACCTAATGAAGTGATTTATTCTTCTACTATTCCTTTAGATGGAAGAGATGCTCCTATTAGAAGTGAGCAAACAAATTTAGGTGAGGTAATTACAGAATCTATGTCGTTTGTATTTGATAATAAGGTAGATTGTGCTTTGGTTAACGGTGGTTCTATTCGTATTGATGATCAACTAGTTGGTGCCATTACTGCAATGGATATTTTTAGGGTTTTACCATTTGGTGGTGCAATTGTAAAAGCTAAAATTAAAGGTAGGTTATTAAAACGTGTTTTGGATTATGGAGAGTTAGCTTCAGCTACAGGAGCTTACTTACAGAGATTTAATACAAATAAAGTGGGGGATACTTGGTACATCAACAATCAAAAAATTAATTTAAATAAAACGTATATTGCTGCTTTTTCTGATTATTTATTAAAAGGATTTGACATCCCATTTTTATCTCCAGAAAACAAAGAGGTCTACTCAGTATATCATCCTAAAGAAGATGAAAAGGCTTATGATATTCGAAAAGCTGTAGTTAGTTATTTAAAAACGAAATAATATAAAAGTAAAAAGCTCAAGATTTATATCTTGAACTTTTTTTATTTTTCTAAGAATCTCTTCTTTTTCTTCCAAATCCTCCTGGTTTTCTATCTGATCTAGATGATGAAGATTTTCTATCACTTCTATTTCTTCCTCCACCATTATCAGAACTTCTTCTAGATGATGAACCTTCTGCGCTTCTTCTGTGTCCAAAACCTCCGTCTTTTTTACCAAAAGATTTCTTTTTTCCTCTTCTTCCTCCTCCAGAACGTTCTTTTTTGGTAATTTCTACATTTACAGATCTACCGTCAAAATCTGGTTGATTAGAAGCAAACGCATCTAAAGTTTCGCTTTCAAAGTTTTTATCAATCTCGAAGAAAGAAAAAGTATCTAATATATCTATAGCACCAATTTCTATCTTATCTCCAATATTTTGGTCATTAATTAAACCAATTAGTTTAGCTGGGTTCAAGCTATCTTTTCTACCAATATTGATAAAGAAGCGAGTCATGTTATCTGCAGTTGCTCTAGATCTAGAATTTTCTCTGCCTAAATCATTTAAATCTTTAGAGTTTTCGTAATATGCTAACATTGTGTTGAATTCCAAAGAAACAAACTTTTGTATTAATTGTTCTCTATCTAGGTCTTTTAATTTGTCATAAATGCTAGGTAAAAACTCTGTAATTTCAGATTCATTAACCTTGGTGTCATTTACTTTATCAATTAAATTCATTAATTGATTTTCTACAATCTCTTTTCCTGTAGGTACTTTTCCTTCAACAAATTTTTGCTTAATGATACGTTCTATTACACGCAATTTACCTTTTTCTCTATTATTTACTAAGACAATAGATACACCTTTGTTACCTGCTCTACCAGTTCTACCACTTCTATGTGTGTAGTTTTCTATTTGATCTGGTAATTTATGATTAATTACATGTGTTAATTCATTTACATCTAAACCACGAGCCGCAACATCTGTTGCTACTAAAATCTGAATGGTTTTCTTTCTGAATTTACCCATAACAGAATCTCTCTGTGCTTGAGATAAATCTCCGTGTAAAGAATCTGCATTATAACCATCTTTAATTAAGTTATCTGCAACTTCTTGAGTTTCTCTTCTAGTTCTACAAAAGATAATTGCATAAATATCTGGATTTAAATCTGCAATTCTTTTTAATGCAGGATAACGTGTTCTTTCTGTAACTGCATAAAACTCATGACTTACATTTTCTGAACCTGAATTCTTTTCTCCAGAAGTAACTTCTACAGGAGTTGTCATGTAATTTTTTGCAATTGCCTCTACTTCTCTAGGGAAGGTTGCAGAAAACAATAAGGTTTGCTTAGTTTCTGGTGTAGCTTCTAATACTTTATCTAGCTCTTCTTTAAAGCCCATATTAAGCATTTCATCAGCTTCATCTAAAACCAACCATCTTACATTACCTAATTTTAAAGCTCTTCTGTTAATTAAATCTACAGTTCTACCTGGAGTTCCAACAACAATTTGAGAACCTCTTTTTAAAGATCTAATTTGATCTTCCATACTAGAACCACCATAAACAGTAGTTACTTTTACATTTTTTAAATATTTACAAAAGTCCTTAATATTATTACCAATTTGAACTGCAAGTTCTCTTGTTGGCGATAATATAATTGCTTGTACATTATTATTATCTTCTTCTAAAAGCTCTAATATTGGTAAACTAAAGGCAGCAGTTTTACCTGTACCAGTTTGTGCAAATGCTTTTAAATCTGTATCAGAAGATATTATTTGTGGAATTGCTTTTTCTTGTATTACAGTTGGTTTTTCGTAACCTAAATCTGTTAACGCTTTGATTATAGGTGCTTTTAGCCCTATTTCTTTAAATGTTGACATTTCTGTGATTTTGTAGATTCACAGAACGCCCACCTGTAAACCTGATTATTAATTTCGACCTGATTTTAAATGAGTTAGGCTCAAAAATAAAATCGTGCAAATGTAGTATAAAATAAATGAATTAGAAGAGTAATGCGATTTTTAATTTTTATTCAGTTCTTCTAGATAAGGAATTAGGTTGTTAGAATACAATGAAGCAAAGCCATTTACAACGGTTGCATTTCTATCAACAAGTATAGTTCTCGTCATTCTACTGCTTAAGAATGATTGCGCAAAATTATCAGAATTAATGTAAAATTGATTTTTAATATCTATCTTTTCTATTTTCTCATCATCTGAACCGTTTGTTTTAATAACAAAAAAGGTGATATTAGGATAGTTACTAGATAAATATAATAAACGAGATGAAATGTAAGATTTAGATACGTATTCTGGATTCCAAAACAGCAAAAAAGTTTTTCTTCTTTTTATTAACTTTTGAATTGAATGTTTGGTATTATTAAAATCTGTAATTTCAAAATTTGGTAATTTATTTCCGAGTTGTAAGGCTTTTGAGTCGTTTAATAAGCTTTGTATTGTATTTCTATCTTTATCATTAGTAGATGATTTTAAAAACATTTGAAAAGCTTCTAAGTTTACCTGATCTGAAGATTTGTTATAAAAATGACTCACTAAAGTTTGTTTTAAGAAGGCATTTTTTGTGCTTTCAGAGCTAATTTTGTCATCTATAATTTGTAATAAATCTAGAGTAAAATTTTGTGTATACTTCCGTTTCATAGGTTTATGCCCTAATGCATATGTTTCATTATAAACGTAATTTTTAATATACCTAGAGTACGGAGGAAAATACATTAAAGTGTCTTTGTTAATATCTAAGTTATTCCTAAATACGTAAAAATCCTTTTTTATTTCTGGGAATTTACCATCTACATTGTATTTAGCGTATAGTATTGGATACCTTTCGAAACGTGAATAGATAGGAAAGGTAAGTGCAATTTTTAAAATGTCAAAAAAACCTTTTGTTTCATTTGGATGGTTAATAACATATTCATTGAAGATTACTTCCTTAGTTTCTAGAAGAGAATCGGTAGTTTTTTTAAATACTTTAGGCTCTCTTTTATTTAATTCATAAAATTTTTGTTTTTCTTTTTCATCCTCTAAAAAACAATCAATTAGTATGTTGTTTCTCTCTGCTCCAGATCCTGCAAAAACCAAAGATTCATCAAAGTCCCAAGTATTTAGTCTAAGCATTAAACTGTCTTTTGGCTCTAAATAGATATATTGATTCTCATTGCCATGAACAAAATAATATAAGCCTTCTTTTGCATTTTTAATCTTTCCAATAAATTTATGATTTTCATCTAATAAAAAAGTATCAATTACTTTTTCCATAGAATATAACACAACATTATTAGATTTTGGATTTACAATTTTTCCACCAAAATAAGTTGCTCTTTCTTTATCAGTTTTATTGCAACTGATAAAAATTGATAACGTACATATTTGGATTAAGAATACTAATTTTTTATACATAAAAATTATAAAGTATAGATTCTACAAAAATAGTTATTCATGAGGGTTGCTCTTGTTAATACGTTGTTAAAAATGATAGGAATAATAACAGGTATTGTAAATGATTTATAAATTAAAAATACATGCTAATTTTCTATAAAAAGAAATCAATTTACTACTTTTGCAAAAACTAAAAAAGTCTTATGTTATCAGTATCTAATTTATCTGTTCAGTTTGGTAAACGTGTTTTGTTTGATGAAGTAAACACCAAATTTCAAACAGGAAATTGTTATGGAATTATTGGTGCCAATGGTGCAGGTAAGTCTACATTTTTAAAAATAATTTCTGGAAAGATGGATCCTACTTCTGGTCAGGTGCATCTAGAATCAGGTAAAAGAATGTCTGTACTTACCCAAGATCACTATGCTTATGATGAATATCCAGTTTTAGAAACTGTGGTTATGGGCAACAAAGATCTCTTTAAAATAAAAAAAGAGATTGATGCGCTTTACGCAGATTATACAGACGAAAATGCAGAAAAGATAGGAGAACTTCAAATTGTTTTTGAAGAGATGAATGGTTGGAATGCAGATTCTGATGCAGCAGCAATGTTATCTAACTTAGGAATATCTGAAGATTTACATTACACATTAATGAAAGATTTAGATGGTAAGCAAAAAGTACGTGTGTTAATTGCACAAGCACTTTTTGGTAATCCTGATGTTCTAATAATGGATGAACCTACCAATGATTTAGATTTCGAAACTATTGCTTGGTTAGAAAATTTTATTGCCAATTTTGATAACTGTGTAATTGTTGTATCTCATGATAGACACTTTTTAGATGCTGTTTGTACTCATATTTCTGATATTGATTTTGGTAAGATTAATCATTATTCAGGTAATTATACATTTTGGTATGAATCTAGTCAGTTAGCAGCAAAACAAAGAGCACAACAGAACAAGAAGGCAGAAGATAAAAAGAAAGAATTAGAGGAATTCATTCGTAGATTCTCTGCAAACGTAGCAAAATCTAAGCAAGCTACTTCTCGTAAAAAAATGATTGATAAATTAAACGTAGAAGATATAAAACCTTCTAGTAGACGTTATCCAGCAATTATTTTTGATAGAGATAGAGAAGCAGGAGATCAAATTTTAAATGTAGAAGGTTTAAGTAAGGATTTTGAAGGTGAAAAATTGTTTGATAATATTCATATCAATTTAAATAAAGGAGATAAAGTAGCTATTATCTCTAAAAACTCAAGAGCCATTTCAGCATTTTATCAAGTTATTTCAGGTAATGAATCTGCAGATGCTGGTAAATATTCTTGGGGTGTAACAACAACACAATCTTATCTACCACTTGATAATTCTGAGTATTTTCAAAATGGAGATTTAAACTTAGTAGATTGGTTAAGACAATATGCACAAACTGAAGAGGAGAGAGAAGAAGTTTACTTAAGAGGATTTTTAGGTAAAATGATTTTTTCTGGTGAAGAAGCTCTAAAGAAAAGTAATGTACTTTCTGGAGGTGAAAAAGTAAGATGTATGTTATCTAAAATGATGATGAAAAGAGCTAATATTTTAATGTTAGATGAACCAACAAACCACTTAGACTTAGAATCTATTCAAGCATTAAATAATTCCTTAATCAACTTTAAAGGAACAATTTTATTTTCTACACATGATCATGAATTTGCACAAACTGTAGCGAATAGAATTATTGAGTTAACACCTAAAGGAGCTATTGATAGATATGCAACTTTTGATGATTATTTATCTGATCCTAAAATTAAAGAATTAAGAGATTCTGTGTATTCTTAAATAGAATATTTACAAAATAAAATAAAAAACCATTATGTAAACTAAAAGTTTAGATAATGGTTTTTTATTTTCTGTAAAACAGCATATTATATTTTTATTTTTTCTGCAACGGACTTATAATTTTTACATCAGAAAAAGAAATTGCACCTAGTACAACACCATCAATAGTTTTCTTTAAAGCTTCTATTAACTGCATTTTTAATTGCGATTTATGATAGATCAAACTAACCTCTCTTGCAGGAGGAGGACTTTTAAATTCTCGTAAAAACTGTTTGTCAGAATCGTTTAAATCTAAGGTATGTAAATATGGTAAAAGAGTCATTCCTAAACCTTCTTTAGAAAGTTTAATTAAGGTGTCAAAACTTCCACTTTGTAATTGAAACCCTTTTTTGTTATCAATCTTATGAGCTCTACACAAGTTTAAAATATTATCTTTAAAACAATGTCCATCTTCTAGTAAAAGAATATCTTCCATTTCTAATTCATTTACTTCAATAAACTTGTTTTTAAAAAGTCTATGATTGTGAGGAATTAAACCTACAAATGGTTCATAGTATAAAGGCTTTTCTTTTATGGCCTCGTTTTCTAAAGGAGTAGCAGCAATAGCAGCATCAATATGCCCATCGGTTAATTTTCTAATAATTTCTTCTGTAGTAAGTTCTTCAACAATAAGTTTAACTTTTGGATATTTCTTTGTAAAGTTATTTAAAAACATTGGCAATAATGTTGGCATAATAGTAGGTATTATTCCAAGTTTAAATTCGCCTCCAATAAATCCTTTTTGTTGATGAACAATATCTAGAATTCGATTACTTTCATCGACAACCACTTTAGCCTGTTCAACAATTTTTTTTCCTACATCTGTAAGTTCAATTGGTTTTTTAGATCGATTGAATATTTGTACATTAAGTTCATCTTCTAACTTTTGAATTTGCATACTAAGTGTAGGCTGTGTTACAAAACTGTGCTCTGCTGCAACAGTAAAATTTTGGTATTCGGCAACAGATAAAACATATTTAAGTTGTGTAAATGTCATATATAGTAATTTCTGATAAAGATATTAAATCTATCAATATTAATTATAGTTAAGCGTTTGTTTTTTTTTAATAAATTTGAAAAAACATGATAAATGAATAAAAATATATTAGGATTAGAGGAAGCTAATACAAAAAAATCAGTAGCGCATTTAAATGGTTTATTGGCGAATTTTCAGATTTACTATCAAAACTTAAGAGGTTTACATTGGAATATTAAAGGAAAAAATTTCTTTGATTTGCATCTTAAATTTGAGGAGTTTTACACAGACAGTCAAGTTAAAATTGACGAGATTGCAGAACGCATTTTAACATTACAAGGTAAACCTTTACACACCTTTATAGACTATATCGCAAATAGTAGTGTTCCTGTTGGTAAAGATATTTCTAATGATGAGCAAGCGGTTAAACTAGTTGTAACTTCGTTATCTGAGCTTTTAAAAATAGAAAGAGTTATTCTATCATTATCTGACGAATTAGAGGATGAAGGAACCAACGCAATGATGAGCGATTTTATAGCAGCTCAAGAAAAAACAATTTGGCTGTTAAATTCTTGGTTAGGCAAATAAGAATAGATAAAAAACTATTAAAAAGAGGGTCAATGGTCCTCTTTCTAGTTTAATACAATTGCATAACCCAATTGAAAACCTAAAAGGTTGTATCCATCATTAGGTTTTTGAAAATTTAGATTAGATACATGACCAATATAAGATCCCAAATGCACAATTTGATTCTTAATTATTTTGTATTTTAATCCTAGAGAAAAGTTTTCAATAAAGGTAAATCCTTTTGCCAAACGTTCTGAACGAGTATTTATATAGGAAAACCCGAGACTAATACCTGCTTGAATATCTAATTTTTCAACGATATTTTTACTTGCAGAAAACCCAAATTCTAAGGCATATAAATTCATGTTTTTCTTTTTAGTAAACTCTGCTATTTTTTCTTGAAAGTTCTCTTGATCTGGAGTTACATAAAAACTATTTATTAGTTGATGTCTTAAAAACTGTACTTGCGGCTGAATAATTAATTCAAAATCTAAAGACTTCCAATTTCCTAAATTATAATAAGCTTGTCCTTTTACAATTTTTGCTGTGTACGTATAATCTGGATCATCATTAAAGAAACGTTCATTTGAACCAAAGGCATATAAAAAGCCTATTTTCATAGGCTTTAATTTATTTATAATAGAATTTTGACTAATACTTTTAAAAGAGATTAATGCAATAAAAAGAATTAGTAAATTATTTTTCATAATTATTTAGCTAAACATTTTAGTTATTTCTTCGGCTTTTTTATTTTCTGAGTAGTCGTAAAAACCTTCACCAGATTTTACACCCAACTTACCAGCCATCACCATATTCACTAGAAGTGGACAAGGGGCATACTTTGGATTTTTAAACCCTGTGTGCATAACATTTAAAATAGATAGACAAACATCTAAACCAATAAAATCTGCTAATTGAAGTGGTCCCATAGGGTGTGCCATACCTAGTTTCATAACAGTATCAATCTCAGCAACACCGGCAACACCATTGTATAACGTTTCTATAGATTCGTTAATCATTGGCATTAGAATTCTATTGGCCACAAAACCAGGATAATCATTAACTTCTACTGGAGTTTTTTGTATTTTTTTACTAAGGTCTACAATAAAATTAGTTACTTCATCAGAGGTATTGTATCCTCTAATAATTTCTACAAGTTTCATAACAGGTACAGGATTCATAAAGTGCATTCCAATTACTTTATCAGCTCTATTAGTTTCTGCCGCAATTTGAGTTATTGATATAGAAGATGTGTTTGTTGCTAAAATGGTGTCTTTAGCACAAACTTCATCTAACTCCCTAAAAATTTTTGATTTTAGAACTAGGTTTTCAGTAGCAGCTTCTACAACTAAGCTTGCATATTTAACTCCTTCTTTTATTGAGGTATAGGTAGTTATATTAGCAAGCGTTTTCTTTTTATCTTCTTCACTAATTTTTTCTTTAGCTACCATTCTACCTAAGTTTTTAGTAATGGTAGCTATTCCCTTGTCTAGTGCTTTTTGAGATACATCTATTAGTTGAACATTATAATCAAATTGAGCAAAAGTGTGTGCTATACCATTTCCCATGGTTCCAGCTCCTATTACAGCTATATTTTTCATAATTATGTTATTTGTTATTTAAATCTTCTTCTGTCTTAAAACAATCAATGATCCATTGTGCAATTCGCAAAGCTTCTGTACCATTATGTAATGAAACTATTGGTGTGGTATTATTAGTAATTGCGTTTGCAAATGTTTCTAATTCATCTAAAATTGCATTATTATTGGTAACCTCAAGATTTTCGAAATAGATTTGTTTTTCTACACCCTCGTCATTTTTAAGTACCATTGCAAATTCGTCTAAATTTTTAGGAGCATCTTGTATTCTTACAATTTCTGACTCTTTACTTAAAAAATTTACAGATATGTAGGCATCTTTTTGAAAAAAACGAGTTTTTCGCATGTTTTTCATAGATATTCTGCTTGCTGTTAAATTAGCAACACATCCATTTTCAAATTCAATTCTAGCATTAGCAATGTCTGGTGTTTCTGAAATTACAGAAATTCCACTCGCATATACGTTTTTTACTTTAGAATTTACAACCGATAATATAATATCTATGTCATGAATCATTAGGTCTAAAACAACTGGTACATCTGTACCTCTTGGATTAAATTCAGCCAAACGATGCGTTTCAATAAACATAGGATTGTTTATTTTATCTTTTACAGCTTTAAAAGCAGGATTAAATCGTTCTACATGGCCAACTTGCCCTTTTACGTGATACTGGCTCGCAAGTGTTTTGATAGCTTCTGCCTCTAATACGGTTTTAGCAATAGGTTTTTCTATAAAAATATGTCTTCCTTTTTTTATAGCACGCTCTGCGCATTCAAAATGAGATAGTGTAGGGGTAACGATATCAACAACATCAACAACTTCTATCAGGTCATCAATAGTTTCAAAAGCATTGTATCCAAACTCATCTACTACTTTTTTTGAATTTTCTTTTGATGGATCATAAAAACCCACTAAATCATATTTACTAGATTCTTGTAAGAGGCGAAGATGTATTTTTCCTAAATGACCAGCTCCTAAAACACCAACTTTAAGCATATTGTTAAATTTTTAAATCTGTTATAGAAAAGAGCTAAAAAGAAAAGCTATTTAACTCAGTAAGTACGCTTTATTTTTTAGAAATTTAAACTTAAAAATAAACCATCTACAAAGATACAATTTTATAAGAGTATAATTATAAATATTACTATTTTTAGACTCTAGAAATAATCAAATCATTGAAAGATACAGCAAAACATCAAGGACTAAGAAATCAGCTAGCAAAGATTCTAGAAGCTAAAGGCATAACAGATCAAAATGTGTTAGATGCTATTCGTAAAATTCCAAGACACTTGTTTATAGATTCTAGTTTTGAGTCTCACGCTTATCAAGATAAAGCGTTTCCAATTGCTGCTGAGCAAACTATTTCACAACCTTATACTGTAGCTTTTCAATCACAAACATTAGCGGTAAAACCATCAGAAAAGATATTAGAAATAGGTACAGGTTCTGGATACCAAACTGCAGTATTATTACATTTAAAAGCAATAGTGTATACAATAGAAAGACAGCATGAACTATTTAAGAAAACTGCTTCATTTTTACCTAAGATAGGGGTAAAGCCAAAGCGATTTATTTTTGGTGATGGTTATAAAGGTTTGCAAGAAGAAGCACCATTCGACAAAATAATTGTTACAGCAGGTGCACCATTTGTACCGAACCCCTTATTAGCACAGTTAAAAATAGGAGGTAAGCTATTAATACCTGTTGGTAATGAGACCCAAATAATGACGCTCTTTATAAGAAAATCTCAAAAAGAGTTTGAAAAACAAGAATTGGGTGATTTTGCTTTTGTACCCATGTTAGAGAAAAAAAATTAATTTTATTTTGCTCTTTCCCAATACTTTGTTTTACCAAAAATAGCAACGCCAATAAAACCTCTGATTTTTAATTTATCTTTTTTTACAAGTTTTATATAGCAATTATATACACTTCCATTTCTTGGATCTAAAATTTCTCCTCCAGACCATTCGTAGTCATTCTTTTCTAAACCTGTTAAGATATCTAGCCCTAAAATTCTTTTGTTTTTATTTTCACCTTCACAGGCAGTACACACTGAGTTTTGTCTAGAAGAATCTATTATTTTTACAACTTTAGCAAATGCCTTATTGTTTTTTTTATAGATTTCTATTACAGAGTCTACTTCACCTGTTTCATCGTTGGTAGAGTTCCATTTTCCAAAAATAGATTGTGCATTTAGTGTGAATGCAAAAAGTAAAGTTACTATTGTTAAATGTTTTTTCATTGTATGTAGTTTTAATTATTAAGCTTCTGCATCAAAATAGTTATCCCATTTTGCTTGTACCTTTAAGACTTGTTCAATAACGTCTCTGACACAACCATTACCACCTTTTAAATTCGAAATGTATTTAGATGCATTTTGTATTTCAGGGACAGCATCATTTGGGCAACACGGCATTCCAACTTTTTGCATTACAGGTAAGTCAGGTATATCATCTCCCATGTATAAAATATGCTCTGGAGTTAAGTTGTATTTGTTTACTATTTCTTTGTATTGATGTATTTTATCGTGGGCTCCTAAATAGATGTCTTCTATGCCAAGTGCTGAAAGTCTGTTTTTTACGGCTTGGTTTGTTCCTCCAGAAATAATACAAACTCTAAAACCTTTGTTTAAAGCAATTTTCATGGCATACCCATCTTTTACGTTCATATGTCTTACCAGTTCACCATCTGGCATAATAGTTAACATTCCGTTGGTTAAAACGCCATCGACATCAAAAATAAAAGTTGAAATTTTAGGTAATAGTTGTTTGTAACTCAGTTCCATTTTGGATAGATTTTGTAATTATTTTATAAATTTTCTGTTGCTCTTCATTTAATGATTGAAGATGGTTGTTTAAAGTAGATGTGTCATTTCTAATTGCAGGACCAGTTTGCGCCTCTCTTGGTGTTAGCGCTTCTATTTTAGTTGCAGTTTCTTGTATTAATGGAGAAAGTATTTTAAAAGGAATATTGTTTTTTAGACAAATATCATGACCAATTGCATACATATGGTTTGTAAAATTATTTACAAAAACAGCAGCAACATGTAATTTTTTTCTTTGATCTGAATTAATACGATAGCTAGCTCCACCTAAATACGTAGCCAATTCTTCTAATAATTGTAGCTCTTCAGGATGATCAGCTTCCAAACAAAAGGGAATGCTTTTAAAACATACTATTTTTTCTTTTGTAAAGGTTTGTAGCATATAAAACACCCCTTTTTTTGAAGTGTTTTTTAAATCATTTATACTAGTACTACCAGAGGTATGAACTATAAATGGATTGTTTATTTTAGAAGATACTTCTTTAATTGCGTCGTCAGAAACAGCCAGAATTGTAATATCTGCTGTAGGTATTTGTTCTAATGCTCTAGAATTAATTTTTTTAACCACTATTTTTTTTACGTTTACTAACGCATTAAACAAGTGATTTGCTACATTTCCATTACCAATAATTAAAACGGATATCATATTACGAAGATATTGAAATTTTAAGACAACATGTTTTTAAGAATTGTTAATTTAGCAAATAGAAACAATTTTATGAAAAATACTAATAAGTTAGGAATCAACACAACTTGTGTGCATGTTGGGGAGGTAAAGGATGAGCAATTTAAAGGTGCAGTATCACCTATGTACATGTCTACCTCTTATGCTTTTGATGGAGTAGAAGTAAAGCGGTATCCACGTTATTACAATACCCCAAATCAAGAAATGCTGTGCAAAAAAATTGCAGCTTTAGAAAATACAGAGGCTGGTTTAATTTTTAGTTCTGGTATGGCTGCAATTTCATCTGCAATGTTAACCTTTCTAGAAAAAGGAGATCATGTAATTGTGCAGCAAGTGATCTATGGAGGAACCTATAACTTTATAGTTTCTGAATTTGATAAGTATGGAATAGAATATTCTTTCACAGAATCTGATAAAGCTGTCGATTTTAAAGCGTTAATCAAAAAGAACACTAAAGTAATTTATATAGAAACGCCATCTAACCCATTATTAGGCATTACAGATATGGAAGCTATTAGTAGCATTGCTAAAGAAAACAATATTCTAATGATGATCGATAATACCTTTGCATCACCAATAAACCAAAATCCTGCTGATTTTGGAATTGATATTGTAATTCACTCGGCCACAAAATACATGGGAGGGCATTCTGATATTTCAGCTGGTGCCATTGCTGCTTCTCATGAGTATATTGAGCAAATTTGGAAAACTGCTATTAATTTCGGTGGTAACTTAAGTGATCAGACTGTTTGGATGTTAGAAAGAAGTTTAAAAACATTGAACTTAAGAGTTAAAGAGCAAACAAAAAATGCGCAACAAATGGCTGAATATTTAAAACAAAGTTCAGATATTGATTCAGTGTATTATCCAGGATTAAAAAGTCATCCTCAACATGAATTGGCTAAAAAGCAAATGAAAGGTTTTGGGGCAATGTTGTCTTTTGAGCTTAAAGAAGGCATAGATGCAATGACTTTTCAAAATAATTTAGCAATAATTAAACCCTCTATGAGTCTAGCTGGTTTAGAGAGTACAACAGTTAGTCCTGCGCAAACCACACATGCACTTTTAAATGAAGAAGAACGTTTAGAAAGAGGTATTAAAGAGGGTTTAATTCGATTTTCTGTAGGGATAGAAGAGCCTGAAGATTTAATAGCAGATATAGAGCAAGCCATAAAAAAATCAAAATAATGAAGTTAGATATATTAGCATTTGGTGCGCATCCAGATGATGTGGAGTTAGGTTGTGGTGCAACTTTAGCTAAAGAAATATCTTTGGGTAAAACAGTTGGAATTGTAGATTTAACTAGGGGAGAGTTAGGTACAAGAGGTTCTGCAGATTTAAGAGATATAGAGGCTAAAAACGCTGCTGAAATTTTAGGAATTTCTGTTAGAGAAAACTTATGTTTTGAGGATGGTTTTTTTGAAAATAATAAAAAAAACCAGCTTGAAATAATTAAAATGATCCGAAAATATCAACCTAAAATAGTCTTATGCAACGCAAAAGAAGACAGACATTTAGATCATGGTAAAGGAAGTAAGTTAGTTTCTGATGCATGTTTTTTAAGTGGATTATTAAAAATTGAAACTTCTATTAATGGAGAAGCACAGGAAAAATGGAGGCCAGAAAATGTTTATCATTACATTCAATGGAAAGACATAAAACCAGACTTTGTAGTAGATGTTAGTGGTTTTATAGATTTAAAAATACAGGCAGTTTTAGCTTATAGTTCGCAGTTTTTTAATCCTAAAAATAAGGAACCAGAAACTCCAATTACCAGTAGAAACTTCATAGATAGTGTTCAATATAGAGCAAGAGATTTAGGAAGGTTAATTGGTGTTTCGCATGCAGAAGGCTTTACAACAGAGCGTTATATTGCAGTTAAAAATTTAGATAAAATTTTTTAATTTTTTCTTTTACAAATACGAAAAAGAAGTATATTTGCATTCGCAAACAAATGGTGGTTGTAGCTCAGTTGGTTAGAGCGTCGGTTTGTGGTACCGAAAGTCGTGGGTTCGAGCCCCATCTTCCACCCTAAATGCAAAGCCTTCTCTATGAGAAGGCTTTTTTAGTATTATAAATTAAAAGAATTCAACTTCATTCTTCATTTATTACATTCTTGTTTAAAATATAAATAGGTCAGTTACTTTATTATTTTGGACAAGTTGTTTAAAATTGAGTAGCCTTTATTCAGGACGGATCATAATGTGTTACAACGTGATTGTGTATGGTTAGTTGCATGGTTAAGCAATTAAATTAGTAAACAAATCCGAACCCGAGAAATTTCCAAAGTAATTTTCCAAATAGTCACTTGCCAAAGCAATTAATTATACACGGTGTTGTATGTCGTTTTATTTATTTTTTAGCAACAACTTTTATTTTCTTGAATTGGTGGACAAGGAACAGTTCCGTAAGAGCAATAAACACAACAATCTCCTTCTTTTGGTTTCAGAACCGTTTTACAATTTTCGCATTCGTAGAAAAACTGACAAGCGTTTGTTGGCATACCTTCTACTTTTTTGTGTCCGCAGTTTGGACAAGTGATTTCTGATTTTAATATAGTTTCCATTTAATTTTCTTTTCTGTCGGTTACTTTATAACCTGTTGAGTTAATTGCATTCTTAATTTCAGTTTCGCTAGTTTTTGATTTGTCAAATTCAATGATTGCATTTCCATTTTCGTATGACGCTTTTGAGTTTACAATTCCGTTGATTTTCTTTACTTCGTGATTAACGTGTTCTTCGCAACTCGCACAGGTCATTCCACTGATTTTAAATTCAGTTGTTTTTATGTCTGATTTGTCAACTACGATTATTTGCTTTTCTGTATTTGGATAAAAAATTATTGAATAGTATGGAAAAGCCAACATTACAATTGCAAATACAGTTACGATTCCTAAAAACTTTTTTGATTGAATAAATTTTGGTTTTTCGCCCGTCTCGCATTCACAGTCCATTTCTTTTTGTGGTTTTAGTTTTTGATGCCAAGCAAATCCAAGAACCAAAATTGTCAGTCCAATTAGATAAGGTCTGAATGGCTCAATCCAAGAAAATGTAGAAGCAATTCCGCTTGTTCCTGCAATTAGAGCCAAAACTGGTGTAATACAACATAAGGAAGCTGTAATTGCAGTTAACAAACCTGCACCAATTAATTTGTTTTCACTTTTCATATCGTTTCTAAAATTTTGTTTTTATCAAGTATCTCAAAGAATGGATTTAGTAATGTTGAGTATTGAGAAGTTAGTGAGTAAAAAATCGTTTGAGCTTCTCTGTCAGTTTCTAATAAATTTCTGTCTTTCATTTTCCTCAAGTGTTGAGAAATAGCAGAAATGTTCATTCCGAGAATGTCGCTTAAATCACAAACGCAAAGTCTTTTTTCTTCAAAGAGTAGGTAAAGTATTTTAAGTCTTACGCTATTTCCAACTAATGAAAGTCCGTTCGCTAAATAGTCGAACGATTCGTTTAATTCCGAAACTATGTCTTTGCAACGGTTTATTTGTTCAATATCGGCTTGTTGTCTTATGTAAGAATTATTTTCCATATAACAAAGTTACGCTTATTTCTTATTTAAGCAAATACTTAAATACGTATTTCAAAAGCGTTGGCGAAATTTTAACTCTTTTGGTTTTTAGAGCATTGGATTTGAGTGTTGGGAAAAACCGAAAGTGCTAAAATGTGCGGCTGGTTTTCAGCTTATGGGTAACTAGTTATATCTGCATAAGAGTATGCTTTTTTATTTAAAATCTGCGGGATAACGTTATTTTTTCGTATTCATTATCCGTAACAATTTTATTGTTTTATGAGTACAGTAGCGTTTTTTAAAAAGGAGATACCCTTTTAATCTTTATTGTCTCTTTTCTGCTAAATACTTTGAAGTATATGATTTTTTATTGGTTATCATCTCTTCTAGTGTTCCTTCAAAAATTAATTCTCCTCCATTTTTACCGCCTTCTAAGCCAAGGTCTATAATATAGTCTGCACATTTAATTAATTCTATATTGTGTTCTATTACTATAATAGAATGCCCATTATTTAGAAGTGCGTTAAAAGATTTCAATAATTTTTTAATATCGTGAAAATGTAAGCCTGTAGTAGGTTCATCAAAAATAAATAATGTTTTATCTTTTGTAGTCCCTTTTACCAAAAAAGAGGCTAGTTTAATACGTTGTGCTTCACCGCCAGATAGGGTAGACGAAGACTGCCCCAAAGTAACATAACCCAAACCTACATCTTGTAAGGGTTTTAATCTTTTTGCAATTTTAGGTGTTAAATTCTCATCAAAAAATGCAATTGCATCGTCTATAGTTAATGCTAAAATATCGGCGATATTTTTATTGCCGAAGGTAACTTCTAAGACTTCTTTTTTAAACCTTTTTCCATTACAAACATCACATTCTAAATGCACATCTGCCATAAATTGCATTTCTATAGTAACTTCTCCCTCTCCTTTACAGGTTTCACATCGTCCTCCTTCCACATTGAATGAAAAATGTTTTGGTTTAAAATTTCTAATTTTTGCCAACTTTTGATTAGCAAATAATGCTCTAATATCGTCATAAGCTTTAATGTATGTAACAGGGTTAGATCTAGAAGAGCGTCCAATAGGGTTTTGATCTATAAATTCGACACTTTTTAAAGTATCAAAATCGCCCTTAATTGCAGTATGTTGTCCAATATTATCTCCATAGCCTTGTAGTTGTTTTTGTAAAGCAGGGTAAACTATTTTTTTTACCAAAGTACTTTTACCAGAACCAGAGACGCCAGTAACCACCGTTAAACTTTCTAAAGGGAAAGTAACATTTATATTTTGTAAGTTGTGTTCTCTTGCGCCTGTAATCTGTATTTTATGTTTTGTTGTTCTACGTTTTTTTGGAATTTCGATTTTTAATTCCTCATTTAAATACTTGGCTGTAAGTGAGTTTGATTTTAAAAGCTGTTTGTAGGTACCTTCGGCAACTACGTTTCCTCCATAGGTGCCTGCCTCCGGACCAATATCTATGATGTAGTCTGCTTCTTTCATGATATCTTCATCATGCTCTACAACAATTACAGTATTGCCTAGGTCTCTTAAATTTTTAAGCACTCCTATTAAACGCTCTGTATCTTTTGGGTGTAAACCAATACTGGGTTCGTCTAAAATATACATAGAGCCTACTAAAGAACTTCCTAAAGAGGTAGCTAAATTTATTCTTTGACTTTCACCGCCAGAAAGTGTATTCGAAGTTCGGTTTATGGTTAAATAAGAAAGGCCAACATCTGTTAAAAATTGCAATCTGTTGTTAATTTCAGTTAGCAAGCGTTTACCAACTTTTTCTTGATAGGAGGTAAGTTGCAATTCTTTAAAAAATAATGCTAATTCGTCTAATGGTAAAGACACTAGATCAGAAATGGTTTTAGAATTAATTTTTACATAATTGGCTTCTTTTCTCAGTCTTTTTCCATCACATGTAGTGCATTTTGTTTTTCCTCGATAACGTGAAAGCATTACCCGATTTTGTATTTTGTAACTTTTTTCTTCTAAAACAGTAAAGAAATAATGTATGCCATTAAAGTGTTTGTTACCATTCCAAACCAATTCCTTTTGTTGATCTGTTAGTTGAAACCATGGCTTATGTATAGGAATGTTAAATTTATATGCTACCGCAATTAAATCTTCTTTATAATGAACATATGATGGTGTTTTAAATGGAAAAATAGCATCGTCAAAAATAGATAAACCAGTATTAGGGATTACTAAATTTTCGTCTATACCAATAACATTTCCATAACCTTCGCAAGTTGGGCAAGCTCCATAAGGGTTGTTAAAACTAAATAGATGTGTATTAGGTTCTAAAAAACTCATGCCATCTAGCTCAAACTTGTTATTAAACTCTGTAATTGTCTCACTTGCTAAGTTTTCAATTAAACACATACCATTACCTTCAAAAAATGCAGTTTGAATGGCGTCTGCAAGACGATTATAAAAATCTTCATCTTCTTTTGTTACTATACGATCTACAACTAAAAATAAAGGCTCATTTTTATATTCTTTTTGAGGTAAATCGGCAATTCTATATACTTTACTTTTCCATTTTAAACGAGCATATCCTTGTTGTTCTAAAACTTGTAATACTGTTTTTAAATCTCTGTTTTCATGAATAATAATGGGAGAAAGTAATAACAATTTAGTATTTAATGGAATGTTTTTTATATAATTTACGACGTCTGATACTGTATCTTTTTTTACTTCTTTATTAGAAATAGGAGAGTAGGTTATACCAATTCGTGCAAATAAAAGTTTTATATAATCATATATTTCTGTAGATGTGCCTACTGTAGATCTTGGATTGGTAGAGTTTACTTTTTGCTCTATTGCAATGGCTGGTGCAATTCCTTTAATATAATCTACTTTAGGCTTATCTAATTTACCTAAAAACTGACGTGCATAAGAACTTAAACTTTCTACATACCTTCTTTGTCCTTCTGCATACAATGTGTCAAAAGCTAAAGAAGATTTACCAGACCCAGATAAACCCGTAATAACAACTAATTTATTTCTAGGAATAACAACATCTATATTTTTTAAATTGTGCAGTTTAGCACCCTTAATAATGATGTTTTTTTTTGGATTTATACTGGAAATATCGGTCTTCATTTAATTTAATAATAAGTTATAAAAATACCATTAATTTTAATGAAACAGAAAAAGTTTTTGGGTGTCTTTGTGAAATTATTTGGTTTACAAAAAATATAGTTTATATTTACACTTTAACTTACACAAAATTAGAAGCCTATAGTTTAAAACTACTTTTAAAATTATTGTTTATAACAAAATAGATGTTCTGCTCAGTTCATCTAAAAAAGTAGTATTATGGTTCAAAAACAAACAATTTCAGACAGTATACTAGTGTCTAAGTATATTAAAGGTCACGAAGCATCATTAAACATTTTAATCAATAGACATCAACAACGTTTATTTAGTTTTATTTATAGTAAAGTAAAGGATAAAGACATCACAGAAGATGTTTTTCAAGATACTTTTATTAAAGTTATAAAAACATTAAAGAAAGGTAAATATAATGAAGAGGGTAAATTTTTACCTTGGGTTATGCGAATTGCTCATAATTTGGTGATAGATTATTTTAGAAAGTCTAACAGAATGCCAGCCTTTAGAAATACAGATGAATTTGATATTTTTTCGGTTTTGGGCGATGGAAGTTTAAATGCTGAAAAACAACTAATACAAGAACAAATTTTTTCTGATGTTAAAGACTTGGTTAATGAACTACCTGAAGAACAAAAAGAAGTACTTGTAATGCGCATATATAAAGATATGAGTTTTAAAGAAATAAGTGAAAATACAGGTGTAAGTATTAATACTGCGTTAGGTAGAATGCGTTATGCATTAATTAATATGCGTAAATTAATAGAAAAACATAAAATTATTTTAATGAACTAGCAATATTTTTAAAAATGCATCGTTACTAATTTATAAACAAGATACTAAATAGACTATATGATGCAACTTTACTCAAAAAAGTCATCTGATATACAGGTGCAACCTAAAAAAGAAACAGTTCAATTTTTGATTAATTTTTCCAAATCGCTAGCAATTATAAAAACCAAATCAAAAAATTTCATTGAATTTAATTTGAATTAAGAGTGGAAAAGCTTCAACATTGTTGAAGCTTTTTTTAATGGAGCTCCCTGTATATTAAGAAACTCTTATTTATTATCTTATTAGACAAATGTGACAGTTAGTGCCTATTTTTTATTCTTATAATATTCGTTTAAAACTGATTTCCGACCAATTGTTTTTGTTATAATATCGTTGTCTAAATTCCATCCACGTGCAGGAGAGTATTCTCTACCATACCAAATAATCTGTAAGTGTAAATCGTTCCAGTTTTCTTTTGGAAATAAGCGTTTAGCGTCTTTTTCTGTTTGATTTACATTTTTTCCATTGGTTAAATTCCATCTATACATTAAACGATGTATATGAGTATCTACTGGAAATGCTGGCACTCCAAATGCCTGACTCATAACTACACTAGCTGTTTTATGTCCTACAGCAGGTAGTTCCTCTAAAGCTTCAAAAGACTCAGGAACTTGACCATTATATTTTTCGATTAGTATTTTAGAAAGCCCATAAATTCCTTTTGATTTCATTGGAGATAATCCACATGGACGAATAATTTCTTTAATCTCAGCAACAGACATTTTAACCATATCAAACGGGTTATTGGCTTTCGCAAAAAGTAAAGGTGTTATTTGATTTACTCTTACGTCTGTGCATTGAGCAGATAATAATACAGCAATTAATAGTGTATACGGATCGGAATGATCTAATGGAATAGGTATCTTAGGGTAAAAATCTTGTAACGTTTTAATTACAAAATTTACTTTTTCTGACTTTGTCATAAAATATTTTTAAAAAAGTAAAGTTAAAAGTTTCTAAAGATTTACAAGTTGTAATGTAAAAAGTTTTTAGAATCAATTTTACTTTATAACTTCACATATTGTTAATTTAAAATCAAAAAAATGACATCATTAAAAGTAGGGGATACAGCTCCACATTTCGAAGCCAAAGATCAAAAAGGAAATACGATTAAGTTGTCTGATTACTCAGGTAAAAAATTAGTACTATTTTTTTACCCTAAAGCAAGTACACCTGGTTGTACTGCAGAAGCTTGTAATTTAAGTGATAATTATCAGATTTTTCTAAGCAAAGGGTATGATGTTTTAGGAGTGAGTGCAGATTCTGCAAAAAGACAACAAAATTTCATTAATAAAAATGAATTAAAATTCCCATTATTAGCTGATGAAGATAAAACTGTAATTAATGCCTTTGGTGTTTGGGGGCCTAAAAAGTTTATGGGTAAAGAGTACGATGGTATTCATAGAACTACCTTTATTATCGATGAAAATGGGTTAATAGAAGAAGTTATTTCTAAGGTAAAAACTAAGGAGCATACAGCTCAGATTTTAAGTTAAAAAAAAGAGGAAGTAATACTTTGCTTCCTTTTTTTGTAATATTTTGTGTCTTCTTAGAACTTTAGAGAAACTCCAAAAATAATTTGATTTGTTCTATTATCAACAGTAATATTTGTGTTGTTTGTAAATCTTGCTTCAGAAGCAGATAAGCCTCTTTCCCAACGAACATCTATTCCAATATTATCAAACTCCACACCAGCACCAAATTGCAAGCCTAATGTAAATTTATCAAATTCATCTGTAGAAAAACTACTAAAATCTATTTTGTCTTCTAAAATATACTGGAAAGAAGGACCTGCAAATACGTGTGCAAATCCTAATATTTTTTTACCTACTAAAACAGGAACATCTAATTTTTTAAAATTATAGTCTTCTGCTAAGACTTCAAACTCAGACTTCACTTCTGTATAGATGATTTCTGGTCTTAAGTATAAACCTAAAATTGGTAATTTACCTCTAAACCAAATTCCTGCATGGTATCCTGTTTTTGCACTAGCACCTTCTGCAATATTATTTGTAGCATCTTTAAAAGCATCTTCTCCATTATTGTTGTAATTGATACCAGCCTTAATACCAAAATCGATTTGTGCATTTGAAACTTGACTTAATCCTAAGGCCAAAAACACTACTAAAATTACTTTCTTCATATCATTTTTATTAATTAAACTTCCTTAAATATAACGAAATTACTTTCTAGAAATTACTTTTTTAACTGCTTTTATAACGGCATTTGAGTCTAACCCATATTTAGCCATTAATTGGGCAGGTGTTCCAGATTCTCCAAAAGTATCATTTGTTGCTACAAATTCTTGTGGAGTAGGAGTTTTTAAGGCTAGTGTTCTTGCAACACTTTCACCTAAACCTCCTAATTTATTATGTTCTTCTGCAGTTACTATACACCTTGTCTTTGCAACAGATTTTAAAATAATATCTTCATCTAAGGGTTTGATAGTATGAATGTTTATTACTTCTGCAGAAATACCTTCTGCTTCTAATTGTTCTGCTGCTTGTAAAGATTCCCAAACTAAATGTCCAGTAGCAACTATAGTAACATCTGTACCTTCTGTTAACTGAATACCTTTACCAATTTCAAACTTAGCATCTTCAGGCATAAATACCGGAACTTTTGGACGTCCAAAACGTAAATAAACTGGCCCTTCAAAATCTGCAATGGCTAAAGTTGCTGCTTTTGTTTGGTTATAATCACAAGGGTTGATCACTGTCATTCCTGGTAACATCTTCATTAAACCAATGTCTTCTAATATTTGGTGTGTAGCTCCATCTTCACCTAAGGTAACACCTGCATGAGATGCACATACTTTTACGTTTTTACCAGAATAAGCAACAGATTGTCTTATTTGATCATAAACTCTACCAGTAGAAAAGTTAGCAAAAGTACCTGTAAAAGGTATTTTACCACCAATTGTCAAACCAGCAGCAATACCAATCATGTTTGCTTCTGCAATACCTACTTGAAAAAAACGTTCTGGATTTTCTTTTATAAACTGATCCATTTTTAAAGAACCAATTAAATCTGCACATAAAGCAACTACGTTTGGATTAGTTCTTCCTAATTCAGTTAAACCGTCACCAAAGCCTGAACGTGTATCTTTTTTTTCTGTGTATGTATATTTTTTCATTATAAATATATTGTTGTAAAAATTTTGGTAAAAATAAACTTTTATTTTTCTTTATAGTTGTTATTTTTAAGATAAGAAAGAAGACTTTTTAACAGTTTGTGAGGAAGTTACTGCTTACAATCGCAATAACTCATCATATAGCTTATGAACAGGAAAACCTGCCACATTATAATAGCTACCTTCTATAGTATCGATACCTATAAAACCTATCCATTCTTGAATTCCGTAAGCACCAGCTTTGTCATAAGGTTTGTAGGTATCTATGTAATAATTAATTTCCTCGTTAGTCAATTTTTTAAAGCTTACTAAGGTTGTATCGTTTATAATTTTTTGAGTGTGTTTTGTTTTTATGCTAATAGAAGTTATTACTTCATGTGTTTTGTTAGAAAGGCTTTGCAACATGTTAAAAGCATCGTCTCTATCTTTAGGTTTACCTAAGGCTTTGTTTTTTAACCAAACAATAGTATCTGAAGTAATTAATACATCCTTTTCATCTAACTCAGTAAATGCTTTGGACTTTAAATCTGCTAAAAAATCTGTTATTTCAGTACCTTGCAAATGCATAGGATAAATTTCATCTACAGGTTTTGTGTTGATAATAAAATCAATATCTAAATCCTTTAAAAATTGCTGCCTTCTAAGAGACCCAGAAGCTAAAATAATAGTATAATTTTTTAATTTTTCTCTAAGCATTGAAGCTTTTCTTTATTCTTGCTAAATCCCTTTTGTTATCTCTATCTTTAATAACATTTCGCTTATCATGCGTTTGCTTTCCTTTTGCTAGGGCTATTTCTAACTTAGCAAAACCTCTATCGTTAATAAAAAGTTTAAGAGGTACTATAGTATTACCTTTAGCTTCAACATCTTTTTTAAGACTCCTAAGTTCTCGTTTATTTAGAAGTAAACGTCTTTCGCTTTTTGGTTTATGGTTAAAGTGATTGCCATACATATATTCTTTAATGTACATGTTTACAATAAACAATTCTCCACGCTCATTAAATTCGCAAAAACTCTCTGTTATTCTAGCTTGACTTTGTCTTATAGATTTAATTTCTGTTCCAGTTAATTGAATTCCAGCAACATAATTGTCTAGAATTTCAAATTCGAAACGTGCTTTTTTATTTTGTATGTTTATTTTTTTCTGCAATTCTAAGTCTGCTTTTATTTTATACAAAGATACATTATTAGATTAGAGAAAGAAATGTAAATTTGACGTTTAGTAACGACATTTTTTTCATAAAAACTCATTCAATGCGCTTAATATACATACTAGTAGTAGCTCTTTTTATTTCATGCAAACCTAATAAAGTTAATTTAACAGCTCAAGAAATTATAGATAAAAGTATTTATGCTTCTGGAGCTCATAAAGTTACTATTTCAGAAATTTCATTTCGATTTAGAGATAAAAAATATAAAGCAATTCGAAAAAATGGACTTTTTAAATTGTTTAGAACTTTTAAAAAAGATTCTTTTTTTATAGATGAATTTATTTCAAATACCAGCTACCAAAGGTTTATCAACAAAAAACCAACTAAGGTTGTAGATTCAATGATTACTAATTACAGTAACTCTATTAACTCTGTTCATTATTTTTCGGTTTTACCTTTTGGATTAAATGATAAAGCTGTTCGTAAAAAGTTATTGCCTTCAAATACTGTAAATGGAGTTCCCTATTATAAAATAGAAATTACTTTTGATGAAAATGGAGGAGGAGAAGATTTTAATGATATTTTTATTTATTGGGTTAATCAAGAAACGTTTCTAATCGATTATTTAGCTTATGCTTATGAAACTAATGGTGGAGGAAAAAGATTCCGCACTTTAAAAGAACAATGCTTCGTAAAAGGAATTCGTTTTGTAGATTACTATAATTATAAACCTATTACTAAAAAAACCGAATTAATTAATTTAGATACATCTTTTGAAAACAGTAAATTAGAAAAGGTTTCTGAAATAATATTAGAAGATATAGAAGTTGATTTTAATTGAAATTAGTTTACTTTTTTAGTTTTACTACTTATTTCATCTCCTTTAATAGTAATGATAAATAGTGTAGCATTGTCATCATCGGCCATATTTACGTATTTATCTTCATCTAAAATCTTATTAGCAAAGACTGGTGTAGTATTACTATGCCCCACTACTAGAACCGATTTTCCTTTAGTGTTTTTCTGAAAAACAGAATCATACATATTGTTAGGGTTATAAATAGCTACCTTTAAATTATTACTAAAAGCAGTTGGTGTAGCTGTTTGTATGGTTCTATTATAGTTGGTAGAATATACTGCATCAATTTGAGTGTCTTTAAAATATTCTGCCCAATTTTGAGCTCTTTTTTCTCCTTCAATATTTAAATTAGGATTTCTATCTCTAGGATTTGTTCTATCTTTTTCTGAATGACGAATTAGGTAGTAAGTGGTTGTTTCATTTGCTGTACAGCTTATTAACAAAGTAAAAGTAAATACAAAAAGCAGAAAAAATTTCTTCATAATACATAGGTTAGTATGCGAATATAATTAAAAAAGGAAAGTGATGTTTTTTAAACATCACTTTTTGTAATTTAACCATTTAATAGCTTAGTTCTCCACTAAATCAGATTGATTTCTAAAAACTAACTTATTATCAAAAGCATCTAACAAAATAATACTATCAGTGGTAATTTTACCTGAAAGTATTTCTTTAGAAAGTTGATTTAGTACTTCTTTCTGAATTACTCTTTTTACAGGTCTTGCACCAAATTCAGGTTGATATCCTTTTTTTGAAAGGTGAGTTATAGCCTCATCTGTAGCATCTAATGTGATTTCTTGTTTGCCAATCATTTTTTTTAATTGTGCTATTTGTAATTTAACAATTTCAAAAATATCTGACTTTTTTAAAGGGGTAAACATAATAACATCATCTATTCTATTTAAAAACTCTGGTCTAACAGATTTTTTTAACAAACCTAAAACTTCAATTTTTGCCAATTCTGTAACAGCATCTAAATCTGCTTTAGGATCAGAGAATTTTTCTTGAATAATACGGCTTCCCATATTTGATGTCATGATTATAATTGCATTTTTAAAGTCTGCAACTCGTCCTTTATTGTCTGTTAATCTACCTTCATCTAAAACTTGTAAGAGTACATTAAACGTATCTGGATGTGCTTTTTCAATTTCATCTAAGAGTACTACAGAATAAGGTTTTCTTCTAACAGCTTCCGTTAATTGTCCTCCTTCATCATAACCCACATAACCTGGAGGAGCACCTACTAATCTACTTACAGAATGACGTTCTTGATACTCACTCATATCAATTCTTGTCATGGCATTTTCATCATCAAATAAATATTCAGCTAATGCTTTTGCTAATTCTGTTTTACCAACACCTGTAGTGCCTAAAAATAAGAAACTACCAATTGGTTTGTTAGGGTTTTGTAACCCTGCTTTAGATCTTCTAACAGCATCAGAAATTGCTACAATTGCTTCTTCTTGACCTACAACTCTTTTATGTAATTGATCTTCTAGTTTTAGCAACTTTTCACGCTCAGATTGTATCATTTTAGTTACTGGAATTCCTGTCCATTTTGCTACAACTTCTGCTATATCGTCTAAAGTAACTTCTTCTTTAATTAAAGATTTTTCGTTCTGATTTTCATGTAAAACCTTTTGATAAGACTCTAAATCTTCTTGAGCATTTTTAATTTTGCCATATCTAATTTCAGCAACTTTACCATAATCTCCTTCACGTTCTGCTTTTTCTGCTTCAGATTTAAAATCTTCAATAGCTGCTTTGGTATTCTGAATATTATCTACAACCTCTTTTTCAGATTTCCATTTTGCATTTATTTCATTACGTTCCTCTTTTAAGTTAGCCAAGTCAGATCTTAAAGATTTTAGTTTAATTTCATCTTTTTCACGTTTGATAGCTTCAATTTCAATCTCTAACTGCATTACTTTTCTGTCTAAAACATCTAATTCTTCTGGTTTAGAGTTTATTTCCATACGTAATTTAGAAGCAGCTTCATCCATTAAATCAATAGCTTTATCTGGTAAAAATCGATTGGTAATATATCTTTGAGATAATTCTACAGCACCAATAATTGCTTCATCTTTAATACGAACTTTATGATGTGTTTCATACTTTTCTTTAATTCCTCTAAGTATAGAAATGGCACTTTCTGTATCTGGCTCATTTACCTGTACTTTTTGAAATCTACGTTCTAAAGCCTTGTCTTTTTCAAAATATTTTTGATATTCATCTAGGGTAGTAGCTCCAATTGCACGCAATTCTCCTCGAGCTAAAGCTGGTTTTAAAATATTGGCAGCATCCATTGCTCCTTGTCCACCTCCAGCACCAATTAGAGTGTGAATTTCATCAATAAATAAAACGATGTCTCCATCAGAAGTTGTTACTTCTTTAATTACAGCTTTTAATCGCTCTTCAAACTCTCCTTTGTATTTTGCACCAGCAATTAAAGCGCCCATATCTAAAGAGAAAATTAATTTATCTTTTAGGTTTTCTGGTACATCACCATCTACAATTCTATGAGCTAAACCTTCTGCAATTGCAGTTTTACCTGTACCAGGTTCACCAACTAAAATTGGATTGTTTTTTGTTCTACGTGATAAAATTTGAAGTAATCTTCTAATTTCCTCATCTCTACCTATTACAGGGTCTAGCTTGTTTTCTTGCGCAAGCTGATTTAAATTTTTTGCAAACTTGTTAAGAGAGTTATAGGTTTCTTCTTGGTTTTGTGAAGTAACATGTTCTCCTTTTCTTAATTCTTCTATTGTAGCTTTTAAATCCTTCTCAGTAACTCCTTGATCTTTTAAAATCTGAGCAATTTTACTTTTAGATTTAAAAATGGCAAGAATTAAATGTTCTATAGACACATAATCATCTTTCATGCTTTTGGCAATAATAGATGCTTCATTTAAACTTGTTCCAGTTTCTCTAGATAACATTAACTCAGCACCAGAAACTTTTGGTAAACTTTCTAATTGCTTGTCTAAAATTTGGGTTATCAAATCTAGATTAATGTTTAATTTCTTAAACAAAAAAGGTAAAACATTTTCATCAACTTGAATTAAAGCTTTAAAAATATGTTCGTTTTCTATTTGATTATGACTAAATCCTTTCGCAATTTGTTGCGCCATTTGAATGGTCTCTTGTGATTTTGTTGTATAGTTATTAAAATTCATTTTAATCTATTTTGTGCTATATTTTTAAATAAGCAATTTTAATACCATTCATATCATTTTTCCTAATAGCGTCATTTTGTCTTAAAACCCTTACTGTTTATGACTTTATGACTGTTTAAAGTTTGTATATTTGTATTTATTAAAAATTAAAATACAATGGGTATATTCAATACAATATTTGGAAATTCTAAAGAAGGTTCAGAAAAAGAAACTAAAAACAACATTCAGTGGATTCCTTTAACAAGCTCTTCTCAGTTAGAAGAGATAAAACAATTTTCTATTAAAGCATCGGTGTTTTTATTCAAACATTCTACACGATGTGGAATTAGTAAGGTTGTTATTAAGCAATTTGAAAATCTTTTTAAAGAGGAACACCAAAATTTAAAAGTTTATTATCTAGATCTATTAAATTATAGAGATATCTCTAACGAAATAGCAGAAACATTTGAAGTAACTCATCAATCGCCACAAGTAATAGTTGTGAAAAATGGGTTTTCTGTATTTAATACGTCTCACAATGATATTACTTTAATAGATCTTGCAAGATTTGTATAGTTAAACTTGCATTAAACCTTAATTAAGTCTTACTTTTGTATCCTAAATTTTTAAACTTTTGGCAGAAAACAGTACTTCAAATAAGAAAGTGGGTAAGGAATTATATGGTTATCAAAAAGATGCATTGCATGAAATCTTTCAACGATTTGAGACTGCACCAAAAGATTATCATTTATTATATCAACTACCAACTGGAGGTGGTAAAACTGTTATTTTTTCTGAAATTGTAAGACGTTATATAAAAACGTTTAAAAAGAAAGTTTTAGTTTTAACTCACAGAATAGAATTAAGCAAACAAACTTCTAAAATGTTAAAGGAGTTTGGTGTAAGAAATAAAATAATAAATTCTACTGCAAAGCTAGATGATCAGCATGAGTTTGAGTGTTTTGTAGCTATGGTAGAAACACTTAAAAACCGATTAAATGATGAGAAATTAGATATTTCTGATATTGGTTTGGTAATTGTAGATGAGGCGCATTATAATTCATTTACAAAAATATTTAAGTTTTTTAGTGAATCGTTTATTTTAGGAGTAACTGCAACACCACTTAGTTCTAACATTAAATTACCAATGTATGAGAATTATCAAGAATTATTTGTTGGTGAATCTATACAAGATTTAATAGATAGTGGTTATTTAGCCAAGGCTAATATGTACTCTTACAATGTAGGTTTAACTTCTTTAGAGGTTGGTGCTAATGGAGATTATACTGTGAAATCTTCTGAAGATTTATATACTAATACAGGCATGCTTTCTAAATTAGTTTCTGCTTACGAAGAAACTGCAAAGGGCAAAAAAACGCTTATTTTTAATAATGGTATCAACACTTCTATTCAAGTATTTCATGCTTTTAAAAAGGCTGGTTATCCTATTGCTCACTTAGACAATACAAATACAAAGAAAGAACGTGAACTAATTTTGAGATGGTTTCATAAAACTCCTAATGCAATTATAACTTCTGTAAGTATTTTAACAACTGGTTTTGATGAACCGAGCATAGAGGCTATAATACTTAATAGAGCAACAAAGTCATTAACATTATACTACCAAATGATTGGTCGTGGTTCACGTATCTTTGGTAACAAGAGCACTTTTGATGTTGTAGATTTAGGAAACAATTTTTATAGATTTGGACCTTGGGGTGCTGATTTAGATTGGCAAAAAATGTTTAGAGCGCCAGACTATTACCTAAATGCAATTCTTTCTGATGAAGAGATAGAGAGTACCTTTAGATACGAGTTACCAGCTGATGTTAAGAAAGAATTTACAAATTCTAAAGACACCTATTTTGATATGAAAGCTGTGTATATTGATACTATTCGTGCAGGAGAATCTTCGAAAAGAGTTTTAGAGAAATCGATAGTTCATCATGCTAGAATGTGTATTGAAAATAGCGAGGATGTCTTTGACGCTTTAATTTTAGCAAAAATGCTAGGAGAGGAGATAGATGACAGAATAAATAGGTATGCAAAATGTATTTCTAAAAGTACACATAACTTTGTAACCTGGTTAAAAGATGATTACAGGAAAAAATTGAATTCCTATTTAAGAGAAAATTTTGATAAAGATTATGAAAAAATATTTGGTCATCCACCAATAGAAGAATAAAAAAAAGAGCAGTTACATATCACTGCTCTTTTTTTTGAAAATATTTTTTTAATTTGTTTTTTGTATTAAAAAATAATATAAATTTGATTTGCTTTTAATAGTCAAATGTTACGTTTAACTTATTTCGGCAAAGATTATTTACAGGAGATGATAAATAGTCTTGATGCATTTTGGAAATGCAACGAAAAAATTAAGGTTTCTCCGCTTACTTTCATTACCATTTTACTGCTTATTTCAAAGCTACACGTAGTTTACTTACAAATATTACAGTGATTTTTACTTTTTTTAAAATGCTTTACTTGTTTTAAATCTTAACGATTTTAAAAACAGGTAAATATCCCCTTATATTAATTTTAAATAAAAAAAGTGAACACTAAATATAAAGACTTAATCGAACAAACCTTCGATTTTCCTCAAGAAGAATTCAAAACAATTAACCACAAGCTTTTTTGGCATGGGATTAACTTAATGGAATTAGCAGAAAAATATGGTGCTCCTCTAAAGTTTACCTATTTGCCTAAAATTTCAGAAAATATCCAAAAAGCAAAAGGTTGGTTTAATAATAGCATAAAAAAACACAACTATAAAGGAAAGTATTATTATAGTTATTGTACCAAAAGCGCCCATTTTAAACACATATTATATGAAGCATTAAAAAATGAAATTCATATTGAAACCTCTTCTGCATTTGATATTGATATTGTAAATAAACTTAAATTAGAAGGTAAAATAAAAGATACTACTTATATTATTTGTAATGGTTTTAAGAGAGATCAGTATATAAAAAATATTACAGAACTTATAAATTCAGGCCATAAGAATTGTATCCCAGTCATTGACAATTATGAAGAATTAAATTTACTAACTAAAAAAACATCAAAGAAATTTAATGTTGGTATTCGAATTGCATCTGAAGAAGAACCTAAATTTGAATTTTACACTTCTAGATTAGGAGTAGGCTACAAAAATATTGTTCCTTTTTATGAAAAAGAGATTGCAGTAAATAAACAAGTTGATTTAAAAATGCTTCATTTCTTTATAAATACAGGAATTAAAGACAATGCATATTATTGGAATGAGCTAATGAAATGTTTAAATGTCTACATTAATCTAAAACGAAAATGCCCAACCCTAGATAGCTTAAATATTGGAGGTGGATTTCCTATAAAAAACTCCTTAGGTTTTGATTATGATTATGAATATATGATTGATGAAATTATTAATCAAATAAATCAAGTTTGCCGAGAAGCTGGTGTAGATGTCCCACATATATTTACAGAATTTGGAAGTTTTACAGTAGGTGAATCTGGAGCTGCTATTTATGAAATTTTATATCAAAAAAAGCAAAACGATAGAGAGCGCTGGAATATGATTAATTCTTCTTTTATTACCACTTTACCAGATTCTTGGGCAATAAACAAACGTTTTATTATGCTGCCCATTAATAAATGGAATCATAAATATGAGCGTGTATTATTAGGAGGTCTAACTTGTGATAGTGATGATTATTACAATTCTGAACAGCACATCAATGGTATATATTTACCCATTTATGAAAAAGACAACCCACTTTATATTGGTTTTTTTAATATAGGAGCTTATCAAGAGTCAATTGGCGGATTTGGAGGTTTACAACATTGTCTAATTCCACATCCAAAACATTTAATTATTGATAAAGATACTAATGGACAATTTAAAATTACGGTTTTTGCAGAACAGCAAAAAAGTAGTGAATTACTTTCAATTTTAGGGTATGGTAATACCACTGAAAGTAAAATTGAATCAAAAGAATTAATGACTAAAGAAGTTGTATAAAACTTCAAAAATAAAAAATGAATACGAGTAAAACATTTGCAGGAATTCCACAAGAGTTTGGAAACCTGTCAACATCTAAAATTGTAGTAATTCCTGTTCCTTATGATGGAACAAGTACTTGGCAAAAAGGAGCAGACAAAGGCCCTCAGGCTTTTTTAGATGCAGCAGAAAATATGGAATTATATGACATAGAAACTGATTCTGAAGTTTATAAGGAAGGTGTCTACTTAGCAGATGCTATTATAGAAAATTCTTCGGCAGAAGCAATGGTAGATGTTGTGCACAATGTAACAAAAAAGTACATCAACAGAAATAAATTTGTCACTGTTTTTGGAGGTGAGCATTCAATTTCAATTGGTACAATTAGAGCTTTTAATGAGTGTTTTAATAATTTATCTGTATTGCATATAGATGCACACGCAGATTTAAGAAAAGAATACGAAGGTTCTGCATACAACCACGCCTGTGCAGTTTACGAAGCAAATAATACTACGAATTTATTACAGGTTGGTATTAGAAGTATGGATATTTCTGAGAAAAGAAATATGAATCCTGATAAAGTGTTTTTTGCACATGAAATGAGTGTGAATGAAGATTGGATGGATGATGTAATAGACCAGCTTACAGAAAATGTTTTTATTACGTTTGATTTAGATGCTCTAGATCCTTCAATTATGCCATCAACAGGAACTCCAGAGCCTGGAGGCTTGTTTTATTACGAAACTTTAGAATTCTTAAAATCTGTTTTTGACCAACGTAATGTGGTAGGCTTTGATATGGTAGAACTTTGTCCTAATGAAAACGAAAAATCTTCAGACTTTTTAGCAGCAAAATTATTTTATAAAATGTTGAGCTATAAGTTTTCTTCTAAAGAAGATACTTATGATAATGGAGATGATAATGTTGATGATAATCCGTTTAACAAATTATCTAAGTTTAAAAATGATGATAACGATTTCTAGTTTTTAAAATGATCCAAAAAATAGAAAATATTGAGTTACAATTTTTAACTTTAAATGATTATAAAGCTTTAAAAGTAGCAATGGTTCAGGCATATTCGAGTATGCCTGATGACTATTGGAAAGAAAACCAGATCATAACATTAATCAAAAAATTCCCTGAAGGTCAGGTTATTATTAAGATAAATGGAGAGTTGGCTGGCTGTGCTTTGTCTATAAAATTAGATTATGATAATTTTGATGATCAGCATACTTATAAAGATATTACAAACAATTACACATTTGATACGCATAATGAAAATGGAAATGTTTTATACGGAATAGATGTATTTATAAAACAGGAATACAGAGGTTTACGTTTAGGTAGAAGGTTGTATGACTATAGAAAAGAATTGGCAGAAAAGCAAAACTTAAGAGGTATTGCATTTGGTGGTAGAATTCCTAATTATCATAAATATGCTGCAATTTTATCACCAAAAGAATACATAGAAAAAGTAAAACGCAAAGAAATTCACGATCCTGTTTTAAACTTTCAAATTTCTAATGATTTTCATCCTTCAAAAATTTTAAAAAGATATTTAGAAGGTGATGAGAATTCTGGAGAATTTGCAGTTTTATTAGAATGGGATAATATTTATTATCAAAAAAAATCAACAAAGGTAGCAACTAAGAAAAAAGTAGTTCGTTTAGGATTGATTCAATGGCAAATGCGATTATACAAAGATCTCGAGGAGTTGATGCAACAAGCTGAATATTTTGTTGATGCAGTAGCCGCTTACAGATCAGACTTTGCATTGTTTCCAGAGTTTTTTAATGCCCCTTTAATGGCAGATAATAATCATTTGACAGAATCAGAGGCAATTAGAGAATTAGCAAAATATACCCCAATAATTGTTCAAAAGTTTTCTGAATTGGCAATTTCATACAACATTAATGTGATTACTGGAAGTATGCCAGAAATGAAAAACAGTCTGCTGTATAATGTTGGTTATATCTGTAAAAGAGATGGTACTACAGAACGCTATGAAAAATTACATGTTACTCCAAATGAAGCAAAAGTTTGGGGAATGCAAGGTGGAAACGAGCTAAAAACTTTTGATACAGATTGTGGGAAAATAGGTGTGTTAATTTGTTATGATTCTGAGTTTCCAGAACTCAGTAGAATTTTAGCAGAAGAAGGTATGGATATTTTGTTTATTCCTTTTTTAACAGATACACAAAATGGATATTCTAGAGTAAGAAATTGTGCACAAGCAAGAGCAATTGAAAACGAGTGTTATGTTGCTATTGCTGGAAGTGTTGGTAATTTACCAAAGGTAAATAATATGGACATTCAGTATGCACAATCTATGGTATTTACTCCTTGTGATTTCTCTTTTCCTGCAAACGGAATTAAAGCAGAAGCGACTGCAAATACAGAAATGATTTTAATTGCTGATGTAGATTTAGATCTTTTAAAAGATTTAAATCAATTTGGAAGTGTACGTAATTTAAAAGATAGAAGAAAGGATATCTTCGAAGTTAAAAAACATTAAAAATAATTAAAAAACATACATAGTTTCTAAACAAAATTATTCAAAATTTCAGTTCGAATGATTTTTCATTTTCGAAAAATTGTATCGAAAACAATTTAGAAACTTGTATCAAACAAAATAAAACAATGAAAAAACCGATTACAAATTTTATAGAAAAATACTTTTTACACTTTAACGCGGCTTCTTTGGTAGATGCAGCAAAAGGATATGAAACACAATTAAATAAAGGTTCTAAAATGCTAGTTTCTTTAGCAGGAGCTATGAGTACAGCAGAATTAGGTAAAATTTTTGCAGAAATGATTCGTAAAGATAAAGTGCACATTATTTCTTGTACAGGTGCAAATTTAGAAGAAGATATTATGAATTTAGTTGCGCATTCTCATTACAAACGTGTACCAAACTATAGAGATTTAACGCCTCAAGATGAGTGGGATTTATTAGAAAAAGGTTTAAATAGGGTTACAGATACTTGTATACCAGAGGAAGAAGCTTTTAGAAGAATTCAAGAACATATTGTGAAAATTTGGAAAGATGCAGAAGCTAGTGGTAAACGCTATTTACCTCACGAATATATGTACAAATTGTTGTTATCAGGAGTTTTAGAACAATATTATGAAATTGATATTAAAGATTCCTGGATGTATGCAGCAGCAGAAAAAAAATTACCAATGGTTGTTCCAGGTTGGGAAGACTCTACCATGGGAAATATATTTGCTTCTTACGTGTTAAAAGGAGAGTTAGCTGCTAGCACTATAAAATCAGGAATAGAATACATGACTTTTTTATCTGATTGGTATACAAATAATTCTAAAAACGGAATTGGTTTTTTTCAAATTGGAGGTGGTATTGCAGGAGATTTCCCAATTTGTGTTGTTCCTATGTTATATCAAGATATGGACAGAATTGATACTCCTTTCTGGAGTTATTTTTGTCAAATTTCAGATTCAACAACGAGTTATGGATCATATTCTGGAGCCGTTCCTAACGAAAAAATTACTTGGGGTAAATTAGATATAAATACTCCAAAATATATTATAGAGAGTGATGCTACCATTGTAGCTCCTTTAATATTTGCTTATTTATTAGAAATGTAGAGCTTATGAAAAGAGTAATTGTTGCCTATGAAAAACTAACTAAGGAGCTATTGGATTTATTAATTGATAAATACCCTGGAGGTTATGACTATGAAGATATTATTTCTTTTAAAAATGCTAAAGGAGAAACGGTTAAAGCTATAGAAGTAAAAACATTAACAACCAATTATCTTATTAAAATAAGCATTAAGTTACAAGAGGCCATGGAAGAATATGCAGATGATGAGGATTTTTTCCAAGACAATGAAGATTTTGAGGTAAACCTCCCTGATGGTTAAGGGTTAGTATGTTTAAAAAAGCCTCGCAAATGCGAGGCTTTTTTAAACAATAGTAAAAGAATTTAACTTTTAATTTTATTTTTAAACTGATCAAACTTATCAGTTTCTGGTTTTGGCCAACTGTTATTAGAAGTATCTACATCAGCAGTTTCCATGTCAGGATCTACTTTAATACTTTTAATTTCCTGTGTAGAAGAGAATACTCTTTTAACAGTATTGTCGTCTTTCATCCAAATCTGAGCAGGAAATGTTTCTCTTTTTGTGCTTCCATCTGCATAGGTTAACTCTACTATTAGTGGTATAACTAAACCTCCAGGTTTTTCAAATTCTACAGAGTATATATATGAAGGTACTTCTTTACCATTAGCATAATTATCCATTGCATTAGGGTTTGCATCTTCTTTTTTGTCTGTAATATAAACAAGGTCTCCTAAACTATCAAAGTATTGTTTGTACTGTTCTTTAAGTTTAGCTAATCTAGCATTTGGCTTATCTGTAAGGTATAAAGGCTTTACTTCTTTAATACCTATATCTGTTACATCAGTTGTGTAAAACCAACCTCTCCAAAACCAATCTAAATCCATCCCTGATGCATCTTCCATAGATCTAAAAAAATCTTCAGGTGTTGGGTGTTTAAACATCCATCTTTGTGAATACGTTCTAAAAGCATGGTCAAACAATTCTGGTCCCATAATCGTTTTACGTAGCATGTATAAACCAGCCGCTGGTTTTGAGTATGCATTTGGTCCAAATTGTTTTACATAATCTCCTTGAGACATAATAGGAGAGATGTTAGATTGATCTCCACCCATATATCTTGTAATATCTTTTGCAGGGTTAGAGGCAAATAACTCGGCATCATAAACGTCTTCTGCTAAAATTTCTACAAAAGAGTTTAAACCTTCATCCATCCATGTCCATTGTCTTTCGTCAGAATTTACAATCATTGGAAAGAAATTATGACCAACTTCATGAACAATAACTCCAATCATTCCTTTTTTGGTTCTATCTGAATACGTTCCATCAGGATTTGGACGCCCAAAATTAAAACAAATCATAGGATATTCCATTCCTTGTCTTTCTGAATGAACAGACACTGCTTTTGGATAAGGGTAATCGAATGTTAATTTTGAATACTCAACTAACGTTGTAGCTACTGCTCTTGTTGAATGCTCTTCCCATAGAGGGTTCCCTTCTTTTGGATATAAAGAAGTTGCAATAACAGTTTTACCATTAATATTCACTGCCATTGCATCCCAAATATATTTTCTAGAAGTTGCAAAAGCGAAATCTCTTACTCTTTGAGCTTTAAATTTCCAAGTTTTTGTTCCTGTAGCTCTTCCTTTTTCATTTTTTTCGGCCTCTTCTTGTGTAACAATAACAACAGGGTTGTCAAAACTTTTTCTTGCTTGTTCGTAACGTTTACGTTGTGTTCTAGTTAACACATCTTTTTCGTTTTGTAAACTACCAGTAGCTTCAACAATATGATCTGCAGGTACTGTTAAATTTACTTCGTAATCTCCAAATTCTAAAGCAAACTCAGATCTACCCCAGAACTGCATATTTTGCCAACCTTCTACATTATTGTAAACGGCTAGTCTAGGAAAAAACTGTGCAATAGTATAATTGTTATTACCATCTTTAAAAGATTCTAACCCTGAACGACCACCATCTTTATTGATATCGTTAATTTTATAATTCCATATGATGCTAAAGTCAAAACTTTTTCCTGGAGCTAATGCTTTAGGAAGATTAATACGCATCATTGTTCTATTTATAAAATGAGATAATGGTTTTCCATTTGTTGTAACACTCTCAATGTTAAATCCAAATCCTTTTCCTTCACCCATATATTCAGATTTAAAGTTATCTGTAGATATAAATGCAGCAGCTGAATTTGATTTTGCTAATGAAGTTTGAGAGTCATCTGCTCTCATGTTTTGATCTAACTGAACCCACAAATAAGATAAGTTATCTTTAGAGTTGTTATAATATGTAATATCTTCACTACCATATATTTTGTTATTCGCTTCATCTAAACGAATATCCATTACATAGTCAACCTTTTGCTGTGAATACTGATGGCCTGGTGCACCTGAAGCCGTATGTTGATCATTAGGAGTTGCTAAAACATCTTTTAGTTGTCTAAATTTGTTTTGATCAGTATGACCCAGTTGTGTTTTTTTCTTTTCTTTCTGTTCTTGAGCAATACTTGATGTTGCAACAAAAAATAAAGAAAAAACGAATAAATAAATTTTTTTCATTTGTATTTGTTTGAATTTAAGTAACAATAAAATTAAGAATTAAAAAAAGAATAGAGTTATATTGTTAATAAATTTAACAAACCTTTATATGAACAAAGAGTAATATGTATTCATATTGCTCTTTTACTTTAATTTTTTAAATTTTTTAAAATTATCCTTTCATTTTCTGTTTAAACTTATCGAATTTATTTGATGTTTCTCTTGGGAATGAATTGTTAGAAGTATCTACATCTGCAGTTTCTAAATCAGGATCTATGACAATACGCTCTATTTGTTTAGAAGAAGTAAATACTTTGGTTACTTCTTTATCATTATATCTCCAAATCTGAGCAGGATATGTCTTTTTTTCTTTAGAACCATCTTTGTAAGTAAATTCAACAATAATAGGCATTACTAAACCTCCTGGTTTTTCGTAAGTAATTTCATAATGATATTTATCGTTAGTATTAGCAAAGCCTAAACCTGCTGAAGAATCTTCTACAAATTCTACTGTATTACCTTGTTCTTTAGTTGTGAACTTTTTTACACCTTTTACACCTATATCAGTTACATCTGTAGTATAGAACCAACCTCTCCAAAACCAATCTAAGTCTATACCAGAAGCGTCTTCCATAGTTCTAAAGAAATCTGCAGGCGATGGGTGTTTAAACATCCATCTTTGAGAATATGTTCTAAAAGCGTGATCAAACAACTCTTTACCCATAATTGTTTCTCTTAAAATCCACAATGCAGTTGCAGGTTTTCCATAAGCATTAGCACCAAAACTATATACATTGTCTCCTTTAGACATAATTGGTGCAATTCTAGATTGATCTCCAGACATGTATTTTACAATATTTTTAGGATACCCTCTTACTATAGGAAAATCTTTGTCATAATCTAATTCTGCTAACATTTCCATGTATGAATTTAATCCTTCATCCATCCATGTCCATTGTCTCTCATCTGAATTAACAATCATAGGGAAGAAATTATGTCCCACTTCATGAATGGTAACTTTTATCATTCTATATTTCACTCTATCTGAGTAGCCACCATCTGGTAAATCCGGTCTTCCAGGATTAAAACAAATCTGTGGATATTCCATTCCCATTTGTCCATCTACAGAAATTGCTTTGTGGTAAGGATAGTCAAAGGTATATTTAGAATATGTTTTTAATGTTTGTGCTGCAGCTCTTGTAGAATGGTCTCCATATAACGGGTTTGCTTCTTTAGAATATAATGACTCTGCCATCACTGTTTTACCATTAATGTCTACAGCCATTGCATCATATATAAATTTTCTTGATGTAGCAAAAGCATAATCACGAACGTTTTCAGCAATAAATTTCCAAGTTTTTGTCTCTGAAGCTTTTGACTTTTCAATCTTTTCAGCTTCTTCTTGAGTTCTAATCACTACAGGATTATCAAAACTTTTTCTAGCTTTTTCTCTTCTTTTTAATTCTTTCTTTGAAAAAACCTCTTTTGGATTTTGTAAAACACCTGTTGCTCCTAACATATGATCTTCAGGAACAGTAATGTTTACTGTAAAATCTCCAAATTCAAGAGCGAATTCACTTCTTCCCCAAAATTGGTCATTTTGCCATCCTTCAACATTATCATAAACACACATTCTTGGGTAGAATTGTGCAATTACATAATTGTTATTATCATTTTCAGTAAAATGCTCATAACCTGATCTACCACCATCTGTTCTGTGGTTATTAATGTTATACCACCAAGAAATATTAAATTCGAAAGTAGTACCAGAAATCAAAGGCTCTGCTAAATTAATACGCATCATCGTTTGGTTAATGGTATGAGATAAAGTACTACCATCTTTATTGGTAACATTCATTATATTAAAACCACCATCAAAACGTTCTTCAGGAAAAGTTCTTTTAAATCTGTTTTTGCTAATTCTTTTCGGAATTGAATTTGGAGAGATATCTGGTGTTTTTGAGTCTGCAGCTCTCATATTCTGGTCTAATTGTAACCATAAATACTCTAAATCATCTTTAGAATTGTTATGATAAGTAATCGTTTCTGAACCGGTTATTTTTGTTTTGACATCATCTAAAACAATATCCATTACATAATCTACCTTTTGCTGTGTGTAAGCTTTACCAGGTTTACCTGAGGCTGTTCTTTCTAAGTTTGGTGTTGGTAATTCTTGTTTTAATTGTTTAAACTTATTTGTATTTACATGTCCTTGTTTTGTTATTTGCCCATAAGTTGAGGCTGCAAACAAAATAGATAACATTACTAATCCAAATTTTTTCATAAATATTGATTTTTGGTTTGTTAAATTAAAATTTTAATAGAGTAGAACTTTCGTTTTTTGTAAGTAAAACACTTTTATTCTTTTTACCTACTTTAGACTTGATAAGGTTCTGTTGTTCTGGAAAATAATCGAGAAGTAATTGATTAGATACTTCAATTGAGTTTACATCATTAATGTTCTCAATCTCTAAATAAAAAAAAACTAAGTCTCCATCATATTCTTTGCCAAGATAATTAAAGTTTTTTGCTTTACTATTAACTTTAAAATTCAGCTTATTTTTTAAATATTTTTCGAAATAAATATCGTTATTCTTTAGCTCTTTTTTTGTAGTTAATTGTAAATCAATATCATATTTTTTGTTTAGAGCTAGCTCTATATCATCCATAAAAACATTGATAATAATTTGTACTGCTTTAGCTTCACTTTTGAAATTTATTTGAGTTAGGCTCAAATAGTATTTATGTGCACTAAATGAAAGTAATGGAATTACTACAAATAATAGTAGGTTTATTTTTAATTTCATAAAAATGTAAAACAATTTCAGAACTAAGTTACTCTTTTTTTATAAGTTTTAGATATGGTTTACTCTCTGCTCTTAAGATTTTAATAAGTTCTAAAAGTCTTCCATCTTTGTGTAAATTTTCAATACTCAAAGGATTGCAGTATTCTAAAAAATGAAAATAATTATCAATTGGAATTTTAAGTTCATCAAAAAAGAATTTTTCTCCTAACTCAGAAAGTACTTTGTAAGGGAACTGTTTTTTTTGTTCTAACTTACTTCTTAGAGCCCACAAACGTGCTGAATTTTTAAACGGGATTACAGCCTTTGCACCTGCTCCTGCCATAGGTATAGCACCACCCATAGTGTTTACAATAGGGGGCTTAGCTTTTGATATTTCATCTATAGTAAAATCTTTTTCTTTAAAATTAACATTAGAAAAATCCATTACTCTTCTTAATAAAGAATCTTGTTTGTTCCTTGGAACATCTTTGGTGTCTATTCCTAGTCTTCCTAGTAAATTATTTCGCTTTAATTCAAACTCATTTAATGTGTAAGTAGTCGTTTTTAGTATAATATCTAACTCTCTAGCATCAATAATTTTTTCTGTAATAAGTATTTTCTTTGGTTCGAACTGTATAGATGAGACACGGAGCGTATCTCCTTTTGAGACAAAAATTCTATACAAGCCTTCATCACTAGAAAAAGTTCCTTGATAAGTATTTAAGTTAATAATATTTGCATTTTTAATAATATTTACAGAATCAGTAACTTTACCAGTAATAATGTATTTTTTGTTTTGCGTATATGTACTTTTCACTATTAAAAATAAGAGTAAGAAAAATAGTATATTTTTTTTCATAGTGTTAAAATCCTATTCAAATTTATATATTTAAATTTACGCAATATTTTTATACAATTTTTATAAAAATTATTTTTTTTGGAGTAGAGTAATTTCAGTTTTATTCTTTTGAGGAAATGTTTTACTCTCTCTCATTAATATTTCAGTCACTTTTATTTTATCATCTTTCTTAAATAAATTAATGACATTTTTTTGAAGCAGTAGTTTAAGAATACATTAATATCATCTTGTTTAATATTTAAATCAGTAATAAAGAAATCATCTGTGTAGTGCTTTCTAATTTTGGCTAACATTTTATCTTCATAGGTTATTTTTTTTAGCATTCTTTTTCTTCTATTACTTCCATTTAGTGCACTTATCAAATTTTCTAAATTTATTGCAGCTCCAGATTGAAGACTTAAAATACTTTCATTTTTCTTTGCAACTTTATTAGCATAAGGTAAGTTAAGTGTTTTGGCATTTATAATACGTGGTTTAAGATATTGCTTATCAACATAAAAAATACCTGTAGATCTTTCAAAGATAATTTCATTCAATTCATTAATTTTTTCTTCTAAATGAATTATAACTGATTTACTCTTAAAAATTTACTGGAGTAATAATTAGTTCTTTTTTTTGAAGGTTGATGTGAGATATAAACAAAGTATCATTAATTGAAACAGGAATTTCAAAGATTCCTGAATCATTGGAATTAGCACCTTGATTTGTGTTTTTGTTGATAATATGCACATCAGTAATTACCTCATTTTGAAACAATATAGTTCCAGATAAAATATTCTGCCTTTGTTGGCTAAAGGAAACAACAGATATAAATAAAAAGTAGAGTAGTAGTTGATTTTTCATTAAAACAAAGAAACCCTAAGAGCTCTTAAAATTCTATTAAGACATTTATAAACTTTTGTTAACGGGTTTAAATACATTAGTTTTTTGTGATGATTTTAAGAATTGGAATCCATAAAAAATGACTTATTTTTGAAGTATGAAGAAAATGATTATTGCAAGTACATCTACAATTTATGAAGGCAAGTACCTTGAGTATTTGTTACCAACTTTAAAAACATTTTTTAAAGGAGCAAAAACACTTTTGTTTATACCCTATGCAAGGCCAAGTGGAATTACCTATGATACTTATACAGCTAATGTAAAAGAAGCATTTGCCAATATTGGAATTGATGTAAAAGGAATTCATGAATTTAAAAATGCTAAAGAAGCATTAAAAAATGCTAAAGCTATTTTTACAGGAGGTGGAAATACTTTTGAATTGGTAAATCAATTATATGAAAATGATGTTATAGATACTTTAAAAGAAGTTATAGAACTAGGCACACCTTATTTAGGTACAAGTGCTGGTAGCAATATTTGTGGTGTGAACATGAAAAATACAAACGATATGCCAATTGTTTACCCACCAAGTTTTAAAACATTGGGTTGTATTCCATTTAATATTAATGCACATTATTTAGATCCAATTGAAGGAAATACACATATGGGTGAAACTCGCGAAACAAGAATTAAAGAGTTTCATGTATTTAATGAAACACCCGTTTTGGGTTTAAGAGAAGGTAGTTGGTTAGAAGTAAATGCTAATGAAATTTACTTAAAAGGTGCTTATACTGCAAGATTGTTTCAAAAGGACAAAAAGCCTATTGAATTAGAAAATAGTAAAATTTCTATTATTTAGAATAGTAGGTAAGCTAAAAGAATAAAATAAAAAAGGGATAATTTTAATTATCCCTTTTTTATTAATAAGTTATGTAATCTACAATTTCTAATCCATACCCAATCATTCCAACCCTTTTGGCTTGATGATTATTAGTTAATAGTTTTAATTTACTGATGTTTAAATCGTGTAATATTTGAGCACCAATCCCAAAATCTCTTTGGTCCATAGTAATTGCTGGTGCTTTCAGTTCACCATTTTTCTGGTTTTCTTTCAATATATTTAATCGTTTTAACAAGTTTTTGGATTGATTTTGTTGATTGATAAAAAGAATGGCACCTTTACCTTCATCATTTATAACCTGAAACATCTGGTCTAATTTTTTATCAGCATTATTCGTTAATGTTCCAAGAATATCATTGTTTACTAATGTCGAATTTATTCTTGTTAATACACCATCTTCGTTTGTCCAAGACCCTTTTGTTAAAGCAATGTGTATTTGACTATTTGTTGTTTGTTGGTAAGCTCTTAGGCGAAATTTTCCAAAACGTGTTTCAATTTCAAAATCTTCTTTTTTCTCTATTAAAGAGTCGTGCTCCATTCTGTAAGCAACTAAATCTTCTATAGAAACTATTTTAATATCAAATTTCTCGGCCACTTTTAAAAGCTGTGGTAAACGCGCCATTGTACCATCTTCATTCATAATTTCTACAATAACACCTGCAGGTTGTAAACCTGCTAGTCTTGCAAAATCTATTGCTGCTTCAGTATGCCCTGTTCTTCGTAAAACACCACCCTCTTTTGCTTTTAAAGGAAAAATATGCCCTGGTCTTGCTAAATCAGTAGGCTTGGTTTTTTTATCTATTAATGCTTTAATAGTTAAAGCTCTATCTGATGCAGAAATACCAGTGGTAACTCCTTTTCCACGTAAATCTACTGAAACTGTAAAAGCAGTTTCCATAGGATCTGTGTTGTTGTTAACCATCATTACTAGTTCAAGTTCTTTGCATCGTTTTTCAGTTAGTGGATTACAAATTAAACCTCTACCATGTGTTGCCATAAAATTCACCATTTCTGGTGTAACTTTTTCTGCAGCTGCTAAAAAATCCCCTTCATTTTCTCTATTTTCATCATCTACCACAATTATAACTTTACCATTTCTGATATCATTTATTGCCTCCTCTATGGTGTTTAATTTTGTGTTTTGTTTTAGCATGTTTGTTCTTATGTTTAATTCCCTTTTTTAGGTAACATTTTTTTAATTATGTCTGTAATAGGTTGTAAGAAAGAATTTAAATTAAAAAGGCCTTTGTCTTTAGTAGCTCTATTAGTTAATAGTATAGCAAATGGAATCATTAAAATTGCAGAAACCCATGAACCTAACATTGCTGATATAGAACTTTCCTCCGCTAGATTTTTACCAAATGTATTGGTAAAAAAATAAAGAACATAAACCGCAATTGCTAAAATCATAGGTAACCCAAAACCACCTTTTCTTATAATAGATCCTAATGGAGCACCTATAAAGAATAATATAACACAAGATAATGAAAATGCTATTCTATTATAATATTCAGTATCATAATAATTTACCATTTTTCTGTGATAGTTAATACTATCTGTATTATTATTTAAGGTGTTTAAGACTCTTGTACTTTTTGTTAAAGCTGAGTTTAATATTGTGATTTTTTCTTGAAGCTGAAAATTCGAAATAATATTTTTATTTAACTCTTTATTTTTAATAGAGTCTGGGTAATCATAAAGGTCTTTAGCAGCACTACTGATATAAATGTTTTTTGCGCGTAAATTTAAAACCTCATCATAATTATCTTTTAATTTTGGAATGGTGTCCTTAATCTGCTGTAGAGAAAGCATCATTGGAATAGTGGCAGAGTTTATAGAGTCTAACTTTCCTTCATCTAAAGTGTCTCCAATATCTATATTAAATTTATATTCTTTAAAAGAAGCTTCCGAAGCTGCCATTTTTTTTCTTTTTAGAGTAGTTCTTGCAGATTTTACATGTTCTTCATAATAATTCCCATCATATAAAATAAAGGTCATGTACCTACTGCCTTCTTCTGTAACAATTTTACCACGTTCTGCAGTAATTACTTTTTGGTTACCTCTGTTGCTTGTTAAATCGTAAATTAAAACTTTTTTTAATAAGTTTTCCTCTTCTCCATATTTTTCTTCAAACTTAATTTGATACCCAGGTATATCTGAATTAAAGCTTCCAGGGACTAGTGCTAACGCTGGTTTTTTCTTTTTTATATTTAGATATAAATTTTTTTGTTTTAAGTTGGCATATGGAAAAACATTATTTAAAAATAAAAAATTAAGCCCACTTAATGCAATTGCTAATATTCCAATTGGTCTTACTAACCTTTGCAAAGAGACACCTGCAGACTTTGCAGCTGCAAATTCATAGTTCTCTCCTAAGTTTCCTAAAGCCATTATAGAAGACAATAATACACCAATAGGAAGTGCTTGTGGAATTATCATTAAAGTAGTGTAGTATAAAAACTTTAAAATAAAAATAACGCTGATACCTTTCCCTGCAATATTTTCAAATGACTGCCATAAAGCTTGCATAACTAGAACGAATAGTACAATTAAAAATGTAGCTATAAAGGGAACTAAAAAACTCTTTAAGATGTATCTATCTAAAATTTTCATAAAAAACAAAAATAGCACCTTAAACTGTAAGATGCTATTAATTTTCTGTTAATTGAAATAATTAATCAATCGTGTATTGTTGATCTAAATACTTCTGTTTGTTAAACTTAAACAAATCTTCAGAAATTGGTTGATTGATCTTAAAAGTTGTGATGGTAAAACTTGTTTTAGCTCCATTAGAACCTGTTTGTATTAGTTTATATATGTGTTTTGTTTTTGCATCAATACCTAATTGAACTTTAATAATATCAGAGTCACTATCAATTGGGTTTAAACTTACAAATTGAATTTTTCTTCCATTTATATTTTCTAATTTTCCCATCTCAAAATTATAGCCTTCTTTGTAAAAAGAAAAAAGCTTAGATGGGTATATAAATCCATCATCTGCACTTAAATCACCTTCAGAAATAGAAATCTCTTTTTCTTCATGATTAATGATATAAAGTTTATTAGCGTCATATATAAACAGATTGCCTAAATATTTTAGATTATATTTTTCACCCATTAAATTTATTTCTCCTCTAATTGGTGGTTCATCGCCTTCTAGAATTCCTGCTTCTTCATTAATTAGTACTTGACTAAAGCCTATAAACATATTTTCATATGCATTCATTTTTGTAGAAACTTCATCTAAGATTGATTTTGCTTCTAAAGAATTTTGAGAAAAAATAAAGCTTGAACTAAGTAAGTAAATACATAAAATTAATATTCTTTTCATTGTAAAATTTTTAATGCCTTTAGCCTTTATTTTATTTGTTTTTTTCGTTTTCTAAAAGTTGCTCTAATGCTATAAAATCTGGAATTAAAACTTGTCTTGCTTTACTCCCTTCAAATCCTCCAACAATTCCTGCTGCTTCTAATTGATCAATTAATCTTCCAGCTCTATTATAGCCGAGTTTTAATTTTCTTTGTAATAATGATGCAGACCCTTGCTGAGCTGTAATAATTACTTCTGCAGCTTCTTTAAAGAGTTTATCTCTATCTTCTATATCTACATCAATACTTGTGCCATTTTCATCATCTATATATTCTGGCAATAAGTGTGCTTCTGAATATGCTTTCTGAGATCCTATAAAATCAGTAATTTTTTCAACTTCTGGTGTATCTACAAATGCACATTGTATTCGTGTAATAGCATTACCATTTGTGTATAATAAGTCTCCACGTCCAATAAGTTGATCTGCACCACCAGCATCTAAAATTGTTCTCGAATCTATTTTTGAGGTTACTCTAAAAGCAATTCGTGCAGGAAAGTTAGCTTTTATAATACCTGTAATTACATTTACAGAAGGTCTTTGTGTTGCAACAATTAAATGTATACCAATTGCTCTAGCTAGTTGTGCTAGTCTTGCTATTGGCGTTTCGACTTCTTTACCTGCAGTCATAATTAAATCAGCAAATTCATCAATTACTAATACAATGTATGGTAAAAACTGATGCCCATCATTAGGATTTAATTTTCGTTTTTTAAATTTTTGATTGTATTCCTTTATATTTCTAACCATTGCCGATTTTAATAAATCGTAACGATTGTCCATCTCAATACATAAAGAGTTTAAGGTGTGTACAACCTTGGTTGTATCTGTAATAATTGCATCTTCTGAATCTGGCAGTTTTGCTAAATAATGTCTCTCTATTTTATTAAAGAGTGTAAGTTCTACTTTTTTAGGATCTACTAAAACAAATTTTACCTCTGCAGGATGTTTTTTGTATAATAATGATGTTAAAACAGCATTCAAACCTACAGATTTCCCTTGTCCTGTTGCACCTGCCATTAGTAAGTGAGGCATTTTAGCTAAATCTACTACAAATGTCTCATTGGAGATAGTTTTACCTAATGCAATAGGAAGCTCCATACGAGATTCTTGGAATTTTTTTGATGAAATAGCAGAATGCATAGAAACAATTGTCGAATTCTTATTAGGAACCTCTATACCAATTGTTCCTTTTCCTGGAATAGGAGCTATAATTCTAATACCAAGTGCAGATAAAGAAAGTGCAATATCATCTTCTAAATTTTTAATTTTAGATATTCGAATTCCTGCTTCAGGTACAATTTCATAAAGCGTAATTGTAGGTCCAACAGTAGCTTTAATTTCTGCAATACCAATTTTATAGTTCTTTAAAGTCTCAACTATTTTGTTCTTATTTGCTTCTAACTCTTCTGGATCTATAGAAATACTTTCATTGTATTGTTTAAGAAGATTAAAAGTAGGAAAACGAAAATTAGATAATTCTAAAGTAGGATCGAATTCCCCAAAATCTTTTAAAATTTTATTTGATAGATTTTCTGTAGAGTGTTCTTCCTCTTCATGAATCTCAATATCTATAGCTACATCACTATTGTCATCATAAATTTCTTTTGGAGCAGGAATTGGAGGAGTAGTGTCTTGTTCAACAAGTAATTCTAGCTCTTTTTTTTCTTTAACTTCAGAATGGTTTGTAATTGTGGGTTTTAAATCTGCCACAGATAATTCAAATTCAGATTTTGTTTCTTCGATATCGATTATGCTGTTATTATCAACTTCTTTATTTATCGTTGTTTCAATATCTTTTTGTGGTAAGGAGGTATTACTTGTCGTATTTTCCTGTCTTTCGATTCTTTTTGCTTTCCAATTTTCTAAATATGTATCGATACTTAATTTATATCTTATTATAACATATGTAAGAAATAAAAAGATTAGTAAAATACTTAGCCCTGTTTTACCTAAAAAGGTTTGTAAGTAGCTATTAACTTCAAAACCCACAACACCAGAAAATAAAGCGTATTCTTTTTTTAAAAAACCAAGCGCTATAGTAAACCATAGCATAACAATTAAACCCCAATTCCAAGAAATAACAATCTTAGAAAGTTTTCTTTTTATAATAATGTAAGCACCAGTAATAAATATTTGATACGCTATAACAAAAGCGGCAAGTCCAAATCCTTTATAAATAAAAAAGTGACTTAGGTTAGCACCTATTTTTCCTAAAAGATTTTTACTCTTTACTGTTTTGTCTGTAAAGTGCTGTAACGTACTTTGATCTGTTTGCCAATTAAAAAAGAAAGAAACAAAAGCAATACATAAAAACAATGAAAACAAAACTAAAAACAAACCTAATATGTTTTGTGATTGTCTAGTTTTTAAGAAATAAAAAAAAGGTTGTTTACCTTCTTTTAAGTTGTTTTTTTTTGAAGTATTGGATTTTATTTTTGGCATTAAAAATTCATAATAATTAAAAAGTAAATATACATATTTGCTTAAAATAATATGAGCAGTTTAGGTACATAAATAATCCCTGCAATTATTAATGATATTATTGCAGCAAATGCTGGAGTCCCTGCAGCAATATCTTTAATTTTTCCGATTTTTTCATGGAATTCTGGATGTATAAAGTCTGAAATTTCTTCTACAGCAGAATTAGCTGCTTCTGCTACTAGAACTAATCCAATCGCTAAAAACTGTATAGCCCACTCTACGAGTGATATTTGAAATACAACACCTAAAATAATAGCAATTAAAGAAACAAATAGCTGCACTTTTATGCTATCTTCTGTTGTTATTAATATCCATAAACCTTTAAAAGCAAATTTAAAACTTTTTAATCGACCTAAAAAAAAACCATCATTTGGATCCTTCATTTTAAAGTACTTTAAGGGGAGCATCATAATTCGGTTCATTACCAATCTCAGATACTTGTTCTGAGTAAATTACAATACCATTTGCATCTAAAACAACAATAGCCCTTGAGTGTAGCCCTTTAAAGTCACTATCTAAAATTGTTACTCCGTAATCATTTCCAAAATCTCCATTTTCAAAATCCGACAGCATTTCTACATTTCCGATACCCTCAGCTCCACAAAAACGAGCTTGCGCAAAAGGTAAATCTCTAGAGATACAAAGCACTTCAGTATTTTTTAATTCTGAGGCTTTTTTATTAAATTCTCTTACTGATTGTGCACAAACGCTTGTATCTACACTAGGGAAAATATTTAGAATGATGTTTTTACCAGCATAATCTACTAAAGATTTTTCTTTTAGCTCAACTGTTTTTAATTTAAAATCTAATGCTTTCTCACTAACTTTTGGTAAATCCCCTACTGTATTTACAGGATTTCCTCCTAATGTTATTTCTGCCATTTTTGTAAATTTATTTTATTCAAAAGTAATTAATTTTATTGATACTATTATTTTAAAACTGTGAAGTTCTCCTTAAAAAAATGCATTTCTAATATGTATCTTCGCAAACTAAAATAGAATTTTTTTAGTGAATTTAGCTCAATATACATCAGAATTTAAATATAATTGGAAGCTTGCAGCACCTGTAATGTTAGGAATGTTAGGTCATACATTTGTAGCTTTTATAGATAATATTATGGTTGGGCAATTAGGAACTGCAGAGTTGGCTGCTGTGTCTTTAGGAAATAGCTTTATGTTTATTGCTATGTCGGTTGGTATAGGTTTTTCTACAGCAATAACTCCATTAATTGCAGAAGCTGATTCTTCTAATAACTTGCAGCAAGCTAGATCTACTTTTAAAAATGGATTATTCTTATGTACTGTTCTTGGAATATTACTATTTCTTATGGTGTTTTTTGCTAAACCATTAATGTATTTAATGCAGCAGCCAGAAGAAGTAGTTGCTTTAGCAATACCTTATTTAGATTTAGTTGCATTCTCTTTAATTCCATTGATTATTTTCCAAGCAATAAAGCAATTTAGTGATGGTATGTCTATGACTAAATACCCAATGTATGCTACTTTAATTGCAAATATTGTAAATTTAGTTTTAAATTATTTATTTATTTTTGGAAAGTTTGGTTTTCCAGAATTAGGTATTGTTGGTGCAGCATATGGAACATTAGCCTCAAGAATTATTATGGTTATTTATTTGTGGCTGTTATTAAGTTATAAGAAAAGATCAAAACGAATTATGAGTAACCTAAAATTCTTTGTTTTAGATATTCTTATGATTAAGAAAATAATAAATTTGGGTACTTTAAGTGCAATGCAAATGTTTTTTGAAGTTGCCATATTTACTGCTGCGATATGGTTAAGTGGTTTGCTTGGTAAAAATCCTCAAGCAGCAAATCAAATTGCATTAAATTTATCATCCATGACTTTTATGGTGGCAATGGGACTAAGCGTAGCTTCTATGATTCGGGTAGGAAATCAAAAAGGATTGCAAAATTTTAAGGAGTTAAGAAGAATAGCATTTTCAATCTTTTTACTAGGGATGATTTTTGCAACCATCTTTGCAATTCTATTCTTTATCTTTCATAAAATTATGCCAGCCATTTATGTAGATTTGGGTGATAAGCTTAACAATGCAGACAATATGGAAGTTATTTCTATTGCATCTAAACTTTTAATTGCAGCAGCATTTTTTCAAATTTCAGATAGTATACAAGTAGTTGTTTTAGGTGCTTTACGTGGTTTACAAGATGTAAAAATTCCAACTATATTAACATTTATTTCTTATTGGTGTATTGGTTTTCCTGTTTCTTTTTATTTTGGAGCAGAAGAGAGGTATGGTAGTTTTGGTATTTGGTTAGGTTTGTTAGCGGGCTTAACTACAGCTTCAATTTTACTTTTTATTAGATTTAATAGGTTAACTCTAAAGTTAATAGCTACTAAGGCTGAATTAGCTAATTAGAGTAGACTCATTTTGTTTGTTCTTCAAGCTGTTAAAATCATACAGTGCTGTATCTAATAAATGAGAAGGAGAAACATTTTGTAGAGCATTCATCATAATTGCATTTCTATTAGGGAACTCTTCTTCCCAGTTAGAAATCATTTCTTTAACTTTTTTACGTTGTAAGTTTTCTTGAGAACCGCATAAATTACATGGAATTATTGGATAATTTCTATGATAAGAAAACTTTTCAATGTCACTTTCTTTACAAAAGGCTAACGGTCTTAAAATTACTAAATCTCCAGCATCATTTTTAAATTTAGGAGACATTGTTTCTAACTTTCCAGAAAAGAAAAAGTTAAGAAAGAATGTTTCTAAAATGTCGTTTTTATGATGACCTAAAGCTAACTTATTACAACCTAAATCTTTGGCTGCTTCGTATAAGGTTCCTCTTCGTAATCTAGAGCAAAGACTGCAAGTAGTTTTGCCTTCAGGAGTTTTATCCATAACCACTTTGTAGGTGTTTTTTTCAATAATTTTATAGGCTACTTGAAGTTTACTTAAATAATTAGGCAAGACTTCTTCAGGAAAACCTGGCTGTTTCTGATCTAAATTAACAGCAATTAAATCAAAATGAACAGGAGCTACTTTTTGAAAGTAAAGGAGCATATCTAACATGGTATAGCTATCTTTTCCACCTGATAAACAAACCATAATTTTATCTCCATTTTCAATCATGGAGTATTGTTTTATAGCTTGAGCTACAAATTTCTGAAGTTTTTTGGTGTTTTGTTGCTGTTGATTCATTTTACAAAAATAAAAGAATCACAAAGATTTAAAAGCTACTTTTTATTTAAATGCATTCTTCTATAGTATCAACTATAATTTGGCAACCTTTTATTAATTCTTTATCTGAAATAGTTAGAGGTGGAGTTATTCTCATTGCTCTACCTTCAAATAATAAGAAAAATAGAATAAGACCTTTGTCTAAACATTTCAAAATAATTTTTGCTGCTAATTCTGGAGTTTCAACAATTGCAGCTAACATTAAACCTTTACCTCTAATTTCTAAAATAGCTGAATGTAGCAAGTGGTTTCTTATAATTTTTTCTTTACGTAAGCATTCTGAAACTAAATTATCTTCTAAAATAACGTCTAGAGTAGCATTAGCAGCTGCAGCAATTACTGGATGACCTGCAAATGTAGATATATGTCCTAGTTTAGGTTTGTCTTTTAGCAAACTCATTCTATCTTGAGAAGCAATAAAAGCACCAATAGGCATACCACCTCCTAAACCTTTTCCTGTAATAATAATATCTGGAGTAACATTGTAATTTTCAAAACCCCAAAATTTACCTGTTCTACCAATTCCTGTTTGAATTTCATCTAAAATTAAAAGTGTTCCAACTTCATCACATTTAGCTTTTACATTTGCTAAATAATTAGAGTAAGGCTCAATGAAACCAGCACCACCTTGAATAGTTTCTAAAATGACAGCTGCAGTTTTGTTTGTGATTTGTTCTAAACAAAAATTGCAGTTAAAAGCGATAAATTTTATACCTGGTATTAATGGTCTAAAAGCAGCATTTTGTTTTTCTACGCCAGATACACTCATAGAACCTTGTGTGTTTCCATGATAAGAGTTTTTAGCAGCAATTATTTCTGATCTTCCTGTTACTCTTTTAGCGAGTTTTAGTGCACCTTCTGTAGCTTCAGTTCCAGAATTGGTAATATATACAGACTGCAATGATTCAGGTAGAGTAGAGGATATTTTTTTGCATAATGACACTTGTGGCTGTTGAATAAATTCTCCATAAACCATAACATGTGTGTATGCATTTATCTGATTTTTAATTGCATCAGTAACTTTAGGATGATTATGACCTAAACTATTTGCAGAAACTCCTGCAACAAAATCTAAATGAGCTTTATTATTGGTATCATATATGTAAGAACCATTTGCATGAGAAATTTCTATTGCTAATGGTTGAGGTGATGTTTGTGCTTGGTATTTGTAAAAATCTGATTTCAAATTATTGACCGATGATAGATATTGCAGTTTTCTTTTTTCCCTTCTTTTTATCCTTTGTTTTTTTATCAATGAATAAAGAGGGTTTTTCTAAGACTTTCTTTTTAATAGGCAGTTTATTAGAAGTAATATCTTTAATAAAAATATCTTCTTTTTTCTTAGGCTTTTCATCTTCTCTCCACAAAAAACCTTTTATAATTCTCCCTTTTTGATCTAACTGAGATGGAGGATATGTTTTACCATCTGTACTTTTAAGGTACTTGACTGTTTCTATTTCTCCATTAACAAGTGTAAATTCTATATTACTAGAAACTTCTTTGGAAATTGTTTCTAGTACTTGAGTTTCTGTATTTCTATTAAAATAAATTGATTCTGCATTTCCTTTTACCAATAGTAATTTAAGTTTATTAGCTTCAAATTTACCAAACATATTTCGCCCTTTTATCTGGTTAAAGTCTTTATTTTCAATAGAATCTTTAGAAATAATAAAAGCATTATTGTAAACTTTTAAAGAGTCTAATTTCTCTGTTTCTAAATTAGATTGTAAATAAATACTATCTCCAGTAATTTGGTTTTGATCTGACCAAATTACAGGATTTCTATACATTTTTGTATACCCTGTAGTCTGATTTGTAAAAATAGAATCGCACTTACCTTGTAGATCTGACTTAAATATTTTTACATTATGGTACGTTCTAATTATACGTTTTTTTGATTTCCCTGTAACTAACAAAGTATCTCCATGAATAAACATAGAATCTTTATCAATTATAGAAATAGCAACTGCTCTTTTGATTATGAATAAAGAATCTTTTTGTTCATATAGTTCTGCGTAATTGCCTTTTGTTATAAAATTTTGAATTGTATCTACTACTTTTATGTTTTTAGAAGCAGACGCAAATCCTTTATTTTTGTCATAATATAAACTATCACCTTCTACAGTTCTTTCTTTTAAAAATAGCTTTGCATTTTTTGTGAAGTAAGAAATATCTGTTTTTGTGTTGTAAAACCCTTTTTCAGAATATAATCTATTTTCATTTTGAGTATTTGTAATAGTTGACGGTCCATACAAATAGGCTAAGCCAGAATTGGTATAATAATCTAAATGATTTGAGGTTAAATTATGTTCCAGATTTACGACTGTAACTCTTGTAGTTGCTGTGAATTTCTTGTTTTCTAAATAATAATTACCGTATTTACTTTTTAGTGTATTTGTAGCATCTTTAATGGTAGCATAATCTTGGTAATATAACTTTTGATTAATTCTATCGAATTGTAGAGTATCTGTAGTAAGTGTCATGTTAGGATCTTTCAAAACTACGTTTCCCCATGACAAAACTTGTTTTATATTTGCATCATAATCAGAATAATCACTTGTTTGAGTAATGGTATCTCCTTGTTTTATAAGTACATTACCAATAGCTTTAAAAAAGTTTTCTTTTTTGTAGAACAAGGCTTGCTGACAAGTTAACTCTATGCTTTCGTGTTTAATTCGTACATTTCCAATAAGAACTGTTGCTCCTGGAGTTTTTTGTTCGTCTGCATATTGAATATCTGCATTTTCTATACTAATCTTATTTTTTTCTTGAGAAAACGACAGAATAGTAAAGAATAAAAGGCATAAAAAAAGTATTCTTCTCAAAAGATTTGTTTTGCAACAAAAATAATGAAAAGAATACCTTAAAATCTTAATTTTTAGATAAAACTATCTATTAATTGTTTGTTTTCTATCTGGACCTACAGAAACAATTTTTACAGGGACACCAGTTTCTTTCTCAATGAAAGCAACATAATCTAAAAGGTTTTTAGGTAATTGATCTGCTGAAGTCATTTTCGTTAAATCGTCTTTCCAACCTTTAAATTCAGTATAATTTACAGAAACATTTTCTGGTTCTATATTGTAAGGTAGGTGTGTAATCTCTTTTCCTTTATAATTATATGATGTACATACTTTTAAAGTGTTAAAACCAGATAGTACGTCCCCTTTCATCATCATTAATTGAGTAACCCCGTTTACATCTACAGCATATTTTAATGCTACTAAATCTAACCAGCCACATCTTCTTGGTCTTCCAGTTGTTGCTCCAAATTCATGACCAACGCTGGCCATTGTTTCTCCATACTTATCAAACAATTCTGTAGGAAAAGGACCAGAACCTACTCTGGTAGTATATGCTTTAAAAATACCGAAGACATCTCCAATTCTATTTGGAGCTACACCTAAACCTGTACATGCACCTGCAGCAGTTGTATTAGATGATGTTACAAATGGGTACGTCCCAAAGTCAATATCTAATAATGAACCTTGTGCACCCTCAGCTAATATTGTTTTTTTATCTTTTATAGCTTGATTTAAAAATTCTTCACTGTCAATGAATTGAAGTGTTCTCAATTTGTCTATTCCTTTACAAAACTCAGCTTCTAATTCATCTAAATTATATTCTATTTGAACATCGAAGAATTCTAACATTTTAATGTGTTTTTCTGTTAGAGCGTCGTATTTTTCTTTCCAATTGTCTAACTCTAAGTCACCAACACGCATTCCGTTTCTTCCGGTTTTATCCATATATGTAGGACCAATTCCTTTTAGAGTAGAACCAATTTTAGCTTTTCCTTTAGATGTTTCGGACGCGGCGTCTAACAATCTATGCGTTGGTAATATTAAATGTGCTTTTTTAGATATTAATAATTTAGACGTATAATCTATTTTATGTTTATCTAAATTTTCTAATTCTTTTTTAAAAATCACTGGATCTATTACCACACCATTTCCAACAACATTTAATGCTGTTTTATGAAATATCCCTGAAGGTATTGTATGTAAAACATGTTTAAAACCGTCAAAAATTAATGTATGTCCAGCATTTGGGCCTCCTTGAAAACGTGCAATAATGTCGTAGTTCTGGGTTAATACATCTACAATTTTTCCTTTACCTTCATCTCCCCATTGTAATCCTAATAATAAATCTACTGCCATTTTTGTTTTTGTAATGATTAAATTTTCAATTCAATTAAATTAATTTTTGTCGTTCTTTTTTGTCCCGTAAAAGTATAAGGAGTGGTTATGAATATCAATCTCAAATATTTCTTCAATTGTTTTTTTGATAATTTGAATACGTGGATCACAAAATTCTTTAACATCTCCAGAATCAGTAAAAATTACATGATCATGGTTTTTATCAAAATAACTTTTTTCATAACGTGCCATAGTTTGACCATCGAATTGATGCTTACGCACCAAGCCACAATCTAATAATAAATCTATTGTATTGTAAAGCGTTGCTCTACTAACCCTATAGTTTTTATTTTTCATTTTAATATAAAGTGATTCTATATCAAAATGCTCATCTGCATCGTAAATTTCTTGTAAGATGGAATAACGTTCAGGTGTTTTTCTGTGTTTATGCTCTTGTAGATATGTGGTAAAAACTTTTTTAACTACTTCCTGATTTTCAAGAGAATTATTCATGTATTTAATTTTTACGAAAAGACAAATTTACAGTTATTTCTGAATAAAATTATATTTTTATGTAAATGATATTTACATTCTATTAACACGTTCCACTTTTTTAACACCTTGTACCTTTTGAATGCGGACCATTAATTTTGTTAATTGTGGTTTATTCTTAACGCTTAATGCTATTTTACCATCAAATACTCCTTCATTTCCAGAAATATTAATACTGTGAATAAAAACACCAACATTGCTTGAAATAATTCTAGTAACCTCATTAACAATACCAGAATGATCTATACCATTAATATGTAATACAACTTTAAAATCTTGTTTTGTAGAATCTATCCATTTGGCCTGCATGATTCTATATGCATAGTTTGATTGGAGTGAGATAGCATTTGGACAATTTTTTTTATGCACTTTAATACCATCATTTATTGTTAAAAACCCAAAAACTTGTTCTCCTGGAATAGGATTACAACATTTAGATTGTGTATAGTTTAACTTTTCTTCTTCTTTTCCGAAGACTAAAGCATCATATTTGCTGGTAATTTCTTCTTGATTTTCGTTGCTAGAGGTATTCCTTCTTAATTTTGTTTTAAAGAAGTTTAAAATAGCACTATTTCTTTGCGTAACAAACCCTTTTAAAAGTGTATTGTCTATTGCTCCGTTTCCAATTCTATAGAACAAATCAAAACTTGTTCTTAGTTTAAAGTAATTAACTAATTCATTAATTGTTTTTTCGCTAAATGGAATCTTTAAATGCCTTAACTTTCTCGTTAATATTGCTTTTCCTTCTTCTGTAATTCCCTTTTCCTCGTCTTTTAGTGCGGCTCTAATTTTTGTTTTTGCTCTAGCTGTAATAACGAAATCTAACCATCTGTAATTCGGTTTATTTGTAGCACTCGTAATCACTTCTATTTGATCTCCACTTCTTAGCGTATAACTTAGTGGAACTAATTTGCCATTTACTTTTGCACCCCTACATTTTAAACCAACATCTGTATGAATAGAAAATGCAAAATCTAATGCAGAAGCATCTTTAGGTAAAGATTTTAGATCTCCTTTGGGTGTAAATACATAAATTTCTTTAGCGTATAAATTTAACTTAAAGTCTTCTACAAAATCAACTGCATTTAAGCTTTGATTTTCTAGTGTCTCTTTTAATCTATTCAACCAAACATCTAAACCACTTTCGTTTTCTGAGCCTTGTTTATATTTAAAATGTGCTGCATATCCTTTTTCTGCAATTTCATTCATACGCTCAGATCTAATTTGAACTTCTACCCATTGTGCATCTGGCCCTACAACAGTAATATGAAGTGCTTCGTATCCTGTGGACTTTGGCTGTGATATCCAATCTCTTAAACGCGCTGGGTTAGGTCTAAAGTTATCAGTAACTAATGAATAAATTTTCCAAGCATCGTGCTTTTCATCTTTGGTTATTGGTTTAAAAATTATACGAATGGCATATTTATCAAAAACCTCTTCAAACGTTACGTTTTGTTTTTGCATTTTTCTTCGAATGGAAAAAATTGACTTGAATCGTCCCTTTATCTCATAAGAAAAATGTTCTTTATCTAAACCACTTTTTAGGGTATCTTCAAAACGCTTTAAGTAATCTAGTTGTTCTTCTTTACTTTCCTTAATTTTAGCAACAATACTGTTAAAAACATCTGGTTCTGTGTATTTTAAACCTAAATCTTCTAATTCAGTTTTAATATTATATAACCCTAACCTATGTGCTAAAGGAGCATAAATGTATAATGTTTCTGACGCAATTTTCACCTGTTTGTAACCAGGCATTGCATCCATAGTTTGCATGTTGTGTAATCTGTCTGCAATTTTTATGAGAATTACTCTTACATCATCATGTAATGTAAGTAGCATTTTTCTAAAGTTCTCGGCTTGTATAGAGGCATCTTGTTCTTTATTTAAACGAGATATTTTGGTAAGACCATTTACAATTCTAGCAATGGTTTCACCAAACAATTGCTCCATATCGTCTAAAGTGTAGTCTGTATCTTCAACAACATCATGTAACAGAGCTGCTGCAATAGAGGTAGCTCCTAAACCAATTTCCATTGCCACAATTTTTGCTACAGCAATTGGATGAAAAATATAAGGTTCACCGGTTTTTCTTCTTTGTTTAGAATGTGCATCTACAGCAATATCAAAGGATTTTCTTATCAATTCTTTATCTTCTTTAGATAGAACCTCATAAGTACCTTTTAATAAATCTTTATATCGATTTGCAATTTCTTTATTTTCTTCTTCTATGGTAGCAATGTATTCCATATAATTCTTTCAACTTTTAAACTAAAGTGAATTTAGGAAATACTATTAAAATACCAAAAGAAAATACTTATTAATGAAATTTATTTAAGTTTGAGAAATCCTTTTTTAATCAGAATATTCTTTACTAGAAAAATATATGTTCTAAAATAAAAAATACTTAGTATTTTAAAATAATGAAGTTTGTAATGCTTATTTTTTTAATTGATTATTAACATACATAGCTGCCCCAATAATACCTGCATTATTTTTAAAATGAGCTACTTTAATTGGTATATCAGTTTCTAGATATTGCTTAAAATCATCATATTTTTTGCTAATTCCTCCTCCTAAAATTATCAAATTTGGAGAAAATACAATTTTTGTATATTTTAATAACTCATCAAAACGAAGTGCCCATTCTTTTAAAGACAGTCCTTCTTTTTTCCTGATAGAATCAGCAGCAAAAAATTCTATGATTTCTCCATTTGAATGTAATAGTTTACCCAATTCTAAATTTGGAATTAATTTTCTGTTAAAGAATAACCCAGAGCCAATTCCTGTCCCAATTGTAATTACAATAATAACTCCTTTTTCTTTTTTACCTGCTCCTAAATTTATTTCGGCAACTCCAGCTAAATCTGCGTCATTACTAATATAAAAAGGAAGTTTAGTCTCTTTTTCAAATAATTTGTTAACCTTAACATTTAACCAATCTTTACTTAAATTACCTGTATGAATACATTGGCCGTTTACAATAGTTGTAGGAAAACTACAGCCAACAGCTTTGGTCCAATTAAAATGTTCTATCATTTTTTTTATGACCTCTGTTATAGCTTTAGGTGTAGCTGGTTTAGGAGTAGGAATTCTATGTCTTTCTGTAATTAATTCGCCTGTTTCTGAATTCACTACTGCAGCTTTAATTCCAGAACCACCTACATCTATTCCTAGTATTTCCATAATTATTTTATTTAAAGTCTCTTTGTCTTTTTGCTTCAAAAACAACAATTGCGGCTGCCACTGAAACATTCATAGAGTCTATTTTGCCTTGCATTGGTATGTTTATATTTTGTGTTGCTTTGTCTCTCCAAAAAGAGGTTAAGCCTGTTGCTTCTGTACCTACAACAATGGCTGTAGGTTTTGTGTAATCTTCTAAATGATATTCATTTGAATTTTGTAAAGTAGCAGCATAAATTGCAATATTTTTTTCCTTAAGAAAGTTAATAATTTCTTCTGAACTACCAACTGCAATTTGATTTGTAAATACACATCCTACGCTAGATCTAATGATATTTGAATTATATAAATCGGATTTTGGGTTTGCAATAAATACTGCGTCAACATTAGCAGCATCTGCTGTTCTTAATAAAGCACCTACATTACCAGGCTTTTCTAAGCCTTCAGCTATTAAAATTAAGGGTTGTTTATTCTTGAAATTAATCTCATTAATTGAAAAGCTTTTAACTTGAGCAACTGCTATAATTCCTTCTGTAGAGTTTCTGTAAGCTAGCTTTTCATATACTTCCTTAGAAATTTCAATCAATTCAAGTGATGTATTTAGAATACGTTCAACTTCTTTTTGCTGAATTAAGTCGCTACAAAATAAAACTGTTTCGAAGGTGTAGTTTGTTTTTAAAGCTAACAATATTTCTCTTAAACCTTCTATAATAAATAGACCTCGACTTTTTCTTTCTTTAGCTTTTTCTTGAAGTTTAAGTAAACTTTTAATGTAAGGATTTTGTGAACTTGTAATTTGTTTCATTATCACAAATATACTTATTTAGTCATATTTTGTAAACAACAATTTTGTGCTACTTCATATAAACAAAAAGGCTCGCAAAATGCGAGCCTTTTTTTATTTTAATGAGATATTTATTCTGATTTGTATTTGTTAGAATAACGCTTCCATAATTCTGTTTGATGTGTTTCTAAGCTAATATCTCTACCCTGAATAAAGGCTTTTGATAAAATATTAGTTCTCATATCTAAAGCATCACCTTCAGAAATAAATAGAGTAGCATCTTTGCCAACTTCTAAAGTTCCAACCATACCAGATACTCCCAATATTTTAGCACTATTTGAAGTAATCATTTTTAAAGCATCTTCTTTATCTAAGCCATGTGCAGAGAATGTACCGGCATAAAAAGGTAAATTTCTAGTATTCATTCTTTCCATTTGACCTTCCATACCAATTGCAATAGTAATGCCTTTATCAGTTAATGTTTTAGCAATAGTATAGGTATAATCATAGGCATCATCTTCTGAATTTGGGTTTCTATGTGGTCTTTCTAAAACTACACCAATATCATTTTTAACTAATAGATCTGTAACGCTTTCAGCACCTTCTGCATTCACTAAAGCTATATTATTGATTCCAGCATTTTTAGCAATAGTAATAGCATCAGTAATTTCTTTTTGACCATTTACATGAATAAACAATCTTTGAGAACCATTAAATAAACCTTTCATTGCTTCAAAAGGTAAATTAATTGTACTTTTTTGACCTGCTAAATAATTTTTGGCATTTGCAAAATACATTTTAATATCATCTGTGTTTTTACCATATCTAGTATCTGGTTTTAATGCAGGATCTTCTCCTAACCACCATCTCCCTCTTGTAAAACTACTAGGCCAGTTCATATGTATTGCATCGTCTACTTTAATTGCAGCATCTTCCCAATTCCAAGCATCTAATTGTACAATAGATGATGTACCAGAAATAGAACCACCTCTTGGTGTAATCTGAGCCATTAACACTCCATTTGGTCTCATAGACTCAACAACTTTACTTTCTGCATTATAAGCTATTAAACTTCTAATATGAGGATTGTTGATACCTATTTCATCTACATCTACACTTGCTTTTACAGCATCAATTTCCGCTAAACCAAGTGTAGCATTGACTGCAATAAATCCAGGATATATGTGTTTTCCTGTTGCATTAATCACAGTGCCCATTCTGGCAATTTTTAGCATTGCAGATCCTACAAATGTAATTTTACCCTCATTAAACATTATTAGTGAATTTTCAATTACCTCTCCATTACCTAAATGTGCAGTTGCACCTTCTATAGAAATAGCTGTACTTTGTTTGTCTGCAGGGGTTTGTTGTGCTACTATATTTCCTATACAGAAAAATACTAGTAAACTATATATTATTTTTTTCATCTGTTCTTAGTTTTTAAGTTCTTCTAAAGTATCACAATGAAAGTTGATATCTCCTCTTTTCATTGGTACTTTGGTTTTACCACCATTCATCTTTTCATTCAACATCATATTGATAAGCTTACTTTTTTCTTCTTTAATTGCTACACGCTTTTTAGTGTCCTCAGCTCTATCAAAAAATACTTTACCATCAATAATTGTTTTTTCTACTTTAGCGTAAATAGACATTGGGTGATTATTCCAAAGAACAACATCTGCATCTTTACCTTCTTTTATACTACCTACTTTATCATCTATGTGTAATAATTTAGCAGGATTTATAGTTACAGTTTTCCAAGCTTCTAGTTCAGACATACCACCATATTTTATGGTTTTAGCAGCTTCTTGATTCAAACGTCTAGACATTTCTCTATCATCTGAATTTATAGCAACAGTTACACCTGCATTATGCATAATTGCAGCATTGTAAGGTATTGCATCATTTACTTCGTATTTATAAGCCCACCAATCAGAGAAAGTTGAACCTCCTACGCCATGTTCGGCCATTTTATCTGCTACTTTATAACCTTCTAAAATATGTGTAAAAGTGTTGATGTTAAAATCAAATTTATCAGCAACTTTCATTAGCATATTAATTTCTGACTGTACATAAGAGTGACAAGAAATAAAACGTTCTTTATTTAAAATCTCTGCTAATGTTTCCATTTCTAGATCTTTTCTGTAAGGCTGTCCACTTTTCTTTAAAGCATCATATTCTTTCGCTCTTGTAAAGTAGTCTGTAATCATTTGTTCTACACCCATTCTGGTTTGTGGAAATCGAGTTCCATTGCTACTTCTAGATTGTTTTACATTTTCACCTAAGGCAAATTTTATAAATTTAGGAGTATCGTCATAAATCATACTTTCTGCATTTTCTCCCCATTTTAATTTGATGATTGCAGATCTACCTCCTATAGGATTTGCAGAACCATGTAAAATCTGAGCAGTAGTTGTACCTCCAGAAATATTTCTATAGATATTGATATCTGTCGGATCTACAACATCCTCTATAGTAACTTCAGCAGAAGAATTTTGTGCTCCTTCATTAATTGATGTTGCAGCAATATGTGAATGTTCATCTACAATACCTGCAGTTAAATGTTTACCTGTTCCATCAATTTCTAAAGCTTTTCTTGCTTTTAAGCCTTTACCAATTTGAGTAATTTTACCATCTTTTAGTAAAACATCTTTATTTTCTAAAATTCCTTCATCTTCACTAGTCCAAACTGTAACGTTTTTAATTAAGATTGTTTGTTGTTCTGGTTGCACATAATTACCAAAACCAATGTTAGGATAACTTACAGGCATAACAGTTAAAGCATTGTTATCTGCACCTTTTTTCTTTTTAGAAGACTTTTTTGAATTAGCTACTTTCTTACTTGCAGACCAAGTAGTTTCGTTACCTTTAGTATCAAAGGCAGTACCTTCCATTAGATTAGAACTATTAATTACTTTACCAATCATTCTTGTATAGCCTGAATCTTCGTTTAAAGTGATAGCAATCCAATCATCTTTAAAAGAGAATTTAGATTTAATTTTTTTATCACCTTGTTTAATAGCACCTTTTTGCTTTGCTCCAGAACCTGTTACTGATAATTGATAATTTTTATTATTTACAGATAACATATAGTCTCCTGTAATATCTTTAATAGTCATATCAGAAACTATATTTTTAGCTCCTTGAACCCAGTTTTCGTAAATGGATGTTTTTGCATCAAATACATTACCAGATGTAATTATAAAGTTTGCATGACTACCAGATTTTAAATTTCCAATAGATGAATTACCTAAAATAGAAGCAGGTACTGTAGTTAATGCTGCTAATGCTTTTGTTTCATCAAAACCATATGTAATAGCTTTCTGTAAATTTTTATGAAAAGACTTTGTTGATTTTAATTTATGAGTGGTTAAAGCAAAATTTACTTCATTTTTAGAAAGTACACTAAGGTTAGATGGCTCTTGATTCCACTTGCGCATGTCTCTTAATGATATTTGTTGTGCTAAAAGAGGGTTAGAAACATCATATGCATTGCTAAAGTTAATGGGAATAATAAAGTTTGCATTTGTAGCTTTGATGTCGCTAACTCTTTCATACTCATCTCCAGAACCAACTATTGTAAATTTTACCCCAATTTCATCTCCAATTTTATCTGCTCTTAAGGCATCTAAATGATTACCAGTTTCAAAAATTTGAGTTAGATTTTTATTAGCATTTAGAGCTTCTAAAGCCATGTCTTTATTTTTCATGTTGCCTTTAGCATACCAATCTGCATCTAAATATGTTTGACGTAATAAAGCCATTGCACCCATTCTTGAACTTGGGTAAGCTTGTCTTGATTGTACACTTTTATCAAAAGAAAAATACTGAGCAGATTTAGTGTTTAAAATTCTGTAAGCATCAGAAGCATTAGGATTTAATGCAATTAGTAATCCATTACCTCTTATTATACCATCTTGCATGTGTGTATTTACTACTCCAAAACCTGCATTAATAAAATCTTTAGCTTTTTTACTATCAAACTTAAAAGCTGAAATAGGATTGGTATCTGGTCTAATATGATCATTCCAATAATATCCTTCTCTAGATGCTTCATACTGAACCCCTCTAGATCTGCTAACAGCTCTTTTTGGTTTGCTAATACCAAAGCCTGAATATGCATCAATAAATGATGAATAAATAGTTTTACCTTTTAAATCAGTTGTAATAGTGCCTTCAGGTATTTTTACATTTTTTCCAACTGCATCAACTTTACCATCTTTAATAAGTAGCGTGGCATTTTTTAAAACCTCTGTCGGAGTTACGTAGATTGTAGCATTTGTAAATGCAAATGCTGTATTTTTGTTTGTTTTTACCCCTGAATCTGTAGGAAAATATTCCTGTGCATGTAAAATATGCAACGAAAAGAAAAAGAGTAATAGAATTAGTTTTCTCATGTAGTTTGAATTAATTTAAATTAAGTTTCTAAATTAGAGATTACCTCTTTGTAAATAGATAAATACTTTTAGTTTAACATAATTTTAAGAAAATTAAATACGCTTAGTCTCTTCAAAATAGGAGATAAGAAGATCCACTACATAATTATAAGAATCTATACCTTTAGCTTGTTTATTTGCTTTCAAATAGGCATTGTAGCTCTTTTTAACTAAGGGTTCAAAAGGGTTTTTATACTGTTGCCAAAATTTGTAGCTGGCATTAAAATCTTTAAGAACACCTTTATTTACAGTTTGCCAAAGTTGAGAAGATAGTTCTGGATTTCTTTTCCTAACTTCAGAAATACTGTATCCAAAAGCCATTTTATAGCTGGCGTATTTAAAATAAATATCATCATTATAATTAGCAGCCAAAAAACCAACAAAATTTGCTTCGTTTTCTGCAGCAAATCCTATTTGATGAGCTATTTCATGACAGACAGTTGTTGGAAAACTTGTTTTAGGAATTTTATCATTTATGTGAGCTTCTCCTGTTAATGGATTTAGGTAGCCAGATGTTCCATTGTAACTTTGTAACAAGTTCATTGAAGAACTTTTTAAAGATGAAGTATGATAGCTTAATTGAGAAAAATCATTTTCTAAATTTTTATAACCTTTTAAGGATAGTTTATATAATTCGTTTGTAGAGTAAGGACTTTCCACTTGTATACTATCATTACCAGTAATTTTATGTTGATAATAATTTAGTTCTTTTACAATGAATTTAGTGCTTTTTATTAGTTGATCTTTTGTGTATTTATTTTGCTTATATCCTAAGTTTTTAGCCAATGGTTCTCTGTAGTAATTTAGGCCCCAAAAAAGATAAAAACAAAAATAAATTATTGATAAAAATGCAACAAAATGTGTGATTTTCGGAAGTATATTTTTAAACTTATTTTTAAATAGTAAAAAAATAAAACGTAAGAATAATAGAATAAGAATAGCCAGTAAAAGATCCCCGACAGAATAAGGAATCCAGTCAAATAATTTTCTTAAAAACCATGAAATAATAGGATAGATTCCGTTGGAATAAAAACGTTCAATAAAAGCAGAATTTTCCTCTGCCAAACGCATTAAAAGCATTTGAATAGGTAATAGTAAAGCAATAATTAGTTGTTTTTTATTCCGTTTCATCAAGGTAAAAATAGCAATTCAATTTTAAAGATCACTGGTTATTAACAAGATAATAACAATTTTGTTTACAATAAATGTTTACAAATTAATCTTGTCAAAAATAAAGGCTAATCAACCTAAAAAAGTACATTTGTGTCAATGGAAAAAACAAATACGATAGCAGCAAAGAAGATTGATAAATCTAGAATTATAAGTCTTGAAAAAGGAAAAATCCCCCCACAAGCAGTAGAGCTAGAAGAAGCTGTATTGGGTGCAATGATGATTGATAAAAAGGGTATAGATGATGTAATTGACATCTTACATTCTGATGCCTTTTACGATGCAAAACATCAAGAAATTTACGCTGCTATTTATGAATTATTTCAAAATTCACAACCTATAGATATTTTAACAGTTTCTAACTTGTTGAAAAAGAACGGAAAACTAGAAATGGTTGGTGGAGATTTTTTCCTGATACGTTTAACTCAGAAAGTAGCTTCTTCTGCGCACATTGAATTTCATGCAAGAATCATTTTACAAAAATATATTCAACGTAAATTAATTTCAATTTCATCAGAAATTATAGAAAGTTCTTACGACGAATCTACAGATGTTTTCGATTTGTTAGATGAAGCAGAAGGTAAGTTGTTCGAAGTAACACAAGGTAACTTAAAAAAGAGTTCAGAAGATGCTGGATCACTTGTTAAACAAGCCTTAAAAAAGATTCAAGAAATAGGAAACCAAGAAGGTATGTCAGGTTTAGCTACTGGTTTTACAAAATTAGATGCGTTAACTTCTGGTTGGCAACCTTCAGATTTAATTATTATTGCTGCAAGACCAGGTATGGGTAAAACAGCATTTGTAATTTCTATGGCTAAAAACATGGCTATAGACTTTAATCATGCAGTTGCAGTTTTCTCTCTAGAGATGTCTTCTGTTCAATTAATAACAAGGATGATTTCTTCAGAAACAGGTTTAACTTCAGAAAAATTAAGAAAAGGTAATTTGGAGCCTCATGAATGGGAACAGTTAAATGTTAAAGTAAAACGCTTGTCTGATGCACCTATTTTTATTGATGACACACCTTCTTTATCAATATTTGATTTACGAGCAAAAGCAAGACGTTTAGTATCTCAGCATAATGTAAGAATTATTGTAATTGATTACTTGCAATTAATGACTGCAGGTGGAAATGGAAAAGGTGGAGGAAATAGAGAGCAAGAAATTTCTACTATCTCTAGAAACTTAAAAGCATTAGCAAAAGAACTTTCTTTACCAGTAATTGCTTTGTCTCAACTATCAAGAGCAGTTGAAACACGTGGAGGATCTAAAAGACCATTATTGTCAGACTTACGTGAATCTGGAGCTATTGAGCAAGATGCAGATATTGTAAGCTTTATATTTAGACCAGAATATTATGGAATGACAGAATGGGATGATGATGAACATACACCATGTGAAGGTCAAGGAGAATTTATTGTTGCAAAGCATAGAAATGGTGGTTTAGACAATATTCGATTAAAGTTTACTGGGCATTTAGCAAAATTTTCTGATTTAGAAGAAGGATTTAGTTCTGAGTTCCAGTCTTCTATGAATGCAGATTTTCCTGACGATTTTTCTGTTAATCAAAGAATAGAACCAAAAGATGCATTTGGGAGTAATGATGATGATGTACCCTTCTAAAAACTTACATAATTTATAAATTAAATGAAATACACAATAGCTTTAAAGTAATTGTGTATTTTAGTTTTTGAAATGAAAAAACTCTTTTTAATAGCTACTTTTTTATTGATTACAAACTCTTTATGGGCATCGTTTATTTATGTTCCTATGGATGATGACAATCAAAAAAGTCATCTAAAAGCCTATGGAATTGTATTTTTTGGTTTAGAAGCTGGTTTAAAATCAAAATGGTTATTAAATTATGATGGAGGTGCTTTTTTGATAGAAAATAATAAGGCTATTGAAAATGAGTGCAAAATTCGAGGAGTTTCTTATCAAATAATTTCGAATGCTAAAGCACAATTAATTTTGCAAGAAATTGCATCTCCTTCTTCTAATCAGGATGCAGTAACATTAGAGAAAGCACCAAAAATTGTAGTGTATTCGCCTAAAGATAAAATGCCTTGGGATGATGCTGTGACTATGGTTTTAACCTATGCAGAAATTCCTTTCGATATTATTTATGATAAAGATGTGTTAGCAGATAAATTATTAATTTATGAATGGCTACACTTACATCATGAAGATTTTACTGGGCAATATGGAAAGTTTTATGGTTCTTTTAGAACTGCACCTTGGTATATAGAAGGTAAAAAAAATGCAGAGTCTTTAGCTAAAGAACTAGGTTTTAATAAAGTGTCTGAAGAAAAATTGGCTGTTGCTAAAAAGATAAGAGATTATGTAGTTGGTGGAGGATTTATGTTTGCAATGTGCTCTGCAACAGATAGTTTTGATATTGCTTTATCTGCAGATGGGTTAGATATAGCAGAGGCTATGTTTGATGGAGATGCATCAACCTTAAATTATCAATCTAAAATTAACTACAATAAAACGTTTGCTTTCAAAGACTTTCAATTGGAAAGAAGCCCAATTATATATGAATTTTCTTCTATAGACATGACAAGAAAACGCAGAATTCCTAAAACTTCAGATTACTTTTCGTTAATTGAATTCTCTGCAAAGTGGGATCCTGTACCAACCATGTTAACTCAAAACCATACAACTTTAGTAAAAGGTTTTATGGGGCAAACTACTTCTTTTGATAGAAATACAATAAAATCTAACATATTAGTTTTAGGAGAAAACAAAACCAATAGAGAAGCAAGATATATTCATGGCACAAAAGGTAGGGGAATGTTTACTTTTTATGGAGGACATGACCCTGAAGATTATACACATAGAGTAGGAGACCCAAAAACAGAACTAGATTTATATCCAACATCACCTGGTTACAGGTTAATTTTAAACAATGTATTGTTTCCTGCAGCAAAAAAGAAGAAGCAAAAAACATAAAGTACGTTCTGTTAATAAAACATCAATAAATAAATTTTTATTTCTTTAGAAAGTAAATCTCTTTTGTATTTTTGCCATATAAAATTATTTTAGAAAAAATGCCAACAACACAAGAATTACAAAATTTTACGCAACAAGTTCGTAGAGATATTTTAAGGATGGTACATAAAGTAAATTCTGGTCATCCAGGAGGTTCTTTAGGCTGTGCAGAGTTTTTTACCTGTTTATATCAAGAAGTAATGGATTACTCTACAGACTTTACCATGGATGGTAAAAATGAAGATTTATTTTTTCTTTCTAATGGGCATATCTCTCCTGTTTATTATAGTGTTTTGGCTCATAGTGGATTTTTTCCTGTAGAAGAGTTGAATACGTTTAGATTAATTGATTCTCGTTTACAAGGGCATCCAACTACTCATGAAGGTTTAGAAGGTATTAGAATTGCATCTGGTTCTTTAGGTCAAGGTTTATCTGTTGCACTTGGTGCTGCAGAGGCTAAGAAATTAAACAACGATGATAAATTAATTTATTCTTTACATGGTGATGGAGAGTTACAAGAAGGCCAAAACTGGGAAGCAATTATGTACGCATCAGCTAAAAAAGTAGATAATTTAATTGCTACTATTGATTTAAATGGAAAACAAATTGATGGAGCTACTGACGATGTTTTACCAATGGGTAGCATAAAAGCAAAGTTTGAAGCGTTTGGTTGGGATGTAATAGAAGTTAAAGAAGGTAATAATATAGAAGTTGTTTTAGCTGGCTTAGTTGAAGCAAAATCTTTAACAGGTAAAGGAAAGCCAGTTTGTATTTTATTAGAAACAATGATGGGTAATGGAGTCGATTTTATGATGCATACACATGCTTGGCATGGTAAAGCACCAAATGATGAGCAATTAGAAAGTGCTTTAAATCAAAATCCTGTTACAATAGGAGATTACTAAATAAGTATTACAAAATATTATTAAAGGGTTGTGTTTTTAAGCACAACTCTTTTTTATTTTAATAGTTATAGTAAACAGAATTTATGATTTTATTTAACGTCAAAGTGTGTTAGAACTTTTATATTTACATTCTTTAATGAATACATCTTTTTTGCGATAAATCAACCTAATTTATAAATAAACTATGAAAATTGGTATCGTTTGTTATCCCACCTTTGGTGGAAGTGGAGTAGTAGCTACTGAGCTTGGTATGGCTTTAGCTGATAAAGGCCATGAGGTACATTTTATTACTTATAATCAACCTGTACGTTTAGACTTTATATCCCATAATTTACATTTTCATCAAGTTTTAATTGAAGAATATCCACTTTTTCAATACCAACCTTATGAATTGGCTTTATCTAGTAAAATGGTAGAAGTTGTTCAAAAATATGACCTCGAAATACTACATGTACATTATGCAATTCCACATGCATATGCCGCATTTATGGCTAAACAAATGTTATTGGAAAAAGGTATTCAAGTAAAAGTAGTGACTACTCTTCATGGAACAGACATAACACTTGTGGGTAGTCATCCAAACTATAAAACAGCAGTAGAATTTAGTATTAATAACTCAGACATTGTTACAGCAGTTTCTAATAATCTTAAAGAAACAACAAATAAACTCTTTACTATTAAAAAAAATATAGAAGTGGTTTATAATTTTATTGATACAGAAAAATATGATAAGGCTAGAGAGGAAGAATGTAGGCGAATAGCATTGGCAAAACCTGAAGAAAAAATCATAACACACATAAGTAACTTTAGGCCAGTAAAAAGAGTAGAAGATGTTATTAATATTTTTTATAGAGTTCAAAAAGAAATCCCATCTAAACTATTAATGATTGGTGAAGGGCCAGAAAGAGCAAAAGTAGAGGCTTTAACGAAAAAATTAAATTTAAGAAAAAAAGTTTTTTTCTTAGGAAATAGCACAGAAATTGATAAAATACTTTGTTATTCTGATGTTTTCTTATTGCCTTCCAAGACAGAAAGTTTTGGGTTAGCTGCTTTAGAGGCAATGGCAGCTAAAACAGCAGTAATTTCTACAAATACAGGTGGTTTACCAGAAGTTAACATTCATGGTGAAACTGGGTATTTAAGTAACTTAGGAGATGTAGATGATATGGCTAAGAACACACTTAAAATATTACAAGACGACAGTATTTTAAATAAATTTAAAGAAAATGCAAAAGCACATACTAAAATGTTTTCTTTAGATAATATTTTACCTATCTATGAAGAAATTTACACTTCTTGCTTCAAATCTATACTTTAATTTAAATATTATTTTATTTCTAATAATAGCTTTATATTTCAACACCTATAAATTTTAATTACATGAAAAAATTAGCATTACACTGGAAGATTTTAATTGGAATGGTATTGGGAATCCTTTTTGGGTTTTTAATGAATTCAATCGATGGTGGTAAAGGTTTTGTAATTGACTGGATTAAACCTTTTGGAACTATATTTATCAATCTTCTAAAGCTAATTGCTGTTCCATTAATATTGGCTTCTTTAATAAAAGGAATATCAGATTTAAAAGATATTTCTAAAATTAAGAAAATGGGTTTACGAACAATGATTATTTATATGATAACTACTTTAGTTGCCATTGTTATTGGTCTTGGAATTGTAAACTTGGTAAAGCCAGGCACAGGAATGTCTAGTGATACAATTGAAAAAATTAAAGCGAAATATGAAACTTCATCTGGAGTTGTAGATAAGTTAACAAAAGCTTCTGCTCAAAACGATGCAGGACCATTACAAGCTTTAGTAGATATTTTTCCAAGCAATATTTTTAATGCACTAGGTAATGCAAGTATGCTGCAAATTATCTTCTTTGCACTATTTGTTGGTATTTCTTTACTATTAATTCCAGAAAAAAAAGCAAAACCCTTAATGAATTTCTTTGATTCTTTAAATGAAGTAGTAATGAAAATGGTAGATTTGATAATGTTATTTGCTCCATATGCTGTTTTTGCATTATTGGCCAACGTTATAATTGCTTTTGATGACACTGAAATTTTATTAAAACTTTTAGTTTATGCATTATGTGTTGTTGGAGGATTATTATTAATGATTGGGTTCTATCTTTTATTGGTAAGCGTGTATACAAAGAAATCACCAATTTGGTTTTTAAAACAAATTAGTCCAGCTCAATTATTAGCATTTTCTACAAGTTCTAGCGCTGCAACTTTACCTGTAACTATGGAGAGAGTAGAAGAACACCTTGGTGTAGATAAAGAGGTTTCTGGTTTTGTTTTACCTGTTGGGGCTACTATTAATATGGATGGTACAAGCTTGTACCAGGCAATTGCAGCAGTATTTATTATGCAAGTTGTTTGGCCAGAAGGGTTATCTTTCTCTAACCAATTAATAATTGTTGCTACAGCTTTATTGGCTTCTATTGGTTCTGCAGCTGTGCCAAGTGCAGGTATGGTTATGTTAGTAATCGTTTTAGAATCAATTAACTTTCCTGCAGAATTATTACCTATTGGTTTAGCACTTATTTTTGCTGTAGATAGACCTTTAGACATGTGTAGAACTACCGTAAATGTAACAGGAGATGCTACTGTTTCTATGATTATTGCAAAATCTTTGGGTAAATTACATGATCCTAATTCAAAAAATTGGGATGATAATTACGATACTGTAAAATAATTTATAAAAATGAATAAGCTAAATTGGAGTAAAAAAGAATTTGAAGTTTATGTACTTCTTTTTGCTGCACATTGCAATCATTTTGAATCAAAAGAAGAGCAAGATTATATTCTAAACTGGGTAGATGAAAAAATGTATAACAAAATTCATACAGAAGTTGTTATAGATTCTGAAGAAACCAACTTAAATAAAATACAACAATACTTATATGAAAATGATTTTACACAAACAGAGAAAGAGGCTTTAATTAAAGATATTAAAAATGTGTTTTTTGCTGATGGAACAGTAGATACAATAGAAAAAAACATATTTACTTTACTAAAAAAAATAATAGATTAATATTTAATAAAAATTTTCAGCTTTAGTTTTTGGTGTAATTAAAATAAAAGTAAGATATTTGCAACAATAAAAAAGTAAATGACATTTTTTCAAAATCATCATCATCATTTTTACAATTGCTCTCAAGCGATTTAAAAATGTATTGAATAAAATCAAGATATTTATAAACCTGTTTGAGCAAATCAAACAGGTTTTTATTTTTAAACCGAATTTGCTCAAATTCTATTTAAATTAAAATTAAAAAATGAGTTATTTAAGAATTGCAGTACAAAAATCAGGAAGGTTAAATGAAGATTCAATGAGAATCTTAAAAGACATTGGTATTTCTATCGATAATGGAAAAGACCAACTAAAAGCTGCAGCAAGAGACTTCCCTGTAGAGGTTTTTTATTTGAGAAATGGAGATATTCCCCAGTATTTAAGAGATGGAGTAGTAGATGCTGCTATTATTGGAGAGAATGTTTTAATAGAGAAAGGAAGTGATTTAGATTTTGTAGAACGTTTAGGCTTTTCTAAATGTAAAGTTTCAATTGCAGTGCCTAAAGATTCAAAAGCAAATTCTTTAAAAGATTTAGAAGGCAAAAGAATTGCTACTTCATATCCAGAAACTGTAAAACAATTTTTGGCAGAGCAAAATATAGATGCACAATTACACATCATTAATGGTTCTGTAGAAATCGCACCTAACATTGGTTTAGCAGATGGTATATGTGATATTGTTTCAAGTGGAAGTACATTGTTTAAAAATGGTTTAAAAGAGATTGAAGTGCTTTTAAAATCAGAAGCTGTTTTAGCAGTTTCACCTGAAATTGATGAAGAAAGAAAGCAAATTTTAGAAAAAATACAATTTAGAATTATGTCGGTTTTAAAAGCTAGAAATTCTAAATATGTATTGCTTAATGCTCCAAATGATAAATTAGATAAAATTTTAGATTTATTGCCTGGTATGAGAAGCCCAACTGTATTGCCATTAGCAGAAGAAGATTGGAGTTCTGTGCACACAGTAATTAGTAAAAATGATTTCTGGAATATTATTGATGAATTAAAAGCTAATGGAGCAGAAGGAATTTTAGTTTGTCCAATAGAAAAAATGGTGCTTTAAATTTTATTGTAGATGAAAGTTATTCTAAATCCTAATAAAGAAACGTGGTCTGCAATTTTAGAAAGACCAACTAAAACAGTAGATGATATTGAAGCTACAGTTTCTAAAATTTTTAAAGAAGTTCTAGAGACAGGAGATGTTGCAGTTAACAAGTACACCAATCAATTTGATAAGGTGCAATTAACTTCGAACACTGTAACTTCAAATGAAATCGAAGAAGCAAGTAAAAGTGTGTCTCAAGAATTAAAAGATGCCATTAAACTAGCTTATAAGAATATTAGTAAATTTCATCAAGCACAAAAAACAAACAAAGTAGTTGTAGAAACTGCAAATGGGGTTCTTTGTTGGCAAGAAAAAAGACCAATTCAAAAAGTTGGTTTGTACATTCCAGGAGGAACAGCACCACTTTTTTCTACGGTTTTAATGTTAGCAGTGCCTGCACAAATTGCAGGTTCTAAAGAAATTGTATTGTGTTCTCCTCCTAATGCTGAAGGTAAAATTCATCCAGCTATTTTGTATACTGCTAATTTATGTGGGGTAACAAAAATTATTAAAGTTGGTGGAATTCAAGCTATTGCTGGTTTAACTTTTGGTACAGCAAGTATTCCACAAGTATATAAAATCTTTGGTCCAGGAAACCAATATGTTACAGTTGCAAAGCAATTAGCCACAAAACATGGAGTTGCTATAGATATGCCTGCAGGACCTAGTGAATTGTTAGTAGTTGCAGATGATTCAGCAAAAGCGAGTTATGTAGCATCAGATTTGTTAAGTCAAGCAGAGCATGGAGTAGATTCACAGGTAATTTTAGTATCTACCTCTCAACAATTAATTAATGATGTGGAAACTGAATTGAATTCACAGATTGAGCAATTATCTAGAAAAGAGATTGCAAAAAAAGCAATCGCGAATTCAAAATCAATTTTAGTTGAATCAGATGAAATTGCATTAGATTTAATTAATGATTATGGTCCAGAACATTTTATTGTTTGTACGAATAATAACAATTATTATATAGATAACATTGCTAATGCTGGATCTGTTTTTATTGGTAATTACACTCCAGAAAGTGCAGGTGATTACGCTTCAGGTACCAATCATACCTTACCAACAAATGGTTATGCAAAAAACTATTCAGGCGTTAATTTAGACAGTTTTAAAAAAAGTATTACGTTTCAAGAAATATCTGCAGCAGGTATTCAGAATATTGGAAATGCTATAGAAATTATGGCTGCAGCAGAAGGTTTAGATGCACATAAAAATGCTGTTACACTTCGTTTAAAAGATTTACAATAATGAATGTTTTAGATTTAGTTAGAGATAACATCAAAAATATTAAACCTTATTCATCTGCTAGAGATGAGTACAAAGATGCCACTTCAGAAAGTATGATTTTCTTAGATGCTAATGAAAATCCTTACGAAAATGGTGTAAATCGTTATCCAGATCCACAACAAAATGATGTAAAAGATCTTTTAGTAACCATTAAAAATGTTGCTAAAGAAAATATTTTGTTAGGTAATGGAAGTGATGAAGTTTTGGATTTAATTTTTAGAGCTTTTTGCGAACCAAATAAAGACAATATTATCACATTACCACCAACATATGGTATGTATTCTGTATTAGCTAATATTAATGCTATAGAGAATAAAAAGGTTTTATTAACTGAAGATTTTCAGCCTAAAGTTGATCAGATTTTAGATGCTGCTAATAACAACAGTAAAATATTATTTTTATGTTCACCCAATAATCCTTCAGGAAATAGCTTTTCAACAGAAAAAGTAGAAACACTTTTAAATAATTTTAAAGGCTTGGTTGTTATTGATGAAGCTTATATCGATTTTTCTGAGCAAGAAAGTTGGTTAAATCGTTTAGAAGAATTTCCAAATTTGGTAATTACACAAACCTTGTCTAAAGCCTATGGTTTAGCAGGAATTCGTTTAGGAGTTTGTTATGCATCAAAAGTAGTAATTTCTATTTTAAATTCGATAAAACCACCTTATAACGTAAACGAATTAACCCAACAAAAAGCTTTTGAAAGGTTAAAGAAGGTTGATGAAGTTGAAGCAGAAATTAAAGCAATTAAGCAAGAAAGAGAACAACTAATGAACTCTTTAAAAAGCATCAATTTTATATCTAATATTTATCCTTCAGATTGCAATTTTGTTTTGGTAAAAGTAGATGATGCATCTAAAAGATACAACCAATTAATTCAGTTGGGTATTGTAATTAGAAACAGAACTACACAGCCTTTGTGTGATAATTGTTTGAGATTTACAGTAGGAACAACAGCTGAAAACAAGAAATTATTACAAGCATTAAAAGAATTACAAAATGCCTAAAAAAGTACTTTTTATAGATAGAGATGGAACTTTGGTTCTAGAACCACCTGTAGATTATCAATTAGATAGTTTAGAAAAATTAGAATATTATCCTAAGGTTTTTCAATACATGGCTAAAATAGCCAGTGAATTAGATTTTGAATTGGTAATGGTTACCAATCAAGATGGGTTAGGTACAGAATCATTTCCTGAAGATACTTTTTGGCCTGCTCAAAATAAAATCATAACAGCCTTTGAAAAAGAAGGTGTTGTTTTTTCTGAGGTTTGTATTGATAAAACTTTTCCTCATGAAAATGCAGAAACACGTAAACCAAGAACAGGTTTGTTAACCAAGTATTTTTCTGATGATTATGATTTAGAAAATTCTTTTGTTTTGGGTGATAGAATTACAGATATGGAGTTGGCTAAAAATTTAGGTACAAAAGGTATTTATTTATCTGAAAATCTAGAGTTAGGAGCTGATGAAATTGAATCATCAAAAAAAGAAATTTTAGAAGCAATTGCATTAACAAGCACAGATTGGAAAACAATTTATGAGTTTTTAAAATTACAAGACAGAGTTGCAGAAATCACAAGAAATACTAATGAAACTAAAATTTACATTCAGATAAATTTAGATGGTTCAGGTAAAAATGACATTGATACTGGCTTAAAGTTTTTCGATCATATGTTAGATCAAATTGGTAGACATGGAAACATGGATTTAACCATTAAAGTTGATGGTGATTTGGAAGTAGATGAACATCACACTATAGAAGATACCATGATTGCTTTTGGAGAAATTTTCTATAAAGCTTTGGGCAATAAATTGGGTATAGAAAGATATGGTTTTTGTTTACCTATGGATGATTGCTTAGCACAAGTGGCTATAGATTTTGGAGGTAGAAATTGGTTAGAGTGGGATGCAGGATTTAAACGTGAAATGATAGGTGATATGCCAACAGAAATGTTTTTCCATTTATTTAAATCATTCACAGATGGTGCAAAATGCAACTTGAATATCAAAGCAGAAGGCACAAATGAGCATCACAAAATAGAGGGTATTTTTAAAGCGTTTGCAAAAGCTATGAAAATGGCTGTAAAAAGAGATGCCAATAAGATGTTTTTACCCTCAACAAAAGGAATGTTATAATTTAGGTTTTAGTCATTTGCATTTAGCTGTTTGCTAAAAGTTGAAAGCCAAAAGCCAAAAGCTATCAAAAATGAAATTAGTAATCATAGATTATGGTGCAGGAAACATTAAAAGCATACAGTTTGCTTTTAAGAGATTAGGTATAGAAGCTGTTTTATCTAATAATATTGATGAAATAAAAGCTGCAGATAAAGTAATTTTTCCTGGAGTTGGTGAAGCAAGTTCAGCAATGAAAATGCTAAAAGAAAGTGGTTTAGATAAAGTTATTCCAACTTTAAAACAACCAGTTTTGGGTATTTGTTTGGGTATGCAATTAATGTGTAATTCCTCTGAAGAAGGCAATACCAAAGGTTTAGGTATTTTTGATGTTGCTATTAAAAAGTTTTCTGAAAAACTAAAGGTTCCTCAAATGGGTTGGAATGTGATTTATAACTTACAATCAGACTTATTTAAAGGTATTAAGGAAAAAGAATTTATGTATTTGGTACATAGTTTTTATGCAGAAAATTGCTCAGAAGCTATTGCAACAACAGATTATGAAATTGAATATGCTTCAGCATTATATAAAGATAATTTTTATGGAGTACAATTTCATCCAGAAAAGTCTGGAATTAAAGGTTCAAAAATTCTTGAGAATTTTTTAAAGCTATAATTTCATTCTGAAGGTTTTTCAGAATCTATTATTTTTAGTTATTTAAATTGTGAATTATTATTGTTACATTTTATCAAATAAAAATAGAACTTTACAATATGTTGGTTTTACTAAAGACTCAGAAAAAGAATTAAAGTTCATAAATCTGGAAATGGAGCTAATTTTACAAGAAAGTATAATGTTTTTGAATTGATTTATTTTGAAACATTTGAAGATAATAAAATGGCTAGAAAAAGAGAAAGTCAATTGAAGAATTGGCATATAGATTTGAAATGGAATTTGGTTGAAAAATCAAATCCGATTTAAGAATATTAGAAATATAATAAACACCCTGAAACAAGTTCAGGGTTGATTAACAGGTTAATCAATGAGAATAATTCCAGCAATAGATATTATAGATGGTAAATGTGTTCGTTTAACAAAAGGCGATTATAATACCAAAAAAATATATAATGAAAACCCTTTAGAGGTTGCCAAAGAATTTGAAGCTTCAGGTATTGAGAACTTGCATGTAGTTGATTTAGACGGTGCAAAAGCAAGTGAAATTATCAACTATAAAGTTTTAGAACAAATTGCTTCTAAAACAAATTTAAAAATAGATTTTGGTGGTGGTTTAAAATCTGATAAAGATTTAGAAATTGCCTTTAATTCTGGTGCAAATCAAATTACAGGTGGAAGTATAGTTGTTAAAAATCCTAGTATTTTTGAAAGCTGGATTACTAAATATGGTGCTGATAAAATTATTTTAGGAGCCGATTTTTATCCAGATAATTCAGGAGGGAAAATAGCAACAAATGGTTGGCAAGAAGAAAGTAGTTTGGCCTTAATTCCTTTTGTAAAAGAGTATCAGCAAAAAGGAATTCAATATGTTATTTGTACCGATATTTCTAAAGATGGAATGTTACAAGGGCCAAGTTTTGATATGTATTCAGAATTGTTGTCAAAGGTAACTCCTTTAAAATTAATTGCTTCTGGTGGAATTTCAACATTTGATGAATTGCCAAAACTAGCAGTAAATGGTTGTGAAGGTGTTATTATAGGTAAAGCCATTTATGAGAATAAAATCAGTTTAAAGCAATTGGAAAATTTTATATTAAATAATTAGCTATTTGTTTTAGATGTTAGCTATTTGCAAACAGCTAAAAGCAAAATGCCAAAAGCAATACTATGCTCACAAAAAGAATAATTCCTTGTTTAGATATTAAAAACGGACGAACTGTAAAAGGTGTCAACTTCGTAAATTTAATTGATGCAGGAGATCCAGTAGTTTTAGCAAAACAATATGCAGATTTAGGCGCAGATGAGCTTGTTTTTTTAGATATAGCTGCAACTTTAGAAAATAGAGGCACAACCTTAGACATGGTTTTAAAGGTGGCTGAGCAAGTAAATATTCCGTTTACAGTTGGTGGTGGAATTTCTTCTGTAGAGCATGTAAATGCCTTACTAAAATCTGGTGCAGATAAAGTATCAATCAATTCCTCAGCAGTAAAAAGACCAGATTTGATTAATGAATTATCTGACAAATTTGGAAGCCAATGTGTGGTTGTAGCAATAGATGCTAAACAAGTTGATGGTGAGTGGTTAGTGCATTTGGCAGGAGGTACAATTCCTACTAATATAAATTTATTTGCTTGGGCTAAGGAAGTTGAAAAACTTGGTGCAGGAGAAATTTTATTTACATCTATGAATAATGATGGCACAAAAGCTGGTTTTGCAAATGCAGCTTTAGCAAAATTATCCACAGAACTGAATATTCCAATTATAGCTTCTGGAGGAGCTGGTTCTGTGCAACATTTTATAGATACATTTGTAGAAGGTAAATCAGATGCAGCATTAGCAGCAAGTGTTTTTCATTTTGGAGAGATTCCTATTCCTGATTTAAAACAAGAGTTAAAAAATAACAACATTCCAATTCGATTATAAATAGCAATTTTTAGACTGATGACAATAGATTTTAATAAAAATAACGATGGTTTAGTGCCAGCAATCATTCAAGATTCCACAACAAAAAACGTGTTAATGTTGGGCTATATGAATCAGGAAGCGTACAATAAAACTATAGAAACTAAGCAGGTTACATTTTTTTCTAGAACTAAAAATAGATTATGGACTAAAGGTGAAGAAAGTGGTAATGTTTTAGAGCTGGTTGATATTAAAAATGATTGTGATAATGATTCATTATTAATTCTAGTTCATCCAAAAGGACCCACTTGTCATACAGGTTCTGATACTTGTTGGAATGAAACAAACACATCAAACTTTGGTTTTTTATCAACTTTAGAAAGTGTTATTTCTGAGAGAGTAGCCAATAAAGACACTCAAAAATCTTATGTAGCAAGTTTATTTTCGAAAGGAATTAATAAAGTAGCTCAGAAAGTAGGTGAGGAGGCAGTAGAAACTGTTATTGAAGCTATGGATAATAATGATGAATTGTTTCTATACGAATCAGCAGATTTATTATTTCATTACTTAATATTATTACAGGCTAAAGGTTTTACTTTAAAGGATATTGAAGCAGAATTAATAATGAGACAAAAATAATTTATATTATTGAAATACAGTTTTTAATTTAAAATTAAATATCATCATCTGAAAAATTCTAAGGTTTTAATAATTTTATCTTTTATCTCCATTTACATTATTTGGGGATCTACTTATTTATTTAATAAAGTTGCAGTAACAGAATTACCTCCGTTTTTTTTGGCCTCAATTCGTTTTCTTGTTGCCGGTATTTTAATGATAATTATGGCTTTAATTTTGAAACATTCCTTTACAATAAGTAAAAAGCAAATGTTAAATTCCGCAATAGCTTCTTTCTTTTTTCTAATTTATGGGAATGGAGTTTTTGTTTGGGCTTTAAAATTTGTAGATAGTGGTTTTGGTGCTTTAATAGCTTCTACACAACCCTTATTTGTTTTATTTTTATTAAGATTTATCGACAGAAAACCTTTTCAAAAAAAATCTATAGTTGGCGTGGTTTTGGGCATGTTTGGGATGTATTTATTAGTAAATCAAAAAGAATTAGTTTCTTCTGAAGGTAGATTAATAGGTGTTTTTATGATGCTGACTTGTGTATTAAGTTGGAGTTATGGAAGTGTATTTGTCTCTAAAGCAGATTTACCAAAAAGTTTTTTGGTAACTACTGGTTACCAAATGTTAGTAGCAGGTACATTTTTGCTGTTTATGAGTTTAGGGTTTAATGAAACTTGGATTTCTCCAGTAAATTGGAGTTTAGAAGTTAAAATAGCCATGTCTTTACTTGTAGTATTTGGAGGTATCATTGCTTTTACAGCTTTTAACTATTTGCTAAAAAAAGTAAGTCCAGAAAAAGTCTCTACTTCTGCCTATGTAAACCCTGTTATAGCATTATTTATGGGTTGGTATTTTTTAAATGAAAAGTTATCTGTGCAATCAATAATTGCGTCTGCTGTGTTGCTTACTGGTGTATACTTTATTACTACTAGGAAAAGAAAATAAAATATTTTTTTATCTCTAATTCATTTTTAACTATAGTTGATAACTACCCCTATTGTTACTCACAAATTTAACTGCGGAACAACAGCCTGTATTAAAAGCAATTCTATTAGATCTCTAAACTAGTACTCAAATTTTAAAAAAATTAGATAATGTTTCTATGATTTTATTTTTGTACACTATTTTAGATTAACTAAAGATGAAAGGATATGTAAAAAGTTAAAGGAAACAAGATCTAAAATTTTATTACGTTGATTAATATTATATTTTAAGTTGATTTGAACACTGTATTTTTTTATATTTTAAAATACAGTGTATTCTATTTTCAAATCATTTTTACACAAGAAACAAATAAAGTGTGTAATAGATCTTAAATATTCATAAAATTTTAATTATAGACGATGTAAATATTTATAATTACCACAACATTATTACAACAAATCATTTTAATTACTTTTTTTAAAAAATATTTTAATAACGAAAATCTCTTTGTTTGCAGTTAATTTCATTAATTCTTATTTTAAATTAAGATATGTATACTTTTTATGCAATAAATTTATTGAATATTTAATATGTCATGTAGTAATTTTAGAAATATTTAATTCTAAATACATAAACATGAAAAAAATTACTTTACTTATTTTATTAACAACAACATTTTTTGCGCATTCGCAAAATGGACCTGTAGATTTTGAATCTGGAGGTTTAGGAGATAGCTGGGCATGGACTGTAGAGCAGAATGATTCTAACCCTGCATTAGAAATTGTAGATAATCCAAAAACAGACGGTGCAAATACTTCGGCTAAAGTGGCAAAATTCACAGCAAAGGCTGCTGGAAACCCTTGGGCATTAGTAATATCTGATGACATTGGTTCTTTTACATTTGATGATACAAATAGTATTGTTAAAATAATGGTTAGAAAAGATGTAGCAACGGACGTTGGTATAAAATTTGAAGGAGCAGGTGGTGTAGCAAAAGAAATTAAAGTAGCTAATACAGTTACTAATGGAGATTGGGAAGAATTAACTTTTGATTTTAAAACTGAAATAGGTGTTACTTATAATAAATTAGTTATTATTCCAGATTTCTTAGCAAGAAGTCAAGATAACATTGTTTATTTCGATAACTTAACCTTTAGCGCACAACCCACAGATACTGTGAACTATGAATTAGAGCCTATTGATTTTGAAGATGATGGTTTTGGAGCTAATTTTGATTGGACTGTAGATCAAAATGATTCTAATCCTGCATTAGAAATTGTAGATAATCCAAAAACAGACGGTGCAAATACTTCGGCTAAAGTGGCAAAATTCACAGCAAAGGCTGCTGGAAACCCTTGGGCATTAGTAATATCTGATGACATTGGTTCTTTTACATTTGATGATACAAATAGTATTGTTAAAATAATGGTTAGAAAAGATGTAGCAACGGACGTTGGTATAAAATTTGAAGGAGCAGGTGGTGTAGCAAAAGAAATTAAAGTAGCTAATACAGTTACTAATGGAGATTGGGAAGAATTAACTTTTGATTTTAAAACTGAAATAGGTGTTACTTATAATAAATTAGTTATTATTCCAGATTTCTTAGCAAGAAGTCAAGATAACATTGTTTATTTCGATAACTTAACCTTTAGCGCACAACCCACAGATACTGTGAACTATGAATTAGAGCCTATTGATTTTGAAGATGATGGTTTTGGAGCTAATTTTGATTGGACTGTAGATCAAAATGATTCTAATCCTGCATTAGAAATTGTAGATAATCCAAAAACAGACGGTGCAAATACTTCGGCTAAAGTGGCAAAATTCACAGCAAAGGCTGCTGGAAATCCTTGGGCATTAGTAATATCTGATGACATTGGTTCTTTTACGTTTGATGATACAAATAGTATTGTTAAAATAATGGTTAGGAAAGATGTGGCAACGGACGTTGGTATAAAATTTGAAGGAGCAGGTGGTATAGCAAAAGAAATTAAAGTAGCTAATACAGTTACTAATGGAGACTGGGAAGAGTTAGCTTTTGACTTTAAATCAGAAATTGGTAAAACTTTTAATTTATTAGTTATTATTCCAGATTTTTTAGCTAGGAATCAAGATAACATTGTTTATTTTGATAATATAACTTTTAACGCTCAGCCTGACGATAATACAGGGAGTGATTCATCTAACCTTGTTACTGTAGATGAAACAAAGGAATGGAAAGGTTTTATGACAGTTTCAAATCCAAGTGGAGCTAATGATGGTTTTGAAACCTTTTGGGAATTTGATAAATTAAAATCTTCTTTTAACTCAGGTAACATTGTTTTACAACCAAACTTTAATATGTATACAGAAGCCTTAACAGGAGATAACGCTGCAAGAGCTTACTGGACAAATTCTTCGGATGCAGGTGCTACTGCAGGCCCATTAGGAGCTAAAATGATGCAAGCCACTAGTTTTGTAGAACCTGGCGCAACATTTAATGGAAAAGACTTAACGTTTCAAGGAACAATAAGTGCAAACACATTAAGTGATGATTATACAGCAAAGTTTTTTATTAAAGCTTTAGATCCTAATAATAATGATGTATTTAATGGAGAAAAAATTATAACATTACCAGCAAGTGGAGATTTTTCTGTTTCTGCAACTGCAGCAGAATTAACTACAGGTTTAAAAATTCAATATGGTTTTGAAATTATAGGTTTAAATGCTAATCCAGATGATGAAAGTGCTTTGGGTAGTGTTATAATAGAGCCAAATACAACTTTAAGTACTACAGATAACTTAAAAGTATCTGTTGCTGCATTTCCAAACCCAACAAAAACAAGCTGGAATATTAATTCGCAAGATGCAGAAATAACTAGTATAGAAGTTTATAACGTATTAGGTAAAAAAGTATTTGTACCAATTACTATTAATGCTCAATCTGTTATTCAAGCAACCAGTTTAAGTACAGGTGTTTATTTAGCAAAAATTAATACAACTAAAGGTCAAACAACTATTAAGTTGATTAAAGAGTAAACTAGTATTAAGAATAAGAAAAGGATGATAGTTTTGCTATCATCCTTTTTTTTTAATTAATCTATACTATTATTAAAATATCTTTTTCTTAACCAAAATGAAACACGAACTAAAAGAATTAAAGCAGGTACTTCTACTAATGGACCAATTACCCCAGTAAATGCTTGACCAGAGTTTAAACCAAAAACAGCAATAGCAACAGCAATTGCCAATTCAAAATTATTACCTGCAGCTGTAAATGCTACAGATGCTGTTTTGTCATATTCTGATCCTGTAGCTTTTGTAAAAAAAAACCGATAATAAACATTAAAGAAAAATAGATTAATAGCGGTATAGCTATCACTACAACATCCATAGGTATTTCCACAATTAATTCTCCTTTTAAGGAAAACATAACTATTATTGTAAATATAAAAACAAACAAAAATGTTTGATTTATGAAAACGAATGCTTCTTGGATATTTTTATAATACTACATAATAATTACATCGTTCTGTCTATGTAGATCGTTCTAATTATTTTTTAATTAAGAATTATTTTCTGTAAAATCTCTAATTAAAAATGTATTATAATTTATATTATGTAAAATAGAAAAAAATTAATATATTATATTTGTTTATGAATTATTATATAAAACCATTTCAGCAATATTCAGATTTTAAAGGAAGATCTTCTCGTAAAGAATTCTGGATTTTTTATTTATTATACGTTCTAACAAGATTATTATGTAAATCTTTAGACACTTTGTTAGAAACTAATTTTTATGAAAATAATGAAAATGGGATATTAGAGACGTTCTTTATGGCCATATCCTTTATACCATTTATCGCTTTAGCTATAAGACGTATGCATGATGTTGGTAAAAGTGGGTGGTTTTTACTTATTCCTTTTTATAATTTATACTTAGCAGTTAGTAAAAGTCAAGCATTTAAAAATAAATGGGGTTAATAATCTTTTTAAATAAATATTAATTTTATTTAAATCCACTTTGTAGGTAAACTTAGTTTACTAATTTATTTGTAAACCTTTCAAAAAAAATACTAATCTTAAGAAAATGTAATTTAAATCCGTTTATATTTGAACTCAATTGATTGAGAAATAATGGATATTACAATTATTTATGAAGATGAATATTTACTAGGTGTATCAAAACCTAATAATGTCTTAGTTCATCATGCACATCATTCTAGAAATATTTCTAACGAGGATTCATTACTTCAACTTATTTTTAAGAAAACTGGTTTAAAGGTTTACCCTATTCACAGATTAGATAGAAAAACTTCTGGGATAATATTACTAGCTAAACAAAAAGAATTTGTTTCTAGTTTTCAAGAATTATTTACGACACAAAAAATTCAAAAAATATATTATGGTGTAGTCCGTGGTTTTTCACCTGTTGAAAAAAAAATTGACTCTCCAGTAAAAGGTAGAGATGCAAAAGTGCATAAAGAAGCATTAACACATTTAAAAACATTAGAGAATATAATACTAGAAATACCTGTAAATCCTTACGATACAAGTAGATATAGTTTAGTAGAAATGCATCCAAAAACAGGTAGAATGCACCAATTAAGAGTGCATACAAATAAAATTAGCCATCCCCTTATTGGAGATACAAAATACGGTGATAAGAATCACGATTTAATGTTTGAAAAAAAATGGGGGTTTAAAAACTTATTTTTACATGCAGGAAAACTAATTTTTAATCATCCATTTATATCTAAAGAAATAATTTTAATTGCACCTTTTCCAAAAGATTGGATAACTCTTTTTGAGAACTTTTCATGGAAAAATCCATTATAAATTTACAACTTATTGCTCAATAGATTGTGCCTCAAAACCAATTAATTCGTTAGTCTCAAAACTTGGCGTTATTTCTATTGGGTTGCAGCATACTTCACAATCTTCTATATACGTTTGCTGCCTTACACTACTGTCCAAAATCATAGATATGTCTTCCCAGCAATTTGGACATTGAAAAAAATGTTCTTGCTCCACTATTTTTATTCGATTACTTTAAGAATTAATTTTCCTTTTTTATCACCCGTAAAAAGACGCTCATACGTATCTTGAAAGTTTTCAATGCCATTAAAAATAGCCTCTTTAGATTGCAACTTCCCTTCTTTAAGCCACTCTCCCATTTGTTTGCCTGCTTCTCCAAAACGTTTAGTATAATCCATTACAACCATTCCTTGCATTGTAGATCTAGTTACTAATAAAGATAAATAATTACTTGGTCCTTGAATCTTAGCTTTGTTGTTGTATTGAGAAATAGCACCACATAATACTACTCTTGCGTGCATTCTTAACTTACTTAAAGCAGCATCTAAAATTTTACCTCCAACATTGTCAAAGAAAACATCTATACCTTCTGGACACTTTTTCTTTAAGGCCGTATAAATGTTTTCTGTTTTGTAATTAATAGCAGCATCAAAACCTAAATCATAAGTAAGATAATTACATTTTTCATCAGAACCTGCAATACCAATTACTTTACAACCTTTAATTTTTGCAATCTGACCAACGATACTACCAACAGCACCAGCTGCTCCAGAAATTAAAACAATATCTCCTTTTTTTATTTTACCTACTTCTAAAATGCCAAAATATGCAGTCATACCTGGCATTCCAAACATTCCAATATGTTTGGGCATATTTTTTAAATCGGTATCTACTTTATACCAGCCCTCTCCTTTTGTAATTACATACTGCTGAACACCTCCCCAACTAGTTACAATATCTCCAATTTCAAACTTTGGATTTCCATTGTTTTTTATAACAATACCAATAGAACCTGACCTCATTACAGCATTAATTTCAACAGGTGGTATATAGGATTTTGAATCATTCATCCAACCCCGCATAGCTGGGTCTAGTGATATATAATGTTGTTGAATTAAGAGTTCCCCTTCTGCTAATTCAGGTAATACGCTAGTTTGAAGTTTCCAAGTATTTTCGTCTGGATAACCTGATGGGCGCTGTTTAAATATTATTTGTTTATTGGTCATTAATTTTTTCATTTTAAATCATAAAATTACTTAATAATTATGTGTTTCTAAAATTACTTCTGTTAATATTGATTTTGCTAGATATTGATTTTCTAAATCTTTTTGAAATGGAATTGGGGTATCTAAACTACCTACTCTTTTGACTGGCGCATCTAAACTATCAAAACAATTTTCAGTAATTAAAGCTGAAATTTCACTAGCTATACCTCCAAAAAGTGAATCTTCCTGAACAACAATAACTTTATTTGTTTTACGAACAGATTTGTAAATTGTTTTAGTGTCAAGTGGTTGTAAAGTTCTTAAATCTATAAGGTCTGCAGAAATTTCTGTATAGCTCTCTAAAATTTCCAAAACCCAATGAACAGTAGCTCCATAGGTAATGATTGTCATATTATGTCCAGTTTTAACTAGTTTTGCTTTTCCAATTTCTATGGTATAATTATTAGTGGGTACTTTTTGATATATAGCTCTATACAATGCTTTATGTTCAAAAAACAAAACTGGATTTGGATCTTCTATAGCACTAGCTAAAAGTCCTTTTACATCTTCTGGAAATGCCGGATAAATCACTTTTAAACCCGGCACTTTTGTAAACCAAGCTTCGTTTGTTTGAGAATGAAAAGGACCTGCGCCTACTCCTGCTCCACAAGGCATTCTAATAACTACATCTGCGCTTTGAGACCATCTGTAATGTGATTTTGCCAGTAAGTTTACAATTGGATTAAAACCTGAAGATACAAAATCTGAAAATTGCATCTCTACAATTGCTTTCATTCCATTTATTGCTAATCCGTAAGCTGTTGATACAATTCCAGATTCACAAATAGGTGTATTTCTTACTCTCTCTTTTCCAAAACGTTCTAAAAACCCTTCTGTTATTTTAAAGACACCTCCATAAGCCGCAATATCTTGCCCCATAATGATAAGATTATCATATTTTTCCATACCATGAGATAATGCCTCAGAAATCGCATCTACAAATCTTATTTTTTTTGTTTCAGCAGATGGAGAAATATGTTCAAATGATTTGGGTTTAAAGACGTCTTTTAATTCAATGTTTTTGTCTGGCTTAATAAAATCTTCATCAAAAGCGAGTTTTAGATGTTCATTAATTTCTGATTGAATGTTAGAGATATAATTTTTCTTTAAAGCTGGGGTTAAAATTCTTTTTTCTTCTAAAGTCTTTTCAAAAGTGAGTAGCGGATCTTTTGCTTTCCAAAAATCTATCATTTTTTTTGGGACATATTTTGTACCACTGGCCTCTTCATGTCCACGAACTCTAAAAGTTTTGAATTCAATTAAAACTGGTTTTGGATTTTTTCTAATATGATCAGCAATTTCTTTTACTTTTAAATAAACCTCTAAAATACTATTTCCATCTACAATATGACTCTCCATCCCGTAGCCTGAACCTTTATCTGATATATGAATACAATTAAATTGCTCTTTAATAGGTGTAGATAAACCATAACCATTATTTTCTATACAAAATAAAACAGGTAAACTCCATACAGAGGCAATGTTTAATGCCTCATGAAAATCTCCTTCACTAGTACCTCCCTCTCCAGAAAATACAGCACATACTTTATTGTTTTTTTTTAATAAATTGCCTAATGCAATTCCATCTGCAACTCCTAACTGAGGACCCAAGTGAGAAATCATACCAATAATATTATATTCCTGAGTACCAAAATGAAAACTTCGATCTCTTCCTTTGGTAAATCCATTCATTTTTCCTTGCCATTGAGAAAATAAACGATATAATGGAATATTTCTTGTGGTAAACACCCCAAGGTTTCTGTGCATTGGCAAAATATATTCATCTTCATCCAAGGCAGCAGTAACCCCAACAGAAATAGCTTCTTGTCCGATTCCTGAAAACCATTTAGATATTTTACCTTGTCTTAATAAAATCAACATTTTTTCCTCTATTAATCGGGGTTTTAATATCAGTTGGTATAAATCTAATAGCGTTGAGTTACTTAAATTTGTATCTAAAGTGTCATTCATAATCACGATAAAAAATATTAATTATAAATTAATTTTTAAGTTAAAGAAAATACTTTTTATTGCAAAAAAAAAATCCTTATCGATTGACAAGGATTTTTTTAAATAATTTTTTAATTTTAAAGCTCTGCAAAAATTGCATGCATCATTCTTTTTTTATCATTAATGCTTTCTTCTAAAGCAATCATTGTTTCTGTTCTATTAACTCCAGGAACATCGTCTATTTGATAGATTATATCCTTTGCATCGTTTGTTCCTTTAGCCCTTACTTTGCAGAAAATATTGTATTTACCAGCTGTTACGTATGCTACAGTAACATTTGGAATTGCTCTAAGGTTTTCGATTACATTTTGCGTCATTGATGTTTTTTCTAAATAAACACCAACATGGGCTATGAATGAATATCCCATCTTTTCATAATTTAAAGTCAAAGTAGAACCTTGTATTATACCTTCATCTTCCATTTTCTTTACACGAACATGAATGGTTCCTGCAGAAACTAATAATTGTTTAGCAATGTCGGTAAAAGGTGTTCTAGCATTTTCTATTAGGATATCTAGAATTTGATGATCTATTTCGTCTAAAATAAACTTTTTCATTTTTATATTTTATTCAATTTACAAGACAAAAATATAAATTTAATTTAATATAAATCAATAAATGATGAGAAATATTTAATTTTTTTTCGATTCGAAAACGATTTCGTGATGTCCAATTTTATCAGAAATGTTAAAATCATCTACTTTAACTAAGTTGGATACTAAATTTTTATTAATTATTTGATCTTCATATAAGTACCCAACATCATCTTTATTTTCAAATCTGTGAATTACATCTAAGAAAACTTTATCGTTGTTAGGAATTTTAAAATAAGGTTTATATTCTTTAAAACTTAATGAAGTTGCAATATGGTATATACCTTGTAGTATACTGTAAAATGTAAAAACTCTTGTTTTTTCTCTTTGATAATCATTAGGATAATGTCCTGACTCAATTAAAACAGTATTATATCCAAGTTTTTGAAAATTATCGCCAGTTGCAGTTGGATAAAATTCATCTGTATACCTACCAACATGACCAGGTATTATTTTTTGTAATAAAGTGTCTATACCTACAATTACATTCATTGTTTCTATACGCCCTGGAGTTATAGATCTAGATTCTTCTTCAGAAGGGGCTAAAAAAGATATTGTAGCAGTATTTTTTGTTCCTTCTACGTTAAATATAGTTCTTTGATCATGAAGATTAAAGCAAAAAGAAGGTTTAAATTTTTCTAACAAACTTCTTAGCACTTTACTTTCTTTTGCTACTCTATTTACAGCGTCTCTATTTAAATCAATTCCATTAGCATTAACTCTTGTATATTTTTCTGCACCATCAGGATTTAATATTGGAACAAAAATCAATGTACATTCTTTTAATATTTTTTTTAAAAACAAATCATTTGCATAACTAAAACAATTAAATAAGTCGAACATAGCTCTTGTTCCAGTACTTTCATTTCCATGCATTTGAGACCAAACTAATATTTTTTTATCACCAGAACCAATTTGTAATGAATAAATAGCTTTATTTTTTTCAGAAGCGCCAATAGTAGAAATAGTAAATACATCTTTATGTTTTTCTATTAAAGGCATTATATCAGTTAAAGTAATCCATTTACCAAGTAACTTCTCTTCTTTTTGTTTTTTGTAAAGAGCACTTATTTCACTTACTTCTAAAGTTTCCAATTTATTTGTTTTTAGGTTACAAAATTAAACTTTTGAAAAGAGGTAAACAATAAAAAATATTACAATTGTAAATCACTAATACAAAAGCAAAAATTACTTTTGTAAACAAGTTTTATATTGTTTTTCTTAGACAATAAGAATAAATTATAATTATGATTTTAAAAAATTTAAAATATTGTAAATCATTATTTTAAATATAATAAACTAAACCTTTAGTATAATTAAATGTTCTTTTAATTAATTGTACGTCTTTTTAAATTGGAAACTTTTTTAATTTATTTTACATTTGCTAAAAAACAATATAGTACAATGTTAAACAGTAAGGAGTTTACAAATCGTATTCAAAAAATAATGGAATATCATCAAATTTCTGCATCTTCGTTTGCAGATAAAGTAGGTGTTCAAAGGTCTAGCATTTCTCATGTATTATCGGGTAGAAACAAACCGAGTTTAGATTTTGTTTTAAAAATTACAAAAGTTTTTACAGAAGTGACTTTAGATTGGTTGTTAAATGGAACAGGTGAGTTTCCTAAAACGAATGGAGCTCCTACACCACTCTTTAATAACACACCTCAAAACAACCTATCAAAAGATATGAAAAGAATTGTTGTTTTTTATAATGATGGAACTTTTGAAGAATTTAAAAAATAAAACAAAAAAAATCCAGCATAATAGCTGGATTTTTATTTGAAGAAAGTTTAATTTTATTGATTTCCTAAAATTATTGGTAAACCATCTTTACCTGAACCGATTATTATTACCTTACTGTTGGGAGATTTAGATAGTTCTAATGTAGCATCTATTCCTTTTTCTTGAAGTATTTTTTCAGTTAAGGAAGCACTTAAAATTTTATTAGCTACAGCTTTACCTTCAGCATCAATTTTTTGTCTCTCTGCCTCTTTTTTAGCTTTTGCTAATCTAAATTCGTATTCTAAAGATTCTTGTTCTTGTTTTAACTTTGTTTCAATAGCTGTTCTAATTGTGGTTGGTAACTTTACATCTTCTACTAAAACTCTTTTTACAGTTAAAAATTGACCTTCTAGAACCAATCTTACTTCGTCTAAAATTTCTTGCTCAATTACATCTCTTTTACTAGAATATAACTGTTCTGGAGTATAACGCCCTACAACACTTCTAGCTGCTGCATTTACTGCAGGATCCAATAACTCTCTTTCATAATCTTCTCCTTTTGTTTTAATTAAAGATCCCAAATTTTGAAATTCTGGTTCATACCAAATTGTTCCATTTACTTTAACTTCTAAACCATTTACCGAAAGCACATTCATTTCATCAGAAATTGATTGTTGACGTACTTTTCTTACAATCATTCTATTCCAAGGTGCTACAATATGAAAACCTTCTCCATATGTTTTCTCTGTATTTATACCATCTCCAAGTGTTTCGAAAATTACACCACCTTCACCAGGCCCTATAGTAACTGTAGATTTAGAGAAAAGTATAAAAACACCTATTAAAATTAAGATGATAAAAACACCACCTTTTGGAAAATTGAATTCCATTTGATTATTTGCCATTTTATTTATTTTTTAATTTATTCAAATTTACGATATATAACTCTTAAAGACAATTGTTAAAATATTATATTTTTCCTAAATATTTTCTGGCAATCAATTCTAAAGTTATTAAACCTATAACTAAAAACATTATCCATTTCCAATTAATTAATTCCTCTTTTATTTTGGTAGCTTTTTGAATTGTATAAAATGAATCATTTTCAACTAAAGATTTAATTAAAAGCGCTACTTGATTTTTATAAAATAGTTCTCCCTTAGTATTTATTGCTAGCTTTTTTAATTTATTCACATTTGCACTTGTAAACTGTTCTTCAACTTTAAATTCACTAATTTTAAATTTTCCAGTTTTTTTAATATTTTGGTTGACAACGCTTACCTCATAAGAATAAGTGCCCGCATTTAAATTCTCTAAAACTAGTTCGTACGAATTATTGGTTAAAGAAAAAGGAGCAACTAGAACTTCTTTTGTTTCTAAATGAGAAAGTTTAATTTCTAAGTTAGCTCTATCATCAAATAAATAATTTTCGTCTGTAAAGAATGCACTAACTGTTATGTAAGAATTAATAGCATAAGAATTCTCTATAGAAATTGATAATCTTTCCTGTTTTTTTCTACTTGTTAAATATTGTAATAAAGAACCCATGTAGTAATCGAAATCTTTAAATGAATTTGTTTGTAAAAAACTTGCTGCCCTCCATTTCCATATTCCTTGCCCAAATAAAAAACCCTTCTTTTGCTTATTTGAAGAAGATACTGCAAGTAAAGGTTGAGTTGTTGCTAGGTTATTAATTCCTTGAAAAAGTAAAATATTATTCTTTTCTTTAAAAGTAATATCACCAAATTTATCTTTTAAAGGAGCAAAAGCATTAAAATTTAAATCTTCTACTTTAAAAGGTATAAAATTATTATTAAAAATAGGTGAGTAATATTCAGTTTGTGGAATAACATTTTTGTGAATACCAATTTGATTTTGATTTATAAAATTCCAATCTGTAGCTTCTCCAGAAACAAGTAAAAAATTTATATTATTTTCTTTTATTTTTTCAAATATTGAAAAAAAATCTGCTGTGGGTTGGTATAATATTACCAATTGATAGTCATTTAAATCTATTGAAGATGCAGTTGCATTTAATATTTTTAGTGTTCTTTTTTGATCACTTTCTATAATTTTTTTTAATGCTCCTAAATCTGGATGAATTGTACTTGTAATTAATGCAATTCTCTGTTGTTCATTAATAACTTTTAAAGAAAAAGATTTGTTGTTATTAACTTTATTTTTCTCGTTAAGAATTGCCCCTATTGATACATCGTAAAATTGAGTTCCTACTTCTTGAGCATTTAATTCTGTTTTTAAAATAAACGATTTTTTTTTCTTAGAAAAAGATATTGTTTTTTTAAAAACAGTTTTCCCCCTCTTTTGTATTGTAATTGGAAGATTAACATTAGAACTAATATTATAATTCAAAAATATTTCTACTGGAAATTTGTTGTTGAAAAAACTAAATTTATTAACGTTTATTTTAGAAATACGAACGTCACTATAAACAGAAGTGTCTCCTATAACTACAGGAAATATTGGTGATTTTGAATTTATATATTCATAATCAATTCCTTGTGTTTGGTTACCATCAGTAATTAGAATTATTGGAGCTACTTTATTGTTTTGTAAGGTATTTAGCTGTTTAATTGATTTATATATATCAGTACTTTTTTCACTTACTAATTTTGCGTTAGAGGTATTTAATTGCTTGCCAAATTTATACTCTTGAATTGTAAATTTAGAATTTAAGGCTTTATTATTTTTTAACACCGAAACAACTCGATTAACATCTTCTTGCGAATCTAAATAAGATATAGAAGATGAATTGTCTTTAAGTATTGAAAGAATAGGTTTTACATTACTAAGTTTTGTTCGTTCTATTTTAGGGTTAATACACAACAAAAAAAGCAAAAAGAAACTTAAAAATCTAAGTATAAAAAGATACTTGGTAAATTCACTTTTACTCTTCGTCTTAAAATAGTAGTGGAAATAGGAAAAAAATCCGCTTAAGAGAATACTCAGAATAATGAATGTATAATTTAAAACTGTCAAATTTATAATTTGTTTGAAAGATATACATATCAACTTAAAAAAAAAACCTGCAACATTAAAAGTTACAGGCTAAATTAAAATATAAATTAAATATTATGAGATATGTAATAGAACTTGGAGTCTTTTTTCGTGTGACTTTTTAAAACCCCCATACTCTTTAAATCATCGAGAATATTATATAAAACTAAAATTAAAGAAATACTTTTAATTTTTTTAAAATCTGATAACTTGTTAGGTGTTGTTTTTCTAAAGCATTTACTACAAGAACTTGTTCTAGTGATAATTTTTTCTTCTTCATAGGAGTTTATTTATTTTACATTGTAATTATAAATCTATAATCCTATTCTAAATTATTAATAAGCTCGTTGCATAAGTTTTATCGGTCATCTGTAAAATGAGTTGACAAACTAGGTTAACATACCACCATCTACAGATAGCGTTTGTCCAGTAATATAAGCGCTCATATCTGAAGCAAGAAAAACACAGGCATTAGCAATATCTTCTGGTTTACCTCCTCTTTTTAAAGGAATTGAATCTCTCCAACTCTGCACGGTAGCTTCATCTAATTTATCTGTCATTTCAGTTTCTATAAAACCTGGAGCAATCACATTACTTCTAACGTTTCTAGAACCCAATTCTAAAGCAACAGATTTAGAAAAACCTACAATACCTGCTTTAGATGCTGCATAATTGGTCTGACCTGCATTACCTTTTAAACCAACAACAGAACTCATATTAATAATAGAACCTGAGCGTTGCTTCATCATAGGTCTAATTACTGCTTTAGTTAAATTAAAAACCGATTTTAAGTTTACTTCTATTACTTTATCAAAATCTTCTTCAGAAATACGCATTAATAAATTATCTTTAGTAATACCTGCGTTATTTACTAAAATATCTATTGATCCAAATTCCGCTAAAACCTCTTTTGATAATTCTTGAGCTGCATCAAAATTGGCTGCATTAGACTGGTACCCTTTAGCTGACACTCCAAGTGCTTTTAGTTCTTCTTCTAAAGCATTTGCTGCGTCAACAGATGAACTGTAAGTAAAAGCTACATTCGATCCTTGCTTTGCAAATTCAATAGCAATTCCACGTCCAATACCTCTTGTTGCTCCTGTAATTATTGCTGATTTATTATCTAGTAATTTCATAAAATTCTATTTAATTATAATGTAAATATAAAAAAGAAATTCCCGTTTTTAACGGGAATATTCTCTTCAACAAATTTAATATGTTGTTTATTCTTTTAAAACGCTAGCTACCATCTCTCCAATCTTAGCAGGAGAACTTACAACGTGAACACCGTTTTCTTCTAATATTTTCATTTTAGCTTGTGCTGTATCATCTGCTCCACCAACAATAGCTCCTGCATGTCCCATTGTTCTACCTGCAGGTGCAGTTTGCCCAGCAATAAAACCAACAACTGGTTTTCTATTACCATCAACCTTAATCCATTGTGCAGCTTCAGCTTCTAAATTACCTCCAATTTCACCAATCATTACAATTGCTTCAGTCTCATCATCATTCATTAACATTTCTACAGCTTCTTTAGTAGTTGTTCCAATAATAGGATCTCCACCAATACCAATTGCAGTAGTAATTCCATACCCTTGTTTTACAACCTGATCTGCAGCTTCATACGTTAAAGTACCAGATTTAGATACAATACCTACTTTACCTTTTTTAAAGATAAAACCTGGCATAATACCAACTTTAGCTTCATCTGGAGTAATCACTCCTGGACAGTTAGGCCCAACTAATCTAGTATCTTTGTCAGCTATATATGCTTTTACTTTAACCATGTCCGCTGTAGGTATACCTTCAGTAATACAAATGATAACTTTTATTCCTGCATCTGCAGATTCCATAATAGCATCAGCTGCAAAAGCTGGTGGTACAAAAATTATTGAAGTATCAGCACCTGCCTTTTCTACAGCTTCTACAACTGTATTAAAAACTGGCTTTCCTAAATGTTCTTGACCTCCTTTACCTGGAGTAACACCACCAACAACATTGGTACCATAATCAATCATTTGGCCAGCATGAAAAGTACCTTCACTACCTGTAAAACCTTGTACAATAATTTTTGAATTTTTATTTACTAAAACACTCATGGTTGTTTTTTAAATTTAGTTACACAAAAATAGTTATTGTTTACTTTTATAAAAAACTTATTTGCGATTTATTTTTCTTTTAGCAATCTTTTTAAGCCTGCCAATTGTTTTAATTTTTCTCTAGATTCTTCTATTGGTGTTCCAAAATAAGATTTTCCACCAGATACTGATTTCGTCACTCCTGTTTGGCCTAAAATAACAGCACCTTTACCAATTGTAATTCCGCTATTTGTGCCTACTTGACCCCAAATTGTTACTTCATCTTCAATTATTACACAACCAGCAATACCTGTTTGAGAAGCAATTAAGCATTTTTTACCAATAACAGTGTCATGTCCAACATGCACTTGATTATCAATTTTAGTGCCCTCTTTAATAGTTGTATCTCCAGTAACACCTTTATCTATAGTGCAAGAAGCTCCTAAATCTACATGATCTTCTAAAACTACTCTACCTCCAGAAATTAATTTATCGAAACCTGTAGGTCTATTTTTGTAATAAAAAGCGTCAGCTCCTAAAACTGTATTGGCGTGAATTGAACAATTATTACCAATAACAGCGTTATCATAGATGGTTACATTAGGGTGAATTATACAGTTATTACCAATAGTTACATTATTACCAATAAAAACATTTGGTTGTATAATTGTATTCTCGCCTATTTTTGCAGAGTCTGAAATACTAACAGTAGATGCTATAAATGGATTAAAATGATTGGTAATTTTATTAAAATCTCTAAAAGGATCATCAGAAATTAATAAAGCTTTACCTTCAGGACAATCTACTTTCTTATTAATTAAGATAATAGTTGCAGCTGAATTTAGAGCCTTTTCGTAATATTTTGGATGATCTACAAAAACAATATCACCTTGTTCTACAACATGAATTTCGTTAATTCCTAATACTTCAAAAATAGCATTACCAATGTAATCTACATTTAATAATGTTGCAATTTGCAGTAAAGTTTGCGGTTTTTTAAATTTCATAAAATTTTAAACACAAAATTACTCCTTAATACGTTCTTGATAAGTTCCTTTAGTAGTTTCTACTTTAATTTTATCACCTTCGTTAATAAATAAGGGTACATTTACTGAAGCTCCTGTTTCTACAGTTGCAGGTTTTGTTGCATTTGTAGCTGTATTACCTTTTACACCTGGCTCTGTATGAGTAACTTGCAATATAACACTTAAAGGCATCTCTACAGAAAGTGGCATATCATCTTCAGAATTGATTATAATAGTTACAACTTCACCTTCTTTCATTAGTTCTGGTGTATCTAAAGCACTCTTCTGCAATTGAATTTGTGAATAATCTTGCTCATTCATAAAATGATAAGTTTCACCATCATTGTATAAGTACTGAAACTTATGTGTTTCTACTCTTACATCATCTATTTTTCTTCCTGCAGGAAAAGTATTGTCTACAACTTTACCATTTGTAACACTCTTTAATTTTGTTCTTACAAATGCAGGTCCTTTTCCTGGTTTTACATGTAAAAATTCTATTATTTTATAAATATCATTATTATACCTAATACATAAACCGTTTCTAATATCTGATGTTGTTGCCATTTCTTTGTTTTAATTTGCTTTGTAATATCCTTTCATGATTCCTCTGTGTGAATCTTTAATAAATTGTATAATTTCATCTCGCTCTGGAGTAGCCTCCATCTCGGCTTCAATAATATCTATTGCCTGACTATAGTTGAAGTTTTTTTGAAATAGAATTCGAAATATGTCTTGAATTTCTCTAATTTTTTCAGTTGTAAATCCTCTTCTTCTTAGACCAACTGAATTAATACCTACATAAGATAATGGTTCTCTTGCTGCTTTAACATATGGTGGAACATCTTTTCTAACTAAAGAACCTCCTGTTACGAAGGCATGATTTCCTACTGAAGCAAATTGGTGCACTGCAACCATACCTGCCAATACAACATTGTCTCCAATAGTCACATGTCCTGCCAGAGTTGTATTGTTTGAGAAAATACAATTTTGACCTACAAAACAATCATGTGCAATATGGCAATATGCCATTACTAAACAATTGTCTCCTATAGTTGTTTTCATTCTATCTTTTGTACCTCTATTTATGGTAACACATTCTCTTATGGTAACGTTATCTCCAATTTCTACAGTACTTTCTTCATCATCAAACTTTAAATCTTGTGGAATTGCAGAAATGACTGCTCCAGGAAAAATTCGGCAGTTTTTACCAATTCTTGCCCCCTCCATAATGGTTACGTTAGAGCCTATCCAAGTGCCAGATCCAATAACAACATTGTTATGAATAGTAGTAAAAGGTTCAATTACAACGTTTCTTGCAATTTTTGCTTGAGGGTGAACGTAAGCTAATGGTTGATTCATAGGTTATTTTTTCTTGGCAATTTGAGCCATTAATTCTGCTTCTGCAACTAACTTTCCGTTTGCATAAGCATATGCTTGCATATGACAAATTCCTCTTCTAATAGGAGTAATTAATTCAGCTTTAAAAATAAGTGTATCTCCTGGCAAAACTTTTTGTTTGAATTTAACATTATCCATTTTCATAAAATATGTTAAATAATTTTCAGGATCTGGAACTGTACTTAATACTAATATTCCTCCACATTGCGCCATAGCTTCCACTTGTAAGACGCCTGGCATTACTGGAGATCCCGGAAAATGACCTACAAAGAAATTTTCATTCATTGTTACATTCTTCATTCCCACAACGTGTTTATCAGAAAGTTCTAAAATTCGATCTACTAACAAAAAGGGAGGCCTATGTGGTAGTATATCCATTATTTGGTGAATATCCAATAATGGTGTTTTGTTTAAATCATAATTAGGTACATTATTTCTTTTTTCTGCCTTAATTATTTTTGCTAATTTTTTAGCAAATTGAGTATTTACAAGGTGACCAGGTTTATTTGCAATTACCTTACCTCTAATTCTAGTTCCTACTAATGCTAAATCTCCGATAACATCTAATAGTTTATGACGTGCAGCTTCATTAGCCCAATGAAGCGTTAAATTATCTAAAATACCATTTGGTTTTACAGCAATATCGTCTTTCTTAAATGCTTTTTTAAGTTTTTGCATTGTATTTTCAGACAACTCTTTATCAACATAAACAATAGCATTATTTAAATCTCCACCTTTAATAAGATCATTTTCTAATAACATTTCAATTTCATGTAGAAAACTAAATGTTCTTGCTGCTGCAATTTCTTCCTTAAAATCTGAAAGGTTGTCTAAAGTAGCATTTTGAGTACCTAAAATTTTAGTACCAAAATCTACCATTGTTGTAACTTGGTATTGTTCTGCAGGCATTAAAATAATTTCACTTCCTGTAACTTCGTCTTTATAAGAAATAATTTCTTTAACAACATATTCATCTCTGTTGGCATCTTGTTCTTGAATACCAGCTTTTTCTAATGCCTCAATAAAATATTTAGAGGAACCATCCATAATTGGGGGCTCTGAAGCATTAATTTCTATTAATAAATTATCTATATCTAAACCAACAGCAGCTGCTAACACGTGTTCTGAAGTTTGTATTTTAACTCCGTTTTTTTCTAAGTTAGTTCCTCTTTGTGTGGTAACTACATATTCTGCTTTTGCTTCAATTGTTGGCACTCCCTCTAAATCTACCCTACTAAATGCAAAACCGTGATTTATTGGTGCTGGTTTTAGTGTCATAGACACTGTATTACCTGTGTGTATACCTACACCAGATAATGTAACTTCTTTTTGTATTGTTTTTTGCTTGTTACTCATTAATTTTCTTTTTGAGTATTATACTCTTTTTCTATATCTGTTAATGCAGCTAAAATTTTTGGCAAGTTCCTAAAATGAATATAACTTTTATTAAAATCGTTGTAGTTAAATGCTGGAGTACCCTGTACAATTTCATTGTCTTTGATACTCTTCGTTACTCCAGATTTTCCTTGTATTTTAACGCCATTCCCAATAGTGATATGACCAACGATACCTACCTGACCACCAATCATACAGTTTTTACCTATTTTTGTAGATCCTGCAATCCCTGTTTGTGCAGCTATTACTGTATCTTTTCCAATTTCTACGTTATGTGCTATTTGTATTTGATTATCCAATTTAACACCCTGCCTTATAATTGTAGACCCTAAAGTAGCTCTGTCAATTGTAGAGCCAGATCCAATATCTACATGATCTTCAATGATTACATTTCCGATTTGAGGAACCGCTTTAAAATGTCCTTTTGAATCAGGTGTAAAACCAAAACCATCAGACCCAATAGTACACCCTGAATGAATCTTACAATGGTTACCTATTATTGTCTCTGAATAGATTTTTACACCAGAAAAAATTACACAATCATTTCCTATAACAGAATTATCACCAATATATGAATTTGGATAAATTTTAACATTGCTTCCTATAGTCACATTTTCTCCAACGTAAGAGAATGCTCCTAAATATTCGTTATCACCAATTTTAGCAGAATCTGCTATAAAATGTGGATTTTCTCTTCCTTCTTTGTTGTTTTTGACATTATTATAGAACTCTAATAATTTAGAAAATGCTTTATAGGCATTATCTACTCTTATTAATGTTGCTGTTGTCTCTTTTTCCAAGACAAAAAACTTATCTAATATTGCAATAGAGGCATTTGTAGAATATAAGTAAGGATTGTATTTTGGATTTGACAAAAAAGTTAATGAACCTTTTTCTCCTTCCTCGATTTTTGATAGCTTAAAAACTTCTTCATTTGGGTTTCCCTCAACTTCACCTCCTAAGATGTCTGCTATTTGTTGCGCTGTAAATTTCATCAAATGCAAAAGTATAAAATTTATAAGTATTTGGCTAATTTCATTTTACTTTGGGTAACAAATAAAATATTTTACTACAGGTTTGGTTAGCGCTTGGAGATTTAGCTGATCGGAGGCCTTAGCAATATCTTTTAGTTTTCCTTTTTTACTTAATATATAAATTGGTTTTTCAATTTGATAGGCATGGTTTTTAATTTTATCAGAAAATATAAAATAATGTAAATCGCTAACAGCGATATTCATTTTTTTTGAAAACTTATTTTTAAGTTTTTCAATTTTTTTTGTACTAAATTCTTTGTTCTGAATTTCAATTCTTAGTAATTTTCTATTTACAAGCATTTGTGATAATAAAGACAATACTGGATCTGAATGATTTGTCCATTCTTTTATTGCTGCTAACACATCAAAATCGTCTAATTGAGCAAAGGTATTTAACGTTTTAATCGTAAAATTTTCCGAAGTTATTTGGTTGGTAAGAAAATATGAGAGTGAGCTACTTCCAAATAATTGAACGCCACGTTCACTTAATTCTTTCGCTCTCTTTAAAACATTTACCAAAATATGCTCTGCAACTAAACCTGTTTTATGTAAATAGACTTGCCAATACATTAATCTTCTTGCTATTAAAAACTTTTCTACAGAATAAATTCCTTTTTGCTCAATGACTAATTGATCTACCTTTACATTCATCATTGCAATTAATCGATCTGAAGAAATATTACCCTCAGTAACCCCAGTATAAAAACTATCTCTTTTCAGATAATCTAAACGATCTATATCTAATTGACTAGAAATTAATTGATTTAAAAATGTTCTTGCGTATTTTCCTTCAAATATTTCAATAGCTAAATCTAACTTACCTTGAAACTCTTTATTTAAAACTTTCATGAATTTCAAAGAAATTTCTTCATGAGAAATTCCGTTGACAATACTATTTTCTAGAGCATGAGAAAAAGCACCATGACCAATATCATGTAAAAGAATAGCAATGCATACTGCTACTTCTTCATCTTCAGATATTTCTATTTGTTTAAAACGTAAAACTCTAACTGCTTTTTGCATTAAATGCATACAACCAATGGCATGGTGAAATCTTGTATGATTAGCCCCAGGATATACTAAATTAGAAAAACCCATTTGTGCAATTCTTCTTAATCTTTGAAAATAAGGATGCTCTATAATATCAAATATTAATGAATTTGGAATTTGAATAAATCCATAAATAGGATCGTTAAGTATTTTAAGCTTATTTTCTTTTTTATTTTTCAAAAAATCATTTTTTCAATTCTCTAGCAAAGTACGAACATTATTTTTTTTAGCAATATTTTATCATTTAGAACATCTCATAATTACAACAAAATATTATTTTTATCGTTTTAGTAAATGAAATTTAGAATATATGAGTAACATACAAATATTGTGGGTAGATGACGAAATAGCGCTTTTAAAGCCTCATATTCTATTTTTAGAGCGTAAAAATTACACAACTACAACTTCTACCAATGGAGCAGATGCTATAGACTTGGTAAAAGAAAATAATTATGACATTGTTTTTCTAGATGAAAATATGCCTGGCTTAACAGGCCTAGAAACATTGGCGCAAATAAAGCAAATTAAGACCAACTTACCAGTGGTTATGATTACTAAGAGCGAAGAGGAATATATTATGGAGGAAGCAATCGGTTCTAAAATCGCAGATTACTTAATTAAGCCTGTAAACCCGAGTCAGATTCTTTTAAGTCTAAAAAAGAATTTAGATAATTCTAGATTAGTTTCTGAGAAAACAACAGCTAACTATCAACAAGAATTTAGAAAAATTGCAATTGATTTATCTTTGGTAAACTCATATGAAGATTGGATAATACTGTACAAGAAGTTAATTCATTGGGAATTAGAATTAGAAGGCATAAGCGACTCTGGTATGTTGGGCATTTTAGAAAGTCAGAAACAAGAAGCAAATAATCAGTTTTTTAAATTTATTAAAAGAAATTACGAAGATTTTTTAACTTCTAATGATTCTCCTACATTTTCTCATACTCTTTTTAAAAATTATGTTGTACCAAAACTAAACAAAGATCAAGGAGTCTTGTGGGTTATAATTGATAATCTAAGATATGATCAATATCAAATATTAGAACCGCTGATAAATAATTACTACAAGAAGGAAACAGAAAATTCTTATTTTTCTATTTTACCTACCGCTACTCAATATGCAAGAAATGCTATTTTTTCTGGTTTAATGCCACTAGAAATGGAAAAAAAATATCCAAATTATTGGAAGAATGATACAGATGAAGGTGGAATGAATTTATATGAAAACGAATTTTTATCTGCTCAAATAAAAAGATTAAATTTAAAGATTAAGCATGAATATTATAAAATAACATCTTTAAAAAGTGGTAAAGATTTAGCAGACAATTTTAATGGTACTAAGCAAAATGATTTAACAACTGTTGTTTATAATTTTGTAGATATGCTTTCACATTCTAAAACAGAGATGGAGGTTATAAAAGAGTTAGCAGGAGATGATAAAGCTTATCGAAGTCTTACTTTAAGTTGGTTTAAAAACTCTCCACTTTTTGAAATCATACAAAAGGCAAAAGAATTGGGGCAAAAATTAATACTAACTACAGATCATGGTACTATAAATTGCAAACATCCTTCTAAAGTAATTGGAGATAAAAATATAAGCTCAAATTTACGTTACAAAACTGGTAAAAGTTTAACTTATGAAGAGAAAGATGTTTACGCTGTTCGCAACCCTAAAGATATTTTTTTACCAACTGGAGCAATGAACAGCCCATTTATCTTTGCAAAAGAAGATTTCTTTTTTGCATACCCTAATAATTTTAATCATTTTGTAAAATACTATAAAAACACCTATCAGCATGGAGGTATTTCATTAGAAGAAATGATTATTCCGTGTGTAATTTATAGCCCTAAATAATTCTATTTATATTTAAGGATAGTATTTTTAAATTTTCAAACTCTAAATATTTCAAAGAACGCATTACTTTTGTAATATGGATAAGAACTACACATTAGAAGATATTACTCAACTATCTAAAGATATAATTAAAAATGCTCCTAACAATGTTTTATTATTTTATGGAGATATGGGTGTTGGAAAAACAACACTAATAAAACAATTATGCAAAGAATTAGGTAGTAATGATATTATTTCCTCTCCTACTTTTTCTTTAGTTAATGAATATACTTCAAAGAATAATACGGTATACCATTTTGATTTTTATAGAATTAACAATGAAGAAGAGGCTTTAGATATTGGTATAGAAGATTATTTGTACAGTAATAGTTGGTGTTTTATAGAGTGGCCAGAAAATATTGTAAATTTATTACCTCTAGATGCTGTAGAAATTCATCTTACCCAATTAGAAAGTGGGGCACGAAATATTAAAATCAACTAAAATATAAATATGAGTCAGTTTTCTCCTTTCAGTAAAGAAGAATTATTACCACAAACAGAAATGTTGGAAATTCAAAAGAAAAAGGGAGAGCTCTTTATAGGTTTACCAAAAGAAACACATTCAGGTGAAAGAAGAGTATGTTTAACTCCTGACGCTGTTACTGCGTTTACAGCAAATGGGCATCGCATAGTTATAGAGACTGGAGCCGGAGAATCTGCAAATTACACAGATAAAGAATATTCTGATGCAGGCGCAAAAATTGCTTATGATGTAGAAGAAGCATTTAAGTGTAACATTGTACTTAAAGTGGCTCCTCCAACTTTAGAGGAGATTACCTATATAAACCCAAAAACAGTTTTAATTTCTTCACTTCAATTAAAAACACAAACAAAAGATTATTTCGATTGCTTGGCAAAGAAAAAGATAACAGCTGTTGCATTTGATTTTATTAAGGATGAACATAATACATACCCTGTATTAAAATCATTAAGTGAAATTGCAGGAACAGCTTCTGTTTTAATAGCAAGCGAGTTAATGAGCGTCTTTAACAAAGGAAATGGTCTATTATTTGGCAATATTGGAGGAGTAGCACCAACAAGTGTTGTTATTTTTGGGGCTGGAACGGTTGGTGAGTATGCTGCAAGAACAGCTATTGGACTTGGAGCAAGAGTAAAAGTTTTTGATAACTCAATCTCTAAACTAAGAAGGTTACAGCATTGCTTGCCTTCTCCAATTTATACATCAACACTACAACCTAAGGCAATTTTAAAGGCTCTTATGAGGTGCGATGTTGCTATTGGAGCTATTAGAGGTAAAAATAGAACACCAATATGCGCCACTGAGCCAATGGTAGAAAAAATGAAAGAAGGATCAGTTTTAGTAGATGTTAGTATAGACAGAGGTGGGTGTTTTGAAACATCCTCTGTAACTTCTCACAACAAACCTACATTTGTAAAACATGGTGTAATACATTACTGTGTACCTAATATACCTGCAAGATATGCAAGAACAGCATCTGTTTCATTAAGTAATATATTTACACCTTATTTATTAAATATTGCTGAAGAAGGAGGTTTTGAAAATGCAGCAAGATTTGACAAGAGCCTTAGAAATGGGATGTATTTTTATCATGGAATTTTAACAAATAAAACAGTTGCTGAATGGTTTGATTTACCATTTAGAGAAATCAATTTATTAATTTTGTAATTCAATTCTAAATATAAAAAACCTTAAATTTGTTCTTAAATTTTTTGAATGTTACTTAAACGAATTGGTTATTTTTTAGTGGGTGTAAGTATTAGCTCTATTGGTGTATATTTTTTTTGGCAGAAGAAAAATACCTCATTCGATTATGGAATGGATGCAAGAACTTTAAAAACAATAAGAATTCGTGAGAGGATCTTTTCTAACGAAGCCAAAATGGTAATGAATTCTTCAAAAATAGACAGTTTAAAGATTGAAAGAATTTTAAATTTTGGTGATGTTGACTTTGGTAAAAGTCAACAAAGAAAAAAACCTTGCGCAGAATATTATATTACAGGCAAAAAAGAATTAAAAAACGTAAGTTTGTATGTGATACGATGCGATTATACAGCAACAATAAAGAGCATTTTCTTAGAATAAAGTTTAATTAAATATTCTGATAGTTTTTAAAAAATCGACCTTCAATTTGATCAACATTTTTAATTGTTTTCCTTATCCAGTTCAAATATATTTTCTCTTTTTCTGAAGAAGTTAATTGCCAATCTATTTTACTTTTTTTCAATTTAGAAGTTACCTCTTGTAAAATAATTGCGGCTGCAACAGAAATATTTAAACTTTCTGTGAAACCAACCATTGGTATTTTTAAAAATCCATCTGCATTATTCTTTACCGTTTCTGAAATTCCAGAAGCTTCAGCTCCAAAAACAAAAGCGGTCTTTTTATCAATATTAAAATCATTCAAGTTACTGGCCTCTGCATGAGGAGAAGTTGCAATAACTTGATACCCATTCTCTTTTAGATGATTTAAACAAGCTAATGTATTATCGCCATCAGTTTTGTAACGTTTACTTGTAATCCACTTTTGTGCGCCTTTTGTTACATATTTAGATACTCTATTGATGTATCTATTTTCAATAATATGTAAATCCTGAATTCCAAAAACATCACAAGTACGAAAAACAGCACTTGCATTATGTGGTTGATAAATATCCTCTAACACCACAGAAAAATGTCTTGTTCTTTCATCTAATACACTCCTAAAAGTAGCTTTTCTTTTTGCAGTTAGAAAGTCTTCTAAGTATAAAAGTAATTTTTCATTTTCCATAAATACAAACATATCATTTTATTCTTATTTCTAAGAAGAATAAAAACTTAATGATAATATTTAGAGGTTTATTTCTATTAAAAATTATTTATATTAATTAGATAATAGAAAGGTGAAAATAAGAAAATAAACTCTTAAAAGTTGTGTAGTATAATGCAAAAAATGTTTTAAAATTTCACAATTAAATATGAAAATAACTTATTACTACTATTGTCTGTAATGTTTTTTTTTATCGGAGTAAACTAATTTTAAAAGTCAAAACTAACTAAAATGTGGATACATTATTTAAAAAAATAAAGATATTAATAAATAAAATTTTAGATAAAGCAGATTATTAAGAAGACAATACAATAAGATGTATCTAAGTATGTATTTTTAAAAACAATTAGTAATGAATATAAAACAAGTTGTATATTCTCTAATCAGTATAAAAATAATAGGATTAATTAAAAATCACCTAAATAACTAATTAGAACTATAGTAAGTCTAATCTTTTCATTAACTCAGGTCTATTTGACCTACTTACAGGAATTACATCTTTTTTTATTAAAACACTATTATGTTCAATATCGATTATATGTTTTTAATTTATAATATAAGATCTATGTACTTTTAGAAAAAGAGAATCAGGTAATTTTTCCTCTATCTTTTTTAATGTAGATTGAACTATATAATTTTTTTCTTCTGTTTTTATATTTATGTAATCTCCTTTAGCTTCAATTAAATATATACTTGGTAGATTAATTTTTATTAATCTTCGATCTATATTAACATAAAAATCATTTTTTACTTCTTCAGAACTTTTAGATTTCACGTTTTTCTTAGGAGCCAGCCTCTAAAGCTTTTTGGGCTTTATCTATTGCCTTTTCAAAACGTACTAATTCTATTGGTTTAAGTAAATAATCAACAATAAAATCAAACTCAAATGATTCAAGAGCAAATTTAGAATCTGTAGTTGTAAAAATAACTTTTGGAGGATCTTTTAAGGTTTTTATAAAGTCTAAACCTATAAAATTTGGCATATGTATATCTAAAAATATTAAATCAACTTTATTTTCATTTAGATATTTTACTACACCAATAGCATCCGAGAATTCTTCAACTAAATTTATATTTTTAATTTGTTTGCACAACGTTTTATTAATAACGCGTGCCATTTTCTCATCTTCTATAACTATACAATTGATTGGGTTAAATTGTTTTTAGATATTTTGTAATTTCAGTAAGAGTATTTTCAAATGTAACCTTTAAAACAATAACCAGCCATTCCAATCCTATAACATTCTACCAAATCTTTCTGATTACTTGATGTAGTAGGTATAATTGTAGGTATATGTCTTAAATGTTCTTTAGATTTTATAATTTTCAAAAACTCAATACCACCAATCTTAGGTATATCTAAGTCTAATAATATAATATCTGGTACAATGTAGATTCTTCTAAAAAAAATGAAGCGCTTCTTCTCCATTTTTGCATCGTATACTTTATAATTTAACTCTAGTAATGAAATGGTTCTTTTCATTTTCATTACCTTTATTAAATTATCTTCTACAAGTAGTATTTTTAGTGATTTTTCCGACGGAAATATATTTCACTTAAACAATGCAATTTATTTAACTTATACCTCACTATTAATATTTAATGATTAAAAACCTTTTTTATAGGTCTAAATACTATAAAGTATCGATAAATGGTTTCGTAAATTTAACTAGTTAAGCTATAAATATAATCAAAAATTTCTCCGTTATCTATACTACTTCCTTTTTCTATTAAATCAAAAATTTCTATATTTTGAGATGTTGTATAGGGTTTTGTTCCTTTAAATATTTCTACAGAATTATCCATCGGATTTTGCATAAGCCATTCAAAACCCTTTTGTTCTAGTAGATTAATATCCCAATTTACTTTTATAGCTATTCTATGTATTTCATTTTTATCACATTTAAATAGATTAGCTGATGTTTTAGAAAAGTGTGACACATATTTAGTTTTTGTTAAAACATCTTCCCAGACGATATCTGAAAAAATATTCATTACTTCTTCAGCTTTTGTAAGATTTTTTTCTTTTATTTGATTCCATTCTTCTACATCAATACTTTGTGTCGCTAAGAATTGTGCAAATTCAGAATGCAAACTTTCAAATTGTTCTTTTGTGAGTTGTCTATATTTCATATTCTAAAATTAAAAAACCGGTTAACATTAATGTTAAGCGGATCAAATATCTATATATTTTCTGTTTTAAAAAACAGATACTATGTCAATTTATGTAGTAAACAAAAAAACGCTTACCAAATTGGTAAGCGCTTCTTAAAAGATCTTATTAAGTAATAATTACTCAGCAATAACTTCAAAGTTAATGTCAGCAACTACTTCTCTGTGTAATCTTACAGATGCTTCATAAACACCTAATCTTTTTACAGAACCTCCAACAACTTTAATAAATTTCTTGTCGATTTCTGTACCTGCTTTATCTAAAGCTGCAGCTAAATCTATGTTGTTTACAGAACCAAATAACTTGTCTCCTGAACCGGTTTTAGATGCAATTTTAATTTCATATCCTTTAACTGTTTCAGCAACTTTATTTGCATCTTCAATTAATTTAGCTTCTTTATAAGCACGTTGTTTTAAATTCTCTGCTAAAACTTTCTTTGCAGATGAAGTAGCTAAAACTGCTTGTCCTGTAGGGATTAAAAAATTTCTACCATAACCGTTCTTAACGTCTACGATGTCATCTTTAAATCCTAAATTTTCTACGTCTTGTTTTAATATCAATTCCATGTCTCTACCTCTTTATTATTTTAACATATCTCCAACGTAAGGCATTAACGCTAAATGACGCGCTCTTTTAATTGCTTGCGCAACTTTACGTTGATATTTTAATGAAGTTCCTGTTAAACGTCTTGGCAAAATTTTACCTTGTTCGTTTACTAAATACATTAAGAAGTCTGCGTCTTTATAATCGATATACTTGATATCTTTTTTCTTAAATCTACAGTATTTTGCTTCTTTCTTAGTTTCAATATCTAATGGAGTTAAATATCTTACATCTGCAGACTTACCTCCTTTTGCTTGTTGTTCTATTGATGCCATACCTTATTTTTTTGTAGATTTAACACGTTCTCTTCTTTTCTCTGCCCAGGCAGCAGCATGCTTGTCTAGTCTAACAGTTAAATAGCGCATAATGCTATCATCTCTTCTAAACTCTAATTCAAAAGCAGTAATTTCTTCACCTGCAATCTTAAATTCGAATAAGTGATAAAAACCACTTTTCTTTTTTTGGATTGGATAAGCTAATTTTTTTAAGCCCCAATCTTCTTTAGAAATCATTTCGGCACCTTTAGAAACCAAATAGTCATTAAACTTTTGTACTGTTTCCTTTATCTGAGTATCAGATAAAACGGGATTCAAAATGAAAACAGTTTCGTAATGATTCATAATTAAAAATTTATTGTTTTATTTTAAGGGTGCAAATATAGCGTTTTTTTTCTATTTAGTGCATACTTAATTAATTAAAATCAAATCGGATTCCCATTGAAATATTTCTAGTTTCTGTATTTTTAAAAAGTGGGTTTAAATCATATTTCCAATAAAAACTTGTAGACTTAAATCCGACGTAACTATTTAATCCATAATTAAATATATTCATATTAAAATTATCGAATTGTAGTTGTTCCGTTTCAATATTATCGTTGTCATTGAATTCTATATATTGCCTTGTCCCTAACTTAAAACCAAAAAAACTCCGACTCCAAAACATAAAGATTTGTTAGTTCTGTCTCTTACTCTATCATCTTTGTACACCTTGTTTATTTGATAAATCCCACTCTAAATAAACAGAACACAAGGTTTAAAAAAGGTTGCCTAGCCAAAAAAAATAATTAATTATATTCGCTAATCATTGCAAAATCAACCATCTAATGAGCAATAATCGTAGAGATTTTATAAAGAAAAGTTTATTAGCAAGTGCTACAATACCCTTATTAGGTCAGAGTTTATTGTCTTGCACGAGTTTATAACACAAAAAGTTATCAATATAAATTCTTGGAGGAACAAGTTTTTTGGGTCCTCATCAAATTAAATATGCTTTAGAAAGAGGTCATAAAGTTTCTATCTTTACTAGAGGTAAAACCATACCTAATGTAAATACGAATGTTTTTGGTGAAGAAGAACATTTGGTTGGATATAGAGAAAATAATCTTTCTGCTTTAGAAAACAGAAAATGGAATGTAGTCATAGATAATTCTGGTAGAAATGTTGAATGGACCAGAAAAACTCCACAATTACTTAAAGATTCTTGTGATTTTTACATTTACACTTCATCTACAGGAGTATATTTTCCTTATACAAAAGCGAACTTGAATGAAGAAAATAAAGTTTTACTAAAGGTACCTGAAACTTTAGAGGATGAGATGCTTAAAATGGAATATGATTATGGTGTTATGAAAGCTAATTCTGAACAAGAAACGATAAAAGCTTTTGGTAAGGAACGCTCTCTATTAATATAAGACCTACCTATATGTTTAGGCCTGGAGATAAAACAGATAGATTTATACATTGGCCAATTCGTTTAGCAAAAGAAGAGCTAAATTTGAACAAAGAAAAGGTTCTATTCTAGTTAGTGAAAAAGAGTTGATTAAAAAATGTAAAGAACATCAAAAAGGATAAAACTACAAACTCATATATTTCTAAAAATCATTTCATACTAAAGAAAATGGTACAAAGTTTGATAATATAAAAACATGATAAAAAAAATACTACTCGTTTTATTTTTAATTCCGATTTCAGTACTTGCTCAAATTAATGAGGCCAATACTCAGAAAACTATATCAGGTTTTATAACTCACAATAACAAACCTATAGAAAATGTTACAATTTTAGTTGATAAAACAATTAGATATGCAGTTTCAAATGAGAAAGGCTTTTATTCTATAAAAGCAAAACCAGGAGAAGTTTTATCCTATAATTATGTTGATTTTGATGAAGTAAAAGTCTTAATTGAAGATGTAACACAAACACTTAACATCAATTTACAACTCAAATCTACCATTACAGATATTAAGCATGATAAAGTTATTCAATTAGGAGAGAGTTCGTTTGGCGAAAACGCTTCTAATTTTAAAGCTATAAAGGTAGATCCAAAGAAATTAAACCCAAATGCTACGTCACTAACAAGAGCATTAGAAGAAAAAATACCAGATATTTTAGTTCGTCTTAATGATTATGGAGAAGAAATTATTTATTTAAGAGGTAAAGAATTAAATGGACCCGCTGTTTGGGAAATAGATGATGTTATTTTTGATATACCCTATCCTATTTTCATTTCTGAAGTAAAAGAACTCTTAATAATTAATAATAAAGAATTTTATCCTAACCTAGAAGTTACAAATCCACTCATAAAAGTTACAACATCAATAGATTATAAAAAGTTGAAAAATTTAGATTATAATAACTACTACTTTATAGATTCAGATTATTATTCAAGTGATGCAAAAAAATACAAAGACATAAAAATTAAGTATCCATTTTTAGATAAGTTTGGTAAAGTCTCTAAAGAGGATGAATTACTTACTATCTATGAAAAAAACTATGCATTAGATAAGAATTACACCAATTATCATTTAGCAGTTTTTAATCATTTTAAAAATAAAAAAGTTGATAAATCCATGCTGATTAAGGTGTTATCAGATTTTAATAAATTCACGAATAATCCTGAAGATTTAAAAGCAATAGCCTATAATTATCAGAAATTAAATGAAGGAAATAGTGCTGTTGAAGTCTATAAAAGAATATTAAAATTAAGACCTTATAATAGACAATCGTTTAGAGATTTAGCAAATGCTTATTATGAACAAAAAAACTACAATAACTTTTTAAAGACCTATAATTTTTATTTGCAAAAAGGTTTAAAAATAGATGTTACTGATATTGGTGAAATTATGTCATCAGAAATTATGTCTGTCTATAATACAGAATTAGATGAAGCAATTACCAACCAAAAAATTAAAATTTCGAACCCTTTAAAAAGTGAAGAAAGTGATGTTAGAATTATTATAGAATGGAATGTTTCTGAAGCCGAGTTTATTGTTGAATTGGTAAACCCTAAATTAGAGCGTTTTACTTTACAAAACACCTATTCTCATAATCCTGCGCTAATTGCAGATCAAAAAGAAAAAGGATATCACTCTAAAGAACTGGTTATAAATAGCATAAATCCTAGAAATCATCTTTTAAATTTAACTTATTTAGGTAATAAACAATATAAACCTACCTATTTTAAATTTACAACGTATTATAACTGGGGCAGATCTAATCAGAGAAAGAAAATAGAAGTTTTTGAAATTTCTCAGAAAAACAAGAAGGTTCAACTATTAAAAATTAATCACAAAAATTTATAATTTTTAATAATTATCTACATCTGTTATAAAACGAATTGGTCTAAAATCTTTAACTGCTTCAAAAGTGTTTTTAATTTTAGCCACCTGACTTTTAGTATTGGCAAGACTTTGTTTTGGTGGAATTTTAATTACAATATTTTTAATATACTGATTTCTAATTCTAGCAACTGCTGGAGCTGTTGGCCCTAAAACGTTTTCTCCAAAAGATGTGTATAAAGCTTTAAATAACCAATTTACTCCAGTATCAACTTTATTATAATCTCTATGTTTTAGAGTAATTTTTATCAATCTATAATAAGGAGGATATTTGTATTGCCAACGCTCTTGCAATTGCTCTTTATACATTTCAGTATAACTTGTTGTAGAAACTTGTTGCAATATTTGATGATAAGGATTATATGTTTGTATGGCTACATTTCCTTGTTTTTTACTTCTACCTGCTCTACCAGAAACTTGTACCATCATCTGATATGCTCTTTCATGAGCTCTAAAATCTGGAAAATTTAGCATTGTATCTGCATTTAAAATTCCAACCAAAGAAACATTATCAAAATCTAAACCTTTAGATAACATTTGTGTACCTACTAAAATATCTATCTCTCTTGCTTCGAAAGCACCAATTATTTTTTGATATCCAAATTTACCACGAGTTGTATCTAAATCCATTCTTCCAATTTTATAATCAGGGAATAATTCTTTTAGTTCAAGCTCAATCTGTTCTGTTCCAAAACCTTTGGTATCTAGAGTATTACTTCCACAAGCAGAACATGAATTTGGCATTGCTCTTTGGTAACTGCAGTAATGACATTTTAATTCGTTTCTAAATTTATGATAGGTTAGACTAACATCGCAATTAGGACATTGAGGAGCAACTCCACAAATTTTACACTCTACAATAGGTGAGTAACCACGTCTGTTTTGAAATAAAATAATTTGTTCTTTCTCGTCTAAAGCTTCTTGAATTAGTTTTAATAAACGATCAGAAAAATGACCTTTCATTTCTTTCTTCTTAAACTTTTCCTTTACATCTATCAATTCTATTTTTGGCAACTGAACATTTCCAAAACGTCTATTTAGTTCCACAAAACCATATTTATTTTGTTTAGCATTAAAATAGCTTTCTAAAGAAGGGGTTGCAGAACCTAATAAAATTTTGGCTTGATGAATTTTTGCTAAAACAATAGCAGCGTCTCTAGCATTATATCTTGGTGAAGGTTCAAACTGTTTGTAAGATGTTTCATGTTCTTCATCTACTACTATTAAACCTAAGTTAGAAAATGGTAAAAAAATAGACGATCTTGCTCCTAAAATAATTTGTGCCTTAGTTTTACTTTCAAGAACATTGTTCCAAACCTCTACTCTTTCATTCATTGAATATTTTGAATGAAAAACAGAAATTTGATCACCAAAATAAAATTGCAAACGCGTAATAATTTGAGTAGTTAAGGCTATTTCTGGCAATAGAAAAAGTACTTGTTTGCCTTCATCTATAACTTCCTGAATCAATTTTGTATAAATTTCTGTTTTACCAGAACTCGTTATTCCATGCAAAAGCGTTACATCTTTTTCCTTAAAAGTTTCCTTAATTTCAGAATACGCTTTTTCTTGAAATTCATTTAAACTTTTTAAAGAATTTGTATCACCTTTAAAATTGATTCTATCTGTTTGAATTTCATAAAACTCAAAAATATCTTTATCTACCAAAGATTTTAATATGGCTGATGAAACATTCGCACTTTTCTCTAAATCTTTGGCTTTAATAGGCTTTTTTGAAGTCGATAATTGAAAAAAAGTTAAAACAGCCTCTCTCTGTTTTTTTGCTCTAGATAATTCTTCTAATAAAGAGTTTAAAGAGTCATCAGAACTATAGTTGAAATGTAAACGAACGTATTTAATCAACTTTGGTTTGTATTGTTCGTAGATTTTTTCTTGTATAAATATCGCTGACTTTTTTATAAGCTCATTTACAATTGGCATTACTTTTTTCTTGCCTAAAATATCTGCAACCTGGTGAATTGTAAGCTGAGATTGATTTTGTAATGCTTCAAAAATCAAAAATTCTTCATCCTCTAGAATATCTTCATTCGTAAAAATTTCATTTTTAGAAATGCTAGTTTCACTTTCTAATAAAAATGCTGAAGGTAAAGAAGCTCTATATACGTCACCCAAAGAACACATATAGTAATTAGCTATCCATTGCCAATGTTTTAATTGTAGTTCATTTACAATTGGCTTTTCATCTAAAATCTGAATAATATCTGTAGTTTCATATAGAGCTGGTTTGGTTTTATGAATGTTAAAAACCAAGCCAGTATACATGTTTTTATTACCAAAGGGTACTGCAACCCTCATTCCCTTCTTTAAAAAACTAGCTTCGTCGTATGTAATAGAATACGTAAAAGTTTTTTGAATTGGAATGGGTAATATGACGTCTATAAAATGAATAGCTTACAATTTAATTGATTACCAAAACTACATAAAATTCACTACATTGTAATCAGAAATTTATAAACAATATGGAAGCTAGCGATTGGAAAAAAAAAGGAAAATTTTATGATTTTGAAGGAAAATCTATTTTTGTTATTGATGAGGGCACTAGCAATGATGTTTTAGTAATTCTTCATGGATATCCAACATCTTCGTTTGATTATCATAAAGTATTACCTGAACTTGTAAAAAAATATCGTGTTATAATTCATGATCATCTCGGGTTCGGTTTTTCTGATAAGCCTTTAAACTACTCTTATTCTTTAATAGAACAAGCTGACTTAGCCTTACAACTGTGGGAAAAATTAAATTTAAAAACCGTTACTTTATTAGCCCATGATTATGGTACTTCTGTAGCAACGGAAATTTTAGCAAGATTAAACATCAATTTAATTTCATTAAAAATTAAAGAACTTATTCTTTGTAACGGATCAATCCATATAGAATACTCAAAATTAAGAGTTATTCAAAAATTATTAAAAAATAAATTTACGGGAAAATTAGTAGCAAAATTAAGTACTTATCGAATTTTTAAAGAAAACATAAAAAAAACCTACTTTGATAAAAATAAAGTTTCTGAAAAAGAACTAATGCAAATGTGGTTTCAAATTGAAAATAATAATGGAAGAAAGGTTATACATAAGCTAACAAATTATATTAATGAACGTTATTATTTTTGGTACCGATGGGTGGGCGCTTTAGAAAAAACAACCATTCCTACAAAAATTATTTGGGCAAAAAACGATCCTATTGCTGTTCCTAAAATTGGTAAACTAATTCATGAAGAGGTACAAAACAGTAACATATTTTGGCTAGAAAAATGCGGTCATTTTCTAATGCTTGAAAAACCCAATGAATTTTCTTTACTTGTTTTGAAATCTTAATGTTTAACTTCTATCGATTTTAATTTCTTGTGATTTTATTTTTCTAGAACCCTCATACAATTCATACTTTACAAATTTACAGTCTAAATCTCCGTTTTTAAGCGCTATTCTTTTGAATGTTCTTAAACCAACGGATTTTAAAGCATCAGTATCCGAAGTAATTAACCAAGCTGTAGAGCCTGGATAATTGTGTTTTAAAGTGTCTCCAATTTTTCTGTAAAATTCTTGAGTATCTATATTTAAACGCTCTCCATAAGGTGGGTTAAATAAAATAGTTGTGTTCCCGAAAACTTCTTTTGTAGAATTAAAGAAGTTTACATGATGTACACCAATAAACTCTTCTAAATTTGCAGAAATTACATTTGCTTTTGCTTTTTGAACAGCAGAAGGTGCTTTATCAAATCCCATTATTTTAAAATGTGATGATCTTATTTTTTTTAATAATGCATCTTGTATCGTAAAATACAAGTCTTCATCATAATCTTTCCAGTTTTCAAATGCAAACATTTTTCTATTAATATTTGCAGGTATATGATTTGCAATCATAGCTGCTTCAATTAAAATAGTACCTGAACCACACATTGGATCTATAAAATTCTCATCTCCTGTGTAACCAGACAATAAAACCATACCTGCTGCCAAGACTTCATTAATGGGAGCTATGTTTGTTGCAGTTCTATATCCTCTTTTATGTAAAGAATCTCCTGAAGAATCTAAAGAAACTGTTAACCAGTCTTTTTGGATATGAATATGGATTTTTACATCTGGATACTTTAAATCTACATTTGGCCTTTTATGATATTTATGTCTAAAATAATCTGCTATAGCATCTTTAGATTTTAAAGAGATGTAATGTGAGTTAGTAGTGAAGTTTTTAGAATTAACAACAGCACCAATTGCAAAAGTTCCTTCTGCATCTAAATAGTTTTCCCATTTTATTTTCTGAATAGCTTCATATAAATCTTCTTCATCATATACTTTACAAGTTTTAATAGGTTTTAATATCCGAACAGCTGTACGCAACGCTATATTAGCTTTATACATAAACCCCTTGTCACCTCTAAAAGAAACGCTTCTTACAGCTTCTTTTACATCTTGTGCTCCTAACTTTTTAAGTTCGTTTGCCAACACTCCTTCTAAACCAAAAAGTGTTGTTGCTGTAATTTTAAAATCTCTATTCATACTCGTTATTCTTGGTTACAAAAATACATTTTAAAAAAGTATATTTATTAGAATTTGTAAATTTCATTTTATGAAACGTAAGATTTAGTTACATTTGTTGACTTACTTTATTTATGGAAACAAAAGATTGGTTTACAGATTGGTTTAATACACCTTACTATCATATTTTATATAAAAATAGAAATGATGCCGATGCACAAATTTTTATGAAAAATATGATGTCATTTTTAAATATATCTAAAGATGCCCATCTATTAGATCTTCCATGTGGTAAAGGCCGCCATTCTCATTATTTAAATAGTCTGGGGTACCAAGTAACAGGCTTAGATTTGTCAGAAAACAGTATCAAGGAAGCAAAAAAAAACAACTATGAACGCTTAGATTTCAAAGTTCATGATATGCGACTCCCTTTTAATAAAAAATACGATGCTATTTTTAATCTATTTACGAGTTTTGGTTATTTTGATGACGATGCTGTAGATATCTCTATTCTTCAAAATATTAAAAATGGTTTAAAAAAAAGAGGGGTTTTTGTATTTGACTTTTTAAATGTTGAAATGGTGAAAAAAAATCTTGTACATAATGAAACAAAAGTAGTAGATGGTATTTCATTTTATATCACAAGAAATATAAAAGATGGGTTTATCATTAAAAACATTCAATTTGTTGATAATAATAAAGAACATTCATTTACAGAAAGAGTAAAATATTTAGAAGAAAAACAACTTAAAATGTATTTTAACAAAGTAGGATTAAAAATTCAACATACATTTGGAGATTATCATCTAAATGATTTTGACTCAGAGACCTCTAACCGTTTAATTTTTGTAGCAAAGTGATTTATATCCTTTTAATTCTTTCTGTTTTAGTTGGTTTTCTTTTAGTCATTTTATCTAATCCCAGAAAATTAATTATAAGACTTTTATTAGCATTTAGTGGTGCGTATTTACTTTCAGTAACTATTTTACACTTACTTCCAGAAGTATATACCATAAGCACTGATTCTAATAAAATTGGAATGCTAATCTTATTGGGTATAATTTTACAATCCATTTTAGAATCATTTTCAAAAGGAGCTGAGCATGGGCATATTCATATTAAGTCTAACAGTAATAAGTTTCCTAAACTACTTTTTTTTAGTTTATGCCTGCATGCATTTTCTGAGGGATTACCTATTCATAATAATAATGAAAGTTTACTTTGGGCAATTATGGTTCATAAAATGCCAATTGCAATAGTGTTAACAAGTTTTTTAGTGCAAGCAAAATATACAAAAAAAACAATGTTAGTCTTTATGATTGTTTTTGCGATAATGAGTCCTCTTGGAGTATTTTTAGGTAATAAAAATTTATTTTTTAATTACGAAAATGAGATAACTGCGATTATTATTGGCGTCTTTTTACACATCTCTACAGTTATTCTTTTTGAAAGTACAGAAAATCACAAATTTAATTTTCAAAAATTTTTAGCTATTATTTTAGGAATAACATTAACAATAGTTACATTATAACTAGTAAATGGATTATTCTAATTTGCAACTTCATTAATAAATTTAATACGCATTAAACGAAGTTCATCTTCATCGTAATCTCCATCAAATTCATTTAAAGCATCTTGAATTTTATCTGTTTCTGCTTCCATAAAATAATCATAAATTTCTTCTTGCTGATCCTCATCTAATAATTCATCTAAAGCATAATGAATATCTAGTTTAGTGCCAGAAAAAATAATTCTTTCCATTTCTTTAATTAAATCGTTAATTTCAAGACCTTTAGATTTTGCAATGTCCTCTAATGGAAGTTTTCTGTCTGTGTTTTGTATAATATAAAGTTTTAAGCCAGAATTTACACCTGTACTTTTTACAACTAAGTCATCTGGTCTTAGCACATCATTCTCTTCTACATATGATGCAATTAATGCTATAAACTCTTTACCAAATTTCTTTGCCTTACCTTCTCCTACTCCGTGTACTTTAGCAAGTTCCTCTAGATTGATTGGATATTTTAAAGCCATGTCATCTAAAGATAGATCTTGAAAAACTGCAAAAGGGGGTACACCTTGTTTAGAAGCTACTTTTTTTCTTAAATCTTTTAAAACTTTTACTAATTTCTCATCAGAAACCCCTACCGAAGATTTTGAATTAATAATTATAGCATTATCATTTTCTTCACTGTAAACGTGGTCTTCAGTCATCATAAAAGAAGTAGGATTTTCTAAATATCCAACTCCCTCTTTAGTTAATTTTACAACACCATATTGTTCTATTTCTTTTCTTATAAAATTAACCACTAAAACCTGACGAATTAATGCCATCCAATATCCTGCAGATTTGTGCTTACCAATACCAAAAAAAGGTTGTAGATGAGTTTTATGTGAAGTTAATAAAGCATTTTCTTTTCCAATAATAGTGTTTACTATTTCTTTAGATTTATATTTTTGTAAAGTTTCTTTTATAACACTTAATAAAGTTATTACGTTTTCTTTGGCTTCGTGCTTTTTTTTAGGATTTTTAGAATTATCATCCATTTCAGCTCCTTCACCATTTAATTCATCAAAATCTTCTCCAAAATAATGCAACAAATATTTACGCCTATTCATAGAAGTTTCTGCATACCCAACAACTTCCTGTAACAATGCATGACCAATTTCTTGTTCGGCAACAGGCTTGCTAGCCATAAATTTCTCTAACTTTTCAATATCTTTATAAGCATAAAATGCTAAACAATAACCCTCACCATCATCTCTTCCTGCTCTTCCTGTTTCTTGGTAATAACTTTCTAGACTTTTTGGTATGTCATGATGAATTACATATCTTACATCTGGCTTATCTATTCCCATTCCGAATGCGATAGTTGCAACTACAACATCACAATTTTCCATAAGAAACATGTCTTGATGTTTTACTCTTGTTTTTGAATCTAAACCAGCATGATAAGGAACTGCATTAATACCATTGACTTGAAGTATTTGTGCAATCTCTTCAACTTTTTTTCTACTTAAACAATAAATAATACCCGATTTACCTTCTCTCTGTTTTACAAAACGAATGATGTCTTTCTCTACCTCTTTTGTTTTAGGTCTTACTTCATAAAATAAGTTAGATCTATTAAAGGAAGCTTTAAATCGATTGGCGTCTGTAATACCTAATGTTTTTAAAATGTCTTCTTGTACTTTTTCTGTAGCTGTAGCTGTTAAACAAATTACAGGAACATTATCAATAGCCTTAATAATGTGTTTTAGATTTCTATAATCAGGCCTAAAGTCATGCCCCCACTCAGAAATACAATGAGCCTCGTCTATAGCAACAAAAGAAATAGTTTGGGTTCTTAGAAAAGTTACATATTCCTCTTTAATTAGTGACTCTGGTGCTACATATAAGAGTTTGGTAATTCCATTTGCAATATCGGCTTTTACCTGAGCTACTTCAGTTTTATTTAAAGATGAGTTTAAAACGTGAGCAATACCATGCTCTTCTGAGATTCCTCGAATGGCATCTACCTGGTTTTTCATTAAAGCAATTAATGGAGAAACTACAATTGCAGTTCCTTCTTTCATTAGGGCTGGTAACTGGTAACATAAAGATTTACCACCACCTGTTGGCATGATTACAAAAGTATTTTGGTTATTTACAATACTTTTAATTACTTGTTCTTGTAATCCTTTAAATTTATTGAAACCAAAAAATTTTTTTAGAGGACTATGTAAATCCATATAAATGTTTATTTGTTAAAAAACCTAAAACTATTATAGTTTGTTGTAAGCTAATTTTATAGTAAATTTGCCTAGGTTTTACATACCTAAATATATAACTTTTTTTTATTCTGAAAAAAATATAAAACTTGAAAAATAATTCAACAATAATTGATAGTGCTAAACAAACTATTTTAGCAGAAAGTAAAGCCATAGCTAATATTGCACATCTCTTGGATCACAATTTTGAAAATGCAATACACTGTATTCAAAATTCAAAAGGAAGAGTTATTGTAACTGGTATTGGTAAAAGCGCTAATATTGGAACAAAGATTGTTGCTACTTTTAATTCTACTGGAACACCAGCAGTATTTATGCACGCTGCTGATGCTATTCATGGAGATTTAGGAAATGTACTAGAAGATGATGTTGTTATTTGTATTTCTAAAAGCGGTAACACCCCAGAAATTAAAGTTTTACTTCCATTAATTCAAAATTATGGAAACAAAGTCATTGCAATCACAGGAAATGTAGATTCTTTTTTAGGTACAAATGCAGACTTTGTTTTAAATACATATATTGAAAAAGAAGCCTGTCCTAACAATTTAGCTCCAACAACAAGTACAACCGCACAACTTGTTATGGGAGATGCACTTGCTGTTTGTTTATTAGATTTAAAAGGTTTTACACACAACGATTTTGCAAAATATCATCCTGGTGGTGCACTAGGTAAAAGATTATATTTACGTGTTTCTGACTTAATAAAAAATAATGAAGTACCACAAGTTTTTGAAGATGATACCATCTCTAGAGTTATTGTTGAAATCTCTGAAAAAAGATTAGGGGTTACTGCTGTCGTTAAAAACAAAGAAATTGTTGGTATTGTAACCGATGGAGATATTAGAAGAATGTTGAATAAAAATTCAAATATTCAAGATTTTAGAGCAAAAGACATTATGGGTAAAAACCCTAAATCCATTTCAATGGAAGCTATGGCTATAGAAGCTCTAGAAACTCTAGAAGTAAACAATATTACACAAATTTTAGTGGTAGATGCTAAAAACATATATGTAGGTGTTGTTCACTTACATGACTTACTTAAAGAAGGTATTTTTTAATGGCAACACAACAAAAAGAAATGTCTTTTTTAGGACATTTAGAAGAATTAAGATGGCATTTGGTTAGAAGTGCCATAGCTATTTTTTTGTTTGCAATTATCTTTTTCGTGTTTGCAAAACAGGTGTACACTTATTTTTTGTTAGCACATTTACAACCCAACTTTGTTACTTATGAATTGTTTTGTAATTTCTTTAATTTGTTTGGAATTGATAGCTCTTTTTGTAGTGTAAATTTTTCAGAAAAAAAACTACAAAGTATTAAAGTAACTTCTCAATTAATGAATTCTATATGGTCTTCATTAATTTTAGGACTCGTAGTATCTTTTCCATACATACTTTGGGAAATTTGGAGATTTATTTCTCCAGGACTAACACAAAAAGAAATTAAAAAATCTAGGGGGTTTATTTTTATAGCCTCTCTCCTGTTTTTTATTGGTGTATTCTTTAGTTTTTATGTCATAGCTCCTATTTCTATTCAGTTTTTATACAATTACCAAATAACAGATGCTATTGAGAATAGTTTTACACTAGAATCTCATATAGGTTTAGTTACTAACATGTTGTTAGGTGTTTCAGTATTATTTGAACTGCCAGTAGTTATCTATTTTTTAACGAAAATAGGATTAATATCACCAACATTTTTAAGAAAGTATAGAAAACATGCACTAGTTGTTGTTTTAATTTTAGCAGCTATCATTACACCACCAGATGTTGCAAGTCAAGTAATTGTTGCAATACCAATATTAATATTGTATGAAATTAGTATAAGAGTTTCAGTAAGAGTTTTAAAAAATCAAGAAAAAAATGCCAACAAAGGTTAAAGAGTTCAATGATTATCGTCAAAAAATGAACGATAAAATAATAGCTTCAGATAATAAAATTATAAAAAGGATTTTTAATTTAGATACCAACGCTTTTAAAGAAGGTCATCTTCCTGTTAAAACTAAAGAATTACTAGGCTTAGTTGCTTCTATGGTTCTAAGATGTGATGATTGTGTACAATACCATCTAGAAGCATCAATGAAAAACGGAGTTACAAAAGATGAGGTTATGGAAACGCTATCTATAGCCAACTTAATTGGAGGTACAATTGTGATACCACATTTAAGGAGAGCTGTAGAGTACTGGGAAGTATTAGAAAACGAAAAATAAATATTATTTAAGATCTTGTTAAGAGTGTTTTAAATTTTAAAAGGTAATTTTACTAAAAATAGAAAGTCGTTTTAACATATGATTTTACGTGCAGATAATATTCAAAAACTTTATGGCAACAGGAAAGTTGTAAAAGGTATTTCCTTAGAGGTTCAGCAAGGAGAAATCATAGGTCTGCTTGGGCCAAATGGAGCAGGTAAAACAACATCTTTTTACATGATTGTTGGCATGGTAAAACCTAATTTTGGTAGCATTTTCTTGAATGATTTAGAGATTACCAAAGATCCTATGTACAAAAGAGCTCAAAGAGGTATTGGGTATTTAGCACAAGAAGCTTCAGTTTTTCGAAAATTATCAGTAGAAGATAATATAATGTCTGTATTACAGTTTACAGATTTATCTAAAAAAGAACAAAAAATCAAACTAGAATCACTAATAGAGGAATTTAATATTGGACACGTTCGTAAAAATAGAGGTGATTTATTATCTGGTGGCGAAAGAAGAAGGACAGAAATAGCCAGGTGTCTTGCCTCTGATCCAAACTTTATTTTATTAGACGAACCTTTTGCAGGAGTAGATCCAATTGCAGTAGAAGATATTCAAAGTATAGTTGCCAAACTTAAAGATAAAAATATTGGAATTTTAATAACAGATCATGATGTACAAGCTACATTAGCTATAACCGACAAAACATATTTAATGTACAATGGTAGTATTCTAAAAGAAGGAACACCAGAGGAATTAGCTGATGATGAAATGGTTAGAAAAGTATATTTAGGAAAAGACTTTGAGTTAAAAAAGAAAAAAAGTTTTTAATACAACTAGAATTTATTACAATATTTTAACTTCTTAATTGTTCCCCTTACTTAAATTTTAGTTAATTTTCTATAAAAAAATACTTTTCGTTAAGGTTACTATTACACTAATTATTATTTACAGAATTACTTTTTTTATGATTTAACGTTATAGAAACAATGACGTACAAAATAATTATTAGTGGAATAGAAATATAGTTTAAAAATAAAATCATAAGAATAGAGGCCAATAAGAACAGATATTTTCCATAATTATGGCTAAGAGAATATTCTTTAAATTTTAAAGAAAATAGAGAAATTTCTGCATTCATTAAAAAAGTAAGTAATAAAATAATAAATACTAAAAAATAGGGGTTTAACAATAAAATTTGCACAAACGTTATATTTGTATTTGTCTGTATTAATGGTAACGAAATAACAAACAGACACATAGCTGGAGTTGGCAAACCAATAAAAGAATTTGTTTGTCTAGTGTCTAAATTGAATTTTGCCAGCCTATAACAAGCTCCTAATGTTAAAATTAAACCCAATAAAGAACCATTTAATAGAAAGTTATTATTATCAGAAATGACAACTAAGTTTGAGTTTAATAATTTAAACATTACAATACCAGGTACCACTCCACTTGTTACCATATCTGCTAAAGAATCTAATTGCTTACCTAATTCTCCTGTCACTTTCAATAAACGTGCAATAAATCCATCAAAAAAATCTAAACCAATTCCAATAACAACACATACTGCTGTAGCTTCAAAATCATCAGAAGCTGCATATATTGTAGCTAAAACTCCGCAAAATAGATTTCCTAAGGTAACTAAATTTGGAATCTGTTTTTTTAATTTCATAATTTAATTTATTGATAATGCTAAAGTAATAAAAGCATATTTGGTTGTTTTCTATATTATTGAATATTTATGATATTTGCAGTATATTTATAATATGCCAGTACTAGACTCAGATTTTTCTCCTAAAATTCCTTTTAAAAACGGACATTTTAATACCATATATGGTCCATTATTTTTAAAAGAACATATCAATTATACAAGAGAGCGTTTACATACGTGGGATAAAGATTTTATAGACCTAGATTTTTATAAAGTTAATAGTACAACACTAGCAATATTAATTCATGGTTTAGAAGGTAGTTCATTTTCACATTACATGATATCAAATGTAAAATATTTAAATAAAAAGAACATAGATACTGTATGTTTTAACTTAAGAGGATGTAGTGGCGAAGACAATAATATACTTGCAACATATCACAGTGGAAAAACAGATGACCTCGATTTTGTAGTAAAACATATAATAAAGAAAAATTCCTATAAAAATATTATTCTTATTGGATTTAGTTTAGGTGGAAATTTAACTTTAAAATATTTAGGGGAAAAAGGAAGGAATTTATTTCCGAATATTAAAGGAGGTATTACTTGCTCTGTACCTATAGACATTGCATCTGCTGAGAAAAAACTAGAAAACCTTGAAAATAAGCTTTACATGGGAGTGTTTTTTAAAACCATGAAGAATAAAATTTTAGATAAATCCATAAAGTTTCCTGAATATAAATTAAATACAGTAAAACTTCTTAAAGCTACAAAATTTAAACATCTTGAGCATTTATATACAGTTCCAGTATTTGGATTTAAAAGTCCAGAAGATTATTGGGAGAAAGCAAGTTCTAAGCCATATATTCTAAAAATTAAAGTACCAACACTCCTTATAAATGCTAAAGACGATAGTTTTTTATCTAAAGAATGTTATCCTATCAAAGAAGCTGAAGAATCAGAGTATTTCTTTTTTGAAAAACCACTATATGGAGGTCATTGTGGGTTTATTTCAACATTTAAAAAAGAGGATAATACTTGGTTACAAGAAAGAATTTTTAAATTTATATCTACTAAAATAGGTATTGCTAATTCATAAAACAATATCTGTTAAAAAGAACTGTTATTATAACAGGTTTTTCGATATTTGTAATATCTTATCTTTAAGTTAGTGAAACATAAATTTTTACTTTTTATAATTCTAATTTCTGCGTTCATAAATGCACAAGCATTTCGAAACTATTCTAATGAATTTCTTAATATTGGTGTAGACGCAGCAGCACTAGGCATGAGTAAAGCCGTCGTTGCAACAACAAATAATTTGAATTCAGGTTATTGGAATCCAGCAGGTCTTGTTGGCATAGAAGATTATCAAGGATCTTTAATGCACTCCTCTTATTTTGCAGGAATTGCAAACTATAATCATGCTGCTTTTGCAATGCCAATAGATAAAGAAAGTGCACTTGGGGTTTCTATTATACGTTTTGGTGTTGATGATATATTAAACACGACTGCTCTTATTGATAATGATGGTAATATTGATTTTAATAGGATTAGCCTTTTTTCTGCTGCTGATTATGCCTTTAATTTCTCCTATGCAAGAAACTTAATTTTTAAAGATTTAAAATTAGGAGTAAATGCTAAACTTATTCGAAGGATTATAGGAGAATTTGCAGCTTCATGGGGTTTTGGTTTTGATATTGGTTTACAATTCGAAAGAAAATCATGGAAGTTTGGAATTATGGCAAGAGATATTACAACAACTTACAATAGCTGGGCTATAGATGAAGAAGAATTTGAAAATATACGAAATGCAATTCCTAGTCAAAATCAAGAATTACCAGAAAATACAGAGATTACTAAACCTAAATTACAAATTGGAGTTGCAAAAAGTTGGAAAATTGGCCGTTTATTTAACTTACAGTCTGAGTTTGATTTTAATATCAGGTTTGAGCAAACCAACGATATTTTTTCATCAGAAATAGCAAGTATAGACCCTGCTCTTGGTTTACAATTTGATTATGAAAAATTGGTGTATTTAAGACTAGGAATTGGTAATTTTCAGTATACAAAAGAGTTTGATGATTCTAAATCATTATCCATACAACCTAATTTTGGTCTAGGTTTTAATTATAAAGGAATTCAAGTAGATTATGCTTTAACAAATATAGGTAGTGTTGGGAATGCTTTATTTTCAAACATCTTCTCACTAACTTTTGATTATTCATTTTTTAGAAGATAGTAATTATGAAAAAAAAATATTTAATTTATTTACTCTTTCTATTTGTAATCAACAAAACAACAGCTCAAGTAAAACTTTCTACTTATTCAGAGGTAAGTATTATTTCTGCAGGTCCTGGAACAGAATTGTATGAAGCTTTTGGGCACTCTGCAATTCGAATTAAAGATCCCATTTTGCAACTCGATTTAATTTACAATTATGGAATATTTGATTTTAGTGCACCTAATTTCTATAGTAACTTTACCAAAGGAAAACTAATTTACAAATTAGGCAGGTACAAATTTGATTATTTTCTTCGAAATTATAATCAAGATAAACGTTGGGTAAAACAACAAGTCTTAAATTTAACTGTAGAAGAAAAACAAGCCTTTTTTATTTATTTAGAAAGAAACGCATCACCCAATAATGCTTCTTATTTTTACGATCCTTATTTTAATAATTGCGCAACAAAATTAAGAGATATTACTCAAGAGGTTTTAAACAATAAAATAACTTGGAGTAATAAAAATATTGAAACAGAATTGTCTTTTCGTCAATTAATGAATAAAGAAATACCTTGGAACACTTGGGGTAGTTTTGGTATTAATTTAGCTTTAGGTAGTAAATTAGATAGAAAAGCAGAATATAAAGAATATATGTATTTGCCAGATTATGTGTATTCTATTTTTAATAACAGTACTAGAAAATTAGAAAATGAAACAGTTGATTTAGTTAAAAAAGAATCTACAATTCTAGAGTATAAAGAACTAGAACAAAATGGCTCACTATTAAGTCCGTTATTAATATTTAGCATTTTAGCTGTCATTGGTGTATTATTAACGTTTAAAGATTATAAAAATAATTCAAGAACTATAATTTTAGATTTCATATTATTGTTTTCAACTGGCGTTTTAGGTACTCTAGTTATATTTTTATGGTTCTTTACAGACCATTCTACAACACCTAATAATTTTAATGCATTGTGGGCATTTGCTCCAAATTTAATGCTAGCTTTTTTATTGATTAAAAAGAGAAAACAAGGTTGGTTTGCAAAATATTTTAAATTTTTAGTTGTACTTCTTGCTACGATTCCATTTATATGGATTTCAGGAATTCAATTAATACCTTTAGCAATACTGCCACTTCTGATTTTATTCTTAGTGAGGTATTTATTTTTATCAAAATTTTATAGTTCTAATTCCTAATGAGCTATGATCCCAGATTTAGAAATTACACCTTTTAAAGAGGAATTCTCACAGCGATTTTATGATTTAAATGCTGCTTGGTTAAAAAAGTATTTTTACATAGAGCCTTATGATGAAAAGGTTCTAAGCAAACCTAATACATACATTATAGCTGAGGGTGGCTTTATTTTCTTTGCGAAATATAAAAACGAAATTGTTGGTGTAGTTTCACTTATCAACCAAAAAAGTTTTTTTGAGCTAAGTAAAATGGCTGTAGATCCAAAATTTCAAGGTTTAAAAATTGGAAAAGAACTGGTTAAATATTGTATAGCATTTGCTAAACAAAAGAAATGGGTTAACATTATTCTATATTCGCATAGATCTTTAGAAACCGCTATTCATTTATATAAAAAAATGGGGTTCGTAGAAATTCCTGTAGAGAAAAACTCACATTATAAAAGAGCAAATATTAAAATGATATTAGCGTTTTAATGGTTACAAAAAACTTTGAATAGCTAATTCATATCCTTTTAGCCCAAACCCAAAAATTACACCTTTAGCTGCAGGCGCAATAAAACTTTTGTGTCTAAAATCTTCACGTGCGTGAATGTTAGAAATATGAAGTTCTATCACAGGTGTATTGATACTTTTTACAGCATCTCCAATACCAACAGATGTATGGGTATATGCTGCTGCATTTAAAATAATACCATCATAAGTAAAACCAACTTCATGTAATTTATCTATCAACTCTCCTTCTATATTTGATTGAAAGTAGGCTAGCTCAACGTTAGTAAATTTTATTTTTAGTTTGGAGAAAAAGTCGTTAAAAGTTTCAGAGCCATAAATTTCCGGTTCTCTTTTACCTAATAAATTAAGATTTGGACCGTTTATAATTAGTATATTCATAAAATCAAAAATACAATTATTTTGTTAAAAAAAATTTCATTTAAAACTCCTTTTAATAGGTAAAATATATTGTAAATTTATAATATGAAATGGAAAAATGCACTTCATGATTATCAATTATTTTTAAAAATAGAAAGAGGTCTATCTAAAAACACTATAGACAACTACAAGAGAGATTTAGAAAAACTTATTCTCTTTTTAAAACATAATAATATCTCTTCAACCCCAATTACTATTGATAAAGATAACCTTCAAGACTTTCTTTATGAAATTGCTAAAGAGGTAAATCCAAGAAGCCAAGCTAGAATAATTTCTGGATTACGTAGTTTTTTTGAATATTTAGTTTTTGAAGATTATAGGAATACGAATCCTACAATTTTAATTGAGAGCCCAAAAATTGGAAGAAAACTACCTGATACTTTGTCTGAAAAAGATATCAATTCATTAATATCTTCCATAGACTTAAGTCATCCTCAAGGAGAGCGTAATAGAACTATCATAGAAACTTTATATAGTTGTGGTTTACGAGTTAGCGAGCTCATAAATTTAAAAATATCAGATTTATTTTTTGATGAAGGTTTTATAAAAGTTGTTGGAAAAGGCAATAAAGAACGTTTTGTTCCTATTCATAATACTGCTAAAAAGTACATTACTTTTTACATCACTAAATTAAGAACACAAGTTGCTCCAAAAAAAGGTTTTGAAGATACTCTTTTTTTAAATAGAAGAGGCAATGCATTAACGAGACAAATGATATTTACCATTATAAGACAATTGGCCGAAAAAATAAATTTAGATAAAAAAATTAGTCCACATACATTAAGACATTCATTTGCCACTCATTTAATAAAAAATGGAGCAGATTTAAGAGCTATACAACAAATGTTAGGTCATGAAAGTATTACAACAACAGAAGTTTACGTTCATTTAGATAATAGTTATTTAAAAGAGGTTTTAGAAACTTATCATCCTAGAAAATAAAAAATCCCACGAATGTGGGATTTAAAGAGACTTTTTATTATCTTAATTATTTTGCAACATTCACAGCTCTAGTTTCTCTAATTACAGTTACTTTAACTTGCCCAGGGTATGTCATATCATTCTGAATTTTTTGAGAAATATTAAATGATAATTCAGAAGCTTTAGTATCATTCACTTTTGTGCTTTCAACCATTACCCTTAATTCACGTCCTGCTTGTATTGCATACGCTTTTTGAACGCCAGTAAAACCAAAAGCAATTGCTTCTAAATCTTTAAGTCTTTGTATGTAAGAGTCAAGAACTTGACGTCTTGCTCCAGGTCTTGCTCCTGAAATAGCATCACAAACCTGAATAATAGGAGAAATTAAACTCTTCATTTCAATTTCATCGTGGTGAGCACCAATAGCATTACATACATCAGGTTTTTCTCCATATTTTTCTGCCCATTCCATTCCTAATAACGCATGAGGCAATTCGCTTTCAGAATCTGGCACTTTTCCAATATCGTGTAACAAACCAGCTCTTTTAGCAACTTTAGAATTTAATCCCATCTCAGCAGCCATAATTCCGCATAGATTAGATACTTCTCTTGAGTGCTGAAGTAAGTTTTGACCGTAAGAAGAACGATACTTCATTCTACCTACTGCTTTCACTAATTCAGGGTGTAGTCCATGTATTCCTAAATCTATAACAGTTCTTTTACCTACCTCAATAATTTCTTGAGAGATTTGTTTTTCTGTTTTCTTAACAATTTCTTCAATTCTTGCAGGATGAATTCTTCCGTCGGTAACTAGTTTATGCATTGATAAGCGTGCAATTTCTCTACGAACTGGATCAAAACAAGATAATATTATAGCTTCTGGAGTATCATCAACAATTATTTCTACACCAGTTGCTGCCTCCAAAGCTCTAATATTACGCCCTTCTCTACCTATAATTCTACCTTTAACATCGTCAGATTCTAAATTAAATACAGATACACAATTTTCTACAGCTTGCTCTACACCTACTCTTTGTATAGTTCCTAAAACAACTTTTCTTGCTTCTTGTTCTGCTGTAAGTTTTGCCTCTTCAATAGATGTTTGAATATAGGCCATTGCTTCTGTTTTGGCTTCATCTTTTAGAGATGTAACTAATTCTTTTTTAGCTTCTTCAGCAGATAACCCAGAAATTTGCTCTAACATATCTACATGTCTTTTATGCATTTTTTCTAGCTCATTTTCTTTTTTTTCTAAAAAGTCTAGTTTAAAATCATAATCTTTCTCTTTTTGCTCTAAAGATTGATTTAACCTTTTATTTTTATCTACTTCTGAAGCAACTTTAGATTCTCTATCTCGAATTCGTTTTTCTACTTCAGAAATTTTCTTTTCTCTTGAAAGTATTACTTTTTCGTGCTCAGATTTTAATTCTATAAACTTTTCTTTAGCTTGTAAAATCTTATCTTTTTTAATTGAATCGGCATCAATTTTTGCCTCTTTTAAAATGGCACTTGCTTCTTTTCTAGTACTGTTTAAAATTTTTTTTCCTTTAGACTTTTCTATAGCTTTAACTACTATAAAACCGAGTACTGCTCCTATTAAAACTCCCAATATAATGGGAAGTATCATTCCTTCCATAATTTAAATTTAAATATAAAAAAAGCCTACATTAGTTGGTTTTTTTTTAAACTCCATAATGACATATATAGGACTAACTAACTGTTCAAGGATCCACTTATAGTGGCTTGCTTTAGTAGTTAAGACTCATCCTTCATAATAGAATAGTGTTGAGTTTAATAAACAATTACTAACGTAGGCAGTGTGTTGTTAATGTATTTTAATGAACTTCTTATTCTAAATGAGTATTTACTAAATGCGTAAGCTCATTTATTTTTTTAATTTCTTCTTTGTTTGTGTCTAACTTATTTAAATATAATAATTCTAATTTTGAAGCAAACTGCAGAGCAGACATAGCTAAAACATCTTGTTTATCACTTACTGCATAATTTTGTTCGAACGTAGAAATTAATTTATTAATTGCATTAGCGGCTTTTCTCATACCTTCTTCTTCTTTTGTGTTATTTACACTAAGAGGATATGTTCTTCCAGCAATTACAATATTAATCTTTAATTTATTCACAATGTAAAGAACTTTATTGTTGTAACTGAACTAAACATTTATCAATTTCTTTGATTAATGAATTTATTTTCAGTTTTGTATCTTTTGTATTTGTTCCACTGCCATCAATAGTTTTAGCAATTTTAAGTGATTCAAGTTCTTTTTTTTGAAACACTAATAACTGCTCTTTTTCTAAAAGTTGGTTTTGTAAAATAGTATTATTTTGAAGCAATATTTCGTTTTCTTTTCTTAAAAACTCATAATTGGAAAATAAGTTTTGTAACGAATTTTCTAATAAATGAATTGCTTCTAGTGTATTACCCATTTCAACTTTAGCACAAACTAACTTTACAAAGTTAACATTCTGATTTAAATATTACAACATTTAATCACTTTTTTAATAAGACAATGATTGTTAATGTTTTATAAACAAAATCATTTTTTAGTATTTTTACTAAAAATCTATCTATTGAAAAAACACCTTATTATTATATTTTTGTTGCTGCAATTCATTTGTAATTCGCAAAATAATTACCCATCAGATTATTTTAGAAATCCGTTAGATATTCCTATCTATTTATCTGGCTCTTTTGGAGAATTAAGAAATAATCATTTTCACGCTGGTATAGATATAAAAACTCAAGGCAAAGAGGGTTTAATTGTTCGTGCAGCTGCAGACGGATACGTATCAAGAATAAAAGTACAGCAATTTGGTTATGGAAAAGCAATTTATATAACTCATCCTAACGGATATACTTCCGTATATGGTCATCTTAAATATTTTAACGAAGAAACTGAAAAATATGTAAAAGAGATACAATACAAAAAAGAAAATTATGCCACAGGAAATTTATATTTTAAAGAAAATAAGTTCCCTGTTAAAAAAGGTGAAGTTATTGCCTATTCTGGAGATACAGGTGGTTCTGAAGGTCCGCATTTGCATTTTGAAATCAGAGATACAGCTACAGAAAATATAATAAACCCACTTTTATTTGGTTTAAAAGTAATGGATAATATTCCGCCAACAATTCAATCTTTAAAAGTATACCCTCTTTCAGAAAATTCAAGAATAAATCAAAGACAAAAGAGTTTTCAAATTCCGTTAAAGAAAATAAGTATCGGAAACTATGTAACTGATCGTATTAGTGCATTTGGAACTATTGGTTTTGGAATTAATGTGTTTGATAAATTTGATAAAGCAAATAATAAAAATGGAATTTACAGCCTAGAAATGAAGGTAAATGGTAAAACAATTTACAACCATAATCTAGAAATGTTTACTTTTTCTAAAAGTAAATTTTTAAACTTACATATTGATTATGCACATTACAAAAAATATAAAAAACGATTTCAAAAAACGTATAGACATCAGCTAAATAAATTATCTATTTATAAAAATTTAACAAATGATGGTAGAATTACTATTAAAAAAGGATTTAATTATAACGTAGAAATAATAGCAAAAGATATTATAGGAAATACTAGTAAAATTAAAATTTCTATAGCTGGCAAGCATAGTAATGTTCTTTATAAAGAGGAAAAAGATTCTACTAATTTTTATATTAACAAAAATGAGTTTAATAAGTTCTTTTTAAAAGACGTAACAGTAGCTTTTCCAAAAAACACATTTTATGATAATATATATCTAGATTTAAAAATAAAAGACAGCATTGTTCAAATTCATAATTCTTCTGTTCCTTTAAATAAAAAATTCACCCTAACTTTTGACGTATCCAAATATACAAAAGAAGAAAAACAACAGCTTTACATAGCTAACCTAGAATATCCAAAATATCCGAGATATCAATTTACTAAAAAAAAAGATAGTACTTTTTTTACAACAAGTAAAACTTTAGGTAAATTTTCTTTAATGATTGATAAAGAAGAACCTAAAGTTGATGTTCTTTATTTTAAAAACAATCAGTGGATTAGTAATTCAAAATCTATACAAGTTAAAATTAGCGATAAGAGTTCTGGAATAAAAAACTGGAGAGCATCTATTGATGGAGAATGGGTATTAATGGAATACAATCATAAAAAAGGAATTTTAACCTATAATTTTAATGACAAAAAATTGGTAGGAAGTAAACATATCTTTAACATTGTAGTTTCTGATAATGTTGGAAATACGAATACAGTATCTACAACGTTCTTTAAAAAACAATTAAACTAATTTTTTGTGAAGAAGACACTTTTATTTCTATTGTTAATACCAAGTTTTTTATTCTCCCAAAAAACAACACTATTAAAAGGCATTATTAAAAATAAAAACAAAATTGGTATTGATAACGTTTCTATTAAATACGGAAACGTAGGAACGACTTCTGACATCAATGGAAAATATACAATAAGAATTCCTTTAAATAAGGAAGTTACTATTTTTTTTAGCCATGTTTCTTACACTACATTTCAAAAAAAAATATTTGTAACGAATAGAAATATTATTCGCTTTTCACCTGTTTTAAAAATTAAAACTGAAAGTCTTAACGAAATTGTAGTCAAGGACAATAAAAAAGAAGCATCTGGAATAACTAAACTAAGTATTAATAAAGTAAAAAATACAGTTGGTCCAAATGCCGGAGTTGAAAATGTTTTAATGACGCTGCCTGGTGTTAATAATAATAACGAACTAAGCACACAATATAATGTTAGAGGTGGTAATTTTGACGAAAATTTAGTTTATGTAAATGGAATACAGGTTTATAGACCTTTTTTAGTAAGGTCTGGGCAACAAGAGGGATTAAGTTTTATTAATCCAAATATGGTTCAGAATATAGATTTTTCAGCTGGAGGCTTTCAAGCTAAATACGGAGATCGATTATCATCTGTATTAGATATTACCTACAGAAAACCAAAAAAACAAGCCCTTGCCATAGATGCAAGTTTACTTGGTGCAAGCATAACTTTTGAAAATGTCTTTTTAAATAAAAAGCTAAGTGTAATTACTAGCGCTCGATATAGAGATAATAGTCTATTTGTAAATAGTAAACAAATTGAAACTAATTTTAGACCAAGATTTACAGATATACAAACTTATTTATCTTACGAAGTGTCTAAAAAATTTCAATTAAATTTTCTAAGTAATTTTTCTTTAAACAATTACAACTACAAACCTTTAACTAGACGAACCCGTTTTGGAACTGTAGCAGATCCATTAGAATTAACAGTATTTTATTCTGGAGAAGAAAAAGACAGGTATCTAACTCTATTTGGAGCTGTATCTGCAGAATATAAAATTAACAAAGAATTTAAGTTAACAACAATTGCCTCTAGATACAATGCCCAGGAAGAAGAATATTTTGATATTTTAGCTCAATATGGTTTAGGAGAGGTAGACACAAATATAGGATCTACCAATTTTGGTGAAGTATCATTTTCTGAAGGAATTGGCTCACAATTAAATCATGCTAGAAATGATTTAGATGCTCTAATTACTAATCTAGAAATAAAAGCTAGTGTTAAAAACCAAAAAAGTCAGTTAGATTTTGGTATAAAATTACAACAAGAAAGTATAAAAGATCGAATACGTGAGTGGGAAGTTATAGATTCTTTAGGATTTTCTATTAGACCTTTTTTTAATATCTCTAATAACCAGCCTTATGAACCTTTTGAGGGTGCTATTATTCCGTTTCAAAACATTAGAAAAGATAATAATGTTTATATAAACCGAATCACTTCGTTTTTACAGTTTAGTAAACGAGTATTTTGGAATAACCATGAAGTATTCTATAATATCGGAGTAAGAGGACATGCTTGGTTTAGCAAAGGAAACGGTGTACGTGGAAAAAACCAAATTATTGTGAGTCCAAGAGGTCAATTTGCGATAAAACCAGATTGGAATAAAGATATTTTATTTAGATTTTCGGGAGGCCTATATGCACAACCTCCATCTTACAGAGAGTTAAGAGATTTTAATGGAGCCTTAAATATTAACGTAGATGCTCAAAAGTCTATTCATTCCGTAATTGGTATGGATTATAGTTTTGAACTTTGGAATAGGCCTTTTAAATTAACTTCAGAAGCTTATTATAAAAATTTATCTGACGTAAACTCCTATACTATAGATAATGTTAGAATTCGTTACAGGGCTGATAATGTTACCAAAGCTTATGTGTACGGACTAGATTTGCGTTTAAATGGCGAATTTGTTCCTGGGAGTGAAAGTTGGGTTAGTTTAGGGTTATTAAAAACAGAAGAAAATATCAACGATAATGGATATATTGCAAGACCCTCTGACCAACGTATAAAATTTGGAATACTTTTTCAGGATTATGTACCTAATCTACCAAATTTAAAAGCATACTTGAATTTAGTATATAATTCAGGTGTACCTGGAGGTTCACCATCATACGCAGATCCTTATAATTTTCAACAACGACTTAGAGATTATAGAAGAGCAGACTTAGGAGTATCATATATTTTTGTTGATGATAATAATAAACAAATTAACACAGGATTGGTCTCTAACTTTAAAGAGTTTAGTGTTGGTTTAGAGCTTTTTAATATTTTTGATATTCAAAATGCTATCACAAACACTTGGGTAAGAGATGTGTATAGCAAAACACAGTTTGGTATACCAAATTATATGACTGGTAGAGTGTTAAATTTTAAAGTAGCAATGAAATTTTAAACATCTAGAAAACTAATTTTCTTCTCTATTTACCAAATCTATAGAAAATGCAGGACTACAAACAGCAATATATTCACATTCCTCATCAAAAGGGTTTGAATATTGTACTCTAACGTCTTTTTTTATTTTAATAGACTCTCCTTCACTCAAAATAATTTTCTCATTTTCTATAATAAATTGCTTTTTCCCTTTTATGATATAAGTGTATTCATCAAATTTTGGAGTTTGAAAAGGTTCTTTCCATTTTGGTGGTGCTATCATATGCGCAATGCTTATATCTGACTGCTCTTTAGTTGCATTCCCAAAATGTTCTTCAATTAATTTACCATCTGTAGTTGGTACCTTAAAAGGTGTTTTTTGTACGGTATACTTTTTCATAATTTAGGATAATTAATAAAGAGTGTTATATTAATGAAACCAAATAATAAATAGTTTGATTTTAGCCAAATCAGGAATTTGTTCTAATGAAACTCTTTGAGACATTGCAAAATCTCTTAAACCTAACTCTTCTTTATCTATAGCAATTGTAGCATTAAGCTCATCTAAAAATAAAGTAACTGATTGAAGTGTTGTTTCTGGTCTAGCAACATAATTGGTGTTAATTTCTGAAAAAGTAGAATTTAAATTGATGCCAGATTTAGTATTGTAACGAGAATCATGAATTTCAATACTCTTTATGGTAGAAGTACTATCTAATTGTTCTTTTGGAACAATAGTTAGTAAATGCTTCCCTCCTTTTTCGTAAATCAAGTAAGTGTCATCGTCTTGAAAGTAGTTATCTCCAAAAGCACCTTCACTTAAATTTTTTACAATAGAATCGTTTTTAAAAACTTTATCTAAATCAGATACAGTTGTAGTTGTCGTTATTTCACCTACTATACCTTTATCTATCATAAATTTATTATTGTTGGTACAACTTGAAATAGTTAATGAAATTATTACTAGGGATAAGAAACTTCTTTTGATCATTTTTTTTAGTTTTTATTAACTTAAACGTTAATATTCTTAATTTGTTATTTAATTACTTTTTTTAAAATTCCGAAGACTGCTCTAATAAAAGTAGCACTTGTTAATACCTTAACTAAAGGATCTTGTCTTGTGCTTCTTCTTGTAGGATTTCTTTTGTAATTTTCTTCTCTTGCTTTCAGTTTTGCTAATCATTCTATTTTTTTTTCTTTTCAGCATCTTCTAAGGCTTTTTGCTCAGCATAATTAATATCTTTAATTTTCTGATTCAGTAATTCGTAAGCACTTTCTCTATTTAAATTGTTGTTGTATTTATTAATAAGTCCAAAGTAATTGATAAGATAAAAAGAAAGATCATTTATAAAATAAACTAATAGTTATAAAAAATATAAGCTGAATTGTAAATAAATACACTGCAAATTTATTCTCTTTATTAAAATTTAAATTTACAAATAAATACTGTAAAATTAAACTTCCGAAAAACCAACAAACATAATTATATATTGGAATTTCTCCATAAGGATACCATTGCCAAAAGTTTAATTTAATAGCAACTGGTTCCAAAAATAAATCTAAAAAAACTGCTGCAAAAGCTGCAATTATAGCTAATAAATTAATTTCTAATTTATTAGAAATAGTAAATTTGTGTTTTATTTTAAACCAGTGATAAGCTTGATAGGTTAAACTACCAACACAATACATAGTTGTAAACCACAAAACACCTAATAAAACAGGAACACCCCATATTTTGTAGCCCATAACACTTGAGTATTTATAATCTCCAAAAAGAATACCTGTATTAATTCCAATAACTTCATAAGTAAACCCTGCAAAAATACATGCACTAAAAAAGAACCAAAGTGATTTATTAATTTTTTGCTGTGTGTATAAAATCAATACCATTGATATGATTAAATTCAAAGGGGTATTATCAATAAAAAAGTCATTATAATCAAAAAAAATCAAGCCGATAATAGCGCTGATATGAAATAATAGACTTATTCCTAAAGCTAGTCTATATTTATGTTTAAATAAATTACTGAATGTCATCTGCTACTAATTTTGCACTTTTAAAACACAATGGAATTCCTCCTCCTGGGTGAACACTTCCTCCGCAGAAATATAAATTTTTATAACGTTTACTTTTATTTTGTTGTCTAAAAAACGCAGCCATTTTACTGTTACTACTTGTTCCATATAAAGATCCCATAAAACTAGCTGTTTTTTCTTGAATATTTAAGGGTGAAAGCGTGTCTTCTAACACAATATGGTTTTCAAGATTAGTATTTAATCCTTTATTGATCTGTTTAATTATGAACTTTTTTACCTTTTCTTTTTGCTCTTCCCAATTATGTTCATTATGCGCAGGAGCATTAACCATTACAAACCAATTTTCACTTTTATCTGGAGCGTGATTTTTGTCGTATTTAGAAGTTATATTCACATAAATGGTTGGTTCATCAGGTAAAATAGAATCATCAAAAATTTGTTTAAACTCTTTTTTATAATCTTCACTAAAAAAAATATTATGCAAACCTAATTCTGAAAAAGTAGTATTTATTCCCCAATAAAAGATAAAAGCACTACTGCTTCGTTCTTGCTTTAAAACTTTATCAGCAAAACTATTATCTGTAAGTAAATTTTTATAGGTATAATAAATATCCATATTACTTACAACAGTATCTGCTTTGTGTTTTTTTCCATTCACAACAACACCAACAACTGTTTCATTTACAGTTTCAATTTTTTCAACTTTACTATTGAGGTGAAATTTAACACCAATATCTTTTGCTAATTTCACTAAAGCATTAGTAATACTTATCATTCCTCCATTTGGATAAAAAGTTCCTTGACTTTGTTCCAAACTAGAAATCATACTTAACATCGCTGGTGCTTTATAAGGATTACTACCATTATAGGTTGCAAAACGATTAAAAAGCTGCACCATTTCTGAAGTTTTAAAACTTGATTCGTTAAAGCTATTTAAAGATTTTGAGATGTAAGGAAACTTTACACTAAGTAATGCTTTGTATGTTTCACTTTTTGCTATCAAACTTAAATCTAAGGGAAAATCTAAAAAAAGTTTTCCTATATTTTTATAAGCTTTCCTACTATTTTCAAGATACTTCTTTATGTTTTCTGATGGTTCTCCAAAAACTTTTTCTGCTTCATAAGCAAAAGCATTAACATTTTTTTGAGCGGTAATTTTTTTTCCATTTGCAAAAAAATAACGACAGCTTTCATCCAAAGAACGATATGTAAAATAGCTAGTAATATCTTTTTTAGCTATTTTAAAAAGTACTTCTATACTTTCTGGAGCTGTAAAAAGTGAAGGACCAGCGTCAAAGGTAAAACCATCTTTCTCAAAGGAAGACAGCTTTCCTCCAAAAAAAGAATTTGCTTCAAAAACAGATACCTCGTAATTCTTTAATGCTAATCGAATGGAGGTGGCTAATCCACCTATTCCACTTCCAATAACAGCTACCTTTTCCATTTATTTAATGTTTGCGTAAAAATAAAAACAAAGCACATTTAATCCTACTTTTTATTAAAGAATATCGAATTATTAAATTAAAAGGTATTATTCATGTTTGAATAAAATTTATCGTAAAAAATGTGTGCTAATAAAAGGACTCAATACACAGATTATTTTTCAATCTTCTGCAGGATAGTAAAACGTGTAAACATATCTTCACTATACCACTTTTCTTTCCTTGTTTTTTGAATAACTTCTTTGTGTTTTGGCATTCTATAGGCAAATTTTTTCATCATTGCTTTTGATTCCCAAACACTAAAAGTTGCCTGTTTAACCCAAGGAATTTCACCAACTCCATAAGAAGCAACAAACCCTTCTGCTGTAGACATTTGTGATGCAATTGGTGCTACATTTTTCCAAAAATACTGTAATTTATTTAAGCGAATTGTTGCTCTAGTTAACACAGCTATTTCACCTTGATAATCTGTATTTGGTGGTAAATCACCAAAAACTTTTTTCTTGTCCCACAAACCATGACCTTCAATTGGTTTTAACAAATATATATTTTGGTTTTTACAAAATAAATCAAACCACTTTATAATGAAACCACCAAATTGATCTTTTAAAGTTAAATCATCTTCATAGGTAACAAGAATAGACCACTGAGATAGATCTGGAATTTTATCAAAAGTACCATTTTTACCTGTTCCCATTAACTTATAAAATTGGATGTTTTTATTTAAAAATAAAGGAATTCTAAATATTGCCATCGATAAAAATCCAAAAATGGCAGAAATTGGGTAGTATTTTACAATTATTAAACTTGCTTTCAAAATGATATTTACGCTTCAATTAAAATATAATCAAAGATAGATAAAGTAATTGAAGTGTATCACTATCTAATTTACTGTTTTATCAAATGTATGAGACTATTTGACTTTTTATAAAAAATTGGTTTTATAAATTTATAGCGAAAACTAAACATATTAATCAATCCAATTTTTAAAATCTTTTACACGTTCTCTATTCACAATAATTTCTTGTTCATTATAGGAATGTAACATCAATTTTAATCTTGAATTAGAATATGCAATAATATCTTTAATTGCATCAATATGAACAATATAAGTTCTATTTACTCTAAAAAAATGTTCTGGATCTAGTTGTTCTTGCCAATTTTCTATTTTGGCATTTTTAGCCATAATTGGTTCTTTCATAAAATTGTCGTTAGTATATAAGCCTAAATCAACTTTATCTTCATCTGAAGAAATGTTTTCTATAGTTGCTGTAATAGTTTTGTTTTGAGTTGTAATTGAAATTGAAATAAATATTACTGTTGCAAACAAAAGAGATACTAGAAGTGTCATGATTTTTAGTTTTTAGATTAATTATGGTACAAAAATGCAACTGAACTAAAGTTTTTAAAAGTAAATAATACTAAACTGTATTTTTTTTGAGTTGAATTGTAGTTTTATATATCCTAAAATAAAAAAATTATACTTTAGCTACTGAAACACAAGTAAAATTGTGAATTACAAAAAAACAAATATTTTTTTTTTAGGATATGACAAAAATTTAAAATAAATGATTAATAGTTACCAATAATTAAAGAAAATAAATACATTTGTTATAATATATTTACATTTTGATTAAACAACAATTCACAACTACATTTTTAAACTTTACTCATACTAGTATAGTTGTTTTTCTGCGTCGCTCTTTCTCTGAACGCCCTTTGGGTGGTTAATAATTCTTAGGAATTAGGTGTGTCCAATTCCAAACTTCCAATTTTTTTTAAAAACTTTACAAACCTTAACAAATCAATACAATGCAAATTGTTATTGCAAATAAATCGCATATCATTCATGCTAATATCATCTGTGAAACTATAGCAGAAGCTGCTAAAGTAAGAGGTACTGGTATTGCAAAAAGAAAACCTGAATACGTTGCCAAAAAAATGGAAAATGGCAACGCTGTTATTGCTTTAGATAATGGTAAGTTTGCTGGCTTCTGTTATATTGAACAATGGGGGCATGGAAAATTTGTTGCTAATTCTGGTTTAATTGTACATCCTAATTACAGGAATATTGGTTTAGCCAAACAAATAAAAGAAGTCATCTTCCAACATTCTAGAACTAAGTTTCCTGATGCCAAAGTATTTAGTATTACCACAGGTTTAGCTGTTATGAAACTAAATAGCGATTTAGGCTACAAACCAGTTACATTCTCAGAACTTACAGACGACCAATCTTTTTGGGATGGTTGCCAAACTTGCAGAAATTTTGATATTTTAACAAGAACAAATAGAAAAATGTGCATGTGTACAGGAATGCTTTTTGACCCTAAAAAGCAGTCAAAAGAAGAAACCAAAGAAATAAAACAAACCAGATTCGAAAGAATAAAACAGTTTAGACAAAACTTGTTTTTAAAAAAAAAATAAAAAATAATTTAAATGAAAAAATTAGTTATAGCTTATAGTGGTGGTTTAGATACTTCTTACTGTGCAGTAAGTTTAAGTAAAGAGTATGATGTGCATGCTGTAAGTGTAAACACAGGTGGTTTTTCATCTGAAGAAATAAAAAATATAGAAAGTAATGCTTATAAAATGGGTGTTTCTACCTATAAAAATATAAATGCAGTTGCTACTTTTTATAATAAAGTTGTAAAGTATTTAATTTTTGGTAACGTTTTAAAAAATGCTACGTATCCACTTTCTGTAAGTGCTGAAAGAATTATACAAGCTATAGAAATTATAGAATATGCAAAAAGCATAAATGCGGAGTATATTGCTCATGGTAGTACAGGTGCAGGAAATGATCAAGTTCGTTTTGATATGATTTTTCAAACCTTAGCTCCAGGAATTAAAATTATTACACCAATTAGAGATCAAAAACTATCAAGACAAGAAGAAATAGATTATTTAAAGTCTAAAGGAATTGATATGAATTGGGAAAAATCTAAATATTCAGTAAACAAAGGTCTTTGGGGAACAAGTGTTGGTGGTGTAGAAACCCTAAAATCAAAAAAACCTTTACCTAATGAAGCTTATCCTTCTCAACTAAAAAAAGAAGGTAGAGAAAAAGTAACCTTAACATTTAAAAATGGAGAGTTTGTTGCTTTAAATGGTGAACAAAACAAACCAGAAGTAAATATTGAAAATTTAAATGATATTGCTTCTCAATTTGCAATTGGTAGAGATATTCATGTAGGTGATACAATTGTGGGTACAAAAGGTAGAGTTGGTTTTGAAGCTGCAGCTGCATTAATTACAGTAAAAGCACATCATTTATTAGAGAAACATACACTTACAAAATGGCAATTACAACACAAGGAATATTTGTCTAGCTTTTATGGAATGCATTTGCATGAAGGTCAATACTTAGATCCTGTAATGAGAGATACTGAAGCATTTTTACAAAGTTCTCAGAAAATGGTTTCTGGTAATGTTGTGGTTTCTTTAAAACCTTATCACTTCACTTTAGATGGTATTGAATCAGATCACGATTTAATGTCTAGTGCATTTAGTACTTATGGTGAAGAAAATAAAGCTTGGTCTGCAGATGATGCTAAAGGTTTTATAAAGATTTTAGGAAATCAGAACAAAATATATCAACAGGTAAACTTTTAAATGATGTTAGAAATAGGAATTATAGGTGGTGCTGGGTACACTGCAGGTGAATTGATTAGATTATTATTAAATCATCCAGAAACAAACATCAATTTTGTGTACAGTACTTCTAATGCTGGTAACAAATTATACAAAATACATCAAGATTTAATTGGTGCCACAGAAATTAGTTTTACGAGTGAAATAAATGCTGATGTTGATTTACTATTTCTATGTTTAGGTCATGGAAATTCAACTGCATTTTTACAAAAAAACAAGTTTTCTGATCATACAAAAATCATAGATTTAAGTAATGATTTCAGATTACTTGCAGATAAAAAGTTCGAAGGCAAAGAATTTGTTTATGGTTTACCAGAATTAAATAAAGCCGATATTATATCAGCAAAATACATTGCAAATCCTGGTTGTTTTGCTACTGCTTTACAACTAGCAATTTTACCTTTAGCCGCAAATGGACTGTTACAAAATGATGTCCATATAAATGCTGTTACAGGTGCAACTGGAGCAGGAACATCTTTATCTGCAACTACTCATTTTACTTGGAGAGATAATAATTTTTCTCATTACAAGGCTTTTAATCATCAGCATTTAGATGAAATTAATCAAACTGTACATCAGTTGCAAAATGATTTTGATTCAGAAATTAACTTTATGCCAAATAGAGGAGATTTTTCTAGAGGAATTTTCGCAACAACTTACACCAAATTTGAGGGAACTTTAGAAAAAGCTACAGCAATGTATAAAGCATATTATAAAGATGCAGCCTTCACATTTGTGGCAGATCAAAGCATCTTTTTAAAACAAGTAGTCAACACCAATAATTGTTTAATTCAGTTAGAAAAACATAGCAATAAATTACTAATTACAAGTACCATAGATAATTTATTAAAGGGTGCATCTGGAGCAGCCATTCAAAATATGAATTTAATGTACGGTTTTGATGAAACTTTAGGTTTAAATTTAAAAGCAAATTATTTCTAGATCAACAACAAGGGAGCATGCTCCCTTGCTATTAAAGAGAAAACGCAACAGTAAGTATCCCTTTCCTTTGGAAAGGTTAGGATAGGAAAATTATGAAAGTAGCAATTATAGGGGCAGGAAGTTTAGGACAATCAATAGCAAAAGGTTTATTGAAAAATAGAGTTGTTACTTCTTTGTATTTAACAAAAAGAAATACAAAATCTATTACCAGTTTTAATGAGTCTAAAGAGGTTGTTTTAACGTCTGATAATGAAGAAGCAGTAAAAAATTCTGATATTTTAATATTTGCTGTACAACCAAGACATTTAGAAAAAATATTGGTAAACATAAAGCCTCTTTTAAAAGAAAATCAATTAATTATTACAGTAATTACAGGTTTTTCTATTTCTAAAATTGAAGATATTATTGGTGTAGACAAATATATTATACGTTCTATGCCAAATACAGCAGCATCTGTTGGGCAATCTATGACGTGTCTTTCTGCAAACCAAAAAGGGAAAGAGAAAGTAGCAATTGCTAAAACAATTTTTAATAGTTTAGGTGTTTCTATGGAAATACCAGAAGAGCAATTACAAGCAGCAACTGTTATTTGTGCAAGTGGTATTGCTTTTTGGATGCGCTTAATAAGAGCTACAACACAAGGTGCAATTCAGTTAGGTTTTGAAGCCCATGAAGCACATGAATTAGCAATGCAAACCTGTTTTGGAGCTGCTAGTTTGTTAAAAGAATCTGGAAACCATCCAGAAGCAGAAATAGACAGAGTTACCACTCCTGGAGGTTGCACCATAGAAGGTTTAAACGAAATGGAACACCAAGGTTTAAGTTCTTCTCTAATTAAAGGAATTAACACTTCTTTTGATAAAATTAATGAAATTAAAAACTAACTCTAACAAGGGAGCATGCTCCCTTCCTGAAAAAAAAAAATTATGCCATTATTTAACGTTTATCCATTGTACGATGTAACTCCTGTAAAAGCAAAAGGAGTTTTTGTGTATGACGAAAATAAAACCGAATATTTAGATTTATATGGTGGTCATGCAGTAATTTCTATTGGTCATGGGCATCCAAAATATGTAAAAGCAATTAACAAGCAAGTAGAAAAATTAGGTTTTTATTCTAATGCCGTACAAAACCCCATTCAGGTTAAACTAGCAAATAAGTTAGAACAACTTTCTGGTTGTAAAGATTACGAATTATTTTTATGCAGTTCTGGTGCAGAAGCTAATGAAAACGCTTTAAAACTGGCTTCTTTTCAAACAGAAAAATCTAGAGTTGTTGCTTTTAAAAATGGTTTTCATGGGCGTACTTCTGCAGCTGTTGCAGCAACAGATAATAAAAATATTATTGCACCTATTAATGCACAACAAAAAGTTACTATTTTAGATTTAAATGATATAAAAAGCGTAAAAACAGAACTAGAAAAAGGAGATGTTTGTGCTGTTATTGTAGAATTTATACAAGGTGTTGGTGGTTTAGACCAAGCAACTGCTGCATTTTTTGAAGAAGTAGATGTGCTGTGTAAACAAAATAACACCAGGTTTATTGCAGATGAAGTACAATCTGGGTATGGACGTTCAGGTAAATTCTTTGCTTTTCAACATTACAATGTTACCCCAGATATTATTTCTATTGCAAAAGGAATGGGCAATGGTTTTCCTATTGGTGGCATTTTAATTCACCCAAATATTAAGGCAAAATATGGTATGTTAGGTACAACTTTTGGTGGAAATCATTTGGCATGTGCTGCTGGTTTATCAGTTTTAAATGTGATTGAAGAAGAAAACTTAATAGACAATGTAAATGCAATGTATTTGTATTTTATTAGCATTGCAAAAACAATTCCGCAAGTAAAAGTTATCAAAGGAAAAGGATTAATGCTTGGTTTAGAGTTCGATTTTGAAATAAGCGAATTACGTAAAAAACTAATTTACGATTATCATATTTTTACAGGTGGTGCTTCTAATAAAAAAGTGTTAAGAATTTTACCTCCATTAACCATTAGAAAAATACATATAGATCAATTTTTCGAAGCATTAGTATATTCTTTAGGTGAATAATTTAAATATATAGTGAAGTATTTTCTTCAATAAAAATTAAGAAAACAAATTTCTTAAAATAAGTACAAAAAATAATGAATACCTTATTAGCAATAAAAACTAGAAATGCTGTTTTAGTAACCATGGCAACACTTTTAGATAAACATAGAGACGAAATTATAAACGTTAATAAAAAAGATTTAGAAGCGTATAAAGGTGATGATATTTCTATGTTTGATCGTTTAAAAGCAGATTATAAAAAGGTGGATGAAATGATTGCTGCAGCTAAACATTTGGCTTCTCAAGAAGATCCTGTGGGTGTAGAACGTTTTAGTTTTAAGCATAATAATGGTATGCAAGTTTATAATAAAACTGCCTCTTTTGGTACTGTTTTAATTATTTATGAATCTAGACCAGATGTTACTTTAGAAGCTGCAGGAATTGCTTTTAAATCTGGAAATAAAATTCTCTTAAAAGGAGGAAAAGAATCTTTAAATTCTAATTTAAAAATTGTAGAATTATGGCATAAAGCCCTAAAACAGCATAATGCATCTACAGATTGGGTAGAATATTTACAGTTTAATAGAAAAGAAACACAAGCATTTTTAGAAAAATCAACTCAAAAAGTAGATTTAATTGTACCAAGAGGTGGAGAGCGTTTAATTGCTTTTGTAAAGCAGCATGCAACTTGCCCAGTTATAATTAGCGGTAGAGGAAATAATTTTATCTACGTGCACAAAGATGCAGATGCAGCTATGGCACTTGATATTATTTTAAACGGAAAATCTAAAATTTCTGCTTGTAATGCTATTGATAAAATTTTAATTGATGCAAATTTGCCAAATAGAATAGGTTTTGTAAATAATTTAATTGAACAATTAACCATTAAAAATATTGAGGTTTTAAAAGCAAAAAACTTTACTTCGGATGACATTTGGTACGAAGAGTTTTTAGATTACAAAATATTAATTGGCAAGATTACCACTAATGCAGAGGCTATTGCCAAAATAAATAAATATTCTGGTGGGCATTCTTCTGTAATTATTACAAAAAACACAAAAGTTGCAAAAACTTTTATGGAAAACGTAGACACTGCTGCTGTGTATCATAATGCTTCATCAAGATTTACAGATGGTGGACAATTAGGTTTGGGTGGTGAGTTGGCTATAAGCACAGACAAGTTACACCAACGTGGACCTATTGGCTTACAACATTTAGTAACCAATAAATGGTATGTGCATGGAGATGGGCAAATTAGGAGTTAGTTTTTCAGTTGGCAGTTTTCAGTCTAGGTAAACAATAAAAGCTTTGTAATTTAGCGTCTTTGCGAGATTTATAAAACAAAACAAATATTAAAACTTTGCGAGTATAATAAAACAACAATGCAAAAAAAGAAACGTATTTTATTAAAAATTGGTTCTAATACCTTAACAAAAGAAACCAATAATATATCTAGAGGTAAAATTGAAGATATTGCAAATCAGATTGCAAAACTTAAAGATACTTGCGAGTTTATTATTGTAAGTTCTGGTGCTATTGCTGTTGCCAAACAATTTGTAAAATTAGAAAGTAAACAAGAAGACGTTTTTGTAAAACAAGCTTTGGCATCTATTGGGCAACCTCATTTAATAAGAATTTATCAAGAAATTTTTAGAGAATATGGCTTGCTAAGTTCTCAATGTCTTCTTTCTTACTCAGATTTTGAGAAAAAACAAAGCAAAACCAATATCGTAAACACCATTAATGTTTTGGTACAGAATAATTATGTTCCTATTATTAATGAAAATGATACAGTTGCTACAGATGAAATTCAATTTGGAGATAATGATAAATTAGCAGCATTAACAGCAGTTTTATTAGATGTAGATTTATTAATCATTGCCACTAATACAAACGGAATTTACACCAAAGAATCCATTAAAAATAATGCACCAGAAACTATTAACGAAGTTATTAATTTTAATGCTCTAAAAAATGAAGTTGTAAACTCTAAATCTTTTCTTGGTAGTGGTGGTATGGAATCTAAAATTGAAGCCGTTTCTTTAGCAAAAAAAGAAAATATAGAAACATGGATTGTAAATGGTTTAGAAGATAATTTTATTACCAATGCTTTTAATGTTAAAGTAGCGTTTACAAAAATAAAATAATAAGGGGTTTCAACCCCATATAAAAGAAAAAATATGAAAAAGTACACTTCCATAAACGATATAGAAAATATTAATTCTTGGATTAAAGAAGCTAGAGAAATAAAAGCAAATCCGTTAGCAAATATAGCATTAGGCAAAAACAAAACTTTAGGATTGTTGTTTTTCAATTCGAGTTTAAGAACACGTTTAAGCACCCAAAAAGCAGCCTTAAATTTAGGAATGGATCCAATTGTTATGAATGTTTCTGGAGACGCTTGGGGAATTGAATTTGGAGATGGAACAATAATGAATGGAAACACTGCAGAACATATTAAAGAAGCAGCAGCTGTAGTTTCTCAATATTGTAATGTTATTGCTGTAAGAGCCTTTCCTACTTTAACTGATAAGGAGAAAGATGAGACTGAACAAGTATTAAATTCTTTTGTAAAATATGCTAGTGTGCCTGTTGTGAGTATGGAAAGTGCTACTGGTCATCCATTACAAGGATTGACTGATGCTTTAACAATTGCTGAAAACCCCCTAAAAAAGAAACCAAAAGTAGTGTTAAGTTGGGCTCCTCATATTAAAGCATTACCACATGCTGTAGCAAATAGTTTTACACAAGCTATGCAAAAAATGGATGTTGAGTTTGTAATTGCAAACCCAAAAGGATATGATTTAAGCAAAGAGATTACAAAAGACACACCTATTTATAATAATCAAAAAGAGGCTTTTAAGGATGCTGATTTTATCTATGCAAAAAATTGGAGCTCTTATGAATCTTATGGTCAAATTTTAGAGGTTGATGACAATTGGACCATCACAAAAAATAAAATTGTAGATGCTAAATTTATGCATTGCTTACCTGTAAGAAGAAATGTAGTGGTTGAAGATGCTGTTTTAGATTCTGAAAATTCTTTGGTTATAGAACAAGCCAATAACAGAACATATGCTGCTCAATTAGTATTAAAGAAAATATTAGAAAAACTGTAAGATTTTCTAATGCTGAACTTGATTCAGCATATCACAAAAAAAATACAACTCAAAAAAGATACTGAAACAAGTACAGCACTAATGGAAAAACTATCAATCATAAAAATAGGTGGAAATATTATTGAAGATGAAGCTTCTTTAAATACTTTCTTACAGCTTTTTGCCAACCTTAAAGGACATAAAATTTTAGTTCATGGAGGAGGAAAACGTGCAACGCTTATTGCCTCTAAACTAGGTATTACTTCCAAATTAATTGATGGCAGAAGAATTACAGATGCAGAAACTCTAGAAGTAATTACTATGGTTTATGGAGGCTTAGTCAACAAAAATATAGTGGCTAAATTACAAGCTTTACAAGTGGATGCCATTGGTTTAACTGGTGCAGATATCAATAGCATACAGTCTGTTAAAAGACCGGTACAAAAAATTGATTATGGTTATGTAGGTGATGTAAAACAAATTGCATCAAACTCGATAGACAAATTAATTCAAGCCAACTTTACCCCTGTTTTTTGTGCAATTACACATGATAAAAAAGGACAATTATTAAACACGAACGCAGATACTATTGCAAGTACAATAGCTGCAGGAATGAGTAAACATTATGACACATCCATTTACTATTGTTTTGAATTGAATGGTGTTTTACAAGATTTTAATGATAAAGATTCGGTGATTAAAAACATCAATTCAGATACGTATAAAGAGTTATTAGAAAAAGGAGTTATTTCCGTAGGAATGATACCAAAAATAGACAATTGTTTAAATGCACTTCAGAATGGAGTAAAAAAAGTTTATATAGGAAATACTAATATGCTGACAAAAGAAAACAACAATTTCACAACCATTACTTTATAATGATTACTATCGAAAAATTAACAGAAAAAGCGATTTCACTTTTAAAGAACTTAATTGAAACTCAATCTTTTTCCTCAGAAGAGGAACAAACCGCAGTATTAATTGAAGCTTGGTTTGTAGAGTTTGGAATTCCAATTAAACGAACAAAAAATAATGTTTGGGCTACTAATAAACATTTTGAAGACAGCAAGCCAACACTTCTTTTAAACTCACATCATGATACAGTAAAACCCAATTCAGCCTATACAAATGATCCTTTTAAGGCGTTTGTAGAAGGTAATAAATTATATGGTTTAGGTTCTAATGATGCTGGTGGTTGCTTAGTATCATTAATTGCAACATTCACCTATTTTTATAAGCAAGAAAATTTAAAATACAATTTAGTATTAGTTGCTTCTGCAGAAGAAGAAAGTTCAGGTGCTAATGGCTTAAATAGTATGTTACCAATTATACCTCATATAGACGTAGCTATTGTTGGTGAACCTACTTTAATGAATTTAGCTGTGGCTGAAAAAGGTTTGTTAGTTTTTGATGCAGTTGTAAAAGGTACTCCTAGTCATGCTGCACATCCAAATGATAACAATTCAATTTATAATACAATTGAAGTTTTACAATGGTTCAAAGATTTTAAATTCAAAAAAACTTCGAACGCTTTGGGTGATGTAAAAATGACTGTAACACAAGTTAATGCTGGAAAACAACATAATGTAGTTCCTGCACATGTAGATTTAGTGGTAGATGTTCGTGTAAATGATGCCTACTCAAACCAAGAAATTGCAACTATTTTACAAGAACAATCTCCTTGCTCAGAAATTAAGCCTAGAAGTTTAAGACTAAATTCTTCTTCCATATCAACAGATCACGATTTAGTAAAAGCAGGGATTGCTATGGGTAGAGAAACGTATGGCTCTCCTACCCTTTCAGATCAATCTGTATTAACTTGTCAATCTTTAAAACTAGGACCTGGAGATAGTACCCGTTCTCATTCTGCAAATGAATTTATATACGTTTCAGAAATAGAAGAAGGAATTCAGATTTATATTGAACTACTAAATAAAGTAATTGTTTAAAAAAGGAAAAGAAACAAAAAATAAGAAATAAGATAAAAGAGAAGAGACAAGAAACAAGATAAAACACAAGAGTGAGAAGTCTTGAATCTAAATGGGAAACGGTCTTGATTCTTAAGTCTAAACTTTAAAATAAAATTTATAATATGAAACTTTGGGATAAAGGAATTGAAATAGACAAACAGATAGAAAACTTCACTGTTGGTAATGATAGAGAAATAGACATTCATATTGCGAAATATGATGTTCAGGCTTCATTAGCCCATGCAATAATGTTAGAATCAATAAGTATTATTACTGCTGATGAATTAAAAGACCTTAAAAAAGGTTTAAAAGAATTAGCTGATGATATTGAAAATGGAACTTTTGTAATAGAGCCTTCTTTTGAAGATGTACATTCTAAAATTGAATGGGAGTTAACCAATAAATTAGGTGAGGTTGGTAAGAAAATTCATACAGCTCGTTCTAGAAATGATCAGGTTTTAGTAGCTTTACAATTGTATTATAAAGACAACCTAAGGTTGATTAATTCAAAAGTTAAGGTTCTATTTGAAACTCTTCTCAATCTTGCAGAAACTCATAAAGATGCTTTATTACCTGGTTATACGCATTTACAAGTAGCAATGCCGTCTTCTTTCGGATTGTGGTTTTCTGCCTATGCAGAACTGCTAATTGATGATGTGTATGTACTTAATGCAATTTCTAAAGTTGTAGACCAAAATCCATTAGGTTCTGCTGCTGGTTATGGCTCTTCTTTTCCTATTGATAGAGAATTAACTACCCAAGAATTAGAATTTGCAACATTAAAATACAACGTAGTTGCTGCACAATTGAGCAGAGGAAAAAGTGAACGTTCTATAGCATCTGCTTTGGGTGGTTTGTGTAATACAATGGCTCGTTTTGCAATGGATGTTTGTTTATATATGAGTCAGAATTTTGGTTTTATTTCTTTTCCTGATGAGTTAACTACAGGAAGTAGTATTATGCCTCATAAAAAGAATCCAGATGTTTTTGAATTAATTCGTGGAAAATGTAATAAAATCCAAGCTTTGCATTCAGAAATGTTATTAATCACCAATAATTTACCTACAGGTTATCACAGAGATTTTCAGTTATTAAAAGAAAATATCATTGCAGCTTTTGAAGATATAAAAGATATTTTAGACATCTTTAACTACTCAATTCAGCAGGTAATTGTAAAAGATATTGATTTGAATGATGAAAAATATCAATATTTATTTACTGTAGATTCTATCAATAATTTAGTAGTAGAAGGTATGTCTTTTAGAGAAGCCTATCAAAAAATTGGTGGGCAAGTGCAAGAAGGAACGTACAAACCAGATTTAGGAAAACAACATTCTCATGTAGGGAGTATCCATAATTTATCTTTAGATAAAATTAGAGACAAATTTCCTTTAAAATAAACGTTTTATTAAAGCTTTACTAAACAAGCGTATTTGCATATTAGAGAATATTTTTAATTCTTCAGTAAAAGTTGTTTCCTCATCTAAAAATTTTAAAATAAGCTGAGGAGACAGCTTTTTAAACATTCTAGAAAATACAGCAGCTCCCTTTTCATTATGTTTTGATAAAATATCTAATAACAGTAAATCATAGAACCAAAATCGATTGGTTTTTTGAAAAGATTTTAAGGAAGTTTCTTTTTTAAGGTGATGAATTAAAAGCCTTGTTTTCTTGTCTATATTTTTAAAGGTAAAACCAGTACTTGCTTTGCTCCAGCCACCTGCTGTACCAATATAAATAATATTATCTGAATTTGAATTCCAGAACTTGTAAGAAGTCATTGGTATAGCACCTTGCTCCTTTTCAACGATTTCATAATCTGTAATATTTTTTTCTTTTAAATAAGATTTAATAGCATCAGTATAAGTAGTATAATCTAATAACTCTTTAGAAAACAATGTATACTCAAATAAAGCTTCATTTTCAGCATAAGGTAGTATATACATAAATCTAGTATTCCCTTTTTGAGGAATAGTAAAATCCATAAAAGTAGCTGCATTTGTTGTAAAAACAGGTTCTTTAGTTCTTACAAAATATCCTACAAAATGTTGTTGTAATGTAGGATATTTTTGTTGTTTCTGATACGCGTCAGTAAACAAAATACTATTGATTATTTTTTTTGAGTGATATTCATTTTGAGTGGTATAAACAACTCCAAAGCTTTGCTCTTGTTGAATTTCAACAACATTTTCTTCACTAAATTGAATATTCTTTTTTGTGCCAATTGTCTTCCAGATTTTTTTGTAAAAGTCAGAACTCTTAATCATTTTGTACACATAAGGCTCTATAGAAGTTTGCATTGCTTCACTATCTCCTTTGAATATAATATCTTTCCAAAAATGATTTAATATGTCATCCCAATCACCTTTCTTCTTTTCCCAAAAACACCAAGTTTTATCATTATTTGATTTTTTTACTTGATCAAGAATTAGAATTGATTTATTATGAAAATAAGCATCTCTACTCATTCTATATGCTATCATTAGACCTGACGCTCCCCCACCAACAATAATATAATCAAAATTTTTGGAAGCTGAATTCAAAATAAATAAAGTGAGATTAAAATTAAAGCAACAATTCTATTTCTTATACTGCTTAAAATATTTTACAGGTACAAATAACATTCCAAAACATTGGCTATCTTCTTTACCCATATTTTTATGATGAATTTTATGCGCTTTTCTTAATCCTTGCAAATACCAATTATTAGTATTTTTAAACCATTTAAAACGTTGATGAATAAGAACATCATGAACCAAAAAATAAGCAACACCATATAACAGAATTCCAAGACCTATGTAAAGTAAATATGTGTAAATAGAATTACTTCCATAAAAAATAAGAGCCATACTGGGTATAGCAAAAATGACAAAAAATGCATCATTCTTTTCAAATCCGTTGTATTTGGGTTGATGATGATCTTCATGTAAATACCACCCAAAACCATGCATTACGTACTTATGTGTGCACCACGTAATACATTCCATTAACAAAAAAACAGCTATAGTAACTAAAAATAACATATTAGATAATATTCAATTTGTATTTCACATAACTTCTTGCTAACAAATTTATTTTCATCGGATCAGAAATTCTGATTCTTGTATCCATTATTTTTTCTGATGGGACAGCATTCAGTTTTTTTAGTAATCTTCTATAATATCTGTAAGCCATATATACACCAAATTTTGCTTCAACAGGCAATTTCAAAATACCGTGTGTATAAGCGTAATCAAAATCAGCCTCGATTTCATCTATAATTAATTGCTTAGATATAGCATTTAGTTTACCTAAGTCTACATTAGGGAAATAAGATCTATTTAATAGTTCAAAATCATCTTTTAAGTCTCGTAAAAAGTTTACTTTTTGAAATGCTGAGCCCAAACGCATTGCAGCATCTTTTAACTCATTATACTTATTCTCATCACCATCAACAAATACTTTCAAACACATTAAACCAACAACATCTGCAGAGCCATATATGTATTCATCATATTCTTCTTTAGTTTGGTACTGAGTTTTATGCAAATCTGCTTTCATACTTTTAAGAAAGGCTTGAACCATTTCTTCAGGTATTTTGTATCTATTTACAGTTTGCTGAAAAGAATTTAAAATAGGATTTAGACTAATCCCTTGTTCTTTAGACATGTAGTAGTCACGCTCAAAATGAGATAACAATTCTTCTTTATTATAATTATGAAATGTATCTACAATTTCGTCTGCAAAACGAACAAAACCATATATGTTGTATATATCAGCTCTTATTTTAGGTGATAACATATTAACCGCTAAAGAAAACGAAGTACTATAACTTTTTGTAACTAACTTACTACAATCATTAGAAACATTATCAAAAAGTTCTTTCATATTATTTTTGGCTTTTTTTGATTAAATCTGTTGCTATTTTACCTGAAATTAATGCTGGAGGAACTCCTGGCCCTGGAACAGTTAACTGACCTGTAAAAAACAAATTATTTACTTTACTACTTTTAATTTTAGGTCTTAAAAAAGCAGTTTGCAGTAATGTATTTGCCATACCATAAGCGTTGCCTTTATAAGAATTATATTCTTCTTCAAAATCTTTTACACAAAAAGATCTTTTAAAGATAACATTTTTTTTTACTTCTTGATTAGTAATTTCTTCAAATCTATTCATTATTTTGTTAAAATACAACTCACGTAATTCTTCTGTATCCTTAATTCCTGGGGCTAAAGGTATTAAAAAGAAGCCTGCTTCTTTTCCTTCAGGCGCAGAAGTAACATCTGTCATAGAGGTAAAGTTAGCATAAAAAAGTGGTGCTGATGGCCATTTAGGGTTGTCGTAAATTTCTTCTGCATGCCTATCAAAATCAGTATCAAAAAATAGAGTGTGGTGACTTGCATTTTTAATTTTCGTATCAAACCCAACATAAAATAATAATGATGAGGGTGCAAAAGTTTTTTTAGACCAATAACTCTCTGAATATTGTCTCAAATTTTTATCCAATAATGTTTCTGTATGATGATAATCTGCACCGCTTAGCACCAAATTTGTAGCAATTTCTTCTCCATTAACAACTAAGCCTTTTACACTATTGTTAGCGTCTGTAATAATTTTTTCTACGTTTGCATTTTTAGAAAAATCAACACCGAGAGAGGTAGCTAAAGAAACCATACCTTCAATAACTTTATACATTCCTCCTCTTGGATGCCAAGTTCCTAAACCAAAATCAGCATAATTCATGAAATTATAAAAAGCAGGAGTGTTGCTAGGTTTTGCTCCTAAAAATAATACTGGAAATTCTAAAATTTCTATTAATTTTTCATTTTTTATATTTTTTCTAACTTGTTTTCTAATGGTTGAAAAAAATTGTGTTACTCTTGCTATTGTAGTTGAATTTACTAATTCTAAAGGAGAAACTCCAGGTTTATATACCAAATCTTTTATAGCAGTATCATAGTTAGATTTTGCTGAATCTAAAAAGGATTTTAGGTATTTAGAGCTTCCTTTTTCAATACTTTCAAATAATTCATAGATCTCGGGCAACTTATCTGATATTTTTATGGAATCATTTTTACCAAAATAAACTTCATAGCCAGGACTTAATTTATCTAAAGTGTAGTAATCAGAAGGTTTTTTTCCAAAATCAGCAAAAAAACGCTCAAAAACATCTGGCATCCAATACCAAGATGGACCTAAATCAAAAGTGAAACCTTCTTTTTTAAACTGTCTTGCTCTTCCTCCTAACGAATCGTTTTTTTCTAAAACAGTTACGTCATAACCTTCTTTTGATAAATAACAAGATGCTGCCAAAGAGGAAAAACCAGAACCTATAATATAAATTTTTTTATCCATTATATATTTTTTGTTTAGTATACTGTAAAATAAACTAAACATATTAAAAATTAATTGAGTGCCTTAAAGTACCTTTAATAAATCTGGAATAGAATCATAAAGAGCTATGTTATCGTTCAAATTTAAATGCTTAATTTTTGCTATTTTTCTTCCTACAGCAATGAATTGGTTTTTAGTGCTATCCATAACACTATCTATTTCATTAAAATATTCTTCAACTTTATCATCATAAGGTTGAATGGTTAAAGAAGCTATAAAACAAACTTCTCTATCTCCATCTAGAAAATAATTTAAATTATTTAAAGGCAAACTTTGCCCTAAATAAATAGTATGAAAACCTCTCAAAACCAATTCAAAGTTTAAATATAATAAACCTAGCTCATGTATTTCGTTTTCAGGTAAAAATAAAACATATGTCTTATTAGTGTTATTGATACTGTACTGCAGTTTTTCTGTATTTAACTGAATTTTCTGAGCGATTAAATTAGAAATAAAATGCTCGTGTGCAGGCAATAATGTTTCTGTATGCCATAACATACCAATGTGATCTAAAAAAGGAATAAAAACATCTTTAAATATCTCTCTAAAAGTTTTTTTATGTAACAACTTATGATAAGTATTGTTAAAAAGTATTTTATCAAACTGAAACATAGAAACTTTAAATGTATTTATAGCTTCATCATTTGTAGCAAAACTAAACGCTAATTCTCTTGATTTTGAAGTAATGTCATCTTCTGACATTTCAGCAATCTTAGAGATTTTGTGATTATTTTTATTTAATAAAACTATATTTAAAAGTTTGGTTAAATTTTCTGGAGTATAAAGTCTTATATTTGTTTTGGTTCTTTTTGGAGTTAGTAAATTATACCTTTTTTCCCAAATACGAATAGTATGTGCCTTGATTCCAGAAATATTTTCGAGGTCTTTGATCGTGAAATCTTGCTTTATATTGTTCAATTTATTTTAAATTTTATTAAACAAATCTACAAAAAAAAAAGATAAAATATTTTTTAAGAAAAATGTAACATTTTAACTAAAAATGCTTCTTATAATTGACTAAAAAACAAGTGTGCAGAAAAATTTAGAAGAAAAATTTTTATTAGATTTTGAAGCAAATCAAAATATTGCTCATAAAATTTGTAGACTTTACACTACGAATAGAGAGGCTCACAACGATTTGTTTCAAGAAATAACCATTCAACTTTGGAAAAACTATCCGAAGTTTAGAGGTGATTCTAAATTTAGTACTTGGATGTATAGAGTTGCTTTAAATACTGCAATTTCATTATATAGAAAGTCTACAAGAAAGATTAAAACGCAAGACATCAGTGATTTTGCTTATAAGATAAAATCACAAGATTATGATGATACAGAAGAGTTACAATTAAAAGCATTGTATAAAGCTATCCATCAATTAAATGATATTGATAAAGCACTTATTTTCTTATACTTAGAAGATAAACCTTATAAAGAAATCTCTGAAACATTAGGAATAACTTCTGTAAATGCAAGAGTTAAAATGAACAGAGCTAAAGAAAAATTAAAAAACATACTAAACCCATAATGTATGGATGTATTAGATAATTACAAAAAAGCCTGGAAAAATCAACCAGAAGAATCGAATAAACTTTCTAGTGTAGAAATATATAAGATGGCTCAATCAAGATCGTCATCTATTGTAAAATGGATATTTATTGTTGGTGTTCTAGAGTTTATATTGTGGACTGTTGTAAATATTACAATTCCAGATCGTTTTTATAAAATTTACGAAGATTTAAATCTTATGGAATATTTAAATATATTTATGGGATTACACTATGTAATTATTCTAGTTTTTTTATTCCTTTTCTATAGAAATTATAAAAGGGTTTCTCTTTTAGAAAACACCAAAAAATTAATACAAAAAATTCTAAAAATTAGAAAAACTGTAAAATATTATGTTTTTTATAATTTAGCAACAGTCTCTTTAGGTTGTATTATTTTAAATATGTTTATGTTTTCTGACAACAATAAGTTAATGAAGGTAATGAATCCAGATAACTTGGCTTTAGATATACAACAAGTAATTACCATTACTATAATAAGCCAAATAATAGGTTTATTAATTATACTAGTATTACTATGGTTATTTTATAAATTGGTCTATGGTATACTTTTAAGAAAACTTAATAAAAATTATAAAGAGCTTGTAAAGCTTACTTATAATTAATAAAAAAATCCTATATTTTATAAAGGAGTTTTTTTTAGTTTCTATTAATTTTTGAAATTATTCAATTCTTTTAGCAGAATCGTATGCATTTTATCTGTATAATCTAAATGCGTTACAATCCTAATTTTACCCTCACCCATAGGAGTTAGCAGTATATTTTTTTCGGCCATTTTCTCTATAAAATGGTCTGCACCTATTTTATCATCTACATAAAAAATTAAAATATTAGTTTCTACTGGTTCAATTTTAGTGATATAACTGCAACTTTCAAGTACTGTAGCAATTTCTTTTGCTTTTTTATGGTCTTCTGCTAATCTTTCTACATGATGATCTAAAGCATAATTGGCTGCTGCTGCTAAAAAACCAACTTGTCTCATTCCTCCACCTAATAATTTACGTAAACGCAAGGCTTTCTGCATCATTTCCTTTGTTCCAATAAGCATAGAACCAATTGGTGCACCTAATCCTTTAGAGAAACAAATAGATATGGTATCAAACAATTTCCCATATTGTTTTGGAGATTCATTCTTAGCAACTAAAGCATTAAACAATCTTGCACCATCCAGGTGAAATCCTAAGTTATTTTGTTTGGCAACCTTGTGTATCTTTTCTATTTCTCTAAAATCCCAACAAGCACCACCTCCTTTATTTGTTGTATTTTCTAAACAAATTAAACGGGTGTATGGCAAATAAATCTGTGGTTTTGCTGAAGCTATTTCTTCTATTTGAGATGCTGTAAACATTCCTCTTTCACCATTAATCAGCTTACAAGTAACGCCTGAATTAAAAGCAACTCCTCCGCTTTCATAATTGTAAATGTGTGCATATTTATCTGCAATAACTAAATCTCCTGGTTGTGTGTGTAATTTTATTGCAGTTTGATTTGCCATAGTTCCTGAAGGAAAAAACAAAGCATCTTCCATACCAAAAAGCTTAGCTACCTTTTGTTCTAAAGCATTTACAGTAGGGTCCATCTTAAAAACATCATCACCTACATTCGCGCTCATCATAGCTTGCAACATTTCAGGTGTTGGTTTGGTAACTGTATCAGATATTAAGTCTATAATCATTCTAATTTTTTACTATTTAATTAATTTCCAATTGGTGAACCATCTGGAATTTTAGGTGCTGAAGTTTTTTTGAAAGTTTTTGGATTCTTCATAAAATCATCAATCATTTTTACTAAATCTTCATTATATATGCTTTGAACACCACTGCTCTTTTTATTTTGAATAATATTTTTAATTTCATTCAACTTATAACTTGAAATTGCATTCACTTGTTTGTACTGATTTTTATAGGTTGATAAATACATTAGTTCTTCTAAAAACTGAATATTAACAACATTCTGTAATTCTTGGTAATAATTATCTTTATGACTCTTTCTTAAAGTATTCATAACTACAACATCTATTAATTCATCTAAACCTAATTGTGAATCATCTAAACTTTTATGATTGATAAGTCTAGACATTCTTTGCGGATTTAATAAAAGCTTAAACGTCATTTCTGAGGCAGTTTCTACAGCAGAAAACGCATCAAAAGCTACACCTAATTTGCTTTTAAAAGATTCTCTAGATCTTCCATAACCTATTGCTCTTGGAGGAAATAATGCTAATTTTTCTTTCGGAATTGCAATTTCGTCAACCATAACCGTTTTTAATACACTTGCTAATGCTTTTCTTTCTACCTCTCCAGATACTCTTTTTACAATAGTTTGGTTACCTCCTTTTACTGCATAAGAATAATTTAAACCTCCTATTAATTTGGTTGTTGCTTCTGTTTGAAAACGATGTAAAAAATATAGGGGCACAAACACGTCCTCTAAAACAGAATAAGGTTCATTAGTCTTTATATTATCAGCAGAAAAATTACTGATTGCTGTTTTTCTAACCGCTAATAAATTATTTAGTTCATCATATATGTTTCCTCCATTATCCCATAAGTGAGCTGTAGCACTTGCACTTCCTTGTGGTCTTGCATCAGCATCAGATAAGTAACGCATTCCATTTTTAAACCCTGTTGTTAAAATAGTATTTAACACTTCATCTTCATTGGTGTTTTCTGGAAAATCTTGATAAGAATATGCCACTGTTACTTTATCCCAATCTCCAATCTTAGTATCGTAAGCATTAGAAAAATCAATTTTACCATTTTTTAAAGTAAACTTTGGGTGTGGATAATCCATAACTGAAGTTCTTCCATTAGTACTTGCTGCAAAATTATGCGCAAAACCTAAAGTATGCCCAATTTCATGAGCTGATAGTTGTCTAATTCTTGCAATTGCCATTTGCAAAGCAAATTTATCTTCTGCTTTTTTATTCATAAAAGGTGCTTGTAAAGCTTGCGCTATTAAATAATCTTGGCGAACTCGTAGACTTCCTAAACTTACATGTCCTTTTATAATTTCTCCAGTTCTTGGGTCAGAAATACTTGCACCATAACTCCAACCTCTAGTAGATCTATGTACCCATTGCACAACATTATATCTTACATCTAACAAATCTGCACCTTCAGGTAACATTTTAAATTGAAATGCATTCTTGTAACCAGCTGCTTCAAAAGCTTGATTCCACCAACGACCTCCATCTAATAAAGCAGATCTTACAGGTTCAGGCGTTCCCCTGTCTAAATAATAAATTATCGGATCTATAGGTTCAGACATTGCAGCATTCGGATTTTTCTTTGCCAATCTGTGTCTATAAATAAAACGTTTTTCTAAAGATTCATTTACAAGCGTTGAGTAATCTAAATAACTCATTTGATAAGACCCAGATCTAGGATCAAACTTTCTTGGTTTGTAATTATTATCTGGTAATTCTACAAAAGAGTGATGTTGATTTACAGTTACAGCACTAGCATCTGGAGTAACACTTCTTATATTGTAACCTCTTGGAGTACCTTTAAAGGTTAACAACACATCAAACTCAGCGTTTTTAGGAAATGATTTGGTACGTTCTAAATTAAACGCACTTCTACTTTTATCTAAACTATAATTACCTTGATTTTGCCTTGCTAAACTTCTTGCAACACCATGTGCATCTCTCATAAAAAAAGAAGTTGCATCCACTAAATAAATGTCGTCTTTTATTTCTTTTACCACAAAACCATGTAATACAGATTTTGCAAAGGCTTCTTTTACCGAGTTTTTCTCTTCTATATTATCTGTTATAGCTCTATAATCTTGATTGGGTTGAACCATCAAAATTTTATTACCTGCTTTTTTAAAATGCACTACTACTCCACTACCTAACTGGCCTCTATCTAAACCTATGTCGTTAGAACCTATTCCTTCTGATAATGATCTTACATATAAGAAATCAGTATTTAATTGATCGATTTGTAAGTAAATTTTATCGGAATTCTCATCATAATAAAAAGTATAATAACCTGAGTATTTAGTAATTCCTTTTTGTAATTTTTTACCAGTTTTCTCCATAAAAAATTGAGAGTATACTTGCAGAGAGAAAAAAAGAAATAATAATGTAAATAGTACTTTTTTCATGAGATAAATATTTTTATAAAACTATGAAATAAGAAGCAGTTTAAAAACTCGAAATCCTAAAAAATCGTTTATTTTTGTTAAACTTATGATTACACTAGACCAACTTAAAGATATTTCAACCAGAATAGATAAGTTAAAATCTTATTTAGAAATTGATAAAAAACTGATTGAAATAACCAATGAAGAAGAAAAAACCACAAACCCTGACTTTTGGAACGACCCAAAAACTGCAGAGGTAATTATGAAAGAGTTGCGTTTTAAGAAAAAATGGGTAGAAGATTATAACACCATTATAAGATTTAACGAAGATTTAAATGTTTTTTATGAGTTTTATAAAGAAGACGAAGCAGATGAAAAAGATGTAGTACAACAATATGAAAAAACCATTACGCTTTTAGAAGACATTGAGTTTAAAAATATGTTGTCTGATGAAGGTGATTCTCTATCTGCAGTAATTCAAATTACAGCAGGTGCAGGTGGAACAGAGTCTTGTGATTGGGCAGAAATGTTGTTTAGAATGTATACCATGTGGTCTGAAAAACAAGGATTTAAATTAAAGACACTTAACTATCAAGCAGGAGACGCTGTAGGTATAAAAACAGTAACTGTAGAAGTTGATGGTGATTATGCTTTTGGTTGGTTAAAAGGTGAGAATGGTGTGCACAGATTAGTACGTATTTCTCCTTTCGATTCCAATGCAAAACGACATACTTCTTTTGCATCTGTATATGTATATCCTGTAGCAGATGATTCTATTGAAATAGATATTAACCCAGCAGATATAGAAATTACTACAGCAAGATCTAGTGGTGCAGGTGGCCAGAATGTAAATAAAGTAGAAACCAAAGTTCAGCTAACTCATAAGCCTTCAGGAATTCAGATTTCATGTTCTAATTCTCGTTCACAGCATGATAACAGAGCTACAGCTATGCAAATGCTAAAATCGCAATTATATGAAATAGAATTGCAAAAGCAACAAGCTGCTAGAGATGATATTGAAGCAAATAAAATGAAAAATGAATGGGGAAGCCAAATACGTAATTATGTAATGCATCCCTATAAATTAGTAAAAGATGTAAGAACTGCTCATGAGACAGGAAATGTAGATGCAGTAATGGATGGTAACATAAATGCATTTTTAAAAGCTTATTTAATGTTAAATGGGCAAAAAGAAGGATAATTATTAGCTGTTGTCTATTGTCTGTTAGCAAATTAAAATATATAAAACTTGTGATTTTGAGCTTAGTAAAGAAATTACAATTTTAAAACTAAAATAATAGAATATATACATGATAAAAATATACCATAATCCACGTTGCAGAAAATCTAGAGAGGGTTTACTAATGCTAGAAAGTTCTGGCAAAGAGTTTAAAATTATTAAATATTTAGAGAATATTCCTACAGAAGAACAATTAAAAGAAATCCTAAAAAAGTTAAACATCACTCCTATTCAATTAGTTAGAAAAACTGAAAAAATATGGAAAGAACAATATAGAGGAAATGATTTATCTGACTCTGAAATTATTAAGGCAATGATTATAAATCCTAAGCTTATAGAAAGACCTATAGTTGTTAATAAAGACAAAGCAGTAATAGGAAGACCATCAGAAAATATCCTGAATATTATTTAATAAAATTCTTTAACTTTTTTTTAACTGACTTAAGTAAAAAGAAGATGAACCTTTGCATTACAAAAATTTTTAAAACAAATTTGTTTTGACAAAAAAAGTTACTCTCTTTATATGTTTATTTTTATTAGCAAATTACTTTTTTGCACAAGATAAAACTAGCGCAGATGAAATAAAAATTACTGGTAAAGTCATTGAAGGCGGCTCTAATATGGCTTTAGAATACGCCACTATTGTTTTAAATAACACAATAACAAATGCCATTTCAGGTGGAATTACAGATATTGATGGTAAATTTAGCATTACTGCTCCTAAAGCAACATACGAAATAAGTGTAACGTTTATTTCCTTTAATTCTAAAACGTTTCCTGCTAAAACCATAACTTCAGATTTAGATTTAGGAATTATCGAACTCTCAGAAAATTCAAAAGCGTTAGACGAAGTTGTGATTGTTGCAGAAAAAACTAAAGTAGATATCCGTTTAGATAAAAAGGTTTTTAATATTGGAAAAGATTTGTCTATCAGAGGTGGTAATGCAAGTGACGTACTTGGAAATGTACCTTCTATACAAGTAGATGTAGAAGGAACTGTAAGCTTAAGAGGTAACGAAAATGTAACTATACTGATAGATGGTAGACCAAGTGCACTAGTAGGTCTAAATGGTGCAGAAGCACTAAGACAAATTCCTGCTGAAGCTATTGAGAAAGTAGAAGTTATTACATCTCCATCTGCAAGATATGATGCTGAAGGTACTGCAGGAATTTTAAATATAATTCTTAGAAAAAATAAACTAACAGGTTTTAATGGTTCTTTGCAATTAGATTTAGGATATCCTGAAAGAGTAGGTACCGCATTTAATGCCAATTGGAGAACAGAAAAATGGAATTTATTTACCAATACAGGATTTAGATACAATGAAACACCTGGTAATTCTTTGAGTGAATCTAATTTCTTATCATCTTCAGCACAAAATGCAAGAGTAATTGAGCAAAGGAACTTTGGTAGACTAGGTAGATCTTTATTTACAAGTTTTGGTGCAGAGTACTATTTAACAAAGAGCTCTAGTATTATTGGTAACATTGTTTTAAATAGTGGTAATGATGATGATGTAAATACCAATGATATTCAAAGACTTAATGCAAATGAAGGCTTAAATGAAGCTACATTTAGAACAGAAAGCGAAGGTGAAGATGAACAAAGAATACAATATACATTAGATTACGTGAATAACTTCGATCAAAAAGGACGAAAGCTTTCTGTGAATTTACAGTATTCTACAGAAATGGAAGATGTTTTAAATAATATTACTGAAATAGATACACAAACAAATTTATTAAACGATTTAGAGCAAGTAATAGAAGATCAAGATGAAAATAGAGCTTTACTTCAGATTGACTATGTATATCCTGTAGGAGAAAATATACAATACGAAGCTGGGTATAGAGGTAATTACAGAGATATTTTTAATAGTTTTTATTTAGCAGAAAGACAAGTTTTTCCTAATGGAACTTTAGTACCAGATGCAGGATTAAACAACTCTTTTAATTACGAAGAATTTGTAAATGCAGCCTACTTTCAATATGGCCAAAAGTTTAATAATATTTCTTTATTAGCAGGTTTAAGGTATGAATATACTTCTGTCGAAATTGAGCAACAAACATCTACAACTTTAGATGATAGAAGCTATGGTAATTTTTTTCCAACCATTAATTTAGGTTATGAATTTAAAGATGGTGAGAACATCACTATTGGTTACAATAGAAGAATTAGAAGACCAAGAGGTAGAAACTTAAATCCTTTTCCTAGTAGATCTAGTGAGGCCAATATCTATACAGGTAATGTAGGTTTAAACCCTGTAATTACTGATGCAGTGGATGTAGGTTACTTAAAAAGATGGGATAAATTTACCTTAAGTACCTCTTTATATTACAACATTAGTAATGACAATTGGGAAAGGATACAAGAAGATACAGGTGAGATAACAGATAATGGAGATCCTATTACTAGAAGATTCCCAATTAACTTATCTACTGCAGAAAGATTAGGTTTTGAATTTACCTTAAACTATAAACCATTTAAGATATGGAACATTAATAGTGATTTTAATTTATTTAGAGTTACAACAGATGGAGATTATACAAATCCAACCACTAATGCTACTCAAAGTTTTGATTTTGAGAATACCTCATACTTTATTCGTTTAAACCAAAAGATTACTTTAGGAAAAACCGATTTACAAATCAACTCAAATTATAGAGGGCCTTCTCAAAACGCACAAACAACAAGTGAAGGTGTGTTTAGCATGAACATTGCAGCAAGTAGAGATTTCTTTGATGAAAAAGCTTCTTTAAGTGTAAACTTTAGCGATGTTTTTAATAGTAGAATTAGTAGAAGAACAACAAATATTCCAGGTTTCTTAGATCAGTATTCAGAGTTTCAATGGAGAGAGCCTCAATTTAGAGTAAGTTTGGTGTACAGATTTAATCAAAAGAAAAAGAAATTTGGTAGAGATAGAAATGATAATGTTAGAGACGATTTTGAGGAATAAATAGAAAATCAAAACATCATAAAAAAAACTCGTTCAATTAATGAACGAGTTTTTTTTATGGTTAAGCTAAAAACTACTTTCCTTCAGCAGATTTTTTAGCATCTCTTTTTAATTTGAAATTTTCCCAAATTGTTCCTCCTATCCAGTAAGGAACTACAAATGTTAATAAAAAAATTAACAACCAAAAACCGGCTGTAAAAATAAACATGAATAAAACTAAACCTGAAAATTCTGAAAAATCTAACATTTATTGCTAATTATATTTATACACCTGCAAAAATAACAGATTTTTTTAAAATTACACAATTAAAATTAAAGTTTTTACGAGCATTTACCTCCTTTAATATTAAAATATTTGAGCGATATTATTTAAATTTGTTATCCTAAAATATTAAGTACATCATGACAAAGTTTAGAGTAGAAAAAGATACCATGGGTAATGTAAATGTTCCTGCAGACAAGTATTGGGGAGCACAAACAGAACGTTCTAGAAATAATTTTAAGATAGGTGCACCAGCCTCAATGCCTTTAGAAGTAGTTTATGGTTTTGCTTATTTAAAAAAAGCGGCTGCATTTACTAATGCAGAACTAGGAGTTTTATCTGAGGAAAAAAGAGATTTAATTGCACAAGTTTGTGATGAAATTTTAGAAGGTAAGCATGATGACCAATTTCCTTTAGTAATTTGGCAAACAGGTTCAGGTACGCAATCTAACATGAATGTAAACGAAGTTATTGCAAACAGAGCCCATGAAATTGCTGGTAGAGTAATTGGTGAAGGTGATAAAACCATTCAACCTAATGATGATGTAAACAAATCTCAATCTTCTAACGATACATTTCCTACAGGTATGCACATTGCTGCCTACAAGAAAATTGTAGAAAACACCATTCCAGGAATCACTCAATTAAGAGACACCTTACAGGCCAAGGCAATAGCTTTTAACGATGTTGTAAAAATTGGTAGAACGCATTTAATGGATGCTACTCCACTTACTTTAGGTCAAGAATTTTCTGGGTATGTAGCTCAATTAAACTTTGGGTTAAAAGCATTAAATAACACCTTAGAACATTTATCGCAATTGGCTTTAGGAGGTACTGCTGTTGGTACTGGTTTAAATACACCTAAAGGATATGATGTTTTAGTGGCAAAGTATATCGCAGAATTTACAGCATTACCATTTGTAACTGCAGAAAATAAATTTGAAGCTTTAGCAGCACATGATGCTTTAGTAGAAACACATGGAGCATTAAAGCAAATTGCTGTTTCTTTAAATAAAATTGCCAACGATATTCGTTTAATGGCATCTGGACCAAGATCTGGAATTGGTGAAATCATTATTCCTGCAAATGAGCCAGGTTCTTCAATTATGCCAGGTAAAGTAAACCCAACACAATGTGAAGCCATAACTATGGTTTGTGCACAAGTAATGGGTAATGATGTTGCTGTTACTGTTGGTGGTACTCAAGGACACTATGAACTAAATGTTTTTAAACCAATGATGGCTGCTAACGTGTTACAATCTGCACAATTAATTGGTGATGCTTGTGTTTCTTTTGATGTAAACTGTGCTGCTGGTATTGAGCCAAATCACTCAAGAATAACAAAATTAGTAAACAACTCACTAATGTTAGTTACTGCCTTAAATACTAAAATTGGGTATTACAAAGCTGCAGAAATTGCAAATACTGCTCACGAAAACGGAACAACTTTAAAAGAAGAAGCAGTCCGTTTAGGATACGTAACTCCAGAACAATATGATGAATGGGTAAAACCAGCTGAAATGACAGGTAGCTTAAAATAAGTTGCTTTAAGAAATATAAAAAAGCCCAAGAAAAAATCTTGGGCTTTTTTATATTCATGTAATTTTTAATCTAAGGTCTAAATTGAATTTTACGCATACGTAAATTCTCTGGAGTAACTTCTAAATACTCATCACCTTTAATATACTCCATACATTCTTCTAGAGAGAAATCTGTTTTTGGAGCAATCTTTACACTATCATCTGTTCCAGAAGAACGAACGTTTGTTAACTTTTTACCTTTAATTAAGTTCACACCCATATCTGTATCCTTACTGTTTTCACCTACAACCTGACCGATGTAAATTTCTTGGTTAGGATCTATAAAGAAACGTCCTCTGTCTTGTAAACGATCAATTGCATAGGCAGTTGCTTTACCTGCAGCAGAAGAAACAATAGCACCTTTAATATCTTCAGAAAACTCCCCTTTAAAAGGTCCGTATTCAGAAAAACGGTGATTTATAATTGCTTGACCAGCAGTTGCTGTTAAAATCTTATTTCGTAAACCAATTAATCCTCTAGAAGGAATAGTAAATTCTAAATGTTGTAAATCTCCCTTAGGCTCCATTACTAATAAATCTCCTTTTCTTAAAGAAACTAAGTTAATAGCTTTAGAAGCAACATCTTCTGGAACATCAATAGATAATGTTTCATAAGGTTCAGATTTTACACCATCAATCTCTTTAATAATTACTTGTGGTCTACCTACTTGTAACTCATATCCTTCTCTACGCATTGTTTCAATCAATACGGATAAGTGTAAAACTCCACGACCGAAAACATTAAACTTGTCTTCAGAATCTGTAGTATCTACTCTTAATGCTAAGTTCTTTTCCATTTCCTTAAACAATCTGTCACGTAAATGACGAGAAGTTACAAATTTACCTTCTTTACCAAAGAAAGGTGAATTGTTAATGGTAAACAACATACTCATTGTTGGCTTGTCAATTTCTGTTCTTAGCAACGCTTCAGGGTTTTCTATATCAGCAATAGTATCACCAATTTCAAAATCTTCAATCCCTGTAATTGCACAGATATCTCCACAAGGTACTTTGTCTACCTGTACCTTACCCATCCCTTCAAAAACGTGTAATTCTTTAATTCTAACTTTTTTCGTAGAACCATCTGCTTTACATAACATATAATCTTTTCCAGCCTCTAAGTCACCTCTAAAAATACGACCTATTGCAATTCTTCCTGTAAATGCAGAAAAATCTAAAGAGGTAATTTGCATTTGAGGTGTACCTTCATTATATTTTGTTTCAGGAATAGATTCTAGGACTGCGTCTAATAACGGAACGATGTCTGTAGTTTCGTTTTTCCAATCTGTAGACATCCAATTATTTTTAGCTGAACCATAAATAGTTGTAAAATCTAATTGTTCTTCTGTTGCTTCTAAGGCAAACATAAGATCAAACACTTTTTCGTGAACTAAATCTGGTGTACAGTTTTCTTTATCTACTTTGTTTACAACTACAATTGGTGTTAAACCTAATTCTAAAGCTTTACCTAATACAAAACGAGTTTGAGGCATTGGCCCTTCAAAAGCATCAACTAATAATAAAACACCATCAGCCATTTTTAAAACACGCTCTACTTCTCCTCCAAAGTCAGCGTGACCAGGAGTATCAATAACATTTATTTTGGTATTTTTATAATTTACAGAAACGTTTTTAGAAAGAATAGTAATTCCTCTTTCACGTTCTAAATCATTATTATCTAATAATAAATCTGTGCGCTCTTTACGATCGTCTAAAATTTTTGCTTGGTCTATAATCTTATCTACTAACGTAGTTTTACCGTGATCTACGTGCGCAATAATTGCGATGTTTCTGATTGATTGCATTTATAATTTCTTAAATTTCGTGCAAAAGTAGTTGTTTCTATGTGATTTACACGTTTTATACCTAATTATTTTATTGTTAAGTTTTAGATTACAAATCTAAAAAATTAAAAAAGTAACGGATAAGGATGTTAATTATTTTCTAATTCATCATCTTTAAAAGCAGAAGGTAAAATATCTGGGATTAATTTAATTAAAATAGGTAACAGAATGGCACCTCCTGGTAAGAGAAAGACTGTTAAAGCTGGAATTGATTTACAAATGTCTAAAACTTGAATTTTTATTTTTATTTTTTCTTCTTGCGTTAATTTAGAGTGAGTAGATTTTCGAATTATGAACAAAGCTTCTTTACTTTGCATAAGTTCTTGATGCAATCGTAATTTGTTTTTGTACAATAAGGTTCTTATTTCCTCTACAGTTTTCATTATAATTTTCTGCGCTTACGCTCTGTTTGCAGTAAGTTTAATTCTCTACTAGTTTGGCCAGCTACAGAAGTATTTTCTTCAGCTCTTCTTATTAAATATGGCATTACATCTCTTACTGGGCCAAAAGGTAAGTACTTTGCTACATTATATCCTTGGTTGGCTAAATTGTAACTAATATGATCACTCATACCAAACAATTGCCCAAACCAAAGTCTGTTATCATTTACTTTTAGCTGATACTTTTTTGCTAAATCTATTAATAAATAAGAACTTTCTTCATTATGTGTACCAGCAAATAAAGCCATGTGAGAATTATCCATCATGTATTTAATGGCTTTATCAAAGTTTTCATCTGTGGCTTTTTTATCTGCACAAATAGGTGATCTGTATCCTTTTTCTTCTGCTCTTTGGCGTTCTTTCTCCATATAAGCACCTCTAACCACTTTAATACCTATATGAAAACCTTTCGCCTTTGCTTTAGAATGTAAGGCCATAAGATAATCCATTCTATCATGTCTATACATCTGTAAGGTATTAAATACAATGGCTTTTTTGGTATTATACGTTTCCATTAATTCTTCAATAAGTTCGTCAGCTGCATCTTGCATCCAACTTTCTTCTGCATCAATTAATAATGGTACATCTTTTTCTACAGCAACCTGACAAACTTTATGAAACCTTTTTATGACTTGAATCCACTCAATTTCTTCTTTTTCTGTAAGTTCTTTACCTTCAGATAATTTTTGATATAAAGCGAATCGTCCAAATCCTGTAGGTTTAAATACAGCAAAAGGAATTGACTTTTTCTCAGCACAGAAATCTATAATTTTAAGAATCTTTTGTAAAGCTTCATTAAAACTAGCTTCTTTGTCTTTAGCTTCTACAGAATAATCTAATACACTATGCACTTTACCATTGCAATACATATTTTTTATAATAGGTAAGCAATCGTCTTCTGTAACTCCTCCGCAGAAATGATCGAACACTGTAGAACGAATTAAACCTTCTATAGGTAAATGTACCTTTAAAGCAAAATTAGTAACAGCACTTCCTATTTTTACCATAGGTTGATTTTGTATCATTTTGAACAAAAAATAAGCACGTTCTAACTGTGAATCCGATTTTAATGCAAATGCAACTTCTGTATTGTCAAAAAGTTTCATACTATATCGATTTAGTATTACAAATATAGTGTTTGGATAGTAATTTTTATATAAATTCTAGTTATTTTGCAAACTCAATTTAACAAAAAATGAAAACCATAAAAGCTATTTCTTACCCTGTTCATTTTCAAGAAGAAAGCTATCAAGAGTTATTAAAATTAATACAAGAAAAAGAGTACTCAACTCTTTTCATTTTGGTAGATGAAAATACTAAGAAACATTGTTATCCTAAATTTATTTCAAATTTAAAGACCAACAAAACCATTGAAATTATAGAAATTAAATCTGGTGAAATCAATAAAAATCTAGAGATCTGTGTTGATATTTGGAATGCCATTACAGAGTTGGGAGGAGATAGAAAAAGTTTGGTAATTACTTTAGGAGGTGGGGTTATTACAGATATGGGAGGTTTTGTGGCGTCTTGTTTTAAAAGGGGAGTTGATTTTGTGAATATACCTACTACCCTGTTATCTATGGTTGATGCTTCTGTTGGAGGAAAAACTGGGGTAGATTTAGGCGTGTTAAAAAACCAAATTGGTTTGTTTGCAAATCCGCAGATGGTGATTGTAGACTATCAATATTTAACGACTGTTACAGAAAGGGAAATTAAATCTGGAATGGCAGAGATTATTAAATATGGAGTTACTTATGATGTGTCTTTATTTGAACACATTAAAAAGAACAAAGAAAATAATATTAGTGATTTAATTTTTAGGTCTGTAGAAATTAAAAATGAGGTGGTTTTAAAAGATCCAAAAGAAAAAGATTTACGTAAAATTTTAAATTTTGGACATACACTTGGTCATGCTATAGAATCTTTTTACTTAGAATCTGAAAATAAAGAAAATTTAACACACGGTGAAGCTATAGCTATAGGAATGGTTTGCGAAAGTTATATTTCTAAAAAGCTATTGCATTTCCCTATCGATAAATTACATGCTTTAAAAGAAGTTGTAAACTCTATTTATGGTAAAACCCAATTATTAGAAGAAGATTTTACAGCCATTCTTAATTTGTTAAAACACGACAAGAAAAATGTAAATGGCCAAGTAAATTTTGTGCTTCTAAACGATTTTGAAGACTTTAAATTAGATTGTAGAGTGCCTGAAGTATTAATAAAAGAAAGTTTACAATTCTATAACGCATAAAAAAGCCCATCATAAATATATGGGCTTTTAATATATTAATAAGTAAACACTTATACTTTTTTCACTTTTACAGCATTCATTCCACGCATTCCTTTCTCTAACTCAAAAGAAACCTTATCATTCTCTGCAATAGTATCTATTAAACCACTTACGTGTGTAAAATATTTTTCCCCATTATCTAAATCGATAATAAAACCAAAACCTTTAGAAGAATCGAAAAAATTAACTTTACCTTTTCTAACAGGATCTTCCTCTGGTAAATCTTCTTTTTTAGTAGTAGAAATCTGAATGTCTTCTAATTCATACTCTACTTTTAACTCTGGATCTGGTGGAGTATCTGTTAAGTTTCCGTTATGATCTACGTAAGCAAACTGTATTCCAGAAGTTCCACCTTCATCTTTAGCAGCTTTTCTTGCTTCCATTTTTTTACGTTTGTCTTCTCGTTTTTTTAAACGTTTTTTTTCTTTTTCACTTTTACTAAATGTTTGTTGCGATTTTGCCATTAACTTATATAACTGATTTTATGTACTTGTTTGATGCTATCCCTAAGATGTACAATTAAATAATGTAATTGTATAAAAACAACATAAACCTAGATAGTGTTATGGTTGTTTATAGACTAAAGAGAATTAGCCTCACAAAGATATTAAAAAAAACCTTACTTGAAATAGTAAACTGCTTATTTCAATTTTTTAACCTTGAATACTATCTGTTTATCTAAAATTTGCAAAATAATTGAAATAGAAATTAAACTTTAAAACTTAAATGGATAAAAAATTTATCTAAACAAACATATAAAATATTTAAATGTTAAAAAATCATTAAAAATCGGAATACTACTTTAAATTAATAGTGTTACTATTATATTTGCGTACAAATATCGAAACTATGAAAGATTTATTAACAACATTAAAAATATCTGTACCAGATAAAATATTTATAAAAGACCCTGAGACTTCTAAATTAGGGAAAAGAATCATCGAAAATAGTATTATTATTATTAATGATATTGGATTTGAAAACTTTACATTTAAGAAACTAGGAACTAAAATTGGATCTAATGAAAGTTCTATTTACAGGTATTTTGAAAGTAAACATAAGTTATTATTGTATTTGTCTTCATGGTACTGGGCATGGTTAGAATACCAATTAGTTATAGAAACTTTTAGCATATCAAATCAAGAAGAAAAATTAGAAAAAGCAATCAAAATACTTACCAGAACAGTAGAAAAGGACAGTAATTTCTCTCATATAAATGAAACTATTTTATACAAAATTATAGTAAACGAAAGTTCAAAATCTTTTTTAACAAAAGAGGTAGATAATGATAATAAAGAAGGTTATTTTCAAATTTACAAAAGATTAGTTACTCGCTTAGAGGGTATGATATTAGATGTAAATTCACATTATAAATTTGCATTAAGTCTAGCGAGCACAATTATAGAAGGCAGCTTACATCAACACTTTTTAAATAGTCATTTCCCTTCTATTACCAATTGTGATAATCACAAAACACCTACAAAATTCTTTTTGAATCTAGTATTTCAAACATTAAACAACAATGAATAAAAATAAACTTACTCCTTGGCTTCGATTCTTAGGGCTTTTAAAATTAGAAAAAAGAGAGATTTTTCAAATTTTCTATTATGCTATTTTTGGAGGAATAGTTTCACTTTCTCTACCTCTTGGTATACAAGCAATAATCAACTTAATACAAGGAGCCCAAATATCTACATCGTGGATTATTTTAGTGGTTGCAGTAACTATTGGAGTTATATTTTCTGGGGCATTACAATTAATGCAGTTAAGAATAATTGAAACCATACAACAACGTATTTTTACGAGAGCTTCTTTCGAATTAAGTTATCGTTTTCCAAAAATAAAGATGATTGAATTGCGAGAATATTATCCACCAGAGTTGGCCAATCGGTTTTTTGATACATTATCAATACAAAAAGGTCTTTCAAAAATTTTAATTGATGTACCTACTGCAGTATTACAAATCATTTTTGCATTAATTTTACTATCTTTTTATCATCCTTTTTTTATAATTTTTGGTATTCTTTTATTACTATTAATCTATGTGGTTTTTAAATTTACTGCCCAAAAAGGACTTGAAACTAGTTTAATTGAATCTAAAATTAAATATAAAGTTGCACATTGGATACAAGAAGTGGCTAGAACAGTAGTAAGTTTTAAATTATCTGGAAACACCAATTTAGCAATGTCAAAAAATGATGAGTTGGTTGATAAATATATTGAAGCTAGAGAAAACCACTTTAAGATCTTAATCTTACAATTTACGCAAATGATTGGTTTTAAAGTAATTGTAACTGCTAGTTTATTATTAATTGGTGGTGCATTGGTTTTAAATCAAGAAATGAATATAGGACAATTTGTTGCGGCAGAAATTATAATACTGTTGGTTATTGCTTCTGTAGAGAAACTAATTATTGGTTTAGAATCTTTTTACGATGTATTAACTTCGATAGAAAAAATAGGTCAAGTTGTAGATAAAGATTTAGAGTCACAAAAAGGTGAAAAACCAATTTTTAAAGAAGGACTTATAGTTGAATTAGATGAAGTTTCTTATATAGTAACCAACAGAAAAAAACATATTATAAAAAATGTATCCTTAAAAATTAATCCAAATAGTAGGATTTTAATTTTTGGAGAAAGTGGTGCAGGTAAATCTAGCTTATTACGCTTAATCTCTGGTGTTATAGAACCAACTGCTGGAAATATATATGTAAACAATTTATCACTAGGTAGTTTACATTTAAATCATTACAGATCTCAATTAGGGCTTTCTTTGTCTGATGAGACTCCTTTTGAAGGCAGTATTCGAGAGAATTTAATCTTTGGTAAAGAAAAAGTGAAAGACTCAAAAATATTTGAAATTTTGGATGTAGTGGGATTATCACATTTTTTAAAAGAACAGACAAATGGATTGGACACTATTCTTAATGCCGAAGGAAAGCAAATGTCATATACCATTGCTAAGAAAATAATATTAGCTAGGGCTATTATTAAAGAACCTAAAATTATGATCCTAGAAGATCCATTAGATCAATTTAACGTGAATGAAACCCAAAGTATTGTTAAATATTTAACTGACAGTAAAAGGTCATGGGCATTAATTGTGGTAAGTAGTAAAGAGGTTTGGAGAACAGAATGTAGCCAAACTATTACTATAGATAAAGGAGAAATTAAATCTATAAACTAGTATATAATGTTAAACATATCTAACAATCAAATCCATAAGCTAGTAGATTTAAAAAAATTTAAATCCGGATATCGAGTTTATAAGAAAGAATATTATAAAGCTTTCAATAAATTCTTATTAGCTGCAGCTATCATTGGAATTATTTTCTTGTTTTTACCTTGGACTCAAAATATTTCTGGAAAAGGTATTGTAACTACTTTAACTCCAGAACAAAGACCACAAACTTTACAATCACAAATACCTGGAAGAATAGAACAGTGGTTTGTAAGAGAAGGAGATTATGTACAAAAAGGAGATACTATACTAAGAATATCTGAAGTTAAAAGTGAGTATTTTGATAATAGATTAATTGAAAGAACCAATGAACAAATTAGTGCTAAAAACTCGTCTGTTGGGGCTTACAAATTTAAAGTGGATGCTTTAGATAGACAAATTGATGCATTAGAAGAAGAACGTATTTTAAAACTAGAACAAGCAAAAAATAAATTATTGCAATCTAAACTAAAAGTACAAAGCGATAGTATAGCTTTTGAAGCAGCTAAAACCAATTTAAAAATTGCACAAAGTCAATACAATCGTGACTTTACTTTAGAAAAAGAAGGCATTAAAGCTGTAAAAGATGTAGAAGAGAAAAAACTAAAACTTCAATCCACAGAGGCTAAAATAATTGAGCAAGAAAATAAATTGTTAGCAGCAAAAAATGAAGTATTAAATGCAGCTATGGAAATTTCTAGAATTAAAGCGAATTATGCCTATAAAATTTCTAAAGCTCAAAGTGATAAATTTACAGCACAATCAAATGGTTTTGATGCTGTAGCTCAAGTATCTAAACTAGAAAACAACAATAGTAATTATAAAGTAAGAAGTAGTTTGCTTTATATGAAAGCATCACTAAATGGCTACATAAATAAAGCTATAAAAGGAGGTATTGGTGTTACTTTTAAAGAAGGTGAAGAAATTGTTGGTATTATGCCTGCTCAATATGATTTAGCGGTTGAAACATTTATTAGACCAATAGATTTGCCTCTAATTCATATCGGAGAAAAAGTTAGAGTACAGTTTGACGGTTGGCCTGCAATTGTATTTAGTGGTTGGCCTAATGTTTCTTACGGAACTTACGGAGCAAAAGTGGTAGCTATAGAAAACTTTATAAGCAAAAACGGAAAATATAGAATTCTATTAGCTCCAGATAAAGAAGATCACACCTGGCCAACAGCTATTAGAGTTGGTTCTGGTGCAAAAACTATTGCACTTCTAGAAGACGTACCTATTTGGTTCGAGTTATGGAGACAACTGAACAGCTTTCCTCCTAACTATTATCAACCAGATAGCGAAACTACAAAATAAAATAAATAGAAATAAAAAAGAATTTGATTCATGAAAAAAGTTATTTATCTTCTTTTTTTACTTATTGTACAAAACAACTATTCACAAGAAAAGATAAGTTCTATTTTATCTTTATCAGAGTTTTTGGGATACGTTAAAAATTACCATCCAATTGTTAAGCAAGCAAATCTTGTAATTAATAACAGTGAAGCTAAACTTCTTAAAGCTAGAGGCGCATTTGACCCAAAAATTGAAGTTGACTTTGATAATAAACAATTTAAGGAAAAAGAATATTACAATAACTTAAAAGGTATTTTTAAAATTCCGACTTATTATGGATTAGAATTCAAAGCAAATTTTGAAAATAATAATGGCCTATTTTTAAATCCAGAAGCAAACGTTCCAACAAATGGTTTATATGCTGCAGGAGTTTCTGCTTCCTTACTTAAAGGGTTATTAATTAACCAAAGAATGGCAGATTTAAAACAAGCAAAGTTATTTGTAAATCAAGCCAAAGAAGACCAACAAATACTAGTAAACGAAATTTTATTTAATGCTTCTCTTGCCTATTTTAAATGGTTGAAAATTTTTAACGATCAAAATGTTTATCGTAGCTTTTTAAAAAATGCTCTTTTTCGTTTCGAAAGCACAAAAACAGCTTACAAGAATGGAGATAAAACTGCAATAGATACCTTAGAAGCAGGAATAACTTTAAAAAATAGAATATTAAACTTAGAAAAGGCGAGAATACAATTGGTAAAAGCATCTTTAGAATTGTCAAATTTTTTATGGTTAAATAACAATACACCAGTAGAATTACAAGAAAATATTATACCTGATGTAAAAACATTAAACGCTATAGATACAACGCTTAACATTGCTTTGTTTAATAATGCTAATTTTGATATAGATAATCATCCGAAAATAAAATCTTTAAACTATAAAATTAGCGGCCTTAAAGTTAATAAACGTTTAAAAACTAATAATCTTTTACCCGAATTAGATGCTCAGTATAATTTTTTAACACAAACTCCTAGGCAACAAAATTCTTTTAATATAGACAATTACAAAGCAGGTATCCGGTTTACACTTCCTATATTTTTAAGAAAAGAAAGAGGAGACTTAAAACTAGCAAAGGCTAAATTAATGGATGCTGAATTTGAAAACGAAGCCACAAAGGTTACAATAAGAAATAAAGTAAATGCTGTTCAACAAGAACTAGAATCTTATTATGTTCAGAATGATTATATAATTGACATTGTAAAAGATTATAGTACGCTTTTAAAAGCAGAAGAGCGCAAGTTTTTTTTAGGTGAAAGCTCTTTATTTTTAGTAAATTCTAGAGAAGCGAAGCTTATTGAAAATGAACTCAAGGCAATTGAATTAGAAAACAACTTTTTAAAAACAAAAGCGAAACTATTTAAAACAGCTGTTATTACAATTGCAGATTAAAAAACACTCTTAGTCATCATCTTCTAATTTAAAAAACTCATTCACAGGTATTTTAAAAACTGATGATAGTTTTAATGCTAAAACTGTACTTGGCACATATCTGTTCTTCTCAATGGAGTTAATAGTTTGCCTTGATACTCCAATTTCTTTTGCTAAATCATCTTGAGTTATATTCAAAATAGCACGCTGTACTTTGAGTGTATTCTTCATCTTATCTATTCATTCTTTTTAATTGCCAAAAAACCATTAATTGAACAACTAGCATATAAAACAAAATCTGAAAATAATTTAACCCCTCTAATTTTTCAGTTTCATCAAACAACAATCCCACTCCAAAATTGATAAAAGGCTTTACTAGAGCATAAAGAATAACAAGAATAAATGCAATTCTATATGATTGAGAACGTAAACTCTCTAAATACTTATCTTCTAGTTTTTCTTTTGCCAAAGAAATAAATAGCATACCTACTAATAAAATACCAGATAAAACAGGCTTCACCCAGCTAGGTTCATCAACAAACTTCTTTACAATCATTAAGGAAAAAGCAGCAAACGAAATGATATAACCTACTTTTTTATATTTATGTTGTAGTTGAAATTTATTCATTTTCTCTACATAACTCTTTTCTTTTTCACAAATTGATTGCTTTATCATTTTAACTTTATTTTACAAATTGACAAATTTTTTTTATATAATGACAAATATAATTTACATTTTACGATTTTACAAATTTTTTATTACTTTTAAAAAATCAACCAAAAAATAACATCATGAGTATCAAAAAAAAACCAAGCCCTAAATTTTATATTATTGGAGTATTAGCTCTTATTTGGAATTTAATGGGAGTTGGAGCTTATTTAATTCAAGCTTTCATGACAGAAGAAATGATTGCTACCTTACCAAAAGAACAACAAGCAGAGTTTTTAGTAGAATATCCTGCTTGGTATACAGCTTTATTTGCAATAGCTGTTTTTGGAGGTGGTTTAGCTTGTATTTTATTATTAGCTAGAAAAAAAATTGCTTACTACTTCTTTTTAATGTCCGGTATTTGTGCCATTGCTCAACAGGGTTATTTGTTAGCAACAGTAACACTTTCTAATGTAGTAATGCCAATAATGATTATTATCTTCTGTATCTTTTTAATTTGGTACTCTAAAAGATGTATCACAGAAGGGATTTTAAATTAGAAAATGATAAGTTATAAATGCTACTTAATGCAGTTTTTTTATTGAGAATTTAAAGCGTTAAAAACCTAGTTAAAATCTAAATCATAAATACATTTAAATTAAAAGAATAAAATAATTCCATACCTATGAAACTACAGTATAATTTTATAATTGCATTTATCGCAGGAATACTTTCATTTACTGCTTTCGCTCAAGAAAAAGATTCTTTATCTGGTCAAGAAAAGTTTAAAGAGCTATCACTAGAAAGTGGTAGAATGATAAATTTTAATACCACAGAAGGAACTTGGCTTTCCTTAGATATTAGTCCAGATGGAGAAACAATTATGTTTAGCATGCTTGGAGATTTATATACCATTCCTTTTTCTGGTGGTAAAGCCACAAGAATAACAGATGGCATGGCTCTAGACACTAAACCTAGTTACAGTCCTGATGGAAAAAGTATCGCTTTTGCCTCTGATAGAAGTGGTAATGACAATGTTTGGATTTTAGATTTAGCAACGAAAGAAACAAAACAAGTTACAAAAGACAAAAGAGGCTCTGTAGAATCTGTAGCCTGGTCTCCAGATGGAGAATATATAGTAGCTGCAAAAGGTAAAAGAAACCTAAAATTACATTTGTATCATAAAGATGCAGGTAGTGGAACACAGCTCATAAAAGAACCAGCAAGTTTAAAAACTGTTGAACCTGTTTTTAGCGCAGACAACAAATACATTTACTATTCAACCAGAAATGGTGGCTGGAATTACAATGCACAATTACCTCAATATCAAATTTCTAGATATGATTTAGAAACAGGAAAATCTACAAGAATAACTTCTAGATATGGTTCTGCCTTTACTCCTACTCTTTCTAGCGATGGAAAATATATGGTATATGGATCTAGATATGAAGAAAAAACAGGTTTAGTTTTAAGAGATTTAATTTCTGGTGATGAAAATTGGTTGGCCTATCCTATTCAAAGAGATGAACAAGAATCTGTTGCTTCTTTAGGAGTATTACCAGCAATGGCTTTTACACCTAATAATAAAGAAGTTTTAGCTTCTTATGGAGGTAAAATTTATAGAATACCAGTTTCTGGTGATAATGCAATAGAAATTCCTTTTGAGGTTGATTTAGCTTTGGCAATTGGTCCAAAATTAGACTTTAAATATCCTATTTCTGATGATCCAGAAATGTTTGCAAATCAAATTAGAAATCCAAAGACTTCTCCAGATGGAAAACAAATTGTTTTTAATGCTTTAAACAAATTATATGTTATGAAGTTTCCTGATGGAAAACCAAAAAGGTTAACCAAAATGGATTTGAATGAAATGCAACCAAATTGGTCTCCAGATGGAAAGGAAATAGTGTATACAACTTGGTCTGATAAAGATGGAGGTCATTTATACAAAGTAAGTGCAAAAGGTGGTAAACCTGTTCAACTAACAACTACATCTGCATTGTACAATACACCAGTTTGGGATGCAAAAACCAATAGAATTGTTTTTACTAAAGGAAGTGCGCAAAACTTTAAAAACGCCTATACAAGAGGTGCTTTTTCTGGTGGTGAAGATTTAGCATGGATTTCTGGTGATGGAGGTGCTATAAACTTTATTACTAAAACAAATAGAAGAGGAAATCCTCATTTTGTAAAGAATGATAATAGAATCTATTTAAGCAATGGTTCTGGCCTAAGCTCAATTCGTTGGGATGGAACAGATGAGAAGAAAATTATAAGTATAAAAGGTATTGTAACATTTGGTAACTCTCATAAAGACGTGGTAGATTTTGGTCATATAGATGATGATGTAACTGAAGAAAGAAACAATGCATCTAGACCAGTAGAAGTTTACATGGCTCCTGAAGGAGATAAAGCCATGGCTTTAATAACCAATGATATTTATGTGGTAACTGTTCCTAAATATGGACAAACTCCAACAATTTCTGTATCTAACCCTTCTTCTGCATCATTTCCTTCATGGAAGCTCACAACTTATGGAGGTGAATTTCCTTCTTGGGCAAAAGATGGAAACAGTGTGCATTGGTCTTTAGGTAAAGCCTTTTTTAGTTATGATTTGGTAGCAGCTAAAAAATTAGAACAAGACCAAAAGGATAAAAAGAAAGCTAGAAAAAAGGAACTTTCTAAATTATCTGATGAAAAAAGAAAAGAAGAAGAAAAGAAAGATAAAGAAGCAGCTAAAAAAAATAAGTATGATGCAACATACAAACCATTAGAAATTGATGTAAACGTTGCTATTCAGAGAGATATTCCTAAAGGAACAGCCTTAATTCAAGGGGCAAGAATTATTACCATGAATGGCGATAAAGTGATTAAAAATGGAGATATTTTAGTAGTAAATAATAGAATTAAAGCAATAGGAAAAACAGGGACTTTAGATGTTCCTAAAAAAGCTACAATCATAAATGCCAAAGGAAAAACAATTGTTCCAGGTTTTATAGATACACATTCTCATTTAAGAACGTATGCAGGTATTCATAAAAAACAAATTTGGTCTTATGCAGCAAATCTTGCTTATGGTGTAACAGCATCCAGAGACCCACAAACAGGTACAACAGATGTACTTACGTATTTTGATTTGGTAAAAACCGGGCAAATGTTAGGGCCAAGAGCTTATTCTACAGGACCTGGTTTAGGGTATTGGGCTTATAACTTAAAAAGCTATGAGCAGACAAAAGAAGCGCTTAAAAAGTACAGCAAATATTACAATACGAATACCATTAAAATGTACATTGTTGGTAACAGACAGCACAGACAATGGGTAATTCAAGCTGCTAAAGAGCAACAATTAATGCCAACTACAGAAGGAGCTTTAGATTTTAAATTAAACCTTACAGAAATATTAGATGGTTATCCAGGTCATGAACACTCATACCCAGTAACTCCTTTATACAAAGATATTATTCAATCTGTGGCAGAAGCTCAAATTGCTTATACACCAACCTTATTGGTTTCTTATGGAGGACCTTGGGCTGAAAATTATTTCTACTCTAGAGAGAATCCTTATCATGATAAAAAGTTACAATACTTTACACCTTACACAGACTTAGCTAGTAAATCTAGAAGAAGACCAAGTTGGTTTATGGATGAAGAACACATATTTACAAAACATGCCAACTTTGTAGAAGATTTAATTAATGCAGGTGGTTTAACAGGTGTTGGTAGCCATGGACAATTACAAGGTTTAGGTTTTCATTGGGAACTTTGGGCAACAGCTTCAGGTACAAGTAAAATGAATGTCTTAAAAGCAGCAACAATTTTAGGTGCAAAATCGTTAGGCTTAGATGGCGATCTTGGTTCTTTAGAAATTGGAAAAATGGCTGATTTTATCATATTAGATAAAAATCCGTTAGACGATATTAGAAATACAAATACTATTTATCAAGTTATGAAAAATGGACGTTTGTATGATGCTAATAATTTGAATGAAGTATATCCTAGACACCAAAAAGCAACTGATTTTTGGTGGCATCAGAAAAAACCAAATGGTTTACCAGGAATTAAAAATTAAATTAAAAACTCTCAATATTACATTGAGAGTTTTTTTATATTTTTTATTCAAACAAGGCTGCTAAGAATTCCGTTACACAAGCAGGTTTGTTTTGGCCTTTTATTTCTATTATACAGCTAAAAGTAACTTTAATACCATTATTTGCTAAAGGCTCAATTTCTTTTACTGAACTAAGCATTCTTAATTCGCTATTTACAGGCACAGGGTTTGGAAAACGAACTTTATTCAATCCATAATTTAAACCCATTTTTACACTTTTAATTGAAAAAGCTTCTTCTAACATTTTAGAAATCATAGCTACAGACATAAAACCATGAGCTACTGTACTTTTAAATGGTGATTCTTTTTTGCTCTATCTTCATCAACATGAATCCATTGCTTGTCTAAAGTTGCATTGGCAAAATCGTTAATCATTTCTTGAGTAATGGTATACCAATCTCCTTTAGGTAACTCCTTACCTAGAATTTGTTTAAACGCTTCGAAATTTTTAAATTCTTGTGGTTTCATAATTATTGTTTTTTAGAAAATAGATCATCGTTAATTTTTGGTAACTCTAGCTCATACTTCACAGAAATTAATCGAATTATGATGATAACTGATGCAGAAATGATAAAGTTAATATCTTTTAGAGCTTCCAGAAAAGTAAGTGCTAGATAAGAAATTCCACCAGCCAAACAAGCAGATGCATAAATTTCTTTCTCAAAAATTAACGGTACTTTATTAGTTAACACATCTCACCAAAAACAGCAGAAATCATACCCATAATTAAAGCAATTAAAGGATGAAGATCAAAAGACAATCCTTTTTGTAGACCTAGTAGTGTAAACACACTAATACCAATGGTATCAAACAAAAACAATGTTTTACTCAAATAAGCTATTTTACTTTTAAATAAAAAAGTTAAAAAAACGGCCAAAAAAATAGTCCATAGATAATTCAAATCGCAAATCCAATTTATAGGATGTGCGTTTATTAAAATATCGCGTAACATTCCTCCACCAACTGCAGTTACAAAGGCTATAATGAGTACACCAAACAAATCAAACTTTTTATCTGAAGCTACTAATGCTCCACTAATTGCAAAAGCAAAAGTTCCTAAAATATCTATGGTATAAATTAAAGTCATTTACACAGTAACTTCTGTAAATTTAATATTCAGTTCTTTTTGAATCTGATGTATCTTTTCTAATTCTGATGGTAAAATAAACGCCAAAGAAGTTCCTGTTTTACCAGCTCTTGCTGTTCTTCCACTTCTGTGAGTGTAATATTCTAATTGTTCTGGTAATTGATGATGAATTACAAATTCTAACTCTCTAACATCAATTCCACGTGCAGAAACATCTGTAGAAATTAAATATTGTAAGTTTTCATTTTTAAAAGCACGCATCACTTTATCTCTCTCTTTCTGTTGCATATCTCCTTCTAAAGCTGCTGCAGAAAAACCTTCTTCTACCAATTGCTTTGCTAAGTTTTGAGCACCAGCTTTTGTTCTACAAAATATAATACCTCTTTGTGCTTGTCTTTTCTCTAAAAAAGTAACAATGTCTGCTACCTTTTCTTTTAAAGTTGTTTTTACAAATTGATGACGAATATTTGCATTTACTAAAGCGTTTCTATTAATTTCAATTCTTGGAGCGTTAGCATCCATATATGTTTTTACAATTCGCTTTATTTCTTCTGGCATTGTAGCTGAAAACAACCAAGTTTTTCTGTCAGATTTTGTAGTGAATTTTAAGATTCTATTTAAATCTTGTTTAAACCCCATACTTAGCATTTCATCTGCTTCATCTAAAATAACTGTTTTTACATGGCTAATATCTGCAGCTCCTCTTTCAATTAAATCTATTAATCTACCAGGAGTTGCAATTACAACATGAGTAGTTCTCTTTAAATTATTCATTTGTCTGTCTATCTTTTCTCCACCAAAAACGGCTTCTAAAAAAATACGCTCATCTACATATTTTGTAAACTTAAACAATTGTTTTTTTATCTGTTGAACTAATTCTCTTGTTGGCGATAAAATCAAGGCTTGTATGTGCTCTGAATTAGCATCTATATGATGTAAAACAGGCAAACCAAAAGCAGCTGTTTTTCCTGTTCCTGTTTGTGCTAATCCAATAAAATCTGTGGGTGATTTTAACAATACAGGTATTGCTTTCTCTTGAATATCTGTAGGTATTGTAATACCAATTTCTTTAATAGATTTTATGAAATCTTTTCTAATTCCTAATGCTGCAAATGTTGACATTCTATCTAAATTTTGTGCAAAGATACTTTTATTTAAAAGGTTGCAATAGATTTAAAATATTTTCTCTAATTCTTACAGGTTTGTAGCTTATAGCATCTAATAAAACCCAAATAGTTTTAGATTTTGCCAAAAGTGTTTCTCCTTTATAAAACTCAATGAATCGATCAGAAGTTACTCCTCTTGTATTACCTACATAAGTTTTAGCAATAATTTCATCACCCAAAAAAGCTTCACTCTTATAATCTATTTCGTGTCTACTCACTACCCAAATTGTATCTGTAATTGGTTCTTTTTTGGTTAAATGCTCCCAATGTTTAAAGGCAACATGATCCATCCATTTTACATAAACAGCATTGTTTACATGATTCAAATCATCTATATCTTCTGCTGTAATTTCGATTTTTACCTCGAAAAAATTATTCATAATTTTCATTTTCAGTAAACTTATAAAAATTTACTTAGGTATAGCTAATATTGATGATACTTTACCCATATAATAAACTTTTAGTAGGATATTTGCATTCAAGTATGGCACAATTAGCAAACGAATTAGGTACAGAAAAAATTAGCAAATTATTGATAAAACAAGCAGTTCCTGCAACCATTGGAATTCTTGTAATGTCTTTAAACATGATTGTAGACACCATTTTTGTTGGGCAATGGATTGGTGTTTTAGCGATTGCTGCAATTACAGTGGTTTTACCAATTGCTTTTTTAATATCCTCTATAGGAATGGGTATTGGTATTGGAGGTAGCTCTATTATCTCCAGAGCATTAGGTGCAGAAAATTCTGAGAAAGCTTTTCTAACCTTTGGAAACCAAATCTGTTTAACCCTAATTTTGGCAATTATTTTTGTACTAATAGGTAACTTTTTTAGTGTGCCTATTCTAGATTTGTTTGGTGCAAAAGGTGATATTTTGCCAATTGCCTCAGACTATTTTGCTTTAGTAATCTACGGAGTTCCATTTTTAGCCTTTGCAATGATGGGTAACCCTGTAATAAGAGCAGAAGGTAAACCAAAATTTGCCATGTATGCTATGATGATTCCTGCAGTGCTCAATATTATTTTAGACATTATTTTTATAAAGTATTTTGATTGGGGAATGATAGGAGCTGGTTTGGCTACATCCATATCATTTGCTAGTTGTGGATTGTATATTTTGTACCTCTTCTTATCAAATAAAAGTGAGTTAAAAATAATTCCAAAAAACTTTAAACTAGATTTAAAAATAGTTAGAGAAATTGTAGGATTAGGTGGAGTTTCTGTTGTAAGACAAGGAGCCATTAGTATTTTAATGATTGTGCTTAATTATTCTTTATTTACTTATGGAGGAGAAATATCTATTTCAATTTTCGGAATTATTAACAGAGTAATGATGTTTGCTTTATCTCCAGTTCTTGGAGTTTCTCAAGGGTTCTTGCCTGTAGCAGGTTTTAATATTGGCGCAAATAGAAATGAACGTGTAAAAGAAACCATTAAAAAATCGATTTACTTTGGGTCTATTTTAGGTACAATTATATTTATTGGTATTGTTATTTTTAAAGAACAAATCATTTCGATTTTTACAGATGACACTACTCTATTAAGCGAAACTCCCAATGCAATGTTAATTGTCTTTTTAGTTACGCCAATTGTAACCATGCAATTAATAGGTTCTGCTTATTTTCAAGCAGCAGGTAAAGCAATTCCTGCATTAATACTAACCTTACTAAAACAGGGGATTTTCTTAATTCCATTAGCGTATTTCTTACCTAAATATTATGGTGTTGCTGGTGTTTGGTGGTCTTTTCCTATTGCAGATACGCTTTCTACTATTGTAACTGTTTTGGTTTTAAAAAGAGAGGTTGATCAAAACCTTAAATGATAGATTCACCATTTAAATTGGTAGTTAGAATATCACTAAACAAATTAAAGAAAGGTCTTAAAGCTAAAAAGCCTTCGTTTACATTTTGAGTGAAATTTTTATCTAAAACTTCTTTATCAGAGAACTTCTTCATAGCTATAAATCCTTTTTTTCTTAAAAGATCTACATCTTTATGCTCTTTATCAAAACCTCTAGGAGCCGTGTTTAATTCACTAAAACTATAAAAAGAATCTCCAAAATGCTTCTGGAACTCTTTATCACTTAAAATATCTCTAATCTCTGAGGAATCTTGCTCAATTTCTTTTCTTAATCTAAACAAATCTTCTTTACTAGGTTCCCAGAAACCACCAGCTAAAAAAGATTCTCCAGGCCTAATCTGTAAAAAATAACCACCTCTTAAAGATGCACCTAATCTAGAATATGAATTCGAAAAATGAACTTTATAAGGCGTTTTATCTTTCGAGAATCTTACATCTCTATAAATACGCATCATCTTAGATTTCTCAATTTCATCATGCGCTTCTAGTTTTTCTAATACTTCTGCAAAGACATCTTTGGCATTTAACCTTGCTTTTTCATAAGTTGCTTTATGATCTGCAAACCAATCTCTATTGTTGTTTTTACGTAAATATTTTAAGAATTGAAACGTAGATTTTTCTATTGTCATTTAATAAGCTTTAGAAATTTCAAGTTACAAAATAGAAATTGTAAATTCGAATTAGAAATGGATTTTAAAACAAAAGAAATACAAAAAAGATATGAGGGCTATTTAGCCACATCTAACTTATGGAATGAGTATGAAGTATTTGGTTTGCATCAATTTGAATTAGATTCTATATCACATAAAATTGATATTAATATTGATGACAAAATACGTTTAGGAAAATATATAGAACGCTTTGTATCTTATCATTTATCAACAATAAAAGAGGTTGGTATTTTAGCAGAAAACATACAAATTCAAAAAGATAAACGAACTCTTGGAGAACTAGATTGTTTATTGACTAGAAACGAAAAACCTGTTCATTTAGAAATTATTTACAAGTTTTATTTGTATGATGATAAAGTTGGCACAATTGAGATTGAACATTTTATTGGACCAAATAGAAAAGACGCCCTTATTGAGAAGTTAAATAAGCTGAAAGAGAAACAGTTACCTCTGCTCTGTTCTAATGATTGTAAACCTTATTTAGATGAATATGACATTGAAGTTGAGAAGGTAAAGCAAGAGGTCTTATTTAAGGCTCAGTTATTTTTACCTTATGCTAAGCAGCATATTCAGTTAACGAAATTGAATACTGATTGCGAACAAGGTTTTTATATTAATCGTAAAGAACTAGGGTATTTTAAAAAGTCTAAATTTTATATTCCCTCTAAAAAAGATTGGTTAATTAAACCTCAAGAGCAAGTCTCATGGATTACATATGCCAATTTTAGTGTCAAAATAAAAGAGTTCGAATTTAGAAAATTTTCACCCTTAGTTTGGATAAAATCAAAAAATGGTGAACTTTCTAAATGCTTTGTTGTTTGGTGGCCTTAAAAAAAGGAACTCAAAATTGAGTTCCTTTTTATTTTATATTGTGTAGTAATCTTAGTTGTTACCTACTTCTTTAACTCCAGAAGTTTTGTTCCAAATCTTGATTTCATCATCTATAGTAATTCCTTCTAAAACCTCTACATTAACACCATCAGAAGTACCTAACTTTAAAGTCTTTCTTTCAAAAGTACCCTCACCAGTTTTTACTTCTACATATGGCTCTTCAGTTTTATTATCGAACTTTAATAAAGCTTCTTTAATAGATAAAACACTGTCTTTTTTCTCTAATACAATATCTGCATTTGCACTATAACCAGCTCTAATAAAGTAGTTGTCATCTAAAGATACATCTGCTTTAATTTTAAACTGCACAGCACCTGCTTCTTCTGTTCCTTTAGGAGCAATAAAGTTTAATTTTGCTGGGAATTTTTTACCTTCTATAGCACCTATTGAAACTTCTATATCAGCACCGTTTTTAAGTTTTCCAACTTCAGACTCATCAACCTTACCTTCAAAAATCATTTTACTCATATCTGCAATAGAAGCAATTGTTGTACCTGCATTAAAGTTATTAGACTGTATTACTTGATCTCCTTCTTTAACAGGAATTTCTAAAATAGTTCCAGAAATTTGAGCGATAATGTTTGTGTTGGCTGAACCACCTGTGCCTGCAGAACCTCTTTTAATGATTAAATAATCATTCTGAGCATTTTTTAAATCTTGCTTTGCTTGATCGTAAGTTAACTCTACATTTTCAAATTCTTGACGAGAAATAACACCTTTATCAAATAGATTTTTGTTTCTATCATACTGAATTTTAGCATTATCTAATCTAATTTTAATATTGTTAACTCTACCTTTTGCACTTATTAATGATTGCTCATTAGGTACAACTCTTACAGTCGCAATTAAATCGCCCTTTTTAACCTTAGAGCCTTCTAGTAACATTATTTTATCTATTATACCTGTTATTTGTGGCTTAATTTCAATTTCCTCTAAAGGTGTTACTTTACCAGTAGCTACCGTTTTTTTAACTATTGTAGTTTTAAATGCAGATTCTGTTTCGTACTCAACAATACTCTTTTTATTCTTTTTTCCGAACCAAATTAAGGCTACTACAAATAATAATCCGATTACAATTAAAATAATTTTCGCTCTTTTACTCATGATTTTTAGTTGATTATTTATTCTTCTCTTAATGCTTCTATTGGTCTAACAAGCGTTGCCATATGTGCAGGTATAAGCCCTATTAAGGTTCCTAAAACAATTAGTGTTACGAATGCTATAATGATTATTGGAATATTTACAGTAGGATTTATTAATGCTGCATCATCTCCTTGCCCAAAAGTGGCATCGATTATAAACAAAATAAAACTTCCAAATATAATACCCAACATCCCTGCTACTGTTGTTAAGAAAACAGATTCTAATATAATTTGTTGACGTATACTTTTTGGAGTTGCTCCTAGAGCTCTTCGAATTCCAATTTCTTGTGTTCTTTCTTTTACAGTGATTAATAAAATATTACCAATTGCAAATACTCCTGCAATTAAGGTTGCAATACCAACAAACCATGTCATAAATTGCAAACCTGTTAAAAACCCTGTTACTTTGGCTATTTGAACACCTAAATTAAATGAACCAAAAGCTCTTTTATCTTCTGGATGAACATTATGTAAATTCTTTAAAGTTAAGATTACATCGCTTTCCATTTGCTCAATATCTATGCCTGGATTAGCTGTTATAACCATCCAATCAATATTATTAGCAGTATTATATACGCGTTTAAAGGTCGTGAAAGGTATGAACGCTGTATCTCCATCCAAGTCAATTCCATTCGAAGGTCCATATACACCTACAACTTTGTAATTGATACTATTAATTTTAATGTACTCTCCAATTGGTTTTTCTCCTTTATCAAACAATTGTTTGTACATATTTTCAGAAATCACAGTAACCTTAGCTGTTGATAGAATATCATTTTCGTTAATAAAACGACCTACAATAAGTTTTTTCTTTTGAATTTGATCTAAAATTGGGTAATCTCCACTTACTTGAAAATTACCTGATTTAAAATCATGTACGATTAAATTATTAGTTTGGTTTCTTGGAGCTAAAAACTTAATTTCTTCTTGATATTCTGATTTTAACGCCTCAATATCATTCATTTTAAGACGAAATCTACGTCCTTCTTGAAATCCTTTAAATGGTGTGTCTGTAGCTTGTGTCCAAACAAAGACACTATTTGTTGCAAAGTCTCCAAAAATTTTCTTGAAACCATTATCTACACCTCTAGCAGCTCCTAACAAAACAACTAAAAGAAAGATACCCCACAATACACCAATAATTGTAATTGCAGTTCGCACTCTATTCTTACGAATACTTCCATAAATTTCTTGCCAAGTATCTGAATCAAATAAAAATCTCATAGTTAATCTGCTCTTAATGCTACAATAGGTTTAATATTTGCCGCCTTTTTTGCAGGTATATAACTTGCAAGTAAACCCGATATAATTAATACCACAGTTGCTCCAATAACAATACCTGTGCTAACATTTGGGTCTTTAATAAAATAATCTTCCTCTAAACTATCTCCTATTAAACTTAAAATATAGGTGCCGAGAGATAATCCTAAATAACCTGCTAAAGTGGTTATCAAAACTGTTTCTTGTACTACAATACCAACTATAGATGAAGGTTTTGCTCCTAAAGCTTTACGTATTCCAAACTCTTTGGTACGTTCTTTAATAACAAAAATCATGATATTAGATATTCCTATAATACCAGCAACTAAAGTTCCTGAACCTACTAAAATTACAATAGCATATAATATTCCCATAAATTGTCCTACTCCCTTGTTTGCTTCAGCCATATTTTGGACTGACAGTGCACTTTGATCATCTGGATGAATATTCATTTTATTTCTTAAATCTCGTTCCATTTGATTTCCAAACGCAACAGCTTCGTCTAAATTCAATTTCGGGTTATACCCTAATGCAATTTGACTGATATAATCGTTATTCCCATAAATCATTTGAGCTGTAGTTAAAGGCATAAACGCCTTTCGCTCTTCATTATCACCACCTTCATCAGAAAATACACCTACAATTAAATACGAACTTCCATTTACATTTAAACGTTTACCTAAAGCTGGCTTTTGTCCAAATAAATCCTCTTTAACTAATCTACCAATTACAATTACCTTAGATTTATTTTTTAAATCTCTTTCGTTAATATATCTTCCCTCGTCAATGATTGTTTTTTCTAAAAACTGATGATCTGGGTTAACAGCCATTACACTGTAATTACCAGCCTCATTTTTATATTTTAGATTAAAGTTTTTGTAAATACGTGAAGATTTATATTGTATTTTGTTACCATAAGTATCATTTACATAATTATAATCTCCATTTCTAAGTTGTATAGTTCTTCCTGTTTGTAACCCTTTATAAGGTTTGGTAGTTTTCCAAACTCTTACAAACATTGCATTCTGTGCATCATCTGCAAATGCTTCTGTAAACGTATTACTTAAACCACTTACAATACCAAAAAGTAATGTAAATAATAAAATAGCGAATGCAACAGTAAAGCCAGACATTACTGAACGTAATCTGTTTTTGTTAATGCTTTGAAAAATTTCTCTCCAACGATCTATATCAAACATAATTTAGACTGCTTTAGAAGCTTTTGTAAATTCGTCACTAATAATTACACCATCTTTTAAACGAACAATTCTTTTGGTTTGTTCTGCAACTTCTTCTTCGTGAGTAATCACGAAAACCGTCATTCCTTCATTATTAATGTCTTTTAATAAATCCATTACAGAATCTGTTGTTGTAGAATCTAAAGCTCCTGTTGGCTCATCTGCTAAAACAACTTTCGGTTTTGTAACCAAAGCTCTTGCAATTGCAACACGCTGTTTCTGACCTCCAGAAAGTTCATTAGGTAAATGATTAGCCCAATCTTTTAAGCCTACTTTTTCTAAATAATCTAAAGCTACTTGTAAACGTTCTTTTCTTCCCATTCCTTTATAATACAATGGTAATGCAACATTTTCTAAAGCTGTTTTGTAAGATATTAAATTAAACGACTGAAAGACAAAGCCTAAAAACTTATTTCTAAGTAATGCTGCTTTCTTCTCGTTCATATCTTTTATTAACTGCCCATTTAGATAATAATGACCTTCATCATGAATATCTAACAAACCAACTATATTCAATAAAGTTGATTTTCCTGAACCTGAAGACCCCATAATAGAAACAAATTCTCCTTCTTTAATGTGTAAATCAATACCTTTTAAAACGTGTAAAGAGTCTTTTCCAATTGGATAAGATTTATGTAGTTTTTCTATTTTTATCATGGGTTGATTAATTTTATACTAAAGTATTGAAAGCGATTAGAAACTCTCATTAATTTTTTGTTAAAAGCCTGTGCTATACTATTACAACCATAAGACGGATTAGATGTATGAATGTTACATAAAAATTAAAAAAGTTTTTATTTATTCAATAAATAAGTTAAAATTTATAAATTATTGGTTTGAAAAAAATCTTAAATTAGCAGTAAATCCAGAAAAAATGGACAACATTTCTAAAGACAAAAAAATAATTCTTTTTGATGGTATTTGTAACTTGTGTAATAATGCTGTATTAACAATTATTAAACATGACAAAAGGAATGTTTTTGTATTTGCAGCTTTAGATTCCGAGTCTGGAAAAAAAATCATAAAACATCTGGGTATTAATACCTCTAAAATAGATTCAATTATACTCTACGAACCAAACATTACGTATGAGCTAAAATCTTCTGCAGCATTACTTATAGCTAAAGAACTGGGCGGGTTTTGGTTGATTTCTATAGTTTTTTTGATTTTACCAAAATGGTTTAGAGATTTTGTCTATGATTTTATTGCCGAAAAAAGATACCAATGGTTTGGAAAAAAAGAGCAGTGTGATTTACCAAACTCCTCTTTCAAAGATAAATTTATTTAAAAAAATAGTATGAAGTAGTTATGGTCTTTCAGTATTTTTTTTAGAAATTGTGATTTGAAAAAAATAGTTCTTAAATGAAGCTTCTAGAGCCAATACATTGTGTGATTTTCGATATGGACGGAGTTATTATTGACTCTGAAGAAATTCATAAAAAAGCATACTATGAAACATTTAATTCAATTGGGGTTAACGTTTCTGACAAATTGTATAAAACTTTAACTGGCTCTTCTACTATAAACGCTTTTCAAAAATTGATACATCATTTTAAGTTAGATTTAAATCCAGAAGATTTGGTTTTAGATAAAAGAAAGAGATATGTAAATTTCTTTGAGAATGATCCTACTCTTCATCTAGTAAGTGGTGTGGAAGATTTAATAAAACATTTATACAATAATCAAATTACATTAGTATTAGCCTCATCTTCTGCAATGATTAATATTAATAGAGTTTTTACAAGGTTTAATCTTCATCAATATTTTAAGGGAAAAATTAGTGGAGCAGATTTAAAGGAGTCTAAACCTAATCCTGAAATTTTTGAAAAAGCAGCAATTTTAAGTGAAGTACCTAAAAAAAATTGCATCGTAATTGAAGATTCTGACAATGGCATAAGAGCTGCAAATGATGCTGGTATTTTTGTAGTAGGTTATCAAAATCCGATGACTGAAGACCAAACCTTAGAAAATGCAAATCTTATTACTGATAGTTTTTCAAGCTTAAAATCTGAGTTATTTTGATGGAAGATTTGATCCATCTTACCACTAATGATCCAGAAACAATTGCACTTTGAAAATATGAATAACCAAATCATAGGCAAGTATACATATTAATTCATAATATATTTTAAAATAAAAATCTTTAATTACCTTTTTTAAAAAAAGTTATTCTATCCTGCTAAAGAAATAGAAAACTTAGAAAATTATGAACACAGTAGTATATTAAAATTTAAAAAAGAATTATGGCCACAAGCTGCAGAATGGATATCTAACAATTCTTAAACGCTTACAATAGTTTAGCCATTGCAGTTTTAATTATTTCTATATTTCTTAAATAGTTAGGCTTACTTTCTTTCTTTTGCTGATCAATCATTTTACGCATTAAATTAATCATCACTTTATCAAAATTAAAACCTGTGTATTGTTTACCTTTTACAACCATATCATCTACCAAATTCTGAATAGCCTCTATATTATTACTTACAGCAATTAGATCAAAAGCTTTTTGATATAAAGCCTTAGCTGTATCATCATTAGCTAAGAACATTCCAGAAACCACGCTTCTTGCAACAAAAGGCAATTCTGATTCGTCTTTAGCCTCAATAAAGATTCTAGTTAATGGTGTTGCCAAAATTTTACGAACTTCATCTGGTAATTCTTTAGATTTTTTAATGGCCAAAGACTTATCTATATAATACATAGATACTAAAGCTTTACCCAACACAGAATACGATTCGCTTTGTAAAGCTTTTTCGAAAATTGGCTTTAATTCTGGGTCTGTTAACTTCCCTAAAGTACTTAGAGCTTCTGCTTGTACTAATGTTTTATCGTCATTATTAGCCATTCTCATAATTTTACGAATAGCATCTTTTTTAGAAAATTTATTAATTAAATCTATCTGCTGTAAAGCTAATATTCTAATTTTATAAGCATCATCATCTAAGGCATTTACAATAGCATTAAATGCATTTTTATCATCTTGTTTAGAAGCTACTTGAAATAGTGCTTCTCTTCTATGAGCAAAATTATCTGCATTCTTCAATTGAAAAATATATTCGCTTAAAATCTTATTTTCATAAAGATTACAAACCAAAACGTTATCAGCATTTACTTGAATTAAATTAGGCTGCTTGTTATAAGAAAAGGTAAAAGATGCATCATTAGATGCTACAAATACGGTATGTCTTGTTTTTTTAGAACCTTCAAAAATATCAATAACAAAAGGAAACTTAAATGTTTGAGTTTGTATTTGTTTTATGTTTACTGTAACTGTTTTTCTTAACGTATTGTAATCATAAGAAATTTCAATATTAGGATGGTTGGCTCCAAAATACCACTGATTAAAAAACCAATTTAAATCTTGACCAGTAATTTTCTCAAATATTAAACGTAATTGGTGTACTTCTGCAGTATCATATTTATACGTTTCTAAATACATTTTTAATCCTTGAAAAAAAGCATCATCCCCTAAATAAGTTCTAAGCATGTGCAAAATTGCGCCACCTTTATTATAACTCACTAAATCGAACAATTCTTCTCTTTCATCATATGTAAAACGAACTAAATTTTTATCTTGATTTTGACCATTTTTATACGCTTCTACTTGTTCATAGTAATGCATTTCAGCGTCAGTTTTACCATATTTATGTGCTCTCCATAAATACTCTCCGTAATTAGCAAAAGACTCGTTTAACGTTAAGTTAGACCAGCTTTCTGAAGTTACTAAATTACCAAACCAATGATGAAAAATTTCATGGGCAATGTTGTTTTCTTGTAAATTATTATCGATTAATTGCCCAGGCTTCTGATAAGCTTGCTCATCATGAACCACTGCAGTTGTATTCTCCATAGCTCCTGAAACATAATCTTTAACTACAATTTGGCTGTATTTAGCCCAAGGATAATCTACACCTAACTTTTCTGAGAAGAACCCAATCATTTCTGGTGTTAATCCAAAAATATCTTTAGCATAAGGCGCATATTCTTTTTCTACATAATAATTTACCGGAATGTTTTTGTAATTATCTTCTATGATTGCAAATTCTCCAACCCCTATAAAAGCTAAATAAGGAGCATGTTTTTTATCTTGCTTCCAATAATCTGTCCTATTATTGCCTTTTTTAGTTTGATTTACCAAAGTTCCATTAGATAATGTTTGGTATTTATTAGGCACCGTAATAAATAGCTCTTGAGTCATCTTTTGATTTGGAGCATCTATTGTGGGGAACCAAGCAGAATTTGCTTGAGTTTCACCTTGTGTCCAAATTTGAATAGATTTATTCTTTTGTTTACCATCAGCATTTATAAAATACAAACCTTTTGCGTCTGTAATGGCTTTAACTCCTTCATCTTTTACTTTTTCCGGTCTTGCTGTATATTTTATATAAATGGTAAATTCTTCGTTTTTTGTATATGTTTTTGGCAATTCTATTTCTAAAACATACTCATTATAATCATAAGAAAGTACTTTGTTATTCAAAGAAACTTCATGAATAAGCATTGCATTTGCATCTAAAGCTATTGTATTAGTTGCGTAAAAATGGGGTTTAGCTGTTATCCATGCTTCACCATTCATAGTTTTATCATCAAAATTAAAATCTACGTTTAATTTTGTGTGAATTAGATTGTGCTTTTTTTCTTTTTCTGCTCTATACGTTGTTGTTTGTGCTACAATTGACGCACTAAAAAGAAAGAGGTTTAAAAGAAATATATTGCAAAACTTCATAAAATATTTTCTTTGAGCTTCAAAAATAGTAAATCTCTTTGTAGAAGCTGTTAATGCTCAGTTAAATTAATTATACAAAAAAGAAGAGAGTCAAAATTTTAAAATTTTGACTCTCTTACTTTCTAAAGTTTGAGAAAAAACTAAATTAATTCGCGTTAAAAATGTTACCTAAACTTCCAAGGCTATTTTGATCCATTTCTACATTACTCAACATTTTTATAACTTTAGAAGGATCCATATCATCACCTAATAAACGAATAACCCCTACTCCATTTTGGTCTCCATAACCAAAAGCTACTATTTCATCTATAGCTTCTGTTTTACCAGAATAAAAAACAGATACATTCATACCTTTTAATTTCATGGCCATTAAACTCTTGTAGTCTTGATTATCTTTAAAGATTTCTTTTAACTTGGCTTTCTCAGTTTCGTATGAGATTTCATTTGCTGCTGTTTTAGGTAAAAAAACAACGTTAATTTTTTTAATGCTTTGCATAGTTTCTTTTACATCTTCAGATACATCTGCTTTTGGAGATAATACTGAACTTACAGGAATATCTCCTGTATAGAAACCTTCTTTACCACTAGTATCTACTAAATAGTTCTGTAAAGATTTATCATTTTTACAAGAACTTATTAGTAATACAACAAATAGAAAAGAAAATACTGTGGTTAATTTTTTCATTTGAATATTTTATAATTAAAAGTTGGGCTTTTACACCCAACATATTTTAAAGTTTTTACTTGTTTTCTTTTACAATCTTATCTGTGAATTCAGACATTTTATTAGTGTCTATATTACCGGTTAAAGACATCACCATTGCTTCAGACATTCCTTTTGTTTTTTTGTCTATTCCTTTAACAAACATCAATACTTCACTTACATAGTCTTTATTTGAAGTTGCTTTTACATAAATTTTAACACGTGAGTCGTCTTGTTTAATTCTCATTAACTCAGTAAGCTTTGATTTTTTTATTGACATATTTACAAGTTTCTCCATTTTAGCTGCAATTGCTAAATCGTCTGTAGAAAACATTTTAAATTCATTTAAATCGTTAATCATTTCAAAAGCTTGCAATACTTCATTATCATCAGACTTTGCATCTTTAGGTTGAAACTTCTTTAATAATTGAAATGCATCTTTGGTAACTACAACCATATCTACGCCATCCATTTCTTCAAAACTATCAAAGATAGATTGTGCACTCGTTAACATTGGTGCTAGTATAAATACTATTAATACTACTATTTTTTTCATAATCTCTGTGTTTACATGGTTTTACTATTAATTTACTTGGTTTTATTTTAATGCTTTATTTACTACACTTTCGTGTTTATACAATTGTGCCACTGCTTGTTCGCCTTTTTTAAGATTTGTAGAAAGCAACTGCAAACCTTTACTTACTTGTGCATAAATTTTTACTGCCCTATATCTATCATATTCTTGTTTACCAAAATATACACTAAATAAAAGCATTAAAGATGCTGCAAAAGACAACCAGTTAAAGTTCAACTTTTTAGACTTCTTAGACACTAAGTTTATAGTTCTTTTATAGGTATCTTCTTTTGTATTAGAAAAGTGTTCGAACATACAGGCATACTCTTGCAAATGTGGAGCTACATTACCTTCTGTAAAATAGTTTCTTAAGGCTACTTCTTCTTGCAAAGTAGTTTCTGCATTATCGTACTTTTCTAATAATTTTTCTATGTTAGCTAACTCCATAGTTGTGTTTTTTTGTTAATTCTTCTCTTATTGTTTTTCTTGCTCTAGATAATGCTACTCTTACTGCTGTTGGTTTCATATTTACCATTTTACAGATTTCATCAAAATCGTACTGTTCAACATCTCTAAGTTGAATAATAATCTTTTGGTTTTCTGGCAATTTCTCTATCAATTGATGCACTTGGTTTACACTGTCTTGATATTCTAATTTCTTATCTAAAGAAGTTTCTTTCTCTTTATAATTACTATGTACTAATGTTAAATTACTTGCTTGTTTACTTTTTAAACGATCATAACAATAATTCTTAGTCATGGTCATTGCAAAAGCTTCTACATTCTTATAATTCCCAATTTTACTTTTGTTTTTCCATAATTTAAAAATAAGTTCTTGGGTAGCATCTTCTGCTTCTTCTCTAGATACTAACAAACGTTTTGCTAGTCTAAAAACCTTATCTTTAAACGGTAAAACAACTGCTAAAAAGTCAGATTGGTTCATTATTAGTATCTTTTATTCCAATATTTAACTTTAAAGTATATTGGGTTTACATAATTAAGACGATTATCAATTTATTTTGTTACAAACTTCATAAAAAAAAGACGAAAAAGATTTAAATTGCGTTTTCTCTTTAAAGATAATAAAAGAGATCGTTTAACAACTACATACCTGTTAGCAAAATAGTAAGTTATGAAATCAAAGTTTAAAATCATTTTAATTCTACAGATATTTTTACTAGCTACTTGCGAAAAAACGCCACTAGAAGATACATTAGAAGTAAACACACAAGACGATATTAATTATTTTATTTGGAAAGGATTAAACGTTTTCTATTACTGGCAAGAAAATGTTGCAGATTTAGATGATAATCGTTTTGGAAATTTTAACGATTTATACAGCTATTTTAGAGGTTTTTCTGAACCTGAGTCTGTTTTCGAAAATTTATTAAATAGACCCGAAGATAGATTCTCTATTATTGTAGATGACTATTTGGCTTTAGAAAAATCTTTTCAAGGTTTAAATTTAAGTAATGGATTAGAATTTGGTTTGGTAAGGAATAATACCAATAATAGTAACGTATTTGGTTATGTACGCTATGTTATTCCAAATTCAGATGCAGACTTAAAAAATATGAAAAGAGGCCAAATTTTTACAACTGTAAATGGCCAACAATTAACAGATACTAATTTTAATACTCTTCTTTTTGGAAGTACTACTTACACTTTGGGTCTTGCAGATTACAATAATGGAAACCCCATTGAGAATGGTAATTTAATTACTTTACAAAAAACTGAATTACAAGAAAATCCAATTGCAATTCATAAAACATTTGAAGAAAATAATCAAAAAATTGGTTATTTAATGTACAACCAATTTGCTAGTAATTTTGATGGTGAACTAAATGCTGTTTTTTCTGAATTTAAAGCACAAAATATAACTGACTTAATTTTAGATTTACGTTATAATCCTGGAGGGTCTACAAGATCAGCTACATATTTAGGTAGTATGATTACAGGACAATTTAAAGATGAAGTGTATTCTAAAGAAGTTTGGAATTCAAAAATAATTAATGCAAATCCACCTGAACTTTTTATAAATAATTTTACAGACCTAATTAAAACAACAGATCAAAATGGAGTTACTACTTCAAAGGAGGCAATTAATAGTTTAGAGTTAGAAAGAGTATTTATCATTACATCAGGCTCCACTGCATCTGCTTCCGAACTTGTAATCAATGCATTAAGCACTCACATTGATGTACGATTAGTAGGTGCAACAACTGTTGGAAAACAGGTTGGCTCTTTAACGTTATATGATTCAGATAATTTAAGAAAAAGTGGAACAAATTTTAACAGTAACCATACTTATGCTTTACAACCATTAGTTTTGGAAATTAGAAATAAAGACAATGAAAATTATCCTAATGGAATTAGTCCTGGAATAGATCTTTTAGGAATAAATTTAAGAGAAAATTTAGGGAATTTAGGTGTTTTAGGGGAACCTTCAGAACCTCTTTTAGAAAGAACGCTAACTTATATTATAACAGGCGCTAAAGGAAAATTAAATTCTGAAAAAATCATAAAGTTTGAAGAAATTTACAATTCAAAATTAGCATCACCAGCAAGTAACAATATGATCTCTGAAAATTCTATTATTAAAATAAACTAAACTTATTTTTTTAAGTTTTTAACTCCGTCTTCTATTTCTTTATCTGTAAGAACATCAGGTCTAAACTCACTCATAAACTCATCTTGTTTAGTTTTCGCAAATGCATAACCAGAAGACCACCATTTGCGCATTAATTTTTGATCAAAAACTAAAGAATTTGTAGTTAAAATTGTAGGTGTATAATACAAATTTAGTTTTACATCTTTACTATTAGCTGCCAATTTACCAATAGTTATATTATGTCTTTCTACGTGTGTAAGCATAAAATCAAAAACATCAAATAATAGTGAAAACGGATTTTTTGCAGGTAACCTATTAAACTGGTTAACTTCGGTTTCTAAAATAATTGCATCAATCTCAGTTGCACCTCTTAAAATAGCTTCTCTTATTGGTATTAAAGAACCAAAACCACCATCTGCATATTGTTGGTTATTTTTTTCCAGAATGCTCATAAAAGGAGCATAATTACAAGAACTCCAAATCCAATCTAAAAAATCTTCATAAGAACATTCATTGCTAGACTTATACTCAATTTGGTTTGCTGTAATGTTAGATACTGTAACTACTATCTCTTTATTTTTTGCTTTAATTTCATTGAACATCTCTCTAGTAACGTGTTTTCTTATCAACTTTCGTAAGTTTTTACTCTCACCAAATGTCTTTCTTCCATTTAAAAAGTTAAGCAATACATTAAAATGATTAATACTTATTACTTTTTCTCCAGCAACTCTTTTTATTTTAAATGGATTGTTACTAAAAATTGTTTTTTGATTTACATTGGTATACAAATCTTTTAACTCGTCTAACATGTCTAAAGCTAAATGAGAAACCATTAAGCTTCCTGTTGATGTTCCTAAAAATAAATCATAATTCCTATTCTCTTCGTTCATTAAATATTGAGCAACTCCCCCTGCAAATGCTCCTTTGCTTCCTCCTCCAGAAATAACTAATGCTTTTTTCATGAACTCTAAATGATTTGTTTATTTTAGTTGTATAAAAATATCAAAAATGAAAGAAGTAGCACTAATTATATTCACATTTATTTGTTTATCTGGCTGCAAACAAAAATACAAACCAAGAGTATTGACAGAGGTTGAAATTGAGGAGTTTAGTGTTATAAATTCAAGTATCAGAGCAATTCATGCAAAAGACAGTCTAAAAGTTTTTTATGCTGGTTCTAGAGGAAATGTTGGATTTAAAACCTATAATAATAATGATTTAGAACTTCAAAGTATTGTATATTCAGATACCTTATTGCCACATTTTAGAGGTGTTGCATTTAATGGTGAAAATTATTTTGTGTTATCTATTGGTAATCCAGCTCTAATGTATAAAATATACAGCGATAAATTTAGCTTAGTTTATAAAGAAGAACATGAAAATGTTTTTTATGATGCAATTACTTTTTTTGAGGATAACATACATGGTATTGCTGTTGGCGATGCTACAGAAAATTGTGCATCTATTTTAACTACAAAAAACGGAGGTGAAACCTGGCAAAAAACACCATGTTCTCAATTACCAATTTTAGAGGAGGGTGAAGCTTTTTTTGCGGCAAGTAACACCAATATAAAAACTTTAGGTAGTACAGTATGGATTGCTTCAGGCGGAAAAAAAGCAAGAATATTCAAATCTAGTGACTATGGAAATTCATGGCAAGTGTACAATACGCCAATAATACATGGTAATGGTCCCCAAGGAATTTATTCAATTGATTTTTATGATGATAAAAGTGGAATCATTATTGGTGGTAATTACGCTGAACCAAAAGGTAACAAAGCAAATAAAGCAATTACTAAAGATGGAGGAGAAAGTTGGCAATTAGTTTCTAATGAAAGAAATCCAAATTATAAAAGTGCTGTACAGTATGTTCCTGATACTGATGGGAAAGAGATTTTTGCAGTTGGTAAAACTGGAATATCTTTTTCTAATAACGGAGGAAAAAGTTGGGTTAATGTTTCTAGCAAAGGTTTTTATGCAATAACATTTACAGATAAAAATACAGCTTGGTTAAGTGGTGCTAATAAAATTGGAAAAATGGCATTAAAATAAGTCTTTTTGAAAGTCAGTTTACAAAACAATTACTTTTAAATAGAAAATAAAGATATTAAATGATAGAGATAGAAAATATAACAAAACGTTTTATAAAATATATTACAATAGATACTGAATCTGATCCAAACAACCCTAAGTTTCCAAGTACGAAAAAACAATGGAATTTGGCTAGAGTTTTAAAAGATGAATTATTAAAAATTGGATTATCAGATGTTTATTTAGATGACAATTGCTACCTTATGGCAACACTACCAAGTAATTTAGCTTATAAAACACCAACAATTGGTTTTATTTCTCATTTAGATACTAGCCCAGATTTTACTGGTGCAAATGTAAAACCACAAATTATAAGAAATTACGACGGAAAGGATATTGTTTTAAATAAAGAAAAAAACATCATTCTATCTCCTAGCTATTTTAATGATTTATTACAATACAAAGGGCAAACTATAATTACAACAGACGGAACTACACTTTTAGGTGCTGATGACAAAGCAGGAATTACAGAAATTGTCTCAGCCATGGAGTATTTAATAAAAAATCCGCATATAAAACATGGTAAAATTAGAATCTGTTTTACACCAGACGAGGAAGTAGGTAAAGGAGCACATTTATTTGATGTAGATAAATTTGGTGCAGATTGGGCTTATACAATGGATGGAAGTCAAATTGGAGAATTAGAATACGAGAACTTTAATGCTGCAAGTGCAAAAATTTATTTTCAAGGAAAAATTGTTCATCCAGGGTATGCAAAAAACAAAATGATAAACTCCCTTTTGATTGCTAATGAATTTATTACTAGTTTACCTAGTAAAGAAGTTCCTGAACAAACAGAAAATTATGAAGGTTTTTTTCACCTGCATGATGTAAAAGGAAATGTAGAAAAAACTACTTTAGAGTATATTATAAGAGACCATGACTATGATCGATTTGAAAAAAGAAAGAAATTAATTGAAAAAATAGTACAATCTATCAATGAAAAATACCATCATAATTGCGTGACTGTCGAACTCAAAGATCAATATTACAATATGAAGAAAAAAATAACCCCTGTTAAGCATATTGTAACACTAGTAGAAGAAGTTATGAGAGAAATTGGTATAAAACCGTTAATTAAACCAATTAGAGGAGGTACGGATGGTTCTCAACTTTCTTATAAAGGTTTGCCATGTCCAAATATTTTTGCTGGAGGACATAACTTTCATGGTCCATTTGAATATATACCTGCTGAATCTATGTGTAAAGCTGTTGAAGTAATTGTTGGAGTTGCTAATAAAAATGCATTAAATTATTTAAAAAAGTAATTTTCAAAAAATTTCTTCTAAATATTAGAAGTAAAAACTAAGATAATTCAGGTTTTTTACCTTTTACATTTACAAAATAGTCTCTAAAAAATTTAAAATCGCTCTCTTTGTTATCTGTTGTATAATAAGGGAGTGATAATTTTACTTTTTTATTTTCAAAATCTAAAATTGCCATTACTATAGGAACATTCGCTCCCTTAGCAATATAATAAAATCCCGTTTTCCATTCTTTAACTTTTTGCCTTGTACCCTCAGGAGACAAGCCTAATTTAAATTCCTCTCTATCATTAAACATAGTAATAATAGCTGAAACCATGTCATTATTTTTATCTCTATTTACTGGCGTTCCTCCTAAAGCTCTAAAAACAAAACCAAAAGGCCCTTTAAACAATGAAGCTTTTCCTATAAAATGAATCATAGCACCAGTACATAATCTAGTTAAGATAGCAATCGGAAAATCTAACCAACTAGTGTGCGGTGCTGCAATAACGACGTATTTTTTAAGGTCTTTTGGAAAAGAGCCTTGTATTTGCCAACCTAAGACAGTAAAGAATATAAATTTTGAAAATCTTTTCATTCTATTTTAAAAGTGTTAAATTTAAGAACTAAAATTGATAGAATGATAGAATTAATAACATACTTTTTAATTGCACTGATTTTTAGCCTTATAGGGCTATATGTTGGTAAATTACTAGCAAATATTAATTTTGAAAAAGAAAAGACAAGTTTAGAAAAAGAAAAATCAACTTTTGAAGAACGCATTATTTTATTACAACAAGCCAAAGAAATAAATGAGATTAATACAAAAGAAAGTCAAAAACAAATAAAGGAATATCAGTTACAAAAAGAAAGCTTACTTCAAAAAAACAGTACGCAAGACTCAGAAATTAAATATTTACAAAAAACACTAGTCGAACATAAAAATGAAGTAGAAAATTTACAAAAGAAATTCACCAACGATTTTGAAGTCTTGGCAAACAAAATTTTAGAAGAAAAATCAATAAAATTCACAGATCAGAATAAAGAAAATATTAAAAACATTTTAGAACCTTTAGAAAAAAAAATCCAAACCTTTGAAAAAAAAGTTACAGATAGTGACGAAAAAAGAGCTGGCTTTCAGTCTGCATTAAAAACACAACTAGAGCATTTAAAGGAACTGAATGCACAGATGAGTAAAGACACTATTAATCTTACTAAAGCTCTAAAAGGAGACTCTAAAATGCAAGGAAATTGGGGCGAATTAGTTTTAGAACGTGTCTTAGAAAAATCAGGCTTAGAAAAAGACAGAGAATATTTTATTCAACAAAGTTTTACAACAGATGAAGGTAAAAGGTTATTGCCAGATGTTGTAATACAGTTACCAGATAACAAAAAAATGATTGTAGATTCAAAAGTTTCATTAATTGCCTATGAAAGATACATAAATGAGGAAGAAGATTCCTTAAAAAACCAATATCTAAAAGAGCACTTAAACTCATTAAAAAGACATATAGAGCAACTATCTGACAAGAAATATGAAGACCTTTATCAAATAGAATCTCCAGATTTTGTGTTACTCTTTATTCCTATTGAACCTGCATTTGCAGTAGCTTTAAATGCAGATAATCATTTATACAATAAAGCTTTTGAAAAAAACATTGTTATTGTTACACCTTCTACACTATTAGCTACTTTAAGAACTATAGACTCAATGTGGAATAATGAAAAGCAACAAAAGAACGCGATAGAAATTGCTAGGCAAGCAGGAGCACTTTACGACAAATTTCAAGGTCTGTTAGCAGATTTAGTTGGAATTGGAAAAAGAATAGATGATAGTAAAAAAGAGTATTCAAATGCCATGAATAAGCTTTTTGATGGTAGAGGAAACCTTATTACAAGTGTAGAGAAATTAAAGAAAATGGGTGCAAAAGCTAAGAAGTCTATACCAGAAAATATCATAAATAGAGCACAATTAGAAGAATAAAAAAAACATTTAAGTGTGCGTAAGTAGTTATTAAATTTTTATTTACAAAACATTTAAATGAAATAAAAAAGCACCAAGATTAACTTGGTGCTTTTTTTATAAATAACAATAAATCTAATTACATTACAAATAATCTTCTAGATCCCATCATTTCTGCAACACGTTCTCCTATTTCGTGAAGTGCTTCGTCATTAGCTGCATTTTGTATGGCTTCGTCTATAAAATCAACAACAGCAATCATATCTTTTGTTTTTAAGCCACGTGTTGTAATTGCTGGAGTTCCAACTCGAATACCAGAAGTTACAAAAGGGCTTTTATCATCAAAAGGAACCATATTTTTATTAACAGTAATGTCTGCTTTACCTAAAGCAATTTCTGCATCTTTTCCAGAAATATTTTTATTCCTTAAATCAATAAGCATACAGTGATTATCTGTACCTCCAGAAATTAAATTGTAACCTTTAGCAACAAATGCCTTAGCCATAGCTGCAGCATTTTCCTTTACTTGAATTTGATATTCTAAAAATTCGTCTGTTAAAGCCTCACCAAAGGCAATAGCTTTAGCTGCAATAACATGTTCTAACGGTCCTCCTTGATTTCCAGGAAAAACAGCTGAATTAAGTAACGTAGAAATCATTTTAGGTTTTCCACTTTTTAAGGTCTCTCCGAATGGATTTTCAAAATCTTTACCTACCATTATAATTCCTCCCCTAGGACCTCTTAATGTTTTGTGTGTAGTAGAAGTTACTACATGACAATGAGGTATAGGATCGTTTAAAATACCTTTAGCAATCATCCCTGCAGGATGTGAAATATCTGCCATTAAAAGTGCACCAACAGAATCTGCAATTTTTCTAAAGCGTTTAAAATCAATATCTCTAGAATATGCAGAGGCACCAGCAATAATTAGATTTGGTAATTCAGCTGTAGCTATTTCTTGAATTTTATCATAATCTAACACACCAGTTTCTTTTTCTACACCATAAAAAGAGGGTTTATATAATTTACCAGAAAAATTTACTGGGGAACCGTGGGTTAAATGCCCTCCATGAGATAAGTCGAAACCTAAAATTTTATCTCCTGGCTTTAAAAGAGCAGCAAACACTGCTGTATTTGCCTGAGAACCTGAATGAGGTTGAACGTTAACATATTGAGCTCCGAATAATTCCTTAGCTCTATCTATAGCAATTTGCTCTATAATATCTACGATTTCACAACCTCCATAATATCTTTTTCCAGGATAGCCTTCAGCATATTTATTGGTTAAAATAGACCCCTGTGCTTGCATCACTTGGTCACTTACAAAATTTTCTGAAGCTATTAATTCTAAACCATTTAATTGTCTTTCCTTTTCTTCTTGAATAAGGTCAAAAATTTGATTATCTATTTGCATTTTGCTATATTTTATATATTAACAAAAATAATTAAAAATGCTATCTTAAAAAAAGGTTTCCTTCCATGTTTTTAACAAGTTATCAATAATTATGATAAATGTATTAATGTCCTCATAAAATTTTATTTTTTAAGATTTTTTTGTTTAAAAATGATAAAAAAATATGTAGGTTTGAATAAATTGAAAATTAGATAAAATGATTATAACTGCAAATAATCCAAAAAGAAAATCTTGGTTAAAAGTTGATGAAAATTCAGATTTTCCAATACAAAATATTCCTTTTGGTGTATTCATAACTAGAGATGATATTATTACAATTGGGAGTAGAATTGGAAACTTTGCAATCGATTTAGGTGCATTTCATCAATTGGGTTACTTTGAAGGTATTCCATTAACCGATGATATGTTCTTACAAGATAACTTAAATGATTTTATTGCGGATGGAAGAAAAACATGGCGCCTTGTAAGAAATAGAATAGCAGATGTTTTTGACGTTACTAACGGTTCTTTAAGAGACAATGCAATACATAAAGATAAAATTATCTTTAGAATGGATGAGGTAGAAATGTTATTACCGGTTTCAGTTGGCGATTATACTGATTTTTATGCTAGTAAAGAGCACGCAACAAATGTGGGTTCTTTGTTTAGAGATCCAGAAAATGCTTTGTTACCTAACTGGTTACATATACCTATTGGTTATCATGGACGTAGTTCATCTATTATACCATCTGGAACACCAATTAGAAGACCTCATGGACAGACAAAACCTGCAGAAGGAACAAATACACCAGGATTTGGTCCTTCTAAATTAGTAGATTTTGAATTAGAAATGGCTTTTATTACAACAGATGCTAATGTTTTAGGAGATAGAATTCCTATTGAAGAAGCAGAAGAATATATATTTGGTTTGGTACAATTTAATGATTGGTCTGCAAGAGATATACAAGCTTGGGAATATGTTCCTTTAGGGCCTTTCTTAGGTAAAAACTTTGCTTCAACAATATCACCTTGGATTGTTACTTTAGATGCCTTAGAGCCTTTTAGAACAGACAACCCAAAACAAGTTCAAGAACCTTTACCTTACCTAAAGCAAGAGGAAAAAGGAAGCTATGATATTCATTTACAAGTTGGTATTCAACCAGAAAAAGGTGAAGAAACTGTAGTTGCAAATTCTAACTTTAAATATATGTATTGGACAATGGCTCAGCAGTTAGCGCATCATACAGTAAATGGTTGCCCTGTTGAAGCAGGAGATATGATGGGTTCTGGAACTATTTCTGGACCTACTAAAGATAGTTTCGGTTCTATGTTAGAATTGACTTGGAAAGGTCAAAATCCTATCATTTTAAAGGATGGTTCTACTCGTAAATTTATAAACGACAATGATACTGTAATAATGAGAGCTCATTGTAAAAACGATAAAGTAAGAATTGGTTTTGGTGAGTGTATAGGTAAAATATTACCTGCAAAATAACAACAAATTTTGGGCATAAAAAAAGCTTCACAAATTGTGAAGCTTTTTTTTATGTTGTTAAAAAATTACGATTTCCAAAAAGTTCTTTTCTTATTCAGCTCCTCTTCTGTTTTTAAATATTTTTCTGATTCTTCTGGAGAAAGCACTTTTAAAAATGAAGGATGTTGCTCTATTGCATACTCAATCTTTGTAACAATATCAGCAATTTCTTCATTATCGTAATCAATTTTTAACGGCTCTTTAATCACCATAGATTGTAAAACGTTCTTCCTTTTAATGCTTAATCCTTTTTTATCAAAGGATCTTCTAAAACCATCTATAACAATTGGTACTACAACAGGTTTAAAAGTCTTTATTATATGTGCTGTTCCTCTTCTAATTGGTTTAAATGGCGTTGTAGTTCCTTGAGGAAATGTAATAACCCAACCATCTTCGATGGCTTTACCAATATTAGAAATATCTGAGTTTTTTACTTGTCTTTTAACATCTTTACCCCCACTTCTCCATGTTCTATCAATAGAGACAGAACCTGCATATGCAAAAAGTTTTGGTAAAATTCCGGATTTCATAGTTTCACCAGCAGCTACAAAATAAATATTTAATTTTGGATGCCAGATATACCCTATATTTTTTATAGAATCTTCTCTACCACTTAAAGAGGCATTGAATACATGAAACATGGCAGCTACATCAGCAAAATAAGTTTGATGATTAGAAATAAAGAGCACGTTCTTTTCTGGCAAGTTTCTCAATATTTCTGAACCTTCTATCTGCAAATTATTAAATTTTCGGTACCTCCCATGAGAAATGATACCAAAAATTCGAATAATCATTTTTTTAAAAAATAAAAGATGACCAAAGGGATTTCTTTTAAGTATTGGCATTAAAAAATAATTTATAAGTTGGTAAATTTACAAAACAATTCTTTAATTAACCGCCTTTAATAAATCTTTAATTTCTGAAAGCATCATACCTGTAGCTCCCCAAATAATCTTATTTCGAATAGAAAAAGCAGGAACTTTTGTCGCTTTCATATAAGAAGTATTCTTAGTTACAGAAATAATGTTATCATCAGAAAGTAACTCTTTTAATGTAATTTCAATAATTTCAGTTACCTCATGGTTAGTTTTAAAGGTTGGAATATGAAGTGTAAATGCAATAAAGGGTGTTGCTAAAAAATTACTAGGCGGAATGTAAACTGTGGTTATTTCTCTTATAATTTCAACAGAATTTTGTAGAACTCCTACTTCCTCAAACGTCTCTCTTAAAGCTGTTTGAGCTAAACTTTTGTCATTCTTCTCAACTTTACCTCCTGGAAAACTTATTTGAGATGAATGCGTTCCTTTGTAACTAGCTCTCTGTGTTAATAAAATAGAAGTTTCGTTATTTTTATTAGGATAAAATAATGCTAAAACAGCTGCTATTTTTGGATTATTTGCATTTATTTTTTGCTTATCATATTTTAATCTAAGTTTTGGTGCAAGTTTAAACTTTGCTTCTAAACCACCCAATTCTATTTTTTTTAATTCAGTTATTTGATTTGTAAATTTTTTAAAATCCATTATGATTAATTACTTTTAACAAATATGCTATTATGAATAAAATTAATTTTGGCAAGAACTTTGAACATAACAAGGTATGAACAAAAAATATAAAAAATTAATTTTAAGTATTCTATTTGATGCAATAGGTATGGGTACTATACTCCCTTTCGATTTAATATGGGCACCAATATCTGGCTATTTAATGACTAGAATGTACAAAGGAAATTTAGGTAAAGCTGCTGGTATCATTAGTTTCTTGGAAGAAATCATTCCGTTTTCTGATAGTATACCAACATTTACTATTATTTGGTTTTACAAATACGTAATTAAGAAAGAAAACAAAAACAAAGAAACTGAGATTATAGATATTTAATCTTCTTTCTTAAAAAGAAAATCTAAACCTAGTCTTGATAAAAACTTTTTCTCAAAAGCCCAAAAGAATTTAAATTGTCCAAATACCCAACCCACTATTGGAAGTGTAAGCTGATAAACTGGAAAAATTAATAAAATTCGTAAAGGCCAATATAAATAAGCAGAAATTGTTTCTGGACTTAGGCCTAATAAATTTGTGATAGGTTTTGCAACCCAAGCTGCAAATGAACCATTAATGGCAAATACAACTAAAATAGCAAGGATGGCCCAATTACTCTCTAAACCCCATCTATCTTTTAATTTTTTGAACATAATGCTATTTTATTTCAGTGTTTTTGGTTTTTCTAAAAATTAACCAAATACCAATTATTATTAAAGGAATACTTAATACTTGCCCTGTATTTAAAGAGTTAAATACCCAGTCTTCTCTACTATCTATTTGCGCTTCCTTTAAAAATTCAATACAAAAACGTAAAGACCAAAGTACCACCATAAAAACACCAAATAAAAAACCTATCTGTTTTTTCTTATCTGTTTTCCAATATGTATACCAAAGGATAGAAAATAATACTAGGTAGCTAAATGCTTCGTATAATTGTGTTGGGTGTCTTGCAAAAGCCTCTCCATTGGCTTTAAAAATAACTCCAAAATCAGAATTAGTAGCTTTACCATAAATCTCTGAATTAAAAAAGTTACCTGTCCTTATAAAGAAACCTGCTAAAGCAACCATTATTGCTAATCTATCTAAAATAAATAACCAAGGCTTTTCTAAATGTTTTTTAGCGTAAAAATACATGGCTAAAATTATAGAAATTGCAGCTCCATGACTTGCAAAACCAGTAAAACCTGTAAATTTCCAAGTTCCATTTACTTGCTTAAATGGAATAATTATCTCTAATAAATGGTTTTGATAATAATCCCAACTATAGAAAAACACATCTCCCAATCGCATACCAACTAACATCGATATGAATACATACATAAATAATGTATCTAATTTTTCTAAAGGAATTTGATCATTTTTAAAAACTTTCTTCATAAAATGTAATCCTAATAAAAAAGAGGCTACAAACATTAGACTATACCATCTGATCGTAAAGAAACCTAAATCTATTCCTAAAGAAGGATTCCACTCTATTGCTAAAAAATTCATATAAAAATTTTATATAATTGTAAATTATTTTTTATCTAATTGTTCTGGTACAGGATCATAACCTGAACCTCCCCAAGGATGACAACTAAAAATTCGTTTCAAAGATAACCAACCTCCAGAAAATAAGCCATGTTTTTGCAAAGCTTCTATAGTGTAATGAGAACAAGTTGGATTATACCTGCAGATTGCTGGTGTAAATGGTGAAATTGCTGTTTGGTAAAAACGAACAAGCAAAATAAACGGATATGAAAGTATTTTTTTCAACTATTTATACGTAAATCATAATTTAAAATTACGGTTGTATTTTAATTTATAGAAAATGTAGTGCCTTCTTTACCGTCTTTTAACTGAATCCCTAACTCAACCAATTCATCTCTAATTTGGTCAGATAAAGCCCAATCTTTATTCTCTCTTGCTTCTTTTCTTAATTTAATCAACAATTCTACAACACCTTTAATTTTATCTGTATTGTCTTGAGAATCTTCACTCATTAAGCCTAAAACATCAAAAACAAATGCATTTATAGTATTTTTTAATACGTCTAAGTCAGTTTTAGTTAAAGAACCTTTACCTTCTTTTATTTGATTAATTAATTTTACTGCCTCAAACAAATGCGAAATTAAAATAGGTGTATTAAAATCGTCATTCATTGCAGCATAACAATCATTTTTCCAACTTTCTACATCAAATGAAGATGAATTGCCTGCTTCAATTTTATCTAAATAAGCAACAGCTTCCATTAATTTAGCATATCCTTTTTCTGAAGCTTCTAAAGCATCACCAGAAAAATCTAAAATACTTCTATAATTTGCTTGCATATTAAAGAAACGCACTACAGAAGCAGAAAATGCTTTTGGTAAAATAGTATTCTCACCTGTTAAAATTTGATTGGGCAAAATATAATTTCCTGTTGATTTAGCCATTCTTTGACCATTTAAAGAAAGCATATTTGTATGCATCCAATAGTTTACAGGTTTTACACCAGAACACGTTTTAGATTGTGCAATTTCACACTCATGATGAGGAAACTTCAAATCCATTCCTCCTCCATGAATATCAAAACTTTCACCTAAATATTTTGTACTCATTACAGAACATTCTAAGTGCCAACCAGGAAAACCATCACTCCAAGGTGAAGGCCATCTCATAATATGTCTGTCATCAGCTTTTTTCCAAAGTGCAAAATCTTGTGGATTTTTCTTATCTGATTGCCCATCTAAAGTTCTAGTATTGTGTATTAAATCTTCTACTTTTCTACCAGAAAGAATTCCATAATTTTCTTTTTTATTGTATTCGTGCACATCAAAATACACAGAACCATTTACTTCGTAAGCAAAACCTTTTTCCATGATTTCCTTAATCATTTCTATCTGTTCTACAATATGACCTGTTGCAGTTGGCTCTATACTTGGTGGTAAAAAATTGTAATTTTCTAAAACATTATGAAAGTCTACTGTGTATTTCTGCACAACCTCCATAGGCTCTATCTCTTCTAAACGTGCTTTTTTGGTAATTTTATCTTCTCCTTCTTCTGCATCGTTTTCTAAATGACCTGCATCTGTAATATTACGTACATAACGAACTTTATAACCTAAATGTAGTAAGTAACGATATACAACATCAAAAAACATAAATGTTCTTACGTTACCTAAATGTGCATTGCTATAAACTGTTGGTCCACAGACATACATACCTACATAACCTTCAGTAATTGGTTTAAAACCCTCTTTAGATTTAGATAGAGAATTGTATATTTTAAGCTGATTTTCTTTATAAAGTTCCATTAAAATAAGTGACTATTTATAGGGCATAAAGATAGGCACTTTGAGAAGAATAGCGAAATGGAATTTGTTAGAAGTTTTTGTTAAAAATTGAAAATATAAATTTTTAATTTATCTGCTCAGATTTCAAGAAATTTTCACAACTGATGATAGATTAAAATTTAATTTAAGAAAAGTGAAGCTTAGTTAAAAAAGTTTAAAGAATTTAAATCATCTCTTTTACTTTTAAAATAAACATATACAATATCAATAAAATTATATAATTGCTTTAAAAAAATATAATTTTAAGTAATGATTTTAAGGTTGTTGCAAAACGTTCTAAAATTTATCTTTAAATTTACATATTAGCTTTTACAATGAATAAAAAACAATCTGCATTACAAGAAAAAGAGGGGATTTCTAAGCCAGAAATTACCAATATTTCTAGTGCAGAAAAAATTAAAATCAATAGAACTAAAAGAAATTCTGTTGATGAATATGTTACTCAAATTCTAAAAGGAAATATAACTTTATTAAGTAAAGCCATTACTTTAGTAGAAAGCACAAATGCTAATCATCAAAAGAAAGCAAACGAGATTCTAGAAAGATGTTTACCCCATGCAAATAACTCTGTAAGAATAGGTGTTACAGGTGTACCTGGTGTTGGTAAGAGTACATTTATAGAAGCTTTTGGTAAACATTTAACTAGTAAAGGAAATAAGGTGGCTGTATTGGCTGTAGACCCAAGTAGTTCTATAAATAAGGGCTCTATTTTAGGTGATAAGACTAGAATGGAACAATTGGTCACAGATAAAAATGCGTTTATTAGACCTTCACCTTCAGGAACTTCTTTAGGAGGTGTTGCTCAAAAAACAAGAGAATCTATAATCTTATGTGAAGCAGCTGGTTTTAATACGATTATCATTGAAACTGTTGGCGTTGGTCAGTCAGAGACTGTGGTTCATTCTATGGTAGATTTCTTCTTGTTACTAAAATTAGCTGGTGCAGGAGATGAATTACAGGGAATTAAAAGAGGAATTATAGAAATGGCTGATGCCATTGTTATTAATAAGGCTGATGGTGATAATGCTAAAAATGCCAATATTGCTAAAGTTGAATTTAATAGAGCTTTACATTTGTATCCTTTAAAAGATAGTAAATGGCAACCTAAGGTTTTAACAGCAAGTGCTTTGCAAAATTTAAACATAGATAAGGTAGATGAAATGATTGCAGAGTATGTAAAACTTACTAAAAGTAATAATTATTTTAACGAAAAAAGAAACGAGCAAAATACGTTTTGGTTACTTTCTACTATTAACCAACAACTAAAGGATAATTTCTATAACAATCCTACTATAAACAGTGAGTTAACAAAAGAAATTATAAATCTTAAAAATGGAAAAACAACTCCATTTAATGCTGCAAAAAGATTATTAAATTTGTAATTATTTTGGTTGGTTTTCGACCACAAAGTATATAGTTTTGTATGAAAATGAATACGAAACTATTTTTATCATTTTTAGAATAGGGTTCATATTCTAAAGAAGTTTTTAAACTTATGACACATCAAAATATAAAAGAATTTATAGCTCAAGTTGTACATAATATGCCTAAAGATTGGGTAAATTTAACCACACATAGGCTTGATATTTATAATGAATCTCTTGCTAAAAGTGAATTTTTAGCACAATTCGAAGCACTTTACCTTAAAAATAATACAACTGTAGAAGTATTAGCCAACTTACCTACAGCCTATGATTATATACGTTTAGGGCACCCTTTATCTTGTGTTTTAGAATGGGTTTTAAGTAAGTTTAATGATTTACATCCAGATGAAGTAATCAGTTTTTCATCTATTACAATGCCTATTCTAGCAGTATTAAGAAAAAATCTATTAGAAAATAAAAACACTACTATTAACTATACCAACTCAAAATACAATTCAATTGATTTTGATACATTAAGTAAGGTTTATGGTTATAATTTCACAACTAATCTTATCAAAGATGAAAGTGAGATAAAAGGATCAGCTAACAGTAACATTTTTATTTCTGATAAAGAGGAATTCAGAGCATTTAATTTGAATAAAAATATAGATTTTTATGTAAATACCTATACTAATTTAGGTAGTGTTTTATTAGTAAATGGAGAGCAGAACAAAACTTATACTTCAGAAATTCAACATGTAAGAAGAAGAGAAAGTGTTGCAATGACACCTCTAAATTCACTTCTAGCACTAAACAAGTTTTTAGGTAATACTGATCAAAATAAAATTACTACAAATAGTAATTCTAAAAAGGATGTTCAGAAAATTATTAAAAAAATTACAGGTACAAAAACTACGCCTTTAGTTGGTTCTAGTGGTTTGTCTATTCAATATGCAATTATTATGGGCTTAGTAGATGATGCCAAGCAAAATCATAAAAATAAAGCCATAAAATTTATTGTTCCTCCAAATTGTTATGGAGGCACAAATGACCAAGCAAGAAGAGTTGCTGCCTTAGACCCAAATATTGAGGTAGTAGATTTACCTGTAGATGGAGAAAATGATATGGTTTCTAGTATAGATCGTATTTTAGATGAAATTGCTAAAGAAAATGCTGTGCCTTATATTATAGCAGAAATCCCTACAAATCCAAGGGTTGAAGTTCCAAACCTTGATGATTTAAAATCAGTTTTAACTAAAGAGCGTAAAACTAGTTCTGGAGAAGTTGCCATTGATGCTCTTTTTATATTAGATCAAACTTTTTGCCCTAATTATCAGTTTTTAGGCGAAGGAGAAATTTTATCTACGTGCAGAAGTATTTCTTATGCAAGTGGCTCTAAATTTCCAAGTGGAGGAAAATGTACAGCTGGCTATTGTGTTTCTAATGATAAAGCAAAAGATGTGATGCAGAAAATTGAGCATCATTTAACGTTGTGTGATAATGAAGCTACAAAGCAACAATATGATATTTTAGATGAACTATTACCTAGTATGGTTTCTAGAATATCTGAAGCATATAAAAATACTAGGGAGTTTGTAACCTTTATAGAAACTGTACTTCCAAATGCGAAAATTAATTTTGTTTCTGAAGAATTAGCAGAGCAAGGTTTCACTCCTTCTGTTTTCTCTCTAGATTTACCAACAAAAGGAAATTCAGCAGCAGAAAAAGAAGCCTATAAAAGAGAATTGAATTTAAAATTGATTAATTTAATGATTACAGAAATTCCTAAAGAAAGTAAATTCTGTGTTAGTTATGGTCAATTAAAAGGTTGTTATTGGACAATTCCTGCTACTTCTACCCAAGGTACAACCAAAGAAGGAGACAAAGACTATATTGTTCGTGCTTCTTTATCACCAAATTTAGATTTAGAATTACATAAAAAAGTATTTACCGATTTTGTAAACTCATTATAATTTATAATTCATGAAAAAATTCTATTCAATCACATTGCTTTGCTTTTTATCAATTGGTGGAACTTTTTCAAGTTTTGGGCAAGTTGAAGAGAACCAAAATAAAGATTATACTTACAAAAAAGGTGATTTTAATGGCATTGGAAAATGGTATTTAGGTAGAGAAATTGCTTATGTAATGGGTTATGAAGGTATTAATTGGTTAGAACGTTCTTCTCGTGAAAAAGAGGAGAATACGTCTAAGTTAATTAAAAATATGAATATAAAAACGACTGACGTCATTGCAGATATTGGTGCTGGTTCAGGTTATCATGTTTTTAAAATGGCACCTTTAAATTATGAAGGTGCTGTATATGCTATAGATATTCAGACAGAAATGTTGAATGCTATTTTAAGAAATCCGAAGTTTGAAAAATATACCAACATAGAACTTGTTCAAGGAGATAAAAAATCGGTAAACTTACCCGAAAACACATTCGATAAAGTTTTAATGGTAGATGTTTATCATGAATTTAGTTATCCTAAAGAAATGATTTTATCCATTAAAAAAGCTTTAAAATCGGATGGAAAAATCTATTTGATAGAATACAGAATGGAAGATACGTTTGTACCCATTAAAACCATTCATAAAATGAGTGAAAAGCAAGCTATTAAAGAACTAGAAGCTGCTGGTTTTAAGCTAGATAAAAATATAGGTAATTTACCTTGGCAACATTGCATGATTTTTAGCAAACAATAATATTGCCAAGGTATATTTAGTGACTTCCCTTTTTTAATAACTCAGGAAACCTCTTTTTAAATTTATTCAATCTAGGCACAGAGACCGCTTTAATATAAGGCTGATTTGGATTTCTTTTTTCAAAATTTTGATGATATTCCTCAGCCTCATAAAACTTAGTGTGCTTAGTAACTTGAGTCACAATTTGATTGTTATAGGTAGATTTATTTAGTTCGTCAATTTTTGTTTCAATTATTTGTTTTTCTTCATCTGTGCTATAAAAGGCGATAGACCTATATTGAGATCCATAATCTGGATGCTGTCCATTTATAGTAGTAGGATTATGAGAACCAAAAAATACAGTTACTAAAGTTTCAAAAGAAACCAAATCTGGATTATAATATACAGCAACTGATTCTGCATGACCAGTTTTACCTGTATTACTACTTTCATATGTTGGATTTTTAGTATGTCCACCTGCATAACCAGAAATAGCCTCTTCTACTCCTTCTACACTCTCAAAAATAGCTTCTACACACCAAAAACATCCACTTGCAAAATAAGCAACTTTTGTATCTTTAGGAGGCATGTAATTTTTAGTAATCTTACCACTATTGTTGGTTTTGGAATCTTTTTTAGAAAAACCTAGGCAAGAAAAAAGTAATAAGGAAAATGCAACTGAAAAAAATACTTTGTAAAATTTCATATGATTAAATTCTTTTTTTAAATTAAAACTTGCACCAAGAACAAACTAAAAATTCTTGGTACAAATTTCTGAACTTTTAACTCGATAAAAAAATCGAATTACAAAAATAGTCGTTAAAACCTGAAGGTTCATACAGTTTGTTTACAACTTTAGCATATTGTTAAGAAACCTTATTGTAAAAAACGGATTAGATAGTTACTTTTGTTAATAAAATTAGACAAATTCATGGAGCATTTTATAGTTTCTGCACGTAAGTATAGGCCTCAAAACTTTGAGGACGTTGTTGGACAACAAGCCATAACGAATACATTAGAGAATGCTATAAAAAACAATCATTTAGCACAAGCTTTGTTATTTACAGGTCCTAGAGGAGTTGGAAAAACATCGTGTGCAAGAATTTTAGCTAAGAGAATAAATCAGCAAGAAGTAGAAAGTTCTGAAGATGAAGATTTTGCTTTTAACATTTTTGAATTGGATGCTGCTTCTAACAATTCTGTAGATGATATAAGAAGTCTAACAGACCAAGTTCGTATACCACCACAAACTGGTAAGTATAAAGTATATATTATTGATGAGGTACACATGCTTTCTCAAGCTGCTTTTAACGCGTTCTTAAAAACATTAGAAGAACCACCTGCTCATGCTATTTTTATTTTAGCAACCACTGAGAAACACAAAATTATTCCTACAATATTATCTCGTTGTCAAATTTTTGATTTTAAAAGAATTGGTGTTTTAGATGCCAAAAACTATTTAAATAGAATTAGTGAGAAAGAAAATATTACAGCAGATGATGATGCTTTGCACATTATAGCTCAGAAAGCAGATGGAGCAATGAGAGATGCCTTATCTATTTTTGATAGAGTTGTAAGCTTTTCTGGTAAAGAATTAACTAGAGAGGCTGTAACAGAAAACTTGAACGTTTTAGATTATGAAACGTATTTTAACATGACAAGTTTATTGTTAGAAAATAAAATTCCTGATGTTTTAAATGCTTTTAATACTATTTTAAGCAAAGGTTTTGAAGGGCATCATTTTATAAATGGTTTAGCAAGTCATTTTAGAGATTTATTGGTAGCAAAAGATAAAGCCACTGTTGCTTTATTAGAAGTTGGTGATACTACTAAAAAGAAGTATTTAGAACAAGCAACTAAGGCAAATATTCCTTTTTTAATGCAGGCTATTGATAAAGCAAATGAATGTGACTTAAGTTATAGAGCGAGTAAAAACCAACGGTTGCTGGTAGAACTTACTTTAATGCAAATTGCCTCTATCACTTTTGATGGAGAAAAAAAAAAGTCAACTAACTATATAATTCCCGCTACTTTTTTTCAATCTTTATCACCTAAAAAACAAATAGTTAAAACAACTGATTTAAACAATAACCTTAAATTAAAGGTTGCTGAAGAAAAACCTGTTCTAAAATCTGCACTAAAAAGATCATCTTCATTATCTTTAAAAAGTATACACCAGAAAAAAGAAGTTAAGAAACGTGTTGTAGAAGAAAATTTTGACAAACACCCTAAAACAGTTTTTACGCAAGATCAACTAGAAAAATCTTGGAAAGAGTACCATAAAAAAATGATTGACAAAGGAGAGAATAATATGGCAACAGCACTAGGTGTTAGTACACCTAAATTATTACCTAGTTTTGTGATTCAATTGAATTTACCAAGCACATTAATTGAAGATCACTTTAAAGAAGGCAAATATGCTTTTATAAAGTTTTTACGAGAATCTTTAAATAATTATGGTATTCGTATAAACATAATTATTGACAAGACAATAGAAGAGAAAAAAGCGTATGGTTCTTCAGGAAAATTCAAAGTTTTAGTTAAAAAAAATCCTTTGTTAGAGAAATTAAGACAAACATTTGAATTGGAATTGTAATTTTCAGAATATTAAAGAAATATTTTGAATTTAACTACTAGGTAAAGAATCAATTTCTTTTCCCAAATAAGAAAGTGTTACATCTTTAATCTCAAAACCTTGCTGCTCAAACTCTGTAATAAGGTATATGCCTTTATTATTTTGGATAAATAATGGAATTGATTTTTCTTCAGTGGCTAAAGTACTTAATAGAGAATGATAGGCTTCTTTAGATGCAATTTTCACTTCCTTTATTGTAGGACTTTCTCTATAAGCTTCACTTAGATTAATATAATCATCCTTGGGGGTGAAAAAGTGCTTTCTTTCTTCATCTGTTGCATTCGAGACTTCTAAGGATGAAGCCAATCTAAAGGCTCCATGTTCTCCAAACTCCTCAGAAAAACTATTTAATGCATACGAATTTACAGCATCATTTCCAGTAATTGCTATTAAGTAACCTACATCATTTAATTCTATGTTGTCTCTTAGCTCATCATCATAAATATTAACAGCTAAGGCTTCTAAATCTTCCTCTATTGCTTGCTTTATAAAATTTTCGTTAGAATCTATAATTACAACTCGTTTTCCTTTTTGCTTTAAAAAACTAGCGATAACACGCGCAGGATTAGAAGCTCCAACAATTAAAATAGCATTAGAACTTTTAAGAAAAACACCTACTATTTTAGCAAATAATCTTGCTGTTGTAGCATTTAAAAGTACGGTTCCTAATACAATCATAAATACTAGAGGTGTTATATACTCTGCTCCAGCAATTCCTTGTTTTAACAATTTACTTCCAAATAAAGAAGCAATACCAGCTGCTACAATACCTCTAGGTCCTACCCAACTAATAAAAAGTTTTTCATTAAATTTTAATTTGGAATTTGTAGTACTTAAAAAAACAGCTAATGGTCTTAAAATAAAAACAACTAAAGCAAACAAAGCAGCAGTTTTCCAAGTGTAAAGCAATAATAACTGATCCATATTTATGTTTGCTGCAAGTAAAATAAATAGAATAGAAATTAGTAAAACACTTAAGGACTCTTTAAAATAAAGTAATTCTTTTAAATTATTTACCTTACTGTTTCCTAGAACCATTCCCATAACTACTACCGCTAATAAACCTGATTCGTGAGCAAATACTTCCGATTCTACAAAGACCAGCAAAACAGCAGATAAAGAAACAACATTTAATAAATAATGTGGAATTAATTTTTTATTGATCGCGTAAGCCAATGCATGAGCAAAAGTAAAACCAAAGGTTGTACCAAATAATAAGATTTTACCAAACTCAATTAAAGCAGTTTTAGTAAACCCTCCTTGGCCTCCAACGCTTATAAATTCAAAAACCAATACTGCAACTAATGCTCCAATAGGATCTATTAAAATTCCTTCCCATTTTAAAACAGTACTAATATCTTTTTTAAGAGGAATATTTCTTAATATTGGTGTAATTACAGTAGGACCGGTTACAATAATTAAACCAGAAAATAAAAATGAAATTTCCCATCCTAATTGAAATATATAATGTGTTATAATAGCTGCTCCAAAAAAGGTAACTGCAGAACCTAGAGTAATAAGCTTTGTTATTACAGGGCCTACATTACTAATCTCGTTTCGTTTTAAAGTTAACCCCCCTTCAAAAAGGATAATACTAATAGCTAAAGAAACAAAATAATATAAATAATCTCCTGGAAATAGTCCTTTCTTCCCATTCCATATAGGCTCTATCCATTTAGAATCATCTTCACTAAAATACTCAGCAGCTAAAGGTCCAACAAGTAATCCAATTAAAATTAATGGTAAAATTGCAGGAATTTTAAATTTCCAAGCAAACCACTGTGCTAATATTCCTAAGATAATAATACCTGCTAATTCTAACATGTTTTAATTTTTTGCATTAAAAAAAGAAAAATAAAGATTTATTGTATAAAAATTAATTTCCTTTTAAAAATTGAAAATACACTTTTTTAACTTAAAAAAGAAACATAAAAATACTTATACTAAAAAAATACGCACTTTCTTCTTTTTTAAATAAACATTGTTTAATTGCTCTACTAATTCCATAGCTTTTTTTTTTGGGACAGCTACAAAAGCACAATCTTGTTTTAACTCAATAACACCCAATTGATCTTTAGTTAAATTCCCTTTTTTAAAAAACAAACCAGCAATATCTCCTTTTGAAATTTTGTCTTTTCTACCTCCAGAAATAAATAAAGTTTCCCAATAAATGGGTTTTATTCTTTGTTGAGTAGTAATATTTGCATTGGTTGCTCCTTTTATAAACGATGATAATTGTTCTTTCTCCCATTTTAAAACGTAAGCAGTTCCTTTAGCATTTACTCTTGCAGTTCTTCCATTTCTATGGGTAAACTCCTCTACTCTTTGAGGTAATTCATAATGAATAATATATTTAACTTCAGGAATATCTATTCCTCTTGCAGCCAAATCTGTAGCTACTAAAATTTGACTTGTTCCATTTCTGAATTTAATTAAAGAACGCTCACGATCTCTTTGCTCCATTCCTCCAGAAAAACAACTATGAGTTAATTTGTTTTTAGTAAGATAGTCACTTACTTCTTCAATAGTACTTTTTAGATTACAAAAAATAATACCTGGATTGTTTCCTATATGTTTTAGTAAATCAACTAAAGTTTGGTTTTTATTTTTAGTATTAGAAGTAACAATCTTTATGTCTAATTTCTTAGATTTTTTTCCTGTTAAATAGTTTAAAATTTTTGCATTGCTTAAACCAACAAAATCAGGAATTTCAGTTTCTTGAGTAGCAGAGGTTAAAATTCTGTTTTCTAAATTGGGAAGCTGATTTATAATACCTCTCATTTCGTACTCAAAACCAACTTCTAAAGACTTATCAAATTCATCTAAAATTAACGTTTTTATACTTTCCTTAGAAAATCTATCATTTGCAAAATGATCAGAAATTCTACCTGGAGTTCCAATTAAAATACTTGGAATATGTTTTAATTCTATTTTATCTTTTGCCATAGATCTTCCTCCATAAACAGCATTAACTTTAAAACCAGTTCCCATTTCTCTAATAACTTGCTCTATTTGTATAGCCAATTCTCTAGAAGGCACTAAAATTAAAGTTTGGATATTATCATTATCAACATCAATCATTTTTAAAGTAGGCAGTAAAAAAGCTAAAGTTTTACCTGTTCCTGTTGGACTAAGTATAACAGCATTATTAGTTTTTTCGATAACCTTAATGGCTTCATTTTGCATTTCATTTAATTCATAAATATTTAGCTTAGCTAAAATTTCTTCTTGATTTTTAATATTATTTGCCATAATTGTAAGTGTTGATCGAAATGAAGATGTCTTATAAATTCTTGCCAAAGATAGTATCTCTTTTGCCAAAAAAGGCTTTATATTTTTTACTTTTGTAATCTTAAATACAAATTATGTTAGGCTTACAATTTGAAACAGAAACTTCTTGGGCAGAAATAGCTAAAGTTAACTTGCAACAAATATTAACAGATCATGCTTTTTTAGAGCAAAAAGCAGCATCTAATGCAGTATCCATCATTATTAATTATTCTGAAGAAACTGAACTTGTTAAAGAAATGAGTAACATTGCCATAGAAGAAATGCAGCATTTTAAAATGGTTCATTTATTAATGGTAAAAAGAGGAATGGTTTTAGGAAGAGAACAAAAGAATGATTATGCCGTTCGTTTGCAAAAGTTTTTTCCCAAAACTAAAAACAGAACAGATGCTTTAGTGCAACGTCTATTAGTTGCAGCTTTAATAGAGGCTAGAAGTTGTGAACGTTTTAAAGTGTTTTCTGAAAATATGGAAGACGAAGAATTGAAAAAGTTCTATAAAAATTTAATGATTTCAGAAGCCAACCACTACACCACTTTTTTACAATTAGCTAGAAAACACCAAGATAGGGAAATAGTAGACAAGAAATGGGTAGCACTTTTGGCTTTTGAAGCAGAAATGATGAAAGAAAGAGGCCATTTAGCTAAAATTCACGGTTAAACTCTTAAAAAAATGTTTTCTAAAGAAGAAGCTGCACAACTTCGTAAATTATTTTGGACTAGTTTTGGGAAATCTTTTCCTAGAAAATGGTTATTATACAATACTAAAATAAAAGGATTTGCTTTTAAGTTTGTGGCTGACAGAAAAAAAGCAATGGTTTGCTTAGATATAGAGCATCCAGAAGCAATTGCAAACGAATTGCTTTTTGACCAATTACTTTCTTTAAAAACATTACTTGAAAATGAAATGCCAGATGTAATTTTTGACAATTCTTACGAATTAGAAAGTGGTAAACAAATACATAGAATTTATGTTCCTTTTCAACAAAGATTTAGCATTTACAATAAAAACACTTGGAGAGATTGTTATGAATTCTATGTAAATGAAATGTCTAAGTTTGAACTTTTCTTCTATGAATATGAAGATTTTATAAAACAGGCTTTATGATTAAAAAAATTATTTAATAAATTTTATCGAAAAAGGATAATTTGGTATCTGTCCATTACTAGCTTTTATTGCATTTGTAATCGGGAAAATTAAATAGGAAAAACCAAGTACAATTAATCCTAAAATACCTAAACCTAATAGTAAAATAAGAGGTATACATATAATAACGTATATAAACATAGAAATTCTAAAGTTTAGTATGGCTTTTCCATGTTCGTCCATGTCAAGAATCTCATCTTTTTTAGTTAACAACAATATTAGAGGCACTACAAAGCCACCAATTACAGATACAAAATCTAATAATTGGCTTAAATGCGTTAATACTAATAATTGTTTATTCTCTTTCATAATGCGTTATTTAGTTTACAGATTGGACGTACAAGATATTAATTTGTTACAAAAGTTATTCTTCATTTTAATTTTAATTTTAAATTATTTAAATGAGTTAATGTAAAAATCAAAAGAGTTAAAAAAGAGATGTTGTTTCACATACCTTTGTAATATAAAAGATAATTTACATAAAATTACACCAAAAATTAACACCTATAACACTAATTATAGGATAGTTAAAATTATATAAAACCAAAGTTATACATCAATAGATTTTAATAAAACATTTTTTGAATTAAAATAGATTGCTAAAGTATCTTCAGATTAATTAAAAAAATATGAATATAATAATAGATAAATTAAAAAGTTGGAAAGTATTATTTTTAGAGAACATCCCTAATATTGCAATTGCAATCGTAGTTTTATTTCTTTCTTACTTTGCCTCTAGAGCAATAAGTACTTTTGTGAATAAGGCTATTGGCAGAAGAATAAGTCAGCAATCTGTTCGAAATTTAGTTTCTAGAGTCGTTTCTGCTTTTATTTTTTTATTGGGTTTATACTTTGCTATGACCATTTTAAAATTCGATGAAACTTTAAAAGCTATTATCTCTGCTGCTGGTATTTCTGGAATAGTTATTGGTTTAGCACTTTAAGGTACATTATCTAATACAATATCTGGTATTGTATTGTCTTTTAGAAAAAATTTAGGAATAGGCAATTGGATAGAAACAAATGGTTACTCAGGTGAAGTTATAGATATTAATCTTAATTACTTTGTTATCAAAGAAGCAGACAATAACATGGTGGTTATTCCAAATAAAACTATTTTAGAAAGTCCATTTAAAAATTATTCTTTAACTACTAAAATGAGAATCTCTGTAGAGTGTGGTGTGGAATATGGAGCAGATTTAGAGAAAGTAGAACGGTTAACAAAGGATGTTATTACAAGTAATTTTAATCAAAAAGAGTTAAACAAAAACGTAGAATTCTACTATACCGATTTTGCAGATAGTTCAATAAACTTTTTATGCAGATTTTGGATAGATTCAGAAAATGCTTTAGAAAAATTAAAAGCGAAAAGCAAAGCAATTATCGAAATTAAAAAAGCTTTTGATAAGAAAAAAATAAACATCCCTTTTCCAATAAGAACTTTAGAGTTTTCGAATAAATTAGACATTACAAAAAAATAATTTTTGAAATAAATCAATAAATCCCCAGTAAATAGCATAATATATAAAGTATTGTGCTTTTTTATTATGTGATAAATTCTTTATGTATTTTTGTAACATGATTAAAAACGATACTATTATTGCTTTAGCAACTCCTTCTGGAGTTGGTGCCATTTCTGTAATTAGAATATCTGGAAATAACGCCATTACAATAGTCGATTCTTTTTTTAAGTCAATAAAAGAAGGTAAGCAATTGATAAAACAAAAAACACATACCATACATTTAGGGCATATTATAAATGAAGGTATTATTCTAGATGAAGTATTAGTTTCCGTTTTTAAAAATCCAAACTCTTATACAGGCGAAGATGTAGTAGAAATCTCTTGCCATGGATCTACTTATATTCAACAAGAAATTATTCAACTTTTTTTACAAAATCGTTGTAGAATGGCAGACAATGGAGAGTTTACAATGCGTGCTTTCTTAAACGGGAAAATGGATTTATCTCAAGCAGAAGCAGTAGCAGATGTTATTGCCTCTAATTCAGAAGCAAGTCATGTAACGGCTATACAACAAATGAGAGGTGGTATTTCTAATGAATTAAAAGAACTTAGAGGTCAACTATTAGATTTTGCAGCATTAATTGAATTAGAGCTCGATTTTTCTGGAGAAGATGTAGAGTTTGCAGACAGAACAAAGTTTAAAGAGTTGGTTGCAAAAATCACCTTTGTTTTAAAACGATTAATAGACTCCTTTTCATTTGGTAATGCAATGAAAAATGGAATCCCTGTGGCTATAATTGGTGAACCAAATGTGGGTAAATCTACTTTATTAAATGCATTACTTAATGAAGAAAAAGCAATAGTATCTGATATTGCTGGTACAACAAGAGATGCCATAGAAGATGAGTTAATTATAAAAGGAGTAACTTTTAGATTTATAGATACTGCAGGTATTAGAGAAACCAAGGATATTGTAGAAAATATTGGTATTAAAAAAGCTTATGAAAAGGCAGAAAACGCACAACTCATTATATTTTTAATTGATGCTAAAACCGAGAATAAAGAAAAGAGATTTGCAGAAATTGAAGCTATTAAAAAACGTTTTCCTAATAAAAAGTTGCTGGTAATTGCCAATAAAACCGATTTAATACCTCAGCAAGAAATAGAAATTTTACAAACAGATATCGAAAACTTAATTCCACTTTCCGCTAAAAACAAAGTGGGTATTGATGAACTAAAAAGCGAATTAACTTCATTAGTAAATATTGGCGCTTTAAGTAATAATGAAACTATAGTTACCAACTCACGCCATTTTGAAGCATTAAACAATGCCTTAATTGCTATTTCTAGCGTACAAAAAGGAATCGATTTAGCTATTTCTACCGATTTATTTTCGATAGATATAAGAGAATGTTTACGACACTTAGGAACAATTACTGGGGATTATGATGTAGATAAAGATATTTTAGGTCATATCTTTTCTAACTTCTGTATTGGAAAGTAATACTATTTGACTTTGGTTGACTTTCTTTTATTTTAGTTGATTATCAACAATTTAGTTTGATTTTAATTTACTTTGTTTGTAAATTTATACAAAATAAGTGTACAAATTTGATACAATTTTTGAATTTGCACTAAATTGTATCAAACTATGAAATTTACTCTAACAAAATCTAAGATAAAAACTACTAATGGTCAATATTATTTTAGGTTTAAAATTTACTACGGCACGTTTGCTAATAGAACCCAACCAATACCAGTAAAAGCTTTAAAAGATCCTATTTTAACTTTATCTCCAACATACAAGTTTTAATGTTTTATTTCGTTGAATTTTTCCACTTTCTGTAGTTATAAATTCTTTTAAAAAATACGTGTTTTTAGGAGTTTCAAATTTAGTAAGCTCTTTAAATATGTTCAAATTTAATTTATTAAAAGATTCTTTTTCACATTCAACTACTAAAATTACTTTTTCGCCAAGTTTTTTGTCAAAAATACTAGCTATAAAAAAACGATACGAAATGATTTTAGCTATTTTACGCTCTATGTATTCAGGGTTTAATTTTATTCCCCCTGAATTTATAATATTGTCAAAACGACCTAACCATTCAAACTGATTATCTGATATTAAATTAACCACATCATTGGTAAAAACAACCTCTTTAGTAATTTCTGGTGCTTTTATTACTAAACAGTTTCTGATATCTTTATATATAGTAACACCAGGAAGTGTTTTAAAATATGAAGTACTGTTTTTACTTATGGAATAAACAGAACTTTGTATGGGTTTAATTGCAATATGGGTAATGGTCTCAGTCATACCATACGTTTCATAAATTTGTGTAGCAGTATTTTTTTTTAACCTTTCAAGTAATAAGTTAGAAATGCTACCTCCTCCAACAATTAGTTTTCGAATCTTATGTAAATTTTGCAAAGAATTTTCTACTTGTAAAGGAACCATTGCAGAAAAATCGTAGGTTTTATCATTACGATCTAAAGGGGATGAACTTATTAGACCAATGTCTAAATGCCAACCTAAAGTTAGTGACCTAACAAGCATCATTTTACCAGCGATATAATTTATAGGAAGGCATAGCAATGCTGTTGTTTTTGAAGGTAATTCAAAATATGTACTAGTAGCTTTTGCAGAGTTTACAACAAGTTTTTTATGAAGTTGTATGTGTTTTGGTACTCCTGAAGATCCAGAAGTTTTTACGATTATATAATCTTTATCATTAAACCATTCTTCTAGAAACAAAGCAATATCTTTAGAAATTGTTTTTACATATCGAAGTAAATCTTCGTTAGATGAGAACGAATAACCATTTAGCTTTAAATCTTTATGAAAGTTTATAGAATTCAATTAATGTAATGTTAAAGTTATTTAATTTCTTGTGGTTCATATACACCTCCAAATAGCTTCACTTTCCAATGAGACCATTTGTATTTCTTTGAAAAAACAAATAGTACTAAAGGAAAAATAACAAAAACAGGCACGTATACGTCTGCCCCTAATGTTGGTTCAGATACATCTAATAAAACTGAATCTGTTTGAAAAACTGTCCAACTAGAGGTAACTAAAAGTGCTGTAAATAAATTATTTGCAGCATGAAATCCTAACGCTAGTTCTAATCCTTCATCCATAAGTGTTATTATGCCTAAGAAAAAACCAGTTCCGATATAATAAACTAACAATTCATAACCTAATTTACTTACTTCTGGATTAGAGATATGAAGTAATCCAAATACAATTGAAGTAAAAAATAATGGAACCCATCTAGTTTTTGTAGCAACACCTAATCCCTGCATTAAATATCCTCTAAACAAATATTCCTCAAAACTTGTTTGCAATGGAATCAAAACTATTGCAATTACTAATAAAATTAAAAACTTACTTAAATTAAAATTCCATTGATAATTTTCGGAAGATGAAATATAATCAATCAATAAAAAAAAAGTTGTGATGGTTCCCCAAAGTAAAAAGGCAAAAAGCACTCTTTTCCAATCAATCTTTTTTCTTGATGTTGTTAGTGAGGTGATAGACTGTTGGTGTACGAATTTTGTCCATAACAACACAACAACTAAGCCAACTGCAAAAGGAATTAAACTTTCTATTAAAAAACGTGTTGCTCCTTTATTTTCAATCTCTGTTTGAATAATTTTCTCTACATCTAAATCTAGCAAAATCATTGCCATAAAATTTAAACCCATTAAACCAAAAAACAGAATAGGAATAATTAAATATTTCCACATTCCTAACTGTCCTTTGTATGCTTGCTGTATATAATTCATTTTAAATCTTAAAATTCCAATCTAAATTTTTATTATACTGTAAAGTTCCCTTTATAACCTCTAAAGGACTTTCAATATTATTTGTAAACAAACTACCTGTTCCTAAACCTTGTGGCAATTTACTTCGCAAAGTATAGGTAAATTGAGCAATTGCATTTAAGCCAATATTACTTTCTAATGCTGATGTTATCCACCAACCACTATTGTTCTCTTCTGCTAAATTAATCCATTCTGTGCTTCCTGCAAATCCACCAACCAAACTAGGTTTTAATATGATGTATTGAGGATTTACAGTATGAATAACTTTTCTTTTATCATCAACAGAAAATACGCCTATTAATTCTTCATCTAGAGCAATTGGCAAAGGAGTTTGCTCACATAATTTTGCCATTTCTTGCAATTGGCCTTGCTTAATTGGTTGTTCAATAGAATGAAGATCTAAATCTGATAAGGTTTTTAATTTTTCTAAGGCATTTTCTGGCAAAAATGCTCCATTTGCATCTACTCTTAATTCAATTTCTTTAGATGAAAACTCTTTACGAATTGTGGTTAACAATTCAATTTCAGTATCAAAATCAATAGCACCAATTTTCATTTTAATACATGAAAAACCAGATGCCAATTTATCTTTAATTTGAGATTTCATAAAAGACTTATCACCCATCCAAACTAAACCATTTATAGGAATAGCCTCTTCACTTTTTGTAAACTTAGAAGGAAAAAGTTCGAATTTATTATTACTATTTAATGATAAAAAAGCTTGTTCTAAGCCAAATTGAATAGAAGGATAATTGATTAGTTCAAAAAGTAAATTTTTTAAGCCAATGTTGATGTTTTTACATGCCCAAGTTAATTTTTCTTCATAATTAGGCACATCATCTATACTTAAACCTCTAAACAAACCTGTTTCTCCAATTCCAATGCTATTATTCTCATTTAAAATAATAAAAAATGTTTCTTTCGTTCTTAAAATTCCACGAGAAGTACCACTTGGATTTTTAAAATTTAACGTATATTTTTTGAATTCTGCTCTAATCAAAATAAATTATTTATTTTCTATGTAACTTTTAAAATTATTCAAATAAGCTTGATCTTGATTTTGAAGGGTTGATTTAAAATATGGAAACATACAAGCCATAATATAAGAATCACTTCTGCAACTAGAATTTAGTGTTATAGTAGTAACTCCATTATTTTCTGTAAAAATATAATCGTCTTTTTTAAGCATATTTTCTGCATCAAAAAATAAAGTAACTTTTTCGTTGGGCACATAAGCAATTACTTTTTCTGTCATTGTAATTTCTTGCCCTTTGTTATCTAAAACGATTTTATAACTACTACCTGTTTTACCTACATTTTCATTTATAGCTTCTACAGTTTTAATTTCAGGAATCCAATTGTTTACATTTTCTGTTTTATTAAATGATGTAAAAACTTCAGTTAATGATTCATTGACAGAAACTTGAGCTCTATAATTGGTTTCTTTTACTAACAATCCTGTTGCAAAAAAGACAAGCACTAAAGCAGTAATTATACCTAATATTATTTTAATAGTTTTCATAAATATTCTTTAAAATATAAAGTTTGTGATTCCGAAAATTAAAGCAAATAAAAATGTGCTTAATGCAACTTTTTTTAGTTCATTATCTAATGCTGCAGGAACTGTATTTTTAGAGACAGTAATTATATTTTTTCCTAACGGAATAAAAGCAATCAAATATAATAACTGATAATAAGATTCAAAATTAAGGTAAGTATAGCTTAAAGCAATTACTAAAGCTCCTAAAATTAAAAAATAGTGATATTTTTTAGCATTACTATTTCCCAATTTTACCACTAATGTATTTTTGTTATTGATTTTATCTTGATCTCTATCTCTTAAATTGTTTAAGTTTAAAACAGCTGTACTTAATAAACCTATTGCAATTCCTGGTAAAAAAACCAATAAGTTTATATTTTTAGTAAATAAAAAATAACTCCCAACTACACTTAACAAACCAAAAAACAGAAAAACAAAAACATCTCCAAAGCCAGAGTAGCCATAAGCTGAATTACCAACTGTATATTTAATTGCAGCAGCAATTGAAGCTATACCCAAACCAAAGAAAAGAAAAGAATATAAAAAATTCTCTTTTCCGAAAGAATAATAGATTAACAATAAAGCTATTATTAAGGTAATAATAGTGGTTACTATCATTGCATTTTTCATTTGCTTTGAAGTAATTGCACCACTAGAAACCATTCTTACTTCACCTGTTCTATTTTTGTCTGAACCTTTTACTCCATCTCCATAATCATTAGCAAAATTAGAAAGTACTTGAAAACCAATTGTAGTTAAAATTGCTAACCAAAAGATTGGAGATGTTAAAATTGACATTTTATTATCACCTAATAGTGAACCATTTAAAACCTTTACTCCTAAAAACGAGCCTACAATAATACCTGAAATTGATAAAGGTAAAGTTCTTAAACGTGCAGCTTTTATAAAACTTTTTACATCCATGGAGCATTACTTGTTTCTACTTTATATAAAGTATGATTATAGATTTTAATGGCTTCTTGATAAGCAATACAAGGTATTTGAATTTTTCCAGATGCAGTTTGTAAAACCAAATCTGCCACATTACTTCTTTTTTGAAATATAGATTGCTTTATTTTTATATGCTGAACTTTAAAAATATCTAAATAGGTTACATGGGTTTCTAACAAACCTTTACCAACAATTAACATTTCTTCAGAAATTTGATAGCATCTTTTTTTAACCTTTTTCAACAGCAATAAAATTGTTACTGGTATGGTAACAAAAAGTGAATAAAAGACTTCTATATGATTTATAAAATAAAAAATTACCGTATAACAAATTAATAAAAATAAAACTGACCAAAAAAACAATCTTTTCTTATAATAAGAATCAGGATGCTGCTTTGCACTTTTCTCAACAGAGAGTTCATGGAATACTGATTTTTTTACAATTTCTATTTGCTCCTTTTTACAACCTACTAAACGAATTAGTTTTTCTTTCTTTTTATTATTTACTTTACCACTTACAGCTTGTTTAAAAGTGATAAAAGAAATACCGATTAACCTTTTTAAAGGATTCGTAGAAATTGTAACATTCTGAATCTTTTGCTTTTTTAAAACAATAGATTTCTTCGTTAATAAACCTTGATTAATTTCAAAAGCATCATCTTTTAAATATGCGCTTAAGTTAAAATGTATCAATACAACTTTTACAAAAGAGCTCAAAAGTGCAATAACTGTAAGTAAAATGACAAGAATTGCAACCAAAACTACACTCGCAGATAAATTACTAGTACTTTCTGATATATAACCGTCTAAAGCTTCAGATTGCCCAAAACTATCATAGATTTGCTGTATTTGATTGAAGAAACCAATTACTATAGCAAAAAATAAAAATAAATTCTGCAGATGATTTTCTGTTAGGCTTACACGTAATAAATCGAAAAAGCTAATTTTTACAATTGGTTCTAGATCTTCTTCTTTAACTACTTCATTAACCAATTTCTGACCTTGAGTAATTGTTGCTTTTAAAGCCTCTGCCTTTTCTAATGATAATGCCTTTATAGCAATTTCTATGTCTTTAGAACCTGCAGTTTCTATGCTAATTTCAAAAACACCTATAACTTGTTGAACTATATTTTGCTTAAAATTTATATTCTGAATTCGATGAAATGGGATTTCTACAAGTGTTTTTTTAAAGATGCCTTTTTTGAGAATAAAATGTTGATGCTCAATTTTATATTGAAAGTTTATATAGATTAAATAAGCTCTTAAAAACAGTAATAATAGCAATAAACTTACACCTATGTAAATATAAATTACTCCATAAGAAGAAAACTTTGAGAAATCTTTAAATAAAATAAATAAGAAAATCCAAAATAACTTAATAGCTCTATAGATTTCTGCAACATAAATGATGAAAATTCCTTTTGGTGACTGTTTAGAGTACTCAGTAAATGTGTAAGAATTATGCATTAATTTTAGAGCTAATAAATTCTTTAATTTTTAGTGCCTCTTGTTTTTTAATCCCTTTAATTAATAAATCGTCACTAGAATCTCCTGCTGTAAAAACACTTAAAGAAGCAAGTTTAAATATCCTAGAGATAGGTTTTTCGTCTGTTTCTACATGTTGAATTCTTGAAAAAGGAACTGTAGTTGTTTTTAAAAATAACAATCCAGATTTATAAGATATATCCTTTTCTCTCAGCGCATATTTTCTTTTTGGAAAAGCTAAAAAAAAATATGTGTATAAAATAGAACTAAAAACTATTACTCCTAAAAACTCATATATATTGTATTGTAATATACTCTCTGAAAAAACAAATTGTTGTAATAGAAATATTCCAATACATATGAAAAGTGTAATTAAAAAAAAATTGATAGAAATTACTTTAAAGTAATTTCTATCAATTTTTTGAAATGGAGTTGTAGCAATATCAGGTAAATTGGCTACAGGTTCATTTTTAAAATGTTCTGACATTTTTAGTAATCTATAAATTTATAAATTGTTAGCTTCTGCAATTAACTCAACAACATCTTTAACCACAACTTCTGCCTCTTTTTCTTTAAATTTAATACCATCTGTCATCATAGTAATACAATAAGGGCAACCAGTTGCAATAATATTAGGATTGGTTTCTAGAGCATCTTCTGTTCTTAAAACATTTACTTCTTTGTCTCCAGGTTCTGCATCTTTAAACATTTGGGCTCCTCCAGCTCCACAGCATAAAGCTGTAGATTTATGACGTTTCATTTCTGTTAAGTTAACACCTAGCCTTCTAATTAAATCACGAGGAGATTCGTAAACTTCATTTGCTCTTCCTAAATAACATGGGTCATGAAAAGTAACTCTCTTACCCTTTAAAGTAGCATCTTCAATTTTTAAACGACCTTGTTTAATTAAATCTTGAATGAATTGTGTATGATGATAAACTTCATATTTTCCTCCTAATGAAGGATATTCATTTTTTATGGTATTAAAAGAATGAGGATCACAGGTTACAATTTTCTTAATTTCATAACCGTTTAAAACCTCGATATTCATCATAGCTTGCATTTGAAACAAAAATTCATTTCCTGCTCTTTTGGCTGCATCTCCTGTAGATGTTTCTTCTGTTCCTAAAACAGCAAAATCTACATTTGCCTGATGTAAAATTTTTACGAATGCTCTACTAATTTTCTTAGCTCTATCATCATAACTTCCTGCAGCACCAACCCAAAACAACACTTCTGGTTGTTTGCCTTGAGCCATCATTTCTGCCATTGTTGGTACATTCATATTCTTATTTTTTAAGTGTTAAATTTTCAATGGTTTATTAAAAACTTAAAATTATATATTTTTTATTCTTCTTTAGCCCAGTTTAATCTGTCTTGTTGATTGTATTGCCAAGGAGCTCCATTATTTTCAACATTGGTCATCATCATATTCAATTCTTGTGGTGCAGCACTTTGTTCCATCACTAAATACCTTCTCATATCCATAATAATAGATAGTGGATCTATATTAACAGGACATTCTTCTACACATGCATTGCAACTAGTACAAGCCCAAAGTTCTTCTGGAGAAATGTAATCGTTTAATAATTGTTTCCCATCATCTTTAAACTCGCCTTTATTTTCATCTATATTTCTACCAACCTCTTCCAATCGGTCTCTGGTATCCATCATAATTTTTCGAGGAGATAATTTTTTACCCGTTAAATTGGCAGGGCAAGCAGAAGTACATCTACCACATTCTGTACAAGTGTAGGCATTTAATAATTGAACCCAGCTTAAGTCTGCCACATCAGAAGCACCAAACTTCTCTGGCACTGCTTCTTCTATACCTTCTTCTGGCATAGCATAAGGATCTGCATCTGGATCCATCATTAATTTTACTTCATTAGTAATAGCCTCTAAATTATTGAACTGACCTTTAGGTTTTAAGTTAGCAAAGTAGGTATTAGGAAAAGCAAGTAAGATGTGTAAATGCTTTGAATAATATAAGTAGTTTAAGAAAACTAAAATGCCCAAGATGTGAATCCACCAAGAAGTTCTTTCAATAAAATGGACAGTACCTGATGAAAATCCATCAAATAGAGATGCTACAAACTGACTAATTGGGTTACCAATACCTGCTTCTTGAAAAGGTGAGTCAGTTGCATTCATAACTATAAATAAGGTCATTAAAACCATTTCGAAATACAAAATATAATTACCATCTCTTTTAGGCCAACCTTGCATTTCTTTGCTTAAGAATCTTTTGATGTTAGCAACATTTCTTCTTGTCCAAAAAATAATAACAGCTGCAAATACTAATGCTGCTAAAATTTCGAAAGTACCAATTAGAAAAGCGTAAAAGCTATCACCAATAATACCCTGAAAAATTCTATGTGTTCCAAAAACACCATCTATAACGATTTCGAGAACCTCTATGTTTATGATTACAAAACCGACGTAAACAATAACGTGTAAAAATCCTGAAAGTGGTCTTTTTACCATTTTAGACTGCCCTAAAGCAATCATTGCCATGTTTCTCCATCTTTCTGATTTGTTATCAAAACGATCTATATCTTTTCCTAATTTAATGTTTCTTGAGATTTTTCTGATGTTCATCACAAAAAAACCGATACCTGCAATTAGGGTTATAATAAAAAGTATATTCGGTAAATATTGCATTCTGTAAAAATTAAATTAGTGTTTTATTCTTTTATAAATAACAAACTATCTGGGGCTGTTGGTTTGTATTCTTTTCCTTTTTTTCCAAATAAAGAAAAGTGAACATATCTTTTAGGGTTTGTTTTTAAATCCCTTAACAATTGCTCTAACTCCTTTGTGGCTGCTTCAACATTATTGTACAATTGGTCATCGTTTATTAATTTCCCAATAGAACCATCTGAAGAATTTACTTTTTTAGACAACTCATTAAAATTATCTACTGCATTTTCCGCTTTTGCTATAATATTTTTAAAATCTATAGAAGACAAGCTTTCTGAGAGTGAATTTAAATTTGCTGTTATATTTTTAGTATTTTCTAACGTAAGTTTCAGATTATCTTGATTGTCTGACACCAAAGAATTTACAGAAGTAACTGTTTTTCTTAACTCTTTAATGGTTACTGATAAGTTAGCTACAGAGCTATTAATATCTTTAATAGTTTTCTCATTTAAAATTTTATTTAAATTACTAAATAATGTATCAGCATCAACAATTACTCTCTCTATTTTAGATTGTAACGGATCTAGCCTTTCTCCAATAGAAGTAAATAAACTCTCTTCCATTTCTCCTTTAAGCGTATCTCCAGAAACTGCAATATCACTATCATAATCAGGGATTATTGCTAAATTAGACGGAGAAAGCGGATTTGGAGAATATATTTTTACAACGCTATTTTTAGAAAACTCAAAATCATTTTCAACTGCAAACGTTACAATTAACTCTCCTCTTTTCTCTTTTGTAGTATTGAATTCAATTTTTTTAACCTGACCAACTTTAAGTCCGTTTAAAGTAACAAAACTCGCTTTGTTAAGCCCTCCTATTTTAGAATACTGAACTTTAAATTCTCTAGCCTTACCGTTCAGTAAATCATGACCTTTTAAAAAGTTAAAACCCCAAATAAAGGAAATTACAACAACTAATAAAACAAAACCTGTTTTTAATTCTTTAGACATACATAGAAATTTTATAACAATATTACCTATTATTTCTTACTGCTATAGTGCAAATTTAAGGCATTTTATTTACTTTTTGACAGATACTTTTTCTCCATTTTTAAATGCAACTAAGAATGCAGAAGTGTATCCTTTCTTTTTTGCTTTTTCAAGATATTTTTTTGTTGATTTTAATGAGTTGGTTATTCCATAATAATATTTATAATACCTTCCTACTTTAATCCTTTGTACATTTTTTAATCCTTTAAAATTGTATGATTTTGTAGCCAATTTTGTTTTACTAGAAGCAATTTGTACTTTATATTCAATAACTGTAGAAACTTCTTTAAGAGGAGTAACTGCAATAGCAGAATTTTTTACAGTATTAATTTTTAAATTTGTTACATATTTCTTCAGAGCATCAGCAATAGCGTTAGCCATTTGAAGTTGCCCTTTTTTTGAGTTTAAATACTTACCTTCTCTTTTATTTGTTAAAAAACCTAGCTCTACTAAAACACTTGGCATTACTGTTTCTCTTAAAACCTGAAAATTATCTTGTTTTACTTTACGATCTAAACGATTTAGTTGTTTGGTGAAATTACCCTGAATTAGACTGGCAATTTCTAGACTCTTATCTAAATTTTCTTCTTGTAGTAGAGATAATCCTAAAACCGATTCTACAGAATTTGTATTAAAGCCTTTATAACGCTGTTCATAATTTTCTTCTAAAAGCACAACCGCATTTTCTCTTTTTGCAAATTCTAGGTTTTTTTTATTACCTCTTAATCCTAAAACAAATGTCCCTGCACCATGTGCCTCTGGCCTTGGTAAATATGAATCGCAATGAATGGAAACAAAAAGATCTGCTTTTGCATTATTGGCTATTTCTCCCCTTTTCCATAGCTCTGGATATATATCGGTTTTACGGGTATATATAATTTTAATATCTTTTTCTTTTTCTAATATTCTTCCAACTGCCAATGTCACTTTAAGCGCAATATGCTTTTCATAATAACCATTTCCTCTATTTCCTGAGTCTTTTCCACCATGTCCTGCATCTAATACTATCGTGTGATTTTTTTGTGCATGTATTGGAAATAAAACAAGAATTAGAAAACCAATAGTTAAAAGGTTTTTTATCGTGGTAATAAATTTAAACATTTGTAGAAAATTCATCAATAAATTTAACTAATTTTGGCATCTTTAATTTTGTGATTCAAATATTGAGCCATACTTTTACTTACATACAAAAATAGTATTTATAGCATTGCAATCAAATCTATCATACCTTCTTTTATTTTGCTGCTTCTTTTTTATAAAGTTAAGTTTTTCACAAGACCTACCTAAGAAAAATAAAATTACTATTCCTGCAATAAAAAATGACAGCTTAACATTAAAAAAAACAGATACCCTTTTTAGTAGTAAAAAAGAAAATAAGCTATTAAAAAAGAAAGATAGTACAAGTATAGATTCTATTAAACCAAAAGAAACAATAGAAGATCTTATTACACATGTAGCAAAAGATTACACCATACAAGATGCTAAAAACAAAACTGTAACTTTATATAATGAAGCTAACATTACTTATACCGATATTGATTTAAAAGCTGGTATTGTTGTTATTGATTATAAAAAAAACACTCTTTTTGCAAAAGGTATTAAAGACAGTACAGGGTACATACAAAAACCTTTTTTTAAACAGGGGAATCAAGAATCTGAACAAGACTCTTTGATCTATAACTTTAAAAGTAAACGTGCTATTATTTACGGATTAAAGTCTCAACAAGGAGAAATGTTAACTTATGGAGAAAAAACAAAACGTGTAAACGACTCCACCATTTATGTTCGTAAAATTCGTTTCACAACCTCAGAAAAAGAAAATCCTGATTATTATATTACGACTAATAAAGCTAAAATTGTACCTGGCAAAAAAATTATTGTAGGAACAAGTAATCTGGTTTTAGCAGACATACCTACCCCATTATTTATACCTTTTGCGTATTTCCCAATGACTGAAAAAAGTGTTTCTGGTTTTCTAATTCCTGCTTTTGATACTGGGAGTAGCCAAAGGGGTATTGGTTTTCAAAACGGTGGATACTACTTTGCTGTTAACGATTATGTAGATTTAACGCTACTTGGAGATGCTTATTCTAATGGAAGTTGGGGAGTTAGAGTATCTTCTAACTACAATAAGAGGTATAAATTTAATGGAACATTCAGCTTTAATTTTGAAAATAACATTAATGGTATTCGAGGGTTTGATGATTATTCTAAAGCCAACAACTTTAATATTAGATGGTCTCATAATCAGGATCAGAAAGCGAGTCCAAACTCAAGATTTACAGCCTCTGTAAATTTAGGAAGTAGCCGTTTTTTTAGAGAATCTTTAAATCAGTTTAATGTTGCACAAACACAAAACAACACCTTTAACTCTTCTATAAATTACAGTAAAACTTTTGTAGGCACACCCTTTAACATGGCAGTAACTGCATCACACCAGCAGAATACAAACACACAAAGTATTACTATGACACTGCCTTCTTTAACCTTAAATATGAATAGGATTTATCCTTTTGCAGGTAAGAATGGTGTAAAAAAGAACCCAATACAAAAATTAGGTTTTAACTATAACATGCAAGGTCAGTATTTAATTAATACAACAGACGATGCTTTTTTTACAAGTAAGATGTTTGAAACTGCAAGATCTGGAATGCAACATAGAACAAGTACAAACACAAATATTAAAGCATTTAGATATTTTACACTATCGCCAAGTGCTAATTACGAAGAAACTTGGCAATTCGATTATATTAATAAAACATACGATCAAGCGAATAACAGGGTAGTTACAGATACTCTCAGAGGATTTAAGTCATATAGAGAATATAATTTGGGAGTAAGTTTATCAACCAATATTTATGGAGACTTTTCCTTTAAAAAAGGAAGGCTAAAAGCAATAAGGCATACCTTTAGACCTACTATATCTTATACGTATAGACCCGACTTTAGAGACAATTATTTAGCACAAGTACAACAAAGTGCAAACCCCCTAGATGTTATTGATTATACACTATTTGATAATGGTATTTACGGAGCACCATCAGGTGGATTAAGTAACGCTATAGGCATCTCTTTAAACAATGTTTTAGAAGCTAAAGTTGCGCCTAAAGATCCAGAAAGTGATGAAAAAAACGAGAAAATAATGATTTTAAACAATCTTAATTTTAACTCTTCTTACAACATAGCTGCAGACAGTTTACGATGGTCTAATGTTTCTTTTAGTGCAGGTACACGTCTTTTTAAAGACAAATTAGCTGTAAATTTTAATGGAAGTTTAGATCCTTATCAAGTAAATGAAAACGGAGCTAGAATTAATAAATTTAATCCAAATATATTTAGGCTATCTAACGCAAATTTAACTGCAAATTATTCAATTTCTAGTAAAGATTTTGAGAAAGATAGTACAGATGATACAAATAACAATAGTGGAAACGGAGCTAACAATCCACCAGATACTATGGGTGCTGTTATAGATCCTACAAATAAATTTGGAAAACCTAATAATAATAATAATAATACCGAAACTAAAGAAACCAAACTTTATAATTCAAAAATACCTTGGACATTAAATTTAGTGTATTCTGCTACCTATAGAAACAATGGTCTAATCCCCGGAGAAATTGGTGTTCATACACTTGGTTTTAGTGGGAATTTAGAACTATCTCCTAAATGGAAGGTAGGATATTCTTCTGGTTATGATGTAAAAAATGGCGCATTTTCATTTTCGCGATTTAATTTTACTAGAGACCTAGATAGTTGGCAATTTAACTTTAACTGGGTTCCTTTTGGATCTAACTCTTCGTATACTTTTTTTATAGGTGTAAAATCTTCTACACTTGCAGATTTAAAATGGGATAAAAACAAACCACCAGACAGAAGGTTGTTTTAATAATTGTTACGGATAATGAAAATAAAAAGGTAGCATTATCCCGCAGATTTTAAATGAAGACACATGCTTTTATATATAACTAGTTGTGCATAATTAAAACCAAACTATGAAAACCTATTTAATCTTAATACTTTTACTTGCAAGTAAGATTATTTATAGTCAAACTGAATTCAAAAAAATTGACACTTTACTTACCCAAATAACTAATCAAGGGGTATTTAATGGAATTGTACTTGTTGGAGACGATGAAAATATTCTGTTCTCAAAATCATATGGATTTGCCGACTTTGAAAAAAACTAAAATTGATTTGAACACTCAATTTTACATAGCTTCAATCTCAAAACAATTCACAGCAACTGCAATTCTTATACTAACTGAAAATGGTAAATTAAAACTCGAACAAAAAGTAAAAGATTTAATTACTGATTTTCCATATGAAGAAATTACAATACTAAAAAAGAAAAAACACTAAAAAATAAATATTATTGATAAACAAAAGCTTAACCTCCATCCTTCCCTAAAGTAGTTAAAATCACCCATACTGTCATTCGAAACTGAAAATTATAGAATTAGAATAGATAAATTAGATAACAATGAATATCGGTATGCATCTTGGATAAAAAGTGCTTCTAAAAACAGTAAACCAAACTTGATTCTATTTAATGGAGAGGAATTTTATAATGGAAAATTAGGAGATAAACACTTTATATTTTCTGACCTAGGTTACACCTTTACAATCTATGTTAATAAAACTAAATCAAATAAAACTCCTTCTTTTAATCTTGTGCTATCTAGAGGAAACACCATTGTATTTAATGAAGCTAGTTATTCTAAAAGAGAAAAGAAATAATGTCTCCGATATAAAAAGGTGTAATAAAAAAAGCCGAGCATGTTAAGCTCGGCTTTTTTTATGTACTTTTAATTTAAGTTATAAGAGCTGCAATTTTCTTGTAAGTACCATTTTCTAAATTTTCTCTAATTGCAGAGAAAGCGGTAATGGTTTCATCAATATCTTCTTGTGTATGTGTAGCTGTTGGTATTAATCTTAAAATTATTAATCCTTTTGGAATAACAGGGTATACCACTATAGAACAAAATATTCCATGGTTTTCACGCAGATCATTAACCATAGACATTGCTTCTGGAATCTCACCTTTTAAGAAAACTGGTGTAATACAAGTTTGTGTTGTTCCAAGGTCAAAACCTGCGTCTCTTAAACCAGATTGTAAAGCGTTTGTGTTTTGCCATAATTTCTCTTTTAACTCTGGCATAGTACGCATCATATCTAAACGTTTTAAGGCCCCTTTAACCATTGCCATTGGAAGGGATTTAGCAAACGTTTGAGAACGTAAATTGTATTGTAAAAACTGAATTACATCTTTATCTCCTGCTAAAAAAGCTCCAATACCTGCCATCGATTTTGCAAAAGTTGCAAAATAAACATCTATATCTTCTTGAACTCCTTGCTCAAAACCAGTTCCTTTACCACCTTCTCCAAGTGTTCCAAAACCATGAGCATCATCTACCAATAATCTAAAGTTATATTCTTTTTTAAAAGCAACTATTTCTTTTAAACGCCCTTGCTCTCCACGCATTCCAAAAACACCTTCAGAAATTACTAAGATTCCTCCACCTGTTTTTTCTGTCATCTTTGCAGCACGCTTAATATTTTTCTCAAAACTTTCCATATCATTATGACGATATACAAAACGTTTTCCTGCGTGTAAACGAACACCATCAATAATACAAGCGTGTGTATCTATATCGTAAACAATAACATCATTTTTAGAAACCAATGCATCTATTGCAGACATGATACCTTGATAACCAAAGTTCAACAAATATGCTTTTTCTTTTTCTACAAAAGCAGCACATTCTTCTTCTAGTTGTTCGTGTAAAGGTGTATGACCAGACATCATTCGTGCACCCATAGGGTAAGCCATTCCGTGTTCTGTAGCAGCTTCACCATCAACTTTTAGTACCTCTGGATGATTAGCTAAACCTAAATAATCATTTATACTCCAAGTAACTACTTTCTTACCATTAAAAGACATTCTGTTAGAAATAGGGCCTTCTAACTTAGGAAAAACATAATACCCTTCTGCTTGATCTGCCCATTTGCCTAAAGGACCTTTATCTTTTTTAATTCTATCAAATAAATCTGTCGTCATTTTCTACTATTTTTTCGCAATTGCAAAGTTAGCAAAAAAATAGAGTTAAAGCAATGGATAAAAAGTAGTACTAGAATTAATAAATTAATCGATAAAACCCTGAGTTTTCATCCATTCTGTGTTATAAATCTTATTCATGTATCTAGAACCATGATCAGGAAAAATAAGTACTACAAAGCTGTCATCTGTAAAATAATTTTGTGCATTGTATTGTTTTGTAGCTTGTAAAACTGCACCACAAGTATATCCACAGAAAATACCTTCTTGCTCTACAATATCTCTAGCAGCAAAAGCAGATTCTTTATCTGACACTTTTTCGTAAATATCTATAACATCAAAATTGGTGGCAGTAGGTATTAGATTTTTACCTAAGCCTTCAATTTTATAGGGTGAAACCTCATTTAAATCTAACTCACCAGTTTCATGATATTTTTTTAATACAGAACCTATAGCGTCTACACCTAAAATTTTAACATTAGGATTTTGTTCTTTTAAATATTTTCCTGTTCCAGAAATAGTACCTCCTGTTCCACTAGCAACAATTAAATGTGTTATTTTACCTTCTGTTTGTTTCCAAATTTCTGGCCCAGTGGTTTTATAGTGTGCCTCACTATTTAACTCATTAAAATATTGATTGATGTAAACAGAATTTGGAGTTTCTAAATGAATTCTTTTTGCAACCTCATAATAAGATCTTGGGTCACTTGCAGGAACATTAGCTGGACAAACATGTACCTCTGCTCCCATTGTTTTTAGTAAATCAATTTTGTCTTGCGATGATTTATCTGATACTGCTAAAATACATTTATAACCTTTAACCAAACCAATCATAGCTAAACTATAACCAGTATTACCAGAAGTAGTTTCTACGATTGTCGCTCCTTTTGTTAAAATACCTTTTTTCTCTGCATTTTCTACAATGTGCAGTGCAATTCTATCCTTTTGAGATAAACCCGGATTAAAAGCTTCTAATTTTGCGAAGTACGATCCTTTTAAATGCTTAGTAACTCTTTGTAATTTTACAAGTGGTGTTTGCCCTACTAAATCTAATATAGAATCTTTTATGCCCTGATTTCTTGTCATTGTTGTCATTTCAATCGAGTGCAAAAGTACATTTCCTATTTGAATTATAAAAAATGCATGTACTTTTAATTATCTAACTTATTTTCTAGTGCTAAAATAAAAGTATAATCTTTTGCAGTTTCTTTTAATGCTTCAAAACGTCCAGATGCTCCTCCATGACCTGTTTCCATATTTGTATCTAAAAACAATAAGTTAGTGTCTGTTTTTAATTCTCTTAATTTAGCAACCCATTTTGCAGGCTCCCAATATTGTACTTGAGAGTCATGAAAACCTGTAGTTACAAGCATGTGTGGATATTCTTTAGCTTCAACATTATCATAAGGAGAATACGATTTTATATACTTGTAAAACTCTTTATTATTAGGGTTTCCCCATTCATCATACTCACCTGTTGTAAGTGGTATACTATCATCTAACATCGTAGAAACTACGTCTACAAAAGGCACAGCAGCTATAATTCCGTTATAAATTTCTGGTTTCATGTTTACAATTGCACCCATTAATAAACCACCTGCAGAACCACCCATTGCATATAGATGTTGGGCTGATGTATATTTATTATCAATCAAAAATTGAGAACAATCTATAAAATCATAAAATGTATTTTTTTTGTGCAACATTTTTCCATCTTCATACCAATCTCGTCCTAAATATTCACTTCCTCTAATATGCGCTAAAGCATAAACAAAACCTCTGTCTAATAAACTTAAACGAGTTGTAGAAAAACTATCAGGAATTGTGTACCCATAAGAACCATAAGCATATTGTAATAATGGTGTATTTTCATCTAACACAGTGTCTTTATGATAAACCAAAGAAATAGCCACTTTTTTACCATCTCTTGCTTTTGCCCAAACACGTTCGCTTTTATAATTCTCTTGATGAAACTTACCTCCTAAAACTTCTTGTTGTTTTTTAATTTCTTTGGCTTTGGTAGCCATATTAAAATCGATAACAGAACTTGGGGTTGTAAATGAGTTGTATGAATATCTTATTACTTCAGTATCAAACTCAGGACTACCATAAACTCCGGCTGAATAGGTTTCTTCATCAAAAGGTAAGTAGTAATCTACTGCATCATCCCAACGTTTTATGCGTATTCTATTAAGACCATTTGTTCTTTCTTCTAAAACCAAATAATCACTATAAATAGAAAAATCTTCTAAAAGAGTGTCTTTTCTATGTGGAATTACATCTACCCAATTTTCTACAGTTGTTTTAGAAACAGACGTTTTCATTAACTTAAAATTAGTAGCACCATCTTTATTTGTTAAAAAATAGAAATGATCTTTATAATGAGAAACATTATACTCTAAGTTTTTTAATCTTGGTTGTAAAACTGTAAATTCTCCTGTAGGATTATCTGCATCTAAATACCTAGATTCAGTTGTCATTGTTGCAAAAGAACTTATAATGATATATTTTTTAGATTTTGATTTGGTTACATAGGTTCCAAAAGTATCATCTTGTTCATAATAAATTTCTACATCTTCAGAAGTCGGTGTTCCTAAAACATGTCTAAAAATTTTTTCGCTTCTTAAAGTCGTTGGGTTTTTCTTAGTATAGAAAATGGTTTTATTATCATTTGCCCAGATTGAACCACCAGTAGTATTTTCTATAATATCGTCATAGATTTCACCAGTTTCTAAATTTTTAATTCTTAGAAAGTATTGTCTTCTACTCACAGTATCTGTGGCAAAAACAGCCAATTTATTATTTGGAGAGACATTTAAACCTCCTAATTGAAAATATTCAAAACCTTTAGCCATTTCGTTTACATCAAACAAAATTTCTTCTTTTGCTTCTAAATTCCCTTTTTTTCTGCTATAGATAGGATATTGTTTACCAACCTCATATCTGGTATTATAGAAATAGCCATTGTTTTTATAAGGCACAGAAGAATCATCTTCTTTAATTCTACCTTTCATTTCTTGAAACAAATCTTCTTGAAAATCTTCAGTATATGCTGTAACTTCTTTATAATAGTCGTTTTCGTCTTCTAAATAATTGGTGACTTTTTCAGTTTGCTCATCTTTAATTTCAGCTAATTTTTGCTCATCTGATAAACGCATCCAAAAATAATTATCTACTCTAACATCTCCATGTTTCTCTAATTTTGTTGGTTTCTTTTCTGCAATTGGAAGTTTGGCATCTGTACTCTTCATTTGTAATAATTTTTGGCGTGAACAAAAATAAGACTTAATTGTAAGCCTTCTAGAAATTTTCTTTTCATTTTAAGTAATAATGAAGATAAATGTATTTGATTTATTAGATTTGTTATAAAATAAATAAATCGAAAAAAATGTTTGGAGATATTACAGGAATGATGGGCAAATTAAAAGAAACTCAACAAAAGGTAGAAGAAACAAAAAGAGATTAGATACAGTTTTGGTCGATGAAAATTCTGCTGATGATAAAATAAAAGTAATACTAACTGCAAACAGAACTATAAAATCTATTGCTATAGATGATTCTTTATTAAACGATGCATAGAAGCTGGAAGACTACTTAGTTATTACTTTAAATAAAGCCATTGAAAAGGCTTCTAAAATAAATGAAAACGAAATGACTGTAGCTGCTAAAAGTGGTATGCCTAATATTCCAGGAATGGATATGTTTAAATAAATTATGTTCGAGGATTTAGAAAGTTACATGTTGCCTTTCTTTAGTAAAACATTCTTAGATATAGAGTGTCTTGGCTGTGGTTTGCAACGTTCTTTTCTGCTTTTAATAAATGGTCATTTTTTTGACGCATTTAAAATGTATCCTGCAATTTTTACACTCATTTTACTAATAATCTTTGCAATTTTTAATATTTTTAAAAAGGTGAAAAATGCTAATAAATTTATTGGTAGATTAGCGTACATAAACTTATCAATAATCATTGTCAACTATCTAATTAAAATAAGTATTTAAAAAAAATTACATGAAAAAACTAAACACAACCTTAATTTACGTCTTATCTTCTATAAGTTTAGTATGCTGTATTTGTTTAGGTTTAGGAATATTACTAGCAATACCTTCTTTTTTAATAGCAAATAAAAAATTAAAAGAAGCAGAACAACAACCTGAAGAATATGAAATAGAAGATATTAAAGCTATGAAAAATGCTAAAACTTTTTCATTAATAGCACTAAGTATTAATGGGTTGTACTTCTTGTATAGTATTTATGGCTTAGCTACTTTAGATTGGGATACCTTTATGTTAGAGTTTGAAGAAAAAATGCAACAATACCAATAAAATAAGTAATCTTCAATCTTTCATCAATTTTGATTTTAGATTCTAATAAAAATAAAAAAAACCATGATTTAACAATTTAAATCATGGTTTTATATTTTATCTATCTTACTTCTATTTACTAAAATCAGAAATTGTAGTTGTTATTATAGCTATACACTCTCTTAGTTGCTCTTCATTCATAACCAAGGGTGGTGCAAAACGAATAATGTTACCATGAGTAGGTTTTGCTAATAGACCATTGTCTCTTAATTTAATACAGATATCCCAAGCAGTATCGCTTTCTTCTGTATCATTAATTAAAATAGCATTTAACAAACCTTTACCTCTAACTGATTTTACTAAATCATTTGTTTTACAAAATTCAGTTAATTCATCTCTAAAGATTTTACCTAATCTGTCTGCATTAATCGCCAATTTTTCATCTGCAACTACTTCTAAAGCAGCCATTGCAACTGCAGCTGCAATAGGGTTACCACCAAATGTAGAACCATGATTTCCAGGTCTTATTACATTCATAACTACCTCATTGGCTAAAACAGCAGAAACAGGATAAGCTCCTCCACTTAAAGCTTTTCCAAGGATTAAAATATTTGGTTTCACCTCTGGTGATCCAGAACAATTTTTATCTTCACAAGAACAATTACCACAAGTTGCCAATAAACGACCAGTTCTTGCTATACCTGTTTGTACTTCATCTGCAATGAACAATACGTTATGCTCTTCACACATTTTTTTTGCTGCAGCTAAATATCCTTCAGAAGGCACATAAACCCCTGCTTCACCTTGAATAGGCTCAACTAAAAAAGCTGCTATATTATTACTGCTTTCAAGTGCTTTTTGCAATTCCTGAAGATTATCATACTCTATTTTTAGAAATCCTTTTGTGTAAGGACCAAAGTTTTTTCTTGCTACTGGATCATTAGAAAAAGAAATAATAGTTGTTGTTCTACCATGAAAATTATTTTCGCAAACAATAATTTCGGCTTTGTTTTCATCAATTCCTTTGACTTCATAAGCCCATTTTCTTGCAATTTTCAGAGCAGTTTCTACAGCTTCTGCTCCAGTATTCATAGGCAATAACTTATCAAAACCAAAATACTCTGAGGCAAATTTCTCGTACTTACCTAACATATCATTATAAAAAGCTCTTGATGTTAAGCTTAATGTTTTTGCTTGATTCGTCATTGCATCTACAATTTTAGGATGACAATGACCTTGATTTACTGCAGAATAAGCAGAAAGAAAATCGTAATACTTTTTACCTTCTACATCCCAAACATGCACTCCTTCTCCTCTACTTAAAACTACAGGTAGTGGATGATAATTATGAGCACCATATTTGTTCTCTAATTCAATCGCTTGTTGCGATGTTAACTTGTCTAAAACAGCCATTTTAATTTATTTAAATGTTTATACTAAAAACATTCCTGTTCTACCTTTATCCTTCTGAAAGTAATCAGAAATTCAGCGTGGGAAAGAAATCATCCTCGAAGAAAAACAAAAATAAGAAATTAATCTAAATAGTGTTCAATTTTCCTAATTTTGCAATTCAAATATTTTAGAATGCCAAGAAGAGAACGAAATAAATTTGTCAAGAGAAATCAGGTTTTAGAACTTAAAATTGAAGATTATGCTTTTGGAGGAAAAGGAATTGCAAGAATTCATTCTGATGAAGGAAGTTTTGTTGTTTTTGTGCCAAACACTTTACCAGGGCAATTGGTAAAAGTGCAGATAAAAAAGTCAAGTAAAAAATATGCTGAGGCAAAATTAATAGATGTGATAACTCCTTCAGAAAATGAAATAGAAGTACCTTTTCAAGACATTCCTGGAGCTCCTTATATTCAGTTGCCTATAGAATTACAGCATCAATATAAAAAAGAAAGCACTTTATCTCTCTTTAAAAGAATTGGCAAAGTAAAAAATATAGAAGATTTATTTGATGAATTTATAACCTCTCCAAATGTATTTCATTACAGAAATAAAATGGAATATGGTTTTTCTGCTATTGGTTATGATAGAGTAGCTAAAAGAGATAAAGACGAATTTACTTTAGGATTTAAAAGACGTGGAGTTTGGTGGATGGGTGATAATCTAGAAAAAGATTCTGGTTTATTTGATAAGGAATTTGAAGACAATCTAAAAAACATCAGAAAATATTGTTTAGACACAGGTTTAAATCCTTGGCATGGGCCAAGAAAAGAAGGATTTTTCAGGTATTTTGTAGTAAGAAAATCGTTTAAAACAAATGAGTTATTATTCAATTTAGTAACTACTTCTTATGATTTACCAAAGTTCGGTTTAAATAAATTCGCTAGTTTTTTAGTTGAGCTTTTTGGTGATAGAGTTGCTGGTTTACTACACACTATAAATGATGAGGTTGGCGATAGAACCATTGCAACCTCTGGAAGTATAGATTTAGTATATGGAAAAGATAAAATTGTAGAAGAATTACTTGGATTAAACTTCGAAATTAGCATGAAAAGCTTTTTTCAAACCAATCCAAAATCCGCAGAAAAGTTATACTCAAAAGTAGTAGATTACGTTTTAGAAGATAAATCTAAAGTAGACAATACTGTAGTAATGGATTTATTCTGTGGTACAGGAACTATTGGGCAAATTGTAGCATCAAAAAGTAATAATGCAAAAATTGTAGGTGTAGATATTGTTGCATCAGCTATCGAAGATGCAGAAAAAAATGCCAAAAGAAATACTATTGAAGGTCTTAAATTTTATGCAACTGATGTTGGTAAGTTTTTAGCTCAGCACCCTGAATATCAAGATAAAATTAAAACTATTATTTTAGATCCTGCAAGAGCTGGTATTATGCCAAAAACATTGCAAAAAATTATTAACCTAAATGCAGACAGAATGGTTTATGTGTCTTGCAACCCAGCAACACAAGCCAGAGATACAGAGTTATTAAGAGAGGCTGGTTATCAAATCAAAAAAATTAGTTTGGTTGATCAATTTCCACATACAAGTCATATTGAAACCGTGGTTTTGTTTGAAAAATAAAATGAATAAAATTTAATTATAATCTACCTTAATTTCTCTTCTATTTTTATTCAAATTATAATCTTTAAAGGTATCATTAACATCTAATTCTATAATATTAGAATGCTCAGTTACGTTCAATAAAAATTCATTTTTGATTTTAATAGATTTTATATTTTTATTAGAATTAGAATTAGAATTAGCTAATAAACAAATCACTTTTGTATGATGTTCTTTAGATTCTATTTTTAATACCTGTGGTATTAATTTTTCTCCATCAATTTCCCAACTCGTTGTTTTATTTAGGTAATTGCTTAAATCTTCTTTAGTAACTTTAATGCTTTTAGCAGCATCCAACTTTAGAAAATTAAAGGTATCAAAATCAATTTCAAGCATTAACACATGTCCTCTTTCAATAATATTAAAAGTTGCTGAAACAGAATCATGTAAATTATTATTTATATTTAAAAAAGCAAAAAATGTGATTATTAAAATTCTCATTTTACTATAATTTTAGTTGTTCCTAATAACTGGCCATTTTCCACAATTCTTAAAATGTATATTCCTGCACTTTTATTAGTATTAAAATCTAAAACTCCAGTACCCGATTTTTTACTAATTAATTTACCAGTGATAGAAAATAATCCAGCTTGATACTTTTCTAAATGGGTAGATATTACAGAAAAATTACCATCATTAGGATTTGAATTTACATAAAACCCTAATTCTTCTAAATTAAATTTATGAACACCTAAAGTTGAACCACAGCTTTCATCGAAAGTAGTTGAAGGATCATCTGTAGCAAAAGGATTTATATTTGGGTTATTATCATCACAATCATAAGCACTAACAAAACCATCTGAGTCTGCATCAACATCATTCAAAGGGCCTGCACTACTAATAAAACTATCATTAAAATTCCCTTTCATACATCTTGATATCTGAGGAAAATCTTGTGTTACAACATAATAATATTCAAAAGTTTCTTCACCTTGTGCAGTAGTTAAGGTAACTGAAGCTTCAATTCCATTACATTCATCTAAATCTCCTTTACCTGCTACATATCCAAAATCATTTGTGTATTTTCCTGAATAAGGTCCACAAGGAGCACTAATTCCATCTCCAGGTCTTAAACCACTTTTCAATTGAAAACTTGGAAACATTTCTTTGATATTCCCTTCTTTATCAGGACCAAAACGATACAAAATAGGAAATCCATCAGAAGCCCAACCTACTTGTAATAATTCTACAGGTGGAGTTTCTAAAGTAGAAATACCTGGTTTTAGCACTTCCACATATCCAAACATATTTCCATGATAATGATAACCAGAATTAGGATTAACGTGTGCAGAAGCACAATCTAAAGCAACAAAATCTCTTCCATCACCAATATTTGTAGTCGGTTCAAATACCCAATCCCAATTGTATTGCCCAGTATTAAGGTCTTCAAAAATAAATGGTGTAGCTGGAGCTGGCATCATATATACTCCATTTAAACTAATTCCAAAAAAGTTTACTGGTCTTCCATTTGTTCTAATTAAGCTTGTTGTAGTTCCTGACAATGTAGGATTTAAATCGAATTTATAAGTTCTATAGTATTGTTCTGGAATTCTAGGAGAAACATAAGAAAAATTATGATTAGGATAATTGTTAGAATATACTACTCTTTGATTTCCTTCAAGAAATTCGTAATAAACACTGGGATTTGTAGGGGAATCTGTACAAGCAATATTATCATAACTTAATACATCAGTAACTCCACAATCATCATTACAATCGTCTAAGGTCGTTTCAGTTCCATTTTTAATGCCATCATTACAAGACCAATCAGTTCTAATTACTTGAGCTTCTTGCTTTAACATTTCTTTTATGGTTTCTTGTTCTGTGGTTAATATTCCAATTAAATTGGTTTCCTCTTTAATATCATCTACTATATTATAAAACTCTTCATTACCATTTTCATCTTCAATTAACTTATAAGTAGCATTTCTAGTAGCCCAAGATTCTGTGTTATTGCTTTCATAATCAGTATAATTTATCTGTCTTGATGTTTGGTTTTCAAATTTTAAGGCAGGTTTCAAACTTAAACTATTCTCTGTTCCTCCATTTAATTGTATCCCTGCTAATTCCAGAATTGTTGCGTGTAAATCTGTAGCTTGTGTTAAACCTGCTTCTACTTCATTTACCCTTTCAACAGATTTTCCAGTAATAATCATTGGAACTCGAATTCCACCTTCATATAAAGAAGATTTTGCATGTCCATTTGGCCAATAGGTATTTGTTCTTCCTGGAGTTCCATTATCACCAATAAAAATAATAACAGTGTTTTCTAATGTTTCTTCGTCCATACTTTCTATCAACCTATTGATTTCAAAATCTAAATTTTCTACCATTGATAAATAAGTTGTTCTATCATTAGTAGGTGTAGTTGTATAAGTTCCTGAAGGTGGTGTCTGAAAAGGTGTGTGTGGTGCAATATGAGACAACCACAAAAACCAAGGTTTTGTTTGATTGTCTACCCAAGAAATTGCTTTATCAGTTAAATGAGTTGTAATGTATTCATTTACTTGTTCTTCATTTCCTTCATTATTTAATTTTGTCCAACTATAATAATCATCTACTTGAGCTGTAAAAACACCTTCATAATAAGGAATTCCAGAGTCTTTTGGGTGACTAAAATTACTGTTACTATTTCCTCCTATATGCCATTTACCAATAACCCCCATACTATAATCTGTTGTGCTCTGTTCTTTTATTTTAGTAAATAAAGAAGTGTGACTTGTGTCTAAAATTAAAGGAGGCCTCATAACTCCTGTTTTAATTCCGAATTTACCACTCATAATTGCTGCACGAGTTGGCGAACATTGTGGAGTTGCCCAAGTATTTGTAAACGTTACACCTTTTTCTCTAAAAGAATCTAAAGTTGGTGTGACTGGTAAATCTCCATTAATTCCAAATCCTGGAGTAGAATCGATACCTAAATCGTCTGCGATAATTAATAATATATTTGGTGATTGTTGTTGACTAAACAATGTTGTTGTGATAAAAAACAGCAATAGAAATGTTTTTAATGTTCTCATATTAATGGTTTAAGTAGTTGTAAGATATAATTTAAAATCTTTAAAATGAACATTAAAGCATAACAAAAATGTTATCAAATGCTATTTTGATAATTTAGACTATTCACTATTAAAAAGGTTTAATTGATAAAAGTTTATTTTACTATTTTCAAACTAAAATGATTTATTTGTGAGAAACAAATTTTAATTCAATTAACTAGTAATATTTCATAAGCAAATAAAAATAATTGTATATTCATTTTAATATATTTGTAAAATGATTAAGAAATTTTTGGGAGTAATCTTTATACCAATAGCTTCAATATTAAGTTTAAGTTTTCTAATAGGTTTACCGAAAATAATACTTATGCTATTTTCAAGTTTTTCTGCTTATAATATTGGATATAAAGTTACTTCTTTATTTTTTCTAGGATTATCTATATTTTTATTTAAATTAGGAATTAAATGGATTAAAAATAAACCTAAAACAGTTGATACAATCAATGAAATTGGTAAAAATTAAATACTCTCCCACTATGAAAAAACTAACAAATACAGAAATTGAAACAAGATTAGAAAACCTAACAGATTGGGATTTCTACGATGATGCTTTACATACAGATTTTGAATTCGATAATTTTAAAGATTGTATGTCTGCGATGAATCGAATTGCTTTTGAATGCGAAGCCTTAAATCATCACCCTGAATGGACAAATGTATATAACACTTTAGACATTTCTTTAACCACTCATGATGCTGATGGAGTTACAGAATTAGATTTTAAATTAGCAAAAGCTATCAACAAAATTGTTGAAGTTGAAGAATAATATGAGAAAAACACTTGTTTTTTTAAGTTTAATAATCTTAACATTTTTGAGTTGCGAAAAAGACGATTTTTGTACTCAAAATCCTGTAACACCAAACTTAATTTTACGCTTTTATGATGATTCCAATAGAGAGACTTTAAAAGTTGTAGACAATCTATATGTTTGGGCAGAAGGTAAAGACAGCTTATTTATCAACGCTAGTTTAGACTCATTGTTTATTCCATTAAATTCGGCTGCAACAGAAACTGTTTATAATTTTTCTAAGAACAATATTATTAACCAATTTACCATTCAATATACTATAGAAAACGAATATATTTCACGCTCTTGTGGGTTTAAGGTAATTTTTAATGATGTTAATTTTGCATCAAACAATACTTGGATAACCGATTTTGAACCAGCCACATTAACCGTTGAAAAACAAACTGAAGCTCATGTACAGATTTATCATTAGCCTAATTGTACTTTTTGTTTTTGGCAATGGTTTTGCTCAAGAAACAGAAGTACAGAAGAAAAAAATAGAGCAAGATTCAATTATTTATAAAACAGCCTACGGTTTACGTTTAGGAATAGATATAAGTAAACCTATAAAAGTAGCCTTTGAAGATTCTTACAATTCAGGCTTAGAAATTGTTGCTGACTATAGAATTTCTAAACGTTTTTTTATTGCAACAGAGGTAGGTTTTGAAGAACAAACAAGCAATGAATATTATAACAACTCTTCCTCAAAAGGAAATTATATACGATTAGGATTTAACTATAATGCTTATGAAAACTGGCTTGACATGAATAATGAAATTTTTGTTGGATACAGATATGGTTTTAGTAGATTTGAACAAAGTTTAAATAACTTTACCCCCAACATAAGCAACACCTATTTTCCTGCAAATACTACATCCCCAAATACTACAGCCAATTTAAATGCACATTGGTCTGAACTTATGGTAGGATTAAAAGTTGAAACACTAAAAAATATTTTTGTAGGTTTTAGTGTAAGTTATAAGGTATTAATGAGCGCCAAGGAACCTGATAATTTTAAAACACTTTTTTCACCCGGTTTTAATAGAATTTTTGAAAGTAGAACTGGTTTTGGATTTAATTATACAATAAGCTATACCATTCCTTTTGCAAAAAAATAATTTCACTTAACACATAGATATTAATTTCTCGAACAGAATTTTCAAAAATTGTTCCATTTTCTTTTATGCTTAAATATTAACTTTTTTTGTAACTTTAAAATCTCTTTTTATTAAAATTAAAATAGAATGAATAAAATACCAAGCGTTAATTTAGCCGATTTTTTATCTGATGATGAATCTCGCAAACAAAAATTTATTGATGAAATTGGTCATGCATATGAAAATATAGGTTTTGTAGCTCTAAAAGGTCATTTTTTAAATGACAAGTTGGTAGAGAATCTTTATAAAGAAATAAAGAACTTTTTCGATTTACCTACAGATGTAAAAGAAAAATATGAAATTCCTGGAATTGGTGGTCAAAGAGGCTATGTGTCTTTCGGTAAAGAATCTGCAAAAGGGAAAAAAGAAGGAGATTTAAAAGAATTCTGGCATTTTGGCCAATATGTAGATAAAGATTCTAAATATGCTAATGAATATCCAGAAAATGTAGTTGTAGAAGAATTAGAAAACTTTAATAAAGTTGGTAAAGAAACTTACCAAATGTTAGAGAAAACAGCTAAATATGTGCTAAGATCTTTAGCACTACATTTAGGCTTAGAAGAAGCCTATTTTGATAACTATATTAAAAATGGTAACAGTATTTTAAGACCAATTCACTATCCACCAATACAAACAGAACCAAAAGGTGCAGAAAGAGCTGCAGCACATGGAGATATAAATTTAATTACCCTTTTAATGGGCGCACAAGGTAAAGGTTTACAAGTGCAAAATCATGAAGGAGAATGGATAGATGCAATAGCTGAACCAGATGAATTAATGATTAATGTTGGAGATATGTTATCTAGACATAGTAACAACAAATTAAAATCTACCATTCATAGAGTTACAAATCCTCCAAAAGAAATGTGGGGTACTTCTCGTTATTCAATTCCGTTTTTTATGCACCCAGTTTCTGATATGAAATTAAATGTATTAGAAAATTGTATCAATGAAAATAACCCTAAAAAATTCGAAGACATTACAGCTGGCGAGTTTTTAAATGAGCGTTTAAAAGAATTAGGACTTAAAAAATAAAAATCAGTAATTTTTAAAACTGATTACAAGCAACATATGGATTTAAAAGATCAACTAAAAAACTTATTTCCAGAACATAAAGAATCCCTTGAGACCCCAAAGGAAAATTCGAATATTTGGTTGCAAGATGATCCAATACTTTGTAAGTACGAAAAAAGAAAAGGCAAACCTATTACCATTTTAGATGGTTATACAGGTGCAACATCAGACTTTAAAATTTTAGCCAAAGAGATTAAAAAGAAACTTTCTGTAGGTGGTAGTTTTAAAGATGATAAAATAATTATTCAGGGAGATTATAGAGATAAAATCATGGCCATGTTAAAAGAAAAAGGATTTAAGGTAAAACGTGTTGGAGGTTAAGAACTTCCAAATCAAAATTCTGTTATTAAAATATGGGGGCTTCAATCTTACATATCACAAATGGTGATAGCACAACAAATTACTTAAAAAACTTACGGTTTTCGGGTGAATTTATAACCTGGAGAGAAATGCTTTGCGAAGGTAAAACAAGCACAGATGTAGGTAGTGAAACCTTTTGGAAAAATAGATTTCAGTTTTTAAAATCCTCATACAACATTAGTAAAAAAAAGTTTATTGATTATACTTTAAAAGAATACAGAACACTTTGTAACAGAAAAAATCATGATGAAATTGTTTTGTGGTTCGAGTTTGATTTGTTTTGTCAGATAAACATGATTGCAGTTTTAAGCTGGCTAAAAAGACATAGAAAAGGGTACAACATTTCTTTGGTTTGCAGTGGTAAAATTGGTAAATCAAATAAAATGCATACTTTACCAGAATTGAATGAAAATCAAATTCAAAATCACTTTGATAAAAGAATTTTACTTACTGAAGACGATATAGCCTATGCAGATTATATTTGGCAGTTATATTGCTCAGATTCTCCACTAAGATTAGAAACAGTTTATAAGTTTAAAAACAAAAACCCTTTTCAATATTTAGCATCCGCTATAGAAATGCATTTAAAACGATTTCCTTCGATTGAAAATGGTTTAAATGAAGTAGAAAATAGAATTCTAAAAACTGCAGATAACAAGCACCCAGTAACTAAAAATAAATTAACTCACCATTTACTGAAAGAACAGAGTGATTATGGTTTTGGTGATATTCAATATGAAAATAGCATCAATGAATTAAAAAAGCTGTTTTCTTCTTTTAACCCTGTAGAGCTGAGTAAAAAAGGAAAACAGGTTTTAGAAAATCAAATAAATTATTACGCTCATTTAAGAAATGATAATTCTTATCTTGGAGGTTCTAAAAAATATAGCTTTTTATATCACAACAAAGCAAACAAGCTTTTACAAATTACCTCTTAAATGTCTATAAAAGAATCTGAATTAATCTTGAATCCTGATGGAAGTATCTATCATTTAAATTTAAAACCAGAACATATTTCAAACAATATAATTTTTGTTGGAGATCAAGAAAGAGTAGATCAAATCACAACACATTTTGATCATATTGAATTTTCTACTCAAAAAAGAGAATTTAAAACAACTACTGGATTGTACAAAGGAAAACTTTTAACTGTTCAATCTACAGGAATTGGACCAGACAATATAGATATTGTTTTAAACGAATTAGATGCTTTAGTAAACATCGATTTTAAAACTAGAGAAATTAAAAATAATCATACAGCTTTAAACATTATAAGAATTGGTACCTCAGGTTCTCTGCAAGCAGATATTCCTGTAGATTCTTTTTTACTGAGTTCTCATGCTATAGATTTAAACGGAATGTTACAAGCCTATAAAATTGATAAAATTGCACATCCAGAAATTGAAAGAGCCTTTATTTCTCAAACTAATTGGAGTGAAAAAAAAGCGGATCCTTTAGTTATCAGTAATAGCAGTTCACTTGCCAATAAAATGATGTCTAATATTATTTATACAGGTATTACAGCAACAGCAGGTGGATTTTACGGACCACAGGGCAGAGTTTTACGCTTGGCGCTACAGGATGCTCAATTAAATTCAAAAATTGATTCCTTTAATTACAAAGAACATCGAATTACAAACTTAGAAATGGAAACTTCAGCTATATATGGACTTGCAAAACTTTTAGGACATAATGCTGTATCTATGAATGCAATTTTAGCCAATAGAGTTAACGGTACATTTAGCAAGAATCCATCAAAAGTTATAGAGGAATTAATTAAGTACACGTTAGAAAAAATAGTTGAATAAATGACTAATTTAAAAGTAGGTGGCGTTCCAGAACATTTTAATTATCCTTGGTATTTAACTTTAAAAAATAAAGAATACACTAAGAATAATATTAATTTGAGATGGCAAGATTATCCAGGAGGTACAGGCCAAATGTGTAAAGCCTTAAGAGAGGGTGCTTTAGATATTGCTATTGTCCTTACAGAAGGAATTATTAAAGACATTTCTAATGGAAACCCTTCTAAAATTGTTCAAACCTTTGTAAAATCGCCTTTAATTTGGGGTATTCATGTTGGTACTAAATCAAAATTTAAAACTATTAAGGATTTAGAGCATGCAACTATCGCAATCAGTAGATATGGTTCTGGCTCTCATTTAATGGCCATTGTAAATGCACACAATCAAGGTTGGGATGTTACCAAACTACAATTTAAAGTCATTAAAAATTTAGAAGGTGGTATAGAAGTTTTAACAAATGGAGAAGCTGATTATTTTATGTGGGAACATTTTACCACAAAACCTTTAGTAGATAATGGTACTTTTAGAATAATAAACGACTGCCCTACTCCTTGGCCCTGTTTTGTAATAGCTGTAAGAAATGAGGTTTTAGAAAATAATTTTGACGAAGTTCAAAAAGTTTTAGAAATTATAAATGCAAAAACTAAAAACTTTAAATTTATAAAAGATATCGATAAAATACTGGCTAAGAGATACAAACAAAAGCTAAAAGATATTAAAAAGTGGCTAAAAATAACAACTTGGAATAGCAGTAAACCAATCACTAAAAATTTAATAACGCGAATTCAAAATAAAATGATAACCTTTAACGTTATTGAAAAGAAGAAAAATTCTAGTGATTTCGTAAAAAATATGTACCTTTAAAAAGTAAATAAAATAGAATGAAAAAAGTAGTATTTATTGCAGTTTGTATTTTAGGAATTATTTGTTTTTCTTCTTGCAGAAGCACATCAAGTTCATGTGGTTTGGCTGATAATGTAACTAACCAAACAATCGTAAAACAAGCAGATTTAGTTTAAATCTATTTGTTTCTTAATTTCAAATTCAATAAATCCACTTTCTATAAGTGGATTTTTTTTGCTTATTATTTTAATGAAACTATTGAATTACCACATAATTTTTACTTTTCCTAACGAAGATAATAACTTATTAGTTTTAGAAAAATGTTTATTACCAAACCAATATCCTCTATTTGCACTTAACGGTGATGGATGTCCAGACTCAAGAATATGGTGCTTTTTAGCATCTATCAATTTTGCTTTTTTCTTTGCAAAACCACCCCAAAGTAAAAACACAACACCTACCTTCTGATTTGATATTTCTTGAATTACTTGATCGGTAAACTCCTCCCATCCCTGTTTTTGGTGACTTCCTGGTTCATTTGCTCTAACTGTTAATGTGGCATTTAATAGCAATACTCCTTGTTTTGCCCATCTTTCCAAATTTCCATTCTTTGGGTGAGGAAGTTTTAAATCGGTTGTAATTTCTTTAAAAATATTAGTTAAAGATGGTGGGTGTGCAATACCATCTTTAACAGAAAAACACAAACCATTGGCTTGATTTGGTCCATGGTAAGGGTCTTGACCGAGTATTACTACTTTTAAATCGTTAAAATTACAGTAATCAAAAGCAGCAAAAATATCAGCTCCTTTAGGGTAGCAAGTGAAGTTCTGAAAATCATTTTTAACAAAACTAACCAACTCTTCAAAATAAGATTTCTCAAATTCTTGATTTAAAATATTTTTCCAAGGTTCAGCTATTTTTACTTGCATTGTTTCTTATTTTTGTAATAAAGTCAAAGATATCATTTTGAGTAAAAATATTTCAGAAAAAACACTTCAAGATTTAGAATTTTCTACAGTCTTACAACACATTTCAGAGTTTTGTATATCTGGTTTAGGAAAACAAAGAGTCCTACAAACAAAACCAATCCCTAGTAGGAAGTACTTATTTAAAGAATTGCATTTAGTGGATGAGTATTTGTCTTCTTTTCAAAATGAAAATAGAATACCTAATCACGGCTTTGATAACATTTCTGAAAGTATAAAACGTTTGGCTATAGAAAATAGTTTTATAGAAACAGATGCCTTTCTAAAAATTGCTGCAACTTCTTTAACTGTAAATGAGCATATAAAATTCTTTAAAAAATTTCAAATTCTCTTTCCAACTTTTTTTAAATTAACACAGAGAATTGAATTCACTACTTATGTAGACGATGAAATTAAAAGAATAATTGATATTTCTGGAGAAGTTAAAAACAATGCTTCTTCTGCATTAAAACAAATTAGAAGAGATATTAATAACGTTCGTGGCAAAATTGGAGCAAGTTTTTCATCAGCTTTATCCAAAGCAGTTGCTGCTGGTTATTTAGATGATATTAAAGAAACTATAGTAGATAATCAAAGAGTTTTGGCAGTATCTGCTATGCATAGAAGAAAAGTTTCTGGTAGCCTTTTAGGCTCTTCTAAGTCTGGAGGAATTGTATATATTGCTCCACAAGCAACTTTGGCTTACAGCAGAGAATATCAAAATTTAGTTTACGAAGAAAAGCAAGAGGTTATTAAAATTTTAAGAACGTTGGCAGATACTATTCGTCCAATGGTTTCTTTGTTAGAAGAATATTTAGAATTTTTAACACATCTAGATGCAGTAAGTGCAAAAGCAAAATATGCAAAAGATATGGATGCTATTTTGCCAAAAATTTCTAAAAACAAGAAGATGTTTTTTAAGGATGCTTATCATCCTGTTTTATGGAAAAAAAATAAAGAACAAAAAATAAATACAGTTTCGCAAACCATTCAATTGGATGAGCAACAACAAATAATTGTTATTTCTGGGCCAAATGCTGGTGGTAAAAGTATCACCCTAAAAACTATTGGTTTACTGCAAATTATGGTACAAAGTGGAATTTTGATTCCTGTAGATGAAAAAAGTGAAACTTATATTTTTGATACTGTTTTAAGTGATATTGGAGATAATCAATCTATAGAAAATCAATTGAGTACTTACAGTTATCGTTTAAAAAACATGCGTTACTTTCTAAGAAAATGTAATGAGAATACCTTGTTTTTAATAGATGAGTTTGGTACAGGTTCAGATCCTGAATTGGGTGGAGCTTTGGCAGAAATTTTTTTGGAAGAGTTTTATCATAAAAAAGCATTTGGAATTATTACCACACACTACTCAAACTTAAAAGTATTAGCCAATGAGCTAGACAATGTTACCAATGCAAATATGCAGTTTGATGAACGCAGTTTAGAGCCTTTATACAAGCTTTTTATAGGGCAAGCAGGTAGTTCGTTCACTTTTGAGGTTGCACAGAAAAATGGTATTCCATTTAGCTTAATAAATAAGGCTAAAAAACGAGTTGAAACAGAAAAGGTACGTTTAGATAAAACCATTTCTAAATTACAGAAAGAAAGAAATCGTTTACAAAAAACTTCTGACAGTTTAGAAAGTCAAAAAGAAAAAGGAAAAGAGCATTTAGAAAGTTTACAAGAAAAGGAGCTAAGAATACAACAAAAATTATCTGGCTTTCAAGAACTGTATGATAAAAATCAAAAGATGCTTTCTATTGGTAGAAAGATTAATGAATTGTTAAACAAATACTTTCAAACCAATAATAAAAAGCAGCTAAATACTAGTTTTAACAAATGGGTAGCAGATGAAAAAGTAAAATATGCTAAAAAGAATCCATTAAAACTTAAAACTAAATCTCAGAAACAGAAAGCCAAGGTTGTTGAAAAACAAATACAAGAAGTCATTAAAAAAGTAGAAAAAGAAGTATTAGAAAAAGTCGTAGCAGTTAGAAAAGAGAAAAAAATAGAAGAAGCAAAAATTGCAAAAGCAAAATCTGAGTATGTTTACAAGCTAAATGATAGAGTAAAAATTATAGATTCTAATTCTGTAGGTACAATTGATAAGATAGACCGCAAAAACGTAATTATTAATTACGGTGTTTTTACTACAAAAACTACTTTAAATAAAATAGAATTAGTAGAAAAGGCAAAATAATATTTACTGATATTGCTTCATTTCTTCATCATAAAATTCACCAGCTTTATCCATTAAAATAGCCAATTCTGTTGCAATATCTTCTTCGTTTTCACCAGTTAAATCTTCAAACCACTCTACTTCGTCGTCTTTTAAATTAATCATAAAACGAGGAAATTCTGTATGTAAAACAAAAATATCTTCAGGATGATTACTATTATCTGATAATAAAAATTTTGGTAATTCCATGTTAATAATATTTAGAAAGCAAAGTTACAAATATCTTTCTTTAACTATGTTTAAATGATGTATTTGATGACCAGAAAATAAATAACCTAATGCTCTTACAGACATCTTATTATTAGAAGCTACACCAATTCTTTCAAAAACTTCATTAGAAAAACTCTTAAAAAGAGCAATAGAGCTTTCTCTAACAACTTTCATTTCATTTAATAAATCTTCAAATTTCCTTTCGTTAGAATTGTCATTTTGAGTAAAAATATCTTGATCAAAACCAGGTAAATCTGTTTTATCATTCCTTGCAAAACAGAGAGCTCTATAAGTAAAAATACGTTCAGTATCTATGGTATGTTGTACTAATTCTTTAAGAGTCCATTTGCCTTCTGAATAAGCAAAATTGTGTTTGAAAGCATCTAAATTACTTAAGGTAGCTTCAAAGTCTTTTTGTGAATCTATTAAATTTTCCGATATACTCTTCTCTTGATCTACCAACTGTAAATAGTGCTCAAAATACGGAGCGTACTCATTTTTAGGAACCATTTATTGCTATTTTATAGTTTAATACAACGAATTTAGTCATTTTTGTAAAACTTTAAATGTTTTACAATCCAATAAGAAAAATGGTATATAAATTCATCTCTTATTTAAAATTTTTAATAAAATCTACTAATCAACATGGGGTTCATTCTCCATTTGTGTACAATTTTGTTACAAAAGGCTTATATACTAAAAACACAAAATCTCCATTAACAAAAAAATATTCAGAATTAAAAACATTAAGTAGTAAAGAAATAAAAGTACTTTCAAAAACCATTACCTATTTTAATGTTGATGAAATATTTTTTCAAAATAATCTTTCTAATTTACAATTGAATCAACTAGATAAGCGAGAGTTAGTGTTTTTAAATGATTTAAAACAATTGCAACTAATAAACTTATCTACCCATTTTTTTATTGTAGCACAGAATATTTATAAGGATAAAAAAAGCTATACTACTTGGTTAAACTATCTTGAAAAAACGGAGAATATAGTTACCATAGACACATTTACTTATGGAATAATTTTCTTTAGACCCCAACAAGCAAAGGAGCATTTTATAATAAGAGTTTAACATATCTATAGGTAGAAAGTTCGTATTTTTGATACTTTTAAATAACACAACCAATTCATGAAAATATATACAAAAACTGGTGATGAAGGTACTACTGCCCTTTTTGGTGGTACAAGAGTAAAAAAATACAATTTAAGAATTGATAGTTATGGAACTGTAGATGAATTAAATGCATATATAGGCTTAATTAAAGATCAAAAAATAGAAGATGCTACTAAAAACTCTTTATTGAAAATTCAAAATGAATTATTCACTTTAGGAGCAATGTTAGCAACTCCGCCAGAAAAAGAAACTTTAAAATCTGGAAAAGAACGATTAAATATTCCAAAAATAAATAGCAATTCTATTGAGTTTTTAGAAGATGAAATTGATGCTATGGATTCAGAACTTCCCCAAATGACGCATTTTATTTTACCTGGAGGTCATCAAGCAGTGTCATTCTGTCACGTAGCAAGATGTGTTTGTAGAAGAGCAGAACGTCTGTGTGTAGAGTTAAATGATGAAGAAGCTATAAATTCTGATATTTTAAAGTACTTAAACCGACTTTCTGACTACCTTTTTGTATTGGCACGAATGTTGTCTAAACAGTTACAGGTAGACGAAATTAAATGGATTCCTACCAAAAATAATTAAGTTCTTTTTTTATTGATGTTATATTTCTTAAAAAAGACTTGCATAATTCAGCAAAAAAATTATTTTTGCACCAAAATTAAACAATAAGAAATGTATTGGACATTAGAATTAGCATCTTATTTAGCAGATGCACCTTGGCCAGCAACCAAAGACGAATTAATAGATTACGCTATTAGAACTGGAGCTCCTTTAGAAGTTGTTGAAAACTTACAGGATATTGAAGATGAAGGTGATGCTTACGATTCGATTATAGAAATTTGGCCAGATTATCCAACCGAAGATGATTATCTTTGGAATGAGGAGGAATACTAAACTCAATAAAATAAAAAAAGTCTCTACAGAGGCTTTTTTTTTGTTTTTTTTTCTGCATTTGAGTAGAAATAAAATCAAATAGAATTTTATTGATGTAAAAAATGTAATACAGTTAATTTTAACTGATAAAAAATTTGATAATGGGTATATTAGATTCAGTAATAAAACTCTTTGTTGGCGATAAACAAGAGAAAGATTTAAAATTATTACAACCAGTTGTAGAGAATGTTAAAAAATTTGAAGCAGAAATTGCTAAACTTTCACATGATGAGTTAAGAACAAAAACGTTATCATTTAAAGAACAAATTAAAGAAGCTACAAAAACCTTAGATGAAAAAATAACTGTATTAGAAGCAGAAGCTAAAGCTGCAGATATAGACAGACAAGAAGATATTTACGCAGAAATAGATGCTTTAAAAGACGAAGTATACACTATTTCAGAAAAAATTTTGGCAGATATTATGCCAGAGGCTTTTGCTGTTATAAAAGAAACTGCTAAACGTTTTGTAGAAAACGAAGAGTTAGAGGTAACTGCAACTCCTTTTGATAGAGAATTATCAGCACAAAAAGAAAATGTATCATTAGAAGATGATAAAGCTTATTGGGCTAATTCTTGGGATGCTGCTGGTAAACCAGTAACTTGGGACATGATTCATTATGATGTTCAGTTAATTGGTGGGTCTGTTTTACATCAAGGTAAAATTGCAGAAATGATGACTGGTGAAGGTAAAACATTAGTTTCTACACTACCTGTTTACTTAAATGCGTTAACAGGTAATGGCGTACACGTTGTTACTGTAAACGATTATTTAGCAAAACGTGATAGAGCTTGGATGGCTCCTATTTTTGAATTTCATGGCTTATCTACAGATTGTATCGATTTTCATCAACCAAATTCAGATGCTAGAAGAAAAGCCTACAATGCAGACATTACTTATGGAACAAATAACGAATTTGGTTTCGATTATTTAAGAGATAATATGGCTAGTTCTAAAGACGATTTAGTACAAAGAACACCAAACTACGCCATTATTGATGAGGTAGATTCTGTTTTAATTGATGATGCAAGAACTCCTCTTATTATATCTGGACCAGTACCTAAAGGAGATGTTCATGAATTTAATGAGTTAAAACCCTTAGTATCAGACTTAGTATCTCTTCAAAAACAAAACTTAGTAAAAGTTTTAGCAGAAGCTAAAAAATTACTTTCTGAAGGTGATGAAAAAGAAGGTGGGAAATTATTATTAAGAGTTTATAGAGGATTACCAAAAAATAAGGCATTAATCAAATTTTTATCTCAAGAAGGTATCAAACAAATTCTGCAGAAAACAGAAAATACCTACATGCAAGACAATAATAAATTGATGCCAGAGATAGATCAAGATTTATATTTTGTTGTAGAAGAAAAAAACAATCAAATTGACTTAACTGATAAAGGAATTGCTCATCTATCAGAAAAAACGAACAACGATACATTTTTTGTATTGCCAGATATTGGAGTAAATGTTGGTGAAATAGATGCTTCTGAAAAAACTACAGAAGAAAAAGCAGTTTTAAAAGAAGAACTGTATAAAGATTTTAGCATTAAGAGCGAACGTATTCATACTATGAACCAACTTTTAAAAGCATACACTGTTTTTGAAAAAGATGTTGAGTATGTAGTTATGGAAAACAAGGTAATGATTGTTGATGAGCAAACAGGACGTATCATGGATGGACGTCGTTATTCCGATGGTCTGCACCAAGCAATTGAAGCAAAAGAAAACGTAAAGATTGAAGATGCTACTCAAACTTTTGCAACTGTAACTTTACAGAATTACTTTAGAATGTACAGAAAACTGTCTGGTATGACAGGTACAGCAATTACAGAAGCAGGTGAATTTTGGGAGATTTACAAATTAGATGTTGTAGAGATTCCTACAAATAAACCAATTGCAAGAGATGATAAAGATGATTTAGTATACAAAACTGCTCGTGAAAAATACAATGCAGTAATTGATGATATCGTAAAACTAGTTGCTGAAAAAAGACCAGTTTTAGTAGGTACAACCTCTGTAGAAATATCAGAATTATTAGGTAGAATGTTACAAATGCGTAAAATTCCACATAATATTTTAAATGCAAAATTACACAAACGTGAAGCAGATGTAGTTGCAGAAGCAGGTAAACCTGGAGTTGTAACTATAGCTACAAACATGGCTGGTCGTGGAACAGATATCAAGTTATCTAAAGAAGTAAAAGAAGCTGGTGGTTTAGCAATTATTGGTACAGAAAGACATGATTCTAGACGAGTTGATAGACAGCTTAGAGGACGTGCTGGAAGACAAGGAGATGTTGGTTCTTCTCAATTTTATGTGGCTTTAGACGATAATTTAATGCGTTTATTTGGTTCTGACAGAATTGCAAAAATGATGGACAGAATGGGTCTTAAAGAAGGTGAAGTTATTCAGCATTCTATGATTTCTAAGTCTATAGAAAGAGCTCAGAAAAAGGTTGAAGAAAACAACTTTGGTATTCGTAAGCGTTTATTGGAATATGATGATATTATGAACGCTCAACGTGAGTTTGTTTATAAAAGAAGAAGAAATGCTTTAGATGGTAAACGTTTGCAAGTAGATATTGCAAATATGATTTATGATATATGTGAAGCAATAGTTTCAAACAATAAAGGTGTTAAAGATTTTCAGAATTTCGAATTCGAATTAATTCGTTTTTCTTCTATGACTTCGCCTATTTCTGAAGATGAATTTAATAAGTTATCAGAAAAGGAAATTACAGATCAATTGTATAATATCGTAACCAAACATTACAAAGATAAGATTGAAAGAAATGCTGTTTTAGCATATCCTGTAATTAAAGATGTTTTTGAAAATGAAGGTGACAGATATGAACGTATTGTAGTACCATTTACAGACGGAATTAAATCTTTACAGGTTGTAACCAATTTAAAAGAAGCTTATGAAACTGAAGGTAAAAGTTTAGTTACAGACTTCGAAAAAAATATTACACTTGCAATTATTGATGAAAACTGGAAAGATCATTTACGTAAAATGGATGACTTAAAACAGTCTGTACAGAATGCATCTTATGAGCAAAAAGATCCTTTATTAATTTATAAGTTTGAAGCTTTTGAATTGTTTAAAAGGACTGTAGATGAAATCAATAGAGAAGTTTTATCTTTCTTATTTAAAGGTGAATTACCAGCACAAGATAGTAACCAAATTTCTGAAGCTCGTCAGCAAAAAAGAGAAAGTTTAAGTACTAGCAAAGCTGATGTGCAAAACACAACAGAACAGGCTATTCAAAATTCTCGTCAGCAATCTTCAGAACCTGTTGAAACAGTTGTTAGAGAACAGCCAAAAATTGGTAGAAACGAACGTGTTACAATTAAAAATGTAATGAGTGGTGAAGAAAAGGTTGTGAAGTTTAAACAAGCCATTCCTTTAATTGAAAAAGGAGAATGGGTTTTGGTAAACTAAAATCTACCTTATATAAAAAAAACCCGTTTAGAAACTTTCTAAACGGTTTTTTATTAATAACGATTTTACTTATTCTTTTATAAATTTAGTAGTGTAAAATCTATTTTCATTATAAACTTTTATCAAATATAAACCACTTGATAAGTCTTCAACATTAATTTTATTCAATTTAGATTGAAATACTTTTATCTTTTTCCCTGTAACTGTATAGATTTCAATTTTAGTTAACTTGATATCTTTCGCCTTAATATTTAAAATATTATTTACTGGATTTGGATAGATTTGCAAATATTCTCTAAGCGAATTATCAACTGTACTCAATGTGCAATTATCTCCAACTGTATAAGATAAATATTCTGTAACTGCTAAGCCTCCTGCAAATGCAAACTTACAAGCATAACTTATAGTTTCTCCCTCAGTTAAACCAGATAATGTTTTAGAAAAACGTTGTTGCCCTGTACTATTCATTTGTACTTCAGAAAAAGGAGTTTGCTCCCATAAATAAGCAACTACACCACTTTTATCTGTATCTAATAGCTGAAAATTAATAGTAACTTCTGTTCCATTTGTAATAAATTCATAAGAGTAACCAATAGAAAAAGAACCTTGTGCTGCACTACTTGAAGTACCTGAACAATCTGAATTTGTATTTTCTGAAGTGGTTGCTTCTAAAAATATAGAGTTATTGGCTGCTTCATTTCCTGATAAATCTTTTGCAGATATTGAAAAAGAATAAGCAGTTTCAGCACTTAAGCCATTTATAATAATTGATTTTTCTACACCTGAATCTTCACTTACACTTTGTGTAGTGTTATTATAAGACACATCATAAACTACCCTTCCTGAATTGTCTGTTGCTTTTAAGAGAAGTTCTACACTAGAAGCTGTAATATCGCCAATTGAAGCTGCAAAGTTCTCAGGAATAGTTGTGTCTGAACTATCTGCTGAACAATTAGTACCCACAACATAATCAAAATATTTAGTAGCAGAAAGGCCTCCTGCATAAGCAAATTTACATGCAAAACTTATTGTCTCACCTGTTGTAAGACCACCTACTGTACTTGTAAAAAGCAATCCAGACTCTTGACTCATTTGAGTTTCTCCAAAAGGAGATTTCTTCCATAAATATGCAACTACACCTGCTTTATCTGTATCTAATAATTCAAAATTAATGGTAACTGCATTTCCGATAGTTTCAAAAGAAACTTTATATCCTTGAGAAAAACTACCTTGACTTGCTTCTGTTGAAACCTCTTCACATTTTTGTTCTTCAATAACAGAAATTGTAATTGCTGCAGAAGTTGTTTTTCCTCCAAAATCATCTGTTGCAACTGCAGTAACCTGATGTGATCCTATAGCTGCATTAGTCCAAGTATAAGAAAATGGAGTATTTATTGCTTCACCTAATTTAGTTGTACCATTAAAAAACTCTACAAGTTCTATAGAACCATCTAAATCGTTTGTAGTTGTTGTAATATTTATCTCATCTCCTTCTTTAAATGTAGCATTGTTAGTTGGGCTATTTATACTTATAGTAGGATTCACGTTTCCATTAGATGTTACAACTACTAAAACCTCATCTGTATCTTCATAAGTTCCATCACTTACTGTTAGTTTAAATTTATATACACCATTTTCTAAATTAGAAATGCTTGGATTTACAACATTATTATCGCTAATAACAGCTGTTGTAGGTCCATAAATTTGTTGCCAACTATAAGTAATAGCCTCTCCTTCAGGATCATTGCTTGCAGAACCATCTAGATTAGCATTAGAAGTTGGTGCTATTATTGAAATAATCGCACCTGCATCCGCTATTGGCGGTACATAAGATAAAGCTCTATTGTATGAAAAAGATAGTTTACCGATATTAAATTCACCACTAACAATATGTAAGCGTAAAACCTGTACACCAGATGTTAATTCAATATTAGAAACAGAGGCTGTTTGCCAATTGTCCCAATCAGAAGTATAATTTACAGTTATATCTGAACTCACTTTTTTACCTTCTACTTCAAAATAAAAAGGCCCTCCTCCACTTTCATTACCTGATGCATATCTAAAATCTAAATTATAGTTCCCTGAATTCTGAACATCTACTGTAAATTCTAACCATTCTCCTGCAGCATTCCAACCTACAGTTGCTCCTTCTCCATTCACAATAACTGCATCTATATTTTCATCAGGTCTAAAAGTTCCATTATTACCTACTGAAGTATCTACATAACTAATATTTTGTCCAATTCCGCCTTCAAAAATATCATAATGACCTACCTCTATTTCACCTGGAATAGTATGTGGATTTCCTAAATAAGAAATTTGTTCACCCACTTGAACTTCTATAATGTTAGTTACATTAAACGTCAAATTTTCATAAACTTTAGCGTAAAAACCATGTATTCCAGGAGTAAGATCTTCTGCTTTTAATTGATATGGAGCTGTTGAAACTTCTCCAATCTTAGTAGATCCATCAAAAAACTCAACTTTTGTAATATTAGCACCTGTAGTAGTTACAGATAAATCTACACTACCATTAGTAAAAGCCTGTGTAAAATTAGAAATTAAAACTCCTGATACATTTACATCTTTACTTGTTTTCATTTCATTAGCAGGAACAGTTAATTGATATCCATCAGAAAAAGTAACTACAGTTGGTGTATTTGAATAATTATGAGCTACATAGGTAATATCTCCATCTTTAGAAAACGCAGCTGCTATTGGGTAATCTGCTGTAATTGTTGCATCTATAATACCCAATGCATTAACTGAGTGAAGCCAATGATATGTTTGTGCATCAGAAATACCAAACTTTAAATTCCTATCAGGATAAGCATCATATAAATTCACAGCTTCTTGAGGATTGGTCATTGATAAAAATTTCCAATACGTATCATGCCATAGATTATCATTATCCTCTTGGTTTAATACACCCGTATTTTGACTTATTTCTAACCAAAGATTTTTAGCATACTCTTGATGATGCCCCAAATAAAATGAACCACCATGAATTGGGTACATTTCTATACCATATGATGCAGAAATATCCGAGGTCCAGAATGTTCCATTATCATAAGAATTTCCCCAAACTCTAGAAACTAAACTATACTGCTGATTGCTTGCAAAATTCCGATTATGAATATCAAACCAATATTCTTCTACAGCTGTTTGTTCTGTAGTATAAATATAAATACCTAAATCTCTAATTTGTTCATTTTCAGTTATTGTGCCCCAATGAATTAAAGATGATGCAAATTGCATACTTTCCGAAGTTGATTCCTGATCATTTCCTTGAGGAAAACTAGCAAAACCATTAGCCCAACTATGACCTGCATAAGGACTAAAGTTTCTTAAAAAAGGAAAAAGAGCATCTGTTCTGTCATAAGAAGCTGCATCCTTTATTAATGTATTAATCATTGCTCCCCATTGAGAAGCCCAACCTGGTTGAAATTGTTCCATAAATGAAGCAGCATGAATAAAGTAACCCCAATGAAAATGATGATCATTGATATTAGTATCTTGTCCATGACCTGAAGGATATCCTAACATTGCAGACCAAGCTTGGTTGTAATAAAATAGAAATGCTTTTTCACCAGATTCAAAAGTTAACCAGTCTTCTAGTCTTTCTTTTACAGTTGCAATAATTTTATCTCTAGCAATGATATTACCTGTTTGATCTGCAATTCTTGCAGTCTGTATTAATCGATTCATAACCTGACCTTCATTATAGGAGTCTGTCCAAGTAGCTAACCCATCGTTTTCTATTTGCGAGATTTTAGCATCTAAGGCAGAAGGACTAAAACCTTCACTATAGTTTGCTAAATATGGTACTGTTGGTAATATTCCTTTAAAAGTATTTTCTACAATAAAACTATTACCTGCTAACATTTTTAATTCACCTCTTACAGAACTGTAGGTGTACGAACTTGGTACTGGTGAGTTACTGCTAGTATTATACCATTGGTGTGGTAATAAACCAAGTAACATATTAGTATTATTACCTTCTTTTACATCTGTGTCTACTAAAAAGGTAGTTGTTAGCTTAGAATTCGATTCATTATAACTCCAACTAGTGGATGTATTTGTTGGAAAAACATATGCATATTCTTGCAATTCTATAGCCGTTGCATTTACATCATTACTGTTTTGAGGCAACATAACCATAGACCAATATGTTTTATCATTTAAATTAGATGTAAAAGTATTTCCAGTTTGAATCCATTCACTTCCACTTGGCGCATAAAACACAAAGTCTTGACCATCAGATGCGTTTTCTACAATCAATAACTCATTATTTATAGTTGTTGTACCTGAATTTATTTTTATCTCAACAACATCGTCAGTGTCTTTTTCATAATAAAGAAAAGGCATTCCAATACCTGAAGTTACTTGTAACTCATTATCTGTGTCTTTCCAATTCATAGTAACTGTCCAATCTGAATAATCTGATACTGTAGTTTTTGATGTATTTAAACCAACTAAACTGACCTCTATAGGTGCAGAATCTCCGATAACACCCCAAGGAATATAAGTTACAATTAAACCTGTGTTTATGGTTTTCATAGTTAAAGGATAATTGAATAAATTATCTGCATGATCTTCTTTGACTAGTTTAGACCACCAGTCGTTTGTAGGAACTGGTTTACCTGAAACATCTCCAGATAATTGAGGAGTTCCCGAAGGAAATCCGTTTCTACCTGCAGAATCTGTACCTGGAAATGAAGTTGTATAACTACCAGCACCTAACTGTTGAGTTTGAGGTTTTATAGATAAACTAAAAAAAGTAAAAAGTAATAAGAATCTAATTTTAAACATTTATAAATGGTTTTTTGTAAATCTAAGATATAAACTGATTTAAATTAATTATTGTAGCCATACAAAAACTATACAAATTTTGTCTAAGTAATGTATTTCTTTATTAAAAGTCTATACAAACTTTATTGCATAAAAAAACCGTTTAGAAAGTTTCTAAACGGTTTTTTTTTAATATTTACAATAATTTAAAAATTAGTATCCATTTTTAGATAATCTAAAAATTCTCTTTTTGTTTCTTTCTCATTAAATTTACCTCCAAATTCTGCAGTTACTGTAGAACTTTCTATGTCTTTAATTCCTCTTGAGTTTACACATAAATGTTTTGCATCTATCACACAAGCAACATCATCTGTACCTAATGCTTCTTGCATTGCTTGTACAACTTGCATTGTTAAACGTTCTTGTACTTGAGGTCTTTTTGCAAAATACTCTACAATTCTGTTCATTTTGGATAAACCAATAACTTTACCGTCAGAAATATAAGCAACATGTGCTCTACCTACAATTGGTAGTAAGTGGTGCTCACAAGTAGAATATACAACAATGTTTTTTTCTACTAACATTTCACCATAATTATAATTATTGTCAAATGTTGATGCTTTGGGTTTGTTCTTAGGATTTAAACCCATAAAGATTTCGTTTACATAAGCTTTTGCAACTCTTTTTGGAGTTCCTTGTAAACTATCATCAGTCAAATCCATACCTAAAGTGTTTAAAATATCTTTAACACTTTCTTCTATTCTCTTTATTTTTTCATCATCAGAAATATCAAAAGCGTCAGCTCTTAATGGAGTTTTTGCAGAAGTTCCTACGTGATTTTCTCCTATTTCTTCAATTCTATCTTCGTTCATTATGTTATTTAATTCAAACTTTTTGAAACTTATTATTCTGCAAATTTACGTGTTTGCAATGTATTTTAACCTTTTTTGCAACAATAATCATTATTGGAGTATAATTTTGCAGCAATAAGAAAAAGGAATATAATTCTATTTTAACTTTTTAATTAAATCTGGTTTTGAACATTTTTGTTGTTCTCCAGTAATCATATTTTTTAATGTAAAAATTTCTTGTTCTACTTCTTGAGAACCAGCCAACACAACATATTCAATTTCTCTATTATTGGCATAGGTCATTTGTTTTTTCATCTTTGCTGCATCTGGATACAACTCTGCTTTAATATTCTGTTTTCTCAGTTCAGATATTACTTTCATACAATACAAGCCTTCTGTATATCCAAAATTGATAAAAAGTACTTTCGGTTTTGGTAAATCTACAGTTTTAAACAAACCAAGTTCTTCTAGTACTAAATAAATTCTATCTAAACCAAAAGATATTCCAACACCAGAAACATCTTTCATTCCAAAAATGCCTGTTAAATCATCATATCTTCCTCCTCCACCAATAGAACCCATTTTTACACCTTTTGGTGCTGATACTTCAAAAATTGCTCCTGTGTAATAGTTTAAACCTCTTGCTAAAGTTACATCTACCTCTAAATTTGCAGATTGCAAGCCTAACTCAGTAGTTGCATTAATTACAAAACGTAATTCTTTTACACCTTGTAAACCTTCTTCTGATGCAGCTAGTAATTGTTCTAAAGCCTCTAAGTTTTCTAAATTGGAACCTTTAAAATTAAATAAAGGTTGTACTTTTTGAATGGCTTCTTCAGAAATACCTTTTGATAGCATTTCTTCTTCTACTTTAGCTTGACCAATTTTATCTAACTTATCTAAAGCTACTGTAAAGTCGATTAATTTATCCTGGGCACCAATAACTTCTGCAATACTAGAAAGTATTTTTCTATTATTGATTTTAATAGTTGTTTTTGTTAAACCTAGCTTAGTAAAAACAGTATCATATAATTGTATAAATTCTGCTTCTTGCCATAAAGATTTGCTACCAACAACATCTGCATCACATTGATAAAATTCTCTAAAACGTCCTTTTTGAGGACGATCTGCCCTCCAAACAGGTTGTACTTGATAACGTTTAAAAGGAAATGTAATTTCGTTTTGGTGTTGTACTACATATCTTGCAAAAGGCACTGTAAGATCGTATCTTAACGCTTTTTCCGAAATTTGCGAGGTTACTTTTATACTCTCTTTATCTGTTAGTAACTGCTCATCTGCTTTCTTTAAAAAGTCGCCAGAATTTAAAATTTTAAAAATAAGACGATCTCCTTCTTCTCCATATTTACCCATTAAAGTTGACGAGTTTTCAAAACTTGGAGTTTCTATTGGTTGAAATCCAAAAATTTCAAAAGCAGTTTTAATTGTGTTCATAATATAAGAACGATTAGCTACTTCTGATGGCGAAAAATCTCTTGTTCCTTTTGGGATACTTGGCTTCATAAAATTAAGTTATCAATGTTAAATTATCATTTATCTAGACTTAAAAAACTTTTTAATTGATAAAAAATAATTATTTTTTGTAACTGCAAATATGGTGAAAAACTTACAGATTTTTAACGCTAGACTTGCTTTTATTTAACACTTGTAAAGAATAAATTGATGCATTTAACTCAAAACCAAGCAACAAAATAATGGCATTCAACCAAATAAATAACATAATTATTAATAACGTTCCAATAGAACCATATAACTCGTTATACTTTGCAAATTCAGTCACATAAAAGCCAAATAAATAAAAAGACAATACAGATAAGGCAGTTGTAAATACAGCACCTGGAGAAAAGAACTTAGTGTACTTTGCGTCTTTAACTCCATAATAATATAACATAGAAACCGTACTAAATATCATTGCTAAGAAAATAACACCTCTTACAATTTGAAGCCAAGTAATGTGATCTTCTAACCATCCTAAACTAACATAGTACTTTAAAATTAATTCAAAAAAAAGTATAATTATAACTGTAATTAATAAAAAAACAACAATTATTATAGAAACTAGCATGGCTAAAAAATAACCTTTAAAAACATTTCTAATTTCTTTAACATGATAAGAAAATTCAAAACCTCCAAAAATAGCACTAACTCCATTAGTCATTAAAAAAATTGACCCTATGAAACCAAAAGAAAGCAAGCCTCCGTATTGATTGTTAATTATATCGATAATAACCGTGTCTACGGCTTCGTAGGTTTTAGGAGGTAATACGTTACTTATTATTGTTAACAACCCTTCTTGAGCTCCTTCTATGGGTACATAAGGTATTAACGTTAAAATGAATAATAAAAATGGGAAAATTGCCATAAAAAAACTAAAAGCAATACCACTTGCTCTAGTTGTTAGAGCGCCTTCAACAATACCAATAATATACATTTCAATCACATCTAACAAAGACATACCTTCTAAACCAGGAATTTTAATTTTCTTTCCTAACCTTACTAAGGTATTAACCACAGGTATTTGATCAAATCTATTTGCTTCGCTTTTATACATATACCACTAATCTATAACAATTTTATATTTTGATAAAAGCCCCTCAAGATTTTCTTTGCTAAATTGTGCTCCTTTCACTTTGTTTTGCTCTAAACTAAAAGTAAAGTTTTTTGCAGTTCTAAAATCTGCTTTTTCTACAATAGTATTTTCAAAAATGATATTATGTAAGTCTGAGTTACTAAAATCTGAACCAATAAGATTACATTCAGTAAAATCTACCTCTTCTAAGTTAGTACTAATAAATTTGGTATTTGGAATATTTAGTTGGTAAAAAGAACTAAAGTTTAATTGGCAATCTTTAAAACTGAATTGCAGCAAAAAAGAATCACATTCATTAAATTTTACCCCAATCATTTTACAATCCACAAAAGAAACATCTTTAAAAGCTGTATTGCTTACAATTGTATTACTAAAATTGCAACCTATAAATTGACACTCTACAAATTGAATGTTAGAGGCATGGATACCTTCAAAGTTACAGTTTAAAAATGTACAGTTATCATATTCTCCTTTTTTGATTTTAGTATTCGTAAAATCAATTTTTGTGTAATTTTCATAATCAAAAAAACTTAACATAGAAATTTATATAGCTTTTAAACTTAAATCTAAATTATACACAGAATGTGTTAAAGATCCAGAAGATATATAATCTACACCACATTCTGCATACTTTCTAATAGTATTTTCATTTATACCTCCAGAAGATTCTGTTAAACATTTGCCGCCAATTAAAGATACTGCTTTTCTAGTATCTTCGTAATTAAAATTATCAATTAAAATTCTGTACACACCTTCGTTGGTCAAAATTTCTTCAATTTCTTCTAAACTTCTTGCCTCTACAATAATTTTTATATTTATTTTTTTTCTGCTAAATACTTTTTCGTTCTGTTTATAGCAGCTGTTATACCACCTGCAAAATCTATATGATTATCTTTAATCATAACCATATCATATAATGCAAATCTATGATTTTCTCCTCCTCCAATCTTTACAGCCCATTTTTCTAAAGCTCTAATTCCTGGTGTTGTTTTTCTTGTATCTAAAACTTTAGTTGATGTACCTTTCAGCAAGTTTGAAAAAAATGCTGTTTTAGTTGCAATTGCAGACATTCTTTGCATAGCATTTAACACCAAACGTTCTGCCATTAAAATTGATCTTGACTTACCTGAAACATGAAATACAATATCTCCAAACTTAACTTCATCACCATCACTCATAAAATTTTCAACTTCTAAATCTGGATCTACATAAGAAAACACTTGCTTTGCAAATTCTACACCAGCAATTACGCCTGTATCTTTTACTAACAATTTAGCTTTACCTTCTGCTTCTAAAGGAATACAAGAAAGAGAAGTGTGATCTCCATCACCAATATCTTCTCTTATCGCATTTTTTATTATTAAGTCTAATTCGTTCAAAAATTGTACTTCTGTAATCATATCATTTAATTCTGATGTAAAAATAGCAATTCAAACGTCATAATTCGTAATTTTGATTCATGAAAATTAAACTTTTAGCGATAGGAAAAACAGATCATAAACAACTATCGCTTTTGATAGACGAATATCAAAACCGTCTAAAACATTACATTAAGTTTGAGATAGATATAATACCAGATATTAAAAATGTTAAAAACCTAAGTGAACTCCAGCAGAAAGAAAAAGAAGGTGAACTTATTCTTAAAAAACTACAAAACACAGATTTTTTGGTGTTGCTAGATGATAAAGGAAAGCAGTTTACATCTATTGAATTTTCGAAATATCTACAAAAGAAAATGAACGCTGGACTAAAACAATTGGTTCTGGTTATAGGAGGACCTTATGGGTTTTCTAATGCTGTATACCAAAAATCACAAGGAAAAATATCGCTTTCTAAAATGACATTTTCTCATCAAATGATTCGTCTTTTTGTAGTTGAACAAATTTACAGAGGTTTTACAATTTTAAAAAATGAACCTTATCATCATGAGTAAACCAATCTTTTTGCTGTGTAATTTTTCACATAGATCTACTTTATAAAATGATTACATTTGTATAAATCAATTTAGTTTTAATGAAATTAGTCTTCGCAACAAATAATCTCAACAAGCTTAGAGAGGTGCAACAAATGTTATCAAATTCTATAGAAATATTAAGTTTAAAAGACATTAATTGTACTGAAGAAGTAGATGAAACTGAGGTTACTTTAGAAGGTAATGCCAAATTAAAAGCAGACTATATTACCAAAAATTATGGTTATAACTGTTTTGCTGATGACACTGGTTTAGAAGTAGCTGCTTTAAATGGCAAACCTGGTGTATATTCTGCACGTTTTGCAGGTGAACCCAAAAATACAGAAAGAAATATGCAAAAATTATTGGATGAATTGAATAATGAATCTAATAGAGAGGCTCAATTTAGAACTGCTATTTGTTTAAATTTAAATGAAGAGCAATTTTTATTTGAAGGAATTTGTACTGGTACAATTTTAACAGAAAAACAAGGTGAAAAAGGTTTTGGGTATGACCCAATCTTTAAACCTACTAATTACAACGAATCTTTTGCAACCATGAGTTCATCAGAAAAAAATAAAATTTCTCACAGAGGTTTAGCAGTTCAAAAATTAGTTGATTTCTTAAAAAACTATTAGCCTATTTACAAGATTGTCCTTAATTAATTATGATTACAAAAAACTACACAGTCCACTTTATGATTTTATCAGTTTTACTGGTAATTTTATTTTTTGTAAATGTTAGTTTAGGTTCGGTATCCATTCCAATTAAAAATATACTTTCGATACTTTTTGGAGGTATTTATTCTAAAGAAAGTTGGGAAATCATAATTCTCAATTTTAGATTCCCCAAAGCAATTACGGCAATTTTAGTGGGTTCTGGTTTATCAATTTGTGGTTTGCTAATGCAAACTTTATTTAGAAACCCGTTAGCTGGTCCTTTTGTTTTGGGTATTTCGTCTGGAGCAAGTCTTGGAGTGGCTATACTAATTTTAGGTACTTCTTTTTTTAGCGGAATTTTAATTACGCCAACAATATCAAATTGGTCTTTACCAATCGCTTCAAGTTTAGGTGCCTTTTTGGTATTAACAGCAGTTATAGTTGCTGCAAATAAAGTAAGAAATATAATGTCTATTCTAATTATAGGTCTAATGTTTGGCAGTTTAGCATCAGCTATTATTAGTGTTTTGGCTTACTTTTCTAAAGCATCAGAAATCCAACAATATATATATTGGAGCTTTGGTAGTTTAGGTAATTTAAGTTGGGCAGAAATAGCTGTTTTTGCTACTATTTATTTTATTGGTATTTTAGGTAGCTTAACGATTATTAAACCATTAAATAGTTTTTTATTAGGTGAACATTATGCGAAAAGTATAGGAATAAACGTCAAAAGAAACAGGAATATTATTCTACTAATTACAAGCATTTTAGCAGGTGTAATTACAGCATTTTCAGGGCCAATTGCTTTTGTTGGTTTGGCTGTACCTCATATTTCAAAATTACTTTTCACAACATCAAATCATAAAATATTAATACCTGCAGTTGCTATTTTAGGTGGAATTATACTTTTAATTTGCGATTCTATTGCACAATTACCAACAAGCGGGTTTACTTTACCTATTAATGCAATAACCTCTTTATTTGGAGCACCAGTAGTCATTTGGTTATTAATTCGGAAAAAGAAAATTTTTATTTAAGATGGATAAAAATCAAAATAATATCGTTTTAAAGACTGAAAAATTATCTATTGGTTACGTGAATAGAAAAAAGAAAACTATTGTTGCAAAAGACATCAATCTAAATTTAAAAGAAAAAAACTTAATTACAGTTTTAGGAAAAAACGGAATTGGTAAATCTACATTTTTAAGAACCATCGCTAAAGTTCAAAATGCATTATCAGGTTCAATTTTTATTAACCAAAAAAACTTAGAAAGCTATACTAATAGAAATATTTCTACCTTATTAAGTTTAGTTTTAACGGAACGTTTACCCGAAAGCCAACTCACTGTTTTTGAATTAGTAGCTTTAGGAAGACAACCTTACACCAATTGGATAGATAAATTATCTGATAATGATGTCGAAAAAATAAACATTGCTTTACAACAAACAGAAATTGAACACTTACAACACAAATTCTTTTATGAATTGAGTGATGGTCAGTTACAACGTGTTTTAATTGCAAGAGCCTTAGCCCAAGATACAGCGATTATAATTTTAGATGAACCAACTGCTCACTTAGACATACATCATACTTTAAAAATATTTGCACTTCTTAAAAAATTGGTTCAAAAAACTTCTAAAACCATAATTATCTCCACACATCAGGTAAATTTAGCATTACAATTTTCTGATAATGTTATTTTATTTAAAGACAATAAAGTTATTTCTGGATCAATAGATGAGTTAAATAACATAAATGCTCTAGAAGATTTATTTCCTGATACTATTATTAATTACGATACCAAGTTAAAACAGTTTGTTATTAAAGCAAACTAATTTTGAATTAGGAGTAACTTTTTGTTATTTTTGAGATACTAGTTTTTTAATAATTAATAAAATTAAATCGATGAAAAAAATACTTTATGTTGCAAGTGCTTTAGTTTTTATGGCTTGTGGTACTAGCAAAGAAGCATCTATTGAAGATGCAAATGTAGATCAGGCAGCAAAATACGCAGCAACTATTACAGCAAAAGATTTAGGTAATCACTTATTTACATATGCTTCTGACGAGTTTGAAGGAAGAGAAACTGGTGAACCTGGTCAAAAAACTGCCGTAGAATATTTAAAAAACTTTTATAAAAGTCAAGGTATAGTTAGTCCAATTGGTGGAGATGATTATTTTCAAGAAGTTCCTGCAGAATGGATTAATAAAAATACAAGAAGAGGAAAGTTTAAAGATTCAGAAAATGTAGTTGCATTTATAGAAGGATCTGAAAAGCCAGAAGAAATTGTAGTAATTTCTGCGCATCTAGATCATGAAGGAGTTAAAAACGGTATAGTTTATAATGGTGCAGATGATGACGGCTCAGGTACTGTTGCTATGTTAGAGATTGCAGAAGCTTTTCAAATTGCCGCTAAAGCTGGTAAAGGTCCCAAAAGATCTATTTTGTTTTTACATGTTACTGGTGAAGAAAAAGGACTGTTAGGTTCTAAATACTATACTGATGTTGATCCTATATTTCCTTTAGGAAATACAGTTTGTGATTTAAATATAGACATGATTGGTAGAATTGACAGCAGACATAAAGCAGATCCCAACTATGTTTATTTAATTGGTTCAGATAAGTTAAGTACAGAATTGCATACTATTTCTGAAGCAATGAATAAGAAGTATACAAACATAAATTTAGATTATAAATACAATGATGAGAATGATCCTAATCGTTTTTACTACAGATCAGATCATTATAACTTCGTAAAAAACAATGTGCCAATTATCTTTTATTTTAATGGTACTCATGTTGATTATCATAAACCAACTGATACACCAGATAAAATTAACTATGAATTATTAGAAAATAGAACAAAGTTAGTTTTTCATACTGCTTGGGAAGTTGCGAATAAAGAAACTAGAATTATAGCTGATAAAGCTAAAAAAGAAGAAAATTAAGAAGTAGTATTTCTTAATCTAGAGATAAAAAAGCCTGATTGAAATATCAGGCTTTTTTTAATACTATACTCCAAATTGAGTTAAGTGATGATCTAAATGTTTGTAGAACATAATATTCCATTCTGCAGTTGTAAGCTTACCAAACGAATTAGATTCTTTTCCGTCAAAATGTGTTTCTCCCAATTCTTGAGTTTGAATAATATAATTTTCAAGCTTCTTTTTCTCTTCTAAAAAATCTTTCTGATCTGTAATTAAAAACTGAGGAGCTGTTCTACTGTTTTTAGGATATGGTTTTTCTGATACTACTGCACTTTTAACAATTGTTTTAAGAATCCATCTTGTAAAAGCATTTGGCTTTTGGTTTTTTTTTGTGTAAACCATTTCATAAGTTACAGAGCAATGTGCTAGCATTTGTGAAACTGACATTTTACCCCATTTTGGTTGTGTATCTTTAGTAAGATTGTTAATTCTTTCTAGAACTTCTTCAGTAATTTTTTGGCTGAATATATTTTTCATAATCTAAATTTAGTGTAATATTTTAAAAATCAATTCTTTTAAAATATCACCTTGAGTTTGGTTTGCCCCTACTCCTTTACTTTTTACATCTGCATCTCTTAAAAATGCAATTATCTGCGCTACTTTACGCATTGGGTAATTTCTAGAAGCCAAAAAGTAATCTTCTACAAAATAAATGTTTACCCCTAATGCTTTAGATACAGCATCTTTAGACTTATTTTGTAGACCGTGAAATAATAAAAGCTTAGTGAAAAAATTATTCAACAAAGAGATTGTCATCACTGTTGGATTATTCTTAGGGTTGTCGACAAAATAATTAATAATTCTATTTGCCTTTAGAACATTTTTATCACCAATAGCTTTTAATAATTCAAAATTATTAAAATCTTTAGAAATACCTATATTCTCTTCTATGTGATTATCATTAATAATGGTTTCTTTAGGTAGTATTAAAGTTAACTTATCTAATTCATTTGATATTTTACTTAAATCAGTTCCTAAAAAGTCAACTAACATTTGTGCAGCCTTAGGAGCTATTTGATAATTTTTACCATTTAAAACTCTACGAATCCAATCTGCTACTTTATTATCATATAACTTTTTACTTTCATAAACTAAGCCAGTTTTAGCAATTGCTTTATGCAGTTTTTTACGCTTATCTAGTCTTTTGTATTTGTAATTGATAACCAATACTGTAGTTGGTTGAGGGTTATTTGCATAGCTAACTAATTTTTCTATAGATCTGCTTAAATCTTGAGCTTCTTTAATTATAATAACTTGCTTTTCTGCCATCATTGGGTAACGTTTAGCAGAAGCAACAATATCATCAATAGAAGCGTCTCTTCCGTACATTACCTGTAAGTTGAAACCTTTTTCTGCTTCTTCAAGCACATTTTCTTCAATATAATCAGAAATTTTATCAATATAGTAAGGTTCTTCACCCATAAGAAAGTAGATGGGTTTTATAGTTCCATTTTTAATATCTGAAACAATGTTTTTAATTTCGTTCATTTTCTTACTTTTGATTGATGCAAAAACTCAATCTGCCTAACATTAATTATAAAGTCAAAAATAGCGAAAATAAGGTGCTTATTTTTGATAATTTGAGAAAAAAATACTTGGTTCTTACTCCAGAAGAATGGGTTCGTCAGCACTTTATACACTATTTAATTGGTAAAAAACGATATCCAGAAAGCCTTATAGCTTTAGAGAAGCAACTTGTTATTAATAATCGTAAAAAAAGAACTGACATCTTAATCTTTAATAAAAATGGAAAACCAGAGATAATTGTAGAATGCAAAGCACCTTCTATAAAAATTACCCAAGATACTTTTGATCAAATTGCACGTTACAATTTAAAACTGAATGCAAACTACTTAATAGTTACTAATGGGTTGCAGCACTTTTACTGCAAAATGGATTTTGAAAAGGAAACTTATATTTTCTTAAAAGACATTCCAAGTTACAATTAAGAAAACTTTATTAAAAAACTCAGTTATAAAATGTAAATTCGCAACCTTGAAAACCGCGATTGTTATATTAAATTGGAATGGTAAAAAACTATTAGAACAGTTTTTACCCTCTGTTGTAAATTTTAGCTTGCCACAAGCAGAAGTTTATGTCGCAGATAATGCGTCTACAGATGAGTCCATTGCTTATATAAAAGAATCTTATCCTACAATAAAAATTATAGAGAACAAAAAAAATGGTGGTTATGCAAAAGGCTATAATGATGCTTTACTTTCTATAGATGCAGATATTTATGGATTAATTAATTCTGATATTGAGGTTACAGAAAATTGGTTAAATTCTATTACTAAGGAGTTTAAACAAAATAAAAACACAGCTGTCGTACAACCAAAAATTTTAGACTTTAAAAATAAAAATAAATTCGAATATGCAGGGGCTGCAGGTGGTTTTATAGATTTTTTTGGTTATCCTTATTGTAGAGGGCGTATTTTTAATTATCTTGAAAAAGATAAAAATCAATTTAACGATATTGCTGATATTTTTTGGGCATCTGGTGCTTGTTTATTTATACGCTCATCAGTTTTTAACGAACTAAAAGGTTTTGATGAAGATTACTTTGCTCATCAAGAAGAAATAGATTTATGTTGGAGAACTCAAAATTTAGGATATGATATAAAGTACATTGGTACATCTACTGTATATCATGTTGGAGGCGCTACATTACAAGAAACGAATCCTAGAAAAACATTTTTAAACTTTAGAAACAGTCTATTTAACTTAGTAAAAAATGTACCTAATCAATGGTTTTTATTTGTAATCTTTTCAAGACTAGTTTTAGACGGGATTGCTGGTATTAAATTTATTTTTCAATTAAAACCTATTCATACTTTGGCTATTTTAAAGGCTCATTTAAGTTTTTATAAAAATTTAATTAAGTTTTTAAATAAAAGAAAACAATTAAGTAAAAAAGGGGATTACAATTTACACAAAACTGTTGTTTGGCAATATTTTGTATTGGGTAGAAAAAAATTTAATCAACTAAAATAAGACTAAAGAATATCTAAGCTACCTTTACCTTCTCTTATAACCTCTGGAATATTATCTGTTAAATCTATAATTGTAGAGGCCAAGTTGTCTCCATAACCACCATCTATAACTAGATCTACCAAATTATTCCACTTTTCAAAAATTAATTCTGGATCTGTAGTATACTCTAAAATATCATCATCATCTCTTATAGAAGAAGAAACAATTGGGTTACCTAAGGCTTCAACCAAAGCTCTAGCAATGTTGTTATCTGGTATTCGAATACCTACTGTTTTCCTCTTTTTAAAGGCTTTGGGTAAGTTATTACTTCCTGGTAAAATAAATGTATAAGGCCCAGGTAATGCTCTTTTTAATAGTTTAAATGTAGATGAGTCTATCTGTTTAATATAATTAGATAAATGACTAAGATCATTACAAACAAAAGAAAAATTCGCTTTTCCTAATTTAACACCCTTTATAATTGCTATTTTCTCTAGTGCTTTTGTATTTGTAATGTCGCAACCTAAACCATAAACAGTATCTGTTGGATAAATTATTAAACCTCCATTTTTTAAAACCTTAACCACTTTTTGAATTTCCTTAGGATTAGGATTTTCGTTATAAATTTTTATAAAATCAGCCATTGTATAAAAATACAAAAACTCAACTTAAAAATAACTTGAGTTTTTATATTAAGGAAGTATCGTTTTTATGATTTATCTACCAATCTAAAACCCTCTCCATGAATATTTAAAATTTCTACATTTTCATCTTCTTTTAGATATTTACGAAGTTTTGCAATATAAACATCCATACTTCTAGAAGTAAAGTAGTTGTCATCTCTCCAAATTTTTGTTAATGCCAACTCTCTAGGCATTAAATCATTTTTATGAATAGCTAGCATACGTAATAACTTGCTTTCCTTTGGAGATAACTTGTTTGGCTCTGCTTCTTTATCTTTAGATAAGTGTCTTAACTTAGAATTAAAAAAGAATGAACCAATCTGAAATTCAAACTGTTCCGAATCTGTTGTTTTATCAGATTCTTTTCTATGTAAAATAGCTTTAATTTTATGTAATAATACCTCAGAGTCAAAAGGCTTATTCAAATAATCATCAGCTCCAACAGCATATCCTTTTAGAACATCTTCTTTTAATGTTTTTGCCGTTAAAAATATAATTGGAATTTCTTTATTAGTAGTTCTAATATCTTGAGCTAAAGAAAAACCATCTTTTCTTGGCATCATCACATCCAAAATACACAAATCATAATCACTATTTTTAAACATAATAAGACCTTCTATACCATCTTTTGCGTGTGTTACATTGTAATCATTTAACGCTAAATAATCTTTTAGAACTGTTCCAAAATTTGGATCGTCCTCCACTAATAAAATTTTTTTACTTCCCATTTTTAAACTTTTAAATTAAAGGTAACTTTACTGTAAATATGCTTCCTTTTCCCTTTTCACTCTCAACAAAAACTGTTCCATGATGTTTTTCTACAATTTCTTTCACATAGGCTAAACCTAAACCATGACCTTTTACATCATGGATATTTCCCTTTTGCTCTCTATAGAACTTATCAAAAACATTTTTTTGTACATTTTTATTCATTCCAATTCCTTCATCTTTTATTTTAAATATGAAAAACTTGTTTGTACTTTCTGTAAATACATCAATCTCAGGCGCTCCAACAGAATATTTAATTGCGTTTTCTAACATATTTACAATTACGTTAGTTAAATGGAATTCATTCCCAGATATCTCTGAAGTTAACGCTTCTAAGTGTGTAGTTATAATTCCTTTTCTGTCCTGAATTAACAAATGCACATGACTTAAGGCTTCCTCTATTGTGTCGTGTATATCTATTGTTTCCTTACTAATATCTAATTGATTTTTTTCTAATCTAGAAATTCTTAAAACATTTTCTACTTGAGTATGCATTCTCTTATTTTCATCTCTAATCATATTTACATAACGTTCTACCTTTTCTTTATCTGATATGATTTTAGGATTTTTAATTGAATCTATTGCTAAATTTATTGTTGCAATAGGAGTTTTAAACTCATGTGTCATGTTATTTATGAAATCGGTCTTTATTTCTGAAAGCTTTTTTTGCTTAATTAATTGATAGAGAGAACTAGAAAATGCAATTATTATAATAAAAATAAAAAATAAAGACAACAATAAAATACCAGAGATTCCCGACAATATATGATTGTTTTTTGTTGGAAAGGTTACGTATAAAAAATGTACAGGTAAATCTTCTGTATTAAAAAATAAAGGATACCTATAGCTGTTTTTTTTATTAATCGTGTAGTAGCCAGATTTTAATTTTGTTGCCAAACCGTCAACACCATAAACACCATATTTAAAATCTAAAAAAATATTTCTTTTATTCAATTCATCTTTAATAGTTGCAGTTAACTCTCGGTTACTAACGCGTTGATGTATTGGTTTTTTTTCAAATAAGCTTCTAAAAGTTTCATAGTTGTACTCTTTTTCTAAATTAGTATATCTTTTAGTAAAAGAAGATCGTATGCCTTCAGAATTCGATTTCTTGTCAATCCCTGTGAAAGTTTTGGTTTGAAAAAAATCTTTCTTACCGGAAATTCTTTTTAAAATAATGCTATCATTGTCTAAAAAATCTTCACTTGGTAATTTAAAGTTTTCTTCTAAGTAAGTTGCTCCTAAAGAAAATGTTTGTTTTGTAGTAGTGTCTATTTCTTGAAAAAAGTAATTTTTTATTTGAGCAGCATTTGCCAACCCAATATTCTCTATCATTCCTTCAATCTTTCGATCTATTAAATCTTGCTCTTTTTCATTAATTCTTTCTGCAACTCTACCTAAAGATTTTTGGACATCGTTCCTAAATTGTTGCTTTTTACTCTCAACAGCATTATCAATCCAATAGAGTTGAACAGCAATTATTCCAATTAAGGAAATGCTCATTAAAATTACGATAAGAACAAACATTTTTTTGCCCATAAATCAAAGTTAAGTCTTTAAAAAATTGAAAAATATCTTTTTAACGTTGATTAACAGATTTAATTCAATTTTAAGAGCAATTTAACAAAATCATTAATAATAATTAAAACAATTAAGATTTTTCTGTTAAAATTTTATGGACTTTCTGGACTTGATCTTTAGTCTTATTAAGATCATCATTATAAATAATATAATTAGATTGCAATAACTTATAGGTATCAGATAACTGATTTTTCATTCTGTACAAAACATTTTCTTTTGATACATTATCTCTACCAATTACTCTTTTTATTCTTGTGGAAGAATTTGCATAGACAGTAATTATAAAATCACAAAATTGACTATTATCGCTTTCAAAAAGAATGGCTGCTTCATATATTATTATCTCCTTATTTCTTTGCTCTTTCACAAAATTATGAAAGTTTTTTCTTACTTCCGGATGTACAATTTTATTTAAAGCATCTAATTTAGAGCTATCCTTAAAAACAATATTAGAAATATATTTTTTGTTTAAATAGTTGTCTATGTAAGCATTAGCTCCAAAAACTTCATTTATCTTTTGTTTAATTATTTGTGATGTTTGCATTAGCTTTTTAGCTTCTTCATCTGCAATATAAATTGCTACATTATCAAAGGATGAAAAGTAATTTGCCACAGTAGATTTACCACTTCCAATTCCACCTGTTAGACCAACTATTTTCATATTATTTTTGAATTAAAAAGTCAATTTTTGAAGGTAACAATTTTATATTTCTCACAAAACTTGGTTTTAAAACTACTTTAGGAATCAAATATGATAAATTATTTTTTTTAGATAATAAATAATCACATTCTATTTTAAAAGAGGCTTTAGAAACGTTGTTAAAATTAGATAATGCAACTACAAAAGCTAATTGAATTTCATCGTTAAGTATGGTTAAATTAACTTGCTCTGGCTTATTTTTAATTGTAAAAGGGACCATAATTTTACCTTCTGTAAATTTATCTACACTACCAGACAAAACAACCTCATCTCTAGCATACTGAATATTCTTTAATTCAGTTATTTTTTTTATGGACAACGTTTTTGTGAAATCTTTTTTTACATCTGTAAGAACAAGTGGCAATAATTCTAGGTTATCTATTTCTTTTATCTGTGACAATGGACCTGAAATTAAAATTGAATCAGGCTTTAATACTATTGGCTCTAAGAGATCATAACCAATATGATAATTTAAATCTAAATTTGGCTTTAAGCCAACGTACTTAGAAGTCAACTCACCTATTTGTAAAGGTATTGTGTCTAATTCTATGGATTGTAAATGAATACCAGTGAATAATTGTTTTTGAATTTTTAAGAAATGATTTTTAGAAAGTAAATAATAGCTACCTTTTTTATTTTTATTTAGTTTTGAAGCATCAATACTTATTTTTCTATTACTAATTTGTGTTGTTAGTAAATTAAAACCAGAAGATTTCACAGACAAACTTAAAATTTTAAGATAAGGCTCTTGTAATAGTTTATTCTGAGGAATATTTTTAAATGTAATTGGTAAACTTATTTCTGTAGTATACTCTTTAGAAAATGTAATTAACAACCATATAAAAAAGGAAATAAATAAAAAAACAATAAGTGTTTTCGGTATTTTCTTAAAATTTTTCAAATTAAAAATTTTTAATGCAATCTAATGAAAAGTCAAATAACAAAAAAGTGGATTTTCCTCCAAAAAGAAGAAAACCCACTTTCAGTAAATCTATTTTATTACTTTTTTGCTGGAGCTAAATATTTCTTACTTAGTTCCATAGAAATTGCAGAACGTTCAAACTTTATTTTTCCTGCGCCTGTTTCTAAAGTTATAGTATTATCTGTTTCATTAACTTCTACAATTTTACCGTGTATACCACTTGCTGTAATAACTTTAGTCCCTTTTTTAATCTCTGCCTGAAATGCTTTTTCTTTTTTCTGACGTTTCATCTGTGGCCTTATCATAAAAAAATATAAGACTAATATCATTGCTAAAAAAGGCAACATACTTGCTAAACTTCCTGAATCCATTTGTTGTATTGTTTTATGCTTTTGGAGTAACCATTCCTTTAAGCGTTAATATTTCTCTTCCAGATTCTGTATTAGTGATTAAAGTAATATTTTTTTGTTGTCTATTACTTTTACCATTAGTATTAAATCTTACTTTGATTTCTTCTTTTGATCCTGGTTTAATAGGTGTTTTTGGCCAAACAGGTACAGTACAACCACAAGTTACCTGAGCATCTGTAATAACTAAATCTGTTGTACCTGAATTTGTTAAATTAAAAACAGTTTCTACAATTTCACCTTCTGTAACTGTACCAAAATCGTACTCAGTTTTATCGAAAATTACTAGTGCAGCTCCGTTTTTAATTTCTACATCTCTAGTTTTTGCACTTTCTAAATTGTCTTTATTTATTTTTGATGAAGCAGTGTTGCTGTTTCCACAAGAGATAAATACTAATGAAGTTGCTAGAAGAGCAACTAAAATTACTGATTTTTTCATTATATATTAAGTTTTTGTAAAAATAATAAATTAAAATTTGTTAACCCAAATTTAAAGTAATCCTCTACCTATTTTTACGATTTTTTTAGTTTCTAAAAACTCTTTTGAAATTTTATCTAAAACACCATTTATAAAATAACTACTTTTGGTTGTAGAATAATCTTTTGCGATTTCTATATATTCATTTATAGTTACTCTAACAGGTATTGACCCAAAATTCACAAACTCTATTATTGCCATTTTTATTAATATCATATCAATATAAGCAATTCTATCTGTTTCCCAATTTGGTGTTTTATTTGTAATATCTTGTTCGTATGTTTTATGTTTTAATACCGTTTTTCGAAACAATTCAGAAACAAAATCTTCATCATCTTGATCTTTATATAACTTACCAAGCTGAAATGTTTTTCCTTCTTTTTGCTTGTTTAACGTTTTTAAAATCCATGTATTTACAAAAGGGATATCATCTACCCAAGAAATCATTTTATCTTCATAAAATTCTGCTAACTTTTCATTTGGCGCAATAATTTGCTTGTAAAATTCAATAACAAATGCTTTATCTGATTTGAATGAAATTTCTTTACTATTTATGTAATCTTTGTAAAAATCACTTTTTTGTAGTGCATCAAAAATAATTTTTACATACTCATCGTCAAAAGACCAATGATTAAGTTTATTAAGCGATAAATAACTTTCTAGAGCAATGCTATCTGCAATAGAAGTTATTAAAGTATTATCTATAAATTTTGTGTTAGGTTGTAAATCTTCTGAAGTCGCTAAGATTTTCTTTTTAGATAATGCTATTTTTTTAGCTGCTAATTTCTGCACCTCTACAAGCAGCTGAATGTTAAGCACATAAAGATCAAATATTTTTAAAATACTATGTTTTAAAAATATTTCTTCTCTTACCATATCATCATTATGAGATTGTTGCATGGCGTATACAGATTGCATTACTTTAACTCGAATATGTCTTCTGTTAATCATTATAAAGAACTTAAATATATTGCTTTTGGTTGCGATGCAAAAGTAGTATTATTTTACTTTTGAATAGCCTCTTTTTAATTCTTTTTTAAGAAAGTTTATACTCCCGAAACTTGTATCTTCGTATTTTCTTTTTAATATTTTTCCATTGAAAGCATTACAATACATAAATAAATATTTATCTAAATATAAATGGCGAATTATTATTGGTTTGCTAATAACCATACTTTCTAAACTACTTACTCTTCAAGTGCCTAGAATTATTGGAAACTCTTTTAATATTGTTGAAGAATATTTAAACAATACAGTAACAGACATTGCATTTGTAAAACAAGAACTCTTAAAAAATGTACTTATTATTATAGGAGTAGCTTTACTAAGTGGGTTCTTTACTTTTTTAATGAGACAAACAATTATTGTAACATCTAGGCTAATTGAATTTGATTTAAAAAATGAAATTTATCAACAATACCAGCGCTTATCTCTAAACTTTTATAAAAAAAATAGGACAGGAGATTTAATGAATAGAATTAGTGAAGATGTTTCTAAAGTTAGAATGTATGTTGGCCCAGCTATTATGTACACAATGAATATGATTGTTTTATTTGCTGTTGGTTTTACACAAATGTTACAGGTAGATAAACAACTTACTATGTACACATTAATTCCTTTTCCGCTTCTATCTATATCTATTTTTGTTCTAAGTAAAGTTATTCATAAAAGAAGTACAATTGTTCAACAGTATTTATCAAAACTAACTACATTTAATCAAGAATTTTTTTCAGGAATAAATGTTGTAAAGTCTTACGGAATTGAACAATCTATAATTAAAGATTTTGATGCTATTTCAAACGAGAGTAAAGAAAAAAACATCAATTTACAAAAAGCAAACGCTTTGTTTTTTCCCTTAATGATATTACTAATAGGAATAAGCAATTTGATTGTTATTTACATTGGAGGATTGCGTTATATTAATGGCGAAATACAATCTGGAGTAATTATTGAATTCATTATGTATGTTAACATCTTAACATGGCCTGTAGCAGTGGTAGGATGGGTAACTTCTATGGTCCAACAAGCAGAGGCATCACAGGCTAGAATTAATGAATTCTTAAATGAAGTTCCTGAAATAAATAATAACAATAATAATAAAACAAACATATCAGGAAAAATAACATTTAAAAACGTTTCTTTTACCTACGATGATACAAATATTACAGCTCTAAAATCTATTAATCTAGATATTAAATCGGGGGATACACTTGCCATACTAGGAAAAACTGGAAGTGGAAAATCTACAATAATAGAATTAATAACTAGACTTTATGATGTTACAGAAGGAACAATTTTAATAGATGACAAACCTATCACAGAATGTAATCTAAACGATGTTAGAGCACAAATAGGTTTTGTGCCACAAGACCCTTTTCTTTTTTCAGATACAATTGAAAATAACATTAAATTTGGAAAAGAGGAAACTAATAAAGAGGAGATAATAGCAGCTGCAAAAAATGCAGTAGTACACAATAACATCATAGATTTTACAAATGGCTACCAAACAATACTAGGAGAGCGTGGAGTAACTTTATCAGGAGGACAAAAACAAAGGGTCTCTATAGCTAGAGCTATTATAAAGGATCCTAGAATTTTAATTTTTGACGACTGTTTATCTGCTGTAGACACTGAAACAGAGGAAGAAATACTATCTAACCTAAAAAAAATATCTAAAAATAAAACAACTTTTATTATTAGTCATAGAGTTTCATCTGCTAAAAATGCTGACAAGATAATTGTATTAGATAGTGGGGAAATTACACAACAAGGAACTCATAATCAACTTATAAAAACAGATGGGTATTACAAAGAACTTTATGAACAACAACTTTTAGAAAAAGAAATTTAATGTTTCGTATTGCTAAGTAAAATATTTTATTAGATTTGTAACAGTAACAATTATAATGTAAATACTATAGCAAAGATTATGGCAGAGAGAGTTGAACAAGAAGAAATTTTTTCACAAGTACTAAGAGCTGGAAGAAGAACCTACTTTTTTGATGTTAGAGCTACTAAAGCAGACGACTATTACTTAACAGTAACTGAAAGTAAAAAATTTACACATGATGATGGTTCTTTTCATTATCAAAAACACAAGATTTACCTTTATAAGGAAGACTTCTCAGATTTCCATGAAATGTTAAAGAAAGCAACTGACTACATTGTTGCTGAAAAAGGAAACGAAGTGATCTCTGAACGTCATCAGAAAGATTATAAGAAGGAAGAAAATACAAATTCAGAAGATTCTACAGAAAGTGCAAAAGACTTTACAGATATTTCTTTTGATGATATTTAAAAATAACAATTAATTCAAATTCAATTTTACACTTGTAAAACCACAACTTCTCATAGTTGTGGTTTTGTTTTTATAGAACTTGTTTCATAGTATTACTTTTTGCTACAGTTTCTAACCATTCTTTTTCTGGATCACTATCTTTAGTGATACCTCCACCAGCATAAATTTTAGCAACATTAGAAGCAATCGACATACAACGAAGATTTACAAAAAGTATTGACCTTTGTTTATCGTTTTTACCATTACTAAGGTTTAGCTCACCTAAGAACCCAGTATAGAAATCTCGGTTATAAGACTCATTTTTTAGTATAAATTTTTTTGACTCCTCTCTAGGCAATCCACAAACTGCAGGTGTTGGATGTATAGCTCTAATTAGATTTTCTAAAGATATATTCTTCTTTAACTGCCCCTCTACTCTGGTTCTTAAATGCAAAAGAGTACCTGCCCTAACTGTTTCTGTATTATTAATTTTTAAGTAAGAAGAAATTGGTTGTAGTTGTTTTTTAATAAAATTGGTAACTAGAATTTGTTCTTCTAACTCCTTACTCTTCCAAATAGGGTTTTTATTTTCATTAAAAAGTTGTGTTCCTGCTAAAGACATTGTTTGAAATGAGTTTTCAGACACATGTAATAACGTTTCTGGTGTTGCACCCAACCAAAGCCCTACTTTTGGGTGAAACCATACGTATACAAAAGCATTTCTATAATAATGAAGCAATGATTTAAATACCGCTAATAAATCGAAACTTGTTAATTGTATTTCTTCAAATCTGGAAATTACAATTTTCTTGCAATTTTGTTCTTTAATTTTAGCAATTGCTTTTGCTACTATTTCTATATGTTTCTCTTTTAAAGTAACATCTAGATTATCTAAAACCGATTTACTTTCTAAAAAGGTATCCATAAAATAGAGGTCTTCATTAATACACTCAGACTGCTCTAGAGGAAAAATAATAGCATCTTCATCTTCATTAAAAGGAGCAAAAACAAATCCTGAAGCATTGAAATCAGTATTTTTTTGTAAAGTATCATTAGAAAGAAAAAAACCAGAGAGTAATGTTTCATTTGGCTTATTGTAAGCAACAAAAGGTTTGTTTTTCTCGTAAGAATCTGCTATTTTTTTAAATAAACTCAACGTAGTGCTATTTTTTTGCTAAAACAATGTTCGTCATTTTTGCTACTGATATTAAGTTTTGTAACTCATCCACTATTGTCACTTCCCAAAGATGCGTACTTTTTCCTTTATGAATATTTTTTGCAGTAGCATATACCACTCCATCAGTTTTACTTTTAATATGGTTAATAGAGAGCTGAATACCATTTATAAATTGATTTTTAGAATCAATAAAAAAATTTGACGCTGCACTTCCTACAGTTTCTGCTAGCGCTGCAGTAGCTCCACCATGCAATTGTCCATAAGGTTGATGCACCTTAGAAGAAACCGGCATCTTAGCAGTTAAAAAATCTTCTCCTATAGCAACATACTCAATATCAAGCGTTTCCATTAATGTGTTTTTATTTCGACTGTTAAATGCTTGTAAAAGACGTTTTGTATCCATATCTGCTTGAATTATGATGTAAAAATACACATAAAAAACTGTATTTTTGCAACTGAAAATCATGTAATTTTATGTATAAAATAAGAATTATTCTAGATACTAAAGAAGATGTTTTAAGAACTATTTTAGTTAAAAATTCAATAAATTTAGAACATTTACATTTTATTATCGCAAAATCATTTGGTTTTGAAGGTCAGGAAATGGCGTCTTTTTACAGAACAGATTATGAATGGAATCAAGGTGAAGAAATTCCTCTTTTTAATATGGCTGAAGCAGGAGAATCAATATCAATGCAAACCTGCATTTTAAATGAAACACTCCCTAATGAAAACAATAAACTCATTTATGTCTATGACTTTTTAAAAATGTGGACATTTTATGTAGATGTAGTTGAAATAAGTGAAGATAAAAGAACAGATTTACCACAGACTATTTTAGAAGTAGGGTCAATACCAAGTAAAGCTCCAGAAAAGGAATTTATAGCAGACAAATTAGGAAATGATTTTGATGATCAAGATGATTTAGATGACGAATTTGGAGATTATGATGACTTTGATTATAATGATTTTTAGAATTATTTAAAGAAATTCTCTTCAAAAGTTTTCGTAACAAAATTGTATTTTAATCGTCTTATCTTATATAACTGGCTAAATCAATTTCATTGGAAACTATCTTATCACTCAAAAATCTTGACAAAAAATATGGCAAAGTTCATGCTGTAAATAATTTATCTTTTGATATAAAAAAAGGTAATGTTTATGGTATTCTTGGCCCAAATGGAAGTGGGAAATCTACGACCTTAGGAATCATTTTAAATGTTGTTAATAAAACTTCAGGTGAGTTTTCTTGGTTTGATGGAAAATTATCTACCCATGATGCCTTAAAGAAAGTTGGCGCAATTATTGAGCGCCCAAACTTTTACCCTTATATGACTGCTACACAAAACTTATCTTTAATCTGCAGTATTAAAAGTATCTCTACAGAAAAAATTGAAGAAAAATTAAAAACAGTAAATCTATTTGAAAGAAGAAATAGTAAGTTTAGTACTTTTTCACTGGGTATGAAACAACGTTTAGCAATTGCATCTGCATTACTTAACGATCCAGAAATTTTAATCTTAGATGAACCTACAAATGGTTTAGATCCTCAAGGAATTCATGAAATAAGAGAAATTATAAAAACAATTGCAGCTAATGGTACTACAATATTATTGGCTTCTCACCTTTTAGATGAAGTTGAAAAAGTATGTAGTCATGTAGTTGTAATTAGAAAAGGAGTAAAATTATATTCAGGCAAGGTTGATGAAATGACAGCCTCGAAAGGTTTGTTCGAACTTAAAATAGATAATAATGAAGATGAATTAATTTCATTATTGGAAAATCATGATGCTATTTTAAAAGTTACCAAAGAACAAAATCTAATTATTGCAACATTGAATGAAGAGATTTCTGCCTCAGAAATAAACAGTTTTTTATTTAAAAATAGACTCGTATTAAGCCATTTGGTAAAACGTAAACCAAGTCTAGAACAACAATTTTTAGATTTAACAAAAAGCAACTAATCAACTAAAAAAAACAGTCATGTTTAGACTTCTTAATATAGAATTTCATAAATTAAGGTATAATAAAGCAAGTAAAATATTATCTATTATTTACTTTGGTTTGCTAACATCAATCGCTTTAATAGCTGCAATTAAATTTGAATTTGGTAGTTTTAAATTACACCTATCTGACGCTGGTATTTTTAATTTTCCATACATATGGCATTTTAATACTTTTATAGCTGCGATTTTAAAGTTTTTTTTATTACTTGTTATTGTTTCTGTGATGTCTAATGAATATAGTTTCAAAACCCTGAAACAAAATTTAATTGATGGTTTAAGTAAAAAAGAATTTATACTTTCTAAGTTTTACACGGTAATTGCTTTTGCTTTAATATCAACCCTATTTGTATTCGTAGTTTCATTAATATTAGGTAAAGTGTATTCAGATTATGATGAATTTTCAATCATAATATCAGATTTAGACTATTTATTAGCCTTTTTTGTAAAACTAGTTGGCTTTTTCTCTTTTGGATTATTCTTAGGTATTTTAGTAAAAAGATCTGCTTTTGCAGTTGGAGCAATGTTGGTTTGGCTATTTATAGAAAGTATCTTTAAAGGGTATTTATACTGGCAATTTCAAGGTGCTGAAAATACAGGTGAAAAAGTAGACGCTATTATGCAATTTTTACCCTTAGAGGCAATGTCTAATTTGATAAAAGAACCTTTTTCTAGACTAGGAGCTGTAAGATCTGCCGCAAATACGATGGGTGAAGTGTTTACTAAGAGTTACGCAGTAGAATTTTCTAATGTACTTATTGTTTCATTATGGACATTTATTTTTATTTATTTATCATACAAATTATTATTAAAGAGAGATTTGTAAATAATATCTTATAATATTGGTGTAGAAAATCCTGCTGATAATTATACCTATGTTTGGACAGATGAAAATGGAACAGTTTTAAACACTACTTCTGTAGATAATATAGATATTTCTGAAGGAGGAAGATACAAAGTAACTGCAACTACCACAGATGGTACTATGTGTTCTAGAGAAAAAACTATAGAAGTAAATTAGTCTAATATAGCCACTTTAGAAGCTAGCTTTGTGACAATTGTAGATGAGTCAAATAGTTTAGGAAGCACCAACAATTTATCCATTTCTATTGATGTTATCAATAATGATTTAGGGCCTGGTGATTATCAATTTGCAATCATTAATAAAGATGATAATACTAGGATTCCTTTTACAGGTTATCAAGACGAACCACTTTTCGAAAATTTAGAGGGTGATATTTATCAAATTATTGTAAATAACAAAAATGGTTGTTCTCCAAACACAACACTATTGGTTTCTGTAATTCAGTTTCCAAAATTCTTTACTCCAAATGGAGATAATAATAACGATACTTGGGTTGTAAAAGATGCAAATCAAACTTTTTATCCTAATGCTAGTATTAACATCTTTAATAGATTTGGTAATCTAGTTGCACAAGTACCTATCGATGGAAATGGTTGGAATGGAACGTACAGTGGTAAATTGTTGCCTTCTGATGATTATTGGTACAATATAACGTTAGTACCTGCAGACACAACAAAACCAACAATTAACAAAAAAGGAAACTTCTCTTTATTGAGAAAATAAGGTTATGAAAACCTGTTTTTTATTAAAATTTTTACACTTAAATTTCTTAATTTAGCTCAAAATTAAGAACGCTATTTTATGGATATTAACTTCAACAAAAACGAAGACTACAATAAACTATTAGTTTCAGATTTAAAAAATCGTTTTGCGAAAGTTAAACTTGGTGGTGGACAAAAAAGAATTGACAAACTACACGAAAAAGGAAAAATGACAGCTCGTGAAAGAGTCGACTATTTATTAGATAAAAAAACAAAAAGCATAGAAATAGGCGCCTTTGCAGGAGAAGAAATGTACGAAGAACATGGAGGTTGTCCTTCTGGCGGTGTTGTTGTAAAGATTGGCTACATCAAAGGCAAACAATGTATCGTTGTTGCAAATGATGCAACTGTTAAAGCTGGGGCTTGGTTTCCTATTACAGGAAAAAAGAACTTAAGAGCTCAAGAAATATCAATAGAGAATAAATTACCAATTATTTACCTTGTAGATTCTGCAGGAGTTTATCTACCCATGCAGGATGAAATTTTTCCAGACAAAGAACATTTTGGAAGAATATTTAGAAATAATGCTATTATGAGCTCTATGGGTATTACCCAAATTTCTGCGGTCATGGGTAGCTGTGTTGCAGGTGGTGCATACTTGCCTATTATGAGTGATGAAGCTTTGATTGTAGACAAAACTGCAAGTATATTTTTAGCAGGAAGCTATTTGGTAAAAGCTGCTATTGGTGAAAGTATTGACAATGAAACTTTAGGAGGTGCAACCACACATTGTGAAATTTCTGGTGTCACAGATTATAAAGCTAAAAATGATAAAGACGCTTTAGATAAAATTAAATTTATAGTTAATAAGATAGGTGATTATGATAAAGCAGGTTTTAGTAAAACCGAATCTTTTGAGCCTAAAGAAAATCAAGATGAAATTTTCGGAATTCTACCAAAAGAAAGGAATGCACAATATGATATGTTAGAAATCATAAAACGTTTGGTAGACAAATCTGAATTTGAACAATATAAAGAAGGATATGGACAAACTATTCTTACAGGTTATGCAAGAATAGATGGTTGGGCAGTTGGCATTGTTGCCAACCAAAGAAAATTAGTTAAAACTACTTCTTCAAAAACCAAACCTACAGAAATGCAATTTGGTGGTGTAATTTATAACGATTCTGCAGACAAAGCTACACGTTTTATTGCCAATTGCAATCAGAAAAAAATTCCATTGGTATTCTTACAAGATGTTACAGGCTTTATGGTTGGCTCTAAATCAGAACATGGAGGAATTATAAAAGACGGTGCTAAAATGGTAAACGCGGTTAGTAACTCAGTAGTACCTAAATTTACCATTATTATTGGTAATTCTTATGGTGCAGGTAATTATGCCATGTGCGGTAAGGCATATGATCCTAATTTAATTGTGGCTTGGCCAAGTGCTGAACTTGCAGTGATGAGTGGTAATTCTGCTGCAAAGGTTTTATTACAAATAGAAACAGCATCACTTAAAAGGAAAGGTGAAGAAATTACACCAGAAAAAGAGGCTGAATTATATAAAGAAATTAAATCTAGGTATGACAAGCAGATTTCTCCATATTATGCCGCTGCAAGAATTTGGACAGATGCCGTAATAAATCCTTTAGACACCAGAACTTGGATTTCCATGGGAATTGAAGCTGCAAACCAAGCTCCTATTGAGAAAAAATTTAATATGGGAATCTTACAAGTATAATCTATACTTTAAAAACGCTAAAAAATTAATACAGAAATAACCTCAAAATACACAAATTAAAAAATTGCAAATCATGTTGCTTATTTTTACATTTGTATGGTTTAAAATAGAATAAAAAATAGAAATGGGTAGAGCATTTGAGTTTAGGAAAGCAAGAAAAATGAAGCGTTGGTCTGCAATGGCGAAAACATTTACTAGAATTGGTAAAGACATTGTTATGGCTGTAAAAGAAGCTGGCCCAAACCCAGAGACAAACTCTAGACTAAGAGCTGTTATACAAAATGCAAAGGCAGCAAATATGCCTAAAGATAATGTAGAACGTGCTATAAAAAAAGCTTCAGACAAAGATACAGCGGATTATAAAGAAGTACTTTTTGAAGGATATGCTCCTCACGGAATTGCTATTCTTATAGAAACAGCTACAGACAACAACAACAGAACTGTTGCTAATGTAAGAGCTGCCTTTAATAAATGCGAAGGGAATTTAGGAACTTCTGGCTCTGTTTCATTTATGTTTGATCACACTTGTAATTTTACCATCAAAAAAGAAGACATTACCATTGATATGGAAGAACTTGAATTGGAGTTAATTGACTTTGAAGTTGAAGAGGTTTTTGATGACGAAGAAGGTGTAATTATATATGCTCCCTTTGAACAATTTGGAGCTTTGCAAGGATACTTTGAAGAAAATAATATTGAAATATTATCTTCTGGGTTTGAGAGAATACCTACAACAACAGTTAAATTAAACGATACTCAAAAAGCTGATGTAGAAAAGTTAATAGAAAAACTAGAGGAAGATGATGATGTAAACTCTGTTTACCACTCTATGGAAGAATCTTAGATTTCAAACTTTTTTAGTAAATTGTCAGAAAATAATCGTTAATGTCTGACGAAATTACAAGAATCTTTGATTTCCCATACTATCAGCTAGATAATGCTCCACTACAAAAATCTTATAATTTTAAAAAAGATGGTAAATGGCAATCAATATCTACAGAAACCTTTATTAAAGAAGTAAATAAAGTTAGCAGCTCTCTACTGTCATTAGGAGTTAAACCAGGTGAAAAAATTGCAGTTATAACTGAGAACAATAACCCCAATTGGCATATACTAGATATCGGTACTTTACAAATTGGCGCACAAAACGTTCCCTTATACGCAACACTTTCTAAAAAAGATTATGAATACATATTAAACCATTCTGAAGCAATCTATTGTTTTGTGTCAAGTGAAGAACTTTACGAAAAAGTAGCAGCAGTTGCCAATAAAACAAAATTGAAAAAAATATTCTCTTTAAACGAAATTCAAAAAGATTATGATTGGAAAAATTTTTTAGCTTTAGGAAGTAATATAAATTACACAGCTGCAATTAATAACTTAAAAAAGAATATAAAACCTAACGATTTAGCGACAATTATTTATACCTCTGGAACTACTGGAACTCCTAAAGGAGTAATGTTATCTCATAAAAACATTATATTTTCAGTTTTTAGCACTGCTAAAAAATTAAATCTTAGCACAGGTAATAAAAAAATAGTGAGCTACCTACCCATTTGTCATATTTTTGAAAGAGCTGCATCTTACTATAATGTGTTTATGGGATTCGAAATATATTTTTCTGAAAGTATTGATGAATTAGGCGAAACAATTAAAGAAGTTCAACCTCATTATTTAGCTATAGTACCAAGGCTATTGGAAAAGATTTACGACAAAATTATTGCAAAAGGAAGTGAACTTTCTGGACTTAAAAAATGGCTTTTCTATTGGGCTTTAGCGATTGGAGAAAAATATGAACCATATCACAAAAATAGCAGGTTATATGATATAAAGTTAAAACTTGCGCAAACAATCATTTTTAAAAAATGGAGAGAAGCTCTTGGAGGTAATATACAATTTATGATTTCTGGAAGTGCTCCCTTACAAGCCAAACTAATTAAGGTATTTACAGCTGCAGGAATGCCAATTTATGAAGGGTATGGTATGACAGAATCTTCGCCAGCAGGCACGCTAAATGATAAGCGAAATAAAGGGTTAAAAATTGGATCTGTAGGAAAAGTTTTAGAAGGAGTAACAATAAAAATTGCAAAAGATGGCGAAATCTTAATTAAAGGAGCTAACGTAATGTTAGGGTATTTTAAAAATAAGGAATTAACCGAATCAACAATTATCAATGATTTTCTTCATACTGGAGATATTGGTAAAATTGATGAGGACGGATTTTTATATATAACAGACCGAAAAAAAGAAATATTTAAAACATCTGGAGGAAAATATATTGCTCCAACAGTGTTAGAAAATGCCTTAAAACAATCTCGATTTATAGAACAGGTTATGGTTATTGGAGAAGGAGAAAAAATGCCAGCAGCTCTAATACAACCAAATTTCGAATTTTTAAAAGTTTGGAGTAAACGTCATAAACATGTAATTAAGGATATAAGCACCGATGTAAATATAATCTCAAGAATTCAAAAAGAAATTGATTATTATAATCAAGACTTTGGACAATGGGAGCAAATAAAAAAATTTGAAATCACATCTAATGAGTGGACAATTGATGACGGACTTTTAACACCTACGCTTAAGATGAGAAGAAAAAATATTAAAGAAAAATATAAAAATCTTTATCAAAAAATTTATAATTCGTAAAAATATAAGACTAAAAATATCTTTTTGTAAAATACGGGATATTTCATTAATTTTACGAGATACAAAATATATTATATGCCAATAGAAATTACAAGGTTATTTGATTTTCCTTACTTTCAATTAGAAAAATTTAATCTTAATAAAGCTTTAAATACAAAATACAATGGTAAGTGGGAATCACTTTCAAGTCAAGAATACGTAAACAAATCAAATCAACTTAGTAGAGGACTATTAAAACTAGGAATAACTCCAAATGAAAAAATAGCTATTATCTCAACAACAAATAGAACAGAATGGAATATTTGTGATATTGGATGTTTACAATTAGGAGCACAAACAGTACCTATTTATCCTACAATTTCTAAAGAGGATTATGAATATGTTTTAAATCATTCTGAAGCAACTTATTGTTTTGTATCAGATGCAACTATCTTAGAAAAATTAAATCAAATTAAGGGAAATACAAACCTTAAAGGTGTTTATACTTTTGACGCTATAGAAGATGAAAAAAATTGGAACGAAGTTTTAGAACTTGGAGTTTCAGAAGAAAATCAACCTGAAGTTGAAGCAAGAAAAAAAGCTGTTAAACCAGGAGATTTGGCAACACTTATATATACTTCTGGTACAACAGGAAAACCAAAAGGTGTTATGTTAACTCATCATAATATTGTTTCTAATGTTCTAACAAGCGAAAAAAGAGTACCGTTAGAAAAAGGGAATGATAAAGCATTAAGCTTTTTACCAGTATGTCATGTGTTTGAACGAATGATATTGTATCTATATCAGCTTTGTGGTACTGAAATATATTTCGCAGAAAGTTTAGAAAAATTAACGGAAAATGCACAGGACATTAAACCTAATGTTATGACTGCAGTACCAAGATTATATGAAAAAATTTATGATAAAATTATTCTTAAAGGAGAAGATTTATCTGGTATTAAAAAAGCTTTATTTTTCTGGGCAGTAAACTTAGGCTTAAAATATGAACCTTATGGTGCCAATGGCTGGTGGTACGAAAAACAATTAGGTTTAGCAAGAAAACTAATTTTTTCTAAATGGCAGGCAGCTTTGGGGGGTAATTTAAAATTAATGGTTTCCGGAAGTGCTGCCTTACAAGCAAGGTTAACAAGAATTTTTGCTGCAGCAGAAATGCCGATTATGGAAGGTTATGGTTTAACAGAAACCTCTCCTGTAGTTACTGTAAATTGTGTAGATGAAAATGGAAAAAAAGGATTTAGAATAGGATCTGTAGGAAGAGTAATTGACGATGTTGAAGTTAAAATAGCAGATAATGGAGAGATTTTGGTAAAAGGCCCTAACATTATGCAGGGGTATTACAAACAGGCAGAAAAAACAGCAGAAGTTTTAAAAAACGGCTACTTTCATACAGGTGATAAAGGAGAACTAGATAACGAAGGTTATTTAAAAATCACAGGAAGAACAAAAGAAATGTTTAAAACCTCTGGTGGTAAATATGTGATTCCACCTTTATTAGAAGGAGAATTAAAGCAATCTATGCTTATTGAACAGGTAATGGTTGTCGGAGAAAATGAAAAAATGCCAGCAGCTATAATTCAACCTAACTTTGAGTTTCTTTCAGATTGGGCAAAATACAAAGGAATATCATTTTCTTCAATAGAAGAATTAATAAACAATGACAAGGTTATTGATAAATATCAGAGAACCATTAATAAATGTAACCAAAATTTCGGAAAATGGGAACAAATTAAACGATTTGAGCTAACTGCAGACGAATGGTCTATAGACGCAGGCCATTTAACACCTACAATGAAAATGAAGAGAGAAATAATCTTAGAAATATATAAAGATTTATACGATAAAATTTATAGAGCTTAAATAAAAAAAACTTAGTTAAATAACCTAAGGTTTTTTTATGTAAAATTATATTAAAACTTAATTAAATATATCGTTTAAAACACTTGCCAATCGAATTCCTCCTTTCTGCAATTGTTGCCTTACAATTCCAAAATGATCATAAGAATATCTATATTTTAAGTTCTCTCCTACCTTTACAGAATTATAAACATCGTTTGTAATTTGGTGTACTTCATTTACCCAATCTACTACAGAACCTTCTGCGATATATGCTATTTTTTTTCTAGACAAAGCTTCTACATTATTAGCTAAGTCTGTATAACTCATGTTATAATCATCTATCATTTTACTATCCCAAACACTGTGCAAGTTAGTTCCCCTTCCAAACCAACGAATTTGAATATCGTTACCCCCTTTGTCTTCTTTTCGACCAATATGCATTGGTTGATGTAAATCTCCTATAAAATGAACTAACATTTTTAAGTGAAAAATTTTATCAGCTTTAGTGCTTTTTTTGTCTTTTAGAACTGAAATACATGTATTTATTCCTGTCACTAAATCTCCTTTCGGATTTTTTTCTGAATCCTCATAAGTTTCATCTAAACGCATATTTATATAATGCCAAGGAGAATAAGACCTATAAGCTCTATCAGATTTTATTTCATCGGCATAAGTTGAAACAAATGCCAAACTCTGCCCATTTAAAATTTTATCAATTTTCCTTTTTGCTCTTTTTGTCAAGTACTTTTGAGCGATTTGACCTGTAACTCTATGTCCATTTTTACCCCAAAAAACAACTTCATCAGAAGATGCACTTATCATTAAAAATGAAGATATCAACAATAATAGTTTAAATTTCATTGAATTGATTTAAAATTAATTTTTAACAAAAGTAAAAAAATAATGATAAGAAATTTTGGAAAAACACAAAAACATAGTATATCTTTGTGATATCAATTTAATATCAATATAAAACTCATTTAAATGGAAGAAGAAAAAATTATCAAACCCGCTAATGGTTTCATTATGTTATTAGTAGTTCTCGTCTTATTCTTTGGAGGCATTACAATGTCTATCATTCAGCAAACACCTTTATACATACCTGTTATTATTATTGGTTTTTTTGTTTTTTTGGTTTTATCCTTGTCAATCCAAATACTTCTAAAGTTATTTTATTGTTCGGTAAATATGTAGGAACTATAAAAGCAAATGGTTTGTACTGGGCAAACCCTTTTTACACTAAAAAGAAAATATCCTTAAGAGCAAGTAACTTTGATAGTGAGCGTTTAAAAGTTAATGATAAACTAGGAAACCCAGTTATGATTTCTACAATTTTAGTATGGAGGGTTACAAATACTTACAAAGCTGCTTTTGATGTAGACAATTACGAGAACTTTGTAAGAGTACAAACAGATGCTGCAGTTCGTAAATTAGCTAGTATGTATCCTTATGATAATTTTGCAGACGAGGGACATGACGAAGATATTACATTAAGATCTAGTGTAAATGAAGTTTCTGAAGCCTTAGAGAAAGAATTAGAAGAACGTTTAGCAATTGCTGGCATTGAGGTTTTAGAAGCAAGAATTGGGTATTTGGCTTATGCACAAGAAATTGCATCTGCCATGTTAAAAAGACAACAAGCAACTGCAATTGTTGCTGCAAGGCATAAAATTGTACTAGGAGCAGTAGAAATGGTAGAAATGGCTTTAGAAGAATTGAATAAAAAAGAAATAGTTGAATTAGATGAAGAACGCAAAGCTGCCATGGTTAGTAATTTACTAGTTATTCTATGTGGTGATAAAGAAGCATCGCCTGTTGTAAATACGGGAACTCTGAGTCATTAATTATGGATAAAAAAGGAACAGGAATAGCAATTGGCTTATCAATTGGTACAGCTATTGGAGTTGCCCTAAATAATATTGCTATTGGTATTTCTTTAGGATTAATTTTTGGAATTTTATATGATTCTAAAAAAAATAAAATCTCAAAATACCAATAATGAATAACAAAAAAATTGTTACTGTTGCTATTGGAGTCGCTTTTGGATCTTCTATAGGAACTACAATTGGCGCAGTTATTGGAGAAGTAGCTATAAGCTCAGTTTATGGATCAATGATTGGAGTTATAATTGGTCTTGTAATTGCATTTACAATTTTCAATGAAGATAAAAATAAAAAAAATGAAAGAATATAAAGTAGAAGAATTAAAATTAGGCTTTAGAAATAGAACGCAAATTTTTGAAGATTTACTAAATCAACATGCAAGAGAAGGTTGGCGTTTTGTTAAAATACCACATGGCTGGAATAGTATGATTTTAGAACGAGATAAAAACAGATAACATGAAAGTGTTTAAAGAAGAACAACGATTTACACAGTCTTGGTTTATAGTTGTAATGGGAATTAGTTTAATTGTACCTCTTTTATTTATAATACAAGAGTATATGAAAGAAGATTCAAAGTTTACGACTGCAGGTTTTCTAGGTACTTTAAGCGTGTTGTTAATTTCTATTGTCCCTTTATTTTTCTTTAAACTATCCACAAAAATTGATGAAATTGGTATACACTACCAGTTTTTTCCTTTTCATTTAAAATTGAAGCGTATTGCTTGGCAAGATATTGCAAAAGCTTACGTAAGAACGTACGACCCAATTGGAGATTATGGTGGTTGGGGTTTAAAAGGAGGTGCATTTTGGAACTCAGCAAAAGGCAAAGCTATTAATGTTTCTGGTGATATTGGAATACAGTTAGAACTTAAAAATGGACAGAAATTATTAATTGGTACGCAAAAAAAAACTGCAGCAGAAAGCGTTATAAAAACCTATCAACTTAAAACAAATCAAAATGATTAGAGTAATAACTTATTTTCTTTTTTTAGTATTTGGTGTTGTATCACTAACAGCGCAAATTAAATCAGAAGAATTGGTTTTGTTCAATAATAAGATAGAATTACCTGGTAGATTAAGCTATGTAGAAGAACAAACACCTTTACTAATTTGGGTGCATGGCTCTGGAAATGTAGATAGAAATGGCAATCAGCAACCTGTTATCAAAGCCAATTACATTAAACAATTTAGAGATAGCATAAATAAAAACAACATCGCATTTTACAGTTATGACAAAAGAACTGCAAATAAAAAAAACAAAGCAAGTTTGCTTAAAGGAGTTTTTTTAAAAGACTATGTTACAGATGTACAAATAGCCATCAATCATTTTAAAAAAGAAGGCCGATTTTCAAAAATTGTATTGGTAGGCCATAGTCAAGGTTCTTTGGTAGCGATGCTGAGTTCAGAAAACATAGACAAATACATTTCTTTAGCTGGGCCAAGTAAAAGTGCAGATCAGGTTATCATTGACCAAATAAAAGAATCTGCACCTTTTTTAGACTCTATTACCAAAGCCCACTTTAAAGAATTAAAAGAAACAGGTAACGTAGAAAAGGTGAACCCTATGTTACAATCGGTTTTTGCCAAGCAAAATCAAGCGTTTTTAAGTTCATGGATGCAATACAACCCATCAGAGGAAATCAAAAAACTAAGTATGCCTATTTTACTGATTAATGGCACAGAAGATCTACAAGTAAAACCACAGGAAGCATCTAACCTACTCCTTTCAAATAAAAATACTCAATTGGTTTTTATAAAAGGGATGAATCATGTTTTAAAAGAGGTAAAATCAATGACAGAAAATCAGTCTTCTTACCTAAAACCAGACTATCCTTTATCTACAAAATTGGTACAAGTAATTGTTGAATTTGTAAAAAAGTAAAATGACAAAAAAGAAAGCTTTCGCTTTGCGAGTTAATGAAGATATGATGAATGCTATTGAAAAATGGGCTGCAGATGAGTTTCGTTCTACAAATGGGCAAATAGAATGGATACTCATGCAAAGCTTAAAAGATGTAAAACGCGAACCTAAAACGAAAGAAGATTAAATATCAATTTCAACTGTTAAATTAAACGCTCAATTTTTATTGAGCGTTTTCTATTTTGTATATTGTTGGCAAAAATAGATTCCCACTTTTGTGGGAAAGAGAATTTTATTGACACTCAAACTTACGTTTGAAAACATTTTTTATAATAAACAAACCACTTAGAATGAAAAAACTAATCACATTACTATTTTTAAGCGCTACTACTCTACTCTTTTCACAAGAGTTTTCTATGGATTTAGTAAAAAACATGAAACCAAGAAATATTGGTCCAGGAGGTATGTCAGGTCGTGTAACATCTATAGATGTTGTAGAATCTAATACAGAAATTATATATGTAGGTACAGCTTCTGGTGGAATCTGGAAATCTACATCAGGTGGTGTAAAATGGGAACCTATTTTTGAAAACGAGTTAACTGCTTCCATTGGTGCAGTTGCCATTCAGCAATCAAACCCAAGTGTAATTTGGGCTGGTACAGGAGAAGGAAACCCAAGAAATAGTTTAAATGGTGGTTTTGGTATTTACAAATCTTTAGATGCTGGTAAAACTTGGCAAGCTATGGGTTTAGAAAAAACGAGACATATTCACAGAGTTATAATAGACCCAACAAATCCTGATGTTGTTTATGTAGGTGCCATTGGTTCTCCTTGGGGAGAACACAAAGAACGTGGTGTTTATAAAACAACAGATGGTGGTAAAACTTGGAAACAAATTTTATACAATAACGAAAAAACTGGTGCTGCAGATTTAATTATGGATCCAACAAATCCTAATAAATTAATTGCTGCAATGTGGGAACATAAACGTGATCCTTGGTTTTTTAAATCTGGAGGAGAAGGTTCTGGATTATACATTACACATGATGGAGGAGAAAACTGGAAAGAAATAACAGAAAAAGAAGGTTTCCCAAAAGGTGATCTAGGTAGAATTGGTGTTGCAATTGCCCCAAGTGAAACAAATACTATTTATGCTTTGGTAGAAGCAAAAAAGAATGCGCTTTATAAAAGTGAAGATGGTGGTTTTAAATGGGAAAAAATAAATGATAAACCAGGTATAGGAAATAGACCTTTTTACTATTCAGAAATCTATGTAGATCCGCAGAATGAAAACAGATTGTACACAGTTTTCACCTATGTAAATGTTTCACAAGATGGTGGAAAAAATTTCACAGAATTAATGCCTGCTTATGGTGTAGATAATGGAGTACATCCAGATCATCATGCTTGGTGGATTCATCCAAAAAATGGAAAATTCATGATTGATGGTAATGATGGTGGATTAAACATTACCAAAGATGGTGGTAAATCATGGAGATTTATTGGTAATATTCCTGTTGCTCAATTTTATCATATTAATGTAGATAACGAGTTTCCATATAATGTTTATGGAGGAATGCAAGACAATGGATCTTGGAGAGGTCCTGCTTATGTTTGGAAAGCGCAAGGAATTAGAAATTCTTATTGGCAAGAAATTTCTTTTGGTGATGGTTTTGATGTGGTGCCAGATAAAGATGATTCTAGATACGGATGGTCTATGAGTCAGCAAGGTTCTGTGGTAAGATATGATCATATAACAGGTAACAATTATTCTGTAAAACCAACGCATAAAGATGCTAATGTAAAGTTACGCTTCAATTGGAATGCTGCCATCAATATGGATCCTTTTGATAACAATACCTTATATTTTGGTAGTCAGTTTGTGCATAGATCAACTGATAAAGGCTTGACATGGGAAGTTATTTCTCCTGATTTATCAACCAATAATCCAGAAAAATTAAAACAATCTGAAAGTGGTGGTTTAACCATGGATGCCACTGGTGCAGAAAATCACTGTACTATTTTAGTAATTGAACCAACCCCATTGGAAAAAGATTTACTATGGGCAGCTACAGATGATGGTCAAGTACATATTACCAAAAATAGTGGAACTGATTGGACAAACGTAGCTAAAAACATTAAAGGCTTACCAGAAAATTCTTGGATTACGCAAATAAAAGCATCTAATAAAAACAAAGGAGAAGCATTGTTAATTGCTAACGATTATAGACGTTTTAACTACACACCTTATGCATACAGAACCAAAAATTATGGTAAAACTTGGGAACGTATTGTAGATGAAAATGATGTACAAAGCTACACACTTTGTATTGTGGAAGATCCTGAAAATGAAAACCTATTATTCTTAGGTACAGATGATGGTTTATATGTATCGTTAAATGCTGGTGATAAGTGGACAAAATGGACCAATGGTTTTCCCACAGTTCCTGTAAAAGATTTGGTAATACATCCAAGAGAAGACGACTTGGTTATTGGAACTTTTGGTAGAGCTGCTTGGGTTTTAGATGATATTAAACCATTAAGGGCAATGGCCGGTAAAAATATTGCAGATAAAAAAATCTCATTATTTGTACCACAAACTGCTTACCAAGCTGCAACACAACAACCTACAGGAAGTAGGTTTGGTGCAGATGCTATGTATCAAGGAGAAAACAGAAATAGTGGAGCTATTATTTCTTACTATTTCAATAAAGACGATAAAAAGACAAAAAAAAGTGATGATAAAAAAGTAAAAAATGATTCAATTAAACTAGAAATATTTGATGGAAATAGACAAATAAGAACTTTAAAATTTAAAGCCCCAAAAGAATCTGGCGTACATAAAACAACCTGGTATTTAAGAGAAAAAGGCGTTGATAGAGCTTCTAGAAGAATACGAAAATCTACTAGAGAACCAGGAGGTGTAACTGTAAAACCAGGAGTTTATAGATTAAGAATGACGTATGGTAATGCGACTTCTGAACAAAACATTACAGTAGCTTTTGATCCAAGGTTAAAAATGTCTCAAGAAGCGATTAATCAAAAATACAATGCAAGCAAAGTTTTAGAAAGCTATCAAGACAAAATCGCTGCTATTGTAAAACAACTGGTAGAAAGCAAAAATACAGTAGCTTCTATAAAATCAGATTTATCTAAAGAAGATAAAGAAAAGTACAAAGAAGAGATAAAGGCTTCGAAAGAGATTAGTAAGAAAGTAGAGAAACTAATTGCGATGTATTTAGGAACAATTGATAAAAGACAAGGGATTACTAGAAACCCAGAAATAACAGTTAATCAACGATTAGGACAAGCGAGTAGATATATAAGATCTAGATTTGGAGAACAAACTTCTACTGAAACTTTGCTTATGAATCAATTTATAGAAGAATTTAAAAAAGCAGTTGCTGAAACGAACACTTTCTTTAATAACGATTGGATTGCATATAAAAAATCTGTTGAGAATATAAATATCTCTCCTTTTAAAGACACCAAAATCTTTTCTGCTAATTAGTATGATAAAAAAAAGTCTACTTTTCTGTGTCTTTGTTTTCTGTTTTACAACAACAAAGGCGCAGAATGCTGACCAACAATTAGGTGCTTGGTACATGTATAATGGCTCTCATAAAATAGCAGATAAATTTGCAATTAAAACCATGGCTCATTATAGATACTATGAAATTTTAAGTGAATTTCAGCAGGAAATATATAGGTTAGGTTTAAACTACACTATTTCTCCTAAAGTAAATTTTACTGTTGGTTATAGCTATGTAAATACAGATACTGAGTTCAAAATTCCCACTAGAAATATAGAAGAACATAGACTTTATGAAGATATTAATATTAGTGGAAAATTAAAAGATTTAAAATTAAGACATCGTTTACGGTTTGAGCATCGCTTCTTTAATGCCACTTCTAGCCATTGGTTTCGTTACGATTTAAATGCCAACTACCCAATTGCTAATAATTGGTCTGTATACGCGTTTAATGAAATCTTTCTGAACATAGATAAATCAAAACGATTTGTCCAAAATTGGACAGGTGTTGGCTTTTTACATCAACTGAACACTAACCTAAAAATTAAATTAGGTTACTTTTATCAAAAGTTTCCTGATAATGGTTTTCACAGATTACAATTGGGAATTATTTTAAATACAAATCATCTTAAAAATAAAAAATGATAGAACCAATTTTTAAAAATGATGCCATAGTTTTTGGTATTTTAATGCTATCCTTAGGTTTTGTTTTTTACACAGAAAATATTAAAACAGGTTTTTGGCCTAAATTCTATAAAATTGTTCCAGGTTTATTTATGGCCTATTTTATTCCTGCTTTATTTACAACTTTTAGAGTAATAGCTCCTGAATGGGAAACTGAAAAGGAAGTTGGTGAGGTTGTAAAGAATAGTTCGCAATTATACTATGTTGCTAGTAGATTTTTATTACCTGCAGCTCTTGTTTTAATGACATTAAGTATCGATTTAAAAGCCATTTTTAATTTGGGCTCTAAAACTTTAATCATGTTTTTTACAGGAACAATAGGGATTATTATTGGTGGCCCAATTGCTATATTATTAATATCTATTTTTTCTCCTGAAACTGTTGGAGGTGCAGATTTTGATGCTGTTTGGAGAGGTTTATCAACCTTAGCAGGAAGCTGGATTGGTGGTGGTGCTAATCAAACAGCTATGTTAGAAATATATCAATACAATCCTTCTAAATATGGAGGAATGGTTATTGTAGATATTGTTGTTGCTAATGTTTGGATGGCTATTTTATTGATAGGTATTGGTAAAAAAGATAAAATTGATAAATGGTTAAAAGCAGATACCTCTGCTATTGAAAACCTTAAACAAAAAGTAATACACTTTTCTGAAAAGGTAAAAAGAAACCCATCATTAACAGATTTTATTATAATGCTAGCCATTGGTTTTGGAACTGTTGGTTTTGGCCATTTCTGTTCTAAATATTTAGCAGAGTTCTTTGCAAACTTTGTAGCTTCTATTGAATCTCAAACTTGGAGAAATGTATTTTCTTTCTTGGGTTCCAGTTTCTTTTGGTTGATTAGTGTATCTACAATTGTTGCAATTATTTTATCATACACAAAAGCTAAAAACTACGAAGGTGCAGGTGCCAGTAAATTGGGTAGTATTTTTATTTACATTTTGGTAGCTACCATTGGTATGAAAATGGATTTAAATCAGGCTTTAGAAAACCCTGGCTTATTGGTTATTGGATTAGTATGGATGACAATACATGCTGTATTATTAATTATAGTTGCAAAAATTATAAGAGCTCCTTATTTCTTTTTAGCTGTAGGTAGCCAAGCCAATGTTGGTGGTGCAGCCTCTGCTCCTATTGTTGCACAAGCATTTCATCCTTCTTTAGCAACTGTTGGAGTATTGCTGGCTGTATTTGGCTACGCAATTGGTACAATTGGTGCAATTGCCTGTACTATTTTAATGGAATTATCATCAACTTTATAAAAAATTAAGCATATTTGCAACTGTAAAATTAAGATACAAATGAAAAAAGTTTTAGCAGTTTTAGTACTAGCAATAGTAATATATTCGTGCTCATCTAAGAAAGATGGAAACATGATTGTTCAAGGTCAGATAAAAGGATTAAAAAAAGGGAAACTTTATTTACAGAAAATGCAAGACACTGCTTTAGTGTCTGTAGATTCTGTTGCTTTAAATGGTTCTGATACTTTCAAATTAACAGATGATGTAAATTCGCCTGTATTGTATTATTTAACTTTTGATGGAAATACTACTGACAAAAGAATTCTATTTTTTGGAGAACAAGGTACAATTACCATTAATGATAAAGTAGACGAATTTGGTTTGTATCCGGAAATATCTGGATCAAAAAATCAAGAAGTATTAGACCAGTTTAATAAAGTAAGAAGTAGATTTCAAACTGAGCGTTTAGAATTTATTAAAAAAGATTTTGACGCTAAAAGAGCTGATGATAAAGAGCTAATTGAAAAATTAGAAAAAGATTACAACAGATTAGTAAAAAGAAGAGTATTATATACCACAAACTTCGCAATTACAAATGCCGATTTTGAGGTAGCACCTTACATAGCATTAACAGAAATGTACGATGCTAGTTTAAAAATGTTAAATACTGTTAATGCTTCTCTAACTCCAAAGATTAAGGATTCTGAATATGGAAAGCGTTTTCAAGAATACTTAAATAATATTAAAAAAAACGAAGAATAAATAATTCTATTGTTATCCGATAAAAAAACGAGCCAATAGCTCGTTTTTTTTTAATTTAAAATTATATATAACTTAAACTTATGCTCTTTTTGCTTTAAGTTCATCTCTTACTGAATTAGCTTTATTTTCATCTATATTATAATCTTTCATAATAAACATGGCAATAATAGTTCCTAGTACAGGGAAAAAGCAAAAGAAAGCATGTAATCCATCTACTGCAGGTTGTTGTTCTGTAGAAACCAAATCAGGATCAAAACCAACAAAAGCAATAATAACACCACTTAAAGCTCCTGCAATTGCAAAACCTACTTTAACCATCCACCAATAAATAGCTCCAAATATACCCTCTCTTCTTAAACCTGAGTTAAGTTCGTCTATATCTATAATATCTGCGGTCATAGACATCATTATTGTAAATAAACTTCCTATTCCAAATGAGAAAAAAGGCAAAGCTATAATATATAACCAAGGTTTACCAGGCACAAATAAGAAGTATAATAAAACATAACCTACTATAGAAATCCCTTGGGCTATTAGAAAAGCTTTTTTCTTACCAAAAGTTTTAGACATTTTGGTAATTAATGGAATTACTAAAAAAGTTGTTCCAAGTGCCCCTAAACAACCAAACAAAGATACCCAAATACCAGAAGCTTCTGCATCTCCATTAAATAACCCAAAAACAATTACAAAAAAAGTAAGAGCAGCGACAGTATTAAATGCATTGTAAATTAAAAAAGTAGCAGCACATAATTTTCTAAATGCTTTAATTTTAAATGCCTCTAAAAAGCTTTCATATATTTTTACTAAACTATTTCCAACGTTCGAAAAATTTAACGGCTCATATTCTTTGTCTAAAGTGGACTCACTTTTTATAAATACTGCAGGCACAATAGCACAAATTGCACAAGGTATTGCAACCCATATTGCCAACTCTCTTACTGCTATCTCTGCTGAAGGAAACCAATCAGGATCGTACATAATTACCCAAAACCAAGGTGCAATTACCCATGCCCATTGACCAATCCATTGCGCAATAGCCATAATATTTGTACGTTCATGAAAATCATTACTCATTTCATAACCCATTGCTACGTAAGGCACACTAAACAGAGTTAAACCCAGGTAAAATATTAAAGACCAAATAAAAAAGTACCAAAAATTAAACTCTAGTGAATTTTCTTTGAACAATTGCCACATAAAAATATAGGAAACCCCCATAAGAACTCCACCGATTAAAACATATTGCCTTCTTCTACCCCATTTAGACTTTGTATTATCTGATATAAAGCCCATAATTGGATCTGTAATAGAATCAAAAATTCTAGGAAAGAAATAAATTAAAGACCACATCCAGCCTGGAAAACCAAGGTCTTGAACTAAAACCACCATGAAAATTCCTAAAATAGCAGGAAACATTTGATTTGCAAACATACCTATACCAAAAGCTAACTTGTGTCCAAAAGGTACTTTATTCTTGCTAAACTGTACAGAATTACTAGACATATTTTATTTTTTTATACTTTTTTAAATAACAATCGTTTGTAATGATTGCCCTTTAATATCTATGGTAACACTTTTGTTATTTAGTGTTAGATTGATTTTTTTTAGATTTTCTTTTTCATTAAAAACCACAACAGTTATAGAACCATCTATGTTTACTGCTGCTGTAATCATTAAGTCTTTATCTGAATAATTTACCTTGAAAACTTTTGCTTCTGGCCTTATAAACCGAGAGAAATGTGACATTACATAATAAAGAGGTGTAAAATAAATCTCATCGGCATTCTCATCAACAATAACAGGAGCAACGCACCAATTCTTAAACCAATTTGGCCCTCCTTGTTTGTTTAAAACCATATTCCAATCGATCCAACCATCTACATAATTGTTTAAACAACCAATAATATCTCTTGCATATCTGTTAACTGGTGCATACTTAGGGTGTAAAGGCTTGTCTTTTTCTGGAGCCCAATCCCAACCCCAATCTGTAGCTTCTTTTTTCCAATACCAAGCATCGTCTTTCCATTTTGGAATTTCTGAATCTACACATGCTTCAGATTGTATTAAATATTTATTTGGTGATTTTTTATGTGCATACTGTAACTCTTCTGGATAAAAGTGATAAGTACTCGCATACCAATGAATGGCTGCTCCATCAAAATAAGAAGAAGTTTCTTCGTTTTTATATTGTGAGTCTACCCACTCATTTAAATGTTCTCTGTTTTGATCATATCCTAAAATTTTTACATCAGGATAATCATGTCTTAATTGCGGACCTAAATGATGTTGAACAAAATTGGTCATTTCATCTGGAGTGTAATGCATGCTTTCCCAATTATTACCATTTCCTAGAGGTTCATTTTCTACTGTAAATCCCCAAATATCTATACCTTCATTTTTATAGGCTGTTACATATTTTGAGAAAAACAAAGCCCAAGTATCATAATATTTAGGTAACAATTTACCTCCAACATAGTTTTTGTTGTCTTTCATCCAAGGTGACGCTGTCCAAGGAGAAGAAAGTATTTTAAAACCGTCTTTAGATACATCCATGGCATCTTTAATCATTGGAATAATATCATCTAAATCTTCTTGAATGCTAAAGCTCTTTAGTTCTTTATCATCTTCTACAGGAGCATACGAATAGTTACTAAGAGAAAAATCTGAAGAATTAATATGGGTTCTTGTTAAAGAGTACTTAGCACCTGATTCTCCAAAATAAGCTTCAATAATCGAATCTCTATTTTTCTTACTCAACTTGTTAAGTAAATAGGCTGAAGCCTCTGTAAAAGATCCTCCAAAACCAGTAATAGTTTGCTTAGTTTGTTTTGGTTGTAATACTACCTGAATTCTGTTTTCATTAGTTGCATCAGAAAAATTATCTAGTTGTACTAAATTATTCCCAGATGCAGAAGTTTCATAAACTTGTACATTTAATTTTTCTGCACTTGTATTAAAGCCTACAGCAAAAATTACCAATAATAAACAAAATATTATTTTAAAGATTTTCATATCATTCTATTTTTTATAATCAGTATTCGGCAAATTCACAGTTACAAACAATGAATCTAAATTACCTTCATACGTCTTTTTTATAAGGTTTCCATCTCTTTTTAAATCAGAAAAAATTCCTTTATCTACTAAATTCCAAATAGGATATTTAGCTTCTCCTTTTATAGTAAATAAACCAAAATGATTTTCTGAACCATTCTCATTTTTTGCATCTTTCCATTGTTCATCAAAAGCTTCAAAATAGAAACAAGAAATACCATTAGCATTTGTCCATTTACGCATGTTTTTATAGTATAAACCTTGTTTATACTCATCTGTTGCTCTAGAACCATTAAAGCCATAATGTCCGTTAGAAATTGTGGCCCAACCAGTTTCTCCTATATGAATCGATTTTGTAGAATCGATGCTCTTTACATAAGCAGAAACATTCTTGTATTGATTTTTAGCAAAATCTAAAGCACGAATCATAAACTTATCTACGATTTGTTTTTTAGTAAAAACTATATCTAATTCTGGAACAGTCCAAAAATCTGAATTATAATGTGTATTATGATATGGATAAGTGTGCATAGAAACGTAATCTACAGCTCTAATTAAACTGTCTAATTCTTTTGTTTTGTAGCTTTCAGCTCCTCCTCCCCAAGAAGAAAAATCATCTGAAGATGTAATCCATAAATCTTTAGATAACTTATTATTTTCTTTTAGCTTTTGTAAATGATCTACCCATTTTAGAATAACGTTGGGTTGTACATAATAACTAGCTGCCCAATTAACCATAGCTTCATTTCCTACAGCAATTACTTTAACAATTTCTGGATATTTATTTGCCAATTGAACTGCTCTTTCTATTTCTACTTTGTTTTGCTCACTCTCTATATAATGATTTGGAGTTTTATCTGTCCAAGCATTTAAACAATCTATCCAAGCACCTAACATTACATACATCTCAAAAGATTCATCTTCATTTTTTAATTGATGAATAGCCTCTAAGACATTTGCTGCATGTGGTAACTCAGGCTGAACATTGTAAGTTCTTAAAATTCGAATACCCATAGCATGCAACAATTTAAGATCTTCCTTTAATTGCTGAATTGTAGGTTGATTTGCTCTATCTTTTGTTCTATAACCACCATAAGAAATTGCTAGATAATCAGGGTTTCCTAAAATATCTTTAGCAGTAATACTTACTTTCTCTTGTTTATTTATTTGACCATCCTTATTTGCATCAACATCACTTTTACATGATGCTAAAGACAATAATAAGAAACAAAAAACAGCTATATAAAACGTATTCTTCATGCATTTACTTTGTTAGAAAAACTTCTATTTGCTTAACATTATTATTTCTGTTAAATAATTCATTACTTATTTCCTCATTTAAAGCCAATTCGTTTAAAACCTTTTCATCACCTGAATTATAGGTAACTATTACTTTTTGTTCTTGAGCAACAGTATAAATTATTGGGACTTGACAATATGTAAAACATAATTGATTCTGGTTTACAGTAATTGATTCTTTAGTATCTGAAACTGATATATAATCAAAAGTTTTTGCGCTGGTTAAAAATTCTGATTCTTTTAATAATCTTGGTTTAAAAACTATTTTACCACCTGTTACAAAAACACCTAATTCTCCAAATCTGCTTAACAAATCTTCTTTTACTTGACCTGTCATTCCTGGTTGTTGAGCTCCTTTGTTTGCTGGTGTATGAGAATAAGCATCAGTTGGAAATGCGCCATATAGATCTGGAGATTTATGCACACCAATTCCTGCATTAATTTCATAATAATGATCTAATAATCTACCAATAACTTTTTCATCTTCATTAGAGTTAATAGCCAATAAACAATTTTCTTGAACTGCTAATAACAACTTAGAAACCATATGCCAATAAATAGAACCTAAACCTTCATAACCGAAGAAGGTACCTGATCTACCTGTAAAGCTTTTATGGTCAAAAATTTCTTCAAAAACATCTAAAATGTATGTTTTATCCTTTTCAATTAGGGTTTGATAAGTTTCTGGTAAATCTTTAAAAGCTGCTTTTAAACTATCTGCATTATTGAAATTACCATTAAAATGATAATTACCTAAGGCATCTTGCTCTATAATTTCTTTATTATTATCTTTCACTAAAATTTGTAACAATTCAGAATTAGAAACTTTATCATTTGGTATATTATTCTTTTTGGTAAACCTTGATAAATCTTTATTAGGATAAAGTATGTAACTGTATTGATCTTCTCTGAATAAAGCTGAATCTTTTAAACCATCTAGCAGTTCTAAAGCTTGTTTAGGTGTTAAATAACCTGAACTTAACACAGATACTTGACCTTCTAACATTTCTGACAAATAAGAAATAGAAACCTCTTTATCATTCTCTAATGTCATTAAATTATAGGCATGATACATATTATCGCTTCTTTTATTTGCTCTAATACTGTGCTCTAAATACCTATTTGTGATTTGTAAGAAATGTTCTAAATCATCTTTAGAAAGCGTTGATTTTGTAGTAGAAAAACCTTCTTTATACACTTTAGTTCTGTAATCACTTGCAGGATTTCCTAAGCCATCTAAGACTCTTTTTCTATCCACATCAGAAACACTAGATTTTAAGATGCTTTCATTGTTATTTAAAGTCTGAACAACTTGATTAAATAAAATAGCAACTTCCTCTGAAACTTGAACCCCATTTATATCTGCATTATTTAAAACACCTTCAAAGAAATGGATGAATCTTCTTAGGTAATACAAAGTTACCATAGACACTCCATTACCAACTAATGCATTATTGGCATCATTCCATTCTGGCCTCTGAGTATTTAACCAAATACCACCTTCTGGAATAAAATTAGATACTTTCGCTAAAATTGTAACTAGTAATTTTTCTATTAAGTTTACTTTATAAGGTTGTGCATTTTTATCTCTAATTAAAGAACCATCTGCACCAATCTCTGCTCTTCTCTCTTCTATTTTTTCATTCAATCTATGATCAAAATCAATAGTATCTTTAGGGTTCTTAAGAATATCGCTATATAGTTTTATTATGTAAGGAACGTTTGCATACACAAAAATGTCATCGTTAAAAAGTGATGCCAATTTTGATGGATAATGTTTTTCTATAAACTCTAAAAACTTTAATAAATAAATGATTTGATGATCTCCCCAATAACCAATGTAAGACCAAGGATCATTCTCTTCAATCACTTCCCAATCAAAACCATCTTTTGTAACTCTATATGGATTGTAACCTTCAAAAGTAGTTGCATTTAGAAATTTATGAATCATACTCTCAATAAATTGAGGATATGAATGCGCTAAAGTTTCCCAATTTTGAAAAATATCCCTCCAATTTCCTTCATAATCTAAAATTTTAGAACCATCAATTTCACTTTTTGTATTTATAGAAAACTTGTTCCATGGTCTACTAGGGTCTCCATGTCTTCTACTAAATTTTAATGGTAAATATTCTAAACACAGTCTTTTAAAGTCTTTATTAGAATCTTTATCTGCCAATTCTTTAATATGATGTAAAGAAAAAGTTTCTGACAAACTAGCCAATAAATCAACTTTTAGTTCTCTTAATGGTTTATTTGCTTTTGTTAAATAGGTAACAAAGTCATCTTTTTCTATGGTATAATTATCATCAAAAATACCACCTCTCATAATATTGAAAAGCGTGTTTGAGAAGTGTCTTGTATTTACAAGAGCATCATTAGACAATTGCAAACCATCAGAAGCTGCAGCAAGTTTAATAAGGTTATCTGTACCTGTATTAATACTTTCTTGTAAAATATCTGATACATTTTTATCGCTATTTATTAGTTCAGATATTTTTACTACATCTGAAACAGTTTGATTCACATTCGCTACTAATAACCAAGATTTCTCTGAATTTGCTGCAACTGTGATTGTATCATTTAAAAAATAAGCCCCTTTTTCTGCTTTAATATCAATTTCTTCTTTTAATTCTATTCCTTTTCTAAAATTATTTAATTGAAGTGAACATAGCAAATGTTTAGGGTTTTCTAACCCTGAAGACCAAATTAGATTTGCTTTTAAAGCTTCACTCGGCTCTGCTTTATCTACAATAATAGCACTTAAACTAAAAATACCTAAACCTGTATCTGCTTCTAGTTCACACTTTTTATAAGCATCTACTAAATTACTTCTTATACCTTGTATATCTGAACCTACTCCATAAGGGATAACATCCTGTACACCATCTAATAAAGAAACTTCTAATTTATCTGAAGAATGATTTACAAATGTAGCCTCTCTTACAAAGCCAAATTCATCACTAGAATTCCATTGATATTTAAAAGAAACCTCTAAATCTTCATTTATTTCTTCAAAGATTACTTTATTACCATAAATGTTTTTATAAATATTTCTTTTGATATTATAAAGACCTGCCTGCCTTTCAGAGAAAGGCTCCCATAAGTTTTTCTTACCATTTTTAATGATATGAAAAATACTTTTACAACCTGTAGTTTCTGCTAAATCTGTAATTTTATCATCTGTATAGTAAGGAAAAAGCGCATACTCAGCATTTTTCCTTCCAGCTGTTAAACCACCATTACTTGAAATAAACATCCAATGGTTTGAATCTGAAACAATGGTCATAAAAAAAGGACGCATTGTATGACTATTGGATATTTTGTAATAAGATTCGTCTGCTAAGGTTACTAACTTGCCTTTAACTTGATGATTAAAATCTGTATTCATATAAAATTATATATATTGTGTTGGTTTGTAGTTATTTATTTTCTAAAAGCATTTTATTTTTTAAGCCTCGCTTTAAAGCCTTATTTTGATTTATTTTATAAATCTTTTTTTCTATATAATTTGTTGTAATTCCTTTTTGATAAGGATTTATTTGATGCAATTTTTGTAAAACATAATAAGCTGCTCTTGGGTATAATTGATACAAACCTTCAGTATCTGAAAAGCCTTTTGCTGCAATTCCAAACCATTCCTCATTCATGTTTTGGCTATTGTTTTTAGTATCTATATCATAGCCATTATTTGTCCAATTAGCTTCCTCATCATGGATATCTAAATTTATAGTTTGCCCTAATTTCCACCAGCCATCACTGAATTGAAAAGTAAAACCTCCTATAGAATTTGCTGTTTTTTCTAAACCATAAGCATTGGTATAAATTTCTTTCCAGTTTTCTGTTAAATAAAAAGATTGCATCTCCTGATCCTCTTCTTTATTCAAGGCATTAAAAGCATCTACACCAAATTCTGTAAACAAAATTGGCTTGTTTAATTTGTCTTTCACTTTTTGAAAAGCATCTCCAAAAGATTTACCTCTATACATATTTGTACCATAGATATCTAAATCCTTACACTCTTCTGCAATGATGTCTATAAATAAAACATCTCCATTACACATGGCTATAGGGTGATTAGCATCTATTTTTTTCATTAACAATGCAGCCTCATTAAAGAGTTGGTACATAGGCCTCCCTCTTTTTTCACCCATTGCTTTTTTCATTTCTGCATCATCAGGAAAATCTTCTGTTTCTGAACCTGCCCAGAATAAACCATAGTTATTCTCGTTTCCTAAAAGGTATAGTAAAAGCCCTTCTGTATTCTTATATTCTTTTGTTAAACTAGAAACCTCATCTAGTAATAGTTTTTTAGTTGCTTCGTCTCTATAATCAGTAACTGGCTTGTAGATATCATTTATGGTAACTCCATATCTACCAAAAGAATGATTTAACATAGTATAAATACCATAATTTTTGTAGATATAAGTAATCCATTTTGGCTGAATACCTGTATACACACGAATTGAATTAACCCCCATATCTTTTAATAAAGTCATCTCTCTGTCTAATGCTTTTTTAATGAATTCATCAGATTGACTCCATAAGCTATATGAATAATTGGTACCAATTGGAATGTAATCCCAATTCATACCATTTATCATAAAAGGTGAATTATTAACTAAAAGTTGGACTCCATTTTCGTCAGTTACTAGAGAAACTTTGGTTTGATTTTGTGCATAATATGTTTGCACAAAAAGAACACCAAGAAAAAATAAAAAGAATTTAGCTGAAGGCTTCATGAAAAAGAATAGTTAGTATTAACTAGAATTTGAAAAAAGAAACCAGCAAAAAATTCTTTTACTGGTTTCTAACTTTTTCTTAATTCTAAATATTATTCTAAAGTAATAATAAACCACCAGTCAAACTCTGCATTACCATCAGTAGTTCTTAGTACTAATTCATTTGGTGTTCCTCTATCAAAAATTTCGTAGTTATGACTACCTCCAGTATAATAACCAATAAATCCGTTTCCAGAAACACTAATTGTTTCTATACCTCCTGGAGCTGTTAAAGCATAAGTTTCTGTATAATCTAAAAATGCATAGTTTTCTATATCTGCACCATTTGGAGTACCAGAGACATTAGGTCCTAAATCATTAACCATGTATGGGTCTCTACCAAAAATGGTCCCATTAGTTATATGAGTAAAAGTACCATCTGAAGAAAAAGTAATTCTGTCATCATACATACCTGTTCCTACTTTTTCGTCTGGTCCTGCTCCATACCATTCTGCAACGGTACTTCCAGCTACTGGACCTAACCCAAAGTGCTTATTTTTAGCAGCATGAACTTTCCAAGTTCTAGTAGTTACAGCGTTAGGGTCTACAGGATTAAAACCAAATAATTTTGTTTTTAATTCTACGGGTGGCGAATAAGTAGATAAAACTTCTACATCTATGGATTTAGAAGTAGCAATACCTGCTGTACCTGTTGCAACAACAGTAACTGTATAAGTGTTTAAACCTAATTCACTAAAACTAATAGAAGTTTCACCAGAAAGAGCAACAACTTCTACACCATTGTAAGCATACTTGTAAGAAACTGCATTATCTGCTGATGCAGAAAAATTTACTACTCCACTTCCATCTCCATTTGGATTATCAGCATCTGATCCTACAATTTCTGCAGTAATCTGAATATTAGTTGGTGCAATTACTTCACCAAAAGAATATTCATCTTCTTGACATCCTACGAAAATTGCAATCATAGAAAGTAAAAATGTTTTTAAGAATATATTTTTTATGTTTTTCATAATTAAATTATTTAATTAATTCTTTAATTGTAATTCATCATAATAGTAAACAGAATCATCTCCTGAATTTCCAAAATCGAAGAAAACTACGACTCTTATATAATCTCCTGCTGGAGCAGCACTAAAGTCATATATTAATTCTTCCCAAGAATTTGCAACAGAAGTACTTAAATCTACTTCATGAGTAACAGAGGCATCTTCATTTTCTAATTTTAATTTTACAACAGCTCCTGATTTTGGAGACCAAGTTTTTACACTAATCTTACTATAGTTATTGAAATCTAAAGCTGAACCTACTTCAAAGAAAGTCCCTGCCCAAACTTCTGAACCAGCAGTTTTTGTTAATTGAGCAACGTTTGCAGTTGTATTAATTCCAGATTGATCAGGGTTTGTTATAACCTCTGTGGCTGCAATGTTACCAAATACTGTAAATGTTGGTGCAGTACCCTCAAAATCTTGAAAGGTTAAACCTACAGAAACACCTGAATCATCAACTAAATTAATTTCATCATAATAATACACTGAATCATCTCCAGCATTTCCAAAATCGAAGAAAACTACAACTCTTACATAATCTGCAGCTGGTGCAGCACTAAAATCATATAGTATTTCTTCCCAAGAATTAGAAACGGTTGTGTTCATATCTACTTCGTGAGTAATAGAAGCATCTACGTTTTCTAATTTTAATTTTACTTGGGCTCCTGTTTTTGGAGACCATGTTTTTACACTTATTTTACTGTAGTTGTTAAAATCTAAAGGTGTACTAGTCTCAAAAAATGTACCTGCCCAAACCTCTGAACCAGCAGTTTTTGTAAGTTTAGCTACATTTTCTGAAGTGTTAATACCAGAAGTATCTGGATTTGCAATAACTTCAGTTGCAGCAATATTACCAAATACTGTAAATGTTGGTGCAGTTCCTTCAAAATCTTGAACAGTAGAAGTAACTATACTTGATGGTGCTTTGTAAAAGTAGAAATTATCTACATATACGTTACCAGCAATTCCATCAGAATCAATTAAGATTTGTGTTATTTTTTCTTTGTTAGCAAGATTTCCTCCATCAAAACCAGTCATGTCAATATCAATACTTTGCCATGAACCACCAACTGTAGTTCCTAAAGATTCGATATCTTCTCCACCATCAACAGTATTTACAATTTTTACAAATAATTCATTTGTAGTTCCTTCTGGAACCCAATAATCAATATGCATCATTTCCATTCCAGAAAGATCAATTCCTGTATCATAATTTGTAACGATACCTAAAAAGTCTAAGGCAGTAAGTTTCCATACATTATCTGAATCAACTGAAGTTGCTTCGAAATTCCCTGTAGACCAAGTAGTTGGTAATTCGCTTAAAGTTACATCTGTATAAATATCACTAAAAATAGAAACTACATCTGTATCATTTCTTGCAGGAGCAACTGGTGCTGCTTCTGTAGGAGCCAAAATCTCTGTCACTTCAAAATCTACAGCAAAATCTGTAGTTGCAATTGCACCACCTTTTGCTGTTACTATTACAGAGTATGTTCCTGGATTCGCATATACGTAAGAAATTGTTTCTCCAATGTTCCCAGAAACTACTGGTTGAGAAACTCCTGTTTCACCAGAATTGAATTCAAACATCGCTGCAAAATCTGCAGTTGTTGTAATATTAACTTGTTTTGAGATCGCTACATCATTCTCTAAAACCACTACTAAATTCTGTGGTGCTTGAAATGATACAACTAATTGTTGAACAGTTTCTACAACATCACCGGCTAAATTTGAAGCTGCAACAATAACTTGATAAGTACCTTCTGCATAAATATGCTCTACACTTTCACCTTGATTTAACGTTGCTGTGTCTGAATTATCTCCAAAAGAAATTTCAAAACTTATAGCTCCTTGGGCTGTTGGTGTAATCGTAACAGAACCAGAATTATCTTGTGTTATAGCATAACTTGCAGTAACCTCTGAAGGAGGTGCCATATTATCTGTAAAAGACGTCTCTCTTAAATCTTCTTCACAAGCAACAACTACCAATAGTAAAAAGAAGTATTTATATATATATTTTATTTTTTTCATTATTGTGTTTTTTAATAATTAGGATTTTGTGACCAACGATTTCCTGCTAATTGAATTTCAATTGCTGGTATTGGAAAAACTTCATTTTTACCAGCTACAAATCCATTTATTGATTGGGCAGCTTTACCTGTTCTTACCAAATCAAAAAATCTATGACCTTCACCTACTAATTCAGTTCTTCTTTCCTCTAAAATATTGTTATACAAATTGTCTCCTGTTGCTACAATATTTCTAGTACTGTTTCCAAAAGCTCTTTCTCTTACTCTATTTAAGTAAGTTTGCGCTTTAGTATCGTTTGGAGTTGAACTTCTATTAAAAGCTTCTGCTGCCATTAACAATACATCTGCAAAACGAATTGCTCTATAATTATTTGGGTTTGTTAAGTTTCTATCCCCTTGTGCATTAGCACCTCTAGTTCTAGGTATATATTTTCTATTAAAGTACCCTGTATGTTCGTAACCTTCACCGAAAGTTGCTCCTGTAGACGCTGCCCAAGCATTGATATCTAAAATTGCAACATCTCTTCTAAGATCTCCTGCCTCAAATGCATCATAAGCTTCTTGAACTGGAACATTAAAGCTGAAACCTGACGTAAATTCTGGCCCACTATAATTTCTAATTCCGCTAAAACCTACAGCAATATTACCTTCAGAACATTGAAAACAAGCGAAACTTGCTCCTTGATTTTCAAAATATTGAACCTCAAAAACAGACTCTATGTTGTTTTCACCTAATTCTTCGAAAATTGAATTATAATCTGCAACTAAATCATGAGGACCATTTAAAATTAAATCATCTAAAATAGCAGCTGCTTCGTCATATTTTTGTTGATATAAGTAAATCTTTCCTAGTAAAGCTTGCGCAGCTCCTTTTGTAACTCTACCTGCAGTTCCTTGAACATATGGTAAATTATTAGCCGCAAAAGTTAAATCTGCTTCTAACTGCAAATAAATTTCAGCTTTTGGTGTTCTATCTATTGTAAATTGCTCACCAAATTCGATTCTTTTATCTACAGATAATGGAACATCTCCAAACCATTTTACCAACTCAAAGTAATAATAAGCTCTTAAAAAAGTAGCTTCTGCAATTACTTCTTCTTTACCGGCAAAATCTGTTTTATCTTTAAATTCTAAAATGTAATTTGCTCTGTTTACTCCTGCAAACATCCAACTCCATATATCTCTTAGTTGCACGTTTTGTGGAGTATGAATCATATCATCTATTTCTTGTATACCTAAAACATCTGTAGCACTCTCTCCTCCTGCTAAGGTATTGTCTGAAGCAATTTCTCCTAACATTACATTTAAGTAACTAGATTGCAACATATCATATGCACCAATTAATGCATTTTGATAATCTTCTTCTGAATTAAAGAAGTCTTCTGAATTATCTCCTGTAGGTTGTACATCTACAAAATCATCACTACAGGATATTGTTACTACTAGAAATAAAATTGCGACTAAATATTTTTTTATGTGTATTTTTTTCATCTTATATCTAATTAAAAGTTAACATTCATTCCGAATAAAAATGTTTTTGGACTTGGGTAAAAACCCTGATCTATACCACCACCAATTGGAGCGCCATTCGATGTTGTTGGGTCATAACCTTTGTATTTAGAAAGAGTAAATAAGTTACTTGCAGACACGTAAAATCTTAGTTTATTAAACTGTAATTTTTCTAAAGTTGCTTCTCCAACACTATATCCTAACTGTACACTCTGTAATCTTAAAAACGAACCATCTTCTACAAAGAAATCTGAAAATAAATTATTACCTGTAGCACCTGTTGTTACTCTTGGTACAGTATTACTTGTACCTGGACCTGTCCATCTGTCTAAGAAATAAGTAGCTCTGTTTGTTAACGGTAGTGTTCTTTCGTAATTCCTTACAATTTCATTACCAATAGAAGCAAAAGCGTAGGCATTAAAATCAAAATTTTTGTAATTAAATGATAAGTTTAAACCCATTGTTACATCTGCAATTGGATCACCAATGTAAGTTCTATCATCTGCATCTACAGTTCCATCTCCATTGGTATCAACAAATCTTAAATCTCCAGGTGCTGCATTAGTTTGAGCCGCGTGTAAATCAACATCAGCTTGAGTTTGAAATAAACCATCTGTTTGATATCCATAGAAATAACCAATCGGAAAACCTGCCTCCATTCTTGATGGTGGATCTTGACCTACCCCAAATGAACCTCCTTCTATAATTCCTGTAGAATTACCTACAAAAGTTACGTTGTTGTCTAAAGTCGTAAAATTATAATTTACATTAAAGTCAAAATCTTCTGAAATTGATTCTCTATAACCAATTGCAAATTCAAAACCTGAGTTTACAACAGTACCAGCATTAACTACAGGTACTGAAGAACCTGGAGCAGCAACACCAATAATACCTGATGTTTGAGCAGAAACTAATAGGTCTTCTGTTGTTTTCTTAAAGTAATCCATAGTAATGTTGACTTTATCAAATAGTTCTAAATCTACACCTATATCTAAAGGCTTTTGCTCTTCCCATTTAATTTCTGGGTTTGCAACAGGACCTAATGCAATTCCTTGTGCCAATTTATTATCAAATACATATTCTGCTTCTCCATTTAATACTGATACAAATCTAAAACCAGGAATTCTATCATTCCCAATGATACCATAACTTGCTCTAAACTTTAAAAAACTAACAATATTTGAATCTTGTAAGAAGTCTTCTTCTGAAGCTACCCAACCCACAGATGCAGTTGGGAAAAATCCAAATTTGTTTTTAGGTCCAAAATTTGTAGAACCATCTCGTCTTAATACAGCAGAGAATAAATATTTGCTATCATAAGCATACTGCAATCTTGTAAAGTATGAAAGTAATCTACTATCAAATACTAAATTATCTCCATTATTATTATTTCTAAAAATCTCTAAACCATCACCATTTAAAACTGGAGTACCTATCTGCACACCATTTAAATCTTCTCCAGAAGCATTGCTAGATAAAATGGTTTGAAATCTTCCTATCGTTTTAAAAACAGAAGTTCCTAACATTGCTTTTACGCTATGAACATTATTATACACTCTTTCATAATTGATAAATGCATCAAAAGTATAATCAAAAAAGTTTTGACTAAAATCTGTAAATGTTCCTAGGTCTACATTAAATACGTTGTTATTTCCAAAATTAGCTACCTTTCCATAAGTATTTGATGTAGAGACAGCATAATTTGCTTGAAATCTAGTTTCTGCAGAAAAATAATTAAGAAAATCATACTTTAAACCATAACTACCAGATATCTTATTTACCCAACTTCTATTGTGTGAATTATCTATTTGCGCTAAAGGGTTTGCAACCTCAATACCTGTTCCTATTGCAGGAGGCAAAGAGAAATTTCCTTCATCATCATAAACAGATGTTGTAGATGGCATATTTAATGCATTAAATAAAATAGAACCTAATGCGTTTTCTATTAAATTCTTCTTATTTGTGTTTGTATATATAGTAGAAGAATTAAATTTTAAATTTTTAGAAATTTCAGTATCAAAATTAAAACGAATATTTCTTCTATTAAAGTTTGCTTTGTTACCACCTACGATACCGTCTTGACTAGTAACTGATAAACCTAAAGAATATGTTGACTTCTCAGTACCTTTATTTAAAGTATAATCTATACTGTAAATTGGTGCTGTCCCAAAAACTGAGCTTTGCCAATTTGTACCTTGTCCTAAACCACTAGCGTTAGGAAATGGTAACGCATCTCCGTTTGCCGCAAATGCTTCATTAGCTAATAACGCATATTCAGTAGCATTTAAAAGTGGTATTTCTCTAGTTGTATTTTGAAAACCTGTAGAAACATTTAAAATAGATTGAAAGCCTGTATTTTTTCTACCAGATTTTGTAGTAACCAAAATGACTCCGTTTGCAGCACGAACACCATAAATACCTGCTGAGGCATCTTTTAATATGTTAATTGACTCTATATCTGATGGATTTACAACACTTAAATCTTCAATAACCCTTCCATCTAATAAGATTAAAGGTCTACTATCTCCATTTGTAGAAACTCCACGGATTCTAATATTCGAAGCTGCTCCAGGTGATCCAGATGATTGTGTAATATTAACACCAGCAACTTGACCTTGTAGCGCTTGCTCAATTCTAGTTGGATTTAAATCTTCTATTGTTGCACTTGAAACAACAGAAACTGCACCTGTTACTTCCTTTTTACTTTGAGTACCATACCCAATAACTACAATTTCATCTAAAGATTCTGTGGCCTGCGTTAACAAAACATTTATTGTTTTTTGATTAACGACAATTTCCTTTAATTTATAACCTAAGTAATTATAAACTAAAACTGAACCGCTTTTTACGTTAGAAAGACGATACACCCCATCAAAATCTGTTTGGGTACCTGTAGAGGTCCCTTTGATACTTATACTTACTCCTGGCAAAACATCGCCATTTAAAGCGTCTTTAACAACACCTGATACATCCATTGTTTGAGATTGTATCAAAAACGGTGATAAAAGAAGGAGTAATAATATTATTTTTTTACTCATAAAATAAAATTTAGTTATTTTTAATTATGTTTTTTGTAAAATTAGGGTTAATTATTTATTTTTGTCGTAAAATAAACCTCAACAAAAAACATACATCACACAAAACCTTTACTATAGTTAAGAAAATATATTTTAAAAGATAAAATTTTAACACTGTGAAAATAATTAAATTTTAAAATGTTGTGGTAATGTTGTAACCAAATTAACTAATATATAGGTATTATATTTCTAAAATATAGTTTGTTAAGTTAGCATCATGAGGTAAATTAATTTTTTTACGTAATCTATAACGCTTTACCTCTACACTTCTTGGAGATATATTTAAAAGTGGTGCAATCTCTTTAGATGATAGGTTTAATCTAAGATAAGCACAGAGTCTTAAATCATTTGGAGTTAACTCTGGGTGTTTTGCTTTTATCTTTTTAAGGAATTTTTTATCAGCATTGTTAAAAGCCTCTTGAAACATTTTCCAATCATCTGTATTGTTTAAATTTTTATCTATAAATTTAATAACCTTAGAAATACCCACACTTCCATTTGAAGTTAATTCTTGTTTTATAGTGTTCAAAAATTCATTCTTTTTAATAATACTCATTGTAGAAGTAGCCAACTCTCTATTTTTGCTTTCTATATTACTTCTTAACTTATCGTTATTTAATTTAATAATTTTTTGGGAAGACTCAAGCTCTTTTAACTCTAACTCTATTCTTGATTTTTTTATAAGCTCCTCTCTTTGCTTTTTATAATATCTTTTAGAGAACAGATGTAAAATATATAGTAAAATTAAAAAAAGAACAATGTAAATAAAAATTAAAAAATTTGAAAAATACCAAGGCTTTAAAATCTCAAAAGAATAACTGGCTATATTCTCACTAAACTTTGTATCAATAACACCTCTAACCATAAAAGTATAATCACCCGCAGCTAAATTCTTAAATAAAAAATTATTGCTTAGAGATAAAGAACTCCATTTTGTATTTAATCCTTCTAATTTATACTGATATTTTACTGAGGAACTTTTACTAAAATTAGGAACACTATAGTAAAAATGAAAACTATTTTGATTATTATTAGAAATATTACTATTGTTTATATCTACATATTGCTGTGAAGCATCAATTTCACTATTTAAAACCTTGTCTATATTAATATAAAAGTCAGAAGGTTTTTTAACTAGGCTTAGATCAATTAATAAATACCCTTTTGTTGTTCCTATCAAGTAAATATCATCTTCAAGGTTTAGTAAATTTTCATAACCAGAAGCACCTTTAAAAAGAGACCCTTCAACTGAAATAACTTTTAGATCTGGCTGATTACTAAATTTTCCAGGTGTTAAATATCTAATATCATCTTTTGTAAAACACCATAATTTACTATTATCCTTTTCATTTATCAATTTTGCAGATAAGAACTTTTCTTTTGGAATTAATTGACTGTAAATTGAATCTCTTAAAAATAGATCTTGCTTTTGGTCATATTTATAAACACCTCTTTTAGAGGAATATAAAACGTCATTATTATACTTTATTAAACTAGAATGAATTCCTTTTTCTATAGATTTGTCTTTAACTATTTTAGTGATATTTTCTAGATCACTATCGACATCTAATTTAAAAATACCTTTATATTCATGATTCACAAAGATTTTGTCATTATTAATAATCTCAAAGTACCTACTTGAATTTGCAAACCCTTCAATTTTATTTTTTAGGCGCCAAACACCATTTTTTGATTTAACTACATATAAACCTTCGTAGTTACCTAATATCAGTGTGGTTTTATTTAGTTGTTTTAATTGCCAAGAACCAAAAGTGCCTTCTATCATTGACGCTCTATTATCAGAAATTGTAAACGTTCCGGAATCATGATTACAAAACAAGGTATCATTAAACACTTGTAAACTCCATACCTGGCCTTGAGTATTCTCAACAATTGAAAAAGAGTCTTTGGAGTTCTTTTTTTTGTAATACAATCCTTGATTTGTTCCTATATACAAATACTCCTTATAAATAATAGAAGCATAAATAGTACCCCAAAAATTGTCATTTTTCAAAAATTGTTTAAATGGAGATTCTAAATTGATTGTATTGATTCCATTATCTAAACCTAACCAAATATTATTTTCTAAGTCTTCAAAAATGGAAAGTACTGTATTATTACTTAACCCAACATCTTGTGTAATATGATAAACTAAATCTCCTGTTTGATTGATATTTAAAATTCCACTTGAAATTGTACCCAAAATTAAATTACCATTCTTTAGTTCTTTAGCACTATAAATTGTTTTTGTTGATAATAGTTTGGCCGAACTTGGAATCCATCTTTGTAGAAGATTATTTTTCAAAAAATAAAAACCTTCTTTTTGAGTAACAAAAAAAAGCTTACCATTCTTACTTAAAATCTCTACCAACCTACTTTCTTTAAGTATATCGTGGTCTGAAACTAATTTTGGTTGACCGTTTTCAATAACAAAGACTCCTTTTCCTAATTCTTGAAAATAAATTCTATTTTCTACTCTTGAAATTTTTAAAATATTATCTGAAGCGTTTATGATTTTGAAATCTTTACTTTCTATATTGTATAGATAAATTCTTTCAAGTGATTTAAATATTACCCAACCATCTAACTCACAAATCTCCCAGATTTGCTCATCTTCTAACATGGTAATGTTATTTTCCTTTACAATAGATGTATATTTTAATTGACCATAATCATCTTTCTTCCAAAAACCAAAATCCATATAGAAACCAGTATACACCAAATCTTCAATACATTTCACAGAACGCATAATTGTTTCATTTGGAGTAGCATACAATTGCCAAGAAGCACCATTAAATTCTATTAAGCCTTTATTGTTTGCAACGTAAATGTATTTTTTTGAATTTTGTGAAATAGCCCAATTTTGATTCTCAGCTCCATAGTTTTCAGGAGTGTATTTATTTATTGGCGGGATTTCTTGAGCATAGCTATTAGAAAAATTAAAAAACAAGGTAAAGAGTAAAATTTTTAAACTTTTGATCATAATAATTTTGTTTGGTTACGAATTTACTAAAATATTAATAATGTATAGGCTAAAAAAAGAGATGTATAGGAAAAAAAGCAGTAAAATTTTACTTTAATGACTATTTAAAATCTTAGTATCTATTTTATTAATCTTTAAATTATCATAAAATTTCATTTAATTGTTTAAATTTACAGCTGTAAAAAATATTGAATGAATTTGATTAACAATTTAGGCAAAGCAAACTTATTGATGCTATTACTGTGTTTGCTAATAATTATAGTTGCAGAATATCTTTTTTTAACTGGTGATAAATTACATGGAATATTTGTGGGCCTTTGGGCACCAACTTTATTAGGTGTTTTAATTTACATAAAAATTATAAAGAATGAGCGCAGATAATATAGTGCTATATTTTTCACTTTTTGTAGGGATTTGCGTTATTTTGTGGGCGTATTTTATGATTAGAGAATTTAATAGAGTAGGAAAAAATTAAAATATTTTAACACATAAAAAAAGCGACTCTCTATAAAAATATAGAGAGTCGCTTTTTTAGTTAATGTATTTCGTTTTATATCCTATCTAAAAGAAAAATATTATTTTCTGTGATTACATTTAAAGTCCCATTATTTACTTAAAAAAGTTTATTAGAATTCGTATCTCTTATTTCATCTCCATTTTCATACATTTCTGACACATCAATGCTATAATTCTTTTCTGTAAGGTTTAAACCGATTAGCACTTTATCTTCATTTCTTGTTCTTGAAAAAATTAATCCATTACAATTAAGAATAATATTTAATTATAATTAAAAGAGCTACTTTATAGTAGCTCTTTTAATTTTTCTAAAGTGTAATCAATTTCTTTTGTGGTAGTATATTTAGAAAGGGAAAACCGGACTGAAGTAGTTTTTATCTGTTCCTCTAGCAGTAATGCTGTTAAAACATGAGAACCTACACTACTTCCACTCTGGCATGCAGAACCTCCAGAAACTGCAATACCTGCCATATCTAATGTAAAAAGCAACATATCGTTCTGAACTGGAAATCTAACATTTAAAATAGTATACGAACTATTTTCAAAAATATCAGAATCTCCATTAAACGCTATAGAAGAATTAATTTCCAACAATCCTCTTATAAAATATTCTTTTACATTTTCTATATGTATTCTATCTAATCTTAAATTAGTATATGCATTTTCTAACGCTTTATCCATACCTATAATTGCATGTACGTTTTCTGTACTAGATCTAGCTCCTCTTTCTTGATCTCCTCCATGAAACATGGGTAAAATACCAGTACCTTTTTTAAAATAAGCAAAACCTACTCCTTTTGGTCCATGAAACTTGTGTGCACTTGCTACTATAAAATCTACCTCTACTTTCAATAAGTCTAAATTATAATGACCTATAGTTTGTACAGTATCTGAATGAAAATAAGCGTTATAAGAAGTACAAAGAGCACTTACCTTTTTTAACGGTAAAATTGTACCAATTTCATTATTGATATGCATTAAGCTTACCAAAACTTTACCTTTTGTTTCAAGCAATAATGACTCTAAATGATTCAAATCTATAACTCCGTTCTCGTTAACATTTACAAATCGTAAGGTAATATTTTTTGATTGCTTTAAATACTCGCATGTGTGCAATACAGCATGATGTTCTATTTTAGAAGTAATAATAGTTTGTACCCCTAAATTAAGTACTGCATTTTTTAAAATTAAATTGTCTGCTTCTGTACCTCCAGCAGTAAAAACAATTTCACTAGCAGTTACATTAAAGTGTTTTGCAATATTTTTTCTTGCAGTTTCTACCACAGATTTTGCCTTTCTTCCTTGCTGATGAATAGAAGAAGGGTTCCCAGAAACTTCTTGCATACTTTTATACATTGTTTCTAAAACAGTATCATCTATTTTTGTAGTAGCTGCATTATCTAAATAAATGGAATTCATAATGTAAAAATACAATTAATTCGTGTTCTGATAAACATAAACTTCTGTAGCACCAAGCCCATATTTTTTATAAGATGCATCGAAATATTTGACAGGGTATCTATTTAAAAGACTAATTAACTCTCCTTTTAACACCCCTTCTCCTACTCCATGAATAAAAACAAGCTTAGAAATTCGCTTTGAGATTGCATACTCAACTTTTCTTTTTGCTGTTGAGAGTTGAAGATTCAACATATCAAAATTATCTAAACCTCTAGTAGATTTTACAAGTTGATTAATGTGTAAATCAACTTCTAAAATAACCTCGTTTTTAGTTTTGGTGAATAAACTTTTCTTGGGTTTGTTATCGCTAATTTTTTGATTTAATAATGGATTATTAATATCAGAAAATTTAGACAACTCATGCTGATCTTCTTCTATTTTAACTAACTCTCTTTTAGAAAACTTAAAAGGCATACCATCCTCTGTTTCAATGGTAATAGCATCTGCATCAATTGCAATTACAATACCTTTTAAAACGTCATCTAAAACAGCAACTTTGTTTCCAATTTCTAAACGCATTCTTAACTGTACCTTAAATTAAAAATAATATATTTAGTAGTATTTTGCAGTAAAAATAACCAATGATATTGAAGACTTCTAATATTTCTGCAAAAGATTTCTTAATAAGGTAGGAAATAAAGTAATGTCGCTTAAAGGAAATAAAATTGATATGTCAAATCTATCTTCTGCTATTTATATTGTCAAAGCATTCGATAAATTAGAGAATAAAGAAGTTAGTTATAAAGTAGTTAAGAATTAATACCATTCTAACTATTAGAAGATTAAATAGTATTTAAAAGGCACTTATAGAAATATAGGTGTTTTTTTATGCAATACACTTTAAATAAAGTACCACATTTGTAATTACTACATACCTTATTTTGATTTAAAAACCATAGATGGATCAGTAAACCAAGAAGAAAAATATGAGGCAATCAATCAACAAATTGAATGTGAAATGTATTTTTTATTTTCAACAATAAAAAATAGTCTCTCTTAAAAGTAACAGCGATTGTTAATTAACCACCTAGAATTTCTTTTAAGGTTAAAATCTATATGAAAAATCTAAATTAATGTTTTTTTTTTAAAATTAATAATAGCCTCTAAATTTCTAAATTTTTATCATAGGGGATACTTTTTAAAACATGATTAATTACATTTATTCTGGCTTCTGTTTTTCTGTTTGCTCTTATAATTTTCCATGGAGAAGATAACGTATTTGTTTTCTCGAACATTGCGTTCTTATACTCTGTATATTGATCCCAGAGATCTTGAGCTTTCTCATCTAACTTTGTCATTTTCCACTGCTTTAATGGATCGCTTTTTATCTCTGCAAAACGTTTAGCTTGTTCTTTTTTAGAAATTGACATATAAATTTTAACCAAGTGTATACCAGATTCTAAAATCATACGTTCAAAGTCGTTCACCTGATTCATAAATGTTTTATACTCTTCTTGAGTACAAAAATTATTTACAGGCTCTACTACTGCTCTGTTATACCAGCTTCTATCAAAGAAAACCATTTCACCTGCTTTTGGTAATTGCTCTACATAACGCTGAAAGTACCACTGACTTTGTTCGTCTTTAGTAGGTTTTGGCAAAGCTACAATTCTCATAAAACGTGGATTTATTCTTTCTGTAATTCTTCGAATTGCCCCACCTTTACCTGCTGCATCTCTTCCTTGAAATACTACAATAATACGTTCGTTATTTTGAATTGCCCAAGTTTGCATTCTAATAAGCTCTACCTGTAATTTTTTAAGTCTTTTCTGGTAATTCACATACCTTAGTGCTTTTTCTACATTTAATGGTTGCTTTGATAAAAGTGCTAATAAACCTTTGTTTGAATTTAATTTTTTAATGTCTGACTCTGATAATGTATTTTCCATACTTTAATCTATTTTATGGATACTAGATCTGTAGTACCTCATTACTATATTTGGATCTGGGTTTAATAGAGTAGCAGATTCTAACTTTCCTTCATAATCGAACTGAGAGAGTACATGTCTTATAGCCTCGAGTCTAGCTAACTTTTTATCATTAGTTTTTATAATTACCCAAGGACTATAAGAAGTATGGGTCTTAGAAAACATCTCTTCTTTATAATATGTATACTTATCCCAAAGAATTTGTCCTTGTTTATCTACAGGGCTAAATTTCCATCGTTTTAATGGAGTCTCTTTTCTACCCTCAAAACGTTTCCCTTGCTCTTCTTTTGTTATAGATAACCAAAATTTTATAATAATTACTCCATCTTCATACATCATGTGCTCGAACTCTGGAACCTGAACGAGAAATTGCTTATACTGTGTTTTGGAACAAAAACCCATTACAGGTTCTACTACAGCTCTATTATACCAACTTCTATCAAAGAAAACAATCTCTCCTGGATTAGGAAGTTCTTTAATATATCTTTGAAAATACCATTGCCCTTTTTCTATTTCAGTGGGCTTATTTAAAGCTACTAATCGAGAGGATCTCGGATTAAGATGCTCCATAAACCTTCGAATGTTACCTCCTTTACCAGCTGCATCTCTTCCTTCAAAAATAACTACAACTCTCTTGTTATGAAGTGTAATATGGTTTTGTAGTTTTACTAATTCTATTTGAAGCATTCGTAATTCTTCGTTATAAGAAAGTATTTCTTTTACTTTATCAAAAGAAATATTCTTATCTTCTAAAGTAGCCAATAAATCTTTAGTACTAGAAATGCTGTTAAAATCCTCTTCAGTCAATCTACTCATAAATCTCTTATTAAATTTAAGAACCCTAAAAATAAAACCTTTTTTTAATAATACTGTTAAATATTTATCATTTTTAAGTTGTAAAAATTATATTTGTTTAGCATGAAAAAGTCAATATTTATTGTTTTCTTAATTTTATCTTTTACAACCCCATCTCAACAAATATTTTCTAAAGAACTAAGTATTATCTCAGATAATGATTTGTATGTTTCCTTTAAAAAAGATCGATATTACACTAACGGTATCTTTTTAAATTACAGCTACTTAAGTAAATCAACAGATATTAAATTAGTTAAAAAAATTATAGGATGGCAATTAAGCCACGAAATGTTCAGTCCATACAAACCTATAGCTCCTTTAAAAAAAGAACACGATAGACCTTTTGCTGGTCATTTATTTGGTGGGTTTTCAGTTAAAAACGTATTTAAAGATCATAAAATTAGTGAATTTTTACTAGAGATCGGTGTAATTGGACCAGCTGCACATGGACAAGAAATACAAGAATTTATCCATAGAACCTTTAACTTTAAACAATCAGAAGGTTGGGAATATCAAATTCAAAACACATTAAGCCTCTCTTTAAATGCGTCGTTTATTAAACAATTATTTATGAATAAAACTCATTTTTTTGACTTAAATTGGGGAAATAACGTGCAATTAGGAACAACTTATACTGCCGTTAATTCTGGTGTAAATATTAGATTAGGGCTGCTTCCACTTCAAAATATAATGAATTCCGTAGCCTACAAAACTCAGTTAAATGCAAGTCACACAAATTACTACAATGAACCTGAATCCTTTATTTATATAAGACCTCTTCTAAGCTATTCGCTATATAATGCTACTATCCAAGGTGGTTTTTTTAATAATAAAAGTAAAATCACAAGTGAAATTATACCTCTAACCTTTAATCTAGAAATAGAAATGAAGTTAACTTTAAAAAAAAATAATTGGGGGTATTCTTTTAATTACAATACTAGTAAGTCTAAAAAATTAAGATATGTTAATGGAAATAAATTTGGAAAAATAACATTTAATTATTCTTGGAATTAGTCCTTAAAAAATTCATCTTTAAAACCAATTAAATATAATTTTTCTCGCGTTCTTGTTACTGCAGTATATAACCATCTAAAATACTCTTTAGAAACCCCTTTTGGCAAATAAGGCTGCTCTATAAAAACCGTATTCCACTGTCCTCCCTGAGATTTATGACAAGTCATTGCATATGAGAATTTTACTTGCAATGCATTAAAATATTGATTCTTTTTAATGGCTAAAAACTGTTTGAATTTCGATTTTTCTTCAGCATAATCTTCACGAACTACTTGATATAACTTATTAGACTCTTCATAAGTTAAAGATGAACTTTCACTTGTAATAGTATCCAATAATAAAACCGTTTCAAATGGAGCCATATGAGGGTAATCAATCATTCTTGCTTCTACTTCTGCAAATTTAAAACCATACAAATCTTTAATAGCAAAGATTTTTAAAACTTGGCAAATATCTCCGTTTGCAATAAAACCAGCATCAGAAGATTCTTTTAACCAAAAATAATTATTTTTAACAACCATAATAAAATCTCCTGCAGAAATTTCATTTTCTTGGCCTCTAATATTTAAACGAATTTGCTGGTTGTATTGATTTGCTCTTTTATTAGATCTAACAATAAAGGCTGTATCCTCTACCCCTTCATTTTCATAAGCTAAAACCAGAGCATCTTCTATATCATAACCATCTTCTAATCTTATGATATCTGGAAAACCTAAATCGAATTTAAAATCTTTACCATCATTCTGAATTAAAAATCGTAATTCAGTTGCATTCGCTAAAATACCAGAATTTTCGTGCTGACGCATAACCTCATCCAATTCTATTTCTACTACCTCTTTGTGATAATCTGTACGTAAAGTATCTGAATCTAAAGCCGGGCTTAATGTTAGTTTAACAGGAGGTAACTGTGCTGTATCTCCAATAAAAATGAGTTTACACTCATGTCCACGATCTACAAAAGAGATTAAGTCATTTAACAAAGAACCATTTTCAAAAAGTTTTTGATTTTGTCTCGAATCAGGAATCATAGAAGATTCATCTACTATAAAAATTGTATTCCTATGCTTATTTTGTTGTAACACAAAATCCACTCCTCCATTAGCTTGTTTTTTGGGAAAATATATTTTTTTGTGAATTGTATATGCTGGCTTTTTTGAATAGACCGAAATTACTTTAGCCGCTCTTCCTGTAGGAGCTAATAACACTGATTTTTTATTAGCAGACCATAATGTATTAACAAAAGTACTTATCGTTGTCGTCTTTCCAGTTCCAGCATATCCTTTTAATAAAAAAAGAACATTCTTATCTCCATTAAAAATAAAATCACTTAACAGGTTTAAAAGCTTACGTTGCTTAATTGTTGGGTTGTGAGGAAATTTATTTTGTAATTCTTTATAAAAATCTAGTGGTTGTTTTATCATGGAAATCTTAAAATATCAAAGATACATTTCTTTATAAAGAAAAATTTTTATCATTGAAAAAAAATTGTAGATTTGCGACTATACTATTAAAAAAACTAATTTATAATGAATTTAATACTAATGATTTTAGGAGCTGTGATAGTAGCGGTTCTAGTAGCTTATGTAATCGTTAAATTTTTACCCTTAAAATTAAGATGGTTACCTTCTATTTTACTTTTAGTTTTAGCAGGTTTCCTAGGGTGGAAAATTTATGGTGGAATTATGGAGCCAATTCAATTTAACGAAGAAAAAGTTGTAAAGTACATTGGTGTAGTAAATAGCTTGAAAATTATTAGAGATGCCGAAGTTAAATATTATGAGGTGAATGGAAAATACACCAATGACAAAGATGGTTTAATACAATTTATAGATACAGCACAACTTGTGTTAACAGAAACAAAAACAGTAGTAGAAAAAGTAAATAAAGGTGGTGGTGTAATTGTAGATGAAGAAAAAAGAGTAACTGATACTATAGGATATGAACCTGTGATTAAATACTTTAAAAACAAAGATTATAAATCGATGTTTAAAGTTCCTGGGGTAGCAAATACAGAATTTGAGTTAGAAATAGGTGAAGTTGAAAAAGTACCAGGCTTAATGCAACCAACATTCAGAGCAAGAACGCCAAAGAGGGGTATTTTAGAAGGTATGAACGAATCTCTAGTAAAGCAAGAATTAGAAGCTATAGAAACAGACCAAATAAAAGGTGAATATGTTTCTGTAGGTTCATTAGAAGAAGTAACTACTGGAGGTAATTGGCCACCATCATATGACAGAAAAGTTGCAAAGAAAGATTAATAATTCTTCATTAGACATATCAAATAATATTACATTATCCATCCAATTTAGTTTGGATGGATTTTCTTTTTGTATAACAAAGAATGATACAAATGAAATACAGTATTATTTTACTCGTAGTTTTACAAAAACACTAAAAAGTCCTGAAAAATTACTTGAAAAAATTAAAATCATTTTTGAAGAAGAAAAAGAACTGCAAAAAGATTTTAAAAAAATAAGGGTAATACACGAAAATCATCTTTCAGCACTAGTTCCCGAAGCGTATTTTGATAAAAATTTGTTAGTAGATTATTTAGACATTTCAATAAAAACACTAAAAACAGATTTTATAGCTTTTGATACTCTTCAAAAAATACCTGCAAAAAACGTTTATGTTCCTTATGTAAATATCAACAATTATTTATTTCAGAGCTTTGGTGAATTTGAATACAAACACCATCATTCTGTTTTATTGGAAAAAATCTTACAAAAGAAAATTAACAATAAAGCAATGTATGTTAACGTAGCAAAAACTCATCTGGATATTATTGTAACAAATAATTCTGAATTGTTGCTTATAAATTCATTTGCATTCGATACGAAAGAAGATTTCATTTATTACATTCTTTTTGTTGCAGAACAATTAGATCTAGATACAGAAAAATTTCTACTTACATTTAGTGGATTAATCTCTAAATATGATGATATTTATATGATTACCTATAAATACGTTAGAAATATAAACTTTGTAAAAATCAAAGAACCAATAGACTCTAATTTTAATGAACCATATCAAAAAAATTACATCTTACTAGGAGAATGAGAATAATATCTGGAAAATTAAAAGGAAGGCGTTTAAAAGCACCTAAAAACTTACCTGTTCGTCCTACTACAGACATGGCTAAAGAAGGCTTGTTTAATGTACTTAACAACACCTATTACTTTGATAGTATAGATGTAATTGATTTATTTTCTGGAACTGGTAATATTAGTTACGAATTTGCTTCTAGAGGTACTAAAAATATTTATGCTGTAGATGCAAACCATAATTGTATTAGGTATATTTATAATACTTCAAAAGAATTAAGTTTAGATATAAACAACTACAAAAGTGATGTCTATAAGTTTTTAGAGAAGACAACGCTACAAGCAGATATTATTTTCGCAGATCCACCTTATGATTTCACTACTGAAAAATTCATAGAAATAATAGAATTGGTATTTAAAAACAATATTTTAAAAGAGGAAGGCGTATTAATTGTAGAGCACTCTAAACATACAGATATTTCAGATCATAAGAATCACACTTATGATAAAAGATATGGAGGAAATGTATTTAGCTTTTTCGAAAATCTATCTACTGAATAGGTTTAAAGTAAGGATTCAATAATAGTTTGTATTGTAACACCTTCTGCTTCAGCTTTATAATTCTTTACAATTCTGTGAGATAAAATTGGCACAGCAACTGCTTTTACATCTTCGATATCTGGCGAATATTTACCATTAATTGCTGCATGTGCTTTGGCTGCTAAAATTAAGTTTTGAGAAGCTCTTGGGCCTGCACCCCAATCTAAATAATTTTTTACTAATTCTGTTGCTGTTTCAGACTTTGGTCTTGTTTTACCAACCAAACCAACAGCGTATTCAATAACATTATTGGTTACAGGAATTTTACGAACCAAATTCTGAATAGCAATAATTTGATCACTTGACAGAATTGCATTAACAGAGTCATGCATATTACTTGTTGTAGCTTTAACCACATGAACCTCCTCTTGAAAGGACGGATATTCTAAATGGATAGAAAACATAAATCTATCTAATTGAGCTTCTGGTAAAGGATAAGTTCCTTCTTGCTCAATTGGGTTTTGAGTTGCTAATACAAAAAAAGGTAAGTCTAACTTGTAATGGTTATTTGCAATAGTAACGGAACGTTCTTGCATAGCCTCTAGTAACGCAGCTTGTGTTTTTGGTGGTGTTCTATTAATTTCGTCTGCTAAAATAATATTAGAAAAAATTGGCCCTTTAATAAATTTAAATTGTCTTTTTTCATCTAAAATTTCACTTCCTAAAATATCAGAAGGCATTAAATCTGGAGTAAACTGAATTCTTTTAAAATCTAATCCTAAAACACTTGAGACTGTATTTACTAAAAGTGTTTTTGCTAAACCAGGAACACCAATTAACAAGGAATGTCCTCCACAAAAAATAGATAATAATGTAAAATTTACAGCATCTTCTTGGCCTATTATAACTTTACTAATCTCAGACTTTAATGCTTTATATTTTAGAACTAAATCGTTTACTGCGCTAACATCAGACATTACCTACTTGTTTCTTTTTTCCAATTTTTATCAAACTTACATTTTCTATGATCTTTAGACATTTTTATATAAGTATCTTTAATTTTTTCTTTTGCCCATTTGGTTACAGCTTCCTCTTTCTTTTTTGTTAAAGCCAACTCCTGAACCTTCACATAATCATTTACAAGATCTGCAGTATGTGTATTGGTTCTATCTCTCATAACAATGAATTTATACATTTTTTCACCACTTCTATTTTCATCAAAATAAACATCAGTAAGCTCTCCTTTTTGTAACTCTGCTACTCTTGCGTATAGTGAAGGATCCATTCTTGTTAAATCCCATGTACTTTCTCCTGTATAAGGATTCATTAACAAGCCATCGTCATTTTTTGTATCTTCATCATCAGAGTATTTTTGTACTGCCTCAGTAAATGTGATATTTCCTAATTTAATATCATTTGCAACTTTTTCTGCGGTGTTTTTTGTTTCCATTAAAAGAGATTCTGGAACGTTTGGTTGCATTAAAATATGTGTCGCAACCCTCATATTTCCTCTAATTTCTTGTAATTGCATTATGTGATAACCAAAATCAGATTCAAAAGGTTTAGATATTTGCCCTACATCTAAAGAAAAAGCCATTTCTTTAAACTCTTTGATAAAAGGAGAATCTTTTGTAACCTCATATTTTCCACCATTAGAGGTAACACCAGGATCATCCGAATTAATAATCGCTTTCATTTTTATACTTGATCCCTCTTCAATTTCTTTTTTTATTTCATTTAATTTCGCTAAAATTCTTTCTTTTTCAGCTTTCGAAGGTTTAGCTTTTATAACAAGTTGTGCTAACTCAATTTCAGCCGAAAACTCTGGCAACTCTCCAGCTTCCTTTAATCCTACATAATATAAACGAACCTCTTCTGGAGTTACATCTATCTTTTCAGTTATTTTTAACTGCTCTTTTTCTATTAATACGTTCTCTGATTGCACAGAGTATAATTCTTTCTTTAAGTCGTCTAAATCATTAAACCCGTAGGCTTTTATAACTTTATCTACAGAACCAAATTGATCTGTAAAATAAGCAACACTTCGTTCTACTCTAGTAGAGATCTCTTCATCAGAAACAGTAACACTATCAATTACTGCATGATGTGCTAATAATTTTTGTTGCATTAATTCTTCTAACATTTCGCAATCAGAAATTTGAATCTTCCCCTCTGACCTTACTTCAACTTCTTGTTTGAATTTTTCAATATCTGAATCTAAAACAATATTTTTACCAATAACAACTGCTACACCGTCTATCTTTATTTGCGCTGAAGTATTTATTGTTAAACACACAAATAGAGCGATCAATACAGTTGATTTAATAAATTTTAAGGTTGTTGTTTTTTGTTGCATCTTGTACTAAAATTTTTTCTATATCTCTTATTAATTCGATTTTACGTCTGTGTAAAATCATTTGTTTTATTGTTGGTTTTATGTACCCAACAGGTGCAATATCGTTCCTAAATAAAACACTATTTACCTTGGCCAAATATAAACCTAATGAATCTTGTTTTTGAAGTAATTTAGTTTTATTTAACAGATATTCTTTAGAAAATGGTAGTTTTAACATAACGTTATCTAATGAAGACCAAACAGAATCATTAAAATGATATGTCTTAAAACTTAATTTCTGTTTTTCTAAGGCTTCTAAATCTTCAATTTTATCAGATTTAAAAAGTTTTATAAGCTCATTTTTATTAATAGTAGCCTCCGCTAAGTAAAGAAATTTTATTTTTAATAACTCTTCGTTTAATTTAAAATTTTCTTTGTTAGCTTCATAGAAATCAGCAATCTCTTCTTCTACAACAACAGTATCCAACTGCTGTTTAATTAAACTTTCTTTATAACTATTTATAAGAAGACTTTCTTTATAATCTTGCACTAATTCATCAATATTTTTAACCTCTTCTAAAGTAACATTACTCTCTGCATTTTTAAGTAAAAGTTGTTTTATTGCCCAATCATTAATGTAACCTCTTACCAAAACAATACTATCTTCTTTACTTAAGTTTAAGGGTAAAATTCGAGAAACATCTTCGATAAACAATTTTTCAGCATCAACAATAGCTACGATATCTAAAGTTGTGGTTTCTTTTTCTTTTACATTTAAATATTCACAAGAATAAAAGAATAAAAGAGCAACAAAAAAAATTATAAATTTTCTCATTTATTTTTGTTGTAATATTTTTTTAGTTTTTTTAGAGCTTTTTTTCTAATTTCAATAACACTTTTATTTCGCATCTCTTTAATCCACGAATCCTCTAAATGATTTTGAAAATCGTTTATCACCTCCCCTTTTACAATATCTAGAGAGCTATTATTGTACTTTTTAACATTTTTTTTGTGAAATCTTTGTAATCCCAACGTATCTTTTGAGGCTTTGTCCCAAATTTTTCTTTGCATCAACTCAAACAATAATAAGCCATCTTCATACTCTTGTATAATAGAAGCGAATTCGGGCTCAGTTTTTTCTAAATTATCTTTGTAATATTTTAAAATTTCCTGCTCTTTAAAATCCTTGAAAAGATCAAAAATAGAAGTGTTATTTTTTCTTTTAATAAAATTTATAAAATCTATTTGCTTCAGCTCTTTTTCATTGATTTTCAATATTTTAAGATTCAAACTATCTTTAGCCATAGTCCTAATATTAGCATTATTAAAAATTTCTTTTGCATTATCATACTCAGTAACAGAGTACATTTTCTTTAATTTATCTACTACTGCTTTTTCTGACAATTGTAACCTTTCATTAGATCTAATTTTATTTGCTAACTCTTGTTTTAATTCATTAAAAGTGCCAACTGGATGTTTTTTAATTAATTGAATAATATGCCATCCAAAACGAGTTTTAAATGGCTTAGAATAAGAACCTTCTTTAGTTAAACTAAAAGCTACTTTATTAAAAGGTTCTACCATAACTCCAGCTCCAAACCTTCTTAATTTACCTCCTTTAGACTTAGAGCCAGTATCATCAGAGTATTTTCGAGCCAACATCTTAAATTGCTCATCATTTTCTAATCGATTATAAATAGAAGTAATTAACTCTTCTCCTTTAAAAGATAAGTCTTGTATTAAAATGTGTGCAACTTCTACTTCACCTTTTGAAGGTCTTATGTCATCAACTTTAAGAATATGATATCCAAACCTTGTTCTAAAAGGCATAGAGATTTTACCTATCTTAGTAGTATAAGCAGCATCTTCAAAAGGATAAACCATTTTAAATGCAGAGAAATATCCTAAATTACCTTTATTGCCAGCTCTTCCAGATTTTTGATCTGTTCTAGCAGACGGGTCTTCTGACGTTTCTACTGCTAATTTCTCGAAATCTTCACCGTTTAAAATTCGATTTCTAATTTCTAAAATCTTTGTGTAAGTTCGTAAAGTATCTTCTGCAGTTGAAGCTTTAGGGATTTTAATTAAAATATGCTTTGCTTTAACTTCATTTTTAGTTCTATAATAAGCATCTTTTATCAAACGGTTTACAGCTAAAGAATCCTGTAAATAAGGAGCTGCTAACTGATTCCTATACATTTTCATTTCTTTAATATACGATGGTAATGTATCTAGTTTAAGAGCATAAGCCTCATTTACTTTTAATTTATAATTTATAAATAAATCTAAATTTTTTTCTAAATCTTTAGCTTCTTCATTATCTATAGCATCTAAATTTTTCTCATAGACTCTTTTAAATTCAGAAACCATAATTTCTTCTCCACCAATAGTTATTAAAACTGCATCTTTTTTCTGTGCTACTAAAACAACTGAAAAAAACAATAAACTTAAAATTAAATATTTCTTCATAATCTTATAATGAAATTATTCCCTCTACTTTTTCTACTTTTTCATAGTAACTGATTACCTCATCTGAACTATTCAATTTTAAAACGATAGAAATACTAATGTATTTTCCTGTTTTTGACTTTTTTGTTTTAATTACAGCTCCTTTATTTTCAAAAACATTTTCCACTTCTTCTTGCTGACCTCCATTAGTGGGGACTATGAATTTATACATATAATCTGATGGAAAGTTCGTGGTATCTTCTAATTGATTTTTTAGTTTTGCGTAAAATGCTTTTTTATCAGTCATGGTTGTTATTTACAGCTATTATTTACAATAATAATAAGTACAAAATTACATTAAATATTAGATTTATAATGCGAATGATTTATTTTTGTAAATTGAATTAGTTATATATAATACAAAAATAATAATTCTAATATCTTTTTTTTGAAAAAAAATAAATTAAAAATTCTTCTCATTGGCGGACCTGGAACTGGTAAAACAGCTGTATTAGAAACTCTTAAAAAAAGAGGATTTTTCTGTTTAGACGAAGTATCTAGAGCAGTTACACTAGAGGCTCAAAAACAAGGTATAGATCAATTATTTTTAAGCAATCCCTTATTGTTTAGTCAAAAACTTCTTGAAGGAAGAGAAAATCAGTTTTTTAATGCGCAAAAATCTAATTCTGAATACGTTTTTTTTGATAGAGGTATACCCGATGTTAAAGCATATTTAGACTATTATAAAACAGAACACCCTTCTTTATTTTTAGAAAAGTGTAAAGAATACTTTTATGATGTAATTTTTCATTTTAAGCCCTGGAATGCAATATACACCAAAGACAATGAAAGATATGAATCCTTTGATGAAGCCAAACAAATTGATTTTTTTATTACAAAAACATACCAAAATTTAGGGTACACTTTAATTGATGTTCCTTTTGGTACCGTAAATGAAAGAGTAGATTTTATTATTAATTCACTTCCAAGTGAATGAAACAAACACCAGAAAAAATACTAAAAGCCTATTGGAACTATGATAGTTTTAGAACTCCTCAAAAAGAAATTATTGATGCCGTTCTAAATCAAGATGATGTAATTGCGCTTTTACCAACTGGTGGAGGGAAATCAATCTGCTTTCAAATACCAGGATTGATTAAAGAAGGAATTTGTATTGTGATTTCTCCTTTAATTGCATTAATGGAGGATCAAATAAAAAATCTTACCCAAAGAAAAATTAAAGCTACTACAATTAAATCAGGAAGCACTAGGAACGAAATTATAACGCTTTTTGACAAGATTAAATTTGGAAACTACAAATTCTTATATCTCTCACCAGAAAGACTACAATCGCAATTAATTCAGCAAAAAATTAAAGAATTAAAAATTAACTTAATTGCAGTAGACGAGGCGCACTGCATATCTGAATGGGGGCATGATTTTAGACCTTCTTACAGAACAATATTTAAGTTAAGAGAGGTTATACAAAACGTAAGTATTATTGCTTTAACGGCAACTGCAAATCAAGCAGTTTTAAGTGATATCGAAAAAAACTTAAATTTAGTAAAACCAAAAATATTCAAAAAGTCATTCTTAAGAGAACGACTAGCCTACCAAGTATTTGATGTTGAGGATAAACTACTAAGAATTAAGCAAATTTTCACAAAAACTAAAAAACCTGCAATTGTATATGTAAACTCTAGAAGAAAAACTGTTGAAATAGCAAGATTTTTAAATAAAAATGGATTTAAAAGTAGTTTTTATCACGGAGGCTTACCTACAAATGAAAAAGAATTTGCCTTTAAAAATTGGGTTTCTGAAGCTACACCAATAATAGTAGCAACCAATGCTTTTGGTATGGGCATAGACAAATCTAACGTTGGTATTGTTATTCATTTTGATTTACCTTTGTCGATAGAAAATTACATACAAGAATCTGGAAGAGCTGGAAGAAACGAAACGAAATCTTTTGCTGTTTTATTAAAAAATGAACACGATAAAATTCAATACAAACTTCAACAGAAAAAGAATACACCAACCTTAAATGAAGTTAAAGAAGTACACCGAAAATTATACCAGTATTTTAGAATTTCTTTAGGTGAAAAAAATGAAGATTTTTATAGCTTCAACCTTTTAGAATTCTCTAAAAAATATAATTTCTCAATTCAAAAAGTAACAATAATTTTAAAATTATTATCCAATAACGGAATCATTGAGACTACAAATACCTACCATCAAAAATCTACTCTAAAATTTAAAACCAGTAGTAAAAATGTCATTTCTTACGCGATAAGAAATATCTATAATGAAAAATTTATAAACTCACTACTAAGAACTTATGCTGGTTTATTTGAACAAGAAGTTAAGGTTGATGAATTCTTAATTGCAAAAAAAAACAACATAATATCTACACAGGTAAAAGAAAAATTATTACGATTACAGGACGATAACTTAGTAGAATACAAACCTGTAGAAACAGATCTAGAAATTCAATTTTTAGTACCAAGAGAAGATGATAAAACAATACACAGGATTTCAAAAAACATTACTTCTTTTTTGAATCAAAAAATAAAAAAATCTGAGGATTTCTTAACTTATATTTCTAATGATACCAAATGTAGATCAATACAAATATTGGAATATTTTGAAGAAAAAACAACCCAGAAATGCACCATTTGCGATGTTTGTATTTCTCAGAAAAAAGGAAAAGAAAATTCTATATCATCAGACATTATGAATTTATTACTAAACACTAAAAGCTTAAGTTCACAAGAAATTAATCAAAAACTTAAAGCAAAAGAGAAAGACGTTTTAATACATTTGCGAGAATTAATTTCTAATGATAAAATAATAATAAATTACCAGAATAAATATCAAGTAAAATAAGATGAAGAATTTACGTATTGTTTTTATGGGAACTCCAGATTTTGCTGCAACAATTTTAAAACATTTGGTCCTAAATAAATATACAATTGTAGGAGTAATTACAGCTCCAGACAAACCAGCAGGCAGAGGAAGAAAATTAAGTGAATCAGCTGTTAAAAAGTATGCTATTTCAAATAACTTAACTGTTTTACAACCTACAAATTTAAAAAGCGAATCTTTTTTAAATGACTTAGAGTCTTTAAAAGCAGAATTGCAGGTAGTTGTAGCTTTCAGAATGCTACCTAAAGCTGTTTGGCAAATGCCAAAATGTGGTACATTTAATCTACACGCTTCTTTGTTACCTGCCTACAGAGGTGCTGCTCCTATTCATTGGGCGATTATAAATGGAGAAAAAATAACAGGAGTTACTACATTTTTTATTGATGAAAAAATTGATACTGGAGAAATCATACTTCAAAAAGAAATAGAAATTGAAGACAAAGAAACTGTAGGAACCCTGCATGACAAACTAATGTATATAGGTGCAGAATTAGTTGCAAAAACAATAGATGTCATTAAAAAAGGTAATTTAAAAACTAAAAAACAACCCTATTTAGAAGAAAAAATTGCCCCTAAATTATACCCAGAAAATACTAAAATAGATTGGAACACTTCTCTAGAATCTATCTATAATAAAATCAGAGGATTAAATCCTTTTCCCGCAGCTTGGACAACAATTCAAAATGGTGATAAACCTGTAAATGCAAAAATTTATAAAGTACACAAAAGCATTTTAGAACATAATTATAAAATAGGAAAACTTATTAGCACTAAAAACGAATTAAAAGTAGCAGTTGCTGACGGATTTCTAGTTATAGATGAAATAAAAATAGCTGGAAAGAAAAAATTAGAAACTAAAAGTCTTCTTAATGGTTTTCATTTTTCTGAAAATGCCAGTATGCTTTAGTCCCCTATTTTAAGGGACTTTTGGTAAATTTTTAAAATAAACCTTCCTTTATTAACATTTTACATGTATTTATCAACAAAAACACTCTTTTAAAGGGTGTACATTTGTGTAAACCCCTAATACGTATATATTTGTTAAGCATATTAGCAAAAAAAATTAATAAAAAACTTAAAAAATTTATTCATTATGAACAAGTCAGATTTAATCGACGCAATGGCTGCAGACGCAGGAATCTCTAAAGTAGCAGCAAAAGCTGCATTAGAATCTTTTACAGATAACGTAACTTCTGCTTTAAAAGGAGGAGATAAAGTTGCATTAGTAGGTTTTGGAACTTTTTCAGTATCTCATAGAGCTGCAAGAAGTGGTAGAAACCCACAAACTGGAAAAACTATCCAAATTGCTGCTAAAAATGTAGCTAAGTTTAAAGCAGGTGCTGGATTAAGCGATGCTGTAAACTAATTTTTAAAAATAGATTACTCAAAAACTCTCTTTTTTAAGAGAGTTTTTTTTTGCTCTTTTTTGTACATTTACATATGACCCACTTAGAAATTAAAAAAGGTAATTTACTTATTTCTGAACCTTCTATATTAAATGACTCTTCTTTTAATAGAGCCATTGTACTTCTAACTGAATATACCAAAAATAATGCCGTTGGCTTTATTCTAAACAGACCTACATCTTTCCTTTTGAGTGATTTAATAACAGATCTTAATTGTGATTTTCCTGTCTATGAAGGTGGTCCTGTAGAGCAGGAAAATCTATATTTTGTTCATAGAGTCCCTGAATTAATTCCAAATAGTATTGCAATTAGCAATGGCGTTTTTTGGGGTGGGAATTTTGAATCACTAAAAGCTGCTTTACATACAAGACAAATCACAAATACTGATATTAGATTTTTCTTAGGATATTCAGGATGGGGAAAGAATCAATTAAGCGAAGAAATTGAAAGTAATTCGTGGTTTGTTACCAAAAATAGTAGTAAAAATATTTTTTTAGAAGATCATAGTACATTTTGGCGAAACAAAATGGTCGAAAAAGGAGGTAACTACAAATTATGGGCCAACGCACCTAAAGATGCTTCATTAAACTAACTATTTGTAACTTCTAAGATTTTTAAACTCTGTGAGATTTTATTTCCAAAATCTATAGAAAAACTTTTCTTTTTGTAATTAGTAACGGGCTGAACCCCGACAATTGCATTGGTAATAAATACTTCATCAGCTTTTTGAATTTCAAAAGGAGATATACTAGTTTCCTCTATAGTATACTCTTTATTTTTAGAAATAATTTCGATTACTTTTTTTCGAACAACTCCCTTAATACAACCCTCTTCTAAAGATGGTGTTTTTATAGTATCCCCTTTTAAAATAAAAATATTTCCATTTGTTACCTCTACTACACCTTTTCTTTCGTTAACTAATACACAATTATCTAAATCATTTTCTTTAGCATAAATACTCGCTAAAGTATTAACCATTCGATTATTTGTTTTTACTGTAGACAATAAACCTGAAAAATTATAGAAATCTTTAAAAACATCTATATTATATTTATCTTTTTTAATTGATGCTATTTCAGATACCTCAATCGTATAGTCAATATCATTAGTATGCGGAGTGTAATACCCACAATCCTTTCTATATACATTTAAACGAACTCTACTTAAGTTATTTAAATTACTAGCATTTACTGTTTTTATAATTTCTTGCTCTAAAAACTCTAAAGTAAACTTTAATGGTATTTTCATACGAAGCATTCGCATTGAAGACATTAACCTAAAATAATGATCTTCCCAAAAAACAATCTTATTGTGCTGAATTTTAATTGTTTCAAAAATAGAATCTCCATATTTAAACCCTCTATTCTCTAAAGAGATGTTTAAATTTTCTGCAGCTAACAATTTACCATTGTAATTCACCATTATATTTAATTTAGAATACAATATTAAGGCTTTTTAAAAAGAATCTACAAAAAAACTCAACCTTTACAAGTTGAGTTTTAAAAATTGTATTTTAAGAATTAGTTAAGCGCCAATTGTGTGTTTTAATTCATCTATCTGGTTTTCCCAAAGTTGTTTAGCCTCCTCTACCTCATCTTCATCCTCTGCAAAATCAGTTACTATCAATGATACATCTTTAGTAAGGGGATCAACTTGAATTTTTATTTCAAAAAAACTATCATCACCTTCACTCTCTAACCATTTAAACCGAACCCTATCCTCTGATTTTTTTGCAATTAGTTCTGCTTGTTCTTCTGTTCCATCCCAAAAAAAAGTATAAATTTTTCCTCTTGAATTTACTTTATCTGCAAACCATTCTTGTAAATTAGACGGAGAGGAAATGTATTGATACAACATGCTAGGGGATGCGTGAACTGGGATTTCTATTTCGTATTTTACTTTGTCCATTGTATAATAAGTTGAGGCACAATATAGGTATTAATTTGATTAAAAAAAATTAAAAACACTACTTGCCAGTCTGTAAAAATCGATTATATTTGCATCCTCAATTACAACGGCGAGGTAGCTCAGTTGGTTAGAGCGCAGGATTCATAACCCTGAGGTCACGGGTTCAAATCCCGTCTTCGCTACAAATTTTATTTGCAAAACGAATTGTTCAAAAACAATTCGTTTTTTTGTGTATAAATTAATGTTCACACTTAAAATAATTTTAAAAACACGAAGTAATTAAAACTAGAACAGTGATATAAAAGTAAATAGAAAAACTATAAATTATTTAAAAGAAAGTATTGTAAAAGTAAAAAATGATACTATATTTGTAACTCTTTACCATGCGAAAGTAGCTCAGTTGGTAGAGCGTCAGCCTTCCAAGCTGAATGTCGCCAGTTCGAACCTGGTCTTTCGCTCAAAAAGACTTTATTAGAAATAATAAGGTCTTTTTTTTTATAAACGTTTTAATTTATCACTAAAAAATAATAGTAGTATAATTGGAAACGCCAACAAAACGACGAATATTCTATTGGTTTCAATTAATATTGGATTTAAAATAATTGTAATTGCAAAACCACCTATAGCTCCTCCTAAATGAGCTGCATGCCCAACATTACCTACTTGTTTTTTCACACCATAGATTGAGTATAATAAATACCCAACACCAAATAAATATCCTGGTATAGAGATCGGTATAAAAAATAAATACATACTCATTCCTGGATACAATAAAATACAAGCGTACACAATACCAGAAACAGCACCTGAAGAACCAACTGCACTATAATAAGATTCATTTTTATGATATTGTAAAGTATATAAACTACCAGCTAATAAGCTACCAAAGTAAATAAGTAAGGTGGGTAAAGTGCCTAAAATTGAAAGCACAATTGACCCAAAAGCATAAAATACATACATATTTAAAATGAGATGCATCCAATCTACATGCAAGAAACCAGAAGTAAATATTCTAAACTTTTCACCTTTCTTAACAGGGGCTACTTGAAATTTATACTTATTTAAAAAATTATAATCGTCAAAGCCTTTTTTAGAAACTAAAGCATTTGTAATTATAATTAACAATAATGCTGAATTTAAATTTTCCATCATAAAACAAACTTACTAAAAACCAATTACTAATTAATATTTCAATTTAAATATATATACGATATTTGTAACATTAAAATCTAAGTATGCAGTTTATCGTATTTGCAATAAGTTACCCTTTTATTTGGTTATTATCTAGACTTCCTATGCGAATTCTATATTTAAAGTCAGATGTATTCTTTTTTATAATTTACCACATTATAGGGTACAGAAAAGAAGTAGTTTTAGAAAATTTAAAATTAGTTTTTCCTGAAAAATCACAAGAGGAAATTAGAAAAATCAGAAAAAAATTCTTTAAACATCTAATGGACTTAATGATGGAAAGTGTAAAAGCATTTTCTATTTCTGAAAAAGAAATTTTAAAACGTTATACATACAAAAACCCAGAATTAGTAAATAGTTATAGTAAAAAAGGGAAAAGTATTGCTTTAGTAGGCGCTCATCAAGCCAATTGGGAATGGTCTACAAGCTTACCTAAAGTTTTAGATATAAATATTTATGGTGCTTACACAAAACTAAATAATTCATACTTTGAAAAGTATGTTAGAGATTCTCGAGAAAAATTTGGTGTTATTGGTTACAAAACTTCAGAGATGGTTAGAGCAATGCAACAGCGTTTTTCTAATAAAGAGCAAGGTGCTTATATATTACTAAGCGATCAATCTCCACAATTACATAAAACTTATTATTGGAGACGTTTTTTTAACACTAAAGTTCCCATTCATACAGGTGCAGAAATGCTAGCTAAAAAATTCGATCTTGTCGTAATAAATTATGTAACTAAAAAAATAAAAAGAGGATATTACGAAACAGAGTTTCAACTAATCACAGATGAACCAAAAAAATTTAAAGATTATGAAATTACAGATATTTACACAGAGTTAACTGAAAAAAACATACTAAATCAGCCTGAATTTTATTTGTGGTCACATAAAAGATTCAAGCACAAAGATCGTTTTAATAAATGGCAAGAATCACAGAAAATTAAACAGAAAACCAAGAATTAACTAATTTTTTCTCTATAGGTTTTATTGTTTTGTGAACAAAATCATTCTTTGATGCATCATATGAATAATCACTAGCCCAAACCTCAATTTTTTCTGAAAGCTCTTTTAGAGAATCGCATATAAATGTTAATGCTTTAGTTGTAATAGTAGGGTGTAATGACAAACGAACCCAACCTGGTTTCTCTGTACTACAACCCTCTAAGATTTGGTTCTTTATCTTGTTAGAGGTCTCTTGATTTACATTTAGTAAAAAATGACCATAAGTTCCAGCACAAGAACATCCTCCTCTTGTTTGTATACCAAATCTATCATTTAACAACTTCACCACTAAATTAAAATGGTATTTTTCAAAATAAAAAGAAAAAATACTTAATCTTTTTTTATGATTAGGTGCTAAAATTCTTACCCCTTTAAGTTGCTCTAAAGTATTAAAAACAATTGCATTGATTTCTTCTTCTCTTTCTTTAATTTTCTGAGTACCCATTTTTTCTTTTAATTGAATTGAGAGTGCTATTCTAATAGTTTGCAAGAAAGCTGGTGTTCCACCATCTTCTCTGGTTTCTACATCATCAAAATAATCATGTTGCCCCCAAGGGTTTGTGTAAGAAACGGTTCCTCCTCCTGGATTATCAGGAACGGTGTTTTTATATAACTTCTTGTTAAAAATTAATACTCCTGCACTTCCTGGCCCTCCTAAAAACTTATGTGGAGAAAAGAAAATAGCATCTAAATATTCGTCTTCTTCTTTAGGATGCATATTAATTTTAACATAGGGTGCACAACAAGCAAAATCAACAAAACATAATCCATTATAGTGATGAATTAATTTAGCAACTTTATGATAATTAGTTTTAATACCAGTAACATTAGAACAAGAAGTAATTGAAGCTATTTTAATAGCCCTATGCTCGTATTTTTTTATGCATTTTTCAAATTCTTTAAGACATAATAAACCATGTTCATCACAAGGAACTATTTCAACATCTGCAATAGTTTCTAACCAAGAGGTTTGGTTAGAATGGTGCTCCATGTGGGAAATAAATACAATTGGTCTAATTTCATCTGGTATAATTGTATGAGCCTTTAAGTTTTCTACTACTTTTAAACCTAAAATGCGTTGAAACTTGTTTATAACACCTGTCATTCCAGATCCTGTTGTTATTAAAACATTATTTTCATTTGCATTTACATGAGATTTTATGATTTTTCTTGCTTCATGATACGCAAGAGTCATTGCTGCACCTGAAGTAGAAGTTTCAGTATGTGTATTTGCAACAAAAGGACCAAATTGATGTGTAAGTTTATCCTCAATTGGACCGTATAATCTTCCACTTGCAGTCCAATCGCAATACACTAAACTTTTCTCACCATAGGGTGAATTAAAAGTTTGATTTATTCCTATAATTTTTTCTCTAAATTGTGAAAAATAATGTTCTAAACTCATAAAGAAATCTATTTAAAGAGATGAAATTTTAGCAATATTAAAGTAATATTTATACTTAAAAATAATTAAAGCAAATACTAAACTCTTTTATATCTAAAAAATTAAGCGATTAAATCTTTAATTTCTGCTATAAATCTCTCTGCTAACGCATCTGCTAATATTTGCGATTTTGCTTCTGTATAAATCCTAATAATTGGCTCTGTATTTGATTTCCTTAAGTGAATCCATTCTTCAGCAAAATCAATTTTAACACCATCAATCGTGTTTACATCTTCATCTGCGTATTTAATAGCCATTGATTCTAAAATATTATCTACATCTATTGCAGGTGTTAACTGTATTTTATTTTTACTCATAAAGTAGCTTGGATAAGAGTTTCTTAACGTTTTACAAGATACTTTTTGATTTGCTAAATGCGATAAAAATAGTGCCACACCTACTAATGAATCTCTACCATAATGTGAAGCAGGATAAATGATTCCTCCATTTCCTTCACCACCAATTACGGTATTTGTCTCTTTCATTTTAATAACTACATTTACTTCACCCACTGCAGAGGCTGTATATGTTCCACCATGTTTTTCAGTAACATCTCTTAATGCTCTAGAAGAAGATAAATTAGAAACTGTATTTCCCCCTCCAAGTATCCTTAAAACATAATCTGCACAAGCAACTAAGGTATATTCTTCACCAAACATAGAACCATCTTCTGCAATAAGAGCTAAGCGGTCTACATCTGGATCTACAACAATACCAAAATCTGCTTTTTCTTTAACCACCAATTCAGAAATATCAGTTAAATGTTCTTTTAATGGTTCTGGGTTATGAGGAAATTGTCCATTTGGAGTACAATAAAGTTCTACAAACTCTACATTTAAAGCTTTTAATAATTCAGGAATAAAAATTCCACCGGTTGAGTTTACACCATCTACTACTACTTTAAATTTCGCTTTTTTTATAGCCTCTACATCTACCAATTCTAGATTTAAAACCTCTTTAATATGTTTTTCTAAATAAGAATTGTCTTTAGTATAAGAACCTAAATTATCTACATCTGTAAAATTAAAGGCTTCATTTTCAGCTAACATTAAAATTTGCTCTCCTTCTACTCCATTTAAAAACTCTCCTTTTTCATTTAATAACTTTAAAGCGTTCCATTGTTTTGGATTATGAGATGCTGTTAATATAATTCCACCATCTGCATTTTCTATTGGAACTGCAATTTCTACAGTTGGTGTTGTAGATAAACCTAAATCGACAACATCAATCCCTAAACCTACTAATGTATTTGCAACTAAACTAGAAATCATTTTACCAGAAATACGAGCATCTCTTCCAATTACAACCTTAATTTCTTTTTTATCTTTATTCCTATTTTTGATAAAAGTACCATAAGCAGAGGCAAATTTAACGGTGTCTATTGGTGTTAAATTATCAGCAGTTTTACCACCTATTGTTCCTCTAATTCCGGATATTGATTTTATTAATGTCATTTTCTTTTTTTGGTCTTACAAATATAAATTATTTAAGCTGATTTTTATAATTGTCTTATCGACTCATTTAAGAAAGTTTGAAGAAAATTAAAATTGAAAACACATAATTGTAATCAAAAAAAAAACCGTAGCAGATGCTACAGTTTTAGTACTTATTTAGAAAAAAAGAATATCTATTTCTTTTTAGCTTTAGCTTCCATTTGTGCTTTTAAATCTGCAAGACCTCCAATATCTCCTAAAGTAGTCTTTTCTGCATCTGCAGATTTCTTAGCAGCAGCTTTTATATTCTTGCGCTCTTGCTCCTTAAATAAAGAAGTATGAGAAACAACAACTCTTCTGTATTCTTTAGAGAATTCCATTACAATAAATTGTACTGTATCTCCTTTTTCTAACTTAGAACCATCTTCTTTCTCTAAGAAACGAGTCGGAGCAAAACCTTCAACACCATCAGCAAAACTTACTGTAGCACCTTTATCGTTCTTCTCTTTAATAGTTCCTTCATGAGTAGATCCTATTGAATAAGTAGCTTCATGAGCATCCCAAGGATTATCTTGAGTTTGTTTATGACCTAAGTTTAATTTTCTGTTCTCTACATCTAATTCTAATACTTGAACATCTAATTTTTGACCAACAGTTACAAAGTCTGATGGGTGCTTAATTTTCTTAGTCCAGGATAAATCAGAGATGTATACTAAACCATCAATTCCTTCTTCTAACTCAACAAATACACCAAAGTTTGTGTAATTTCTTACAGTACCTGTATGTGCAGAACCTACAGGGAATTTAGTAGTAATATCTGTCCAAGGATCTGGATGTAATTGTTTAATGCCTAAAGACATTTTACGGTCTTCTCTATCTAAAGTTAAAACTTGTGCTTCTACTTTATCTCCAACTTTTACGAAATCTTGTGCAGAACGTAAGTGAGTTGACCAAGACATCTCAGAAACGTGTATTAATCCTTCTACTCCTTGCTCTACTTCAACGAATGCTCCATAATCAGCTAAAACAACTACTTCACCAGTTACTTTATCACCAACTTTTAAAGTATCATTTAAAGCTTCCCAAGGATGAGCAGTTAATTGTTTTAATCCTAACTGAATTCTAGATTTATTATCATCAAAATCTAAAATTACAACGTTTAATTTCTGATCTAATTCTACAACCTCATTTGGATGATTAATTCTAGACCAAGATAGATCTGTAATATGTACTAAACCATCTACACCACCTAAGTCTACGAACACACCATAAGAAGTAATGTTTTTAACAACACCTTCTAATACTTGTCCTTTCTCTAACTGACCAATGATTTCTTTTTTCTGTAATTCAATATCAGCTTCAATAAGTGCTTTATGAGAAACAACAACGTTTTTAAATTCGTGGTTGATTTTTACAACTTTGAATTCCATTGTTTTTTCTACATACTGATCGTAATCTCTAATTGGTTTAACATCAATTTGAGATCCAGGTAAAAATGCTTCGATTCCGAAAACATCTACAATCATACCACCTCTAGTTCTACACTTAACAAAACCGTTAACTACTTCACCTGTTTCATGAGCATTATTTACTCTTTCCCAAGCTTTAATTACTCTCGCTTTTTTGTGAGATAATACTAACTGACCAGAAGAATCTTCTCTTTTGTCAACTAATACTTCTACTGTATCTCCTTCTGCTAAGTTTTGGTTGTAACGAAATTCGTTTAACGAAATTACACCTTCAGATTTAGAGTTAATGTCTATAATTGCATCTCTGTCTGTAATTCTTATTACAGTACCCTCAATTACATCACTTTCATTAACAAAACCAATAGTTCCTTTTAAAGCTTCTTCGAATTCTTTTAATTTTTCTTCATCAACAGCCTCAATACCTTGTTCGTATTTGTGCCAATTAAAGTCAGCTAAAAATTGTTTTGGATCTTGTTTTTCCTCTACAGCAGGAGCTGCTGCGTTTTGTACATCAGAAGCTACTTGCTCTTCAGTATTTTTTGTTTCTTCAGACATGTGTCTAAAATAATTTGTATCTTATTGCTTTTCAGATTTTTAACGACAAAAACAGCAAGAGCTATTTATAAAAATTGTTTTATCTAATTCCTTTTCTAAATCTGTTATCGTAAAAAGGAGTGCAAACTTACAAAAAAAGATTGATTTTAAGGTTTTTATAATAAAAAAATACAAGTACTAAAACAAACAAGATTAAATATTTAGACTGTGTAATGGATTAAATTTTACTAATAATTAATTTAAGAACAATTAACAAGGAAAATCTATTCACAACAATTACATTTGCAACTTAATTTGGATGCTTAGTACTTTAATAAAGGTACAACTGCAAATGAAAGGATACAAATGATGGATACAAAAACAAAAGAATTGGTAGCTAAGGGCATCATGCTTCCATTAATGGAAGAGTTCTATACAATTCAAGGTGAAGGCTCTCACACAGGAACTGCTGCTTATTTTATTAGAGTTGGTGGTTGCGATGTAGGTTGTCACTGGTGTGATGTTAAAGAAAGTTGGAATGCAGATTTACACCCACCAACAATGGCTGATTCAATTATAGATAATGTAAAAAAATATACAAATACTGTTGTAATTACTGGAGGTGAACCTTTAATGTGGTCTATGGATTATATTACTGAATTGCTTCAAAAAAATAATATTAAAACCCATATTGAAACTTCTGGAGCATATTCTTTTTCTGGAAAATGGGATTGGTTTTGTCTTTCACCAAAGAAAACAAAATTACCTCTAAAAGAAAACTATAGAGAAGCAGATGAATTAAAGATGATAATTCATAACAAATCAGATTTTGATTTTGCAGAAGAACAAGCTGAAAAAGTGAGCAAAAAATGTCAATTATTTTTACAACCAGAATGGAGTAAAAAAGAAAAAATGACAGAACTTATTGTAGACTACGTAATGAAAAATCCAAAATGGAAAGTTTCTTTACAGACCCATAAATACCTAAATATTCCTTAGAATATTTAATTAGTTTCACAGATGTTCTTTAAAACTAATACCTGCTTTACGCGATATATTTTTTTTGCGAAAAACAAAAAAGGATATCGTTTCAATCAGAGCTAATCTAGTCTGATTCTTAACTACTTTGAGAAATTTTCTTGTCCACTAAACTGCAAATTCTTTCAAATTGCTCATTAATTCCCATATCAGAATTATCAAATTCAATAGCATCATCAGCTTTTAATAATGGAGAATCTTCTCTTGTTGAATCTATTCTATCTCGCTCTTCAACGTTAAATAGAATTTCATTATAATTTACTTTGTCTCCCCTATTAATCAATTCATTATAACGTCTCGTAGCTCTTTTATCTGCAGAAGCTGTCATGAATAACTTAAGTTCAGCTTCAGGAAAAACTACAGTTCCAATATCTCTACCATCCATAACAATTCCACCTTCCTTCCCCATGAGTTTTTGTTCATGTACTAATTTTTTTCTTACCTCACTTATAGTGGCAATTTTACTTACTAACTGTGAAATTTCTAAACTCCTTATTTCTTTTTCTACATTAACTCCATTTAAATGGATTTCTGCATAACCTAAATCGTTATTAAATACGAAGACTAAAGTAATATCATTCAAAGAACTAACTAAATCATTACTATTTAATAAATCATTGCTAACATAACCATTGTTTTTAGCGTATAAACTAACAGCTCTGTACATAGCTCCAGTGTCTACATAGACATAATTATATTTTTTTGCTAAAAGTTTAGCTATTGTACTTTTCCCTGTTGATGAGAAACCGTCTATAGCAATAGTTATTTTTTTACTCATGTCTATTAAAATTGTATTGTAAACTAAAAGTACTGGCATTTGTTGCAGAATGATATTTAGAATACGCATAATTAAATTTAAACCTATTCAATTTAATTCCAAATCCAAAAGAAATACCTCCAAAGGTTCTTACGTTTTGAAGTTTTAATTCAGATCCTCTTCTAAAATTATAACCCATTCTGAGGTTTATAGCGTTGTTTGGAAAAAGCTCTGCTCCAATTACAAAATGTCTTAAAGTATTATTTAAAAAACCTATTTCTTCTTTAATAATATTTCCTTCTAAATCTGATGATTGTTCAGAAGGATTAGGAATTGACACATCCCATTGTTGAAGATTATCAATAGTTAAGTACCATTTTAGAGGTACATATTCTAACTGATAAGATGCTCCGATTGCAATCTTTAATGGTAATTCTTCTCTAATACCATTGAATGTAGATAATTGTGTACCAAAATTTCTAGCTACAATTGTAAAGGAATAGGGTTTATAAGGACTATAATATAAAATACCTAAGTCAGCTGCGATTCCTGTAGAATAAAAATTACTTATTTGTGAATTAATAAACTTTACATTTGTTCCGAAAAATAGATTTGTCCACGGAAGATTTAAAGCATAACCAATAGAAATAGCAAAATCGTTGGCATTAAAATTTCCAATTTCATTACCTTGAATATCTGTACCTATAAAAGTACCATAGTCAAGGTAGGTAATATTACTATAAATTGTTCCAAATCTTCTAGATAATTGTCTTGCATATGAAATAGAACCAATATTAACTCCTGCTAAAAAGCTTGAATAATTTAAAGAAATTAAATTATCTAATTCATTATTAATAGTAGATGGGTTCCAATTTGGCTGATTAATGTTATCTATCATAGTTAAAACTTCACCTCCTAATGCAATTTGTCTTGCAGAAGTAGAGAGGTTTAAAAATTGATAAATATTTTCACCACCAACTTGTGCATTAAGAAAATAAAAATTGAAAAGAAATAAAAAATAAAAAAATCTACTTTTCATATTATAGAATATCAATATTTATTGATAACGAAAATACATCAGGATATTATATATTTAATATTAATAAAGATTTAAAAATAGATTCGTTATATAAAAAAACCTCATATCATAGATATGAGGTTTTAGTTACTTGACTAGGTCAAGATTTAAAGAAA
>NZ_JAHEHX010000017.1 GCF_024639685.1 Polaribacter sp. | reverse complement strand
GCCTTTGAAATCTTCGTAAACTTTGACCTCTCTCCGTATAGGGTTAGAAACCGAAAAGACTTTAGTAGGTTCTATTAGTCAAAGTTTTTGTTTTTTTTAGAACTTTTTGACTTTAAAAAATTATAAAATATTTTATCATTAGTAATAAAATTGTAAATTTGGCTATTAATAGGTGTTACAGCCTGATTTTTAATTTTTATACAGCGAAACTACTGTTTCTTTAGCCGATGGTTTAACACCACTGGTCTATAGATATAATGTATTTCGTCGAAAAAGTGAAAACAGCCAACGGTTAGTTTCACACTTTTGCACGGTATAGATGTTTCCAAATCGCATTGTACACGCTTTAATTAACGACTATGAACCAAAAACGTATTACTAATCAAATTTTAGAACAAAAGAATTACACTTTAAATTCAACACTTAATTACTTATTTAACATTTCAAACATGAAAAAACTATTTTCTTACTTATTAATTTCGTCCATGGTGGTTTTGTCATCATGTACAAACTATGATGATCAATTCGATGATCTTAACACACAGATTAATACTTTGAAGTCTCAAATTGAAGGATTTTCTTCTTTGTCTTCAGGTTTAACTGCATTACAGGGAACTGTAGCATCTTTACAGACTGCTATCGCTAACATTCCTGTAACTCCTGCAACTGACATCTCTGGTCTAGAGTCAACTCAAGCTGCATTAACTGCATCATTAACAGCTCTTGCTGCTGACGTTAAAGCTTTGCAAGATACTCTTGCTACTGCTGCTACTGCTGCTGAAGTTGCTGCTTTGCAAACTGCCTTGACTGCGGCTCAAGCAGATTTAACTGAATTGTTGCAACAAAACAATATTTATTCAAGTGATGTTGCTATAACTAACAATTCTACTCTTGATTTTGCTAACGCTTTAGGAGATAAAGTATTTATTGTAAATGGTAAGGTTGAAATCACCCAAACCAAAGATATGGATGCTACAAAATTAGCAACAGTTATGGCTAGATTCAATACTGTTACTGGTCTTGTTAAATTTACTTCAACTGAAACTGGAATAACAACTACTCCTGCTTTTACTAAATTAGCCTCTGCAGCTAGTGTTGAAATTGATCAGAAAGCAGACGTTTCTCTTCCTGAGTTAGTTTCAACTGGAGCTTTAAATATTCATGATGACAATAAAATCACTAGTGTTAGTGTTCCAAAAGTTACTAAAATAACTGCTTTAACAAATGCAACATTTAATAAAGTTACTAATTTTGATATGTCTTCTTTAGTAAGACTTCCTGCTGCACTTTCTTTATCAGTTGATTCTGGAACTGTTGATTTTTCTTCTTTAATCACTACAACCGATGCTACTCCTGTTGCTGAAAGTGGTTTCAAAATTGAAATCGATGGAGCAACAATTGTTAAAGCTCCGTTAATTACAGGAGGTGAATTAGATATGGATTCTGTTACAGAGCCAAACTTTCCAGTATGGGAAGGTCACGCTGATTCTCAATTTGATAAAGCTAAAAAAGTTGTTTTACCAGCAATTACTGGTGCAGTAGCTATTAACTTAGAAACAATGGCTCCTAAAGCAACTTATTTCCATTATATCGGAAACGACGGAGATGATGCTTCAACAACAGCTGATGATAAAACTTACAAATTTCCATCATTTGTTTCCGCAACTAATGCAAATATTGAAACATTAATTGTTGGTGGTTCAAGTACTTCAGTATCTGTTACTGGTGCTACAGATTTAACTTCTTTCACTATTACAGGAGGAACACATGCTTTAACACTAAATGATAATGACTCAATGACATCTTATGTATTAGGTCACACATCTACTGTTACTAACAATAGCTACGGAGCAATATCTTCAGGTAAACTAGTAATTACTGGAAATGCTGAAATCACTTCTATTACTGCAGATTCTTTAGATGATATTAACACTTTGACTATCACATCAAATGCTAGTCTTGAAACTTTATCTTTCGCTAAACTTAACTCATTAGGTACTGATACTGATAAAACTGCACTTGTAGCTGGTGAAGCTAATGTTAATATTCATACAAATGATTTAACTGCTTCTAAAATCCAATTGCCATCTGCAGTTAATGTTCTTCCTGCTGTGACAGGTAAAATTACATCTGCATCTGGTGTAGCTTCAATTAAAACTTTCATTGCTGCAGCATTAGCTTTAAGAGGTACTGCTTCAACTAGAGTATCTTATGATAATGTAACTGAGGTGTTAGATTCAAATGGTGATGCCTTAGCTGTTAATGGTGAAATTAAATTGAGAACTGCTACAGGTTGGTCTACAACTAATGTACAGACTTGGGGTGGAGAAGATTCTACAGTAGATCTTTTAAACTATGTTGCAGGTGCAGCTGGTGCTCCAGCAGTAGCTGAGAAATTGCAGAGATCTTCTTATGGTCTTTCTAACTCTGGTACTATTCAAACAGATGACTTCATTGCTATTGAACCAAGCGTATCTGGAACTGAATTAGCTAAAGTCACTTTTGATGCTGCTTTCAAAGCTAAATATGGAATTACTGACACTTTTGCTGCATCTCCTGACACTTGGGCACCATCTGTTGAAACAGAACTTAAAGCCCAATTAGTTGCCGGAGGTTACAACTTTGATGTTGAGGTTAAGAAGGATTTTGGTAAGAAAAAGACTTATTTAATTTCATTATTTAATGATGGAGTTTTATCTGAAACATCAGGTAGAGCTGGTGGACCAGTAACTTTTACCTTTAATGGTGTAACCTTGAGTGAAACTGTTGCTGCTGCTACAAATGAAGACTTCACTGAGGCTTTAGCAGAAGCTATTAACAATTCTAAAACTTTATCTGGTTCATTCAATGTTGCTACTGTTACAGGTGGTGTAGAAGTTACGCCTGAGGTTGAAAATGTAGTTGATTACTCATCTACTCCTTCTTTTGGTACAGGATTTACTTTCCCTTACGCTTCTAACTACTTTACAGCTTCTTCTCAAACTGCTTACATGGGTGCTTCCTCAACAATTGCTGTTGTTGGTACTTCAGAAGCTTCAGGTTGGAGAGTTACTGTTATTAACAAGAGTACTTCTCTAAAAGCTAATTTACTTGACCTTGCAGCTTCTGCAAGTCATACTACTGCTTCTGGTACAATTGCTCTAACAGAGTTAGTTGACGGAACTTCAATAAGTGGTACAGATAACGATCTTCAAAGAGATTGGGATAATGTTGTTGTTGGTTCAGCTGCTGGTGCTGCTGGTGCTGGTACAGCTCTTAACCTTACTACTTGGTTGTAATAAGTGTAAATACTTAATGATTAAAGCCTCTCGAAAGAGAGGCTTTTTTTATATCTTTATTTTATGAGAGCATCATATATATATTTAATAAGTCTATTTATTATTCCACTAATACCAAATGCGATGTCTATAGATGTTATTGGTGTTCATTGGTTTGCCTTATCTATTTTAAATTTAGTATTTACCTTATATTTTTTATTTTTCAATAATCTGTTTACTCTCAAGTTTTTTTTGCTTTTTAGACCTTATTTTTTTCTTTTCATTTTTTTATTTTTTTGTGGTATTTCTTTAATATTTACTAGAAATATTAATTTATCTATTGTAGATTTTTCTAGAGTCTTAAATGTTTTATTTTCTATTATTTTTCTAACTAATTTATTTAGGGATAAAATTAATTTTTATCCCATTTCTATAATTTTTTCGTTCTTTTTGCTAGTTGATTTATTCACAACATATTTACCGTATATCAACTTATCTTTAAAATCATCATCTACTTTTCTTAATTTACTTTCAAATAATTTTGATCCAGCTTACCTCAAAGGTTTTACTGGAAATAAAAATATTAATGCTGCTTATATACTAATCAAAGTTCCTTTTCTCCTTTATTTTATATCTAACTCTAAGCGTTTTATTCATAAGTTTTTTTCAAGTTTTTTGCTATTACTTATAGTAACTACAATTTTTCTAATTAAATCAAGAGCAGCATATTTATCCCTTTTTTGTATTTCTCTTTTCTACATTATTTATACTATTATTTACCA
>NZ_JAHEHX010000013.1 GCF_024639685.1 Polaribacter sp. | reverse complement strand
CTGCATCTAACAACACACGAATACCGTTTTTATGAGCTATTTCTACCAATTCTTTTAAATCTTCTTTGGTTCCAAAATTAGGATCAATTTTCGTCCAATCTTTGGTCCAATAACCATGAAATCCATAAGTTAATCCAGTTCCTTCATCAGTTCCTCCATGAATTTGCTCTACAATTGGAGTCATCCATATTGCGTTGATTCCAAATTTGGTAAAATAACCTTCCTTAATTTTCTGGGTAATTCCTTTAATATCTCCACCTTCAAAACCACGCAATTTTCCAGTTTTTTTATTTCTATCAAAATTGATGTCATTTGAAGTATCACCATTATTAAATCTGTCTGTTAATAAGAAATAGATGTTAGCTCCTTCCCAAACAAATTCTTTTTTAGCTTTTTTTTTGGAAGTTTTTTCTACTGATTTTTCTTGACAAGCAATAACAAATGCAAAACAGAAGATATAAAGGATTTTTCTCATAATTATTTTACTAAAATTCTATAACTAGACGCATTAATTTCAAAAGCATCTCCTTTTAACTCTACCTTTTCATTTGAAAAGTAATCTTTAAAAACACCTTTTATTGGAATTCCTATTTTTTCTCCATTATCAGAGAAATTAGTAATAAACAAAACTGTATTATTATCTTTTGTTCTCTTTAAAATAAAGGTTTCTGGCTTGCTGTCTAAAACTTCAAAACTCGCCTTTTCTTTACCTCCATTTAAAGCTGAATTAGAGTTCTTTAACTCGCCTAATTTTTCTAACAAACCAAACATTTTTCCTTTGGTTTTTGGTATTGAATCTTTTTCGAAAAACTTTAATCTATGTTTTAAATCATATTCTTGACCAGAATAAATTAGAGGCATTCCTGGAAGCACATAACTTAAGGCTGTTAAAATCTCTGCTTTTTTACCCATTCTTTCTTCAATAGTTCCGTTCCAAGAATTCTCATCATGATTTGTAACAAAATTCATTAAAATATCATCTTTTTCATAACGTTCATTATAGGTAAATTCTATGTACTTTTTTAAATCTTTAATAGTCTTTTTTCCGCTTGCTAAATCATTAAATAAATGATGTCCATCCCAAGCATAAGCCATATCAAATAAATTGTCTTTTAATAATTCTGGCTCCCAAGCCTCTGCTAACATAAAAATATCTTTTTCTACTCTTAATTTTGGAATAGCATTTTGCCAAAACTCTGTAGGTACAGAACCAGCAACATCACACCTAAAACCATCTATATTTTCTTTTTCAATCCAATATTTCATATCAGAAATCATTGTTTCTTGTAGTTTTTTATTATCGTAATTTAAATCTGCAACGTCTGTCCAATCTGTGTCTTTTGGGTGTATTACTTCTCCTTTATCATTTTTAGTATAAAAATCTGGATTTGTTTTTAACCAAGAATGATCCCAACCTGTATGATTTGGCACCCAATCTAGAATAACATAAATTCCATTTTCATGAGCGGTTTTAACCAGTTTTCTAAAATCTTGTAGGTTACCAAACTCAGGGTTTATTTTAGTAAAATCTGAAACTGCATAATAGCTTCCTAAATATTTGCTTTGTTCTTCTTTAAGGAAATCTGAAGCAAACTTACTATTTGCACCACCTGTAGCTTTCCTTTTTGTTTCTGATATAGGAAAAATAGGCATTAACCAAATAACTTTTACGCCTAATTTTTTTATTTCTGGAATGTCTTTTGTAAATTCTTCAAAAGTTCCTTCAGGAGAATATTGACGAATATTAGCTTCATAAATAACAGCATTTTCCATATCAGATTTAGAAATTGGTGCTAGTTTTTTACGCTCTATTCTTACTTCTATTTTTTCTTGTTTACAAGCAGAAAGCATAGATACAGTTATAATAAATGCTATTAAATTTTTCATTTTTAAAAATTAGTTTAATGTTATTTTTACTTTTATTTCTTTTGCAGAATTCCATTTTATAGGAATGATGAGTGTGTTATTTACTGTCGTAAATTGTTTTCTTTTTCCATCAACTTTTATTTTTTTAGGATTCCAATTGATGTTGTGAATCACCAATTTTATGTCTTTCTCTAATGGATTCCAGTTGCTTCCAAATTCTGCCTCAAAATCAATTTCTAACCATTTTTTACAAAATTCTGCCTCAAACTCTAACAATTCGTATTGTCCTTTTTCATAAGCATTCGCAGTTAATCCATCATCATTATAAAATGTTCTTTTAGATTCCTCTTTCTTATCAAAATAATAATGTAATACTAACTTATCTGCTTTGTAATTATCTGTAGTTTGCACCAATTCTGACATCAAAATAAATGCACCTCCTCTAACATAAGTTGGTATAGATTTCTTTTTTACTTTGACTCTTTTTGTTTGTCCTCCTTTGACTTTATCTTCATCAAAATAAAAATTAAACCAATTGGATGTTTTTGGAAAATAAATTTCTTTTGCTTTGATAGAGTCTTTTAAAATGGGGGTGATTAAAAAATCTTTTCCCCATAAATAGGTTTCTGAATTTGTCATCAGTTTTGTATCATCTTCTTCAAAGAAAATAGGACGCATTAAAGGTGTTCCTTTTTGATTATTTTCAAACGCTAAATTGTAATTATAAGGCAACATTTTGTAACGTAACTCAATAGCTTTTTTTGCATACTTTTTTGCAAAATCACTTCTAAAAACAGGTTCACTTGGTACATCTTCTTGTGCATGAGGCCTGTAAATAGGCTGAAAAACACCATATTGCAACCAACGTGTGTATAAATTATCATTTAAATTATTACCTGCAAATCCACCTAAATCAGAATGCATATAACCCAAACCTTGCATACCCATTTGCAATGCAATTTCTGGTTGAGATTGTAAACCTCCCCAAGTTCTATTCACATCTCCAGACCAAGGAATCATTCCAAAACTTTGCGAACCAGAACTTCCTGCTCGCATTAAAATAAAAGGACGCTCATTTGGATATTCTTTTTTATAGCCTTCAAAAATTAATTCTGCCCAATTATGACCATAGATATTATGAATTTCGTCTGCTTTTTGATTTTCATTAAAAGTAACCCAAGAAGGTAAAACTTCTGGTTCTCCTAAATCGCCCCAAAAACCTTTTGCTCCTATATTATAGATTTCTTTATAAATATTCCAAAACCAATCTCTACCTTCTTTTTTATAGATATCTATGATACCTGTGTTTCCAAAATAGAAATTATATTTTGCAGAATTGCCAAGTGTATCTTTTGCCAAAATTTGTTTTTTATCTGCTTCTTCCCATTTTTTTGAATTTGATAAAATATAAGGTTCTGTTATTAAAACTGTTTTTACCCCTTTGTTTTTTAAGCGAGAAATCATCCCTCTCATATCTGGGAAAGAATCTTTGTAAACCTCCAAATTTCCCATAGTTCCTTTTAAGGTTTCCCCAAACCAATACAAGTCTAAAATAACAGCATCTACAGGTATTTTTTCTTCTTTAAATTTATTAATAGTAGTAATTGTTTCTTTCTGTGAATGATATCCAAATCTACTAGAAAAATTACCTAAAGTCCATCTTGGAGGTAAAGGCTGTTTTCCTGTTAAATCAGTATAATTATCAACTAAATCCATCCAAGAATCCCCAACAATTACTTGATATGTTTTTCTGCCAGAAATGGTTTCGTAAGTTAAAGAGTTGTCTTTTTTACTGTCTAAATCTAAATATCCAATTGGTGCATTATCAAAATGGAGCATATATTTTTTGGAAGAAATTACCAATGGAATTGTATAATTCATCAATTTAGATTCGGTTTCATAACCATAATGTGCTTTGTTATATAGCTGTAATCTGTGTCCTCTTCTGTTCATCCCTAAAGCTCTTGAACCTGCTCCATATAGGACTTCATCATCATCTAAACTAAAACGAATTGTTTCAAAATCATTAGTGTTTTGATAGCCATTTTTTTCTGAAGTAATTTCTTCTCCTTGATGCCAATAAGAAATATTGAAAGGACTTTTAGTAATTTTTATTGATAATTTTTCGGAGGAAAGTATTAGCAAATTATTATTTTCTTGATACTCTAAATTTGAATATTTATTTTCTAAAACAACTGTGTGCGATTTTTGATTTGCTATTTTTTTACCTTTAGGCAAAAAAGTCGTTTCTGCAATTTCTGATGATAAAAAATGGATTTTATAAGCACCATCAGAAACATTAATTTTCAGTTGATTCTCATTAAGTTTTGCATCAATAAAAGTTCTAGGTTTTAATTTTTCTTTAAAGAGCCAAAGAATGGTTTCTTCAACATTTGTGCGCCACAATTCCTCATTGTGCTTGCCTTCAGGAACAACTTTAGATTTTATGTTTTCAGATGGAAAACCTTGATTTTTTAAGATATTAATAGTTGTATTCATATCAACAACTGT
>NZ_JAHEHX010000021.1 GCF_024639685.1 Polaribacter sp. | reverse complement strand
ACTTAGAGGCCAACCTAGAAACATTTAGTTTTTCTATCAGCTATGTAGAAGATTATGAAAAGGTGGAATTAAATTTTTAATTTCATTAAAAATTATCTTTGAATGGGTCGGTTAAGGATTGATTAATAAATCAAACAAAGGAACCTGGTATTACTTCAGAAGTGCAATCCCCTATAGATATCCCAGGATTTGGTCATATCAATAATCAATGCACAAAAGATGGAGAATTAGACATTCATCAATTGTTTACCATCGAATCTGTGTCTTTAAGACACTCTTTACAAACAAACACCCATTCTTTCGGGTTTTTATATTGTACTCTATACATAGTAGAAAAATCTAAAATGCAAACTTCACAATGTTTAATTCTTTGTTTCATATTTCACTTAAGTAACCAGTAACTTTACTTTTAGAAAACAATATAACTACTTTATAATTATCTTTTTATACCTCCCGAGCAACCTCTCGAGCAACCCCAAAAACCAAAAAACCCGTAAATCATTGTTTATAAATGAGTTACGGGGTAATTTTGTGGTACCTCCAGGAATCGAACCAGGGACACAAGGATTTTCAGTCCTTTGCTCTACCAACTGAGCTAAGGTACCAGTACCATTAGCGGATGCAAATATAAAATGTTTTTTTACATCTCCTACATAAATTTGAAAAAAATGTGTTGTATTTTTGAAATTCATTAAATTTCAAGAATGAATTTAGCAATCGATATTGGTAATACAAGGGTAAAAACAGCTGTTTTTGAGGAGAATAAGCTTGTGGTAATTGAATATTTTAAAAGAGAAGAAATAATTACAAAACTCAAGAAAATATTCAAAACGCATAAAATTAAAGAGGCTATAATTGCAAATGTAGCATCAGTTTCTCAAGAAGTTCTAGAAGAAATCAATAAAATTGTCAGATTAACAAGAGTAAATTCTTTAATGAAATTACCATTTACTAATGCTTATGCTACTCCTCATACATTAGGCTTAGATAGGTTAGCCCTCGTTTTTAGTGCAGTTTTGCAATATGAGAGTCAAAATGTACTTATTATAGATGCAGGCACATGCATTACCTTTGATTTTGTTGATAAAAAAAAGAAGTATCTTGGAGGTGCAATTTCTCTAGGTGTAGAAATGAGATACAAATCTTTAAATCATTTTACTTCAAAATTACCATTACTAGATGTTACAACACCAAATCAATTTATTGGCAACAGTACAGAAGAAAGTATCCATTCTGGAGTAGTTAATGGTGTCGTACAGGAAATTGATGGCGTTATCTCTCAGTACAAAAACAAATATTTAGATTTAACAGTTGTTTTAACAGGAGGAGATACAAATTTCTTGTCAAAACAATTAAAAAGTAGCATATTTGCCAATCAAAATTTTCTCCTAGAAGGATTAAATAGAATACTTATTTTTAACAATAACAAATGATTAGAAAGATTGTAGCCATTATTTTATTATTTGCTTCATCAAGCTTCATGGCCCAAAGATCTAATTCATCTCCTTATTCTTATTTTGGAGTGGGTGAAGAATTTAACACCAATACCGTAATTCAGAATTCTATGGGAGGCATTGGAGTGGCTTTTAACCACTACAAATATTTGAATTTCACCAATCCAGCTGCTACTGCAAGCCTACGATACACAACTTATGGTTTTGGTCTATTGAATAATGATTTAACGATAAAGACGTCAGGTTCTAGTCAAAATAGTACTTCTACTAGTATTTCTTATGTTGCCTTAGCAGTTCCAATGGGTAAGAAGGCAGGTTTTTCTATTGGATTACAACCTTTTTCTTCTGTAGGATATTCTTTAAACAATGCCGTATTAAACACAGACGGAAGTACCTCTGAAATAACCGTGTATAATGGGAATGGTGGTATTAATAGATTGTATGGTACTTTTGGATTTACTCCTGTAAAGAATTTATCTCTAGGGGTAGAGGTAGATTTTAGTTTTGGAAATGTAGAGAATAACATTATTAATCAAAGAGATGATGTTTCTTTGGCCACAAAATACAATGAGCAAACGGCTATTAGAGGTGGTGCAGTAAAGTTTGGAGCACAGTATAAAAAAGAATTTAAAAATAATTTAGCATTAGATCTCGGAGCAACAGTAAAATTAGCAAACGATTTAAATGTTACAGGTAAAGATTATTTATATTCTCTAATTTTTGTTTCTGGCGGAAATGAATCACCAAGAGATACTATTTCTATTGGAAATATTAACGGTCAATTTGTAATGCCAATAAAATCTACATTTGGTATTGGTCTTGGGAAATTAGATAAATGGTACGCTGGGTTAGAGTATGAAAGTCAAGATGCTTTTACAACCAGTGGATTACTTGCTAATACAAATAGCGCGTATAGCTACGGAAATTCAAATAGAATATCTGTAGGAGGGTATTATTTACCAAAAATAAATTCTATCTCTAGTTACTGGAAGAGAGTAACTTACAGGGCAGGTGTACGAATAGAAAATACAGGTTTATTGGTAAATGGTACAGGTGCTAACTCAAATTTTACAGAAATTAAAGACTTTGGCATATCTTTTGGCCTAGGTTTACCATTAAAGCGTTTATCTACTGTAAATGCTGGATTTGAATTTGGAAAAAGAGGAACCTTGGAAAATAATTTAATACAAGAAAATTATTTTAATTTTAGATTAAGTTTATCTTTGTCTGACGCTTGGTTTATAAAAAGAAGAATAGATTAAAATTAAAACAATCATAATGAAGAAAATTACGTTTTTACTAGCAGTAAGCTTAATATTTATCGCTGCCAAAACTAATGCCCAGGAAGATGCAAAAAGAGAGTGTCAAATTAAATACAACCTTTTTAAAGGAGATTTTAACTCGAAAAAATATGATGATGCTTTAATAAATCTTACTTATTTACTAGATAATTGCCAAGATTTATCTGTAAATATTTACAAATACGGTTCTGATCTTGCAGAAAAAGCAAAGAAAGATCCTGTTTTAGCAAAAAGAATTTATGAGCAAAGATTGCAGTACTTTCCAAAGAAAAATCCTGCTAAAGTACATAGTGATTATGCGAGTTATTTAATGAAAAATAAATTGTCTACAGATGATGAGATTTTTTCTATTTTAGAAAAAGCTTATACTATAGATCCAACAAAAATGGGAGTAAAAAACTTGTATGTTTACTTTCAGGGAGTTACAGATAGAAATAAAGATACTAACCCTCAAAAGGTTTTTGATACATATGATGATGTGTTAGAGAATGTAAACAAGAAGCTAGATAATTATGCTGCTCAATTAAGAAAACTAAGTGTAGATACAATTAGAAATAAAAAGAAAATTTATGCTTATACTGTGAATTCTAAAGCTTTAGGACAAGTTGAAGGAGGTTTAGATAATATGATTTCTGAAATAGCAACTTGCGAAAGATTAGTGCCTTTATATGAAAGAGATTTCGAAGCGAATAAAACAAACTCAATTTGGTTACGTAGAGCAGTATCTAGAATGTTTGAAAAAGAATGTCAAGAAGTGCCAATGTATGAAAAGTTAGCAAAAGCTTATGCAGAAGCTACTCCATCTCCAGATTCATATACCTTTTATGCTGGTATTTTAGAAAAAAATGGTGATGCTAGTGGAGCAGCAGAAATGAGAGAGAAAGCATTTAACTTAGAAACAGATCCTATTAAAAAGGCAAAGTATAAATTAAAATTTGCACAAGCTGCAAAATCTAGAGGACAATTATCTAAAGCTAGAAGTTTGGCAAGAGAGGCTTTAAAATTTAATCCAAATTACGGAAGAGCGTATTTATTAATAGCAAGCTTATATCAATCTAGCGTTAACACTTGTGGAACTGATGAGTTTGAAAAAAGAATGGTTTATGCAGCTGCTTTAAGACAAGCACAAGTTGCTGCAAGAGTAGATCCTAGTATTTCTTCAAATGCAAGAAGATATATTAGAAGTTACAAGGCTAATTTGCCAAGTAAAAAAGTTATTTTTACGCAAGGTGCTCAAATAGGCGCTTCTCATACCATAAAATGTTGGATTGGAGAGACTGTTAAGGTTGCTTCAAGCGACTAGATATGAAAAAACTTGTTACATTATTTTTAAAAAGTACTGCTGTTTGTCTAGGAACAGTAGTACTTTTTTCTTGTTCTAACAGCAGTAAGTCCGCTAGAGATTTTTTAGCCGATAAAAATCTGCCAGTTGGTACCGCTAAAAATATTTACCATACCTACAAAGATTCTGGTTTTATAACTTCAAAATTAATAACCAATAGAATGTTAGATTTTAGCAACAGAAAAGCACACCCATATAGCGAGTTTCCAGACGGAATTAAAATTATAAATTTTGAGAATAATGGACTAGATTCAGTAACTATTACAGGAGATTATGCAATTACTTATTCTAAAACTTCAGTTTCAGAAATTCGTGGGCATGTTGTTGTAAAAAATCATTCAGATTTCTCTAAATTAGTTACAGAGCAATTATTTTGGGATCAAAAAACAAGCTACTTTGTATCAGAAAAACCTTTTACACTTACCAAAGAGAATGATACTATCTTTGGAGTTGGTTTTGAGTCTAAAGACAATTTATCTAAACATTTAGCCAAAAAAATAACAGGAAAATTAGAAACTTCAGAAAACTAAACAATGACAAAACTTTGGAAATTTTTTCAATACGGATATTTAATTGTTGCTATTATATGTTTAATAGAGGGGATTGTTCGTTTTAATTCAGAAAGAGAAAAAGCATATTTACTTTTAGGTTTTTCTATTTTTATTACATTAGTCTTTTTCTTTAAAAGACATTTTAGAAAAAAAGTAGAAAAAAGAAACAAACAACAGAAATAATACGCATTTTTCATAATGGAGGTAGAACTCATTATCATCTTAGTATCTATTTTATTATCTGCTTTTTTTTCAGGTATGGAAATTGCATTTGTTTCTGCTAATAAAATGCATATCGAATTAGAGAAAAAGAGAGATGGTTTTATTCCTAAAATATTAACTATAATAACTCAAAAATCATCTAAGTTTATTACTACAATGTTAGTAGGTAATAACATTTCTTTGGTAATTTATAGTTATTATATGGGGAGTATACTTCTTAAGATATTTCCTTTAGAAGGGTATAATGAATTTACTGTATTGGTTTTGCAAACTATAGTATCTACAATTATTATATTAATTACTGCAGAGTTTTTACCTAAGGCTATATTTAGAATATATGCAAATGAAGTTCTGAAAATATTTGCTGTACCTGCTTATGTTTTTTACTATATTTTTCATTTTTTTTCAGAATTTATAACCCTAATCTCAGACTTTTTTTTACGTGTTTTTTTTAAGACAAAATCAGACGAACAGCAAACGGAATTCAGTAAAGAAGAATTAGGTAATTATATAAATGAGCAATTAGAAACAGGTAATGATGAAGAAGTAGATTCAGAAATACAAATTTTTCAAAACGCTTTAATTTTTCAAAATGTAAAGGCTAGAGAGGTGATGGTGCCAAGAACAGAAATGGTTGCTGTAGAAATTCATGAAACTGTTCCCAACCTTAAAAAGTTATTTATAGAAACGGGTTTATCTAAAATATTGGTTTATAAAACATCTTTAGATGATGTATTAGGTTATGTAAATGCTTTCGAGTTGTTTAAAAAACCAAAAACTATAAAATCTATTTTACTTCCTTTAGAAATTGTTCCAGAATCTATGATGATTAACGATATTTTAAACACGTTAATGAAAAAAAGAAAAAGTGTAGCTATAGTGGTTGATGAATACGGAGGAACTTCAGGTATGATCACAGTAGAAGATATTGTAGAGGAGTTGTTTGGCGAAATAGAAGACGAACATGATTCTCAAGAATTCCTAGAAAAAAAAATTAGTGAAAAAATGTTTAACTTTTCAGCAAGGTTAGAAGTTGATTATTTAAATGAGGAGTACGATTTAAATATACCAAAATCAGAGGCCTACGAAACATTAGGAGGATATATTATAGAGCATACAGAAAACATTCCTGATGAAAAAGAAGTATTGGAAATAGATAATTTTGAAATTAAAATATTAAAAATGAGCGGAGCAAAGATTAACGAGGTCTCTTTAGAGGTTTCCGATCAAGAAACATAATATATTGCTTACTTTTTAGATGGAGTAAAAAATGTAACAAGCTACTAATAAGTAGTCATTGGGTTGCAATATAAAAAGTAAAAATGTATATTCGCCCACTGAAATTAATTTAAAAATCATATGGCAGTTTTATCAAAAATTAGAGAACGATCAATGTTCTTAATCATCATTATTGGATTAGCACTTTTTGCTTTTGTATTAGATCCATCAACTCTTGGTGATTTTTTCAATTCTAGTAAAGTAAATGAAGTGGGTGAGGTAGATGGAGAAGCTATTTCTAGACAAGAATTTGCAAATGAATTAGAAAGTTACAAGAAACAAGCAGGAGGTAGTATTTCTGAAATGCAAGCTGCAAAAACAGTTTGGGAAAATATTGTTAGAAAAAAAGTATATAAAAATCAGTTAGATAAGGCTGGTATTACTATCGGAGAAGCAGATATTTGGAACGAGATTGTAAATGCACCTTTTGTGCAAAACAATCCACAATACCAAAACGAAGTGGGCATGTTCGATGAAAATAAGTTCAAACAATTCTTAGCAGATACAAAAGAAAACAATGCACAATTGTGGGCCCAGTGGTCTTCTTACATGAATCAATTAAGAGACAATGCGCAGACTAGTACTTTTAACAATTTAGTTACTGCAGGTTTAGGAGCTTCTTTAAAAGAGGGTGAAATGCAATACTTAGTAAATAATACTAAATTAAATGGCCAGTTTGTTTATGTGCCTTATACTTCTGTAGCAGATAGTTTAATAAAATTAAAAAAATCAGATATTGAAGCGTACATTAAAAGTCATAAAGATCAGTTTCAAGTAGAAGCTTCTAGAGATATTTCTTATGTTAAATTTGATATTTTAGCCACACAAGAAGACGAGCAAGCAATAATGGATAATATAGCAGGTTTAAAAGAAGATTTTAAAGTTACTGAAAATGATGCTTTGTTTTTATCTGAAAACGATTCTGATACTAATTTAAATACAGGTTATCAGTTTAAAAGTAATCTAAATGCACTTATAACAGATGCTATTTTCGAAGCAAACAAAGGAGACATTGTAGGGCCGTATAAAGATTTAAAGGCAATAAAATTATCTAAAGTTACAGAAGTAGTACAATTCCCAGATTCTGTAAAAGCAAGTCATATTTTAATTCCTTTTCTTGGAGCACAAAGAGTTGCTCCTGAAGTTACAAGAACAGAGGAAGAAGCGAAGCAGTTAGCAGATAGTTTATTGTCGGTTGTAAAAAGAAGAAGAAGTAAATTTTCCGATTTAGCAAAAGAATTCTCTTCAGATCAAGGCTCTGCGCAAAAAGGTGGTGTATATGATTGGTTTAATTATAATAGAATGACACCCGCTTTTAGAGACTTCACATTTGAAGGTAAAAAAGGAGACATGGGTGTTGTAAAATCCCCATTCGGTTTTCATGTAATTAAAATTGATGGTCAAAAGAACAAACAGAAAGTTGTAAAATTAGCAACTTATACTAAAAATATTGTTCCTTCTGAAGAAACTGAAAACGCTGTATTTAGACAGGCAGAGGAATTTGCCTTAGCAGTTTCAAAAGCAGATAATTTCTTTGACGCAGCAAAACAATTAAGTTACAAGCCTAGGCCAGCTGTTGGTTTAAAAGCTTTGGATGAAAATGTTCCTGGTATTGGAAATGAAAGACAAATTGTAAGTTGGACATTTAGCAATGAAATTAGCGTTAATGACTTTAAACGTTTTGATTTAGAAGGTAGCCACGTTGTAGCATTCTTAACAGGCAAAGAAGAAAAAGGATTAATGTCTGTAAATAAAGCAACAAGCAAAGTAAGACCAATCTTAATGAATGAGAAAAAAGCAGCAATACTTTTAGAAAAGTTTAATGGTGCTGCTTTAGAAGAAATTGCAAAATCTGCAGGATCTAGTGTAAGAACAGCAAATAATATTACCTTAAAAAGTCCTACACTTTCAGGTGTTGGGGTAGCCCCTAAAGTAGTAGGAGCTATGTATAACGCTGAAATTGGTAAAGTTTACAACAAAATAGAAGGTAATAGAGGTGTTTTTGCTTTTATACTAAAAAGCAAAGAAAGCCCAACAGCTCTTCCTAATTACGATGCTAACAGAAAACGAATCGCTGAGGCAAGAAAAAGACAAACATTTAAAATGTATGAGGCTATAAAGAAAGCATCTGATGTAGAAGACAATAGAGCTTTCATGTATAGTAATTAAAATTTCTACTAAATATAAAAATCCGTGCAAATCAATTGAACGGATTTTTTTGTACCTAGTATATTCTGCTATCTAATTTGGATAGTGTGTATAAAAAAACCTTTTTGAAAACATCATCAAAAAGGCTTTTTAAGTTTTTGTTAAAAGAGCTTATCCATTCATAGAGATTAAAAACTCATCATTATTTTTAGAGAATTTTATTCTTTCATTAATAAATTCCATTGCTTCTATTGGATTCATATCAGCAAGGTATTTACGCAGTACCCACATTCTTTGTACTGTCTTTTCATCCAATAATAAATCATCACGTCTTGTAGACGATTTAATAAGATCTATAGCAGGGTAAATACGTCTGTTAGATATATTTCTTTCTAGCTGAAGTTCCATGTTACCTGTTCCTTTAAATTCTTCAAAGATAACTTCATCCATTTTAGAGCCAGTTTCTGTAAGTGCAGTTGCAATAATGGTTAAAGAACCTCCATTTTCTATATTTCTTGCAGCTCCAAAGAAACGTTTTGGCTTATGTAATGCGTTAGCGTCAATACCTCCAGAAAGTATTTTTCCAGAAGCAGGAGCTACAGTATTATAAGCTCTTGCTAAACGGGTAATAGAATCTAACAATATAACTACATCATGCCCACACTCTACCAAACGTTTTGCTTTTTCTAAAACAATATTTGCTACACGTACATGTTTATCTGCAGGTTCATCAAATGTAGAAGCAACAACTTCTCCACGAACACTTCTTTGCATGTCAGTAACCTCTTCTGGACGTTCATCAATTAATAATACAATTTGATATACTTCTGGATGATTGGCAGCAATAGCATTAGCCACATCTTTTAGTAACATGGTTTTACCTGTCTTAGGCTGTGCTACAATCATACCTCTTTGTCCTTTTCCAATAGGAGAAAATAAGTCTATAATTCTAGTTGATAGCGAAGCTCCTTTCTCAGCTAAGTTAAATTTTTCTTGAGGAAATAAAGGTGTTAAATGCTCAAAAGAAACACGATCTCTAACTACGTTAGGGTTTAAACCATTAATCTTAGAAACCCTAATTAGTGGGAAATATTTTTCGCCCTCTTTAGGAGGCCTTACATTACCTCTAACTGTATCTCCAGTTTTTAAACCAAATAATTTAATTTGAGATTGAGATACATAAATATCATCAGGAGAAGATAAATAATTGTAGTCAGAAGAGCGTAAGAAACCATATCCATCTGGCATCATTTCTAGCACTCCTTCACTTTCTATAATACCATCAAATTCAAAATCAGGATCTTTATATCTGTTCCCAGATTTATTGTGATTTCTGTTGGTGTTATTTTTATCTCTAGCTGGTTTGTTGTTATTTTTTTGATTGTTATTTCGCTGTGGATTATTGTTGCGAGATACATTTTTATGAGTAGGTTTTTGTTCCTTCTCTTTAGTATCTATTTTTCGCTCTGCGGGTTTATTTTTAACAGTTGCACTTTTTTCTTTTACAGGAGCTTCTTTTACCTCTTCTTTTTGAATTGGCTTAGTACTTATATTCTCTGTATTTTTTGCTTCTGCAGAAATTGGAGCTTCTGTTGTTTTTGGAGTAGAAGAGCTTGTCTTTTTTACCACTCTTTTTCTTTTTGGCTTTTCAGATTTTGCCACAGTTGCAACTGGTTCTGTGCTTTTTTCGGCAGCGGGATTTGCAGCTTGAGTATCTAATATTTGATAAACAAGATCTAGTTTTTTTAATTGGCTAGTTTTAGTAAGTCCTATAGACTTGGCAACTTTTTGCAAATCTGCGAGAGTCTTTGCTTTCAGTTCAGAAATTTCGAACATTTAATATGATGATTAGGTTATGATATATCTTAAGATTTTAAGATTTTTGAAATTATTTTAAGATGTTTTTACTTATATATAGTACTATACAAGTTTTATTTGTGTGGGTATTATATTACAAATATATACTTTTTTTTTCACTTCTAAGTTTTTCTTTTTTTAAAAAGAAATTCTATTTTTGTAAACTAATTAATAAGAATGATTCAAAGAATACAAAGCATCTATTTACTGTTAGCATCTATTGTTTCTGGAGGACTAATTTTTGTATTTAATTTGTGGAATACAATTAAAGAGAAAATATTTGTTGTAGATTTGTTTTTAAAGGAGGCATTGTTTTTTAAAGTTATTCCTCTATTGTTTTTAGCGTCTGCAATACTATCATTTGTTGCATTGTTTTTATTTAAAAACAGAAAATTACAATTTGTAATTGGACGTGTTATAATTTTGATAAACCTTTTTTTATTAGGCTTATTGATGTATTTATCTCTAAATTTATCTGGAGAAACAGTAGTTTCTGAGAAAGGTATTGGGATGTTCTTACCAGTTTTGGTCGTATTGCTTATTGTTTTGGCAAATAAGGCTATTAAAAAGGATGAAGATCTTGTGAAATCTGTAGATAGGTTACGATAATTCTAGTAGATAGTATATTTAGTGCGAAAAGAACCGAGAATTTATTCTCGGTTTTTTGTATTTTAAGTAGTGTGTTTAAACTCTGTTAAATACCACGTTTTCCCAATTCAATAATTTCCATATTTTTAATATTTCCAGCATCTAATTCAAATCGCAACATGGTTCTTAATTTGTGAAATCCATGTTTTCCTGCAGCGCCTGGATTAAGGTGTAACAATTGTAATTTCTTATCATAAACTACTTTTAAAACGTGAGAATGCCCTGAAATAAATATTTTTGGTGGATTTTGACTGATTTCTTTACGTATTCTTTGGTTGTATTTATTGGGGTAACCTCCAATATGAGTTATCCAAACGCTAACTTCTTCTATAGTAAATTTTAAATCTAAATCAAATTCAGACCTAGCATCTTTATCATCAATATTTCCAAAGACAGCACGTAGCGGTTTTATTGTTTTAAGTGTATCTGTTACTTCTAAAGAGCCAATATCTCCAGCATGCCAGACTTCATCTGCTTGCTTCACAAATTTTAGGATTTGGTTGTCTATGTAGCTATGGGTGTCAGAAAGTAATAGTATCTTTTTCATGAAGTAACATCTTAAGAAAAATTTAAATGGCAAACCTAACCAAAAGTAAGGATAACAAAATAAATTCCGTAATTTTGAAAGGTCTAAAAAAAGATAATTCTTGAGGTATTTTATAGCACTTTCTTATAATGGAAAAAACTATCATGGGTGGCAAATTCAACCTGATGTAATTTCAGTCCAAGAAAAACTGAATTCAGCTTTAAGTACCATTCTCCAAAAAGAAATTACAGTAGTAGGTGCTGGAAGAACTGATACTGGTGTTCATGCCTCAGAAATGTATGCACATTTTGATTGTACTTTTCGTTTAGAAACTAATTTTGCCTTTAAGTTTAATGCAATTTTACCTAAAGATATTGTTGTAAAGAATGTGTTTCTAGTTGCAGATGACAAACATGCTCGTTTTGATGCGATTTCTAGAAGCTATGAATATAAAATATGGTTAGGAAGAAATCCTTTTTTATTAGATTTTGCTTGGCAAATTCACTCACAAAAACCAGATGTTGTTGTAATGAATACTGCAGCTAAATTGTTATTAGAGTATACAGATTTCCAAACTTTTTCTAAAGTAAAAACAGACGTCCATACTTATAATTGTAACGTAACTATTGCTTATTGGGAACAAAAAGGAGATGAACTTACTTTTCATATTACTGCCAATCGTTTTCTAAGAAATATGGTAAGAGCTATTGTAGGAACATTGTTGGACGTAGGGTTTGGTAAGATTACAGTGCAAGATTTTAAAAAAATTATAGAAAGCAAAAATAGAGGCAATGCCGGGCTTTCAGTACCTGCAAAAGGATTGTTTTTAACACATATAAATTATTAAATTTTGGCAGAAAATTCAGGGAATGCTTTTGATATGAAGATTTTTAAAAGGCTAATGTCTTTTGCAAAACGTTATAAATTATATTTTTTTATTGCGTCTTCTTCTACCATTTTACTTGCGTTATTTTCGGTGTTGTCTCCTTATATTCTAATTAACACCGTAGATGAATACATACTCACTAAAAACAAGGTAGGTTTATTGAATTATAGCTTATTAATGTTAGGAGTTCTTTTAATAGAAGTGATGCTTCAGTTTACATTCATTTACTTTGCAAACTGGGTAGGACAACATATCATAAGAGATATAAGAGCAAAAATCTTTAGACATATTTTACAATTTAAAATGTCTTATTTCGATAAAAATTCAGTTGGTAAATTAGTTACTCGTGTAGTTTCTGATATAGAAACAATAGCCGCTTTTTTTAGTAATGGGGTTTTCACAATACTGAGTGATATCTTAAAAATGTTTGCTGTAACTATAATCATGTTAGTCTTAAATTGGAAGTTAGCAGCAATAACTTTATTAATACTTCCTATATTAATTTATGCCACTAAACTTTTTCAAGTAGCTATAAAAGAGACTTTTCAGGAGGTTAGGAATCAAGTCGCTAATTTAAATGGTTTTGTTCAAGAGCGTGTTACAGGTATGAAAATCGTACAGCTTTTTAACAGAGAGAATATAGAGTATCAAAATTTTAAAGAAATTAACCAAAAACATAAAAAAGCATATATAAAAGCCATTTGGTATTATTCTGTGTTTTTTCCTATTGCAGAAATTTTATCTTCTATTGGTATTGGTCTAATTGTTTGGTTTGGAGGTGGACAAGCTATAAAAAACACGGGTATTTCTGTAGGTATGATTATGGGGTTTATTCAGTTTGCCCAAATGTTATTTAGGCCTTTGCGTCAAATTGCAGATAAGTTTAACCAGTTGCAAATGGGTATTGTTGCAGGAGAACGTGTCTTTAAGGTAATAGATACACAAAGTACTATAGATAAAAACGGAACATTTTTAGCGGAAAATTTAAAAGGTAGTATTGTTTTTAAAAACGTACATTTCTCTTATATAAAGGGTGAAGAAGTACTAAAGGGAATTTCTTTATCGGTAAATAGTGGACAAACCATAGCAATTGTAGGTGCTACAGGTGCAGGTAAATCTACCATAATAAACTTAATTAATCGTTTTTATGAGATAGATTCAGGAACCATTGAAGTAGACGAAGTTTCTGTTTCGAATTATGATTTAGAAAGCTTAAGAGACCAGGTTGCAATTGTATTGCAAGATGTTTTCTTATTTTCAGATTCTATTTTAAATAATATTACTCTAAAAAACACCTCTATTTCTTTAGATTACGTAAAAGAGGCAGCAAAAAAAATAGGAATTCACGAGTTTATAGAATCGCTTCCAGGTGGGTATCATTATAATGTAAAAGAGAGGGGTGCAATGTTATCTTCTGGGCAAAGACAACTTATTGCTTTTTTAAGAGCTTACGTAAGCAAACCAAGCATACTTATCCTAGATGAAGCAACGTCTTCTATAGATTCTCACTCAGAACAAATGATTCAGTATGCTACAGAAACTATTACCAAAGGAAGAACGTCTATTGTTATAGCTCATCGATTAGCAACAATAAAGCAAGCTGATAAAATAATAGTAATGGACAAGGGTTTAATTGTAGAGCAAGGCACGCATGAAGTACTATTACAAAAAGACTCTGGGTATTATAAAAATCTTTATGAAAAACAGTTTAGTGTAGATAAGGCTTCTTAATTATGCCAAATCATTTTTAAGTTTTTCATTCAATTCTTTTTTAGAATTATATAATACAAACTCTCCGTCTTTAATATAAGAGATTTCTCCTGTTTCTTCAGAAACTAAAATACAAACAGCATCTGTTTTTTCGCTAACTCCAATTGCTGCTCTATGCCTCAAACCAAAACGAGAAGGAATTTTTGTGCTATCAGAAATGGGTAGAATAACCCTAGTAGCAACTATATAGTTATCTCTTATTATAGTAGCACCATCATGTAAAGGACTATTTTTATAGAAGATGCTCTCTAAAATTACTTCATTTACAAGCGCATTCATAGCATCACCAGTATTAATTAAAAAGTCTAGATTATTTGTTCTTTCAACAACAATTAGTGCCCCAGTTTTAGATCTAGACATACTATTGCAAGCATTTAAAATTTGATCTGTATCAATTTCTGAAGTAATTTCTGATTGCAAAAATTTCAACTGTTTAAAAAAGTTTCTTTTAGTAGAGAAGTTTGTAGTTCCTATCATTAAAAGAAATTTTCTTATTTCTTGCTGAAAAACAATAATAAGTGCAATGACACCTCCAGAAAGAAGATATCCAAGAATACCACTTAGCATTTCCATTTTTAATGCCTGCGTGATTTTCCAGATTAAAAAGATTAATGCAATTCCAATAAAAATATTTATAGCAACAGTACCTTTTAGAAGTTTGTAAATATAGTAGAGTAATGTAGCTACTAATAAAATATCAAGCACATCTAAAAAAGAGAAGTCTATAAAGTCTAACATCTAAAAGTTTTCATTTAAAGTAAAAGTACTAATTAATTTTAGGAGTACAAGATAACTGTATACTCTAAATGTTTAATGCATGCGTTAAATAAGCTCTTTGCTAGATAATGCTTTTTTTAAATCTACTTTTATGTATTTGTGACTTTTAAAAAAAGAACGACCTGAGGTAAGTTGAATTGTAGCTTGTGTTTTTCCGTTCTTTTTTTCTTCTAATGCTGTAATCTTAACCTTTTGGTTTACGATATTTTTATAATTTGCAATACCTCCTTTTTTAATGATAAAATTATCTTTAGGAAATTTAATATGCTTGTAATTATTCATTTCAACTTTCGCAATTGTAAAAATATCACCCACTTTTACTGAATCACTGTTTTTTTGAGAAAAACTAGATAGTGATAAAAAAGCACACACAAACAAAGTAAATATTGAAGTTTTCATAATTTAAAGTTTAAAAAATTATACAAACAAAAATAATTAATTTAAAAATGTAATAAAAATAAAAATAGAAGTATAATTCTTAATGTATCGTTAAATAAAAATCAATTGCTTATTATAATTTATATCATATCATTTACTTTTTGTAGCTTTAGCAAACAATTCAATCCCTTATTATGAAAATAAAATTACTTTTCTATTTTACAGTATTTCTTCTTTTTTCTTCTTGTAATATAAATCAGAAAGAACTAAATGAAAAAGATACTTATGTACAAAATAATTATACAAAACAAGAGGTAGCTATTACTATGAGAGACGGCATTAAGTTGCATACAACTATTTATACTCCTAAAAACACCTCTAAAGTATACCCTATTTTAATGCAAAGAACACCATACAGTTCTAAACCTTATGGGACAGCTATGAAAAGTAAAATTGGTCCGAATACACATTTAATGAAAGATGGTTATATTTTTGTATATCAAGATGTAAGAGGAAGATGGATGAGTGAAGGAGTTTACGATAATATGCGTGCTTACATTCCGAATAAAGCAGAAAATCAATCAGATGAAGTCTCTGACACCTATGATACTATAGATTGGCTTATTAATAATGTAGAAAATAATAATGGTAAAGTAGGTACTTGGGGTATATCTTATCCTGGGCATTATGCAACAATTTCTACTATAGATGCACATCCTGCTTTAAAAGCTGCTTCTCCACAGGCATGTATTGGTGATTTCTTTTTTGACGATTTTCATCATAATGGAGCCTTTTTATTGAGTTATTTTAGAGCAATTTCTTTGTTTGGTACGTATAAAGATACACCTACAGATTCTGCTTGGTATTCCTTTCCAAAAATGAATTCTCAAGACCAATATCAATTTTTCTTAGACAAAGGACCATTAAAAAACTTAAACGATTATTTTCAATATGATAAATTAGATGTAAATGCTACAGTTTCTAAAGATAAAATAGACGATTTCTTTTGGAAAGAAATTGTAGAACATCCAAATTACGATTCTGTTTGGCAAAGTAAAGGTATCATTCAGCATTTAGATAAAGTACCTAGTACAGTAGCAACTATGATTGTTGGTGGATGGTTTGATGCAGAAGATTTGTATGGTCCATTAGAAACATATAAAGGCATAGAAAAAAATGGAGAAGGTAATTACAACACAATGGTTTTTGGACCTTGGGATCATGGAAAATGGTCTAGAAATACAGAAAGAAATACTGTAGGTAATTATTATTTTGGAGACTCTATCTCTTTAAAATATCAATCAGATATAGAAACTAAATTCTTTAATCATTTCTTAAAAGGTTCAGGAGATAAAAACTCTGGTTTGCCAGAAGCTTATGTTTTTGATTCGGGTATAAAAGAATGGAAGTCTTATGATTCTTGGCCACCTAAAAATGTGGTAAAACAAGACTGGTTTTTATCCGAAGATCAACAACTAATTAACAGTAAACAATCAACTAAAGGAATTAAATTTATTAGTGATGTTAAAAGACCTGTACCTTATTCAGAAGATATTAAAACGGTTTTTACACCAAGAAAATATATGACAGATGATCAACGTTTTGCCGCAAGAAGACCAGATGTTTTGGTTTTTGAAACTAATGTTTTAGACGAAGATTTTACTTTGGCTGGTGATGTTTTAGCAAAGTTAAAAGTTGCTACAACAGGTACAGCTGCAGATTGGATTGTTAAGGTTATAGATGTTCATCCTTCAGATGTAGAAGAAGATAATGAAACGTTACAAGACCATCTTAAAATGAGTAACTATCACTTAATGGTAAGAAGTGAAGTTTTAAGAGGAAGATTTAGAAATAGTTTTGAAAATCCAGAGCCATTTACACCAAATAAAAAAACAGCAGTAAATATTAAATTACAGGATGTTTTTCATACGTTTAAAAAAAGACATAAAGTACAAATTCAAGTCCAAAGTACTTGGTTTCCTCTAATAGATTTAAATCCGCAAACTTATGTAGATAATATCTATAAAGCAGATGAAGCTGATTTTAAAACTCAAACTCATACTGTTTTTACAGACTCAAGTATCGAGTTTTCAGTTTTACAGTAAAGTTTTAAATATTTTAAAAGCGTAACAATTTACATTTCGATAGGCTATTTTTGTAATATGTTTAAAAAAAGAATACCCATAGAGGAAGGCGATTTTTACTTAAATGAACAAGGTTATAAAGTTTTTACAGCACAATTTCATTTAAAGAGAGGTCATTGTTGTAAAAGCGGCTGTAAACATTGCCCTTATGGTTATGATAAGAAAACAGATAGCTTTAAATAGTTTCATTTTTTTAACTACCTGTTTATTAGTATTTTAAAATATAATCATCTAATTTGTATGGTTTTTATATAGGTAACTTATTTATTAAATTTAAATTTCTGGTTGTAACTTTACGATATAATGCAACACTTAGCACTTTTATGAGATTTTTAATTTTTACTATTTTATTTTTAGCTAGTTACCAACTTAGAGGGCAACAAACTGTCGAAGATGATTTTGAGGGAAATGGAACAATTTCTTCTTGGTTTGGAGACAATGCCAACATTAATGCAAGGTTAAATAATCCTTATAAAGAAGGTGTCAATACTTCAAATACAGTATTAGAATATAAAGATGTTGGCGGACAATATGCAAATATTAGATTTGATGTAGATGAAAATTTTGACTTTTCAGAAAAGTACACATTTACATTTAAAATCTATGTTCCAGCAGTAAGTGTTACTGGTTCTCAAACCAACCAGGTATCTCTTAAATTACAAAATAATACGTTAAATGAACCTTGGACCTCACAAACTGAGATTATAAAATCTATAGCACTGAATCAATGGCAAACGGTAACCTTTAACTTTAAAGATGACGTTTACAGTAATTTTGATCCGAATTCCCAACAACCCATAAACAGAAATGATTTTAATAGGGTTGTTCTACAGGTTAATGGAGAAAACAATACTGATAGAGTTACTGCATATATAGATGATTTTTTGTATGACGGAACTATAGCTGTAGATAATGATGAGCCAGTTTATGATAATTTAGTTTGGTCTGATGAATTTGATGGGCAAACAGGTGTTGTTACAGATTTAGATAACTCTAAATGGTTTAAACAAACCTATCCTATTATTAATGGTCAATCTTGGGCAAATGGAGAAATTCAGCATTATACAGGTCGTATCGATAATTCTTATGTAAGTAACGGTACTTTAAAAATTTTAGCTAAAAAAGAGATCTATTCAAATAATGGAGTAACTAAAAATTATACTTCTGCAAGATTGAATTCTAAATATGCTTTTACTTATGGTAAGGTAGAAATTAGAGCAAAAATGCCATTTGGTGTAGGTACTTTTCCTGCATTATGGATGCTTGGTCAAAATATCACAGAAACAGGTGGTTATTGGGCTGCTACAAAAGGTACTACTGGATGGCCAGATTGTGGAGAAATAGATATTATAGAACATTGGGGAGCTAATCAAGATTTTGTGCAAAGTGCCTTACATAATAGATCTAGTTTTGGAGGAACTGTAAATAAAGGAGGAAGAAGTATTAGTAATGCTTCTACAGAATTTCATGTCTATACTTTAGAATGGTCAGCAACAAAGATGAGGTTTAGTGTAGATGGGATTCAACATTACGAATATGCACCTGAGAATAAAAACATTCAAAATTGGCCTTATGATGCTCCACAGTATTTGTTGTTAAATGTTGCTATTTTACCAAATATTGCTGCCAATTTTACTGAGAGCCCTATGGAAGTAGATTATGTTAGGGTATATCAAGAATCAGTAAGTTTAAGTAATACTAATATTCCTTTAAAAAAAAAGGGATTTAACCTGTATCCTAATCCTACAAAAAATCAACTTACTATTCAATTAGGAACAGACATCTTAAGCAGTAAATTTATTATTTACTCAAGTACTGGAAAAAAAGTACATACTTTTTTTCAGAGTACTCAAATAAACACGTATGATATCTCTTTTTTAAAAAAAGGAGTTTATTTTATAAAAGCGTCAACTAACGATAATGCTACTATAACTAAACTTATAAAGGCTTAAAATCATCTAATTTATTTATTGTAAGTATATTAACTGTTGTGTAGTTTGTTTTTTTTTCATAGATTTAAAAAAACCTCAATTTGTTATGTATTACCAAAATCAATTCCAAAATTACAAAAGGCATCTTAAAGAAAGATATGCCAATTTATTAGAGCAATCTAACAGCTATCGCTTTGTAGATGAAGCTAAAAGCGATTTATCTGCATTTAAAGCAATGAAAATTTTAAAAAAAATAAATCAAGTTAGTTATTTAGACAGAGAGTTAATGGTGTAGTGCAGTGTACATTTCTTTAAAACAATTAAAAGCTTTTAATAACCGAGACCCATACCAAGAAGAAAATGCTCCATTTATAATCATTACTCTGTGGTTGTTCTGTTAGGCTGGGAACCAAACAGACAATTCTAGTGGGGGTTTTTTGCAATTAAAAAATGGTACCATTTGGTCTTTGAATTGCATTATTTCTATTTTAGAATTACTTCCATTTGTTGCTGTAGCTCTTTTGCTTTAAAAGCAGCTGCATTTGCAAAATCTTCATTTTTAGAAGCGTAAATTATTCCTCGAGAAGAATTGATAAGTAAACCAATATTCTCTGTTAAACCATATTTACAAACATCTTGTAAGTTTCCTCCTTGTGCACCAACACCAGGCACTAATAAAAAGGCTTTAGGAACTATTTTTCTAATCTCGGCAAAATATTCAGCTTTAGTTGCACCTACAACATACATTAAGTTTTCTGAATATTTCCATGTTTTAGAGGTCTCTAAAACCTGTTTATAAAGCTCTTTATTGTCAATTTTTTGAGTTTGAAAATCAAAAGCCCCTTCATTAGAAGTTAAAGCCAACATTATTGTATGCTTATCTTTAAAAGCTAAAAATGGCTCAACTGAATCTTTACCCATATAAGGAGCAACTGTTACAGAATCAAAAGCTAAATCTTCTAAAAATGCTTTTGCATACATGGTAGAGGTATTTCCAATATCACCTCTTTTAGCATCAGCTATTGTATATATTTCTGGGTAATTTTTATTCAGGTAATGAATTGTTTTCTCTAAAGATTTCCATCCTTTTAAACCATATGCTTCATAAAAAGCGGTGTTTGGTTTATATGCCACGCATAAATGGTGTGTAGCATCAATAATGGCCTTATTAAAATCAAAAATAGGATCTTCTAAAGTTAATAAATGAGTTGGAATCTTCTCTAAATCAACATCTAAACCGATACATAAAAAAGATTTTTTTTGATTAATTTGTGCTATTAGTTGCGAAGTTGTCATTAGTTTTGCTTAAAGTGATACAAAAATACTATTTTTAATGGGTAACACTCAAAAGATCCCTGTTTTTTAAACTTAAATTTAAATGAAAAAAATTATTGTTTTGTTTTTTTTGGTTGTAATGAGCTGTAAAAAAGAATACCCAACCTCATTTACAGAGTCTGCAAATTTAGAGATGCTTATTGGTTTAGACGGAACTAAGATTACTTTAAGAGAAGTTCTTTATAAACATAAAGGAAAAAAAATTCTGATAGATGTTTGGGCTTCTTGGTGTAAAGACTGTATTGTTGGCTTTCCAGATTTAGTAACATTACAAAAAGAATTCCCAGATGTTGCTTATGTATTTTTATCAACAGATTTTAGCAAGCCAGCATGGAAAAGAGCCATAAAAAAATACCAGTTAAAAGGAGACCATTACAATTTACCAAAAGGCATGAATGAAGGAGATTTTGTAGAATTTATAAATCTTTCTTGGATACCAACCTATATGGTGATTGATGAAAAAGGAGCTATTGTTGTGTTTAATGAAACAAAATCTACCGCTAAGGAAATTAGGAGAGCTTTGGCAGAACTCTAAGGAAACGTTGTAGTAAGTATTTTTTAATTCGAACAATATTTAAATGATCATTTCTTAATTTTACAATTAGATTTAAAGACACAACCATGAGAAAAAAAATAGTAGCAGGAAACTGGAAAATGAATATAAATGTTAATGAGACTAGAACACTAATAGCAGGTATTCATCAAGAAATAGAAGCATTTCAATTACAAAACACACGAGTTGTTATTTCACCTTCACATATAAATTTATCAACTGCTTTAGCATTAACTAAAGAAAGTATAATGGAAGTTGCTGCACAAAATATGCATCAAGCAAAAAATGGGGCTTTTACAGGAGAAGTTTCTGCAGACATGTTACAATCTATTGGAGTACAATCTGTAATTATAGGACATTCTGAAAGAAGAGAATATTTTAAGGAAACTGATGCTATTTTAGCAGAAAAAGTATCCGCTGTTTTAGAAAATGGTATGGAGGCTATTTTTTGTTTTGGTGAATTATTAGAAGATAGAAAATCTGGTAACCATTTTAAAGTAGTAAAAAGTCAATTGCAAAATGGACTGTTTCATTTAGAGAGTAAAGATTTTAAAAATATTGTTTTAGCTTACGAGCCTGTTTGGGCTATTGGAACAGGAGAAACCGCAAGCCCTGAGCAAGCGCAAGAAATGCATGCTCTCATCAGAAAAACACTTGCTGAAAAGTACAATCAAGAAGTGGCAGATTCAGTATCAATTTTATATGGAGGTAGCGTAAAACCTGCAAACGCCAACGAAATATTTTCTAAAGAAGATGTAGATGGAGGTTTAATCGGAGGTGCTTCTTTAAAACCTGCAGATTTTGCAGCCATTATTAAAGCAATTTAAACACAGCAAAAACACATACTTTAGTATAAAACCAATAAATTTGCATCAAGATTAAATCTTGATGCATTTTTTATTATGGATAATATATATATTGAATATACTTTTACATTAACACCAAAAGAACCAGTTTCAGAAATTTTAGTAGCAGAGCTAGGTGCTGTAGGTTTTGAGAGTTTTGTAGAAACTGAAACTGGTTTAATTGCTTACATTCAAAAAGACCATTATAATGCACATATTTTAGAAGATATTTATATTTTAAAGTCAGATGAATTTTCTATTTCTTATAAAGAAAAAGAGGTAGCACAAACCAATTGGAATGCTGAATGGGAAAAGAACTTTACACCAATTCAAGTAAACGATTTGGTAAGCATAAGAGCTCCTTTTCATGAGAATCCAAATTTAGAGTATGATATTATTATAGAGCCAAAAATGAGTTTTGGAACTGGTCATCATGAAACTACCCATATGATGATTCAGCATTTACTAGCACTAGATCTAAAGCATAAAAAAACGTTAGATATGGGGTGTGGAACTGGAATTTTAGCAATTTTTGCAGAAATGAAAGGTGCAAACCCTATTGATGCTATAGATATAGATAATTGGTGTTATGAGAACTCTATTGAGAATGTAAAACGCAATAATTGTACAAATATTAATGTTTATGAAGGTGATTCTTCTTTGTTGACCGATAAAAAATACGATGTAATTATTGCTAATATCAATAGGAATATTTTATTGAATGATATGGAAGTATATACAAATTGCTTAAATAAAAACGGTATTTTACTATTAAGTGGTTTTTATAAAGAAGATATTAGTACTATAGATACTGAAGTTTCTAAATTTAATTTAAATTTAGAAAAAACGATAGAAAGAAATAATTGGGTTGCTTTAAAATACAATAAATTGTAATTTTGAATTTATGAGTACAAAAGAAAAAATTCAAGAAGAAGTAGAAGTCTTAGAAAAAGAGGTTTTTCAGCATGAAATTGTATTGCATAATGATGATGTAAACACGTTCGATCACGTAATTGAATCTTTAATTAGTGTATGCGATCATAACTTAGAACAAGCAGAGCAGTGTGCAATGCTAGTTCACTACAAAGGAAAATGCACTGTAAAATCTGGCGAGTTTAAAGATTTAGAACCTAGGTGTTCTAAATTGTTACAATTAGGTTTATCTGCAGAATTGGTATAAGTATGGAAAATGTTCTAAAATATTATGAGTTTTCAGAGTTCATAAAAGACAATTCAGAAGCTTTTTCAAATAATGAGATTGCATATACTGAGTTGAATGAAACTCATTATTTAATTTTTGAAAAAGAAAAACATCAATATAATTTATATGTTTCTAAATACTCCTCTAAAAGCCAAATAGGTAAAGAAAAGCCTGAGATATTAGAAATTTTGGTAGAAAATTATGATAAAAGTATACCTGCCCACAGACTTGCAATTACACAATACTTAAAGTAAGTCTATTTTATAAATTTTTTTACAAAAAAAGTTGACGTACACCATTACAAGAAGATGATTTCTTTTTATTTTATCGAATACAGGAGAATAAAAATTTTAAAAGTCTATACATTGCAATTCAATAAACTTAAGGGCCTGAAATGGAGTTTTATATAATTCATTTAAAAATGGTACAGTTATTTTTGAAACAGATATTGATAATGTAAGCACCAATATATCAGTTCCTGAAGGTAAGTTCTGGTATGTTCTTCGTCAGACCGAAAGTTCTCTATACGACCCAACTTCTGGATATCAGTTTGTAATTCCTGGAGGTACTGAAATCTCACTTACTGCAATAGCCTATTATTCTGGAGAAGACCAAAATGGAGATGGTATAGTTGATGAATCTGAAGCCGAGGACACTAATGGAGACGGTGTAATTGACTTGAACGATGCTTATCAATCAAGGGGACTTATTAATGCTATTGAATATGATATCGCATCTTTTAATGAATCTCTTTCATCTATAAATCCAGCGCCTTTAAATAAAGTAATACTTTTTCCAAATCCAACAACCTCCAAAATTGCTTTAAATTCTAATAAAGATTATGAAATTGAAATATTTGATATGACTGGAAATAAAGTAATGGAAACAAGTGGCAATACTATTGATTTATCCGTTTTATCAAGTGCTATTTACATAGTCAAGACATTAGATAAAATGACAAAAGAGACAAATTCCTATAAGGTCGTAAAGAATTAAATAAGACATACTTTAAAATACAACCCTTACAGAAATGTAGTGGTTTTTTATGCTTTATTAAGTCTGCAATTATTATGTAAGTGGTTAACGTAGAATGAATATTGTTGAATTGTATGATAGGCTGAGATTATGAAATATAACTAATAAACCATAGGCATATCTTCCTCTTTTAATTCTGATATTTCTAAACCTCGTAAATAGGTTAAATTAAAGAATGTCTGATAGCTCTCTTTTGTTTGGTCATATATATTTATATTTGAGAAAAACTATTTGTTATGAAAAAACTACTCTTACTATCTTTAACTATTTTATTATTCTCTTGTGGTGGGTCTTCTGAATTTTGGCTTAATACAAAGCGTTACAACATCCCAAATATTATAAAAGAGCAGATTAGGAATGCTGATTGTGAAGAGTTGGAAGTTATGAGACAGAAATTTAAACTAATTGTAAAGAAAAAAAACAAATTAACAAAGAAAGAAATTAGAAATATTGGTCGTAAAAGGCATTACGGTATCATAGACTCTTTAAATGTATTAAGGTTTGGGGTTTTGATGAAACAAAGGGAATCAAAATGTAGAAAGAAACTAAAAGAAACAGGAAGCTTTCTAAGTAAAAAGAGTTTCAACTATTTGGGTATTGGATGAATTTATCTATGCTGATTACTACATTAGGGAACATCTCGAATAACGTCCAAAAGCAAAAAAGTACCTACCATTAAACCACCTCATTGTACAAATCTACAACTCGATTGTGCGTGTGTATTTTAATGTAACTTATGTTACTAAAAAAGTCTAAATAATAATATATTTTTGGATTGATAAATTTTTTAATAATATTAAGATATATTGAAAAAGAAAATTAATTAGCATTTAAAAGGCACTTATAGAAATATAGGTGTTTTTTATTATATTAAATGTGATAATATAGATGATTCTATTGCTAATATTTGTGATTAGTGGTTCATGATAAGGTGTGCGAATTTTGAAATAAAAATTAACTAAAAAGAGCGATACTGCGCCCTGTACTGCGCCCTTTTTCAAAATTTAAGCATAAAAAAAGAGTTACAAATTAATGTAACTCATTGATTTTGAATTTGTGACCATGCTAGGATTCAAACCTAGAACCTCTTGAGCCGTAATCAAGTGCGCTATTCAGTTGCGCCACATGGCCTTTTTGCGGGTGCAAATATAGCTGTTTTTTTTAAACTAAGAAATCTTAGAATGAGTTTTTAAGAATTAATTTCTTTTTCATAAGCTGCTACAATGGGTTTAGCTTTTTCTATATCTACATCTAAAACTTGTAACTCAATCGCAGTTCTATGCTCTCCAAAACCGCCTAATCTTGCAGATTCCACTCTGTCTTTAATTAAAGCGCTTATGTTGTGGTCCTCTAATCTGTTTTGCAATCCCTTTACGAGAATGGATGAACCAGAAAATACGGTAATGTGCTGATTTTTCATATTTTTTTAATCTAAAGATTTCATTGTTACTAAGGCTCTCCAACCAATAATTGCCAATTGCATCTTTGAGGCTTTAGAGATATCCAATTTTTTTTTAGTAAATGAAGGCAATACTAACTTATTTAGTTTGGCTAGTATTTTAAAAGCTTTTTGTTGCATTTGTTATTCCCTTTGTCGTTAAATTTAAGTAAAATTAACCATTTTCCGTGATTTTTCTTCTTCGTAAGAAATTAACCAACTTTTTAGAGCTTTTTTTATCTCATTTATTATTAAAACTAAAATGGGTTTTATAAAAGAATCAATTTATATAATAGTGCAATCTTGTATCTTTGCAAAAACTTTTTTGATGAATTTTTTATGGATTGGTCTAGGTTTAGTATTGTTGATTTTTGGAGGTGATTGGTTATTAAAATCAGCAGTTGCTTTATCTCTTAAATTAAAAATATCTAAAGTTGTAATTGGAATGACAGTGGTTTCTTTTGCAACCTCTGCTCCTGAACTTATTGTTAGTATAAATGCTGCTTTAACAGGAGCGTCAGACCTGACATTGGGTAATGTAATAGGTTCTAATATCGCAAATTTAGGTTTGGTTTTAGGGGTAACTTTACTATTATGCACCTTACACGTTCACAAAGATTTTTACAAAGTAAATTGGCCCGTAATGCTCATTGCATCTGTACTACTTTATGTTTTTTTAGAAAATGACCGAGTAATTGATCAACCAGAGGGTTTACTTCTATTTACTTTATTAATTTCTTTTATTGTATATCTTTTAAAAACACAAAAAAATAAGCATTCAGAAATTGTGTTAGAGGATGAAAATCAGTTATCTAATAGTAAGATTTTTGTTTTTTTTAGCCTTGGATGTTTTGGGTTATGGCTTGGCTCTGAATTATTGATAAAAGGCGCAACTGCATTAGCGTTAGAATTTGGCGTTACAGAACGTGTTATAGGGGTAACACTGGTGTCTATTGGAACCAGTGTGCCTGAATTAGCAGCTTCTATTATTGCAGTACTAAAAAAAGAAAAAGCCATTTCTTTAGGGAATTTAATTGGGTCTAATATATTTAATATTTTAGCAGTTATTGGAATTACTGCAATGATTACACCCATTTCATTATCAGATCAAAAACTTTTAACTAGCGATATTTTCTGGATGTTAGCTATTGTTATTGTTTTACTCCCAATGGTTCTTATTCCTAAAAAAAATATACTTAATTGGATGCATGGTGCTGTGTTGTTGTTAAGCTATATACTGTTTGTGGTTTTTACATTATAATTTTATATTAATGAATAAATATTTAATTCTCTTTTTAACTCTTTTTGTAGTTTCTTGTAATTCTAAAGATAAGCGACCTTTAATTGGTAAAACAACCTATCAACAGCAGTTGAATGCAAGTTTTAAAGATGCCACAACATCTCCTTTACTTCCAAAAGATTTAAAAAATTTTAAAGGACTCGATTTTTTTCCTGTGGATAGTTCTTTTATTGTAAAAGCGACGTTTACGCCAATTAAAAATGCACCAATTTTTGAAATGCTAACCACAACAGAAAGAGCTCCTTTATACAAGGAGTTTGGAGTTGTAAATTTCACATTACAAAATAAACCATTAGCGCTTACGATATATCAAAGTCAAGATGATTTAAAAGACGAGAAATACAAAGACTACCTTTTTTTACCTTTTACAGACAATACCTCTGGGTCTGAATCTTATGGTGCAGGTCGTTATATGGATATTATGCTTGGAGATCTTATTAAACACAATACTATTATTTTAAATTTTAACAATACATATAACCCCTATTGTGCCTATAATGCAAAGTATTCTTGTCCATTAACTCCTAGAAAGAATCATTTAGATATTGAAGTAAAAGCTGGTATTAAAACGTTTAAAAAATATTAGGGATTAAGTCTAATACTATTTTTTTTATCTAGCAAAATACCATTTTCCAAGGCCTTTAAGTGAGGTTTTCTAATTTTTAATTTGGTTTTAGCATGAGCTGCCATGTTTAATTCACCAAATAATTTAGCTGTAGAAATAGCGGTATTTAAAAGTTCTTCTGGTTGTACAATGGCATCTAGAAACCCAGCAGTTATTGCTACTGCAGGAGTATATATTTCTGCATTAATAACACTTCTATTTAAATATACTTCTGAGAGTCTAGCTCTAGCAATGGCCACGCCTGCATTATGCATTGTCATTCCTATTGCCACCTCATTCAAGCCTATTTTAAAATTGCCTTGCACACCAATTCTATAATCTGAAGAAAGTAATAAAAAAGCACCTTTGGCAATAGCATGGCCATTACATGCTATTATAATAGGAAGTGGAAATTGTAACATTCGTAGCGAGAGCTTAGAGCCTTCAGTCACTAAATCTATAGCGTCTTTAGGTGACTTTTTCATGATACTTAAATCAAATCCACCTGAAAAAACACCCTCAGTTCCTGTTAAAATAACCACTTTACTTTCCTTTTCGGCTATATGTAACCCTTCGTGTATTCCAGAAATTACCTCATGAGAAATTGCATTTGCCTTACCATTGTTAATAGTTATAACAGCGTAATTTTCTTGTGATTGATAAGTTACAAGTTTATTCATTTTAAAATTTGGATTTATTTGATAACATACACGCCAGCAAATACAGCTAAAAAACCAATTGCAAAACTTGCTATGGTATAAAAAGCAAAAGAGCTAAAATCTCCTGATTTTAAAAACACGTGGTTTTCGTAGGCAAACGTAGAAAAGGTAGTAAAGCCACCACAAAAACCAGTTGCTAAGAGCAAAGTGTGATTATCAGAAATAGTATCGGTTTTTGCAGCATAACCTAAAATTAGTCCAATTAGAAAGCTTCCTAAAATGTTAACTGCAAATGTACCATAAGGTATACCTGTTTCTGTATTGTTTAGCCATTTACTAATACAATAGCGAAGAACGCTACCAAAGCCACCACCAATAAAAACAAAAAGTAGGTTTTTCATTACAGCTCTAATTCATCAATATTTCTCCAATTCTTTTTGGTAACAATGGTCCCTTTATTTAAAATCATAATTCCAGGATTAGCTCTAATCATTGTTTTTAAAGTTGTTTCATCGCAAAATAGAAATTCGAAATCTAGTTTATAGCGTTTTTTGGTAAGTTCTATAATGTCAGCAAAAGATGCAGATACTCCGTAAACCTTATATCCTTTTTGTTTTGCTTGCATTACAGTTTCTATGATATTTGGAAATGCTTTAAAATCAGATTTTTCTAAACTAGGCATAATAATGAGTAGCACTTTGTCCATTTTCAAGATTTCAGGTGCTAAATCGTTTTGAGCATCTTCCAAAAAGAAATCATGAATAGGAGGTATACTTCCATCATTTTTATATTCCATTCCCTTTGGGATGTTTTTACCTACAGCATAGGCTCTAAAGTCAATTATAGGCAAGTTTACCAGCACATACCAGGTAATTGTAGCAGACACTATTAAAGATAAAAAAACAACAAACCCATTGTTGTTTCTAACAAAAACACGATTGATAAACTTTATCTTGAAACCTATAAAAAATATTAAGATAGTAAGAATTACATCTTTCCAAAATGTTTCCCAAGGAGAGAGTTTAATAGCATCTCCAAAACAACCACAGTCGGTTACCTTGTTGTAATACGCAGAATACCAGGTTAAAAAGAGGAAGAAAAGAATTATTAGTTTTAAACTGTTTACGGTAAACTTTACTTTCCAACCCACTAATAGCGCAAACCCTAAAACAATCTCTGCAATAATTAAAAAGATGGCAAAAGGTAAAGCATACGGAATTAAGAACTCTAAATTCAATACACCTTCAGAAAAATACTCTTCAAATTTGTACTGGGAGCCAATAGGGTCTACTAATTTTACGAATCCCGAAAATATAAAAAGACCACCAACAAGTACCCTAGCAATTTGAACAAGTATTTTCATAAATTTTAATTTAAAAGGTAAAACATATCAGGTATTATGCCAAGTGAATCATTGCAAAAATAGCATAGTTAATCATATCCTGGTAGTTAGCATCAATGCCTTCAGATACTATGGTTTTCCCTTTGTTATCCTCAATTTGTTTTACGCGTAATAATTTCTGTAAAATTAAATCTGTTAAACTAGATACACGCATATCTCTCCAAGCTTCTCCATAATCATGATTTTTGTTTAGCATTAAATCTTTAGTGATTTTTAGATGCTTGTCATACAATAGAGTTGCTGCTTCTGTAGATAAATCTGGGTTTTCAACCACTCCTTTTTCTAATTGTACTAAAGCCATAATTGAGTAGTTTATTATACCAATAAATTCTGGTTTAATACCTTCATCTACCTTACGAACTTCGTTTTCTTGTAATTGTCGAATTCGTTGTGATTTTATATAAATCTGATCTGTTAATGAAGGTAAACGTAAAATGCGCCAAGCACTTCCGTAATCAGACATTTTTTTAATAAATAAATTCCTGCATTCTTCAACTACAGCGTCATATTGTTTTGAGGTCTCTTGCATTATTTTAATAAAAGAATTTATCAAATGTAGTAAATCTTAGGGCTATTTCATTTATTTTTACCATGAAATTATTTCTGATTTGATGAAAAGAGTTGTTGTTTTTTGTGGTTCTAGTCTTGGGTATAAATCGTCATATAAAGATGCAGCTATAGCTCTTGGGTATTATTTTGCAAAGCACGAAATAGGTTTAGTTTACGGTGGAGGAAAAATAGGAATGATGGGTGTTTTGGCAGATACTATTTTAGCACAACAAGGAGAGGTAATAGGAGTAATTCCAAAGCTTTTAGAAAAAGAAGAAGTAATACACCCTAATGTAGAGGAGATGATTGTTTGTAAAACAATGAGTAAGCGTAAGGTGCTTATGAGTCAGTTAGCAGATGGTTATATTACGCTTCCTGGTGGTTTTGGAACTTTAGATGAATTGTTTGAAGTGTTGACTTTAAGTCAATTGCAAATTGAGCAAAAACCAATCGGACTTTTAAATAGTAATGGTTTTTTTAATGCTATTTTAGCACAGATAGATCATATGATTGCAGAAGGTTATATAAAACCTGAAAATAAAAAATTATTGTTAGTCGCAGATTCAATAGAAGAGTTAATGCAGAAAATGCAACAATATAAGGCACCAAAAAAAAGAAATGTAATTCAAAAGGTTGTTCAATAACATGACTATAAATTGCAAAGGAAATTTAACAGATTTAAGCACACCTAAAGTAATGGGTGTTTTAAATATTACTCCAGATTCTTTTTTTGACGGAGGAAAGTACAAAAACGAGACAGCAATTTTAAGGCAGGTAGAAAAAATGCTAGTAGAAGGAGCTACTTTTATTGATGTAGGCGCTTATTCATCTAGGCCAGGAGCAGATCATGTGTCTGAAGAAGAAGAGCTAAGTAGAATTATGCCTGTGATGGGTTTGTTATTAAAAGAATTTCCTCAAATTATTATCTCTGTAGATACGTTTAGAAGTAGAATAGCAAAAGAAGGTATACAGCATGGAGCTGCTATAATTAACGATATTTCTGGAGGCAATATGGATGCAAATATGTTTAACACGGTTTCAGAATTACAAGTTCCTTACATTTTAATGCACATGTTAGGAACTCCACAAAATATGCAACAAAATCCTGTTTATGAAGATGTGACTAAAGAAATCATTTCTTTTTTTGCTGCGAAAATATTCAAGTTACATCAACTAAAAGTAAATGATGTGTTAATAGATGTTGGATTTGGATTTGGTAAAACAATAGCGCATAATTTCGAAATTTTAAAGAACTTAGAACTTTTTAAAAGTTTAGATGCTCCAATTTTAGCAGGAGTTTCAAGAAAATCGATGTTGTACAAAACGTTAGATATTTCCGCTCAAGAAGCCTTGAATGCAACAACTTCTGCAAATACAATTGCATTATTAAATGGTGCAAATATTTTACGAGTGCATGATGTAAAAGAAGCTGTAGAAGCTGTTAAGATTGTTGAACAGGTAATTGGCTAATATTAGAACTTCACTGAATAAGTATGTTTAGCCTTATTGAACGATTTGTCTGAGCTCTTTTGAGGAACGAAAAAAGCGAGAAGTGAAAGCAGGAAATAGCTCTAAAAAATTAGCCAAAAGACATTTGTAAATAAGTTTTTGATCACAAATTTTCTATGTATTTTTGTAAACTATGCAAGAAACAAAAAAACATCAATTAACAGATTGGTTACCAACCACAAACAGGGAAGTTAAAATTCGTGGATGGGAGCAATTAGATGTTATTTTATTCAGTGGAGATGCCTATGTAGATCATCCCTCTTTTGGTCCTGCAGTTATTGGACGTATTTTAGAAAGTTATGGTTTACGAGTAGCTATTGTTCCACAACCCAATGTGAATGATAATTTACAAGATTTCGAAAAACTTGGAAAGCCAAGATTATTTTTTGGATGTACAGGGGGTTGTATGGATCCAATGGTTTCTAACTACACAGCAAGTAAAAAAAGAAGAGATAAAGACGCATATACTCCAAATGGTGATAAAGGGTTCAGACCAGATTATGCAACTTCTGTTTATTCCAACATATTAAAAGATAAATTCCCAGACGTACCCTTATTAATTGGAGGTATAGAAGCCTCTTTAAGACGAGTAACTCATTATGATTACTGGTCAGACGAGTTAATGCCTACTATTTTAGAGACCTCTAAAGCAGATATGTTAGTTTATGGAATGGGTGAGCAACCTTTACGAGAAATTGTAACTTTATTACAAAAAGGAGTGCCATTTTCTAGTTTAAAGAATATAAAACAAACAGCAGTTTTAGTAGATCAGAAAGCAGAAAAATTACCTGTAATTAATGATTGCGAAGATATAACAATCAATTCTCATGAGGCTTGTTTAAAAGATAAAAAGACCTTTGCTTCTAATTTTAAAGTGATAGAACAAGAGTCAAATAAATTAAAAGCAAGAAGAATTTTACAAGATGTAAAAGGAAGAACATTGTTGATAAATCCGCCTTTTCCTACAATGACAGAAAAGGAAATAGATGGTTCTTTTGATTTGCCTTATACAAGATTACCACATCCTAAATATGACAAACGTGGTCCAATACCAGCTTTTGAAATGATTAAATTTTCGATTAACATCCATAGAGGTTGTTTTGGTGGTTGTAGCTTTTGTACAATTTCTGCGCATCAAGGAAAGTTTATTGCTAGTAGAAGCCAAGAATCTGTTTTAAAAGAAGTAGATAAGGTTGCAAATATGCCAGACTTTAAAGGTTATTTGTCAGACATTGGAGGCCCTTCTGCAAATATGTATCAAATGAAAGGTAAAGTTCAATCTATTTGCGATAAATGTGTTGCACCTAGTTGTATATCGCCTGTTATTTGTTCTAATTTAGATACTTCTCATAAGCCATTAACCGATTTATACCAAGCAGTAGACAAGCACTCAAAAGTAAAAAAATCTTTTATAGGTAGTGGAATTCGACACGATATGTTAGTGCCAGAATTTAACAAAAATGCAGATCCAAAAGAGTTAGATACTTATACAGAGGAGGTAATGACAAAGCATGTCTCTGGACGTTTAAAAGTAGCTCCAGAACATACCTCAGACCCTGTTTTAAAGTTGATGCGTAAACCATCTTTTACTTATTTCCATAAGTTTAAAGAACGTTTTGATAAAATCAACATCAAGAGAAAATTAAACCTACAATTAATTCCCTACTTTATATCTAGTCACCCAGCAAGCGAAGTAGAAGATATGGCAAATTTAGCTGCCGAAACTAAAGATATGGGTTTTCAGTTAGAGCAAGTTCAGGGGTTTACACCTACTCCAATGACAGTAGCAACTGTAATTTATTATTCGGGTTATCATCCGTATACATTAAAGCCAACAAGAACACCTAAAACAAAAAAGGAAAAAGAAGACCAGCATAAATTTTTCTTTTGGTACAAAAAAGAAAATAAAGATTGGATTAAAAAGACACTTAATAAAGTTGGTAGACAAGATTTATTGAATGTATTGTTGCCTGAAAACAAGTCTTGGCAAAAAAATAAAAAGGCAAAAGCAGCTAAAAATACTTTTGATGACGCTGTACCTTTTAACAGAAGAAAAAAGAAAGTAACCCGTACTTCTTCAAAAAAAAGAAGGAGATAGTATTTTAAAAATTTTATTGGTTTAAAAAAAAGCGAATGATATTAGAAATACTATGATAACTCCAATGGAAGCAATAAAGCTAAAACTTGCATTTAATAATAAAAACTTGAGGAACGTTTTAAAATATCCTTGCTCATAAAATTTTTTCATTGCTAGATACAAATAGACTAAGAATAATGCTAAAAATATCCAAAGTAGAGGAGAAAGTTTTAGTATCATAAAAATAAAGTAAAAGGCAAATAACATAAAAAACACAGTTTGTACGTGAAATACAAAGATGAGGTGATCTACATAGGTATATTTTCTTCTAATGTAATAAAGCTTTAAGAATAGTGTAAAAATGGGTAGGAATATAAATAAAGCAATTGACCCATAAGATAAGATTTGGTTAAAAAATTGAGCTCTCGTTTCTTTGTTTTCTGAAAAAGCATTTATGCTTTCTGCTCTTGTAAATAAAAATCGATTGGTAAAGTTCTTTTGATATCCTAAAGTATCTAGTGCTTTGTTAATGTTAGCCTCTGGATTTTTTTTAACATACTCCATGAAGATCTCTAGTTTAGTGCCTAAGTCAGTATCTATAGTACGCTTTTTATTTTTAACCTCTTTTTTTATACTGTCTAAATCAGTGTCTTTTTTTACTTCATTTTCTATTTCGATTAGAATATTTTCTCGCATCTTTTCTGGAATAGGAATCATGAAATTTTTCATTTCAGTATTCACTTCAGTTTTTATAGAGTCGATTTCTTTTTGTGTAAGTTCTTTAGCCTTGTTTTTTTTCTTTGGTATTTTTTTAATAGCAATTTCTTCTGTTTCATTGCTAGCTAAAGCTTCATATTTTTGAACTGTTTTGTATAAACCTATGAGTAAGAAAAAAACGATAGAAACAGTTAAATAGAATCGAAATGGATTTGAGTAACGTTGCCTTTTACCTTGAATATATTCTTTAGAAACTTGTCCGGGTTTAATAAGAAGAGAAATAAGAGTATTCCAGAATTTAGCTTCAAGGTTAAAGAGTCCGTTAAAAATGTCTTTTACGAAGATTAAAAAAGTGATTTTGTTACCCTTGTTAGCTTGTCCGCATTCAGGACAAAAGTTTTCGCTACCATAAAACGGGTATCCACAATTTAAACATGCAGCATCTTTAATCTTACTTACTTTATTTTTTTCTTTTGTTAGTTTGATGAGAGTGGCGTTATTAGTTGAAATGTTGGTATTAATACTTTAAATTCTTCTAAGGTATTGGTGTTTTGCATGGTGAAATAACCGGTCATTGCACCAATAGTAGATATCAGAAAACAACCAGAGCTGTAGGCGTAATGTTCTTTGGGTTGTAAGACAGGTGTTTGACCAACAACACCTTTACCGGCTACAATTTCTATCTTATTTAAAGAATCGTATATTTTCCAAAAACGAGACGTAAGCTCAACTGTCTCTGAAGAATTATTTTCAATCGTTATGTGATATGCAAAAACATAATAAAGCTTAGTATCTCTATAGCTTACTCCGTTAAACTTTGTTTTAACAGATATTTTAATTCCTTTTGTTACTTGCTGAACCATACGTAGTAAAAGTAGTTTTTTTTATAAATGAACACAAGTGTATTGTAGGTTTATCTATTTTGGTTAAAATTATAGGTGCCAACACCAATAACTCTATCGTATAAACTTCCAAAAGGTCTAAAATATACAATTACTGCATATTGATTTTCAGTCTGGAAAAATGTCCCGTTTATTTCATTAATGTCTACTTGATTGTATTGGTTTACTGTTGCATAAGTATAGTTGTAAAAACCTTGTTTTAGTAAAAAATTACCTGTGTATGATTTTGTTTTATAGTCATAAAAAAGTTCGGTTTCTTTTTCGATTTCAAAATTATTAAAAGCGCCATAAACGTGTATTTTCTTATTAGGAAAAGTACTTTCTGTTTGAAGTGTAAAATGCATGCGTACATAATCTGCTTCTGTTTTTGCATCATTTTCTTCTAAACTTCTAAAAACAAATTGTCCGTTAATGTCTGGGTTATAGCTATATGTTAAGTTTGTTTTATATTGGTAGGGGTATACATAATGATTAAAAGTAGTCCCTTTCTCTACTTTTGTAATATTAATACTTTTATTTCTTAATAGTTTACTGTCAAAATTTAAGTATTCATTTCCGCCCCAAAAGTTTGTTTTGTTGGTGTAGGTGTATTTTAGCTGTTTTGGTTTAAAGAACGTTGGTTGTAAGTTGTTAATGGTTTCGTTCCAATTGTCATTTTTAATCAAGGTAACATTCACTTCTTGTAGAGGGTTGTTAATTCTCAGACCTGGGTAGTTTATACTAAACTCTAATGTTTGTTGTGTATTTAAATTTTTAGTATCTCTGCTTCTACTAACTTGTAATCCTATGGTTGCCAAATTTTCGCACAATACAAATCGTCTTGAAAAAAGTACAGTGTCGTAGTCGTCTAATACAGATACTAAGTAGTTACCACTTTTTGTTATTACTGTATTTCTATTTGGAAATTGAACTTCGTAATGCGTATAACTTTGAAGAGTATTAAAAGAATTTGTTACATTAATTATACTGTTCTCGTTAAAGCCGTTAATAAATTGACTAGATAGAAGTCTGCTTTTCTTCCAATCATGGTTCATGTGCTCAATCTTATAGCGATAATCTTTTCCATCGGCCTCTAAATCGTCAAAAGATAATTCTAAAACTGTACCTAAAGGTACTATTGTAGTGTAGGTGTTTTTTGCTAGTGGTCTTAAAAGAATTGATTTTATTTCTTGACTATAAAGAATGCAACTGAAAAATGCAAAATACAAAGAAATTAAGGATTTAATCATAGTTACAAAAATATTAAAACATTCCTAAAAGTACTCAAAGTGTTAGTTAAAAAAAACATTACAATAAAATTATTTAGAATAAATATAAATAAGTAATTTAACCTGTTTTTTATGTTTAAAATAATTCGTAAAAGCCGTAAATTTGCATGATTTTTTTAGTTAACTAAAATTCCAGATTTACTATGTCAAAAGACATTCGTATTAAAAAAGGCTTAGATATTAAGCTTATTGGTGTTGCAGAAAAAACCACTACAAATAGTTCTTTAAGTAGTGTTTACTCAGTGCAACCAGAAGATTTCCATGGAATTACACCAAAACTTGTTGCCAAAGAGGGTGCAGAGGTAAAAGCAGGAGATACACTTTTTTATGAAAAAAGTGACGAACGCATTTTATTTTCTAGTCCTGTTTCTGGTAAAGTAACTGATGTAATTCGTGGGGCAAGAAGAAGAGTAATGGCTGTAAAGATAGCGGCTGATACAACACAAATCCATAAAGATTTCGGCATAAAGGATGCTAGTAAAATGTCTGCAGAAGAAGTAAAGAATCATTTATTTTCTTCAGGTTGCTGGCCTTTTATTAAACAACGTCCTTACGATGTTGTTGCAAATCCTGACCAAGCTCCAAAAGCAATTTTTATTTCAGCATACGCAACAGCGCCTTTAGCTGCAGATTTAGAATATACATTAGCAGGTAAAGACGCAGAGTTACAGACTGCAATTACTGCAATTTCTAAATTAACAGAAGGAAAGGTACATGTTTCTGTAGGTGCTAACTCTATGTTTGAAAACTTATCTGGTTTAGAGATTCACAAGGTTTCTGGTCCTCATCCGTCAGGAAATGTAGGAACTCAAATTGCAGCGATAGACCCTATTAATAAAGGTGAAGTTGTATGGGTGGTAACTCCACAAGACTTAGTTGTTATTGGAGAGTTGTTATTAACTGGTAAATTGAATTTACAAAGAACTATTGCGTTAACAGGTTCTCAGTTCGAGAAACCTCAATATATTACAGCAATTGCTGGTGCATCTATTTCAGATGTAACTGCTAATAATTTAAATAATGATAATACAAGAGTTATTAGCGGAAATGTGCTTTCTGGAAAGCAATTAGAAATTGATGGGTTCTTAGGTTATTATGATAATCAAATTACGGCAATACCAGAAGGAGATGATTATGAATTTTTTGGTTGGAATAAACCAGTATTCGATAAAATTTCTCCATCAAGAGCTTTAACTTTTTCTTGGTTAACGCCAAATAAAAAGTACGATTTAAATACGAATACAAACGGAGAACATAGGGCATTTGTTGTTACAGGTTCTTACGAAAATGTATTTCCTCTAGATATTTATCCAATGCAATTGTTAAAAGCATTTATGATCCAAGATCTAGATGAAATGGAAGCTTTAGGGGGTTACGAAGTAGCGCCAGAAGACTTTGCTTTAACAGAATTTATTTGTGTGTCTAAACAGCCACATCAAAAAATAATTCGTGAAGGGTTAGATTTAATGAGACAAGAATTAGGATAAGATTATGAGCTTAAAAGAAAATTTACATAATTTAAAAGAAAAGTATAGAGGAACCAAAATGGCGCCCGCATTTAATGCAATCCATACGTTTTTATATTTACCAAATGAGGTTACTCATGGAGGAACTCATATTAAAGCAGCAGATGATTTAAAGCGTACAATGAATATTGTAATTATGGCTTTAATTCCATGTTTGTTATTTGGAATGTTTAACGCAGGTTACCAGCATTATGCAGCTATAGACGGTTCTTTAAGAGATAACGTAATAGCTAACTTTTTTACTTGGGATAATTTATGGATTGGTATTATTAAAGTATTACCATTAGTAATTGTTTCTTATGGAGTTGGTTTAATTGTAGAATTTATTTTTGCAGTTATTAAAGGACATGAAGTAGAGGAAGGGTACTTAGTTACAGGTATGTTAGTGCCATTAATTGTACCAATTGATACTCCACTTTGGATGTTAGCTGTTGCAGTTGTATTTGGTGTAGTCATTGGTAAAGAAGTTTTTGGAGGTACAGGTATGAATATATTAAACCCTGCATTAACAATTAGAGCATTCTTATTCTTTGCATATCCAACTTGGATGTCTGGAGATAAAGTCTGGGTTTACGATGCTGTAAACAGAACAGGCACAGCAGATGCTATTTCTGGAGAAACTATTTTGGGTAGTTACGCACAAAATCAAGAAGTAATTTATTCAAATTGGGATAAGTTCTTTGGTTTTATTCCAGGTTCAGTCGGTGAGACTTCTACATTTTTAATATTATTAGGTGCAGCTTTTCTAATCTTTACTAAGATTGGAAGTTGGAGAATTATTGTATCCACTTTTATAGGTGCTTCTGTAATGGGCTTAATTTTTAATGGAATTGTAAATGCTGATATTATTACAGATTCTAGCAAATTTTATGGCTTAATGAGCACAAATTGGTGGGAGCATTTAATGATTGGTGGTTTGGCATTTGGAGCTGTTTACATGGCTACAGATCCTGTAACAGGTTCGCAAACCAATAAGGGAAAATGGATTTATGGATTCTTAATTGGGTTTATATCTATTATGATACGTGTATTTAACCCTGCATATCCAGAAGGAGTTTTCTTAGCCATTCTATTAATGAATGTATTTGCACCAACAATAGATCATTACGTTGTACAAGGAAACGTAAAAAAGAGATTAAAACGTGTTACCGTTAAAACTGCCTAGTTATGAGTAAGAAAACAGATAGTAATGGATATACAATGATTTTCGCCGTTGTTATGGTGTTAGTCGTTGGTTCTTTATTGGCTTTTATGGCTTCGTCTTTAAAGCCAAATATTAAAGAAAATCAAAGAATAGAAAAGCAACAGAACATTCTTTATGCCATGGGTGTAAACGAGAATGATGAATCTAGTGCAACTTTTGTTTCTACTTCTGTAGCAGGAGAAGAATTCAAAAAATACATTAAAAAGCAATTGGTAATTGAAGGAGATCAAATTACTGAAAGTGAAGATGCTTATTTAATTGATATAAAAAAGCAGCAAGCCAATGCTAAAAATGGCAAAACAAGAAAGTTGCCTTTGTTTGTTGGTGAAAAAGATGGTAAAACATTTTATGTAGCACCTATTTATGGTAAAGGTTTATGGGACGCTATTTGGGGTTATGTTTCTATGGATGAGAATATGGTTGTACAAGGAGCATATTTTGATCATAAAGGAGAAACTCCAGGTTTAGGAGCTAACATAAAGCAACGTTACTTTATGGATGATTTTAATGGAGAGCATTTATTAACTGAATCAGGAGATTTTAAGGGAATAACTGTTGCAAAAGGTAATAACGATCCAAAAAACGACGATAAAACAGATTACGAGGTAGATGCAATTGCTGGTGCAACCATTACAGGAGACGGTGTTTCTGCAATGATTAAGTCAGACTTATCATTATACGTACCTTATTTTAAATCATTAAAACCATAATTTATGGCACTTATATCAAAAAAAGACGCAGCCTTAATAAAAGATCCTTTCTTAGATAACAATCCAATTACTATACAAGTATTAGGAATTTGTTCTGCATTAGCAATTACAGCTGAGCTTAAAGCTTCTATTGTAATGTCTGTTTCAGTATTATTTGTTTTAGGATTAGGGAATGTTGTGATTTCATTGATGAGAAACATTATTCCATCAAAAATTAGAATTATTGTACAGTTAATCGTAGTTGCAACATTGGTAATTATTGTTGATTTGGTTCTTAAAGCTTTTGCTTACGAACTGAGTAAAACACTATCAGTATTTGTTGGTTTAATTATTACAAATTGTATAATTATGGGTCGTTTTGAGGCATTTGCTTTAGGTAATGGTCCTTGGAGGTCTTTCTTAGACGGTATTGGGAATGCTGTAGGTTATGCAGTAATTTTGATTGCTGTAGGTTTCTTTAGAGAGTTATTAGGTTCTGGAACTTTATTAGGTTTTAAAGTGTTAGGAGATCCAATAGAAAAAACAGGTTTATACGCAATTGGTTATGAAAATAATGGATTTATGTTATTATCACCAATGGCCTTAATAGTTGTTGGAATCATTATTTGGATTCAAAGAACTAAGAATACATCATTAATCGAAGAAAATTAGACATTAAGCATTTTCTGAGCTAGTTTCAGAATTAAAAATAAAAATATGGAACATATAGAATTATTTTTCAAATCGATTTTTATAGATAACATGGTTTTTGCAACATTCTTAGGGATGTGTTCTTACCTAGCCGTATCTAAAAAAGTATCTACTGCTGTAGGTTTAGGTGCTGCTGTTATTTTTGTACTGGCAGTTACTGTTCCTTTAAACTGGTTGTTAGATCAATATATTTTACAAGAAGGAGCACTTTCTTGGTTGGGTGAAGACTATGCTCAATACGATTTAAGTTTTTTGTCATTTATCATGTTTATTGCAACTATTGCAACAATGGTACAGTTGGTAGAAATTATTGTCGAGAAATTTTCTCCATCACTATATAATTCTTTGGGTATATTTTTACCTTTAATTGCTGTAAACTGTGCAATTCTTGGAGGAAGTTTATTTATGCAATCTAGAGAAATACCATCTTTAGGATTAGCATTAACATATGGAGTTGGTTCAGGAATTGGATGGTTTTTAGCCATTTTAGCTATTGCTGCAATTCGTGAAAAAATTAGATATTCGAGTGTTCCACCAGCTTTAAGAGGTTTGGGAATTACTTTTATTATTACTGGTTTAATGGCCATTGGTTTTATGAGCTTTGGAGGTATGTTAACTGGAGGTGATGAAAAGAAAGAAGAGCCAAAAACAGAGGAAGCTAAAGTAGAGGTTCAAAAAGAATTGAATAAAGAAGAGGATGCTAAAATAGTAGCAGAAAACACAAACTTAAATAACAATTAGAATGATATTAGCAGCAGGTACAACAGGTACAGTTATTGCAACAGTAGCAGCTTTTTTACTAATTACTTTAATATTAGTTGCTTTATTGTTGTTTGTGAAGCAGAAGTTATCGCCTTCTGGTCCAGTAACTATTACCATTAATGGAGAAAAGAAAATTGAAGTTGGTTCAGGTAGTACACTACTTACAACTTTAGGTAATGAAAAAATATTTTTACCATCAGCTTGTGGTGGTGGAGGTTCTTGTGTACAATGTGAGTGTCACGTTTTAGAGGGTGGAGGAGAAGCTTTACCAACTGAAGTACCACATTTCACAAAGAAAGAATTAAAGTCTGGTATTCGTTTAGCTTGTCAAGTTAAAGTGAAACAAGACATGAACATTACGATTCCAGAAGAAGTATTTGGAATTAAAAAGTGGGATGCTGTTGTTGTAAGAAACTATAACGTAGCTTCATTTATTAAGGAATTTGTAGTAGAAATTCCTGAAGATATGGGGTATAAGGCAGGTGGTTATATTCAAATCGAAATACCTCCATGTGAAGTTAAGTTTTCTGATATGGATATTACTGCGCACCCAGAGGAGCACGATACTCCAGACAAGTTTCAGGCTGAATGGGATAAGTTTAAGCTTTGGCCTTTAGTAATGAAAAATACGGATACTGTAGAAAGAGCTTATTCAATGGCTTCTTACCCTGCAGAGGGTAGAGAAATTATGTTAAACGTACGTATAGCAACTCCTCCTTTTGACAGAGCAAAAGGCGATTGGATGGATGTTAATCCAGGTGTTGCTTCATCGTATATCTTTAACTTAAAGAAAGGTGATAAGTGTGTGATTTCTGGTCCTTATGGAGAATTTTTTATCAATGAATCTGATTCAGAAATGTTATATGTTGGTGGAGGTGCAGGAATGGCTCCAATGCGTTCTCATTTATATCACCTATTCAAAACCCTAAAAACGGGTAGAAAAGTTACGTATTGGTATGGAGGTCGTTCTAAGAGAGAATTATTCTATCTAGATCATTTTAAAGAATTAGAAAGAGATTTTCCAAACTTTAAATTTTACTTAGCTTTATCTGAACCAATGGAAGAGGATAATTGGAAAGTAAAAGAGAATATAGATGCCGAAGGTGATGGGTTTGTTGGTTTTATACACAATTGTGTAATTGATAATTACTTAAGCCATCATGAGTCTCCAGAAGATATAGAATTATATTTCTGTGGACCACCGTTAATGAACAAAGCTGTTCAGAAAATGGGTGAAGACTTTGGTATTCCAGATGAACACATCAGATTTGATGACTTTGGAGGATAGTCATTCAAAATTATAGAAACAAAAAAACCAACGATAATAACGTTGGTTTTTTTGTTTCTTATAATTATTTATTAAGCTATTGCCTTTTCTCTTAAAAATGTTTCTAGATGGTATACAGGTTCTCCATTTTCTTGCTTAAATAATTTAGAAAGGTTCATTATATTTTCTATATTATCTAATTCGCATAAGAGATTTACAACTGCAGAAAGTCCATTAAAAAGTATATCATTAGCTGTAGGGTTATCTGGCTTTATATTATAATGACATAAAGGCGTTTTAAAACCACAAGCTTCTAAAAACACTTTCTCTATTTTCAAAATTTCTATGGGTGTGTAACCATTAAATTTTCTGCCTAAGTTCTGATGAACTCTACCAACATAACTTAGTTCTAAAGATCCGTGATCATTAGATAAGTGTTTCCAACTATCATGATTATCTAGTATGTTGCCTACTGCACATGCTGCACAATCTTCTGGATTTAAAGTATTATTATGGTAAGCATTGTATAATTTAACTAAGGCTTTTTCTAATCTTTTCGGAGTCTTCATAAGAAATAGTTTTACTATCTAAAGATATAGAATTTTCAAAATAATTTCAAATCCCTATTGTTAAATAATCTATCTAAAATAACTTCTTGTAATTTTTTCTATACTTTATAAATTGTATTTTTGGTTTATGAATATGCCTTATGAAAAGTATTGATGCTATTTTATTACATAAAAATTATGTAAAAGTTAAACTTCATAAAATTGCTACAAATCATTTAGAGTTAAAGGCAAATATTAATGGAGTTCCAGGAAAGTTCATTTTAGATACAGGAGCTTCTAATTCTTGTGTAGGTTTAGATTTAATATCTTTTTTTAAGCTTACTGCAGAGGATTGTAAAACAAAAGCTTCTGGAGCAGGAGCAACAGGTATGGAAACAAAGTTATCTAAAAAGAATAGCCTTACTATTGGGAACTGGCATACCAATAAATTTCATTTGGTATTATTCAATCTAGCACATGTAAATTCAGCGTTACAAGAACATAATGCAGATAAAGTACATGGAATTATTGGAGCAGATGTTCTAGAAAAAGGAAAAGCTTTTATTGATTATAAGAGTAAAGTACTATATTTAAAAAAGAAGAGAAATAAAAAACAATTAAGATGAGTTTACAAAAACAGGTAATGACCAAAATGAAAGAGGCAATGAAAGCAAAAGATACTGTTGCCTTACAAGCTTTAAGAGCTGTGAAATCTGCTTTTTTATTAGCTAAAACTGAGTCTGGAGCTCAAGAAGAAATTTCAGAAGAACAAGAATTAAAAATTATTCAGAAGCAAGTAAAACAGCGAAAAGATAGTGCAGCTATTTTCTTAAAGCAAGGAAGAGAAGATTTAGCAGCACCTGAATTGGCAGAGATTGCAGTCTTAGAGCAGTTTTTACCAGAGGCACTATCTGAAGAGGAAATTGAAAAAGTTGTATTGACAACCATAACAGAATTAAATGCAGCAGGAATGAAAGATATGGGTAAAGTAATGGGTGTTGTTTCTAAAAAACTTTCTGGACAAGCAGATGGAAAAACTATTTCGATATTAGTCAAGAAAAATTTAGGATAATAGTATCTTAATTGCCAACTTATAAATAATTACAAAAGGCTCCATAGTTCAACTGAATAGAATATCAGATTTCGGCTCTGAGGGTTGCAGGTTTGAATCCTGCTGGAGTCACAATAAGAAGAGTTAGAAAATATAAAAGTTAAACTTGTTTAATGTATTAAAGTTTCTAACTCTTTTTTCAAAACGGAGTTTTGTTAGGATCATCTTTGATAATCCTGCTGGAGTCACAAAAAAACTCAAAGTAAATTTTACTTTGAGTTTTTTACGAATATTCAGAAGTCAGTTCATCTACAATTAAACCATCTTCTAAGGTTTGAATAACGCCTAAAGCTGCTCTTTCTCCAGCAATCATTGCTGCATTTAAAGAACCGTTTAATAATTGATCTCCAGCTAAAAATAAGGTAGATTTTAGCTTAGTTTCTGTACTAGAAATTTCATATTGTAAATTTGTAAGGTTAGGTAACGCTTTCTTTATTTGAAATCTTTTTAAGAAATGAAGTCCTTCAATTTTACAATGCTCTTTCAATTCTTGCTGTACTTTGTTAATTAATTGAGCTTCATTTAATTGATGGTTATTCACGATATTAACAGATAATAATTCTTTATCACTTGTATTATTTGTATGAACACTGGTATGATAAAATATGTTGTTTACCAAAGAACTTTTATTAGCTATTAATCCAATTATTGGTTTTTGAATAACTCTTTTTTCTGTTTCAAAATATAAAGTATCACAACTTTTCCATTCTGTTTCTTGGTTTTTAAGATTAGAAACTAAAGTATTTGCCTCTGTTGCAATTATTGTAATGTGACTTTTTATTTCTGAATGATCTTGTAATAAAATAGTATTGTCTTTAACCTCTTTAACAGCACTGTTGAATAGAAAAGTAGTGTTGTTTAATTTGCTTTTAAGTTGATCTGATATTGCTTGAATCCCTTTTTTTGGTAATACAGCTAAACCATCACCAAACATTTTGTATACAAACTCAAACATTCTGCTAGAGGTATCCAAATTTGGTTCTAAAAATATTCCAGAGAAAAAAGGCTTAAAAAAATCGGTTATGATTGTTTCTGAAAAACCGAAATCTTGCAAGTATTGTAAGGTAGTTTTTTCTTCCTCTTTAAAAATAGCTGAAACTTCCTTTTTCTTTAAGATTGTGTTTAATTTTAATACTTTCAGCTTATCAGAAAAATTACCTATTGAAGATAATAAGGTTGGAAATAGTAATGTTAACTTTCTTAAAGGATCTCCAATGGTTTGCTGATTTCCATTTTTAAAAATGGTAGCTCCAGGTAAAAACTCTTGTAATTCTAATGCTTTATAATCTAAATATTTTTTTGCTGCAGGGTAAGAAGTAAGTAAAACTTGAAAACCATGATCTAGAGTGTATCCCTTATAACTATCAGATTTTACTCTACCACCAACTCTATCTGTAGCCTCTATAATTGTTGGATGATAGCCATAATTCTCTAAAATCTGAGCAGCGATTAAACCACTAACACCTGCACCAATTATATGTATCTTATATGCTGATTTTTCCATTTTTTTGCTGTTTTTCTTTCGAATCCTTTTTTAAATAAGCAGTTAAAATTCGTTGTACATCTCTATTGTCTCTTTTTGGTTGTAAAAAGAATTGATAATCTTCTGGTTGCTCTAACTGTTCTGCTTGAGTTTTATCTATATAGCCAAAACCCTTGTAAGTGCCTTCTAAAATTAGAGTAAAGCCAATTTCAGCATTATTTCTTCCAGTTTCTTTAATAACTAAATTTTTAGCCTTAAAACCTATAGAGGTTATTGCTTTATGTACTCTCTTATTATAAATCGCTATTTCTTCTTTTTGATTACATACCCCTTTGCAGTTTTGTAAATGATAGTTAAAACAATCTTTTACATTAGTTTGTAAATGACAATATTTTGGGCAAAGTTCATACTCGTTGCACAAACTCTCTAAGAATGCTCTGCATTCAGCTATTGAGTAAAAGGTTAGTATTGGGTTAGGAGTCAATTTTAGTTTATTAAAAGCCAAATGTAAAATTCCTTTTTGATCTTCATAAGAAAACAAGCCGTTCGCAGTATTGCTATTTTTTTGAGATTTATTAAACTTTGGAAACTTTGTTTTTATTTCTGATGATTCCAATAAAAGCGCAAGCAATTCACTACCAGTTTCAGTATAAGAAAGGTGTGCAGTTTCTTGGCACATTTCTCTTTCTTTCTTTTTTTTGTCGTAAAAATGGCTAATTACTCGTTGCTTTATATTATTAGCTTTACCAACATAAATAATTTCTTTAGCGCTATTTTTAAAATAATAAACTCCAAAAGTTTCTGGTAATTCATCTACTACTTTTTTATCTAATAAAGGAGGTAATGTTGCTTGACGTGAACGCGGATTTAAAAATGAATTAATAATAAAATGATCATCTCTTTCTAGTAATCGTTTAAACAATTCTGTGGTGGCTTCTGCATCTCCTTTTGCTCTATGTCTGCCATTAATTGGTATATTTTCACCAATACAAATATTACCTAAACTATAAGATTGCAATCCAGGAATTATTTTTCTTGATAAACGAACTGTACAGAGTTTTTTGCGTCTAAAATCGAAACCTAAACTCTTAAATTCATCTTTGATGATGTTGTAATCGAAGTTTACGTTATGTGCAACAAAAATAGTGTCTCTAGTAAGCTCTTCTACCTTTTTTGCAATTTCATGAAATTTAGGTGCATACCTAACCATAGCATTTGTAATCCCAGTTAAATTGGTAATAAATGGAGGTATATTTTGCTCAGGGTTTACAAGTGATGTAAACTCGTCTATGATTTTTTTACCATCAAAAACAATAATAGAAATCTCAGTAATTTTTTGACCTTTATTGCCGTTACCTGTGGTTTCTATGTCTACTACTGTATACAATTAGGTAATTATATTTTTTAAGTCTGCAATGGTTTCTGTAGGGTTTTCACTCTTAAAAACATAGCTACCTGCAACCAATACATTTGCGCCTGCTTCAATTAAAGCATTTGCATTTTTATCGGTAACTCCACCGTCAATTTCTATTTGGCAGTCAGCTTCTGTAAACTCAATTAAGTGTTTTAGTTGGTTAACTTTCTTATAGGTGTTTTCTATGAATGATTGCCCTCCAAAACCAGGATTAACACTCATTAAGCAAACCATATCTAAATCTGCTATAATATCTTCTAAAACTGCAATGGGCGTATGAGGATTTAAAGCAACACCTGCTTTCATGCCTGCAGCTTTTATAGCTTGTATTGTTCTGTGTAAGTGTGTACACGTCTCATAATGAACCGTTAAAATGTCTGCACCTAAATCTGCAAATGTTTGTATATATTGATCTGGATTTACAATCATTAAATGCACATCAATAGTTTTGGTTGCATGTTGTTTAATTGCTTTTAATACTGGCATTCCAAAAGAGATGTTTGGCACAAAAACGCCATCCATAATATCTATATGAAACCAATCTGCTTCACTATTATTTACCATTTCTATATCTCTTTGTAAGTTAGCAAAATCTGCTGCTAGTATTGAAGGTGCTATTAAGTTACTCATTATTTTAACATTGTTTTATGCAAAGATAATTAATTAGTTAATGAACTTAGTTTGAATTAAATTAAATTCTTTTTTAAGAAGTTTAGCCCTAATTGAAGTGGCATACTTTTTTAAAGATTAAAAAAAAAGATATAATACAAAGCAGGAAATAGCTTTAAATAAAAAAACTCTCAAAAATGAATTTGAGAGTTTTTTATTTTTTATTGAGAATTTAGTTTATCCTAAATAGGTCATTAAAATTTTAGATCTAGATGTGTGTTTTAATCTACGAATTGCTTTTTCTTTAATTTGACGCACACGCTCTCTTGTTAAATCGAAAGTTTCACCTATTTCTTCTAAAGTCATTGGTTGGTGTTCTCCTAAACCAAAGTATAATTTTACAACATCTGCTTCTCTAGGAGTAAGAGTTTCTAAAGCTCTGTCTATTTCTATACGTAAAGATTCGTGTAATAAAACTCTATCTGGGTTTGGAGATTCGCCAGAATTTAAAACGTCGTATAAGTTTGAGTCTTCACCTTCAATTAAAGGAGCATCCATAGATACATGACGTCCTGAATTTTTCATAGATTCTTTAACGTCATTAACAGTCATGTCTAGTTTTTTTGCAATTTCTTCAGGACTTGGAGGTCTTTCATTTTCTTGCTCTAAAAACGCATACATTTTATTGATTTTATTAATAGAACCAATTTTATTTAAAGGTAAACGTACAATTCTAGATTGCTCTGCTAACGCTTGTAAAATAGATTGACGAATCCACCAAACTGCATAAGAGATAAATTTAAAACCACGAGTTTCATCAAAACGTTTTGCTGCTTTAATTAGACCTAAGTTACCTTCATTAATTAAATCTGGTAATGTTAAACCTTGATTTTGATATTGTTTTGCTACAGAAACTACAAAACGTAAATTGGCCTTTGTTAATTTTTCTAAGGCTCTTTGATCTCCTGCTTTAATAAGCTGAGCCAATTCTACCTCTTCATCTGCAGTAATTAAATCTACTTTACCAATTTCTTGTAAGTATTTGTCTAGGGAAGCAGTTTCTCTATTCGTAACCTGCTTGGTAATTTTAAGTTGTCTCATGAATTTCTAAATGCTTTTAAAAAAAGATATTTACTATCTCTATAGTATTATACGTTTGTTTTTAAATAAATGTTACAAAAAAGTTATGTTTATTTTTTTTCAATGCCCAAAGCTCTTATAGGGTTTATTTTTGCATTTTCATAATTATGTTATTTTTTTTCATAATTCCGCAAAATATAAAGTATCTTTTTTTCGAAATTAAAATACACTTTTGTAAACTATCTACAAATTACGTTGTTTTAATTTTTTTAGAAATTATCAAGTATTGACTTATTTCAATAAAAACTTGATAGAGAGTTGGGGGACTATCTATCATTAGTGATAATTTTATCACAAAAAAAAGAGATCGTTTTTACGGTCTCTTTCTATTTTTATAAATCACTAATTTAATGATTTTTAAAATAAACCATTTATTTGTGAATCTATACGATCTATAATATATCCCAAATCTTCTGGATTTGTCACAAAGTCTAAACTATCTACATCTATTACTAATAACTTTCCTTTGGTATAGGTAGAAATCCAAGCTTCATAGCGCTCATTTAATCTGCTTAAATAATCTATACTTATAGAGTTTTCATATTCCCTTCCTCTTTTATGAATTTGTCCTACTAGGGTAGATATGTCTGCTCTTAAATAAATTAATAGGTCTGGAGGAGAAACTAATTTTTCCATTAACTCAAAAAGAGAACTGTAATTACTATAATCTCTATTTGTCATTAAACCCATTGCATGTAAGTTAGGCGCAAAAATATGTGCATCCTCATATATGGTTCTATCTTGTATAATGTTTTTACCTGTTTCTCTCAATTCTAAAATTTGGCGAAAACGACTATTTAAAAAGTATACCTGTAAATTAAATGACCAGCGTTCCATTTCTCCATAAAAATCATCTAAATAAGGGTTCTCGTCCACAGCCTCATAATGAGGTTTCCATTTGTAATGTTTGGCTAGTAATTTGGTTAACGTAGTTTTACCTGCGCCAATATTTCCTGCTATTGCAACGTGCATTTTTTTATTCTATAAGTTAAGAAGGGCTAAATTACTAAAAATAATAAAGTAAAATGGGGTAATGATTTAATTTATAAAAATCTTTCAATTAACTTTTTTTTATCTAGAGCGTTTTTTAATGAATTTTTAAATAAAATCATAAATTTTTAATTTTTATGAAGCAAAATTACTGCATTCTTGAAATTTTATTTTTAAATGTTTATTTTCACTTTATTAATTAGATATATTAAAGAGAAACAAACACATGAGAGCATTACATTTTTTGATATTAATATTAGTTGTGAATACAATAAACGCACAAAATTTTACGGGAAAAGCAACCTATAAAACGAGTAGAAAATCTACAATTTCTTATGGGGAAAATCAGCCAGGAATAACAGATAAAATGCAGGAAGAGCTCAAGAAAAGAATGCAAAAAATGAGTCAAAAGACCTTTATTCTCGAGTTTGATAAAACAACATCTATTTATAAGGAAGATGTAAAATTAGACAATCCAAATCCTATGGCAGGTAGAGGTGGAGTTATGGTAATGTCTTTCGGAGGGTCTGGAAGTACAGATATTTATTATAAAAATATAAAAGATCAAACATTTTCTAATAAAACTCAAATTATGGGAAAACCGTTTTTAGTAAAAGATAAACTAGAATTGTACAATTGGGAATTATCTTCAGAAACTAAAAACATCGGAATGTATACCTGTTATAAAGCTAGTTTTACAAAAGAAGCAGAAAATATAAGTTTTAGCATGGTTAATGGAGAATCTAAAGAGACTAAAACCAAAGAATCTGTTACAACAACAGCTTGGTACACTACTCAGATTCCTATAAGTAATGGTCCAAAAGACTATCAAGGATTACCAGGATTAATTTTAGAAATAAATGATGGTAAAAGTTTAATTGTCTGTACTGAAATTGAACTGAATCCAGAAAAAGAAATTAAGATTATTGAACCAGAAAAAGGAAAAATAGTTTCTAAAAAGAAATTTATAAAAATTCAAAAGAAAAAGAATGATGAAATGATGGAGAAAATGAAATCTAGAAAAGGGGTGGAATTAGGCAACGGAATTCAGATTAAAATGGGAGATTAACTGTTAAAGTTTTCCTAACATGTTTAAACTTTTAAGCTTTTTTTAAGTCTTAGTGAACATTATACAATTACTTTTGATTAAAATTTTTAAAAATAAACATGAAATCATTATTATCACTCTTTCTGTCATTAATTACAATGGCAACTTTTGCACAAAAAAACTTTGAAGGTAAAGCTACCTATATGTCTAAAACTACGATGGATATGAGTAGGTTTGGTAATCAAATGAGCGAGCAACAAAAAAAGCAAATGATGGCTCGTATGAAAAATTTTTTAGAGAAAACATACATATTAAGCTTTAATAAAAATGAATCTTCTTTCAAGGAAGAAGTAAAATTAGATGCTCCAGGAACTTCAGGTTCACGATGGGGTGCAAGTAATGGTCAGGGTTCTATTTATAAAAACTTAAAGGATCGTGAAATGATTGAAGACGTAGAGCAATTTAGCAAACGTTTTTTAGTTGTTGAGCCAATGGAACAACCAAAATGGGAGTTAGGTACAGAGAGTAAAAAAATTGGTCAGTATACCGCTTATAAAGCAACTATGACTACTGTAGATACTAAAATTGATTGGGGAGGTATTTTTAGAAGAGGAAGAAGAAATCAAGAAAATGATTCTACAAAAACAGAAGATAAAGCTGCTGAAAAAATACTTAATGTTACTGCTTGGTACACACCACAAATTCCTGTTAGTTCTGGTCCTGAATCTTATTGGGGATTGCCAGGGTTAATTTTAGAATTAAATGCAGATAGAACAACCATGTTGTGTACTGAGATTGTAATCAATCCTTCTGAACCGATTACTATAGAAAAACCAAAAAAAGGTACAAAAGTAACGAGAGAGAAATACAACAAAATTATAAAACAAAAGACCGAAGAATTAAAAGAACGTTTTCAAAACAGACGTGGTGGAGGTAGAAGAGGTTACTAAAATGACTCTTTCTTAAAATTGCTATTCAATTAAATTAATTTACAAATGAAAAAATTACTACTTATCGCCATTTTTATGGTGTCTTTATCAGCTAGTGGTCAAATAAAATACTCAGGAGTTGTTAAAGATTCTATAGGTGAGCCATTAGAAATGGCAAACGTTATTGCTTTAGATACTGTTGCTAAACGAATTGCTTCTTATGGTTTTACAGATGCTAAAGGTGTTTTTAAACTAGATTTGGCAAAAAATACAGTTTACAATATAAAAATAAGTTATGTTGGTTTTAAAGAAATTAGCGAAAACATAAAAACTGGTGCTACAGACATGTCTAAAAACTACACTATGTATGAAGACAATATGTTAGAAGGGATTAACATAGTAGCAAAGATGCCTGTAACTGTTAAAGGAGATACTATTATTTATAATGCAGATTCCTTTAAAAATGGTTCTGAAAGGAAACTAAAAGATGTATTGGAAAAATTACCAGGTGTAGAAATAAATGATGAAGGCCAAATTGAAGTAGAAGGTAAAGCTGTCGAAAAAATAATGGTTGATGGTAAAGAGTTTTTTAGTGGAGATACTAAATTAGCTACAGAAAACATACCATCTAATGCTGTAGATAAAATACAGGTTTTAAGAAACTACTCGAATGTAAGCCAATTAAGTGGTGTACAAAACAATCAAGATAGGGTTGCTATCAACATTAAATTAAAAGAAGGTAAAAAGAACTTTTGGTTTGGTGATATTTCTGCAGGTGGAGGTCAATCTCAAGATGAAACCTTGTATTTGTTTCAGCCAAAATTATTTTATTACACACCAAAATATACCATCAACATTATTGGTGATGTAAATAATCTTGGTGATGTTGTTATCAGTAGAAGAGATGCTAGAAGTTTTGGAGGAAGTTTCCAAAGTCAAAGTCCTTCTAATGGAACAAATATTAGTTTAGGAGATGCTGGTATTGGCTTTTTAAATGCTGGTGCAAGAAATGCAAACAGAATAGAAACAAGGCTTTCTGCGTTAAATTTTAGTTATTCCCCAAACCCTAAATTAGATTTAAGTGGATTTTTAATTTGGTCTGGGAATAGTAACGGACAGCGAAATATTAATGATATTGATTATGTAGATCCTAGAATTCCAGATGAATTTAGAGATACTAAAACAGACCAAACAAGTAACACAGGTTTATTTCGTTTTAGTACTGTTTATAAGAAAGATTTTAACAACCAGTTAAATTATAATATTTCTGGACGTTTTTCTAACGAGTTTAGCAATGAGTCTGTAGATTCTAGAGTGTTAAGTGATATTAATCAGTTCGAAAGTGCAACACCATACACTATAAATCAAGATTTTAGTTATTTCTATACTGCAAGCGAAAAAAGTATTTTTGCTTTAGAGGTAAAACATTTATTACAAGATGAAGATCCTTTTTATGTAGCTTCTTTAGAAAATGATCCAAATAATAATGATGATGTAGATAATGATGGTTTTGATGATGCTGCAGAAACTTTAGGTTTAGACAGGTCTAACATGTTTTATACATTAGAGCAAGACAGAAAAGTAAAATCGAATCAATTAGATGCAAAATTAGATTACTACTATATTCTAAATCAAAAAAGTAACTTAAACTTTGTTGCTGGTACTATATTAAGTCAACAAAATTTTGATTCTCGTTTTTTCCAAATTTTAGACAATGGTGCAGAATTAGATCCTAATCCAACAATACCTGGTATTGTAGATCCTCAAACAACCAATGATACTGAGTATAATTTTACTGATATTTATGCAGGTTTAAGATATAGATTAAGATCAGGTATTTTTACATTTACACCTGGTTTTACATTACATTCTTACAACTCAAATAATACACAATATGGTACTGAAACTTTTGAAGATATATTCTTTAAATTCTTACCTGAGTTTAATGTTATTGCACAGTTTAAGCAAAGTGAGAGTTTAAATTTCACATACAGACCACAAGTAAATTTTACAGATGTTAATCAGATTGCTAGAGGTATTGTTGCCAATAGTTACGATTCTTTCTTTTTTGGAAATTCAGAATTAATTAATGCAAGTTTTCATAATGTAAGTTTAAATTATCGAAGTTTTAATTTGTTTAACAACAGTAATGTGTTTGCTAGAGTTAATTACACTAAAACCATAGATCAAGTAAACAGAAATACAATTTTAGAACCAGGTTCTGTAGTTTCTATTAGTAATTCTATCAACTCTCTTTTAGATAATGAAAACTTTACAGCCATATTATCTGCAGGAAAAACTTTTGGAAAAATTCAAACACGTTTAGGAGGTAATTATAATTTTAATAAAAGTTATCAATTCATCAATTCTTTAGAGAATACTAATGAGAATACAAGTTATGGTTTTAATACAAGAATTGGTACTAACTTTAGAAAAGCACCAAATATTACTTTAAGGTATAACATTAGTTTTAGCAACCAAGAAAACAGTGCAAGACGAGATATTGTTAAAACAGTTAGACATACACCTTCTATAAACTTTGATGCTTACATTTGGAAATCTGTAACATTAACTTCAGATTATTCATTTACAGATCAAAGACAAAATGGTGTTTCTGCTAACTCATTTAGTTTATGGAATGCAAAATTAGCTTATAGAAAAGATAGTGATGCAAAATGGGAATATGAAGTAGTAGGTAATAACTTATTAGCAACTGGTTCACAAGCCTCAGTTAGTCAGAGTGTATTTGCATTTACATTAAATGAGAGATTTATTTTACCAAGATTCATAAGTTTTAGAGTTCGTTATCAATTATAATTCATCTAAAATCTTTAAATATAAAATGGCTCATTCTTGAGCCATTTTTTTATTTTTGTTAAATGAGTTTATTAGCATCAAAATCGCCTATTTACACAACTTTTAAAACGTTAGGTTTACTTTATCTTTTTTTTGTTGTAGGCTTGTTTTTAGATAGTTTTTACATTGTAAAAATTACTGAAAACGCACAGGTTTATGCAAATGCTTTAATGCTCATTGTATTTTTTATTACATTTTTTAAAGTAACACCAAGATTAAAAGAACAAATGGTTTCTGCTGTTCTTATTGGTTTTTTTGGTGAGTATTTATTTTCTGTTTTATTGGGTATGTATACCTATAGATTAGAAAATGTACCACATTACATTCCTTTTGGTCATGCATTTGTATACATAGCAGTTTTGTGTTTTTCGAAAGCAGCATCAATAAAAGGTAGAAGAAAACAAATTGAAACCTTTTTGATTATAGCTATCATTATTTATTCGACCTTGTTTTTGGTACTTAAGAATGATGTTTTTGGTTTTGTAATGACAGTTGCAACTTTATTCATCTTACGAAATAAATCAAAAGAGCGTTTGTTTTACTTAACCATGTATGCATCTGTAGTTGTTTTAGAGTTGGTAGGTACCTATTATAAATGTTGGTTTTGGCCAAGTAAAGCCTGGAATGTAGTGCCATTTTTACCAAGTGCAAATCCACCAAGTGGAATTAGTTTGTTTTATTTTTTATTAGATTTAGGTACTTTATGGTTTTACAAACAAAGGCACAGAGAAGCTTGGCAAAGAATGAAAAATATTCGAAAAATAAGATTGGCAATCAAAAACTAAAAGTAATATTATTACGTTTACAGTTTTAGTGTAACAAAAAGAAAATCATGTCTATACAAGTAACATCAGTTTCTAAATTATATAAAGAGCAAAAAGCTTTAAATGGCATTTCTTTTTCAGCCAAGAAAGGAGAAATTATTGGCTTTTTAGGTCCAAACGGTGCAGGTAAATCTACCATGATGAAAATCTTAACAGGTTTTATAACACCAAATTTTGGTGATGTTTTGGTTGATGAAATAGATGTGCTACAAAACCCAATTGAGGCTCAGAAAACCATAGGTTATTTGCCAGAACACAATCCTTTATATGCAGAAATGTATGTAAGAGAATATTTACAATTTAGAGCCCAAATTTTTAAGGTTGATAAAAAACAAATTGAAAGCTGTATAGAAAAAGTTGGGTTAACAGATGAAGCCCATAAAAAGATATACCAACTTTCTAAAGGATATCAGCAGAGAGTTGGCATTGCAGCAGCTATCTTACACAATCCATCAGTCTTAATTTTAGATGAACCAACTACTGGTTTAGATCCGAATCAATTGGTTGAAATTAGAAAATTGATTAAAGATTTAGGTAAACAGAAAACAGTACTATTATCTACTCACATTATGCAAGAAGTAGAGGCAATTTGCGATAGAGTACTTATCATTAAAAAAGGGAGAATACTTAAAGATCAATCATTAAGTATTCTCAAAAATAGTAACTTACAAGTTATTGTAGTATTGTTCGATAAAATAATTTCTGACAATGATTTTAAACCGCTTTTTAATCTTACTTCTATTCAAAAAGAAAATGAATCTTGGATTCTTACTTTTGATGCCAAAGAAGATATGAGACCTAAACTTTTTGACTTTGCTAAAGAGAAAGAGCTTAAAATTCTAGAATTATCTACTCAACAAAAAAATTTAGAAACATTATTTAGAGAAATTACGGGTTAGTTTTTATAAGATAATGATACGCTTCCAATATTGTTTGAAAAACAAGACTACTTCCAGCCTTTGATAATGCCTCTTCACTATATTGTGTAAGAATACCTATAGGGTTCATTCCTGCAGATTTAGCCGCAGTAATTCCAGTTAAGCTATCTTCAAAAACCCAAAGTTCTTTAAAATCTTTAGCTGTAAAACCTATTGCTTTTGCTAATGTAATATAAGCTTCTGGTGCTGGTTTTGGATGTTCATAATCTTCTACTCCAAATACCTTTGTAAAACTTAAATTTAGTGCAGTAACACTATTTTTAAGAAATTGTTTAGTTGCATTACTAGCTATTCCATATGGAATATTTTCTGTTCTTAAAAATGAGGTGATTTCTAAAATTCCTGGCAATAATCTAGGGGTTATAAAATGTTTGTCTAAATGAAGATCTTTTAAATCGTAAAGTTTTTTTGTGTAGTCTTCTCTGTCAATCGTACTACAATAGTAGTTTGCAATCCTCATTGGAGATTTACCTGCCATTTCCAATGGAAATTGCGGTATTTCTCTTTTAAATAATTCGTAAAAGGCAGATGCCCAAGCAGCATGATGACTTTTAAAGCTATTTACAACAACCCCATCAAAGTCAAACAAAAAACCTTTAGGCATTTTCATACACTAAAGCTTTAGCATTAACCAGTTCTGTTAAATATGGATTTAAAAACTTATTAGTCGGATCTAATTGATTTCTAAGTTCTTTAAAGTTTTCCCATTTTGGATATACTTTTGATAATTTTGCATCTTTAGCAGCAAATCGTTTTCCCCAATGAGGTCTACCTCCATGTTTTAAGAAAATCTTTTCTACACTTTTAAAGGCTTCATAAGTATCTGCAGTTGCAGCATTTCTAGAAACACAGCCCATGGTTACTGTATCTTGTCCATATGCGTAGCTTAACCAACTTTTATCTTTATAAACAAATCTTACATCCATAGGAATATGAATGAATGATTTATTACTCCATTTATTAATTTCGCTTTTAATCTCCTCAAATACTTGTGGGAATTTATCTAAACCAATGGTCCATTCTGCCAATTCTAGAGTAGATCCTCTAGATTTGGTTACTGTTGCTTGGTACAAACTGCCTTTGTGTTCTTTTTTTGAACTAAAAAAAGCTTTAGCTAATATTTTATTTGCTATTGCTGTAATCCATGGAAACTTGTGAGAGTATTTGTATAATATTTTTGAAGCATTCCTTCTATGTTTTAAATATTTTGGACCTTTATTTTCGATTACTTCTGTATTGGCATCTATTTTATCTCCAGTAATCACATAGCCTTTATTGGTGTGAGGAAGCCATAATATTCTTAAGAAGTCATGTTCCTTTAACCTACTTTTTATTTTTGGTAACCATTCGCTATCACTTTCTGGTTTTTCCTTTACATGTAAAGTATATATTGGCTCGCATTGAAATGTAATGGTAGACATAACTCCCAACATTCCTAAAGAGACTCTTACAGCGTTTATTAGATCTTCATCATCTTCTGTAATTGTTTTTAAACTCCCATCCGCAAGGATTAAGTTACACTCACTCATATATTCAGATAAAAGCTTTCCGCTTGTACCATGAGTTCCTGTTGCTAAAGCTCCTCCAATTGTTATAGTATTAATATCCGGTAAACAAGGAATGCACCAACCTACAGATTCTATAGCTTCAAGAAGATCACTTAAAAGAAGACCAGATTGAACAGTAATTGTTTTCTTTGTATAATCATAAGAAACAATTTTATTATAGGTAGTCATGTTTATTATTGCGTCTGAACCTGTAGCGATATCTGCTGAAGATTGTTTGCTACCAAAAAAACGAATCTTTTCACTGTTAGCGATTACTTCTTGAAGTTCTTCTTCTTTAGTAATGCTATACATCGTTTTGTAGTTGTGTTTTAAATTTTCATTCCAACTAACCCAAGTTCCATTTTTATTTTGTTTCATTATTTTTTTATTTTGTTAAACAAAACTATAAAATAATAGGGTCACTGTTTGTTTTTTAAATGTTAATAAAAACAAAAATCAGGGATTCATAAAAAAATCAGCATTTTATAACGAGATCACAAAAAATAGAGGTTTAGTTATTGGATTTCGTATTTTAATTCAGTTTATATCTAATATGTTGCTGATCTAGATTTGCTAAAAGTGTTGAGGAAATCTTAATTTTTGTATTTCTACTCGGTAAACTAAGTTCAATTTTTTCTTGAGCATCCCAAATAGTAAAGTGTAAATTTTGTTTTCCATTATTATTTCTAAGAATACTTTCTAGATTTAAAATATTTTCTTCACTTACATCATTGATAGACATTTTAATGGTTATTTTTTTACAAAGCGTGTCCATAATATCATGGAGTAGTTTAAACTCTGTAAACTTTATCCGAGGTTCACCTTCTACACCCTCTTTATTTGTCCAGCCAGCTTGGATGGTAGCTCTCACAAATAAAAAAGAATTTGGTACTAAGAAATGTTTAAACTTAAGGTAATCTTCACCAAATACTCTAAATTCATGATTGTCTCCATAATCTTCAATAAAAAAAGAGGCCCAGCCTTTTCCTGCTTTAGATACTCTATGTTGTACCTCTGTTATAATACCTGCAAATGACAAGTTGTTCCCTACAATCTCTTTCAGATCTCCTTTAAAATCTCTTAATCTTGCGTTGCAAAAAATCATTTCGTTTTTAAAATCATCTAAAGGATGTGCAGAAATATAAATACCAATGACTTCTTTTTCTTGTGATAAAAGTTCCATTGTTCCCCAAGTTTCACATTCAGGAATATCTGGTTCAGGAAACTGAACTGTAGAGGTTTCACCAAACATAGAAACCTGTGCAGAATTCTCATTTTCTTGGTATTTGCTACCAAATTTCATAACTCTTTCTAAAAAGGTAATTCCTTTTTCATCTGTAGCAAAATATTGTGCTCTATGTGTATCAGAAAAAGAATCAAAAGCACCTGCTTTAATTAAACTATCAAAAGATTTTTTATTGGCAGCTCTTAAATCTACACGTTTTGCTAAATCAAAAATAGAAGTGTAATTACCATTTTCTTTACGTTCTGCAATAATAGCTCTTACAGCTGCAGCACCAACACCTTTAACAGCAGCCATTCCAAAACGAACAGCACCTTCTTGATTTACTGAAAATTTTAAATAAGATTCATTAATATCTGGTCCTAAAACCTCTAATCCCATTCGTTTACATTCTTCCATAAAGAAAGAAACAGCTTTAATATCTTTCATATTGTTAGAAAGTACAGAAGCCATATATTCTGCAGGATAATGTGCTTTTAAATAAGCAGTTTGATAAGCAATCCAGGCATAACAAGTAGAGTGAGATTTGTTAAAGGCATAACTTGCAAAGGCTTCCCAATCTTTCCATATTTTTTCTAGTTTTTCTTCATCATGACCATTTTTACCTGCTTGCTCAATGAATTTTGGTTTCATTTTGTCAAGAACCGCTATTTGCTTTTTACCCATTGCTTTACGTAAAACATCGGCTTCACCTTTGGTGAAATCTGCCAGTTTTTGCGAGAGTAACATTACCTGTTCTTGGTAAACTGTAATTCCGTAAGTTTCTGCCAAATACTCTTCCATTGCCGGCAAATCGTACTCAATATCTTCCGTTCCGTGCTTTCTGTTAATAAAGCTCGGAATATATTCCATTGGTCCAGGTCTGTACAAAGCATTCATTGCAATTAAATCAGCAAAAACAGTTGGTTTTAAAGAACGCATGTGTTTTTGCATTCCTGGAGATTCATACTGAAAAATACCAACAGTTTCTCCTCTTTGAAAGAGCTCGTATGTTTTTTCATCATCTAAAGGAAAATTCTCAGGATCTAAATCAACATTGTGTTTTGCTTTTACAATTTTTACAGTGTCCTTAATTAAAGTTAGTGTTTTTAATCCTAAGAAATCCATTTTTAACAAACCTGCAGATTCTACTACAGAGTTGTCAAATTGAGTAACATACATATCAGAATCCTTTGCTAAAGCAACAGGAACGTAATTGGTAATGTCGCTAGGAGTAATAATAACACCACATGCATGTATTCCCGTATTTCTAACAGAACCCTCTAAGATAGTCGCTTTGTTTACGGTTTCTGAGGCTAAGTCAGCACCTAATGCAAGCTTTTGAAGTTCCTCTACCATTACCTTCTCCTCAGCCCTTAATCCTGCAATTTTACCTTTACTTTTTGCATCTTCACCAAAAATATTTTTAAGCTTAACACCAGGAATTAATTTTGCAATTCGGTCTGCTTCAAAAAGAGGTAAGTCTAGTACTCTAGCCGTATCTCTTATAGAAGATTTTGCAGCCATAGTACCATAGGTAATAATTTGTGCAACTTGGTTAGCGCCATATTTTTGAATTACATAATCCATAACTCTCCCTCGACCTTCGTCATCAAAATCGATATCGATATCTGGCATGGAAACACGCTCAGGATTTAAGAAACGCTCAAAAAGTAAATCGTATTTAATCGGATCTATGTTTGTAATCCAAAGGCAATAAGCAACTACAGAACCAGCTGCAGAACCACGACCAGGACCTACTGCAACATCCATTTTCCTGGCTTCCCTGATAAAATCTTCTACAATTAAAAAATAACCAGGGTACCCTGTTTTTTCAATTACTTCTAATTCAAAATCTAAACGTTCTTTAATTTCTGGAGCAATTTCTCCATATCTAATTTTAGCACCTTCAAAAGTTAAGTGTTTTAAGAAATTATTTTCCCCTCTTTTTCCTCCGTCTTCGTCATCTTTTACATCTTTAAATTCCTCAGGAATATCGAAAGCTGGTAATAAAACATCTCTAGCTAACGTGAATATTTCTATCTTATCTACAACTTCTTGAATATTGATAATTGCTTCTGGCAAATCTGCAAAAAGCGTTTTCATCTCTTCTGTTGACTTAAAGTAATATTCTTCGTTAGGCAAGCCATATCTGTAACCTCGTCCTTTTCCCTTTGGAGTAGCTTGTTTTTCACCATCTTTAACACATAATAGAATGTCATGTGCATTGGCGTCTTTTTTTTCTAAATAAAAGGTGTTGTTAGTTGCAACAATTTTTATTTTGTGGTTTTTAGAGAATTTTAATAAAGTTTCATTTACGATAGTTTCATCTTGTTGATTATGCCTCATTAACTCAATGTAAAAATCATCTTTAAATTCTTCTTTCCACCAAAGTAAAGCTTCTTCAGCCTGTTTTTCACCAAGATTTAGAATTTTACTTGGTACTTCTCCATACAAGTTACCTGTTAAAACAATAATATCTTCCTTATATTTTTTGATGATTTCTTTATCAATTCTTGGTACATAATAAAAGCCATCAACAAAAGCGATAGAAGACATTTTAGCTAAATTATGATAGCCATTTTTGTTTTTAGCTAGTAAAACTACTTGGTAACCATTGTCTTTTTGAGATTTGTTTTTATGATCTTCACAAATATTAAATTCGCACCCAATAATTGGCTTCATTGGTGTGTCTGCAGTTTTATTATGACTTAAAACAGCACTAACAAAATGAAATGAGGCCATCATGTTTGCAGTGTCTGTCATTGCAACAGCAGGCATATTGTCTTTTGCAGCTGCAGCTACAATATTACCAATTTGCATGGTAGATTGTAGTACAGAGAATTGTGTATGATTGTGTAAGTGTGCGAAAGAAACATCTTTTAATTCTAAAAGGCCTTCAGAGGTAGACAAGGTTGATGCCGAATCTTTTTGTTTCTCTAGCTTTCTCCTAATTTTATCACTTTCTTTTTTTAAGTTGATGTGTTTTAAACCAATTAATTGAATTGGTTTTGGATTTGCTTCAGAAAAGTTTTTAAAGTAATCTGAATCTACGTCTAGTTGTTCTTTCGTAAATTCTCTAATTCTAATTAATTCTAAGAAACAACGAGTTGTAGCCTCTACATCTGCAGTTGCATTATGTGCCTCTGTAAAATCAATTCCAAATAAATATTTGTGTAACTCTGTTAGCGTAGGAAGTTTAAATTTACCTCCTCTACCACCTGGAATTTGACAAAGTAATGCTGTCTTTTCTGTACAAGTATCTAAGACAGGCAACTTATTTAAAGTTGTTTCTGTTGCTCGTCTATGGAATTCGCAACCCATAATATTTAAATCGAACTCTACATTTTGACCAACAACAAATGTGGTTTTCTGTAAAACCTCATTAAATAACTGCAAACCCTCCTCTAAGGAAATTCCTTCTTTTTCTGCTAATTCTGTAGAAATCCCGTGAATTCTTTCTGCATCATAAGGAATGTTAAACCCATTAGGTTTAATTAAAAAATCATTATGCTCTAAAACATTACCCATTTCATCATGCAACTGCCAAGCAATTTGTATACATCTTGGCCAATTATCTGTATCTGTAATAGGGGCATTCCAACTTTTTGGTAACCCTGTAGTTTCAGTATCAAAAATTAAGTACATAAACGATTTTATCTAGTATAATTAAGGAATATTAAATGTACAAAAACAACTTAAATTTTACTGATATAAGTTGTTTAGACTTATCAACAATAAAAGAATTTTAGTAAATTTTTATAGAAGCTTTATTACTCTATAACCTTCAATATATTCAAGTTCTATTTTTTTTATGAGAGTGAATGCTGATAATGAATATATTATATGTATTATAATTGGTTTTTATTAAAAAGAAAATTGTAAATTTGCGCTCGCTTATTACGAGATAATAAGATTTTTAATAACCAAGGTCGAGAACCTTAAAAAATTAATAAGAATGCCAGTAAAAATTAGATTACAAAGACATGGTAAAAAAGGCAAACCATTTTATTGGATAGTTGCTGCAGATTCACGTTCAAAAAGAGATGGTCGTTATTTAGAAAAAATAGGTACCTATAATCCGAATGTAAACCCAGCAGAAATTAACTTAGATGTTGATGGTGCTGTAAAATGGTTACAGAGTGGAGCTCAGCCAACTGACACTGCAAAAGCAATATTATCTTACAAAGGTGCAATGCTAAAAAACCATTTAGTTGGTGGTGTAAGAAAAGGTGCTTTAACTGAAGAACAAGCAGAAGAAAAGTTTAATGCTTGGGTAGAAGAGAAGACAAGTAAAGTTTCTAGCAAAGAAGAAAAGTTAGCAAAAGTAGAAGCTGATGCTAAAGCAAAAGCTTTAGAAGCTGAAAAAGCAGTTAACGAAGCAAGAATTGCTGCTGCATTACCAGAAGTAGAAGAAGTAACTGAAGAAGCAGAAGCTGCTACTGAAGAAACTACAGAAACTGAAGAAGTAGCTACTTCTGAGGAAGAAAAATCAGCTGAATAAAACTTTTATACGGTATGCGTAAAGAAGAGTGTTTTTATTTAGGCAGAATCGTAACAAAATATAGTTTTAAGGGTGAAGTTGTTATCAAACTAGATACAGACGAGCCCGAGTTGTATAAAAATATGGAATCAGTTTATGTCGAATTTGGCACAAACCTGGTTCCATTTTTTATTGAAAAAAGCTCTCTTCATAAAGGGAATCAATTACGTGTACAATTCGAAGACATTTATTCTGAAGAAGAGGCCGATTCTATTTTAAAATGTGGAATTTATTTGCCTTTAGACTTATTGCCGAAACTCTCAGGAGATAAGTTTTATTATCATGAAGTTATTGGTTTTCAGGTAATCGATATAAATTTTGGTTATGTTGGTGTCATAGTTCATATAAATGATAAAGCTGCTCAGCCTTTATTTGAAATAAATAAAGACGAGAAAGAAATCTTTATACCTATGATTGATAACTTTATTAAAAAAGTAGACAGAATTCATAAAAAAATAGAAGTAGAGACACCAACCGGTTTAATCGATCTATATCTAAATTCATAAAGAAATTCTTATAATTACTAAGGAATTCTAAAATTAAAGTGAATCTTTGCAAACTTATTTGCATTTCCATTTTTCTTTTTAGGAGCATTTTTTTTGAATAGCTTAATTTTGTTGAAATTAAAAGTCTATGAGTAGCAAGCCTTTTCATTTTAAAGAGTTTACGGTTCACCAAAATAAAACCGCAATGAAAATTGGAACTGATGGAGTTCTTTTGGGTGCTTGGTGTTCTGTTACTAATGATATAGAATCTATACTCGATATTGGTACAGGTACAGGAGTTATTAGTTTAATTATGGCTCAACGTTCTGAAGCTTTTACAATTGACGCAGTAGAACTTGATGTTGATGCTTATGAGCAAACTGTAGAGAATTTTGAAGGTTCAGACTGGAGTGATCGCTTATTTTGTTATCATTCTGATTTTACTGATTTTGCTACCGAAATTGAAGAGGAAGAGGAAAGTTATGGTTTAGTTGTATCTAATCCTCCTTTTTATTCAGATGATTTTGAAACAGGTAACGATTCTAGAAATAAAGCAAGATTTACATCTTCTTTGTCATTTGAAGATTTATTAAAAGGTGTTGCAATGATATTGAATGATGATGGATGTTTCTCTACTATAATTCCTAGAAAAGAGGAGGTCACATTTATAGAATTAGCAAAAAAACAAGGTTTGTACGTTAATCGAATCTGTCATGTAAAGGGCAATAAGACATCCACTGTTAAGCGCAGTTTACTAGAGTTTTCTTTTCACCAAAGTGCCATTGATATTCAAGAACTAATTATTGAAACTGAAAGACATAAATACACAGAAGCCTATGTATCTTTAACGAAAGAGTTTTATTTAAAAATGTAATTATCCTCTAACATGATTAGGGTTATATCCTAAATAAGGAACTTCTTTTTCTTTAAAAGTGATGCCATAATTTTCAAGTTCTTTTAAAATTGGCTCGTAGACCTCTTTACGAATTGGCAATTGAACCCCAGGAGTTTTTATTTCTCCTTTTAATATTTTTAAAGCAGCAATAGCAACAGGTAAACCTACTGTTTTAGCCATTGCAGTATAGGTTTGATTTTCTCCTTTAACAACCAAGCTGCTTTCTATCTGTTTTTTATTATTATTTAATTCGTATCCAAATAAATGCTGCATAACAATCATGTCTTTGTCATCACTTTTTAGGGTCCAAGAATCTTCTAATATTTTTTGTAGGATTTGAGCAGGAGTTGCATTTTTGAGTTTCACTTTTTTCTTTGGATTAAATAAACCCAATTCTACTAATTTTTCCCACATAATATCATCTTGATCAATCTTTAAGTAAGAGCGCAATTTTAGCTCTACAGAATCAGAAGGCGAATAAGCCAAGAATAAGTTTACAAAATCACGATAACTCATGTTTTCAGAACCTTCTATTGTGTAAGAATCATCTGTCATACCTAATTGAATAAAAATGTTCCATGCTCTAGAAAATCCAATCTTTCTAATAGTGCCTCTATACATGGTTGGTATATTATCTAAACCATACATATTTCTATATTTTAACGAATCTCTATTAGCATATGCTTCATACCTTTTATCTTCTATTTTTAAGAATTCAGTTCTTCTAAATAATTTATGATAAGGAATGTATTTATAAGTACTTTCTTGAATAAACATAGCTGCTCCTCCTTGACCTGCTAAAACCACATTTCTAGGATTCCAAGTAAATTTATAATTCCATAGATTAGTATCACTTTCTGGAGCAACCAATCCTCCACAAAAAGATTCAAATAATAATAGTTTTCCACTTCTTTCTCTGATAGAATCGATCACTTTAATGGCACTCATATGATCTAAACCAGGATCTAAGCCTATCTCATTCATAAAAATGAGATTATTTTCTTTGGCTTGTTCATTTAATGCTTGAATCTCTTTAGAAATATAAGATGCAGTAACCATGTGTTTTTTAAATGTAATACAATCTTTTGCTACTTCTATGTGGAATCTTGCAGGCAACATAGAAATTACTAAATCAGAATTTTTAATTTCATGCTGTCTTTGATTATCGTTAAATACATCAAACTGAATAACATTGGTTTTTTTATGATTATTAACCAATTTCTTAGCATTCTTAATGTCTAAATCTCCAATCGTTAAAAACAGATTTTCTTTGTCAGCTTTGTCTAATAAGTATTTAATAAGAGATGAACTCGATTTTCCAGAACCAATAATCAAAATTTTTTTCATGAAATAAAACGTATTTTTGATATATAAACGAAGATAATATAATTGTTTAAAATATAACAAAAACAAATAAAAATGTTTAAAAATATAGTTATTGCTTCTTTTTTGGGATTGTCCGCTGTTATTCTAGGTGCTTTTGGAGCACATGCTTTAAAGGGAACCTTAACCCAAGAAAGTTTACAGAGTTTTGAAACTGCAGTTCGTTATCAGATGTATCATGTAATAATACTGCTTATTATTAACCTTTATGATGGATTTACAGAAAAGCAAAAAAATACCATAAGTTATCTTTTATTTTCAGGTATTATATTGTTTTCAGGATCTATCTATTGCATACAATTAACCTCTATAACTGCAAAATCTATTTGGTTTACAACACCTTTAGGAGGTTTGTTTTTTATAATTGCTTGGCTTTTAATAATTATAGTATTCGTAAAAAAAATAAAAAATAATTAAAAAATACGTAAATATTTTCTAATAATCACGTTGTTTTAAAATATTCATTAGTTTTGTTACTTATAAAAATAAAAAAATATTGATATGGTAGATATAAATACGAAATCGATTTCGTTAAATAGTCTAGGAATAAAAAATGCAACAATTCGTTATCAATTAACTTCTAACGAATTACATCAAGTAACTTTACAGAAAGAACAAGGAGTAGAATCATCTTTAGGCGCAATTGCTATAAATACAGGTGAATTTACAGGGCGTTCACCTATGGATCGTTTTATTGTAAAAGATGAAATTACAAAAGACGAAGTTTATTGGAGTAACATTAATTTACCTTTTGATGATAATAAATTCGATAGCCTTTATAATAAGGTTGTCAATTATTTATCGGAAAAAGAAATATTTGTAAGAGATAGTTATGCTTGTGTAGACGAAAATTACAAATTAAATATTAGAGTGGTTAATGAATATCCTTGGAGCAACATGTTTGCTTACAACATGTTCTTAAGGCCAACAGAAGATGAGTTACAAAACTTTACTCCTGAATGGACAGTAATTAATGCCCCAGGTTTTATGGCAGATGCTGCTGTAGATGGAACTCGTCAGCATAATTTTTCAATTTTAAACTTTTCTAAGAAGATTGCTTTAATTGGTGGTACAGGTTACACAGGTGAAATTAAAAAAGGTATTTTTTATGCTCTTAATTTTATATTACCAGTTTATAAGAATATATTACCTATGCACTGTTCTGCAAACGTAGGTAAAGAGGGAGATACAGCTATTTTCTTTGGTTTATCTGGTACTGGTAAAACTACGTTATCTACAGACCCAAATAGGAGTTTAATTGGAGATGATGAACATGGCTGGACAGCAGAAAACACCGTTTTTAATTTTGAAGGAGGTTGTTATGCAAAGGTGATTAACTTATCACAAGAACAAGAACCAGAAATCTTTTCTGCAATTAAGAAAGGTGCAATTTTAGAGAATGTAATTATGGATGATAACGGAGCTGTCGATTTTTCAGACACTTCAATTACCCAAAATACAAGAGTTAGTTACCCTATTTATCATATAAATAATATTCAGAAACCATCTATTGGTAAAAACCCGAAAAACATCTTCTTTTTAACAGCAGATGCATTTGGTGTACTACCTCCAATATCTAAATTAACACCTAGTCAAGCAGCGTATCACTTTATCTCTGGTTATACAGCAAAAGTAGCAGGTACAGAAGCAGGTGTAACAGAACCAGTACCAAGTTTTTCAGCTTGTTTTGGAGCGCCATTTATGCCTTTACATCCTACTAAGTATGCAGAAATGCTAAGTAAAAAAATGACAGAGGCTGGCGTAAACGTTTGGTTGGTAAACACAGGATGGTCTGGAGGTAAATATGGTGTAGGTAGAAGAATGCCATTAAAATATACTAGAGCAATGATTACTGCTGTGTTAAATGGAGATTTAAAAGATTATACTTATGAAGATTACCATATTCACTCAGTATTTGGTGTTGCACAACCAAGATCTTGCCCTGGAGTGCCAACAGAATTATTAAGTCCGAGAGCAACTTGGAATAATGATGATGCTTATTACGAAACTGCCTTTAAATTATCGAATGCATTTAGAAATAACTTTAAACAGTTTGAAGAATTTGCAAGTGAAGAAATTAGAAGAGGTGGTCCTCAAAGATATGCTTATTAATATATAAAAGTTTTTTAAATAATATAAACACCTCAATTTTGAGGTGTTTTTCTTTTTAAAAAAGTATATTTATTCAGAAAATTAAATAGACTTTTTATGATAATAAAATGGATTCGAAATGTTGGCCCAGGAACTTTAGTTGCAGCAGCATTTATTGGCCCAGGAACAGTTACATTATGTACTTTAGCTGGTGTCAATTTTGGATTTAATTTATTATGGGCAATGTTATTGTCTATAATTGCGACCATTATTTTACAAGAGATGGCAGCAAGATTAGGTATTATTTCCCAAAAAGGATTATCAGAAGTTATAAGAGAAGAAATAAGAATTCCTTTTTTAAAACAGTTTATTACTATTTTAATTTTATCAGCAATTGTAATTGGAAACGCTTCTTATGAAGCAGGAAATATTAGTGGAGGAATTTTAGGATTAGAAACTGTTTTTGGAGAATTCAAATTCATTTTTGGTAACTTTTCTATCAACTTTATGAGTATCATTATAGGGCTTATTGCTTTTGTTCTCTTATATATTGGTAATTATAAATTTTTAGAAAAAGCATTAGTCACTTTAGTGTTATTGATGAGTTTTTCGTTTTTAATTACAGCAGTTGTTACTAAACCAAGTATTTTACAAATTTTAAAAGGAATGTTTGTTCCTAAATTTCCTGAGAAAAGTTTACTAACTATAATTGGTTTAATTGGAACTACAGTGGTTCCCTATAATTTGTTTTTACATGCTTCTTTGGTAAAAGAAAGATGGAAGAAAAAAGAAGATGTTTTATTAGCTAAAAAAGATACCATTGTTTCTATTGTTTTAGGAGGATTAGTTTCCATGGCTATAATTGTTTCTGCTGCATCTATTCCATCAAAAGATATTTTAAATGTAGCAGATTTAGCGGAAGGATTAGCTCCTTTATATGGTGAATTTGCAAAATACTTTTTAGCTTTAGGTTTATTTGCAGCAGGAATTACTTCTGCTATTACTGCACCTTTAGCTGCTGCTTATGTAGCTAAGGGTTGTTTGGGTTTTAAAGGTAACATGCAATCAAAATCTTTTAGAGCAGTTTGGATGGTTATTTTATTTTTAGGTGTTTTATTTTCTTCAATTGGTATTAAACCTATTGAAATTATAAAATTTGCTCAAGTTGCTAATGGAATGCTTTTACCATTAATTGCTGGAATTTTATTATGGATTATGAATAAAAAGAATGTCTTAGGAAGTTTTGTAAATACAAAAAAACAAAATGTTTTAGGGTTTATCATTATAGCTATTACTGTCTTTTTAGGGGCAAAAGGAATTTTGAAAGTGTTTAATTTATTATAAAATGAAGATTGATATTAATTGTGATGTTGGAGAAGGAGTATTAAATGAACATTTAATAATGTCATATATTTCATCTTGTAATATAGCTTGTGGAGGACACTTTGGTGATCAACATTCAATTGATAAAACTATAAAATTAGCTATAGAAAATAATGTTAAGATTGGTGCACATCCATCTTTTCCTGATAAAGTGAATTTCGGTAGAAAATTGATAAAAATTTCAAGTGAAGAATTAAAAATTAGTATTCAAAATCAGCTTGATTTTTTTTTAACTCGATTGTCTTATTTTGGAGCAGAATTTCATCATATAAAACCTCATGGAGCATTGTACAATGCAGTAGCTATTGATGAAAAATTAGCAAATATTTTTATTGAAATCATTAAAGATTATCTAAAATATTCATATTTGTATGTTCCTTATCAATCTGTAATAGAGAGAGTTGCTATAGCAAATAACATAAAAATAAAATATGAAGTTTTTGCTGACAGAAACTATACTGATAATTTAACCTTGCTTTCTAGAAAAGAAAAAAACGCATTATTGGTTAATGAAAAAAAAGTTTTTAAACATGTTTTTAATATGGTTAAAAGAAATAAGGTGAAAACTGTTTCTGGTTTAGAAAAAGAAATAAAAGTAGATACGTTTTGTGTGCATAGTGATACTGAAAATGCACTAGAAATTTTAAAATTTTTATATCAAAATTTAAAAAAAGAAGAATATACAATTGGCTGAAAATCTAACATATAAGCGATTTGGGGAAAAGGCAATTTTGATAGAATGGAAGTCAGTAATTGATGATTTCATTTTGAATGATATTTTGATTTATAAAGAAAAACTTCTAGTAAATAAAAATGTTGATTTTATAGATTTAATTCAAGGGTATAATTCTTTAACGGTCATTTTTAGAAGTTATATTAATGACTTTAAAAAACAAGTATCTATTCTAAAAACAGAATATAAATCAACACAAAATATAAAAGAACAAAAATATTATCAATGGGAAATTCCTGTTTGTTATGATTTAGAATTTGGAATAGATCTTAAAGAAATATCACAAAAATCAAATTTAGATATTCAAGAAATTATAAACCTACATTCAGAGGTAGTTTACAAAATTTACTTTATAGGTTTTTTACCAGGTTTTCTTTATCTAGGAGGTTTAAATGAACGACTCTATTTTGATAGAAAACCCAATCCAAGATTGAATGTTGTTAAGGGGGCAGTTGGAATAGGAGGTATGCAAACTGGTGTCTACCCTAATGTATCTGCTGGTGGTTGGAATATTATTGGGAAAACACCAATACACTTTTTTGATTTGGAAAAAGAGGTAACTTGTTTTGCAAAAGCAGGTGATTTTATAAAATTCAAATCTATTTCTTTAGAAGAATTTTATCATATTGAAAATGAAATTTTAAAAAATAAGTATCAACTAATAAAAATTTCCACTGATGCTTAAAGTTTTAAAAGCAGGTTTTTTTACATCTATACAGGATAAAGGAAGAGTTGGTTTTGCATCAATTGGAGTACCTGTTTCTGGAGTTATGGATTTTTTTTCATCTGATTTAACAAATCATATTTTAAATAATTCTCTAGATGCTGCTGTTATTGAAATAACACTAGGAGCTTGTAAATTTTTATTTTTAGAAAATACTGAGATTGCAATTTCTGGTGGAAATTTTTCACCTACTATTAACGATAAACCTATTTCAATAAATCAAAGAATTATAGTCGAAAAACATGACGTTTTATCCTTTGGAAAAGTGAAGTATGGTGTCCGTTGTTACATTGCTGTAAAAGGAGGTTTTTTATCAGAAATAAAATTAGGTAGTAGAAGTTTTTATCGAAATGTCACAAAAAATTTTCTTCTCAAAAAAAACGATATTATAAATTATAATACATTTGATCAAGATTTAAGAGATTCAAATTCATTAATAAAAATAAGTAAAAATCATTTTGAATCAGAAATAATAGAATGTTTTAAAGGACCTGAATTTGATTTATTAAATAAAGAACAACAAAATATATTATTTGAGAAATCTTTTTCATTATCTATAGATAATAATAGAATGGGTTTTAAACTGAATGAAATAGTAGAAAATAATTTTGAACAAATTCTAACATCAGCTGTTATTCCAGGTACTGTTCAGATAACGCCTTCAGGTAAATTAATTGTATTAATGAGAGATTGTCAAGTTACTGGAGGATATCCAAGAATAATACAATTAACAGAAAATTCAATAAATATATTAGCTCAAAAGACAACTAATAACAAATTTAAGTTTAAATTAATTCCATAAAAAAAGCATCCAATTTTGGATGCTTTTTTAAATAATTTAAATTGAATTTACTCTTGTTTCTCAACAATAACTTCAATTTTTTTTGTTACTTCTTTTTTATTTTTAGAAACATTTACAGAAGCTATTTCTCCAGCTTCTTTTGCTTTTTTTTCTATTTCTTCAACAGTTCCCTCAATTTTTTGAATATCTTCAGTAACAACTCCATCAATAGTTTTTGTTGTTGTAATTGTAGCCATTGCTAAATCTCCAGTAGTTTGTTTGATCTCTACTTTTACTTCTTTCTTAGTATTGTAATCAGATACATCTGCACTATTCATTGCAATACTTGGTGCAATTACTAAAGCAACAACAGACATTAGTTTTAAAAGAATATTTAAAGAAGGTCCAGAAGTGTCTTTAAAAGGATCACCAACTGTGTCTCCTACAACTGCTGCTTTATGAGCATCAGTTCCTTTTTTTCCTTGTTCTTCAATAGTCTTCTTAGCATTATCCCAAGCACCACCTGCATTTGATTGAAAGATTGCCATTAAAACACCACATGTTGTTACACCAGCTAATAAACCTCCTAGCATTTCTGAACCACCAATAAAACCAACAGCAACAGGAACAGCAATAGCTAATAAACCTGGTAAAACCATTTCTTTAATTGATGCCTTTGTAGAGATATCAACACATTTGTCATATTCAGCAACACCATCAGCAGCATCAAAAATTGCTCTTTGCTCTTTAGTTGCTTTTGTCATATCAGAATCTACTGCTCTCATAACTTCTAAAGCAGCTTTTAATTGAGGAATATCTCTAAACTGACGACGTACTTCTTCAATCATAGCCATTGCAGCTCTACCTACAGCATTCATAGATAATGCAGAAAAAACGAATGGCAACATTCCACCAACTAATAATCCTGCCATAATTTTAGGCTGAGAAACATCAATAGCTGTAACATTAGCAGTTTTCATAAAAGCAGCAAATAAAGCCAATGCTGTTAAAGCAGCAGATGCAATTGCAAAACCTTTACCAACAGCAGCAGTTGTGTTACCAACAGCATCTAATTTATCAGTACGTTCTCTAACTTCACTTGGTAATTCTGCCATTTCAGCAATACCACCAGCATTATCACATATGGGACCATAAGCATCTACAGCTAATTGAATACCAGTGTTTGCTAACATACCAACAGCAGCAATTGCAATACCATATAACCCAGCATAATGATGTGAAACAATAATTGCAGCAGCTATTAAAATAATTGGTATAGCAGTGGACATCATTCCAACACCTAAACCAGCAATAATATTTGTTGCAGATCCAGTTTCAGATTGTTCAACAATTGAATTAACAGGTCCTTTTCCTGTAGCTGTGTAATATTCTGTTATTTTACCTACAGCTAAACCAGCTACTAAACCAGCAATAGTTGCCCAAAATACACCCATAGCACCAAAAGGTAAACCTTCTACAGCTTCAGGAATTAGAGCATTAATTATAAAATAAGATGCAACAACCATTAAACCAGCTGATCCAAATTCACCAATATTTAAAGCAGTTTGAGGATTTCCTCCATCTTTTACTCTTACAAAGAATGACCCTAAAATTGACATCACAATTCCAACAGCAGCTAATACTAATGGTAAGTAAACAGCACCTAATCCATTTAAGTCAGGTGTAATAATAAAAGCACCTAAAACCATAGTACCAATAATTGAACCTACATAAGATTCAAATAAATCTGCTCCCATTCCAGCAACATCACCTACATTATCACCAACGTTATCTGCAATTGTTGCAGGATTTAATGGATGATCTTCAGGAATTCCAGCTTCTACTTTACCAACTAAATCAGCACCAACATCAGCTGCCTTTGTGTAAATACCACCACCAACTCTTGCAAATAAAGCAATTGAAGAAGCACCTAATGAGAAACCAGAAAGAACGTTTAATACTAGTGTTAAGTTTTCAGCACCTGGCCATATATTTTGATAAATCATGAATAAACCACTCAATCCTAATACACCAAGACCAACAACACCAAGTCCCATTACAGCTCCACCTGCAAAGGCAACCTCTAATGCTCTTCCTAAAGATGTTCTTGCAGCTTGTGTAGTTCTTACATTGGCTTTTGTTGCTACTTTCATTCCAATAAATCCTGCTAAAGCAGAACAAATTGCCCCTATAATAAAAGATATTGCCACAACTCCACTAGACCCTACTTCTGCACTTCCTTTAAAGTATAATAGGATAGCTACTGCTACCACAAAAATTGCAAGTACTTTGTACTCAGCTTTTAGAAAAGACATTGCTCCATCAGCAATATTTTTTGCAATTCTTTTCATTCTGTCTTCACCTTCATCTTGCTTAGAAACCCAAGCACTTTTAATAAAAACGAAAGCAAGGGCTAAAAGACCAAAAGCCCATAAATAGTTTACTAATAATTCCATATTTGTTAGTTAATTTAAATTATTGAATTTTAAAACGAGGCCAAAAGTAATAAAATTAAATTGATAAAAAAAGACTATAGAAATTAAAGATTATTTATTTATTTAACTCTTAAATTATTATATTTTCACTTTTATAAATTAATGAAGATTTGATTGTATTTCTTTTATGTTTTTGTATTATATAATGAAGCTAAAAAATAATTTTATGCACAAAAAAACATCTTAATAAATTAAGATGTTTTGTGTATTCTTTTTTGACTAATTAAATAGTAAAAGTTCTTTTTTTCTTGTGTTCACTATTGTCATATCGTGCTACACATTCGTTATAAATTTTTATAGCTGCTTCTGCATTTCCCCATCCTCCAGTGTCAACTTTTTTCTTTTCTAAGTCTTTATAAACTTGAAAAAAGTGTTCAATTTCTTTTAGTCTATGTGGGTTTAAATCTGTAATATCTGATTTTTTACTCCAAATTGGATCAGAAACAGGTACACAAATAACTTTTTCATCTGGCCCTTTTTCATCAGTCATATAGAATACTCCAATTGGTCTTACTTCCATAACTACCATTGGATAAGTAGGTTGGTGACCTAATACTAAAACATCTAATGGATCTGAATCTAATGCTAGAGTTTCTGGTATAAACCCATAATCTCCAGGGTACATCATAGAAGAGAATAACATTCTATCAAAACGTATTTTATGGAGAGTAAAGTCATATTCGTATTTGTTTCTACTCCCTTTAGGTATTTCTATAAGTACGTCAAATGTTACTTGTTTTTTTTGTTCTTTGCTCATTATTTTTTTACTGAATTATTTTGCAGCAAAAATAGTGAAAGCTTAATCTTCAGAGAAATTTAAAGAGTAAATTTACGCAATGAATTTCGCATAAATTGAATATTATGATATCAATAAAAAATCCTTTTTTCAATTGAGAAAAAAGGATTTTTTATAATTTTTAAAGTGAAAATCTTTATAAATATAAAACTTCTTTTACAGCTTTCACAACATCATTATGATTTGGAATCCATTTCTCAAGTAATACTGGAGAATAAGGAGCTGGAGTATCTGCAGTTGTTATTCTTTTGATAGGGGCATCTAAATAATCAAATGCTTTGTCTTGTATTCTATATGTGATTTCTGAAGCAACACTTGCGAACGGCCATGCTTCTTCTAGAATTACCAAACGATTTGTTTTCTTTACAGAAGTTAAAATAGCATCATGGTCCATTGGTCTTACCGTTCTTAAATCGATAATTTCTACAGAAATATTTTCTTTGGCTAATTCTTCAGCAGCTTTGTATGCTTCTTTGATAATTTTACCAAAAGAAACTATAGTTACATCAGTTCCTTCTCTTTTAATATCTGCAACTCCAATAGGTATAATGTACTCTCCTTCAGGAATTTCCATTTTATCACCATACATTTGTTCAGATTCCATAAAAATTACTGGATCATCATCTCTAATTGCAGCTTTTAATAAACCTTTTGCGTCATAAGGATTTGAAGGCACAATAACTTTTAAACCAGGTGTGTTTGCAAACCAGTTTTCAAAAGCCTGAGAGTGAGTTGCACCTAGTTGACCAGCAGAAGCTGTAGGTCCCCTAAAAACAATAGGACAGTTGAACTGACCTCCAGACATTTGTCTAATTTTTGCAGCATTGTTTATAATTTGATCAATTCCAACTAAAGAGAAATTAAATGTCATATATTCTACAATTGGTCTGTTACCATTCATAGCAGAACCGATTGCTATTCCTGCAAAACCAAGTTCAGCAATAGGAGTATCAATAACTCTTTTTTCACCGAACTCATCTAGCATTCCTTTACTAGCCTTATAAGCACCATTATATTCAGCAACTTCTTCACCCATTAAATAAATGCTTTCATCTCTGCGCATTTCTTCGCTCATTGCTTCGCAAATAGCTTCTCTAAATTGAACTGTTTTCATTTGTTATTATCGTATATTAAAAATAAAAAACAAAAGTAGTGAATTTTGATCTAAACAAATCATAACTTTTATTGATATCTTTAGAATTATAACAACGCAACAAATTGAATTTATTAACATCATCCTTCATAAATTATGGAATAATTTTTTGAAAAAATTAGTATCTTTAAATTGTTTATATAATAGATTATATTAACAAAATATTAAAAAGTTTATTAAACTTAATTTTATCAATTTAAATTATATATTTTTTGTTGTGTATGCACTCTTTAACCTAACTTTAGGTTACTGTCAGAAGAACACAGTAAATTGTAATATAAAGCCTGGTGATATTGAAAAACTTAATAAGCTTTAGTTGATGCGAAACTCCATTATTATACAAATCAAGGTAAAACAAAGTTAGATTTAAAAAAAGCAGAAGAACTTTGTTTCAAAGATTATTTCTATGTGTTAGATGGAAAAATGATTTTAATTTCTCCAGGTCAAAAAAGTGATAGAATCGAAATTAGACAAGAGAAAGATTTATATTTAAGTGCTAAGAGTGCTATGCATTTTATTGCCTCCTTTGAAGATGTACCAGATGCTAGCCCTAATAAAGGAGTTACCATTGGTCAAATACATAATGATGCAAAAGGAGTAAAAAGGCCTTTATTGAGAGTGGAAATTGCAGGAGGAAATGATATAAGAGTTGTAGTTACAGAAAGTTATTTAAAAAACGAAGGAGATGTAGAAAACGATTTTTTTACCTCATTTGATGAAAAAGATAGGATAGAATGTATTATTAAAATTCTTGGCGATGGAGATGAGTTAGCCGTAGAAATTAAAAACCTGACTAAAAATGAAGCAAGAGTTATTTCGTATAATCTTAGTGATTTATGGAAAACAATGGATGGTAATTTTTTCTTTAAAGCAGGGGCTTATACTCAAGTAGCAGGGCCAAAAACAAAAGTGTCTTATGAGAAATTTAAGTTCATTTATAAATAATCCAGCTGTTTTTTAGAATTATTTAAAATAAAACTCAGAAACTTATCATATCAATTTTTTAACAAAAAATTTATTATGCATGCATAGTATTTTTTAAAAAAAATCATTAATTTTGTTATCGATTAATAAACGAAAAATAGAATTTTATGAAAATATTGGTTTGTATAAGTCACGTTCCAGATACTACTTCTAAGATTAATTTTACAGAAGGAGATACAAAATTCGATACTAATGGAGTACAATTTGTAATCAATCCTTATGATGAGTTCAGTTTAACAAGAGCAATGTGGTTTAAAGAAAAGCATGGTGCAAGTGTAACTGTTGTTAATGTTGGTAATGCAACTACAGAACCAACATTACGTAAAGCCTTAGCAATTGGTGCAGATGATGCTATTCGTGTAAATGTAGATGCTGCAGATGGTTTGTCTGTTGCAAAACAGTTAGCAGAGGTTGTTAAAAGCGGTGGGTATGATTTAGTTTTAGCAGGTAGAGAATCAATTGACTATAATGGTGGTATGGTTCCTGGAATGTTAGCTGCATTAGTAGATTTCAATTTTGTAAATGGTTGTGTGGGTATAGAAGTAGATGGTACTTTAGTAACAGCAGTTAGAGAAATTGATGGAGGAAATGAAACTTTAAGTACCTCATTACCATTAGTAATTGGTGGTCAAAAAGGAATTGTAGAAGAGAAAGATTTGCGTATACCTAATATGCGTGGAATTATGATGGCTCGTAAAAAACCTTTAAATGTTTTAGAACCTATTTTAGCAGAGGATGCAACATCTATTGAATCTTTTGAAAAACCAGCGCCAAAGGGTGCAGTTAAATTGATTGATGCAGATAATGTAGATGAGTTAATTAACTTGTTGCACAATGAAGCTAAAGTAATTTAAACATAAAATTATCCGAAGTTTTAAAATCGGAACAAATAAAAAATAATCTTGTTGTTTTTTTAGTTTGATAAAAAATCAACATATAAAACTTAAAATATATGTCAGTTTTAGTTTTCGCAGATTCAACAGAAGGAAAATTTAAGAAAAGTGCATTTGAAGTTGTTTCTTATGCCAAAAAAGTTGCTGAGCAATTAGGTAGCAATCTTGTAGCTATAACAATAAACGCTAATAATAATGAAGAGCTGTATACTTATGGTGCAGAAAAAGTACTTTCAGTTACTAATGATTCATTATCAACTTTTAATGCAAAAAAGTATGCCTCTGTTATTGAGCAGGCAGCTTCATCTGTTGGAGCATCAGTGGTTGTTTTAGATTCAAGTATTGATACTTTACATGCAGCACCATTATTAGCAGTAGCTTTAGATGCAGGCTATGCATCAAATGTAGTAGAATTACCAAGTTCAACAGCTCCTTTTAGAGTAAAAAGAAAAGCGTTCTCAAATAAAGGTTTTAGTAATACAGTAATTACTACAGATAATAAAATTATTGGGGTAGCTAAAAATTCTTATGGTGTGCATGAGAATGCAGTTTCAGGATCAACAGAAAATTTTGATGCTGCAGTAGTAGATTCTGGAGTTACTTCAGAAAAACTAGAAAGAGTAACAGGTAAAGTTACTATTGCAGATGCAGAAGTTGTAGTTTCTGCAGGTAGAGGTTTAAAAGGGCCAGAAAATTGGAATATGGTTGAAGATTTAGCTGATGTTTTAGGAGCAGCTACTGCATGTTCTAAGCCAGTTTCTGATTTAGGATGGAGGCCTCATGGAGAACACGTAGGTCAAACAGGTAAGCCTGTTGCATCTAATTTATACATAGCAATAGGTATTTCTGGAGCGATACAGCATTTAGCAGGTATTAATGCATCAAAAGTAAAAGTAGTTATTAACACTGATCCTGAGGCACCTTTCTTTAAAGCTGCAGATTATGGTATTGTTGGTGACGCTTTTGAAGTTGTGCCAACCTTAATAGAAAAATTAAAAGCTTTTAAACAAGCTTCTTAATTTTTTAAAAAAGAAGATTAAAAAAAAACCTACTATTCTTTTAGTAGGTTTTTACTTTTTAAAAAACTCACGAAATAAAAGTTCTCAATCTATTATTTTTATTAAATTGTGCCCTCTTAAAAAAAGTTTATTTGCTTTTTAATTATGTAGATTTGTCTATGAGTTTAACATTATTAACCATCAAAGGGATTTCTTATAGTCAAACACAAACTGGTGCTTATGCTTTGGTTTTGAGCGAGATAGAAGGAACAAGAACTTTACCTATTATTATTGGAGCTTTTGAAGCACAATCTATTGCTATTGCCTTAGAAACAGAAATTAGGCCTCCAAGACCACTAACACACGATTTATTTAAAACATTTTCTGCTACTTTTTCTATTAATATAAAAGAAGTTATTATCCATAAATTAGTTGATGGTGTGTTTTTTTCAAGTTTAGTTTGCGAAAAAGATGGCAAAAAAGAAGTCATAGATACTAGAACTTCAGACGCAATTGCTATTGCAGTTCGATTTGATGCTCCTATTTATACTTATGAAAATATTTTGGATAAAGCAGGTGTTTATCTTAAAGTAGAAGAGGAGTTAGAAATACAAAATAATTTAAATCAAAAAGAGGATATGGTTTCTAAGAATGATTCTTCATCAATAAAAAAAGACTATACTTCGTTATCCTTGAAAGAATTAAATAAACAGTTAGATCTTGCTGTTGCCAATGAAAATTACGAACTGGCAGCAAATATTAGAGACGAAATAAGCAAACGCTCTTAAAACTTATTTATATTATAATTATGAAAAAAATACTTATCGTATTTTTCTGTATCTTTTCTTTGTCTATTTTTTCTCAAGATACAGAGGTTGTGCAAACAGCGAGTAAGATTTTACCGAGCCAAGGTTTTTCTTTTAATAGTTTATGGAGGGGTGTCTTAGGAATGTGCTCTTTAATTATAATTGCATTTTTATTTAGTAGTAATAAAAAAGCTATTGATTGGAAAAAAGTAGGTATAGGTTTATCAATTCAATTATTAATTGCAATTGGTGTGCTAAAAATTGCTTTTATTCAGAAGGTTTTTGAATTTATAGGCGGAATTTTTATCGAAATTTTAGAATATACCAAAGCAGGAAGCGAGTTTCTGTTTTCAGGTATGGTAGGTGATGTAAATACTTTTGGGTATATTTTTGCTTTTCAAGTTTTACCAACGATAATCTTCTTTTCGGCCTTAACATCATTATTATTTTATTTAGGTATTATTCAAAAAGTTGTGAAGCTTCTAGCTATAGCTTTAAGTAAAGTTTTAGGTATTTCAGGAACAGAAAGTTTATCTGTAGCAGGTAATATATTTTTAGGTCAAACAGAAGCTCCATTACTAATTAAGGCTTATTTAGATAAGATGAATAGGTCTGAGATGCTGTTAGTAATGATAGGAGGTATGGCTACAGTTGCTGGTGCTGTGTTAGCAGCTTATATTGGTTTTTTAGGTGGTGGTGATAAAACGTTAGAATTAATTTTTGCAAAGCATTTACTTGCAGCTTCAGTTATGGCAGCACCTGGTGCAATTGTAATTTCAAAAATTTTATATCCGCAAACAGAAGCAGTAAATACAGATGTATCAGTTTCACAAGAAAAAATAGGATCTAATATTTTAGATGCAATTGCAAATGGAACAACAGAGGGGCTAAGACTTGCAGTAAATGTAGGAGCTATGTTGCTTGTATTTGTTGCTGTAATTGCAATGATTAACGGGATTTTAGGTTGGGTAGGAGATATAACAACCTTAAACTCTTGGATGGCAGCAAATACTGAATATAATAGTTTTTCTTTAGAAGCCATTTTAGGTTATTTATTTGCGCCTTTAATGTGGTTAATTGGAGTTGCTGCAGAAGATATGGCTTTAATGGGGCAATTATTAGGTATTAAATTAGCTGCAAGTGAATTTGTTGGGTATATACAACTAGCAGAGCTAAAAGATATTACAAGTGCTACACATTTATCATTTAACAAATCTATTATTATGGCTACCTATATGTTGTGCGGTTTTGCAAACTTTGCCTCTATTGGTATTCAAATTGGTGGTATAGGTTCTTTAGCGCCAAGCCAACGAAAAACTTTGTCTGAATTTGGAGTAAAAGCCTTAATTGGAGGGACAATTGCATCTTTGATGTCTGCTGCAATTGCAGGGATGATTATTGGATAACAACAAGAATAAAATCATAAGTATTAATTAGATTATATATTTTATCTTCAATTCGTTAATAACTTTTATACAATTTTTAAAAAGCTTCAACTTATTTAGTGGAAGCTTTTTTATTTTTACAAAAAGTGAATTTTAATTATGAAACAATACCACGATTTAGTAAAACATGTTTTACAAAACGGAAATGAAAAGGAAGACAGAACTGGAACAGGAACTAAAAGTGTTTTTGGATATCAAATGCGATTTGATTTAAGTGAAGGTTTTCCGATGGTAACTACTAAAAAGTTGCATTTAAAAAGTATTGTTCATGAATTATTATGGTTTATAAAAGGAGATACTAACATAAATTATTTGCAAGAAAATGGAGTTAGAATTTGGAATGAATGGGCAGACGAAAATGGAGATTTAGGACCCGTTTATGGACATCAATGGCGTAATTGGAATAGTGATGAGGTAGACCAGTTAAAAGAAGTTATCGCAACTTTAAAAACCAACCCTAATTCAAGAAGAATGTTGGTTTCTGCTTGGAACCCCTCTGTTTTGCCAGATACAAGTAAAACTTTCTCAGAAAATGTTGCAAACGGAAAAGCTGCATTACCTCCTTGTCATGCATTTTTTCAGTTTTATTTTTCTGACGGTAAATTATCATGTCAATTATACCAAAGAAGTGCTGATATATTTTTAGGAGTACCTTTTAATATAGCTTCTTACGCTTTATTCACTATGATGATGGCTCAGGTTTGTGGTTATGAGGCAGGTGAATTTATTCATACTTTTGGAGATGCTCATATCTATAATAATCATATAGAGCAACTGGAATTGCAATTATCTAGAGATATTAGACCCTTGCCAAAAATGAAGTTAAATTCTGCAATTACAAACATTGAAGATTTTACTTTTGATGATTTTGAATTGTTGGATTATAATCCACATCCTCATATAAAAGGGAAAGTCGCTATTTAAGAAATGGTATAAATTATAAACTAATTTGTCTATGAAGTACATACATTAACTATGCTTACTTCATTTTAATCGATTATATTACATGATTACAATTATAGCAGCATTTGCAAAAAATAATGAACTGGGCAGAGACAACGATTTAATTTGGTATTTGCCTGCAGACCTAAAAAGGTTTAAGCAAGTTACTACAGGGCACCATATCATTATGGGAAGAAACACTTATGATTCTATAGGAAAACCTTTACCAAACAGAACTTCAGTAATTGTAACTAGAAATACTGATTATCAAAAAGAAGGATGTTTAGTCGCAAATAGTTTAGAGCAAGCTCTAGAAATGGCTAAAGAAGATGAGCAAATATTTATTATAGGAGGTGCTCAAATTTATGAATACGCTGTTAAACAACAATTAGCCGATGTTTTAGACATAACTTTTGTTCACGAAAAATTCGAAGCTGATGTTTATTTCCCTAAAATTGATCCTTTAATTTGGAAAAAAGTAACGCAAGAAGATTTTGAACCAGATGAAAAAAATAAATATAGCTATAGCTTTATTAAGTATAAAAAAATAACTAATTAATTCTATTGGTTCTAAATCCACCACCTAAATTCATTCTGTATTTTTTTTGTGCAAATAAAAAATAATTAAATAGTTTATAATTCACATCATACCCATAATTTATAGTTGGTTGAAAATCGATACTGTTTTCATAAATAGAAGGATTGAATCGAAGAGGATTTCTAGCTCTTTCATTCCAAGTTATTACCCAGGTTCTGTTTCTAGATTCAAGATACTTTTGAGAGTAAAACCCTTCAGGTTGTGCAATATTATTTAAAAAGTTTGTAAAGCCAGGTTCTATAATTATAATCTCATAGGCTAAGCTATCGTTTTCAATTACAACAGGTTTTTCTTCTAAAGTTTTAACTTTATTGTTGTAAGGTAATGATTTACAATTGTAATAGCATAAACTGAAAATAGTTAGTAATAAGAGGTGTTTAAAGATTTTCATACATTATAAAGATATTAATTTATATATTGATTTTAAAATAAACTTTTTTAGTGCAAAATATAGCACTTCTTAGCTAAATTAAAATACATGGAACAGCGTTGTTTTTGGGTTACAGATAGCAAATTGTATGAAGATTATCATGATTTTGAATGGGGTGTTCCAGTTTATGATGATGAGACTCTGTTTGAGTTTTTACTTTTAGAAACTTTTCAAGCTGGTTTAAGTTGGATTACTATTCTTAACAAAAGAGAGAATTTTAGGGCCGCTTTTGATGGATTTGACTATTATGAAATTTCAAAATATTCAGAAACTAAGTATAATGAGTTGCTTAAAAATGCTAGTATTATTAGAAATAAACTAAAGATTAGAAGTGCTATTATAAACGCTCAATTATTTATTGAAATTAAAAAAGAGTATGGTTCGTTCTCTAAGTATATATGGAGCTTTGTAAATCACAAACCTATCTTAAATAAGTTTCACAGTAAAAAAGAGGTGCCTGCAACTACAGAATTATCAGATATAATTTCTAAAGATTTAAAGAAAAAAGGTTTTAAATTTGTAGGATCAACAGTTGTGTATGCTTTTATGCAGGCAATAGGTATGGTTAATGATCATACCAGAAATTGTTTTAAATATTCCAATTAATGCAAATATTCCAAATACCTAAACAAGATTTAAAAGAGATTGTAGCAATCTTTAATAGAGAAATTGGTCGATTTATATTTTTTGTTTTTGTATTTTTTTTGATAGTATTTATTTTGCTGAAAATATTTCAGATTCTCAAATTTGGATAAATATTTTGATGCTTGCTGGTTTTTTTAAAATGTATTTTAGATCTATACCAAAAGTAAAAGAATTAATGATTTATGCAGTAATACTAGGTTTTTTAGGTGAATATTTTTTCTCGAGGTTTTTAGGAATGTATACTTACAGACTAGAGAATGTGCCTTTATATGTCCCTATTGGTCATGCAGCTTTATACGGTAGAATATTTATGTTTAGTAAAGAATCAGTGGTAAGAAAACATCATAAAGCTATAGAACAATTGTTTGCAATTGCAATTGGTATTTTTGCAACTATTTACCTGGCCTTTTTTACAGATCTCTTTGGTTTTGTAATGACAATTTGTGTATTTCTGTTGCTTCTAAAAAGGCCTAAAGATAGATTGTTCTTTTACGCTATGTATATTTTAGTGGCTATTTTAGAAATAGGAGGTACTGCATTTAGTTGCTGGAAATGGCCAGAAACTGCATTTGGTTTTTTTGATTTTTTGCCTAGTAACAATCCTCCAAGTGGAATAAGTTTGTTTTATTTTTTGTTAGACATAAGCTGTTTCTTTATTTACACTCAAATAAATAAAAAAGTTTGGAATCGTTTAAAAATATTTCGTAAAAATTAGTTTCCGAAAATTAATCTTATTGCAGTAAAAATAGCGATGATAAGACCTCCATATATTAATACTTTTTTCCCTGCACCTTTATAATAACGATTGTGGTTTCCTGTATCTTTCTTGTAGCTTAGGTAAATTAAAATACCAAAAGCTAACACAAAAAATACCATAAACATAATTCTGCCAGTAGTAAAGTAAGCATTAAAAATCATGAGGTTTATCTTTATAAGTTTTGTAAATAATAAATAATTTAGAGTTTCTTATATAAGAAGAATTTCTATATTGTTAATTGCAAAATTGCAAAATTACAAAATTATATACCAATTCTAATCTTTTAAGGATACAGAACTTTAAAAAAAACTACTAAAATGAAAAATAAAATAGCTGCTGTACACGCATTTCATAGTGCATTTAAATTAAATATTCAAAATTCACCAACTGTAGGTATTTCTGATGATAGAAAACAATTGCGATATGAATTAATGAAAGAAGAAAATGAAGAGTACTTAGAGGCTGCTAAAAATAACGATTTGGTAGAGGTTGCAGATGCTTTAGGAGATATGCTTTATATCTTATGTGGTACAATTATAGAGCATGGAATGCAAAATAAAATTGAAGAGGTTTTTAACGAAATACAAAACTCAAACATGAGTAAATTGGGTGAAGATGGAGAACCAATTTACAGAGAAGATGGTAAAGTGTTAAAAGGACCAAACTATTTTAAACCCAATATCGAAAAAATTTTAAATTCTAATACTTAGTTTTTACTGAATAAAAACCATTTTAAATCATAAAAAAAGCATCACTTAAGTGATGCTTTTTTTATAAATCAAATTATCTTAAACCATAATTCTCCATCCATAAGGATCTTCAGTTTTGTTAGTTTGAATATCTGTAATTAATTTTTTTAGCTGTTGTGCATAAGGATTTTCTAATTCAGGTAAATCAAAATCATTTTCTTGATATCCAAAACCAGCAATTGGTGAAATAACAGCAGCAGTTCCTGCACCGAACATTTCTTTTAAGTTACCATTTTTAGCAGCATCCACAACTTCACCAACAGAAATTTTTCTTACCTCTGTTTGTATACCATTATCTTCTGCAATCTGTAAAATACTTTTACGAGTAATACCATCTAATATTCTATCACTAGTTGGGCTGGTAATTAAAGTGTCATTTATTCTGATAAAAATGTTCATTGCACCAGCTTCTTCTATAAATTGGTGTGTGTTATCATCTGTCCAAATTACTTGGTTGTATCCTTTTTCTATTGCTAATTGAGTTGGATAAAATTGTGCAGCATAGTTACCACCTGCTTTAGCATAACCAACACCACCATTTGCAGCTCTAGCATATTTTTCTTCAATTAATACTTTTACTTTACCAGCAAAATAAGCACCAGAAGGTGCAGTACAAATAACAAACTTGTAAGCATCTGCAGGAGATGCATGAAAACCATTACCAGTTGCAAACATGAATGGTCTAATATATAATGAACTACCTTCGTATGTAGGTATCCAAGCACTATCTATTTCTAAAAGTTTCTTTAAACCATCCATGAAAATATCCTCAGGAATTTGAGGTATAACCAAACGTTCAGCAGATTTATTTAAACGCTTGCAGTTTTCTAAAGGTCTAAAAAGCATCATGTTTCCATCAGCATCTTTGTAGGCTTTCATTCCCTCAAAAATAGATTGTCCATAATGAAAAATCTTGGCTGAAGGATCTAATGAAATTGGGGCAAAAGGCTCAACTTTTGGAGTTTGCCATCTACCATCCACAAAATCACAGGTTAACATATGATCAGAATATACACTTCCAAAAGGTAAGTTGTTAAAATCAACAGCGTCAATCTTTGATTTTTTTACACGTTGAATTTCTATATTTGAAGTCATTTTAAGTTGAATTTTAGACTGCAAATGTACATAATTTATTTATCCAATTCTTATACAAAGACCTAGTTTTGTTGTTAAATTTATTACTTTTGTAATAAATATGTTAAATAATTATAATATGAAAAATATAATTCAATTATGTGTTGTTTTTTTGTTGGTAGCAACTGCTTGTAAGAGTGAAAAAACAGATAAATCTGAAACAAAAAATGTAGAGGTTATCGCAGAAAGTTACAATTCTTTTGGTGATAAAATAAGTGATGATGCAGTAATGACTTCTGATGAGATGTTAGCTAAGTTCGAAAACATGAATGTTGGAGACACTATTGACGCAAAATTTGCATCAAAAATTAATGAAGTTTGTTCTAAAAAAGGGTGTTGGATGAAGTTACCTTTAGATTCAGAAACTGAAACTATGGTTCGTTTTAAAGATTACGGATTTTTCATACCTTTAGATTCAAAAGAGAAAGAAGTTATAGTAGCTGGTAAAGCATTTGTAAAAGAAACTTCTGTAGATGAATTAAGACATTATGCAGAGGATGCAGGTAAAACTGAAGAAGAAATTGCATTAATTACAGAGCCAAAAAATGAATTTGCTTTTGAAGCAAATGGTGTTTTAATGAAGAAATAATTACTATTGAAGAGAGAAGTTTTTATAACATCTGATGGTTCAACTAGTATTCACCTTCCAGATTGGGATGAACAATATCATTCCAAACATGGTGCAATACAAGAGGCAAAACACGTTTTTATAAAAACGGGTTTGTATAAATATTTAGAAAAATCAGAAAAGCAATTATCAATTTTAGAAATTGGTTTTGGTACTGGTTTAAATTCATTTATAACGTATTTAGAGACTAAGAAGAAAAATATATCTGTTTCATATGTTGGGGTAGAAGCCTATCCTGTATCTGAAAACGAAATAGAAAGTTTAAATTATGTGTCTGAATTAAATGCCTTAGCTTTTAAAAAAGATTTTAAACAAATGCATGAAGTTGCTTGGGAAGAAAAACATACAATTTCTTCCAACTTTCAACTTTTAAAGAGAAAGCAGTTTTTTGAGCATATTAATGACGTAGATGTATTTAACTTAATTTATTTTGATGCTTTTGGTGCTAAAAATCAACCAGAATTATGGACTGAAAGCATTTTTAAGAAAATGTATATTGCTTTAAAAAAAGGCGGAATTTTAACTACTTATTCTGCAAAGGGCAGTGTTAGAAGAGCTATGCAAGTTGTAGGTTTTACAGTAGAAAGATTAGAAGGGCCACCAGGAAAAAGAGAAATGCTTAGAGCAACTAAAAGCTAAATAAAACAATGGAGTTTAAAAGAAAATTTGGTAGAAAAAAAGAATCGAAACCTAAAAAAGGATTGTTTTTAGTATTATTATTAGCTGTCATTCTATTTTTATGGTTTAATGCAGAATCTCTTTTAAATTCATTATTCAATTAATATTTGGCAACTGAAAAAATTATTTTAGGTATTGATCCAGGAACAACAATTATGGGATTTGGTCTCATAAAAATTGTGGGTAAAAAAATGGAATTTATTCAAATGAACGAATTAATTCTAAAAAAGTACGATGATCATTATTTAAAGCTGAAATTAATATTTGAAAGAACTATAGAACTTATAGATACCTATCATCCAGACGAGATTGCAATTGAAGCGCCTTTTTTTGGTAAGAATGTGCAATCTATGTTAAAGTTAGGTAGAGCACAAGGTGTAGCAATGGCTGCTGGTTTATCTAGAGAAGTGCCAATAACAGAATATCTGCCCAAAAAAATTAAAATGGCAATTACAGGGAATGGTAATGCTAGTAAAGAGCAAGTGGCTTTAATGCTAAAATCTCTTTTAAACCTTAAAACATTGCCCAAAAATTTAGATGCAACAGATGGTTTAGCAGCAGCAGTTTGTCACTATTATAATTCAGGTAAAGTAGTTGGTGGTAAAAATTATTCTGGCTGGGCAAGCTTTGTAAAACAGAATGAAAAAAGGGTAAAAAAATGATTGGAATATACATACATATCCCATTTTGTAAACAAGCTTGTTATTACTGCAACTTTTATTTTTCTACATCCTTAAAAAAGAAAAAAGAACTTTTAGATTGTTTGGTTAAAGAAATTGAGTTGCGTAAATCTGAATTGAATAATGATGTTGTAGAAACCATTTATTTTGGAGGTGGAACTCCTAGTATTTTATCAACTGAAGAGATAAATAGGTTAATTGAAGCTGTTTACAGTAGTTTCGATGTTGTTGAGTATCCTGAAATTACGTTAGAAGCCAATCCTGATGACTTATCAGAAGAAAAAATAAAAGAATTAGCAGCATCAAAAATTAATAGATTAAGTATTGGTGTGCAGTCTTTTTTTGAGAGAGATTTAAAGCTAATGAATAGAGCACACAATGCAGAGGAATCTAAAAAATGTCTGCAAATTGCTACTCAATATTTTTCTAATATTTCTGTAGATTTAATTTACGGAATACCTGATTGTTCTAATGAGCAGTGGACAAGTAATATTTTAACAGCACTTAGTTTTGGTGTGCCTCATATATCTAGTTATGCACTAACTGTAGAGCCAAATACAGCTCTAGAACGTTTTATAGATAAAGGTGTCATTAAAAATGTAGACGATGATAAAGCAGAAGAACAATTTCTAATTCTTACAGACGAATTAAATGCAGCTGGTTTTATACATTATGAACTTTCTAACTTTGGTAAAGAGAATTTTTTTAGTAAGAATAATTCAGCATATTGGTTAGGTAAATCATATTTAGGTATTGGTCCAGCAGCTCATTCTTTTGATGGTATACAACGTAGTTGGAATGTTCAGAATAATACAAAATACATTAAAGATATTGTAGAAAATAAATTACCAATTCAAAGAGAAACACTCTCCGTTATAGATAGGTATAACGAATATGTTATGACTGGTTTGCGCACAATTTGGGGTGTTTCTTTTTCTAAAATTGAATCAGATTTTGGAGGTAATTATGCAAAATACCTTAAAATGCAAGTACAGAAATATATAGATCAAGAATTGCTGTGTATTGAAAATGATGTTTTAAAAACAACTAGAAAAGGTAAATTTTTATCAGATGGTTTGGCTTCAGATTTATTTATGCTAAACTTAAAATAATTATCAATTAAAAAATACAGAATTACAAGCAGTAATTATGAAAGCAATAATAGAATACAATTCAAGAAAAATAGAAATAGATGTTTCTAAACCTATAGATATTTCAATTGCAATAAATGCTACTAAGCAAAATGTAAATGCTTGGTATTTAAAAGAGCCAAAGATTTTTCCTGAAGAGTCTGAAGGCGAAAATATTTCTGTAGAAAATGGTGCAGTTGTTAATTTCAACTCTATACATTTTAACCCTCATTCTCATATAACACACACAGAATGTGTTGGTCATATCACAAAGAAAGTACATTCTGTAAATCAAAATCTAAAGCATTACTTTCATTTAGCAGAGTTAATTACAATTGCACCTATAGAGGTTGATGGTGATATGGTTATAGCAACAAAACAGCTAAAAATGGCCTTAAGAAATAAGAAAAGAGATGCTGTGATTATTAGAACATTACCAAATTTATCCGATAAAAAAAGCATGCAGTACTCAAATACAAACCCTACGTATTTATTAGAGGAAACCGCTGAATTTTTAAAACAGAAAAACATAAAGCATTTATTGGTAGACCTTCCTTCTGTAGATAAAGAAAAAGATGAAGGAAAGTTATTAGCACATAATGCCTTTTGGAATACTAATGGACCTTTAAGAATGGATGCTACAATTACAGAATTCATTTACGTACCAAATGATGTTACAGATGGTGAGTATTTATTAAACTTAATGGTTGCACCTTTTGAGAATGATGCTACACCAAGTAAACCTATTTTGTATAAAATTAATAAGTAAATGAAATCCAAATCGTCTAAAAGAAAATATTGGTTATATACGATTCTAATTGCTTTAATTTTAGCAATAAATAGTATAGTATATTCAGATATTTCTGTTGATGATTTAAAGGTAGAATATGCTAATCAATACTCTAAGTTTATAGAAGTTGATGGTATGCAAGTGCATTACAGAATTGAAGGAGAAGGTTTTCCAATTGTTTTAATTCATGGAACAGCATCTTCTTTGCATACTTGGGATGATTGGACTAAAGAATTAAAGAAAACCAACACTATAATTAGAATGGATTTGCCTGCTTTTGGTTTAACAGGTCCAAATGAAACTGCAGATTATTCCATAAACACATACACAACCTTTTTAGATCAATTTTTAAACGAAATAGCTATTGATAGTTTTCATTTGGCAGGTAATTCTTTAGGAGGTAATATTGCTTGGAATTATGCAGCAGAACATCCCATTAAAGTTAATAAATTAATTTTGGTAGCCTCTAGTGGCTTGCCAACAAATAAGCCACAGCCAGCTGTTTTTAAAATGGCAAAAATGCCAGTTTTAAGTAACTTATTTTTACACATAACTCCAAAGTTTTTTATCAATAAAAATATGCAAGAGGTTTATGCAGATTACAAAAAAATCACAGATAATTTAGTTAGTAGATACCATAAAATGGCTTTAAGAGAAGGAAACCGACAAGCCTTTATAGATAGAGCAAGAATGGATTTTAAACAAGGCTCAAAAGCAAATTTTGAGAAACTAAAAAATGTGCAAACACCAACATTATTAATTTGGGGTGCACAAGATAATTGGATTCCTTTATATAATGGAAAACGTATGGATAGTATAATGCAAAACTCTAAATTAGTAGTATTAGAAAATTCTGGTCATGTGCCTATGGAAGAAAATCCAAAAGAGAGTTTGGATGTTTTAAGATCTTTTTTAAGTAACTAGAAATAAAAGCTATTCTCTTAATTTATTAAATTCTTTGAAATTATATACCCATAAAATTTAAAACCACTTTTTACGCTTAAAATACCAAATAGAAATAATGGTTACTAAGACCATAATTCCAAGTAACATAAAATAACCATATTTAAATTTAAGCTCTGGAATGTGTTCGAAATTCATTCCGTAAATTCCTGCTAAAAAAGTAAGCGGAATAAATATTACAGATAATATTGTAAGCGTTTTCATTACTTCATTTAAACGATGGCCTTGTATGCTAAAAATCAAATTTATTTTGCTTTCGAGCTCTTGCAATTCAAAATCGATATTAGAGATCAAATTATTTGTTTGCTCTTTTAGTTCGCTAAAATATTTAATATCAAAATTGTTAATTTTTATTTTTTCTAGTTTAATAATTGTGTCTTTTAGACTTAAAGTAGCTTTTTTAAAATTAAATAATTCCTGTTTTCTTTTTTCAACTTTAGCTGTAAAATCTGGTGTTGGTTTTATATTTTCTGCTTCTAAAATAGAAGTACTTAGTTCTGCATTTTTTTGATAGGTTTCTTCGTAATTGTCAACAATAGATTCTAAAATTAAAAACAACAAATAATCTGCTTTTTTTCTACGAACAATGCCACTATTGCTCTCAATTCTTTCGCGAATCCAATTAAAATAGTCACCTTCTTTTTCTTGAATACTCCACAAAAAACCAGAAGATATAATAAAGAACATTTGTTCAGAATCTAATGCTCTGCTTTCCGTTTTTAAAACTCTTGTACTTATAAAAACCAAATCATTCAATAAAATTACTTTATTAGAATGTTCTTTATCCATAAATAACTTTATTAAAAAATCATCTAATTTATTATTAGTTATTACTTTTTTATAATCTTCTCTATATGTTATTCCATAGGTATTTAGCCATTCAGTAAATGGTGTTGTATTACTAAGAATAATATCAGAAATAGCTATGTAGCTTAATTTTTCATAGTTTTTTTTAGAATAGCTGATCAACGAAGTCTGCTTTAAAAATTCACTTTTCATGTGCAAAATAATTGTAAATTTGGTATTATAAAGATACATTATTAAAAATGAACATAGCGCAATTAAGAGATTCTTGCATTAGTAAGAAAGGAGTTACAGAACATTTTCCTTTCGATGATGTTACTTTGGTTTTTAAAGTAAAGCAAAAAATATTTGCTGTTGTAAACCTAAATGCTTGGGAAAAAGGAGAATTTGCTATCGGCTTAAAATGTGATCCAGAAAAAGCAATAAATTTAAGGTCTGAATATGATGGTATTTCAGCGGGATATCATATGAATAAAAAACATTGGAACTCTGTTATTATAAACAATGCTGATGTTTCTACTGAAATGGTTTATCAATTGATAAATCATTCTTATGATTTAGTTGTAAAAGGTCTTACTAAAAAAGCAAAAACTGAATTAGAAAGTTTGTAAGATGCTAAAAACAGAACTTCGAAAAATATTCAAACAAAAAAGGCAAGATTTATCTTTTTCTGACACTCAGAATTTGCAACAAAATATTTATCAGCAAATTTATGATTTAGATATATCAAGCGTTAAAATCATTCATGTTTTTTTAACATTAGAAAAATTTAAAGAGATTGATACAAAACCAATTATCGATTATTTTAGAAGTAAAAATATTCAAATCGTAGTGTCTAAAAGTAATTTTATAAACAACACTTTAACTCATTTTTATTTAGAAAACGACACTCAGATTGAATTGAATAAATATGGAATTCCAGAACCTAAAAATGCAGTTCAAGCAAAAGAGATAGATTTAGATATAGTTTTTGTTCCGCTTTTAATTTCAGATAAAAACAACTACAGAGTTGGTTATGGCAAGGGTTTTTATGATCGATTTTTATCTAATTGTAGAAAAGATTGCAAAAAAATAGGCCTTAATTTTTTTACACCTATAAGACATATAGCAGATAAAAATCAATTTGATATTTCGTTAGATCTAGTTCTTTATCCTAAATAATAAATTATGCTATTGGTTCAAAGCTTTGCTTTTAATGAGGTAATTAGGATTAGGGCACATTTCTCTCCAAAAATCAATTTCACTTTCTAATGCCACGCCTGGAAAATCATCTTTATAATCTAATAAAGAAAGCATTATTTGAAAATGTAAATGAGGTACCCAAGACCCATTTTCTTCATAGGTGCCAAGAATACCAATTTTATCCCCTTTTTTTAATGGATTGCCAACAGTACATTTATTTATACTTTCTTCAGAAAGATGGCCATATAAAGTATAAAATTCTAGATTATCAATTTTATGTTTTAAAATCATAAAACCTCCATAACCTTTATGAGATTTTTGATGAACAGCACACACTACTTCCCCTTCTAAAAAAGCATGAATTGCAGTACCTCCTGCCAACCAAAAATCTATCCCTAAATGTATATTTCTCTTCTCTGTAGAGTTCTCTGAATTGTAAATATCTGAAGTATATAATGATCGTTTTTCTAAATAACCACCAGTAATAATAGTATCCGCATTTTTTTCTTGAATTTCAGCTAATTTACCTTTAAAAGATACAGGGTTATTAAATTCAGCTTCAGTTCTTACAGTGGTATTTTCTTTACTTAAATCTATATGATATACCTTAGTTTTCCTAATAGTTGGAAACAAATCGTTAAGAGAGAATTGGTGTTTTTCTGCCCAGTTCTTAAATTCTTTATACTGTATTTTTCTATCCATATTCAAAAATAGAATATTCTATTTACATTTTAAGAAATCCTCTTTCTATTATTTGTAGTTTTGTGTAAAAGCAATAAAAATGATAATTCAGGGAAATATAGTAGACATACAAAATCGTACTATTTCTAAAGGAGAAGTTGAGGTTAGAGGTGAGAAAATTGTAGAAATCCGTGAATCTAATCATTCTATAGAAACTTTCATTTTACCAGGGTTTGTAGATGCACACATCCATATTGAAAGTTCTATGTTAGTGCCTTCTGAGTTTGCAAAAATTGCAGTAACCCATGGTACAGTTGCAACCGTTTCAGATCCTCACGAAATTGCGAATGTTTTAGGGTTGGCAGGTGTAGATTTTATGATAGAAAATGGGAAGAAAGTTCCATTGAAATTCAATTTTGGAGCGCCAAGTTGTGTGCCAGCAACTTCTTTTGAAAGTGCAGGAGCAATTATTAATGCTGGTGATATTAAAAGAATGATGGAAAGTCCAGATATTAAATATTTAGCAGAAATGATGAATTATCCTGGAGTTCTCTTTGATGATACAGAAGTTTTAGCAAAAATACAGCATGCAAAAAACAACAACAAACCTATTGATGGGCATGCGCCAGGTTTAAGAAGTAACGAGATTACCAAATATATTGCAGCAGGTATTTCTACAGATCACGAATGTTTCTCTTTTGATGAAGCCAAAGAGAAATTACAAAAAGGAATGAAAGTAATTATTAGAGAAGGTTCTGCTGCCAAAAATTTTGAAGCTTTAATTGAGCTTTTGCCAGATAATTTCGAAAACATGATGTTTTGTTCTGATGATAAACATCCAGATGATTTATTGTTGGGCCACATTAATCAATTGTGTGAAAGGGCAGTTGCAAAAGGAATAGATGTTTTTAAAGTGTTACAAGCAGCCTGTATCAATGCTGTAAAGCATTATGATTTGGATGTTGGTTTATTGCAAAAAGATGATTTTGCTGATTTTATTGTTATTGATAATCTAGAGAAATTCAATGTTTTAGAAACCTATATTAATGGTGAATTGGTTGCTAAGGATCGTAAATCATTTGTAAGAGATGTGAGTTTTGAAGTATTGAATAATTTTAATACTGATAAAAAGAAAATAGAAGATTTTAAATTTGAATCTTCATCAGCAAAAATTAAAGTAATTAAAGCTTTAGATGGGGAGTTAGTTACCAATAAAATAGAAGTAGATTCTTTAATTGAAAATGGAAATTTAGTTTCGAATATTGATACTGATATTTTAAAGATGACTGTTGTTAATCGTTATAAAAACGCTGAACCGTCAATAGGATTTATTAAAAATTTCGGACTAAAAGAAGGTGCAATTGCAAGCTCTGTTGGTCATGATTCTCATAATATCATCGCAATTGGAGTCTCTGACGAAATGATATGTAAAGCTGTAAATTTAATTATCGAAAATAGAGGTGGAGTTTGTGCTGTAACATCAACCCAACAAAAAATAGTATCTTTACCAGTCGCAGGGATTATGTCTGATAAACCAGCAAAAGAAATTGGAGTTGCTTATGTATCATTAGATAAAATGGCTAAAGAAATGGGTAGCCAATTAAAAGCACCTTACATGAGTTTGTCTTTTATGGCGTTACTAGTAATACCATCTTTAAAACTATCTGACAAAGGATTGTTTGATGGGGCAAATTTTGAATTTACATCTTTGGAGGTTGAGTAACCACTTTTGTTATTCCAACGAAAGTGAGAATCCATAATTTAATAGTAGATTTGAAAAACATACACCAATATTATGTAGATGTTTTAGCTAGTAAAATTAGAGGTATTCTTTATATAGGAATGACAAAACTGACATTATAAAAATAGAATTAGAAATTAAGCAAACGAGTTTAGCCCTTTTTGTAGCAGTTGTTTGAGCTCTTTTTATTCTTTTTCAGAATAAAAAAGCGAGTGCGAAAAGCAGGAAATAGCTTCAAATAAAATCCTAAATTTGCCATCAGCAACCAAAAAACAATAATGAATTTACAGCAAGATTTAGAAAAGAGAAGTGGGAATCAATGTGAATTATGTGCAGCAAAGCAGAATTTATCTATTTATGAGGTAAAACCAATTTCTACAGGTGGTTTTGACGGCAGTATTCTAGCTTGCGAAACTTGTATTAATCAAATTGAAAACCCAGAAGAGGTAAACGTAAATCATTGGCGTTGTTTAAATGATGCAATGTGGTCTGAGTTTACCCCAGTAAAAGTTGTTGTTTGGAGAATGTTACATCGTTTAAAAAATGAGGATTGGCCTACAGATTTATTAGGCATGATGTATATGGAAGATACTGAATTGGCTTATGCTAAAGAATCTGGAGATCACTTATCTGAAAGTGAAAAAATAATTCATAGAGATGTTAATGGTACAATATTACAAGCAGGAGATAATGTAGTACTGATTAAAGACTTAAAAGTTAAAGGTTCTAGTATGGTGGCAAAGCAAGGCACAGCAGTTCGTAGAATTTCTTTAGATCATGAAAATGCAAAATACATAGAAGGTAAAGTTGGTCCAACACAAATAGTGATTATAACAGATTACGTAAAAAAAATCGCTGATAAAGAATAGTATTTTTTAAATTATAATAAGAAGCCTTTAATCCTTATGATTAAAGGCTTTTTTGATTTTGAACTACAAGTATTATTAGATTTTTCAACTAAAAAATTAGTTTAAACTAAATATTTAGTTGTATTTGTTTTGTTGAACTAAAATATTAGTTGAAAATTATGGCAAAACAATTAACAAAAGCAGAAGAACAAATAATGCAAGTTTTATGGGATTTAGAAGAAACCTCTGTTAAAGAAGTTATCGAAAAGTTACCAGAACCAAAACCTGCATACAACACAGTTTCTACAATAATTAGAATTTTAGAAACAAAAGAATTTGTTGCACACAAAGAAGAAGGTAGAGGGTATGTTTATTATCCAATAATTGATAAAGATACCTATAGCAATGAAAGTTTACACAAGTTAATGAATTGGTATTTTCAAGGATCATTTAAAAGTATGGTTTCGTTTTTTGTAAAAGAAAATGAGATAAAGGTTTTACGAAAAAAAGGTTTCTTAAATAGAATTAACGAAAGAACAGTTGTAGGGACAGAAACTGTATCTTTTATGACTATTGATAAAGTCCCTGTTTTTCCTGGCTGTGAAGATGGAGATAAAGCCTGTTTTTCTAGAATGGTTCAGAAACATTTTGTTAAAAATTTCGATAGTAAAATACCAAAAACTTTAGGATTAAGCCCTGGTAAAAAGCGTGTTTTTATTGGTTTTAAAATAGATAAAGAAGGTGATGTAGTAGATGTAATTTCTAGAGCTCCACATCCTGAGATTGAGAAAGAAGTTATTCGAGTAATGGAAACTTTACCTAAAATACAGCCAGGTGAGAATAAAGGTAAAAAAGTTAGTGTTAAATATTCTATACCTTTTACTTTGTTTGTAGAATAAATTTAAAATAAAGTTCAGTAATTTTTAGTAAATTCACACTACATTTAGAGAGCTATATATGCGTGTTTTTATTTTTTTGATATTTCTGTTTTTTATTACTTCTTGCAATAAAATTGCGCTTACTTCAGATAGTAACATAAAAGGCTTAGATACTATAGTAGATTTTACTTCAGTAGATACTTATCCTTCATTTACAAATTGTGATTCAATCATACAGAAGATTAACAAACAAAATTGCTTTAGAACTTCAATATATACCAAAATAGGAGAGGAGCTAAAAAAACACACCTTTATTATTAAAGATTCTATAAATGAAACTGTTTTGGTAGATTTACTAATAGATAAAAACGGTGTTATAAACTATCAAAGTTTGCAAGCTTCAAATTTATTAAAAAAAGAGTTACCTAAATTTGATAGTCTAGTACAAGCTTCTGTAAATAAATTAAGCAAAGTTTATCCTGCCATAAAAAGAGGTATACCAGTTACTACAAGATATCAGTTGCCTATAAAAATTCAGTTAAAAAACTGAATTAGTTTAGCATTTTCCAAAGTTTGTCTTTTAGCTCTTGCAAGCCTTTTTGAGCTACAGAAGAAATAAATAAAGCATTTACACCTTTTGGTAAATCAGCTTTAATTTCTGCTTGTAGTTCATCATCTAACATATCCGATTTTGAAATTGCCAATAAACGATCTTTATCTAACAATTCTGGATTGTGTTTTTTAAGTTCATTCAACAAAATTTCATATTCTTTGTTGATGTCATCAGCATCTGCAGGAATTAAGAAAAGTAAGGCAGAATTACGCTCTATATGTCGTAAAAAACGATGACCTAAACCTTTTCCTTCAGCAGCACCCTCTATAATACCAGGAATATCTGCCATTACAAAAGTTTGATGATTTCTATGTTCTACAATTCCTAAATTGGGTTTTAGTGTTGTAAAAGCATAATCTGCAATTTTTGGTTTTGCAGAAGTTAACACAGATAATAAGGTAGATTTACCAGCATTAGGAAAACCTACTAAACCAACATCTGCCAATAATTTTAATTCAATTCTAAACCAACCTTCTGCACCATCCATGCCTGGTTGTGCATATCTTGGAGTTTGATTTGTAGATGATTTAAAGTTCCAGTTTCCTAAACCACCTTTACCACCTCTTAATAAAATTACTTCTTTTTTATCTTCGGTAATTTCAACAATTACTTCGTCTGTATCTGCATCTTTAATAATTGTTCCTAAAGGTACATCTACATAAATATCCTCACCATCAGAACCTGTACTTCTACTTTTACTTCCTGCTCCACCACCTTCTGCTCTAAAATGACGTTTAAACTTTAAATGAAATAAAGTCCACATGTTTTTGTCTCCTCGCAAAATGATGTGTCCTCCACGTCCTCCATCACCACCATCAGGACCACCTTTGGTAATATATTTTTCTCTGTGTAAATGCGCAGAACCTTGTCCACCTTTACCAGAAGAAGCATATATTTTAATATAATCTACAAAGTTTCCTTCAGTCATGTTTTTTTATTTCTTTAAATCTTGCAGTACAAGAATACTATTGGGTGTAATAAGAATTTAGTAATTAATAAGTTTAATTATAGCGTATCAAAAACTTCAGAAATTCTTTTTGTAATATCTTCTATAGAACCAACACCATTAATCCCATAATATTTGTTCTGTGCATCAAAGTAATCTTTTAGAATAGCCGTTTTTGTATTGTATTCCTTAAAACGATTTCTAATTTTACTTTCGTCTGTATCATCTGTTCTACCACTAGTCTTACCTCTTTCTAACAATCGAGTAACTAAAACATCTTCTGGTACTTCTAAAGCAATCATGCCATTAATCTGTTCGCCTTTATCACTTAAGAAAGCGTCTAAAGCTTCTGCTTGAGATTGTGTTCTAGGAAAACCATCAAAGATAAAACCATTGGCATTTGTATTTTTCTCTACTTCTACTTTTAGCATATTTATAGTTACTTCATCAGGTACTAAATCACCTTCATCCATATATTTTTTTGCTAATAAGCCTAACTCAGTAGAATTTTTAATATTAAATCTAAAAACATCTCCAGTAGAAATATGTACAAATTGGTACATTTCTTTTAAAAAGTTTGCTTGTGTTCCTTTTCCTGCTCCTGGAGGGCCAAATAATACGATGTTTTTCATTTTTGGTGTTGTTGATAATTGATATATTTCTGGATAATTTCTTCCTAAACCATTGTAATCTAAGCCATATCCAACAATAAACTTGTCTTCTATACTTTTACCAATATAATCTATAGGTAATTCTTTCCTAAAAACATCTGGTTTAAAAAATAATGATACAACTTTAAGTTGCTTTACGTTTTGATTTCTAAATATATTATAAATTTCTTGAAGTGTGTTTCCAGTATCTATAATATCTTCTAATATAATGACAGTTCTATTGGTTAAATCTTCATTTATACCTACTAATTCTTTAACATTATTAGTAGATGATGTGCCTTCATAAGATGCCAATTTAACAAAAGACACTTCGCAATCTCCATTAAATTCTCTTATGAAATCTGCAGCAAAAAGAAAACACCCATTTAAAATTCCAACAAAAACAGGAACTTCATTTTTTGGTAAATCGTGTTTTACTTGCTGTGCTAAATGTTTTACAATTGCATGTATTTCTGCCTTACTTATAAAAGGCTTAAAATATAAATCATGAAGTTTTAAAATACTCATTAATTTGCAAATATAAGTGCTGTAAATGGAATGAAAAAACCGTTTTGAGTTTAGTTCAAAACGGTTTTCATATATTTAAAAATAAAATTATTTTTTCTTTTCTTCTTTTTTTGATGCGTCAAACATAATTGGTGTTGCTACAAATAATGATGAGTATGTACCTACAACTACACCCACAATTAATGCAAACATAAATCCTTTAATAGAATCTCCACCAAATAAGAAGATCGCTAACATTACTAATAAAGTAGTTAAAGAGGTATTTATAGTTCTACCTAATGTAGAGCTTAATGCCGAGTCTACAACTTTACTATATTTCCAATTTGGATAAGAGCCAGCAAATTCTCTAATTCTATCGAATATTACTACAGTATCATTTAGGGAGTAACCCACTACTGTAAGTATGGCTGCAATAAATGATTGGCCAATTTCCATATCAAAAGGCATAAAGTTATAGGTAATAGAGAATACACCCAATACAATTAATACATCATGGAATACTGCAATTACAGCACCCAGTGAGAACGATACTTTTCTAAAACGTAATAAGATGTATAAGAAAACTACAATTAATGATCCAAATACAGCATACAAAGCTGATGTTTTAATATCATCTGCAATTGTAGGTTCTACTTTCATAAAACTCATAACACCTGCACCTTGCTTCTCAAAACCTGGCTTAAAGTTATCGTAAAAAGTATCACCTAAATAAGGCTGTAAACCAGTGAATAAAGTATTTTGTACTTCTTCATCAACTTCTGTTCCTTCTTCTTCGATTTTGTAAACAGTAGTAATTTTTAACTGATTTGCTTGTCCATAAGTTTTTACTTCAGGAGCAGAACCAAATGCATCTTTTAAAGTACCTGCTACTTCTGTAGCGTTCATGTCTTGGTCAAAACGAACTACATAAGATCTACCTCCTTTAAAATCTACACCTTGCTTTAATCCTATCGAAAAGATAGAAGCAATCCCTGCTAAAATAATAGCTCCAGATATGATGTATGCAATCTTACGTTTCTTTAAGAATTCTACATTAATGTTTTGGAACCATCCTTTAGAGAGTGATGTATTGAAAGTAAGATTAGATCCTTTATTTACAGAACTATCAATTAACAAACGTGTAATAAACACAGCTGTAAATAATGATGTTGCAATACCAATCATTAATGTTAATGCAAAACCTTTAATTGGTCCTGTACCAAAAACATAAAGAATAATACCTGTTAATAAAGTTGTAATATTTGCATCTATAATTGCAGATAAAGCTCCTTTAATAGAGAAACCTTCTTCTACAGATTGCTTTAAACCTTTCTTTTTGAAAAGACCTTCTTTAATTCTTTCGAAAATAATAACGTTGGCATCTACAGACATACCAATAGTTAAAATAATACCAGCAATACCAGGTAAAGTTAAAACAGCATTAAATGATGCTAAAACACCAAAAATGAATAAAATGTTTACAATTAAAGCAACATTTGCATAAGCACCCGCTTTACCATAGTATAGAATCATCCATAGTAATACCAAGATAATTGCTAACCCAAAAGAAAGGAAACTTGCATCAATTGCTTCTTGACCTAATGATGGCCCAACAACCTCTATTTGAATAATTCTTGCAGTTGCAGGTAATTTACCAGCTTTTAATACGGTTGCAATATCTTCTGCTTCAGCAACTGTCATACTACCACCAGAAATAGAAGTTCTACCACCGGTAATGGCTTGATTTACAGAAGGTGCAGTATATACATAGTCATCTAAAACAACAGCAACAAAATTACCAACATTATCTGCTGTCATTTTAGCCCATTGCTTTGTTCCAGAGCTATTCATAGTCATGCTTACTTCTGGTTTATTTAATTGATCAAATACCTGACCAGCGTCTAAAATAACATCACCTTCTATAGTTGGTTTATCATTTCTATTTCCTTTAACGGCATAAAGACCAATAATTTCTGACCCATCATTTCCTTTAACAGATTTGTAATCCCATAAAAACTTCACATATTTAAGTTCAGGAGACAATAATGCTCTAACCTCTTTTTTAGCTAATAAATTATTTACAGTTGCAGTATCTAATACTCTTGCATTTGCAACCAAAGAGCTTAATTGTTGCTGAGATTGTGCTACATTAGGGAATAAATACGTAAATAAATTCTTTTTAACCTTAGTAGAGTCTGCTTCTTCACCTAATAACTCATCGATATCATCTTTTTTAGTCTCTTCTTGTGTATCAGGTGTGGTATTATCCTCTAGCATTTCAGAAACTTTTGCATTTGCTGCAAACAAAAAGTTCTGAACTTCTGCGTTAGTGTATACTTCCCAAAACTGTAACTCAGCCTTGCTTGTAATTAATTTTGTTACACGTTCAATATCTTTCGCTCCTGGTAATTCTATTTGAATTCTACCAGAATTTCCAATTCTTTGGATATTAGGTTGCGTTACTCCAAATTTATCAATCCTACTTCTTAATACCTCAAAAGCAGTACCTATAGAGCTATTAATCTCTTCTTGTAATGTTTCTCTAACAGTTATATTTGCTTCGTTAAAAGCAATTTTATCACTTAACGCTTTTGTACCAAATATAGAAGGATCACTTAATTTTGTATCACCAGCTACTTTCTCGAATTCTTCAAAAAATAAATCTAAGTAATTTAAATTACTGTTTTTTTGTCTTTCATCAGCATTTTCTAGGGCTGTATTAAACGCAACATTTTCAGATTCGTTTGATAAACTTTTTAGAACTTCTTTTACAGAAACTTGTAGAATTGCATTAATACCACCTTTTAAATCAAGACCAAGATTCATTTCTTTGTCTTTTACATCGTTATACGTATATTTTCCAATACCTAAATCGATGATTTCTTTATTGGCAACGCTATCTAAATAGTTTCTTTCGAATTTAGCCTTTGCTCTTGCATCACTTTCTACATTTTTTTCGTTTGAATATGCAACTGCATCTTCTTCTACTTTGTTGGCTAAGAAGGTAAATGAAAGTTGATATAAACTTACTAATCCGAAAAGGATGGCGAATAATTTGATTAATCCTTTGTTTTGCATTTTGTATGGTTTTAGTCAAAAATTTTAAAAACGAGCAAATATAGATAACTTCTCGAACTTTTTTGACATTTAATTTTGTTTAATAATTTGTTTTCAGAACTTTGAGTACATTTTAATTCTGATTTTTTTTCTTTTACCGAGAAAACAGTTTTCTTTTTAAGAAAAATAGGGATGTGGTCCAGCTCTAACTTCTGGAATATTATGCGAAGTACTATTTTTTACAATTTGATTTGCATTGCAAAATTTAGATTTTAATTTATAAGTTTTTTTGCTTCCTAGTAATGTTAATTTAGATGATGAACCATAGTTTTGCATGGTTGTAAATCTATCTGAATCATATTTAATTTCTAGAATAGAATTACCATTACAATTAGAAGAGTAACTGCTTGTATCTATTTCATAAACATCAATATTAAATGTTGCTGTTTTTTCTGATAGATAATTGTTCTCTTCTAAAGGAAATTTAGAAATATTGTTTGATACATCTCCTTTTATAGAAAGCGCATCTTTTATATTAGAAACGTGTTCTGCACTATAATATGCAATTTTTAGGTTGCCATTTTTTGATTTCTGAATTTGAATATTTGAAGCACCAACCTTTGCTAATCGTTTTTTTAGATCGATAATTGTTTTCTCCTTTTCTAACTCATTTATTGTAGAATTGGTAAACTCTAAAACAATTTCTTGATTAGGTGCAGGTTTTTTTTCTTGGATAGTTCCAAGAAAAATGAATAAAACTAAAAGTGTACTCAAGTACCATTTTGTGTTCATACCTCAAATATAAAAAAATAGATTGCTTTTAACTGATTTAAAAGCAATCTATTTAATATGAAATTAGTGATTTACTATAGTTCTAGTAAACCATTTGTTTTAGAAACGCCCTCTGCAGATTCTTTTAAATGATCTTTTTCTGCATCACTTAAATTAATTTCTACAATACTTTCTATACCGTTTTTACCCAATACTACAGGTACACCAATACATAAGTCATTTAAACCATATTCTCCTTCTAATAAAGTAGAACATGGGTATATTTTCTTTTGGTCGCAAGCAATTGCTTGTACTAAACCAGAAACTGCAGCTCCTGGAGCATACCATGCAGAAGTGCCTAATAAACCTGTTAAAGTTGCACCACCAACTTTAGTATCTTGCTTCACTTGCTCTAATCTATCGTCTGATATAAATTCTGAAACTGGCAAAGAATTACGAGTAGCTAAACGTGTTAAAGGTACCATTCCTTTGTCTGAATGACCACCAATTACCATTCCATCAACATCAGAAATAGGTGCTTTTAATGCTTCTGCTAATCTATATTTAAAACGAGCTGAATCTAATGCTCCACCCATACCAATAATTCTATTTTTTGGTAAACTTGTAGTTTTATGAACTAAATAAGTCATAGTATCCATTGGATTAGAAACTACAATGATTATAGTTTCTGGAGAGTGTTCGATTAAGCTAGCAGAAACTGTTTTTACAATACCTGCGTTAATGCCAATTAATTCTTCGCGAGTCATACCTGGTTTTCTAGGAATACCAGAGGTTATTACGCAAATGTTTGACCCTGCAGTTTTTGAGTAATCATTTGTACTTCCAGTAATTTTTGTATCAAAACCGTTTAGAGATGCTGTTTGCATTAAGTCCATTGCTTTACCTTCTGCATAACCTTCTTTAATGTCTAACAAAACAACTTCAGATGCAAAATCTTTAATTGCTATATATTCTGCACAACTTGCACCAACTGCTCCTGCACCAACTACTGTAATTTTCATTTTTATTTATTTTAATTATATTAATATATGCCTATGCAAAAATACAACATAAAAAATATTTGAATGTGATATATATCATAAAAAAAAGACAACTCAACGAGTTGTCTTTTTTTGTTGTATTTTGTAACAAACTACCTTATGCTAAATGCTATACCTAAATTGGCGGTATTATATTCCTGTAGAGCATAACTTCCATAGATTTTGAAAAAACCTAAGCTTAATCGAGCACCAATAGTTGCTGCCATTCCATTAGAATTGAAATCTAAGTTAGAAGGGATTGCTAATGTTTTAGTAACTGTATCAATTGGTGCAGGAAAACCAGTTTCAAAAACACCTGTATATTGCCCAGACATATTAAATGAAGATGAGCCAGAATTAAAGCCTAAACCACCATACACATTAATAAAAGGGAAGTTTAAAGATGCAATTGCTTGTACAGTAAATGCATTTAAATCAAATTCAGCCAAAGCATTTTGTGTTCTTATAGATCCTGAAGTTATATCTGCTATTCCATAGCTAACTGTCATAGTTGTGTATGCTGCCAAAAGTGAAACGTGCAGAGGAGTTTTATTTAAAGGACCAAACCAATCTGTAATCTCTTTTTTAAGACCAACACCAAACATATTTAAAGAACTTTCATCTTGATCGTCTCCAAAATTGATATCTGGTACAAATCTAACTATTGCTTCAAGTTTCCAAGGAAGTCCTAAACCAATTTGCACAGCTGGAGCAGGTACTAAGTTTGCGGGTAAATTAACACCTCCAGGAGCTGTGAAATCTGCTGTAACATTTTGTCCTTGCACAGTTGTGTTTACTTGGAAATTAGCTCCACCATCTGAACCAGAAAAAGAAGGTGTTGTAGATGAACTTGAAGTTAAACTGCTTGAAAGCTCTAAAGCAGCAATATTAATAAGATCTTTTTCTGATGGAATTTGTGATCCACTAGCTCCGATTGAAATATCGAAACCAAATTTCTTATGCACTTTAGCTGTGTGATACCAGCCACCATTCATTGCATTAATAAATCCATCCATTCCAGGTGCAAAATAGGCTTGCATCAGCTTTTGAGAATCATTTACATCAGCAAGTAAAATATTTTCGAAACCACTCTGTGCTTTTGTTTGAAATGAGAATGTTAACACCACAACAAAAATTAAAATACATTTTTTCATTTTTATTTAATTTTATTATCAATGATTTTTCGTCCTTAAAATTACAAATTTTGATGGTGTTATCTTTCGTTTTTTTTTTGAAAAATTAAAAAATTACACAGTATTTTTTTATATTATTTTTTACTATTTTGATATGAAAAAAAATGTAATCAAAACAAATAAACACACTTCAAAATCTTGAGGTGTGTTTAGGTAGTTTAGAAATCGACGTGTTTAAACGTCTATGTTTGCATATTTTGCATTTCTTTCTATAAAGTCTCTTCTTGGAGGAACTTCGTCTCCCATAAGCATAGAGAATACTCTATCTGCTTCTGTAGGACTATCAATAACAACTTTTCTTAAAGTTCTAAATTCAGGATTCATTGTAGTATCCCAAAGTTGTTCTGCATTCATTTCTCCAAGACCTTTGTAACGTTGAATGTTTACAGAGCCTCCCATTTGCTGAGCAATTAAATCTCGTTGATTGTCATCCCAGGCATATTCTCTTTTTTGTCCTTTTTTAACCAAATATAAAGGAGGTGTAGCAATGTAAATATAACCTTGCTCTACCATTTCTCTCATATATCTAAAGAAGAACGTTAAGATTAAGGTAGCAATATGGGAACCATCAACATCGGCATCACACATAATAACTACTTTATGATATCTTATTTTCGATAAGTTTAGCGCTCTTGGATCTTCTTCTGTACCAATAGAAACACCTAAAGCAGTGAACATATTTTTGATTTCTTCATTTTCAAAAACCTTGTGTTGCATTGCTTTTTCTACGTTCAAGATTTTACCACGAAGTGGAAGTATGGCTTGAAAGTTTCTATCTCTACCTTGTTTAGCTGTTCCACCTGCAGAATCTCCCTCAACTAAGAAAATTTCACATTGAGCAGGATCAGTTTCTGAGCAGTCAGATAATTTACCAGGTAAACCACCAATAGACATGACACTTTTACGTTGAACCATGTCTCTAGCTTTTCTTGCTGCATGTCTTGCAGTTGCAGCTAAAATTACTTTTTGAACAATAGTTTTTGCATCATTAGGGTTTTCTTCTAAGTAATCTGTAAGCATTTCAGATACAGCCTGAGATACTGCAGAAGTTACTTCTCTATTTCCTAATTTGGTTTTTGTTTGTCCTTCAAATTGAGGTTCTGCAACTTTTACAGATACAATAGCAGTTAAACCCTCTCTAAAATCATCACCAGCAATATCAAACTTTACATTTTTAAGTAAACCAGATTCGTCAGCATATTTTTTTAGAGTACCAGTTAAACCACGTCTGAAACCGGATAAATGAGTACCACCTTCATGTGTGTTTATGTTATTCACGTAAGAATGTAAATTCTCTGCATATGAGGTATTATAAACCATTGCAACTTCTACAGGAATGCCGTTTTTTTCACCTTCCATAGAAATTACATTCGCAATTAATTGCTCACGAGTAGAATCTAAATATTCAATAAATTCTGGTAACCCTTTATCAGAATGAAAAGTTTCTGAGATAAAATTACCTTCATCATCTGTATTTCTTTTATCAGTCAAAGTAATTGTAATTCCCTTGTTTAAATACGCTAATTCACGCATTCTTGTAGCTAGGGTTTCATAATTATACTCAGTGCTTTGCGTAAAAATAGATTTGTCTGGTAAAAAAGTTACGATAGTACCCGTAAAATCTGTTTCTCCAATAGTTTTTACTGGATATAAAGTTTTACCTTTTTCGTATTCTTGTTGCCAAACTTTACCTTCTTTGTGGACTGTTGCTGTTAAGTGATCTGATAATGCATTTACACAAGAAACACCAACTCCATGTAAACCTCCAGAAACTTTATAAGAATCTTTATCAAATTTACCACCAGCACCAATTTTTGTCATCACTACTTGTAATGCAGAAACGCCTTCTTTTTTGTGTAAGCCAATAGGGATTCCACGTCCATTATCTTTAGTGGTAATTGAATTGTCTTCGTTAATTGTAACATTAATAGTGTCACAATAACCGCCCATAGCTTCATCAATAGAGTTGTCTACAACTTCATAAACCAAATGATGTAAACCTCTAACACCAACATCTCCAATATACATAGAAGGACGCATTCTAACATGCTCCATACCTTCTAATGCCTGAATACTAGAAGCATCATAATTATGTTTTTTTTCTTCGCTCATTATAAAAGTGAATTATTATTTCTAGGTTGATAATTATTGTCTATATAGACAATGCTTTAAATTCAAATTTACAATTTTTAAACTTATTTTTAAGCTTTTTAAGCAATCTTGCATTCAAATTATTAACATTTGTTGAAAAATCTAAAAATGTCTTAAATCGTCTTAAAACCACATTTCGTGTGGTTTTGTGTTTTTTGTTTTGTGATTATTTTTTAAAAAAAATTAAAAACTTCGTAAATGCAAGGTTTTGATTAATTAATTTGTTTAAGGTTTTGAGTGTTGATTTTATTTTATGATCTTCACATTCATTTCTTCTACTTTTTTATCTGATAAAATTGAAGGCGCATTAAATAATAAGTCTTCAGATGTTCCTGTTTTAGGAAAAGCCATAACTTCTCTAATTGAAGTTTTTTTCTCTAAAATCATCATTAACCTATCTACTCCCCAAGCAATTCCTCCATGAGGAGGTGCTCCATATTGAAACGCTTTATACATGGTGCCAACACTTTTTAGCATTTCCTCTTTATTGTAACCCATATTTTTGTAGGTTGCTTCTAAAATTTCTGCTTTGTGTGCACGCACAGAACCACCACCAATTTCATAACCGTTTAAAATTAAGTCATATTGTTGGGCTATGATTGTTCCAATTTCTTCACCTTCACCATTCATATGTTTCTCTAAATCATAAACAGCTGGCATTGAAAATGGATTGTGTGTGAACGTCCATCTGCCTTCATCCGTTTTTTCGAACATTGGGAAATCTACAACCCAAGCAGGTCTTAATTCCTTCGGATTTATCAACTTTAAAATTCGACCCATTTCTTGACGTACAGCATCTAAAGCTTTGTTTGCAGTTGCGTAATCAGCAGCAGAGAAAAAGACAATATCACCTATTTTAGTATCTGTAACTTTTATGATATTTGCAGCAATTTCTTCTCCCAAAAACTTAATAATTGGAGATTGTAAATCGTTTTCATTTACAATAATATAAGCGAGACCACCTAAACCATTTTGTTGCGCAATTGCAGTCAGGTTTTCTATTTGACCTTTAGACATACGTTTGTTTCCTTGTTCTTCCGCAGAAACTTTAATACATTTTACAATTCCGCCTTCATCAATAGGCTTGCTAAACACCTGAAAAGAGGTGTCTTTTACAATTTCTGTAATGTCTTGCATTTCTAAACCATAACGTAAATCTGGTCTATCACAGCCATATTTATACATAGCTTCTTTGTAAGTAATTACTTCAAACGGACGTAAAATCCATTTTTTACCATAGATTTTTTTCACTATTTCATTAAACATTCTCGTGTTTAAATCTATAATTTGCTGCATACTTGCGTATGCCATTTCTATATCTAGTTGTGTAAATTCTGGTTGTCTATCACCTCTAGAATCTTCATCTCTAAAACAACGTGCAATTTGAAAGTATTTCTCAAATCCCCCAACCATCAACATTTGCTTAAATTGTTGAGGTGCTTGTGGTAATGTATAAAAAGAACCAGCTTGTTTTCTTGTTGGTACAATAAATTCTCTTGCACCTTCATCTGTACCAGCAGTTAAAATCGGGGTTTCTATTTCTAGGAATTCTTCATCATCTAAAATATCACGAAGTAATTTAATTACTTTATGTCTGTTTACAATTGCCTTGCGAACTTCATCATTTCTATGATCTAAAAACTTGTATTGAAAACGAACGTTTTCATTGGTTTTCATTGCTCTTTTAATTTCAAAAGGCAAAGTTTTAGATAAGTTTAAAATTTCTAATGCAGATGTTTCAAGTTCTATTTTACCAGTTCTTATACCTGCATTATAATCATCTTCTCTTCTTTGAACAACAACACCAGTAACCATAATTACAGTTTCTGGTTTTAATTTTACCAATTCATCTAAATTTGGGAAAGTTTCTCTACTTAAACGAACCTGAAAAACTTGATAACAAGAATCACGTAAATCGATAAAAATTAATTCTCCATGATCTCTAACACTAGCAACCCAACCAGATAATGTTACTTCTTTATAAATTGATTCATCAGATAATTCTGATATTTTATGGGTTCTGTAATTTTCTTTTATTATAATTGGAGTTTGTTGCAGCTCATCATCTTTTTTAGCAGTAGGCTGTTGGTTTTTAGCCCTTGGTTTTTCGCTAATAGCTAAAGGCGAATTGCTAAGGGCTGAATTTCCGCTAACAGCGTTAAGAATCTCTTCACGAATCACTTTTCCTGAAGCTCCTTTACCAATAATTTTGATGACTTTACCAACTAAAATTCCGGCTTTACCTTGATTTCCATTTTTAATGTCGTTGGCAATCGCTTCGTTTTCATTAATTAGTTGTTGAACAGCACCTTTAATTTTATCTTCAGAAATTGTATTTTCTTCAAAGTACTTATTGTAATCGAAAGTTCTGTCTTTTAAATATCTTGTAATTCCGTTTTGAACTAAAACAGACGTAATTTTATCTGCTTTAAATAATTGGAAAATTTCAATTAGCTGATGTACATTATGAATATTTGCGTACTCATCTGCACCAATATTATTTACTAAAGTTTTAGCAACAAAAGACGAATCTTTAATTACATTGTTTATAGCAATAAAGGTTTCAGAACGCAAAGAATCCGCAGTAAAAAACTTAGCATCTTGTGGTAAAACACCACCTTTTATCAAAATAGATTCAACTGCAAAAGGCAAAGAACTAATATCAACATCTATACTTTCTACAACATTTTTAATATTTACAAAAGGCAAATCTGGTTCAGAAATAAATCTGTAATCTGCTTCAAACTCCTTTTTACGCATTGTTTTGGTTTGCTTTAAATCTGCATCAAACAATACTGTAGTTTGGTCTGGTCTAAATTCTTTATGTTCTATGTAATAGTTTAATTGCTTTTCAACTTCTTCTTTTAAAGCCTCAATCATAAACTTAAAAGAGTTCAAGTTTTTGATTTCTGTGCGTGGATTTAAATTGTAACTATGTTTTTTTCTAAGTGATACAGAAACATCAGATTTAAATTCACCTTTCTCCAAATTTGCTTCGGATATTTTTAAATTCTGAACAATCCTTTGGATGTATTGAGCATAAGTTGAAGCATCCTCTATATGTCTGATACAAGGTTCAGTTACAATCTCAATTAAAGGTACACCAGCTTTGTTAAAATCTACTAAAGAAACTTTCTTTTCGTGCATTAATTTTGCTGCATCTTCCTCAATATGAACTTGCGTTAAGTTCACTGTAAATTGAGATCCATCATTTCTGAAACAAGAAACTTGTCCATCAGGAATTACAGGATTATGAAACTGTGTAATCTGTATATTTTTAGGATTATCTGGATATTCATAATGTTTACGATCCCACGAGATAATCTCGTTTGAAAAGGTTGAACGAACTGATTTACCGAAGTAAATGGCTTTGGTAATTGCTGCTGCATTTATTGATGGTAAAACTCCCATTTGACCAGTACAAACTGAACATATATTGGTATTAGGATGTGTAGATTCTGTATTTGCACAAGAACAAAATAACTTGGTTTTTGTGTTTAAACGAACGTGCGTTTCTAAACCAATTACAAGTTCTAAATCGTGTTTTTTTAATAAATCATTTAATTTCTCTAGCTCCATTATATCAAATCATTTAAGAAATTAGCGAATTGTAAAACCAAAGCATCATTATTTTTTGCTGCAGAAATTTGCAAACCTGTTCCAGTTCCTTTTGGTATTGTTAATGTTGGTAATTTACCTAAACTAAATCCAACTGTATAAGCATCAGATAAATACATTGCTAAAGGATTGTTTAGGCTTTCTCCAATTTTTGGAGGTGTATTTGGTGTAACTGGCGATAAAATAATATCAACTTCCTTAAAATCTTTTTCGAAATTATTAGAAATCTGATCTCTTAAGTTTAAGCCTTTTAAGTAAATTTCATCAGAAAAACCTTGAGATAAAACTTGATTACCACCCACAATTCTTCTTTTAGATTCATCAGAAAAATTTTCTGAACGAGTTATAGAATAGGTATTCTTTAAATTATCACCTTCAATTCTTGCTCCGTAATTTGTACCATCTAATCTCGATAAATTAGAAGCAGTTTCAGCCATTGCTAAAGTGTAGTATGTAGAAACTAAAGTATCAGATTCAAAAAAGTCTAATTCTTTTACTTCAATTCCTTTTCCTTTTATTTTTTCTATGGATGCTAAAAAATCAGCTTTAACTTGGGCATCAATAGCATCACTTTCTATAAAGTTTTTAAAATAACCAATGGTTTTTATTTCATCAATATTTAAAATACTTTCTTCGGATATTTTTTCTGATTGATAAGTAGTTAGATCTTTTATGTCTTTACCACTCATTACATTTAAAACAATTCTAATATCTTCTATCGATTTTGCAATTGGCCCAACACAATCTGTAGAAGATGCGTAAGCCATCAACCCAAAACGAGAAATTTTACCATAAGTTGGTTTTAATCCGAATACTTTATTGTAACCAGCTGGCTGACGAATTGAACCTCCTGTATCTCCACCAATAGAAAAAACAGTGTAATCTTTGGCAACATTTACAGCAGAACCACCACTTGAACCTCCTGAAACTAAATCAGAATTAATGGCATTTTTTACAGCACCAAAAATGGTGTTTTCAGAAGATGAACCATGACCAAAAGAATCGCAATTTTCTTTTACTAAAGGAATTGCTCCTGCATCTAATAATTTCTGAATTGCTGTAGCTGTATAAGCAGATTTGTAATTTTTTAGTAAATCAGAACTTGCAGTAGTGTAAGTTCCTTGAACCATATATACATCTTTAATTCCGAAAGGAATTCCTTCTAAAAGTCCGATTTCCTGTCCGCTTTCAATTTTAGCATCAACTTTTGTAGCCAATTCTAAGGCTATTTTATCTAACAAAGAATTTACAGAATTATAAGTATTAGATTTTAGTAAATCTAATCTGTCTTGTACCAGTTTTGTGCAAGTAAATTCTTTGGCCATCAATTGCTGATGGATTTTGTGTATTTGCGATTCCATTATTTATTCCTCAATTACTTTAGAAACTACTAAATAATCATTCTTCTCTTTTGGAAAATTCTCTATGATTATTTCTTTCTCTATAGCAGAGCTATTTATCACTACATCTTCTCTTAAATCATTTAGAGAAACAGCATTGTTATGATTTTTATTAAAGGCATTTGAATTATTCAGATTTGCATTTTTAATTACATCAAACAATTTATTTACAGCTTCAGATGGCTGGGCTCCTTTAATGCTAGACAAAATGTCTACTGTCATAATTTTACTCATTTTCTTATAATTTAATACATAAAAAAAACCTCCCAACTAGGAAGGTTAGATTAATATTTGAATAAACAACAACCTTCCTTCCTTATAGATTAGGATTAATGAAATTAAGATTGTTATTAATATTTCTCATAATTAGTATACTATACTCGCAAATATATGTAGAATGAATGCTATAAAAATTGATTTTTATTAATTTTATCTGAGACTTATTGTTTTGATAATAATCTTAAATTTAAATATCAATCTGATAAAAATTTTAAGAAAATGCACTAAAAATTTATAGTTAAATTAATAGCGCATTCTTTTAATTCATTAAATTCAAATCCAACATAAGTTTGGGTTTATAAATAAACAAATTAATGTATTAATTGTAAACAATATTTTACACATCAGTTATAATTATGCTAATAATTATTGATTTTAGTTTACAAATGTAAGCTATCTGCTTAAAAAAATAAGTTCTGCTTTAAATTACTTAAATCTTTAAAATACTTCACATATAATTTGCTCAAATAAAAAACCATTTTTACATTTGTAAAATAATGATTAACAAACAAAACATATCTTGGTGGTGGAACTCTCTTGATGATTAAGTGAGACTATACCTGTATGTAAAATATATTAAAAAGGCTTATCTCACGGTAAGCCTTTTTCAATTCAATACAATGAAGAATATAAAATTTAAAACAATACATAAAACCAAAATTGCTGATACAATAACACCTGTTGGTTTGTATTTGCGTTTTAGAGATAAGTATGCAAATACTCTTTTATTAGAAAGCTCAGATTATCATAGTAAAGACGAAAGTTTTACGTTTATAGCTATTGAGCCAGTAGTTTCTATAAAAGCAGAAAATCATCATTTAAGTATTTCTCATAAAAATGTAGAAATAGAAAATAAACAAATTGGTAGAAATTTTAACCAGATATTTGAAGAGTATAGTAAAAGAATTGAGTTAGATTGTCCTCCAGAATTAAAATCATTTAATGGTTTGTATGGGTATACTACTTATGATTCTGTGCAGTATTTTGAGAATATAGAGTTAACAGTTGATGAGGCTCCTTCAGCCATACCTTTATTACAATACAGTTTTTATAGATTTATTATTGCTATCAATCATTTTAATGACGAAATGACTTTGATAGAAAATATTGAAGAGGGTACTGAGTCTAGAATTAAAGAAATTCAAACTTTAATAAATGCGCAGGCTTTTAATACACATCAATTTGATATTGTAGGTGAAGAAACTTCTAATGTTAAAGGTGAAGAGTTTATTGAGTATGTAAAGAAAGCAAAAGCACATTGTAAAAGAGGAGATGTTTTTCAACTGGTTTTATCACGCCAATTTCAACAAAAATTTAAAGGAGATGAGTTTAATGTATATAGAGCTTTACGTTCTATTAATCCATCACCTTATTTATTTTATTTTGATTACGGTTCTTTTAAATTAATGGGTTCTTCTCCTGAAGCACAGATAAAAATTTCGGCAGGTAAAGCAACCATTAATCCTATTGCTGGTACTTTTAGAAGAACAGGAGATATGGCTAAAGATATTAAGTTAGGTAAAAAGCTTTCTGAAGATAAAAAAGAAACTGCAGAGCATGTAATGTTAGTAGATTTAGCTAGAAACGATTTAAGTAAACATTCAGATCAAGTAGAAGTAGAGGTCTTTAAAGAAGTACAATATTTTAGTCATGTTATTCATTTAGTTTCGACTGTAACAGGACAATTAAAAGGAAATCCAATAGAAATTGTAGGGGATACATTTCCTGCAGGTACTTTAAGTGGTGCACCAAAATATAAGGCAATGCAATTAATTGATGATTATGAAAATCAATCTAGAGGATTTTATGGTGGTGCAGTTGGTATTATTGGTTTAGATGGTTCTGTAAATTTAGCTATTGCAATACGTTCTTTTGTGAGCAAAAATAAAACCTTGTATTATCAAGCAGGAGCAGGAATCGTAATTCACTCAGATGAAGAAAAAGAATTACAAGAAGTAAATAACAAATTAGCAGCTTTGAAAAAAGCATTAATTCTAGCAGAAAAAATTTAAAACTAGCTTTTAAAATGAAAATATTAATAATAGATAACTACGATTCATTCACCTATAACTTAGTTCATATGGTTGAAGAAATTACAGGTGCTTTTCCTGCAGTTTTTAGAAACGATGAAATAAGTATTAATCAAATTGATGAATTCGATTTAATTATGCTGTCTCCTGGACCTGGAATTCCAGATGAAGCAGGTATTTTAAAAGAAGTTATTAAAACCTATGCAGGTGTAAAACCTATATTTGGTGTTTGCCTTGGCTTACAGGCAATTACAGAAGTATTTGGGGGTAAAATTATCAATTTAAATGATGTGTATCATGGAGTAGCAACAGAAATGAAGGTTACAGATAATAGTGCAGTAATTTTTAAAGATGTTCCAGAAACATTTTTAGCTGCGCGTTATCATTCTTGGGCAGCAACAGATGAAGGTTTTCCAAATGAAATAAAGGTCACAGCTAGAGATGAAGAAGGTTTAATTCAGGCTATTGAACATGTTGCTTATCAAATTTCTGCAGTTCAATTTCATCCAGAATCTATTTTAACAGATGTTGGTAAACAATTGGTGACTAATTTTATCAACTCTGCAGAGTTGAATGCTGAACTAGTTTCAGCATCTAAATAAAAAAGATACTGAATTAAATTCAGCATATTATGAAAGCAATTTTAAATAAATTATACAATCACGAAAGGTTAACCAAATTTGAAGCAAAACAAGTTTTAAAAGACATTGCTTTAGAGAAATATAATGATGCGCATTTGGCTTCATTTATGACTGTTTTTATGATGAGACCAATTACAGTTAATGAACTTGCTGGTTTCAGAGACGCTTTAAAAGAATTGGCTATAAAAATAGATTTATCTGATTTTAATACCATTGATATTGTTGGTACTGGAGGTGATGGAAAAGATACTTTTAATATATCTACTTTAACCTCTTTTATTGTTGCGGGTACAGGTCAAAAAGTTGCAAAACATGGTAACTATTCTGTGTCTTCCAAATCTGGTTCATCAGATATGTTAGCCAGTTTTGGTTATGAATTCACGAATGATGAAAACACACTTAAAAATCATTTAGACAAAGCCAATATTTGTTTTTTACATGCGCCAAAATTTCACCCGGCAATGAAAGCTGTTGGCCCTACAAGAAAGGCTTTAAAATTAAAGACATTTTTTAATATGCTTGGGCCCTTGGTAAATCCTAGTTCTCCTAAAAACCATATGTTAGGAACCTTCAATCTAGAGGTTGCACGTTTATATAACTATATTCTACAAGATGAAGATATCAACTATGGAATTATACATTCTTTAGATGGTTATGATGAAATTTCATTGACAAGCGGTTTTAAAATGTTTACCAAAAAAGGAGAGCAATTAATAAATCCAGAAGATATATGTCAGAAAAGAATACAACAATCTGAAATTTTTGGAGGAAATTCTGTGGCTGATGCAGCAAAGATTTTTAGAACTATTTTAGAGGGCGAAGGTACAGATGCTCAAAATAATGTAGTACTTACTAATGCTGCTTTTGCACTAAATATTGTAGATGACAAAAAAGCATTTAGTGAAGCATTTGAAGAGGCTAAGGATTCATTATTTGGAGGTAAAGCAAAAGAATGCCTGAACAAATTAGTTCAAAGTTAAACGAATAATACTCTTTTTTAGGAGAGACAACAATAAAAATAAGAGATTAATAAAATGACGATTTTAGACAAAATAATAGCATTTAAAAAGAAGGAAATTGCTAAAATAAAAGCAGATGTGCCTCTCAAGAAACTAGTAGAAAGTCCTAAATTTAAAAGGACACCAATCTCTTTAAAGAAGTCTTTATTAGAAGTAGGTTCAACTGGAATTATTGCAGAATTTAAACGTCAATCACCATCTAAAGGTATCATTAATGATAAAGCAACAATTGCTGAGGTTATAAACGGATATTTAGATGCAAACGTAGCTGCGCAATCTATTTTAACTGATACTTCTTTCTTTGGAGGAACAATGGCAGATTTGATGGAAGCAAGAATAATCAATCAAACAAAACCAATTCTAAGAAAAGATTTTGTGGTTGATGGTTTTCAAATTGTGGAAGCAAAAGCCATTGGAGCAGATGTAATTTTATTAATAGCTTCTTGTTTAACATCAGAAGAATTAAAAAATTATGGAAATTTGGCTACAGATTTAGGTTTAGAGGTTTTATATGAAGTGCATACACAAGAAGATTTAGATAAAATTTCTGATTTAAACAATAAGATTATAGGAATCAATAACCGTAATTTAAAAACATTTGAGGTTGATTTAGATCATTCAATAAAATTGGCAAATCAAATTCCAGATACATGTATTAAGGTTTCAGAAAGCGGAATTTCTGATCCAAGAATTATTACTGGTTTAAAAGAATATGGATTTCAAGGGTTTTTAATTGGAGAAAATTTTATGAAAACTGATAATCCTGGAGAAGCTTGTCAAGACTTTATAAATCAAGTTAAATAATGGAAAGAGTTTCTTTAGATCCAGTTTTACCTCAAAATCCTAAAGTTTTTATTTTAGTAACTAAACCAGGAAATTTAGAATTAAGGAAACAAGAATATTATGCAAACAATGGAAATTCATTTTGGAAAATTGTTTATGAATTGACAGGTGAAATATTTAGTAAAAACTATGCACAAAGAATAGATTTTTTAAAAAGAAACCATATTGCAATTTGGGATGTAGTGCAGTTTGGAGAACGTATAAATCCAGGTGCTCAGAACGTGAAAAATGAAGTTCCAAATCCAATAAATGAGATTGTAGAAATGTATCCATCAATAAAACAAATCATTTTTAACGGTCAAAAAGCACATGATTTGTATCGCAAACATTTTACCAAAATTGAGGGTATAATTTACGATGTAGTCTTGTCTACAAGTCTAGCAAATACAAGGTTTTCGTTCAGAGAAAAGTTAAATAATTGGAAAGAGAAAATAGTATGAAACTAAAAGTTTGTGGAATGAAATATGTAGAAAATATTCAGCAAGTAGCTGAATTACAGCCTGATTATCTGGGCTTTATTTTCTATGAAAAATCAAAAAGAAATTTTGAAGGAATTATTCCAGACTTTTCGAATGAAATAAAAAAAACAGGTGTTTTTGTCAATGAGCATTTAGAAATTGTAATTTCATTAATAGAAGAGTATAGGTTAGACGCAATACAGTTGCATGGAGATGAATCTGTAGCTTATGTAAAAGAGTTAAAACAGCATTTATCAGAAAGAAGAACTTTGTTTATTGAAGAAAATAAGTCTATTAAAAAGAGAAAAAATCAACATTATATTTCAAAAAATGAGATTGAAATTATAAAGGTTTTTGGAGTTAAAGAGTCCTTTAATTTTGATGTGCTAGAACCTTATTTAGAGGTTGTACATTATTTTTTGTTTGATACAAAAGGAAAGGAAAGAGGAGGAAATGGAACTCAATTTGATTGGTCTGTTCTATATGGTTATCCATTTGATAAACCTTTCTTTTTAAGCGGAGGTATAGGTTTGCAAGAAGCAGAAGAGGTTAAGAAAATTCAAAAATTAGGTTTACCTATATATGCATTAGACGTAAACAGTAGGTTTGAAAGTAAGCCAGGTGTTAAAAAAATAGAAGAATTAGAAAAGTTTAAAAAAGAAGTATTTGTTTAATCACCTTTAAATCGATTTTACATAGTAATTGATTACAAAATATAGAATTATGAAATCAAAATTTCACCCAGACAAAAACGGATATTTTGGACAATTTGGAGGAGCGTTTATCCCTGAATTATTGCATCCAAATGTGAAGGAGTTAGAAGATAATTACATTCAAATTATCGAATCTAAAGAATTTCAAGATGAGTACAAATCGCTTTTAAAAGACTTTGTGGGTAGGCCTACACCTTTGTATTTGGCAAAAACTTTATCTGAAAAATATGGAGCTCATATTTATTTGAAAAGAGAAGATTTATGTCATACGGGTGCTCATAAAGTAAATAATACTGTTGGTCAGATTTTAATTGCTAAAAAATTAGGTAAAACTAAAATTATAGCAGAGACAGGTGCAGGACAGCATGGAGTAGCAACAGCTACAGTTTGTGCTTTAATGGGTTTAGATTGTACTGTTTTTATGGGCGAAAAAGACATTGTTCGTCAAGCACCAAATGTTGCTCGAATGAAAATGTTAGGAGCCAAAATTGTACCTGCAACTTCTGGTTCTAAAACTTTAAAAGACGCTACTAATGAAGCCATTCGTTATTGGATTCAAAACCCAGAAACTTTCTATTTGATTGGTTCTGTTGTAGGGCCTCATCCACATCCAGATATGGTTGCACGTTTACAAGCTACTATTTCTGAAGAAATGAAATGGCAGTTAAAAGAGAAAACGGGTAAAGAAGATCCAGATACAATTATAGCCTGTGTTGGTGGTGGTTCTAACGCTGCTGGTGCTTTTTATCATTATTTTGATGATGAAGATGTAGAATTAATTGCTGTTGAGGCTGCAGGTTTAGGCGTAAATTCAGGTGAAAGTGCAGCAACTTCTCAATTGGGTGAAGTGGGTATTATACATGGTTCTAAAACCATTTTAATGCAAGATGATTATGGACAAATTGTAGAGCCTTATTCTATTTCTGCAGGGTTAGATTATCCTGGTGTTGGTCCTCTACATGCTTATTTGTATGAGAGTGGAAGAGCAAAATTTATGAATGCAACAGACAAGGAAGCTTTGGCTGCTGGTTTTGAGTTAACGAAGTTAGAAGGTATTATTCCTGCTTTAGAAACTGCACATGCTTTAGCTGTTTTACCTAAAATAGATTTTAAGAAAGATCAAGTTGTTGTTATCAATCTATCTGGAAGAGGAGACAAGGATTTAGAAACATTTATACAATATTTAGAAGATTAAGCATGAATTCAATTCAAAAAATATTCGAACAGAAAGATCAAAATCTTTTATCAATTTATTTTACCTGTGGCTATCCTGAACTAAATGACACTAATAAAGTAATTAAAGCATTAGAAGCTAATAATGTCGATTTTATTGAGGTAGGTTTACCTTATTCAGATCCTTTAGCAGATGGGCCAACCATACAAGATAGTAGTCAGCAAGCTTTAAAAAATGGAATTAATTTAGATGTTGTTTTTGAGCAGTTAATGGAGATTAAAGATACCAATAAAACGCCTTTAGTGTTAATGGGTTATTTAAATCAAATGCTTAAATATGGAGAGGATAAATTTTGTAAAAAGGTAATTGAATGTGGAATAGATACGTTAATTATTCCTGATTTACCAATGGTAGAGTTCGAAAACCATTACCAGGAATTGTTTAATAAATATGGGTTAACAAACGTTTTTTTAATTACACCTCATACTTCAAAAGAACGTATCCATAAGATAGATAATTATACCAATGCTTTTATTTATGTAGTTGCCTCTGCATCTATTACTGGTGCAAAAGGCGAAATTTCTAACCAGCAAATTGCCTACTTTGAAAGAATAAAAGCGCTGAACTTAAAAAGTAAGTTAATTATAGGTTTTGGTATTTCTGATCATAAAACTTTTAGTACAGCATGTTCTTATGCAAATGGAGCTATTATTGGTTCTGCTTTTATTAAAAGTATAAAACAATCTGGAGTTTCAGGTATTGAACCTTTTATCTCTGGAATTAGGTAACTAGTAATTATTGGTAAAAAAAAGCGATGTTAAAAACATCGCTTTTTTTTAATTTATCATTGTAGTTACCTCTATCACACCATTGGCGCCTCTTAGTCCATAAATAGAAGTTTCAGGTCCTTTTAAGACTTTTACATTTCTTATAGTTGTTGGAACAATATCTCCAAAGGTATCATTATCTATTGGAACACCATTTAGAACAAGTAAGGGATCTCTACCTCCATTCCAGGAAGCTGTTCCTCTAACACGAATTACATTAGTTGTTGAAATATTTAAACCAGCAACTTTACCTCTTAAGTAGTCATAAATGTCTCTAAATTGTATTGGATCTGCGATTTTTGTGTTTCGATCTCCAGTAGCGAAACTTTTATCATTATCATCACTAGTAATGTTAATAATCATAGATTTTTGTCCATTGTAAGCTACTTTTTTTGCTCCAATTAAAGGAGAAAAAGCAGTAATTTCTTTAGGTGCTTTATCTAATTTTATTTTAAAGTAACCGGCTTTATTTGCTACTCTCCTTTGTTTTTTATTGTCAATCAAAATAATAGCTCCAGGAACTGCTTTATTTTTTGAATCTTTTATTAATAGAGTTAGTTTTATTTTTTCTTGTGCAGAAAGGTGAGTTGTAAAAATAAATACAACTAAAATAAGTAGATTTTTAAATAGTTTCATACAGTTTTTAATTTTAAAAGTAGCATCAAAAATAATGCCATTATATTATATTATATGTATTCTAATAAAAGAAACGAAAATAAATTAGTTTATCCACATTAAATAAGATTTTAACTAGAAGGCTTGGTACACTTTTTCACCATTTAGAAAAGTTGTAATAACAGTTGTAGTTGGTAATTCTGTTTCATTTACTGTCATGATATCTTGATTTAAAATCACAAAATCTGCAAATTTACCTACTTCAATACTACCTTTTTCATCCTCTTCAAAATTTGAATAAGCAGCCCAAAGCGTCATCCCTTTTAAAGTTTCTTCTCTAGAAAGTGCATTTTCCATTTGAAAACCATTTTCAGGATAATTATTTAAATCTTTACGAGCTACAGATGCATAAAAGGTATAAAAAGGATTAACCTTTTCTACTGGGAAATCTGTACCTAAAGCTACTTTTCCATAATTCTTTAATAAATTTTTAAAAGCATAAGCACCTTTCATTCTCTCTGCACCAACTCTGTCTGCAGCCCAATACATGTCTGAAGTTGCATGTGTGGGTTGTACTGATGGTAAAATGTTATCGAAATTTTTAAAATCTTCTGGACTGATAATCTGTGCATGTTCTATTCTCCAACGTCTATTTTTTTTATTTTTTAAAACATCTTTATAGGTTTTTACTAACCAAGTATTAGCTGAATCTCCAATTGCATGCGTGTTCATTTGAAATTCAGAAGCAGCAATTTGTTTTGCAATTTCTTGATATCTTTCAGGACTATAAATCAACGCTCCATAATGATTATCTCTATCTGAATACGTTTTTCTCATAGCAGCCCCTCTAGAACCTAAAGCTCCATCACCATAAACTTTGAACGATCTTACATTTAGATAATCTGTTTTATAAGTTCCTTTATTTAAATAGTAATCAATTTGTTCTTGTTTATCACCAGAAACCATAGCGTAAATTCTCATTTTTAACTCTTTGCTATTTTGCAATTCATCAATAAGTTCTATGGTATTCCTGTCTAAACCAGCATCATCTACAGTGGTTAATCCATAGGAAAAACAGATGTCTTGCGCATCTAGTAAACCTTTAATGGCAAATTCTTTAGAAACTGAAGGTAACTTTATAAAATCCATTGCAGCATCAATTAAAACTCCAGTAATTTTACCATCCTTTTTAATGATTTCTCCTCCAGAAACTTCTGTTTCATTTGTAATTTCTGTTAAATCTAAGACAGCTTGATTTACTAATAGTGCATGACCATCAACCCTAGTTACTGCAACAGGTGTTTTAGGGAATAGCGCATCTAATTTGTCCTTAGTTGGAAATTCTTTTATTTCCCAATCATTTTGATCCCAACCACGACCTGTAATATAGGTCGTATTTTTTTCTTTTTGAAATGCTACTAATTTTTGAAGCACATCATCATAACTGGTTGTACCTTCCAAATCTACTTTCTGTTGTTGTAACCCCATTCTATAAAAGTGACAATGAGCATCAATTAAGCCAGGAACAATAGTTTTATTCTTAGCGTCAACAATATTTTCTGATTGGTATTTTTCTTCAATTTCTGAAGTAGTACCAATAGCAATAAATTTACCATTTTTAATTGCAAATGCTTCTGCATTATCAAAAGATGAATTTACTGTGTATGCATTCGCATTTACAACAATTAAATCTGCTTGCTCTTTTTGACAAGAAGTAATTAATAGCATAAAAATAAAAAGTGGGTATAAATTTTTCATTTAATATAAATTAAGTGTTGATATAAATTAAATAAGCACCATAAATAAGAACAAATTGAAATGGTATTCTTACTATTGCTATAATTTTTGAGCCAATAGCAGGTCTTTTTTTTGTAACATCCCAAATATGTATGGGTAATAAAAAAATCAATAAAAAGATAATTCCTAAAGCTGCAATTTTTTGTGTTTGAGGAAAAAACACACCTAAACCTAGCACCAATTCAATAAGGCCAATACTATAATTTACCATTTTTTTTGGAAAGATATCAGGTATAAAATGTTTAAATATGTTTGGTTTAATAATATGCATGATTCCTGCATATGAGAAAAATCCACCAAAAATTATTTTCAATACAATGATTACTATATCCATCAGATTATAATTTTACAGGTGTATCTCCATAAAGATATTTATCCATCAAATAAACAATACTGGCCATAGATGCACTACCTAATTCTAACTCTCTTTTGTTTACTTTATCAAAAGTATCTCTGCTTGTGTGATGATAGTCGAAATAACGTTGTGAATCTGGTCTGTAACCTACTAAAGTTACATTTTCTTTTTTTAAAGGACTAATATCTGCACCTGAACCTCCTTTTTCTATATCATGCAAACCATAAGGAGATAATAGCTTTTTCCAGCTTTGTAAAAGGCTTGTATTTGCAGCATTTGCATCTATAGAGAAACCTCTTGGTGTATGACCACCTGAATCTGATTCTAAGCCACCAATATGATTTTCTTTGTTTAGCGTAGCTAATTCAGTATATTTTTTAGCTCCTCTTGTACCATTTTCCTCGTTCATAAAAAACACGATTCGAATTGTGTTTTTAGGTTTTATGTTGTTTTTTTTAAATAGATTCGCTACTTCTAATGATTGCACAACACCTGTTCCATCATCATGTGCACCTTCTCCCAAATCCCAAGAATCTAAATGACCACCAACTACAAAAATATTTTCTGGTGTTTCACTACCTCTAATTTCACCAACTACATTAAAAGAGTGCGCATCAGGTAATGTTTCACAATTTTGCTTGAAATAGAATTTTAAATTAGGGTTGGAGCTTAAATCTTTGCTCAAATTTTCTGCAGCAAGAGAGCTAATTGCAGCTGCAGGTATATGTTGTTCTGCAGGTAAATCTCCATAACTCATTGTTCCTGTATGTGGAAAATCGTCTATTGAGTTGGTCATAGATCTTACAATTACACCTTTTGCTCCATATATCCCACAAATTGCAGCTCCTCTAACTCTTTGGTCTACACAACCACCATAAGCTTTAAATGTATGGATTAAGGTATTGTCAAAAGGTCTATTAAAGAAGACTATTTTATCTTTCATCTTATCTCCTAAAGCTTCTGCTTCTTCTAAACTTTTAACCTCTAAAACTTCTGCTAAAACTCCAGAATTTGGAGTTGCTACAGAAAAGCCTAAAGCACAAATAGCTACATTTCTTTGAATACCATTTATTGTGTAGGAAGCAATTTCTTTTTCACCTCTAACCCAATTAGGAACCATAACAGGTTGCAACCAGACTGAATCTAAATCTACCTCATTCATTACTTTTTCTCCCCATTCAACAGCCATTTGTGCTTCTTGAGAGCCAGATAATCTACCTCCAATATTTTGTGTTAAATCTCTTAACCATTCATAAGATTTACCATGGGTTAAAGCAGTATTAAAAAAAGTCTTAATATGTGTTGAATCAGATTTTTCTTCAGCAGTTAATTGATTGCTATTTATTTGTTTTTCTTGTTTTTCATTACAAGAAATCATCAATAGTGAAATGGAAAGAAAGAAGAGAATTTTTTTCATTTTGTAGTTTTTTATTTACTTTATAAAATTACAAAAATCAAAATTGATAATCAGAACAATTAAAAGTATTCTATGAGATTTTAGTTATTTATCTAGAAATCGAATTTATAAGTTATTCCTCCTAAAATTTGAAAACCTTGTACATTAAAGTTGGTAAACCTCTGATAACTGTTATTTAAAACGTTGTTTAATTTTATGAAAGCAGAGAATTTATCTGAGAAGTGATACCCACCATTTAGATTTACATCTACAAAAGAATCTAGTGTTTGCGAACCACTTATGTTAAAAGATGAGCCTGAATAAAAGACATCTTTTCGTTGGCCCACAAAAAATACCTTTGTATGGGCATACCATTTGTTGGTTTTGTATTTTGCATTAAAAGAGGCTTGTAGGTTAGGTAAGTTCCATGCTTCAGCTTCTGTTGTAGATTCGAAATTATCAAACCGAAAGCTAGAAGAAAGTGTTAACTGTTTACTTACATCATATTCTAATTCAGCAGCCAAAGAAATGGTTCTAACATCATCATAAACTACAGATAATGAGTTGCCATATTCATACCCTTTAAAGAGAACTCCATTGTTACTACTATTTTCTCCATTAGATTTTGAGTAGTTTTTTAAAAACAAAGCTTTGTCTTCTTCTTCTTTAACAGTTGCAGATAAACTATAACTAAAACTTTTTTTAATAACCCCATTTAATCCTAAAAAGGCGTTGTATTTTTCATTGGTTTGGGTAATAAATTGAGTTGGACTTATAAATGGATTTTCATCAGAAAATTGTTTGTAAGTGTTGATGTTTAAATTTCCAAAAACACCTGCATATATGGTAAGATTATCTTTTATAATCGGTTTTTGAATTTGTATATCTGGATACACTAAGAAGTGATTTACTTCATTATCTATATCAAAAGTAGCAAAGAATTTAAAGCCTAGTTTTAATGCAAAATCACCAAAGGTAGCATTGTATTCAGGGTTTATTTTGGCAGTAAATAAGGAATAATCTATGGTATTTGAATTGGCAAATTCACTTGCAAATGATCCTCCTAAATATTCTAACCCTGTTTTTACTTGTAAATTATTTAAACTGGCACTCACAAAATCTATAGGTAAATCGAAATTAGTATTAAAAGTAAATAAGTACTCAGAACTGTTATAATCGTCAGCAAAATAAGCTAAAGAAAGCAGACTATTAGTGATATATGCATCTGTAAAATCAAGATCACCCACCAAATTAAAGTAATTATAAGTTTGACTTTCATATATATTATTTGTTGCTGTTTCAGTAAATGCAGTTTCATCAATTCCATACCAATTGTAGGTGTTTCTTTCTCCATTTAAAGTGATGGTCCAATTAAAATAGCGGTCTTCATTTTTGTAGAATATAGATGCATTTAAATTGCTGAAATCGCTATTGAGTCTGGTATTTTGGATATTATCTAATGAACCTGTGTATTTGGCAGATAATCCAAACTCACTTTGAAAACGTGTGTAATTATGTAGGTAAGTTTCTACGTAAGGTGAATTAAAGTTTCCATAACCTAAAGCTAAAAAGTTGTTGTAAATGCGTTCTTTTACAACAACATCAATACTTTTGGCAACACCACTTTTTGGAATAAAAGTAGAAGCAACTGGAGCTGAAAAAATGGTGTAAGATAATTTTTTCTTTTTGCTTCTTGATGAAAGCGCTATAGTTGGGTTTTGCTTTATTTTATTAGCATCTGCTATTTTTGGATTATATTTTGTAACTACTTCTACAACCTCTGTTTTTACAGTATCTATTTTACTGTTTTTTTTAACTGGTTTTTTAGTTTGAGCATAAGAACCAAATCCTCCTAAAACTACTGCAAATATGAATAAACTCTTTTTCATTTTTATTTATTTTTAGGAGTTACAGAATTATTTGTTTTGGCTTCATTTTCCTTAATGGTTTTTAATTCTTGTTTAGCTTCAATTACAATGTCTTCAAACTGACCAAAGTTTTTAATTATATTTTCTAAAATAAATGTAGCCTGGTAAGCATCTTCTAGACTATAATAATTCTTAGCCATAATAATGTAGCTTTTTACACCCCAATATTTGTAATTGCTATAATTAGCAATAAGGTCCTGTACAATTTTTGTAGAATTTCCATACTGTTTTTCAGTATTTAGAAAGTACGCTTTGTAGTATAATGTTTCTGCCTTTAATTCTCCATCAGCAGTTTGCTCTATGGTGTTAAAATACTCTTTTGCAGTATCGTAATCCTCTGTTTTAAATGCAGTTCTTGCAATAATAATTTTAGCATCTAAAATTACTTCATTATCTAATTTATCTTTAGATAAAACTTTTTTTGCATAGTCTAAAGCTGCTTCGTTTTTGTTTAAGGTTGCATAACCTTTCATTAAATTACTTTGTGAAAATAAAATGTTATCAGAAACATAGGCTTCTTGTTCTAAACGTAATAAATACGGTTCAGCATCATTAAAATTGTTTTCTTGTAAATAAACTTGAGATAGTTTTGCTAATGCATCTTCACTAAATTCGGTTTGTCCAGCATCTAAAACTGTTTTGTATTTATCTATGGATTGATTGTATAATGCTTCTGTATATAAAATATCTGCTAAATAATAATTCGCTTTTAAACTGTTTTTTCCAGTTGGAAAGTTTCTTAAGTATTTTTTTAAACTAAGAATACTACCATCAATTTTGCCTTCAAAATATTTACGTTCTGCAATTGCAAAGGTTGAGTTTTCTAATTCAGAATTTGATACTTCAACAAAACTTAATGTCTTGGTCCAAGCTACATATTCATTCATTTTATCTTCATCTACATAAATATTCTTAGCATTCCTTACCGCTTCTAAAGCATCAGAAGAATTAGGGTATTCTTTTGCTACCCTTTTAAAGTTTTTTAAAGCTAATGAATTTTTATTTTGATTATAGTACAAGAGTCCTTCACGAACTAAAGCTTTAGGAATAAATACACTTTTAGGATGTTTTTCTAATAGCCTGTAATAAGCTTGATGAGCCTTTTTATTGTTATTAAGCATCGTGTAAGTAATTGCCAATTGAAATAATGCATCATCTTTTAAAGAAGAAATTTGGTAGTTGTTAATCACCTTTGTTAGCGCATCAACTTTAGATTTGTTTGCATCTTGAAAGCCATAACTCATTCCTATTTGATACATAGCATAATCTGCATCTAAACCAGAATTATCTACAATAACCTTATAAGCTCTTATGGCTTTTTCATAATTTCTAATGGCAAAATAACTATCTCCTAAACGTAAATAAGTATCATCAATAATGGTTTTATTGATATTGTTTTTAGCTGAAAATTGCTTAAATGTTAAAGTAGCATTATCATAATCTTTTAACTTAAAATGACAATAAGCAATATTGTATTCCAATAAAGGAAAATCAGCTTTATTTAAACTTCCTAGATTGTTGTTTAAGTTGATAAATTTAGAAAGTGCCTCTTCATAATTTTCTAAACGATATAAAGTTTCTGCTTCCCAATAACCAGCTTTTTTACTTATCTTATTAGTTTTAGATTTTTTTGCAGTGGTAAAATAACTTAATGCTTCAGCTATTTTTTTCTCATTAAACAATTGAATTCCTCTGTATAAAGAAACCTTTAAACTCAGGTTTATATTTTCGTTGTTTTTTTTCTTTTTTAAATAGTCTAAAGCACCTTTATAATCATTTTGATGAATAAAAGATGACACAACCAATTCATTGATTTCTTTATACGATTTAGAGTTAGGATATGCTTTTAAATAATTCTGTAAAACATCAGAAACATTCTCAAAAGGATTACCTTCTTCATAACTTAGTTTAGCATAATTTGAAGCTGCATCTTCTTTAATGCTTAAGCTATAGCTCATTTCACTTGCAGTTTTAAATGCATTTAAAGCTTCGTTTTTCTTTTCTAAATTTAAGTAACATTCAGCCAAATGATAATACGCATTCTGTGCTACTGCATTTTTCTGATCTATAATTTTATTAAAGTAACTAACAGCATTTATAAAATCTTTTTGTTTGTAGAAAGCATAACCTAATTGATAATAATCAGTATTATTCCATTTACCACTTTTACCTCTATAAGCCTTTAAATAAGGGATAGCATCTTCGTATTTATTTAGGTTAAAATAACTCTCACCAATAATTTTTGAAATCTCTGAAGCCTCTTTTCTTTTTGCTGTTTTCAAAAGCTCTTTTCCTACTTTTATACATCTTTCAAAACTACCAGCCTTAAAACTAATATCTAATAGATAATAGGAAATCTCTGCTTTGTAAGAATCATTATCTGCAATTTCTTTTAAGGTAGATTCTGCAATACCATAATCTTCTAGTTTGTATGAAATATATCCATAGTAATATCTAGAATCATTACCATATTTGGCATCATTAATTAAAGGTAGAAACTTGTCTTTAGCTAAATCTAAACGTTTAGCAACTAGCAAACTATACCCCATTTTAAAGTTGATTTCTATCTGATTCTCTTTAGATAAGCCTTGTAGATTTGCTTTTTGATACCACTTTAATGCTTGAGCTGCTTTTTTGTTAGCAAAATAATAGTTACCTACGTTAAAAAAAGCTTTGTTTTTTTTTTTACTTGCAGGATAGTTTTTTACAAAAGTCAACACTTTTTTGTCTGCATCTGTTTGATTTAGTTTAATGCTACACATTGCACTGTAATAACTCGCATCTGCCACTAAATTACTTTTTGGAGATGCATTATTTTTTACAACACTAAAGATTTTTTGTGCTGCTCTATAAGCCTTATTTTGGTAAAGTTCTAAACCTAAATTAAAATCGGATGTTGCATTTGTATGGATTACAGATTGTTGTGAAAATAAACAAAATGGTATATTTAATAAAAGTAACCACAAACCCTGTTTTGTTATATATTTAATTTTCATACAAATGTTTTTGATACATATTTAATAACGTAAATTTCTTTAAAATGTTGGCGCATTAAATTAAAATGACAAAAATTATTATCAAAAATAAGAATACTTCTAAATTCTTGTTATAAAATCATAAGAAACTTATAAGTTTGTATAAACGACTATTTTATGGAAAAAAAAGTACTCCAATTAGAAAATGCAGATATTTATCAAAGAGATAATTTGGTATTATCAAATGTTAATTTAACAATTAATAAAGGCGATTTTTATTACATGATTGGTAAAACTGGAAGTGGAAAAAGTAGTCTATTGAAAACGCTTTATGGAGATTTACGACTACAAAAAGGAACAGGGACTATTGTAGATTTTGATTTAAAAAAGTTAAAAGAAAAAGAAATTCCATTTTTAAGAAGAAAAATTGGTATCGTTTTTCAGGATTTTAAATTGCTAAGTGATAGATCTGTTTTCGATAACCTAGCTTTTGTTTTGAAGGCAACAGGATGGAAAAATAAAGATGAAATTAAAGCAAAAATTAATGAGGTGTTAGACAAAGTAGGTATGCAATCTCAATATTATAAAAATACTTTTGAGCTTTCTGGTGGAGAGCAGCAAAGGGTTTCCATCGCAAGAGCTCTTTTAAACGATCCTGAGTTAATCTTAGCAGACGAGCCTACAGGTAACTTAGACCCAAAAACTTCTTTAGAAGTTATGGAACTTTTAAATGAGATTCATAAAAGTGGAAAAACCATACTAATGGCAACCCATGACTATCAATTAATAGTTAAGTTTAAACATAAAACACTTAAAGTAGAGGCAGGAGCGCTTTTTGAGGTTTCACATTAAACAAGAATCTAATAAATTTATTCCTTTTGACTAGAAAAACTATTTTTGTTGCAGTAACTAACGATGTTTCCACAGATTATCGAGTACATAAGGTATGTAATTACCTATTAAGTAGAGGTTATATTGTAACTGTTTACGGTAGAGTTTTACCAAATACAATCCCTGTACAAAGGCCTTACCAAATTATTAGAAAGAAACATTGGTTTCAAGAAAATTTTTTGTTTTACGCAGAATTTAACATACGTCTCTTTTTTACCTTACTATTTACAAAAACTGAAGTTATTCTTGCTAATGATTTAGATACTTTACCCGCTTGTTTTTTTGCAAGTCGCTTAAAAAAGGTTTCCTTGGTTTATGATAGTCATGAACTTTTCTCTGAAGGTCCTGAGTTGCAAGGAAGAAAATTAGTACAAAGTTTTTGGAGAAACTTAGAAGACTATTTTTTGCCTAAAATAGATAAATCATATACTGTAAGTCAGTCTATTGTTAATTTTTACAATACAAAATATAAAAACAAAATGGGTTTAGTAAGAAATATTCCTTTACAAAAAGATTTCTTAAAAACTGAAGATGTACAGTTTCCTACAGCACAAAAAACTATTTTGTATCAGGGTGTATTAAATCCAGGTAGAGGTTTAAAAAAAATGATAAAAGCATTACATTTTTTAGATGATTTCGATTTAGTAATTATTGGATATGGTAAAGTAGAGCAGGAGCTTAAAGAGTTTGTTTTACAACAAAACATGCAGCATAGAGTTCACTTTTTAGGAAGAATTGCTAGAGAAAAACTTTTTAACTATACAAAAAAAGCTACTTTAGGAATGGTTTTAGAAGAACCTTTAGGTTTAAGTTTTAAATATGCATTGCCTAATAAATTATTTGATTATATACATGCAGAATTGCCAATAATAGCTGGGAAACTTCCAGAGGTAGTTCGTATTATAAAAAAACATAAAGTAGGTGTTATTGTAGAAGATTATTCGCCAAAAACAATTGCAAAAGCAGTAAAAGACCTTGTTGCTAATAAACCCCTGTTATTGCAAATAAAAGAAAATCAACAAAAAGCAAAAACTGAGCTATGTTGGGAAAAAGAGCAATTACAATTAGCAAATTTTTTTTAATATCATAACTAAATGGCTCCTCCAATAGTATCAATAATTATTCCAGTATTTGAAAATCTTTTAGGTTTAAAGAAATCTATCGATAGTATTCAACAACAAGATTTTAAAGATTATGAAGTTTGGATTTTAGATGGAGGCTCTTCTTTAGACACTCAAAATTACCTTAGTAACTTAGAAAAGCCATTTTATTATCAGTCTAGAGTAGATAGGGGTATTTATGATGCTATGAATAAAGGAATAGCTTTAGCCAAAGGTGAATGGTTGTATTTTTTAGGTTCTGGTGATATTTTTAATACCTCGACTGTATTGATGTCCATTTTTTCAAATAAAAAAAATATAAAAAATGAAATTATTGCAGGAAAAGTACGTTATGAAGGTATAAAAAATCCATTTATATTGAATGTTACTCAAAAAGTTAAAAATGTTTATTGGTCTCCTTTAATTTGGGTAAGAAACGGTTTGCATCATCAAGGAACATTTTATAAAAAAACATTATTTAAAAATACATTTTATAATTTAAATTATAAAATTTTAGCAGATTATCACTTAAACCTTAATTTATATAAAAATAATGCTATGTGTAAGATTGTAGATATAATAGTAGCAAATTGTAACTCTGATGGAATTTCAAAGTCAGGAACCTGGGAATTATACAAAGAGGAAATCAATTTTAAAACGGCATTAAGTAATCCTTTATTAAAACCTTTTTTCTATTTAATCGCCAAAATAAAATACAATCTTCGAAAAAGGACTATAAATGGATAGGGTACAACTAGCAACATTTATTACAACTCGATTAGAAGAAGAAATAATAAGGTTGAAACAATTTTTTTCTAAGACACAACCTCAAATTGGTTATTTTATTATAGACGATTTGTTGCCTAAGAATATTGCACAACAAATACATACCTGTTTTCCAGATTTAACAAAAACTAAAGAAAGAAAAAACTTAAGAGAGCATAAGCACGTTGCTTATCAAATGAATCAATATCATCCATTATTAGAAGAAGTTATTTACGCATTTCAAGAGAAAAGTGTTGTACATCTTATCTCAGAGATTTGCAATATACAGTCTCTTTTACCAGATGAAAATTTATATGCTGGTGGTTTGTCTCTTATGGCAAAAGATAACTATTTAAGTCCACATTTAGATAATTCTCACGATAAAAACAGGGAACTTTGGCGTGTATTAAATGTTTTGTATTATACAACACCAAATTGGAAAGATAGTGATGGAGGTAATTTAGAATTATGGCCTAGTGGTCTAAAAAGGAAACAAGTTTCCATTAGTTGCAAATTTAATAGATTAGTTGTTATGGCAACTCATCAAAAATCTTGGCATTCCGTTAGCAAGGTTTCGACAAACTTTGTTAGATGTTGTGTTTCTAATTATTATTTTTCTGAAAAAGCTTTGTTGGAAAATGACAATTTTCATGTTACTACATTTAGGGGCAGACCTTCACAAAAAGTAAAAGATGTATTATTAAAATTAGATAACGCTTTAAGAAGTTCAGTTCGAAAATTTTTTAAAAAAGGAATTAGAGAAAATCCACATCAGTATAAAAAATAAAACCCTAATCGATTGATTAGGGTTTAAAGTTGTGGAGCCAAAGGGAGTAAAGTCGAACTATTTTAGTGTAGATTTAATCGAAATGAATCGTTTCTTATCTTTGTAATATGAAGGATAATAACATTCAAACCATTTACCAAAAAACCATTGATTTTGCAGCTGAGAAGCACGGGCAACAAAAAATGCCCAATGGCCTCCCTTATATTGTTCATTTATCAAATGTTGCTATGGAGGTTTTTATGGCTCACAAACAAAAACCAGATTTTAATCTAGAAATTTCAATACAGCTAGCTTTACTTCATGATGTCTTAGAAGACACAGCGCTTAGTTTTAAGGCGCTTGAGGACGATTTTGGTAATGTAGTGGCAATGGGTGTTCTAGCCTTGACTAAAGATATTACGCTTGATAAAAAAAACCAGATGGATGACAGCTTGAATCGTATTTTAGATTTGAGTAGTGAAGTGGCTATCGTAAAACTTTGTGACCGTATCACAAATTTACAGAGACCGCCTAAAAAATGGGACAATGCGAAAATTAAAAAATACCATTTGCAAGCCATCAAAATAGCAGAAAGACTACAGGGTAAAAATGAGTATTTGGACAAAAGAATTCAAGAAAAGATATTGAGTTACAATAGTTATGTTTAAAAAGGAGACAAGCCACAGGCCATGCCCATATCATGTAATTCACCCTCTGGGTCCACAAAAAGTATCACCACCTCTTTACCATCTCTAGACTGTATATTTTTTAGATTTCCACGCCAGGGGTTTATTAGGTCTGTATTCATGTTATCAGTGATCAAGAGCATTTTTTGGGTTTTATCAATACACCCTCCTTGCATATGCTGAATAACTTTAGGTATCATTTTTTGAAGATTTACCTTGTCTTTTGGTTTGAGCCATTCTGCTCTAGGAGGAGTTTTGGTTATGCTCATAAAAACTGCTGTTTTTGCACAATCACCACCTGGATCTCCAGGATAGAAATTAATTCGTTCTCTAAATACCACTTCGCTTAAAAACTCTGAAAGACTTTCAGTTGGTTTTTCATAATTTTTAACGATACCATCGGTCCTGAATTCTTCAATGGAGTTGTGCCACAAGGAAGCAACAATACTTTTAGCTAATTGGTGTAAAGTCATATCTTTTAATTTTTTGTTATTTATATTCTACGGAACCATCCTCGCTGACTTGCATGGTGATCCATTCATAATTTTCTTTCTCTACTGTTTTCTCAACACTTTTTTGCAAAGCTTTTTGAGCAGCTTCCTTTACTTCTCTGTCAAATAACACCAAATTATCAATGCTATTTTTTTCTTTCATACCATTGAAGATCAAAAAGTCAACAGGGTGAAACATCACCTTTGCATCATCAGCATTGTAATTGTTAGGGGTAAAGATGGTATCAATCTTTTTGGTTGATGCCATGGCCGCTTTCCGTCCTTTTTCTCTGGCAATTTCTCTGGTTTGGGCTTCTTCAGCATTAATTTTATCTTCTTGTTTATCCAGGCGTTCTTCAGATTTATGAAGCTTATCCATCCAATCGGGTTGAGGTTTTTCTTTTAGATATACCTTGGCATCACTTAAACGAAAGATGTCACCACAACAAGAACATACTCCAAAGATTTGGCGTTGTACAGAAAAGAATTTAATCAGCTCACTGTTCATGGCTTATAAGTTTTAAATTCAACTTGCTTTTCTTCTACCGCTGTCTTGATTTTCTTTTGCTTTGGCGATAAGCGCGCTTTTCCAGATTTTATGTCTACAAATAAGATTTTATCCACTTTTTGTTTTTCGCTCAAGCCCTCAAAAATTACATAGTCAATGGGGTCAAACATAGAACGACAATCATTTTTATTAAACGTAAATCCATCTAAAGTAGGAGCGAGGCGCTCCAATAAAAAACCAAGGTTGACAGCTTTTGCGCCAACTTCTGATTTTTTGGGAATATTAGACTTTCGTTTTTTAAGTGCTGCACGGCGTTCCTTTTGCCATTCCAGCATCATTTTATACACCAACTTGGCTTCTTTGCTAAATTGATCCAAATAAAACAATCCTGCATCTTTTAAATTCACTTCCTCATAGCAAGACGGACACTCAATATGGAATTTGCCATTGTTGAGTTCTTCTAAGATATTATTAATTTCTTTTTGATCCATTGTTAAAAATGGGTTAATTCTGTTTTTAAACGTTCCGTGTATGGTGTCTTAGCGGCCCGAAGGGTGCTATGCACTATACACATTGTTGTATGCCGTTTTTATTTTATTCATTTCGTTTTTAGCGTTGGCGAGAAAGCTCTTTGCAACCGCACGTAGGAGGACTGCAATATGCTTGAACTTGCGTTGGCTATTCCGTTTGAATTGCTTTTTCAATTATTGCACTTATTTCTGCTTGTTTTTCTGCTATTCGTTTGTCAATTTCTTTTTGTGCGTCTATTTGTTTTTTTATTTTATTTACTATGGTTAACTGTTTCTTTTTATCAGGAATCGGAAGATAAAAATTATCTAATTCTGTAGATGATATTTTTACCATTGTTTGATTTTTACCTTTAGAAACATACTTAAAATAATATCTACCTAAAAATGAATTAAATAAGTATGCTAGGTATTTATCATTGATTTCATCATCAAATATCATTTTAATATACAAATCTGGAAAAAGTATATCATCTTCAACTTCTTCTTCTACAATTGAAGCTAGAGCTACTAAATCAATTGTATTTCCTCTGCTAACAAAGAAGTCTCCTTTTTTTATATAAAAATCCTCAATTTTATTTCTAGTTTCTTGTGTTGTTTTATTGGCATTAATATTCAGGTGAGAATCGTAATTAAAATGTTCTTGACCTAAAATTGGAGTTCCATCTCCGCCTTCTTGTGAACTTGGACTCCAACCATTTTTTGTACTAATTATATGATTACCTAATTTTTTAATACAATTTATTTCTTTATAAAGTTGCTTTTGTAAACTTTGAATTTTAAACCATCTGTAGCTATTTCTAAAATTAATATTCCTAGAAGTTATTAAATGAATTGGAACATTGATTTTATTAATGTCGTCAATTTCCTTAATTGATTCTAAATCTATCTTAAATGAGTTACTGAAAACTTTATCTAAAAGGACTTTTGTGTTAATTCTCTTGCCTTTTAAGATTGAAATCTCATTTTCTAATGGTTCAATTTCCGATAGTATTAAATCTTTATTTACTTCAAGGTTGTCAATTATTTTACTCGAAAATTGTATTGTTTTTATGTCATTTTCCTTTAATGTAGGATAACCTTTTCCTTGTCTAGAAACAGAATTTATTTTATTTAAGAACACACTTCTCAAGCAATAATATAATAGTTTAGAGTTTACTTTTGGGCGTATTTGAATAAATGCTTTCGTAAAGTAATGAGAATCATCATTTATCAAAACTATTTTATTAAGATAAGGTCTAATTTTTGAAATTAAGATGTCATCTAATTGAGGTTTTATAATATCTCCTTTTTCAATTTTTTTAAATAACGGTTCGTTTAATTCATCTCTGTTTTCATAACTTAACTTATGAGGAGAAACATCTCCAATTTTATTTACGCAACCAATTTCAACATATTCAAATGGCTTATCTTCTGCTAACAATATTTTATTATCTACATCTACAAAGTCAAATAAATCTTTGTATGTATAAAATCCATTATTAGTGAAATTATAATCGTCAATAAACTTGTAATCAAAACGACAGCTATTTTCGGCTGAAAAGTTTGATATATTTTTCACACTATATTTTATGCCCATATTACTTCTTTTCTAATTAAATCTAAAATTTTATGGGTTTCCGTTTTTCTTAATAAAATATCATTGCTTTTATATTTATGTAATAGACCTTTTTTAAAATGATTTATTAAAATCTCATCAGTTCTTTCGTAGAATTCGGTTTTTAAAATATCTTTTTCATAATATGTTTCTAGAATCTCTTTTACTGTCTTTTTTACTGCTTCTAGGTTTACTGTATTTACCTTTAGGATTTCAATTTCGGCTTCTAGCTTTTCAATTGATTTTTTTGATTTTGCAGTTTCGTCTTTTTCTTTTAAAGCTTTTACTTTTGTTTCTGCTTCTTCTTGTTCATCTTGTAAGTTTTTAATTTTTTCATTATAATCAGAAATGATTTTAGAACAATCTAGAGTGTTTGGAGCGTATTCAATATCATATAAATCATTTGGTCTTGGGTTTTCACTTTTTGTAGTTCTTTTATAACCTACATTTTCAGCTTCTGCCATAAAAACATCATAATCAATGTCCATTTCTTTTGCAACTTCTCCAAAAACCCACCAAGCATTATAATGGCCAAAGATTTCTGTTTCTTTTTCCATTTTTGATAATTCGATAATTTCTGGAAGGTATTTTGTAATCAATTCTTTTACTTCCAATAGTTTATCTTCTTCTGTTATATAATCTTTTAAAAATCTATATAATACAGTTTTTTCTTCTTTTGGCTTTAAGTCTTTAACAGAAGGTAGCCTTTTACGGTCTTTATCCTCTAGATAGACCTTTATTAGGTTAAGAGATCTTGTTTTTAATAAACTCCATTCCTTACCATATTTATCCCATTGTGTATTCCATTTATCAATTTCAGATACTTTCTTTTTTTGAGCAAAAAGAATACTTGTCTTAGTTGAAGTAAATGGTTCGAAAGTTACTTGAGGTAAACTTACAATTGCTTTAATCTGAAAATACTTGAATAAAAACAAACGAATGTACTTGTTTTCAGTAGTATCAAAAACACTTTCAGGCAAAACAACTCCTAGTCTCCCACCTTCTTTTAAAAGTTGGTAATAACGCTCTAAAAACAAGTTTTCAGAATTCTTTTTCTTTCCGAATAAGAAATATTTATCTACTTCCTCTTTTGAATCGTTTATGTTTACACTAAATGGCGGATTTGAAATAATTATATCAAATTGTTCATTAACTCCTATATTCCCTTTTGCCTTATTATATACATTATGACCAGTTTCATAACTAGCTAATTTTGAATTAGTGTACTTAGAGTAGGTTTGTAAACTTTTTAATCCATCATCTTTGAACGTATTACTACTACCATCACCGTGTAAAATCATATTTACTTTTGTAGAAACTGTTAAGCTATATGAATTATCTATTCCATAAATGTATTCTTCTGCCCAATCATTTGGCTTTTCGGCTGGAAATAGTTTTTTAAGTTTTGATTTTTTAGTGTTCGTTAATTTGAAATCGTGCTTTGAAAATTCTTTAGTAATTATTTTCATTGCTTGAATTAAAAAGGTGCCACTGCCAGTACTAGGATCAATTATGTATGGTAAAGAATAATCTTTTTCAAATTTCTCAATAGCTAATTCATCAACTTTCATAGCATAAACTAAAAAGTCAACAACATTTGTTGTTGTGAAAAATTGACCCTTTGATTGTTTGAATTTTTCTCTGTTTGTTTCTTCAAAGAAATGCCCTAGAATATCTTTTTTCTGTGTTTTAATACTTTTGGAGAACGAATAATTTTGAAGTTCTTTTACAAGAAAATATAAACTTTGTAAAGATATTTTTTCGGTAGTTAAAATATTTCCTACGTTTTTTAAATCTTCTTCTGTATAGTTTAATTTGTTTTGAAGAGCATCTTTGTAGCATTGGTTTATACGATCAAAGAATTTATTTTGGTCATCATAATCTTTGTCGTAAATCTGACATCTATATTTTTCTCCTTCAATGGTTTCGTCTTCGTCATAAATTTTGGTTAGTAAAAATTGAACTAAGAAAATATAAGCTTCATTATCCTCAACTCCAGAACTCCAAAGTGTATTATGTATGTTTCTTCTAATTTCGGACATCTTTGTCTCTGAAATAGAAAGTAAATCAGAATCATCTTCATCTTTAACTCGCTCTTTCAATTTTGGTTTGCCATAATTGAAAGGTATTTCTAAACCAAAAGTTTTATCCTTTTCTTCTAGCCAATCATCATATTCTTTATATTCATCTTTTTCAATTAAATACATTCTATCTGCTAGTTCTTCACTAGTGTCCAATGAGTAGTAGACAAGATATTTTACTTTGGTTTTGTTCTGTTTTTGCTCTAAATCGGAAAGTTCAAAAAGTTGCCCTTTTATATCTTTTTCTCCATCTTCAAACATATCAGGTGCTTTAACCTCAATGTATAAAAATGGGTTACCAGTTTTATCTTTAACTATAACGTCAATTCGCGCAGAATCATCTTTGTTTTTTTGTTTTTCCCTGCCAATACTACCTCTTACATAGTACTTTTCGAGTTCAATATTTTTTTCAGAATATCCAAGTTCGTTAACAAGTTTGTCAATTAAAAAAGCTCTTACAACTTCTTCTGGTCCAAGTTTTTCAATTTTCGGTTTAGTAATATCTTTTGAATATTCAACTTTGGATTTGTCAAGATCGATTTTCGCTACCTTATTCTTGCTTTTAGCAAGTTTGTCTTTTGTTAATTTTTTCCAATCACTCATTATATATTTTCTCTTTTTTCAAGTAATTCTGCTTGTTGTTCTAATTGTTGTTTTTGTTCCAACATTACTTATTTTAATATTTTTTCTACTTTACTGATTAATCCCTCTCTTGTTGATTTAAACAGTTCGCTCAAATTCGTTTTCGTCTCTATATTATTTTCTAATAATTCTCTGTTAATTATAGGTAATTGAAATGCTTTAATAGATATTTCTTTTCCATCCGCTAAAGCATCTTTAATTATTAATTCTGTTTCTTCTTCCTGCACTTGCTTAATTGTATTAGGATAGAATAATATAATTTCATTAACCTCAAATCTCACGGCATAGGCAAGCATTTGATATAGATCGTTCTGAGAAATTCCTTTTTTTGGGTCTTTTTCATCAGAATAAACAATCTTATATTTTGTGTCAGCAATCAGAGATTTATCATTTGTTTTTAGCCATAAATCCGGCTTTAGATTAAAGGCTTTTCCTTCATCTAAATAAGTGTCACTCCTCTGAGATTTGGCTTTTACAGCCTCTAATTCTTTCTCAATAAAACCAAAAATAAAATCTTCAAAAACATATTCCATTGGAAGAAGGAAAGCGAAAAGTTTTAAATCATTTTTATAGTCAAACGAAATACAGTTGGTGAGAAACAATTGGCAATAATCACGAACTGTTTCAAACTCACCAAACATTAGATTGAATGAGATTCTGGAACATTGTTCAGCTGTAGCTCTTTCGTCCGTTACTTCATCTAATATAAAAAGGATTTCCCTCAAGTTCTTCTTGTTATCCTGGCTCGAGGTAACATTAAATAGGAGAGTAGTAACATACTTTATTATGCGATTGAATTCATTATCAAAAACGAAAGCATCATATGTACAATTGAGTTTGTGCCATTTACCTTTGCTTAAGTTTTCGTTAATGTATTCGTTAGTATTTAGTCTTCCTTTGATAAATGATAATTCACGATTTACTTCTTCATATTGCTGGTAGATAGATGAATTTAAAAGTTCGCGGGTGTATTTTGAGAATAGATAAATTAAAACTTCAAAAAAATCACTTTTTGCACTACCTAATGAAACTTGATAATTGGGAAATTTAATTTTGCGACAATAACTTAGCCACCAAAGAATGTGGTTTTGGATTTGATTTACTTCATTTTTTGAATAATCTTTTTCAGGATCAAAAAATATCTTCGGTAATAAATTAATTTTATTTCCCTCGTAATGGATTACACCAACATATTTATTTGATTTTAATTCATTTGACTTATGTATGAATTGAAGGAATCTTTGTGACTCTATTTTATCGTTCTCATTTTTAGAGTAGAATGAATTCTTTTCACGACTATTCCAGATTTCATCAAGAAATCCTTCCAAGCCCTTAAATGAGTCTTGAATATCTATCTTATTTTGATATTCAAAAAGATTAATCATTTTTACCTGTGATTTTTAATGGCCAATTATTTTCTTCAATAGCAAGACCTACAGAATTTAGTATTCCTTTGACTTCTTTTTCGTCATTCATGTAATATTCAAGTAGAAGAGGAATCACTTTTTTGTTCATTCTCTCAATCAAATTTTTATTTTCTCCCATGAAATAAGCATGACCTATTTGAAAATCGTGACCTTTTGATTTAATGATTTGCTGATTGATTTTTTTTAGAATATCTACATCATAGATTTCTTGACCTTGGATTTCATATTTCGGATACATTGATTCAAACTCAAATCTTCTTCTAAGAGCGATATCCAATAATGCTATTGATTTGTCAGCAGTATTCATAGTGCCAATTATGAATAAATTGGATGGAACAATAAATGGATCTCCTGAAGGTAACTTTGCTTCTAATGGAATTTTTCCATGAGATCTTTTGTCAGGCTCAATTAATGTAATAAGCTCTCCAAAAACTCTTGAAATGTTAGCTCGGTTTATTTCATCAATAATAATTACATAGTTTTTTCGCCTTACTTTTTTTAGTCCCTCAGCTTTCTTTGGTAATAGTTTAAGTATTTCAGAGTAAACCAAGTAGTAATAAGTGGCATGTTGATTAGCTAGGCCAGAAATATTATCTAGTTTTTTTATGTCTTTTCGACTTTTGATATCATTTCTATAGAATTCTTTTAAATCACTAAATTTCATTCTCAAACCATTAGTATGGTTTGTCCATCTCTGACCAGTATATCTAAATGCATCATCTTCAACCTCAAATATGTAAGCAGTATCGTTTATTTTAAAGTTATCTTCACTTTCCAATACTTTATCAGCAAAATATTCCAAACCTTTATCAAATTTTGCTTCACTTGAAAGTTCCTCAGGTGCCTTCTCAACTAGTTTTAAATTTTCTAGTGCTTTATCAGCAATCTTTTTAAATACACCATCTTTTTTATCAAATACTAATGAAGATTTATTGTCCGTTTCGGGTCTTAGCCCTTGAATAAAATCTTCATAACTATAATTTTGGTGAAAAGTGATAAATTCAATTTGATTATGTAGGTTTGTTTTGAAAATCTCAAGAGCTTCATCGTATGAGTTAATCTTTCTATTTTCAATAATTTCTGCAGCTTTAAGAACAGTATTGTAAGTTTTTCCAGTTCCAGGGGGGCCATACAAAATAGTATTTAGTGGATATTTCATATCAATATTTTTAGTAACAATTTTATTCAATTCAATTTTTAATAGCTTTGATAATCTTTCAACATAATCAGGATATTTCGTTATGTCGGTCAGTGTCTTAACCACAATATCTCCAGCTTCATCAGTCCATTCACCATTTGATTTCCAGTTTATAGCTCTCCTGCTTTTATATTCCTCTTGAGTGTCATCGAAAAAATACTCACTACTAACTTCACCCCATCCAACATAATCTCTTTTCCCTTTTTTTGCTATAACGATGTCACCGGGTTTTATGACAGAAGCAAATTCGAAACAGGCTAACGCATCATTTTTTTTACTCCCCGTTTCATTATTTACCCTCCTTAATTCTGCTGCAATTTCATCTTTAGTTTTATACTGGTTAAGATCTCCAATTTCGTCCCAGCCAATGGCTACAATGTTTTTCTTGTAAAAATCATCCCATTTCCTTGCCTTTTCACCCGGTGCATATAGCCAAAAATTTCGCATTTGATTTATTAATATAGATCTAACTTGGTCTCCAATCAATTCATCTATTTCAATTAGATCATTAACAATATTCTCTACAATATTAATATCGTCCAGCTTATATGATTTTTTATTTCCTATACTTTTAGCTCCGTTCCAATCGATCCATTCTAATTGGTCAGGTAGATCTTCGATTAGATTATGAAATAATGCTTTAGAATTATTGTCCTCAAAGTGAAGTTCAAGATATAATTTACCTCTTCTAGAAATAAACTCATAATGAGCAGGTTTTCTACCTATTATGTTGTCGGAGTCTTCAACCCATACATACCTGCTGTTTTCTCTAAGTGATTTACATTTGAAACCAGCTTTTACTATTTTTCTTTCAGCACTTTTTATGATTTTATAAAAGGTTGGATTTGAATTTGTTTTTTTAATTGAAACAACTTGGTCTATGTGGGGAATTTGTTTGTCGTACTCAGTAAGATATAGTTCTCCAATTAAACTGACTAATTCATTGGGTGCTTCTGTCAAGTATGCTCCTTGGTTAAGACTTAATTCAGAATTATAGAAAACTTTGTTTTTAGACCTTATTTGATCTAGTTCCCCTCTATTTGATTCTTGAAGCAATATTTTTCTATCCAACGGTGGATTAATTTCAACGTAATCTTTAAGCGAAATTATATATGCAGGTCCGTCCCAATCCGTTCCTTTCGCTCCCTTACCCTCCCTAAAGGCTGAAGATGCAATCGATACTCCAGTTATCGCTTTGTTATCCGTTAAATGAAGTACAACGTCGCCACCTTTAACATCACGCATCGAGCTGTATATATCAGCGCCTCTTTTATCTTTAGTAGGAGACCATAAGGCCTTGCCTAAACTTAGGTCACCACTGTTTCGATCGATTCTTTTTTTGACTATTGATTTTTCTATCCAAACTTTCATTTTGTATAATTTTTGTTCATTTCATTCAACCTTTACGCAGCATAATTCGCAAACCATCCTTTAAAATCATTAAACAACCTTTTCCTTTTTGCCCTCAAAAGCCTCTTTTAAAACTGCTTGCATAAGCATTTGAGCATCAGCTTCACTAGTTTTTATATCTTCCTCCAAGGCTTGACATTTTTGCATTAGAGTTTCTACTTTTTTCACCATTGCTTTTATGTCTGATTCTGATAGATCTTTTTTATTCATGGTCAGATTGAATTAATTCTTTAGGGTCAATATTGAATAGTTTTGCAATTTCAAATAGTACTTCTAGTCGAGGTTGCTGTCTGTTCTGCACATAGCCATTTACCATATTATAGCTCTTACCGAGCTTATTAGCAAGCCAAATTTGCTTAATGCCTTTCTCTTTAAGTACTTCTTTGATACGGTTCATAGTTACTGAAATAGTAGGCACAATATAACTAAAAACATCTCATTTTTCGTTTACTTTTTAACTAAATCTTCTACCAAATATCACAATTGCTAAAATAGTAGTCATACCAACAGATATGGGGGTTATTAAAGGTTTCTTATTGTTTTCTTTTGGTCTTCCTGATCCAATTAATGACTCTGCAATTTTTAGTCGACTTTTATATTTATCCACTTCTACCAATGCTTGTTTTAAGGCGTAATTAGATTCATCACGGTCGTGAATGGCTTTGTTAGATCGTTGTTGCATATTGGAAGCGTATTCATCAGTAGTGTCCCGCTGCGCTTTTAACTTTTGAATTTCCTTATTCTTTAACTCTAAAGCTCTTTCTAATTTCACTTCTTTTGGTGTGGGTTCACCAATTGTACTATAATCATTTTTATGATGTTCTATAAGTGTTAGTGCCCATTCAGATACACTCACGTTATATTTTGCTGCGAGTCTTACATATTCAGCTTTTTGAGCAGCAGAGACCCTTGTGCTTAGGGTTACGTTTCTATAATGCATGTTGTTTTCCATTGTTTTTGTTGTATTTAAGTTATTAATCTACAGCCTGTTGGCTTGGTGTTTACTCAAGGACATCTCACAGTCTTTATTTTTACTCACTTTTCGTGATTGTTTCAAAAAATAAAAATTATTTCCTTTAATAATTTCTCATTGTTTTTCTACAATGAGTTCATCGTTGGAATCCAAGATATGTATAAATTTTATTAAAAAGTAGTAATATTACTGCTTTTATTTGCAACTTTTTTGTTTCTTTGTTTTTATGGAAAATAAATTCGTTTTGGATCCTTATTTCGGTGAGACAATAGACCCCGATAGTTTGATTAATTACATCTACACGCCATTGTTTTTAAAAACAAAAATTGATGTGTTATATTTTGATATTTTAAACTGGGAGAAGTATGATTTACTGGATATTGACCTTGGTTTAGGTACTGTAAAAACCGACTATAAAAAAACAGCCATCAGCTTTGTGCAATACGTTTGGATTAAAATGGTAGAGGCATTAATTAAGTATGGTTTTTCTTATGATGACATAAGGGCAATTAGAGCCAAATTGGGTCAAAAATTGCATTTCGAGCTTAATTACAACCAAAAGATTGCAGAGAATAAAGCACTGCAAACGTCAGATAATCACAAAGAAGGGTACGTAACTGACTTTGAGAAGTATGTTTTCACTACCATAGCATTTAAGAATAAGTATCATTTTTTCTTTTATAACAATGCACCAACAGATTTTTTTGTTTTTGATGATGATTTAATTAGAGATTTTAATGAAGCAAACATGGGAGATTATTTTTTTCAGAAATTTAATAAAGACCATTTTAGCTTTTCTTTCTATAAAATATTTGAACCTTTTCTCCACGGCGATTCACATCAATTTGACAACAGGTCAATTTCAATGCTTTCAGATGAAGAAGATAAAGTACTCAGAATGATAAGACGGAATTATAATGAGTTAAAATCCATTACAATCAGGTTTAACCAGTCTAAGCCAACTCATTTAGAAATAAAAACAACAAAGCAAGTTTCAGCAGAAAGTCGAATTATGGAACACATTCAAAAAAGAGATTATTCAACCATTGTTATTCAAACAGTTGATGGGTGTGTAGTTAATTTTGAAAACACAAAAAAATATAAATTATGATACTGAACACATCAGATCAATTGATACGTCACAATCCTATTGTAACAAGCAAAGGAATTGTACATACATCAAAATCATGTTATCAGATTATGAATGCAAAATCATTTTAAATAAAAACAGAAAAGAAAAACTAACCAACGAAGAAGTACAACAAATCAAAGCTTTCTTTGAGCTCATTGCCAATGCTCAATTAGAAGCTTTTCAAAATTCTAAGCAATGAAAAGAGCTGTAATCATGTCAAGAGTCAGTAGTGACGAACAAGCCAAAGGGTTTAGTTTGGGTGTTCAATTTGAGCAGCTAACAAACTATTGCAAGCGAAAGGATATTGAGGTTGTTGCGCATTATAAAGAAGACCACTCCGCTAAAAACTTCAATCGTCCTGAATTTCAAAACTTTTTGAGATTCGCAAAGAAGAATAAGAAGACCATTGATTATTTATTAGTCACCACTTGGGACCGCTTTTCCAGGAATGTAACAGATTCATTTTTAATGATTCGTCAATTAAAAGAAATGGGAATAGAAGTTCAAGCTATTGAACAACCCATTGATTTTAGCATTCCTGAAAGCAAAGCAATGCTCGCCATTAATTTAGTATTCCCTGAAATAGATAATGATCGCAGGTCGATAAAGATACGAGGTGGAATCAGAGGGTCTTTAAAAGCAGGTCGTTGGTGCAGAATGGCACCTGTAGGTTATGTAAATAGGAGGGATGCAAATAACATACCCATTATTCAGCCCAGCCCAAAGGCTAAATTTATTCAATTTGCATATAAGGGAATCATAAAAGGGAAAACCCAAGCAGCTATTCGTGAAGAATTGGGTAGTAAAGGATTTAAAGTCAGTAGAAACAATTTATCACTTTTATTGAAAAATCCTGTGTACATGGGTAAAATTGTCGTTCCAAAAGAAGGAGAGGAGCAGGAACAGTGGATTGAGGGTATTCATCAAGGAATTATTTCTGAGAAATTATTTTACCAAGTTCAAGAAAAATTGTCCGAACGCCAAAAGAAAAGAAATCGACCTATTTATAATACACTTCGAGAAGAGCTTCCATTAAGAGGTATCTTACATTGCTCCAAATGCCAGTCGAAAATGACTGGTAGTCCTTCAAAGAGCTGCACGGGTAAAAAGTATTTTTATTATCATTGTAATCATTGTAAAAAAGAACGATTCTCAGCGAATAAAGTCAATACGGTTTTTGAATCTATTTTAGATGATTTTCAATTTACCAAACAATCAAAAGTTCTGTATAAAGAGGTTTTAAAGTCTTTATCTGGAGTTAATCAAAAAGACAGAGCAAGGAAAAGAAAAAAGTTAGAGAAGGAGTTAGCTTCCGCAAATCAAAGAATTGAAAATCTACAAGATTTATTAGTAGACGGAACTATATCTCCTAAAGTCTATGGTCAAACATTAAATCGATATACAAAGCAACGCGATCAAATCACTTCTAGTTTGAATGGACTCAATACCTCAGATTCTGAATATAAGGGTCTTATTGAAAATGCGTTTCAGCATTTAGAAAATTTTAAACAAACCTATACCAACAGTGCAATTGCTCATAAAAAGAAGTTGATTAGTTCGATTTTTCCAGAAAAAATAGAATTTGACGGAAAAAAATGTCGAACTACAAAAATCAATGATGTGTTGAGGTATATCTTACAGATAGACAAGGAGTTAGGTGAAAATAAAAAGGGACAAATCTCAAAAAATATGAGTTTGTCCCGTGTGGTGGAGACGCCGAGAATCGAACTCGGGTCCAAACAAGCAGCTAAAAAGCTTTCTACATATTTAGTTCTTTCTTGGTTTTCGTTCAAAAGCTGATTAAGAACAACCCACTTTTAACTTAGCTTTTTTAGTTTCAAAAACCTGCCAAAGCCACAAGTTTTCTATGTTTATTTTTACGATGCCCATAATTGAAACGCCATAAACCAAGGCTTTTCGTGGACATAAAGCTTGCTCACCTAGTGAGCCGAGGCTTAATCCTACTATAATTCAGATTAGGCAGCTAAAGCGTAGTTATCTTCGCCGTTTAAAAAGTTGAAATAAGTTTTACAAGAATCATTTCACTTCTTGATATGCTTACAATTCTACTGTCCTTGCTGTCAAAACCAGTCGTCCCCATTAATGAACTTATGATTTCTTTTTATAAGAACATTCGTGTTATTTAAATAAATTATTTGTCGTAATTTGTTTTAACAATTTACTCATAAATATTTTAAAGTAAATAACGATTTGCAAAAATACAAAAACATTCATATTACTATTTAAGAAACCATTTTATTTTAAATAATATTTTAAACCACATATTTTCATTTTATCTTTAGGGTCTAATAAAATACTTGATGAAATTCGGAATTATAAAAGAACGTAAAAATCCACCAGATAGAAGAGTGGTTTTTTCTCCTAGTAAATTAGCTCAATTAAAATCAGAATTTCCTGAATCAAAAGTTGTTGTAGAGCAATCAGATATTCGAATTTTTAGTGATGCTGAATATCAAAATAAAAATATTAAAGTAACAGATGATATTTCGGACTGTGATGTACTTTTAGGTGTGAAAGAGGTTCCTATAGGTGCTTTGATTAATAATAAAAAATATTTTTTCTTTAGTCATACCATTAAGAAACAGCCTTATAATAGAGCTTTGTTACAAGCTGTTCTAGATAAAAATATTGAACTTTATGATCATGAAACAATTATTAAAGCTAATGGAGCAAGATTAATTGGTTTTGGAAGATATGCAGGTATTGTTGGCGCTTATAATGGTTTTAGAGCAATTGGGTTAACATCAGAAACATTTAAACTACCAAAAGCAGAATCTTTAGATAGTCAGCAAGAGTTGATTACTCAACTAAAAAACATTTCATTTTCTCCTATCAAAATTTTATTAACAGGAAATGGTAAAGTAGCTTATGGTGCTAAAGAAATGCTAGATGCAATGAACATTAAAGAAGTTTCTGTAGAAGACTATTTAAATAAAGCATTTCATGAAACAGTTTATTGCTTGGCAGATGTGTTAGATTATAATAAAAGAAAAGATGGCCTAGTGATCAATAATTTCGATTTTTATAAGCATCCAGAGAAATACGAATCTAACTTTATGCGTTTTGCTGCAGTTACTGATTTTTTTATAGCAGGTCATTTTTATGGAGATGGAGCCCCATTTTTATTTACAAGAGAAGATGCTAAACATGAAAATTTTAAAATAAATTATGTAGCAGATATTTCTTGTGATATAGATGGGCCAGTGGCTTCAACTATAAAAGCGTCTACCATAGAAAATCCTGTTTATGGTTATGATCCTTTAAAAGAAGATGAGGTAAATTATAAAAATGAAAATGCTATAGTAGTAATGGCAGTAGATAATTTACCTTGTGAGTTACCAAAAGATGCTAGTGAAGGTTTTGGAGAAATGTTTTTAGAACATGTTATTCCTGCTTTTTTTAATAATGATAAAGACGGAATCTTAAAAAGGGCAAAAATGACCGAAAACGGTAAACTAACCCCTAGATTTTCTTATCTACAGAATTATGTAGATGGCTTAGAATAGTAAATTTTAAATCACTTTTAATCTTAAAATTTGTTAGATAAAAATCAGCAATACCTTATTGACTTGGATAAAATGAAAATGCCTTTTGGTAAATATAAAGGCACTCATTTAATAGATTTACCTGAACATTATGTGGTTTGGTATTACAATAAAGGATTCCATAAAGGTAAATTAGGAGATCAACTTAAGTTAGTATATGAACTTAAAGTTAATGGTTTAGAAGATATTGTTAGAAAAATACAAAAAAAAATCACTTAATACTATTTGTTGTTAATGCCATAGGTAATATGTGAAACTCCAAGAATGTAAAATGAATAGTACCAATATGAAGGAATCATTATAGTAATAAGAGATAAAAAAAGACAAATCCCTACAATTATAAAGAGATCACGTTCCTTTTCTTGTTCAAAAACAGCTAAAATACAACTATAAGATACTAAGAAAATAGGAGTGATGTAGTTGAAGAAACTATTTTTATTAATAATAATTAAAACAATAAATAATCCGCATAGTGTAAGTGTATATTTAAAAAGAACTTTAATTATATCCTGGTGTATTTTATGAAGACCTAATTTTTTACTTTTTATTTTTTCTGCACTAAATATCGATATTGGAAATAGAAAAAAAGCGATAATAACCATTAATATGTTAAAATTCTGAATCTGATGTTTATCTTTTAAGACTAACATTTTATCAATCAAGTTTCCATCTTCCATAGTGTATTGAATACCATAAGAGAAAATTAAAATTACAATTCCAATCATTATACTACTTACTCCTCTAAAAGAAAAAAAGGGCACAATTTTTTGTTGTTGTTTCATAAATAGTTAAAATATAGATTGTTTTCTAGTTAAAAACCACTGTTATTTTTTTAAAAAGTTTTGTTTATGTTTAATCTTAGACTTTTAAGCTATTAAGTAATTTCAATTAACTACTTATTATAAAGAATTGAAAAATAGCAAAAACACTTTGTTATTCTCATCTTCAGCATAGCTGAAAGTAGGCATGCTATCGAATCGAAATAAAAGGTTTTATTTACTTTTTTTATAAATCTTTAATTGCCTTTCTTATGGTAACTAAGTTACTTAATAGACCTTCTAAATTATCTAAATGTAACATATTTGCACCATCAGATTTTGCATTTGAAGGATCAAAATGTGTTTCTATAAATAGACCATCTACATTGTTTACAACTCCAGCTCTTGCAATAGTTTCAATCATTTCGGGTCTACCACCTGTAACACCAACTGTTTGATTTGGTTGTTGTAAAGAATGCGTAACATCCAGTACTGTAGGTGCAAATTCGCGCATTTCAGGGATACCTCTAAAATCTACAATCATATCTTGGTAACCAAACATTGTTCCTCTATCTGTAATCCATGCTTTGTTATTACCAGCATCTTTTACTTTTTGAACGGCATGTTTCATGGCTCCAGGACTCATGAATTGGCCCTTTTTCAAGTTTACAACCTTTCCTGTTCTTGCAGCAGCAACCACTAAATCTGTTTGACGAACCAAAAATGCAGGTATCTGTAAAACATCTACATATTCTGCAGCCTTTGCAGCATCAGAAATTTCATGAATATCAGTAACTGTAGGTACATTAAACGTTTCTGAAACTTTTCGTAAAATTTTTAATGCTTTTTCATCACCAATTCCTGTAAAACTATCAATTCTACTTCTGTTTGCCTTTTTAAAACTTCCTTTAAAAATGTAAGGAATGGCTAATTTATCTGTAATAGAAATTACCTTTTCAGCAATTCGTAAAGCCATATCTTCACCTTCAATGGCACATGGACCACATAAAAGAAAAAAGTTATTAGTATCAGTGTGTTTTATATTTGGAATTTCAGATAGAATCATTGTAAATATTTTGTGCAAAAATACGGATTTAAATTAGTTATATTTATGCTTTTAAAATATGAAATTAATGAAAAAAATATTTATCACATTATTAGCTGCAGCCTCTTTAACAGCTTGTGATGCTACAAAGAAATCTACAGAAAAATCAGTAAAATCGGTAATAACCAAATCTGTAAAAACTTCCTTTTTTATAGACTCTGTTAGGGTTAAAAAACATTTATACACCTTAGCTTCTGATGATATGCAAGGCAGAAAATCAGGTACAGAGGGTATAGAAAAAGCAGCTCAGTATATAGAGAACGAATTCAAAAGAATAGGTTTAACCACTTTTGAAGGATTAGATTCTTACAGACAAACCTTCAATTTTACACCCAGAAGAAGTAAAGAAGAAATCACAAGTGCTAACATTATTGGAGTTTTAGAAGGTAATTCGAAAAAAGAGGAGTTTGTAATTATTTCTGCACATTATGATCATTTAGGGATGAAGAAAAGCGGAGACGGAGATCTAATTTATAATGGTGCAAATGATGATGCCTCTGGAGTAACAGGTGTTTTGGCCTTGGCTGAATATTTCAAGAAAATAGGTAATGAGAGAACCATTGTTTTTGCCGCTTTTACAGCAGAAGAAATGGGTTTAATTGGGTCTACGTATTTTGGTAAAGGTATAGATGCTGCCAAGTTTGTTGCTGGTATCAATTTAGAAATGATTGGTAAAACACCAAGTTTTGGTCCACATACAGCTTGGTTAACTGGTTTTGAAAGATCTAATTTTGGTAAAATAGTTCAGAAGAATTTAGAAGGTTCTGGTTATCAGCTCTTTCCTGATCCATATAAGAATTTTAATTTATTTTTTAGATCAGATAATGCTTCTTTGGCAAGGCTAGGTGTACCTTCTCATACGTTTTCTACAACTGCTATTGATGTAGATAAAGATTACCATCAGGTATCTGATGAAGCATCTACATTAAACATGTCTGTTATTACACAAACAATACAAGCTGTAGCTAAAGGGACTGAGAGTATTATAGATGGAAGAGATACTCCAACAAGAGTCGTTTTGAAGGAAAAAAAATAAAAGAATAAAGATTAGAAGTCTATTGTTTTCAATACAATGTTTTAAATAGTTTTACCTTAAAGATTTGCAATATTTGCAGATAGCTTTTGTATTTTTACTCTTTTAAAATTTAAGCATGAAAATTCATTTTATAGCCATTGGTGGAAGTGCAATGCACAACCTTGCTATTGCATTACACAAAAAAGGATATCAAATTTCAGGAAGCGATGACACCATTCATGATCCTTCCAAATCACGTTTAGAAAAATATAATTTATTACCAGAAAAATTTGGCTGGTTTCCTGAAAGAATTTCTGAAGATTTAGATGTAATTATTTTAGGAATGCATGCTAAAAAAGAAAATCCTGAATTACTAAAAGCTCAAGAATTAGGGTTGAAAATTTATTCTTATCCAGAATTTTTGTATGAGCAATCTAAAGATAAAACACGTGTTGTAATTGGTGGTTCACATGGTAAAACAACCATTACTTCTATGATTTTACATGTTTTAAATTATCATGATAGAGAGGTTGATTTTATGGTTGGTGCTCAGTTGGAAGGTTTTGATACTATGGTACACTTAACTGAATATAACGATTTTATTGTTTTGGAAGGTGATGAGTATTTAAGTTCACCTATAGACATGCGTCCTAAATTTCATCTGTATAAACCAAATATTGCTTTAATTAGTGGTATTGCATGGGATCATATAAATGTTTTTCCAACATTTGAAAACTATAAACAACAGTTTCAGATTTTTACAGATGCTATGGTAAATGGCGGAATTATGGTTTATAATGATCAAGATGAACATGTAAAGGGTGTTGTGGAATCTTCTGAAAATCATATTAAAAAATATCCTTATAAAACCCCAAATCACAGGATAGAAAATGGAATTACCTTTTTAGAAACAGAAGAAGGTGATTTACCTTTAGAAATATTTGGAAATCATAACTTACAAAATCTTGCTGGTGCAAAATGGGTTTGTCAACACATGGGTATTGATGAAGTTGATTTTTATGAAGCAATAGCAAGTTTTACAGGAGCTAGTAAACGATTAGAAAAAATTTCTGAAAATTCAGAAACAGTAATTTTTAAAGATTTTGCTCATAGTCCAAGTAAAGTTTTAGCAACTACTAAAGCAGTGAAAGAGCAGTATAAAAGTAGAACAATTATTACTTGTTTAGAACTTCATACTTACTCAAGTTTAAATGCAAAATTTTTAGCTGAATATAATGGTGCTTTAGATGCTGCAGATAAAGCTGTGGTATTCTATTCTCCTCATGCTCTTCAAATTAAACAATTAGAAACAATTTCTAAACAACAAATAGCTGATGCTTTTCAAAGAGATGATTTAATTATTTACACAAACCCGCAAGAATTTAAAGATTTTTTATTTATAGAGCAGCTAAAAAACACAGTACTTGTTTTAATGAGTTCGGGTAATTATGGTGGTTTAGATTTTGAAGCTTTAAAAGATTTGGTTTAATTTTTTCTCCAGAATAAAGGTGTAAATAAAATAAGAACCGTAAATAGTTCTAAACGACCTATTAACATTAAAAAGGAGCAAAACCATTTAGCTGGTGCACTTAAACGCGCAAAATTATCAACAGGACTTACAGAACCTATTGCAGGTCCAATATTACCTAAAGAAGAAGCAGCTGCTCCTAATGCAGAAATAAAATCTAAACCTAATAAAGTTAAGGTTACAGAAGCCATTATAAATATAAGCATATAAATAATAAAAAAAGAAATGATATTAAATACTATAGTTTGATTTACTGCTTTTCCATCATATCTTACAGGTAATATAGCGTTTGGATGAAGTGCTTTTTTAAATTCTAAAAAACTGTTTTTTAACATTACAATATGTCTTACCACTTTTACACCTCCACTAGTAGATCCTGCTGAACCTCCTGTAAAAAATAATGCAAAGAAAATTGCAGTTGCAAAATAATTCCACATTGTAAAATCTGCAGAAACAAATCCTGTTGTTGTAACTACTGAAGTTACCATAAATAGAGCATGTCTGATTGCACTTTCTGTTTTACCAAAAATTTCAGGGTGAGAAAGACTAGTTACCATTGTTTCATCTTTAAAAAAGATGATAATCATAGCAATTAAAATAGATATACTAAAAACTCCGAAGAAGTAGTATCTGAACTCTTCACTCTCATACACTTTTCTCACTTTTCCCTTTAATGCAAAGTAAGTAAGTATAAAGTTAGTACCTGCTACAAACATAAAAAATAAAATAATATATTGTATTATTGGTGCATTATTGTAAAAAGCAATACTGCTATTTTTTGTTGAAAACCCACCTGTACTAACTGTGGCCATAGCATGATTTATAGCATCAAACCAAGTCATACCAGCAGCTTTTAATAAAAAGAACTCAGCAAAGGTTAATACTACATAAATAAGATACAAACGTTTAGCAGTGTCTGTTATTCTAGGATGTAGTTTATCTGCAGATGGGCCAGGAGCTTCAGCCATAAAAAGCTGCATACCCCCAATACCTAAAAGTGGTAAAATGGCTATGGTTAAAACGATAATTCCCATTCCTCCAATCCAATGTGTGGCACTTCTCCAGAACAATATTCCTCGAGGCATAGACTCTATATCTGTTAAAATAGACGATCCAGTAGTAGAGTATCCTGATATGGTCTCAAAAAAAGCATTAGATATAGAAGGAATTGCACCAGATAATAAATAGGGTAACATTCCTGTAATCGATAGAATTAACCAACCAAGTGTTACAATTAAGTACCCTTCTTTTTTCTGAATATTTTTATGTGCAGGTTTATTAAAAAAGAACAAAAGTAACCCTATAAAAATAGTTATAATACCAGCATTTAAAATACCCCAGGCTTCTTGTTCATTAGAAAATAAACTAAAAGGAAACGCTATGAACATGAAACAGCCATTTAGGATAGCGGTTATGCCTAAAAAGCGGTAAATGATTTTAAAGTTTAAATTATTCATTTTAATTAAAAAAACGCTCTACTGTTCCTATAGCTTCTGGTAGGCAAAAAACAATTACTTTATCTCCATTTTGTATTTGCATATCTCCGAAAGACATTAATGCTTTACCATTTCTTATGACGCCACCAAAGACAGCTTCTCTTGGAAAACGTAAATCTTTAATAGGGTGTTTAGTTACTTTAGCATTTGGTCTTACTTCAAATTCAAAGACTTCAGCATCAATATTATGAAGGTTGGCTAATTCTAAAATTTCCCCTTTTCTAATATGTTTAAAAATGTTACTTGCAGCTATTAATTTTTTATTTATTAGAGATTGTATACCTATGGTTTGAGAAATATCGATGTAGTCCATATTTTCTACCAAAGCAATCGTTTTTTTTACTCCTTTAGATTTTGCAACTAAACAAGACATAATATTAGTTTCAGAGTTACCTGTAACTGCAATAAAAGCATCAGTTTCTCTAATGTTTTCCTCTTCAAGTAGTTCTAAATCTCTTCCATCTCCGTTAATTACTAAAGTATCACAAAGAGTTTCTGCTAATATTTCTGCTTTTTCTCTATTTTTTTCTATTAGTTTTACTTTAAAGTTGTCTTCACAAAGACTTCTTGCTGTTTTTTCTCCAATACTACTACCTCCTAAAATAAGTACATTTTTAATTTCAAACTGTTTTTTTCCGATAATAGGGTAAAGATCTTGCATACTATAATTGGGTACAGAAAAATAAACCTGATCGTCTATTTTATAGGTAGTATCTCCTCTTGGAATTATAGTCTGTGCAACATTTTCACGTTTAATAGCAATAGTAATAAAATCAACATTAGAGAACTTTTGCTTAGCTTCTTTAACGGTCAAATCTACTAGTGGAGATTTATAACTAAGCTCAGTACCCATAACATTAAAAAGACCGCTTTCAAAAGCAACAGTATCGTTAAATGAAGATTGATTTAAAAGTAACTTAATTTCATTTGCTGCTAATTCTTGAGGTGATATCATAAAGTCTAAACCAAACTTTGAGAAATCTACCTCACAATCATTTAAAAATTCAGGATTATCAATTCGAGCAATAGTTTTTTTAGCTCCTAAAGATTTACCAATAACAGAGATAGTAAAATTTGTATTTTGACTATCTGTGACAGCAATAAGTAGGTCTGCAGAATCAATACCAATTTCTTTTAACAATTTAATTGAAGTGGCATCCCCTTTCTGAGTAATTACGTCTAGGTGGTTGTTAATGTAGTTTAATTTTTCCCCATCAAAATCTATGATATAAGTATCTTGAGATTCATAAGAAAGTAATTTTGCTAAATGAAAACCTACATCTCCAGCACCTGCTATAATAATTTTCATAAAAAAATAATAATAACTGTCGACAAAGATACAAAAGTATACAAAGACTTCTTTTAAAAAGGTTTTTTCTTTTTTAAAGGTGATTTTTTGGTATTTTTAGAAAAAATTAAACTATGAAGAAACTCACTATAAAATCTTGGGCTAAGGGCAAAACAACTTTGTCTGATGCAGAACTAATTGCTATTTTAATAGGTTCTGGAAATAGGCAAGAAAGTGCAGTTGCTTTATCTAAACGAATTTTACAAACGGTTGATGGCAATATAAACGAACTCGCCAAACTTTCAGTTGAGAAGCTCTCTACGTTTAAAGGAATAGGAGAGGCAAAAGCAATTTCTATAATTACAGCCCTAGAATTGGGTAAAAGAAGACAATTAGAAACAGCTCTAGAGAAACCGAAAATTACAAGCAGTAAAGCAGTATTTGATTTAATGCAACCCATTATTGGAGATTTAGAACATGAAGAGTTTTGGGTGTTATTTTTAAACAATTCAAATAAAGTTTTAGCAAAAAGCCAAATGAGTAAAGGAGGATTAACAGCTACAATTGTAGATGTTAGATTGTTGTTTAAGAGGGCTTTAGAATTAGCATCTGTAGGTATGATTGTGTGCCATAATCATCCCTCAGGAAAATTAGAACCAAGCCAAGCAGATAAACAACTTACAGAAAAAATAAGATTAGCTGGTTCAACTTTAGATATAAAACTCTTAGACCATCTTATAATTACCGAAAAATGGTATTTTAGCTTTGCAGATGAGGGAGTTTTGTAGTAAATAAGTTCGCAGATATAGTCTGTAATTTATTGTAAACAGGCAGTTAGGCTGCTAATTAACAAAGACAATGATTTTAATTTATTCACATAAAATAACACCTAGAGTTCGCTATATTTTTAAACATATAGTAACAAGAACTTTATTAATACCTGTTAGTTTTACAAGTAAAGTAGAGGAATTTGTTGCACATAATGGCCCTAAGATTAGTTATACAAAAACACCTCTGGGAAACGAATTTTTTATTAAAAGCAATGAATTACTTTTTGAGCAAGGTGTTAACGATTTAGATATTATAATTCGTAATTGGGAAAATGTGCCTTGTTTTTTTGCAACCAATTCAAAATCATCAATTCCATACGATATTTTTGCAGCCAGCTTTTATTTAATATCTCGTTATGAAGAGTATTTACCTCACGTAAAGGATAAACATGGTAGGTTTACTGCAGAACAAAGTTTAGCTTTTAAAAAGGGGTTTTTAGAAAAACCTGTAGTTGATATTTGGGCATTTAAATTTCTACAAGTTTTAAAAGAAAAATTTCCAGAATATGAGTACAGCAAAAGAAACTATAATTATATTTCTACAATAGATATAGACAATGCTTTTGCTTACAAGCATAAAAGTTTTGTGAGAAATGTTGGAGGTTACCTCAATGATATATTTAAATTTAGGATATTAAATGTTGTTAGTCGGTTAGCTGTAAATTTAAATTTAAAGAGCGACCCTTACCACACATTCAATACGATATTAAGATTACAAAATACTTATAATGTTAAAACCATTTTCTTTTTCTTAGTGGGCGATTATACCACCTTTGATACGAATGTTTCCGTTGCTAAAAGTAAGTACAGATTGCTTATTAAAGAAATGGTAGATTATGCAAGAGTTGGTTTGCATCCTTCTTATTTTTCGATGCAAAACTCAGCCTTAATAAAAAAAGAAAAAGAACGTTTAGAGAGCATTACAAACACACCACTAAAAAGTTCTAGACAACATTATTTACGATTCAGTTTACCAGAAACCTATCAACTTTTAATAGATTTAGAAATAGAGGAAGATTATTCAATGGGTTATGCAAGTAATGTAGGTTTTAGAGCTGGTACTTGTACTCCTTTTTATTTTTACGATTTAGATTTTGAAATTCAAACTCCTTTAAAGGTTTTTCCATTTGCATTAATGGATACTACTTTAAACGATTATATGAAACTGACCCCAAAACAATCTTTGGGTAGAATAAGAGATTTAAGAAATGAGGTAAAAGCTGTAAATGGTACATTTATAACCTTATTTCATAATGAAACTTTAAGCGATTATTTACGTTGGAAAGGTTGGAAACGTTTGTACGAATCTATGTTAAAAATTGCAACTTCATAGATGGTAAAATACGTTAAAAGAGAAGATTTAGAAGTCGCTAAATATAACGTTTGTATAGAAAAAGCTATTCAATCAAGGGTTTATGCATTTTCTTGGTACTTAGATATTGTTGCAGAAAACTGGTCTGTTTTAGTGTTCGAAGATTATAAAGCTGTTATGCCTATTTGTTGGCGTAAAAAAGGTTTTGTAAAATATGTGTATCCACCTTTTTGGGTATTGGAATTAGGTGTTTTTTCAGTTGATGAGGATTTAGATTTTCAACAGTTTTATAAAGTGTTGTTTTCTAAATTTAAGTTTGCAGAAAGTAAATTAAATACTGGTATTAGTATTCAGCAAAAGGCTTCTTTTTTAGTCAATAGGCAAATGCAAATCTTAGAGCTAAATAGGGATACTAACAAAATACTAGAGAGTTTTAGAAAAGACAGAAAAAAGGACTTGCAAAAAGCTGAGAAAGCAGAACTCCAATTAAAATGGAATGATGATCCTATAAAATTGATACAATTATTTAAGAATAATGTAGGGCAAAGAACGCCTTTTATAGTAGAGAAAGACTATTCTAATTTATTACAATTATTAACCATTAGCATTGCAAAAAAAGTAGGAGAGGTGTTGTCTATTTATAACGATAATAATGATCTAGTAGCTTCAGGATTTTTCTTAAAACATAAAAATACTGTAACAATTTTAGTGTCCTCTACCGATTTTAATTTCAGAAAAAATGGTGAGAATACTTTCCTGATTCATACTGCAATTCGAAAGTATCATAACAAATATCAATTCTTTAATTTTGGAGGCTCTTCTATGAAAAGTATCGCTAATTATTTTTTAAGTTTTGGATCAGAAACAAAAGAATATCAACAAATAAATTACAATAATCTACCTGCTTTTATAAAGTTGTTTAAACGTTAGTATTTAAAAATGCTTGATATTTATTTGGGACATTTTTGTTGAAAATAATTTCAGATAAATCTTCAATGTATTTTTCTTTTTCTTTGATTGGTTTGCATGGGTTGCCAACTGCAATTGAATTGTCTGGAATATCTTTATTAACCAATGAGTTTGCACCAATGATTACATTATTACCGATAGTAATTTCAGGCAAAATAGTTGAGTTTGCTCCAATCCAAACATTATTTCCAATAATAATTGGTTTGCCTTTTTTGTGCTCTCTTAAATTATCAGTTCTATGGTTTGATGAGATGATAGAAACTCCTGGGCCAAGTTCTATGTTTGAGCCAAAAATAATTCCATTGTTAGCTTGAATATAGTTATTGAGATTATCACCAGGATCACATAGAATTCCTTTTTGAATTTTTTCTGGGGCTAATACTTTTGAAGTGAAATGCACAGGCCATTTCACTTTTGGATTTAAGCGAAATATTTTTTGAGGTATAAAATAATGAAAGAACAAAATATAATAACGTTGATAGCCATATTTTGGTCTAAAGTATTGAGGATAGAATAAATTCACAATCCACCCAAAAAAAATATAGTCTAATTTTCTAAACATCTATTTGTTATTTTTTAATTGTTTTAAAAAATAATTTAAAAGCACTAAATAACCAATTCCACCAAATAAAGATACTACAATTACTGTAACTAATATATCATTCAAGAATGCCCCTAAATAAATAGCAATAAAGTTTATAGCAAATAAGTAGCAATTAAAAAAAAGTCCAGTTTTATTCTTATCTAGAACTACAATTAAGCTGCTTATGGGGTTAAAAGTACTTCTCGCAATAATTAGAAAAGATAAAATTAAAATAAAGCTTCTTAAATCAGCCCATTGGTTTTCAAAAAAATATTCTAAGATTGAGATTCCAATTGTGTTTATGACTAAAACAAAGCAACTCATTAACACTAAATTTAAAGCAACTATCTTCTTCGTTTTCTTAAAAAGATTTCTGTCTTTATTTTTTTTTAGGTCAATAGATTCCTTAAAGTAAACTTGAGAAATAGAGGATGATATTAAAAATAACGGTGTAGCTAAAATCTTAGTACTAAAAAAATATACTCCTGCTTTTTCAACCCCAAAAAAAAACAAAATTAATATAGGCATTAAATTATGACCAAGACTATTTATAACATTAGAGGGAAGTAAATAGCTAATAATACTTGAATTGGTTTTTATTTCAGTTTTAATTTTATTGAAATTTATTTTTCCTAGATTTTTGTTATGTTGATAAAAGTTAAAAACCAGTACGGTAAATTGTGAAATACAGAATCCATAAATTAACCCTAAAATTGGAAAAGAGGTATAAAATAAATACTGAAATAAGACTGTGAAAAAGGCAGTGAAAATTTTAGTATTAGATAAAATTAAAAACCTTTTATCAAAGGTATATAAGTGTTGATGCTTAAGATTGTAAGTAACTAATAAAGAACCAAAAAAAGCCAAAATTAAAATAGTAGAATTTAATTTTTCTAATTCAATTACCATTGAAAAAGACATTAATAACAAAAAAACTAATGTTATAACTATAGGTATACTAAAAGTTAAAAAACGAAACCATTGCCTACTTTCTTCTTTAGATTTTGCAGTTACTATACAGTTTTCTAATTGTAGAGTACCAATAATAGAACTTACACTAACAATACTAATAAAAAAACCAAAATATCCATATGCATTTTCACCATACAATTTTGCGATATAAATACCTATAAAAACAGTTATCGCTTGGGCTATTAAAGTACCCCTAAACATGATAAGAATGTTTTTTAAGAAAGAAGATACCGTCTTTTTGTTTACTTTAGTAGTCAAATGTGTTTTTTTTCAAAAATACATAAAAAATGTTTTTCCTTTTAAAACTTTAATTAACAAAGCTAAACTTTAAAAAGCAATGAAAAAAAACACGATTCAACATATTTTTTTTGATTTAGATCACACACTTTGGGATTTTGAAAAAAATTCTGATTTGGCTTTTCAAAAAGTATTTGAAAAACAAAAAATAATAATTGATTTAGACAAGTTTTTAGAAGTCTATAAACCTTTAAATTTAGAGTTTTGGAGGCTCTACAGAGAAGAAAAAATTACAAAGAGTGAGCTTAGATATCGTAGACTAAAAAATACTTTTGAAGCTATTAATTTTGAAATATCTGACGATTTAATAGATATCATAGCTATTGAATATATCAATTTTCTGCCTCATTTTAACCATTTATTTGCTGGTACTTTCGAAATACTAGATTACCTGAAAGACAAGTATGACTTGCACATTATAACCAATGGATTTGAGGAAATTCAGGCGAAAAAGATGGCGTCTTCTAAAATTCTAGATTATTTTGATGTGATTGTTACCTCAGAATCTGTGGGTGTTAAAAAGCCAAATCCTAGAGTTTTTGAATTTGCTCTAGAGAAAGCAAATGCAACTAAAAATAATTCAATAATGATTGGAGATAGTATTGAAGCAGATATTTATGGAGCAATCAATTCTGGAATAAAAGCAATTCATTGTAATTTTGATAATGAGACTATAGATAATTCAGATTTTGAAAGTATTACAGCACTGAATGAATTAAAGCAATATCTATAATTGTAATAACGTTAAGACTTAAACATTTAATTATGAAAATTATACTTAGAATAAGTATAATTTGCTGTTTCTTGGTATTCAACTCTAGTCATGAAGAGTTAGATTTTGATCAAATAAATGAGTATATATACAAGCCAGTAATTATATCTTCACTAACTTTTTCTCAGTAGTTCCAGGTCAGTTTTTTAATGCTGCTGGTGTTCAAGAAACAAGTATTACATCAGAATCAGATTTTAGAGTTTTCGAAGATTCTTTTGTAAAGAATGATATTGTAAAGATAGATTTTAATACGCTAATTAAAAATGAGTTTGATAGAGGTTTTACTATTAATGTTTCTTTCTTAGATGATAATAATACACTTTTATATCAATTTACATCCATTGTAATTCCTGCAGGTGATTTAGAAAACACATTTACAGAAGAGGTTTTTATTAGTACAAATCCTGCAATTGTAAATACAACCAAAGTAAGAATTAGAGCAGAGTTAGAAGATACAGGCACGAATATGAATCCTAATGATACTAGTGAGTTTGAGTTTAAGTCTTCAGTAATACTTTATATAGAATCAGAACTTTAAGATGAAAAAACTTATTAACCTAGTTCTGTTTTTTATGGTGTTGCAAACATTAGCTCAGAACAAACAGATTCTTTATAATTTTGCAGAACTACCACAAACTTTGCTGTTAAACCCTGCTTCTGAAGTAAACTATAAATTTCATGTTGGTGTGCCTTTGTTATCTGGAATATCATCAGATTTTGGATCTAAAGGAGTGGTATTGTCTGATATTTTTGCCAATGATAATCGCTCTATTAATGATAAAATTGCAGAGGCCATTCGTAATTTGTCTTATAGAGATTTTACCAAAATAAATACACAGATAGAAATTCTAAATGCAGGTTTTAGACTTAAGGATGATTACTATTTAAGTTTTGGTTTTTATCAAGAATTAGATGCAATTGGGTATTACCCTAAAGATGCATTAGATTTTATTAGCGAAGGCAATGCACCTCATGTAAATAGAGCTTTTAGTGTAGCAGGTGTATGGTATAAAGCAGATTTTTTAGGCGTTTTGCATACAGGTATCTCTAAAAAAGTAGACGATAAGTTAACCATAGGAGGTAGGTTTAAAATTTATTCTTCTGCCTTAAACGTAGAATCGAATAACAATACAGGTTTATTTACAACAACTGGTGGAATTAATAATATATGCACCCATTATCTTACAGATGTAAATTTAAAGTTTAAAACATCTGGTTTAATAGAAAATAATGAATACATCACAGATGTTAATTCTTATCTTAAAAATACAGTTTTTGGAAGTAATTTAGGTTTGGGTATAGATGTAGGAGTAACCTATAGAATTACACCACAATTGGAGTTTTCAGGAAGTATTTTTGATCTTGGTTTTATCAACCATAAGAAGAATACCAAGAACACAAGTATTACAGGAAATTTTGTTTTTGAAGGTGTTGCATTAGAATTTGATAACGATAATAATTTTGAAAATTGGGATGAAATAGATCAGCGTTTTCAAGATGAAATTCTAGTGACAGATGATTTTGAATCGTATATTTCTTGGAGACCTACAAAATTGAATCTAGCCTTAAAATATAATTTTGGAGAGTATAGAAGTAAAATCTGTTATGACAATACTTATAAAAATTTTTATACAGATGCAATAGGATTGCAATTATATAATGTGTTTAGACCTTTAAGTTCACTATTAGCATTAACAGGTTTTTATGAAAAAGCGATTACTAATAAAATACACACTAAATAAACCTATACTATAGATGATTTTTCTTATACCAATGTTGGAGTTGGTTTATCAGTTCAATTAGGGAACGTTAATTTTTATGGATTGGTAGATAATTTATTAGAATATGGAGATTTGTCTTCTGCAAATAGCGCTTCTTTTCAATTAGGGTTTAACTTAATATTCAATTAAAATGATAAAAAAAAATACTTTTTACTTTATTACTTGGTGTGACAATGTGTATTTATAGTCAGCAAAGTAAGCTAGAGAAGTACCAATATATTATTGTACCAAATCAGTTTGATTTTGTGAATACTGTAGATGCTTATCAAACCAGTTCTCTCACAAAATTCTTATTACAGAAAAATGGCTTTCCTGTTTATTTGAGTAACGAAACTATTCCAGATCCATTAATAGAAAGTAAATGTGCAGTCTTAATAGTAACCATAAAGGTTGATTCTTCTATGTTACTAACCAAAAGTTATTTCGAAGCTAAAGATTGCTTTGGTAAAGTAATTTATACTTCTGGAGTAGGGAAGAGCAAGTTTAAAGATTATAAGAAAGCCTATCATGAAAGTATAAGAAAGGCACATAAAACCATGACTGATTTTAAATACAGTTATATAGATGTTAGTTTGATAAAGAGTAAAAACAAAGATGTAGTTGCTGCCAATATCTCTGATGAAACATATGAGATAACGATGAAGAATGAGAAGTTAGCAAAAGAAGTAAAGAAACAAAAGGTTTATAAAAAGGTGAAATTAGATTTACCAACACATGTTCTTTATGCACAACCCATAACTAATGGTTTTCAATTGGTCAATTCGAAACCAGAAATTGTCTAAACTTTATTAAAAACCAATAAGAGCAAAGTATATATCCTTAAAAATGAAAAAGGGATTGTATATGAAAAAGTGGGTAAGTGGATTGTAGAATACTATAAAGCATCAAACTTAATTCAGGAAGAACTACAGATAAAATTTTAGTAGTTGTACTTATTTTTCCAACGCTTTTTTAGAATCTCATTAAACTGATTTTCTCTTGCATTATTTCCTGGTTCGTATAATTTAGTGCCAGCTATTTCTTCAGGTAAAAATTCTTGTTCAGCAAAATTATTAGGATAATCATGTGAGTACTTATAACTTTTACCATAATCTAAATCTTTCATTAGTTTGGTAGGAGCATTTCTTAAATGAAGAGGGACAGATAAATCTCCAGTAGTTTTTACCAAGCTTTGTGCTTTATTTATGGCTAAATAAGAAGCGTTACTTTTTGCTGAATTGGCTAAATAAACCACACACTGACTCAAAATAATTCTAGACTCTGGATTGCCAATTACAGCTACTGCCTGAAATGTATTGTTCGCCAAAATTAATGCTGTAGGATTTGCATTTCCAATATCTTCAGAAGCTAAAATTAGTAATCTTCGTGCAATAAATTTTACATCTTCACCACCTTCAATCATTCTTGCTAAATAATATACAGCTGCATTAGGATCACTGCCTCTTATAGATTTAATAAAAGCTGAAATAATGTCATAATGCTGCTCTCCAGTTTTATCATATCTGGTTGTGTTTTGCTGAATTTTTTCTAAGACATAGTCATTGGTAATTTCTACAGTTTCTTCTGCAGATACCAGCAGTTCAAAAATATTTAATAATTTTCGAGCATCTCCTCCAGAAACACGCAACAAAGCATCAGTTTCAGAGAGTTTTATCTTTTTTGTGGCTATAATTACATCTTTTTGGATTGCGCGTTTTAAAAGTGCTATTAAATCGTCCTTATCAAAAGAATTTAAAATATAAACCTGACACCTAGATAAAAGTGCAGGTATTACTTCAAAACTAGGGTTTTCTGTAGTGGCTCCTATTAAAGTAACCCATCCTTTTTCTACTGCGCCTAATAAAGAATCTTGTTGCGATTTACTAAATCTATGTATTTCATCGATAAATAAAATAGGATTTTTAGCAGTAAATAAACCCCCACTTTTTTTCGCTTTTTCTATAACTTCTCTTACATCTTTTACTCCAGAACTTATAGCACTTAAGGTGTAAAAAGGTCTATTAGATTCAGTAGCAATAATATTGGCTAATGTGGTTTTTCCTATTCCTGGAGGACCCCATAGAATAAGAGATGGAATAATACCTTGTTTTATAAGATTGGTTAATATACCTTTTGGTCCAACCAAATGTTGCTGACTTATGTAATCCTCTAAATTCTTAGGTCTTATTCTTTCTGCCAAAGGTTCATTCATAGCACAAAAATACAAAGATTTATGACAGAAGTTGTCAAATTATCTTTTGGTTAGGTTTTTGTTTATTTTGGCATATGCAAGAAGCTGAGTTACAAAATAAAACTTCACCTTTTATAGTTCCTACTTTATTTATCCTTCTGATTTGGGGTATATATGCAATGGAAATAAAGTATGGTTTTAATTTAAATAAATACGGAATATTTCCCAGAACAATAGAAGGCTTAAGAGGCATAGTGTTTACTCATTTTTTACATAGTAATACAAGTCACTTATTCAATAATTCTATCCCCTTGTTTGTACTATTAAGTAGTTTGTTCTACTTCTATAAAGATATTGCCTTTAAAATTTTAATAATTGGTGGTTTATTAACGGGTTTGGCAACTTGGTTAATAGCTAGAGATTCCTATCACATAGGAGCTAGTGGAATCGTCTATTTACTATTTAGCTTTGTGTTTTTTAGTGGCATCATTCGAAAACATTATAGATTAGTTGCGCTATCGTTTATTGTAATTTTTCTTTATGGTAGTATGATTTGGTATGTGTTTCCTGTAAAAGATGGTATGTCTTGGGAAGGTCACTTATCTGGTTTTCTAGTTGGTTTAGTATTAGCTTTTATTTACCGAAAAAATGGTTTGGTAAGAAAAGATTATGAATTCAGTTCAACAGAGTTTGATTTGCTATTTGATGAAAATGGCTATCTAATTCATCCTGAAGAATCTAAAGAAAATCTTGATGTTATTAATTAATGCTTCTTTGTCTCACAGTTTCGTATAAAAATACACCACAAGCTACAGATACGTTTAAAGATTCTATATTACCTAATAAAGGTAACTTCGCTTTATAATCTACCATTTTTAAAACGGATGGATTAACTCCTCTATGTTCAGAACCCATAATCACTGCTATAGGCTGATTAAAGTTTACATCATAGATAGAACTTTCTGTTTTCTCTGTGGCTGCAACCGTTTTAATATTTGATGCTTGTAGTATAAAAAGTGCATCTTTGATATGATCTACTTTACAAATAGGCATTTTAAACGCTGCTCCTGCAGAGGTTTTTATGGTCTCTGCATTTACAGGGGCACTTCCATTTTTTTGGATTATGATACCATTAACTCCAGTACATTCTGCAGTTCTAATAATTGCACCAAAGTTTCTTACATCAGATAATTGGTCTAATATTAAAAAGAATGGGACTTTATCAGCCTCTAGGGTATCATCTAACAAAGTTTCTAAATCGTAGAAATCTATTGGAGAAATTTGTGCAACTGCTCCTTGATGATTACTGTTTTTTGATAACCTATTTAGTTTTTCTACAGGTACAGTACTTGTAGCAATTTTAGAGTCTTTTATTAGTTTATCTAATTCATAATACAAACTCCCTCTTAACCCTTTTTGCAAGTAAATTTTATTAATTGTTGAGCCGCTTTCAATTGCTTCAATAATAGCTCTTAATCCGAAAATGTTAGTTGTTTCTGTCAAAGTATTTTGTTTAAATAAAAAAAATCGTAATCAAAAATGATTACGATTTTTAAAATATTGTAATGTAATGTTTTGTTTAGTTTACAACAAATGTACTAGTTGTACCAGCACCATAATCACCATTCGTTGTAAATACTTGTACTCCGTTTACAGTGATTTCAACAGCTCCTGCACCATCTTGGTATCCATCATATATTTCAAATTTATAATTTCCGTTTACTAAACATGCCGCATCTCTTTGAGTACCAGTTAACCCAGCATAACCTCCAAAGGCAGCAGTTGCATTATTAGCCATTACTACTTCATCAAGGTCAGTGTTTATAATTCTCCAGTATACTTCTTCTGGATATTTATCTAGCTCTACTGCAATTTTAACTTTACCTTCACCTGCAGGACAACCCTTAGCTACGTTTAAAGTAATAGCTTCACCCACGCTCATTTCTTCACTACCAACCATTTCAATAGTTAATGTTTTATCAGAAATAATTTCTAAATCAGTTTCGTTGAACACTAAGTCTAAAGTTGCTTCGTTAGAATTTGCTGGAATTGTTACAGAAGTTGGCATTGTATAAGAAGCAGCAGAAATAGATCCTGATGCTGTTAAATTTATAGTTCTGTCCGTATCTGTAATGTCAGCTGTGTATACGCTAATAGATTTGTTATAGTTTTCTCCTGGTGTAACAGTTACATCAGTTGAAAAGTATGATTCAAAAGAAGCGTAAGGTGTATTTGGAGCCTCTACCTCTTCCTCACAACTACTAAATAAAGCTAAGCTTAAAAATAGTAATGTATATAATTTAAATTGTTTCATTCTTTTAAAATTTAAAATGAATAGGAGATTAAATAAATCTCCTATTCAAAAAGTTATTAGTTGTTTTGAGTTGATATGAAAGGGTTGAATTGAATCTCTCCTTCTGGAATTTCAAATGTCATACGCTCATCATTGTAAGGAATTGAAGTTCCAACAAAAGATAGGTGGTTAGACCCTCTAGTAACTGTAGCTTCATTACGCTTCATTGCTAAGTAGCTTTTTCCTTCTCCCCATAACTCTATTCTTGTCTGTAAATAGATTTCATCAGCTAATTGATTGTCGTTTAATCCACCAATATAAGATGCATCTGGAACTCTGTTACTAACTAATGCAGTTAATTCCGCTTTAGCTTGTGAAGCATTACCTGATTTTAGTGCATATTCTGCAGCTAATAAGTGCATTTCTGCAACTCTCATATAAACATAATCATCTTGTACAATTCTAGTAACACCATAACGTGTTCTAGCTGCATTGTAAAACTTACCTAAAGGCATAAGGTGTGCATATGTTCCTGGAGCATCATTAAATTGTGCTTTTCTAGCATCATTTGCTGGAATTGCATCAAATAATCCTTGATCCATAGATTTTGCATCCCCAAATGCTGGGTAACTGTATGCAAAGTAATCCATTTGACCCCACCATGAAACTAATCCTAAACCAATTTCATCATTTAAGTCAACGCCCCACATCCATCCTGGAGTGTTTACGTTTGTAAAGCCTCCAGTAATTTCAGAAGCACTCATTAAAGCATATCCGTTGATAGCTGCTTTAGCCATATTATACGCTTTAGTATAATCTGTACCTCTTGCACCTAACACATAAGCATAAATACCTTGTGCAACTGATTTGTTTATTTCAGTTTTATTACCTCTTGTAAATCCATCTAATAAAGAAATAGCTTCAGTTAAATCAGACTCCATAAGATCATATATCTCAGCAGCAGTAACTTTAGGACCATTTAAGTCCGTAGCACTTCTGTAGATTGGCAAAATTTCTTCTGCACCATTATATTCTTTTTGGAAAAACTGAGTTAAATAAAAGTAAGAATGAGCACGCAACGCTTTTGCCTGTCCCATAATTGCTTTATTAGCATCACTTTCTGGAGTTACATCTGTACCTCCTAATCCATCAATTACTTCGTTACAACCTCTTACAATTCTATAGTAATATCTCCATACTTGTCTGTTGTCTCCGTAAGTAAAATCTTGCGTAGATTGGTATTCAGTAATAGATGCTCTGTACCAACCATAAGTACTTGTACTTAAGGCCATATCTCCAGATAACATATCACTAAAAATATCATAAGATTTGTGACCAAAGTCATCATGTCCACTCGTTCCACCTGAACCAAAAGTAAAGGTTAAACTATATACACCACCCATTAATGCACCTGTAACTTCAGGGTCAATACTAGAGGCTTGCTCTAATTGTGATGATGTTAAAGAAGCAGATCCTTCTAAGGCAGGCTTCTCAAGAAAATCGTCTCCACAGCTTACTGTTGATATCGCTAATGCAGAGAGTAATCCGAATTTTATTAATTTATTCATGTTTTTTTAAATTTAAATTTTAATATTAAAATTTCACTCTAACACCTAATGTCATTGTTGTCATTGGCGCATAAAATCTTCGTCCAGAATTTCCAGTTTCTCTTGTATTTGGAAGGAAACCACGACGTGCAGTAGCATTAAATAAATTATCTGCAGAAAACCATATGTTCACAGTTTGTACAGAAATTTTATCTAAATATTGTTTTGGTATATTATATCCGATATTAACATTGTTTAATGCTAAGTAATCTGTAGAAGTTATAAATCTAGTTGATGTAGAAGTACCGTTAACGATAGCGTTATCAGTTAAAGCAGGAACATTAGTAATGTCTCCTGGTTTTTGCCATCTGTTAGCAATATCTTTGTGGAAGTTGTTACCAACTGCACCAAAACGATCTGACATTAATTCTGCATATTGTCCATCATAAGCATAACCTCCTAAACTATAGGTAAATTGTGTACCAAAGTTAAAGTTACCCCAAGTACCTCCTAAACGGAAAGCACCTCTTACATCTGCGATTGCAGATTTATCAGCATATACATCAGAAGCATCAGAATAAACCTTAGTAACTGTTTTCTTAATGTTTGCACCAGGAACTTTTTGTTCATATTCAACGATAGAACCAGTATTGTTAGTTATAGTAGCATCTTCAGGAACCCAAGATCCACTTGAATAAGAAGAAGGTTCTCCAGCATCTAAAACACCGTTGTTGTTTACGTCATCGTAGTATTGGTACCACATTGGTGCACCATCAGAAGGATCTACTCCAGCCCATTCTCTCATGTAGAAATCAAAAATTGATCTTCCTTTAGATCTTGCATAAGATCCACTTGGAGTTAATAATTGAGGCTCTCCAGTTGCAGGATCTAATGGCATTACAGTAATTTCATTGTTAACCATTTCACCGTTTACAGATAAATCTAAAGTAAAGTCTTTAGTATCTACTAAATGACCAGTAATATCAAATTCTAAACCAGCATTGATTAATTCTCCATCGTTAACTGTAATAGAAGAAATACCTTGAGAAGGTCCTACAAAACGGTTAAAGATTAAGTTATCTGTTAACTTGTTATAGTAGTCTAAGTTTACATCTAAGTATTTACCAAAACTCATTTCAGCACCAACTTGCAATTGATTAGTAGTTTCCCAAGTTAAATCTGGGTTACCGTTAGAACCAGGAGCTAAAGATATACTTCCACCTAAATTACCTGCATTATACGTGTTGTATCCAGAAAAGAATCCAACACCTGATTGGTCCCCTGTTATACCGTAAGAAGTTTTAATTTTTAAGAAGCTAAAGATACTGTCTTGTAAAAAATCTTCGTTACTTACTACCCAAGAAGCACCAACTGAACCAAATGTTCCCCATTTTTCATTTACGAATCTTGAAGATCCATCTGTTCTTACAGAAGCTGAAAAGAAATACTTTTGGTCAAAATTATAGTTGAACTGACTAAAGTAAGATTCAATTGTAAATCCACTAGTAGAGCCTGAAGGTAAACCTAAACTAGATTGGAAGTTATCTAAGTCATATAAAAATGGACTTACTTGTAATCCTTTTGAAGCTGAAGCAAAGTTTTGCTCAAAGTCATTACTTTCATGTGCTACTAAAGCATCAAATGAATGATCTCCCCAAGAATTATTATATCTTACAATCTGTAAAATGTTTTGTGTTATACTAGAAAAGTCATTGATTGTAATATCTCCACTAGTTGCTTGACCACCACCATAAAATTTGTTAGTGTAGTCTCTATTTTTTTGAGTTGCAAATTGAACACCATATCTAACTTCTGCAGATAAATTTTCAGTAAATTTAAATGTAGCAGAAAAGTTTCCATTCATTTCATGACGATTTGTTCCATTAAAGTCATACTTCGCTGAACCAATAGGGTTTAATCCGTTTGCATTTGGTCTATCTCTAAAACCAGAAAGAGAACCGTAATCATACTGGAATCCACCATAAAATAAATCAGGTACTAATTCAGCATTATCATCTCTTAAGAATACTGGGAAAATTGGAGCCATTTTGTCTGCAAATTCAAAAACGTTTTCTGAACCAGCAATTTGACCGTTTGCAACATTCTCAGAATATGCATAACCGATATTACTTTTTAATTTTAACCATGGCTTAATGTCACTGATTAAATTTAAACGAGTAGTATATCTTTTAAAACTAGTGTTAATAGAATATCCATTATCATCTAAGTAACCAAAAGAAGCAAAGTATCTAGTATCTTTATTACCACCACCCATTCTTAAGTTTGTTTCAGTTCTTATTGCTGAATCAAAAGCAACGTCTGCATATCTTAATGGCGTATACTTTCTTGTAACTCCTGGACGAACAGTTCCTGTAGTAGGATCTATTAAATCTGCTCCACTAGTAGCATTCCACATATTGTAACCTGGAGCTACATAGTTTCCTGTAAATAAGTTCGCATTAGCAAAGGCAACTGGATCAGGATTTCCTGTTACAACACCTCTGTTTTTGATTCCTTCCCATACATATCCAATGTATTCTTCAGGATCTGTAATAACATCATATCTAGGAATGATTTGATCATTAACACCTGTTTTGATATCTACCTCTATATAAGAGTTACTAGCAGTACCACCTTTTGTAGTAATTAATACAACACCATTTGCACCTCTAGAACCATAAATTGCAGTTGCAGTTGCATCTTTTAATATTGTTGTACTAGCAATATCACTTGGGTTAATAGAGTTGATACTCCCAGAAAAAGGAACACCATCAACTACGTATAAAGGAGCTCTGTTACCATTTACAGATCCATACCCTCTAATTCTAATTGCACCAACAGTACCTGGTTGTCCAGAACCATTAATTATTGTTACCCCAGCTACCTCTCCAGTAAGTGCCTGAGAAACGTTAGAGAAGTTTTTCACCTCTAGTTGTTCTTGCTTTACAACAGAAGCTGTTCCTACGAATGCTTGTTTAGTTGATGTACCATAACCTACAACAACTATCTCATCTAAAACATTTGCATCTTCAGCTAGTTTTACGTTGATTACGTTTGAAGCACCAACAGTTCTTTCACTTGCCTTATAACCTAAATATCTAAATACTAAAACATCTCCTGTTTTAGCTTGAATAGAATACTTACCATCAAAGTCAGTTTCTGTACCTTTTGTACTTCCTTTAATAATAATGCTAACTCCTGGTAAATTTCCTGATTCATCAGAAACTGTACCTGAGACAGTCTTCTCTTGTGCAAAGGATATTTGCACTACAAACGCTAGTAATAGCGTTAAAATTCCATTAAACTTTGTCTTCATTATATAATTATTTGAATTAATTAATTCCAAAAGTCTTAAATAAAACTTAAAAAAACAATTTTTTAACAATAATTTCTTTAAAATAATTTCATTATCTCAGTATTTGTGGGTTTGTATTCACAATAGTTTTATAAATTATTTGTGTAGAGTAGAATAAAACCTTAAAAATAATTCTTCCAACTTAAAAGAAGTTTTGCATTTTGAAAATTAATTTTTTCTTTATTCATCTTTCCTGTGGCTATCCCTAAATTTATTTGATAACGTTTTGTTTCGTATAAATATCCTAGCCCTAATCCTAATATAGAATTATGTTGTAAGTTGTGTTTATAGATCCCTATGTCAGTTATCGTGTATAAATAAGACGCTGTGTTTGTTTTGTGCCTATACTCGATATTAAAGTATGAATATTTGTCTGTAAATATGCTCTGTTCATTAAATCCTCTTATTGTATTAACACCTCCTATTCTAAAGAGCTCATTTAATAGAAGATTTTTTGAGTTTAAGTATCCTGTATTATTTTCTAAGTAAAAATGATTCCTATTGTTTAATGTGTAAGTGTAAGATATGTTGCTTGTAATTTTTTGTTGTTTTGTTTTGCTTACTGTTTCTCTAACACCAAATTCAGTAGAAATATTAAAGTCTATTTTACTTTTTGGGTTTATTTTTTTCTGGAACTCGTAGCCTATTCCAAAAAAGTAATTTTTATAACTCTCAATTTCAGTGTTTGTTAATGAATTGTTGTTTGAAGTTTCTATATCGTAACTTATAGAAAAATTATTTCTTGAGTTGAGTTTGTATCTAATTAAAGATCTAAGTTTGGTTGTAACAAAACTTGAGTCTTGTCTGTATAAAGAAAAATTTATTTCTGGAGATATAGTGCTTTTAAGAAAATAGGGAATTTTAGTAGAGAGATTTAGTTCTTGTCTGTTTTCGTCAATTTTATTCCAAATTAATTTAAATCCTTCTCCATAATTTAATGTGTTATTAAGTTCTAGGTTTAAGTTTCCATTAAAAAATAGTTTTCCATTTTCTTTTGATCCGAAATTTAGCAAGGCATCAATACTATTATTGTTTTTTTTTCTTAGGTAAAGATATATGTGAGTAGAATCTGGTTTAAATAAAACTTCAGGTTTTTTTAATTGTTCTATAAAATTAAGTTGATTTGTAAGTTCGTAAATTCTATTTATTTTTTTTTGATTAAAAATAACATCTTTATCAATTTTATAATAATTTCTTATAAATGACCTGGGAAAATCTTCATAACCCTTAATAATAATTTTTTGTATTTTTCTTTTTTCAGATTCCTTAATGTTAAGAGAGGCGAGTAAATAATTTTTATATACTCTGGTTTCTTCTAGATGAACTTCAGAGAATGATTTTCCTTCATTATCTAATTGTTGAGATATTTTTCTTAGGAAAAAATCCACCTCTTTGATTGGTAATTTTATAGAATCGTTTGTAATTTTAAATCCTTTTATTAAAAGTTTATCTATGTTACTAATATTTATAACTGCATAATCTATTTTTTTTCCTAAATTAAAAAATATTATGGCTTTTTTGTTTTTAAATACAGTGCTATCTATTTTATTGGTAAAATATCCAATTGTTTTTAGGTGTTTGGTTATTTTTTGAGTTTCTAATTTAATTGAGGATTTGTTTTTGTGTTTTTTTTGGTAATCAATATTATTTAATACACTTTTCTCATTTTTTTCATTTGACGTGATGCTAAGCTCTAAATTTTGACCAAAAAAATTTGTGGTAAAAAAGAGTATTGTTACATGAATTAAGATGAATTTTTTTCTGTTTTTCAAGGATTGTTTTTGAATCTCTTCAAAAGTAACTATTTTATTAAAATAGCTTGCAAAAAATCATTTTTAAAAAATAACTTATTGATATTTGAATAATTAGAAATTAATTGTACATTTGCGGACTCTTAAAAAAGAGCAAAGTTTAATTATAAACGAAAAACAGTAATTATTTAGTATGCCAACTATTCAACAATTAGTTCGTAAAGGAAGAACCAAAATAACTAAGAAGAGTAAATCGGCTGCTTTGCAGGGAAGTCCTCAAAGACGTGGAGTTTGTACACGTGTTTACACTACAACACCAAAGAAACCTAATTCAGCAATGCGTAAAGTTGCCAGAGTTAGATTGACAAATGGTAATGAGATAAACGCATACATTCCAGGTGAGGGTCATAACTTACAAGAGCACTCGATAGTATTAGTTAGAGGTGGAAGGGTAAAAGATTTACCAGGTGTTAAATATCACGTGGTACGTGGAGCATTAGATACAGCAGGTGTTGAGGGTAGAACCCAACGTAGATCTAAGTATGGTGCAAAACGCCCAAAAAAGTAAAATTAGTAACTTTTTTAATGTAAAACATGAGAAAAAGAGCAGCAAAAAAAAGAGTCTTATTACCAGATCCAAAATTTAATGATCAGTTAGTAACACGTTTCGTGAATAACTTAATGTGGAGTGGTAAGAAGTCAGTAGCATTTAAAGTATTTTATGATGCATTAGACATTGTAGAGGAAAGAAAAGGAGAAGGTGAAGAAAAATCAGCTTTAGAAATTTGGAAAGAAGGCTTGTCTAATGTTATGCCACACGTAGAGGTTCGTTCAAGACGAGTTGGTGGTGCAACTTTTCAAATTCCAATGCAAATTAGGCCAGATCGTAAGGTGTCTATGGCTATCAAATGGATGATTTTATATACTCGTAAGAGAAATGAAAAAACCATGGCACAGCGTTTAGCGGCTGAAATTTTAGCTTCGGCTAAAGAAGAAGGTGCTGCTGTTAAGAAAAGAGTAGATACTCATAAGATGGCAGAAGCAAACAAAGCATTCTCACACTTTAGATTTTAATACAAATGGCTAGAGATTTAAAATATACAAGAAATATTGGTATTGCAGCACATATTGATGCAGGTAAGACCACAACTACGGAGCGTGTATTGTATTATACAGGAGTTTCTCATAAAATTGGAGAAGTTCATGATGGTGCAGCTACTATGGATTGGATGGAGCAAGAGCAAGAAAGAGGTATTACAATTACTTCTGCTGCTACAACTTGTACTTGGCAGTTTCCATTAGAGAATGCCCAGCCAACACCAGAAACTAAAGGATATCATTTTAATATTATTGATACTCCTGGTCACGTAGATTTTACTGTTGAAGTAAATAGATCTTTACGTGTATTAGATGGTTTGGTTTTTTTATTTTCTGCTGTTGATGGTGTAGAGCCACAGTCAGAAACAAACTGGAGATTAGCTGATAACTACAAAGTGCCAAGAATCGGATTTGTTAACAAAATGGACCGTCAAGGTTCTGATTTTTTAGGAGTTTGTCAGCAAGTAAAAGATATGTTAAAATCTAATGCTGTGCCAATTGTTTTAAATATTGGTGAAGAGGATGATTTTAAAGGTATTATTGATTTAGTAAAAAACCGTGCTATTGTATGGCATGATGAAACTCAAGGAGCAACTTTTGATGTTATTGAAATTCCTGAAGAATTAAAAGCTGAAGCAAAAAAATATAGAGCTTTATTAATTGAAGAAGTAGCAAGTTACGATGAGAACTTACTAGAAAAATTCATGGAAGATGAAGATTCTATTACTGAAGAAGAAGTACATGCTGCTTTAAGAGCTGCTGTTATGGATATGGCTATCATACCTATGATTTGTGGTTCAGCATTCAAAAATAAAGGTGTTCAGTTCTTATTAGATGCCGTTTGTCGTTATTTACCTTCTCCTACTGATAAAGAAGGTATTGTAGGGGTTAATCCAGATACAGAGGAGAAAGAATTACGTAAACCAGATGTAAAGGAGCCTTTTGCTGCTTTAGCATTTAAGATTGCTACAGATCCTTTTGTAGGTCGTTTAGCATTTTTTAGAGCTTATTCAGGTCGTTTAGATGCTGGTTCTTATGTTCTAAATAACAGATCTAACAAGAAAGAGCGTATTTCACGTATCTATCAAATGCATGCTAACAAGCAAAATGCAATTGATTTTATTGAAGCTGGAGATATAGGTGCTGCTGTAGGTTTTAAATCTATTAAAACAGGAGATACTTTATCTGATGAAAAGCATCCTATTGTCTTAGAGTCAATGGATTTTCCAGATCCAGTAATTGGTATCGCTGTTGAACCAAAAACTAAAGCTGACGTTGATAAGTTAGGTATTGGTTTAGGTAAATTAGCAGAAGAAGATCCTACGTTTACAGTTAGAACAGACGAAGCTTCAGGTCAGACTATTATTTCTGGTATGGGTGAGTTACACTTAGATGTAATTGTAGATCGTTTAAAGCGAGAATTTAAAGTTGAAGTTAACCAAGGTCAACCTCAAGTAGAGTATAAAGAAGCTATTACTGCAGCTGCAGATCACAGAGAAGTTTATAAAAAGCAATCTGGTGGACGTGGTAAGTTTGCAGATATTGTATTTACAATGGAGCCAGCTGACGAAGGTATTCAAGGTTTACAGTTTTCATCTATCATTAAAGGTGGAAACGTGCCAAAAGAATTTGTTCCTTCAGTAGAGAAAGGTTTCAAGGAAGCAATGAGAAATGGACCATTAGCAGGTTATGAGATGGATTCTATGAAAGTTACTTTAAAGGATGGTTCATTCCACGCAGTGGATTCAGATCAACTATCTTTTGAGTTAGCTGCAAAATTAGGATATAAAGCTGCCGCAAAAGCTGCAAAAGCGAAAATCATGGAGCCGTTAATGAAGTTAGAAGTATTAACTCCAGAAGAAAACATGGGAGATATTGTTGGTGATCTTAACAGAAGAAGAGGTCAAGTAAACGATATGTCAGATAGAGCTGGTGCTAAAGTTGTAAAAGCTGTAGTTCCATTATCAGAAATGTTTGGTTATGTTACTGCTTTAAGAACAATGTCTTCTGGTAGAGCAACATCAACAATGGAATTTTCTCACTATGCAGAAACTCCTTCTAATATTTCAGAAGAAGTAATTGCTGCTGCTAAAGGATAATCTACTAAAATAAATAAGATGAGTCAAAAAATTAGAATAAAATTAAAGTCTTACGATTACAATTTAGTAGATAAGTCTGCTGAAAAGATTGTAAAGACAGTTAAAAGTACTGGAGCAATAGTTAATGGTCCAATACCTTTACCAACGCATAAAAAGATTTTTACCGTTTTACGTTCACCACACGTAAACAAAAAATCTAGAGAGCAATTTCAATTAGCCGCTTACAAAAGATTATTAGATATTTATAGTTCTTCTTCGAAAACTATTGATGCTTTAATGAAGCTTGAGTTACCAAGTGGTGTCGAAGTAGAAATCAAAGTGTAAGTATTGTTTAAAAACTTTTGATTTAACAATTTTGTTAAATCAAAAGTTTTTAATACTTTTGCAACCCGAAATAGAGTAAGGTTAACAATTTTACTTCCTTTTTAGTTGTAAAATTACATGTCCAGAGCGTTTCGCAAAGGAAAAACGGAAAAACAAAATCAGCGTTGAATTTGTTTTAACGCTTTTTTTTTAAGCAAAGGTGAAAGACAGAACGAAACATTTGTTTCAAACAATTAGTAGAAATAGACGCGCTGGAAAATAATCTATCGTCTTAAAATTTAAAATTAATGTCTGGGTTAATAGGTAGAAAGATTGGAATGACCAGCTTATTTGATGAAAATGGAAAGAATATTCCATGTACAGTAATCGAAGCGGGTCCTTGCGTTGTTACCCAAGTCAGAACCGAAGAGGTTGACGGATACAATGCGTTACAACTTGGTTTCGATGACAAAAAAGCAAAGAGTTCTAACAAAGCGTTAGACGGTCACTTTAAAAAAGCTGGCACCACTGCTAAGAAAAAAGTTGTTGAATTTCAAGGGTTTGAAAATGAGTATAAATTAGGTGATACTATTACTCTAGAGCATTTTGATGAAGGAGAGTTCGTAGATATTTCTGGAACTTCTAAAGGTAAAGGTTTTCAAGGTGTTGTTAAGCGTCATGGTTTTGCTGGTGTGGGTCAAGCTACTCATGGTCAACACAACCGTTTAAGGGCCCCTGGTTCTATTGGTGCTGCATCTTATCCTGCAAGAGTGTTCAAAGGAATGCGAATGGCAGGTAGAATGGGTGGAGAGAAAGTGAAAGTACAAAACTTAAGAGTGTTAAAAGTAGTTGCTGAAAAGAACTTACTTGTTGTTAAGGGAGCAGTTCCTGGGCATAAAAACGCTTTTGTAACTATTCAGAAATAATGAAAGTAGCAGTTTTAGATATTACAGGAAAAGATACAGGTAGAAAGGTTGAGCTTTCTAAAGATGTATTTGGTATTGAACCTAATGATCATGCGATTTATTTAGATGTAAAACAGTATTTGGCAAATCAGCGTCAAGGTACACATAAATCTAAAGAAAGAGCTGAAATTGTTGGTTCTACTAGAAAGATAAAAAAGCAAAAAGGTACAGGTACTGCAAGAGCAGGATCTATTAAGTCTGGTGTTTTTAGAGGTGGTGGTCGTATGTTTGGACCAAGACCAAGAAGTTATTCTTTTAAGTTAAATAAAAATTTAAAGCGTTTAGCTAGAAAATCTGCTTTAAGTATACAGGCAAATGATAAAAATTTAGTAGTTCTTGAAGATTTCAATTTTGATTCTCCAAAGACTAAAAATTTCGTTGACGTATTAAAATCATTGAAATTAGACTCTAAAAAATCATTATTTGTTTTAGATGGTGAAAATTCAAACGTATATTTATCATCACGTAACATTAAAAACTCTAAAGTAATTAAGGCTTCAGAAATTAATACTTATGGTGTTTTAAATGCTAATAAGATTGTATTAACAGAAGGTTCTTTAGAAGGAATTAATTCAAATTTAAGCAAATAGGGAAATGAGTATTTTAATTAAACCTATTATTACGGAAAAAGCGACAAACGATAGCGAATTATTTAATCGTTATACTTTTGTTGTAGATAAAAATGCTAATAAATTAGAAATCAAAAGTGCAGTTGAGGCTGCTTATGGTGTTTCTATATCAAGTGTAAAAACTTTAAACTATCCAATTCAAAGAAATACAAAGTATACTAAAAAAGGTTTAGTAACTGGTATTAAGAGTGGGTATAAGAAAGCTATTGTACAATTAGCAGAAGGAGAAAGTATTGATTTTTATAACAATATTTAACAAAAGACAACATGTCAGTTAGAAAATTAAAACCAATAACACCAGGTCAGCGTTTTAGAGTTGTAAATGGGTTCGACGCCATAACAACTGATAAGCCGGAAAAGTCATTATTGGCACCGAAAAAAAGATCTGGAGGTCGAAACAATCAAGGTAGAATGACTACACGTAATATAGGTGGTGGTCATAAGCAGAAATATCGTATTATCGATTTTAAAAGAGATAAAAAAGATGTTCCTGCAACAGTAAAAACTATAGAGTACGATCCAAATCGTACTGCATTTATTGCTTTACTTAGTTATGCAGATGGTGAAAAGCGTTATGTAATTGCTCAAAATGGTTTATCAGTAGGACAAACTATTGTTTCTGGTAGTGGTAAAACACCAGATATTGGTAATGCAATGCCTTTAAGTGAAATTCCTTTAGGAACAACAATTTCATGTTTAGAATTACGTCCTGGTCAGGGTGCTGTTATGGCAAGATCTGCAGGTTCTTTTGCTCAGTTAATGGCTAGAGATGGTAAGTATGCTACTGTGAAATTACCTTCAGGGGAAACAAGGTTAATCTTATTAACTTGTACAGCAACAATTGGTGTTGTTTCTAACTCAGATCATCAATTACTAGTTTCTGGAAAAGCAGGTAGAAGAAGATGGTTAGGTAGAAGACCTAGAGTTAATGCTGTAAGAATGAACCCAGTTGATCACCCAATGGGAGGTGGTGAAGGTCGTTCATCAGGAGGTCATCCAAGATCAAGAAATGGTATACCTGCTAAAGGTTACAAGACTAGATCTAAGACTAAGGCTAGTAATAAGTATATCATAGAACGTAGAAAGAAATAATTAAGTTATGGCAAGATCATTAAAAAAAGGACCTTACGTTCACTATAAGTTAGAGAAAAAAGTTTTAGCTAATGTAGAAGCTGGTAATAAAACAGTTATCAAAACTTGGTCAAGAGCAAGTATGATAACTCCAGATTTCGTTGGTCAAACAATTGCTGTTCATAATGGGCGTCAGTTTGTACCAGTTTACGTTACTGAAAATATGGTAGGGCATAAATTAGGCGAATTTTCACCAACACGTTCTTTTAGAGGACATGCAGGTGCAAAAAATAAAGGTAAAAAATAGTAGGAAATGGGAGTTCGTAAAAAAAATATGGCAGATCAGTTAAAAGCAGACAGAAAGCAACGTGCTTTCGCTAAGCTTACTAACTGTCCTACATCACCAAGAAAAATGCGTTTAGTTGCTGATCAGGTAAGAGGTGTTGAAGTTGAAAAAGCTTTACAAATCTTAAAATTCAGCCCTAAAGAGGCATCTATTAATTTAGAGAAGTTATTGTTATCTGCAATTGCAAATTGGCAAGCAAAGAATGAAGATTCATCTATTGAAGATGCTGGTTTATTCGTAAAGTCTATTTGTGTAGATAGCGCAGGTATGTTAAAAAGATTAAGACCAGCTCCACAAGGCCGTGCTCATAGAATTCGTAAGCGTTCTAATCACGTAACTTTAGAGTTAGGTAGTAAAAATTTAAGTAATTAATCAAAGTAGAAATGGGACAAAAAACAAATCCAATAGGGAATCGTTTAGGAATCATCAGAGGTTGGGAATCTAACTGGTATGGTGCAAATGACTACGGAGATAAAATTGCTGAAGATGATAAGATAAGAAAGTATATTCATGCTAGATTATCTAAAGCAAGTGTTTCTAGAGTAATTATAGAGCGTACTTTAAAACTTGTAACCGTTACTATTACAACTGCACGTCCAGGAATTATTATTGGTAAAGGAGGTCAGGAAGTAGATAAGTTAAAGGAAGAGCTTAAAAAAATTACAGGTAAAGAGGTTCAAATTAATATTTTTGAAATTAAACGTCCAGAATTAGATGCAAGATTAGTTGCAACTAGTGTTGCTCGTCAAATTGAAAATAGAATTTCTTACAAGAGAGCAATAAAAATGGCAATTGCTGCTACTATGCGTATGAATGCTGAAGGAATAAAAATTCAGATTTCAGGTCGTTTAAATGGTGCAGAGATGGCTAGATCAGAACATTTTAAAGAAGGTAGAATTCCTCTTTCTACTTTTAGAGCTGACATTGATTATGCTTTAGTTGAAGCGCATACAACCTATGGTAGATTAGGTGTAAAAGTATGGATAATGAAAGGTGAGGTTTATGGAAAAAGAGAATTATCTCCGTTAGTTGGTTTGTCTAAAAAGCAAGGTGGTAAAGGTGGTGATAGATCTAAACGTCAACCACGTAGAAGAAAATAATTTTTAAACTAGAAATTAAAAATGTTACAGCCAAAAAGAGTAAAATATCGTAAGGTACAGAAAGGCAAAGGAAATATGTCTGGAAACTCTCAAAGAGGTAATCAACTTTCTAACGGAATGTTTGGTATAAAATCTTTGGACCAGAATTTATTAACTTCACGTCAGATTGAAGCAGCTCGTATTGCAGCTACTCGTCATATGAAAAGAGAAGGTCAGTTATGGATTAAAATCTTTCCGGATAAACCTATTACAAAGAAACCTTTAGAGGTTCGTATGGGTAAGGGTAAGGGTGCTCCAGATCATTTCGTAGCAGTAATTAAACCAGGTAGAATTTTGTTTGAAGTTGGTGGTGTACCAATGGATGTTGCAAAAGAAGCACTTCGTTTAGCTGCGCAAAAACTTCCTGTAAGAACGAAGTTTGTAATCGCAAGAGATTTTGATATTAACGCATAATTCTAAATAAAATGAAACAATCAGAAATTAAAGAATTATCTACAGCTGATCTAAATGAAAAGTTGGTAGCGTTGCAAAAAAATTATACCGATCTTAAAATGACTCACGCAATCACTCCTATGGAGAATCCATTGCAGTTGAGAAGTTTAAGAAGAACTGTAGCAAGAATTGCAACAGAATTAACAAAAAGAGAATTACAATAATTCTATAGTCAGTTTTAAAGATGGAAAAAAGAAATCTTAGAAAAGAGAGAATTGGTGTTGTTTCTAGTAGCAAAATGGAGAAATCTATTGTTGTTTCTGAAACGAAAAGAGTAAAACACCCAATGTACGGTAAATTCGTTTTAAAAACGAAAAAGTATGTTGCACACGACGAACAGAATGATTGCAACGAAGGAGATACTGTTAGGATCATGGAAACAAGACCTATGAGTAAATCTAAACGTTGGAGATTAGTAGAAATCCTAGAAAGAGCTAAATAATATGTTACAGACAGAATCAAGATTAAAAGTAGCAGACAATACTGGAGCAAAAGAAGTTTTAGTAATTAGAGTTTTAGGAGGAACAAAAAAACGTTACGCAAGCATTGGAGACAAGATTGTTGTATCTGTTAAATCTGCAACTCCAAACGGAACTGTAAAGAAAGGTCAAGTATCTAGAGCAGTTGTTGTAAGAACTAAAAAAGAAGTTAGACGTAAAGACGGATCTTATATTAGATTTGACGATAACGCTTGTGTACTTTTGAACCCTACAGAGGAGATGAGAGGAACTCGTGTTTTTGGACCTGTTGCACGTGAGCTTCGTGATAAGCAATTTATGAAAATTGTATCATTAGCACCTGAAGTGCTTTAAACTATTACACAAATGAAGAAGTTCAAAATAAAATCAGGAGATACTGTAAAGGTTATTGCAGGTGATCATAAAGGATCTGAAGGTAAAGTTTTACAAATTATCAAAGATAAGCATAGAGTATTAGTAGAAGGTGTGAATTTAGTTTCTAAACACACTAAACCTAGTGCTCAAAGTCCTCAAGGCGGTATTGTAAAGAAAGAAGCATCATTGCATATTTCTAACGTTATGTTGGTAGAAGATGGTGTAGCTGTAAGAGTTGGTTATAATGTTGATGGGGAGTCTAAGACTAGAATCTCTAAAAAAACGAATAAATAGAATTAATCATGAGTTACGTACCAAGATTAAAAGCGGAATATAAAGAAAGAGTTATTAAAAGTCTTACTGAAGAATTCAGCTATAAGAATGTAATGCAAGTACCTAAATTAGAAAAGATTGTTGTTTCTAAAGGTGTTGGTGCTGCAATCGCAGATAAGAAATTAATAGATTATGCTGTAGAGGAGTTGACTAAGATTACTGGTCAGAAAGCGATTTCTACAATGTCTAAAAAAGATGTTGCATCTTTTAAATTACGTAAGGGTATGCCAATTGGTGTAAAAGTTACGTTAAGAGGAGATAAGATGTATGAATTTTTAGACAGGTTAGTTACTGCTTCTTTACCACGTGTTAGAGACTTTAACGGTATAAAAGCTAATGGGTTTGACGGAAGAGGTAATTACAATTTAGGAGTTACAGAACAAATCATTTATCCAGAAATTAATATTGATCAAGTTAAAAAAATTAACGGTATGGATATTACATTTGTAACATCTGCAAATACTGATAAAGAAGCGAAGTCATTATTAGGAGAATTAGGTTTACCATTCAAAAAAAATTAAGAAATGGCTAAAGAATCAATGAAAGCGCGTGAGCGCAAAAGAGAACGTACAGTTGCTAAATATGCTGAAAAAAGAAAAGCTTTAAAAGAAGCTGGCGATTATGAAGCATTACAAAAATTACCAAAAAATGCATCACCAATTAGATTACACAATAGGTGTAAATTAACTGGTCGTCCTAAAGGATATATGAGACAATTTGGTATTTCGCGTGTAACTTTTCGTGAAATGGCAAATCAAGGTTTAATACCAGGTGTTAAAAAAGCAAGTTGGTAGAAAATTTGATTTAAATCTTTTAATAAAAATAGAATGTGTATCTTTGCGCGCTCTATTTTTTTTGAGTATTAGAATTTTAACTGATTAAAGGTTCATGTTTCACAGAGAAATCTGTAGTGTAAATAGAGAAAGATGAAAACCATAATCGCAATTTAATTAATTATGTATACAGATCCAATCGCGGATTATCTTACTAGAGTAAGAAATGCTATCGCTGCAGGTCACAGAGTAGTTGAAATCCCTGCTTCAAATTTGAAGAAGGAGATGACAAAAATCTTGTTTGATCAAGGTTATATTTTAAGTTATCAATTTAACGATGATAAAGTTCAAGGAACCATCAAGATTGCTTTAAAATATGACAAAGACACAAAAGAGTCAGTTATTAGAAAAATTCAACGAATTAGTACTCCTGGTTTACGTAAATATGTTGGCTCTTCAGAGATGCCAAGAGTATTAAACGGACTTGGTATTGCTATTGTTTCTACATCTAAAGGTGTAATGACAAACAAAAAAGCAAAACAAGAGAATGTTGGAGGTGAAGTTTTATGTTACGTTTATTAAACCTTAAGAGATGAGTAGAATTGGAAAAAACCCAGTTAGCATAGCACAAGGTGTAGATGTAAACATTAATGAAAACGTAATTACAGTAAAAGGTAAATTAGGAGAATTATCTCAAACAATTTCTGAAGGTATTACTGTAAAGATTGAAAATGATGTTATTACTTTAGATAGAGCATCAGAAAGCAAAGATCACAAAGCACAACACGGTTTAATGAGAGCTTTAATCAATAATATGATTGAAGGTGTTTCTAAAGGATGGACTAAAGATTTGGAATTAGTTGGAGTTGGTTATAGAGCTTCTAATCAAGGTCAAAAATTAGATTTAGCTTTAGGTTTCTCTCATAATATAATTCTAAACTTAGCTCCAGAGGTTAAAGTTGAAACTATATCAGAGAAAGGGAAAAACCCAATCATTAAGTTATCTTCGTTTGACAAACAATTAGTTGGTCAAGTTGCTGCAAAGATTCGTTCTTTCAGAGTTCCAGAGCCTTATAAAGGTAAAGGTGTTAAGTTTGTTGGTGAAGTATTAAGAAGAAAAGCAGGTAAGTCTGCATAATATATAGCATTATGGCATTATCAAAGCTACAAAGAAGAATTAGAATTAAGCATAGAATTAGAAAAATTGTTTCTGGTACAGCAACTAAACCAAGATTGTCAGTTTACAGAAGTAATAAAGAGATTTATGCTCAATTAGTAGATGATGTAAATGGGGTTACTTTAGCTTCAGTTTCATCTAGAGATAAAGATTTAAAAGCAACAACAAAAGTTGAAGCAGCTACTATAGTAGGTAAAACAATTGCAGAAAAAGCTACAAAAGTAGGAGTCGAAACTGTTGCTTTTGATAGAAATGGTTATTTATACCATGGTAGAGTCAAAGTATTAGCAGATGCTGCAAGAGAAGCTGGTTTAAAATTTTAAGAAATTATGCAAGGTTATAAAAACGTAGAAAGAGTTAAACCAAGCGGATTAGAGCTTGTAGATAGATTAGTTGGTGTACAGCGTGTAACTAAAGTAACAAAAGGTGGTAGAGCATTCGGTTTTTCTGCTATTGTTGTTGTTGGTGATGGTAACGGAGTTGTAGGTCACGGATTAGGAAAATCAAAGGATGTTTCATCTGCAATAGCAAAAGCTGTAGAAGACGCAAAGAAAAATTTAGTAAGAATACCAATTCTTGAAGGTACTTTACCGCACGAACAAAAAGGTAAGTTTGGTGGTGCAAAAGTATTCATTAAACCTGCTTCTCCTGGTACAGGGGTTATTGCTGGTGGTGCGGTACGTGCAGTATTAGAATCAGTTGGGATACAAGACGTGTTATCTAAGTCTCAAGGATCTTCTAATCCTCATAATGCTGTTAAAGCAACTTTTGACGCTTTACTTCAATTAAGAAGTGCTGTTGCAATAGCAAAGCAAAGAGGTATATCTTTAGAAAAAGTATTTAACGGATAAATCTAGTAGAGATGACAAAAATTAAAGTTACACAAGTAAAAAGTCAAATCGGGCGTTTAAAGAATCAAAAAAGAACTTTAGAAGCATTAGGTTTACGTAGGATGAACCAATCTGTTGAGCACGAGGCAACTCCATCAATTGTTGGTATGGTAAATAGAGTTTCACATTTAGTTTCTGTAGAGAAATTAAAATAAGATATTTAAAATGAGTAGTTTACATAACTTAACACCAGCAGAAGGATCTGTTAAAAAAGGGAAAAGAATCGCACGTGGTGAAGGTTCTGGTCATGGAGGAACTTCTACAAGAGGTCACAAAGGGGCTAAATCTCGATCAGGTTATTCTAGAAAAATAGGTTTTGAAGGTGGTCAAATGCCTTTACAAAGACGTGTACCAAAGTTTGGTTTCACTAATCTTAACAGAAAAGAATACCAAGGCATCAATTTAGATAAATTACAGTCTTTAGTTGATGCAGGGAAAATCAAAGATTCAGTTGATTTAGATATACTAATAGCTAATAGATTAGCGGGTAAGAATGACCTGGTAAAAATATTAGGTAATGGTGAGTTAAAAGCTAAATTAAATATAACTGTTCATAAATTTACAGCATCAGCAAAAGCCGCTATTGAAGCTGCTGGAGGAGAAGCTGTTACTTTATAAGATCTCGTAAATGATGAATTTTATTAATAGATTAAAAGACATTTTTAGTATTGAAGAATTAAAAAACAAAATTCTTTTAACAATAGGTTTAATTGCCGTTTATCGTTTTATGGCTGCTGTTCCTTTACCAGGAGTGGATCCATTACAACTTGCGGCTTTAAAGGAAAGTACTGATGGTGGTCTTTTAGGTTTATTGAATGCATTTACAGGAGGGGCATTTGCTAGAGCGTCAGTAATGGCACTTGGTATTATGCCTTATATTTCTGCTTCTATTGTAGTTCAGTTAATGGGAATAGCAGTTCCTTATTTGCAAAAATTACAGAAAGATGGAGAAAGTGGACGTAAAAAAATTACACAAATAACAAGATGGTTAACAATAGCTATTACTTTGGTACAAGCACCAACGTATATTACAGCTATAAAAACACAATTCGGATTAGGACCAGAAGCTTTTTTAGTTAGTGGTGCTACATTTTGGGTTTCATCAATTATCATTTTAACTGCAGGTACAATATTTGCTATGTGGTTAGGAGAGCGTATTACGGACAAAGGTGTAGGTAATGGAATATCACTACTTATTACTGTAGGTATTATTGCTAATTTCCCTGCAGCATTTTTACAAGAGTTTGTTGCTAAAACAACAAATGCTGGTGCAGGTGGAATCATGATGATTTTAATTGAGATTATTGTTTGGTTTGTGGTTATTTTACTTACTGTATTACTAGTTACCGCTGTTAGAAAGATTGCAGTCCAGTACGCTAGAAGAACAGTTGTAGGAAATACACAAAATGTTGCAGGAAGTAGAGATTACATACCATTAAAGTTAAATGCAGCTGGTGTAATGCCAATAATTTTTGCTCAGGCAATAATGTTTGTACCTATGGCTTTAGCTCAAAGGTTTCCATTTATGGCTAGTTTGCAAGACATTAATGGTCTAGGTTATAATGTTATTTTTGCACTATTAATCATCATTTTTAGTTTCTTTTATACAGCAATCACTATTCCTACGAATAAAATGGCTGAAGATCTAAAAAGAAGTGGTGGTTTTATACCAGGAATTAGACCAGGAAAAGATACAGCTGAACGTTTAGATTCTGTTTTATCAAGAATTACTTTTCCGGGTTCTTTATTTTTAGCAGCTTTATCAATATTACCAGCAATTGTAGTCCAGTTTGGAGTACAACAAAGCTGGGCAATGTTTTATGGAGGTACATCATTAATCATTATGGTTGGTGTTGCAATAGATACATTACAACAAATTAATTCTTATTTATTAAATCGTCACTATGATGGTTTAATGAAAACAGGAAATAGCAATAGAAAATCGAATAAATAGTATGGCTAAACAATCAGCAATTCAACAAGATGGGACAATTACAGAAGCATTATCAAATGCAATGTTTCGTGTAGAATTAGAAAACGGTCATATTGTTACAGCTCATATATCAGGTAAAATGCGTATGCATTATATTAAACTTTTACCCGGAGATAAGGTAAAATTAGAAATGAGTCCATACGATTTAACAAAAGCAAGAATTACTTACAGATACTAAAAACAAAACAGATGAAAGTAAGAGCATCAGTAAAAAAGAGAAGTGCCGACTGCAAAATAGTTCGCAGAAAAGGTAGATTATACGTAATTAACAAACAGAATCCTAGATTTAAACAAAGACAAGGATAAAGTAGAAGTTGGTTTTATACGTTATATATTAATTAACTGTTTAATTAAAATTAACTAACAAAAGCCAACAACTAATAACTAATTAATATGGCAAGAATAGCAGGTATTGATATTCCAAAGAATAAAAGAGGAGTTATTGCTTTAACTTACATCTTTGGTATAGGAAACAGTAGAGCTAAAAAAGTTTTAGCAGAAGCAAAAGTTGATGAAAGTATCAAAGTTCAAGATTGGACAGATGGTCAAATCGCAGCAATTAGAGAACAAGTAGGATCTTTCACAATTGAAGGGGAATTACGTTCTGAAGTACAAATAAACATCAAACGCTTGATGGATATTGGTTGTCAGCGTGGAATTCGTCATAGATTAGGACTTCCTTTAAGAGGTCAAAGAACAAAAAACAATTCTCGTACAAGAAAAGGTAAGAGAAAAACTGTAGCTAACAAGAAGAAATAAGTTAGAGATTAAACGAGTTATCAACTAATAGTGTGCCGTATTTTATACAATTTACTATAAAGTGATAGCTAAACAATTAATATTATGGCAAAAGCAAGTTCAAAAAAACGTAAAGTTATAATTGATGCAATTGGAGAAGCTCACGTAAGTGCAACTTTTAACAATATCATTATTTCTTTAACAAATAAAAAAGGTGATGTAATTTCATGGTCATCTGCTGGTAAAATGGGTTTTAGAGGTTCTAAAAAGAATACTCCATATGCAGCTCAATTAGCAGCAGAAGATTGTGCTAACGTTGCAAAGGAAGCAGGTTTACGTAAGGTAAAAGTTTATGTTAAAGGACCTGGTAATGGTAGAGAATCTGCAATAAGATCTATCCATAATGCTGGTATTGAAGTAACAGAAATTATTGATGTTACACCAATTCCTCATAATGGGTGTCGTCCACCAAAAAGAAGAAGAGTATAATTATATTTTAATCGATTAGGAATAAGATTTTCGAAGGATAAGCCTTAATTCATAATCCCTAATCTTAACACAAAAAGAAATGGCAAGATATACAGGACCAAAAACTAAAATAGCTCGTAAATTTGGCGAAGCAATTTTTGGCGAAGACAAAAACTTCGAAAAAAGAAATTTTCCTCCAGGACAGCATGGTAATGCTAGAAGAAGAGGAAAGAAATCTGAATATGCAACTCAATTAATGGAGAAGCAGAAAGCAAAATATACTTATGGTATATTAGAGCGTCAGTTCAGTAACTTATTTAAAAAAGCTTCAGCTTCTCAAGGAATTACTGGTGAGATTCTATTACAATTATGTGAATCTCGTTTAGACAACGTAGTTTATAGAATGGGAGTTTCTAACTCTAGAAGTGGAGCTCGTCAATTAGTTTCCCATAGACACATTACTGTTAACGGAGAAATTGTTAACATTCCATCTTACAGTTTAAAAGAAGGAGATGTAGTTGCAGTTAGAGAGAAATCTAAATCTTTAGTAGCTATTAAAGATGCATTAGCGTCTAATAATAATGTTTTTGAATGGTTAACATGGAATAATGATACCAAAACAGGAACTTTTGTAAAAGTACCTGAAAGATTACAGATTCCTGAGAACATTAAAGAGCAGTTAATCGTAGAATTATATTCTAAGTAATAAATTAATCATATTGGTATTTAGCCAAAGGGTTTTAAGTATTTCTTCACACCGAAAACCGCGCAACTAAATAACAATTAAAAAGAAGAACAAATGGCAATTTTAAATTTTCAAAAACCAGATAAAGTAATAATGATTGAGTCTACAGATTTTTCTGGTAGATTTGAATTTAGACCTTTAGAACCAGGTTTTGGATTAACCGTAGGTAATGCTTTAAGAAGAGTTTTATTATCTTCATTAGAAGGTTTTGCAATTACATCATTAAGAATTGATGGTGTTGAACATGAATTTTCAACAGTTTCAGGAATTGTTGAAGACGTTACTGAAATTATATTAAACTTAAAACAAGTTCGTTTTAAGAAGCAGATTGATGAAACAGATAGAGAAACTGTATCAGTTTCAGTATCTGGTCAAGAGCAGTTTACTGCTGGAGATTTACAGAAGTTTATTTCAGGTTTTCAAGTATTGAATCCAGATTTAGTAATCTGTAACATGGATAAATCTGTTAAATTAAACGCAGAAATTACGATTGAAAAAGGGAGAGGATTTGTACCTGCAGAAGAAAATAAGAAAGTTTCAGCTCCAATAGGAACAATCTTTACAGACTCTATTTACACTCCTATAAAGAATGTAAAATATGCAATCGAAAACTTTCGTGTTGAGCAAAAAACAGATTATGAAAAATTAGTTTTCGATATTGATACTGATGGTTCAATTAATCCAAAGGATGCCTTAACAGAGGCTGCAAAAATATTAATTCACCACTTTATGTTATTCTCTGATGAGCGTATTACTTTAGAGGCTGATGAAATTGCACAAACTGAAACATATGATGAGGAATCATTACACATGCGTCAGTTATTAAAAACTAGATTAATTGATATGGATTTATCTGTAAGAGCTTTAAATTGTTTAAAAGCAGCAGAAGTAGATACTTTAGGTGATTTAGTTTCTTTTAACAAGAGTGATTTAATGAAATTTAGAAATTTTGGTAAAAAATCATTAACAGAGCTAGAAGAATTAGTTATTGTTAAAGGTCTAAGTTTTGGAATGGATTTAACAAAATATAAATTAGATAGAGATTAACCTTTCGTAGTTTGCTCCTCAAAATGGGTAGATGCAAGATGAAAGAATAAACAAACGTCATGAGACACGGAAAAAAACACAATCATTTAGGTAGAAAAACAGCGCATAGAAAAGCGATGTTAGCAAATATGGCTTGTTCTTTAATAGAGCACAAACGTATTAATACTACAGTTGCAAAAGCAAAAGCATTAAGAGTTTTTGTAGAGCCATTAATTACTAAATCTAAAGCAGATACTACTCACAATAGACGTACTGTATTTTCTTATTTACGTGATAAGTATGCAGTAACAGAACTTTTTAGAGAAATTTCTGTAAAAGTTGCTGACAGACCAGGTGGTTATATTCGTATTATTAAGTTAGGAAATCGTCAAGGAGATAATGCCCCTATGGCTATGGTTGAGTTAGTTGATTATAACGAACTTTACAACCCTAAAGGCGAAAAAGCTAAAAAGTCTACACGTAGAAGTAGAAGAGGAGGTTCTAAGAAAGCAGAAACTGCTCAAGTAGAAGCTACTTCAACTGAAGAGAAATCAGAAGAATAAAAAATGAAAATTTTTAAACATATAAAGGGATAAGCGTTTACGTTTATCCCTTTTTTTGTAAATAAAAAATAATAACTCTTTTAGCTTAAAAATATCAATAAGCTTATTTTTGTAACACTTTTTCTGTATGAGCAGAAAATTAACAGAATTATAAATGAAATATCAACAAAGAAAAAAGGCATTAGTATTATTAGCAGATGGTACAGTCTTCTATGGTAAATCTGTTGGAACAGATGGTTCAGCTACAGGTGAAATATGTTTTAATACTGGAATGACAGGATACCAAGAGATTTTTACAGATCCTTCTTATTTTGGTCAGTTAATGGTAACGACAAATGCTCATATTGGTAACTATGGGGTAAATGATTTAGAGGTTGAATCAGATTCAATTAAAATTTCAGGATTAATATGTAGAAATTTTAGTTTTATACACTCTAGAGTGGATTCTGATAGTAATCTATTAGATTGGTTTAGAAAACACGAATTAGTTGCAATTTCAGATGTAGATACAAGAGCACTTGTATCTTATATTAGAGACAATGGAGCTATGAATGCAATCATATCTACAGATGTAGATAATATTGATGAACTTAAAAAACAATTAGCTGCTATACCAAGTATGGAAGGTTTAGAATTGGCTTCAAAAGTTTCTACTAAAGAACCCTATTTTATTGGAGACGAAAATGCTCCTATTAAAATTTCGGCCTTAGATATTGGTATAAAGAAAAATATTTTAAGGAATCTTGCAAAGAGAGGAGCCTACATTAAAGTATTCCCATATAACTCAACTTTCTCAGATCTAGAAGGTTTTAATCCTGATGGATATTTTATCTCAAATGGACCTGGAGATCCTGAACCTTTAGAAGAAGCTGTTGAATTGGCAAAAGAAATTATTAAAAGAGATTTGCCTCTTTTTGGAATTTGTTTGGGGCATCAAGTAATTGCATTAGCTAACGGTATTTCTACTTATAAAATGCATAATGGTCATAGAGGAATAAATCATCCTATTAAGAATTTAATAACAGGCAGAGGAGAAATAACCTCGCAAAATCATGGTTTTGCAATTAATAAAGAGGAGACTGAAGCAAATTCTAATGTAGAAATTACACATATTCATTTAAACGATAATACAGTAGCAGGTATTCGTTTAAAAGATAAAAATATTTTTTCTGTACAGTATCACCCAGAGGCTAGTCCTGGCCCTAATGATTCTGTATATTTATTTGACCAATTTATAGAAAATATTACAAAAGTTAAAAACAGTTTATCCTGATATTTAAGTTGTTTGTTATTTTAAAAATGGTTTTTATCGTTTTTATTTTTATAAATGAATAATATTATTTAAATTTGAATTGTGATGTTAAAATCACATTTCTTTTTCATAGCAATTTTTCCCACTTAATTTATTAAGTGGGTTTTTTTTGCTGAAATTTCAGCAAACGTTTTCGTAAATTCATCTTAGCATTCAATCAATTATTTTTTATAATTTGTAATTTAGCCGTATTAACTTAGTCTCATCAAAAATGAGTTTTAAATAAAATAAAATGAGTATAATTATTAGTGTACATGCGCGTCAAATATTTGATTCAAGAGGAAACCCAACAGTAGAAGTAGATGTAATTACAGAAAACGGTGTTATGGGAAGAGCTGCTGTTCCTTCAGGGGCTTCAACAGGAGAACATGAAGCTGTAGAACTTAGAGATGGAGGCAAAGATTATATGGGTAAAGGTGTGCTAAAAGCCGTATCTAATGTGAATAATTTAATTGCACAAGAGCTTTTAGGTGTTTCTGTTTTTGAACAAAATGCAATAGATCAGTTAATGATAGATTTAGATGGCACTAGCAATAAATCCAATTTAGGGGCAAATGCAATTTTAGGTGTTTCTTTGGCTGCAGCAAAGGCAGCAGCAAATGAGTTAGGTTTACCATTGTACAGATATATTGGTGGTGTTTCTGCAAATACCTTACCTGTTCCTATGATGAATATAATTAATGGTGGTTCGCATTCAGATGCACCTATTGCATTTCAAGAGTTTATGGTTATGCCTGTAAAAGCTACTAATTTTTCTGAGGCCATGAAAATGGGATCTGAAATTTTTCATCATCTAAAAAAAGTTTTACACCATAGAAATCTTTCTACAGCAGTTGGAGATGAAGGTGGTTTTGCACCAACATTAGAAGGAACAGAAGATGCTCTAGATACTATAGCTTTAGCAGTTAGTAATGCTGGATATTCTTTTGGAGATGAAATAATGATTGCTTTAGATTGTGCAGCTGCTGAATTTTATGTAGATGGAAATTATGATTATACGAAGTTTGAAGGAGAATCTGGTGTAGTAAGATCTAGTAAAGAGCAGGCAGATTATCTTGCTGAATTAGCTGCCAACTATCCAATTATATCAATTGAAGACGGAATGGATGAAAACGATTGGGAAGGATGGAAGTATTTAACTGATAAACTTGGAGATAAAGTTCAACTAGTAGGAGACGATTTATTTGTAACTAATGTAGAGCGCTTATCTAGAGGTATTGATAATGGTATTGCCAATTCAATTTTAATTAAAGTAAATCAAATTGGTACTTTAACAGAAACTATTGCTGCCGTTAATATGGCTAAAAATGCAGGGTATACTTCAGTAATGTCTCATAGATCAGGAGAAACAGAAGATAATACTATTGCAGATTTAGCTGTGGCGTTAAATTGTGGACAAATAAAAACAGGATCTGCTTCTCGTTCAGATAGAATGGCAAAATACAATCAATTACTTAGAATTGAAGAAGCTCTTGGAGCAACTGCTTATTTTCCAAAAGAAAATGCTTTTAAAATATAAATGTTAAGTTATTTATTTTGTTAAGGCCTTGTAATTATGTTACAAGGCTTTTTTATTAAGATATTGTTAAATAAACTAACCTTATTATTTAATTTAAAAAAATCTATAACTCTATACTTTTAAAAAATTTTTTTTTATGGTATCTTCGTCGAAATAAAAATTTAATAAAATTATTACCTAAATGCTAGATAAAGCGAATTTAAAAATTGGAGAAAATTCTTATGAATTTCCACTAATAAAAGGAACAGAAGACGAAGTTGCTATTGATATAAAATCTTTAAGAGGAGCAACAAATGGAGTTATTACAATTGATCCTGGTTTTAAGAATACAGGCTCTTGTGAAAGTGCTATTACTTTTTTAGATGGAGAAAAAGGTATTTTAAGATATAGAGGATATCCAATAGAACAATTGGCTGAAAAAGCAGTCTTTCTTGAAGTAGCTTACGCATTAATTTTTGGGAACTTACCGACGTCTGAACAACTAGATAAATTTCATACGGATATTAAATCTAAATCAGTTGTAGATGATGATGTAAAAAAGATTTTAGATGCCTTTCCGAAGACAGCCCACCCTATGGGGATCTTGTCTTCTTTAACAAGTGCATTAACAGCATTTAATCCTTCTTCAGTGAATGTAGATTCAGAAGAGGATATGTACAGAGCTATTGTTAAAATTTTAGGTAAATTTCCTGTTTTAGTTGCTTGGACAATGCGTAAAAAACAAGGATTGCCTTTAAACTATGGTTCTAAATCTTTAGGATATGTAGAGAATATTATGAAAATGATGTTTGAGCAACCAAATGAAGATTATGAAATTAATACAATAGTAAAAGATGCCTTAGATAAATTATTAATCTTACATGCTGATCATGAGCAAAACTGTTCTACATCTACAGTAAGAATTGTAGGTTCATCTCATGCTGGATTATTTGCATCTTTATCTGCTGGTATTTCTGCACTTTGGGGCCCATTACATGGAGGTGCTAATCAAGCTGTACTAGAAATGTTAGAGGCTATTAAAGAAGATGGTGGAGATACTAAAAAATACATGGCTAAAGCTAAAGATAAAAATGATTCATTTAGATTAATGGGTTTTGGTCATAGGGTTTATAAAAATTTTGATCCTAGAGCAAAAATCATAAAGAAAGCAGCTGATGAAGTATTAAATAGTTTAGGTGTTGATGATCCAATTTTAGAAATAGCTAAAGGATTAGAGAAAGAAGCATTAAAAGATCCTTACTTCGTAGATCGTAAACTATATCCTAATGTAGATTTCTATTCAGGTATAATTTACAGAGCTATGGGTATTCCTGTAGAAATGTTTACAGTAATGTTTGCTTTAGGGCGTTTACCTGGTTGGATTGCACAATGGAAAGAAATGAGATTGAATAAAGAACCAATAGGTAGACCACGTCAAATTTATACAGGTCAAACAGAAAGGTCTTTTACATCTATTGAAAACAGATAATAAAATATTATTTTTACTATAAAATTGAAAGCTTCATAATTTATGAAGCTTTTTTTATAACTAATAAAATGCTAGAATTAAATATTACTAACGAAACTTCTAAATTAAAAGCTGTTATTTTAGGTATCGCAAAGAACAATGGACCCATTCCTAAACCAGAAGAATGTTATGACCCTAAAAGTCTAGAACATGTCTTAGCAGGAACATATCCTAAAGAACAAGATATGGTTCAAGAAATGGAGGAAGTAGCTACAATATTAAAGAAATATAATGTAGATATTTATAGACCTAATGTGATAGAAAATTATAACCAAATATTTTCTAGAGATATCGCTTTTGTAATTGATAATAAATTGGTTAGAGCGAATATATTACCTGATAGAGAAAAAGAATATTTCGCTATTCAACATGTTTTGGATTTAATTAATCCAAAAGATATAATTCAACTTCCAGAAGAATGTCATGTAGAAGGAGGGGATGTAATGCCTTGGAATAACTATATATTCATAGGAACGTATTCAGGAGTAGATTATCCAGAATTTATTACTGCAAGAACAAATGTTAATGCTATGAATGCAATACAAAAATTATTTCCAAATAAAATTGTAAAATCATTTGAGTTAAGAAAATCTAATACTAATGCAAAAGAAAATGCACTGCATTTAGATTGTTGTTTTCAGCCAATAGGAAAAAATAAAGCAATTTTACATAAGAATGGATTTTTAAAAGAAGAAGACTATCAATGGATAAAAAACTTTTTTGGTGAGGATAACATTTTCGAAATTACTAAAGAGGAAATGTATCAAATGAATAGTAATATTTTTTCAATATCAGAAGATATTGTTATTTCTGAAAAACACTTTTTTCGTTTAAATTCCTGGTTAAGAAATAACGGATTTACTGTAGAAGAAGTACAATACTCAGAAATTGCTAAGCAAGAGGGGCTATTACGCTGTTCTACAATGCCATTAATAAGAGTTTAATTTTATTCAATAATCAAGAAGTATTTTTAGTGATTAATTAGAAGGATATGCAACAAACTACGAACACAATACTCATGATTCGTCCTGTAAGCTTCAGAATGAATGAACAAACCGCAGTAAACAATTACTATCAAGAGGATCTAGAAATAAAGAGTTTAGAGATTAATAAAAAAGCCCAGCTTGAGTTTGATAATTATGTAACAAAACTTAAAAGTGAAGGAATTCAAGTAATTACAATAGATGATAATTTAGAAAGCGATACACCTGATTCAATTTTTCCTAATAATTGGATATCATTTCATGAAAATGGTAGTGTAGCCATATATCCTATGTTTGCAGAAAATAGAAGATTAGAGAGAAGAGAAGATGTTTTAGATACACTAGAAGAAAATGGATTTCTTATAGAGAATGTTTTAGACTATACTTCTGCAGAAGAGCAAGATGTATTTTTAGAGGGAACAGGAAGTATGATTTTAGATAGAGAAAATCGTAAAGCTTATTGTGCGCTATCTCCAAGAGCAGATGAAGATTTGTTTATAGAGTTTTGTGAAGATTTTGAATATACACCAGTAATTTTTACAGCAAATCAGACCGTAAATGGTACTAGAGAAGCTATTTATCATACAAATATTATGATGTGTGTTGCAGAGACTTTTACTGTAATTTGTTTGTCTTCTATAGATAATAAAAAAGAACGCAAACAAGTTTTAAAATCCTTAAAAGAAGATAAAAAAGAAGTTATTGATATTTCTGAAGATCAAGTAACTAATTTTGCAGGAAATATGTTGCAAGTTCAAGGAAGTGATAATGAACGTATTTTAATTATGAGTCAAGCTGCTTATGATTCTTTAACAAAAGATCAAGTTTATAGAATAGAGAAACACTGTAAAATAGTTTCTAGTTCGTTATCAACTATAGAAACCTGTGGTGGTGGAAGTGCAAGATGTATGATGGCTGAAGTATTTTTACCAAAACAATAAATAAAAGATGTCTTTATTGCTAATTGCTCTAGCTCCTATCATAGTTATTTTAATTTACATTTATGTAAAAGATAAATACGAAAAAAAACCAATTGGGTTATTGGTTAAAATTTTTTTCTTAGGTGCTGTTGTTAGTATAATAATAACCTTACTTCTTGGTTTTATAGCCAATATTATTTTTCCTCTTACAGATCAAAAAAGTATTTTACAACAATTTGTTAAAGCCTTTTTTGTAGTTGCTTTGGTAGAAGAGTTCTCTAAATATATTATTGTAAAATATTATGCACAAAAGAAAACTGATTTTAATGAACCATTTGATGGTATTGTATATGCAGTGGTTGTTTCTATGGGGTTTGCAGCTTTAGAAAATGTGTTATATATATCCCAATTTGGAGTAACAACTGGTTTAACTAGAGCATTTTCAGCAGTTCCTGCACATGCTACTTTCGGAATTTTAATGGGCTATTTTATGGGTAAAGCTAAGTTTTCTGATTGTAGGGTAAAATACAATTTAATTGGTTTGGTAGTCGCTACATTATTCCATGGAGCTTATGACTTTTTTCTATTCATCAACTTTATTCCTGGTATAGCAATTGGTGCTTTTGTTTCTTTAATAATAGGCATTGTATTATCTCAAAAGGCAATAAAAAAACATCAACAAATTTCCCACTTTAAAGCTTAATTAACCTCTTAACTATTGTTGATGAATCTTTAAAACAAACTCTCAATAAATATATTCCTTTAGGAAAGTGACTTATATTTATTTGAGAATTAACATTCGTTTTTTGAATAACCTTTTTCCCTAAGGCATTATAAATTGATAGATTATTTATACCTTCTGAGTTAGTAATATTAATAACCCCAGAAGTTGGATTTGGAGAAATTTCTAGATCTTTCAACTTATGCTCATCTGTGTTTAAGGTTTTTAATCTATCATCTTTAAATTCATAAAGTTTTTGAAGTAGATTAATTCCATTTCTAGTTACTTTTTCTCTAGAGATATAGAATTTACCATTATCAAATGAGGTTATTGCTTCAACTTGACTAAATTGTTCTAATTCGTTTGAGTTAAGTGAAGTTTTATTGAAACCAGCATTAAAAATATTATCTGCAAAAATAGTACTTCTTTCAATGTAAATTATAAAAGGAACTGCTGTAGAATTATACCCACAAAGTAAATAAGCTCTGCTATTTACTGTAGCTCCTGTAATTAATCCTTCTACATTTGCAGTACTGATTTTTTCTGCAGTATAATCGCCAATTGTTTTGGGTATTTTGTATAAATTAGTTCTAAAATCCACCCAATTTTTAGTAAATATAAAAAGTGAATTGTTTATGACCACAAAACCTTCAGCATCAAAATTATGTTGATTGGTTCTAATTGAAAAATCAGTTTGATTTTCATAACTAAAAGTAATAAAATCCGCAGTTACAGAATCACTGTTTAAGTAATCTGCTTTTGCAATTCTGATTATTTTTAAGTCGGTTCTGTTACCATTGTTATTCCCAAAATCGCCAATATAAATATAGTTTTCATCTTCTGTAATATCTTCCCAATCTATATTTGTTGCGTTAGAGATATTTATAGTTCTAAGTAAATTTCCGGTTAAACTGTCTAATTCATAAAGTTTGGCAGCATCTCCACTATCATTATGAGTGACTATTTTACCATTCAAAAACAATAAACCAGAAGATTCTGATACTTCAGAAGGTAATTCAAATTTAGTTTTAAAATCGGTAATTTGAGCCTGTATTTTATTTAAAAGGCAAAATAGAATAAATAAAAAAAATACTTTTTTATTCATTTATTTTGGTTTTAGTGCTTTTTCAATAATTTTTCCTGTTGCTGAATTTGGTGCTTCAATACCTAGTAGGTTTGCTATTGTAGGAGCAATATCTACAATTTCATATCGCTTTTTTGACATTCCATTTTCAATTCCTTTTCCATAAAAGATAATAGGTATATGGGTGTCATAAGAATAACCAGAGCCATGAGATGTACCTGTTTTACCTCTAGTTAATGTTGCAGGATATGGCACTAATAAAACGTCTCCAGATAGTTTTTGATTGTATCCATTTTGAAGGGAATTCATCATTCCTTCAGAAAAATGATTAGTTTGTAATGTTTTTGCGGTAACTGCCTTATAAATCCCTTCAAGACTTTCTAGCTCATTGACAATTCGCTTTGCTATCTCATTTTTTGTGAATCCTAATGTTTCAATTTTTTCTTTATTTAGAAATATTTGATAGTTAGAGATATTCTCTACAAGTTCTTTCGAATTAAAGTATTTTTGTGTGATCTTATTAATTGTATTATAAAATACTTTTGTATTAAAATAATGTGCAGGAATTTTAAGGGATTGTAAATAGGAAGGTACATGAACTGCAGCGTGATCTGCTGTTAAAAAAATAGTGTAATTATCCTTACCAATTTTATCGTCTAAAAAGTTTAGAAAATTGGAAAGATCTTTATCTAATTTTAAGTAAGTATCCTCTATCTCTACAGATGCTGGACCATATTGGTGTCCAATATAATCTGTAGAAGAAAAACTAATGGCTAAAAAATCTGTATGATTGGACATTCCTAAATTTTCACCGAGAATAGCGGCTTTTGCAAAATCTATTGTAAATGTATTTCCTTCAGGGATTCCTTTTAAGATGCTAAAATTTCCATTTCTTTCTCTAAGTTTAGGAATATTATGAGGAAATGTAGGTGAAGTTTCTCCTTTAAACAGGCCTTCAAATTCATTATTATCAGATATACTTCTGCTATAAGTTTCTAAAGGAAACAATGTATTCCAAGGTTTAGATAAATAGCTGTCTGCTTTTCCAGAAGTGTTAAATTCTTCAACCCATTTAGGTAAATGATCCATATAGAAAGAACTCGTAATAAACTTACCTTCATTTCCACCCTCAAACCAATATGCACCATTTGCAGTATGTCCGGCAGGCAAAATAGCAGACCTATCTTTAATTGCAATTCCAATAGATTTTCCTTTAGAGATTTGATGAAGTTTTAGCTGATCTGCAAGCGTAGAAGTAAACATTCTTTTTGGTGATTTTTGTCCAGAATTCCCTCGATTTCCAACAGTTTCATATCTTCTGTCATCTACACAATATATAGTTTTTTTTAAAAATTTATCATACCAATTATTTGAGATAATTCCATGATTTGTTGGGGTTGTTCCTGTATAAATAGAAGCGTGTCCAACTGCTGTATATGTTGGTATTAAGTTATAATGAGCATTTTCTAAAGAAAATCCATCATTTAATAGTCTTTTAAAGCCACCTTCAGAAAAACGATCTGAAAATCGTGTTAAATAATCGTATCTCATTTGGTCTATAACTAATCCAATAACTAATTTTGGTTTTGTTTTTACAGTTTCATTTCCTGTAAAACTTAAACATAAAAAAGAGATCGTAATATATAAGAATAATTTTTTCATGATATTATCATTTTAGAATACAAAAATAATTTTTTTTATTTTGAATATGGGAATTTGATATTGTATTAATGTTATTTCTTAATTTAGCTTTAAATTTAAGCTATGAATTATATAGAGCATATTGGTAAATATTATATGATGCTTAAACAGGTTTTTAGAAGACCACAAAAAGCAAGAATATTTTATGATGCATTGCTAAGAGAAGTTGAAGAGTTAGGTCTAAAGTCAATTGGTATTATTTTATTTATTTCTTTTTTCATTGGAGGGGTTATTGCACTTCAAACAGCTTTAAACTTAGATAGTGCTTTTATACCTGAATCACTTATTGGGTTTGCTGCAAAACGTTCTATAATTTTAGAGTTTGCCCCTACTTTTTGTTCAATAATACTAGCAGGTAAAGTTGGTTCTTATATAACTTCAAGTATTGGAACAATGAGAGTAACTGAGCAAATAGATGCGCTTGAAGTAATGGGTATCAATTCGCTAAACCATTTAGTGTTACCAAAAGTAATAGCTACTCTATTTTTTTACCCTTTTCTTATAACTTTGGGTATGGTTTTAGGAATGTTTGGAGGCTGGTTAGCTGGCGTATTATCAGGTTTGTTTAGTGGTGTAAGTTATATTGAAGGTTTGCAAACTGATTTTAATCCTTTTTTAATTGCTTATGCACTAATTAAGACATTAGTTTTTGCTTTTTTAATTGCAACTGTACCCTCTTATCATGGTTATTATGTAAAAGGAGGATCTATTGCTGTTGGTAAAGCAAGTACTCAATCTGTAGTTTGGACAACAATATTAATTGTTATTACAAATTATTTGCTAACTCAAATGTTACTTACATAAATGATAGAGGTAAAAGATTTAAGAAAAGGATTTGGTAATGTAGAGGTTTTAAAAGGAATTTCTACCACTTTTCATCCTGGAAAAACAAATTTAATTATTGGGCAGAGTGGTGCTGGTAAAACAGTATTTTTAAAGTCTCTTATTGGTCTACATCATCCTGAATCTGGAAGTATAGCTTTTGATGGAAGGCTAAACACAAATTTTAGTATAGAAGAAAAAAGACAGTGGAGGCAAGAGATTGGTATGGTTTTTCAAGGAAGCGCATTGTTTGATTCTCAGACTGTTGAAGAGAATGTAATGTTTCCTTTAAAGATGTTTACCAATCAGACACAATCAGAAATGTTAGACCGTGTAAATTTTGTTTTAGATCGTGTAAATTTAAAACAATCCAATCATAGATTTCCTGCAGAGCTATCTGGAGGGATGCAAAAAAGAGTCGCAATTGCAAGAGCTATTGTTATGAAACCAAAATACTTGTTTTGTGACGAGCCAAATTCTGGTTTGGATCCACAAACCGCAATAGTAATTGATAATCTAATTCAAGAAATTACCGAAGAATATCAAATTACTACAGTTATAAACACACATGATATGAATTCTGTAATGGAAATTGGGGAAAAAATTATTTTTTTAAAAGACGGAATAAAAGAATGGGAAGGGAGTAGTGAGGAAATGTTTAAAACTGATAATGAAGCTGTTGTAAACTTTGTTTATTCCTCTAATCTATTTAAGAAAGTAAGGCAAGCTTATTTAAATGAAACAAATTTATAATATCATTTGTTTTTTATAAAATAACTTATATATTTGCACCCGCTTAAACGAAAAGAAATGACCTGGTAGCTCAGTTGGTAGAGCATCTCCCTTTTAAGGAGAGGGTCCTGGGTTCGAGCCCCAGCCCGGTCACAAAAACTCTGTATTTATTTACGGAGTTTTTTTAGTTTATATATCTTATTTTGCTAAAATTACATTATTTTTAGAATATGAAATCAATATCTATTTATATTTTAAATCTCATTTTCATGCTAAGTTCGTCTTTTGTTTTAGTAGATTTTTCTCATAATTCTAATTTAAAGTCATGGCAAATCGTTGATGACGTTGTTATGGGAGGAAAGTCTAATGGGAACTTTAAGATTAATAAAAACGGAAATGGTTTTTTTTATGGATCGATTTCCTTAAAAAATAATGGAGGATTTTCTTCTGTACGATATAATTTAGGAGAATTGGATATTACTCCATATACTAAAATAGTTATGCATGTTAAAGGAGATGGAAAAACATATCAGTTTAGAATAAAAGATGATAAAAGTAAGTATTACTCTTTTGTAAAGCAAATAAAAACAACTGGGGATTGGGAATTTATACAAATAGAATTAAAAGACTTATACCCAGTGTTTAGGGGTAATAGGGTAAATATTGAAAACTTTTCTTCAAATACATTAGCACAGATTTCTTTTTTATTTGGGAATAAAAAAGCAGAATCTTTTCAGCTGGAAATTGATAAAATTCATCTTGAATAACAGCATCTTGTTAAGATGCTTATTTGTATCTTAACAAAGTATTTATAATAAATTAATGGAAAAAGAAATTAAGAAAACCGTAGACGGATCTTTATCTAAAGAAGAGGTAATCACTAATACTGTTAAAGAAGACGCAAAAGGTTTACTTCACAGTATAAAACTATTTTTAATTGAACTTTTTGATTTTAGAGAAGACACAGATCATGAGGCAACATTAGAAGCTATAAAAGCAGATATTCCTTTTAAAGGAGCAACTGCTTGGATTTTAATTTTTGCAGTTTTTGTGGCGTCTATAGGCTTAAACGCTGACTCTACAGCAGTTGTTATTGGAGCCATGTTAATATCTCCTTTAATGGGTCCAATTTTAGGTATTGGAATGTCTTTTGCCCTGAATGATATAGAGACTTTCAAAAAATCTTTAATCAATCTAGGTATTATGATTGGTTTAAGTTTATTTGCTTCTTTTTTGTTTTTTTATTTTTTTCCGTTAAGTGAAGATAATTCTGAGTTATTGGGTAGAGTTAGTCCAGATATTAGAGATGTTTTAATTGCATTTTTTGGAGGACTAGCATTTATGGTTGCTAGGACCAAGAAAGGAACTATTGCTTCAGTGATTTTTGGAGTAGCTATAGCAACAGCTTTAATGCCTCCTTTATGTACTGCAGGTTATGGGTTGGCAAAAGGAAATTTCATTTATTTTTTAGGAGCACTGTATTTATTTACAATCAATACGATTTTTATTGCCTTAGCTACTTTTTTAGTAATGAAGTTGCTACGTTTTCCTATGCATAAGTACGCCAATGCTGCTAAGAGAAAAAGATATTCTACTATTGCTACGGTTGTTGGTATTGCAGTTATGATACCTGCTATATTTACCTTTATTAATGTTTTCAAGGAAAATAAAATAAATAATCAAATTGAGATTTTTATTAAAAATGAGGTAAAAAGTAATAACGCACTTACTTTAATTGATTTTGATATTTCTAAATTAGAAGATAAAAAAATAAAATTGAATTTTTTTAATGAGGTTTCTGATGCTACTTATAATGATTTGCAGAACGAATTAACAAACAATATTGCTTATAATAGTTTAAAAGAATTCAACCTTGAAATCAAAGGGAGTGATACAAAAAGTTTTGAATTAATAACTACAGCCTACAAAGAGAAAAAAGAAGAACTACAAGAAAGTAAAAATATAATTGCGGGCTTACAAAAACAAATTACAGAATTACAACAAACAATTTCTTCATTAAATGCTAGCATAGAGCAAAATGCATTAAGTAAAAATCAAAAGGCTATAGCATTTAGTAGAATTGTAAAAGATGCAAAAATTAGATATAACGAAATTGAGGCTATCGATTTTTCTAGAGTATTGTCGTCTAAAGATTTTATAAAAATAGATACAATACCTCTTGCTATTATAAAGTGGAATAAAACCATAAAAGATTCTACATTAATTAAAAAAGAGTTGGAACTAAGAGCGTGGTTACAGCAAGAAATGAAGTTAGATACCCTCTTTATAAAACGCAAGTAATAACTTTATTTAATAATTTCTACTTCAACGTTCTGATTAAAGAGATAAACTTTTTGGTTAGTAGTATTTAAGCACTCAAAACGAGTTCGTCTTTTATTGCCTCTATTATAAATATTATTTTTAAATAGAAAAGCTTGTCCAAAAGGTAAATCAAATACAAAATGTTTGCCTAAGCTAGGTTTAAATTCTCTTAAAGCTAAAGATAATTTTGCATCAGAATCTGTGCTTGCCTTTGGTTTTTTTAAATAGTTAGCTAAATGAGGTAGCATTTCATATTTAAAAATATCTGGTTTTAAAAACGGCAGCATTAAGTGCTGAAAAACTTTTTTCCATTCTTTTCCATGAGGTTGAACTCTACCAAATTTTTGGTGTGTGATGTGATGTGCAATCTCATGCACAAGCGTTAATAAAAACTGATATTGATTAAGATTGTTGTTAACTGTAATTTGAAAAGTTCCATCAGGCATTTTTCTAAAATCTCCATGTTTGGTTTCTCTCTGATTTACAATTTTTAAGCTAAAATTATTTTGTTCAATTAAATATTGAACCATCATAATAGCATTTTCTGGTATGTATTTAGATAAAATAGAATTCAAAGTCATTAATTTATGGAGTAGAACTAGATACTTCTAGAATCTTACCATTATAAAATTTATTACCTGTTAATGAAAAATTGTAAATATAATCTGCCATTTCATTTGCAGATAATGGTGCTTTATAATCAGGGAAAGCCTCTTCTAACATCTCTGTTTGCACAGCTCCAAGTGCTAAAACATTAAATGAAATTCCAGCTTCTTTATACTCCTCTGCTAATAACTCAGATAAGGTAATAACTGCACCTTTTGCAGAACTATAAGCAGCTAAGCCAGGAAATTTCATGCTACCTTGTATACCACCCATAGAACTTATAGTAACTACGTGGCTATTTTGTTTCAAAAATGGAACCATAGCTTTGGTTAATTCAGCTACCCCAAAAACATTAACTTTGTATACTTCTAGAAAATCATTAGTAGAAAGTTCTGTAAATGGTTTATTAATCAATTTACCTGCATTGTTAATTAAAATATCTACATTTTTCCAGTTCTCATTTACAAATGAAGTAACTTTTTGAATATTTGATTCAACTCCTAAATCAACAGAAAGAGTCGTAATGTTTTTATGATTTAAATCTTTTAAAGGTTTCTCATTTCTAGATAACGCAAGTACCTTACAATCATTATTGGCAAATTGTTGAGCCAGCTCAAAACCAATACCTCTACTTGTACCTGTTATTACAACATTCTTCATTATTGTTTCCTATTTATAATTAACAGCAAATTACTTATTTTTTCATACATTTAAGAATTAAATTAAGATAAATGAAGAAATTATTTTTAATCGTTTTTACGATTTTAATTGCACAAATTATTTCAGCACAAACTAGCTATATTTTATGTGGTAAATTGTTGGATACCAAGTCAGGAAAAATATATAAAGAAAAAACTATTATAGTAAAAGACAATAAAATTACAGCAGTAAAAGATGGGTATATCTTGCCTAAAAGTGCCAATTTAATAGATCTAAGAGATAAGGTTGTTATGCCAGGTTTAATAGATATGCATGTGCATTTAGAAATGGAGTATGATGATAAAACTAGGATTAATAAATATATTTTAGATGAAGCAGATGTTGCTTACAATTCTGTGAAATTTGCTGAAACCACTTTAAAAAATGGTTTTACAACAGTTAGAGATTTGGGAGGTTCAGGCGTAAATATTTCGCTAAGAAATGCAATTAATGCAGGTAAAATACCTGGGCCAAGAGTTTTTACAGCTGGAAAAGCATTGGCTACAACAGGTGGTCATGCAGATCCAACAAATGGTAGTAGTAGAGTTTTAATTAGAAATCCAGGACCTAAAGAGGGGGTTGTAAACTCAGTAGAAGATGGTAAAAAAGCAGTTAGACAACGTTATAAAAATGGTGCTGATTGTATTAAAATTACAGCTACTGGAGGTGTGTTAAGTGTTGCTAAATCAGGAGATAATCCTCAATTTACAATCGATGAAATTAAAGCTATTTGTGAAATGGCTAAAGATTATGGCATGCATGTTGCAGCTCATGCTCATGGAGATGAAGGTATGCAAAGAGCTATTATTGGTGGAGTTAAAACTATCGAGCATGGAACATACATGAGCGAAGAAACTATGAATTTAATGATAAAACACGATGCTTATTTAGTGCCAACCATTACAGCAGGTAAAGAGGTTGCTGAAAAAGCAAAAATAGATGGTTTCTATCCAGATATTGTTGTGCCTAAGGCTTTAGCTGTTGGCCCTAAAATACAAGGTACATTTGGTAGAGCTTATAAAAAAGGTGTAGGTATTGCTTTTGGTACAGACGCAGGTGTTTTTAAACATGGTGTAAATGGTAAAGAATTTGGTTTTATGGTAGAAGGTGGTATGCCAGCAATGGAAACTATTCAAGCAGCTACTATTACAAATGCTATGATTTTAAACATGTCTGATGAAATTGGTCAGATTGCAGAAGGGTTTTTTGCAGATATTATTGCAGTTAATGATAACCCATTAGAAAACATATCTACAATGGAACATGTTGTTTTTGTAATGAAAAATGGAGTTATTTATAAAAAATAAATTGAATCATTTTTAATCAAAAATAATATTTTGATAAGCCCCAATTGCAGGAGTGTTTTCTCTATTTACACCTAAGATGTCTAATGCAAATGGTGTTATAATTGCTTTTTGAATAGCTGCAGATTCTTCTCCAATGATAAAGTCCTCATTTCGGGAGTTTCTAAAATCTGAAAACCCATTAATAATATTATTTTGGTAATTTGTATTTAAAAAGTTCATCTCTAAATTCCCAGTAAAAGAATTATTAATGTCATTAAAAGAAATTAAACAGTTTTTAATATTATAATTAAATAGACTGCCATCTACTTTGTCGATTAAGAATTCTATATTTGTATTGCCTTCAAAAATACAATTTGTAAAATTTGCAGCATTTAAATCTTTAGCAACTGTAATTTCGTTTCCATTATCGTCCAGGAATACGAAAAAATTATTGATTAAGACAGCAGGTAGCTGTCTAATTCCATTATTCCAAAAATTAGCAAATGTGGCATGTGTAAAATTATAAGTACCGCCAACTGTGGCAGCTAATGATGCTTGACCTGCAGAGCCTACAACTACATTGTGTGCTTCAATATTTGTTTCTCTAGCTAAGATTCCAAAATTAGAGTTGTTGTAAATTTCGGAGTTTTCTAGTTTTAGAGTAGGTGAGTTGTCTGAGCCTACACTATCAATTAAAATGCCAATAATTCCATTTCTTATTTGAGCGTGTTTAATTTCGTTGTTTTTACTTCCTGCACGCATCCAAATGGTTCCCCATTGACCAGGAACTTTACTAAAACTATTTTCTAAACGATCTCCTTGAAAAGTAACTTTTTCACTTATTGTACCATTTACTTGCAAAGTTGCTTCTTTGTCTATAATTAAGCCAGAATTAGCATGAAAGTAGATTCGTGAACCTGCATTAATAGTAAGTGTTTTATTTGCGGAAACAGCTGCATAGCCATAAATAACAGTAGGTTTTGTATTTGTTATAGTGAGTTCTGAGTCCTCTAAAAATCGACCTTTAATAGTGGTTGCTTGGCCATCCAAAGTAAGGCTATCAATTTTCATTGATATAGGATTTTTTCTTGGAAAAATAAAGTTGGCATCTTGTACTAAGGTTACTAAATCTACGTCTTGTTGATTTGTTCCAGTATCAAACAAAATACGATCTGTATATAAAGGATTTGTTATAGAGCTAGCATCAATGGTAGTTTCGACGAAAACAAATATGCTATCTTCTGCAAGAATATCTATGTTGTTAAATTCTTTACCAGGTATACCATCTACATTTAATCTGTAGTTAGAAGAGGTTCCATTTTCTAGTGCAATTCTTGGTATTGTAATAGCATTATTTTCTCTATTGTAAACTTTTAGATTATAAGTTGCAGAACCAATATTAGTGAATACTGTATCTAAGAAAACAGTGTCTTTAGAAAATTCTAAACTGCCAAAATTTGGTATAGTAGAAAAATCTTTTCTGCAAGAACTAACTGTAATTAAAGCAAGACAAATTAGAAACGAAATAAAATAACGCATAAAACAGTTTTTATAAAAATAGAACTTTTAAATGATTGATTTATTATTTTTTGGTCAATTTGATTTCATATAAATTACCCCAATTTTTTCCTGTTACAAAAAGTCTATTTTTTTCAGGATCATAAGCAATACCATTTAAGACTTCATCATTTTCTACTAGTTCTTGAGTTTTTCTCATGTCAGCTTCTAATCCTTTTAGATTAATTAGCCCTTCTACAACACCATTAATTGGATTTATTATTGCTATTACTGGTTTTTGATAATAATTTGCATATAGTTTACCATTAATAAATTCAAGTTCATTTAATTGACTTAAGGCTCTATCATGTGTGTAGGTTTGTATGGCTCTTTTCTCTTTTTGACTTTTTTTATCTAAAAACCAAATTTTGTGAGTTCCATCAGACTTTATAAGTTCTGTTTCGTTTTGTGTTAATCCCCAGCCTTCTTTACTTTGCTGGTATTTAAACTCACCTTCATATTTGAACGTTTTTAAATCATAAACAAATCCTTTATTGCTCTGCCAGGTTAACCAAATAATTTTATCATTTACAATTGTTATTCCTTCACCAAAATATTTGTCTTCAAGCTTTACTTTTTGCAGTACTTTACCGGTTTTAATGTCAACTTTTCTTAGTGATGATTGTCCATGTCTACCTGTAGATTCATATAAAAATCCGTTCTTAAATTCTAGTCCCTGTGTATATGCGTTTATATCATGAGGAAATGTATTTACAATTTCGTAATCGTAAATAATAGGTTTTTTATTAGCAAAAACTTCGAAGGAGTTATTTGTTTTTTTTGATTTTCCAGGATAAAAAATTAATGCAGACACTTGGTGTTTTCCTAAGCCAAAATCTGAAGTATTTATAGTTAAAGAGTTGCCATTCGATTCTATTTCTTTACTATCTATATAATATTGTACTTTGTCTACTATTTTATTATTCTTTTCACTTAAAGTAATTGTAATTTTTTTATCTAAAGTTGTTTTGTTGTCTACTTTTAATTTAAAATTATAAGTATCATCACAACTGGTGAATAGTAGGACAATGAATGAGGCTAAAATGACTATTTTTTTCATTTTTTTATAGATTATAATTCTTGCTTAAATTAATTTCATGCTATTAATTTGCAAAGGTTTAGGTGTAATTTGAATGTAATTTTAAATAAAAGTAATTTATTTATTTGTTAATTGAAAAATATCCTTAAATTTGCATCCTCAAAATAGTAAATCTGTTTTGATATTAATGGATAAAACTTTACCAACTTTATTCTGCAAACATAACATTTAAGAATTAAAATATTATAAAATGAAAAAAGGAATTCATCCAGAAAATTATAGAATGGTAGCTTTTAAAGATATGTCTAATGAAGATGTTTTTTTAACACGTTCTACTGTAGACACTAAAGAGACTTTAGAAGTTGATGGCGTAGAGTATCCTTTAGTAAAATTAGAGATTTCAAGAACATCTCACCCATTTTACACTGGTAAATCTAAACTTATTGATGCTGCAGGTCGTATTGATAAATTCAAAAACAAATACAAGAAATTCAAAAAGTAAATCTTTTAGGATTCTTAAAAATAGAAACTCCAACATTAAATTGTTGGAGTTTTTTTATTTTTACTATTGTATAAAAATAAAAAGAGTAATTTTAATTTGAAAACTGAATACGATAGAAATAAAAAAAAAACATGGCCAACTAAAAAGGCAATGGAGCAGATTTACGACCAAAATCTTTGGGGAGGCAATAAGGATGAGTTCTATTCTGGATCAGGATCACATAATCCAATAATAGTAGAACCTTATTTGGAGGTTGTCATAAATTTTCTTAAAAGCTTTCAAGAGCCAATTACAGTTTTAGATTTAGGTTGTGGAGATTTTAATATTGGTGGGCAACTATTTGCTTTCTCTAAAAAATTTATAGCTATAGATATTGCAGTAAATGTTATCAATTATAATAAAGCAAAATATTCTCATAACAACTTAGAGTTTCAATGTTTAGATATTTCTAAAGATGATCTACCTAAGGCTGATGTAGTAATTTTAAGGCAAGTGCTACAACATGTTTCTAATGAAGAGGTTCAATCAGTTTTAAATAAATTAAAAGAGTATAAGTATGTTATACTTACAGAACATTTGCCTAATCAAGAGTTTATACCAAATAAAGATATTATTTCTGGTCAAGGCATTCGAATTAAAAGTCAAAGTGGTTTAATCATTACTGAAAGTCCTTTTAAATTTAAGTGTAAAAAACAACAAGAATTAGCATCAACTATTTTAGATAACAATAAAGGTGTAATTAAAACTTGGCTTTTTACTTTATAGTTAATTTTAATTGATAGCCTAAAAGTGAAAAAAACCACTTTATAAGGTGGTTTTTTTATTTTTAATAGATTTTATATTTTACATATAATCTTCTATAGGATTACAAGAACATATTAAATTTCTATCACCATAAGCATCATCAACTCTTCTTACAGTTGGCCAGAATTTATTGTCTGCTATGTATTCTAATGGAAAAGCAGCTTGCTTTCTAGAATATGGGAAATCCCATTCATCATTAGTTAACATTTCTTGAGTATGAGGTGCATTTTTAAGAGGGTTATTTCCATTTTCTTTGTCTGCGTTTTTTATCTCTTCACGAATTGCAATCATCGCATCACAAAAACGATCTAACTCTGCCAAACTCTCAGATTCAGTAGGTTCAATCATCATTGTTCCATTTACAGGGAAAGAAACTGTTGGGGCATGAAAACCATAGTCTATTAGACGCTTTGCAATATCAACAACTTCAATTCCATTTTGTTTAAAGTCTCGACAGTCAATAATCATTTCATGAGCTGCCCTTCCTTTTTCACCTGTATATAAAGTGTCATAATGACCATTTAAACGCTCCTTAACATAATTTGCATTTAAAATGGCATTCTTAGTTGAGTTTGTTAATCCTCTAAAGCCAAGCATTGTAATATACCCATATGAAATTAAACAAGCTAATGCAGACCCCCAGGGAGCTGCAGATATTCCTGTAATTGGTTTCTTACCTCCAACTTTTACGATTGGATTTGTAGGTAAGAAAGGTACTAGTTGTGGAGCAACACAAATTGGGCCAACTCCAGGACCACCTCCACCATGTGGAATTGCGAATGTTTTATGTAAATTCAAGTGACAAACATCTGCACCAATAGTGGCAGGGTTTGTTAAACCAACCTGAGCATTCATATTTGCACCATCCATATAAACCTGACCTCCATGATCATGGATGATTTTTGTAATTTCCTGAATTTCGCTTTCAAATACTCCATGAGTAGATGGGTAAGTAACCATTAATGCAGCTAAATTATCTGAATGCTTTTCTGCTTTTTCTCTTAAATCAGCCACATCAATATTTCCATTTTCTGCAGTTTTAGTTACGATAACTTTCATACCAGCCATTACTGCAGAAGCAGGGTTTGTACCATGTGCAGAAGCAGGAATGATACATATGTTTCTATGAGAATCGCCTCTTGATTGATGATAGGCTCTAATTGTCATTAAACCAGCAAACTCACCTTGAGCACCAGAATTTGGTTGTAAAGATGTACCAGCAAAGCCTGTAACTATATTTAATTGGTGTTCTAACTTCATTAATACCTCTTGGTAACCCCTTGCTTGGTACAATGGAACAAAAGGATGAATGTTACCCCATTGAGGATTACTTAAAGGCAACATCTCTGAAGCAGCATTTAGTTTCATTGTACAAGATCCTAAAGAAATCATAGAATGATTTAAAGCCAAATCTTTACGCTCTAATTTTTTAATGTAACGCATCATATCTGTTTCAGATTGATACGTGTTAAAGATTTTATTATCTAAGAATGAAGTTTTTCTTGCAACTTTATCTGCAATTACTTCAAAATCTGAATGAAATGGTTCTTGAGTTAATATTCTTGAGAAGCTATCGTAATTTTCTTCTTGTACAGGATTTGGTCTTTCTTTTAGTTGACCAAAAAGTGTAAATAAGTTCATTAAATCTTTTTCTGTAGTAGCTTCATTTAAAGATAGAGAAACTAAATGATCAGAAACATAGTTAAAATTAACTTTAAAAGATTCTGCGACAGGTTTTAAACGTATTTCCTCGATTTCTATTAAAAGTGTATCAAAATAACTGGTGTTTAATTGTTTAAAACCAGCTTTTTCTAAATAGTCTGCAACTAATTTTGTTTTGTTGTGAACAGTGTCTGCAATGTATTGAATTCCATCTTTACCGTGATAAACTGCGTACATACCAGCCATAACAGCTAATAATACTTGAGCAGTACAAATGTTAGATGTTGCTCTTTCACGCTTAATATGTTGTTCTCTAGTTTGCAATGCCATTCTTAGGGCACGCTTACCATTCATATCTTTAGTTACTCCAATAATTCTACCAGGAATACTTCTCTTATACGCTTCTTTCGTAGCAAAAAAGGCTGCATGAGGTCCTCCATAACCTAATGGGATTCCAAAACGTTGAGTTGTACCAACAACTACAGATGCACCAAATTCACCTGGTGCTTTTAATTTTACTAATGATAAAATATCTGCAGCAACAGCTACTTTAATATTATTGTTGTTTGCCTTAGCAACAAAATCTTCATAATCAAATATTTGACCTAATTTCCCTGGGTACTGTAAAATTGCACCAAAGAAATCATCATCAAAAGTAAATTCTTCATGATTACCTACAATTAATTCAATTCCAATTGGTGTAGATCTAGTTTGTAATAATGATAAGGTTTGAGGTAAAATTTCTTCAGAAACAAAAAACTTATTGGCTCCTGCTTTTTTCTTTGCACGCTCTCTAACATCAAAAAGCAAAGCCATAGCTTCTGCAGCTGCTGTACTCTCATCTAATAAAGAAGCATTAGCCAGTTCCATACCTGTTAAATCACAAACCATAGTTTGATAATTTAATAAAGCTTCTAAACGTCCTTGAGCAATTTCTGCTTGGTAAGGAGTATAAGCTGTATACCAACCTGGATTTTCTAAAATGTTACGTTGTATAACACTCGGTACTATTGCTTCATGATAACCTAAACCTATGTAGCTTTTAAAAACTTTATTTTTCTCAGAAAGTTCTTTAATATGAGCTAAGTACTCATATTCACTCATGGCTGGTGCTAAATCTAAATCGTCTTTTAAACGAATATTATCTGGCACAGTTTCATTAATTAATTGCTCTAAACTATCTGCTTTAATAGCTTTTAACATTGTTTCTTGCTCCTTATTACTAGGACCAATGTGTCTTAATTGAAACGAATTAGTGTTCATTAAATAAAGTTTAATTTAGATAATTTTTAATCGATTTTATAGCTAATTAAATGTTGAAAATTAACTCGATTTTTAAAACAACAAAAATAAGGATTCTAGAGGGTATAAATTTGATATTTTAACAACAAATAATGTTAATTATTAACTAAATCTAAATGTTATTAACAGATGCATTATTTTTGTGAAATGAGGTTTCTTAAAATTGTTTTCGATTTTTACTTAAATGCAAGTATTCATGTGGCTTTTGCTGTGTTTGCTTTTTTAAAAATCACCGAAATTTATTTTAATTTGCCTTTCAATCAAGATTTAGATTATTTTATATTTTTTGGTACTATTACAGGTTACAATTTTGTAAAATATGCAGGAGTTGCAAGACTGCACCACAGAAGCTTAACAGATAGCTTAAAAGTAATTCAGGTGTTTTCTTTAATTTGCTTTTTGTTGATGTGCTATTATGCCTGTAAAATAAAAGTTGAAACTCTAATTATTTCTATTCCCTTTAACATACTTACTATTTTGTATGCAGTGCCTTTTTTAAGTGGTTTGGCTAAAAACTTAAGACAGATTAGTTATTTAAAGGTAATTATAGTCGCTTTTGTTTGGGCAGGATTTACAGTATTATTGCCTCTTGAAGATGCTGAGGTTTCTGTTGATGTGAATACCATAATTACATTTTCACAAAGATTTTTATTGGTAGTAGTTTTAATTTTACCTTTTGATATTAGAGATGTAAAATACGATGCTATTTCACTACAAACAATTCCCAAAAAAATAGGAGTAAATCAAACTAAAAGACTTGGCTTGCTACTTTTAATTTTATCGTTAATTTTAGAGTATTTATTTCCCTCTTCTAACAGATTGAATACGCCATTTATGTTGTTCTTTTTTCTGGTTATAATTTTTTTAATGCGATCTAAAATTGAACAAAGTAAATATTACAGTTCTTTCTGGGTAGAATTATTACCTATAATTTGGTGGCTATTTCTTTTAGGATTTCTCAATTTTTAAAAGGATAAATGTATATTTTTCAATTTTTGATTAAAATACTCTTCTTTTAAAATTGATATCATAAAACTCAAAATGCACCTTATATTTCTTGGTTTAATTTGTAGATTTACTCTTTTAATTTCAATTAAGAATTAACCATAATGAGCACTACAAAAAGAAACTATATTTTCGATTTTGATAGCACTTTAACAAGAGTAGAAGCTTTAGACGTTTTAGCAGAAATTACGTTAGAAAACAATCCAAAGAAAGAAGAAATTATTCAAGAAATCATAGATATTACCAACCTTGGTATTGATGGTGAAATTTCTTTTACAGAATCTTTAGAAAGAAGAATTAAGTTGTTAGAGGCAAATGAAGCAGATTTATCTCAGTTAATTACAGATTTAAAAAAGCAGGTATCCTCTTCTATAGAAAGGAATAAGGATTTTTTTGAGCTATATTCAAACGATATTTATGTAATTTCTTGTGGTTTTAAAGAATTTATAGATCCAATTGTAAAAGAATATAACATCCCTTCAGAGAGAGTTTTTGCAAATACGTTTAAATTTGCAAGTGATGGAAAAATTGTTGGTTTTGATGATGAAAATCCATTATCACAGCATAATGGAAAAATTCAATGTTTAAAAGACATGAATTTAGATGGAGAAATACAAGTTATTGGAGATGGTTATAGTGATTACGTAACTCGTGAAGCAGGAGTAGCAGATAAGTTTTTTGCTTACACAGAAAATGTATCCAGAGATAAAACAACAGAAAATGCAGATTATATTGCACCTAATTTAGATGAATTTTTATACGTAAACGATTTGACACGAAATATATCTTACCCAAAGAACAGAATTAAAATTTTACTTCTTGAAAACATACACTCAGATGCATTTGATAAGCTATCTAAAGATGGTTTTTCTGTAGAAACGATCTCTAAAAGTTTATCCGAAGATGAGTTAATTGAAAAAATTAAAGATGTTCACGTTTTAGGAATTCGTTCTAAAACTAATGTTACTCAAAAAGTAGTAGATGCTGCAGAAAAGTTAATGGTGGTAAGTGCATTCTGTATTGGAACCAAGCAAATTGATTTAGAAGCTTGTAAAGAAAAAGGAATTGTTGTGTTTAATGCACCTTATAGTAATACACGTTCTGTAGTTGAGTTAGCTATTGGAGAAATTATTATGTTAATGCGTTCTGTGTTTCAGAGAAGTACAGAAATTCACAATGGTCAATGGAGAAAAACATCAGAAGGTTCTAGAGAAGTTCGTGGTAAAAAATTAGGTATTGTTGGTTATGGAAACATTGGTTCTCAACTATCAATCTTGGCAGAAGCCTTAGGGATGGATGTTTATTATTATGATGTTGAAGATAAGCTAGCTTTAGGTAATGCTACCAAATTAGATACCTTAGAAGAATTGTTGTCTATTTCTGACGCAGTTAGTTTACATGTAGATGATAATTCAGCCAATAAAAATTTCTTTGGAGATAAAGAAATAGCGCAAATGAAAGATGGTGCACATTTAGTAAATTTATCTAGAGGATTTGTGGTAGATATTCCAGTTTTAGTAGAAGCTCTAAAAAGCGGTAAATTAGCAGGAGCTGCAGTTGACGTGTATCCTGAAGAACCAAGAAAAAATGGTAAATTCTTAACAGAATTAAAAGGCTTAGATAATGTAATTTTAACTCCACATGTTGGTGGTAGCACAGAAGAGGCTCAAAGAGATATTGCAGATTTTGTACCTAATAAAATTATGGCTTACATAAACTCAGGTAATACTGTAGATGCTGTAAACTTTCCAAATATTCGTTTGCCTAGACAAACAAATGCACATCGTTTTTTACATATTCATAAAAACAAGTCTGGAGTTATGGCTAAGATTAACGAGATTTTAGCTCAATATGATTTAAATATTACTGGTCAATATTTATCTACAGATCCAAAAGTTGGTTATGTAATTACAGATTTAGATAAAGAATATAACAAAGAAGTAATAGAAAAATTAAAAAATGTAGAAGGTACAATTAAGTTTAGAGTTCTATATTAATAAAAAAAAGCCTCTCAATTTTGAGAGGCTTTTTTTTATAATTTTAATTCATCTTTCAAATCGATGATATTCTTGTCTTTCACGCCTAAATAACGTCTGCTTCCTAAATATCTATTTTTATTCTTTTCATCAAATAGAGCATTGTTCTCATCCATAGAACTAATATGCACATTTCCTGAAGAATGTATAAATTCCATTTTATTATTACCTAGCCAAATACCAACATGCACAACTCTTTGCTTTTTATCTTCTGTAGCTTTTGTGCCAAAAAATAGTAAATCACCTTTTTGTAAATCAGAAAAATCTAAATCATTGTCAACAATTTTACCTGCATTTATTTGTTGAGATGCATCTCTAGGAATAACAAAACCATTTAATAAATAAGTCATTTTTGTAAAACCACTGCAATCCATTCCCTTGCTAGAGGTTCCTCCCCATAAATAAGGGAATCCCAACATAGATTTAGCCGTTTTTTCTATACTTTCTTGCGATGCTGTTGTATTTATTAACCATTCAGTTAAAACTTTAGCTTCGTCTTTCTTAACAAAACCCTTTCTTTTATCTGGATACTCTACTTCATAAGTATTTCTGTTTTCAGAAATGTATTTTAAAATACCTCCAAGAGTAATGTCAGAAATTATACCATCTGTTGTTGCAATACTGTCATACACAAAACCAGCTGAATTTGTGTAAATAATCTTTTTGGAATTAGACCAATTATCGAATTCGCCTTTATTCATTCTGTAAATTCCACCTTTATCAACCCACGAAATATAACCATCAGGAGTTTGTATTCTGTAAAAATCCTCGTTTTTGTCTAGTACTTTTAATGACATTCCTAACAATCCTTGCGTACCTAATTCAGCTGAATGTTTAGGTTCAGACCTTATGTTTAATACAGAGTTGTTACCTATGGCATACATTTCGTTTCCAATAATTGTGTCTGGTAAAACGCGAATTTTATTTAAAAAGTCGATCTCTAAACTTTTTAAACTATCTAACAATTTTTGATAACCTATTTTAGAATCGGTTTCACCACTTACAATAACTTTATCATTATCATAATCTACTTCAATATCATAAACTGTTACTCTTTTGTCTGGAGCATATTGTTCTTTAATACTTTCGTTTACACCCTGTAAACCAGTAACTAATAAATAATTATTATTGCAAGAAATAAACAAAATTGCAATAAAATAAAAGAGTTTTTTATCAAAATTCATAAGGGATTTTTTTCTTTTCTGTACTATAAAGATAGTAATTTATACCATCAAAAATAACTTTATAAAGTAGATTGTTTATCTTTGAGAACAATCATTTTATAATTTAATGCAATATAAAAACACACTAGAATTCGCTAAAAAATTAGATAGCGAAGATCAATTGGCTTCATATAGAATTCAATTTCATATTCCACAAGATAAACAGGGAAATGACTGGCTATATTTTACAGGAAACTCTTTAGGGTTGCAGCCCAAGAAAGCAAAAGAATATATAAATATAGAATTGCAAGATTGGGCAGAAAAAGGTGTAGAAGGTCATTTTGATGGTGAGAATCCTTGGGTAACATATCCTGAGTCATTATCTAAAATGATGGCAAAAGTAGTTGGTGCAAAACCTATAGAGGTTATTATAATGGATACACTTACAGCCAATCTTCATTTTTTGATGGTATCTTTTTACAGACCTACTAAAAAAAGATATAAGATATTAATTGAGAGTGATGCTTTTCCATCAGACAGATATGCTGTACAATCGCAATTAAAATTCCATGGTTTTTCTGAAGAAGATTTAATTTATTGGTCTCCTCCAAAAGGTAAAGATCTTTTAGAAATAAATGATTTAGAGAATATTCTAGAAGAGCAAGGTCATGAAATTGCACTAGTACTTATAGGTGGTGTAAATTATTACACAGGTCAAAGATTCGATTTTAAGAAGATAACAGAACTTGGTCATGCTAAAGGATGTGTAGTTGGAATTGATTTAGCTCATGGAGCAGGAAACATTCAGCCAGATTTACATGAGTCTGGAGTAGATTTTGCGGCTTGGTGTACCTATAAATACTTAAACTCAGGTCCTGGAAGTTTATCAGGTATTTTTGTGCATGAGAAGCACGCACATAATAAAGAATTACCACGTTTTGCGGGCTGGTGGAATCATAATAAAGAAACACGTTTTAATATGCGTTTGCCTTTCGATGTTATGGCTGGAGCAGAAGGTTGGCAATTGAGTAATCCTCCAATTTTGGCAATGGCTCCAATAAAAGCTTCTTTAGAAATGTTTGAAGAAGTTGGTATGGATGCTTTAAGAGAAAAATCGATAAAACTTACAGGTTTTATGGAGTTTCTTTTTCAAGAATTGGGTTCAGATGCAGTGTCTGTAATAACACCTAAAAACCCATCAGAAAGAGGTTGTCAATTGTCAATACAAGTAAAAAATGCGGATAAAAGTTTACATCAAAAGTTAATGAATAAACATATTATTACAGATTGGCGCGAACCAAATGTAATAAGATGTGCACCTGCACCTATGTATAATAGTTTTGAGGATGTATATAAAATGGTATCTATACTTAAAGAGATTCTAAAGGATTATTAATTTTTTATACTTAGTTCTATGAATAAAGATGATAAAATACTTATAATTGGAGCTGGCTTATGTGGAAATCTCCTAGCACTTCGTTTAGCACAAAGAGGTTATAAAATTGAGTTGTTTGAAAGCAGGGCAGATTTACGTAAAGTAGATATTTCTGCTGGTAGATCTATAAACTTAGCCTTATCGGATAGAGGGCCATTGAAATTCATCCTTATGATGGAGATAAAATGATAAAATTAGAAAATACCAATTGGCGTTTTCATTTAATTTGGATGTTAGCACAATGTGGAGATGCTTATCATTTTTATACCTTAAATGGTATGCAAGACCGTTTTCCAAACATTAGAACTTGTTTTGCACATGGAGGTCAATTAGCGCAAATTAATCTTGGAAGAAGAATACAAGGTTTTGATGGCAGACCAGATTTATTTGAAGGGAAACATCATCCAAGAAAAGCTGTAGGTCATAAAAACATCTTTTTTGACACACTTGTTCACGATACAGATTCTTTAAAATTAATGTTTCAAAGACAGGGAACTAGTCAGGTTTTAATGGGATTAGATGATCCTTATCCTTTAGGAGAAATGGAAAGTGATAAACAATCTTCTTATCCAGGTAAGATTTTAGATCTAGCTATCGAAAAAGATTTAATATCAGAAACTGAGAAAAACGAAATTTGGGAAGATAATGTGCTTCAATGGATTTTTGGAGATGATATTCAAGCAAAGGAAAAATTAATTCAAAAAATTATACATTAAGTAAATACTCCCTTTTCGTATTATTAATCTTTATTTTAAAAGTATTTTAATTTTCTTATTGGAAGCTAAAGTAAATTTTGCTTCTTTGAATGATGGTGGTCCCATAAATCCTTTTGCATTATTAGAAAACCCATAAGGTTCTTTTGGAACTCCAAATAATTTAGTATCCATTTTGCCATTGTTATTTTCGTCATAAAAAATAGAGGCAGCATATTCACCTTTTTTTATATTTTTAAAAAAGACTATAGATTTTCCGTTTTTCACTTCTGATTTAGCACCAATAAATTCTCTTTTCTTTTTTAAGAAATCATTTGTATTATCATATAGTGCCAAATATACTTTACCTGTATTTGTTTTTATCCCCAAAATTTCTATTGTTAAATTAAAATTTGCTTCTTGTGCATTAAATGAAAAAAAATAGGAATAGGTTATAAAACAAAAGGTTAAAAAGTATTTCATTTTAATTTTTTAATGTTAAAAACTTAAAAATAGTACAATTACTTTTAGTTTATTTAAATGTTTCGTTAAATGATATTTTAATTTTAGCTAAACTTTCATCAGAATTAATTCTCATTTCGATAATTTTTCTTTTCAAAAAGATAGAATCGTAATTATAATAAGACGTCCAACTATCATTTTTTAAAAGTTTATTGACTTCTTTTAACTTTTGTTGTGCTTCGGCATAATTAAATGATCTAACTTTAGTTTCTATATCTTTTAAAATTACCTTAGCACGATTTGTTTTATAATCTACACTAATTACAAATTGTTTTTCTAGGGACTGCATAGAATTAAAATCTGTCCATTTTGCAAACCCAGTAACTTCTTTTTGGTTTTTATAGCTAGTTAAAGCTATCAATTTCCACCTACAATTTGCTACTCGTCCCCAATGATTAGATTTTCTATAAACACCCTTTTCTGTATAATAATATTTACTATTAGATTTACTCTTATAGAATTTATTATCAGTAAAACTAAAGTCATTCACCTCTTTAAACTCACAAAACGTGTGTTTGAAAAAGTTGGATGGGTTGTACTTTTTAAAGCTAGACATCTATTGAATTACTAATTTTCGAGAAACTTCACGCTCATACCCTTCGATAAAAATGGTGTCTTTTGTAAATTTTGCTTTTGCAAAAGCTGAGGTATTTTCAGTATCAACCATCCCTTTAAAAGTTAAAAAATGTATGTTATCTTTATATTTATAAGCACCTGCATGATTGTGTCCATTAAAAAAGAATTTTATATTTCTATAAGGCTTAATAATCTGTAGAAATTGGTTTCTGTTCCAAATGTTATGCTGGTCTATTGGATAAACAGGGAAATGACAGTAAAAGCCTACTAGTTGTTTTTCTTGCTGAGCTTCCTCTAATTCAGATTTTAGCCAGTTTATCTGAGTATTACTTAAGCCTCCATTCCATTTTTTTACATATGGAAGGTTTAGATCTTTTAAAGAATTGAATAATGAATCTGTCTGTTTTTTTTTGTCAACTGTAATTGCGCCATAAAAACTTAAATCATTTCCGTCTAAAACTATAAATCTCCAATTGTTTCTCACAAAACTATAGTATCTTTTTTCTAGATTTAGTTTTTTAATTACTTGCTCTTTTTGATTTTCTTCTACTTCAAAATCATGATTACCTAAAACGTGAAAGCTTTCTGATTTTAGAGTCTCCCAAGTTGTTAGAATACTATCTAAACTTTTAAAGTTTTTATCAATAAAATCACCCAAGTGAATAGTGTATTGTAAAGAGTCTTTATTTAATTCTATTATAGCTTCTTTTAATCTTTGAGGAGATTTCTTATAGTATCTATCCCACTTTATTTCACAATTGCAATATTGACAATCAGAAATAATACCAATTTTAAAATCAGATTCCTTTTTGTTTGCACAAGAGCTAATGAGCAATAAAAGAGCAAGAAGTATAGATAGTTTTTTCATTAGCTCAAAGATATAAAATGATTGTTAGATGCATAAAAAAACGCAATCAACTTAATGATTGCGTTTTACATTTATTTAGACTCTAAATATATATATTTAGATGGATTGCCTATTTTACTTCTTCAAAATCTACATCCTCTACATTATCTCCTTGATCTACACTTGCATCTGGCTGACCTTGATCTGCGCCTGCAGCTCCAGCAGCACCTTCTGCACCACCTTGAGCAGCATACATTTCTTCAGAGGCAACTTTCCAAGCTTCATTAATCTTTTCCATTGCAGCATCAATTTGTGCAAGATCTTTAGATTCATGAGCAGCTTTTAATTCTACTAAAGCAGCTTCAATTGGGTCCTTTTTATCCGCAGATAATTTATCACCAAATTCTTTTAATTGCTTTTCTGTTTGAAAAATCATAGAGTCAGCTCCATTAATTTTCTCAGCAGTTTCTTTTGCGGCTTTATCAGCATCAGCATTTGCTTCTGCTTCTTGTCTCATTTTTTCGATTTCCTCTTCAGATAATCCTGATGAAGCTTCAATTCTAATTTCGTGAGATTTGTTAGTACCTTTATCCAAAGCAGATACTTTAATAATACCATTTGCATCAATATCAAAAGTTACTTCAATTTGAGGTACACCTCTTTGTGCTGGTGGTAATCCATCTAAGTGAAAACGACCAATTGTATTATTATCTGCAGCCATTGCTCTTTCACCTTGTAATACGTGAATTTCTACAGATGGCTGATTATCTACTGCAGTTGAAAATATTTGAGATTTCTTTGTTGGAATAGTTGTGTTTGCATCAATTAATTTTGTGAAAACATTCCCCATTGTTTCAATACCTAAAGATAAAGGTGTAACGTCTAATAATAATACATCTTTTACATCTCCAGATAAAACTCCACCTTGAATTGCAGCACCTAAAGAAACAACCTCATCTGGGTTAACTCCTTTACTTGGTGCTTTTCCAAAGAATTTTTCTACAGCTTCTTGAATAGCTGGTATTCTGGTAGAACCACCTACTAAAATAATTTCATCAATTTCAGAAGTTGATAAGTCAGCATTTTTTAATGCAGTCTTACATGGCTCAATAGTTCTTTTTACTAAATCATCTATTAATTGCTCAAATTTAGATCTAGATAGTGTTCTTACTAAGTGTTTTGGTCCACTAGCTGTAGCAGTTACATATGGTAAGTTTATTTCTGTAGAAGCAGAACTAGATAATTCTATTTTAGCTTTTTCTGCAGCCTCTTTTAAACGTTGTAAAGCCATTGGGTCTTCACGTAAGTCCATGTTTTCATCTGCTTGAAATTCATCTGCCAACCAGTTAATGATTTTTTCATCAACATCATCTCCACCTAAATGTGTATCACCATCTGTAGCTAATACTTCAAATACACCATCTCCTAATTCTAATATAGATACATCATGTGTACCACCACCAAAGTCAAAAACAACGATCTTTTTATCGTCATTTGCTTTATCCATACCATAAGCTAATGCAGCAGCAGTTGGTTCATTAATGATTCTTTCTACTTTTAAACCAGCAATTTCACCAGCTTCTTTAGTAGCTTGTCTTTGCGCATCGTTAAAATATGCAGGTACTGTAATTACAGCTTGAGTTACATCTGCTCCTAAATAATCTTCAGCAGTTTTTTTCATTTTCTGTAATACCATGGCAGAAATTTCCTGAGGTGTGTATAAGCGACCATCAATATCTACCCTTGGTGTATCATTATCACCTTTAACTACTTTATAAGGTACTCTCTTAACTTCTTTTGATGAATCAGAGAACTTATTACCCATAAAACGTTTTATTGAATAAACAGTTTTTGTTGGATTTGTTACTGCTTGTCTCTTTGCAGGATCACCAATTTTACGTTCACCACCTTCAACAAAAGCTACAATAGATGGAGTTGTTCTTTTTCCTTCAGCATTAGGAATTACAACAGGTTCATTACCTTCCATAACAGAAACACATGAATTTGTTGTTCCTAAGTCAATCCCTATAATTTTACTCATAATTATTATTTTTATTAAATATTGTTTTCAATGTTTTCAAACATTTTTAGTCAAAGGCTATGCCAACTATAGTTTGTTTAGAAATTGTCAGTTTTTAGTTAGTTTCTTATGACAACATGACATAATTTAAAGAGTTATTCTTTTAATAATCAATTTGCTTTTATTATATTTAATGTCATCCCTCAGTATTTATTAACCCTTTATTAAATAAAATATGAGTAAACTACACGAAAAAGTTACGCTCTACAAAAAATTTATGGATGACAGGAACTTAAATGCAAATCTAGAACTGTTAACAGCTGTTACAAAAGGTTTGGGGCCATCTATTTACAAAGCAGATGCAGAAACTGTATCTGGTTCAGATGACAAAGAATTAACCACAGTCAAAAACAATTTTTTAATAAAAAAACTTGGTTTGCCAAATTCTGAATTATTAGATGTAGGTATCGAAGAGGTAATGAAAACAATTGGAAAATCTGAGCGAAAAAAATATCGCGCAGTTGTTTATTACCTGCTAGTAAAATAGTTTGACAAAGAATCAGTTTACAATTTGTAATTAATTATATATTTTAATAATTTAAAAAAAATCTAGCTGAAGCAGCTATGTTTTTTACATTTACAATAAAATATATTAAAATATTTAGGAATGTCTCAATTTATAAGTGTTTTTGATATGCTAAAGATAGGTGTTGGTCCATCTAGCTCACACACTCTAGGTCCTTGGAAGGCAGCACAAGCTTGGATACAAAAAGATAAAAAGCAGCAACTATTTGATAAGTTTGATGAAATTAAGGTAGACTTATATGGTTCACTTTCTTTAACTGGTAAAGGGCATGCTACGGACTTGGCAATACTATTAGGTTTAAGTGAAGCAGACCCTGAATATATTCCTATTGAAGATATTTTTATTATTGTAGATCGCATTAATACACAAGAAGAAATATTATTTAAAGGAGGTAAAAGGATCCCTTTTTTTAAGAGTTCAATACAATTTAACAGAACTTTTTTACCATTTCATGCCAATGGAATTACATTTAGAGGTTTTTTTGAAGGTAAAGAAATTTCTTCGGAAACCTATTATTCAATAGGTGGGGGCTTTGTAATTCAAGAAAATGACACTTTAGAAGATGAGATAGAGATTAATAAAAAAAATTTTCCATACCCAATAAATAGAGCGATTCAGTTAGAAGAATTTTGTGAAAGAGATCAATTGTTGATTTCTGATATCGTCCAAAAAAATGAGTTGGAGTTAAGATCTTCTCCTGAGATTGAATTTGAGTTAGGAAGAATTTGGGATACCATGCTAGAATGTATGTACATTGGGTGTCATTCAGAAGGGAATTTACCTGGTGGTCTAAATGTAAAAAGAAGAGCATTTAGTACACATCAAAAATTAATAAAAGATGCAAAATATTCAAACCCACAAGAATGGATCACGGCGTTAAGAAGTTCTGAAGTTAAGTTTAGAGAAATTTTAAAATGGGTAAGTTGTTTTGCATTGTCTGTTAACGAGGTAAATGCTTCTTTAGGAAGAGTGGTAACAGCACCTACAAACGGAAGTGCAGGAGTAATCCCAGCAGTTTTAATGTATTATTTAGTAATAGAAAATCACAATGCAGATTTTCAACATGTTAAAAAATTTCTTCTGGTAGCTGGGGAAATTGGTAGTATTTTTAAAAAAAATGCAACCATTTCTGCTGCAATGGGTGGTTGTCAAGCCGAAATAGGGGTTTCTTCTGCGATGGCAGCAGGTGCTTTAACTGAATTACTCGGAGGTACTCCAGCACAATCTTTGTGTGCTGCGGAAATAGCAATGGAACATCATTTAGGTTTAACTTGTGACCCTATTGGAGGTCTTGTACAAGTACCTTGTATAGAAAGGAATTCTATGGGAGCAATAAAAGCAATTCACGCTGCAGAAATAGCTTTAGAAACCAACCCAAAAGAATCTTTAGTGCATTTAGATAAAGTAGTAGATACGATGTGGGAGACTGCTAAGGATATGAATAAGAACTATAAAGAAACCTCAGAAGGAGGTTTAGCAGTTACCGTTAGAATGGCAGATTGTTAAAAAAAAAGTCCCAAAAGAAAAATTACTTTTAGGACTTTTATATTAAAGATTATATTATTTATTTAGAGTTTTCAACTGCTAAAGAATACACTACCAAACCAAAACCAATTTTGTTTATTGCGTCTCCAATGTTATAAACAACATCTAAGTTTAATCCTCCAAAAATTCCTTCGTACCATCCTGGTGTTCCAGCCATATAACCAATTGGATAAATTACCCAACCAACTAAAACAAACCAACATAAAGCTTTATGTGCTTTCAATACAGATCCTCCAGCTGCTACAGCTAATTTTTTTGCACTTCCTAACCAAATATCGTAGGCAATTGCAAAGTAAGCAGCTCCAGAAAGTAATCCCCATAACCAAGCGTTTGGTCTGTCTATAACCTCACCAACGTAACCTGTTACCAACATTATTACAGAAAATAAAATCATTCTCCACATTAATGATTTTTTTGCTCCTGCTACTTTTAAGATTAAATAGAATTCAACGCACATTAATGGTACAGTTAAGATCCAGTCAACATATCTGAAAAATGTAGGTGATTCTGCGTTTGCAGCCCAATAATCTCTCATGTAAAGATAATGAACAGCTGCAATAAAAGTAATTAAACCAGAAACTAGAATAGATGTTCTCCATTTTTTATCAAAACTATTCATTGATAAAAAGAAAAAAGCTGATGCAGCCATCATTGCCATGCATCCTACGAAAAATGTAAACCCTACATAATCATCTGGTGCCATCTTTGAAACGGCTAAAAAATGTGATAAATTCATAATAAATTAATTAAGTTAGTAAATATTTTGTTTAACTTTTTTTTAAAAAGCCATAACGAATATACAATATAAAATTAATATGTTTGCAACATGAGAGATGAAATTTTCACATATTACCAAAATTTTATGATTTTTTTTACATTTTTGCTGTTTTGGTTTGGTATTCAATTTGGGGAAATAGTAGAAGATTCAATTGCCTTTTTCCTTGTGATAACAGTAGGTATACTACATGGTGCTAATGATTTATTAATACTCTCTAAAAAAGATTTTACAGGTAAAAATAAATTTTCTAAAAATTTATTTATTTACCTAATTTTAATTGCTTTATGTGTTTTCTTGTTCTTTTTGCACCCCTATTTAGCTATAATTATTTTTATTGCAATTAGTGCATTCCATTTTGGTGAAGAACATTTTTCAAAAAAAATAAAACTAAATAGTTTAACCAATAATATCTACTATTTTATTTATGGGCTTGTTGTATTTGGAATGCTTTTTTATAATTCTAAGGACCAATTAAAAAGAATTATGGTAGACCTTGTAGGTATTTCTATTCCTTTGTATATAATTAAAATAGGACTACTGATAAGTATACTTTTGTTTTTAATATTTAATGTATATTTTTTTATTAAAAATTCTATTACATTAAAAGTTATTATCAAAGAAATTTTCTATTTGATGTTTTTATTTCTAGTTTTTAAAACAACTTCTTTAATATTTGGTTTTGCTATTTATTTTATTTTATGGCATTCATTACCTTCAATACTCCATCAAGTTTTATTTTTATCTGGTGAGGTTACTAAAATTACAATTTTACAATTTGTAAAGAAGGCGCTATTATTTTGGGCTATAAGCGCTTTAGGAATTTTATTACTTTACTATTTCACTCCAGACTTAAAGCTTTTTTCTTCTAGTCTATTTGCTGTTTTATTTGCAGTTACTGCACCTCATATGTGGGTAATGTCCGTCATGAAATCTAGCGAGTAAAAACAATTTCATATTGAGAAGATAATGCTTCAGAAAATCTATAATTTTCCACATTAAATCCTTTTAGTTCTTGTAGAGTATTTATGTTATGATTTATAATGTAGCGAACCATAAGACCACGCGCCTTTTTTGCGTAGGTCATAATCGTTTTATACTGTCCATTTTTAAAATCTTTAAAAACAGGAGTAATCATAGGTACTTTAAGTGTGTTTTTTGGAATTACTTTAAAGTATTCTGAGCTTGCAAGATTTATTAACAATTCATTTTCTTTTAATTCATTGTTTAAGGACTCAGCTATAGCATCGTCCCAAAACTTATATAGATTATCTTTTCTGCCAATTTTAAGTTTTGTTCCCATTTCTAAACGATAAGGCTGAATTAAATCTAAAGGTTTTAAAACACCATAAAGGCCTGAAAGAATTCTAAGTTTATCTTGTAGTATACTCATATTTTTCTCTTCGATAGTATTTACATCAATACCTTGAAAAACAGCGCCAGTAAAAGCATATATAGCTTGTTTAGAATTTTCTAACGTAAATGGAGTTTCCCATTCTTGATTTCTTTGATAATTTAACGTAGCTAAATCATTTGAAATAGACATTAAATCTGACAGTTTGTTTTTAGAAAGTGTTTTTAGTTTTTTATTTACCTTTTCAGATTGTTTTAAAAAACGAGGAAGGGTATATAAACTTGTCGGTGATTTACTTTCAAAATTTAAAGATTTTGCTGGTGATATTATGATTTTCATTGACTACATTTATTGTAAATGTAAAAATAAGAATGATTGTAGTTTTATCCTAAATATATTAGAAAGTTAATTTTGATAAAACTATTTAAAAAATTGATGAATGATTGTATTTTGAAAATTACTTTATAAAAAAATCAAACTTTTTGAATTATCTTCGGTCAAAAGAAGTATAAACCAACCAAAAAATATTTGAGTAAAGACATAGAACTTGTTAAAAAGCTACAAAACCCTACACTAAAAGATAGTACTTTTAGTGAATTGCTTGATGTATATCAAGAGCGATTGTATTGGCATATAAGAAAAATTGTTGCTACTCATGAAAATGCAGATGATGTTTTGCAAAATACTTTTATCAGAATTTATAAAAGCATTTTAAAATTTGAAGGAAAAAGCAGTTTACATACATGGATGTATAGAATTGCGTACAATGAATCCATTCGTTTTTTAGAGAAAAACAATAAAAAAAGATATGATAATATTGATGAAGTTTCCGAATCTAATTTAGAAGTATTATTTCAAGATGAATATTTTGATGGTGGTGAAATTCAGAAAAAATTACATAGAATTATTGCAAGTTTTAAAGAAAAACAAAAACGAGTCTTTACAATGAAATATTTTGATGATTTAAGTTTTCGGCAAATTTCTGAAATTTTAGATGTGTCAGAAAGTACATTAAAATCAACCTATTATACTTGTGTTAAAATAATTGAACAAAAAATTTTGATGTAAATCCAAACTATTTCAAATTAGTTGGGTCTAACTATTATATTATGGAAAAATCAACAGAAAATAACAACAAAAAGAACTTTCTTAAAGAAGGTTTACAAGGTGATATTTCTAAGCATCATAAGGAGTCTTTAGGAACAGCTATTCCTGAAGGTTATTTTTCTACATCTAAACTTTCTATTTTAGATAAAATAAAATCTGAAAGTAATCCAACTAAATTTTTAAAAGAAGATTTTTCTGATATCAATCAACATCATAAAGAATATCTAGGAACTACTGTTCCTGAAGGATATTTTGAAAAATCTAAACTTTCTATTTTAGATAAAATTAAAGAAGAAGTAAAACAAGAAGTTGCATTAGAAGTAAAGCAGCCAAAAAAACAATTGGTGTTTTATATGCGTTCTCAATTTAGGTATATAGCAGCTGCATCTTTAGTTTTTATATTGAGTCTTACAGTTTGGTTACAGAATTCAAATAATCAAGATGATTTTGATGCAACATATATAGAGTCATTAGCTTTCGAAGATGATGTTTTAATAGAGTCTTTATTAATAGATGATAAAGATTTAGATGCATTTGCTGATGCTACTTTATTTGATGAAGTTGTGGTAAAAGCAGAGCTTTCTGAGCAAAAATTAGATAATTTAATTATAAATTCATTAATGGTAGAAGATTCATTATTAGATGATTATATGGATGATAAGCTTCTTGAGACTATTATTTTATAAAAAAAACAAAAAATTTTCAAACTATTTTAAAAATGTTGGTTCTAAGTAAATAGAAACAATTTATTAATTAAAATTTACATATTATGAAAACTACAATTTCCAAAGACAACGTTTTAAAATCAAGTATTTTATTTTTTACAATTAGTGCATTTATTTTATCAGCTTTATTATTTACATCTTGTTCAGATTCTGAAGGTGTAGAAGTTACTGATGATACTACTTTAATAGAAAAAATTGAAAGTGCATCTAAAACTACTGTAAAATCTACTCGTTTACCATCAGCAACTTCATCAACATTTAATGGAGAATTGGCAGATAGTTACATTCAAAAAGTAGAATTAGCAGCAGGATTAGGGTTTAAAGTATCCATTGGAACTGATGATGCCTCTAAAGAAGAGATTGATAGTGATGTCTTTTTCTCAACACAAGGAAGACAGTTAAATGACACTAGCGAAAAAAGAACAAGAAGAAGAAACAAGTGTTTTGAGTTTGTTTTTCCTATCGATTTTATAATGGCTGATGATTCTTCAATTACGTTAAACAGTAAAGAAGATTGGGCTTTAATTAAAACTTGGTATGAAGAAAATCCAGATGTTACAGAAAGACCAGAATTAGTTTTTCCTGTTGATGTTACATTAAAAGAAGATGGTTCTACCCAAACTTTAATTGATGTTGATGAATTAAATGCAGTTAAAAATTCTTGTAAAAGAGGAAAAGACAAAAGAAAATGTTTTAAATTAGTATTGCCTGTAAGCTTTACAATGGAAGATGGAAGCGTAATTGAAGTTGCTAAAAGAGGTGATTTTAAAAAGCTAAGAAGATGGAGAAAACAAAATCCAGATGCTACTGTAAAACCAGCTTTAAATTTCCCTGTAGATATTCAATACAAGGATAAAACTACAGCTACTATTAATGATCAAACTGAATACGAAGCAGCAAAAGAAAGTTGTTCTAATTAATTTGTAAATTTGTACTTTAGATTTTAAAGAGCAATACTATTTCTTTAATAGAAATGATATAAAATATTAAAAAATGAAATTAAAAAACATCATATTAACAGTTAGCTTTATTGGTTTGATGCTTTTTCATAAAACAGTTTTTGCTCAAGATTCTAATTATAATTTGATTAAAAAAGAGTTGACAAAAAAGCAAATCGATTTGTTACAGAAAGAGAGAGAAGTAATGAAAGCAAATCGTGAAGCTTTTAAAGCATCACTAACTAAAGAACAGTTAACTATTTTAAGAGATAAAAGCATCTCTAAAACTGAAATAAGAAAACAGTTGTTAGCCACTTTCTCTAGAGATCAAAAAAGTATGGTTCAAAACCAACAAGTTCGTTTACGCAAAACCAGAGAAAATTTTAGAAAAACTTTAACTGGTGAGCAAAGAAAAATGTTGAAACAACGAATTGATAAAATTAGAAACTCTAAAGACAGAGGAGAATTAAATGATGGTCCAAGAGTAAATAATGCAAATGGAGGAAAGAAAAAACGAAATAGGAGAAATTAGTTTTTAAATATTTATGATTGATTTATATCAAGGACTAAAAAAAACACTAAAAGTTTTTGGGTTGCTACTGTTTTCAGTGGCAACCTCTTTTTGTGCTTATGCACAAGAAGATAGTTTAGATGATATAGATAGTTTAATAGATGAACTTTTTTTCGACGACCAACAGTTTTTAGATGAATTATTGGAAAGTGATTTTACTTACAATTTTTTATATACCTCTGTTTCTTACAATAGCAATACTTATTTTTCTGGACGAGATTCTGGTACAGATCAATTTAATATAATTCCACAAGTTTCATATTATCATTCTTCAGGTTTTAATGCTAGTGTTTCTGGAATTTATTATCAAAATTTTGACCCAAGTTGGGATTTTACAAGTGTATCTCTGGGTTACTTTAATACATTAGGAAAACAAAAAAAAATCATCTATAATTTAGGTTATACACATTTCTTTTATGCTGATGGTTATGATGTTTTTACAAATTCTTTAGATGTTAGTTTGGGAGTCAGAAATAAAAAACGAACATTAGGAACTACAATTGCAGGTTCTTATTTATTTGGCACAGATAAATCTTACCAAATTGTATCTAATAGTTTTGCGAACTTTACACTAAAAAGAGCCATCAATTTTGCGGTTCGTTTTAGACCCAATATTAGTTTCATAATCGCTAATCAAAGCATCACATTTCAAAACATTGTTAGAAGTCCTAGAGGACCAAGAATTATAACTACAACTCAAAATGTTTTCGATTTATTAAATACTCAAATCACTTTTCCAATTTCATATACAACCAACTCTTGGGATTTTGAATTGGGCTACAATTTAAATTTACCTAAGGCATTATCTAATGAAACTGATTTATTTACAACAGGTTTCTTTAATCTTTCTGTTGGATATATGTTTGATTTAAATAATAAATAGAATTCTTTTTTATTTAATTACTTAATCGTAATATTGCAATAAATAAATTAACGTGGGTTTAACAAAATCAGAAATATTTACAGAAGAACAAAATAAAATTGCTTTAATCGCAAAAGTTATTGGGCATCCTGCTCGTGTTGCTATTTTAGAACACTTAATAAAATTAGAGGAGTGTGTTTGTGGAGATTTGGTTAACGATATTGGGTTAGCCCAATCAACAATCTCACAACATTTAAAAGAGTTAAAAAAAATAGGTTTAATCAAAGGGACCACAGAAGGTACAAGTGTTTGTTATTGTATTGATGAAAAAAACTGGGCTGAGGTAAATAACTTGTTAGGTAAATTTTTAAATAAAAAATCTAATGGAAGCTGTTGCTAATCCATCACAAAAAAGTAGAATAAAATGAATGCTAAAATAGAAGAATTAATTAAAAACCTTAATATTGACGAAATATCAGCTGAAAGAAAAAAGGTGTTAGAACCATTAATCGATTTTGTAGCTCAAAAAAAATCTGAGAACAGTCCAATTATGATTAATTTTATCTGTACACATAATTCAAGAAGAAGTCATTTAGGTCAAATTTGGGCACAAACTATGGCAACTTTTTTTGATGTAAAAAATGTAGTTACTTATTCAGGTGGAACAGAAACAACAGCCATGTTTCCTAAAGTTGGAGAAACTTTAGCAAATCAAGGATTTGAAATTCAAAAATTATCTGAAACTAACAACCCAGTTTATGCTATTAAGTTTGATGAGAATTCACATCCTATAATTGCTTTTTCTAAGAAATACAGTGATGATTTTAATCCAAAATCTGATTTTGCTGCAATTATGACTTGTTCTCACGCTGATGGAAATTGCCCGTTTATTGCAGGAGCAGAAAAGAGAATTCCTATTACTTACGATGATCCTAAATTGTTTGACAATACTGATCAGCAAAATGAAAAATACGAAGAACGAAGTTTGCAAATTGCGACTGAAATGAAATACATTTTTGCTAAAATTTAAATCTTATACTCATGAAATTGTCAGAAATCAAAACACATTTAAAAGAATTAAAATCCATTGGTTTTCAATTGCCAAATTGAGAATTAGTAGCTCCTCACTTTCATGTTACAGAAGTTGGTAGGGTAAAAAAAGATTTTATAGATTGTGGAGGTAAAGTAAGAAGCGAATCTGTAATTAACTTTCAATTATGGGAACAGCAAGATTATGACCATAGGTTACATCCAGAAAAACTATTAAACATAATACAGCTATCTGAAAAGATTTTTGAATTTGACGATTTAGAAATTGAAGTAGAATATCAAGGTAAAGACACTATTGGAAAATATAATTTAGATTTTGATAGTAAAAACTTCTTGCTGACTTCTAAATTAACGGCATGTTTAGCTTTAGATGCTTGTGGAATTCCTGCAGAAAAACCTAGAATTAAAATATCAGATATACAAAACAACACTTGTGCTCCAGGTTCTGGATGTTGTTAAAACAAAGATTTAAATAAAAACCCATTCTAAAGTAGAATGGGTTTTTTATTTTTTGTGAGTTTTTATTACTCAATTTCTTCTTTAGAATGCTCACTGTAGGTTCTCCATTTTTCTAAACATTCTTTAATGTCATCAGGTATTTCTGAATTAAAACGTAAGAATTCTCCTGTTGTTGGGTGTGTAAAACCTAAAGTTTTGGCATGTAAAGCTTGTCTTGGTAAAACTTTAAAACAATTCTGAACAAACTGTTTGTATTTGGTAAAAGTAGTTCCTTTTAAGATTTCATTTCCTCCATATCTTTCATCATTAAATAATGTATGTCCTATATGTTTAAAATGTGCTCTAATTTGATGTGTTCTACCAGTTTCTAATTTACACTGCACTAAAGTTACATAAGTTAAGCGCTCTAAAACTTTAAAATGAGTAACTGCATGCTTTCCAAAATCACCATCAGGAAAAACAGCCATCTGCAATCGGTTTTTTAAACTTCTACCAATATTACCTTCAATTCTACCTTCATCTTCTTCTATATTTCCCCAAACTAAGGCATAGTATAAACGTTCTGTGGTTCTATCAAAAAACTGTTTCGATAAATGAGCCATTGCAAATTCTGTTTTTGCAACTACTAATAAACCACTCGTATCTTTATCAATTCTATGAACTAAACCTGGTCTTTCATTAGAATTGGTTGGTAAATTTTCTATATGATAAATTAAACCATTCACTAAAGTTCCAGAATAATTTCCATGACCTGGATGCACAACTATTCCTGCTGGTTTATTTAAAACAATAACAGCATCATCTTCATGAATAATATCTAAAGGAATATCTTCTGCAACCAATAAATTTTCTGCAGGTGGATAAGCTAAAACAACACGAACTACATCTTTTGGTTTAACTTTATGATTCGATTTTACTGCAACTTCGTTTACTAAAACATTACCTACTTTTGCAGCTTGCTGTACTTTATTTCTAGTTGCATTTTCTATAAAATTCATTAAAAATTTGTCTACTCTTAATGGCTCTTGTCCATCAGCAGCAACAAACTTATAATGTTCATATAAATCGTCGTTTTCTGACTCTAAATTTTGGTTTTCTTCCAAATCTTCTTTAATTTCTATCTGTTTCCATCTCCTAAAACCAATTCTATAATTGAGTTTTTAGGTAATTTATCGTTCGGATTTACAATTTTATCATTGTGTCTTAATCCTCTTACAACGTCTTTGCCTATATCTTTTACATAAGTATAGGATGTACCTACTATAAAGCCGATTGCTCTCAATTCTGAAATAGCTTGTCTTTTTGTACGACCATTTAAATCTGGAATTGAAATATCTCTGTATTTAGAAGGGTTTAATGTTAAGTATATCTTTCTATTTTCTTTAACGAAGTCTCCTCCAATAGGGGTTTGTTCTATAACTGATTTTTTTGGATATAATGGATTATAACTTGCACTATCAATAACTTTATAATCTAAATTTATTTCTTTTATTTTTTTTTCTGCTTCGACAATTGTCATTTTTTCCAAGTTAGGTACTTGAATTTTTTGATTATGGTTTGTAGTAGTTGTAAGCCAAAATTTTAAACTTAAAAATACAGCTATAAAACCGACTAAAGCAATAACCAATTGTTTAAAAAACAACTTACTTTTAATAAACTGAAAAATTTGCATAATACGATTTTAAATAGGTATACAAATATATAAAATCTAAACTTTGCAGTTTCTATTTATATTTTGATAAATTTGTTTAAATAATAGAATTTAATGAAAAAAAATATTGCTGTTATTATGGGAGGTTATTCATCTGAATCTGCCATATCTATTAAAAGTGGAAATATTGTCTTTAAAAATTTAGATGATAAAAGATACAATATCTTTAAAATTCATATTTTAAAAGAAAAATGGGTTGTTTTAGATGCTGATGGCAAAGAATACAACATCAATAAAGATGATTTTTCTTGTATTATAAATCAAAAGCATATAAAGTTTGATTGTGTTTTTAACGCAATTCATGGTAATCCAGGAGAAAATGGAATGATTTTAAGCTATTTAGAACTGCTGAACATTCCTCATACATCAGCACCATTTTATCAAATGGCTTTAACTTTTAATAAAAGAGACACATTAAGTGTTGTAAAAGATTATGGTGTTAAAACTGCAAAATCTATCTATTTAAATGAAGGTGATTTAATTAATACAGAAGCTATTATTAAGAAAGTTGGTTTGCCATGTTTTATAAAACCTAATAATGCAGGTTCTAGTTATGGTATTTCTAAGGCTTACACAGAAAAGGAGATTTTTGTGGGTATTTTAAAAGCATATAAAGAAGATTCTGCTATTTTAATTGAATCTTTTTTAGAAGGTACAGAAGTTTCAGTTGGGGTTATTCAATACAAAAATAATTTAAAAGTGCTGCCAATTACGGAAATTGTCTCTGAAAATGATTTCTTTGATTATGAAGCAAAATACGAAGGTAAATCTCAAGAAATTACGCCTGCAAGAATATCTAAAGAACAACAGAATAGAGTAGAAGAGGTTGCAAAGAAGGTATATAAATCTTTAAATATGTCTGGTTTTACAAGAGCAGAGTATATTTTTGTGAATGATGAGCCTCATTTCTTAGAAATTAATACAGTACCAGGTTTAACTGAAGAAAGTATTTTGCCTCAACAAGCACAAGAAGCAGGTATTTCTTTAGCACAACTTTTTGAGAACGCTATTCAAATGGCATTAAATTAAAATTATGAAAAAAGCAGTTTTTCCAGGATCTTTTGATCCTATCACATTAGGTCATTTTGATATTATAGAAAGAGGAGTAAAACTTTTTGATGAGCTAATCATAGCCATTGGTATTAATGCAGATAAAAAATACATGTTCAGCTTAGAAGAACGTAAAAGTTTTATAGAAAAGGCTTTTAAAGACGAACCAAAAATTAAGGTTTTAACTTACCAAGGTTTAACTGTTAATTTTTGTAAGGAGCAAAATGTTGAATTTATTTTAAGAGGATTAAGAAATCCTGCTGATTTTGAATTCGAAAAAGCCATTGCACATACCAACAGAAAACTATCAGAAATAGAAACTGTATTCTTACTAACATCTTCAGGTAAGAGTTACATTTCATCATCAATTGTAAGAGATGTAATTATAAATAATGGAGATTATACAGGTTTAGTGCCTGATGCAGTTAGCGTAAAAAAATAATTTATGAGCAAATTTTTATTGAAAACCTTATTGGTTTCAACCTTGATTTTTGTGGTTTCTTGCAGCAAATCATCTAAACAATCAGCAGATTTTACTACAATTTTCGAAAAGTCTAAAGGAACAGAAACTCCAGAATATATTGAGGTTATAGAATATTTTTCAGAGTTGTCTGAGGTTTATAATGAAATTTCGCTGTTTAATTTTGGGCAAACAGATTCTGGAGAGCCATTACATTTAGTGGTTTATGATAGCAATGGAATTTATAATGTTGATGAAATTAAAAATTCAGCAAAAAATAGAATTTTAATTAATAATGGAATTCATCCAGGAGAATCTGATGGAATAGATGCTACTATGATGTTGTTAAGAGATATTGTAAAAAATGATTCTTTACAAAAGAAATATAAAAATTCGATTATTTGTGTAATTCCTGTGTATAATATTGGAGGATCTTTAAATAGAAATTCGCATACAAGAGCAAATCAAAATGGACCTTTAGAATATGGTTTTAGAGGAAATGCCAGAAATTTCGATTTGAACAGAGACTTCATAAAGCAAGATACTAAGAATTCAGCTGCATTTGCAGATATTTTTCATACTGTAAATCCAGATGTTTTTATAGATAATCATGTGAGTAATGGTGCAGATTATCAATATTCAATAACACATCTATTTACCCAGCATAATAAATTGGGTGGTAAATTAGGTTCTTTTTTGCAGAATGAAATGAGGCCAAATTTAGAGAAATCTCTAGAGCAAAAAGACATTATAATTACGCCATATGTAAATGTTTGGGGTAATACACCAGAAGTTGGTTTTTCTCAATTTTTCGATTCTCCAAGATATTCTACAGGCTATACAACCTTGTTTAATACATTAGGTTTAATGGTAGAAACGCACATGCTAAAGCCTTATAAAATTAGAGTAGAACAAACTTATGAGCTTATGTTATCTGCTTTTGATTTTACTGAAGAAAATTCAGAAAAAATTAAAGATTTAAGAGCAAAAGCTACATCAGGACTATTAAGTAAAAAAACATATCCTATTCAATATGCTGTAGATAGAGAGAAGTACAGAATACTAAATTTTAAGGGTTTTGAAGGTTCTTATATAGACAGTAAAGTTACCAATGGTAAACGTTTGTTTTACGACAAAAACAAACCTTTTGAAAAAGAAACAAAGTATTTTGATGAGTTTAAAGTTACCAAAGAAATTGAAATTCCTGTTGCTTACATTTTACCTAAAGGTTGGCATAAAGTTGTAGAAAGATTAAATAACAATCAAATTGAGTACACAAGGATTAAAAATGATACAACAATTGTTGTTACTGTAAATCACGTGAAAGATTTTAAATCTAGAAGTGCACCTTATGAAGGGCATTATTTACATTACAGTACAGAAGTATTTAGCTCAATAGAAGAAGTAGCATTTCAAAAAGGTGATTTATACATACCAACAATTCAAAATGGAGTTCGTTATTTACTAGAAACATTAGAAGCAGAAGCTACAGATTCTTTTTTTAATTGGAACTTTTTTGACACTGTTTTGCAAAAGAAAGAAGGTTATTCATCCTACGTTTTTGAAGATGTTGCAGCCCAAATCTTAGAAGATAATGAGTTTTTGAAAAATGAATTTGAAAACAAACTTAAAGAAGATGAATATTTTCAGAAAAACCCAAGAATGCAATTAGATTATATTTATAAAAATTCACCTTATTACGAAAAGACACATCTAATGCTTCCTGTTTTTAAGGTTTATAGCACAAAAGATTAGTTTTAAAAGTTTCAAGGAATTCTTTTAATTTTATGAAAATTATTTTACAATTACTTTGTTTTTACTTATCATTTTTGATCCATTCTTAAAAATAAAATAATAAGCTCCGGCATTTAATTCTGAAATATTTATTTGTCTTGTAGTTATTTTCTTTTCGGTTACTTTTTTTCCTAAGCTGTTAAAAACTAATACATAATCACACTCTAGATTAGTATTAATTATTTTAATATCATTTTTAACTGGATTAGGAGACAAAATAAAAGCCTTATTTGTGAAGAAACGATTTGTAGATAACGGGTTTGTTTCTTCAATGCTAAAATCTGCGAAAAGTACAGCTTCATCTTTTAAGTCTTGTACGTTGTTTAAACTTCTGTAAATACCCCATTTAGGTCTAGCAAATTCAGCACCTTCTTGCCAGTTATCTAAATTCGAATTTTGATAGTAAAGTATTACAGCATTTGTAGCAATATTTCTAATTTCTATTTCGTAATCGCTGTTAGTACCGTAAGTTAAATCAACACTAATCGAAACCCAATTCCCTCTTAATAAATCTAAGTCTGCAGTTTTCATGGTGTTTTGATCATTAGTACTGGTATACCTTAATTCTAAACGATCTGGAGTTGCTTTTCTTGCAGTTAGTGTAAACATTGGTATTGATGCAAAACTACCTCCAACAGATTTAATTTGATGTAAGTGTGTGAAGTTTGGTGAAACTTGAAAGTCTGCACTAAGCTTCATTTTCCATTTATAGATTAGTCTTTCACCTTCTAAGCCTAATAAATTATCTGGGCTTTTGTCATAAGATTTTATTTCAGTTCGTTGCCTGTCAAAAGTTTTACATCGATCATTATCTTCAGAAGCATGAGCGAAAAAACGAAAGACATTTTTATTTAGATCAGTATCAAAGACTTCATCTATATGTCTACCAAAAGAGGTGTGTACACAATCTGGCACTTTAACTACATTGTAATTTGGAGCCATAACAGAATTTATAAGTTCGTAGGTGTTTCCTGCTCCATCAGCACTCAACACTACTTGTGCTTTGGTGTTTAATGAGAATAAAAGTAAGGCAAAAACTGAAACTAAAATTCTTAACGTAAGTCAAATATAATTGGTTTACCAAATTGGTTATCCAAATATAGTGCTTTTCTAGAACTTATATTCGCTTAATGGTTTAGGGAATTTTTCAGGGTTTGCTGCAAGGTGATATCTTGGGTCATCTATACCTTCTTCTATAATATCTATAAAGATTGGAGATGCTTTGTATAATAATACTTTACAATCTTCGCTAAGGTGTTTTAAAATTACTTTTTTATTTAAGGCCTGGTATTTTTCCACCAAAGCAAAGATAGCTTCAATAGCAGAATGATCAGATATTCTAGCTTCTACAAAATCTATTTCTACTTGATCAGGATCATTTTTAACATCAAACTTTTCGTTAAAAGCTAAGATGCTTCCAAAAAATAAAGGTCCCCAAATCTCATATACTTTAGTACCATCTTCTTTAAAACGTTTTCTAGCTCTAATTCTTCTAGCGTTTTCCCAAGCAAAAACTAAGGCAGAAATAATTACACCAACAAAAACGGCTATTGCTAAATCAAAAATAACGGTTACAGCAGATACCGTTATTAAAACAAAAGCATCTGACTTTGGTATTTTTTTAAGAATTCTAAAACTAGACCAAGCAAAAGTTTCAATAACCATCATAAACATTACACCTACTAAGGCTGCAATTGGCACTTGTTCTATCAATTTATCTGTAAAAAGTATAAAAGTTAATAAAGTAACAGCCATCATTATGCCAGATAATCTTCCTCTACCACCTGCGTTTATATTTATTACGGTTTGGCCAATCATTCCACAACCACCTGTTCCACCAAACAAACCACTTACAATGTTTCCTGCTCCTTGAGCTACGCATTCTTTATTTCCATTTCCCCTAGTTTCTGTTAATTCATCAACCAAATTCATGGTCATTAAAGATTCTATTAAACCAACAGAAGCTGCTAGAACAGCAAATGGTAAAATAAATGTTAGTGTGTCTAAATTAAAGGGTAAGTTTTTCCAAAGTTCTAAACTTGGTGTTGGGAATTCACCCTTTAATCCAGTTCCTCCTCCTTCTATTATATACGAACCAACAGTAGAGACTTCTAATCCAGAGAATACAACAATTAACGTAGTTATTAAAATAGCGGTTAATGAAGCAGGAATCTTTTTAGTGATTTTAGGTAAAAGCCAAATAATTCCCATGGTTAAAGCAACAAGTCCAAGCATTATAAAAAGTTCTGAACCCTGCATAAAAGTACTAGTATATTCATTTACACCTTCACTGGAAATTGATAAAGATTTGTGAGAAAACATTTTTACTTGAGCCCAGAAGATTACTATAGCTAATCCATTTACAAAACCCATCATTACTGGGTGTGGAATTAATCTTACAAATTTCCCTAGTTTAAAAACACCTGCAAAAACCTGGATAATACCCATTAATATTACACAAGCTAATAGGTAAAAATAACCCATGTTATCTACTGGTGTATCAAACAACATGCCTTTTGTATGCCCTTCAGAAATCATAGCAACAAAAATTACAGCAACAGCACCAGCAGCTCCAGAAATTAAACCTGGTCTACCACCAAAAACAGCTGTTATTAAACCTATTATGAACGCACCAGAAAGCGCTACTAAAGGGTCTATTTGAGCAACAAACGCAAAAGCAACTACCTCAGGAATCATAGCTAAAGAAACAGTAATGCCGGCTAAAACATCGTCTTTAACATTAGGTGTAATTTTTTTTATGAATTCTGTCATAATTTATTGGCTTTTAAAAGTTGGCAAATATAGTGTGTTTTTTAGATTTAAGCTTGTTTATAAGCATCATATACTAATTTAATGTTAGTATATGTATTTGAAAGTGCACTTTTAATTTTTTTTGAGTTTAGAAAAGCAACTTTCGTAATGCCCTCTTCTAATTGAGGAGTTAATGCTGATGTATCATTAGAGTGCATTAAAAACCAGAAGGTTTGTTTTAAATTTAAACCTTTATAATCATAAATATGATAGGTGGTTGGTAGCTGTTTTAGTATAGATAAGTTGGTTATTCCGCATTCTTCTTCTACTTCTCTAATAGCAGCTATTTCTTTAGATTCCCCTTTTTCTATTCCTCCTTTTGGTAATTCCCAAACTTTATTTCTATAAATAAATAATACAGATTTTTCATCATTTAAAACCAAACCACCTGCAGCAGGAATTACTTTTAAATTTTTGATGAATAATTGCCAATCAAGTTCTAAATTTGCGGCGATAAGAATAATACCTAGAGTAGATGTATCTTGTAATTTTAGAAGTACATCCTTAAAATTAATCTCAGAGAATGAATAAGTTGGAAGATTTTTTTCATTTTTTGATGAAGATGTGATAATTATTGGTTTATCATTTACAAAAACTTTATACATTTGTGACATGGTTATGAACAAAGATACTTCAAAAAAAACAGCTGAACTTTTATTGCAAATAAAAGCGATTAAACTAAGTCCTAATGAACCTTTTCAGTGGGCTTCAGGTTGGAAATCTCCTATTTATTGTGATAATAGAGTTACCTTATCTTATCCTCCTGTTCGTGTTTTCTTAAAGGAAGAAATTGCTAAAATTGTAGAATTAGAATATGGTAAGCCAGATGTAATTGCTGGGGTTGCAACAGGAGCTATAGCAATTGGTATTTTGGTTGCTCAAGAACTTGGTGTCCCTTTCGTATATGTTAGGCCAGTACCTAAAAAACATGGTAGGAAAAACCAAATAGAAGGGCATTTAGAAAGTGGACAAAATGTAGTTGTTATTGAAGATTTAATAAGTACAGGTAATAGCAGTTTAAATGCAGTAGCAGCCATAAAAGAGGTAGGAGCTGTTGTAAAAGGTATGGTTGCTATTTTTTCTTATGGATTTGATGTGGCAACACAGAATTTTAAGGATAAAAACTTAAACTTAAAAACGTTAAGCAATTACGAGAATTTATTAGAGCAAGCATTAGATAGTAATTATATTTCTCAAAAAGAATTAGCTACTTTACAAGAATGGAGAGCTAACCCTAGTGAGTGGAATCAATAAAATAAATAAGCATGAATATAAAAGGTACTAGAATAGTTGTTGAGAAATCTCAAAAAGAAACTTTCGAATTTTTATCAGATTTAAAAAACTTTGAGCAGTTAATGCCAGAATCTATTCAAAAGTTTGAGGTAGAAGGAGATTCTTTTATTTTCGGCTTAAAAGGTATGCCAGAAATTAGGTTAGTCCTTAAAGCAAAGACATCATATTCTAATGTAACTTTGGGAGCTGCAAGTAACAAATTAGATTTTCAATTGGTGGCTGATATTCAGTCCATAGATAAAGATTCTTCAGAAGTTCAATTAGAATTTCAAGGTAAGTTTAATGCAATGATGGCAATGATGGTTAAAAAACCATTAACCAGTTTTATTGAAACGCTTACGGATAATTTAGAAACAATTTAGGCAAAAGAAATTTCTTTAATTCCAAACTCTTTTAAAGTTTCATCTTCAAGTTCCACCTGCAGATTTCCAGAAGAAGAGATGCCTATAATTTTACCCATAAATAAAACATTCTCAGTAGTTTTAAACATACTAGGAGTGTTTTTTTTGTACAAAACATTTAAATAGTCCAATTCTAAGTTTTTATAATCTTTATTTATAACTTGGATTACTCGAGCTTTTATTGAATTTACAACTTTAATTAGTAGATCATCTAAATTATATGATTTGCCAGTTATATTTTTTAGAGATGAAACTTTATTTAAATCATCTTGAAATTTTTCTTGATTAACATTAATTCCAATTCCAACTATAGATTTCTGGATAAAACCTTTTGAAATCGAATTTTCAATTAATATTCCACAAATTTTCTGATTAGCTGACAGAATATCGTTTGGCCATTTAATAAAAAGTTGGTTGTCAATATATTTAGAAATTACATCATAAACAGCTAAACAGATTGCAAAATTAAAATATTTCTGATTGGTTATTTGTAAATCTAAATCTCTAATAAACACACTAGATGTAAGGTTTTTATAAGGTTCAGATGTCCAAGAGCTTTCTCTTTGACCACGACCTTTGGTTTGTGCTTTAGCAACAACAGTAGTGTAATTTTCTAAGTTAGAATTTGTAACCATTTCCTTTAAAAAAGTACTTGTAGAGTCAATGGCATTAAGTTTGATTAATTTCAATTATTAAATATTGTGTAAACAAGTTCAATATTACATAAAATACTCGCAAAAAAATAATAACTTTGCACTAAATTATAGAACAAATTAATGACAAAAAAACAAGTAAGTACAGATGATTTAATCGCTGTAATTATTAAAGGAATCGACGATGTTAAAGGAGAAAACATCCAATTATTAGATTTAAGAGAAATAGAAAATACCGTTTGCGATTACTTTGTAATTTGTTCTGGTAACTCAAACACACAGGTCAACGCCATTTCTGGATCAGTTCAAAAAGTTGTAAGTAAAGAGGTGAAAGATAAACCATGGCATGTAGAGGGTCAAGGAATCTCTGAATGGGTTTTAATGGATTATGTAAATGTAGTAGTACATATTTTTCAAAAACATGTTAGAGATTATTATGATATTGAAAGCCTTTGGGGTGATGCAAAAATCACTGAAATTAACCCAGTTTAATACTATTTATTAAAAAGATGAGTAATTCAAATAAAGATAAAAAATCAAATATGCCTAAATTTAAATTCAATTCGTATTGGATTTATGGAGCCGTTATTTTGGCAATTTTCGCAATTCAGTTTTTCAGTAGTGGAGATTTAGCTTCAAAGAGTATCTCTAAAAATAAATTTGATGAAATCTTACAAGATAATGATATCAAAGAAATCGTTGTTATCAATAGAGATGTAGCTCAGATTTATCTGACTAAAGAAGCATTAAAGAAACAAAAACACAAAAAATTCACTTCTTCTACTTTTTATAGACCAGGTTCTGCAGTTTACGAATACAATTTTGGAGACCAAAGAACTTTTGAACAAGGTGTAATTGAGGAAAAGGACAAAAGGAATCTTGTTGTAGATATAGATAACAGAGAAAAGACAAGTATTTTTGACGCTTTATTAGGTCTTTTACCATTCATTATACTAATTGCTATTTGGTTGTTTTTTATGAAGAGAATGTCTGGTGGAGGAGCTGGTTCTGGTGGAGGTGGTCAAATTTTTAGCATTGGTAAATCAAAGGCTAAGCTTTTTGATAAAGATACTAAAGTGAAAACTACATTCGAAAATGTAGCTGGTTTAGAAGGTGCAAAAGAAGAAGTACAAGAGATTGTAGACTTTTTAAAAAACCCAGAAAAATATACTTCTTTAGGAGGTAAAATTCCAAAGGGAGCTCTACTAGTTGGGCCTCCAGGAACAGGTAAAACATTATTAGCCAAAGCTGTTGCAGGAGAAGCTGGTGTTCCTTTCTTTTCACTTTCTGGTTCAGATTTCGTTGAAATGTTTGTAGGGGTAGGTGCTTCTAGAGTTCGTGACCTATTTAAACAAGCTCAACAAAAATCACCTTCTATTATTTTTATAGATGAGATTGATGCAATTGGAAGAGCACGTGGAAAAAACTCAATGACAGGTGGTAATGACGAACGTGAAAATACTTTAAACCAGTTATTGACAGAAATGGATGGTTTTGGTACAGATACTAATGTAATTGTTATAGCAGCAACAAATAGGGCAGACGTGTTAGATAAAGCTTTAATGCGAGCAGGACGTTTTGATAGACAAATTTATGTTGATTTGCCAGATATTAGAGAAAGACAAGAAATTTTTGAAGTACATATCAAACCATTAAAATTATCTGATGATGTTAATGTAGAGTTTTTAGCTCAGCAAACTCCAGGTTTTTCGGGAGCAGATATTGCTAATATGTGTAATGAAGCTGCATTAATTGCTGCAAGACAAGGAAAAAAAGCAATTCATCATCAAGATTTCCTAGATGCCGTAGATAGAATTGTTGGCGGTTTAGAGAAGAAGAAAAAAAGAATTACTCCAAAAGAGAAGAAAGTTATTGCTTTTCATGAAGCAGGTCATGCAACTGTAAGTTGGATGTTAGAGCATGCAGCACCGCTAGTAAAAGTAACTATCGTGCCTAGAGGACAATCTTTAGGAGCAGCATGGTATTTGCCAGCAGAACGTTTAATTGTGCAAACAGAACAAATGTTGGATGAAATGTGTGCCACTTTAGGAGGAAGAGCTGCAGAGAAAATTATTTTCAATAAAATTTCTACAGGAGCTCTAAGCGATTTAGAAAAAGTAACTAAACAAGCAAGGGCTATGGTTACCGTATATGGTTTAAATGATGAGGTTGGTAATATCACTTATTATGATTCATCAGGAAACGACGCATTTGTAAAACCATATAGTGAAGAAACTGGTAAAAAAATAGACAAAGAAATTTCTAAGATGATAGAAATTCAGTATCAAAGAGCTATAGATTTATTGTCTAAAAATAAAGAAAAGTTATCGGTACTTGCAGAATTATTATTAGAGAAAGAAGTGATTTTTAAAGATGACCTTCAAAAAATATTTGGCAAAAGACCTTTTGAGGAATTAGATGTAGAGATCAAGCAGAAAGAACCTGTTGAAATATCTTCAGGAGATAATGTAACTGATTCATAATAATTTATGAGTTTTTTAAAGAAACTTTTTAATATTTCAGAAAAAGAAAATAAACAAATTGTAGAGCAAGAAGTTTATTTGTCTCTAGATGATTTATTTGTCCATAACTTTAAAGAAAAGGGAGGGAAATTTATTTATTGCACAACTGAAATAGAATTAAAAAGTAGTTTTGAAAAAATATTTAAAGAGAATAATTGGTTTACTACTCACATTCTTAATAAGAGTTTAAAAACTTTTTTGCCAAATAAGATTTCAAGTACAGTTGAAGAAAATAAATTTGATAACCCTGTTTTTACAACCTGTGAACATTTAGTAGCAGATAAAGGTGATATACTATTTTCGTCAAATCAACTTGGAAGTAAAAAATTAAAAGACTTTACGGATAATTTTATCGTATATGCAACTACTAGTCAGTTGGTTAAAGATACTGGACAAGCACTTACAGGAATTAAATCAAAATATGTAAATAATCTACCCACAAATATTTCCTCAATAAAAAATTATAATATTAATAATGTTGATGATAATTTTTTAAACTACGGTAACAATAACTCAAAAAACCTATATTTGTTGCTGTTTGAAGATTTATAATATGCGTAACCTTTTAAAAAGGAGTTTTTCTGGAATTATTTATGTTCTAATTTTTATTACTGCTATTCTCTTTTCTAAAGAGTCTTATATAGCATTAATTACACTTTTTGGATTTATATCTATTTGGGAATTTTCAAAAATTATCGCATTCAAAAATTATGTTTCTTACATTATATTTCCTGTTACTCTCTTCTTACTATTAAATATACAGTCTAGTATTGTAACAGCTGGATTACTAGTAATAACTTTGTTTTCATCTTTTCTTTTAATGATGCAACTTATTACTAAAAAACAAGTTTTCTATAAAGATAATAGGCAGAAATTAGGTTTATCTATAAGGTATGTTGTTTTTTCAATGTGTTTTTTAGTTCTACTACCTTTCTATAAAAATGTGTACCATCCTTACTTAATGATATCTTTAGTTTCTTTAATTTGGATTAATGACTCTTTTGCTTTCTTAGTAGGTAAAAATTTTGGAAAGCATAAATTATTTTTTTCTGTGTCACCAAAAAAGACAGTTGAAGGTTTTTTTGGAGGACTTTTGTTTACTGTATTTGCTGCTCTAATTATCAGTCTAATAAATACAGACTTTACTATATTTCATTGGATAATTATAGGTGTATTACTTTCAGTATTAGGAACTATTGGAGATTTGGTAGAATCTAAATTTAAGAGACAGGCCAAAATAAAAGACAGTGGAAGTATTATGCCAGGTCATGGAGGAATTTTAGATAGGTTAGATAGCCTACTATTTGCTGCACCATTTGTATATTTGTTTATTAATTATATTTTTTAAATCATGATTCGTTTTCATAAAGAAGGTTATAAAATTATAACAATTACATTTCTTCTTGTAATTGTCACAGTACTATTGGCTGAACAATTTATTAGTATTCTTTGGCTTATAAAAGCAATACAAATTTTAGCCTTAGCTTTTTTGATTATAGTGCTTCAGTTTTTTAGAAACCCGAAGAGAGTTACTGAGTTAAATGATAAAAGTATTATTGCACCTGTAGACGGTAAAGTCGTTGTAATTGAGGAAGTTGAAGAACCAGAATACTTTAAAGATAAAAGACTACAAGTTTCTATATTTATGTCTCCAATAAATGTACATGTTACAAGGTACGCTATGAGTGGACTCGTAAAGTATAGTAAATATCATCCAGGTAAATATTTAGTTGCTTGGCACCCAAAGGCATCTACAGATAATGAACGAACTACTATAGTAGTTCATAATGATAGTTTTGGAGATGTTTTGTATAGACAAATTGCAGGAGCACTAGCAAAGAGAATTGTAAACTATGCTCAAGAGGGTAGTAATGTTGTACAAGGAACTGATGCAGGTTTTATAAAGTTTGGCTCACGTGTAGACTTATATTTTCCTTTAGGAACAAAATTAAATGTTAATTTAGGAGATAAAGTTAAAGGAGGAACGCAAGTTATTGCAGAAAAATAAGTATTATTAAAAATATAGATCAAAAATTTCAAGATTCATTTCAGAAGCTTTCAAATTTAAAAAAAACCATTACTCCAGACTTAATGTTAAAGTTATACGCTTTTCATAAACAGGCAAATTATGGAAATAATCGTTCTTTAAAAAGAGGTTTAGATGTTAGAAGTGGATTTAAGTTTAATGCTTGGATACAATTAAAAGGAATGTCTACAAATGAAGCTAAGGCAAAATATATTGAATTAGCAGAAAAAATTCTCAAGCATAATAAGAATAGTTAAGCATAAAAAACTACATTAAAATAGTTCTTTCAGTGCGCCTGATAACTCAGGATATTTAAATTTAAAGCCTAGCTGCTCAATTTTTTTACTTGATACTCTGCTTCCTTCTAAAAGTATTGTAGCCATTTCTCCAAAAACTATTTTTAATAATAAACCAGGTACACAAATCTTTGTAAATGGTTTAGAAGTACTCATAGCTAGAATTTTTGAAAAAGAAATACTTGTATGAAATTCTGGAGCTACAGCGTTAAATGCACCCTCTAATTTATCTTCTATAGCTTTTATATATAAATTGCATAAATCTTCTATGTGAATCCATGGAAGGTATTGATTACCGCTTCCTAAGCCTGCTATAATTGGCGTTCTCATTTTTTCTAAAGCACCTCCTTTTTCAGACAAAACAATTCCTGTTCTTATTAAAGAGACAGGTGTCTTTAAGTCTTTAAATTGCATTGCTGCAGATTCCCATTTATTACACACTTCTCCAAGAAAGTCAGATCCAACAAGGTCGCTTTCAATAAAAATATCTTCAGAAGTCTTAGCCCCATAGTAACCTGTTCCTGAAGCAGAAATAAACCCTTTTAATGAAATATCTAACTCCTTAATTTTAGTAAAAAGTAGATTTGCAGAATTAACCCTACTGTCTATAATTACTTTTTTTCGGTCTTTAGACCATCTTTTTTCAGCAATGCCAGCTCCCGCTAGGTGAATTATGTAATCTATGTTTCTTAAAGCCTCTTCAGCTATATAATTAGAAGACAAATCCCATTTAAATTCATTATTTTTTTTTGGAGATCTTGTTAGCACTCTTACTCTATTACCTTTTTTCTCAAGAAGAGATATTAGTTTGGTTCCTACTAACCCAGTGCCACCGGTAATTAAAATTTTCGCCATATGTAAATATAAAAAAACCTTCATTTATAAATACAAAATTCTATAAATTATTGATTTTTTATAGCTTTAGATAGTTCAGGTAATCCTTCTTTCTTAATAAAACTGGAATTTATTTTAATTCATTTAAAACAATTTTTTATACATTAAAGCACTATAAATCTTTTTAAAAGCCACAATAAAACCATATTTTTATAGTGATGAAAGAAATTAAAAAAAGAAAAGGTTTTGTCTTTAAAACTTATGAAGCAGATAATCAATCTCCTTTCGAAAAACTATTTGAAATCTTTAAAGAGCTAATAACACATACCTCTGGTGACTTTGATGAAGCTATAGATTGGTTAAGATCTTTAGATAAAGAATACAGCCTTACAGATGAAAATTACACTATAGATGATTTCATTGAAGATCTAAAGAAGCAGGGTTACATTAAAGAAGAAATAAAAGGAGATGGAACTGGAGGAAAAGCAATAACCTCTAAAACTGAAAGAGCAATTCGTCAGCAGGCGTTAAATCATATTTTTGGTAAGATTAAGAGAAGTGGTTCTGGTAATCATAAAAGTAAATCTTCAGGAATAGGAGACGAGCATACAGGAGATTTTAGAGCGTATCAATTTGGTGATAATCTAGATAAAGTTTCCATGACAGAAAGCATAAGAAATGCTCAGGTAAATAATGGATTAGGAGATTTTACTTTATCTGAAAACGATTTGGTTGTTGAAGAAACTATGCATAAAAGTCAAATGAGTACTGTGTTAATGATAGATGTTAGCCATTCTATGATTTTATATGGAGAAGATAGAATTACACCAGCCAAAAAAGTGGCAATGGCTTTAGCTGAATTAATTACTACTCGTTACCCAAAAGATACCTTAGATATTTTGGTTTTTGGTAATGATGCTTGGACCATAAAAATTAAAGATTTACCTTATTTACAAGTAGGACCTTATCATACAAATACTGTTGCTGGTTTACAATTAGCAATGGATTTATTGCGAAGAAAGAAAAATACCAACAAACAGATATTTATGATTACAGATGGTAAGCCAAGTTGTTTACGTTTACTTGATGGACAATATTATAAAAATAGTAATGGCCTAGATAAATATATTGTAAATAAATGTTATGCAATGGCTCAACAAGCTAGAAAGTTACACATACCTATCACTACTTTTATGATTGCACAAGATCCTTATTTAATGCAATTTGTAGAAGCATTTACACAAGAAAATCAAGGAAAAGCATTTTATACTGGGCTTAAAGGTTTAGGAGAAATGATTTTTGAAGATTATGAAACAAACAGAAAAAAAAGAATTAGAGGGTAACTAAGAATCAAGAGAAGAGAAATAAGATAAAAAATGGATTTACAGCAAATTAAAACTATTGGAGAATTAAAAAACGCAGGTTACGAATCTAAATCTATTAAAGATGAGTTAAGAGAGAACTTGATTAGTAGAATGATGAGTAATGAGACTGTTTTTAAAGGGGTACATGGTTATGAAAATACGGTTATACCAGAGTTAGAAAGAGCAATTTTAAGTAAGCATAACATTAATCTATTAGGTTTACGAGGGCAAGCAAAAACTCGTTTAGCTAGGTTAATGTTAGATTTATTAGATGAATATATTCCAGTTGTAGAGGGTTCTGAGATAAATGATGATCCATTAAATCCAATTTCTAGATTTGCGCTTGAATTAATTAACGAAAAAGGAGATGAAACACCTATCTTTTGGTTACATAGAAATGATCGTTTTGCAGAAAAATTAGCAACTCCAGATGTTACTGTAGCGGATATAATAGGTGATGTAGACCCTATAAAAGCAGCCAATTTAAAATTAAGTTATGCAGATGATAGAGTTATTCATTATGGAATGATTCCTAGAGCAAACAGATGTATTTTTGTAATTAATGAATTGCCAGATTTACAAGCTAGAATTCAAGTGGCTTTGTTTAATATTTTACAAGAGGGTGATATTCAAATTAGAGGTTTTAAATTAAGATTACCTTTAGATATGCATTTTGTGTTTACAGCAAACCCTGAAGATTATACTAATAGAGGTAGTATTGTTACACCTCTAAAAGATAGAATTGGTTCACAGATTTTAACTCATTATCCAGAAGATATTGAAACTGCCAAAATAATTACACAGCAAGAAGCGAATAAATTAGCTTCTCAAAAAGAATTTATGAAAGTACCAGAATTGGCAAAAGACTTGTTAGAGCAAATTGTGTTCGAAGCAAGAGATAGCGAATATATTGATGCTAAAAGTGGTGTAAGTGTACGTTTAAGTATTTCTGCTTTTGAGAATTTATTAAGTACTGCAGAAAGAAGAGCTATTTTGTCTGGTGATTCGGAAACCATGATTCGTTTAAATGATTTTGATGGAATTATACCTGCAATTACAGGTAAAGTAGAATTGGTTTATGAAGGTGAGCAAGAAGGAGCACAAGTTGTTGCAGAAACTTTAATTAAGAGAGCAATTAAGACGCTATTTCCTATTTACTTTCCTGAAATTAAAAAATTAGAAAAGCAGAACGAAGAAACGCCTTATGATGATATTATCTCGTGGTTTTTTAATGCTGATGAACATTTTGAGTTATTAGATGATTATTCTGAAGAAGCCTACAAAAAGGAGTTAGATAAAATAAAACCATTAGATGATTTTTTAAACCAACATCAACCTAACATGAATAAGAATGACGCTTATTTTGTAAAAGAGTATGTGCTTTGGGCTTTAGTAGAATTTAAAAAGTTAAGTAAATATCGTTTTGCAGAGGGTACACAGTTTAAGGATCCTTATGGAAGTTTTATAAACGGATTATAATAAAAAAGATAGCTATACGTAGCTATCTTTTTTTTAAATATTAATTTAACAATTAGATTAACTAATAATTTATGGATTACGACGTTTATGAAATTATTTTATCTCATTATTTTATTTGGGAAAACTACCATGCTTTCGTGTCCGTTTTCGCCAACTGCAGCTACTCCAAAGAAGAAATTATCAATAACAATACCTTCTAAAGTAAATTCTGTTGTTTCTACATATCTAGAATTATCCCAAGTAGGAGAAGTAGTGTTCCTCCAGTAAATTTTATACCCTTTAGCACCTTCTACAGCAGACCATTTTAGTCTGGCTGATGCTTCTACAATTCCTCCAATTCCAACAACTTCAGGAGCTGCAGGTGCCCAAGCTAAACTTGCTAAATTAATAGCATTTACAGCTGTTAGTTTTTTAGCATAAGGAAAATTAACATGTTCAAAAGTATCACCATACTTAATACCATTTTCGGTTCTAATATCTTGATGTTGTTGCGTGTAATTTTCATGAGCTTCCATAATTCGAATTCCTGCAAAACCTAAATCATTAAAAGGTCTGTGATGTCCACCTCTACCAAATCTATCTAATCTATAAATCATCATAGGATTCATTTCTGGCATATACGTTTTTGTAGTTTTATGCACATATCTTGCTAACTGTCTAGAAATACCATCTACTTCACCACCATAAAAACGTCTCATTCTTCTTTGTCTATCTGTTTCGTTTGCAGGTACTGGTTCAGAGAAAATTCTAAAAGCTCTATTGTCTACAACACCATCAACACCTGTAATATTACCAATCATATCATTATTTAAAATTCCAATAATGTCCCAACCTTTATCTTTGGCATATTTTGCTAAACCTGCACCACCGAAAAGACCTTGTTCTTCTCCAGATAAACCTACATATATTATACTACTTTCAAATTGATATTTACTTAAAACTCGTGCAGCTTCTATAGTACCTGCCATTCCTGAAGCATTATCATTTGCACCTGGAGCATCTTTAGTAAAATTAGATCCATCACTATTCCTAGAGTCAATATCACCACTCATAATTACATACCTATTAGGGTATTTTGTTCCCTTTTGTATGGCAACTACATTTACAACATAAGCATCATGAGGTACTCTATTACTCATTTTTGTAGTCACTAAATCTTTTTGATAAAAAACCTTTAAACAATTATTACAATTTTCTGATATTTTATTAAACTCACCTTTAATCCATCTTCTTGCAGCACCAATTCCACGTGTTTCTGAGATGGTGTCTGAAAACGTATTTCTTGTACCAAATTCTGTTAGTGTTTTTACATCTGCCTTAATTTTTTCTGCAGATACTTCATTAATAATATCATAAATTTTTAAATCGATTTGTGCTGTTATTACTGAAGTAAATAGTAATAATAAGAAAGTAATTTTTTTCATTTTATGTAATAATTTTTGATTTTAAAATTACAATATACATCATCTTTTTTTCTTCTTCTTTCCTTGATTAGTTTTTAACAAGTTTAGACATTCTATTCACTGAATTTAAAAAAGAATTAAGGTAATTGAAATTGTGAGAATAATTTTAGGCTAGCTTATATCTAGAAATAATACATCATTTGGTCTTGTTTCTGTAGCTGAAATAGGGAAATTATAAAGTGCAACTTTTTTAAAGCCTACTTTTTCATAAAACTTTAAAGCCCTGTAGTTTTTAATCCAAACATATAACCATATTCCTTTTTGGTTATTTTTTTTGATAAGCTCTAAATTATAATCAAATAATTTTTTACCTAAACCTAAGCCATAATATTCTTCAGCCAAATACAAACGTTCCATTTTTGTTACGTTTTGATCTTTAAGATGTTTATTTGGTGTATTTAAAATAACCTTTGAAAACCCAGCCAATTCATCTTTATAAAAGATTAAATGATACTCATAATTCTCTTGAGTGACTTCTTCTGTTAGATTTTCTTCACTAAAACTTTCCTTAAGATAATTGTCCATTATTTCTTTAGGAATTGCATGCTGGTGAGGTATAAAAAAAGCTTTTTTAGAGACTATTGCTAACTGTTTAACATCATTTACAATAGCTTTTCTAATTGTAATCATCTAGTCAATTTTTGTGAAAATTTCTATGTTTTTAAATACAGTATCATTTCTATAATATTTATTAACTTGTTTGTAAGAATTTACATTTAAGTCAATAGGAATAACATAGGTATTTATATCACTTTTCATGGATTTAGAAGTCGAAGTCAATGTTTCTGTTATGGTGTCATTTTTAAAGCTGTAAGTTCCATAACCACTCCAATCTATATCATTTTCGTCAGTATCTGTATTCCAAAGTACATGACCATTTAAATACATTTTGTGTTGTACTTTATTGTAGTTTTTAACAATGGTATCTGAATTTGCTAAAGTATAGAAGGCATCTAATTTCCAGACACCTTTTAAAGGATCTTGATTCTGGTTCTTACTATTAACTTGTGTATTGCATGAAGCTAAAAGCACAATAATTAGAGAGACGAAAAGGATTTTACTAATTTTAAAAAGAGTAGACATTGCTGATGTTTTTATGATTAATAATACTAACCTTTTAAATTAAAATTAATTGTTGGGACGCTTGTTATTATTAATACCAACGTTTTTTCTTCTTTTTAGAAGCTGCAGATTTTCTACTTTTTTTGTGTTTACTTATAGTATTAGTTCGCTTTTTTGTGTGCTTTGGTTTATTTATTGGGTAAGAATGGTCGTCTATAACCTTTATCGATTTTTCGATTAAATTTTCGATAGAAACTATATAGCTATTTTCATCTGGAGAACAAAAAGAAAATGCAATACCAGATTTACCAGCTCTTCCTGTTCTACCAATTCTATGCACATAGGTTTCTGGTACATTTGGAATATCAAAATTTATAATTGCATCTACATTTGTAATATCTATACCTCTTGCAGCAACATCTGTAGCAATTAAAATTGATGCTTTTTTGGTTTTAAAATCTTCTATGGATTTGTTTCGAACACCTTGAGTTTTATCACCATGAATACTAGATACAGAATAACCGTTTTTAATTAAGGTTTGTTCTAACTTATCTACACCAAATTTAGTACGTCTAAAAATGATGATTTTACCATTAATGGTGTTTCTTAACAGATACAAACACAAATCTGTTTTGTTCTTTTTTGGCAGATAGTACAATAACTGACCTATATTTTTAGCTGTAGTTTCTTCAGGATTAATTTCAATTTTGGTTGCATTTTTTACAATGCTTTTAGACAATTCATCAATTTTTTCTGGAATGGTTGCAGAAAATAAAAGTGTTTGTTTTTTTCTAGGGCAAAGTTTTTCAATCTTTTTTACGTCATTAATAAACCCCATATCTAGCATTAAGTCAGCTTCGTCTAAAACTAATATTTCTAGCTCACTTAAATCGATATTTCCTTGTATTTGCAAATCGATTAACCTTCCAGGAGTTGCTACTAAAATGTCTATACCTTTGGCTAAAACTTCTTTTTGAGGCTCTAAAGAAACACCACCAAAAACAGCAGTAGTTCTTAAATTAGAATATTTACTATAAGATTTAAAGTTTTCTAAAATTTGAATTGCTAATTCACGAGTTGGAGTTACAACTAGAGTTTTTATTTTTTTTGCTCCTATTTCTACATCTTGTTTGTTAAACAAAAGTTCAATTATTGGCAATGCAAAAGCAGCAGTTTTTCCTGTACCTGTTTGTGCAGAAACGATTACATTCCTCTTTTCTAAAACTAAGGGTATTGCTTTTTCTTGAACTAATGTAGGTCTATGAAATCGTTGCTCTGCAACTGCTTTTAAGATGGATTTATTTAATGGTAAATCAGAAAACTGCATGTGTTATTTTTAGGCAAAGTTAGTTTAATTAGATTGGGTAATCTGTGGCAATTCCAAAATAAACCTATGTTACCTCTTTTTTAAACGGATTATTCATAGAATGGTACTCTCCTTGTTCAATAGTGATACAATCACCTTTATTGACTATAAATTTTTCATCATTTATAATAGATTCTGCTTTACCATTTTGAATATAGAAAACTTTATACATATTATCATGTTTATGAGTTTTTACTGTTTGTCCAGGTTTAAAAGTGGCAGCGCCAAACATCATTAATTGTGGTATTTCATCTTTGTTGATGAAGACTTTTTTCTTGATATCTACATTATGACTTGTGTCAACTTCAGGGAGTTGCTTTGTATGGACTATTTTAATTATTGTTTTAAATTATATTTCTAATTTACAAAATTCAGTTTAGAACAAAATGTTTATCAATTGAATACAAAATAAAAACCTCTCTATTTTCACAGAGAGGTTTTATAAGTTATAGGTAATATTACCACTATTTAATCAATTCGTAAGAACGTTTGATAAAGTTAGTTAACTCTTCACCATGTAAAAGGTTTTGAGATAATTTAGCTAAATCAAAAGCTTGAGAGATTAAACGAGATTGTTTTTTCTCTGTTTTTGTATTTAAGATCTCTGAAATTAAAGGACTATTTGTATTTACAACTAAGTTATACATGTTTGGGAGATTACCCATTCCCATCATTCCTCCACCTCCAGAAGCTTGCATTTCTTTCATTCTACGCATAAATTCTGGTACTGTAATTATAAATGGAGAAGAACTAGAATCCATTGATTCTAATTGAACAGTGTACGTTTCTTTAGGGACAGCAGCTTCAATAATAGGCTTCAATTTGTCTTTTTCTTCATCAGATAATTTAGAAATAACATTTTCATCTTTCTTAATTAAATTATCTATGAAATCTGCATCTACTCTTGTAAACTTCACTTTAGCATCTCCACCTTCTAATTTTTGCATTAAGTGCGAAATAATTGGTGAGTCTAAAAGTAAAACTTCATAACCTTTAGCAGTAGCTTCTTGAATGTAACTGTGTTGTGCATCTTTATTAGAAGCATATAAAATTACATGGTTACCATCTTTATCTGTTTGAGCATCTTTGGTTTTTTCTATTAACTCATCAAACGTAAAGTAAGAATCAGCAACTGTTGGGTATAGGGCAAATTTCTTAGCTTTATCGAAGAATTTATCTTCAGACAACATTCCATACTCAATAATTACTTTAATATCATTCCATTTTTGCTCAAAATCTGCTCTGTCTTTTTTGAATAAAGAAGCTAATTTATCTGCAACTTTCTTAGTAATGTAACCAGAAATCTTTTTTACAGCGCCATCTGCTTGTAAATAAGAACGAGATACATTTAAAGGAATGTCTGGAGAATCAATAACACCTTTTAGCATTTGTAAAAAGTCTGGTACAATACCTTCTACATTATCAGTTACAAATACTTGGTTTTGATATAATTGAATTTTATCCTTCTGCATATCTAAGTTTTGAGACAACTTAGGGAAGAATAAGATACCTGTTAAATTAAAAGGATAATCTACATTTAAGTGGATATGAAATAATGATTCTTCAAATTGCATTGGATACAATTCTCTGTAGAAGTTATCATAATCACCTTTTTCTAAATCAGCTGGTTTTTTAGTCCAAGCCGGGTCTGTGTTATTGATAATATCATCAACTTCAATTTGTCTGTGAGGTTCAGTAGTTTCTTTACCTTCAGCATCTTTTGTAGTTTGTGGTTCGTGAGTTGGATCGTTTACTTTTTTAGTTCCAAATTTAATTGGTACTTGGTTAAAACGATTGTACTTTGTTAATAAACCTCTAATTTTACCTTCTTCTAAAAACTCTGTAGAATCTTCTGCAATGTGTAAAACAATCTCTGTTCCTCTGTCAGACTTGTCATGCTCTACTAAAGTATATTCAGGAGACCCATCACATGTCCAATGTGCAGCTGGTGCATCTTTAAAAGATTTTGTAAAAATTTCTACTTTATCTGCTACCATAAATGCCGAATAAAAACCTAAACCAAAGTGTCCAATTACACCAGTTTCGTTTTTATCGTCTTTGTACTTATCTAAAAACTCCTCAGCCCCAGAGAATGCAATTTGGTTAATGTATTTTTCAACCTCATCTTCAGTCATTCCTAAACCTTGATCTTTTATAGTTAAGGTTTTGGCATCTTTATCAATGCTGATTTCAATTTTAGCATCACCCAATTCAGTTTCTGCTTCACCTATAGAAATGAGGTGTTTTAATTTTGTGGTAGCATCAGTTCCGTTAGAAATCAACTCTCTTAAAAAGATTTCATGATCAGAATACAAGAATTTCTTAATCAGTGGAAAAATATTATCTACTGATACATTAATATTTCCTTTACTCATAATTTATAATTATTTATTTTTATTTTCTGTTTTACTATAGTCAAAAAAAATACCAAATTTGTTATTATGACAAGATGACATAGTAATCTAAATTTTAAGATATCGTTTATAAATTGAAAATTCACTATTTTTGCTTACTGTTACTAACAAATAATTAAAATTAGCACTTTAAAATATGTATAATTCAAAAATTATTGGTTTAGGTTATTATGTTCCAGAAAACGTTGTTACCAATAATGACTTAAAGGAATTTATGGATACCTCAGATGAATGGATTCAGGAAAGAACAGGTATTAAAGAACGTAGATGGATAGATCCTAAATCTGGAGACAATACTTCTTCAATGGGTGCTAAAGCATCTAAAGTAGCGATAGAGAGAGCTGGTTTAACCAAAGATGATATAGACTTTATTGTATTTGCAACTTTAAGTCCAGATATGTATTTTCCAGGAGGTGGTGTTCGTGTGCAAGATATGTTAGATATGCCTAATATTGGTGCATTAGATGTTAGAAATCAATGTTCTGGATTTATATATGCTATGTCTGTTGCAGATCAGTTCATAAAAACAGGAATGTATAAAAATATTTTAGTCATTGGTGCTGAAAATCATTCTGGTGGTTTGGAAAAATCTACTAGAGGTAGAGGTGTCACTGTTATTTTTGGAGATGGGGCAGGAGCAGCAGTTTTATCTAGATGTGAAGAAAAAGGAAAAGGTATTTTATCGTCTCACTTACATTCAGAAGGGAAACACGCAAGAGAGTTAATGTTAGATGGTCCTTCAACTGGTAGATGGGTACCGGAAATTATTGCAGAGAACGATCCTGAAGATCAATCTTACTTTCCCTATATGAACGGTCAGTTTGTTTTTAAACATGCTGTAGTTCGTTTCTCTGAGGCTATCGTAGAGGGTTTACAAGCTAATAATTTGCAGAAAGAGGATATAGATATGCTAATTCCTCATCAGGCAAACTTAAGAATAGCTCAATTTATTCAGAAGAAATTCCAATTAGCAGATGAAAAAGTACACAACAATATTCAGAAGTATGGTAATACAACTGCTGCTTCTGTAATTATTGCATTAACTGAAGCATGGGAGCAAGGTAAAATTAAAGACAATGATTTAGTTGTTTTAGCTGCTTTTGGTAGTGGTTTTACTTGGGGTTCTGTTGTAATTCGTTGGTAGTATTCACAATATATAAAATTAGAAGACTTGCTAAAAGCAAGTCTTTTTTGCTTTATACATTGTCATAACAGTTTTTTTAGTCAGTTAAATAACCTTAAAGTATTGTTAATTAAATTTCTAAAATCATTAAATGTTTAATATTTTAATAAATTTGTTAAACAAATTGTAAATTTATCAATCATGAAAATTTTTAAATCAATAACAGTTAGCCTATTTTTTCTTTGTTTTTTAGTAACAAATACAAGCGCTCAAAAGTTAAGTGGTAAAGCTACTTATATTTCTAAATCTAAAATGGAATTAGGAAATTGGGGAGCTAGAATGAGTGAGGCACAAAAGAAACAAGTAGCTAACAGGTTAAAAAATAGATTAGAAAAAACATACGAATTAACATTTACTACAACTGAATCTTCATTTGTAGAAGAAGAAAAGATTGATGCTATATCTGGTGCCACAGATTCTTGGGGTGCGTATTTTACTCGTGGAGATCACTATAAAAATATTTCAAATAACAAATTAGTACAAAGTCAAGAATTTTATGGAAAACGTTTTTTAATAAAGGATGATTTGTATAAAGTCAATTGGACTATTGGTAGTGATTCAAAGAAAATTGGAGATTATACATGCTATAAAGCCAAAGCATTTGTGCCTTATTCTGAGTTAAACTGGTATAATTTTTCTTGGGGAGATTTAAGAAATAATGATAAGAATGAGGATGAAATAGAAGAGAATTTAGTTGTTGTAGAGGCTTGGTATACTCCACAGATTCCAATGGCTCAAGGTCCTGCAGAATTTTGGGGCCTTCCAGGGTTAATTTTAGAAGTAAGTGCTCAAAACACCACATTATTGTGCACAGAAATAGTGTTAAACAAAGAAGATAAATTAGAGATCGATTTACCTGATAATGGTAAAGAAATTACTAAAGTTGATTATACAAAAACCATTAGAGAAAAAATGGTAGAAATGAGAAATAATAGAATGGGTAGAAGAAGAGGGTAATCCTTTTATGTTTTATAGAATTATTGTTTCTTATAGAAAAAGAAGATTATGAAAGGAAAGAAAACATTAGTTGTTGGTGCGTCATTAAATCCTAATAGATATTCTAATATCGCTATAAAAAGGCTTAAAGACAAAGGTATAGAAACTGCTGCTATTGGTCTGCGAGAAGGAAAAGCATTTAATGTAGTTATTGATACAGACAGAAAGAATTTTGAAGATATCAATACTGTTACACTTTACCTTAACAAAAAAAGACAAGAAGAGTATTATGATTATATTCTTGGTTTAAAACCGAAAAGAGTGATTTTTAATCCAGGTACAGAAAACACAGAGTTTGTAAAGTTGTTGAAAGAAAATAAGATAGATTCAGAGATAGCATGTACTTTGGTTTTGCTTTCTACAAATCAATATTAATAAACTTTTAGATTATTGCATTGTAAATAATTTGCCAGGTATTGCCAGTTCTGTATTCTCAAAAATCTCTTGGGCTTCTTCTTGAAATAAAGAAATGTCTTTATATCTTCCTGAGTAATGACCAATAATTAATTTTTTAGCTTTCGCAGCTTTAGCAATTTCTGCGGCTTGTTTAGAAGTTGCGTGTTTGGTTTTTTTAGCTAAATCTTCTCTATCTGCTAAAAATGTAGCTTCATGATACAGTAAATCTACATCTTTGATGATAGGAACGATATCTGGTTTATACATTGTGTCACTACAAAAAGCAAAACTTAATGCCTTTTTTGGAGGGAGAGTTAGTTCATTATTAGGTATTATTTCTCCTGTAGATAAAGTAATATCTTTTCCTGCTTTAATATTTAAATAATCTGCTCTTCCAATCTCTTCATAATTACCAATATTTCCCATATGAAGCTTTTTGGGCTTTTCCTTCTCATTAAATAAGTAACCATTTGTATAAATTCTATGATTTAATGGAATTGTCTTTACAGAAACTTTTTCATCTTCAAAAATAAGCTCACTTTTTGTAGAGGATAATTCATGAAATACAATCTTATATTTAGCATGAGATTTGGAGATTTTTAGTTGCAATAAGGTAACTTCTTTAATTCCTTTTGGCCCATATATGTGTAAATCTTTTTCTCTGCTTAAAATTCCATAAGTAGATAATAAACCTACTAATCCGTAAAAATGGTCACCATGTAAATGAGAAATAAATATATGATCAATTTTAGACAAACCAACCTTATACTTTCTCATTTGACGTTGAGTTCCTTCTCCACAATCTATTAAAAAGTGACGATTGTTAATTTCTAAATACTGAGATGTTGGGTATGCATTTACACGTGGAGTTGCAGAATGACAACCTAATATAGTTAGGTTTAAACTCATTTAATAACAAAACGTTTAGATATAATTTCTTTTTTATCTCTTATACTATAGATATAAATACCAGTTGCTAAATCATCTTTATAAAAAGCTAAATTATTTTTACCGATTTTTGTAGTATATTCTTTTTTAAAAACAATTTTTCCCAAAACATTTATTACGTTCAATGTAATTTTTGAATTACTCGTAGCATTAATAGTAATGTTGGTAGAAGTTGTAAACGGATTTGGAGCGGCAGACAGTTTTTCAATCGATTTTGATTGAGAAAAACCAATTGCTGGAAAAGTTAAAAATAAAGTAAAAAACATTTTTTTAGCATATAATTTATGAGATGTTAAAAACCTAATTCCCTTTCCATAGCTTCCATATCTAAAATATCTTCAGCTTCTATTAACGTGGGTACAATGTTAAAATCTTCTGGATAATCATCTGCATTTATGTTTTTATAAACTAATACTAATGATGTGCCAAGTTCTTTTTTGTGTGCTGCCGTTCCCAAAAATAATAAAAAATCATCTTTTTCTCTCTTAAAATTTTCAGAAAACATTACAATGATGTCCTGAGTTTTTAAATCGTCTACCTCGTTATTAAGTTTTTCAATAAGAGGCTCAAGTTTTTTTTCATCAGAATGAATTAAAGTATATTTAGATTTTTGATCTACCTTCATGATCTACCTCTTAATTTGTTGTGCTAATAAATAGATTACAGCCATTCTTACTGCAACTCCATTTTCTACTTGATTTAAAATTATAGATTGATCCGAATCTGCCACATCACTAGTAATTTCTACACCTCTGTTTATAGGTCCTGGATGCATGACGACTATTTTTTTACCAAGATTGTCTAAGATTTCTTTATTAATTCCAAAAAGTTGAGTATACTCTCTAGTTGATGGGAAATATTTGATATCCATCCTTTCATGTTGCACTCTTAAAACATTCGCAACATCACACCATTCTAATGCTTTTTTAAGGTTGGTTTCTACTTCTACGCCTAAACTTGCTATATGTTTTGGAATTAAGGTTGTGGGTCCGCAAACTTTTACTTGAGCACCTTGTAATTGTAGTGCAAAAATGTTAGAAAGTGCTACTCTAGAATGTAAAATATCTCCTACAATAACAATTTTTTTGCCTTTTACAGAACCTAATTTTTCTCTAATTGAGTACGAATCTAATAAAGCTTGTGTAGGATGTTCATGTGTTCCATCTCCTGCATTTATAATTTTTGCATTTACATGTTTTGATAAGAAAACACCTGCACCCACATTACCATGACGCATAACTACAATATCTACTTTCATAGATAAGATATTGTTTACTGTATCTATTAATGTCTCTCCTTTTTTTACTGAGGATTGCCCAGCAGAAAAATTAATTATGTCTGCAGAAAGTCTTTTTTCTGCAAGTTCAAAAGATAACTTTGTTCTTGTACTATTTTCGAAAAATAAATTGGCAATAGTAATATCTCTTAAAGATGGTACTTTTTTAATTGGCCTATTGATTACCTCTTTAAAATGATCTGCAGTTTTAAAAATCAAATCAATATCATTGGCATTTAAATATTTAATCCCTAAAAGATGTTCTACACTTAATTGATCCATATTACCTCTGTTCTATATAAACTGCGTCTTTTTTGTGTGTTTCTTTCCAAGTTACTAAAACTTTTTCTTCATTAATAGCATCTACTTGTCTTCCCCTATAATTGGGTTGAATGGGTAAGTGTCTGCTAAATCTTCTATCTATAAGTACTAAAAGTTCTATTTTTTTTGGCCTTCCATAAGATTGCAGGGCAGTTAATGCAGAACGTACACTTCTACCTGAATACAATACATCATCTATAATTACTACTTTTTTATCTTCTATTAAAAAATTAATTTCTGTAGAGGTAGCTGCTAAAGGTGCATTTCTTCTCCTAAAGTCGTCTCTGAAAAAGGTAATATCTAAAAGTCCTGATTCTAATTTTTTTATGTTATAGTCTTTTTGGAGCAGATTAGATAATCTTTTTGCTAGGTAAGAACCTCTTGGTTGTAAGCCAATTAAAACAGTTTCTGTAAAATCATTGTGATTTTCAATTAGCTGACAAGCCAATCTATGCAGAATAATTTCAATATCTTTTGAGTTAAGTAGCGTTATTTTGCTCATAAGAATGCTATCAAATTTTGGTTGATAGTTATCGACAATCAAAATTAACGTAAATATATGTATGAGCAAAATTTAAAGTACGTAAATGCAATATTGAGTTTGTTAATTAAATTGTTGAAAACAAAACCATTTTTTTTTATTGTTACTTATTAGATATAGTACATTTAATTAATAATTCAAATCTCATAGCTATGTCTTTAGTAAAATTTGAATCGATGCTTAAAACCAACAATATATATTTTTTTGATTTGGTTGAATTTGAGGAGATTATCTTCCATTACATGGATGCAGGAAAACATTCTTTGGCTAAAAAAGCAGTAAAGTTAGGCTTAGAGCAGCATCCAGAATCTGTAGACTTAAAATTACTAAAAGTAGAACTATTCATTTTTGAAAATGATTTAGAGGGTGCTTCAGAGTTATTGCAAAAAATTGAAGTTGTAGCTCCCAACAATGACGAAGTTTTTATTCAACAGGCTTCAATTGAATCTAAGGTAGGGAAACACAAGGAAGCAATAGATAACTTAAATAAAGCTTTAATTTTTACAGATGATAAAGCAGATGTATGGAGCCTGATGGGTATGGAGTATTTGTATCTAGATGATTTTAAGAACGCAAGATCAATTTTTAAGTTATGTATTGATGAAGATATTGAAGATTATGCTGCCCTATATAATATTGTGTATTGTTTTGATATGCAAAAAGAGCATCAGCAAGCTATAGAATACTTAATAAGTTATATTAATTTAAACCCATACTGCGAAGTTGCTTGGCATCAATTAGGAAGACAGTATTTTGTATTAAACCAATTTAAAGAAGCATTAAAAGCTTTTGATTATGCAGTTCTTATTGATGAATCCTTTATAGGAGGTTATTTAGAAAAAGCAAAAACCCTCCAAGAATTAGGAGAATTCAAAGAAGCTATAGAAAATTATTTAATAACTTTAGAACTAGACGATCCGACTGCATTTGCTTACGAAAGGGTAGGTGAGTGCTATGAAAGGTTAAAAAATTACGAAGTAGCTATTTCATATTATAAAAAAGCAGTTCACGAAGATCCATTGTTAGATAGGGGTTGGGTTTTATTAACAAATCTTTACTATTACGAAAAAGATTACGAAAAAGCCTCTTATTACATTTCTAAAGCTTTAAAGATAGACGACCAAAACCCATTGTATTGGAAAAGATATGCAGAAATAAAAGTTAAACTAAATTTTTATGAAGAAGCAGTTACTGGTTTTGAAAATTGTCTCGAATTTAATAACAATGAGCTAGAAGTATATATTGCGTTAACAGATGTATTATCTTTTTTAGGAGCTTTTGATAAAGCTATCTATATACTTTTTAAGGCTCAAAAAATTTATAAAAATTCTGCTGAAATAGAGTACAGGCTCTCAGGGTTGTACTTTATATTAAACAAGAAAAAATATGGATTTAATCATTTAATATTGGCTTTAAAAATTGATTACGATTATCATATTATTTTAGATGAACTATTTCCTAATGTTTTTGAGGATACTAAAGTAAAAGCACTACTTACAAATTATAAAAAAAACATTTGAATATATCTATTAAATTATATTGCTCCCCATTCTTTTAAAGAAGTCTTGTTCATTTTTACATAACCCATATTTCCTGCTTCTTTTGCATATTTTAAAGACTTTTTTGCAGCAGCAATTGCACTTTTTGTTTTTCCTGCTTTGGCATGAATTAAAGATTGCTGACGTAAATACCAAAATCTAGGTTTTGCAGATGTCATTTCTACAGCTTTATCAATCCACTCTTGTGCCTGATTAATATCTTTATCTGCCTGTAAATAATAAACAGCAGCACCATACATGTCATTTGCAGATGGTCCTGACATTATTTTCGAAATGCTATTAGAAACCATTTTGTCTGTAGGAACCTCAAATTTAAAAGGTATATAGACGTTTTCCCACATAATTCCTAAAACAGCAGAATTATTAGTTAAATCATCAAAAGTAATGGTAAACGTTTCAATGTCCATAGGCATTTCTATAGGCGTAACTCTTACTTTAACAGCTACTTTACTTTCGTCCCATTTTGCAGGATTTCCCCAATTTGTAGCATCAGAATATAACACTATATCCCAAGTGTTTTTACCGGGAATTGTATATAAGGCATAAGTCCCTTTTTTAACCATATTTCCATCAACCATAAAGTCAGTAGAAAAAGTTAATTTGGTGTTTTCGTTGGCGCCTGTTCTCCAAACTTTTCCGTAATCTTCTAATCCTCCAAATATTTTTCTTCCCTTCATACTTGGTCTAGAGTACTCAACAGTAACATCTGTTAAGCCTACTTTTTGTTCAGTTTTTTGAAATGGACTTGGAGCTGGGGTTTCAATCTGTGCATTTAAAGCAAATGTGATTGTAGCTACAAAGAAAGTCAACATAATTTTTTTCATAATATATTTTATTTTTATTTTATCAAAATTACGACTTCAAAAAACGCTTATTGTTAACAAAACCTTAAAATGAGCATTGTATATTTGTAGAATATATATTTAATATTAATGAGAAATATAAGTATTTTAGGGTGTGGCTGGCTAGGAAAGCCATTGGCTTTATCTTTTTTAGAGGATGGTTTTTCTGTAAAAGGTTCTACAACTTCAGAAAGTAAAATAGAGAATTTAGAGCAGCAAAATATAGAAGCACATTTGTTAAATATCTCAGAAAATGAAGAGTTTGATTTGTTTTTAGCATCAGATATTTTAATAGTAGCCATTATTTCTAAAGACATTGATGGTTTCGAAAATTTAATTTCTCAAATCAATAATTCATCAATTCAGAAAGTGATTTTTATCAGTTCAACTTCTGTTTATGGTAAATTTAATAAAGTAATTACGGAAGAAGACTCTACACTACAAACACCATTAACTGAGATAGAGAGTTTGTTTTTAAAAAGTGATTTTTTTGAAACTACCATTATTCGTTTTGCAGGTTTATTTGGTGGTGATAGGCATCCATCAGACTGGTTTAAAGGAGGTAGAAAAATTCCTCAACCAAAAGGATATATAAATATGATTCACAGAGAAGATTGTATTGAAATTATTCATGAAGTCATTCATCAAAATGCTTGGAATCAGGTTTTTAATGCTTGTGCAGATCATCATCCAACTAGAAGAGAGTTTTATACGTTAGCCAAACTGAGTAAAGGCTTTGATGTGCCAGAGTTCGAAAATAATGAGAGTTACGAATGGAAAATTATCTCTTCAAAAAAAATACAAGAAACCTTAAATTATGAGTTTATTCATAATGATTTATTAGCAATCTAAGTGTATTTTCTTTTACGTAAATAGTTAAGTACTACACCAAAAATAACTAAAATAACTAAAGGTAAAATTACGTTTAAGAATTGCCAATAAGTTCTTTCTTTATAGGCTTTTTGCTTATCTAAAGTGTTTATTTTTAATGTTTTATTTCTTAAATTTATTAAACCAGAATCGTCTAATAAATAATCTATAGCATTCATTAAGAAGTCTTTATTTCCAAATTCTTGATTTGTCCATTTATCTCTAGATAAATCTGTAGGTTGCCCTTTTAAAATTTGATTTTTTGCAATATCACCATCAGAAATTACAATCATTTTATTCTGGGTTGCATTTGCTTTATAATTGTTTGATTTAAAGGGTTTTACTCTGTTTTTATAGGCAGATTTAAAATTACCCTCTAATAAAACTGCAAATAACTGATTTCCTGCGGCATAATCTTCTTCCTTAGGTTCTTCTGCAATAGATTGTAATTCAATTATTGATGGTGTACCCACTTTTCTAGTTAATGAAGAACTTACTAAAAGAGGTGTTTTTTTAATATCATTTTTTAAAGTGTCTATTTGATTTGCAAATTGCAAACGCACATTACCCACATTTTTTGTTATAGGGTGATAAGGATTACCTAAAACTAAAGGATGGTAAAACCAATCTAAATTTTGATATTGAGTTTGATTGCCAATATTTCCTGTAGCCAATGGAATTTGTGCGGCATATAAATCTTTTACTAAAGTTGTATTTATTCTTACTCCATAAGAAAATAATAAATCTGTTATGTTTAAATCTCTTGGGTAAGCCAACATTTTACCTGTAGCTAACAAACTGTCTTGATCTGCTTGTACATTATCTAACATCCAAAGTGTTTTACCACCATTTGTAATGTATTGATCTAAAGTAAATTTTTCTGCTCCTGTAAATTTTTGTGTTGGTTTTGTAATTATGGCTAAATCTATAGAAGTTAAATCTTGCAAAGTTTGCTGAGGATTTGAAGCTACAGAATCTAAAGGAAATTTTGTTAATCTATATTTTTTAGAAACTTCACTCAAAAAGCTATATTGATAAATATCTTGCAATTGTCCATTTCCTGTAAGCAGCACTACATTTTTTTGTTTTTCTTTTAAAATACTATTTGTAGCAGATAAAAAACTGTATTCTAAATTCTCAATAGCCTTTTGAAGCTGTTCTTCTTGGTTAGCAACAATGGTTGTAGGTAAGAGTGAAACAACCCTAGTTTTATTATCAAAATTAAGTTCAGCCCAAGGAAAAATAATAGCTTCAGATAATTTACCATCTTCTTCTACTGAAAGTTGGCTTGGCATCATGCCTTTTTTAATTAGAGCTTCTCTTCGATCATCAGGATTTTCGAAATGAATTTTTATCAGACTATTTTCTGCAGCCAATTCTTCTAAAAACTGTCTAGTTTCAATTTGTAATCTTTTAAATTCTGATGGAAAATCGCCTTCTAAGTAAACAGTGATAAAAAGTGTTTTTTTTACTTCTGATAAGATTAATTTTGTGGTTTCTGAAAGTGTATATCTTTTATCTGCAGTTAAATCGAATCTTTTATAAAATGACTGATTTGTTACGTTTAAAATGATTAAACCTATACATAAACCAGCTATATATTTTATGTTCTTATTCATTATCTAAACGTGTTTTAGTAATGAATAAAAAGAAAAATGTAACACTTAAAAAGTAAACAATATCTCTAGTGTCAATAATACCTCTAGATATACTTTTAAAATGTTCGTTAATACCCAATTGCTGAATTGCAAAACTGTTTCTGCTAAAAGATGTTGCAATTGCATCAAACCCATAAAAAAGAATAAACGTTATAAATAAACTTAAGACAAAAGCTACAATTTGATTTTTTGATAATGTTGATGTAAATAAACCAACAGCTGTGTAAGTAGATGCTAAAAAAAGTAAACCTAAATAAGAACCAATAGTGCTTCCAAAATCAATGTTACCTACAGGGTTACCTAATTTATAGACTGTATATGCGTAAATTAATGTAGGTATAACACTAATAATAACAAGTAAGATAGATCCAAAAAACTTACCAAAGATAATTTGCCAATTAGAAATAGGGTTAGTTTTCAAAAGTTCTATTGTGCCAGTGCTATATTCGTCTGCAAAACTTTTCATAGTTATAGCAGGTATTAAAAATAAAAATACCCAAGGGGCTAAATTAAAAAAAGGAGTTATATCTGCAAAACCTGCATTTAAAATGTTAAAATCATCATTAAAAATAAATAAGAATAAACCATTAATTAGTAGGAAAACACCAATTACTAGGTATGCAATTGGGCTTGCAAAAAATGAAATAAATTCTTTTTTAAAAATTGCTAGCATATACTTTTATTAGGGTAAACTTACTTTCTTTGTGACACTCCAAGCTTCTGGTTTCTCATTAAAATAACCTTTAGTTTGTTGCCAAGTTTTTTTAAAAAAATCTGATTTTCTGTAACGTTCTAAATCACTTTCGTTATTCCAGTAAGAATAGGTGAAAAAGATTTCTGGATTGTTTTTATCTTGATACAGTTCTAGCAATTCACAACCTTGACTATTCCTTATTTTTAGTTTTTTTTCTTCAAACATTGTTCGAAATTCTTCAATATACCTTGAGTGTAAACTCATTTTTACAATTCTAACAAGCATATTTTAGGTTTATGTTAATGGTGTAAACTCTGGTTTATATTCATTGAAAAATTCAATAATTATAGCATCTCTATACGCTAGTCCTAGTAATGTAGAGGCACCACCTACAGAAGTTAAATCACTTTTATAAACAGCTATTTCTAAAAGTCCTGCAGAATTAAATAATGTTAATTTATTACCATCAAATTGTCTGCTAGTTTTAGTGTTGCTCTCTACAATATCGTTGTATTTGTTATACATTTTATCAAAAGTATAACTTGATGCATTTATTTTAAAAGGCCTTCCTTTCCCTACCTCATTAAACATTTTTCTGCTAATATTAGAAATTACATTTCCATAATTATCTATATACAATACGCCCCCAATAATTTGTGTTTGAGCTTGATTTACTTTTGGTTGTATTTCAGTCAGTTTTTTATAATTTCTAACTTCCTTTCCTATAACTGTTAAATTTCCTCCTCTTGCAATAAAACAAGCAACTTGTACAAATACATCTAAGACAGGAAAACTACTTTCTACTCTATCATGTATATTTATCTCTACTATTTTTGTTGGCTGAATTTCAGATGCAATCATAGAAATAATACCATTATCTGGGCAAACAAAGTAATGGTTGTCTAAAGCTATTGCAATGTGCTTATTATCTGTGCTTAATTCTGAATCTACTCCTACAATATGAATGGTGCCTTCTGGAAAACTCCTGTATGCGTTTTTTAAAATATATGCAGTTTCAGTAATGTTAAAAGGTGTTATTTGGTGAGTAATATCTACAATTTTTGCGTCTGCAAGTTCACTATAAATAGCTCCTTTAACTGCACCTACAAAGTGGTCTTTAGTTCCAAAATCTGTTGTTAATGTTATAAAAGACATTAATTATAGCTGTTAATTAATTGTGTAAAAGTTCTTTATTACTTAACGCAAATCTAATAAATTTACTACTTTAAATTACTACATTTAATTTAATAATTCTTACTAATATTCTATAAAACTTAAACATTTGAACGAACGCATCATAGAGTTAACAGAAATAGATCCTAAAGATTTTTTTGGGACTCAAAATAGCACAGTAGAACAGTTAAAAAAATATTTTCCTAAAATTAAAATTGTTGCAAGAGGGGCAAAGTTAAAGATATTTGGAGAATCTGAGATTTTAGATGAATTTGAAGTTCGTTTTAATCGTTTGGTAAAGTATTTTGATAGATACAATAAATTAGACGAAAATAGCATAGAACGAATTTTGACATCTACAGGGAGTGATGAAAAGAATACTTCGAATAAAAATACCAAAGACGTTTTAGTGCATGGAGTAAATGGAAAATTAATTAAAGCACAAACAGAAAATCAACGCAAAATGATTTCTTTGATGCAAAAAAATGATATGCTTTTTGCAGTAGGTCCAGCAGGTACAGGAAAAACGTATACTGCAGTGGCGTTAGCTGTGAAAGCATTGAAAGAGAAAGAAGTGCGACGTATTATATTAACTAGGCCAGCTGTAGAATCTGGAGAAAATTTAGGGTTTTTACCTGGTGATTTAAAAGAGAAATTAGATCCATATATGCAGCCTTTATATGATGGTTTAAGAGATATGATACCTCATGAAAAGCTAGAATCTTATCTAGAAAAAGGGATTATACAAATCGCACCATTAGCCTTCATGAGAGGTAGAACTTTAGATAATGCTTTTGTAATTCTAGATGAAGCTCAGAATACAACTCATAACCAAATGAAAATGTTTTTAACCAGAATGGGTAAAAGTGCTAAATTTATTATCACAGGAGATCCTGGGCAAATAGACTTACCAAGAAAACAGGTTTCTGGTCTAAAGGAATCTTTATTAGCTTTAAAAGATATAGATGGTATCGCACAAGTATATTTAGACGATAAGGATGTTGTAAGACATCGTTTAGTAAAACGAATCATAAAAGCCTATAAGAGTATAGAAACAGAATAAATCAAAATAGTATCTGTTGATTTACTTTTTTTAACAGTATAATTTTTGATTTAGATATTCAGAAAGTTTATTTTTACTACATTTCTATTGTATATGAGGGTTTTTGTGTTTTTTTTTATGCTTACATTTTGCTTTTTAGCAAAAGCACAGTGCCCAAATGGAAACCAAGATCATTATTTATCTTCACAGGAAAGAGTAGACGCTTTTGTGGCTGCATATAGTGGGTGTCAAAGGATTGAAGGAAATATAGACATTGTAGCAGGGTTAGTAGGAACTGAAGATACTGGAGAAGTACAAACTCCTATTACAGATATTACAGGTTTGTATTTTCTTAAGGTTATTAATGGAGATTTAAGAATATCTGTAGATGTAGAAGAATTAGATGGTTTTAATAACCTGACCGATGTTAATGGAGATTTTGTTATAACAAGTTCAAATTCTCTTATCAAAATTAGTGGCTTTAATAACCTGCTTAATGCAAGAAATGTTACTATTGCTTTAAATCCTGTTTTAACAGATGTTAGCGGTTTCAGAAGTTTAATTAAGGTTTTTAAAAGTCTAGAAATTGGTGATAGTCCTGGTATTCAAAACATAACAGGATTCGAAAACTTACAAACAATTGGAGGCGAACTAAATATTAGTAAAAACCCTGTATTAAAAACTATTCCCTCTTTTAATAATTTAGAAACCATTGGAGACGATTTAAATTTAACTTCGAACCCTATTTTAGAAGAAGCAATTGGTTTCGGAAAATTAGTATCTATTGGAAATGATTTAAATATCGAAAATGTAAAAATTATTAGAGGATTTCAACAACTCAGAACCATAGAACGTTTTTTCGATATTCGAGGAAATGGTGTTGAAGAATTACCTAGTTTTCCTTTATTGGAGATTGTTGGTGCTGCATTTAGGATAGAAAGCACTAGTGTAAGAGCTATTGCAGGCTACAACTCATTAAAAAGTGTTGGTGAGCAATATTTTTTAGAAGACTGGTTTATAGTAAGTAATAACAGACTCTTAAGCTCTGTAATAGGTTTTGGACAATTCGAAAAAGTAGAGGGTAATGTAGAGGTTCAAAATAATCCTTTATTAAGTGATTGTTCTTGGCTTTGTAACATTATTAATAACGGTGAAATTACAGGTGCTTTAACAATTCAAAATAATTTAGGGAATTGCATAAATAGTTTAAAGGTAATTTTAATTTGTGATATAGACTTTGATGACGACACTATTGCGAATGTTGTAGATTTAGATGATGATAATGATGGTGTCTTAGATGTTTTGGAAGGTGATGGAACTAAGGATACTGATAAAGACGGGTACCCTGACTCTATGGATTTAGATAGTGATAATGATGGTTGTTTTGATGTTCTAGAGGCTGGTTTTGAAGATCCAAATAATGATGGTGTGCTAGGAGATCTTCCAAATGATGTTGATTTTAATGGTTTGATAATTAATGAAACTACAGGCTATACTGATCCTGCAGACAGAAATAGCAATAGTTTATTCGATTTTCAAGAACTTAATATACCAAGTCCTGGTAAAAACAATAGAGTGGAATTATGTAAAAATTCAGATAACATAGATCTTTTTGATATCCTTTTAGGATCTCCAGATCCTGGAGGTACTTGGTCGCCCTCTTTAAAGTCAGGAACAGGTGTTTTTAATGTAAAAGAAGATAGAGATGGTGTTTATACGTATAAACATACTGACCCTGTATGCGGAAACTTAACTGCAGAAGTTAAAGTTGTTTTTTCTTCTGAATTAGATCCTGGGTTAGATTCAGAAGTAGTAATCTGTGATGGAGTTGTAGAACTTAACCTTTTTGAAGCGATTAACGGTAATCCATCTCCAAACGGATTTTGGTCACCAGAGTTGGCTAGCGGGACTAATATTTATAATAAAAACCTAGATATTGCAACATCCTATAATTATGTTTTGGTAGACAGAGAGTGTGGTACTTTGCAATCAAAAGTTACAATAATAGAATCTACAGAACCAAATAGTGGATTAAACGGAGTATTAGAAATTTGTGAATTTGCAGATCAAGTTAATTTATTTGATTATTTAGAAGGTACACCAGATATGGGAGGTTCTTGGAGTCCTAGTTTATTAAATGACTTGTTTAATCCAAGTATTAATAATTCAGGTATATACACTTACACTATTGATAATGGTCCTTGTGGTAGAGCTACCTCAACTGTAAATGTAGAAGTAGTAAGAAACTCTGAATTAAATAATGTTAGAATTCAGGTAAATGATTTTTCATCCACTAATAACTCTATAGAAGTTTTTGTTTTTTCTAAAAGAGCTTACGAATATTCTTTAGATGGTGTTACGTATCAATTAGATCCAGTTTTTAATAATGTTTCTGGTGGTACCCAAATGGTTTTTGTGAGAGGTATTGATGGTTGTGAATTTTATAATGAAGAGGTTTTTGTAAGAACCTATTCCTCATTTTTTACGCCGAATAACGATGGCAAAAATGATTTTTGGAGGTTAAAAGACTTTCCAGATATTAATTACACTATTTTCATTTATTCTAGATTTGGTAGGCTTATTAAAATTGTAAGTAGTGCCACAGGTTTTTGGGATGGTAAAGAAAATGGAAAAGAAATTCAATCCTCAGATTATTGGTTTAAAGTTATTACAGAATCAGGAGAAGTGTTACATGGTAATTTTTCTTTATTAAGAAAATGATATCCTAAAAATTAAACTTATTTTTGTACAAAATAACAACACCCTATGAACACAATTAACGAAACTAACTTTGAGTTTCCAGGTCAAAAATCAATATATAAAGGTAAAGTAAGAGAAGTTTATAATATCAATAATGACCTTTTGGTGATGATTGCAACAGATAGACTTTCTGCTTTTGATGTTATTTTACCAAAACAAATTCCTTTTAAAGGCCAAATTTTAAATCAAATAGCTACTAAAATGATGAATGATACATCAGACATTGTTCCTAATTGGTTAATTGCAAATCCAGATGAGAATGTAGCTGTTGGTCATTTGTGTGATCCGTTTAAATTAGAAATGGTTATTAGAGGTTATTTATCTGGTCATGCAGCTCGTGAATATAAAGCAGGTAAACGTACTTTGTGTGGAGTAGAAATGGTAGATAATTTAAAAGAGAATGATAAATTTCCAACGCCAATAATAACGCCATCTACCAAAGCAGATAATGGAGATCATGATGAAGATATTTCTAGAGATGCAATTTTAGCAAACGGAATTGTTTCTGAAGAAGACTACTTAGTTTTAGAAGATTACACTAGAAAATTATTTAAAAGGGGTTCTGAAATTGCTGCTAAAAGAGGTTTAATCTTAGTAGATACTAAATACGAATTTGGTAAAACCAAAGAAGGTAAGATTGTTTTAATAGATGAAATTCATACTCCAGATTCATCTCGTTATTTTTATGCAGATAGTTATCAAGAGAGACAAGATAATAATGAAGCTCAAAAGCAACTCTCTAAAGAATTTGTGCGTCAGTGGTTAATAGAAAATGGATTTCAAGGCAAAGAAGGACAAACTATACCAGAAATGTCTGATGAGAAAATTATTGAGATTTCTAATAGATATATTGAGTTGTTTGAACAAATTACTGGTGAGCAATTTGTTAAGGCACAAACAGAAAATGTATTAGATAGAATAGAAAAAAATGTATTAGATTTTCTTTCTTAATGAAGGCAAGTACTATAAAACAACTTAAAGACGAATTGTCTCATAAAAGTGCTCAAGAGCTAAAAGATTTATGTTTACAATTGGCAAGATTTAAACTTGAAAATAAAGAATTGCTAACCTATTTGTTGTTTGAAGCCAATGATGAAGATCAGTATATTGTTAATTGTAAAACTTTTATTGATATTCAATTTGTTGAAATAGGAACAAATAACGCTTATTATGTCAGAAAGAAGATTCGTAAAATACTTACATCGACTAAAAAACTAATCAGATTTTCTAAAAAGAAAGATACTGAAGCGCAAATTTTGCTTCATTTCTGTAAAAAGTTAAAAAATTACAACCCTTATTTTAAAAGGAGTAACCGATTACAAAACATTTTTCAAACTCAAATGAGAATGACAAGTAATGCAATTTTAAAGTTGCATGAAGATTTGCAATATGATTATCAGCAGGAATTAGATAATTTAATAGATAATGGCTAAAAAAAGACCAGAGTTAACTGGATTAATAAAACCTAATATTACACCAATAGAAGAGTTTCAAAATTTGGTAATTAGACCTATTATAAAAATGCAACACGATTTAATAGTTGCATTCTACAAACAAAATTTATTAAAAAGGAAAATAGATTTTAGTGCAATTAAAATTGAAAAAAAGAAAAGCACAATTAAAAATAATCTGCAAAAAGATGTTAGTTTTAATAAACAATTGCTAGGTAGTATCTTAGGACACTTTACTATTGAAGAGTATATTACTTATCTTATTAATGATTCTGAATATAATAGAAGAATAATTAATATAATTACAAAGCGATTACAAGATAGCATCTCTGAGCTTTAAAAAATAAAAACCGCTACTAAAAGTAGCGGTTTCAATCAATTAACCAAAAAACTTCTTTTATTAATAGTTTCGTTTTAGTTACGAAGTAACAAGAGAAGTATTTTTTTATATGTTTACCAAAACAATACATTACAAATATAAGATTATTCTGTTTAATAAAATGTTAAAATTAATAAACAATATGTTAAGTTTTGTAATGAATTTTATAAATACCTTATTTAGGCATTACTACTGAGTCAATTGCATGAATAACTCCGTTTGATGCATCAACATCTGTCATAACAACTGTAGAATTATCTCCTTTTTCATCAGTTAAAATTACATTTCTATTATTTAAAGATGCAGTAATCATAGCGACTTGTACAGTTTTAATCATGAATTTACCATTATTATCATTAATTGCCTTTATAACATCTGTTGCCATAAATTTCGCTGAAATTACATGGTATGTTAAGATAGATGTTAATGCTTCTTTATTTTCTGGTTTTAATAAAGTAGTAGCCGTACCTTCAGGTAATTTATCAAATGCTTCATTTACTGGTGCGAAAACTGTAAAATGACCATCACTATTTAAAGTATTAACTAAAGTTGTAAAGTTGTCATTAGAAGCAGCAATTGTTACAATTGTTTCTTTCTGTTCTACAACTTATTTTTTAGTTTCAACCTCTACTTCAGCTACTTTTATTTCTTCCTTTTTTGATGATATACAAAAGAAAGATAAAAATGTTACTGATAGAAAAGATGTAAGTTTAAACGCTAGTTTCATAATACGTTTTTTAGATTTACTACAAAGGTTAAGCATTGATTTACTAAAAATGTTTAATAAAATTATACATAAACTAAACAAAATATTTTCAGTCATAAAAAAAGCACTTCAAAAGAAATACTTTTACAATTTTTATTTTTCAGATTCTAGCAGCAGTTTCTTTTGATATCTTCCTTGCACAATATCCACAATAACCAAAATTGCAATAACATAGTAGAAAGTAGTTTTACTCATTGGCACAATTTCATTACCAAATAATTTTATATGAGCTAAATGTCCACCTTCAATAACTAACATTATACCTACAATAAAAAGAATGAATAAACCTAAAACTTCAAACATTCTGTTTTTAGCTAAGAAGGTTGATACTCTATCTGCAAGAAATAACATTAACAAACCACTTGCAACAATAGCTATTGCCATATTTATAAAGGCAGTTGTAGGGTTTTCAATTTCACTTGTTAGGCCAATTGCAGCTAAAATTGAATCAAAGGAAAAAACTAAATTCATGATAACAATACTTACAATTACTGCAATTGCTGTTTTCTTAGATTTACTGTTTACCATTTCTGAATTTTCTAAATCAGGTGTTCCAATCAAATGCCATATTTCTTTAATGGCTTTATAAATAATGAATCCACCTCCAATTAAAACAATAATATTATGCCTATTAAAAGCAAATTCTACTACATCTTTTATGCTTCCAGATAAAAAAGCAAATGGTTCTTGAAAATAATCAATAATAGATACTAATAGAAAAAACCATCCTATTCTTAGAGCAAAAGCAATTAGAATACCAACTTTACGTACTCGTTTTTGTTCTTCTAAAGGTGCTTTTTTAGATTCTAAAGAAATGTAAAGTAAATTATCAAAGCCAAGAACAGCTTGTAAAATTACTAGTATTAATAGTGTAAAAATATTTTCTGACATTGTTCATTTTTTAGCTGATTCTCCAAATATATTTCTTCAATAGGTATAAAAAAATCGTTATCCAAAATAATTTGAACTCAAATTAAAATTAGAAAATAAAATCATACAAAATTTTAAGTCCTACAAATGCTATAAGAACAGCAGTTGCTTTTTTAAATTGAATTTGTGTAAAAAAGTTATTGCTAATTCTACTTCCAATTTGGCCACCTACAAATACGATAATCAAAAGAATTGAAGTTAAATTCCAATCAATTTGAAAATCAGGATTTGATGTCTGTCCAATAAAACCTGCAATGGAATTTACAAAGATGAATACACTTGCTGTAGCTGCAATTTTTTTTGGAGAATCCCAATTGATAAGGTGTAATATAGGTGCCAAGAATATGCCTCCTCCAATACCAACTATTCCAGAAATAAAACCAATTAAACCACCAATTGCTCCATTTTTTTCGCTGTTGTTTTGTTTTACTGATTTGGTTGATGTTATTATTTTTTTAGAGATCCAAATGGTTATAGAAGCAAATATCAAAGTTATTCCAAGTAGAATAAAAAAGAAATTCTCACTAATTTTTAAGTAGCCTCCTAAATAAGCAAAAGGAATACTTAATAAAACAAGAGGTAGTATTTTAGGAATGTTTAATTCCTTTTTTTGATAGTAGATAAAGACATTTCCAGATACTACAACAATATTACAAAGCAAGGCAGTTGCTCTAATTTGCGTATAAGCGAGACTGGTTAAAGCCAAAATTGCTAAGTAACTAGAACCACCTCCAAAACCTACTGATGAGTATAAAATGGCTACAATAAAAAAAAGCAAAATAATATGCCAATTACTTATAATTAAGGTAATAATTAAATCCATATTCATAAGTAACAAATATATTATTCTCTATAAAATAAGCTGATCTATTCCTGTAAAATTTGCTTTTTAGCGATAATATACTGCTGTATGTAGAAAAAATTAAATCAAAAATAATTGGTTTGCTACATTAGAGATATATTTTATTATTTAAAATTAAGTAGCTAGAACTCTAAAAGAGAAAATAAATTTCTATTTTTATAAAGTTTTAAAACCTTCAAATCCATTATGAGTAACTACCATATTAAACATTTAGAAGAATATTTTCAAGTATATCGTAAATCTGTAAGAGAGCCAGAAAATTTTTGGAAAGAAATTGCCGAAGAACATTTTAGATGGCAAAAAAGATGGGGTAAAGTTTTAGATTGGGACTTTTCTAAACCAGAAATAAAATGGTTTGAAGGTGCAAAATTAAATATTACAGAAAACTGTATTGATAGGCATCTTGCCACGAGAGGAAATAAAACAGCTATTTTATTTGAGCCTAATGATCCAAATGAAGCAGCAGAACATATTACTTATAACGATTTACACAGTCGAGTAAATCAATTTGCAAATGTGTTAAAAGAAAATGGAATTCAAAAAGGAGACCGTGTTTGTATTTATGTACCAATGATTCCTGAATTGGCAATAGCAACTCTAGCTTGTGCAAGAATTGGAGCTATACACTCTGTAGTTTTTGCAGGTTTTTCCTCAAGAGCATTGGCAACAAGAATTAATGATTGTGATTGTAAGTTAGTGATTACTTCAGATGGGTCTTACAGAGGTTCAAAAATGATCGATTTAAAAGGGATTGTAGATGAAGCTTTAGAAAGCTGTGCTGCAGTAGAAACTGTTTTGGTTGCCAAAAGAATCAATTCAGATATCCAAATGAAAGAAGGACGTGATAAATGGTTACAGCCTTTATTAGACAAAGCATCAATTGAATGTGAAGCAGAAATAATGGATGCAGAAGATCCTTTATTTATTTTATACACTTCTGGTTCCACAGGAAAACCAAAAGGAATGGTCCATACAACTGCAGGTTATATGGTATATACTGCATATACCTTTAAAAACGCATTTCAATATAAAGAGAACGATGTATATTGGTGTACAGCAGATATTGGTTGGATTACTGGGCATTCATACATTGTTTATGGGCCATTAGCAAACGGAGCAACTTCTGTAATGTTCGAAGGTGTACCTAGCTATCCAGATTTTGGGCGTTTTTGGGAAATTGTAGAAAAACATAAAGTAAATCAATTTTATACTGCACCAACAGCAATTAGAGCCTTGGCAAAACATGGAACTGAATTAGTAGATAAATACGATTTATCTTCTTTAAAGGTATTAGGTTCTGTAGGAGAACCTATAAATGAAGAAGCTTGGCATTGGTATAATGATACTGTTGGAAAAAAGAAAAGTCCAATTATTGATACTTGGTGGCAAACAGAGACAGGAGGTATTATGATTACTCCTATTCCTTATGTAACGCCAACAAAACCAACCTATGCAACTTTACCTTTTATAGGAATTCAACCTTGTTTAATGGATGAAAATGGACAAGAATTAAAAGGCAATCAGGTAGAGGGTAGATTGTGTATAAAATATCCTTGGCCAAGTATGGCAAGAACAATTTGGGGAAATCATCAACGTTATAAAGAAACCTATTTTTCTGCTTACGAAAATAAATATTTCACAGGCGATGGCGCTTTACGAGACGAGGTAGGCTATTATAGAATTACGGGTAGAGTAGATGATGTAATTATTGTATCTGGGCATAATCTAGGAACTGCACCTATAGAAGACGCTATTAATGAGCATCCTGCTATTGCTGAGTCTGCTATTGTTGGTTTTCCTCACGATATTAAAGGGAGTGCTCTTTATGGTTACATTACTTTAAAAGATACTGGAGAAAGTAGAAAGCATGATAATTTAAGAAAAGAAATTAATCAGTTAATTTCAGATAGAATTGGGCCGATAGCTAAATTAGATAAAATTCAGTTTTCTGAGGGCTTACCAAAAACACGTTCAGGTAAGATTATGAGACGTATTTTACGTAAGATTGCCTCAAATGAAATGGATAATTTAGGAGATACTAGTACTCTTTTAAATCCAGAAGTTGTTCAAAATATTATTGACAACAGATTGTAATATTTTTTAAATGGATTACAAAAACTAAGTTTCTTAAAGGCTTATTTTTAAATTCTTCTTAGACATCATAGCTTTTTATCTACGGGGTCTTTTAATTTAGACTAAATTTGCAACTATGTCAGATTTCTTTTTTTGGCATGTAAATTGACCTATATAAAATATGCAGCATTTTAAAGAATCATCAAAAGGAAAACGAAAGCCAAAAGTAACCTTAAAACAAGCTTTTAAAACTATTATTTGGCCAAGAAGAAACCTAGTTTTTGTTGGTCTAATTTTAATAGTTATTAGAAGTTTATCTGGTTTTGTTTTACCCTTACAAAGTAAAGTGTTGTTAGATGAGGTTGTACCTAATAAGGATTACAGTCAATTATACTCTTTGATAGCTATTGTTATAGGTGCTATTTCTGTACAAGCTATTACCTCTTTTTTACTGACCAAAGTATTAAGTATACAAGCACAATATTTAATTTCAGAATTAAGAGCAGAGGTGCAAAGAAAGGTATTAACCTTACCTATTAGTTTTTTCGATAACACCAAATCTGGAGCTTTAGTTTCTAGAATTATGACTGATGTTGAAGGAGTTAGAAACTTAATTGGAACAGGTTTAGTGCAATTAATTGGAGGTTCTTTTACAGCAATTGTAACGCTGGTTATTTTGATTAACATGAATGTTTGGATGACGCTTTTTACCTTTGTTCCATTATCTATATTTGGATTAATTGCTTTAAAATCATTTAAATACATTCGTCCTATTTTTAGGGCAAGAGGTAAAATAAACGCAGAGGTAAATGGACGTTTAACGGAAACTTTAGGTGGAATTCGAGTTATTAAGGCTTTTAATGCAGAAGAACAAGAAAGTGAAATCTTCGAAAAAGGTGTTGCAGATATTTTTATCAATGTTAAAAAAAGCATGACAGCAACTGCAATAATGACAAGTTCTTCAACTTTTTTAATTGGCTTAGCAACAACCGGAGTTATGGGAATTGGTGGTTATTATATGATAGAAGAAACCTTAACATTTGGAGATTTTATTCAGTTTACATTTCTATTAGCCTTTATGGTGGCTCCAATTGTACAGATGAGTAATATTGGTAGTCAACTTACAGAAGCATTAGCAGGTTTAGATAGAACTGAAGAATTAATGAATATGGCTGCTGAAGAAGATGATGCAAGCAGAACTATAGAATTAGATAAAGTTGATGGTGAAATTAATTTTGATGATGTTTCTTTTTCCTATGAAGCTGGTAAACAAGTGCTACATAATATTAATTTTCAAGTTCCTGCAGGTTCTGTAACTGCTTTAGTGGGTAGTTCTGGTTCTGGTAAATCTACAATAGCAGGCTTATCAGCAACATTTTTAAATCCGAAATCTGGTAAAATAACTATAGATAATCAAAATATGTCTAAAGTAAAACTGTCTAGTTATCGTAAAAATTTAGGAGTTGTTTTACAAGACGAATTTCTATTTGAAGGTACAATAAGAGAAAATATTCTTTTTCCAAGACCAGATGCAACTGATAAAGAATTGCAAAATGCTGTGAATGCAGCTTATGTAAACGAATTCACAGACAGGTTTGATGACGGTTTAGATACATTAATAGGAGAAAGAGGTGTAAAATTATCTGGAGGACAAAGACAACGTTTGGCAATTGCAAGAGCCATTCTAGCAGATCCCAGAATTCTAATTTTAGATGAAGCAACATCAAGTTTAGATACAGAAAGTGAGGCATTGATTCAGAAAAGTTTATCTGAATTAATAAAGAACAGAACAACAATAGTTATTGCTCATAGATTGAGTACAATTAAAAAAGCCGATCAAATTTTAGTAATAGAATCTGGTAAAATTGTAGAAAGAGGTACACATGATGAGTTGATTGAGGCAAAAGGCAGGTATTTTGATTTGTATACCTATCAATCAAAAATTTAAATATTCAAAAAACCAATTAATGAAAAAAATAGCAATTGTATTTATTTTAGCAATTACCATAGTTTCTTGTAAGAAACAGTTTAAAAAAGAAACTGAGGATAAAAATAAAACAGAGATTAAATCTGAAGTAAACAAAAACATTCCAAAAGAACTAGCTAAAGTTTTTAAAACTCATGGAGGTTTAGCAACTTGGAATAGTTTGCAGGTTTTATCATTTAATAAAGGAGAAGAAGCGCATACAGCAGATTTAAAATCGAGAAAAACAGTCGTAAATTCTCCCAAATATTCATTAGGTTTTAATGGTAGTGAAGTTTGGTTAGATGAAGAGAATGAAGGTGATTACAAAGGGAATCCTGAATTTTACTATAACTTATATTTTTACTTTTATGCAATGCCATTTGTGTTAGCAGATGATGGTATTATTTATGAAAAAGCAGATTCAATTTCTTTTGAAGGTATAGAATACCCTGGTTTTAAAATTTCTTATAAAGCAAATATTGGTACTTCTCCAGATGACAATTACATTGTGTATTACAATCCAAAAAACTTTCAAATGGAATGGTTAGCGTACACAGTTACTTTTAATTCTAAAGAACCAAGCAATAGGTATAATTTAATTAAATACAGTAAGTGGGAAAATGTAAATGACTTAATTTTACCAAAAGAAATTACTTGGTACAATAAAGATGATAAAGGTATGCCAACAGAACCATCAAGGCCTTCAAAAGAATTTACATTGCCTTTAGCAAGTAAAGCTAAATTAGCAGATTCATTTTTTGAGAAGCCTAAAAAGTAATTTTAATAATACTATTATTTTGTTTTGTTTTTTAAATATTCTAGAATCTTGTTGTAAACATCAACATAATAATCATGGAATCTGGATAGCAATACGTTTTCGAGGTTTTTTGTTGATTTTAAAACAGATAAATCGAATAATTTAATATCAGCTACTTCTTCCTCTTGAATTTTTAATTCAGAAACTGGCGCTTTTAATTCAGCTATAAACACATGATGATGTTCATTGTCTTGAATGCCATTTGCATGTGAAACTTGATGAATTCTTGTTCCTATTTTAACCAAATCAGACTTTTTAATTTCTAAGCCAATTTCTTCTAAGATTTCTCTTTTTGCTGAAGCTAAAATTGTTTCACCAGCAGCAATATGTCCAGCAACAGAAATATCCCATAAACCAGGAAATACCTTTTTGGTTAGTGACCTTTTTTGAAGCAATATTTTTTTATTTAATGTAAAGAGCCAAATGTGCACAGTTGCATGAAACCAACCATGTTTATGAGCATCAGATTTTAAGGCAATTTTTCCTGTTAGTTGTCCTTCAGAAGTTAGTATGTCTATATACTCGTCCATTATTTTTATAATAGAACCTCACAGATGTTTAAAATCTGTGAGGTTTTTTTTATTCTTTATTCAAAATAAGAGAAAGTATCTCCGTCTTTAATTTGTAATAATGCTTCGTAAATCATTTTAATTACATTTTCTACATCACTTCTATGAACCATTTCTACAGTGGTATGCATGTATCTTAAAGGTAAAGAAATTAGAGCAGATGCAACACCTCCATTACTATAAGCAAATGCATCTGTATCTGTACCTGTTGATCTAGAAAGTGCAGATTTTTGAAAAGGTATTTCTTTAGCCTCTGCTGTACCTATGATTAAGTCTCTTAATTTTTGTTGTACAGCAGGTGCGTATGCTATAACAGGACCTTTTCCTAATTCTAAATGACCCGCTTTTTTCATGTCTATCATTGGTGTTGTTGTGTCATGAGTTACGTCAGTAACTATGGCTACATTAGGCTTTATTGTTTGCGTAATCATTTCTGCACCTCGCAGACCTATTTCTTCTTGCACAGAATTGGTAATATAGAGTCCAAATGGTAATTTTATGTTATTTTCTTTTAACAATCTACCTACTTCAGCAATCATAAAACCACCCATTCTGTTATCTAAAGCTCTACAGACAAACTTATCACCATTTAAAATATGAAATTCATCTGGGTATGTAATTACACAACCAACATGAATGCCTAATGCTAAGACTTCTTCTTTGTTTGCACAACCAACATCAATGGTAATATTATCTGGTTTTGGAGCTTGTTCATTAGATTTATCTCTAGTATGTATTGCAGGCCATCCAAAAACACCTTTTACAATTCCTTTTTTAGTATGAATATTTACAATTTTACTTGGTGCAATCTGATGATCTGATCCTCCATTTCTTATCACGTAAATTAAACCATTATCTGTAATGTAATTTACATACCAAGAAATTTCATCTGCATGGCCCTCTATAACTACTTTGTATTTTGCATCTGGATTTATAACACCTACAGCAGAACCATAAGTATCTGTAATAAATTCATCTACATAAGGTTTTAGGTAGTTCATCCAAATTTTTTGACCTTCCCATTCATAACCAGTTGGAGATGCATTATTTAAATATTTCTCTAAAAACGTTAGCGATTCTTTATTTAATATTGATTTATCTGACATAATATCTATTCTGTTTTTTGTAAAAATAAAACGTTTTTTCAACTTTTCTTACAATTTAATCTTAAATATCGTAATATTATAGCTGATTAATACACTTATAGTAGAATTATTAAATCAATCAAAAAAAACTATGAAAATTTTAAAAACTACTTTATTTATAAATGTTGTGTTACTGCTTGTAAATTGTACTACGATAGTTGAAGGGACATCAGATTTTCATCCTGATTTTAAAATAGGAAAAACTGGATTTGAAAAAGAGTTGAAAAAACAACTCGATTTTGATGATTTAGCAATTGGAACTTATTTTACAAAGAAAAATAATAGTCTTGAAGAAAGAGGTTTAAACTTAACTTTTGAGTTTGCAGAACAAGAATTGCCTAATAATCAAGAATTGAATAATTATGCTGAATTTATAATCACTAAAGTAAAAGAGTATTTATTAAATTTAGACAATTATGATTATGTAAATACTATCTTCGAAAATGAGAGGGAAGAAGGAAACATTGCAAAATCTTCTAGAATTAAAATTAAAAAAAAACTATAACCAAACTAACATGAAATTAAGCGTACAGAATTTAACGAAAACTTATAAAAACGGAGTAAAAGCAATCGATAATTTAAGTATAGAAATTGGTATAGGTATGTTTGGTCTTTTAGGTCCAAATGGAGCAGGTAAATCTTCTTTAATGAGAACCATTGCAACATTACAAAGTCCTGATTCAGGTAGCATTACTTTTGGTGATGTTAATGTGTTAGAAGATAAAATGTCTTTAAGAAAAGTGTTGGGATATTTACCTCAATCATTTGGTGTGTATCCAAAAATGTCTGCAGAAGATTTACTAGATTATTTTGCAACGTTAAAAGGTGTTGCAAAAAAATCTGATCGTGAAAAATTGGTAAAAGAAGTCTTAAAAATTACAAATTTATATGATGTAAGATATAAACACGTTGCAGGTTATTCTGGAGGTATGAAACAACGTTTTGGAATTGCACAATTGCTTTTAAATAATCCAAAACTAATTATTGTAGATGAACCAACTGCTGGTTTAGATCCTGCAGAAAGACATCGATTTTTAAATGTTTTAAGAGAAGTAGGTACTAATTGTACTGTAATTTTTTCTACACATATTGTAGAAGATGTTAAAGAACTATGTAATGAAATGGCCATTTTAAATGGTGGTAAAATTTTAAAGCATACCACTCCTCAAGAAGCAACTGCAGAATTACAAGGTAAAATTTGGACAAAAATTATTGAGAGAGATGATTTAGAAGCAAATGAAAAAATGTTCTCTATTTTATCATCAAATTATAACCAAGACAATACACTAAATATTAGAGTGCATGCAGAAGAAAAGCCAGCTGAAGAATTTTTTGAAGCAACTCCTCAATTAGATGATGTTTACTTTATTGCATTAAAACAAGATGAACCAGAGTTAGCTTAAAAGGTCCTTAGATTTTTGAATTACAAAAAATGTAATCTAAGAATTTATTTATCTAAATCTTTACGAATTAAGAAATCAAATCATCAAACAATCTAAACATCAAAAAAATGTTTTCTACAATATATAAACAAGAATTAAAATACTGGTTTGGTAGGCCAGCTTTCTATATTTACTTGGCTATTTTTATTTTTTTAGCCTTCTTTTTCTCAGCATCCTCTGCTGGTATTTGGGATTTTATTACTGTAACTACAGGTTCTTCTAGAATTGTTAACTCGCCAATTGGGGTTAATGGCTTATTTAATGGTTTAACTACATTTATTTTTTTCTTATTTCCTTCCATAATTGGTGTTTCTGTATATAGAGATTATAAAAGTGAAATGCATACCATTTTATATTCCTATCCTTTTACAAAGGCAAATTATTTATTTGCAAAATTTTTAAGTGGAATTACTGTAGTTTCTATAATCGTTTTAGGAATTGGTTTAGGAATGATAATCGGTTTTCGTTTTCCAGGTACAAACCCGGATATTGTAGGTCCGTTTAGTCTTTTAACCTACCTAATAACCTATTTGCTTTTTATTTTTCCAAATGTAGTTTTCTTTGGTGCCATCGTTTTTGCAATTGTAACATTCACAAGAAATATAGCAGCTGGTTTTATTACAGTCATTATCTTAATGTTTGCACAAGCTGTAGTTATAAGTAATTTAATGGAGGCTGATTATAAAATGTTGGCTGCAATTTTAGATCCTTTCGGTTCTGCATCAATTTCTTATTATACAGAATATTGGACTATGTCAGAACAAAACAGCATGCAAATTCCTGTAGAATCTATGATTATTTACAATCGTATGTTGTGGTCTTTAATTGCTGCAATTATTTTTGGATTGGTGTATAAAATCTTTTCATTCAGTCAGAATGCAATTTCATTTTCTTTTAGAAAAGTAAAAGGAGAAAGAATTATAAAAAGAAATTACAGTGGAATTACTAAAATTAACTTACCTAAAGTTACGCATGATTATTCTTTAGCTCAAAACTTAAAAGCTACTTGGAGGTTATCGAACATCGATTTTAAATACATCATTAAAAGTTGGCCTTTTATTTCTATAGTTTTAGTAGGTGTTCTTTTAATTGTGGTAGGTTTATTTACAGCGGGTAGTATTTTTGGTACTCAAACTTTACCTGTTACTTGGCAAATGCTAAATGGAGGTGGTGTTTTTGTTTTATCGATAAACATTTGTACATTTTTATATGCTGGTTTATTAGTACAAAGAGCACAAATTGCAAGAGTAAATCATTTGGTTGATGCTACTACAATACCTAATTGGTCTTTATTGTTTTCTAAGTTAATTGCACTATTAAAAATGCAATTGGTGTTGGTAAGTGTAATTATGATTTCTGGAATTATATTTCAGATATACAAAGGCTACTATAACTTTGAAATTGGTCATTATATTTATGAATTGTATGTGTTAGATTTTCTTAACTATATAGTTTGGGCTTTGCTAGCGCTCTTTATTCAAACGTTAATTAGAAACCCATATTTAGGTCTTTTTGCATTATTAATCATAGCAGTTGGTATGCCTTTATTATCTTTTATTGGTTTAGAGCAAGCTATTTTTAAATACAATGAAGGCCCAGGTTTTAGTTATTCAGACATGAATGGTTATGGTTTTTCTTTAGGCCCTTACTTATGGTACAAAACCTATTGGCTTTTAGGAGGTATCACTTTAATTATTGTGGCTTTGTCTTTTTGGGTTCGTGGAATTCCGTTTTCTTTTGCAGAACGTTTTGCTATTGCTAAAAATAGATTAACAGGAAAAATTTCTACAACTTTTATCATATTCTTAGTTGCTTTCTTAGGATTAGGTTTTACCATTTTTAAAGAAAATAATATCGATAAAGAAAGCTTTACTGGTAAAGAAATCGAAAAAAGAAGAGTTGAGTGGGAAAAGAAATATAAAAAATACGAAGATTATAAACAACCAAGAATTATAGCTGTTAAAACTAACGTAGATATTTATCCTAAAGAAAGAACGTTTAAAGCTTCTGCAGTTATGCAAATGGTTAACAAAACAAACCAAGTTATAGATAGCGTTTTTCTTAATCATAATGCAGCCAAAAGTACGTTTGAATTTACAAGATCTAATCAATTGGTTTTAGAAGACACCATACATAACTTTGATATTTATCATTTTGACAGTTCTTTACTTCCTGGAGATACGTTAGCGTTAAAAGTTACAGTAGAAAGTGATAAGAATACCATGTTTAGTCAAAATTCTCCAATTAGAAAAAATGGAACATTTATCAATAACTCAATGTTTCCTAATTTAGGATATTCTGCTGCAGGAGAATTGACAGACAATCAAACTCGTAAAAAATACGATTTACCAAAGAACAATCTACGTCCTCATCCATCAGATTCAACAGCTTTAGGCAATACTTACATTTCTAAAGACTCAGATTGGATCGATTTTGAAGCAACTGTTTCTACTTCAGAAGATCAAATTGCAATAGCTCCTGGATATTTACAGAAAGAATGGGTAGAAGATGGTCGTAAATATTTCCATTATAAAATGGATAGTAAAATTTTAAATTTCTATGCATTCAATTCTGCAAGATATGAAGTGGAAAAAGAAATGTATAAAGGCATTAGTCTAGAAATTTACTATCATAAAGGACATGAATTTAATTTAGATAGAATGATGAAAGGTATGAAAGCTTCATTAGATTATAATTCAGAAAATTTTAGTCCTTATCAACACAAACAAGTCAGAATTATAGAATTTCCAAAAACAGGAGGTACGTTTGCGCAATCATTTCCAAATACAATTCCGTTTTCAGAAAGTATAGGTTTTATAGCAGATGTAGATGATGAAAGTGATGATGGTGTAGATTATCCTTATGCAGTAACTGTGCACGAAGTTGCTCATCAATGGTGGGCACATCAAGTAATTGGTGCAGATGTTTTAGGAGCCACAATGTTGTCTGAAAGTATGTCTGAATATGTTGCTTTAAAAGTGTTAGAAGAGGAGCTAGGTAAATCTAAAATGAGAACTTTTTTAAAAGAATCTTTAGATGGTTATTTACAACAAAGGACCTTTGAAAGTAAACGTGAAAAACCATTAATGTTTAATGATGGTCAAGGTTATATACGTTATCAAAAAGGGTCATTAGTTTTTTATGCTTTAAGTGATTTTATAGGTGATGAAAAATTAAATGGAGCTTTAAAAAGGTATATAGAAAAAGTTAAATTTCAAGAACCACCTTATACTACATCCATAGAAATGGTAGATTTTATCAGAGAGGTTACTCCAGATTCTTTACAATACATCATGAAAGATATGTTCGAAACGATTACACTTTACAAAAATAGAATTTTAGAGGTGGAGGCGAAAGAGTTAGACAATGGAAAATATCAAGTAGATATAGAGTTTGAAGTAGCTAAATACAAGAATGATGAAAAAGGTAAAAAATTCTATGGAGAACTAGTAGGAGACACTTTAATTTATAAAACACCAGACTCAGATAAAGAAATACTTTCTACTCAATTAAACGATTATATTGATATAGGTGTTTTTGCAGAAGAAGAGGTTGATGGAGTGAAAAAGGAAAAAGAAATTTACCTACAAAAGCATAAAATTACTGCGATTAATAATAAAATTTCGATTATTGTAGATCGCAGACCTACAGAGGTTGGTGTAGATCCTTACAATAAATTGATAGATACAAAGTCTGATGATAATCGAAAAAAAATCTAATGTAATACTCGATAGATCACATAAATTTAACGAAGTTTTAAAAAAAACATTCAAAACAATTGAAAAAACAATTTATCAATAAAAATTTTAAAAAATTACTTTTACTAAAAGAAAAAAATAGAGAAGTCAGTAGTGGTTCTATAAAAACAGTTGGTGTTATAACAGAAGATGCTAATTATAGTATTTTAAAAATAAAACAAGAATTAGAAGATGTTTTAGACATCAGTAATGTAAAAATTTATAGTTTCAGACCATATAATAGAAAACAAGAAGTTTCTTATAAGCATTTTACAGAGAAAGATTTCAAGTGGAATGGTAAAATTAAGCAACCTAGTTTTAAAGTTTTCATAGAAGAGCCTTTTGATTTATTAATCGGACTTTTTAATTCAAAAAACATTTATATTGAAAATGCTGTATTGCGCTCTGATGCTAAATTTAAAGCAGGAATTTCTAATGTAAATCAACAGTTGTATGATTTAGAAATTTCCATACCAACTAATACAAATAAGATGTTTTTTCAGGAGTTAAAAAAGTATCTGAAAATCTTAAAAAAACTAAAAAATTAAACTTCAATCTTAAAGTTGTGTATTCTTAATATTCTGCTATAATTATACAATTTCATATTTCTAAATATTGTAATTTTGTGGTATCCAAAAAAATAAAATTAATGCAAAAATTTGTTGGTACAGGTGTAGCTTTAATCACACCCTTTAAAGAAGATTTATCTGTAGATATTGAAGCACTTAAAAAGTTAGTAAACTTTAATATAAAAAATGGTACGAATTATTTAGTAATAAATGGTACAACTGCAGAAAGTGCTACGATTACTAAAGAAGAAAAACAGCAAATTATAGATCTAATTATTAAAGAAAACAATAATAGAGTTCCTTTAGTTTTAGGTGTTGGAGGTAATAATACAGCCGAGGTTGTTAAAGAATTTAAAACTAGAGATTTTACAGGGATAGATGGTATTTTGTCTGTAGCTCCTTATTACAGTAAACCAACTCAAGAAGGTTTCTATAAACATTACAAAGCTTTAGCAGAAGCAACAGAATTACCAATAATTTTATATAATGTTCCTGGTAGAACTGCTAAAAATATGGAGCCTTCAACAATTATAAGATTAGCAAATGACTTTACCAATATTGTAGGTGTAAAAGAAGCTGGTAACATACAGCAACAATACAATAGTTTATTAAAAAACAAGCCAGAGGATTTTTTAATAATTTCTGGAGATGACGATTTAGCATTAGGCGTAGCTTTAGCAGGAGGCTCAGGTGTTATTTCTGTAATAGGACAAGCTTTTCCTCATCAATTTAGTAAAATGATTCAATTAGGTTTAGGAGGTGAAAATAAAGAAGCCTATCAAATTCATTTTAAGTTGATGGATATTATCGACTACATCTTTGAAGAAAACAACCCTGCAGGAATTAAAACTGTATTAAAAGAGTTAGGGATATGTGGTAATGAAGTACGTTTACCATTAGTAAAAGCTAGTAATCAGTTAACAGAAAGGATAGCCAACTACGTAGCTTCCTTTTAATTCTTAACAAACTTTTAGTATCTTTTTATTAATAATTTAAGACTTTTTAATGCATTATTGCATTGTCGATTGTTTCATTGAGTCTTATTTGAATTTAAGATAAAGTCTTAGGGCATAATTAAACAATGACTGAGTTTTATTTTGATAAAAATAAATGCTTTTATTATCCATAATTAATTCATAATTTTGCAGGATGCAAAAAATTAAAAATTTAGCATATTTATTGGCTTTAAGTCTTTTATTATACTCTTGTGGTGAATACCAAAAAGTGTTAAATAAGGGTAGTGTAGAAGAAAAATACAATATGGCCGTAAAAATGTACGAAACTAAAAAGTTTAGCAAGGCATTGCGTTTGTTTGAGAAAATTACACCAGCTTACAGAGGTAAACCACAAATGGAACGAATACAATTTATGGTTGCTCAATCTAATTTTAATGTAAAAACTTACACAACAGCAGGATATTATTTTGACCGTTTTACAAAAAATTACCCAAATAGTTCTAAGTTAGAGGAAGCTGCCTTTTTATCTGCATATAGTTATAAATTAGCTTCACCTGTGTCAAGTAAAGATCCAACAGATACAAAAAAGGCATTGGAAGCTTTCCAGATGTTTATCAATAATTATCCAGATTCCGATAAATTAGAAGAAGCAAATGCTCACTATAAAGAACTGAGATATAAATTGCAAAAAAAATATTTTGATATTGCTAAAGTATATTATACTACTGCAGATTATGATATGAGAAACTATAAAGCTGCAATTCAAGCTTTTGATAATTTGTTATCTGATTATTTAGGTTCAGAATTTAAAGAAGAGGCTTTGTTTTATAGATTGAAAGCAGCACATGATTATGTACTAAAAAGTACAGAAAGAAGAAGACCAGAAAGAATTAAAGATGCTATTGAAGCATATGAAAAATTGGTTAGAAATTATCCTAATTCTAAATTTCTAGAGGATGCTGACAGTATGTTGTCTACTTTACAAAAAGAAGAAATAAGGATTGCAAAAGTTTTAGAAATTATAAAGGAAAAAGAGAAAGTTTAAAAATAATAACTACTATTATGGATTATAAAGATACAAAAGCAGCTTTAAGTACAATTACTTATAATAAAGACGAAATAGAATCGCCAACTGAGAATATCTACGAAGCAATATCTATTATTGCTAAAAGAGCAAATCAAATTAATTCTGATTTAAAGAAAGAATTAGTAGATAAATTAGATGAGTTTGCTACTTATAATGATAGTTTAGAAGAAGTTTTTGAAAATAAAGAGCAAATAGAAGTTTCTAAATTTTACGAGCGTTTACCAAAGCCAACTGCAATTGCTGTAGAAGAATGGTTAAATGACAAAGTATATTACAGAACTCCAGAAGCAGAATAAACCATGTCTGTTTTAAGTGGTAAAAAAATTCTTTTAGGTATTACTGCAGGAATTGCTGCTTATAAAACAGCCAGTTTAGTTCGCTTACTTATAAAATTAGACGCAGATGTTAAAGTTATTATGACACCTGCGTCTAAAGATTTTATAACACCTCTTACACTTTCCACACTTTCTAAAAACCCTGTTAACTCTACTTTTTATGATAAAGAAGATAAAAACGAGGTTTGGAACAATCATGTAGATTTAGGCCTTTGGGCAGATTATTTTTTAATTGCTCCAGCCACTGCAAATACACTATCTAAAATGGCAAACGGTGTTTGCGATAATTTATTATTAGCAACTTACTTATCAGCAAAATGTCCAGTTTATTTTGCTCCTGCAATGGATTTGGATATGTATAAACATCCGTCAACCATAGAAAGTTTATCTAAACTTCAATTCTTTAAAAACATTATGATTCCTGCTACTTCTGGAGAACTAGCTAGTGGTTTAGTAGGCGAAGGCAGAATGGCTGAGCCAGTAGATATTGTTTCATTTATAGAGAAAGATGTACTTTCTAAATTACCATTAAAAGGTAAAAAGGTATTAATCACTGCTGGGCCAACTTACGAAGCAATAGATCCTGTGCGTTTTATTGGTAACCATTCCTCAGGTAAAATGGGGTTTGCAATTGCTAAAACTGCTGCAAATTTAGGAGCAGAAGTGTATTTAATTTCTGGACCAAGTCAACAACAAATTAAACATTCATTAATACGTAGAATTAATGTAGTTGCTGCAGAAGAAATGTATGTAGAAGCACATAAATATTTTAAGGATGTAGATATAGCAATATTATCTGCAGCAGTTGCAGATTATAAACCAAAAAATGTTATAGCTCAGAAAATAAAAAAGAAAGATACTTCGTTAACTATTGAGTTAGCGCCAACAAAAGATATTTTAGCATCTCTTGGAGCTATCAAAAAGCAACAATTTTTAGTAGGTTTTGCTCTAGAGACGAATAACGAAGTAGAAAATGCAAAAAATAAAATAAAGCGTAAAAATTTAGACGCTATTGTTTTAAATTCATTGAGAGATAAAGGTGCGGGTTTTGCAACAGATACAAATAAAATTACTATTATTGATAAAGATTTTAATGAAAATCCGCTCAATTTAAAATCAAAGGATGAGGTTGCTAAAGACATCATTAACGAAATTATATTAAAGCTAGATGCGTAAACTATTAGTACTATTTACTTTGTTATTGTTTGCCAATGGAATTATTTCACAAGAATTAAATTGTTTGGTAAAAATAAATTACGAACAAATTGCAGGTTCTAATAGACAAGTATTTGTAACCTTAGAAAATGCATTATCAGAATTTATCAATAAAACAAAATGGACAGACAGAGTTGTTCAAACGGAGGAAAGGGTAGATTGTGCAATGAACGTTATTATTACCTCTAGAAACGATAATACATTTAATGCAACATTGCAAGTGCAGTCTTCTAGACCTGTTTATGGCTCAAGTTATTTAACACCAATACTTAATATTAAGGATAACGATTTTACATTTCGTTATAATGAGTTCGATCCTTTAAATTACAATAGAAACGCTTTTGATAGTAATTTAATTTCTACCATTGTTTTTTATGTATATACTATTTTAGGAGTAGATGCAGATACCTTCTCAAAATTTGGTGGAGATTTCGAATTAAAAGAAGCACAGAATGTCATGTTACAAGCACAGCAGAGTGGTTTAGCTTCTTGGCAAAATGTAGTTGGTAAACAAAATCGTTATTTGTTGATAGATAATCTACTAGCACCAAAATTAAAAAAGTATAGAGAGGTATTGTATGATTATCATATAAAAGGGATGGATAACTTTGCATCTAACAAAGAATTTGCAAAACAGACTTTAGAAACCAGTGTGCTTTCTATGGAGCAACTGTTTAATAAAACAGTAGGTAACTATTTGATTAGAATTTTTTTTGATGCCAAAGCCAATGAGATTGTAAATATTTATTCAGATGGCCCAAGAACTAAAAATAGTTCTAATGTTAGTACAACCTTAAAAAGAATTTCTCCAAATAATAATGCAAAGTGGAGAAATATTGAGTAATATTTTCTTTTAATTTTCTGATTTTATTTCATTAATTTTAACTTATAAAAATAAGTAGACTTGCTTACACAACTTTCTATAAATAACTACGCTTTAATCAATCAATTAGCCATCGATTTTTCTTCTGGTTTATCTATAATTACAGGAGAAACTGGTGCAGGTAAATCCATTTTATTGGGTGCATTAGGTTTGGTTTTAGGGAATAGAGCAGATTTGTCATCTTTAAAAGATACCTCAAGAAAATGTGTGGTAGAAGCCAAGGTTGCTATAGAGAATTATAACTTAAAAGCTTTTTTTAACGAGTTAGATTTAGACTACGAATCAGAAACAATTATCAGAAGAGAAATATTACCTTCAGGTAAATCGAGAGCTTTTGTGAATGACACTCCTGTTAAGCTTAGTGTTTTGAATGAATTAAGAGTAAAATTGATAGATGTGCATTCACAGCATCAAACTATGCAATTGTCAGATAATAGTTTTCAGTTTACAATTTTAGATGCACTTGAAAAAAACCAAAGCGAATTAGAAAAGTACGGTGTACAATTCAAAAAACTAAATCAGTTAAAAAAGGAATTTCAAAATTTAGAACAAGCTCAAAAAGAGGCTAATCAGAAACACGATTACAATTTACATTTATTCAATGAGTTAGATGAAGCAAATATAAAGGCAGATGAGCAAGAAGAATTAGAAGAAAAGCTAGAAAAGCTTAACAATATAGAAGATATAAAGGTAAATCTTTCAGAATCTTTAGAAATATCGGATAATGAAGAAATTGGTTTACAGAACTTGTTAAATTCTTTAGAGAATAGGCTCTCTAAAATATCTACTTTTTCTAAAGAATACCAAAATCTATCAGAAAGAATCACTTCAATAAAAATTGAGTTCGATGATATTGTTGCAGAATTAGAAAATGCAAATGAAAATGTAGATTTTAATCCTAATGAAATTGAGGAATTAAATGATAGACTTCAATTAATCTATAATTTACATAAAAAGCATTATGTAAATTCTAACCAGGAGCTACTAACTATTCTAGAAGAATTAGAAGACAAAGTTTCTCAGGTAGAAAACGCAGAAGAAACTATCAATAATAAAAAGAAAGAGATTGAAATTGTATCGAATAAATTAGATGCAATTGCCTCAATCATCACAAAAAACAGAACAAAAGCAATACCTAATTTAACCAAAGAATTAGAAACACTTTTAGTAGATTTAGGAATGGAAAATGCTCGTTTTTCTATAAAACTAAAGCCTACAACTTCTTATTTTACAAATGGTAAAGATGAACTTTCGTTTTTATTTTCAGCAAATAAAGGAGGGAACTATGGAGAATTAAAAAAAGTTGCTTCTGGTGGAGAGTTGTCTAGAATAATGCTGTCAGTAAAAAAAGTCTTATCTGCAAATACACAATTACCGACTATTATATTTGATGAAATAGATACAGGTGTTTCAGGAGAAGTTTCTAATAAAATAGCTGCTATTATGCAACAGATGAGTAAAAATATGCAAGTAATTGCAATTACTCATTTGCCACAGATTGCAGCAAAAGGTAATAACCATTACAAAGTATTTAAGAAGGAAATTAAAGGTGTAACTACAACCAACTTAAAACAACTTTCTACAGAAGAAAGAGTGGTAGAAATAGCAGAAATGTTAAGTGGTAAAGACATTTCAGATTCGGCTTTAACACATGCAAAAGAGTTATTAAATTAACTATATTTGTTCCATCAACTAAAAAATAACCAGTAAACGAATATCTAGTATTATGTACAATTTATTAAAAGGAAAAAGAGGAATAATTTTTGGAGCTTTAAATGAGCAGTCAATTGCTTGGAAAGTAGCAGAAAGAGCACATGAAGAAGGTGCAACTTTCGTTTTAACAAATGCACCAATCGCTTTAAGAATGGGTGAATTAAATGCTTTAGCAGAAAAGACAAACTCTCAGGTTATTGGAGCAGATGCAACTTCTATGGATGACCTAAACAATCTTGTAGAAAAATCTATGGAAATTCTAGGAGGTAAAATAGACTTTGTTTTACATTCAATTGGTATGTCTGTAAACGTTCGTAAAGGAAAACACTATACAGATCCAAAATATGATTTCACTACAAAAGGATGGGACATTTCTGCAGTATCTTTTCATAAAGTTATGAATGTGTTATATAACAAAAATGCCATGAGTGAGTGGGGTTCTATTGTTGCTTTAACATATATGGCTGCACAAAGAGTATTTCCAGACTATAATGATATGGCTGATAATAAAGCCTATTTAGAAAGTATTGCACGTAGTTTTGGGTACTTCTTTGGTAGAGATCACAAAGTTCGTGTAAATACAATTTCTCAATCGCCAACACCAACTACTGCAGGTAGTGGAGTTAAAGGATTTGATGGTTTTATAGAATATGCAGAAAAAATGAGTCCATTAGGTAATGCCACAGCATTAGAATGTGCAGACTATACTATTACAATGTTTTCAGATTTAACTAAGAAAGTAACTTTACAGAACTTATTTCATGATGGAGGTTTCTCTAATATGGGTGTAAGTGATCCTGTAATGGATAAATTTGTGGGCGAAGAATAAAAGTACCTGAAGCAATTTTCTACTTTCAATACTTGCATTTTATCAACCCTGAATTTATTTCAGGGGCTTCAAAAGAGTTTAAACAAATTGCTTGTCTTGCGCGAAGTCAAAAAGTTAAATAAGGACTAAACTTCTTTGTCAGCTGTAGTAAAATATTAAAATGCAAATCTAATTTAGGTTTGCATTTTTTGTATTTTTACAAAAACTACAATAGTAAAATTAATTTTCATTGCAGAATATCAAATTTTCTATCATTATTCCAGTATACAATCGTCCAAAAGAAATAGACGAATTGTTGGCAAGTATAGTAACGCAAAATTTTGATGCCGAATTTGAAGTTCTAGTTATAGAAGATGGATCTAATCAAACTTGTAAAGCTATAGTAGAAAGTTATACTTCTCAACTTAGCAATGTATCCTATCATTTTAAAGAAAATTCAGGTGCAGGTGCTAGCAGGAATTATGGTATGCAAAAAGCTATTGGTAATTACTTTATCATTTTAGATTCAGATGTAATTTTACCTAAACATTATTTATCAGAAGTTAAAAAGGCATTAACAGAAAACTATACAGATGCTTTTGGTGGGCCAGATGCTGCTCATGAAAGTTTTACATATTTACAAAAGGCTATTAACTATTCTATGACTTCTCTGTTAACTACTGGTGGAATTCGTGGCAAAAAACAGGCTTTAGGTAAGTTTCAACCAAGAAGTTTTAATCTAGGAATTTCTAAAATTGCATTCGAAAAAACGCAAGGTTTCTCTAAAATGAAAAATGGAGAAGATATAGAACTTACTTTTAGATTGTGGGATAATAGTTTTAAAACACAATTAATAGAAAAGGCTTTTGTTTATCATAAAAGAAGAAGTTCTATTCCACAGTTTTACAAACAAACGTTTGGTTTTGGAACTGCAAGACCAATACTAAATAAGAAATTTCCATCCACAGCAAAAATTACCTATTGGTTTCCAAGTCTATTTGTTTTGGGTTTAGCTTTAGGTATAGTTTTAGCATTATTTGGTAATGTATATTTGTTTAGTTTCTATTATTTATACTTTATAGCGCTCTTGTTAGAAGCTATATTCAAAAACGGAATTATAGTTGGTTTTTTAGCTATATTTACTTCACTAACCCAATTTTTAGGCTATGGTTTAGGTTTTTTAAACTCCTATTTTTTCTATGTAGCTAAAAGTTGAATTTATTTTACTATTTTGCTTATAATATAAACGCTTATCAATATGACAAACGTAAAATAGATGATTTCGTAATTAAAGTCTATGTGTGGTTTTATAAAGTAATAGATTCCTAAAAGAAATAATGGAATTAAATTATATACTTTTTTAGCCATAATCAAATGTAAATAAAAAACCCAAAACTACTTTAGTTTTGGGTTTTTATTGTTTTTTTTGAAAACGTTTTATTTTATTTCTTTTGCTGTTTTGCTTGCTGTTCTTGTGCTTGTTTCATTGCAGCATCAATACGTTGTCTAAATTTGCTTTTCGCTTTTTCAGGAAGTTTTTTATTCTCTTCTATTTGAGCATGAATTTTATCTTCATCAATTACATAGTTCTTAATTACTAACATAATAGAAATGGTCAATAAGTTAGAAATAAAGTAATACAAACTTAATGAACTCGCGTAGTTATTAAAGAAAAACAACATCATTATTGGAGAGAAGTAAATCATGTACTTCATCATTTTACTCATATCTGGCATACCTTCCTGGGGAGGAGCTTGCATATTTGCCTGTTGACTTTGATTCATTTTCATGTAAAAGAAAATAGCAATTGAAGCCAATATAGGGAACAAGCTTATATGATTTCCATATAAAGGTACTTCAAACGGTAAGTTGTATATTACATCATAAGAAGATAGGTCAGGTGCCCACAAAAAGCTTTCTTGACGTAGCGCTATATTTGTTGGGAAAAACTTAAATAATGCAAAGAAAATAGGCATTTGTAACAATGCTGGTATACAACCAGACATCATATTAACTCCTGCTTTTCTTTGAATGGCCATTGTTTCTTGCTGACGTTTCATTGCGTTTTCTTTTCCAGGATATTTTTTATTCAATTCTTGTAATTCAGGACGAATTACTTTCATTTTAGCACTAGATAAATATGATTTATATACAAGTGGAGACATTAAAATACGGACTACAATAGTCATTAGTATTATAATTAACCCATAGTTACCCAGAAACCCTTCTAAGAAGTTAAATACTCGGTAAAAAACGGTTCTATTTAAGAATCCAAAGATTCCCCAACCCAAATCTGCAGTTTCATCTAAGTCAGTTCCTTCATATTTTTTTAATAATTTATAATCACTTGGTCCATAAAACCATTTCATATTATAATTTAGTTCACCGCCAATTAAATCTAAAGGTGTTTTTAGCTCGTACTTTTTTGTAAAGACAGTGTCAGTTTTTTCATCTTCTACTAAGTCTGTAGAGGTAACAGTTGCGTTGTTAAAAGGTTTGTCAGTTAACAGGTTAGACATGAAAAAGTGTTGCTTAAATGCAACCCAGTCAATATCATTTGCAATCTCTGTATTTCCAGCATTCAAGTATTCTACTTCATCATTACTCTTGTAATAATAGTAAGAATACATCGAGTTTTCTGTTTTTAAACTTTTTTCATGTCTGTAACCATTAAGTGTCCAATCTAAGTTTATTGGGTTAGATGAATTAAACACCCCATCGAGACCCTGAGATCGTATAGAAAAGTCAACAAAATATTTCTTTGGTTTAATTTCATATCTATACTCTAAATACTGGCTATCAGAAACTTTTAGCTTCATAGATAATATTTGGTTTTCCCCACTTTTTGTTAAAGTAGGGTCAAAAAATAAATCTTTAGTATTTAAAATTCTATTGTCTGTTGTTCCAAAATTAATATTGAAAGAGGCGTTATTGTCCTTTATCATATATAAAGGAAGTGAATCATATGTTTTATAATTTTTTAATAAAGCCTTTATAATTTGTCCACCTTTATTATCAATAGTTAATCGAACTAGATTGTTTTCTAAAACAGTTGTTCCTTCAGCACCATTAATAGCACTTTGTGCAAATGCACCTAATTTATTTTGAAGTGCAATTTGTTTTAAAGAATCGTTTTGAAAAACAGGAGCTGCAATTTCTTTAGTGTTTTCTTTTGTTGTATTTACAGTGGTTTCAAGAACTTCTGTACTTTCTTTATTTTCTAGATCTTCGGGTTTGTTCGTGTTAAAGTACCATAGCATTATTCCTGCTAAAAGAATCATTCCTATAAAAGAATTGTAATCGAATTTTTTTTGTTCCATGTTCTTTAATAATGTCAGTTTGTCACTTTTATTAGTTTTTTTAAAAACTATATGCGACAAATGTAGTTAAAAAGCAGATTTTTGATTTATTTTCTACTTTAAATTAATTTACTTTTTAATAGTTCAATTAGTGTTCCATATTTTAGAAGACTATTTTTTAGATTTTATTAAAGCGGCTTTAATAAAATCTACAAATAAAGGATGAGGTTTTAAAACGGTACTTTTGTATTCAGGGTGATATTGAACTCCTACAAACCAAGGATGATTTTCTAATTCTACCACTTCTACCAATCCAGTTTTAGGATTAACTCCAGTAGCTTTTAAACCAGCCTTTTCTATTTGTGATAAATACTTGTTATTAAATTCATATCTATGTCTATGTCTTTCACTAATATTTTCAGATTTATAAGCATCATACACTTTAGATCCTTTGGTTAGTTTACAGTCCCAAGCTCCAAGTCGCATTGTACCTCCTTTGTTGGTAACATTTTCTTGACTTTCCATTAAGTTAATCACAGGATGTTTTGCCCTTTTATTCATTTCAGATGAGCTAGCTCCTTCTAGATTTAGAACATTTCTTGAAAACTCAATAACAGACATTTGCATTCCTAAACATATTCCCAAAAATGGAATATTATTTTCTCTTGCGTATTTTACTGCCTTTATTTTTCCTTCAATTCCTCGATCTCCAAAACCAGGTGCCACTAAAATTCCGTTTAAACCTTCTAATTTCTTTTCTACAGATTTAGGTGATAAACTCTCAGAATGAATCCATCTAACTTTTACTTTAGTTTCGTTAGAAGAACCTGCATGAATAAACGCTTCTGTAATAGATTTATATGAATCTTGTAACTCTATATATTTTCCAATTAAACCTATTTCTACTTCAGATTTTGGGTTTTTATGTTTTTGTAAAAAATTATTCCAAGTCTTTAACTCAGGCTTTTGTTTAGATTCTAATTTAAGTTTCTTTAATACAACTTCATCTAAACCTTGATCTAGCATTAAATTAGGTACATCATAAATGGTTTCTGCATCTATTGATTGTATAACGTCTTCTTTTTTAACATTACAGAATAAAGCTAATTTTCGTTTAATATCATCAGAAATTTCATGTTCAGTTCTACAGACTAAAATACCAGGACTAACACCACTTTGCATTAACATCTTTACAGAATGCTGTGTGGGTTTTGTTTTTAGTTCACCAGCTGCTGCTAAAAATGGTACTAACGTTAAATGAATAACAATAGCATTTTCTTCCCCTTTTTCCCAAAGCATTTGTCTTACAGATTCTACATAAGGTAAAGATTCAATATCACCTACAGTTCCTCCAATTTCTGTTATAACAATGTCATATTCACCTGTTTCACCTAAAAGTTGAATTCTGCGTTTTATTTCATCAGTAATATGTGGTATTACTTGTACAGTTTTTCCTAAGAACTCCCCTTTACGTTCTTTATCGATTACAGATTGATAAATTCTACCTGTAGTAACATTATTCGCTTGAGATGTTGGAATGTTTAAATAACGCTCATAATGCCCTAAATCTAAGTCAGTTTCTGCACCATCGTCAGTAACATAACACTCTCCATGTTCGTATGGATTCAAGGTTCCTGGATCTATGTTAATATATGGATCTAATTTTTGAATCGTTACAGAAAAACCTCTTTCTTGTAAGAGTTTTGCTAATGATGCTGCTATAATTCCTTTTCCGAGTGATGAAGTTACGCCTCCTGTTACAAAAACGTATTTAGTATTGTGCATGGTTCTTTTAGGTTTGCGCAAAAGTACTAACTCTGTTTTTTATCTCAAATAAAAACACGCATTATTGTAAAATTATTTTTGGAATAACTTTTGATGATTTAAAAGCATGAGAAAAATACTATTTTGTGGCGTAATTTTATTGTTTAGCGGTTGTACTATATTATTTCCCAAATACGTTGATCGCAAACCAGCAAGCTTTATGATAGAAGATCTTTGGTTTACCTCTCAGTTAGATAAAAATCCTAATGTAAAATATTTAATTAATACTACTCAAAAATCTCATTTTGCAAGAAGAAATGATTTTTATAACCAACATTTAGTCGATTTTTTTAAAGATGAATTATCGCAAGAAATTTATGATAAATCAAATTATAAAGATTCGTTAGGTAGAATGATAGTTCCTTACATTTTAGACTATAACTTGCCAAAAGAATATAAAGCGTTATTTCAACAGAAAACAGATTTAGATTATGTTGTATTAACTAAAATTTTAAGTGCTAATGAAATTAATAACTCTAACCTAGGTCAATACAGACATTTAAAATATAGAAGTAATTTTTTAGCAGGTTCTGTGGTGTTTTTTAAGATAATAGATGTTAAAAACAATACTACAGCTTTAGAAATTAGTTGTAAAAGTGCTGTTTATGACGATTTAGATTTTAATTTTGAAACTAATTCTTTTGAAGATGATGTTAGAATAGCAACTCATCAGAGTGAAAAACAGCTAATAAAGAAGTGTTTTAAAAGTATTTTAAGAAGGATTAAATAATTTTTTATTTTTTTCAAATAGTATTTGTCAAAAATAAAAACAGTTGTATATTTGCACACGCTTTTAATAATGTGATAATCTTATAGCGAAAAGAAAATAATTAAGAAGATTTTTAAAAATACAGATAATGCCAAAAAGAACGTATCAACCATCAAAGAGAAAGAGAAGAAACAAACACGGTTTCATGGAAAGAATGGCTTCTGCTAATGGTAGAAAGGTTTTAGCACGTAGAAGAGCTAAAGGAAGAAAGAAATTATCTGTTTCATCTGAAGCAAGACCAAAAAGATAAATGATTAACAATTGTTAATATATTAGGTGTTACTTTTTTAAGTAACACCTTTTTTTATATCTAAACCCTAACTATTTTTGTAAAACTTATAAATACAACTACTTACCATGCCAAAAAGAAATGACCTCAAATCAATTTTAATTATTGGATCTGGACCTATTGTTATTGGACAAGCTTGTGAATTCGATTATTCTGGTTCACAATCTCTACGTTCTTTAAGAGAAGATGGTATCGAAACTATCTTAATTAATTCGAATCCTGCAACTATCATGACAGATCCATCTATGGCAGACCATGTATACTTATTGCCTTTAACAACTAAATCTATTATTCAAATATTAAAGGAACACCCACAAATTGATGCTGTTTTACCAACAATGGGTGGTCAAACTGCATTAAATCTTTGTATTGAAGCAGACGATAAAGGTATTTGGGCAGATTTTAATGTAAAAATGATTGGTGTAGATATTAACGCCATTAATGTTACAGAAGATAGAGAACAGTTTAGAGAATTAATGGGTAAAATTGGGGTTGCAATGGCCCCTCAAGAAACAGCGACTTCTTTCTTAAAAGGTAAAGAAATTGCACAACGTTTTGGTTTTCCATTAGTAATTCGTTCTTCATATACTTTAGGAGGTGCAGGTGCATCAATTGTATATGAGCCAGAAGATTTTGACGAATTATTAAGTAGAGGTTTAGAAGCATCACCAATTCATGAGGTGATGATTGACAAAGCCATGATGGGTTGGAAAGAATATGAATTAGAGTTGTTAAGAGATAAAAATGATAACGTTGTTATTATTTGTTCTATCGAAAACATGGATCCTATGGGTATTCATACAGGAGATTCGATTACAGTAGCTCCTGCAATGACTTTATCAGACAAAACCTATCAAAAAATGCGTGATATGGCTATACATATGATGCGTTCTATAGGTGATTTTGAAGGTGGATGTAATGTGCAGTTTGCAGTTTCTCCAGACGAAAAAGAAGAAATTATTGCTATTGAAATTAATCCAAGAGTTTCTCGTTCATCAGCTTTAGCTTCTAAGGCAACAGGTTATCCTATTGCAAAAGTGGCTACAAAATTAGCCATTGGTTATACTTTAGATGAATTGGAAAACGGAATTACTAAATCTACATCTGCTTTATTTGAGCCAACATTAGACTATGTTATTGTAAAAATTCCACGTTGGAACTTTGATAAATTTGAAGGTTCAGATAGAACTTTAGGTTTACAAATGAAAGCTGTAGGTGAAGTGATGGGTATTGGACGTTCTTTTCAAGAAGCGCTGCACAAAGCCACTCAATCTTTAGAAATAAAAAGAAATGGTTTAGGAGCAGATGGTAAAGGATATACCAACTACAACCAAATTATAGAAAAATTAACCAACGCAAGCTGGGATAGAGTTTTTGCAATTTATGATGCAATTGCAATGGGAATTCCTCTAAGTAAAATTTACGATATCACTAAAATAGATATGTGGTATCTAAAACAATATGAAGAGTTATTTCAATTACAAAAAGAAATATCAACCTTTACTATTGACACAATAGAAAGAGATTTATTGTTAGAGGCAAAACAAAAAGGATATGGAGATAGACAAATAGCACATATGCTAGATTGTTTAGAAAGTGAGGTGTATAGTAAGAGAGAAGAACTTAAAATTCAAAGAGTTTATAAGTTAGTAGATACTTGTGCTGCAGAATTTACTGCGAAAACACCTTATTATTATTCAACTTTCGAAAATGAAATAGAAACTGCAGATGGAGAAATTACCATTGCAAACGAAAGTATTGTTTCAGATAGAAAAAAAGTAATTGTTTTAGGTTCTGGACCAAATAGAATTGGTCAAGGAATTGAGTTTGATTATTGTTGTGTGCATGGAGTTTTAGCAGCTTCAGAGTGTGGTTATGAAACTATAATGATTAACTGTAATCCAGAAACTGTTTCAACAGATTTTGATACAGCAGATAAATTATACTTCGAACCAGTTTTCTGGGAGCATATTTATGATATTATTCGTCATGAAAAACCAGAAGGAGTAATTGTACAATTAGGAGGACAAACTGCTTTAAAATTAGCAGAGAAACTTACTAAATACGGAATTAAGATTATTGGTACTTCTTTTGAAGCATTAGATATTGCAGAAGATAGAGGTAGATTCTCATCAATGTTAAAAGAAAATAACATTCCTTATCCAGAGTTTGGTATTGCAGAAACTGCAGATGAGGCATTAACTTTAGCAGATCAATTAAACTTTCCAATATTAGTAAGACCTTCTTATGTATTAGGTGGTCAGGGAATGAAAATTGTTATCAATAAAGAAGAACTTGTAGAGCATGTTGTTGATTTATTAGGTAGAATGCCAGGTAATAAATTATTACTAGATCATTATTTAGATGGAGCAATAGAGGCTGAAGCTGATGCAATTTGTGATGCAGATGGTAATGTATATATCATAGGGATTATGGAGCACATAGAACCTTGTGGAATACATTCAGGTGATTCTAATGCAACTTTACCAGCATTTAATTTGGGCGAATTTGTAATGCAACAAATTAAAGATCATACGCATACAATTGCAAGAGCTTTAAAAACAGTTGGTTTAATAAATATTCAGTTTGCTATTAAAAATGATATAGTTTATATTATTGAGGCAAACCCAAGAGCATCTAGAACTGTTCCTTTTATAGCAAAAGCATATAAAGAACCTTATGTAAACTATGCTACAAAAGTAATGTTAGGTGAAAAGAAGGTAACCGATTTCGATTTTAACCCGCAGTTAGTTGGTTTTGCTATAAAGCAACCAGTATTCTCATTTAACAAGTTTCCAAACGTAAATAAAAAGCTAGGCCCAGAGATGAAATCTACAGGAGAAAGTATATTATTTATAGATAGTTTAAAAGACGATGAATTTTACGATTTATATGCAAGACGTAAAATGTATTTAAATAAATAAAAGTATAAATAAGTTTAAAAAAAGCCAATGAAATTTCATTGGCTTTTTTTGTATTAAAGAGTTGCTTTTATCATCCGATCATTTTTAAAAATATCTTTACGTAGTTCAATATTATTGAACCCTTTTCGAATTAAAAGTTGCTTTGTTTCTTCTCCTAAATATTGGTTAATTTCAAAAAATAGTTTTCCTTTTTTTGTTAGATATTGTTTAGCTAAATCTGCAATCTTATCATAAAAAATCAAAGGGTTTTTATTCTCTACAAACAAAGCTAAATGGGGTTCGTTTAACAGCACGTTATTTTTAATTTCTTTTTTTTCAAGATTTCTAACATAGGGAGGGTTAGAAATAATGATGTCATATTGCTTGTCTAGTTTAGCTTCAGTTAAAATATTTGCTTTTGTAAATTGAATAGTAACTTTGTTTTTTTTTGCATTTTTTTGAGCAGTTTTTAAAGCTTCTTCAGAAATATCAATTGCAGTTAGATTTGTGTTTTTATTTTCTTTTGCAATTGAAATCGGAATACATCCACTACCTGTTCCAATATCTAAAATGTAATTTATTTTTCTTTGATGTAAAGTGGGTTTCTCAATTTCATTTAAAACCCATGCAACTAGTTCTTCTGTTTCTGGTCTTGGAATTAGCGTGTTTTTATTTACAATAAAAGAATATCCAAAAAACTCAGTATGTCCCATGATGTATTGTATGGGTTCCTCTTTTTTTAACCTTTCCAGCCCTTTATTTAAAAGCTGTATTTTCTCCTCTTTAATTTCATAATTTGGTTGTATTGCAAATTCAATACGATTTAGCCCTAAATATTCCTCTATTAATAAATACAAGAATGTCTCTATTTCTGTTTTTGGATAAATCGTAAGTAACGATTCGGTAAAAAAAGATCTGTATTCTTTTAATGTCATGCTTATGATAAAGGTTTAAAATAGAAGTAAATGGAGAAGAATGTATTATATAATTAGTTTTTAGAAACTATAGCTTTTTAATCATCCATACCGTACAATTATAATGCGCTGTGTTTCCTAATGGTTGCTCTAAATGATTGAAATTATTTTGTTTGTAAAGTTTTACAGCAGCTTTCATGTATGGCAGTGTCTCAAGATAGCAATGAGTAAATTCAAATTCTTTTGCTTTATCTAAACATTTGTTAATAAGCATAGTGCCTATGCCTTTTCCTCTTGCAATAGGTAAAAAATACATTTTTTGAAGTTCACAAGTGTTTCCTTCAAAATCATCCAATTGAGCAATACCTGCACCACCAACAACAGTATTTTTGTGGGTAACTACATAGTATTTACTTCTAGTTTTTTGATACTGTTTATTCATATTATCTGTAGCCTCATCTTCATAAGCTGTCCCAATTTTTGGAGCACCCATTTCTAGAATTACTTCGCGGATAACTTTAGCAAGAGCTGCATCATCTTGTGGTTTAATTTCTCTAATGATAAAATCTTCACTTGTCATTTAATACTGTATTTTTGCTTTAGCAATTTACTTAATTTTTTAAAGAAATATTAGATAAATTAAAGGCTATATTTTTAACTTAGTTTTAGAAATTAGTTCATTTTTATTAAAAATATAATACGCTATTAATCACGAAGTTTACATAAAACGTTGTTTGCAAATTGCCAAAAACGGGTTGGGTACTACAAGACCAAACCCTTTTGTTGGTGCTGTAATTGTAAACAATAATAAAATAATTGCAGAAGGTTTTACTTCTAATTATGGAGGCAATCATGCAGAAGTAAATGCAATTAATTCAGTTTTAGATAAGAGCTTATTAAAAGAGGCTACTATTTATGTTACTTTAGAGCCTTGTTCTCATTTTGGCATGACTCCACCTTGTGCAGATTTAATTGTAAAACATAACTTTAAAAAAGTGGTAATTGGTACTTTAGATACTAATACTTTGGTTGCAGGTAAAGGTGTTGAAAGATTAAAAAATGCAGGAATTGAAGTATTAGTAGGGGTTTTAGAAGAGGAATGTAAGGTGCATCACAAACGCTTTTTTACTAATCAAAAGAAGAAAAGACCTTATATAATTTTAAAATGGGCAGAATCTCAAGATGGATTTATAGCTCCAAATTATAAAGAGGAACAAAAACCTGTTTGGATTTCAAGTCAATATTCGCAACAAATTGTACATAAGCATAGAAGCAAAGAACATGCTATTTTAGTAGGTACAAATACTGTAATTGCAGATAACCCTAAATTGAATGTTAGGTCTTGGTCAGGTAATAATCCTACAAGAGTTGTTTTAGATAAAAATTTAAGGATACCTAAATCTTTGCATGTGTTTGATAATTCAGTAAAAACCATTTTTATCATTGATGAAAATACAGATGCAAATTCAAAGCAGGAAAACATAGTGTTTGAAAAGATTGATTTTCAAAATAATGTTGCTAAGCAAATTACTGCAATTTTGCAAAAACATAAAATTCAGTCTTTAATTGTAGAAGGAGGAGCAAAGACAATGCAAACCTTTATAAATGAAAACCTTTGGGATGAGGCTATGGTTTTTGTAGGTAATGTTGAATTTAAAGAAGGTGTAAAAGCGCCTAAGTTTGATATGAAATTAGCTCATCAACAAAAAAATAAAAACGATACTTTAAAAGTATATATAAATGATTAAAAATATAATTTTTGATTTTGGTGATATTTTCATCAACCTAGATAAACAAGGGACTTATAAAGCTATGGCTGCTTTAGCTGTTACTAAGATTTCTGAGGATATGATTCAGGTGTATCATCAATATGAAAAAGGATTAATTTCTACAGAGGAATTTATTAATTTTTATGAGGATAAATTTCATTTAAATAGAGAAGATCTGGTTAATGCCTGGAATGCAATTTTACTTGATTTCCCAAAAAGAAGGTTAGGTTTTATTACAGAATTAGCAGCAAGTAAAAAGTATAGATTGTTTTTATTGAGTAATACTAATGATTTACATATAAAATGGATTCAAAATAGTTTAGGTACTGAGTTTTATAACGAATTTAAAAAAGCTTTCGAACAATTCTACTTATCGCATGAAATTCATTTTAGAAAGCCAGATTCAGAAATATATGAGTTTGTTTTAGAGCAAAATAATATAAAACCAAAAGAAACTTTATTTGTAGATGATTTAAAAGAAAATACAGATTCTGCAAAGAAATTAGGTGTTCAGGTTTGGAATTTAGATCCTAAAACAGAAGATGTAACAAATTTATTTACTAAAAACTATAGTCTTTGATTTACTTAGTATTAAGCATATTAATTTCTACAGGCCTATTTGTGATTTTCAAATATTTTGGTATTTACAAAGTTGATATATTAAAGGCTATTTTTATTAATTATATTGTCGCTTTTATCTTAGGCTTTACTTTTGCAGAAAGAGATTTTTCGGTAGTGGAGATCCCCAATCAGTCTTGGTTTATAGGAGCTTTATTTTTAGGAGCGCTTTTTGTGTCAATCTTCTTTGTAATGGCTGTTACTGCTCATAAAAATGGTGTTTCAGTTGCTTCTGTAGCAGGTAAAATGTCTGTTGTTATCCCTGTTTTTTTTGGGGTTCTTCTGTATAATGAATCACTCACAGTTTTAAAGGTAGTAGGTATTGTAATTGCGCTAATAGCTGTGTATTTGACATCTGTAAAAGAAGATAAAATTACTGCTCAAAATGCAGGATTATTATTCCCTATTTTACTTTTTTTCGGTTCAGGCACTATAGACACTACGTTAAAATATATAGAAACTAATTTTGTAGACAAAGCAGATGTTTCTATTTTTTCTGGAAGTCTTTTTGTTATAGCAGCCTTTTTTTCAGGGGTTATACTAATAATAAAAACATTTAGAAAGAAAGAAAAATTTGGAATTAAAAATTATTTTGCGGGCTTAATTTTGGGCGTACCCAACTACTTTTCGATAGTTTTTTTAATAAAAGCATTGCAAACAGAAGGTTTTGAGAGCTCTACACTTTTTACAATGAATAATGTAGGTATTGTAATTGTGTCTACACTTTTAGGTATTCTAATTTTTAGAGAACAGTTTACCTTAAAAAATAAGTTAGGTGTAGTTTTGGCCATTTTAGGAATCATAATTGTAGCATTAGCTTAATGAGTTTAGACAGTTATAAAACTATTGTAGAACCTACAAAAGAAACCTTGTTTAAAGACAGAAACAGTAAGTTTTTTGGTTTTTCGTTTCCTGTTACTAATGAAGAGGAAGTAAAAGATTGTTTAGAAGAGGTAAAAAAAATACATCATTCAGCACGTCATTTTTGCTATGCATATCAAATAGGAGTAGAAGATGTTAAGTATAGAGTAAATGATGATGGAGAGCCTAATAACTCTGCAGGAATGCCTATTTATGGACAAATTCAGTCTTTTAAAGTTACCAATATTTTAATAGTTGTTATTCGATATTTTGGTGGAACAAAATTGGGAGTAGGTGGTTTAATAAATGCCTACAAATCATCCGCTCAAATTTCTTTAGATGCTTCAGAAATTGTTGAAAAAACCATAGATGTTTCTTATCAATTAAATTTCGAATATGATATGATGAATAAAGTGATGCGAGTTTTAAAAGAAAAGAACATCAATTTAATAAGTCAAAAAATGGATTTAACTTGTGAATATGTTGTATCAGTTAGAAAAAAAGAGTCAAAAGTTATTTTTGATATTTTTGATATTTTACATAAAGTTGATATCCTAAAATTAGAATCCTAGTTTTATTAATAAATCCTTTGGACATTTAACAGGTTTATTCGTTTTAATATCTATAAAAGCAAGTACAGAGTTTCCGGTACAAATAAGTTGATCTTCTTCATTTTTGATTTCATATATAAATTCAATTTTTACCATTGGTTTCTTTACTAATGAAGTAGTAATTTTTAAAAGATCGTCATACAAAGCAGATTTCTTAAAATTACAAGTTAAAGAAATTACAGGTAACATAATTCCTTTATTTTCCATACTTTTATAGGTAATGCCTAGATCCCTAAGCCATTCCGTTCTGCCTAATTCAAAGTATTGCGCATAATTTCCATGATAAACTACGCTCATTTGATCTGTTTCTGAATATCTTACTCTAGTTTTTGTAATTGATTGCTGCAATTTTTTCTTTTTAAAAAAAATCAACCTCATTGTACGTAAAAAATAATTAATAATCAATAGCAAAATCATTTTTTTTTATTGTTTTTTATTCACATTTTTGTAGGGCTATTGAAAAGGATTTTATCCAGAAAAACTTTTAATTTAGAAAATGACAATTAACCAATGAGTTATTCCCCTGAATCCGTTTGGACCGACTGTTTATCTTTCATAAAGGATAATATTAAACCACAAGCATATAAAACTTGGTTCGAGCCTATTAAACCAGTAAAGCTTTCTGGAGAAGCACTTACCATACAAGTACCTAGTAAATTTTTTTACGAGTGGTTAGAAGAACATTATATAAAGTTATTAAGAGTTGCGTTAGTAAGGCAATTAGGAAATGATGCCAAATTGATTTATGACGTAAAGATGGAAAATAATTACAGTAGTAATAGGCCTCAAACTGTTAAAATACCAAGTTCTAATAGAGATCCACTAAAGCCACAAAAGGTTACTGTTCCTTTAGAATCAAACAAAAGAGAATTAAGAAATCCATTCATAATCCCAGGTTTACAAAAAGTAAAGATTGAGTCTCAGTTGAATCCAAATTATAGTTTTGCTAATTTTGTAGAAGGAGACTCAAATCGTTTGGCACGTTCTGCAGGAATGGCTGTTGCAAATAAGCCAGGTGGAACATCATTCAATCCCTTATTAATCTATGGAGGTGTAGGGCTAGGAAAAACACATTTATCTCACTCTATAGGTGTAGATATTAAAGACAAATACCCAGACAAGACTGTTTTATATATATCCTCAGAAAAATTTACACAACAATTTATAGATTCTGTAAAATCGAATACAAGAAATGATTTTATTCATTTCTATCAAATGATAGATGTATTAATTATAGATGATGTTCAGTTCTTATCTGGTAAAGCAGGAACACAAGATGTGTTTTTTCATATATTTAATCACTTACACCAAAATGGAAAGCAGGTTATTTTGACATCAGATAAAGCACCTGTAGATATGCAAGACATAGAGCAACGTTTATTATCTCGTTTTAAATGGGGACTATCAGCAGAATTACAAGCACCAGACTATGAAACTAGAATCTCTATTCTTCAAAACAAATTGTTTAGAGACGGTGTAGAAATGCCAGAAGAAATTATTGAATATATTGCTAAGAATATAAAATCTAATGTAAGAGAATTAGAAGGTGTCATTATTTCTATGATAGCACAAGCATCTTTTAACAGAAGAGAATTTTCTATAGAGTTAGCAAAACAGATTGTAGATAAGTTTGTTAAGAATACTAAAAAAGAGGTATCTATAGACTACATTCAAAAAGAAGTCTCTAAGTACTTTGACATGGACGTAGCTACATTACAATCTAAAACAAGAAAACGTCATATTGTTCAAGCACGTCAATTAGCCATGTTTTTTGCGAAGAGATTAACTAAAACTTCTTTAGCAAGTATTGGTAATCAAATAGGGCAAAGAGATCATGCAACTGTTTTACACGCTTGTAAAACTGTAGATAATCTTACAGAAACAGACAAGCAGTTTAAAAAATACGTAGACGACCTTACTAAGAAGTTAACCTTCTAAACCTTTATCATGACTAAAGTACTCATGGTTTGTCTAGGGAATATTTGTCGTTCACCTTTGGCAGAAGGAATTTTACAATCTAAAATTAATTCAAAAGATGTTTTTGTAGACTCTGCAGGAACCGCAGCATATCATGTCGGTAATTTACCAGACGAACGTTCAATTAAGGTTGCACAGAAATATGATATCGATATTACAAGTCAAAGAGCAAGGAAGTTTATCGTTGAAGATTTTGATAAATTTGACTTCATTTATGCCATGGACAAAAGAAATTATCAAAATATTTTAGACTTGGCTAGGAATCGTGAAGATGAGGTTAAAGTTCATTTGATTTTGAATGAGTCTGAACCTTCACAAAATTTATCAGTTCCAGATCCCTATTATGGGGGAAATGATGGCTTTGAAAATGTATATAATATGTTAGATGAAGCTTGTTCAGCAATAGCATCAAAACTATAATTAATCAAAAATTTTATTTACTATGATTGGTAAACTCTATTTAATACCAACAACTTTAGGAGAAACTGAACCTTTAGAGGTTATGCCACTGTCTGTTAAAAAGGTAGTAGAGCAAATAGATTATTACATTGTAGAAAATGAAAAATCAGCAAGACGTTTTATAAAAAAAATTACACCAAAAAAGCCACAACCAAATTTAACTATAAAGTTGTTAGATAAATACGCTGTAGAAGAAGAAACTCAAACGTATTTAGATATTTGTGTTCAAGGTTTTAGCGTAGGTTTGTTATCTGAAGCAGGAGTTCCAGCTATCGCAGATCCAGGAGCAAGTATAGTGAAACTAGCACATGAAAAGAACATTCAAGTTGTGCCCCTAGTTGGGCCTAGCTCTATTTTAATGGCAATGATGAGTTCTGGTATGAATGGACAAAACTTTGCTTTTAATGGTTATTTACCTATTGATAAAGGAGAACGTAAAAGGGCAATTAAAGATTTAGAAAAAATTTCTTTAGATAAAAATCAAGCTCAAATTTTTATTGAAACACCTTACAGGAATGAAAAAATGCTAACAGATTTAAAAGCCATTTTATCACCAAGTACATCTTTATGTATAGCTGCAGATATTACTTTGCCTAGTGAATATATTAAAACACATTCTATAAAAGATTGGAAACACCAACAGCCAGATTTACACAAAAAACCAGCTATTTTTATAATTCAGAAGTAGTAATTATACTTTTGCTTTTCTATTAGCTTTAATAAAGCTAACATCATAACCAGAGAATTTTTTCATATACATTTGTATCGTAGCTCCGAAGGCATCTTTAAAATGTACAGTTCCATTACTTCTTAAAAATTTTTTCACATTTCCTGCACCACTTAAATGTGCTGAAGCTAAAATTCCAGATTCTGTAATTTTAATTCCGTTAATAGTTTTTCCCACAGATCGTTTAATGTCTTTTCTAAGAATCCATTTATTTACGCTACACAAAGCAATAAATGCTTTTTCTTGTTGTTCAGGATTGTTTAAAAAAGCTTTTGTATTATATATTCTAAAGCGTTCTAGAGTAGTTGTTCCAAACTGATATTTACCTAAATAACCTAAAGTGTTGATTACTTTATATTTTCCTTGAGACTCTTTAAAAGCAACTGCCTCTTTAAAAGCCACAAAGTTTTTTTGCAAATAAAGGATGTTATAGTCTACATAGATAGGATTTGTATCTGCTTCAATAATGTTTTTCTTTTCAGTTTCTTCAGTAATCACTGAGAGTATTAAAGTTATACTTATTAAAAATAAAAACTTTTCGATCATAATAATCTTTGTTTTGCGATTGCAAATTTAAAGTTAATTTTTAAAAACACTGATAACCAATAGATTAATTTTGTGAAAATTGTCTATAATACTGTATAAAAGTGTTTTTATTAAGACTTTGTAGTAATCATAGCCTTTACACTTAAGAATAATCTAATAAAACATAAATATTTAGATCGATTTGATAAAAACTTATCTATTTACGCCGTTTTTATTTAGCCAAGCCTGATATTTTCTTGCATTTCTGTTGTGTTGTGTCAAGCTATTTGCGAATTTATGATATCCAAAATTCTCTATATCAACACACATATAATAGTAATTATGTTTTTTATAGTTTAAAACTGCATCTATAGACGAAATGTCTGGCATACTAATTAAAGTAGGAGGTAAGCCTGTGTTTTTATAAGTATTGTAAGGTGAGTTAATCTCTAAATCAACATTTAAGACACGTTTTACAACAAAATCTTTACCTTTAACTTCTTTTATAGCATAAATAACTGTTGGATCTGCTTGTAAAGGCCAACTATTTTTTAATCTATTTATATATAAACCAGCTACAATTGGTCTTTCTATTTTTTTTGTTGTTTCTTTCTGTACAATAGAAGCTAGGGTAATTACTTCAGATTGTGTCATGTTTAAATCTTTAGCTTTTGTTAGCCTATTCTTATTCCAAAATCGGTTGTATTCAGTTAATAATTTATCTCTAAACTGATCAGCTGAAACTGTCCAATAGAATTCATAACTATTAGGTATGCAAATTTGTAGAACAGATTTTTCTGTTAGACTATTCTCCTTTAAAAATTGTTCATTTTTAAAGGAATTTAAAATAGCAATTGAATCTTTAGCAATTTGTTCTGCAATTCTTCCTGCAAACTTTTCAAGAGTATCTTGATTATTAAAAGATACACTTACTGCAGTTTGATTTCCAATTCTTAGCATATTCACTAAATCATTATTAGACATGCCCTTACTTAATATGTATCTACCAGATTTTACTTTGGTAAAACTTTTTTTTGAGGCCAACCACAAAAAGTAATTAGGTCTATTAGAAATAGGAGCAATTTTCTTATTTAGATCAATTAAGTTATCAGTTTCATTAACAAAAAGAACAGTTTCTTTCTTTATAGCTTTACCAAAAATGTTTTGATAGTAAGTAAATACAACTAAAGCTAAACCTATAAAAGTAATTGCTGCTATAATGACTATTTTCTTTTTCAAATTGTAATAATCTTAAATTTTAACAAAACTAATCATTTATCAATTGGTATAAAATTTCATCTTTAAAATTTCCTTGAGATGAAATCCAGTCTTTTTTTACACCAACCTTAGTAAAGTTTTTACTTTCAAACAACTTAATACTTTTAGCATTGTCACTAGTAATATTTGCATAAAGTTGATGCAGTTCTAAATGAGAAAAAGTATACTTGATAAGTAACTCTAAAGATTCACTTGCAAAGCCTTTGTGTTGAAATGCTGGGTCAATTAATATACCAATTCCTGCTCTTTTATGTTTCGGATTAAAATCAAACAGATCAATTAAGCCTATATTTTTGCGATTTAAAGCATCTACGATCATTAAACGCAGCTGTTTTGCTGCAAAAACATCTAAATGTACATTTTCTAAATATTGTTTTAAGACATATTTAGAAAATGGAGTTTGTGTATGGCTAACTTCCCAAAAAGTTTCGTTGTTTTCAATTTCAAATAAATACTCCAAATCTTCAGGCTCTAAAGCTCTTAAAAAAACCGAATTACCTTTTAGTGTTTTCATTAAATTGATATTTCTCCTTTAAACACAAATGTAGCAGGTCCTTTTAGAAAAATATTTTTATAGGTACCATTTTCTTCAGAAAACGATACTTTTAAATGTCCTCCTTCTACAGGTAAAGAAATTAAATTACTATTTGTTTTCTTGATTTTATGCATGGCAATTGCAACAGCTGTTACTCCGGTTCCGCAAGCTAAAGTTTCATTCTCAACTCCTTTTTCATAAGTTCTAACTCTAAATGTATTCTCACTTATTTGTTGCACAAAGTTTACATTGCTTCCCGGGTTCGCATAAGAATACCTTATTTTTTTACCATTTTCAAATACTGGATAATTATCTATGGAGTCTACCAGTTCTACATGATGCTGTGTACCTGTATATATAAATACTGCATTTTCTTTAACCTCAATTTCATCAACATCTATCATTTGTAAAGAAATAATATCATTATTTATTTCAGCAAAATGAGGTCCATCAACTGCAATAAAAGTGGTTTTGTCAGTAATCATTTTCAAATGTTTAGCAAAAGCCACAGCACATCTAGCTCCATTACCACAAAAAGTTTTACTACCATCTGCATTAAAATATATCATTTTAAAATCATACTCTTTATCCTCTTCTATAAGTATAATACCATCTGCACCAATTCCAAAGTGTCTATTGCAAATTTGTGAAATTTTTTCAGTATTTTTTTTTGGAAAGATTTTTGTTCTGTTATCAATCATAACAAAATCATTTCCTGTTCCTTGATATTTTAAAAAAGGTAAATTCATATAACAAAGGTAATGATTTACGTATAAAATTAGTTATGTTAAAACACGGTTAAAAACAGTTAAAACAAAGTTAAACAGAATTTTTAAAAATGTTAAAATTGTATTTTTACTTTATTAAAATTTAAAATTATGAAGAAATTTTTCAGTTTTTTAGGAATAGCATTTTTAGGAGGAGCTCTTACTTTAGGAGGATATAAAATGCTTTTTAATGAGCCATTGGTTCAAAATAATTTACAAGATGCTACTTTGCCAACAATACAGGCAAATTATAATTCATCATTAAGCACAAATTCGACTTCAATAGAAACAGCATCTATTGATTTTACAATTGCAGCAGAAAAAACAGTAAATGCTGTAGTGCATGTTAAAAATACCACGATTAAAACGCAACAAAGTCCTTTAGATATTTTCTTTGGTACAGGAAATGGTACAAGAAAATTTGAACAAGTTGGCACAGGAAGTGGTGTTATTATTTCAGCAGATGGTTATATTGTTACAAACAATCACGTAATAGAAAATGCAAGTGCAATAGAAATTACTTTAAATAATAAGAAAAAGTATGAGGCAGAATTAATAGGTTCAGATGCTATTAATGACATAGCTTTATTAAAAATTGAAGCAGATATAGACTTGCCTTATACTCCTTTTACTAACTCAGATAGTGTAAAAATAGGGGAGTGGGTTTTGGCTGTTGGTAATCCATATAATTTAACATCTACAGTAACTGCAGGTATTGTAAGTGCAAAGGGAAGAGATTTAGAAGGAAATGGTAATATTGAATCTTTTATACAAACAGATGCAGCAGTTAATCCAGGTAATAGTGGAGGAGCTTTGGTAAATACAAGAGGAGAATTGGTAGGTATTAATACTGCAATATCATCTAGAACAGGCTCATTTGTAGGTTATTCTTTTGCAGTTCCTTCTAATATTGCAAAAAAAATTGTTGATGATTTATTAGAGTTTGGAGCAGTGCAAGAAGCAATTTTAGGAATTGGTATTGACAATAGATATGAAGATGAAGGCGTAAAAATTGGAAAGGTATATTATGATGAGGGTGCTCATAACAATCAATTTAAAGAAGGTGATATTATTAAAAGCATTAACAATGTAAAAATTTCCAAATTCTCTGAATTAAAAGGGCAGTTAACAGCTAAAAGACCTGGTGATTATGTAGATGTTACTATAGAAAGAAAAGGGGAGTTAATAACAAAAAAAGTAGTCTTAAATAAAAAAGATACTTTTAATTCAAGAACTTTAAATATTTCTTTGAAGGATGTAACTGCTAAAGAAAAAAAGAAGTTTGATATTAAAGGAGGGGCAAAGATTATTCAAAATAATAATAGAACTTTAAATTATTATGGAATAACAGAAGGCTATATCATTACAAAAGTGAACTCTAAATCAATAGCAAATGCTGCAGATGCTATAAGAAAAATAGAAAATAGTAAGGTAAATAGAGGTACACCTTTATTTTTAGAGTTGATAAACCCTAAAGGAGAAATAGAGAAGATTGTTTTAAGATAAGATTCAAAAATCAAATTAAAAATCCTGATGTGAACATCAGGATTTTTTTTAGACTAAACTTTTAACGAAATCGATTTCGTATTTTAAAAAAAAGAAATAATTTTGCAAAAAATTTTAAAATAGCAATACAACTATGTCATCAATTTTAGATTATGAAAAAGAAGTTTCTTCACAAGCACAAACGAGAAGAGCTACTGTAGAATTTATTGATATTGTAAATGATTTATGGTATGATAAATCTATTGAACTTGTACTTTTTAGAAATCCGCTAGTAGATAAAAGAGCTAGTGAGGTTTTAAACCTAATTGATTACGCAAAAGAATTTGTAAACAAACCAATTACAATACAAGATGCGTTAAGTATTGCAAGAGCTATACAAAAAATAGCTTTGCCATCATCAAAATTGGATATTGGTAAATTGGCTTACGAATGTCATTTAAATCCTAAGGGTTGTGAAGACAAAGTTGCCTTTGTAAAAAAACAATTACAGAATGTAACTGAAGCAAAAAATATAACTCCAAAAGATGTCGTATTGTATGGTTTTGGTAGAATTGGTAGATTATTAGCAAGAGAGTTAATGACAAAAATGGGTAAAGGTTCTCAATTAAGATTAAGAGCTGTTGTAACTCGTGGAGAAATTACTCAGGCAGTTTTAGATAAAAGAGCCTCTTTATTAAGCATAGACTCTGTTCATGGAGATTTTTTAGGAACTGTGCAAACAGATTTAGAAAACAAAGCTTTAATTATAAATGGTACTACTGTTCATATGATTTCTGCTAAAAACCCAGAAGATATAGATTATACAGCGTATAAAATTAACGACGCTCTAATTATTGATAATACAGGTGCTTTTAGAGATGACGTTGCTTTAGCAAGACACTTAAAAGCAAAAGGAGCTAGTAAAGTTTTATTAACCGCTCCTTGTAAAGGAATACCTAATATTGTACATGGAGTTAATCACAAACAAAATGACCCAGATAAAGTTGATATTTTTTCTGCTGCATCTTGTACAACTAATGCAATAACACCTGTTTTAAAAGTATTAGAAGACAACTTCGGGATTAAGAAAGGACATTTAGAAACAATTCACGCTTATACTAATGATCAGAATTTAGTAGATAATATGCACTCTAAGTATAGAAGAGGTAGAGCTGCAGCATTAAATATGGTAATTACAGAAACTGGTGCAGGTAAAGCAGTAGCAAAAGCATTACCAGCTTTAGAAGGTAAATTAACTTCTAATGCAATTCGTGTTCCTGTACCAAATGGATCTTTAGCAATATTAAATTTACAATTAAGAAGACCTGTTACAACAGATGTTATTAATGCAATTTTAAAACAAAACGCTTTAGAAGGTGATTTAGTAGAACAAATTAAATACTCTTTAGATAACGAATTGGTTTCTTCAGATATTATTGGTTCTACAGCACCATCAATTTTTGATAGTAAAGCAACTATTACAAATGGAGATTCTATTGTAATTTATATATGGTATGACAATGAGTATGGATATTCTCATCAAGTAATGCGTTTGGCAAAACATATTGCAAAAGTTAGAAGATTTACTTATTATTAGTAGTAATTATATAAAAAGTAAAAACCCCAAACAAATTGTTTTGGGTTTTTACTTTTAGAATAATTTGCTTTTTTAGTTTCTTAGTTCTTTTAAATCAATACTTTCAAATATCTAAATCGAAAGTTCCATAAAATTCTTGGCTTAGATAATAAATTCTTAAAGAATTGTAAGAGGTTAGCTGTAGAAAAATTGCGTATTTTTATAGCGTATTTATCTTCTAATAATTGAAGAATTAAAGAAAGTATTGCAATAAAGTTTTATGAATATGAATGTTCAAGAAAAAATAATAGAATTACGAAATGAATTAAATGCACATAACTACAATTATTATGTACTAGATAATGCTACTATTTCCGATTTTGAGTTCGATATAAAATTGAAAGAACTAGAAAAGTTAGAACAAGAAAACCCTATCTTTTTTGATGCGAATTCTCCAACGCAAAGAGTAGGAGGTACCATTACTAAAAACTTCAACACTATTGTTCATAAGAATAGAATGTATTCTTTAGATAATTCTTATTCAAAAGAAGATTTATTAGATTGGGAAAAACGTATTCAGAAAATATTAGGTACATCAGAACTATCTTACACTTGCGAATTAAAATATGATGGAGCATCAATAAACTTAACTTATAAAAATGGTCAGTTTGTAAAAGCAGTTACAAGAGGTGATGGTTTCCAGGGTGATGAAGTAACCAATAATATTAAAACCATTTTATCAATTCCTTTAACTATTCAAAAAGACTTTGTTAGCAATTTCCAAATGCGTGGAGAAATTATTTTGCCTTTAAATGGTTTTAATAAAATGAATATAGAAAGAGTTGCTAATGGAGAAGAAGAATACAGAAACCCAAGAAATACAGCAAGTGGGAGTTTAAAATTACAAGACAGTACAGAAGTTGCAAAAAGACCTTTAGACTGTTTATTGTATCAGGTGGTTACATCAGAAAGAAAATATCAAACTCATTTTGAAAGTTTAGAGCAAGCAAGAAACGTAGGTTTTAAAGTCCCTGATACTATAAAACTAGTAAACTCTATTAATGAAGTTTTCGATTTTGTAAATCTTTGGGATGCAAAAAGACATGATTTGCCCTATGAAACCGATGGTATTGTTATAAAAGTAAATAATTTACAACATCAAGAAGAATTAGGATATACATCAAAAGCTCCAAGATGGGCTATTGCTTATAAATTTAAAGCTGAGCAAGAAGCTACGTTATTAAATGAAATTACCTATCAAGTGGGTAGAACAGGTGCAATTACACCAGTTGCAAATTTAGAGCCAGTTCAATTGGCAGGCACAACCGTTAAAAGAGCTTCTTTGCATAATGCAGATCAAATAGAAAAGTTAGATATTAGAGTAGATGATACAGTTTTTGTAGAAAAAGGTGGGGAAATCATCCCTAAAATAGTAGGAGTAGATTTTTCTAAACGTCCTAAAAATTCAGAGCCAACAGTTTATGCAACTAATTGTCCTGAATGTGGAACAGAATTAATAAGAACAGAGGGTGATGCAAAACATTACTGCCCAAATGAATTTGGATGTGCTCCTCAAATAACAGGTAGAATTCAGCATTTTATTTCTAGAAAAGCTATGGATATTGACGGTTTAGGAGGAGAAACTGTGGATTTATTAAGAAAGGAAGGCTTAATTCAGAATTATGCAGATTTATATGATTTAACTGTAGAGAAAGTTTTGCCTTTAGAAAGAATAGCAGAGAAATCTGCCAAGAATTTGATTGATGGAATTAAAAAGTCGAAAGAAATTCCGTTTGAAAAAGTATTATTTGCTTTAGGAATTCGTTTTGTTGGTGAAACTGTAGCTAAAAAGTTAGCAAAACATTTTAAATCTATAGATAAATTAATGGCTACAGATTTTGAAACTCTAATATCTGTAGATGAAATTGGAAATAGAATTGCACAAAGCATTATCGATTTTTCATCAAATTTAACTAGTATTCAATTAATTGCTAGCTTAAAAGAAGCGGGAGTTCAATTATCAGTATCTGAAGACAGTTTAAAAAATCAGACAGATAAGTTACAAGGTCAAATATTTGTGGTTTCTGGGGTTTTTCATCAAATGAGTAGAACAGAACTTAAAAAAGTAATTGAAGATAATGGAGGTAAAGTAAGTTCATCAATTTCTAAGAAAACAAATTTTATTGTTGCTGGTGATAATATGGGACCTTCAAAATTGGCGAAGGCAGAAACCTTAGGTATAGCTATTATTTCAGAACAAGAGTTTATAGATAAAATAGCTTAAAATACTTTGGCCCAATTAATGATTATTATTTAAAAGTTTGAGAAAAATACTATACATATATATAACGTGTTTCTCGTTGATAGCTTTTTCCCAAAAGAAAGAGGTGTTAGATAATCTTCCTCATAATATTGATGACTATATCTTTGTTAAACCAGGAGATAGTGTAACCATCAAACTAAATGAGATTACCTTATTACCAAAACAAAAATTTCAGTCTAAAGATGATATTCGTTATTACCTATGGTTTAGAAGAAAAGTTTTTAAGGCATATCCTTATGCAATTTTGGCATCAAAAAGATTAGATTCATTAAATTCAAGGTTAAGTAGAATAGAATCTAAAAGTAAAAAGAGAAAATATACAAGACAAGTTCAAAAGTACATTGAAGGTGAATTTACAGATCAAATAAAAAAGATGACGAAGACTGAAGGTCGTATTTTAATTAAATTGATTCATCGTCAAACAGGAGAAACTACGTTTAATAATATAAAGGGCTTGAGAAGTGGTTGGAAAGCTTTTTGGTATAATACAACTGCTAACCTTTTTAAACTTTCTTTAAAGGATGAATATGATCCTGAAAATATAAATGAAGACTTTTTAATAGAAGATATATTACAAAGAGCATATAGAGATGGTCTTTTAGAAACTCAAAAAACAAAACTTACTTTCGATTTTTCTGATATTATTTTTAAAAAGAAAGCACAGATTGATGTAGAAAAATATAAATTGATGTTCTCTAAAATAAAAAAGAAGAAAAAATAGAAGTTTTTTAGTCACTCCTGAGTTAATCTTCTGAGTAAATTTCTATGATGTATCTATTCTATTTTCCGTAGAATGTACTTATTGTATCATTTAAATTTGTTAGCTTCAATTATTTCCTCGCTATTTTTCATTTTTTTTTAATGTTATAAGCTTCATTTTTAGAGTGTTTTGTGGTTATGTTTTAAAAAAGGTTTAATTTTTTATTATGAAATAGTTGTGAGAATAGAAATGAGTTGTATATT
>NZ_JAHEHX010000007.1 GCF_024639685.1 Polaribacter sp. | reverse complement strand
ATATTCCACGAACTAGAGCCTAAAGCGCCCTGTCACATCATTCCCCAAGCTGTGGGACTCTTAAAAGAACAGGAAATGGAGCAATTAATAGAAACTATTACTAAGATTAGCAAAGACCAGGTCAAGCTGGTTATCTTCGATACGGTGGCAAGATGTATGTCAGGAGATGAGAACAGCGCCCAGGATATAGGGGACGCAATCAAAGCAATGGATCTAATCCGTAATACATTTAATTGCGCTGTAATGCCTATTCACCATAGTGGAAAGGATAGAGATAGAGGAGCCAGAGGTTCTACGGCTTTAATTGGTGCAGTGGATGTATCTATGAAAGTAGAAAAGCTGGATAAATTAGTAGGATTAGTAACAGAAAAGCAGAAGGATTCCGAGGCAGAAGAAGCTTTATTATTTGAAACGCATACTATCCATACTGACGAATTAGGCTTGGGAGATGAGTCCAGTTTAATTTACCAGGTAACAGATCAAAAGTACGACAAAAAGACCAAATTAACTTCGGCACAAAGAGAAACATTAGAGGCATTACGTAAAGCAATCGAAGAGCAAGGAACTTATCCTGGTGGATCTGTTCCAGGTAAAGCTGTGTCGGAAAAGGTCTGGCGAGAGTATGCATTTAGAAGAAGTATTACAGCTTCAGAAAGTGTAGATGCAAAGAGAAAAGCCTTCGCCAGGAGTGCCAAAAGCTTGTTGGAAATTGGACAAATAGACAAATTCAACGATTGGTGTTGGGACAAAGTGGACATGGTGGGACAAAAAGAAAATGTCCCATTAAAAGAGCAGAAAACTGGGGATTATTGGTATGGAAAAGAGTAGTGGACAAAAAAGTGGACAAATTCAGGACAGAGGACGGACAGGACATTTCCTTAGGATGTCCTGTCCGTTGTCCCATTGTCCGAAAGGAGGTTGTCTTTGGATCGTAAAATAATACAACAGGTTGATGCCGTTGCTGTGGCAATGGAAAAGAAATATGGATATAACTCCAGGATGTTGGATCTGGTTCCACAACATTTGGAATTGAAGTTTAAAAAAGCACAAGGTCAGTTTGATCAAGCTATAACAAGCAACAGCCAACAGGATATGATTAAATATGGTCAAGCACTGATACGAGGATATCAGGCATTGGATAAGATTGCAGAGAAAGCTGTTCACAGTGTTTGGAAGGTTCGACACACTTCAGGAGTTTTAATGACTGTGTACCAGGGATCAATACCTAGAAAGCCTTCAGACGGCTCAATATTGATGAGTATTGAGGAGTTGGTTAAGTTTGTACCAGCTAGCATTGTTAAGATAAAAGAGAAGTTTCCAAAGAGTAAGGTCACAAAAAACAACGAGGTGCCATTTTGAGAAGTACAAAACCAGTTATAGTCCAGAGTAAACCAGAAACCAGGCTGTATTCTGTTCTCCCAGCTAAAGCAATCCAGGATGATTTCTTACACGCAACAACACTCCGAGTATTAGGAGCCATTTGTTTGCACACTAATAAGTACGGAATTTGCTTTCCTTCAAGGATTACACTCGGTAGACACGTATCCAGAACTCCTAAAACTGTGTCTTTTCATGTAGCCAGGTTAATTAAGCTTGGATACATTAGAAAGCTACAGAAACGAGATTACAGGCTAAAGGGAAAGCCCAGGAAGTCTAAGTATGCTACCAATAGATACCAGGTATTATATGAGGGTAAAAAGAGCAAGTTACCAAGCATGGAGCAGTTTTACGCACCAAGACCCAAGGTTGCAGAGGAGTTTCCAGAGGATAAACAGGCAGTTATACATAAAAGTAGGGATTTAAAGGGATCAGCACAACGTAAAATGCTAATTTACAGTATTGCGCAAGCATTTTGTACAGGTATCCAGACAGCGAGTTCTGTCCACAAAATCCCTGATAATTACCTAAATGATGCAGAATATTTACTGGATAAGGGAATAAAGCCAGGTCAGATCCTGGAAAGCACAGTCAGCTTGACGACTAAGATGTTAAAAGATGAGGGTAAGATCCCAATAACAATAAAAGAAGTAGCAAAAAAAACTGGATTAGACTAGTATTTACATAAACCAAACGTTCGGATGCATTATGACAGGCAAAAAACAAAATAAAATAGACCATACCCCTTCCCCCCCAGGGGGTAGCCGGTCTGGTATGGGGGTATCTCGCAAAATTTTAGAACATGACCCAGTAAATAAACCCTCACACTATAGGCAAACGGACTGGGAAGCTATAGAAATAATCAAAAAATCTATGACCGAGGACGAATACCAAGGCTATTTACGTGGCAATATTATGAAATATACCATGAGGTACCGTTATAAGAAACAACCTATTGAGGATTTACGTAAAGCAAGATGGTACCTGGAAGAATTAATTAAGGATGTATTGAATGACGAAAGATATTTTAAAAATTCGCAAAGCTAGAGAGGTCCTAAAGAATGGCACCGAAGCCGATAAAGAGAAGGTGCGCCAAGAATTAGAAGCTATAGCTGGTAGCGAAGTAACGGATACCATATCCTGGGACGATAAAGGCAAAGTCGAATTACTTAACTCCAATGATTTGTCTATACGTGCCAGGAAAGGTATCAAAAAAGTAAAAGCCACACCTGGTAAATATGGCACCAGTATCGAAATAGAAATGCATGATAAGTTAGGCGCATTGCGTTTATTAGCAAAGCATCATGGATTATTGGATGATGTAGCTGAAGACAAAAGACCTTCGGTGATAGGAATTAATATTACTGGACCCAATATGAAGGATGTGAAAATAGAGGAAGAATGAAGAACTACGAAATAACAATAACTTTATTAGCGAACCGTAAACCGACACTAGACGAGTTACATGATTTTTTATTTTGTAGAATACGTGACGGTGATTTGAAATACAAAATAACTATCCTGAAACAGGAGGACCTATGCAAAAAAAATACTACTGGCACCAAAAAATTATAACTGAGTTAAGGCAAGAACGAGGTATGACTCAAGCTGATTTAGCGCAATTATGTGATGTATCGGTTAATACGATTGGTAAAATAGAAAGTGGTATAACGATTGGTAACTTTGATACAGTAGATAAAATTTTTAATGCATTAAACCATGAGATAGAAATTATAGAGGTAGAAAATGGCGAGAAGACAACAAGCGAGAGATACCACTAACCGTAAGAAACGGATCCAGAAACAAGAGGTTATGCATGGCTTGAACCTGGACTTTAGTAATCAACCTACGGTGTGGAAGTTTTTAAACGATAATGCGTTTTTTCGTGGATTATTAGGACCTGTGGGTTCTGGTAAGTCGTATGCCTGTGCTTCGGAGATTATGCTACGTGCTGTAAAACAGGTAGCTAGTCCTAAAGACAATGTTAAATACTCACGTTTTGTTGTAGTGCGAAACAGTTATCCTGAATTACGTACTACGACTATTAAAACCTGGTTAGAGATATTTCCTGAAAATCAGTGGGGAGCCATGCGTTGGTCCCCTCCTCTTACACATCATCTTAAATTACCAGCTAGAGGAGATATTGCTGGTATAGATTGCGAAGTTATATTCCTGGCACTAGACCAGCCTAAAGATGTACGTAAATTATTATCCTTAGAATTAACAGGAGCCTGGGTAAATGAAGCTAGAGAATTACCATTGTCTATTGTGCAAGGATTGACACATAGAGTAGGACGTTTTCCTACTAAATCTAACGGTGGTTGCGCCTGGAGAGGGATCTGGGCCGACACCAATCCACCAGACTCAGATTCCTGGTGGCATAATTTAGCTGAGAAGGAACCGATTAAAGGTAAGTTTAAATGGAATTTTTATAGACAGCCAGGTGGTATGTCTGAAGTAGGATACCAGGAAGATGCGATCCAGGCTGGTGGTAAGTATTGGATACCTAATGATAAAGCAGAGAATATAAGAAACCTACCTCCAGGATATTATGAACAGCAATTAGGTGGTAAAGAGTTAGACTGGTTACGTTGTTATGTTGGTGGCAAATATGTTTATGTAAAAGAAGGTAAATCGGTATGGCAAGAGTTTGATGCTAGTTCTATGGTAGATGATCAGATACAACCAGATAAAGAATTACCGATACAAATAGGTATTGACTTTGGATTAACACCAGCTTGCGTATTTGGTCAACGATATGCTACAGGTAAGTGGCATATATTACATGAATTAGTATCGGAAGATATGGGACTAGAGCGCTTTGCTCAGATGTTATTATATGAATTAAATACCAGGTTTGAAAACATGGAACCGATTATATGGGGAGATCCAGCTGGTAGCGCCAGGGATCAGATATTTGAAGTAACTAGCTTTGACCATTTACGTAGTATAGGTTTAAATGCTAGACCTACAGCTAGTAACGATTTTAAGGTACGTAGAGAAGCTGGAGCCATGCCTATGACTAGAATGATAGATGGTGACTCAGCATTACGTGTAGATTCCAGGTGCAGAAAATTAATTAAATCTTTGGCTGGAGGATATCATTTTAAACGTGTCGGTATATCTGGTGGCACAGATAGGTTCAGAGATGCACCAAATAAAAATATGCACTCACATATAGGAGATGCTTTTGGTTATTTATTACTAGGTGGTGGTGAACATAAGCGCTTAGTACATGGATCTAATCGTAGATCCTACGGTGGTGCAAATATAGCTAAGTTAGATTTTGATGTCTTTTAACAGGTTAATACGAGAAAACTTACCAAAATATGCCAGGGCAATACCCTTCTCATCACATCATATTAATTTTTTACAGTTAGATCCTTTTCAACAAAACCTTATGGATAATATGGTTGATTATAAAAACTGGTTTACTGCGCAATCTAGGATGGGATACTCAGCTACTATAACTATAGACGATAAACCTACCGTATGTTTTGGTTTTATCCCATTATGGCAAGGGGTTGCAGAAGCCTGGATGCTAGTAGATATTGATATACGTACCAAAGCAGTACCGTTTTTACGCAACACTAAACACATATTTATGGGTATTGGTACCGTTATGGGACTACACAGGCTTCAAATCTATGTACATGAGCAGAATTATAGTGCTATAAAGTATGCAGAGTATGCAAAATTCAAACGAGAGGGTTTATTAATGCACTATTCACCGATCAAAGAAAATTATTATTGTTACGGAAGGATTTATTAATGGGTGGTATATTTTCAAAACCAAAAATTCCTCCTATGTCTAGGCAAGTAGATCAAAACCAGGAAGCTGAAAGAAGAAGATTAGCTGATGAGAAAAGAACAAAACAACAGGCACTACAAGCAAGAATGAGAGCAAGACGTAAAGGTGGACTAAGAATGTTGTTATCAGAAGAAAGAGATAATTCAGCACAAGGTTTAGGTGATACGGATACATTAGGTTAGTATGGAAAGAATTTCTCCAGAGATAGTTTTTAAAAGAGCAGAAAAAGCTTATGCCAAAAAAGAAAATTGGCGCGATATATATGAAGAATGTTACGAATATGCATTACCAGAACGTAATTTATATTCTGGTTTTTATGAAAATAAAAGCCCAGGTCAAAACAAATCAAAAAAGGTTTTTGATTCTACAGCAATATATTCGACACAACGGTTTGCGAACAGGTTGCAGTCATCCCTATTTCCACCTTATCGTAACTGGTGTCGGCTTATTGTTGGAGATAATGCCAAGAATGAATTAGAAGAAGAACAACAACAGGAGTTACAATTAGCTTTAGATGTATACTCCGAAAAAATGTTTACCTTAATACGTCAAACAAATTTTGATTTATCTATGTCTGAAATGTTATTAGACTTAGCTGTAGGTACAGGAGTTATGTTAATACAAAAAGGAGATGATGATACACCAATACGGTTTGAGTCGGTTCCTCAATATTTAGTAGCATTAGAAGAAGGACCATACGGTAGAGTTGACAATGTATATCGTAAACATCAGATACGTGGATCCGTTTTAAAACAGCAATGGGCTGATGCAGAAATACCTCCAGATTTACAAAAAGAAATAGACGAAGATCCAAGTAAAAATTTAAATTTAATTGAAGCAACAATATTTTTACCAGATAGTGGAGTTTATTGTTATCACTTACTGCATAAAAAAGCTAACAAAAATAGTTCTATAACTGAGTTAGTTTACAGAACAATGGATAGTACTCCCTGGGTAGTATGTCGTTTTAGTAAAATAGCTGGTGAAGTAATGGGAAGAGGTCCCTTAGTTTCTTGTATATCAGATATTAAAACCTTAAATAAAACAAAAGAGTTTGTTTTAAAAAATGCAAGTCTAGCTATTTCAGGCGTATATTTGGCTCGTGATGATGGAATCTTAAATCCTCAAAATATACAAATAAAACCAGGTAGTGTTATATCTGTAGCATCTAATGGTGGCGCACAAGGTCCTAGTTTAGCACCATTACAAAGATCCTCTGATTTTAATGTTAGCCAAATAGTTATGAAAGATTTGCAAGACAGTATTCGTAAAACATTATTAGATGATGGTCTTCCTCCAGATGATATGTCTGCTCGAAGCGCTACAGAAATCGTAGCAAAGCAAAAAGAATTAGCACAAAACTTAGGATCTGCATTTGGACGTTTAATTACAGAAGCATTAATACCAATTGTAACTAGAGTATTAACAGTAATGGGAGAACAAAATATTATAGAGTTACCTGTTAAAGTAGATGGTAAAGTTATAAAAGTAGTTCCACAATCTCCATTAGCCCAGGCACAAAATATGGATGATTTACAAAACGTACTACAGTTTATGCAGATGGTTCAAAGTGTAGGTCAAGTAGGACAAGTAGCAATCAACCAAGATAATGCCATAGATTATATGGCAGATAAACTTGGAATACCTGGAAGTATATTAAACAGTAAACAAGAACGATTAGCTATTGTTCAACAGATGACACAAACAGCAATGCAAGCACAACAACAAGGCAACGAGCAAGTACAGGAGGTAATTGAAAATGAGTTGGGACAGTCTTAAAGAAGAGCCTGAAATAAATAATCAGGCATTATCAGATGATGATTTATTAGTAGCAAAAGTATTTGTTACAAAAGATGGACATGATTTATTAAAATTATTAAAAACAAGAACATTAGATCAACCAACATTTGTTCCAGGTGAAGAACCTAGCTACGGTTATTTTAGAGAAGGACAAAATTCTATTATAAGAGAAATACTTCATAAGATACAACGTGTACAAAATAATAAAACTTAGAAAGGATAGTTATGGCTGAAGCAGAAATTAAAAACGAAGAACAAATAGAAGAGTCAAAACCTCTTTTAAATCCTACAACAGAAGAACCAAAAACAGATGTAGAAAATGTAAGTGATGCACCTCACATGGAAAAAGAGCCAGAAGTAAAAGTTGAAAAATCTGAAAGACCAGCAGAAGTTCCTGAACAGTTTTGGAATGAAGATAAAGGATCTGTTGATATAGATGGTTTAGCAAAAAGTTATAATAGTCTGCGTGATAAAATGTCCCAGGGAAAACATAAAGCACCTAAAGATGGAAAGTATAGTACAGACTTTATTAAAAAACTTGATGATCAAAATTTTGAAGAAATAGAAAAAGATGACATGACACAAGATTTTTTAGATATAGCTAAAGAAGAGAATATGTCCCAGGAAGTTGTAGAACGTTTATTCACTTTTTATATGAAACAACAAGGTGTATTAGAACAAGAAATAGAATACAAACGTACTGATGAATTAAAAAAATTAGGACGTAATGCAGACGGCATAATAGAAAATATGGATAACTGGTTATCCTCATTTCATAAATCTAATACTATAACTTCAGAAGAAAGAGAAGCTATTGCTAATGCTTCTACTAATGCATTATTTATTTCTGCCTTAAATAAAATTAGAAAAAGTTATGGAGAAAAAACAATACCATCTTCTACTGCTGTTGAAGGAAATAAAGTTACTATGGCTGATGTTAGAGAAATGATGAAAGACGAACGTTACGGTAAAGATGCTGATTATACGCAAGGTGTAGAAAAGAAAGTTTATGCAATGCATGGAGAAAGTTACTAGCTTAACGTTACATAGTAATACATTTAAGTATGTGTCCTATTTGAAGACTATCTAATTTTTTTATACTCTTAAAACGACTGACAAGCGAAAGCCCAGTTAATTGGTACGAAGTACAAGTAACTAGCCCAATAGGATAACTAGATACGTTTTATTATTTTATTAACTTTTAAGGAGTATATAATGGCTTTAAACGTAAGCAATGCATTTATTACCTTATTCGATTCTGAAGTAAAACAAGCCTATCAAGGTGCTAGAACTTTAGCTGGTCTTGTTAGAGAGAAAAGTGGAATTGTAGGTAATACTGTTCGGTTCCAAAAAATTGGAAAAGGACAAGCACAAATCAGAACACCTCAAACTGACGTAACACCTCTTAACGTAACTTACAGTAATGTAAGCGCTACAATGACAGATTACATTTCAGCAGAGTACACTGATATTTTTCATCAAGCAAAAGTTAACTTTCAAGAGAGAAGTGAATTGGTACAGGTTATTGGTAACTCAATAGGAAGACGTATTGATCAAATTCTTATTGATGCAATCGTAGCTGGATCTCCAGGTACAACTATTGCAAATACTGTAGCAGAAGATGGATCTTCTGGAAGTGCTAGTGGTTTAAATTTAGGTAAATTAAGATCAGCTAAAAAAGCATTGGATGCAAAAAATGTTCCAGCCGAAGGCAGAACACTTTTAATTCATGCTAACAGTTTATCTGCATTACTAGGTTCAACAACAGTAACCTCTAGTGATTTCTCTACGGTCAAAAGCTTATCAACAGGTGAGTTAACACAGTATTTAGGAATGAATATTGTTACCATTGGTGACAGAGATGAAGGTGGTTTAGCAATAGATGGATCTAGTGATAGACCTGTTTATGCTTTTCACAGAGATGCAATTGGAATGGGAATTGGTATGAACCAAACTTCCAGAGTAGATTACATCCCTGAAAAAACTTCTTTCTTATGTGCATCCTATTTTAGTGGAGGCGCAGTAGTCGTAGATAATGAAGGTTTAGTTTCAATAACAACACGCGAATAGGAGTATAAAATGGCATTTGTAAGAAACGATTTTGGTCCCATAGGTGGACAATCTAAAGCTGGCACAACACCAGCAATGTATGTGTATACAACAACCGAAGCACATACAGCAGTTGATGCTAGTGGTTACTTTAATGATTTAAACGACATACTAACTGTTGGCGATATGATTATTGTTCATGGAGCAACAGGTGGTACTAGAACAGTAACTATGCATATTGTAGTTAGCAATGCTAGTGGTGTAGTGGATGTTAGTGATGGCACAACAGTAGGTGCTGTTTCTGACTCTGACTAAATTATTAAAACTGGGGATATGGTGCAAATCATATCCCCAACAATAAAGGTTTATTATGGCTACAGGAGATACTAAACTATCAATTTGTTCAGACTCATTAATTACTTTAGGCGCTTCTCCTCTTAGTTCATTTTCAGAAGGAACCGACTCAGCGCAAATATGCGATAGATTATATGATGATATTAGAGATACAGTTTTACAAATGTATCCCTGGTCTTTTACATATAAAAAAGCACAACTAGCAAGAACAACAAATACACCAGTAAACGAATATCAATACGAATTTACATTACCATCTGACAGATTAGGTTCTGGGGTACGAGCATTGTATAATAGTAATTCTGTTGGCGCATTATCACTAAGTACAGGTTGGGAAATATTTGGATCTAGTGTTTTTAGTAGTCAAACTACTTTATTCGCTGATTACCAATTCCGTCCATCTGAAGATGTTATGCCAACTTATTTTATTCAGTTATTAAAATATTGGATGTCTTGGCATATAGCTGAAGCTGTAACGGATCAGTTAACAAAAGGAGATTACTATAAACAAATAGCCTGTGGTCTACCTTCCGAAAATATGAGAGGTGGAATGTTCAGACAAGCAACACAAATAGATTCACAAAATAGACCGTCTTGGACTATAGATGATTTTGATTTAACGGCAGTAAGATAATGAGAAAAAAAAATATTTATAAATTTAAACCTAAAGTTTCTAAAGCTAGAAAAGATGCAAGTATATACATCCAATCACAAGGAAGAATAAAAACATTTTCAGAATTTAAAAAAATAATAGAGGAGAAAAATAATGGTAGCTAGACCAGGACTTTATAAAAATATTCATAATAAAAGAAAACGTATTGCATCTGGGTCTGGTGAGAAGATGCGAAAGCCAGGAGCCAAAGGCGCACCACAAAAAGGAATTTTTAAAAAGATTGCATCTAAAACAAAACAAAAAAAGAAAGGATAAAAATAATGGCACCAATGGGAAAAGGAACATACGGAAGTAAAAGAGGAAGACCAACAGTAAAAAAAAGTGGTAACACTCTTACAAAAAGACAAAAAACTTTACCAAAAACTTTACAAGCAAAAATAAAAAAAACTAAAACAAGAATGGGTTAATGGTAGCAAAAAAATATCAGAATCCTTCTGGTGGTCTTAATGAAGCTGGAAGAAAATATTTTAAACGTAAAGATGGAAGTAATTTAAAAAGACCACAAAGCACAGGAAAAGATGGAAGAAGAATATCTTTTGCTTCAAGGTTTGCTGGAATGAAAGGACCAGAAAGAGATAGTAAGGGTAAACCTACTAGGTTGCTACTTGCTCTTAGAAAATGGGGATTTAGGAGCAAGGAGTCTGCCAGGAAATTTTCACAACAAAATAAAAAAACATGAGTAGAGTCGTACAAATACAAACAAACTTTAGTATAGGAGAATTAGATCCATTACTAAGAGGTCGTGTAGATTTAAAACAATATTATAATGCTTTACAATCTGCAACGAATGTATTTATACAACCTCAAGGTGGAGTCAAAAGAAGAGATGGATTAAAATTTATTACTGAATTACCAAGTGCTGGCAATCCACAAAATGGAGTACGGTTAATACCATTTGAATTTAATGCAAGTGATAGTTATATGTTTGCTTTAGTACATCAAAGAATTTATATTTTTAGAAACAAAGCATTAGTAACAAATATAAATGGTACTGGTAATGATTTTTTAGCAATAAGCAGTGTTACTTCTGCAATGTTATCTACAATACGATATGCGCAGTCTGCTGATACTATTATTTTATGTCATGCAGATTTAACTCCCTTAAAAATAGTACGTGGAGCAGATCATAATTTATGGACTATTTCTACTGTTACTTTTACTAATGCACCAACACACGCATATACATTAGCTACATCTAATCCTAGTGCAGATATTACACCTGATAAAACAAGTGGTAATGTTAAAATAACTGCAAGTGCTGGTATATTTTTATCTAGTCATGTAGGTCAATTTATAAATATTACTTCAAGTTACGGAAGGTTAAGGATAGTAGAATTTGTTAGTTCAACTGTTGTAAAATGTAGAGCAATAATAAATATGTTTGATACAACTGCTGTTGCTGATTCAGATTGGGAATTAGAAACAGGATATGAGGATGCCTGGTCAGGATCAAGAGGTTATCCAGTATCAGTAACGTTTCACGAAAGTAGATTATATTTTGGTGGTAGTAAGGGACAACCTACTACTTTTTGGGGAAGCAATGTTGGTGATTATTTTAATTTTGAATTTGGTGAAGGATTAGATGATCAATCTATTACAGGAACAATAGTTACAGAAAGTTTAAATGCTATAGTAGATATCTTTAGTGGAAGGGATCTTCAAATTTTTACAACAGGTGGAGAATTTTATTTACCTCAAACAACTAACGAACCAATAACACCTAGCAATTTAACAGTACGTGTTGGAACCAGGAATGGAATAAAAGCTGGAGTTCCTGTAGCTGGATTAGATAGTGGTACAATTTATGTTCAACGTTCTGGTAAATCATTAAATGAAATGTCATTTACGGATACTGAGTTAGCTTATACAACAGCTAACATATCTTTATTAAGTTCACATTTATTAAACACTCCAGTAGATATGGCAATACGAAGAAGTACATCAACGGAAGAAACCGATAGATTATTTGTAGTAAATTCAGCAGATGGATCTATGTCAGTATATTCTATTTTAAGAAGTCAAAATGTTATTGCTCCTAGTCAGTTTACAACAAGTGGTAATTTCTTAGCTGTAGGAATAGATGTTGATACAACTTATGTAATTATAAAAAGAACAATAAATAGTTCTGATAAATATTTTGTAGAAGTATTTGATAATACATTACATACCGATAGCGCAGTATATGTTACAGGTACAAATACTACAGCAACAGCTAGTCATTTAATTTCTACTACAGTAGATGTTTTAAATGATGGCAATGTAGAATCTCAACAAACTACTAACGGAAGTGGTCAAGTAACATTAACTAGAACAACAGCTAGTAATTATGAAATGGGAATACCATTTACTATTACAATTAAAACAATGCCAGTACAACCTAATACGGCTGGTGCTACAAGTTTAAAAGGTTTTAAAAAAAGAATATTAGAAGTAAATGCAGATGTATTTAAATCTAAATCTATGAAAGTAAATAATCAGTTAGTAGCTTTTAGAAGTTTTGGAGAGGATGTTTTAGATACAGCAGTTCAAGAGTTTACAGGTGTAAAAACAATAGGACCGTTACTAGGATTTGATAAAGAAGGAACAATTACTGTAACACAAGACGCACCATTAGAATTAAATATATTAGCATTAGATTATAAAATAAGTATGGGAGCCTAAAATGGAATATGTAGCAGTAGCTGGAGCAGTAGTAACAGGATACGGACAATATCAAGCTGGTAAATTTCAAAGAGATATGTATAACCGTCAGGCAGAAGAAGCCGAGATGCAAGCTAAACAAAGATCATTAGAGTATGAACAAAAAGCTGTAAATACATTAGATGAAACATTAAGAAGTGTAGCTTCAATTAATGCTTATGCTGGTAGTGCGAACATAGATCCGTTTTCAGGATCAGTAGCAAATTTAACAACATATGCATTAGCTTCAGGATATAAAGATTTTAATACACTTCAAAGAGGTCAACAAATCAATAAAGCTATGGGAAGTTATCAAGCTGGAATCTATAGAGCATCTGGTAAAATGGCTTATCAAACTGGAGTATTTCAAGCTGTAGGTACAGCTATGGGTTCTGCTGGTCAAATAAATAGCATTGGTCCTAGTGGTGGTAGTACTACAGGTGGAGGTGGAGGATTCAGTGGTAGTTCTTCTGGTTACGGTGGTTATAGTAGTTATGGTTCGCAAGCTGGTTCAAATGCGCAAATGGGTGTTGGATAAATGGCTGATAGATATAAACCATATAAAGCTGGACAGTTTTCTTTAACAGGATTGAGAAGTGTTGATGACTCTGCTGGTAGAGAAGCAGTTCGTATGTCAAATACACTTGCAAATACAGCAAGTAAAATATCTAATTTTGCATTTCAAGAATTTTCAAAACAAATGGAAAGAAAAGCTAAACAAGATGCAAGTACAAACACTCAAGAAATTTTAGATAAGTATAAAGATAAACAAGTATCACTTTATGATAGAACAGCATTTGATACTGCTGTAGCTATTTCTAGTTCAAGAGTAGAAACAGATGCAAGACAATTGATTAGTAATAAATTATTAGAAGCTGAAACAAATAATGTTAATCCTGTAGCTTTTGCTCAAGAGTTAGATGGTATTGTAAACGGATCGACTCAAGGAGTAAAAAAATATTCTCCACTAGAAGCAGTAAAATTAGAAGAAACTTTAAAAAGATTAAGCACTAATGCTTATACAAATTATCAAAAAACTTTTACAAAATTAGAACAAGAAAAATTACAAGCTAAAGCAATAGAAGGATCAAACGCAAGGCAAGTAGATATGGAAAGTATTGCCAGAAGTGAAATGAGTCCTGAAGAAAAAAAGATTGCTTTAGATACAGAGTTAACAAATTATAAACAATTTTTAGAAATAAATAATTTTACTCCTGTAGCTGTAGCTAAAGAAATTAAACAACTACAAACTAAATTATATACTGAAAGAGTAAGAGGAGATTTTAGCAGAGCAAAAAATAAGATTGAATTTTTACAAAAGTTTAATAGTGATATTAATAGAACAGGTGTAGCTAGTGGATTAGATGGTGCTACATTTAAAATGTTATCTAGTGAAATGAGTAGTAAAATTAATTCAATAAATAAAGTGCATAAATCTACATTAAAATCATTAGAAACTACATTTAAGGATTTAAAAGATGTAACAGATGGTGGGTATGATAATAATGAACAATTAGAAAATTTATTATTAGAAGTACAAGCAGTACCAGGTTCAGAAACTTTACAACAAGAAATAATTGTAGCATTAAAAAACCATAATATTTATCAAAGCTTTTCTAAATTATCTATAGGAGGAATGAGAAGAGAATTAGAAGCTTTAAGAAATAGTTTTACTACAGACGGTTCTGAACCAACACCTGGTGAAGTAGAAATATTAGATAATATAGAAAAAATTTTATCAAATACAGTAACAGATAGTCCTCTACCAGGACAAGTAAAAGAAGATTTAGATTTTCTAAGGACCATAATAAAAAATCCTAACTTAAGATTAAATAAAGAAAAGTTAAAAGAAATTAAAAAAAATATAGAAACACTAGATGATAAAAATGTAACATCAGATTTTGTTCAATTATGGAATAAAATAGATATGTTAGAAAAAAGCGCTAATGGACCTGTGAGTCAAATAAGAGATTTAAAAGAAGAAGTAAATGTAATTAATAAAGAACAGGGTATATCAACGGATGACGAAGTTCAATTTGTGAAATCATTAAGTACATTACTTAAAAATAAAGAAACTAAAATTAAAAATGATTTTGTTAATTATGCAATAGAACAAAATCCAGATGATATTCCTTCATATACTTTTAAAGATGGTTTGTTAATTCACGATAATAAAATATTAGATGCTAAAACATTTGAAAAAAGAGCAATACAATTAGAAGCTATAGCTGAGGAAGATGATGAGATAGATAGTAGTCAAGTTGAATATTTTTCAAAAGAAAATATGGAATCATTTAAAAGCGCTTATGAAAACAGTACACAACCAGAGAAAAGATTACAAATATTAAGTCATATAAGTAATATAGCTGGTCATAGATCAGACGAAGTATTTGGTCAAATAAATAAAAACGGTCAATTTCATATGGCTAGATTGGGTATGTTAATAAATATAGGAAAAGAAGATTTAGTAAGAAGAGTTATTAGAGGTCAATTATTAGCTGAAGGTGATTTTAAAAATAATATAACAGAGGGATTAAAACAAGAAATTAATCAAGAAATATTAAATAATTTAAGTGGATTATCTAATACATTACCACAACATATATTAGCTACTACTTCTGCTTTAGTAACACCATTGTTATTAGAAAAAGTTCAATCTGGTACTAGTGTAGATGATATATTAGAACATATACCAGATGCTATACAAGACTTGCTAGGAGCAGATGGCGATAAAGGTGGTGCTGTTGAATACGAAATTAGAAACGCAACTCATACAATACTTATTCCAGATACAATTAAAAGAGATGAATTAGAAAATATATTAGAAAACGTAACATTAGAAATGTTAGAATTTGCTAGTGTTGATCCAGATGGAAATGAAAACTATCAACCTCCAGCATATATTAAAAATGGTAAAAGTATAGATTATAAAGAAAAAGAAATAGGAGGATTATATTTTGATAATGCGCATAGTCCTGAGATATTTCAAGTATCACAACAGCATCCTAATTCAGCAGATCCAGAAGATGTAGTTCAAGGATTTAGTGATAAATTTAATTTACCACAAAAATATTACATAGATATTAATAGGTTAAAAGAAGCTTACTACGAAAGTTTAGAAGTAGAAAATAAACCTGGTACAAGATTTTCTAGGCTTGCTGGATCTGGTAGATTACAAGAAATAATGTTTGGAGAAAAACCTAATTATAAACAAAGAAAGGAACAAAGAATGATTAAAAGTATGACTACAAATAAAGCAAAAGGAAAAGAAGTAGCAAATCTAACTGTAGATACAATAGTAGATATAATGCCTGGATCTAATCCTAAGGCTACTAAAAGTATGTTGTTAGGTATGATGATGGTAGAAAGCAATATGGGTACTCATAGAGAAACTTTTAGAACATCTTATAGTACAGGTTTATTACAATTTGATAAAGATGGTGGACATTATGCTGACTTGATGGGTCGTATTAAAAAAGGAACAGACACTCAATTAATGGCTAACGTAGAAAAGATACAAACTCAATTAAAAGAAAAACTTAACATAGATATGGACATTAAAAATTTTACATATGAGGATATGAATAAACCGTTACCAGCAGTTATATTAGCTAGATTATTCTTAGCATTAGATAAAAATGCAATCCCTACTACATTAGAAGGTCAAGCATATTACTGGAAGTTTAAATGGAATACATTAGCTGGTGCTGGATCTATAGATGATTATATTTCAAAAAACGAATGGTTAGGACTAGAAGCAAAAATGTCTGACCAAGAAAAAAATGATATGAATAGTTTTGTTATGAAAGTAAATACTGATGATGCATACAATAAAGGCGCTATCTAGTGTTTAGACTATCTGAAGAAGAAGTATTAGCAAATAGACCTCTTAGTGTTTCTAAAGGACCAGTAACTAGTTTTGGAGAAAACTTTAAAGCATCATTAAATAATCAAAGTTTAGCACATAGTTTTTTAGCTGAATCTGAAACTGCACAACAAGCCTTACAACCATACATAGATGAAATAAATAAAGTTACAGGAAAAAATTTAGGAAATTTTATAGGAACACATAAAAATTTATATAGGCATTTAAACATATACAATGATGTTATTAAAAACAATGAAGAGTTAAATAAAAAATATCCTAATGGAATACGAGAAGTAGATATAAGAAGTGAAGCTAGAGATTTAGCATTTGACTCGGAGGTTAATAATAAAGAAGTAGCTAGTCGATACGAAGGTAGTGGATTTAATCCAGCACAATTATTAGGAAGTGCATATGGAGAAACAGCAGATTTATTAGAAAATCCATTTACTGCTATACCAATGATATTTTTAGGAGCATCTATAAAAGGTTTTAAAGTAGCTAATATTGCACGTACAATGTTATATGAAGGATTAATAGAAGGTGGATTAACTTTAGCTACTAGACCAGCAGTTAAAAATTGGAGAAACCAGGTTGGATTATCTTATACTTGGAAAGATGTATTAAGTGAAACAGGGCAAGCCACTATCGGAGGTGCGTTATTTGGTTTACCATTACACTTAACTGTTGCTGGTTTAAAATCAGTTTTTAGAGGAAAACAAAATACTAATAATTTTACTACTGAAGAAATAGAAGGTGTAATAGAACAATTAGATAATGATATAAAAGATTTAGATTCTAACCCTTATGACACTCCTAACAATTCTGAACACGTAAATAATTTAGATAATCAAATTAAAAATTTATTTGACGAAGAACAAGCAATAGAAAACAAAGAGCCTAGAGATGTTAATGTTAAATTAAAACCTATAGATAATCCTGGTGAAACAGTTAAAAATAATTTATATAATGTAGAAGAATTAGATCCAGATGATTTAAGTTTTGATCCAGAAAGTTTTCAATTTAAAAGTGAGATGCAAGATAACAGAGGTGTAACAAATAGATTATCTGGTATAAAAGAATGGGAGCCTTCAAGTAGAGGATTAGTAGTAGTATATGAGGATACAAATGGTAAAAAAATTATAGTAGACGGACATCAAAGATTAGGATTAGCAAAAAAAATTAAATTACAAAATGATGGACAAAACCCTAAATTATTAGCACACGTTTACAAAGCATCTGATGGTTGGACTAAGGAAGAATTAATGGTAAAAGGTGCTGTAAAAAATATAGGAGAAGGAACAGGAAGTATTACTGATGCTTCAAAAATATTTAAAATAGATTCTTCTCAAATGAATAAATTAAACATAACAGATTCTTTAGTACGATACGGAAATGGTATTGCAAAATTAGATGACGATATGTTTCGTATGGCTATGAATGGATCAGTAGTAGATGATGATATGATTAAATATTTAGGATTAGTAGGAGAAATTGTAGAAGACAAAAGTAAACACAAACCTATTATTCAATTACTAATGAATGAAGCAAAACCAGAAACTTTATTTCAAGCTGAAAATATTATAAGGCAAGCTAATGAATTAGGTTTTAATAAAAAGGTGCAAAAAACATTATTTGGTAAAGAAGTTTTAGAAAGTAGTTTGTTTGTACCTAAAGCAAAAATATTAGAAAACACTATAAAAAGTTTAAGACAAAAAAAAGGTTTATTTAAAACATTAAATGCAAATGTTAAGAGTATAGAAAAAGAAGGTAACCATTTAAACAAAGAAGCTAACATAAGAAAGGAGCAAGTTAATGCCGAAGCAATTGAATTTATTAAACGTCTCGCAAATAAAAAAGGATTCCTCTCAGACGAACTTACAGCCCAAGCCAGACTCCTTGCTGATGGCAAAACCAAAAACGGACAGGCTGTCGAAAGCTTTACAGAGTCTGTCGTCGAAGCAATTAACCGAGGTGATTTCACAGGGGAGAATGTTGGCAAGGTTGGGGACATTATTAACCCTGAAGCAGAAGTCCCTATCTTTAGTAGGCAAGAACCAGGATACCAAATTAACGAGTTAGGAGATAAAGGATCTACTGACCAAGTTAAAAATTTAGAAAATACTGTAACAGAAGATTTAGGTATTCGTGAAGGTTTTACTAGTGATAAAGAATTACGATTAGATTTAGAAAATAAAATAAGTAAAATTGTAGATCCAACTGATGCTGATTTAAATATGATAGAAAAACATCCAGCAGTAGTAAAAGCTATGGATGAAGTAAAAGGTATTCCTGAAACGCATTTAGATCCTAACTATGATACTGATGCTTATATAGCTAACAGAAAATTTACTATGATTGATAAAGACGGTAATGTTGAATGGAAAGCTAAAGGTTATATAGATGGTATAGAAAAGCATCAATTACACTCAGATCAAATTGCCTGGAAAAATGACAATCAATTACCTACTGAAGTAAATAAAAATAAAAAAGCAATAATTGTAATAGGCGCTCCAGCAAGTGGTAAAAGTACTATTGCTGAAGAGATAGCTAGAAAAACAAGATCAGCAATAGTAGATAGTGATGAAATTAAAAAATCCTTACCAGAGTATGGAGATGGTGTTGGAGCAAATGCTACACATCAAGAAAGTAAAAAATTATCTTTAATATTATTAGATCAACAAACAAACGAAAGTAAAAATATAATAATTCCAAAGGTAGGACATAAAGCAAATTCTTTTGAAACCGAAACAAAATTACTAAGAGCAAAAGGATATGAAATAGAATTAATGTACATGAATGTTGATCCAAAAAAAGCTATTATGAGAATGGTAAATCGTTTTATAATAACAGGTAGATTAATTGAAATGGGATATATAAAAAGTATTGGAAACAAACCTCAATTAGTGTACAATAAAATGAAAGGAAAATATGATGGTTACGCAGAAATCGACAACAATCAACCCTTCGGAGAAACTCCAACAATCAAAGAGCAATCAACGAAGTCATTACAAGGGACAAGCTTTCGATTACGACCAAGCAGAACAGGACGGATTGAAGGAAGGACTTCAGTTAATAGAAAGACTGAAACGAATGAAGGCTCAAAAGAACAATCAGAAAAGCTAAATTTAGATACTGTTATTCCATTAAGTATAGTGGATGATCAAGGTGAAATTTCTGTTGTAACAAAAACAACTAGAGAATTATTAGCTGATAATAAACAAGATGATATTTTAATTGATAGATTAAAGGATTGTGTATGAGTTTACGTGATTGCATTATTAACGCACAAAAAGAGGGTACAATTACTGATAGCCAGGCAAAAGAAAGTCTGGAATTGTATGATGAGTTACACACAGAATATAAGAAAAATAATGTTGATACTACAGCAGATACAAAAGCTGGTAGTGAAACTTTTGATATATTAAAAAAACAAAACATACAAAAAAAAAGACAAAAACTTTTACAGTTAAAAGCAGTACAACAATATAATTTTTTACTTGAAACGTATCCAGGAGAAGCTGGTGAATTAATTCAAGACATGATTGCTTCTTATGGTAAAGGTACAAAAAAAATATTATCGTTAGAAGCATTAGAAGAAATCATAAAAAAAAGAGCCTTATCAAAATTTAGTAATGGTTTAAAAGAATTTGGCAGAGGTGCAAGAGGTCAAGTTAAAAGCAAAGCTACACTAGATCAATTAGTAAAAGAGGTTTTTGGTCAAGACACAGGTAATCCCAATGCTAAAGCATTAGCAACAGAATGGAAAAACACAGCAGAGTTTTTAAGAAATATGGCAAATGAATATGGTATGAGTATTCCTAAAAGAACAGATTGGGGGATGCCACAAGTACACGATAAATTAAGAATTATGAAAAGTGGTAGAGATGCTTGGGTTAATTTTTTAATAGAAGGTAATTATTTAGATTATAATAAAATGGTAAATCAAAGAACAGGTATACAATTTACGGATCTAACTATAAGAAGAGCATTAGAAGAAGTATACGAAAATATTGTTGCTGATGGTAACGGAAAAATAGTAGCTAATAAAGGTAGTAAGATGTTAGCAAATACCAGGCAAGATCATAGATGGTTAGTTTTTAAAGATTCTGATAAGTGGTTAGCTTATCAAAATAATTTTGGTGAGCCTAATTCTTTTGCAACTATGGTTAGTCATATAGAAAGTATGTCTAGGGATATTGCACAGCTACAAATATTTGGTCCTAATCCTAAAGCTATGTTGACTTACTTAAAAGCTGATATGGAAAAAAGATATTTAAGAAGTGGTTTATCACAAAAAAAACCTGAGTTAGCTAGAGATCATAAAGCAAAAATAGATATGCTGTATGATATACAAATGAGAAAATCTGAAGCACCTATAAATTCTTATGTAGCAAATAGTTTTGGTGCTTTAAGAAATACGTTACAAGCAAGTCAATTAGGATCTGCACCGTTATCAGCTATATCAGATATTCAATCGCAAAGAATAACTGCACGTATGACAGGACTACCTCAAGCAAAACTTTTAAAAAGAGTTATAACACAAATAGTTTCTTTGAATCCTAGAGATAGAGGACAGTTAGCTTTAAGGTTAGGCGCTGGTGCTGATAACTGGACATCAACAAATATTTCTAGTGCAAGATTTTTTGGTGATACATCTGGTCCAGAAATAACAAGAAGACTAGCTGATACAATTCATAGAATTTCTGGTTTATCTCCAATGACTCAAGGAGGTAGACAGGCATTTCATATGGAAGTTATGAACCATTTATCTATAAATAAAAATAAATCTTTTTCTAATTTAGATCCAGTCTTACAAAAGACATTTCAACGATACGATATTAATGATGCTGATTGGGATATTATTAGAAAATCAAAAACATTAAAAACTGACTATGGTGAATTTATAGATATACACGAAATAGAAGCTAGTAATTTATACAGTAAAAATAGAGTAGAACAAACTATAACAAAGTTAATGCATTTAGTTACTAGTGAAACAGAAAGTGCTGTACCGAGTACAAGTGTTCGAGCCAGATCACTATTAACAGGTGGTGCAAAAAAAGGAACCATTGGTGGAGAGATAGTAGCATCTGCTAGTATGTATAAAAATTATCCAGCTACAATTATGCATACACATATTATGCGATTTGCTACAGAGTTTAGAGGAACCAGAAGAGTAGGATTTTTTTTAGATTATATTATTGGTGCTTCTTTAATGGGTGCTTTAGCATTACAACTAAAATCTATTTCAAGAGGTAAAGATCCTCAAAATATGGAAGATCCAAAGTTTTGGGGACAAGCTTTATTTCAAGGTGGTGGACTAGGTATCTTTGGAGATTTTTTACAAGCGAGTACAAATAGATTTGGTGGAGGTGTTAAGGATACTTTTTCTGGACCAGCTATTGGATTTTTAGAAGATACAGCAAATTTAAGTATAGGTAATATTCGTAACTTAATACAAGGTGATGATACTAATTTTGGAGCAGAATTTATTAGATACATGGGAAGATATACTCCTGGTAGTAGTATATGGTATATGCGATTAGCTTTAGAAAGATTGCTTTTAGAAAGAATACAATCTGTTATAGATCCTAAGTTTAATAGGAATATGAGAAAAAGAGAAAGGTATTATAGGAAACATCAAAACCAAAACTTCTGGTTTAGACCAGGCAAAACTTTCCCTACTAGACCACCTAATCTGGGTAAGGCATTTGGAGATTAATAAAAATCTAATATAATTGTCAACAACCTAAAAGGTATTTATGGCAAATTATAGTATAACATCTGTTGCAAGACGAGTCGTTTATTCTGGTAGTGCTGGTGTAGGTCCTTACTCATTCTCCTTTCCTATACTAGCGCAAACAGATATACAGGTTTATATTGATTCAACAATAAAATCACTTACTACAGATTATACTGTTAATTTATCTACGTCTAATGGTACTGGTTCTATAACGTTTACCACAAATCCTACTACCCCTACCTCATCTAATACTATAATACTAGTAGGTGGTAAAACTATAGAACGTACCACAGACTTTGTAACGGCTGGTGATTTGTTAGCCAGTAGTTTAAATACAGAGTTAGATGCCTTAACAATATTTATTCAACAACTATCAGAAAATAATGATAGAAGTATAAAAGGTCCTATAGCAGATAGTACAAGTTTATCTATGGAATTGCCAACAGCAACATCCAGAGCAAATAAGGTACTAAGTTTTAGTAGTACAGGTGTTCCAGAAGCAGACCTTGCTAAAACTGATGTTAGTACCGTTGCTGGATTGAGTTCGGAAATTACTACATTATCAGGAATATCTTCTGCAATATCAGGAGTAAATGCCGTAGCTAGTAACGTATCAACCGTAGCTGGAATTAGTAGTGCAGTATCATCCGTTGCTTCTAAAGCAAGTTTAATAACATCAGACTTTGTATCGGATTTAAATACATTAGCAGTCACAGATGTAATAAATGATATTAATACATTAGCAACATCTGATATTGTAAGTGATCTAAACACATTAGCCACAAGTGATGTGGTAAGTGATTTGAATACATTAGCTACATCTGATGTGGTAACTGATTTAAATAAATTAGCAACGACTGATATTGTAAATGATATAAATACTTTAGCTACTACAGATATAGTAAGTGATCTTAATACATTAGCAACTTCAGATATAGTAAGTGATCTTAATACATTAGCTACTAGTGATATCGTAACTGATTTAAGTTTGTTAGCAACTTCAGCAAATGTAACAAACATGGCAACATTAGGTGCATCTGGTGTTGTAACAAACATAGCAACGGTTGCTGGAGCAAACTCTAATATTTCTACTGTAGCTGGAATAGCAAGTAACGTATCTACGGTTGCTGGTAATACAAGTAATGTTAATACGGTTGCTGGAGCAAACTCAAATATTTCTAGTGTTGCTGGTTCAATATCAAATGTTAATACGGTTGCATCTAATATTTCAGGAGTTAATTCTTTTGCTGATAGATATAGAGTAGATAGTTCAGACCCCTCATCATCTTTAGATGAAGGTGATTTAGCTTATAATACAAGTTCTAACGTATTGAAATATTATAATGGTTCAGCCTGGATAACTATTGTTGCTGGTTCATTAACAGATATAGTACAAGATGGAAGTCCTCAACTTGGTGCTAACCTTGATGTGCAGACACACAGTATAGTATCAACATCTAATAGAGATATTGCTATTACACCTAACGGATCTGGTAAAGTAGTATTAGATGGATTAAGTTATCCAGTATCAGATGGTACAGCAGACCAGGCAATTACAACTGATGGTTCAGGTAATCTAACTTTTAGTACAATCCAGGCAAGTGAAATATCTACACCTGGAAACGTATTTAGTAATTATAATTCTATTAGTTCTAATTGTAGTACAACAACAGCTTCAACAAAAAATTCTATTTTATACGGTCAAATTTCTGTAACAGGTAGTGCAACTTGGACAGTAGGTGGAAATGGAATATTACAAATTATATAGGAGATAATAAATGGCGAGTACAATAGCAGTAGATAAAATACAAGGATCATCTGGTACATCAGTAACGATACCAACAGGTCATACATTAACAGTTACGGATGGTATAGGTGTATCAAGTTTACCAACAGTAACTGTAGCAAAAGGAGGTACAGGTTTAACTTCTGTAGGTAGTGCTAATCAATCTTTATCGGTAAACTCAGGAGCAAGTGCTTTAGAGTTTCAAACAGTAAAATTACCAGGTAAAGAAACTATGTGGGTACCAGCTAATGCTATGTATCCTAATACAACAAATGGTTCTGAATCTGCACAAGTAGAATTAAGTAACGGTCCTGAAATAAAGGTATTAGACTTTGATGCTAGTTCAGATGAAAACGCACAATTTGCAGTAGCTTTTCCTAAATCATGGAACGAAGGAACAATAACTTTTCAAGCATATTTTACAGTTACAGGAACAAATACAGGTACAACAGCTTGGGGATTATCAGGTGTAGCAATATCAGACAATGACTCTATTAATACAGCATTTGGAACTAACGTGGTTGCAACTGCTAAAGCACATAGTGGTACATCAAATGATTTAAATATAACAGCAGAAAGTGGAGCAGTAACTATAGCTGGTACACCAGCAGTAGGAGATCAAGTTTACTTTCAAGTAATGAGAGATGTATCAGCTGATGATCAATCAGGAGATTCAAGGTTATTAGGAA
>NZ_JAHEHX010000003.1 GCF_024639685.1 Polaribacter sp. | reverse complement strand
CATAAAAGTTGGCAACACATCTGTATAATGTATCAACTGATTTGAAATTGTTCCTGCTTTAATCACTTTTGGCCAACGTACTACAAAAGGTACTTTTAAACCAATGTCTTTTACTGTAAATTTACCTGAAACTCCATGGTCTGCACTATAAATAAATAAAGTATTTTCATTTAAATATGTATCTACGAATGCTAAAACTTTTTCTATCTGAGTATTATCTTCTTCAATACTTCTGTAATAACCTGATCTACTTTTTATGTATGCTTCATTATTCTTTTTATCTTCATTAAAAGGATAAAATTTTAGGTTATTTACATCTGGGTTTTTAACATCAAAATATTTTCCATGAGGATATTTTGAGGTGATGAACATACAAAATGGTTTTTTGGCAGTTTTAAAATAACTCTCAATACTGTCTAGAGGAATATAATCTCTTGGTACATCTTTTTTAGGAACTGGTTCCCATTCTTTGTCCCACTGGTAAACACTTGCTGGTTTTACGTGGCTTTTCCCTGCCAAAACAACTTGATAACCCAACTTTTTCATTCTAGAAGTTACACTTTCTATATGGGGTCTTGTTGCTGTATGATTTGCAAAACATCCATTTTTAACAGGATAATTCCCTGTAAAAACTTGAGATCTACTTGGTGCACAAATGGCTTGAGCTGTAAATGTATTGGTAAATAACATTCCTTCTTTTGCCAACCTATCTACTGCTATTGTATTTACTTTTTCATTACCATAACAACCATAATCGTATACATCTTGATCGTCTGCTAAATAAAATATAATGTTTGGTTTTTCAATCTGATTTGCATCAACTTTAGCTACATTGTTAGATTTATTGTTGCTAATACATCCTATAAATGCTAAACTTAGTAACATCAAAAAAGGTAAAATCAAAGATTTTCTATACATTTATTAAATTCTATTATTGATACTTTTTTACACCTTCTATTTTAGGATAAGGCACTTTTTTTCCATTTTTCACCCAAGTTCCTGTTGGTACATTATTGGTTGCTAACCAAGCTAACATATCTGCATTCATTTGCAATGCGATTTCCATTTCTTTGGATGTAGGATTGTTAAAAATATTTCTTTTTTCTGAAATGTCTTTGGTAATGTTATACATTTCAAATTCTTCAGTTTCATAAAAATAAAACAATTTAAAATATTCTTCTCCTACTCTTGTTTGAATTAAAGTTGATGGAGAAAAACGTTCATCCATATATCCTGGAAGATGCCAAAACAAATTTTCTCTTGAAATTCTTTTTGCCTCTCCTGTTAAAACTTTGGCAAAAGAAGCACCATCATATTCAGGCTTGCTTCCATCTTTCTTTTTTAATGTAGCTAAATCAACTCCAACTAATTCTGCAAAAGTGGGTAGAAAATCGATACAATGAACTGCTTGATTGGTTATTGAATTTTCTTGTATCACATTTGGATATCTGAAAATTAATGGAACTCTAAGACCACCTTCTGTTAAATTTCCTTTTTTACCTTTCAATGGCGTATTTTTAAATAATCCTCCATTATCAGAATAAAATATAAAAATGGTGTTTTCTGTGATGTCATCTTCATAATTTCCATCTCCATTTGGATCTTTTAAAGCATTATTTATTTTCCCCACATTTTGATCTAACAATTCAATCATAGAAGCATATTCTGCAATTCTTGGTTTTAAGCCGCGGTTCAAATACTTTTCTGTTAAATCTTTTCTGCCAGTAACATCAGAATGAACTGCGTGAAAAGGAATGTATAAAAAGAACGGATTTTCGTCATTTGCTTTTTCTTTGATATAATCTACAGAAAAATCTCCAATTGCATCTGTAAGATGTTTTGGAGTTCCTTTTAAAAGAGACACATCTGCTCTTGATTTATAAGGTTTTAAAATCGTATTAAGGTATTCATTATCATAAGGTTTGGCATATTTATCTACAAATTCTGAATTAAACGTCCATCCTTTTTTATCGGAATTTAGTGCTAAATAGAAAGATTTTGTTCTTTTACCTTTAATAGGAGCCGCTATAATGTGATGAATATCTGCTGGTAAATCTATACCATAATCACCTTTTAAAGGATGTGGAGTTCCGTGACTTTTACCCACTAATGCTGTTTGATAGCCTTTTGTTTTTAAAACATCAAACATATTGATACCATCTTCTGCAATTACTTTTTTTTGCTTGAAAGACTCAATAAGTACATTTGGAAATCCTTTGGTTCTTTTGTCTTCTCTTTTTAAAGAGCCCACATTATATACCTGATTATCTACTCCTGTTGCATATTGCCCACTAATTAAAGCTGCTCTTGATGGTGCACAATTTTGGTTGGTATAGGCATTTGTAAAAGACATCCCTTGTGATGCCAATTTATCGATTACGGGTGTTTCATAAATTTTAGAACTGTTATTTCCATTTGTATTTCCTGTGCTTATATCTGTCCAACCTAAATCATCTGCAAATATGAATACAATATTTGGTTTTTTATTAGTATTCTCCTTTTTTTGCTCTTTTGATGAGCTACAATTGAACAATGCCAATGTTAAAAAACAGATAATTGATATTTGAGATATACTCTTCATTTTAATATTGCTATACTTTTTATATTTTTTAATTGTATAATAACTTTTTATAAGAATTGTTATGTTTTAGAATATATATTCCCTTAGAAAATTTAGAAACATCAATTATTTCTTCCTTTCCTGAAAGTATTTTAGCTCCTTTTAAATTGTATATTTCCCAATTTTCATTGGTATGGTTTTTAATTGTAAATATTCCTTTTGAGCTTGGATTTGGATAAACAACAAAACTATTATTTAAGCTATTCTCATCTACAGATAAACTTTCTTGAACAAAAGTCGCTTTAATATTTAAATCTGATGAAACAATTATTGATAAGGGGTTTTCTGTACTAACAATATCGCCAGTCCATTCTTTAAACTCCCAACCTTGATCTGCAATTGCATTTAAATCAAATTGTTGACCATTTAAGGCAGTACCACTGCTATAATTTAAAAGCCCTTGACCTTCTTTACTAAGAGTTACATTATGTGTAGTTGAATTTATAGGAACAAATTCAATACTATCAAAAATGATACTTCCAGAATTAAAATTATTATAAAATTTAAATTCTGTAATAGTGCCTGTCCATAGTCCCCAACTTGTTAAATCAAAATCTAAAGTATGCCATTGGTTATCATTAGGTACTGTTTCTTTTTTTCTACCAGACACAAAAGTCGTACCTGGCGCATTTGGTGCCATTTGAAGATCAGGCTTATCTGTACTATTTTTAACTACAATTCTTAAAGTACCAAATAAACTTGCATTTATATTTAGACCAGTAATAGCTACCATTGGCCAAGAAACATCTGAAGAGAAAGTAACACTTAATTTATCATTATCTTTATCAATCGTCATACCAGCCTTAACAGCAGACCAAGTTGAAAAATCATCAGAAGTAGACCAAACATACGTTGTTGGCGTTATTGCTTCTACAAAGTTAGCTTCAGGTCTAAATTCGAATTTATTAAAAGCAAAAGAAGCAATTTCTGTGTTTAAAGTAATTACAGAACCTGATTTTCCGTCAGTTCTTGCAGCAGTTGTAATGCTTTTCCAATCACTATACTCGTGTGGATTTGGATTTTCATAGGCATCATATGCAGCTAAACCAGCTTCTGTTAATATTCTATCTGGGCTTCCTCTATCATTAAATCCGCTTTTTACATATCCAGATGTGTTTTCTAAGAAATTTTGAAGTTTATTATTGGTTTTATCGTAAGAAATATTTCTGTAATACAAAGTTGTTTCTGCTGGTAATTCAGATGTAAAAGAAACCCTAATATCTTCCTTATCTCTATAATTTAAAGAACTATTATTGTAATTATAGACTAAAACGTCATACTCTGTAACATTCTCTTTTTTAGAAAAAATAGCATCCAAATCATTCGTTGACGTTTTTGGTGTGCCAGAAATGGTTGTAGTATAATGTACTTTATCATTCATTGAATTTAAAATATTAATTCCTGGAGGATCTTGAGAACCGGTTCTATTGCCCCATCTATAAATAAAATCTAAACCATTTTCTTTATTCTTATAATAAATGTTAGAAAAATACAATTCTACAATTTCTGCGTGCGTAGTTTCTGCATTAATAAATCCTTTACCATCTGCACCATTCATTGTGGTAACTGTTGCATATTCCATTAAATCGATAGTAGCATTCGCATTCCATTTTGGATGATTTACCAAATCTGCAAACAACTTATCATATTTTATACTCATATTACGCAAGGTACCACTTCCCAAAACAACATAATCTGATACGCCCCAAAAATCATATTGCACATTATTATCTGCACAATGTTCTATCAAACCATCCACAAAAGAAGCAAAAGGTTCTCCCTTATAATTTAATACTGAACCATTTTTATATAGAAAATCTGGAGCTCTTGTATGCAAACCAATAACAGCATTTGGTAAAATTGCTCTTACTGCTTTTTCTGTATTTTCAAAATGTTCTATAAAATCTTGTTTGGTTCCAAACCAATGATCTGGAGTTTCTATTTCTGAACCCACTCTAAAACGCCAAGACAACACTTTTTCTTCTCCATAAGTCTCTACCAACTTTGTCATTAATGCTTTTATATAATCGTGATATACTTCTTTATCTGCTGGAGGTAAAGAATTTCCATAAATGGATATTTGTTCGTCTTCTCTAAAATTGATATTATCTCTAGTTCCTTCTGGAATAAAAGTATAACCGTGTTGAAAAGCCCAAGAAGGTTGATCTAATACAATTTGATGAATCTCGGTTTGGGAATTGATAATTTTATCTAACCTTTCTATCAAAGGTTCAAATCTGTACACATATTTATTGTTAATAGAATCGTACAAACAAGTATCAAAATCTAAATCCTTAACATTTTTACCATTAACCACTTTTTTAATACCACCAATCATTCTAACAATATTCATTTTAATTCCTGGACGAATATTAGAACCATTTGTTGGACTAATTCTGTTTGCTATTGACCAAATATTATGTAGAGGCTCATTTTTTTTAGTTTGGTCTGTAAAATCTGTTGATAAGGATACTTGTGCATCTATATGACTTAAACCAAAAATGCATAGTACTATAGTTAAACTGTATTTTATTATTTCTTTGGAAAACATATATTTTAATTTACTGTTAAAAATCCTGTTATAATATTTGTCAAATTAGTTGAATTTTTAGCTCTATGTATCCTGCAATGTACTGAGTAAATTTTATAAAGACGATTCATTATTTTTTACAAATCTATTCTTCTGTTTTCAAGATTACTTTTCATAGCAACCTCAATTATTTTAATTACATTTAAGCCATCATTTCCTGAAACTGGAACTGTTTTATGATTTCGAATTGCATCATAAATTCCATCATAATACTCCATATAATTTCCTTGAAGAGAAGGTACTTTTTCTTTTATATCTTGCCCATTTATTACTGTGTGTAATAAACCTTCTTCTTCCTGAGGTTCTGCACCCCAACTTGGCGAATTCGGTTTTTTTCCTTCTATCAATTCTTTTTCTTGAATATCGGCTTTTGATTTTATAAACGATCCTTTTGTACCGTGAAAAATATTTCCTGGTAAAGGTTCTCGAACAAAATAACTAGATTTTAAAGTTACGCGATGTGATTTGTAGTACAATTTCACATCAAAAAAATCAATTACTTTAGAATTTGGACGAAATGCATCTAAATCTGCATACACTGCATTTGGCATACCAAACAACACGATTGCTTGATCTATTAAATGTGAGCCTAAATCATACAAACTGCCTACTGCAGCAGTGTTTTTTTCTTTGTGAACCTTATAACTCAAATTAGGATCGTAACGATCGTAATGAATTTCAACATCTACAATATCACCAAGTAAATCTTGACTTAGTATTTTCCTTACGGTTTTAAAATCACTATCATATCTTCTATTTTGAAAAACAGAAAGTACTACATTTTTCTCTTTTGCTAGTGCAATTAATTCTTCTGCTTCTGCTACAGTTGCTGTAAATGGTTTTTCTATAACCAAATGTTTACCAGCATTTATTACCTTTTTAGCAAAATCAAAATGGGTAATATTGGGTGTATTTATAACTACTAATTCAATAGTTACATCAGCCAACAAATCCTCCAAACTTCTAAATGTTTTGATTGCTGGATATCTTTTTTCAGCTTCATTTTCAGTCCTTTCCAAGACACCATATAAATTGAATTTAGCATTAACATCAATAAAAGGTGCGTGAAAAACCACTCCACTCATTCCAAAAGAGCATAAAGCTGTATTTATCTTTACCACATTTCTTATTTTTTATCTTTTAGAGAAAACGTAAGCATCCAATCTACACAATCCACAGCACTAAATACTTTTGCATTTGCTTTAGAATGATTAGCACCTTCAAATTCTGTATAATTAACATTTTTATTACCTGCAGCTTTTAAACGTTTTACCATATTTTTAACAGGTTCAACGTTTTTAGTATCTTCTCCACCAACCATTCCCCACATTGGAATGTTAATTATTTTGTTGATAGCATCTGTAGTTTTTAAACTTCTAGTACCACTAACTGAGGCTGCTGCAAATCTTTCTGGTGATTCTAAAATCCAACGCCAAGTTCCACTTCCTCCCATACTATGTCCCATCACATAAATTCGGTTTGTATCTATTTGAGGATATTCGTCAAGAAGATAATCTAACATTATATTTAACGTTTTTGGATCCCAACTTTCAAAAGAATTTGGTTCTACTAACATTAATTCTTTTCCTGCCTTTTCTACAAGTGATAGTCCTTTGACTTTTGCAGACCTAGAAAGTTGTTGTTTTAAACTCCAATTTTTTCCACCTCCACCATGTAAGGTTATTAATAATGGTATTTTTCCAGTAGATTTTTCTCTTGGTAAAGCTACAAATGCAAAAGATTTCAACTTGCCCAATTTTTTCTGTAAATCTTCTGGCCAAATTAAAATACTAACATCTACATTTTTAAATTTTGAATTGATTTCACTAAGTGTTTTCTGAATATCTTTCGTTTGAAAAGCCATTAATAACAACATTACAGTTGGAATAAATACTAATTTTTTCATTTTAATTATTAAAAAACAGTTTGGTATTGAAATACGATAAATCTAATTTCTTTTATCAGTCATCGTATTATTCAGTTCCGTTTACACGCTTTTTTTGATTTACAAAATAAGGTTGGAATTTATAGTTAGAACTTTCATCCCATTTAGAATTCACTTTTGGCAAAAGACCTTTCATTTTTTCGATTTGAGCTTTGTATTTTGGATTTTTAGCTTCATTATTCCATTCATTTGGATCTATTCTATGGTCGTAAAACTCCTCTTTCCCATCTTCATATTGAATATATCTAAAACCGTCTTTTTTTACAGCATGATTATTCATTCCAAAAGTTGTCAAAGCATAGGAATTATCCATTCCTGTATCATTTTGCATCATATTTACCAAACTTACACCTTCATTTCTATTATAAGCAGGCAAACCACTTAACTCTAATAAAGTAGGATAAATAGACAGCATTTCAACAGGTGCATCAATTTTTTTTCCTTTAGGCAAATTAGGTCCTGAAAAAATTAATGGTGCTTTTGTTGCGGTTTCCCAAAGAGCGTGTTTTGCAAAAGTACCTTTTTCTCCTAATCTGTATCCGTGATCAGACCATAAGACAATTACTGTATTATCTGCATACTTACTACTTTCTAAAGCATCTAAAACTCTACCTAGTTCATAATCTACATAACTGATACAAGCCAAATAGGCTTGCACAATTTTTTTCCATTCGCCACTTTCTTTAGCCCATTCTGTAGATGGCATCATTGGCAAATCGTTAATTTTCATTCCAACTGCAGGAATATCATTTAAATCATCTTCTTTATAGGGTGGTGTTTCAATTTCATCTAAAGGATATAAATCGAACCATTTTTGAGGTACATATAAAGGTACATGTACACGTAAAAAACCTACTCCTAAAAAAAATGGTTTGTCATAAGCTCTTTCCAAACGTTCTATTACCCAATTAGCAGTATCATGGTCTGGCATTAAGCTGTCGTTTTCTGGAAATGCTCCCCAATCTGTATTTGTTCTGCCATGTATACCTCTAATACCTTTTCCAATTCCATTCCAAACAAATCGTTTTTTAGGATATGGACCAAAACCTCTAACTCTTCCTCCAGATTCATGAAAAAGACTATCAGGTGCATGAACGTGAAACAATTTACCAATACCCATAGTATGATATCCGTTATTACTAAATTGCTCCGGTAAAAATGTTATGTCTTTTGTAGTAGGATTACCTTCTCTTCGGATTAGATTGTCTGGTGTCATTCCATAAATACCAGTGGTAGATGGACGTAAACCTGTCATTAACGACGCTCTTGATGGTCCACACAATGGAGCTTGTACGTGTGCATTTGTAAAGGTAACTCCCATTTTTGCTAATCGATCAAAATTAGGTGTTTTTACATTTGAGAAATTCTGAATTGGACTAATCCAATTATTCAAATCATCTACAGCAATAAAAAATACATTGGGTTTTGTTTCCTTTTTTATAGATTTATTAACCTTTTCGTGCTTTCCTTTACAAGAACTTCCAAATAAACTTATAATAGTTATTATAAAAACTATTTTTTTCATGGTATTATTTTTTTGTATTTACGTAATTAGTCGTTATCCATTTACCTTAGTAATAACAAGACTACCAAATATTTTTTCACCAAAACATCTTCAATTTAGCTTGTAACCAAACTATTTAGGTGTAATATATAATTGATTGTTACATTGAATTACATATTTTTTATTTCAGCCACTAAATCCGTTATAACTTTCTTGGCGTCACCAAATAACATAGCTGTTTTTGCATTGTAAAATAATTCGTTTTCAATACCTGCATAACCAGCTTTCATACTTCGTTTATTTACAACTATATGTTTTGCATTTTCTACATCTAATATTGGCATTCCGTATATAGGGCTTAAAGGATCATTATGAGCTGCAGGATTTACTACATCATTTGCACCAACAACTAAAACAACATCGGCATTGCTAAATTGAGGATTAATATCATCCATTTCAACCAACAATCCATAATCTACATTAGATTCTGCTAATAATACATTCATATGTCCAGGCATTCTTCCTGCCACAGGATGAATAGCATATTTTACATTTACACCTTTATTTGTTAATAATTCTTCTAATTCATGAATTACATGTTGCGCCTGTGCAACAGCCAAACCATAACCAGGAACAATAATAACATTGGAAGCATAATTCATCATAATTGCAGAATCACTTGCAGTTGTGCTTTTTATAGAACCTAAAGCTTTGTTTGTACCTTCTGGCCCTGCACTTGCTGTAAATGAACCAAAAATTACTGAAAACAAAGTTCTATTCATGGCTCTACACATAGCAACTGTTAAAATAATTCCTGCAGAACCCACCAAAATACCACCAACAAGCATTACCATATTATCATATAAAACACCTGTAATTGCTGCTGCAATACCCGTTAAAGAATTTAATAGAGATATTACAACAGGCATATCTGCACCACCAATTGGCAACACAAATAAAACACCATATAACAAACCTGCAAAAAGTATTGTATATAATAAAATTGAACTATCGATATTTAGCACAACTAAATAAGTTGATAAAGCAATAATACCAATAATTACTATATTGTTTATAATATTGTATGAAGGAATTTTTATTACACTTTTTACTGATCCATTTAACTTTCCCCAAGCAACTAAACTTCCAGAAAATGTAATTGCTCCAATTACAATTGCAGATAAAATAGTAGCAACAATAGTAGCACTTGTTGTTTTAATATCTGAATTACCAAACTCAACAATACCAATTAGAGTTGCACTTGCACCTCCAAAACCATTAAATAAGGATACCAATTCTGGCATCTTAGTCATTTCAACTTTAATAGCTATTAACCAACCAATAACGGTTCCTAATAAAATTGCAATTCCAATTAAAACATAAATAATTGTTGGCACTTGTAAATCGTGAATAAAAATAGTACCAAGAATGGCTAAACCCATTCCAATTGCCGCAATTAAATTACCAGATTTTGCACTATCTGGATGTCCTAATTTTTTTAAGCCAACAATAAATGTTACTGCTGCTATTAGATAAATAATACTTAATATAACACTCATTATTTCTTCTTTTTAAACATTTTTAACATTCTGTTGGTAACGGCAAATCCACCTACAACATTTAATACCCCTAAAACTACCGCAGTAAAGCCAAGACCCAATGCTAAATAATCTGTTGAATTTGAATTTAGCATTACTAAAATTGCACCTACTATAACAACGCCACTCAATGCATTTGCTCCAGACATTAATGGTGTGTGTAAAACTGCAGGAATACTTTTTATCACTTCAATTCCAACAAAAATTGCCAAAATAATTATATATACAATTTGCAAGTTGTTATTAATAAATTCTATAAGTTCTTTCATGATTTATTTTATTTTTTACATTGAATACCATCTTTAACAATAAGAGTTTCATAGGTTATCTCTTCCTCTAAATCCCATTTAAATTTAAGTTCTTCTGTAAGATGTGTTATAAAATTATAAACGTTTTTAGCATACAATTCACTTGCATTTGTTGAAACACTTTCTGGAGACATTGTAGTTCCTAACACTTTTACTCCATTAAGAACAACAGTTTCATGTAGTTTACTAACTTCGCAATTACCTCCTTGAGCAGCGGCTAAATCTATAATTACAGCACCTTTTTTCATTTGTTTTACTTGTTCTTCTGTAATTAAAGTTGGCGCTTTTCTACCAGGAATATTGGCAGTTGTAATTACTAAATCTGCTTGAAATAACGATTTATTTACAGCTTCTTTTTGTCTTTTAACATAATCTTCTGAAGCTTCTTTTGCATAACCACCTTCAGATTCTTCACCTGTGTTCTCAACAGAAATAAACTTTGCTCCTAAAGATTCTGTTTGCTCTTTTGTTTCTGTTCTAATATCTGTTGCCTCAACAACAGCTCCCAATCTTCTTGCTGTAGCAATTGCTTGTAAACCAGCAACACCAACGCCATAAATAAGTACTTTAGACGGAGTAATAGTTCCAGCAGCTGTCATCATTAATGGAAATATTTTAGTCATTTCTGAAGCTCCTAAAATAACGGCTTTATAACCTGCCAAATTATTTTGAGAACTTAGTACATCCATATCCTGGGCTTTAGAAATTCTTGGCATCGCATCCATTGAAAATGCTGTTGCTCCTTTTTCAGAAATAGCTTTTATTAATTCTGGATTTGATTTATAGTATAACTGACTTATTAAAATGTGTTGCTTATTTATAAATTTTAAATCTTCATCATCAAAAGGGTTTATTTTAATAAGTACTTGAGCAGATTTAAAGATGTTTTCTTTTGATGTAATAGTAGCACCCGCATTTTCATACTCTGAATTTTCGTACAAAGAATTAATCCCTGCATTTTTTTCTATTAAAATTTCAAACTTATTCTCTATTAATTTCTTAGCTATAAGAGGAGAAAGTGAAACTCGTTTTTCTCCTTGTTTTAATTCTTTTAATATACCTATTTTCATTTTATAAATTTGATTTTAGCTTATTAATTTAGTTTCTATTTTATATTATTTTGATATGAAAACACTTCATAATTGAATTTTTATTTTTCTCTAAAATTTTTAATTTTTTCTTGCAATTCCTTCACTTTTAACGGATTACTATCTGCTAAATTATTTTCTTCAAAAAGATCTTTATCAATATTAAACAACTGTATTACTTCATCTTTCTTTCTTACAGGATCTGGTACAATAATTTTATACGGAGGGAAAATAGCCATATTATAGAACATACTATTTTCTATGGTATCAAAATCATGCGCATACACTTCTCCGAAAAAACCTTTTCTTTCACTTAGTTCTTTTTCATCTAAAACATTAATTCCTGGTAAGTTTTCTGGTTTTTCAATATCTAATATATCCAATACTGTAGGAATCATATCTATACTGCTAACAATGGTTTCTGTATCCATTTTAGGGGTAATTTTACCTGCCCATTTGTACATAATTGGTGTACGAATTCCTAAATCATAAGGTGCTCGTTTAGATACTTTCATATAGCCACTTTTTTCAGGGTCTTGTTTCCAACCATTATCGCATACATAGACAAATAATGTGTTTTCTGTTAATCCTTTATCGTCAATTAAATCAAATAATTCACCGCAAGTTTCATCAAACCACTCTATCATTGCCCAGTATTTTGCTAGGTGTTCAGAATCTGTTTTCTTTTTGTATTTCTCATATAATCTAGATGGAGGATTATGAGGTCTGTGAGGTAAAAATGGTGCGTACCATAAAAAGAAAGGTTTCTTTTCTTTTAAAGCAACATCTACATAACTATTAATAGTATCTAGGCCTTTTCTTCCAATGGTTAATCCAAAATCTCCATGTCTTCCACCTCTTTTTGGGTTTCCATGCGTCATTCCATAATCAAAACCACCAATTTTATGATTTCCATGCCACCATTTTCCTGTCTGGAAAGATAAATACCCTTTTTCCTTTAACATATCTGGCAAAGTGGTTTGTTTTTCAAAAGCTGAAATTACTGGTTTGTAAGCTTCTGCTCTATTTTTTTGACTCTCTTTTCGATTTCCTTTTACACGATCATACACCTTATCGTTTCCTAAAACACCATGATCTTTTGGATACAAACCTGTAATTATACTTGCCAAAGATGGCGAACATAAAGGTGTGGGTACATAGCCTCTTGTAAACGTTAAACTCTCTTTTGCAAATTGATCTATTCTTGGTGTTTCTATATTTTCATCACCTATAAAACTATAATCCGTCCAAGACTGATCGTCAGAGAGAATAAATACAATATTTGGTTGATTTTGTGCTTTACTAGAAACACTTTCTGTCTCCTTTTTAGTTCCTTTTCCGCAAGAAATTAAGATGCTTACTGCAAATATTCCTAAAGATAGTTTTTGAATGATTTTCATTTTAGGTTTGGTTTATTAGTTTTTGGTTTGTTTTATTACTGGTTTTTCAAGTATTGTTTCTTTTTTATTTCGTTTTATGGGACCATTATCTCCCACAAGATACATTTTTCTAAAATCTGAGCCTTCTTCTTTTTGCCCAACAATTATTTTAGCATCAGGATGTGGATTATCGATAAGTGCAGATATAATAAACCCAGAATTTTCTCTACTTAAAAAAACTTTGTTCTTTTTAAAGGATGCTCCGCCATCAAAACTATCCCATCTGCTTATTTCTCCAACATAGTTTTTCGCTTCGCTTTCTAAATAAATGCTTACTTCTTTTGCTGATGTTACTTCCAAATCTCCGTTTCCTCTAGGCAAATCAGTATTCTTGCTTTGTATCCAATCTTGTCCATTCCATCTATAATGTTGTAATCGTTTTGGACCACTTCTTTTTGCACCAATATCTGACCCAACTAGCACAATAACTTGCGGATTTCTATTTAAATCTACATCTGTTACCCCTTGAAAAGTCCAATCGTTAGGTATTACATTTACCAAAGCTTTTTCGTCTGCCATTTCTTTGGTTAAAGGCATTTCTAAAGGCTCATTTTTAACATTTTCCCATTCGTTGTTTTTTGTATCAAAAACCATATAATACAAATTATGTCTTTCTAGTATATGGCCACGTTTGTCTTGTTTATTCTTATTATCTCTACAAATATGATAATCAAATGCAACAATAATATCGCCTCCATTGCCTTTGTTTACCCAAGGATACCAAGAATCTTCTGCTTCAATTTCTGTTCTTCTTTTGTGTTTTAAAAATGAAACAGGTTCGTTAAAAGTAACCCCATTGTCTGTCGATTTTTGATATACCCAATCGCTTCTATGTGCTCCATGTCTGTAAAATAAATACATATCTCCATTATCCATTTTTACAAACTGACTATAGGTACCAAATATTGAAATGTTATCTAAAGTTTCCCAAGCAGAAATATCCAATGGTTTTTTAGAAACTGCGTGTAAATTTTTTCCATAATGATGATTTCCTAAAGGATTTGTTCCGTCTTTTGGAGTTCCTCCATGACCTCCAAAAGCAATATGAATAAAATCGTTTTTATCAATAAGAATGGCAGGTTTGCCATGATTGTCTATATTTTTTTTACGATTTGGATCTTTGCCCATTTCACTAACTCCTGCTTTAAAAGGTCCTTTCCATTCTTTAGTAGTATGATTATATGAAGCCACAAAAGGGTCTTCTAATGCACCTTGATAAGCAACATAAGTAATGCCTTTATGATACACTCCAGATGGATGTTGCACCAAAGCAACAGCATTCCCAAAACCATTGTCTGCAAAATAATCTACTTCTGTTTCTAAATTTTCCTTTTTACTAGCATTACATCCCAATAAAAATAGACATAAACTTATTTTGAGTATAGTTTGTTTTTTTATCATTATTCTATTTTTGTTATTGTATGAATGTTGAGTTTTACAGGACCTAAAAGTCCTGAAATTAATAAGTTATCACTTTTATCCCAATGTTTCCAAGATGGGAAGGTAGTTCTGTCACTTGGGCGTTTTGTATTTTTAAGTAACCAATCTGGTAAAGCTTTTATTTTATTGCCTTTACGTTTGTAATCTAAAGGCAATTTCTCATCGCCAATTAATTTGTTCGGCCACAAGTTAGTGACTTTTATCTCTAAGATGTTCTTTCCTTTTCTTAAAAAATCATTAATGTTTGTTCTAAAAGGGGCTTTCCATAAAGTTGCAACATTTTTGCCATTCACAATTACTTCTGCAATTATAGCAACACTTCCTAAGTCGAGTTCTATGGTTTTATCCTGTTGCAATATATCATTAGCTAAAACAAGCTCTTTTGTGTAAGTTGCTGTTCCAGAAAAGTGTTGAATTACTTCATTTTTATGATCTGACCAAGATCTTAAAGTATTAAACGTCTCGTTTATACTTTTACCTGTTTCTAAAGGAAAAGCAACTTCCCAATCACTGGATAAATCAATCGGTTTGGTTACCTCTTTTACTTCAGCAGTTTTTGATTCTCCTGATGGATTGATGTAAGTTATTTTTCCAGAATAAGGAGTTATCCAATGGATTGCACCATCATTATAAAACAATTTTGGTTTCGTTTTATCTTTGGATAATTTCAAAATTTGTCCTTTAGGAATAAACATTGTTCGTTCTTCTCCTTCTGTGATAAACGTAATTTTTAGCGTTGTTTTGTCTCCTTCAGGTATTTTATTATTGATTAATTTATTATTAACTAGAATGTTATAATTGCCAGAAGCCATTTGTTTTTGTATCTCTTGCGTAACATCATCCGTTTTATAATGTTGAGGAATACCTGTGGTTTCTCCTTTAAACTTACCAAAAACTGCTTTGATTACTTTTAATTTTTGATTGCCTGCGTGAATTTCAATATGTTCACGTTCTTCTGCATATAACTGCTTTTTTGTATTGCCTATTTGATATTCCATTCTAAATTCTTTTTTATACCCCATTGCAGGATCACAATTGCAAAAAGCGCGAGACATTTTAAAATCTAATGTTCCGTTTTTAATGGTATTATTTATTTGATCAGTAATATCAACCAAACCTTCTTGCAAAAATGTACCATATTCTGCTTTTATGATTTGTAAATTTGAAAGAGGTTCTAATTTTGGCTGCTCTACATCCATTTGAGTAGCCATAAAATAGTTTTTATTTACCGGTTTTTTAAAAACAATAAATACAGATTCTTCCATACCTAAAGACAAGGGAATTGCTGTTCCATCTTCATTTTCATTAAATACTACTAAATCTTCAATAGTTCCTTTTTCTGAATTCCAAAGTTCGGGTTGTTTTCCAGTAACTCTAAATCGTGCAGTAATTTCTCTTGCTTCTTTTCTGGTATTGGCGATAAAATAAATGTCGGCATCAGCTGTTTTTCTGTGGATGAAACTCAGATCAGATGCATCTCCAACTTCGACTTTAAAATCTGGAGTTTTTTCACTTAAAACGGTTTCAATTGAAATGTCTTTTACCAAACCAAAAGTCCATAATTCTTCAACTTGTTTTTTAACTACATCATCACTATTTGGATAATTAGTTAAACTTGGAGATTGTGAAGACTTTTTACCTATCACTTTTGCGCCACCATCTACCAATTCTTTTACTTTTTGCAATGTTTCTGGTTTTATAAAATCAGAATCTGGTAAGACCAAAACTTTATAAGTATTTCCAACAGAGGAATAAATGGTTCCGTTTTTAACAGTTAAATCTTTTAATTTATTTGCACCAATTAAATCATAATCGAAACCCATTGCTTTAATTTCAGGTTTTATAAAACCAATATTTGGCGAGGATTCTCCTGTAAACACTAAAACATCGGCTACATTTTTACCTTGTTGCAACAAATACTGAGAGCGTGCTAAATAATCCATGTAGCCTTTGCTTTGCAACCACCAAGTATTTAATCGGTTAAAATCAAATCCGTGGTAACTCAACTCCAAACCAGGAGCAACATCCCAAGGTTGGTGCACATAGGTATGAAAAATAAAACGTGTAATTCCTTGCGCCCAAGCTTGATCTCCAATTGACTTGATATTTGCTGGGTGTTTGTCCCAACCACCAATTCCGGTAAAAGACTCTGCTCCTACAATAGAACTTCCGTTTAAATGAGCGATTGATGACACAAATTTCGCTGAATCGAAAAACGGATAGCCACCACTCCAAAATTCACACATTACAATATCTCCAGTGGCACCCACTTGCATATTGTCAAAAGGTCCCCAATAAGGTTCTACAGAAAACTGCATCCCGTTTTTATGGCATAATTCTGCAAAATGCGCGTAATAGTTTTCGGCAATTAAATCGCCAATAGTTCTTCTAAAATCCCATAAAAAACGTTCAGAAACTTCACCACTTTCTAAATAATAGCCAGCTAAAGTTGGTAAATAAGTTGTTAAATCATAGCCTCTTAAATTCTTGAATTGAGTTTCAAAACCAGTTGTCCAGTTTGTAGTTTCTACTTCGTAACTATCAATCAAACAATTATTTACAGTGATTCCTATTAAATCTCCAAGTTTGTCAATTATTGGCTGAACTCCTCCTTTCCAATAGGCATCTACTGCAGTTTTACTCATTTTATCCACTTCTAACCCTTTCGCTTCTGGTGGCGCAGGACGATTTGTGGTACCAATTGGTGTGTGCCCAAATCTTAAAATAATCCAATCGCCTTTAGGTGCATTCCACTCTAAAACACCATCATTGGAAAAATTATCTGATAAATCGACAACTTTTTCTTTTAAAATTAATGAAGCTTGTGGAATCGTTTTAGTGTCTGGTAATAAATGATTTCGAACACGTTCGGATAGTACTTTATAATCTAAACCCTCTATTTTTTTTGTCTCCTTTGGTTTTGGAAATGCCAAGACAGCAATATCTTTATAGTAATTAAATTTTGTTTTAGGTTTTGGTAGGGTTTCTTTTATTGATTTTCCTCCTGAAATTACAAGTTCACTAAAAACTACGGTTTGCATCGCGTTTTCTTCTGTTACCCAAGGTCCACCAGAAGACGACCAACCTGCGCTATTGTGAAATGCCATTTCTAAATCCAAACGTTTCGCTTCTTCTGCCGAAAATTTGAATAAATCTAACCATTCTTCGCTTAGATATTTAACAGGACCTTTTGGAAAACCTAGATGCACATTAAACAATTGTGCTTCTTGAATACCTACTGCCTTCATTGCTTCCAAATCTTTTGTGATTCCAGATTTAGAAACGTTTCCGCTAATCCAATGCCACCAAGTTCTGGCTTTGGCTTCGTTTGGCGGATTTTTAAAGCCTTGTTCTAAAGTTATCGTTTGTGTTTCTTTTTCTGATTGAGGATTACATCCAAAACACAGAGACAATAGAATTAAAACAGCTATATTTTTCATTTGTTATTTTCTTTTAATAATTTTTGATGATGAAATAGTTACAGGTCCCAATAAACCAGATGGCAATAATTTATCTGTTGTTTTCTGAAAAGAATACGCACTAAATGTGCTTCTTGGACCTTCTGGAAGTGGTTGATTATCTCTAAACCACTTGGGCATTTTTTTAAACTTTCCTCTAAACTCAGAATCGCCAAAACCAGGACTTCCTCTTTTCACATTATATCCTGTTTGATTCGGTAATTTTTCATCTCCAATTAAACGGTTTGTCCATTGGTTAGTTACTTGTATTTCTAAACTATTTTCGCCTTCTTTTAAAGCATTACTACAACTAGTTAAACTTATTAAAAGTACAACCAATAATTTGATATAAAATGTAGCTATTTTGCTCATATAATTCTTTGAAAAATTAATCAATAAATAATTCGTCAATAAAAGGACCACTCTTTCCTGTAGTTTCAATTCGAATGCTATTTGCACCCGCTTTCAATCTTAATATTGCTGGAACAAATTTCCATTCTTTTTCCCAACCACCTGTTGCTTTAAATTCTAAAGTTCTTATATACTCATCATTTAAATATAACTTCATTGTATGCAACTGACCAACATTATTGTGCATATATCTAAAACGCATACTGTAATCACCTTCTTCACCATCATTTTCTTGATAGAATTCTACAGATCCTTCACCACCTTTAAAATCTACAAATCCTGTACCTTTAAAACGTCTTGCACCTCTGATTGCTGTGGCACTTCCTTTTAAAATACCTTCTTCTGCAGAAATATTGACACCTCTACCAATCCACATATCTTTAGAATGTTCATCGCCCCAAAACAACCCTTCGTTTTTACCGAATTTTTCTACCATTCTTAAAACTACTTTTCCACTTTGTTTTACAATTGCTTTTACAGTAGTTCCATCTAAAACTTCAAAAGTGTTTTTATACATTATTCCATTAGTTTCTGGATTTTCTCCATTTATAGTATACAAAATTGTTAAATCATCAAAAGTTGAACTTCCTAAAACTGAAATTTGTTTTGCATCAATCGTTATTTTATTTGATGTAAAAAGTGCTTTATCACCTAAAATTGATGCTGTAATTATTGATGCTTTTTTGGCATTAGGTTTTTCTCTTAAAAACAATCTGTTTTTTCCAAAAAACAGGGCTCTAAAATCTGATTTAGTTCTACTTGTAGGATCAATAGGATTTCCATTTTCCATAGAAATGGTTTTTACATCACCCTGAATATTGTAATACACTTTGTTTTCTCCATAAGGATACAAATTGTCGTTTTCATCTAAACTTTCTGATGTAATAATATAACTTGTTGTAAAACTGTCTTCGGCATCTAATCTTTGTAAACTTGTTTTTAATTTTGATGGTTGTTTACTTGTAGAAAAGGAAGTTCTTTTCACTTCTTTTCCTTTGATGTATGCAACTGCTTCTAGTTTTCCTTCTTGATAAGGTACCATCCATTCACATTGCATTTCGTTCCAAATGATTCCTGGTTTGTCTTTTCCTAATGATTTTCCGTTTAAAAATAGTTCTACTTCATCTGCATTAGAATATATCCAGACAGGAATTACAGTGCCTTTTTTCATTCTTGGATGTGTCCAATGTGGTAACATATGAACCATTGGTTCTGTTGTCCATTGACTTTGGTAGAAGTAAAATAAATCTTTTTTAAATCCTGCTACATCTAAAGCACCACCCATAAATAAATTGAAAGGCAAACCTCCATGAACCAAACCTGCTTCTCCATAATAATCGAAACCTGTCCATCTAAAATGACCACTGTGCCAAGGATTATCACGCATTACTTCCCAATATTTTCTTGCAGAAACTCTTACTGTAGCATTGTCATAAGAAGAATTAAAACTCTGTTTTCTGTTTCTCCAATTTTTTGGGTTGATTCCTTCGTAAAAAAAGATTTCTTTTTCGGTTAAGTTTGGCAATTCATACGTTCCTGGTAATTTATTGTCTCTCCACCAAGTTTGAGTTCTGTAATATCCTCTTGTTTGCCAAGTATGTGGTGCTTCTGTAGAAATAAATGGTTTCTCAAAGGTTTTACTTTCTATGAACAATTTTGTTTCAGAGCCACCATTCACGCCTGTTATATCCATATCTTCAGGGTTTCCTGCTCCTGAAGTAAATAAACGTGTTGGGTCTAAATTTTTTCCGAATTTCACCAATTCAGGACCAATTGGACTGTGTGTTTCGTTTCCTAAACTCCACACAAAAATACTAGCATGATTTCTATCTCTGGTAATCCATTCTGTAACATCTCTTTGCCACCATTCATCAAAAGCTTGTTTGCCATAATCCTGTGGAGCTTTTTTGTGCCAACCATCAAAAATCTCATCCATTACCAACAAACCGATTTCATCACAAATATCATAAAACATTGGTGGAGTTGGATTGTGTGAAGGACGAATGGCATTGATACCCATATCTTTTAACGATTGTAGTTTCCAACGTAACATTGGCTTTGTCCAAGCACCACCAACAGGACCACCTTCCCAATGCTCGCAAACTCCTTTAAGCTTTACATTTTCTCCATTTAACCAAAAACCTGTTTTGGTTTCCCATTTTACGGTTTTGAATCCAAATGTAGTTTCAATTTCATCGATTACTTTTTTACCATCTAAAATTTGAGTAACAGCTTTGTATAAAACTGGCGTTTCTGGACTCCATAATTGTGGTTTTTTTACTTCAAATTGATAGGTTGGGTTTGCTGCTTCTAATTTCTCAGATTTTTTTTTGAGTTCTTTTCCATCCGAAGAAAATAGTTTTACTTCATATTTTAAACCTTTTATTTTTCCGTTGATTTCTGCGTCAATAGAAACAGTTGCTTTATTTTCTTGAATAGAAGGTGTTTTTATGAAAATAGAATTGGGTTTAAAATGAGTTGGATGAACTTCTATCAATTTTACTGGTGCGTAAATTCCACATGGATGATACCATCTTGCTGAAGGCTCTAAACTGTTATCAACTCTAATAGCAATAGTGTTATTCCCTTCTTTTAAATATTTTGAAATATCGTATCGAAAACTGATATATCCATAAGGCTTTTTGCCTAAATGATTACCATTTACCCAAACTTCACTATTCATATAGATTCCATCGAAATTGATGTATGTAATTTTAGAAAGTGTTTCTTTTTTTACATCAAAAGTTTTACGATACCAGCCAATTCCACCATCGTGATAACCTCCACCTTGACCTTGATCTCCACCTTTTCTTACACCTTTTTCAAAAGACCAATCGTGTGGAACGTTTAGGTTTTGCCAAGAAGAAACATCAATGTCTTCTTTAGAAAACAAAGGATTATCTTCTAGAATAAAGTTCCAATTGTTATTAAAGTTTATTTCTTTACGCTGTGCATTATAAGAAATTGAATATGCTAGTAAAAATAAGGTTAATAGTAGTTTATTCATTTTAGTTCTGCGATTTTTAAAGATAAAAATCAAACCTAACTTTTAATAACTGAAAAATAATCCTGTACTGTCAGGATATTAAAGTATCAGGTTTTTCTGGTGCATAGAGAGAGTTAAAATGAATTGGCATTAAATAGTTTTAAATTTTTCTGAAAACTCGCTTGGTGTTAATCCATATTTTTTCTTGAAACATTGGCTAAAATATTTTGACCTTTTAAAACCTACTTTATAACTCACTTCCGAAACACTTAGTTTATTGATTTCTAGAAGTTTTGCAGCGTAATTTAATCTTATTTCTTGAATAAAATCATTTGGTGTAGCATCTACCCAAGCTTTTATTTTGGTAAAAAGCATTGAACGACTTACACCTAAATCTTCCGAAAATTGGGCTATATTAAAATCTTGATTAGCAATATTATCTTTAACAATTTGAAACGCTTTTTCTAATAATTTTTGATCTAGTGAAGTTAAAGAAAAATCTAAAGATTCAAAACTGCTATCGGATTTGAATTTATCTTTTAAATTTTGTTTTGAAACTAAAATGTTCTTGATTTTTAGTTTGAATTCTTTTAAATTAAATGGCTTTGTAATATAATCATCTGCACCACTTTCTAAACCTTCAAACTTATATATTAAAGATGTTCTTGATGTTAATAAAATTACTGGAATATGACTAGTTGCTAAAGTTGTTTTAATTTTTGAGCATAATTCTGTACCTACCATTCTGGGCATTAGAACATCACTAACTATTAAATCTGGTAGATGTTTAATAGCCATTTTTAATGCTACCTCTCCATTTTCTGCCAGTAAAACATTATAATCTTCTTTTAAAATTTCTTTGATAAAAGATCTTAACACTACATTGTCTTCCACAATAAGTATCGTATAATCTTTTTCCTTTAAAGTTAATTCTATGGGACTTGTTACCTCCTCATATTTAGATAAATCTATTTGTGTTACATATTGAGAAACATCATCACTTTTTTTGAAACCTTTTAAAATCTCTTTTTCAGCAAGATGATCTTTTCCAAGTTTAAGAGCTACTGAAAACTTTGCCCCATTAGGTTTTACATTAACCACAGAGATATTTCCATAATGAAGTCCTACGATGTTTTTAGCTATAGATAACCCAATACCTGTTCCCTTTAAATGATCTGAATCAGTTTGTTTGTTTACAGCAACTTCAAAAAATCGATCGAAGATTTTATCTATAAACTCATCTGCAATACCTACTCCAGAGTCTTCTACTTCTATAATAACCTCTTGATTTTCTTGTCGTATTTTAACAAAAATAGCCCCTCCTTTTTTCGTATATCGAAATGCGTTTGATATCAAATTATAAAAAACGCGTTCTAATTTATATCGATCATAATAGAGTAATATTTCTTCTTCTGTAGTTATAAATTGATAATTGTAATTGCCATCTTTAGCATGTTCTGTAAAAGACAAATAAATTTCTTGTAAGAATTTGACAATGTTACCTTTTGCAGCTTCTAATTGAAATTGATTGCTCTCTAACTTTCTAAAATCCATTAATCTATTGATTAACCTCAATAGATGATTCGTACTACTTTCTATGATTTTTAATTTTCTATAAGAATCACTCGAGCCAGAATAATTTGATAATATATTTTGAAGTGGCGCAATTATTAAAGTTAATGGTGTTCTAAACTCATGTGAAATATTTGTAAAAAACTGAAGCTTAAATTTATTTAATTCTTCATTTTTTTTGTTAGTAATATATTCTAATTCTAACTTGTCTTTTAATCTTGATTTCGATTGAATAAACCAAACGAAACCAAAAATAAAACCAAAAAACACAATGAAGTAAATAGCATATGCCCACCAAGTTTTCCAAGGTGCTGGCTGTATAATAATTTTAATTTTTGTAAGTCTATTATTCCAAACGTTATCATGGTTTGCTGCTTTAACCTGAAATTCATAAATTCCTGCATTTTGTAGGGTAAAAAAAGCTTCTGTTTGTTTGGTATAAGTCCAAGAATCATCCAAACCTTTTAAACGAAATGCATATTTATTTCCTTTAGAGTTTATATAATTTGGTAACGCATAACTGATAGAAAAATTAGAATTATCATAATCTAACTCTAACACTTTTGCATAGTTTAAACTTTTAGATAAAATCCCATCATTAGCATCTATGTTTACAATTTCATTTTTAACTTTTAATTCGGATAAGACTACTTTAGGTACATCGTTACTTTTTACAATTTTGTAAGGATTAAAGGTAGTTACTCCATATAGATCTCCAAAATAAAAATGATTTCCAATTTTTAATGCTGCGTTTTCTCTAAAACTATTATTTACTATAATATTGTTTTGATCGTAAGTAAAACTTTTTCCTATTATGGTATTGTATTGTACAATACCTATATCTGTGCTTAACCATAAAACTCCTTTTTCTCCTTCTAAAATTGAATTGACTTTAGAAAATTTATTTCTATCAGGAAAAGTGATGGGCTTTGTGCTATTCCCTTCAATACGATACAAGCCTCTTGTTGTAGTTCCTACCCAAACTACATCGTTAACATCCTTAATTACTGCACTAATATTATACGTAATTAAAGGTCTATCTTTAAAGTAATTTTTTGTTTCAGCTTTTCCATTCTTATCAATTTTTATGGTTGATACACCACCCAAACCTCCAATTAACAAATCGTCATTTTCATCAATAAAAATACTTTTTACAATGTTTGTAGCTATTTTATTTTTTGTGAAAATTCTTAGTTTTTTTGTTTCGCAATTGTAACGAATCAATCCTTTACTAAATGTACCAATATGTAAATTATTTTTGGAATCTTTTTTAAGATCATATATTATAGAATTCCCTATTAAATCTTGCAAATCTCTAGAAATAAGGTCTTCACGGATTTTTTTTGATTTTACATCATAGACAAGAAGTCCTTTATTTTGGGCACCAATAAACAATAAGTCATCAGATTTATTATAGTATAATGATTTTATAGGGTAGCTTATATTTTTTTCTGAACTTGCTATTTTAAATATTTCAGAAACATTCCCTTTTTTATCTAACACACTAACTACACCTGCATCAGTTGCAAAGTAAATATTACCTTTTTTATCTGAAACAATACTATTTGTAATATTATTGTATACTTTTTTGTTCTTAAAATGCAAGAAATTTTGATATGATTTATCCCAAGTAATTACTCCTCCATTTTGAGTTCCTAACCAAATAAAACCTTTTTTATCTTTGTAAATACTTCTTATAAAGTTTTGAGTTGTACCATAATTATCTGCATTATTTTCTTTGATATAAATTGTCTTATTTTCAGGAGTAACTATAAAAAGACCACTTGTTGTGGCCATCCATAAATTTTGATCATTATCAAACGCAAGGTCTCTTACGTCTAAATTTTGAGGGATATTTATTTCTTTAGGACATATAAACTTTTCGGTTTCGGTATTAAAATATAAATAGCCATCGTATTTGGTTCCAATTCCAATAATGTTTGATGAAACTTCTAAGATTTTATTGACAACAAAATTTGTTTTTCTATTGTCTCTTGTATATTTTTTAATTGCAAATTTTTTATTTTTATCTCTATCTACTTTTATAATACCATTATTAGTGGCTAACCAAATTCTATGATTTTTATCACGATAAATATCATATATAGATCTTACACCTTCTTGCAAATTACCCTGTAAAAACCTTTTAAATTTGTCATTCTTTTTTTCATAAATAGAAACTCCATTTGAAGTTCCAAACCAAATAACACCTTTAGGCATTTCTAAGCTACAAATAATAAAGCTATTCGTTAGTGAATTCTTATTAGAGGGCCTTTTGTAATACCTTTTAAAGGTATTGGTCTGTGGGTTGTACCTATTTAAACCATTAAAGGTACCAGCCCAAACATACCCATCTTTATCCACTAAAATATCAGAAATACCACTATTACTTATACTATATTTATCTCTAGGAACATTTCTATAAACAGTAAACTCTTGCCCATTATACTTATTTAATCCATTACTTGTTCCAAACCATATTTGACCAAATTTATCTTCTTTAATTGATGTTATTGTATTATTAGAAAGTCCATCAGAAATATTAATATTTCTAAAATTAAAATTATTTACTTGAGCAAATAAAAAGTTTGAAACTAATAGGAATAAGAATAAGAATCGTTTCTGTTTCATTAAAAAACTAATTGAAGCTTTAAGGTAAAAATATATTCTCGAAGGTAAAAAATACAATTTAATTGACGGCATTATTCATGAAAAAAGGAAATCTAATATAGATTTCCCTTACATAAAATTTTGATTTAAGAATGGGTTATTTATAAAGATTCTCGATTGATAAAAGTAATAGGAATTTGTATTTTTCCTTTTTCCTTTTCCAAAATCATTCTTGCAGCTTCTTTGCCCATTGATGAGAAATTTGTACTTATTACAGTAATCCCTAATAGTTGTTTTAAAGGACTATCGTTATAAGAAATTACACCAATATCTTTTCCTAATTTGTAATTACTGCTTTTTATTTTATTAACAACTTTTACCAAATCATCATCTTCTAAAGTAATGAACAAATTTTTAATTTCTATTGAAGTTTGTGAAGTTACCTCCTCAATAATATCAAATTTAAAATTATTTTGGGCACAGAATTGTTTAAAACCATCTAATATACTCTTTGGATAAGGATAAAAAGATGTCTTAGGATACACAATTGTTAATTTATTGTATTTAGCTATACTTTCTGCTCCTTCATTTAATGCAAATATGATATCATTCTTATAATCTTGATAAACTTCATTAAAATCTCCATCAATGTTATGATCGCTATTATCTAATAAAATTAAATTTTTTCTAGGGATTTTGTTAATGACTTTGGTTACTTTTTCAGTTGTACTGACATGTAATAAGTTTTTGGTTCTAAAATGTGGCATTATTACAAAATAGTCGTAAGATGACTTGTATTTTGCCATCAATTCTAGAAACAATGTTTCATCACAATGATAACTATGTAGATCTACCGTTGAACTGGCGTACAATTTTTCTAAAAACGAATTATAAACTTTAATTTTGTAAGGACTTAACTTATTGACTAAGAATAAAATTTTAGGTTTGGTAATTAATCCTGTTTCAGCTACATAAGTTCCTTTTCCATGAACGGAAACTACAACCTTATGTTTTTTTAATACACTGTAAGCTCTTTCAACTGTATCTCTAGAAAGGTAAGTCTCTTTACTTAATGTATTGATAGATGGAATTTTATCTCCAATTTTAATGTTCCCGGAAGATATATTATGAACGATTGCATCAATAATTTGCAAATATTTTGGAACAATTGAGTTCGGATCGAGTTTAATTAAATCTGCCATAATTCTATACTTTTAACTATATAAAAGTAGGATAGATTAAAAAATTAAAAATCTTAAATAGGGTAACTAAAAGTTTTTTAACACTTTTCTATACTGTATTAATATTTTTATCAAATAGTTTATTTTCTAGGTTGATCATTTTGTAAAAAAGGCTTGTCTTTTGGAAATTGACTTTCTAAAAGTGTCCTCATTTTTTGTTCTATTTTCTTGTATTTTTTATTTTTATAAAGATTTACATAAGAAACTAAGCTGTTTTTATGCTCGTATAATTCAGCCCCAAGAATTTCATGTGTGGTAGAATTTCGCCATTCAGTGTATCTCCAATTCCCGTCTGTTGTAGTAACTCCCATTATTTTTTTACCTCTAGCATACACGCTATATGCAACTTTATCCCATTTTTTATTAGGTTTATTTAATACTGGAAGGATACTTTTCCCATCAGAGACTGGCGCGTTTTTTAAATTACAAATCTCTACTAAAGTTGAGTAAATATCAACATTTTCTACTAGCGCATTAGATGTTTTGTTCGTAACTCTTTGTTTATAATTGTTTTCCCTACTTATAATTAAAGGGACTCTTACATCTATTTCCATATTCGATTGTTTGCACCAAGAAGCATAATCACCAATTTTATAACCATTATCACTCATAAAAATAATCATTGTATTTTTCTTTAAATCTAAATCTTCGAGCGTTTTTATTACTTTACCAATCTGAGCATCAATATAACTGATGGATGCATGGTAACCATGGATTAAATCTCTTGTTAAGTCATCATTTAAATCACCTTTTTTAGGAATTCCATGATACCCTTTTAATTCACCCCAAGGACTTAAAGCTAATCTGTAAATGGCTTCTGGTTTTGTTCTTGATGGAATTTTAAAATCATTTTTATTATATAAATCCCAATATTTTTTTGGTGCATTAAAAGGTAAATGTGGTTTACTTAAACCCACAAACATCAAAAAATTATCATCTTTTACTTTATACAAGGTTTCTATGGCATATTTTGCTGCTCTACCATCTTTATAAACTTCATCTAATACATCTGCATTTTCAAAAGCAGGCCCTTTTACAGGTTTTACACCTTCTTTTTTTAAGCGTTTCATTAATGCGATATTGTCAGGTTTTAAATAAGAGTTTTTCTCTTTTTCAAAATAAGTAGTCCATACATTTTTATCATCTCTACTATGATGATACACTTTCCCAATACTAATGGTTTTATATCCATTTTTATTAAATAATTGAGGTAAAGAAACCACCTCTTTGTGTACTTTTCTTAACGGCGTAAATATGCTATAAATCCCTAAAGTTTCTGGACGCAAACCTGTTAAAGTACTCATTCTAGAAGGAGCACAAATAGCCTGTTGCACATAAGCTTTATTAAATAGAACACCATCTTTTGCAAGCTTATCTATATTTGGAGTTATTGCTGTTTTACTTCCATAAGCACCAATTTCTGCACGTAAATCATCAACATAAAAAATTAAAACATTTGGTTTTTCTTCTTGCGCACTAAGAGAAGAAAACACAAGAGTTGCTATAAATAGCATTACAGATTTATTCATTTAATAAATAATTTTAGTTGAGGTTTTTTTAAAATTTTAATCTACTTCTCTATATAATTCAATAAAATACTTTTTACATCATTAACAGTTCCTTGTTTTAAGCCTTTATTTATATTAGCACCAGTTATCCAATATAAAACCATACCGGCATCAGAGCAATCCCATTTTCCTCTTTGGAACTTCACAACATCATCGACTTCTGCCATTTTACCAAATACCCAAACTTGCTGTAATCTTTTGTCTTTATGATCTCTTGCCCAATTCCATTCAGCTAAGTTGACTTTTAGCTTGATATTCTGATCTGGAATGCGAACTTCTTCCACTCCAAAATCCAATATTTGCTGCCATGTGTAAAAATCTCCGGCATCGTCATTAGCTGGGTGATGTGTGATAACTTTTACATATTTATGTTTGTCTTTTTTTGAGGCTTTTAGGGCAAAACCTATAATATCTGGTTCGCCAGCTTCAATTATCCAAAGTGGGTCATTTGCGCTAGATGCATTTATAGCATTGCGTAGGTCTTTTACTGTTTCTTTTTGTTGCCATTTTGCGTCAAAAAAGGTAAGCCCATCAAAACCGCCCCAGCGTCTTGCGGTAACATCACAAACACTTTGCATAAGGGCGTGGCGTTCTATCTCTGCTTTTTCTGATATTCTGTTTACTCGCACCAAATCGCAACTATGGGAGTAATGTACCAGCCTATTTTCAAGTCCGGCTGCTCTAAGTAGTGCTAATGATACGGCTGTTCCACCAAGGTCGTCGGGATCTGGAGAGTTGCCATCTGCCACAACTGCAATACGCCCTATGGGCGCTTTAATTGCTGGCACTTTATTTTGTACAACCTTTAAGGTTCCTACATAGGGTGTTTTTACAACGTCTTTTCCTTTACCTACTGGCGTAAAAATAATACCCGACCAGCGTGCCCTTGCCCATTCTTTGCCATCTGCGCTACCAACTTTGGCAAGTACCGTAATTTTATCTCCTTTTTTAAATTTTATATTTTCCCAAAGGGCATTGTTGCTTTCGCTTTCTTCAAAGAGGTCTTTGGTTAATGGTGGTTTAAAGGTGCCTAGTTTTTTATTGTTGATGCTTATAGTAAATTCTGACTGCCCATCATTTTCGCCAACAGCAACAAATACCAAATCGTAATTTCCATTTTTAAATGTAAAAGGTGTAGTTGTTTGTGCCTCTTTTTGTTTATTTGGATTGATACCCAACCATTTTCCGCCAGCGTGTTTGTAAAACCCTGTGTTTTTTATAGGAAAATCGGCAATAGGTAAAGTTTTATTTTCTAAAAGAGAAGCTCCAATTTGCTTGTAATACGATTGTAAAGGCCAAAGCGTGGTTACTTTTAAACCTTCTTCTTTTGGAATATAATTACTGTCTTTTGTTAGTATAAATTTATCAAACTCAAAACCATCTTCTCGCATACTAAATTGTATGTCATGTAAACCTTTTTTATCGATATCTAAAAAAATCTGTCTAGGCACACCACAATGTTCTTTTTTTGTTCTTTGCTTACTTTCCCAAGTCCATTTATTTTTTCCTTTGCACCATTGCATACGTTGGCCGTTTTCTGGCCATTTCCCATTTAATCCAACATGTAAACCATTGTCTTCGCTTCCTGTGCTAAATGCACGCACCCAAACATAATAGCGTCCAGGATTACTAAATCTTACTTTATAATGCAGCACAGCGACCTCGCCTGCTTTGTTAGAAAAATTTTCGCCTTGTACTAACTTATCGGCATGTGTGACTCTCGTGTCAGGTAATATTTCAATGTAAGTACCATTGCTTGCGCCTTCATGATGTGGCTTATCTTCATCACGTCCAACACTGGTTGTAGCATCCTTTGAAGTGATATACCATTGGCGTTGTTCTGAATTGCTCTGTTTGTTAAAATATTCTGCTTCAACGGCTACCATACCATTGTTTTCCTGAAATATAACTTCGTCATCAACAATTGGAATATTGAATTTTGCAGATTGCGCATTTAAAAATAAACTTGATGCTAAAAGTGTAAATGTTAGTAATTTTAATTTTATCATTTCAAGTTATTTTATACTAGATTGAAAGGTATAAGACCCTGGTTGCACTTCTAATTCAAATAAATTATTTCCAATATCAACTAATTTTACAGACGCATTTTCTTGAAACGTTGCGCCGTCTAACTCAAGTGGCTTTGCTGTGTCCGAAGGAAGAATAATTTTTGCTGATGTATTTGGTGGAACAGTAACATGCAATTGAAATATATTTCCTTTAATTTCCCAAGAAGATGATACTTTACCGTAAGGTGTATTTAAAGTTGCCGAAGCAGCTGTTAAAGGCTGACGAACTTGTGGTGCAATTTCAATGGTTTTATATCCTGCTTCTAAAGGTGCAATACCTGCAATACGTTCGTACATCCACTCACCAATGGCTCCATAAGCATAATGGTTAAGGCTGTTCATACTCATAGGGTTGTATCCTTCTGCTTTGCTATAGCTATTCCAACGCTCCCAAATAGTAGTTGCTCCTTGGTTGATAGAATAGAACCACGACGGATAGGTTTCGTTAAAAATTAATTTATAGATTAAATCTGTTTCTCCCATATCATCTAAAACTCTAGATAATAATGGGGTTCCTAAAAAGCCTGTACGCAAATGGTTATCGGCATCTTTAAGCTTGCGCAATAAATTGGTCTGCGCATTCTTTATCTTATTTTCTGGCAATAGGTTAAAAGCTAATGCTAATAAATAAGAGGTTTGCGTTTCTGCAACACCTTTTACGGCACCACTTTCATCAAAAAACTTATTATCAAATGCTTTTGCTACTGTTTTGTATAATTCTTCGTACTTTTTCTGTTCTGCAGTTTTTCCAAGAACTTCAGCAGCTTGCGCAGTTAATTTAGCAGAATGTGCAAAAAATGCTGTGCCAATTAAATTTCTTGACGTATCACCCGTATTTTTACCACTCTCTGGATACGGTTGTAACCAATCTGAGAAAGACATCATATTAGAGATATAATTCTTTGATTTTAACTCGTGATGAGCCACCCATTGTGTCATCATTTCAAAATTATCTTCTAAAAAACCAATATCTCCAGTTCGCATGTAGATTTTCCAAGGGATGATTGTACCTACATCTCCCCAGCCCGAGCTTGCAATTTTATTACCTCGAGTATCTGGAACCGTCCAAGGAATAGTGCCATCTTCTAGTTGTGCTTCGCGAACACTTTGTAGCCAACTTGCCCAAAATTTATACACATCTGCATTAAACATAGATGTTGGCCCAAATACTTGTGCATCACCTGTCCAACCTAAACGCTCATTTCGTTGTGGACAATCTGTTGGAATATCCAAAAAATTCCCTCGCAAACCCCAAACAATATTACTTTGCAGTTGATTTAATTTTGGATGTGATGATGTAAATGTTCCATTGTCATCAAAATCTGAATATTGCACAACGCCTGTGACCCAATCTTTAGAAACTTTTTTTGAAGCATCAAAACCAGTTAATTCTACAAATCTAAATCCGTGAAATGTAAACTTGGGCATGTACTCAATTTCTCCATCTTTAGATGCAATATAATAATCGGTAGAGTGTGCACTTCTATAATTTTTAGTATAAAAAGTATCATCTGGCGATAACATTTCTGCAAATCTAATTTTAAGTGTATCTCCTTTTTTCATAGGTACTTTTACCAAAGGAACACCAACCATATTTTGATTCAAATCAAAAATTAAAGCTTCCTCTTTTTTAGTGATTTTAGTTGGCTTTAATTTTATTTTACCCTTAACAGTAGTATGTCTTTTGGGTTCTAATTTTATAGTATTATCAATATTTTCTACTTCAACTTTTGTCCAGTTTTTATCATCAAAATTAATAGTTGTCCAATTTGGCATGTTTAAATTGGCATTATAAATTTCTCCATCATAAATTTCTGAAAATTGAAGTGGTCCATTTGTGGTTCCTTTCCAAGATTCATCAGAAATAATTATTTTTCTAGAACCATCTTTCATTTCTAATTCCAGTTGGCACAATATTTTTGGTGAAATTGTATTATCCCAAGGTGTTGTTCCCCACAATAATCTTCCAGAATACCAACCTGAGGCCAATTCTACACCAATAGCATTTTGTCCAGATTCTATTAAATTAGTTACATTATAAGTTAATGTTTCTATACGTTTGTCATACGTTGTAAAACCAGGAGACATTGCATCATCACTTACATTTTCTCCATTTACGGAAACATCAAAAACACCTTTAGCAGTAATGTATAATCTTGCAACAGCTAAATCATCTGTTAATTCGAATCTTTTTCTTAAATATTGAGGTTTGTGAATTAACACCTTACCTCTGCCTTTTATACTGTCTTTGGCCGTGTTTAAACCTACCCATTTTGCTTGCCAATCAGAATTATTTAATAACCCTAATTCAAAATGATTAATGTCGCTCCAATTTGAAGCTTCTTTATCTTGATTCCAATATTTTACTTGCCAATATACTTTTTGTCTGGATTGTAATTGTTTTCCTTGATATTTTATCCAAACTGATTTGTCTTTTTCTTGTTTTTTAGAATCCCATAAATCTGCATTATCAGGCAATAAATCTGGATTTGAAGCAACTACAATTTGATATGCAGATTGACTTTTAATGTTTTCTGAAACTGGTAATTTCCATGAGAATGTTGGGCTTGCATTGTAAAAACCTAAAGGATTTTTAAAACCTTCAGAAATGGTTAACTCTGATGCACTTTCTAATACAGGCTGTTCTTCACAAGATATAAAACCTAAACTAAGTAGGCTTAAAAAAACGATAATGTAACTATTGAAAATTGATTTTTTATTCATAAGAATTTAGTTTGGTTGTTATATTGTATGTTCCCGATTTTACAGATAGAATAACAATTTTGTCTTTGGTTTCTATCAATTTAATATTTGAAAGCTCATCTATTGATTTACCATTTATAGATAATTTACTTTTCAATGCTCCTTTTGGCAAATGAATTTCTGCAGTTGTATTTGGAGGGATCATAACATCTAAGTTAAAAGTTCAGTATTCTAACTTCCAAGAAGAAGATGCTTTTCCATAAGGAGTATAAACACTTGCTTCAGCCGAAGTTAAGGGTTTATTTGGTATTGGTGCAATTTTAATCCTTTTATATCCAGGCTCTAATGCTGAAAGTCCTGCAATACGTTCATACATCCATTGCCCAATAGCTCCGTATGCATAATGATTTAGACTATTCATACTTTGCGAGTTGTAACCACCTTCTTTACTAAAACTATTCCAACGTTCCCACATAGTGGTTGCCCCTTGGTTTATAGAGTAAAACCAAGATGGATAGGTTTCTTTAAACAAAATTTTATACATCAAATCTATTTCTCCCATATCATCTAAAACCTTTGGTAGAATTGGTGTTCCTAAAAATCCTGTTCCTAAATGATAATCGGCATTCTTAATTTCTTCAAGCAAGTGATACTGTGCTTTTAGTTTGGTTTCTGGTTGAAATAATTCTAAATATATACCTAGTAAATAACTTGTTTGCGTTTGTCTTTCCTGTTTAAACTTTCCGTTTTCATCAAAAAATTCATTTTCAAAAGCGTTGGCAACAGCTTTGTATAAAGCTGCATATTTTTTTGCATCATCCGTTTTACCTAAAACACCAGCAATTTTAGATATTAAATGTGCGGAATGCGCAAAATAAGCGGTATTAATCAATTCCTTTGGCGTATCTCCTCTATTTCCCTTTTTTAAACTTTTAGAAGGATATGGCTGCAACCAATCTCCAAAAGAATGCATTATCGGGATATAAGGTTTTTTTCTAACTTTAGATTGGTAGTATCCAACCCATTTTTTTGCAGATTCATAACTATCTTCAAGTACGGTAACATCTCCTGTTATGTTATAAATATCCCAAGGAACAATAACACAGGCATCGCCCCAACCAGAACCACCATTTTTGTTTTGCAACACATCTGGCACTATAAAAGGCACTAAACCATTTTTGTGTTCAGACTGATTTTCTCTTAGACTTTGCAACCAAGCCGTCCAAAAAGCGTGAGTACTATAATTGAACAATGCTGTTGGTGCAATTACTTGTGCATCTCCTGTCCAACCCAAGCGTTCGTCACGTTGCGGACAGTCTGTAGGCACATCAAAAAAGTTATCTCGTAATCCCCAAGTTATATTACTTTGTAATTGATTTAACTTATCGTGAGAAGAGGTAAACGTTCCGTTTTTCTCAAAATCTGAATGTTGTACTATACCTTGCACCCAAGAAGCGTCTGGTTTCGCATTTTTATCGTAACCACTTAATTCTAAAAATTGAAATCCGTGAAACGTAAATTTTGGTACATATTCTACAACACCATCTTTAGCTGCTACGTAATAATCAGTTGATTTTGCTGAACGATAATTTTTGGTGTAAAAAGTATTATCAGACAATAACATTTCTGAAAAACGAAGGGTTAAAGTATCTCCTTTTTTCATTGGAACAGTTACTTTTGGCACACCCACCATATTTTGTTTCATATCAAAAATTACAGCAGATTTAGTGGTTGATACAATTTCTGCATCTTCTAAAACTGCCATTATTTTAACAGTACTATGACGTTTTGGTGCTAATTTTACATTATGAGAAATAGCTTCTACTTTTGTACTTTCCCAAGAGGAATCATCAAAAGTTTTTTTAGTCCAATTTGGTATTTCTAAATTAGCATCATATACTTCGCCATCGTACAAACTTGCCAATCTTATTGGACCATTTGTTGTGCCTTTCCAAGATTCATCAGAAATAATTGTTTTTTTAGAACCATCTTTTAAAGTTACTTCTAACTGACATAAAATTTTTGGTGAGGCAAAATTTTCATAAACAGCTGTTCCTCTACTAATTCTTCCTGAATGCCACCCAGAAGCTAATTCTACAGCTATTGCATTTTTACCTGAAGATAATAATTCTGTTACGTCATAAGTTAATGTTTCAATACGTTTGTTGTATGGCGTCCAGCCTGGAGTTAACACATCATCACTTACATCTATACCATTTAAATGCACATCAAAAACACCTTTTGCAGTGATGTATAATCTTGCTGATTTAACATCTGAAGACAAATCAAAACCTTTTCTTAAGTATTGTGGTCTGTGCATTAAAAACTTTCTAACACCTTTAATGCTATCTTTTGCTGTATCTAGACCTGTCCATTTTGCTATCCAATCAGAATTATTTAGTAAACCTAATTCAAAAAAATTTATATTACTCCATTGAGATGCTTCTTCATTTTGATTCCAATATTTTACTTGCCAATATACTTTTTGACGAGATTGCAATATTTCCCCTTGATACTTTACAAAAGTAGATTGCGAACTTTCTTGCTTTTCAGAATCCCATAAATCGGCATTATCAGGTAATAAATCTGGAGTACTTGCAACTACAATTTGATATGCAGATTGACTTTTATTGCTTTCTGAAGCTGGTAATTTCCAAGAAAATGTTGGTTTTGCATTGTAAAAACCTAAAGGATTTTTAAAACCCTCTGAAATGGTTAACTCATTTGCTTTTTCTACAGTTACCTTTTCTCCACAAGATGATAAGCTTAGAAAAATGAAACAGCCTATTGCGAAAAAAAAATGTCTGAAATTAGAGTTTTTAAACATTGTATAGTGTTAGATTTTAAAAATTATTAATTCAATTTAACCTAATAGCAATATGTTATTTTTTTTCTTAAAAACTATCCTGACCTGTCCTTAAATAAAATAAAACAAAAAAGAAGGTAACAATTTAATGATTACCTTCTTTTTTAAGAATATTAAAAGTCTTATTTTTATTCTATTATAAGCTTTTGATTATAAATTTTTTGATTATCACCCAAAACTCTTACCAAATAGATTCCTGATTTGAATTTTCCAAAATTATTAATTAGCGTAGTTTCTTTATCTGTAGAAGCCTGATAAATAAGTTTTCCTATCAAATTATAAATTTTAATATCAGCTTTATTTATTCCTTTAACTGCTATTGTAAAATTATTATTGGTTGGATTAGGATAGATATTAATTGAAGTATCTGCTATTTTATTATCATCTATACTTAACGTTTGACTTGTTGGTATCACTTTCCATTTACTTCTGTTATCTGTTTCATTAACTATAATATGGGTTACATTTCCATTCTCTTCAGTGTATAAAAATCGACCACTATTACCAGATTGAAATCTATATGTTTCATCTGAGGCGTTATAATGTATTTGCCAAACTTTATCATTATCTGCAGTTGGTGGTGCTTTACCAGTACTAACCACTCTATAAGCTCCACCAGCAAAACCAGCTCCTGGTCCACGCAAAACACCATATGTTTCGCTATCAATATTCACAAAAGTTCCACTATTTAGGAAATTCCAATGTGTGTTTTGTTCTTCTCCAGAATCTGTCATAGTAACTGGTGTAGCAGCTGCTCCTGAATCTGTTAAAAATTTTCCTGTTGCTACATTTCTTAATCTATAAATATCTTCTGATAAATCTTCTGGATCAAATGTTTTTGCAGTTACATTAACAACTGTTGATGAAACAGATTCATTAGATTCATTGTATACTATAGCTTGTAACTTATAATCTCTTTCTATTGTTGGAATCCAATCTACTTTGTATGGTGCTGATGTTGAGGTATCAAAAACGGTATTGTCAATTTTAAACTCTACTTTAGAGATTGATCCATTTTCATTAACGGCATCTGCAGTAATTGCAATAGTTTCTCCGACTTTAACATTTTGCCCATTCGTGGGAGAAGTAATAGCAACTCTAAAAGGTTCTTTTACAATGTCTAAATCTATAATTTGTAAATACAAAGGTTGGGCATTTCCAGATTTTTTCTCCATCAAATAATAGTAGAGTTTCCCATTTGCAATATGTACTCTACCATGGACAAAAGACCTACCAGAAGTTGCTTGATAAACTGTGGTAAAATTGTTTGTTCCTCCTTCTGTCTTTTGAACAAAAACTCGATTGTTTTTTAAACCAATAATAAAAACATCATCTCCTGCAGTATAAATAGAAGTTCCACCTGCAAAATCTTCGGTTGTTGTAAATTCTGTAGCTCCTGAAGGCTTATAGGTATGTAAATACTTGGTAACATTATACTGATTGTCTTTCACTTTACTAATGATATGAACATCTCCTTTTTCTGTTACTGTCCAATCAAAATTGCCTACTATATATACTTTGTCTTCTTGAGTCGTTTGCACATAATCACCAGGCTCCATTACTTTAATTCTATCTGCATCATACAATGGTAACGAGAAAGGAGTTCCTGAATGGTTTTTCCATTGACTAAAACCATTTTGATCATCAGAATACGCATAATAAACACCATTCTGGTATTGGTATTTATCGTTATTATTTGCCAATCTTCTTTGAAAACCAATTCGTATTTTTCCATTAACATATTTCATGTTTCCATAAAGCCCCCAATTGTACTCTATCTCAGGTTGGCTCTTAGCATTTAATACATTAAAATGCGTAAAACTAGACCAAGTAGCGGTATTTGCATCATATTTAGAGAATTTATAAGCTCCATTATTATTACCTCCTTCACGCATATACATAAATATGTCTCCTAAGTCATTGGTAAAGAATTGCGGATATGTTAATGCAGAATAATTGGAATATTCTTCATCAGGATAACCTGATCTTCCACTATTTAAACTTAAATGTTTGTAACCATTAGTACTGTTTTTTACAAATTTGTCTAAAGTAAAGTTTTCATCAGAAAGCGATGCTGCATTTTTTACAGAATAACTATATCTAAAGTAGTCATCAGATAAACTTCCATCAGATGGTCTTGAGTTACTATACGCATGCATATCATACAATAGATGGATTGTACCATCTAAAGGACTTATTGCAACTGCTATGGTATTATGAGATTCTCCAATCCAATATTTATTTTGATAACCTGTATGTCTGTGAGGAAACTCGATATCTACACCTACACCTGTAGTTGTATTATAACGTGTTAACATTACATGACGATCTGATTTGTCTCCACGATACCAAGTCATAAATACATATTCGCCATAGGTTTTTATACAATCTCCATGGGCAGAAATATTTCTACCAAAAAAATAATCATAAGCAGCATTATCACCTGAATTTGATGCTGTAGCCCCAACTTTGTTTCCATCGAAGTGTAAACCTAAATCGGTTATTTTTACCTCTTTTTCAAAAGTGACTTGTGAAAAAGAATGTATACTGACTGCAAGAAGCGTAAGTATGCTGAATTTAAATTTATTAAAAGTAATTTTATGCATTGTTCCTATTATTAATAGTAATTCGAATAAAAGTAGGTGATATGCTCTTTGAAGCTATCTTGTTGTATCCTGCCAGAAAAGTTAAAAGTTTTTTGCGCTAATTTATACTACTAAGGCATATAAAACACCTCTTCCAATGGAATTGAAATTGGAGAATTATCATCATTTACTTGCATGATATCTGCCATAAAATCCCACCATTTTTTTACAATTGGGTTGTTGGCTAAATCTTGTGAGCCACCAGCTCCAGAAACTTTTTGAAAAGCAAATAACGTACTGGTTTCTTCATCGAAAAAAATCGAATATTCGCTAACTCCATTTTCTTTGAGTAATACTTTTAATTCAGGCCAAATTTCATTGTGCCTTTTTACATAAGCTTCTTTCTGGCCTTTATTTAACTTCATTTTAAAAGCGACTCTTTGCATTGTGTATATTTTAATTTGAATAAAAAAACATCCTATTCTTTTGAATAGGATGTTTTAAAATTTTAACTATTTTGAATAATAAGCCTACTGCTTAATAATTTTCTTTGTTAATCTTTCTCCGTTTTCACCATTAAGTTCAACAATGTATAAACCTGAAGATAAAGCACTAACGTTAACGCTAATATCTCCGTTTTGATTATCAATAACTTTAGATAATACTGTATTACCTAGTACAGAATAAACATTAAGCCTGCTAACTTTAGATGTAGCTCCTTTAATTGTTAACTGGTTATTACTAACTGGATTTATAATTACAAAAGCATCTACTCCAAAAGTGTTTACGCTTGCTGTTGCTGCTTCTACAAGATGGAATTGAATTACATCGATACCTCCTCCATCAAACTGAACTGCTTCACCTGCTGCCGTTGGAATTATACCATATCTTGAATTACCACCCCATGGTGTTTTGATAAATAAAGCATTGTTTCCATCTTCTGGGTTAGCTCCAGCAGAATCAGCTAATCCATCTGCATTAACTTTAGCCTTTCTTCTTTGAAACTGGTCTAAACCTGAATAGTCCCCAAAATAAACAGCTGGAGCGTCATCCGAAGTATCATCCGGAGTATCACCCCCAGTAGGTGCTGTATATTCAACTTCTAAAGGATCTCCAGCTTTAACAGATAAAGTATAATTTGGATGATCTGCTTCTACTCCAGTTGTAGTCAGAGTAAAGTTACCTAATTCGGGAATAGTTGCAAAAATTTCCATTAATCCTGTACTTGCAGGAGTTCTATGGTCTTGCACGGTCCAAACCTGTGTTGGATCATCGCCATCTTTTTCTTCTGCCCATTCTAAAGTACCAGTTTGATCGTTAATAGTTAAATAAAGATTTGTATCTAAACCAGATGTTGAAATTTTATACGTACCGTTTGTCGTCCATAATGCTTGTGCTTGCAATGTTGAAAAGCTTAAAAGCATTACAAATGCGAATAAAGTTAATTTAAGTAATTGTTTTTTCATGATAGAATATTTTAATTTAATTAATAGTTGCAATATAGAACCTTTGTTATATTCTGCTATCCTGCACTGTACTGTTTTTTTTATTTTTCTATATTTAAGATCTATTCTATCATCCTTTCGTACAATTTGATTATAATAATTAAATAAGGTTAACACCAATGTTTTTTCTTTTTTTTTTATTTTAAATATTATACTAAATCTCCAATTATTTAACCAAATATTTTTCATAGAATTTATCTTTCATTCGCAAATACTCCAAATGATTAGTATATTTAAAATAACAGTAAAAAAACATTACCAACAATTTGTCTGAAAAGCTTTCTGTAATTTTCAGTTTTAAAGTTATAATTTAAAATCAATAATAAGAAAATTTTATAACTAACTAGAAGCATCAGTTATCGTTGAATTAAAAATCAGGACAGAGCAGGATATAATTAAAGTATTAAAAAACTAGAATTGTAACAATAAAACAATATACTAAAATGGAATACCATTTAGGATTAGATATAGGAAGCTCTTCCATTAAAGCAGCATTGGTAGAAATTGAATCTGGTAAAAGTTTAGGAGTTGTTCAGGAACCTAGAGAAGAAATGGGTATGTTCGCTCAAAAAAATGGTTGGGCAGAGCAAGAACCAAACGATTGGTGGGTTCACATTTGCAAAGCAATTACGAACTTAAAAGAACAATATAACATCAATAAAAATCAAATAAAAGGCATTGGTATTTCTTACCAAATGCACGGTTTGGTTCTTGTTGATAAAAAAGGGAACCCGCTTCGTAAATCTATTATTTGGTGCGATTCTAGAGCTGTAGAAACTGGCAATAAAGCTTTTGCAGAAATTGGTGAAGACAAATGTGCAAAGTATTTATTAAACTCACCAGCAAACTTTACAGCATCAAAATTAAAATGGGTAAAAGAAAATGAACCTGATATTTATAAGCAGATCTATAAGTTTATGTTACCTGGAGATTATATTGCTTATAAATTTTCAGATCAAATAAATACTACAATTTCTGGTTTATCAGAAGGCATTTTTTGGGATTTTAAAAATAATTCAGTTGCCGATTTTCTGTTTGAATATTATGAAATAAATCAAAATTTAGTTCCAGATATTGTAAACACTATTGGTTTTCAATCTAAAGTCGATGCAAAAGGAGCTCAAGAAAGTGGAATTGCAGTTGGAACTCCTATTTATTATAGAGCTGGAGACCAACCAAACAACGCATTATCACTAAACGTTTTTAATCCTGGAGAAGTTGCAGCAACTGGTGGAACTTCTGGAGTAGTTTATGCTGTTACAGATAGTTTATCGGTTAAAGAAAGTTCAAGAGTTAACAACTTTGCGCACGTAAACTATCAAAAAGATGCAGCAACAAGAATCGGCAAGTTATTATGTATTAATGGAGCAGGCATACAATATCGTTGGTTGCTTAATAACTTGGCAGTTTCATCCTATGAAGAAATGAACTCATTAGCTTCAGAAATCTCTATTGGTTCAGATGGCGTTTACTTAATTCCCTTTGGTAATGGAGCTGAAAGAATGCTAAACAATAAAGAAATTGGTACTCGAATCGTAAATATGAATCTTAATAATCATCACAAAGGTCATTTATGCAGAGCTGCTTTAGAAGGTATTGCGTTTTCATTTGTTTACGGAATGGAAATTTTAAAATCAGATGGTATTAATCCAACAGTAATTAGAGCTGGAAATGACAATTTATTCCGTTCAGAAATTTTTTCAAATACAGTTGCTACTTTAATAGAACAAGAAATAGAAATTTACAATACAACAGGTGCTATTGGTGCTGCAAGAGCCGCAAACTTACACACAGGAGATTTTAAAAAATTCAGCAAATCGATTATGGATAATAATCATATTATGACATTTTTGCCTTTTGAAGACAAAAAACCATATTCAGAAGCTTACAACAACTGGAAAAAAGAATTAGAATTAATTTTAAATAAATAATAAAAATAGCTTTTGGCAATTAGCCTTTTGCAAAATATATAAACTGCCAAAAAGCGAAATGCGAATGGCAAAAACTCACAATAATGGCAAATAAAGAATATTTTAAAGGAATCAACAAAATTCAATTTGAAGGAAAGGAATCAGACAATCCACTTGCATTTAAATACTACAATCCAGAACAAATTGTTGCTGGTAAAAAGATGAAAGATTGGTTTAAATTTTCAGTCGCCTATTGGCACACTTTCTGCGGACAAGGTTCAGATCCTTTTGGCCCTGGAACTCAAAATTTTGTTTGGGATCAATCTTCAGATCCAATTCAAGCAGCAAAAGATAAAGCAGATGCTGCTTTTGAATTTATCACCAAAATGGGTTTTGACTATTTCTGTTTTCATGATTACGATTTAATTCAAGAGGGTGCAACTTTTGCAGAATCAGAAGCAAGATTAAATACAATTACAGATTATATCAAAGGCAAACAAGCTGAATCTGGCGTCAAATTATTATGGGGAACAGCAAACTGTTTCTCAAATCCACGTTATATGAATGGAGCTTCTACAAATCCAGACTTTAATGTAGTTGCAAGGGCTGGTGGACAAGTAAAATTAGCTTTAGACGCAACCATTAAATTAGGTGGAGAAAACTACGTTTTTTGGGGAGGTAGAGAAGGTTATATGTCTTTGTTAAACACGGATATGGGACGTGAGTTAGATCATATGGCTCAGTTTTTAACAATGGCAAGAGATTATGCAAGAGCACAAGGTTTTAAAGGAACTTTTTTCATTGAACCAAAACCAATGGAACCAATGAAACATCAATACGATTTTGATTCTGCAACTGCAATCGGGTTCTTAAAAGAATATGGTTTAGACAAAGATTTCAAAATGAATATTGAAGTAAATCATGCTACTTTAGCACAACATACTATGCAACATGAAATGGCAATTGCAGCCAAAGCAGGAATGTTAGGAAGTATCGATGCAAACAGAGGCGACTATCAAAATGGTTGGGATACAGATCAGTTTCCAAACAATATTCAAGAAACTACAGAAGCAATGTTAGTTTTCTTAGAAGCTGGTGGTTTACAAGGCGGAGGTGTTAATTTTGATGCAAAAATTAGAAGAAATTCTACAGATATGGAAGATGTTTTTCATGCACATATTGGAGGAGCAGATACATTTGCTAGAGCTTTAATTACTGCGGATAAAATTATGCAATCATCATCTTATAGCACTTTAAGAGAAAAAAGATACAGTTCTTTTGATAGTGGACAAGGTAAAGACTTCGAGACTGGTAAATTAGAATTGTCCGATTTGTACAAAATCGCACAAGAAAATGGCGAGTTAAGTTTACAAAGTGGAAAACAAGAGTTATTCGAGAACATTATCAATCAATACATTTAATAAATAAGATCATTTAGTTTCTTTAGAATAAGTTTTATCAATTAAATAATAATTAACTAAAACACAATATGGGAAAATCAGCAAAATCAGGATATCTATTAAAACTAACATTAGTAGCTACATTAGGTGGTCTACTTTTTGGATATGATACAGGAGTAATTTCAGGAACAGTAGGTTCTTTAGATAATTTTTTTGTAATTCCCAAGGGATTATCAGAAACTGCAGCAAGTGCTTTCAAAGGTTTTTTAGTTTCTAGTGCATTAATTGGTTGTATTGTTGGTGGAATTTTTGGAGGCTTAATTAGTAAAAAAATTGGTAGAAGAAATGGATTAATTTTAGCAGCAATTTTGTTTTTAATATCTGCTTTAGGTTCTGCCATGCCTGAAATGTTTTTAGCACCTATTGGTGAATTAGATCACACCTATTCAACAATCTTTATTCTATACAGAATTATAGGTGGTATTGGTGTTGGTTTGGCATCTATGCTGTCGCCTCTTTATATCGCAGAAATTGCTCCTGCTAATAGTAGAGGTAAATTAGTTTCCTACAATCAATTAGCTATTGTTGGTGGTTTTATGGTAGTTTATTTTGTAAATTATTTTATTTCTAAAACAGGTGGTTCGGATGCTTGGTTGAATGAAATTGGCTGGAGATGGATGTTTGCTTCAGAAATAATACCAGCTGGATTATTTTTAGGTTTATTATTTTTAGTGCCAGATACCCCACGTTCTTTAGTGCTGCGAAATAAACCTGAGGAAGCATTAAGTGTTTTAACAAAAGTGAATGGAGAAGAAAAAGGAATTGTAATTTTAGAGGAAATAAAAGATTCTATGGATGAAAAAATATCCAGAAATCTTTTATCTTTTGGTTGGTTAGTAATTGTAGTAGGTATTTTACTGTCAATTTTACAGCAATTTGTAGGTATTAATGTAGTTTTATATTATGCGCCAGAAATATTTAAAACAATTTCTTCTGGCACAGATACTGCTTTATTAATGACAATTATAGTAGGTATTGTAAATTTCTTATTTACAATTCTAGCTATAAAAACAGTTGATAAATACGGTAGAAAACCATTAATGGTTATTGGTGCATTAGGTATGGCAATTGCTATGTTATCTCTTGGCTTTGTTTTCTTTTCTGGAGCAACAGGATATTTAGCATTATTTTGTATGATGTTATACGTGGCAAGTTTTGCTATGAGTTGGGGACCAGTAACCTGGGTTTTGCTATCAGAAATTTTTCCAAATAAAATTAGAGGTAGAGCTTTAGCTATTGCAGTTGCAGCTCAATGGATTTCTAACTATTTAGTATCATTAACTTTCCCAATGATGAACGATAATTCTTACCTATCAGAAAAATTTAATCATGGTTTTGCATATTGGGTTTATGGAATCATGAGTATTTTAGCTATGCTATTTATTATAAAATTTGTTCCAGAAACAAAAGGTAAAACGTTAGAAGAAATGGAAGAGCTTTGGAAAAAATAATTTTCTTTTAAAAAATAATAAGTTGTTTCAAATAAATCATATTAAAAATCAAAAAACTAATAGTAATGTATTAGAAATATCTAATGCTAAAAATAACAGTTTTGCGAAAATTAGTTTAAATAAAGGTGCAAGTATACAAGAACTCACAATTGGTAATCATTCTATTATTAAAGAAATGAAGTCAATACCATATTCTAAAACATATGCCTCATCTTTGCTATTTCCTTTTGCGAATAGAATTAAAAATGGAACTTACAACTATAAGGCAGAAAAATTTCAATTAGATATAAATGAGATAGAATTACATAATGCAATGCATGGTTTAGTCTACAATAAAACTTTTGAAGTAATTAATGAGAATTGTGATAGAAATTCTGCATCTATAAAACTCGTCTACAAAGAAAAAAACTTGAACAAAGGTTTTCCTTACACCTACTCATTTTATGTAGAATATATATTAACAAATACTGTATTAACTATTAATGTTGAAGTAGAGAATACAAGTTCAAAAAGTTTTCCTTTTACAATTGGCTGGCACCCATATTTTTTTAGCAGTAATTTAGAAAATTCTAAAATTGTATTCGATGCAAAAAAAAAGTTGAAATTAGATGAAAAATGTATAACAGAAAAAGTTATAAATAACATACATTCAAAGGGTTTTACTATAAAAAATATATTTTTAGATGATTGCTATGTTTTAGATGATAACAAAGAAGTTGTCTTTAAAACACCATATTATAAGTTGTCTTTAAATTCATCTGAAACAGATTCTTATGTTCAACTTTATACACCACCGTATAAAAACGCTATTGCCATAGAACCAACAACAGGTGTTTCAGATAGTTTTAATAATGGGATCGGTTTAAAAGAATTATTACCCCAAAGTAAATATATAATTAATTGGAATTTAAAGGTTGAGTCAAATAGCAAGAAGTAAAATATATTTTAATTTCTTTTTGTTTTATTAGTGTTTTGTATTTCTCTATAGTTAGTTGTAAAATTTAAAAATAACAACAAAAGTTGTAACGTACATCTTTTACACAAAATATTAAAACTATATATAAAAATCACGAATACAGCAATACACCACATATAATATAATATTAATATCCATGAAAATATTTATAATAAATTTCAAAAAACAACTATTTCTAATTTTTTTTGCATTCTTTTTTTTATCAGGATTTTCACAAGAAAACGATCCTAAAATATTGGTTTTTAGCAAAACAACAGGTTTTAGACATAAATCCATTCCAGCGGGTATTAATTACTTTGTGAATTTAAAAAATGAGATGAATTGGAACATAGATTTTTCGGAGGATGCAAATGATTTTTCTATAAATAATTTATCGAATTATAATGTTATTGTTTTTTTAAACACCACAGGAAATTTATTTGATAAAAATCAAAAGAAAGCATTTCAAAAATACATTGCGAACGGAAATGGTTTTGTAGGAATTCATGCTGCCTCAAACACTGAAGAGCAATGGCCTTGGTTTACAAATATGGTGGGTGCTACCTTTAAAAATCATCCAAAAGTACAGCTTGCAAAAGTTTTTATCAATAAAGAAATGAACCATCCTGCTGTAAGTCATCTACAAAAAGAAGAAATTTTTAAAGACGAATGGTATAATTTTCAAAAACCTGTAGCGAAACACGTAAATGTATTAGTTTCTGTTGATGAAACTTCTTACAAAGGAAAAAAGATGAATACTAATGAGCATCCTATTACTTGGTTTCACCATTATAATGGAGGCAGAATTTTTTATACAGGTTTAGGTCATACCAATGAATCTTATGAAGATACTCGTTTTAAAGAAATGATAAAAGGTGGAATTCTATGGGCTACAAACTCAAAACAAATAAAAAAACCGTCTGCAAATAAATGGACACACCTTTTTGAAGGAGATTACACCAAAAATTGGGATGTATTTATAGGAGTACCTCATAAAACTATTAAAAATTTAGAAAATATAAATTCTAAAAGTGATGGTAAAAATGGAATTCCTTTAGGTTTAAATAATGACCCTAAAAATGTATTTAATTTTATAACAGAAAATAATGAAAATATACTGCATATTTCTGGTGAAATTTATGGAGCAATAATTAGCAAACAAGAATATGAAAACTATCATTTAAAGTTACAATTTAAATGGGGTGAAGAAGTTTGGGAACCTAGACTTTTAAGAGAAAGAGATAGTGGTCTTTTATATCATTCTTTTGGGCCTTACAGAACTTTTTGGAATGTTTGGATGTCTTCTCAAGAATTTCAGATTCAAGAAGGAGACCTTGGTGACTATTATGGTTTAGGCGGAACATTAATAGAGATTCCTTCAGAAAAAAGAGCAGGAGAAAAAGAATTTAGTTATGTAAAAAGTGGAACGTTACATCCTTTTTCTAGTGCAGATAAAAAAATACCAAATCATGCAAATAAAGGTTTTGATAATGAAAAACCACATGGAAAATGGAATACCCTAGAACTCATTTGTTTTGAAGGAACAAGTATTCATATTGTAAATGGCAAAGTTGTAATGGCTTTGTACAACTCTAAATTTAAAAATGCAAAGGGTAAAACTATGCCTTTAACAAAAGGTCGTATTCAAATTCAATCTGAAGCTGCTGAAGTTTATTATAAAAATATTCAGATAAAATCCATTAAAAAATTACCTAGAAAATTTAAAAGACAATTGTAAAAATAATTTAATAAAAATAAGGTAAAGAACTAATTATTAAATTAAAATCATAACAACTAAATAATTCTTACTACAACAAAGAAAACCTTGTAACTAATTAGAACCAGAAATAGATATTTATGCAAATTTCGCCAGAAAAAATGCAAGAAGTTCTTTATACGCTTTTTGTTAAGTATAAATTTAGTGATAAAAAAGCTAAATTAATTGCTGATGTATTTACCGAAAGCACTTTAGATGGTGTAAGTTCTCATGGCATTAATCGAGTTCCTCTATTTATCGATTATATAAAAAAAGGAATCATTAAAATTGATGCTGAAGCTGAGAAAGTTACTTCTTTTGGTAACATCGAAAGATGGGATGGAAAACTTGGTGCAGGAATTTTAAATGCTACAAAATGTACGAATAGAGCAATAGAATTAGCAAAAGAATATGGAATGGGAATGGTTGCCTTACGCAACACGAATCACTGGATGAGAGGTGGAACCTATGGAAAACAAGCTGCTAATGCCAATTGTATTTCGATTCTTTTTACCAATACCAAACCCAATATGCCTCCTTGGGGTGGAAAAGATAGTAGAATTGGTAATAATCCTTTTGTGGTATCAATACCTAGAAAAAAAGGACATATTGTATTAGATATGGCAATTTCACAATTTTCATTTGGTAAGATTAACGATTATAAATTAAAGGGAGAAAAACTACCTTACAATGGTGGATGGGATGATAAGGATGAACTCTCCAATGATCCTGAAAAGATTTTATCTAAAGAACGAGGATTGCCAATTGGTTACTGGAAAGGTTCTGCGCTTTCTATGGTTCTAGATATGTTAGCCACTTTATTATCAGGTGGAAATTCTACAGCCAAGATAAGCACAAAAGAAATTGAGACAGCAATTTCTCAAGTGTATATTTGTATTTATCCGTCCGTTTTTGGTGATAATAATTTACAAGAAAAACTGATAAGTGAAATTATTGATTACACTCATAATGTAGCGCCTATAAATCCTGGAGATAAAGTTTACTATCCTGGAGAACGAAGTGCACAAAAAAGAGCAAAAAACTTAGAAGAGGGCATCGTTGTTGACAAAAGTATCTGGGAAAAGATAATGATGTTATCAGAAGAATAACAGTAAAAATTCAACTTGCTTTTTAATACAAATATTATGAATATAACACGAAGAAATATTTTGAAGAATTTAGTTTTAGCACCTTTTTTTCTAGGAGCTAACAAACTATTTACCTACACCAAGCCTTTAGAAACAAATACAACATCTAGACTACAATACAGCATTAATGCTTATTCGTTTAATTCGGAACTTAGAAGCGGTGAAATGACTTTTTATGACATGATGGAATACGCTGCTAATATTGGTTTGGATGCAATAGATTTAACAGGTTATTATTTCAGTTCTTATCCAAAAGCACCCTCAAATAAAGAGCTTTTTGATTTAAAAAGAAAAGCCCTTGAGTTAGGACTAGATATTGCATGGACTGGTGTTAGAAATGACTTTGCTACTCCAAATCTTACTAAGAGAAATAATGACATTGAACTGATTGAAAACTGGTTAGAGGTTTCTTCTAAAATAGGAGCACCAATAATGAGGATTTTTACTGGAAGACATAAAAACAAAACCTATTCAAAAGAAGAAGTAAAGCAATGGATGTTGAATGACTTTAAAACCTGTGCAAAATATGGCGAACTTTATGGTGTTATTGCAGGTCTGCAAAATCATGATGAGTTTTTATTTACTAGTGAAGAAGTTATTGAGATGTTGAAAAAAGTAAATTCAGACTGGTTTGGTTTAATTTTAGATTGTGGAAGTTTACCTTCTGACGATACTTATAAAGAAATTGAAAGTCTTGCCCCCTATGCCAATTACTTCTTTGTAAAAGAACATGTAAAACAGAAAGATAGAACTAAAGTTGCAGCAGATTTACCGCGAATTGCTAAAATAATACAATCTAGTAATTATCGTGGTTATGTGTCATTTGAAAGCCTTAAAGAAGGAAATACAAAAGAAATTATAAAAGATATGTTTAGTGATTTTAAATCAGGGCTTAACTAAAATTATTACTCTTTTTAGCTTAAAAATAAAATCGATTACAGAGTAAAAGCTAATTTAAAATCAATTTTTAAACTTAAAAATTTCGAATTCCAGGAACTATTTTAATGTTATAAATTGTTTTGTCTTTACCCCACTTTAAAACGATTAATTTTTGCGTTTTTGTGTCCCAGATAAAATCTGAAGGATTAGAATCCTTAGTGGTTTTATAAACCTCTAACCCAACATTTTTTAACGGATTATAATACATCACAAAATCGTTATTGATGATGATTGAAAAACCATCAGGATAATGCCTGTTTTGCCCAATGAATATTTTAGAAGCTCCTTTAGTATTATCGGAAATAATGTTTAAATCCAATTCTCTTTTTGCGAAATTGAATAAAAAGGATTGAATTTCTCCAGCAATTTCCTGTGGAAAAGGCCTCGAAATAACATCAGTAATATATTTACGCTCTACAGTTCCTGCATCCGTTTTATCACTAAAAATAGACCAAGTAGAAGGTCCTGGTTTTAAAAAATTTTGCATTGTTCTGTTTCCTAAAAACCAAGCTTTTATAGAACCAACTCCCATTTTATCAAACACCTCTGCAGTTCTAACGTACATTTCTCTGTATTTTAATTGCCCCCAATTACCAACCAAAGTTGTGTCTGTTCTTGCAAAGGTTGGAAAACCCCATTCACCAATTAAAATTGGTGCTTTTAACATCTCAGATTCTTTATCAAAACGATCCATATTTTTTTTGATAAAATCGACATTACTTTGATAAATATGTGGAGCAAAAACAACGTTTTTCCTGTTTATAGAAGATGTGATTTCTGCATATTGATTGTTATCTATTTTTTCGCCTTTGTTCATAAAAATAGATTGCACTAAAATCTTTTTATTTGGATTTATTTTCTGGCTCTCATCTATAATTCTTCTGTATAATGGGATTAAATATCTATCAGTTAGATCTTTATAAGAGATTTTCATTTTTAATTTTCGGGGTTCGTTCACAATATCATAACCTAAAACATAAGATTCATCTGCATATCTGTTCCAGATTACTTTCCAAGCATTGATATAGGTTTTGTGCATTTTATCATTTTTATTTTCCCAAAAATCTTCCCATTTTAATTTATCCACCCCATAGACTGTCATTTTAAAAACCGTTTTAATTCCGTGGTTTTTACCCAAAGCAACTAAGGTATCTAATTTGGAAAGGTATTTTGGTTCTAACTTTCCTCCAGGAAACTCACTTAGTTTGCCCAATTCTAAACGTATCACTTGGTGATTAGCACCCATTCTAACCTGTCTTGCATAATCATCACTATTAAAAAAAACTTCACCTGCATGATCATTGGTATTTATCACAAAACCTCTTGGAATCATGTGTTTTCCTTGTTCATCTCTTAAACCATGTTTTATTTGGGAGAATGTATTTATAGATAGGAGAAAAAAAATCGCTATAAACTGTAGTCTAGAAAAAGTCATTTAAAAAATTTATTAAATGTAATTTTTATTATAAAAACATGTATCCTGTGCAGTACTGATTCTCAATAGCTCAAAGTTAGAAATCAAGTACATTAAACAAACAAAAGCCGAAAGAAATTATTTCTTTCGGCTTTCTAGTAAATTAAATGTTTAATTCAGAATAAAATCTTAACGATATCCATTGTTTGATGGATCAGATTTTAATAAATTAGGATTTAATAATTTAAGATTGCTAATAATAATAAAAAATCAAATGCATATTTACTAAATCACTGACTATAAGTCATACAGTGTATTACTGTATTTATCATATAGAATGAATAGAGTAAATATTTTTTACACTAACTGCTTGAAGTACTTTTTTTAGAATCTAAAATAGTATTTGTCGTTAATTAATTTTCAGCAATTTCTATACTAATATCTTTAGTTGGTAAAAAACCTATTCTATGAGCTTTAATAAGAATTTTATTTTCTTTAGAAATAGAAAAAGGTTCTGAATATATTTTCCAACTTTTAGCTTTTTGGTTTGTTTTATAACCAATAGAAGCTCCATTCGTTTTACAAGTAATTACAACTTTATCATCCATAAATTTTACTTCTGGATTTTTAGTAATTGGTTTTTGGGTTTGATTATTCCACAATTTTTTAACCAAATCAGCTTCCGCTAAATTAGGATTGTCATCAATTTTGGCCAACCAACTGTCCATTTCTAAACGTAACTCTTTTAGCTTGTCTCTGTATTTTGGATTATCAGCAAGATTATTCAACTCAAAAGGATCATTTTTACAATCAAATAATTCTTCTTTTGGTTTGTTTTCTCTAAACCATTGTTTTTGAATCTCGTTTAATTTGCCTTGCTTTTTCAACTTTAACAATTCTTGCATTGCAGGTATTTTTTCTCTGTATTCAACTGGTAAATAATATCCTTGCTCTGGTTTATAATTTCTAATGTATTTAAAGTCCTGACTTCTCACTGCTCTAATTACATCCGTAAAACCGTCAAATCTGTCTGCTGCTGCATGAATATATGCACGTGGTTTCTTTGATTGAAATGCTCCTAAAAAAGCTTGACCTTGCATATATGCTGATGGTTTTTCACCAATTAATGAAAGTAATGTTGGTGCAAAATCAACGAAACTAACTAACTGATTAAATTTTGATCCAGCATTTATTTTTTCTGGAAAACGAACAATCATTGGAGTGTTTAAACCAGAATCATAAATTAATCTTTTTTCTCTTGGTAAAGGACCTCCATGATCGCCATAAAACATAATAATCGTACTTTCTAACAATCCATCTTCTTCTAATTGCTTTAAAACTGCACCTACCTGTTTGTCCATTTCTGCAATATTATTATACATTTTCCACAAATCTCTTTGGGTAACTTCGTTGTCAACTAAATAAGGAGGCACCTTAAATTTAGTGTCTTTTGGAATATGAACTGGAGTTTCAGCCTCAGTCATTCTATTTTTTGCGTGCGATTTTCCAAATCCTTTCCACTTATAATTATTATCTCCAGATTTGTAATGTCTTGTTTCTATTTCTCTAAAACCATAAGGTTCAAATAAACCAGACTCGTGTGTTTCTGTAAAATTTACTACAGCAAAAAAGGGTTGATTTTCTCCTCTATTTCTCCAATGTGCATATGGGCTACTTTCATCCCAAGCAGTTACAGGTGCTTTAAATTGATAATCTGTTTTGTAGTTATTGGTACAATAATAACCTTGTTCACGGAGTAATTCGCTAATCATCTTAACCTCAGGTGGTGGAATAGCCTCATATTTTGGTAAACCTGTTACTTCTGTGTATGAAGTTGTTCGCATATGATTTGCACCAAAACTAGAAGGATACATACCTGTTGCAATTGCTGCTCTACTTGGCGCACAAACTCCAGATGTAGAATATAAATTAGGAAAAATCACACCTTCATTTGCCAATCTTGTTAAGTTTGGAGTGGCAACTGTTTCATCTCCAAAAGGTGGAATATAAGGCCCCATATCTTCTGTTACTAACCAAAGAATGTTAAGTGGTTTAGCCCGTTTGTTATCTTTTTTTGGAATTTCACAGGATATTAAAAAAGTAAGAGAACAGAAAATCACTATTAAAATTGATGTACTTTTAAATTTCATACGTTTTATTTAATTTCGTTGAGGAGTAATTCAAAAATAAATTAAACAAAGTTTAAAAGAATCCTGTACTGTTATGAAATCTAAGGTTAGCATTGGTTACTTTGTTTTTAAACTCTGTAATTTTAATATTTAGTTTGTTTCAACGATTCAATTAAAAAAAAAGATGTTTAGATTATTGAAGCTAGTGAATATGATGTTATTATATTAGCTTTGAAAAAAACAAATTTGTAAAAGCAATTAACTACCCTCCTCCAATTTATAATACTGGCATTTTTTTCAAATGTTAACAAACTCTATATTTTTAAATTCAAGATGTGAAAATCCCAAAAAAGGAAAGTAGGATTGTTCTAAATCTAGTATAGTTTTATATAGGATTAGTGTTACAAATGTTAATAAAAGTTTATCACAAGGTATAGTTGAATATGTTAAAACATTCTATTAAATTATATTAATGGAAATCTTGAAAAACCAGGAGATCCAAAAAATAAGAAAAATAAACTTTTCTAATTTAAATGTCTTAATCTGATATTTTTATATTCGATTTTCATAGGTGGTCCAACATGCACTTGGACACCAATAAAGCCTTTCTCACTTCTGTTTTGAGTATCTAAATCAATAACATCGCTCATTAAAACGCCATTTACAAAATGTTGCATATGGTTGCCATTTGCAATAATGTGCATTGTATTCCAATCGTTATTTTTAACGGTAGCTTTTAGCTCCTTTTTATCTCCTAGAGAAGCAACAATATCTCTTGTTTGCCAGCAATTTCTTTTTACATTCTTTCTAATATTTGATAAAGGTATGGAATCTTGCATTTCTTTAATTATCACTTTCTCACCAATATATGCTAAAGTAGTTCGCTTTTTCTCTTCGTAATTTTGGCCTGTATATTTATTTTTCCCATCAATATCAGATTGATAACCTCTTAAAGAAAAAGGTTTATTTTTAATCTTTTCACTCCTATAATTTACACCACTATTTCCTGACGTTGAAATTCTATATTCTAATTTTAACTCGAAGTTTTCTGGCTGTTCTTTTTCATAAATAACAAAAGAGTTTCTTTTTAAAATAGTTTCTGGAGTTACTTCACCAATTAAAATTCCATCTTTTACAGACCAATAGGTCTTATCACCATTCCATCCTTCTAAATTTTTGCCATTAAAAATAGAGTAAAACTCTTTCTTTTTGTTGTCTTGGCAAGAAAGAAAACAAAAGTTAATACTCAATATTGTAATGTAAATTATTTGTTTCATTTTTTAGTCTTTAGTAAGTTTACTTTTCCACCAATTTGCGTTGGGTTTAAAATCTTTAGACAATACTTCTAGTCTGTTTTTCTCTAAAGATTGCAATTTTTGATTTTTGATATTTTCTAATCTTGTTTTTCTTTTATTTTCATCAAATAAAACATCTTTTTCAGGGTATTTTGCACCCACTTCTTTTAACCAAGTTAATAGTTGACTGCTTAATTTCTTAGCCAGTTTTGGATGTTTTTTAACAAGATTTAATTCTTCTTTTTCTGTGGTTGGCAACTTGAATAATTCTTGACGATCATCTTCCCAATAATGAATTAACTTCCAACCATTTTGTTGTATGATAGAAGATGGTTCTCCACCCTGATTGCCATAATGTGGGTAATGCCAATACAGAGGTCTTTCTATATTGATTTCTTTTCCTTCTAAAATTGGTTTTAAACTAATACCATCTCTATGTTGTTTTGGTTGTAAAGAAATATTTGATAAATCTAACAAAGTTGGATACAAATCTGTCTGAACAACAGGAAAGTTTGTTGCTGTTCCTTTTTGATTATACCAAGGGACTTTAATAAAATAAGGCGTTTTGATACCACCTTCCCATTGATATCCTTTACCTCCTCTTAGTGGCAAATTACTTGTTGAATAATTATCTCCAGAAGCTACACCTCCATTATCCGAAGTAAAAACAATAATCGTATTTTTATCTAAATTATTTTGTTTTAACGCTTTTAAAACAATACCAACTGCTTCATCCATCGTTTCTATTAAGCCTCCATAAATTGGATTATCTTGTACTTGACGAATTGGCAGAACACGTTCCATTTTATAGCCCGATTTTACAATTCCTAAACTGTCGGCTTTATCTCTGTATTTATTCCATTTGGTTTCCGTAGTTTGAATTGGAGCATGAACTGCATAAAAAGATAAAAAAGCAAAAAAAGTTGAATCTTTATGATAGGTTATAAAGTTTGCTGTTTCTTTTGCCAAACGAATGGTCAAGTTTTCCCCTTTTTCCTTTTCTTTTAATTTAGGGTTTTTAAAAGGTGAAAAAAATCCTCCTGAAGGACCTCCTCTATGAAAACCTCCTTTATTTATGTCAAATCCGTGATTTTTTGGGTAAGAACCTTCATTACCTAAATGCCATTTTCCTGCAAAAAAAGTTTTGTAACCAGCTGTTTTAAAAGCTTCTGCAATAGTAACATCTTGTTTTGGCAAAGCTTGAATATAATTTGAAGGTAGCATTTTATCAAAGCGATTTCTCTTTCTCCAATCTTCTCCTGCTTTTGCTCCAATCCAATCCGTAATTCCATGACGTGCTGTAAATTTACCAGTCATAATACTAGCTCTTGAAGGACTACAAACTCTACTAGCAGCATAACCTTGTGTGAATTTTGTACTTTGATTGGCGAGTTGATCTATATTTGGGGTTTCGTAAAATTTGCTTCCTGTTACACCTAAATCATGATAACCTAAATCATCAACAAGAATGAATAAAATATTAGGTTTTTTGTAATAATTTTTTTGTTCCTTTTTGCAGTTAAAAAGAAAAATAGCAGTCAGAATTAGAAAACTTTTATACGCCTTAAACAATTATATTTTTATAATTTTTTTGAAGAAATAATTTTTTCTCTCCATATTTGATATAAAATAAACACCCGCTTTTAGATTAGAGATATCAATAATTTCTGTCGATTTTTTATTCTTTACTTTTTTTACAGTTGCTCCAAAAATGTTAGAAATAATAAGGTTTGCATTGTCTGGAATATTTCTAATTTCTATTTTTCCATTTGTTGGATTAGGGTGAATTTTTAGTTCATCTTTATTTAAATTACTTAAGGATAATGAAGCATCATAACAAGTAGATTCTGGATTATTTAAATTGAAGGCTACACTGTCAGAAACACTAGTTCTACGTAACACCATTTTGTCCATAAAAAAGAAACTTGATCTTGCATCAACAATTATAGAATAATTACCAGGTGTATCAAAAGTTGCCCAAATAAATCTAAAAGAATTACCATCATTCGTATTCGTTACAAAACCCCAACGTTCTTCAACAGGTTTATTTATCGGATGTCTATTCATAAAGGCCTTAAAAAAACCATTAGTACTTGAACCTTCAGGACAATCTCTATCTGGATTACTAGTACAATCTGGTTTTGGTTCTAGTGCAGGTGTAGCAGTTGAACTATTTTGACTTGTTGCATAAAAGTCATCAGCTTCTATTTTAAGCCAAGCATCATTATGTTCTCCTCCAGAATCACCAGCACCAATTCGTCCACGCCATGCAAGTCTGTATGTACCAGGATTATTGATTTTTATATTGTACGTTATTGAAGTTCCTGTTAAAGAACTGAAAGACTGTGCCCCATCCCAATATATATAATTTATGGTAGCTCCTGATAAATTAGGATCGTCTTCACTACCAGTTTTCCAGTCTGAACCAGAAGGTAAAATACCAGATTCCATTTCTATTGTTAATATACCGTCTTTTTCTTCAAAAGGAAGTGAACCATCACAAGTTGCTGTTTGAGCAAATGATTGAACAGAAACTATTAAACTTACAAGAAGAATTAAGTATTTATTTTTCATTTTTAATGTTTATAATTGTAGATAACAATATTAAAGAATATAAGAAATTGATGCATCCTGTTGTATAACGTATTTGTTAGAATTTAACATATTCTATATTATAATTTCCTGAACCTATTACAATTGAGTCTTTATTAATCTCAACTTTATTTTTCTTTTTAAACTGATTAAAAGATTCTCCATTTATTTGGATTGATTTCAATTCATTTTTAGTCAAAAGCACTTTTGCTTTGGTATTAAAAGGCACTTTCAAATTCATCGATAATACATTCTTTTTTAACGTCCAATCGTTTTTAATATCTCCATAAGGAGTTGGCACACTTACTGATGTGGATATTATTTCTTTTGAAAACTCTGGATTTACTGTAAAGACCTTATAACCTGAATTTTCTATTGTAGATTTAATTCCTCCTAAAGACTCAAAGAAATAGGCGGAGAAACCGCTATGCATTGGATGATTTAAAGAGTTTGTTGGCCCCTCCATTTCTTCCCAAATAAATTGACGTTCTGGCCACGTAGTAAATCCTGAATTCATTACATAGGTTTGACTTGGAAAATCTGGCGTTGTTAAAATTTGATGTGCCAAATCTGCGTGTCCATTTTCACTTAAAACCGTGTAAATATATCTGTTTCCGTGAATTCCTGTAGAATGATGACCTCCTTTAACCTCAACTATATTGTGTACCAAACCATTTACAACGGTTTCTATTTCGTCTTTGGGCACCATACCAAATTGTAAAGCTTGTACTGTTGCAGTTTGACTTTGATACCATTTGTGCTTTGTGTTCAGAATATCCACTAAAAACTCTTTATTGAACGCTTTTAACAATGCTGCTTTTTCTTGTTTCATCTTCGCTTCATAAGACACATCTTTATTCATTTTAGCAAAGGTTTCCATAGCTACTAAAACATCATAAAAATAAGCATTAGCAGAAATAATTGGATCACATTCCATAGCACTTGGATTTCTTCTTCTATCCCAAAGTGGTGGACACCAATCTCCCATTCCATTTTGCATAATTCCGTTTTCACCTTTAAAATTCAAGTAAAAATCGGTTAAACCTTTCATTGGTTCGTAATAATCTTTCACGATTTCATCATCACCATAAAACTTGTAATTGTACCAAGGTAAATACATTGTTGCAACACCCCAATCTATTTTTGCGTAGGTAGATGTTCTTTTTCCTGGAGCAATCATAGTAGGAACTTTAAATTTCAATTCAGGATTATTATGCCCTTTTGTTGGTCTCATTTGAGTTTTGATGTCTTCCATGTATTTTTTATAGAAATCATACATATCATAATTGTACAAAGCGTATTCACAAAATGCGTGTGCATCTCCTAACCAGCCACATTTTTCTCTATGAGGACAATCTTCTGGAATTCCGTGTACATTGTCTACAATTGTCCATTTACTGATACTATGCATTTTATTTAATAATGAATCAGAAGATGTAAAACTTCCTGTTTCTTTTATATCAGTAGCTACTAAAACCGCTTTTATCATATCTGCATCTGGCTTTCTAGAAATTCCAGTAATTTTTGCATATCTAAATCCGTGATAACTAAATTTTGGTTCCCAAGATTCTACACCTTCACCTTTACAAATGTATTTGTAAATCTGGGTCATTCCATTTGCTCCACCACCAGTTGAACCTTTAAAAATATCTTTTCCTTTTGTTAATAAAGCCTCTGTTGTAATTACATCAATTAATTGTCCTTTTTTCTCTTCAACGTTTAATTTTACCCAACCTGCAATATTTTGTCCAAAATCTACAATCCATTCTCCATCAGCGCATTTAAATACTCTTTGAGGTTCTAATTCTTTTAATTTTTTAATTGGTGGAATTTGACTCGCACTTATTTTTTTAATTTTCGGAGATGTTACTTTTACATTACCCCATTTAGTATCATTGTAACCAACTGTGTTCCATTTTCCAATTTCGTGACGAGCATCATAGGTATCACCTCCATAAATATTATTGAATACTATTGGCCCTGTAGACTCTTTCCAGTTTTTATCCGTGTAAAAATCTGCTGATGTACCGTCAGTATAATTTAATTTTACCAAACAACGTACGGTTGGCGGACCGTAAGACACCCCTTTTTTATTTGATTCTGGATCTCGGCTCCAAGAAATATTTTGTCCGTAAAATCCATTTCCTACTATAATTCCAAAGGCATTTTTACCAGATTTTAATTGTTCGGTAATATCATAATTCACATAATAGGCTTGCTTATCATAATTTGAAGGTGCAGGATCTAAAACGTGATCACCCACTTTTTCTCCATTTAAATACAACTCATAATATCCCAATCCACAAACATATACTTGCGCATCTTCAATTTTTTTATCGATTTCTAATTCGTTTCTAAAATAACTTGCAGGAAAACCATTTACTTTTTTTGCAGGTTGGTTTCCCATTCTACCTGTTTTGTAATCTCTAAATTGATATGGAGAAGTTCTGGTATCTTTATTTAGGGTAATCCATTTAGAATCGCCCCAATTTTCTTTTTTCATCAAACCCATTTGAAATTCTTGAACGTCAGACCAAGAAGAAGAAGTTCCTTTTTCATCCCAAATTTTTACTTTCCAGAAATAGGATTGCATCGCTTTTAAATCCTTTCCTTCGTATTTTACAAAGGTAGACTTATCACTTTCTACTTTTTCAGAATTCCAAATATCTGCATCATTTTCATTTAGTTTATTTTCTGTAGAAGCTACTAAAATTTGATATGCAGATTGCGATTTGTTAAAACCATCAGCAGTAATTACCCATGAAAACAATGGTTGTTTATTTTCTATTGCTGTTGGGTTAGGTTTTGTGTTTACCAATAATTTCTCAAAAGACATTGATACTCTTGATGTAGAAACTTGTTTGCAAGAAAAACAAAGAATTGAGATTACAAAAAGAGAGAATAGCGTTTGTTTTTTTAACATCATTTATGTTCGAATTAGCAGATTATAGATTTATAATTTAGTGTATTTTATCTTATTTCACTACAATTTTATGATTAGAAATCCCTTGATCACTCTCTAATTGTAATATGTAAATACCTTTTTGTGTATTTTCAAAACGGACTTGTTTTTCTGATATAAAATTACCTTTTTGAACTTCCACTCCATTAATTGTATAAATTCTATATTGAGCCTTTTCTCCATTGTTTATTTTGATGTTAAACACACCTTTAGTTGGATTGGGATAAATACTAATTATTTGTTCTTGAACTATTTCTGGAGTGGATAATGTTGCATTACTCAATTCTATAATGTTTATAGAGAATTTAGGCAAAGTAATCCCTTCACTTCCTTGACTAATTAAAGTTAACGGATCTACATCAATCCCCATAGCTCTTTCTTCATCCATTTTATTAAATGCAATCGCTTTATGAACTGCCACATCCGTATATGCAACTCCATCTAAATTTACATTAAAAGGTACATCTTCATTACTAAGATTTACAACAAAAACGGAGGTCTTTCCATTTTTTGTTACCACTCTCGCGTTAACCGCTTTTACACCATCTACCAAATTTGCTACTTCTACATTACTGTCTATTAAGGTGGTGTTTTCTAAAGCCAAACGAATGATTTTATAAGCTGAACCAAATAGTGTTTTTTCTAAAGGATACTTTATTCTTGGGCGTACTACACCACTAGGAGAAACATAAGTTTCCCAAACGTAATGAGAGTTTAATTGCCCATTTACACTAAACCAATTAGCGCGCTCAAAAACATCTTGATTTTGACTCATAAAAATATAACAATCTACCATTCCTAAAACAGAAACTGCATTTGGGCCACCTGATTTTACACCCCATTCTGTTAACCATATTGGTTTATTAGGTGCCACTTTATGTGCATAATCATAAATAGAATTTCCTAAAAATTTTCGTGCTGTAAGTGCTGTACTGAAGGCTTCATTACTATTATTAGAATCATCGGGATCTGAACCTACATAAGTATGTACTGTAACTGCATCAAAATAAGTCAAATCTTCTGTTAAATCTTTATTCCAGTTAGGGTTTGCCCAACTATCTCTTCTTAATAATGGTACAGAAACCCTTATGTTAGGGTCTTTTGCTTTTAAAGCTGCAGACATCGATTTTGCTCTAGCAATATAATCTTCAGTATTTGGTATGATAGAACTTCTTTGTCCTGGATAAAAATTTTCATTTCCTAATTCTACTACTTTTACTTCAAATCCTCTAGAAATCAAATCATTGTATCTTGCTATAGTTTCTGGACTTCCATTGTTAAAATCTGTACCATCTGCACTCATATTAAATGTCCACATCATATCAAAACCTTTACCTGTTTCAGATTTTCTTGTTGCATTTAAATGGGTAAGTCCATCAATACCTACTTTAATATTATTGGTATCAAATATCTTTATATTAGCTAATAAATCGGGTTTTTTTGTTTTAATTGTTTTATTTACTCCTTGTTCGTATTGAAAAGATTCTTCTCCAAAAAGTCTTGTAACATCTCTTCTCCAATCGTACCAATTTGCCCATAAACCGTGAGGAAATCTTATGGTTATTGGTTTTAATTTATTTATGAGGTCTTTTTCTTTTGTAGTTGAAAAATGATGCGTATTTGTACCTAGTAATAGATTATTAAATACTTCTGTATTAGAAGATGTTATATGAATTGTTGCTTCCATATTGGAAGGCAAATTAAACGGATAATCTTGAGAAAATACTGATTCAGCAAGTAGCAAGATAAAGCAAAAACAAAGTAACTTCTTCAACATTTCTGTAATATTTAACTTTTTATTACTCAAAAATAATATACTTTTTAAAGAACAGTATCCTGCACACTCCTTAAAAACAATTGATTTTCAATAAAGTTTCTATCAACCAGAAAATTTAAAAATTATATTAAACTACTATAATTATATTAAGCGAATTAATAACTTACAAGCTCTACTGGTCCTTCCAATCCTGTTGGTGCCAAATCTTTATAATTTTTAGTCCACCTATTGGTTAAAGGGTTTTTTAGTGATTTACAATAATTTGCCAAAACTGTGGTGTATTTTATTTCTATTGTATTTTCTCCTTCTTGCAAATACTTCACAATGGAATATTCTGCTTTTCCATACCAACGTTTTCCTGTTTTTTTGCCATTGATATACAATTCTGTAATACCTCCATTTGTGTTTCCTAAATCTATATGTGTATAATTTCCATCATTTTGAAGTGCGATTTTATAACTCAATTCTCCACTAAAAGTACTTTTGGTTTTGTCTTCAGATTGACTAAAATCGGTCAATTCTTTCATTTGCCAAGTAAACGTTTTTCCATCTACTCTTTTTCCTGTAACGTTCCATATTCCAATAATTGCTTTGGATTTTTCAACTTTAGTTGAGTTACCTAAAATGTTTTCTATTGGTTTTTCATCTTCAAAAACAATTAATAAAGATGCTAAAGGATTAAGAGAAATATGTAATTCATTTGACTTTTCAGCATAATAGATAGGTTTCCTTTCTCCAGTTTCTGGATTCCACACATAAGGATATTTATTTTCTATAGGAAAAGTAGCATCGAATTCCGTTGTTTTATATTTATGAATATTTGTAAAGAAATAGATGTCTTTATCTCTTGTATATTGATGAATTTGGTATACTTTTTTTGTTGGAGTACTAATGATTACATCTGGATTAATTTTAGCTTCTTGAAGAAAATTCTCTGTCCAAGAAAACAAATTTTCTAATGATTTAGGCTTTTCTATTTGAATGATTGACTTTGGATGTTCTGCCAAAAGATTTTCTATGATTTCTTTAACTTGTGTGTCATTTGCATCAGCATCTTTAAAATGTAATGATTTTTTTGGAAGCTCATCAATCACCACAACTTTACCACCAGTAGCAACATATTTTTGAATAGCAACTGCTGTTTCTGGATGAATGGATTTTAAACTCGCCAAAACCAATAATTTATACCTCATATTTCCAAAGGAAATTTCACCATTCTTTATTTCAGATTTGACTAAAATATTTTGGTTGATATATTCGCAAGAATACCCTAATTGACTAATAGGTTCCCATAATTTATGTAAATATTTAGGTTCTGTATGAAAAGGTGCTCTTGCCAAACCTTTATCTCCCCAAATATCTGCAGTTGGTCCAATAATAGCAATAGATTTTTTAGCTTGTGAGTTTTGAAATACTGTTGATAATCTTGCGTTATAATCTACCCAACTGTTTAGGTGCTTCCACCAGGTATTTTGCTCACTAAAATAAACTCCATAACGAATCCAACCTGGAAAAGGTTCTTCTTTTGGAGAGTAATTGTAACCGTGTAAAATGGAATGGTTAATACTAGTGATGAAATTCATATCATCGTGTTGTTTTATTTCCTCTAAAGTAGTTTTAAAAACACCTCTTGTGTTGGTCATTACTTCAGAACTAACAATCTTTTTTCCTGTTAAATGTCCACCAGCAGATGCATACAAATTCCACGTCATATACCCGTGATTTTGATTCCATTGCCATAAAGAATCTTTCATTTCTGTAGAGTAAATCCAATTGTTACTTTCTGGAATATCAGGTATCATATAGCCATCTAACATTCCCATTAAAAATGGCGTTCCATAAGCCTGATATCTACAAAGCACATCATTTTCTTCGCAAAAATCTTTGTAAGTTTGGGTGAAGTTTTTTAGAAATACTTCCACCAAAAGTTTGTTATAATCGTAACGAACTCGCTTTAATTTTTCTATAAATTCTGATGAAAAGCCAATAGTATAATTATCATTGGCATAATTTCCTTTTACTGAATAGAAAATAAAAGGCATCCATTTTTTTAATTGATACCCATAGGCATTAAAGAAAAGTGTATCAAAACCATCTGTCCAGTTGGCACCAGAAACCTCAATACTATCACAAAAAATAGCTCTAATTAATTTGTTTAATGGCAAACCAGAACGTTCTGATATTTTCTTTAAGCGATTTAAATACGCCAAAGTCATTTCCTTTTTATAATGATCCATTACTGGACCTGCACCTCCTGGAGGTCCTAAAGTAACAACTCTAAAATTTTGCTGAATAAGTGCATAACTCAAATAATAATTGCCAGCATTTTTAATTTTATAATTCAGTTTTCCATTTTTATCTAAATGTTCTAAAAGGTTAATGATTTGATCCTCAGTATTACAATCTACAGGAACTAAAGCTAAATTGGCTAATTTGTATGTTGTACTTTTACTAATATGTCTTAGTGCTCTACTTTTTCGATATTTCTTTTGTATAAATTGATTAAATAATCTTCATCAACTTTAATAACATCATTGTAACTATAGGCTATTTTATCTGTTACCATTCGCTGACTGGTTTCTTCGTCTTTTAAAAACTCGCCACCAAATGGCCAACCTGTACCAGCAATGATATCAGTTATCATCCCTAAATCTTTGGCTTTTTTAGCAGCGTGAACAACCATATCTACCCATTCATCACTCATCCAGACTAAAGATTTCTCGCTTTTATTAAAAGCAAGTGGCATTGCAATAGGGTTAATTTCTACACCACCAAAACCAACACTTTTTAGCAATTCTAATTGCCTGTCTAATTCTTATTTTTTTATTTTATTTCCATTCCACCACCAACGAACAAAAGGTCTTGCTTCTGCTGGTGGATCTTGGAATTTTTGAAATAAATCCTCATTCGTTTTTTTTGAAGCATCTTTTTCACAGGAAGAAATGAGGAAAATTAGAAATACAACTGGAAATAAAAAATACGTTCTTACCATTATTTTGAGTCGTTTATATGTATAATAGTTTTAAAAGTTAACGTTATTCTGCTAAAAATAACAAACAATATCCACTTAAATAGAATTCCCAATCCCTACCAAGCCAACAGTTACAACTTCAGCACCAAAACTTTCCATTTTGTTCGCAATTTGTTGTTGATAACCTTCTAAACGTTCTAATAAGCCTTCAAACTGTGGCCAATAGGTATCTAAACCAATACCAAACAATCCTGCTTTTATCATTATTTTATTTATTTTAATTTTAACCTAGTACTTAACTTCGCTTTTAGCTCTTTAACTAATTCTGGGTGTACTTCAGCTATATTCTTAGTTTCCTTTTCTGTTGTTGAGTGATCATATAATTCAACAAATCCATCTTTATGCAGTGTCATTCTATGCGTTGAAGTTCTGATGGTTGAAGCTTTATTGTTGTAAGATATAGCATAGTGACCAGTAGCATTCGGATCTACTAATAATTCTTTTAGAGACGTCCCATGAGCATACTCAGGAGTTTCAATTTCTGCTAAATCACATAAAGTCGGAAAAATATCGACTGTTTCTACAATAGCATTCGTATTCGTGCCTTTATGTTTCATTCCTGGGTAATGAATTATTAAAGGTGAATGCAAAGATTCCTCAAACAAACTATGTTTTCCCCAAATCGCATGTTCCCCTAAGTGCCAACCATGGTCTCCCCAAAGTACAACAATCGTGTTTTTATCTGCTCCTGTTTTTTTTAATGCTGCAAGAATTTTACCAACTTGTGCATCTGCATAACTCACACTTGCAGCATAATGTCGGCGTACATCATTCGCAAAATCAGCATCTGTATTAGGGTTTTTACCCCAACGATTGTATTTCATAAATTCACCAGATCCATGCCATGTGGTTTTTCCTTTTGGTTTTTGAGGATGTTTTATTTTGGGAAGTTCAACACCATCATACCTATCATAATACATTTTTGGTGCACCAAAAGGCAAGTGTGGTTTAATAATTCCAACAGCAAGAAAAAATGGATTTTCTTTATTACTGGAAAGTTCTCCTATTTGTTTCACAGTTTCATCTGTAATTGCTCCATCTGGATAAATGTTGTCGTCGCCTTCTATGGTTTGAAAAACGTCCATACCACTTGATTTTACTCGGATCTCACCATTAGCTAATCCATGCATCATTCCTCTTGGGTGTTCCCATTCTGCAACTGGCATCAAATGTTTATCCCAAGCATTGGGCATCTCTACTTTTGTGCTATCATTCCAATTTTTTCCTCCTCTACCTCCTGGATGATGAGATACTTTTCCAACCGAAACTGTTTTATAACCATATATTTTAAACCACTCAGGAATACTTTTATCTATTTTTTGAGTGCCTTGGTTTATTTTATTTGCTCTACTAAAAAGTGCATTGTTTCCTGCTGGCCCATATTGCCCTGTTAATAAAGTATATCGAGATGGACCACAACTTGGTGAGTTCACAAAATGTTTCTGAAACCTAATACTCTTTTCAGAAAAAGCGTCAATGTTTGGTGAGCTAATATAATCTGCTCCAAAACTCTTCAATTCTGGACGAAGATCATCCACACAAATAAGTAGCACATTAGGCTTTTTAGAAACTTGTGCCCTTTGACAATTCGTAATTACAAAAAGAGATAATAGTATGTAAAAAAAAGAGATTTTTTGTTTAACTCTCATTATTATATCATTTTTTTAAAACATTTTATTGTCATCATTTTCTATTGTTTTTTCTAAATTTCAATATACAGTTCACTTATTTTTTTCAAGCGATTTGTATCTAATTCCACACCAAAACCTGGCTTTGGTTTAAAAGAATAATACCCATTATTTTCCTTTTTGGTTGCAACACTTTGCAAACACTCTAAATACAATTTAGAATCTTCTTTTTTCTCAATCGCCTCTACCCAAGTGGCATCAACACCAATGGCTATTTGTTGCCAAGCAGAACAAGCAGGACCAACCAAACTATCATCGCCTATCATTACTTTTGCACCAATTTCTTTTACTTTATTTGCTAATTGCGCTGTGTGGGTTAAACTTCCCATTGTTGAAGGATGCAAATTGTAAATATGCCCCATTCCTGGTTGCATTTTTTTGATACCTTTCCAAGCAGGACGCATTGGAGTATCTGGAATTAAAGATAAATTACCCACCATCTTTTGCAATTCTATCCATTGCTTTGTTTTTAGATTTGCTGGGTCTTCAATCGCATTTAGTCCATTGTCTTTAAATCTGTTCAATATTAATTTTAATTCATCTAAAGATTGCCATTTTTTATAGCCTTTATTCACATCAGAAATTACTATAGCTTCATCTCCTAAAATGGCTCTTATGGTTTTTAGTAACTTCATATCAACTTTCTCATCACCATACATTTTAAATTTTAGATGATGATTTAAGTTCTGTTCGATACTTTTTTCTGCTTCTGCTCTAACTTTTTGCTCATCTTTATCTAAAATACAGTATAAACCTGGAACTGAATTACGACCTGTTAAACCCAATAATTCTAATGCAGATTTATTTTGAAGCCTTCCTGATAAGTCCAAAAGTCCCATATCTAAAGATTCTAACATTTTTAAAGACCTTTTTGATCCTAAAACTTGTTCTGATGCTAATAAATTTTGAGCTTCCCCTAATTTCAATCCTTTAAATTGTTCTAAATATTTTACCCAATCTGTAGGTTTAAAATCTGGATTATTTTTTGATGCAGGAGTTTCTGTCCAACCATAAAAATCTCCAGCAGATATTTTTATAAATAAATGCTGACGATTATGCCAAGTTCCCCAAGAGAAATAACGAGGGATGTTAATGTCGTATCGAAATAATTCGATTTTTGTAATCTTTTCATTTAAATATTCTGTTCCGTTTTTACCCACGCATGAAGATAATAATGGATATGTAGCCCCTACAACACCCAATACAGACATGCTTTTTATAAAATGGCGTCTGTTTGTTTTCATAGTTTTATTTTACCAAGGATCGTTCATTGACGTTAATAAATTAACTAATTCTGTTTCCATTTTAGTATCTAAACTAGGATCTTCTCCCCAAATATTTTTCATTTGGTAAGGGTCTTTTGCATCATGATAGAGGTAATGGAATTTTTCTCCTTCCTTATCTTTTACCACGGCAGATGTGTAGTTTTTCGTTCTAAACCCTCTGGTATCCGATTTAGAATCGGTTTTTGTACCCCAAAATACAATTGCTTTTTTGGGCGGTTAACAGGTTTATCAAAAAATAAATCTGCGTAATTTTTTCCTTCTACTACCTTAGGTATTTTATTTTCCATTCCCATTACACCTAATAAGGTTGGCATATAATCGGGTACACTCAATAAAATATCATCTGTTTTTGGTTGTATCATCTTTGGATAATTTACGATTAAAGGAATTTTATAAGCTTCTTATACTCTTTCAAGTTTAATAGGATACGCTTTATTTGCGTTCCATTGGCACACGTATAAATTTTCATCATTATCAACACACACATCGTGACAATGGCGAAAAATCGGTTTTTCTTGAACCATACGTTGTAGCTTTCCCTTTTTGTATTTTGGTTTTGTACCACCAGGGTTGGAAACTACTTTACCTCTGTCATCCAAAATAGTAACGAAACCAGAACCTGGGCTTGTTTTTGTAGGGTGAGTTTCCATACGTCTTGAAGCATCATAGTCAATTTCTGAAGACCAACATACACCCGAATATAAATGATCATTATGAATAACAGGACGACAAACAAAGGCTCCGGGCAAATCTATTTGCTCTATATACACGCCATCTAATGTAAAACGCTTAAAACAATTACTAGCTCTAGAGGTTATAAGTAGCGTAGGCTCTCCTTTTCCTCTGTAATCTATACAAACACCATGTGCTGTTTGAAATTGGTTTTGCCCTGTGCCATTTCCTTCTCCAATTTTTCTAATAAACTCTCCGTCTTTTGTAAATTGAAGTACGTACTGCGACCCATAACCATCGGCTATGTAAATATCTCCATTAGGTCCAATGGCACTTTCGGTAGGTTTAAATTTATCCTTTTTGCCGTAAGCTCCATATAAAGATGGATGCCCTATAATCATTAATTCTTTACCATCAGTTGTGGTTTTAATAATCTCTCCTCCTTTAGTATCTGCAATAAACAAAAAATCATCAGAGCCGTCATTCCACAAAGACAATCCATGACCTCCTTTGTAACGTACCCCCCAAGCATCTAACAATTTACCAGATTTATCGTAGATTAAAACATTATTACGTGTTTCGTCACCCACCATTATAAGTCTTCCTTGAGAATCCATTACCATTTCATGACAATTCTTTACAGGGGTAACAGCCCTATCTAAATCGCCCCAAGATTTATGCACTTTATATTTAAAATCGCCATGACCAATAATATCGTCATACATCTCTGGTTTAGATTTTAATATGTTAAAATGAGGCACAACTGCCAAACCTAAACTTGCTTTTGCTGTTGTATTTATAAACGTTCTACGATTCATATTAGACTTTGTCATAACGGAATTAAATTTTAAGCGATGTTTTCTTTTGATGATTTCATAGAATTCCCAAATAAATCTAATATGGGCTTTCCTTTACCATCTGGCGTTGTATAAAATGGTCTACCTTCTATTTCATAATGGGTTTCTGGATGAATCCCTAAAGCATGATAAACAGATTGATGTACTTCATCTATTACTACTGGATTCTCTATTGATGAACAAGGTCTTTCATCGGCAGTTTTACCATAAACTAATCCTTTTTTTACACCGCCTCCCCACATTAAAATAGAACTGCCGTCTGTGAAATGACGATGCATTCCATAGTGTTTTTCTTTTCTTATAATATCGGGTTGATTTACTTGATTTTTAACAAGTTCTCCAGGTCTACCCTCCATAATAGCATCTCGACTAAACTCACTTGCCAAAATAATAAGTGTTCTATCTAAATGACCTGTTTCATCTAAATCCTTAACAAGTTGAGCTATAGGTCTATCAATAAGCGCTTTCATTTTTTTAAGTCTTGTGTGTCCATTTTCGTGCGTATCCCACCCCAAAAACGGTTCGTATTCTGTAGACACACTAATAAATCGACCTCCATTCATCGCTAATCGTTTTGCCAACAAACAACCTAACCCAAAGCGTCCTGTATTGTATGTATCATAAACTTCTTTTGGTTCTTCTGATAAATCAAAAACTTTAGCTTCGGGCGAATTTAATAAACGATACGACTGCTCCATAGAACGCATTAATGACTCTCGCTGGTAATCGCTACCCTGCTCCATCACCTCGCTCTTATTTGCTAGTTCTTTATATAATTTATAACGTGCTTCAAAACGTTTAAGCGACATGCCCTTTGGTGGGCGCACACTTTCTAAACCACTTGAAGGGTCTGGAATTAAAAAAGGCCCATATTCTGTACCTAAAAACCCTGCAGAGTGAAATGCTTTGAGCTCTTCAGACTCCCCCATTGTAAAACGTTGCCCCATAGCAATAAAAGGAGGAATAACAGGATTCGCAGGTCCTAACTCCTTGGCTATCCACGCCCCTATGTGCGGAGCTTGTACAGACTGTGGTGGCTCATAACAAGTGTGCCAATGATATTGATGACGTGTATGCAAAATATGTCCTAAATCTGCAGATTTATAGGAACGAATTATAGCTCCTTTATCCATTACACTCCCTATACCCTCTAATCCTTCAGAAAAATACAAATCATCAACTATAGTGGATTTCTTAGGAAAAGTACTTAACACTCTCTTGCTTTCTACGCCTTTTTCAAAAGGTACATAAGCTTTAGGGTCAAATGTCTCGGTATGTGCCATGCCTCCTGCCATCCAGAGTAAAATAACAGTATCTGCTGTAGATGCCATTTTTTGAACCTCAGGCGAACAAGAACTTAAAAAACTAAATCCTGGAATTGTAGTTGCAGCTGCTGATAAACTAGCAGCACTCATTTTTTTCAAAAAATCTCTACGTGACTTATTTGTATCCATTTTTTTATTTTTAGTTAATAAACTGAAATTCTGGCGACATTAAAACCGCCCAAAACACATCCTGCAATTGTTCTTGTTTTGGGTTCTTTCCTAAAACATTCAGCATCATTGTTTTTTCTTCATTTGAAGGTTGTCTATTCAATGCCTGTTCATATAAATCATCTACAATAGCACTACTATCCTCTCCATATTTTATTAACCACGATTGCGCACCTTCTTCTAAAATTGAATTAAAAAATTCACCGTTTGTAAGTTCTAAAGCTTGCAATAAGGTCGCTTGATCTTCTCTTGATGTAGTTACAATTTCTCTACTAGGCCTTCCTAAAGCTTTCATAAACGGATGTTGTTTTACCAAACTAGCACGTGCAAATTTTTCGTTGTGTGGTTTAAACGTAAAATCAAGTAGTTGCCCCCAATTCTTAAAATTTCCGGTACTATAATTTCTAACTTTTTTCCATGAACTATCATCATACGCAACCGCAACCCAATCGCCTTCAGGTAAATCACGAGAACTCACCCAAGATTTATCGGATTTTAAAAGTATACTTTTTCCATTTTCATAGTTTAACTTTAAAGCAAATAGTATACCAGCAGGGTTTGCAATGGCACCATTATTTTCGCCTATGATTGCTATAGTATTTTTACCTGATTTTAGATACCTTGTTACATCTATTTTATCTACGACTTTCCAATTTTTATTTTGTAATATCTTTTTTCCATTAAGATAAAGTACAAAAGAATTATCAACCGAAATTAAAACCTCTCCTTTTTTAATAGTTTCTTTTGAAACATTAAACGATTTTCTAAAATACCTTTTACCAGGTTCAGGTAGCACTACTCTTCCCAACTCTTCTTCTAGGTGCCATATACGTATAGCTTTAATATCATCTCCGTTAGGATTAAATGCCACTTGCGGGTATAAAGGCGCAATAATTTGACTTACAGCATCCGAAAATTGTTCAGCACTTAATCGACGCGTTACAGGACCTTTAAAGACATACTTTGCTTTTAAGTCTTCCTCTTTTTTATAATTGACCATAGGCAATTGATAAACTTTAGATGTCATGATGCTCTTAATTAAATGCTTTAAATTTGAACCAGAATCTATAAAATCTGCTGATAACCAATCTAATACCAATGCGTTCCATGGCGCATTATCCATTTCATCTAAAGGTTCGACAATACCACGCCCCATTAATCGATCCCAAAACCTATTCGCAATGGTTCGGTAGAGTCTCCCATTATCTCTCTGCACCATCACTTCCGATAGCTTTAACAATCTATCCTTAACGGTTTCTCCCTCAACACTCCCTAATTCTGGATATAAAAAATTAGGTTTCGCCATTTTACCTATGGGCTTATCACAGCGATTCAATTCCAATATGGAATCAGAAAATATAGTTGCAAATCCATAAGCTTGATCTAATGTTAAATTACTAATAAAACTGTTATGGCACGACGCACATTTTACATTAACACCCATTAAAGATTGCCCAATGTTTTGAGCTGCTTGCATCTCGGTTCTTTGACTAGCATTAACAACACCCCGCCATTTCACACCCTTTATAAAACCTTCTGAACCTCTTACGGGATTTACCAATTCAGTTACTATTTGGTCATAAGATTTATTTTTCATTAGCGAATTATACAGCCAATGTGTAATCTGTTTTTTTCCACCTACGCTGTAGTAATCATTTCGTAGCAAATCATTCCAAAAACTCAACCAATGTTGCGTGTAATTTTGATTATCATATAGTAAATCATCAACTAACGCTTCTCTTTTGTTTGGATTATTATCATTTATAAAATTTTTAACTACGCTTGGTTCTGGTAATAACCCAACAGCATCCATGTAGGCACGTCTTATAAAAGCTCTATCGTTAATAACTTCTTGCCAATCCAGGTTATTTTTATCAAAATAAATAGCTATTAATTTATCTATAGGATGTGTAATGTCTTCAACCTTTGGCAATTCTGGCTTCACTAGGGCTAATGCTGCTTCTGGAAAAACTTTCACCGCTTTATCAGACCAATGTGCGCCTTCTTTAATCCATAGTTTTACAAGCGCTATCTCATCTGTAGTTAATAGTTTACCTTTTGTAGGCATTACCTTTTTATCATTAGCCGGAAGTATAATACGCTTGTAAATTTCACTTTCTTCTGGCTTACCTGGTACAACTGCCAGTCCACTTTTGCCTCCTTTAAAAACACCTCGTTTAGTTTCAAGCACTAACTCGCCTTTTTGCTTGTTTTCACTATGACATTGGTAACATTTATGAGCAAAAAGACCCCTTACTTCTAAGTTTAATTTATCTTTTTGTAATTCTGATAAAGAATCTGCTCCTTTAAGTTCAGATAGTAATGCTCCCGATTCTTTATTGCTATATCCCTCTTTACTACCCGGAAAAACGGATGTTAAATAATCTTCGCCATGAGTTAGGTTGGCACCTAAATGTCCTGCTATGGTAAGTAAAACTACTGTTGCAAAGAGCATAAACCGATATGCTTTTAAATTTACAATGGTTTTTTTTAGACTATTTTTTAAAATTATGGCTGTAACTATTGCTAATACTGCTGTTGCTATACCTATGTATTGATGATTATCTACTAAATCGCCAGTATACGCTTCTTGAGTTTTTAAGAACCAACCAAAGAGTGCTGAAAATACTGCAAATCCTGTACCTATATAAATCATCCAATTAACACCTTCTCTAAGTCCTTTTCGTTTACCTCCTATAGTTAATATCTCTAATAATAATGCAACTACCAAAAGACCTATTGGAAAGTGTACCAATAGTGGATGTAAGCGTCCTAAAAATTGTAGTACCCAATTTGAAGTATCCATAAATTATTTAAATAAAATTATTTTTAAAATTATTTTTTATTTTGCTTTTTATTATCCTGTAGTATCAGGTTTAACTTCTATATAGAATTTCCTATTCCTACCAAAACAACAGATGATATAATCACTATAATTCCTGATGTTATTGTCCATTTAGTTTTTTTAGCAACACCATGCCATTCCTTACGGTATACACCCCAAAAGTTTGCTGTTAAAATAATGGTAGACATGTGTAAAATCCATGAACTTGCGCCATTGCCTAATTTACTTTCTCCCATACCATAAAAGAAGAATTTTAAAAACCAGATGGTTCCTGCAAAATAAATAAGTTTATATTTAATGAAATATATTTAGTCTCAAACATTTTCCTGCAGGACACAGCAGGTTGTCAAATTGAGATCAATTAAATAAATTTGAAAGTAAAGATTCAATTATTAAAAAACACTCAACTTAACTTTATGAAATTTTATAATTTATTATTTATGGTTTTAATTGCATTTTGCTTTTCTGGATGCAATCAAAATGAAACTCCTTGGGAAAATCTTTTTACAAACGATTCGCTTGAAGGTTGGAATATTAAAGGAGGAAATGCCTCATATAAAAATGAAAATGGTACTATTATTGGCACAACAGAACCAAATACTCCAAATACTTTTTTATGTTCAGATAAATCATATATGGATTTCATTTTAGAAATTGATTTTAAAGTAGATTCTGTGATGAATTCTGGAATTCAAATTCGTAGTAATTCACTGCCATATTATAGAGATGGAATGGTACATGGGTATCAGGTTGAGATAGATCCTTCAAAACGTGCTTGGAGTGGAGGTATTTATGACGAAAAAAGAAGACTTTGGTTGAATCCTTTAAAAGAAAATGTTGCAGCTCAAAAAGCTTTCAAACAAAATGAATGGAATCACTATAGAATAGAAGCGATTGCAGACACGATTAAAACCTGGGTAAATGGAGTGCCTGCAGCTCATTTAATAGATGATAAAACTGCTGCTGGTTTTATTGGACTTCAAGTTCATAGTATTGGAAAAAATAAAGATAAATTAGGAAAACAAACGATGTGGAAAAATGTAAAAATTTTAACCACTGACCTTGCTAAATACTCTCAAAAATCGTCATTAAAACCAATTATTACAAAAAATAAGCTAACATTTCAAGAGAAAAGGTCTGGTTGGAAAATGCTTTGGGATGGAAAAACAACTAAAGGTTGGAGAGGTGCTAAATTAACTGAATTTCCTGATAAAGGTTGGTCTATTGAAAATGGAGAATTAATTGTCGCTGAAACTGGTGGTGCAGAATCAACTGCAGGTGGAGATATCGTAACCACTAAAGAATATAGCAATTTTGAATTACAAGTAGATTTTAAATTAACTGCTGGTGCAAATAGTGGTATTAAATACTATGTAGATACAGAAATTAATAAAGGACCTGGTTCTTCTATTGGTTTAGAATATCAAATATTAGATGATGCATTACATGTAGATGCAAAAAGAGGTTCTTATGAAGGAAGCAGAACAGTTTGTTCTTTGTACGATTTAATGAAAGCAGCTCCAATAAAACCTTTGAAACCAATTGGAGAGTGGAACAACGCTTATATCAAATCGATAAACAATCATGTAGAACATTGGGTGAATGATGTTAAAGTTTTAGAATATGATCGTGGAAGTGAAGAATTCTTAAAACTGGTTGCTGGAAGTAAATATGCAAAATGGCCAAATTTTGGGCTTTTAGAAAAAGGTCAGATTTTATTACAAGATCATGGAGATAAAGTATCGTTTAGAAATATTAAGATTAGAGTCCCTAAAACAAAAAAGAAAAAATAATGAATACATCTAGAAGAAATTTTATAAAAAAAACAGCTACAGCAGCTGCGGGAATTGGTTTAGTAGGAACTACTAATGCAATGTCTGCAAAAAGTTACAATAATATTATTGGGGCCAATGATCGAATAAACTTGGCTATTCAGGGGTTAGGAAGAAGATATGGTGGTTTTATAGATGGCATCGCTGCTAAAGAAAATAATGTTCGCTTAAAATATTTATGCGATGTAATGCCAAGTCAATTAGAAAAAGCACAAGAAAAAGTTGGCAAAAAGATAGATTATAAGATTAAATCTGAAGAAGATATCAGAAATATTATCAATGATAAAAATATAGATGCCATTTTTATGGCAACTCCAGATCATTGGCATACACCAGGAGCAATTATGGCAATGCAAGCAGGTAAACATGTATATTTAGAAAAACCTTGTAGTCATAATCCTCATGAAAATGAGTTGGTAGTTGCTGCTCAAAAAAAGTACAACAAAATTGTACAAATGGGGAATCAGCAAAGATCTTCTTTACAAAGTCAAGAGATTATTGCAGAAATTCATAATGGTATTATTGGAGAAGTTTATAAAGCTGTAGCATTTTATACAAATCGTAGGGGAAAAGTTCCTGTGCCAGTAAAAGCTGCTCCACCAAAAGGATTAAATTGGGAGCTGTTTCAAGGTCCAGCACCAAGAAAAGAGTATATGCATGATACTTGGAACTACAATTGGCATTGGTATGGATGGGACTTTGGTACTGCAGAAATGGGAAACAATGCAACACACGAGTTAGATATTGCACGTTGGGCATTAGATGTAAAGTATCCAGAATATGTAGATGTTATTGCAGGAAAAAGACAATTTAAAAGTGATGGATGGGAAATGTATGACCAAATGGAAGCTACTTTTAAATTTGCAGATAACAGAATCATTCAATGGGATGGAGATAGTAGAAATGCATACCAAAAATACGGACGAGGAAGAGGAACTATCATTTATGGTTCTAAAGGATTGGTATTTGTAGATAGAGGTGGTTATGAATTGTACGACTTAAAAGGAAAATTAATTAAAGAGAATAAATCTAGAAGAAAAGAAGGTGGACTTGCTTTAGGTGGTGGAGGTAATTTAACCACAAGACATGTCACTAATTTTTTCGATGCAATTAGAGGAAAAGAAAAATTAACATCATCTATAGAAGTTGGTGCAGTATCTCAAATGTTAACACATTATGCTAATATTTCATACAGAATCAACAAAGGTTTTAATGTTGATGAAAATTCCGGTAAAATATTTGACAGAGATGCTATGAAACTTTGGTCTAGAACTTATGAACCTGGTTGGGAACCTAAATTGTAAAATTTGAAAAGACGTAACTTTTTAAAAAAAGCAGGAATTGCATCAGCAGGAATGTTAACTGCGAACTCTGTATTTGGCAATATATCAAAACTGAATTTTAGCCCAAATAACATTATTAATCTTGGAGTTATTGGAACTGGTCAAAGAGGTACAGGTTTAACATCAATCATTAATAAAATTGAAGATATTAATGTTATTGCTGCTTCAGATGTTATTCCTTTTCGATTGCAAAATGGTATTGCAAAATCAAATACTAAAACAAAAGGATATCAGAATTACAAAGCACTTTTAGACAATAAAGATATAGATGCTGTAATTATTGCAACTCCTTTTAACACACATTCTAAAATTGCTATTGATGCATTAGATGCTGGCAAACACGTGTATTGTGAAAAAACTTTGGCAAAAGGATATGAAGGTATTCAGCAATTAGTAAATAAAACAAAAGCATCAAATACTGTTTTTCAAACAGGACATCAATACCACAGCTCTAGATTGTATACATATGTTGTCGATTTAATTCGTCAAGGAAAAGTTGGGAATATTACCGCTTTCGAATGCCAATGGAACAGACATGGAAATTGGCGAAGAAGAGTGCCAAATCCAAGTTTAGAAAAAGCTGTCAATTGGAGAATGTACAGAGAGTTTTCTGGTGGATTAACTGCGGAATTATGTTCTCATCAAATTGATTTTGTCAATTGGGTTTTAGGAGAAACGCCAACACAAGTGATGGGTGTAGGAGGCATTGATTATTGGAAAGATGGCAGAGAAACTTATGATAATGTGCACTTAACGTATTCATACAAAAATGGCGTAAAAGCAAAATTTTCTTGTTTAACTAGTAATGCTAAAGATGGGTATCAAATAAAAGTTTTAGGAGATAAAGGAACCCTAATAATTGATTATAAGGATGCTTGGTTTTATCCTGAGGGGAAGAAAAATAAAGTAATGGGTGAAGTTGATGGAGTAAGTGGCGCAACTGCTCAATGGGACAAGGACAAAGGTTATTATATTAATATAGAACACTTAGACCCAAGTAAACAAGCTTTATTGGATTTTAAAAATGCAATTATAAATAACAAACCGCCTTTATCAAACATTAATTCTGGTGCTAAAACAGCTGTTTGTGTTCAAATGGCTTTAGATGCGATGTATAATAATGAAATTGTTAAGTGGAATAATAATCTTACTTTTTAAAGTGAGTTAGAAATATTTTTTATAGATATTCTTTTAACTCTTCTTGCAATCATTGGTATTGTTTCATTTTTCTTGCAATTATTTCTTTCTCAGATTTTGGTTCTCGAACTGAAGATGGAGCATCAAAACTATCTGAAATAACTTCTAAGATAATTCTGTATCCTTTCTTTAAATCTCCTTTATGACAAGTTACGTATTGTTTAGTTTCAGAATTTAAACCTGTAATAGAAATGTCCAATTCTTCTGTATTACTATTTTCTCGTCTTACAGAGCTTAAAATGCATGAAACTACAGAGTTTTCTTTTTCAAATCCTGCACGACAAATTTTTTCTCTATTTATGTGAACCTCAAAACCAAATTTTTTTTCATAAAATTTTTATTAACAAAAATCAACTAATTAATAAATAGCTTTTTATAAGCCTAATGAATTCAATTTTAGTGAAATTTAAGTTCAAATGTATTAACAGATACTAATCGAAATACTTATAGTTTTAATGTTTTTTTCAAAAAACACTTCAAAAGGAATTGCTTCTACTCCAGGAACCATATTAAAGGTTCTGTTGCCTGAAATTGCTTTGGTTTTTATTGGTGAATTTGCTTTAATAATTACTAACCCTTCTGGTTTTTGAATGGTTATTTCGTTTTCACTAATGTTAGTAACTACTTCAATTGAAGGAGATACAATTGGCAATACAAAAGCAGTTTGTGCTTCAATATCTTGTTTTGTACTTACTTTAATTTCAGTTTTGTCAGCAGAACAATTATATGCAATATCAAATGCAGAAGCAGTTCCTGAAACTTCTTCTCTTTTTACATTTTTTAATTTAACATCTGCAACCAACTCAATCGTACCATTTTCATCTTTAGAAGCAACTGTTGCTGGTAAATCGTATAAGTTTGTGTACCAAACATCATCTTTATAGACCTCAACTCTTGGAGTTAAACAAATATCTTTTCCAGGTTGTACTTGTTGATTGTTTTTTTCAACTAGAGCATATTCTGCCATACTTGCTGCACACAAAAGACCAACTTTATTATGATACAAAACTCCTAAAGCACCACCTGAAGCTTGACGATAATCGTACTTATAATGATATTCTGCGTCGTAAGCACTTACTGTTCCTCTCCAATCACCCCTTGAAAAAAGATACACATCTAAATCTTTAAAGTGTTTTACTCCATCTGCAGTGGTTCTTGGTAAATTAGCATTTGCATTAATTTCTGGTAAATGATCCCAATGATCCAATAAAGCTGCCAATGGTTTTGCGTGCGTAAAAGTGTGATGCACACAAGGTGGAATACCAGCTTCAATAAAACCAGGACCTCCATGAATTAATCCATCTGCTGTACATCTTTGTAATAATTCTGTGTTTTTTACAGCTGCTGTTCCAAATGCTGGATTGATGTTCGCCATCATTCCAAATGCGGGTTGACTTCCATCGCAGGTTCTACTTCCCCAATAACTCCATTTGTACATTCTGTTACCCCAACTGTTATCCCAAGCTCCATCAGGTAACATAAATTCTAAATGACTGTTCAGAGATTTGGTTAAAATTTGTAATAATTCATCATCCTTTTCCTTGATGGCATACATTACCAAACTATTTAAGGTTTCCTCTACATTGTATCCTAAATCTAAACCTTGCAAGCCTTTTTCACTTAACTTACTTGAGCTCTTTTTACATTCTCCAAATAGTAATCCTTCGTTTTCTGTAAAATATACTTTTACTTCAGAAGCTAATTTTTTACTCTTCGCTTTAAAATCTTCTCTTCCTAGAACATTCCCAATTAAATTCAATCCATATACTGCTGTTCCTGGATAATTAATATTCGTAAAATCTATTGTGAAAGTATCGTAAATATATTGTCCTGCTTTTTCTAAACGAACTGTCCAAGCTTTTCGAGTTGCTTCATCTAAAACATGACCATGATAATGTAATGCTTCTGCTAAAGCAATTGCTCCAAAAACGGTAATTCCTTTCCAAGATTTTGGATTTTTAATTACAGTCCAAGCACCACTTTCTTGAGAAACATTATTTTCTGCCCAAGTCATTACTAATTTAGCACCTTCCACATATTTTTCATCACCAGTTTTATCTGCCATATATAAAAATGGATAAACTGCATCCATACAACGTCCATGAATATGTGAACAAGATGGGCAACCTAAAGCACCATGAACATCTAAATTAGACGGGTTATTAATCTGTACTTTTAGCATCCCATCACTCCAATCTTTTAACAAACCAGAAATTAAATTTTTAAATTCTAAAGAATGTTCTGGATGACTAGTGCAAGCATTTAATAGGCCTGACATTGGTAGCGATAAACCAACACCTGCTAATGCTGAAAGTTGCAAAAAATTACGTCTTTTCATAAAGGAAAATTTTGAGTTTGTAAAATAGAAACAAACTCTTTATAACCTATCCTGTTTCATCCTGTTTTAATCATAAGAAAGCTAAGGGCAAAATCTAATATTCTATTTAATCAAAAGTTTCTTAAAATAACCATCAAAAAAAACTGAGAAAAAATTTCTGAGTTTTTATAATCTTATAATGATAAGTATTAATTAATTAATAATTAATTTATTATAATATACTTTTTGATTTCGATTACTCACTTTAATCAAATAAATTCCGGTTTTAAATCTATTTTGATTTACTACTTCTAAACTTTCTTTCACATTGGTTTTTTGGAATACCTTTTTACCTAAAACATCGTAAATACTTATTGATGCTGTATCAATATGGTTTAATTGTATTGTAAAATTACCATTTGTTGGATTTGGGTATGTTTTTATTGAAGAAAAAGATAACTGATTATCTTCTATACTTAAAGACTGATTGTCTACCTCTGCTTTTTGATACATTGTATTTGCCCATCTAATTTGAGCTCTACCACCTTTTACTCTGTAAGCACCATATCTTATCTTAGATTGCGTTGCTCTTTCTGGTTCAGGAACATTCCAATCGAATACTGTGCCTCCAATTATTGCATTACAATAGTGTATTTTTTTTGAGGTATCGTTTGGATCTTGTTTAAAACCAATCTCTAACTCAAAAGTAGTTTCTTCATCTTTAAGTACATTTTTCAGAAAAACAATTTCTCTACCACTTCCTGATCCTCCACGATATTTTATGCGTTCTGCATAGATATTAAACGATACTTGCTTTCCAGAATTAGCACCTGTACCATATACTGGTTTTGCTAAATACAAACAAATCGCAGGATCTGCAGAGCCACCACCACCAGTATGTTTTCCTTTAGCTTGTGCTATGTAACTGCCATCCGATCCAGAACTTGAAGTCTTACCTGTTTCAAGAATTCTAAATATTCCAGAAAATCGAGCAAAACTACCAATACCCGTTTTCTGAGAAGCACTTAAGGCCCTTTCTATTCTAGGTTGTAATGAGTTTGAGTCTTGATTATTAGAATTATGAGTAATATTATAAATACCCCATGTTTTTCCATAAACATTACTTTCTTTGTAATTAGCGTAACAACTGCGATCATCAATAGTACCTAAATTTACTGGGTTTGGTAAATCATTTGATGTTCTTGTGGCATTTGCGCCATCTGCATTACAAGTGGTATACGAACCTGTATCTTCATCAGGCGCTGTTGTTTGTGCTTTTATAAAAAGTGAATAGAATATAAAAGCGAAACATAAAAGGAATTTTAACGTATTTTTTTTCATAATAATTTTTATGATTTTTTCATTTCTCCAAAACACATATAGTAATTATGTTAAATTAAAGAAATTTAATTATTTTATTTGATAATCAATTTTGTATGAAATACTTTATTATCCCCAGTTAAAGCCTTCACCAAATACATTCCTGATGGGAAATTATGATTCGATTTAACATCAATAATACCATTTGTAGTTGTTTTTCGATACACCACTTTACCAAGTATATTATAAATTTGGACTTGAGCACTATTTACATTTTGAAAGGCAATGGTAAAACCATTTGTTGAGGGATTTGGATATACTTTTAAAGATGCCGTATTTAGTAAATTATCATCAACACTTAAAGATTGACTTGTAGGTATCGCTTCCCAATGACTTCTTGTGTCACTTTCATCAACAACAATATTAGTAACACTTCCATCTTGTTCATGGTATAAAAATTTATTATTATTCCTAGCTTCAAATCGAAATATATTTTCTGTTCCTGTTTCATGTATCGTCCATACTTTATCTGAATCTGAAGCTGGAGCAGATTTTGATGTACTATACACAGCACCAGTTCCTAATGCACGAAGTATTCCTAAGGTTTCACTATCGATATTATAATAATCACCAGATTTTACAAAAGTCCAATGTGTATTTTGTGCTTCTCCTGAATCTGTCATCGTAACAGGTGAAGCACTTGCGCCTGCGTCTGTTAAAAATTGTCCAGTAGCCACATTTCTCAATCTAAAAATATCATCAGAAGGCTCTGGTGTATTGTTATCTTCAACTTCTACTTTTTGATAGGTCGTATTTGCCCATCTAAACTGAGCTCTACCTTCTCTTACTCTGTAAGCACCATATCTAATACCAGACTCTGTACCTCTTTCTGGTGAAGGAATATTATAATTAAAAACGTCACCTCCAATTACAGCATCACAATAATGTATTTTTTTTGTAGAATCATTAGGATCTTGTCTAAAACCTACTTCCATAACAAAATCAACCTCTTCATTTTTATTTACTCGTTTCAAGAAAACAGTTTCTCTACCACTACCTTCTCCTCCACGTTCTAAAATACGTTCAGCATAAATATCAAAAGCGACTTGTTTACCTGCATTAATACCATCTCCATAAACAGGATGAGCTCTATATAAAAGAATCGCAGGATCATTAGAACCCCCTCCTCCAGAGTGTTTCCCTTTTGCCTGTGCTAAATAACTTCCACTTGAACTAAAAGAACCTGTATCTCCTACTTCTAATATTCTAAAGGTTCCTGTAAATTTTGCGAAACTACCGATACCAGTTTCACTAGATCTTGGCAGAGAACGCTCAATTCTAGGTTGTAATGATTCTCCATCCCAATGGTTAGATCCAGCAGTTATATTGTATACACCCCAAGTTTTTCCGTTAACTTCACTTTCTGAATAATCAGAGTAACAACTTCTATCATCTGCAGTACCTAAATTAACAGAATTTGCAATATCTACATTTCTTGTACTATCATTCTGAAATTCACCAGAAGATGGACAATTTAGATCTGTACTTGTATCTTCATCTGCTGCTACCACTACTGGTGTTTGTACATAAGGAATAAGTTTCCAATTACTTCTATCATCTGTATTTTCAACTACAGCATGGATTACAGTTCCATTTTCTTCATGATACATAAATCTACCTGTTGTTCTTGATTCAAATCTATAGGTGTCATTTGTATCATTATGATAAATTGTCCAAGTTTTATCAGTATCACTTGCAGGTGATGCTTTAGTTGTACTAACCACTACATAGGCTCCTCCAGGACCTCCAACACCTGGCGCGCGTAAAATTCCTAAAATCTGACTATCTATATTATAATAAGATCCACTTTTTACAAATTTAAAATGTGTACTTGGTGTTTCCTCATCTAAATCTGTCATAGTTACTGCTGTTGCACTTGTACCTGCATCAGTAAGATATTGTCCTGTAGCAACATTTTTCAATCGAAAAACACCATCTGATGGTGGAGCATCTTGTGCTGCTAAGCTCAATGAGCATTGGAGAATAATTAATAATATTGATTTAAAAGTATTTTTTATCATAATGGTTTTTAGATATAAGAAACAAATTACTCTATGTTTCAAGCGAAAGTGTCCTGAACTATCCTGAAAAAAAACTATTTTAAAAGCTAATTTAATAATAAACTCGATTTTAGAATAACAGGACCAATTAATCCAGATTTTTCTAACTCAGTTTCGTTGTTTTTTGGACGAGATGTTGTCCAAGTTTTTTTAGTTCCTTTTGGTCTCCTATTATCAAAAATCAACTGATTTCTCCAAGTATTGGTTACTTTAATTTCTAACTTATTTTTCCCTTTTTTGATTTCTTTACTAATATCAAACTCAAAAGGAGGAGCCCATTTTACGTCCACTTTTTTACCATTGCACCATACTTCTGCAATATTTGCAACATCACCCAAGTCCAAAATGGTAGTGTTTCCAATTTCTTTTACATCAATTGATTTGGTATAAGTTATAGTTCCTGAATAATGTTTTACAGCATCATTATTTAATTTTGTGAGTGATTTTAATTCATCAATTTGAATAGATTCTGGATTATCCCAACCTTTATCGAAAGACAATTTCCAATTATTTTGAAGTGTTTTTTCTTTGATAAAAGATGATTTTATATCTTCATTTCCTTCTCGGTGAAAAATATAATCTCCAGAAAATGAAGCTGAAAATTCATTTTTATTCCAAGTTAATTTTGGATATTTTTTTGTTTTATGAATTTGATACCATCCAGTTTTAGTATCTAAAATAGTTTCATCATTCAGCGTAACTTTTGATGCGATTGGTTTTTTATCACTTTTAGAAAATACGATAATTTTACTTCCATTTTTAGGTAAAGAAAGTACAACATTTGTTCTATCATCTTTGGCTTTCCAAATCTTTGCGTATTGTTGATTTCCTTTAACTGCGTCCCAAATTTGTGGAGTTAAATTCTTTATTCTAAAGCTTAAGGAAACATCAACAGGATTTTCATCTTTAGAAGCCACAAAATAAATATGAGCATCTTCTATTTCTCTATGAATCCAACTGATATTTACATTTTCAGGTACAATTACATCTTTATCAATTTTCTCTTCTTTTAAAACCTCTTCTAAAGTTTTTCCCCAATATACTTTTCCTTTCCCAACTTGTTTAACACCGTTTTTAGAATTTCCCCATAACACCTCAACAATAGATTTTAATTCTTCTAAATCATTTTTATCATCCATTAAACTTGGAGAATCTTTAGGTTTATCGCCTAAAATCACAGCACCTTCCAATACCAATTCTTTAAGTTTTTTAAGGGTTGATAACAACATACTCTCTGAATCTCTTAGTGTAATAATTTTATAATCACCTCCATTTTTAACATGAATTTTTCCGTCTTTAATACTTAACTTTTCTTGTAAAATTTCTTCATTTAAATAATCGAAACGATATCCTTTTGGAAAATAATCCAGATCAAATGGTGGTCTATCAAAATGATCTCCATAATATCTTAACACATCTGCCACATATTCTCCTTGTTGCAACACATATTGATTTCTAGACAAATACTCAATCCATTCTGGCATATATTTCCACCACGTTTGTTGTCTTACCAATGGAAAACCGATATTTCCTCCAAAGCTCGAACCAGGAAAAACATCTGTCTGTGGGGTATGAGAAAACGTATGAAACACCAAATGATTAACACCTTTTGCAAAATTATAATCGATAAGATATTTTACAGAAAACGGATGTTCATTCCATTTTACACCAACTTGAGTACAAGCCTCTGCAGCCAATTTTGGTTTGTTGTATAAATGGACTGCAGATGCAGCATTGTAAATGGGTTTAGCATATTCGTTTTGTGCTGATGGAGATTTTGGATACCAAAATTCAGTCATTGGAATATCACTAACTCCATAATAACGCATTGGATCTATGGGCAGAACTTCACCTCCTGCACCTTCTGTATACACATCTGCACCCATTTCGTGAGCTATAGTTGCAAAATGTGTAAAGAAATTATCAATAAAAACATCGTCCATAGTTTGGCGCACATCTCTTAAAAACTTGGTTGTTGTATTGGCATCATCCACAATAAAACCCATAGTTGCTGGCAAGTATTTTTTCATACTATACCCTCTTCGAGTTTCAAATTCTTTGAATAAATCTTCAGAATTGACTGTCCAAGTTGGTACGTGACTTTCCCAACTATCAATTAGCAGACCTTGTAATTTTCCATCTCCAATTGGACCTCCTGGTTTTATCAAATCACCAATCATTCCGTTTTTTAAATGATTTTCTATGGCTATTTTATCTAATTTACTAGATTCCCAACCTGTAGCTTCTGGAACTGCAGGCTTATTGGTTAATCTCATATTAATATGTCCAAAACGAACAATCGTCCAATTTCCCTGAGGAACATCCCAAGTCAATTTTCCATCAGTAGTTAATTTATCTGTAAGATTTATAATTTTATTTGCATCAATAATTGTGTTTTCAGCATACTCATATACAAAGTCTTTTTCTAATCGTCTTAAAACTTTTGCAGCTTTTGCTTCGTGATTGTGTAATATAGGTTTTGCACTCAATCTTATAAATTCTGGTGCAATAGAATGTTTTCCTAAAAAAGTGAATCTAAATTTTCTTGACGTTGTTTCTGGAATAGCTAAAGTTAAATGCTTTCGTCTGTCATTCCAATTTCCATCAGGTAGATTTAAGGTAGTAATTTCTGTAAATCCTTGATCTAATAATGCTTCAACCTTGATAGCAATATCCATTTTTGGGTATTGAAAGTTCAAAATTAGATGACGTAATTGTGGTAAAACAATGGAACGTATTGTTACTTTTTTATCAAAGGTAGTTTTAACCCAAGTTTTTTGATTGTTATCTTTAAAAACTCCTTGTTTTCGGTAGGTTTTTAAAGGTTGATCTAAATGGGTTGTTTTTCTTGTTACAATCAGTTTAGAATTTGGATTAAAAATAGCTTTCCAAGGAACTAAATTGTTATTGGTTTCTATTTTTGATGGATTAAAAGGCTTTGAATTCACTCCTTCTGGAGTTGGAAAAGCGACTACTTGTACATCTTTATAATTGTAATCTGGAGTATGGTATAAAGAATCAATTTTTAAAATTTCATTGAATTTTTTGTTTCCAGAAATATGATACGTTGTTTCTACCAATTCACGTTGCGCTTCTTCTGCTGGCACCCATGGTCCACCAGTCATAGACCATCCAGGACAATTTTGCATTGTAAATTTCAACCCTAAACGTTTGCATTCATCAGCTACAAAACGAATCATGTCTTCCCATTCTGGGGATAAAATTTTAATGGGTTTTACGTTTGGAAAAGCTCTACCTGCTTTGTTAAACAAATGAATTCCTTGTAACCCAGCTTCTTTAATTGCTTGTAAATCTTTCTTTAATCCTTCTTTACTTATATTGTTTCCGTTTAAATGAAACCAAGTTTCTGGATGGTATTCTTTTGAGGGTGATTTAAAATTTTGGGACAACTCTTTTAAGTCCGTACTATAGGTTTTATCTTCGATATTTCCCTTTTTCAACTGGCAAGAAAGAATGCATAATGTTAACAAAAACAAGACTAAATTACTCTTCATTTTACTCTATTTTATATTAAAATTATTAATTTATTTTGAAATAAGTATCCTGCCATATCAGGTTAAAATTAATCATTTATTTTTCTATAAGAAATACAACCGATTAGTTTATGTACAAAAAATAAATTTATAGAAGAATGATTTACAAGCAGATTTTCTCAATATAATAGTTTTTATCAGCATTCATCAGGATAGTTATATAATAGTAATTTAATATTTTTGATCAAATTTTGAAAAACATGATAAAAGTAAAATCAAATGTTCAAGCTATTACAATTAAATTGTTAATTGTCTTTAGTATCTTCTTTTCTTGTACAAGTGATGACAATGATAGCCTTGGAGGTGTATCTATTGAAGACTTTGAATTTATTGAGCAAGAGCCTACAGTTATAGCTGCAGATGAAGATACAGGCAATTATACTACTTGCAATGATGATGGTGCAAATGCTACTAGAACATCAAACGATTTAACAAACCCTGTTAATGTAGGGACTATTGACGACAGAACTTGTTATGCCAATTATAAAGAAAGTACAATTGATGGTATTACATGGGGTATATACAATATAACAGCTGGATCTAATAACCAGGATGCAACAAATACCTTACAACCTCGAATGGAACGCTCATTGCCTATAGCAAACCCTAACGTAGGTTCATATGTTAAATTTACTGGAGACTTTAGAATATTAGAAGTTGGAGATACAGGTTCTTTTGACACTAGTGGAAGTTATATCGCTCAAGCTAAGGGTCAACATACTGGTGGTGGTGGTTCTGCAGATCCTGCTATTTGTTTATATAGAGCACATCCCGTTTACGGTACAGGTATTAACGCAGACAAACAGGTTGCGTTTGATATTTATGCAGAACGTATATTAGTGCGTGGTGGATCAGGAAGTGGTAGAGAAGTTGTGTTATTAAAACGAGTTAATAAAAACGAGATTACTTCTTTTGTAATGGAGGTAGGTTTTAAAGAAGACCCAAACGATTCTTCAAAAAAAATACACTATTGTAATGCAATAATTGGAAATGAAACTTTTAATTGGAATATTCCTGAACCTGATAGAGGAACACAATCAAAAATTAGATATGGTGCATATCGTGTTCGAGGAGGTAGAGCACAAATAAGATGGGCTAACACAGAACACGAAAAGGTTGATAAATAATTAAAATAGTTTTTTAGACATTTAATTTTTTTAATTTAAAACTGATACTAAAAGGTGGTTTTAATCTGGATAATATTCCCATTTTCAATCATTATGATAATAGTAATGAGTAGTTCCTTTAGTTCCAATACAATACTGTAAACCAAAACCGTTAAGACTTGTATTATATGTAAAATAACCAATCAAATTAGGATTTTTAAATTCGTAATGAGAAATGTTCTGTGGAAATTCTCTATTATTCCTTTGATAACCATAAATATATTTGATGATTTGTGCTGATTCTTTTTTTAAAGGAACCCATTTTACAAATAAAAAACTTTGGTAGGGAATTAAGAGTAAACCAATTGTTAAACCTAAAATGAAAGCGATTTTTTTTATTTTAAAATAATACAATAAAAACGGCAATATATTTAAAGACAATATTAAAAAACAAAAAAACTGTTTGATCTCTCCTAGAATATAGTATGCATAGTAGCAAACCACTATTTCTATTGCTACAAGAGTTAATAAAAATAGTTTGAGATTAAAGTTTGTTTTGTTCTTTAATTCTGATTTCATTTACTCTAATTTTTTGAGTTGCTATTAATCAAAACTCTAAATAAGCCATAAAATTGTTAATTTCTTACCAAATTTTATCGTTTTACTATTAATTGACTTTTCAAGAAAAATTAATGCTACTTAAAAAAAATTATCCTTTACAGTCCTGAAACAGATCAAAAAAGCCTCATATTAATTTAAAATATGAGGCTCTTGCTATTATAACAGAAAAACTATTTTACACGAAGAATAGCTTTTTTCAAATCTTTTTCTTGTGAAGAAGCTCCCACAGAAATTGTAAAAGTTCCTGGCTCTACCTCTTTTTTCATTTGTTGATTTAAGATGTTTAATTCATCAAAACCTAATTGAAAAGTTACTGTTTTTGTTTCTCCTGGTTTTAGAGAAATACGTTCGAAACCTTTTAGCATTTTATTATAACGCCCAACAGAAGCAAAATCGTCTCTTACGTACATTTGTACCACTTCATCTCCTGTTCTGTCTCCTGTATTGGTTACCTCTACAGAAATGGTTGTGTCTCCATCAGCAGAAATAGTAGCATTTTTAAATTTAGGTGAACCATATTTAAAGGTTGTATAACTCAAACCAAATCCAAAAGGGAATAAAGGCGATTTATCTGCATTTTTAAATTGACCTTTTCCTGAACCAATAAAATCTGGTCTTTCTAAATAGGTTACTGGAACTTGACCAACAGATCTTGGGAAAGAAACTGTTAATTTTCCTCCAGGATTTATATCACCAAAAATAGCATCTGCAATAGCATCTCCAGAACGCATACCTAAATACCACGTTTCTAAAATTGATGGAATTTTTTCTGCAACATAATTAATAGATAAAGGTCTACCATTTATTAGAACAGCCACAACAGGCTTCCCTGTTTTATGTATTGCTTTTACCAATTCTTTTTGCACACCATATAAATCTAAATCAGCTCTATCTACGCCTTCTCCTCCTGTTTTTCTAGAACCTCCAATGACTAAAACAACTGCATCAGATTTTTTTGCTGCTGCAATTGCTGCTGGAAATCCCTTTTTAGAATTGCTTAATAAATCGCAACCTTTTGCATAATTAATTTTTACTTTATCACCAACTTTAGCTTTAATTCCGTCTAAAGCCGAAACATAAAAAGGAGGCAAACCAGAATAACCCCCCAATAAAGAATAGGTTCCTTTTTTAGGTTTGTTTTCATGTGCATTTGGTCCAATTACTGCCAAAGATTTTATTTTTGATAGGTCTAAGGGCAATACATTATTTTCATTTTTTAATAAAATAATGGCTTTTTTTGCCATTTCATAAGAAAAATCTTGATGCTCTTTGGTCCCAGCAATTATCGTTTTTGTATCAATTTCTTTTGGTGCTGCATCGAATAATCCTAATTGATATTTTGCCGTTAAAATACGAGAGGTTGCTTTATCAATATATTTTTCCAATTCAGGATTCTTTGTTATTGTATCTTTCAGTACTTTAGAATTATATGCTGCTAGCTTCTCAATCTTTCCAATCACTAAATCCATATCAACACCAGCTTTTAATCCTAAGATAGCTGATTCTGTTCTAGTTTCTGCAATAAAATGCATAGTCCCTAATCTGGCAATATCATTATTATCAGAAACAATTAAACCGTCGAAACCTAATTCATCTCTTAAAATATCTTTCAATAACCAAGTGTTCATGTGGTTTGGAACACCATTATAATCTTGATGACCTGGCATAAGAGAACCTATCTTAGCTTCTTTTATAGCCGCTTCAAAAGGTGGTAAATAAACCTCACGTAAACGACGTTCAGACATATCACTAAAACCACCATTAATACCACGTCTATTTTCTGGATAACCTATAAAATGCTTCGCTGTTGCCATTACATGGTTTTCATCAAAACGTTCATCACCCATACCTTGCAAACCTTGTATAAATGCAACACCCATTCTAGATACCAAATAAGGATCTTCTCCATAAGATTCTTCTACTCTACCATATCTTGGATCTCCAGAAATTACGTCTAAATTAGGCGAATAAGTATGTGTAACTCCTAAAGTCCTCGCTTCTAAAGCTGTCTGTGAAGCCATCTTTTTTACTAACTCAGGTTGCCAAGTAGAAGCAGCTGCAATAGCTTGTGGGTATACAGTTGTATTCCCATAATAATCCAGTACAAGCCATACTCCATGCAATGCTTCTGCATACTTCATATAGGGTATTCCTAAGCGTTCATTAGCTGGAGCATCTTGCGTCATTTCAGCAATTTTCTCTTCTAAAGTCATTGTACCAATTAAGTCTTGTACTTTATTGGCAATTTCTTTGTCTTTTTTACTTACTGATGTATCTGAATTTTGTTCCGAATTGCAGGCAATAAATAGATTTGTAAAAAGCACTATTAATAATATTCTTCTCATTACTATGAATTTAATTTATTTTTTGTGGGGGATATTGAATTACTCTAAATAAAAAACTTCTTCTAGAGTTTTTGAAATTGGAGAGTTGTTAGGATTTACTTCCATAATATCTGCCATAAAATCCCACCATTTTTTCACAACGATATTTTCTGATAAATCTTGTGAACTAGCTCCCCATTTAACCTTCTGAAAAGCAAAGAGCGTATTAGTTTCTTCATCAAAAAAAATGGAATACTCACTAACTCCTGCTTGTTTTAATAACAATTTTAATTCAAGCCAAATTGCATTATGCCTTTTACGATATTCTTCTTTTTGCCCTACTTTTAACTTCATTTTAAATGCTAACCGCTGCTCCATTTCCAAGTATTTTTAGTTCTTTAACTTTAAAACTTCACTTCCTGCCATTAAAAACGCCCCGGTCCCAAAGTTCTGCCAACTATCTTTAGATGCAGGCTCTGGAAAAGCACCAATATTTTGAACCCAACCAACTCTACCATCTTCATGTTGGCAAGCTAGTAAACCTTTCCATGCTTTTTTAATGGCTGGTGTATAGGTTTTACTGTCTAAAACACCATTGTTTACTCCCCAAGCTAAAGCAAATGTGTAAAATCCACTTCCACTAACTTCACCATGATCGTAAGATTCTGGACTTAACAAACTTGTTCTCCATAAACCATCTTCTGGTTGAATTTCTAAAATTCTAGCGGCCATTTTTTTATATAAATTGACATAAAAACCTCTGTGCTTATAATTTTTTGGCATATCTTCTAATAATAACGCTAAACCACCAATTACCCAACCATTTCCTCTAGACCAAAATACTTTTTTTCCGTTTGGCTCTTTCTTATTCTTTCCATCTCCTTTCCAAATAAAACGCATATCTCTTGCAAATAAGTTTTCTTCTTTATCAAACAACCTATCGTAAGCCTCCATATAATATTTGTGCATTGCATCTAAATACTTTGGTTCTTTTGTTTGTTTTGCATATAAATTAATTACTGGAGGTGCCATAAATAAAGCGTCACACCACCACCATAAAATGGTTTTATCTTCATGACTTTTATCCTTCCCTTCTTTCCATCTATTATCTTCGTACAAATGCTCATCTAAGAATTTTTTTGTTGGTTCTAAATCTGCAAAATTTCTTCTACTTTCGTTCATAGCAACGTATAAATAGCTATAAGAAATTGCTACATCATCTGCATGATATATTCTTTTATACGTTTGCCAATTATTCCAAACTGCTTGGTTTTTTAAAGCAGCCATATACATCATATTTTTTGTTGTTTTATGTGCTCTTGCAACACCAGTATAATAGGCACCATTTGTCCAATCTGTTGGATGTATTGCAAAAATAGGATGTGCTTCTTGCCACTCTAAAGCCTTAATCATAGACTTTTGAATTGCTGTATTATCTAAGTTTATAGACTTTTGAGCAACCGTTTTTTGCGTAACTGAACAACTAAAAAGTATTAGTACAACTGCTAATATCGTTAAAAGTGATTTCTTCATTTTAATTTATTTTTTTAGTTTAAATGTTGCTTCTAAATACTTTTGAGATGATGTTCCTATTTTTAAGGTATAATCTCCAGCTTCTAATACTTTTTTCATTGAAATCCCTGTAAATTCCAACATTTTTGGAGTAATGGTAAATGATACTGTTTTGCTCTCTCCTGCAGCGAATTCAATTTTCTGAAAACCTTTTAATTCTTTGTCTGGTCTTGTTACAGAACCAATTTCATCTTTAACATACAACTGTACAACCTCTTTTGCCTTTACATTCCCTTTATTGGTAACTGTTATACTAGCTGTAATTTCTGAATCTGGGGTAATCTCTGCACTTGAAACTTTAATATCAGAATATTCGAAATCACCATAACTTAATCCATGGCCGAAAGGATAAATAGGTCCTTTTTCTAAGAATAAGTATTCTTTTTTGTAGTTGATTTCTTTCATACTATAATGGTAAGGTAATTGCCCAATTGATCTAGGAATCGTTACAGGAGATTTTCCTGAAGGAGAAACATCACCAAAAATTATTTTAGCAGTAGAGTGATCTCCAAATTCACTTAAATCCCAAGTATCTAAAATGGCATCAGCATTTTTAGAGATGGCATTAATAGATAAAGTTCTTCTATGTTTTAATACCACAATTACTTTTTTACCTAAAGCTGTAATCTTTTCTACCAACTCATCTTGTGGTCCAACAGGATCTATAGTAGCTCTATCTCCTAAAGTACTGTTGCTAAAATAAGCTTCTTTAGCTGTATATTTATCACCTCCTAAAAACAACACCACAACATCTGAACTTCTAGCAATATTTACCAATTTAGCAATTGCTTTTGGATCTCTTTCTAATAATTCTGGAGCACCACCTTTTTCATTCGTTAAGTTAAATCCTTTTTCTGATACAAATTTAATATTACTGTTGCCAACTGCAGATTCAAACATTTCTTTAGTGTTCTTTTTTAATAAAGGACCTAAAAGAGCTACTCTCGTTTTTTTATTTTTATTTAAAGGCAAAGTATTCTCTTCATTCTTTAATAAAATAATTGATTCTAAATCTGATTCTTTAGCTAATTCTAAAGAACTTTCAGCACGAACACCTTTTTTAGTTTCCTCTATGTCTATATAAGGATTATCAAACAAACCTAGAATGAATTTTGTTCTTAAAACACGTCTTACAGATCTGTCTATCAATTTCATCAATTCAGGGTTTTTCTCTACCATTTTTGGTAAATAAGAATACGAATCTTCTGCGTATAAGTCGATATCAATACCAGCTTCTAAGCCCATTTGAGCAGCAGCTTCTGGTGATTCTGCTACTTTCATAAAGTAATACAAACGAGCAATATCATTAGAATCTGAAACTACATAACCTTCAAACCCCCATTGATTTCTTAAAACTCCTGTTAATAATTCTGGATTTCCGTGAGAAGCAACTCCGTTTAAATCTCCATGAGAAGCCATAATTCCTAAAGTTCTAGCTTCTTTTATAGCCGCTTCAAAAGGAGGATAAATTTCGTCGATTAATGTTCTTTCAGAAATTTCAATAGCAGCAAAATTAGAACCACCTAGCACTTGTCCATAACCTGCAAAATGTTTTGCAACTGCTCCAATATGTGTTCCATTTCCTAAACCTTCATAGTTTCCTTGTACACCAATAACTGCGTTTTTAACCATTTGCGTTGTTAAGTACGTATCTTCTCCAAAGGCTTCACTCATTCTACCAAAACGTGGATCTCTTACCACATCTGCTTCTGGTGAATGACACATGTGCATACCTCTTAAACGTGCTTCTCTTCCTACTACATCCCATTGTCTTTGCACTAATTCTGGATTAAATGATGCTGCAGATGTCATTGGACGACCAAAAACTGTTGAACCTTCTGCATCTACTCCATTGTAAGATTCTGTAACAAACAAAGCTGGAATACCCCATCTATTATTTTCGATGATGTATTTTTGCAATTCATTATTCATTTTAGCAGCAGCAACGGGATCGATGTGTTCTCCTGGGTTTTTAATTCCAGCAATACCTAATTTCAGTTTCTTAATAACTCTTTTTGAGAGTTTTAAGTTTCCATTTTCATCTGGTTTAGTCCCAATACTTGCATGAAAAATTCGCATTTGCGCCACTTTTTCTTCAAGAGATAGTAACGGTAATAAAGCGTCCACTCTCTCGTCTATGGATAAAGAAGCGTCTTTGTAACCTTTTTTTGATGCAGTTTTTCCACAAGCATAAAAAAGTGTAATTGATAAAAATAAAATTAGTGTTTTTTTCATTGGTTGTTTTTATTTTGAAAATGAAAATGAATCAATTTGTAATTGATTATTGGTTAATTGTTCTATAATTAAATAAATATCTTCTTTTTGTTGTAATTTTTTTAAACTAAAAGTAATATCTCTAAAATAATCATTATCGCTTATACTTTCAATTGTTTTGTAGCCTATTAATTCTCCTTTTAAGGAATTTCTCAAAATTTTTATTGCAAATTTTGCTCCTTTACTACTTGAAGCTTTTAGCGTCATTTTTGATTTTTTTGATAATCCTTTAACATTTTTGAAATTTAAATAACTTTTAATTGCATTTGTTTTTATAACAAAACCATTCTCTGTTTCTTTTTTTTCTATTCCTTCTGCTTTAAAATAATCTTCTGCTTCAATTTTAGCACTTGCATTATAATTTGCTACTCCAACTCCATCGACTCTTATGGTTGACATTTCTCCATTTTCTTTATAATGAACATAGCTTATAAACGTATCTCTAAAATAACGATTTCCTGTTTGACTAATATCACAATACGCATAATACCATTGGTTATTCCATTCAAAGAAAGAGCCATGCCTACCTTGTTGAAAACCATTTGGCCAAGTTGGTGAATCATATCCTGTTACAAAACTTTCTTGTTTTATAACGGAATCTTTGTAATCATAAGGGCCATATAAATTATCTGACATTGCATAAAAACAACCCCAAGACAAGTAATATTTCCCATTATATTTATGTAAAAAAGGCTTATCGTCAGTAGGTTTTTCTAGATTATTTCCATCTTGGTTATAAGGTCCTCTTGCATTATTGACCTCTAGTTTTCTAGGTTTTTCAGCCAAACTAATCATATCATAATTTAGTTTCGCTATATAATAATCCCAAACTCCAAAAACGATATAATGCTCTCCATTTTCTTCAAAAATAGCCATATCATATTCGTCAGTTGATGTTAATTCAGACGTTAACAATGGTTTCCCTAAAGGATCTTTCCATGGACCAGTTGGAGAATCTCCAACTACAACACCTGTTTGCTGATTCCCTTCAGAAAAATACCAGTAATATTTACCATTTCTATAGGCAACATCAGTAGCCCAACATCGTGTAAAATTTACATCCTCTATATACGTGTCTTTTGGTTTTAAAACGCTTTCTTTTTTCCAATTAATTAAATCTGGAGAAGACCAAATCCACCAATCTTCCATAATAAATTTTCTATTTTTAATAGATTTATCGTGCGAAGCATATACATAGGCAGTATCGTTAAAAATATGGATATGAGGATCGTTTAAACCTTTATTTGGGACAATTGGGTTTTGAGCATTCAGATATACTGATAAAATCATCAATAAAATAAAAGTGAGTTTTTGTATATTTTTATTTTCTCTCATTTATTTGTTCCCACAAAAAACATCCATAATTTTGGTTACTATTGCTGCTTCTTCAACACTACAAGGGTTTGTATTATTACCTAAAAAGTAACCTACTGTTCTTTCTATCATTGGTTGTTGCACATGTTTGGGATTTGAAAACTGATAGGTTTTTACATTTCCATCAATAGACACACTAATTTCTTCTCCATAAAATGAGAATGAAATACTTCCTTTTTCTCCAGTAATTGTACAATTATCAGTATCTGATAATGCATTAAAATCCCAACTACCATTAAATTGAACTCCATTTTTAAATTGGATTACGCCTTTTACAATCTCATATGATGCTTTATTTTTTTCTAAATCAATACTTTTTATTGATGCTATATCACCAAAGTAATAATACATCAAATCTAATTGGTGAGGAGCAATATCATGAAAATATCCACCTCCAGAAATTGTAGGATCTATTCTCCAGTTTACATCCGTTTTAGCAATTATATTTGCTTTTTTTGATTGTGCAATTGTAATTTTAGCAGAGGAAATGATTCCAATACAATTAGAAAGTAATAACTCCTTAACCTTTAAAAATATTGGTAGACTTCTACGGTAATGTGCTATAGTTACTTTATTATTACCGTCAATAACCGCTTCAGAAAGAACTGTAGCTTCGTTACTATTCAATACCATTGGTTTTTCTAAATACACATCTTTCCCCGCCTTTAATGCTTCAAGGGCATATTCTAAATGCGAAGAAGGAGGTGTTGCAATATAAATTGCATTTACAGATTTATCATTTATTAACTCTGATGCATTAGTCGTCCAATTTGCAACTCTATGTCTTTTTGCAAAATCTTTTACCTTCTCTTCATTTCTTCTCATCACATTAATTAAAAAAGAATTTTCTACTTTTTGAAAAGCAGGACCACTTTTAATTTCAGCTACGTCTCCGCAACCAATAATTCCCCAATTAATTTTTCTTACACTCATTATTTACTTTCGCTCTTTTGCTAATACTTTATATATTATGTAATAACCTATTAATACATTTTATTTATATTAATAATTTGTGATAAGAACTTTAGTCTTGTAATTTTCTAATTGAAACTAAATATAAAGTTTTGACAAGTTGGTTAGTGCTAATTTATTGCTAGATATGTTAAATTGTGTCCTGTACTATACTGTGGAAAAAACTTTAGTTTTACATATTATTTTAAATATAACTTTGAGTTAAAATAAATATTAACTAAAATCTATAAACTTTATTTACAAAAAAATCTTTGCTTTTTTTTAAATTAACTCTATTGATATTCTATTATAAAAATAATCTAAACTAAAACTTTGTGATTTGTCAAAAATGATTAATTTTTATGAGTTCTCATTTATTTTTTTGTTTAATATATCTAGTTAGAACACCATAGGCTTGTGTTTTTCCAAAAATAAAACCTGCAAAACCATCTAAAAAACCTAATCTAACAAAATAATGGATAAAAAACCTTATGAAAGGTTTTATCAAAACATGAAATAAGTTTACTTTTTTTCCTTTACTATGAAGTTGTCTAGCTCTTAATGTAGCATAATGATTCATTTTAGAAATGTAATGATCATAACTTTTATAAGAAAAATGATCTATTTATGTTTAAAAAAACCTAATTTTCCATTTGCAACGATGGTTTCATGAACTGGGCTTCCGTCATATTTACAAAATTCTTTTAAGAATAAACGTATAACTTTATCTCCTTGACATCCACCATAATTTATTTTCTTTCCCATGAAAAAGAAACTTCTTTTTACATAGAAACCAACAAAATCTTTGGGGTTTTTAACTGCTTCTAAAATTTCTGTTCTTACTTGAGGTGAGGGGTAACACGTTCATCTGCATCTAAAATATAAATCCATTTATTGGATGCTAAATTTATTTCATAATTTTTCTGAGTAGAAAAATCATCGAACTCACGTTGAATAATTTTTAGATTTTTTTTTTAGCAATATCAATAGTTTTATCAGAACTATAAGAATCAATGATTATAATTTCGTCTGCGAATCATACAGATTCTATTGCTTTCTCAACATGAAATTCCTCGTTAAAAGTTGGAATAATAACTTTTATCTTTACCATGGATTTATCGTATTAAGAAAAAATTATTACTCATAAAATACATCTTTTAAATAAGGCTTTTTCTAATTTAACTCCTTATATCGTTTAAATAATATTTTAGCAAAAAGGATCTTAAGGTGAAGATTTTAATTCTCAACTTATTTTATCAATATTTTTTTTACAATAAAACTATCTTCAGAATTTAGTTGAAGAAAATAAATACCTTTTGGATATTTCACAAAATCTAATTTATTGTGAATCAAATCTCTTTTTTCTAATACTTTACCTTGTGGAGACATTAACTTGTAGTTTAGTTTTTTTATTTGACTTTTCACATTAAAAACACCTTTACTTGGGTTTGGATAAACAACAATAGTATTCGAATTAAAAATATTAACTTTCAAAGCCGATTTAGAGAAAATTTCTATCTTATCCGGCTCACTAGATAAAGATCTTTTTTGGGTAAGTCTTATCACATTTTCTCCTTGGTTTAGACTCACATTTTCGATTTTGTTTTCTCCATAAATGTTCCAATCTCCAGTTTTGGCAACCAAAAAATTCTCATAGAGTTGCCCATTTATTTCGACATCCATTACTGAGTCATCTCTATTTCTTACAGCAACAAACAACACAATATCGTACTCATCTACTTCTGTGATAGTAAATTTATATTCTAAAAATTGGTTGCTAGCAAAAGAATCTACGTATTCACCTCCTGATGCCGAAGAACTGGCACCAATTTGAATATCACTTGAAGCTGTGGTAAAATTTTCTGCTTCTAAAAGAACCGTTGGTGCTACTTCTTCTTGCACCTCTTCTTCAGACAAGGTAAATTCTTGAAAATATAATGGACGTTTATCTCCTACTCCTACAGTATTATTCCCAGTATCTTCCATCATATAAACATAGAGTTTATCATTTTCAACAAAGGCATCAAAATGATTATACGAAGTAGTTTCTTGCCCTGAATAGATTATTTTCCAATTATTTTCTCCTTCTAAGGTAGTTTTAATGTTTACTTTTCCATTTAAAAGTTCCACCATAAAAACATGATTTTTATAGCTATACACTTCTCCTCTTGTATCTGGATTAGGAATTAAACCTCCCGCATTTTTAGAAAAATTAGCATCTTCAGCTTTTTTATAATAATGTACATTTATACCATCAACTCTTTGCACAAAATGAATGGCTCCATTTTCAGTGACGGTCCAAGCTGGATCTGAACCAGATTTCGGAAATGTATCTGTTCCAAAATCGTCTCCTGGTTGCGCAATTTGAACAGGATCTTGTGCAGAATCTATATTATTTTTAATTGGTAACGAAATAGGATTATCATTTACATCAAACCATTGACTGGAAATATTTTTTGGAATTTCGTTTGTATACGCATAATATAATCCACTGTTCAATGAATATCCATTACTTGTGCTTGTACTATTGTTTGTAGAATATCGAATAGAAAAACCTGAGTAAAATTTACCATTTAAAAAACGTTCACCTCCATACATATTATTTCTATTTGGTAAGTCTAAAGTGCCTTCATGATAAATCCAATTATTAGACCAAGAGTTGCCATCATAATGTGACAATAAAATATCTCCATTTCCAGAACCACCTTTTCTGTATCTTGCTATTAAACTACCATCATTTGCTCTATGAATCATTGGATACGTCATACGTTCATAGTTTTGACCTTGCTTTAAATAATTTCTTTTTTCATTAAAAATATCTAATGTAAACTCATTATCTGGTACAAATGCCATTTCTTTTTTAGAAACAGAGTAGTTAAAAAAATCGTTAGGCAAACTAGTTTTACTATAGGCATGCATGTCATAAATAATATGAATTGTATTGTCTATGGTGCTTACTCCAATAGCTGCTGTATTATGAGAGTCTCCTCTAATACCTGTGCCGTTTAAAAGTTCACCTCTTTGACCTACATGTTGATGTGGAAACTGAATGGTTATCCAAGGAGAATTTTCTACATTTAAGTTTTTTCTGGATAGCATTAAATTACGTTTATCCATACCTCCTTTATACCAAGTAACAAATGCATATCCGTTTATAACATCAATACAATCTCCATGAGGGGAAATTCTTTTGCCAAATCTGTAATTTACATCTTTTGTACCAGCAAAGTACAAGCCTCCTTCATCTTGCTTGGTTACTTTTGTAGCCTCATTTAAGGTTACAGCTAGTTTTGTTTGCCCTTGAATTTGATTGAAAAAACAGATCAATAAAACAGAGAATATTACTTTTTCCATATTTACAAAGTTGTTTTTAAAATTAGTAATTTATTTTTTGTTAAGCTTATAAAACAATAAAAGGTAGTTAAAAACTACCTTCTATTAAATTTATATATGTACTCGATTGTAGTATTCATAACCCCTTAAAAAGAATTAATTTTTAACTGAATGGTATGTTTACCCGGCGTTAATCTTACAATTTTAAATGCAGATGGAACGCTTTTTCCATTGTGTATAAATTCTTTTCCTTCAGAACCGTTTAAAGAAAATTCTGCAACCATATTTCCTGGTATTTCAATTTCATACGTTTGTAATCTCGGCCCATTGTGCTTGTAACTTGCCTTTATTGTTCCTCTTACAGTTGGTACTTCTATAGCACTAGACTTTAATTTACTCATTTGAGGCTTAATGGTAGCAATACCAAAACCTGGTGTTTTAGGTTTAATACCCCATAATCCTCTAGGAATTACATTTGCTGGCGCTGCACCCCAAGCATGGTTCCAATCTAAATTTACTTTATACTCATAATCCCAAGCTTCTAAAGAAATTGTAGATCCTATTCGAATCATATTATACCAACTTCTCTTAGCTTTACTTGCCAATAATTCAAGTGCATAATCTTCTTCACCTGCATTGTATAAACCGTCCATTAAAAATTGAGCTCCATAAACACTACAAACCATTCCTCTAGATTTTACAAAATCTACTACAGATTGATAGTGCTCTTCTGGAACCAAACCAAATGCTAAAGGCATCATATTTGCATGTAAAGAAGAATGGTCTGTACCAATACCGTCTACATAGATTCCTTTTTCTTTATTAAACATTTGTTCGTTTACTGCTTTTTTAGCTTTTGCAGCTCTGTATTCAAAATCTAAGGCCTCTTGTGTCTTTCCTAATAATTTAGCAAACTCAGACATAATTTTCATGTTCTCATAAAAGAAAGCATTAATCACAGTACTATAAGGTTTAAATACAAACCCATCTCTTTCTCCTTTTGTTTTACTACCCGCAAAATTCTTAGAAGGCCAATCAACAATATCTGTTAACGGTTTTTTATAACCAGGTTTAAAACCTAACTTATACATAAACTCTTCTGTTACTTTTGTAGATGTAATTAAACCGTCTTCATTTGATAGCTCAAAAAGTGTTTTGTGCTTTAAAGCTTCATAATAACGTTCTATCAATTCTGTGTTGCCTGTATACATGTAATCTGCATAAATTAACAACGCTACATGTTGTTGCCATTCTGTAGGCCATGTTGGATGCTCCATAAAATACTCTATGGTTCTTCTAGCAATAGCAAACTCTCTATCTGTAGTGTAATGGCTTAATTGATTTAAATACGCATCTGCCTCATAAGGTATACGCTCTCTATCTCCGTCTACATACAACCCGTTAAAAGTTGTTGCTTTGATAGAATATTTAGAAAAATCCCAAACTTGATTTAAAATATTATTGTTACTACTAAAGTTACTTGCATCATCTTCCCAATAACCTGTGTATCTTAATTGTTCGAAATCTGAAGCTTTTAATGAAGTTTTTGCGCCCTCTACTTCAGCATATCTAAAAGGTTGTAGTACAGGGAAGCCTTCTGGTAAAGGAATTGCCTTACTTGGCCCTTTCATACGCTTGTCTGGAACCGGATTAATTTCTATTTGGTAAGTTGTTTTTTCAGGAGTTACATTCACCTTAATTTCTTGGTAACGAATGTTACTTTTTGCTGGTGGTGTTCTATTTACATTCCCATTATCATCTAACATTTCACCAATTCTAACGGTTAATGTATGAGGTTCTTTGGCTATATAATTAAAGTCGATAGTTGCAAAAGCAGCTTTACCAAAATCCATAAAGTAAAAATCTCCTCTATTCTCAAAAGCAATAGGTTTTACTTTATCTACTAAATATTTATTTTCTGTAGAAATAATGTAGTCATCACTTTTACCTGTTGTAAATTGTTGCGCCTCAGAATAATCAACTAAACGATTTGCTTCGTCCCAAATTCTAACTTTCCAAAAATATGTTTTATCTATTTCTAACTTATTTCCTGTAAATTCTACATCTGTAGATTTTGATGATGCTACTCTACCACTATCCCAAATATCACCATTATTTGCATCTATACTTGCTTTGTTTGATGCTACTAAAATTTGATATGCACCTTGGTATTTTGCTCCTAAGGGAACAGTCCATCCAAATTCTGGTTTTAAATCGAAAATTTTTACCTCTGTAGTTGGTTCTCTAATTAATTCTACTGTTAAATCTGAAGGAGCAGCTCTAAAGTGATCACTGTTTTTTTGAATTAATTCTTCTGTCTTTGCTCTTAAGTTTGCTAAAGCCTCTTTGTATTTTCTTTTCCCAACAAGGTTTTTAATTTCTTGCGGATCTTTTTCTAAATCATACAACTCTTCTATAGTCTTATCATTTACATATCTAAAATACTTCCACTTTTTAGTACGCACTCCCTCACTTGGTGGAATTTTGCTAAAGTCCCAAATATGTTCTATTAAAATTGTATCTCTTTCTATAGATTTCTTTTGTTGTTTTACAATCGGCATTAAACTTTTTCCTTGCCAAGATATAGGCGCTTTTACACCTGCTAAATCTGCAATAGTTTGTGTAACATCGATGTTTAAAACCATATCATCTATGTCTTGATGACTATTTTCTCTAGGATCAAAAACAATTAAAGGTACTCTTATTGAATTGTCATACATCAACCATTTTCCGGCCATTTGTCTTTCACCTAAAAAGTAACCATTGTCTCCCATTACAATGATAACAGTGTTTTTATCTTGCCCTTTTTCTTTTAACTTCGCACGTATTTTAGTAATTTCTGCATCTATTCCAGAAATCATTCTATAATATCCTTTTAAACTATGTTGGTACTTTTCTGGATTATCGTATCTCCAAGTCCAACGAAATCTGTTAAATCCTTTTTTAACAATTTCTGGCTGTGCATTAAAGTACTTATCATCTGCTAATGCAGGCTTTGGCATGGTTGTATTTTCTAACATTGCATCCATAGCACTTTGCCAGAAATATTGTTTTTCTGCAGGATCATGTGCATGAGGAGCACTAAAGCTTAACGATAAACAGAAAGGTTGTTTATTATCAGCATTTTTATCTATAAAATCAATGGCTTGTTGCCCTGTATATCTAGTTAAGTGCACCGTATCTTTTCCTATGGTTTTGTAATAATAGCCTCTTCTGTCTTTAAATCTGTTGTTTCTATCATAAGACTCATATTCATTAAACTGCTTGTCTAAATCATTATATCTAGTACCATATTTACCATAAAAACCTGTATAATATCCATTGTCTTTTAACAATCTTGGATAAGAAGCATCCATGTATTCGTCTCTAACATTTCCTGTTTGAAAATTAAAGTTATGAGTTCTTTCGTGTAAACCAGTTAAAATACTGGTTCTACTTGCAGCACAAATTGGTGTAGTAACAATAGCTGAATTAAAGTAAGTACCTTTATTTGCTAAATCGTCCATTTCTGGTGTTTGAACAAATTTATTACCTGCATAACCAATGGCGTCAAAACGTTGGTCATCGGTTAAAATAAAAATGATATTTGGTTTTTTGGTACTTGAAGTATTTTGAGCTTTTAAAGTGTTTAAACCATAGATTACAGAAAATAAAACTATTAAAAAATTATTTTTATACATAAATTACTCTCTTAAGTATTAATATAAATAAATTGTTTTTGTAAAAATTTAAGTAATTATAAATATAGAATTAAAACTAACAATTTGCATCCTGTCCTATCCTGAATTTTATAACTTAAATAAAATATTAAACATAAATTTAAAAAAAATCCTAAAAAAAACCTTCATAAATGTAATGAAGGTTTTTTTTAGGATTTAAAATAAATTATAATTTATCTATTACTTTTCTAAGTTAATTGTAAATTCTTCAAATTTAACATCTCTATCTCTTATAACTAAGGTGTCTTTTACTGTATGTAATAAATCGAGTGTTGCTGTTGTTGTTGAAATTAACCTTCCAAAAAACCTTTTCTCGGTTACTTCTACTTCTAATTCTCGATATTCAAAATCTAAATAAATTACATCCCTAGTTTTTCCTCCCCATTCGTCTCCGTCTTCAACAAACTTTCCTGTTCCAATTACAGAAACTGTGCTATTTGGGTCAGCATTAGTTACAGTAATTTCTTCATTATCATTAAATGTTAATTTTAAAGACAATGTATTATTAGTAGCAAGATCTGGATCTGATCTTCTAACACCAATACTAGTGTTCGCTTCTTTTCTTCCTGCAGTTGATAATGGAAGTAAATCATCGCCAACTACATACTCAGATCTATAAACTGAAGAGCTGTCAATTACCCTTGTTTCTGATTCTGTAGGATTTCCATTTGCAAAAACAGTTTCTAATCCTACAAATCCTTTAACTGCATCCTCACCACGTCTCAAATATATACCTTGATATTTATTCATATACTTAATACCAAAAAGAGTATAATCTTTAGGTAAAGTTTCCCAATCTTCTGCTTTTATTTTAAAAGGGTTTGTAACGCCTTCAGCAGGAACTCCAGTTAAGAGTGAATCTAGTCCTTCATAATTTGTAATTTTTAAAGGAATCACATAATGAACCTCTTCAAACTTTGCAAATGATTTTGGGTCATCAAAAAATGCATCTGAAAGTTGAACCGGTATACGGCCTTTTATAGACCCAGAAGGTATTGTTACTGGGCTTTCTTGCTCAATGGTGTAATATGAAGCTGGTAATAACTCTACATTCACAGTATCTACCCCTAAGACTGTAGCATCTATCAATTCAGGAGCTAATTCAAAATGTACTTTTCTATCTTCAGAGTTATTATAAACTCCTGACATAGTAACACCGATTTCAAATCGTCCATTATTATCATTATCATTAAATCCTAAATCGTACTTTCCTTGTATTATTGTTCTTACAGGGGTTTGAAATGGAAAATATACTGAAGTTGATCCAAAATCATCAAATTCGTTTACCTGATTTTCACAAGCTAGTAAACCAAAAGTAAGTACGGCTATTATTAAATATTTTATTTTCATGTCTAAAACTTTTATTCTTTTAAATTACAAAAATCACACTACCATCCATTGTTTTGCTCAAGTTCAGAAAATTTTAAAATCTCCGAATTTGGAATAGGCATATAAGTTGCAAATGATTGGTAGTTTCTAATTTCAACTGAAGGCAATTCAGAGTAATTATTTCCATCAAAAAAATAACCCTTAGCTGTTTCATTTAGAGGTAACCCCCATCTTCTTAAGTCCCAAAATCTATGCCCTTCAAAACTTAATTCTAAACGACGTTCATTTCTAATAAGCTTACGCATATCTTCTTTTGTTGAAATCGATGCTAAGTAATTATCTGGTTGTAAAATTCCAGCTCTATTACGAATTGCTGCGATTACATCACGAGCAGAGATACCATTAACTTGGTGATCTGGACCGTCAATTTCATTAGCTGCTTCTGCTAATATTAAATACAATTCCGTATATCTAAAATATACGTCTGCATGTCTTTTACCTTGCGTTGTCCCATCATTATTAATTCTAACTTCAGGTTGCAATAATTTTTTAAGATAATACCCAGTAGTTGTAGACTGCCCAGGTATAGAATCTAACCTATCGTTACCTCCACCAACACCGGTGTTAATTATACCTCCTCCAAATTCAGCACCATTAACAACAACATATTTTTCTAATCTTGGATCTCTATTTGCATAAGGGTTTTGTGGGTCATAAATATAAATATTAGATTCATTTATTGGAGCTCCATCTAACATAGGAAATGCATCTACAAAGTTTTGAGTCGGATTTATTTCACCATTTCCATTTACTGATGGTGGAAACATTCTTTTTTCAAAAGCAGTACTATTTCCAGCTATAGAGCCTCTCCAAAGGGATTCTCTACTCTGAATGTTATTATCAGATGCATAAAACTCAATACCATTTGGATCTAAACCAGCAACACCGCCAATTGTGTTTAAAATCTTAGATGCATCATCTGCTGCCATTTCATAATAACTTTGATTATTTAAAAATGAGGGGCTTGCTGCAAAAAGTGCTAAACGTGCTTTTAAAGCTTTTACAATTCTTCCAGAAATACGTAAATCAAAGAAATTATCATTTACTATTCCGTATTTATCATAATCAAAACCTTCTAAATTTGAATACCATGGATCTAGTTGCCCTTGGCTTAAACCATAATCTGTTGGTAATAAATTAAGTGCATCATTAAAATCAGCCATAATAGATTGAACAGAGTCTTCAAAAGATTGACGAGGGACATTAAAGTTTCCATCTGCTTCAATAAATTCAGTAAAATAAGGAATACCTAATAAATTTCCAGATTGACCTATCCCAGCATGAGCTTGGAGGATATAGAAGTGATGTAAACCTCTTAATGCCAAAGCCTCTCCTTTCATACGCATTTCAAACATTGTATTAGTTAATGTGTCTCGACTCCATTGTGTTTCTCCTCGATCTATAATTTCTAAGAATTTATTTACCCAGAATACACGTTCATAGCTATTCCAACGTGATGTAGGATTAAATTGTGCATTCAATTCACCTAAAGCGATGCGCTTATAATTATTATTTAAATTATTATTTATGGCATCATCTGTAGCTGCTTCTGAAAAGGAGTATTGATTAACTAATCCCGTATATCCATTTAATAATATTCCTTCTGCCTTTTCAGGAAAGTTACTAAGATTATCAAAATTTAATCTGTTTTCATCAATTGGTTCAATTTCACAACCAATAAAACTTGCAAAAACAAATACAATTAATATATTTTTTATTAAACTTTTCATTTATTTTATAATTTAAAAATTTTATTAAAATGACATTCTTAATCCCAAAGTAAAAGATCTAGTCAGAGGATCTGAACCTATCCTTAATTGACGTATATCTTTATATTTAGAAATCTCGAATAAATTTGTTCCAGAAATGTTAAAACTAAAATCTTCAACACCCATATTATTACATACAGCATCAGAAAATTCATAAGTAAACTGTGCACGGCTAATATTAAAAAAGTTATTATTATAAAGCCAAAATGTAGAATTTCTGAAATTGTTCTGATTTGTACCCGATGATAACCTAGGGAATGTAGCTGTGTCTGCAGTTTCGGGTGTCCATCTTCCTAATACAACTTCTGAATATTTATCATTACCATCAACTGAATAATATTGGTTAAAGCTACTATCTAATCTATTACCCATAGAACCTGACTGTCCTGTTGCTAAAACAAAAAAGCTAAGCCTTTTATAACTTAAATTAAGATTAAAAGCAAACGTTAAAGGACTACTAGATTGCCCTATTGCTACTCTATCATCATTATCAATAATATTATCTCCATTTTGATCTTGATATTTTATATCTCCTGGTTGAACATTACCAAATTGAGGTTGAGCCAAACCAGTATTTAAAACTCTATTACCGTTAGCATCTGAGTTAAAATCTGCTTCAGAATAAAACCCTTGATCAACTAACCCAAAAATTGTAGAAATTTCTCTTCCTTGTCTTTGTAAATAGTTTTCGGCAAAAACCTCGGATATCTTAGATCTTTCTGTTTGACTATATAAAATATTAGTACCCATACTAACTGAGAGGTCTTCATAAGTTTTATTATAATTTATACCTAGCTCAAAACCAGTGTATAAATTTTTATTATAATTAACATATGGTCTAAAATCATCATAATAAGAAGGGTATTGATCTTGTAAGAAAGTAATTTGTTTATCTAATTCGGTTTTAAAATAATTAGCCTCTATAAAGAGAGAATTCATTAAATTAGCTTCAAAACCTAAATTAAAATCAATACGTTCTTCAAATGTTAAGTCTAAATTTTCTCCTTGTGTTAGAGTTTGTATATTATTAGAGTTCCCATCTGCCCAATTAATATTACTCCCATTAGAGTAATTTGAGTCATATAAGTAATAAGCACTAGAAGCATTATTAACTGACCCACCACTGTTTAGAGCAGTAATACCTCTGTCAGATTTTATAACACCACCAGATACCTTTATTTTTAGGTAGTTAATAAAATTATTGTTTTTCAAAAAAGAGTTTTCACTTAAAATATAAGCTATACCTGCAGTAGGTGATAAAGCTCCTCTATTTCCTTCTGGTAATTTTAAAGAATTTGCATAAGTTGCAGTTAAATCAATAAATAATCTCTTTTTATAGTCATAAGAAGTTTGAAACCCAAAATGAGAATCGATATCTGTTTGCTTAGCATCATTTTGTCTTTGAGAATTATAAAAAGCTAAAAAAGTTGTATTCAAAGAATGATCTTTAGCAAGAGTAGTATCATAGTTTATTAGTCCATAAAAACCAAAACGAGAAATAAAATCGTTTGTACTAAGATTTTCTCTTTGATCTTTAAGGTCTTCACCAAAAACATTAAAACTTCTTATTTTATTACCTTCCCAGATTGGTTCATAAGTTTTAAATTGATTTGCTATTGTTGCGTTATAAGAATCATAAAAATCAAAACTTAAATAAGTCTTAGCAGATAAACCTTTAGTTATTCTATCTAAATCAAAATTAATAGTATTGTTAAACTGTGTAGATCGAAACACGGTATTCTGATAACCTCCTGCTATTGCTAAAGCAATAGGTGAATTTGCACCAAATTGTTGGGTTGATCCTAAAAGCATTCCATTATAAGTATTTGCGGCAAGTAGTTGTCCAACAACTTCAGGATCACTAGTAGATATAGCGTCTAAAGGTAAAAATGGCGAATAAAGATTGGGCCTTAGAGTAGTGGCTTGTCTCAATAAATTTGATCTAGATGATCTATTGTTACTTACAACTACTATACCATCTAAACTACTGGTAATCCAATCATTTACTTTAAAATCTATGTTACCCCTTACATTAAAACGATTAGAACCTGCATTTATATCATCATTGATATTTACCCAAGCATCATTAATATTCAAACCTACATTTACATAATACTGATTCTTTTCATTACCGCCTGAAAATTCAGTAATTACATTGGTAAAAGATGTAACAGGTCTAATGAATTGGCTAGAATAATAATCTACATCAGGGTATTCAAAAGGATTTAAACCATTTCTGGTATTTTGAATTCTCTCAGTTGAAAATCTTCGTCCATCATCGACAGCTACACCATCATTAGTAAGGGCCTCATTATAAAGAGTCATATAATCAGCCGAACCTAAGTAATTTGGTAAAGAAACAGGAGTTCTAAAACCTGAAAGAACGTTAACATTAACTTCTTTTCTATTAACTTTTCCTCTTTTTGTATTAATTACTATAACCCCGTTTCTTGCTTGACTTCCATATAATGCTATAGCATTTGCGTCTTTAAGAACAGCTATTTGATCTACCTCTTCCATATTTAAAATGTTGGGATCACGACCAATTACACCGTCAATAACAAAAATAGCACTACCTATGCCTCTTATGTTATCTGAACCTCTAACACCTAAAGTTAAACCATTTATATAGTTTCTTAAGAATTGAGTGTTATCGAATAATAAACGTTCTTTTGGGTTAATTTTTGAAATAGCGCCAGTTATCTCTCTAACATTTTTTGTAACAACTCCCATTTTTATTGTATCATCTTCAGATGCAAGGAGAGGAGATTTCTTTAAAATAATATCTCCATCTATATCAAGTACATTGACAAGTTTTGAAATAAATCCTTTTTTCTCAAGAGTAAAGGTATCTTCTTCATTAAGCATTTTAATTTGAAAATTCCCATTAGCATCTGTAGATACTTTTTCCCCATTAGAAGTTAAAACATTAACTTCTTTTAAAGGATTTCCTTGTTTATCAACTACAGTTGCTTTTAATTTTGAATTCTGTGTTTGAGCAATTGTAACATTACAAAAGCAAAAAAACAATAAACAGGTTAGCGTAAACAACTTATATATTTTAGTTTTCTTCATTTTTTATATATATTAATTAAAACGAATTAGCAAATTACTACCATCCTGGGTTTTGTGTAAAACCTGGGTAAAGTAATGTTTGTTCAACAGGAAATGGTAACCAATAATGTTTTGGGAACTCACAAATTCTTTCCACAATAAGTGATTCTGTGAAACTACTTCTATCTTTTGGAAAATCTAAAGCTAATTTTCTTTTGTATTTATCTAAATGAGCTACTCCCCATCGTCTAATATCTACCCATCTGTGTGCCTCATAACTTAACTCAACAGCTCTTTCTCTTCTTAATTCTTCCATAAAATCTTCGTTGTTTGAAACAATATTAGAATTTACATTAGGAATACCTGCTCTATTACGCAACAGATTAATAGCTCCCTCAGCAGTTAAGTTGTAAGAATTTGATGCTATACTTGCTCCCTTAGATGCATGTAAAGCTTCTGCATACATTAAATAAACGTCTGTAAGTCTCATGTGCATTCGCACTCCCACGTATTGATTAATGATAGGATTCGCTTTATTATGAAACTTACCGTCAACTTTAGGGTAAAATTTGGTCCACATATACCCTGTGTTATTCAGAATTTTAATATTTTCAGCATTACTACTTCGATGAACACCTCTAACTGAAGAAGATTCAAACCAAAGTTGAGCAATTTTATGTTTATCATCAGCTCCAGGATCTATAACATCTCCATCTATAATATGCCATTTATAAAAACGAGGATCTCGGTTTTCAAAGGGGTTAGTTGGGTCAAACAAAGTTGGACCGTATTTACCACTAATATCGTCCTCGATAGAAAGTCCGTTAGACATCCCAAAGTTATTATGAATAAAATTATGAGTAGGACTAATAACTTCATATCCAGCAGAAGTGGTATGAATATCTTTGGCTACTCCAGATGCCATAAATCTTGTAGCTTGTCCCTGACTACCACCGGTTGCAGCGAATATAAATTCTGAAGCTCCTGGCCATGAACCTGGTGCTGAAGATTTCCAAAAAACTTCATCTAATTCATCTAATGAATTGGCTAAACGATAGCGTCCTTGATCAGCCAACTTAAGAATTCCAGAGAAAGCCTCAACTGCCATATCACATAATTCTGTATCGTAGTCATATGTTGCTACACTAACATTGTTACCTTTCATTAAAGGACTTGCTGCTAATAGCAGGTTTTTGCCCTGAAAAGCATATGCTGTTCCTTTCGTAAGCCTACCTAAATTTTCTCCTAGTGTAAGTTGTCCATAAATTTCGTTATCCCAATCTACAGGTAATAATTCAATCGCTTTTTTATAATCTTCATTAGCTCGTAAAGCAGTTTCTTTATAACTATCTGGTCTTACTAATTCAAAATCAGCAACTAACACTTCATCTATGTATGGATAGCGTCCCCAGAATTTCATGATTTCATTATGAAAAAAAGCTCTAAAAAAATAGGCTTGTCCGAGAATAACATCTTTTTCTGCTTGGGATGCATTTACCATTAAATTTAATTCTTCTACATTTCTAATTACAATATTAGCTTTACGAATACCACGTAAGCTACCATCATATACCCCAGGTCTTTGCCTATTAAAAGCGTTCGTATTCTCAACGTTAGCTGAATTAGTCCCTGAAGAGCCGTATGAAGAGTTATAATGATTGTTTAAGTAAATAAAATTATCTCGTATTACATCATTGAATCTTCCTGCATCAATATCGCCACTAGCCTTAGTAGGTCTATCAACAAATCCATCATCACCTAAAAGAAAATCTTGGAAAGTATGTCCTTGTTGTTCATATGAAACTACTAAAGCATACATTTCTTCAACAAAACCCTGTGCATTTTTAAACGTAGAAAAAACCACCTCTTCGTCTATAATTGCATCTGGAGCAACATCTAAGTAGTCCTCACATGAAAATGAGAATACAAGACTTAAAATTAATAATATTTTTATTGTATAGTTTTTCATTATAATAATTATTAAAAATTCATATTAAAACCAAAGTTAAATCTTTTTAAAGTTGGATAATCACCTCTTGCTCTTGCAGTTCCTGAAGTATTAAACTCTCTATCATCTGGCATATCTGACCATAAGAATAAATTATTACCATTTGCAAAAACCTGAAGTTTCTTTAAACCCAATTTTTCACATGTCTTTTTTGGTATATCATACGATAAAGAAACTGCTCTAAGTCTTGTTAAAGAACCATCTAACCAGTTATCTCTTGGATTGGTAGCAGCCGGAACTCCAAATGACGGTTGGGTATCTGTATTATTTGGCGTATCTACAGTCCAATAATCCAAATCTTGAGCGAATATTATTGGTGTTGAGTTACTAAATACTTGATTACTAAACAATCTAGAAGCATTTTGAGTACCATACAACTGTGCAGAGATGCTCCAACCCTTGTATTTAGCACCTAGAGTAGCACTCCAAGTTCTTTGTGGCTGTTCTGGATACCCAAAAGGTGCATTATCAAAATTATTATTGTAAACACCATCTCCGTCGAAATCAACAAGATCATAATAACCAGGGCGCACATCTGTTTGATTTTGGTTTTGTGGTGTGGAACTATAAATATCATCCCAACTTGTTAAAATACCAGCAGGGATAGCTGTTCTTCCTTGACCAATATTAAATCCAGCATCATTAAGATAATCAGCCTGAAATGCTGGATCATCTCTTATTATTATTTTATCTATAGCCTGTGTGTAATTAAAATTACCAAACAAATTTAAACCGTTACCAAAAGTATAATTAGACCCTAAAACGATTTCATAACCTCTAACCTCAACAACACCTTTATTTATAGCTGCAGCTGATGTACCTGCAAAATCTGGTTGAGTTTGAGAATTAAGAACTACTACTTTATCACGATCTTCTGCAAAATAATCTAACTCACCAGTTAATAAACCATTAAAAAGGTTAAACTCAGCTCCTATGTTATATTTAATTGCTTCTTCCCACTGAAGGCTTGGATTACCAACTACCGCTTCTCTATAAAATGTATAAGGTGAACGCCCTCCATAACTACTAGGCACTAAAAATGCAGATAAACCAGATTCCCATTGCGTAAGCCATGACCATCTATTTCCTCTAAAATTATCATCACCAACAAGACCATAAGAGCCTCTAATTTTAAGTTGATTTAACCAATCCTCACTTTTTTCCATAAAAGATTCGTTTGATATTGTCCACCCTAATGCTACAGAGGGAAATAAGTCAAAACGATATCCTGGACCAAATTGTTCAGAACCATTGTAAGCACCATTAATATCTATAAAGTATCTTAAATCATAGTTATAAGTAACTCTTCCTACCCAATCTTCACGATACCTTGGAAAAGCTGCTACACCACCACTTCCTGTTGCAGACTCCTGCCTTCTTACTAAAAATAGTGCTGTTAAATTATGTTTTTCAGCAAATGTTCTATTATAGTTAAATGAAAAATCATACACCAATCTTCTAGATCGTTGACCTTCTTCAACTTCTAAAGTTCCTAAATTCCAAGGATCTTGCACATAACCGAATCTATTAGTTACATCTGGAATAAGAAGATTTTCTTGATCACCATCATAGACTCTATAAATTACACCTCCATCATTTAAATTTTGTCTACTTCTCTGGGTATTATCTAAAGAGAATCGTCCCTTAAAAGATAAACCTTTCGTTATAAAATCTAATTTTTGTTTTAATATAAAATCTGAATTAATCTGGAAACTTCTGTAAGTATTATAACCAGAACCCTGTAGAGTTTGAACAGGATTTACATATACATTAAAATAGCTAAAAGGATTACCATACAAACCATCTGGATAAACAGGTGGATAAAGACTTGGAGCTATTAAGTACAAACCATTTGTTACATTACCAAGACTCCCAGGACTCTCTCTAATCCCTAAAAACCCTCCTAAATTAACCGATAACTCTGTCGTACTTGTAATATTAAAATCGATATTAGACCTGAAGTTAAATCTATCATATCTATACTCACCTAAATATCCTCTTCCATTATCATATCTTCCTCCATCAAAAATATCATTTACTGTTTGATATGCTAAACTTCCAAAATATTTGGCTTTTTTATTTCCACCACGTATAGATAAATTAATTCTATAATCTTGCGCAAAATCTTTCAATAATTCTTCTTCCCAATTAACATTAGGATAAACATAACTTTGTTCTAAACTTGTAGGATTAAGATATCTATTTACAATATCTAAAGGTGTGTAATTATTCCAAGTATTAGGAGACTGTGCTAAACCTCTCAATATAGCACTATTTGCTTCTAAAAAACCATTATAAGAATCTAGTTTTTCTGGTAATTGAGAAACCATTTTAATAGTTGAATTAACGCTTAATTGAAGTTGCGCTTTTCCTACCTGACCTCTTTTTGTTGTAATTATTACTACTCCATTAGCTCCCTCTACACCAAACACTGCAGTTGCAGAAGCATCTTTAAGTACAGAAATATTTTCAATATCATTCATATCGATATCTGACATCGATCTCTTAATACCATCTACAAGCACAAGCGGACCACCTTCACCATTCCAAGAGCTTCTACCACGAACAAATATTCTCATGTTGTTTTCTCCAGGAACACCACTACCTTGTATAGCAGTAACTCCAGGTAAATTACCTTGCAAAGCTTCTTCAACATTAGTTATACCAGCTGTAACCTTCATTAAATCATCACCTTTTACTTGTGAAATAGCACCAACTACACTCTCTTTCTTTTGAGTTCCATAACCAACAATTACTATTTCATCTAAGCTTTCTGCCTCCTCCTTTAGAATTACATTAACAACTTTTTTACCCATTACAGGGATTTCCACAGTTTTAAAACCTAAATAAGAGAAAACTAAAATTCTCTCACCAACTGTTAAATCTATGGTGTAATTTCCATCAAAATCTGTTTGAGTTCCTCTCAGTGTTCCTTTTTGAAGAATACTTACACCTGGTAAGGTTATACCTCCCTCATCTTTTACAACTCCAGTAACTTTTTCTTGTGCTTGTAAATTAATTGATGAAAAACTGCAAGTAATCACAAAAAGCATTACCATAAATGATGGAACTGATCTCTTGCTTTTTTGTTTTAATTTCATTTTAAGTTTAAAATTTAACATATGATTATTTTATTTGATTGAATTCATGTAAAATGCAATTATTAGGAATTCAACTTACCAATAACAATTTTACAAATGTTTAACAATTTCAGTATCCTGTACTGTACTGATAACTTTGTTATTTTACCTATTAAGTGATTTAAATTATCTAATTCCTAAAAATATTTTCAAAGAGACAAGAAAAAAACTAAATAATATTTTTTTTAATCTTAGTTTTGAAAATTAAAGTAATTTTTCGCGTTATTATAACAAATATCTTGTATCATTTTTCCAATAAATTCAATATCATTGGGCACCAGTCCTTTTTGAATATCTTTTGCAATTACATTACATAGAATACGCCTAAAGTATTCATGTCTTGGAAATGACAAAAAACTACGACTATCAGTTAACATTCCAACAAAACGACTTAGCAGCCCCATATTAGAAAGTGTATTAAGCTGCTTTTCCATACCCTCTTTTTGATCTAAAAACCACCAACCAGAGCCCCATTGCATTTTACCAGGAACTCCAGCTTCGCTAAAATTACCCATCATTGTTGCAAAAACCTCATTTTCAGATGGATTTAAATTATAAGTAATTGTTTTTGCTAAACAATTTTCAATATTTAATTTGTTGAATAAATTTGACATGTTTTTTGCATAACTAAAATCACCAATAGAATCTACTCCAGCATCTAACCCTATTTGATCTAGAAGTTTAGTATTATTATTTCTTAATGCTCCTAAATGAAATTGTTGTACCCAGTTTTTGTTGTGGTACATTTTACATAAATTAAATAATATGCAGGAAGAATAAATTTTCACTTCATCTTCTGAGATAAAATTTCCTTTTAAACCATTTTTAAAAATAGTATTTGCTTCTTCTTCTGTAAAATCATAAGCATATAATTGATCTACTCCATAATCTGAAAGTTTACAACCTAAATCATTAAAATAATCTATTCTATTACTAATAGCCTTTAATAAATCTGATAAATTAGTTATAGGAAAACCAACAATTGAAGATAATTTATTTATATAATTCGAAAAATTCTCTTTTCCAATTAGTAATAAAGTATCTGGTCTAAATGTTGGTAATACTTTTGTATAAAATCCTTTTTCTGCAATTATTTTATGATATTCTAAACTATCTGTAGGATCATCTGTAGTACAAATAACCTCAACTTTCATATCTTCTAATAATTGGGCAGGTGTTTTTTGCTCTAAAATAGAATTTGCTTTTTCATAAATCGTTTCTGCAGTCGATGGCTGTAGAAGTTCATCAATATTAAAATAGCGTTTTAATTCTAAATGTGTCCAATGAAACAAAGGATTTCTTAATGTGTACGGAACAGTTTCTGCCCATTTTAAAAATTTTTCTTTTTTAGAAGTTATATCACTAGTAATATAAATTTCTTCAATACCATTGGCTCTCATTCCTCGCCATTTGTAATGATCGCCATTTAACCAAGCATCAGTAATATTTTTTATTGGTTTATCATCTGCAATCAATTGTGGTGATAAATGATTATGATAATCAATAATAGGTAAATCTTTTGCATATTTATTATAAAGCATTTCAGCAATATCTGATTGCAATAAAAAAGCATCAGTAATAAAATGAGTTGTATTCATAAAAAGTTATTTGAGATTCATCTTATTATTTATAAAGTATAAATTTTAAATTTGATTTTACAGCAAATCAAATTGTCTTGGTAACCAAAGTGTTAATTCTGGAAAATATGTAATTAAAAGTAATACTGCAATCATTACCAAAAACAAAGGTAACAAAGGTCTTATAACCTGCTGTATTTTTAAATCGGCAACACTACAACCAACAAAGAGTACAGAGCCTACAGGTGGTGTACAAAGTCCAATACATAAGTTCATAATCATTATAATTCCAAAATGAATAGGATTCATACCTAATTCTGTAACAATTGGTAAGAATATTGGTGTAAAAATTAAAACTGCGGGAGTCATATCCATAAATACACCAACAAATAATAAAATTAAATTAATGATGATTAAAATTACGATTGGATTATCGCTAATTGCCAATAAGGTATTGCTAATTTCTTGTGGAATATTCTCATAACTCATCACCCAAGACATTGCAATAGAAGTAGAAACCAATAACAATACAATTGCTGATGTTTTAACCGTTTCCAATAAAATTGGAGAAATATCTTTAATTGTAATTTCTTTGTATACAAAACCTAAAACTAAGGTGTAAATTACAGCAATTGCTGATGCTTCTGTGGCTGTAAAAATTCCAGCTACAATTCCACCAATAACAACCACTAACAACATTAAACTTGGAAAAGCATCAATAAACCTTTTAAAGAAAACCTTAAAACCAACCATCTTATCTGTCGGATATTTTTTTATGATTGAATACACTAATGCAACAGTCATTAAAGCCAACCCAATTAACAAACCTGGCACATAACCAGCAATAAATAATGCTGCAATAGAGACACCTCCACTTGCTAAAGAATACACAATTAACACGTTACTTGGCGGAATAATTAAACCAGTTGTTGCACTCGTAATATTTACTGCAGCACTAAAAGATTTATCATAACCATCTTTTCCCATCATAGGATTCATAAAACCTCCAATTGCTGAAGCTGCTGCTACTGCAGAACCAGAAATAGCTCCAAATAACATACATGAAATAATATTTACAAATGCCAAACCTCCAGGAAGTGGTCCAACTATGGCTTTGGCAAAATTTATGAGTCGGACTGCAATTCCACCTCTATTCATAATTTGTCCTGCAAGGATAAAAAATGGTATAGCAGACAAAGTAAAACTATCTAATGAGGTTGCCATTCTTTGCGCCAAAGTTGTTACGGATGGCAAAAAAGGCATTGCGCTTAATAATGTAAATAGTGCTGCTAAACCAATAGCAAATGCAATGGGAACTCTTAAAGATAAGAAAATTAAAAAGCTAACTACTAAAATAAAAACTTCTACTAAATTCATAAATTATGATTTATTTAATTTTCTTAGATTTAAAAGTGTATCAATACTATAATAGCAAATTAAAATTCCTGAAATAGGGACTACCATATAAATAAATCCTAATGGAATTTCTAAAGTTGCTGATGTTTGGCCAAATTGAAAACTCAATTGAACTAACCTAAATCCGCCAATTATCATTACTGTAAATGCAAAAAAAGCAACGGAGATAAAAACAATTCCGTTAAAAAAACCTTGCCTTTTTTTAACAATATTTTCTGAAATTAAATCAATCGCTAAATGCAAGTTTCTACCAGCTGCATATGCAGAGCCTAGTAATCCTATCCAAATTAATGAGAAACTTGAAATTTCATCAGTCATGGTACTTGGAGCTTGTAAAACAAATCTTGAAAACACTTGCCAAACCACACTTACTAACATTAATACTAAAATAATAAGCAGTAACTTTTCTAAAACACTGTCAATTTTTGATCTCATTATTGTTGATTTTTTATAGAAGTAATTAAATTTTTCATTTCTTCATTTCCATCAAACATTTTCAATATCCCTTTAGTTTGTTCTTCAAAAGGTTTTTTCTGAGGATAAACCACTTCTACACCCGCTTTTTTTACAGCAGCTAAAGATTCTTTTTCCGATGCTGCCCATAATTTACGCTGTGCTATTGTACTTACTTTTACTGCTTTTTTTACCCATATTTTTTGCTCATTATTTAAACGACTCCAAGTATCTGTTCCAATTAATAAAACATCAGGCACAGCAGTATGCTCATCTAAAGAATAATATTTACAAACTTCATAATGCTTAGACGTAAAAAAACTTGGTGGATTATTTTCTGCTCCATCAACAACTCCTTGTTGTAATGCAGTATATAATTCTCCCCAAGAAATTGGTGTTGGTGAACCTCCCAAGTCATTTACCATAGCCACAGCCATATTACTTTTTTGTACTCTAATTTTTTTTCCTACTAGATCTGATGGCGATTTTATAGGTGCTTCTTTCATATAAAAACTTCTACTACCTGCATCGTAAAAAGTTAAACCTCGAAGTCTAAATTTCTCACCTTTCAATAATAAATTTTCTCCAATATTACTGTCAAAAATGCTAAACGTATGTGATTTATCTCTAAAAATATATGGCACACTAAAAACTTTGTATTCTGGGATAAAATTTTCTAAAACTGCAGCAGATACTTTTGTAATATCTAAACTACCAATTTGTAACAATTCTAAACACTCTCTTTCTCCTCCTAACTGTCCACTTGGATAGATGTTTAATTTTAACTTTCCTTGTGACTGCTTTTCTATTTCCTGACCTAAAATCACCATAGCTTTATGTACTGGATGCTGAGTATCTAAAGAATGACCTAATCGTAAAGTCGTAATTGATGTTTCTGATTGACAACCCAAAACAAATACTGAAATGGTTAGCACAAATAGATATTGAAAAAAGTGAGGTGTCTTCATTTTTATAAGTTAATTTAGTTTTTAGTCACAATCAAAGGACTATTTATTTTTTTAGAAAAATCTGCCAAGTAATTTTCCCATTCTTGCTGATTATTAAATTGTTTACTCTTTACCCATCCAAAACCGCTGTAAAAAACAACTTTATGATCTAAAACATTTAAGTGTAAAAAATGATTGCTTTCATCCTTTCTTGAGGTTACATATTTCTCTGAACCAGAAAAATATGGTTTTGTAGTTACAATTCCTGTTCCTACTTCAGAATCATCTAAAGTCTCCCAATGACTAACCCAAAAGTTAGCATCATCTTCATTTGTAACTCCTGTTTTCTTGTGTAAAGTAATTCCTGAGGATATGGTTTCTGTACCATTTATATCAATTTCAAAACGTGTTAAATTCTGACCATAATCTAAAGAAACGTGCTTGGTTTCATCTATTTGTTTTCCATTAGCATCCCAAGTCGCATAGGTTAATATAAAACTTGTTCTAATTGGGCCTGTTGTAATAGTTTTATAAGAAGTATAGTTTTTAGAAAAATAATACGAAGTATCTACTTTTACAGCAGTACCTCCAATTCCACGACTCACACCAACATGGAAATTATCTAAACCCTCACCATAATCCTTATGATAGGCTCCTTTTTTAACATCATTCCTTTTGTACCAAGTATTGATAATTGGGTACTCTACACGTTTTAACCAAGCGTCTATTCCACTTGATAATGTTCCTCCTTTTATACCATCTTCTACCATTTTTTGAGCTACTGGCCCAAAAGTTCTAAAGGCAACTCTATTGTTTTCCCAAGTATAATCATCCGTTCTTTCTGGCACAAAACGCGAATAACAATAATCTGTTATTGAGTCTTTCTTTTCATCAGAAATTGACAAAGTATATGTTTTCGTATCGTTTGCTTTTATGTATGGTTGAAATAAAATCACATCATTTTTACCATCTAAATCTGTATCGACTATTTGTGAAGTAACAACTTTATTTTCAGCATCTAAAACTACTAAACCAACAGTTTCCTCTGAAGATATACTAGAAATATCAAACTCTACTGTTTCAAATTCTCTATCAATAGATAAGTTGTTTTTTATTGTGACTGTAGAAATAATTTCTGCTTTTTTATCACAATTAATAAAAAGAGAAACGGTTAGAAAAAAGAAAACTATTTTTTTCATTATAAATGCTTTGTTATAAAACATCCTACACTATTTAAAATAGTATAGGATGTTATTATTAATTTATTCTTCGTTTGAAGGTTTCCCGATTGTTGCTAAAATTCCTCCATCAACATATAAAATATGTCCATTTACAAAATCACTTGCTTTAGAGGACAAAAACACTGCCGCTCCTGCTAGATCATTAGGATCACCCCATTTTTTCGCAGGTGTTCTATTTACGATAAAATCATTAAACGGATGTCCATCTACGCGAATTGGAGCAGTTTGCGAAGTTGCAAAATATCCTGGTCCAATACCATTAACTTGCACACCAAAACGTGCCCATTCTGTAGCCATATTTTTGGTTAGCATTACCAAACCACCTTTTGCTGCAGCATAAGCTCCTACAGTATTTCTACCCAATTCGCTCATCATAGAACAAATATTAATAATTTTACCAGCTCCACGTTCCATCATCCCTTTAATAACGTGTTTAGAAACGATAAAAGGACTTACTAAATCTATATCAATCACTTGTTTAAAATCTGCTACCTCCATTTCTGCAAGTGGCGTTCTTTTTATGATTCCTGCGTTATTTACTAAAATATCAATATTACCAACTTCAGCCTCAATTTTAGAAATTGCAGCAATAACTTGAGTTTCGTCAGCAACATCAAATTTGTAGCCAAAAGCGTTAATTCCTTCTGCTTTATACAAAGCCACTGCATTGTCTATTTTTTCTTGTGATGAATTACCATTTACAACAATGATTGCACCTGCTTTTCCTAATCCCATAGCCATAGACATTCCTAAACCATGTGTAGAACCTGTTACTAAAGCTACTTTTCCTGAAATATCAAATAGTGTTTGAGACATATTATTATCTTAAATCTGTAATTTTTGCAACATCCATATCATTGTAATCTAGGTTTTCTCCAGCCATACCCCAAATAAATGTATAGTTAGATGTACCAGAACCTGAGTGAATAGACCAAGGTGGAGAAATTACAGCTTCGTGATTTTGCATCCAAATATGTCGTGTTTCTTGAGGTTCTCCCATAAAATGACAAACTGCTTGCTCATCCATAATGTCCATATAATAATATATTTCCATTCTTCTATCGTGGACGTGAGCAGGCATAGTATTCCAAACAGAACCTATTTTTAATTCTGTCATTCCCATTTGTAATTGGCAAGTAGTTACAATGCCGCCAATAATCATTTGATTTACTGTTCTGTGATTTGCAGTTTCTAAACTACCTAACTCAATTTTATTAGCTTCTGATTTGGTAACTTGTTTTGTTGGATGAGCTGAATGTGCAGGTGCAGAATTCATGTAAAATTTTGCTGGATTGTTAGCATCATCACTTTTAAAAACAACTTCTTTTACACCTTTACCAAGATATAAAGCGTCTTTATGCAACATTTTAAATTTTTCACCATCAGCAATAATAGTTCCTGTTCCTCCAGCATTAATAACTCCAACTTCTCTTCTTTCTAAAAAGTAATCAGATTTTAAAGGGTCAATCGTTTCTAGAGTTAAAGCCTCTGAAGTTGGAACTGCTCCACCTGCCATATATCTATCATAATGAGTGTAAACCCACTTTATACTTCCTGGTTGCATTAAATCTGGAACTAAAAACTCATCTCTTAATTCTTGTGTATCGTATTTTTTTACTGCTTGCGGGCTTGAAGCATATCTTGTTTCAAAAGTAGTTGCCATTTTTATTTTTTTGTGTTTGTTTATATTTATAAAGAACGTCTGATTCCTAACTCTAATCCACGTAATTCTGCTAAACCACGTAAACGCCCAATACCTGAATAACCAGGATTGGTTTTTTTCTTTAAATCATCTAACATTTTATGTCCATGATCAGGTCTAAAAGGCATGCGTATATCTTGTCTTCCAACTGCAATTCTTTTTTGCTGCTCTAAAATTAAGGCTTTTAGTACTGCATACATATCTACATCTCCTTCTAAATGATCTGCTTCATGGAAGTTTCCATCTTCATCACGTTTTGTAGCTCTTAAATGAATAAAGTGAATTCTATCCCCTAAACGCTCTACTATTCCTGTTAGATCATTATCAGCTCTTACACCAAAAGATCCTGTACAGAATGTTAATCCATTATTTGGAGATTGTACTGCATTGTAAATATCTTCAACATCTTGTTCTGTGGATACTACTCTTGGTAAACCTAAGATTGGAAATGGCGGGTCATCTGGATGAATACACATTAATACACCAGCTTTTTCTGCAGCTGGAATAATTTCTGATAAAAACGAAAACAGGTTTGCTTTTAATTCTTTAGGTCCAATATTTTTATACGTTGCTAATATTTGATTGAATTCCTTTAAAGTATACCCTTCCTCTGCTCCTGGCAAACCAGCAATAATATTTCGTACTAACTTAGTTTGCTCCTCTTCGGATGCGTTCTGTATATATTCAGAAGCTTTTTGCTTTTGAGCATCTGAATACTCATTTTCTGCTCCTGGTCTTTTTAACAAATACAACTCAAAAGCAGCAAAAGCAGCAGCTTCAAAACGCAATGCTGTAGATTGATCAGAAACTTCATAATCTAAATTGGTGCGTGTCCAATCTAAAACTGGCATAAAATTATAACATACAATGTCAATTCCGCATTTACCTAAATTTAGTAATGTTTCCTTGTATCTTTCAATGTACAGTTTGTGATCTCCCGATTTAGTTTTAATATTTTCGTGGATTGGCACAGATTCTACTACGGACCATGTTAAACCTACGTTTTCTATAAGTTCTTTTCTTTTCGTAATTTCTTCAATTGTCCAAACTTCTCCATTTGGTATATGATGTAATGCAGAAACAATCCCTGTTGCTCCTGACTGTTTGATATCTGATAAAGAAACTGGATCATTTGGCCCATACCAACGCCAAGTTTGTTCTAAATTTTGAGTCATTGTTCTAATTGTTTTTAATATTTAGCTTTCGCTGCATTAATAAAAAATCAGTTTTAAAAGATTATAAGAATATATAATTGAGAAAAAGCTTTATTATACACCACTATATGCTGAAAAACCACCATCAATAGGAATTACAATTCCTGTTACAAAAGCTGACGCATCATCACATAAAAATTTGGTAGCACTAATTAAATCATCTGGAGTCCCATAACGTCCCATTGGTGTTTGATCTATAATTTGCTGCCCTCTTTGCGTTAAACTTCCATCCTCATTAGTTAATAATGCGCGGTTTTGATCTGTTAAGAAAAACCCTGGAGCTAAAGCATTTACACGAATACCTACTTTAGAAAAATGCACTGATAACCATTGTGTAAAATTAGATATAGCTGCTTTTGCACCACTATATGCAGGTATTTTGGTTAATGGTGTATAGGCATTCATTGAAGAGATGTTTAAAATAGAACATCCTTCTCTACCAACCATGTCTTTAGTAAAAACCTGAGTAGGTATTAAAGAACCTAAGAAGTTTAAGTTAAAAGTAAATTCAATTCCTTTTGGATCTAAATCAAAAAAAGTTTTAAATCCTTCTGTTGTATTTTTTAAATCTTCAATTGCAAAAAATGGATTAGAAGTGGTACTTAAAGGATGATTACCTCCTGCTCCATTTACTAGAATATCTACATTACCAAAAGCATCATTAACAATTTCTTTTGCTTTTTCTAAAGAATCTTTTTCTAGAACATTTGCAGCAACTCCAATAGCTTCTCCTCCTGCATCTTTAATTTCTTTTGCTACTTTATTTGCAGACTCCTCTCTTAAATCTAATACAGCTATTTTATGACCTTGCTTTCCAAGTTCGATTGCCATTGTACTACATAACACTCCTCCTGCACCAGTTATTACTATTATTTTACTCATAAAAACTTAAAATATATATTACAATTTATTAATAAATAAAATTAATATTTTAAAATAAACTTCATGTCCTGTACTATCTTGGTAAGCGTATTTATTAAACACAAAACTACCTTACTGACTGTTTTTAAACAATATAATTGTAAAAAATGAAAAGATTAATATTTATAAAATCTATGTCATCATTTCAAAAAATAAAATATTTAAAGAATATATGGAATAATTTTACATTAATATAAAATTAGATATGTAATTATTTACCCAAGAGAAAGCAAACTTATATCAAACAAACAAATGGTTTTCTAAATTGGTTTAATAGAATACTAAGAAACAAAATTAATTTTAGAAACGCTAACATATCCTTTACAATTTTGCATTAAAATAAAGTAAAAAATTTCTAAACAATAATTTAATAAAAATTAAACAAGAAAATTGAAAATATATTTAGATCAATTCAAAACATCAATTAATCAAAAACTTTAGGAGATTACGAAACAAAATATTTAAGTTAGAAATTGGTGTTTTCTACAAGAATAGCACTAGCTCAAGTAAGCAGAAAGTACAGAAATAATGATATGAATTAGATTTTCAACTGATTAATTCATTTACAAAACATAATAATCATAAAAAATAAGGATTAAAAAAACCGATTATTCTACAATAGTAAATAACTCATTTGAAATATCGAAAGATCTAATATTATTTTTTCTGAATGAACCTTTTTTAATTCTTTAAAAGCATCTCTTTTGTTGCTATAGTTCTAAATCCCATGTGGTCAGACCCTGAGTCTACAGCAAATCCCATTTTAGCTGAGATTCTAAAACTTGCACAATAAGAAACATGACACAAGAAAGAACCTCCTTTCATAACATATTCTTTTTCGTAAGGGTTACTTGGACTGTATGATGTTTTAGCTCCTTTTGGATTTAAGATTGTTTTAGAAATATCTATATGTCTGTAATAATTCACATTGAATAAATCACTTGTGATTTCCCATACATTACCTGTCATATCATATAAACCGATACTATTTGGAGGGTAAGACATAACAGGTGCAATAAGTTCATAACCATCTTTTGATTCATTTTTAGTGGGAAATTGGCCTTGCCAAGTATTGGCTTTAAAATTTAATTCTTCTGAATTATTACCCCATGTATAAATAGTATTATTATTAGTTCCTAGGGCAGCAGACTCCCATTCAGCTTCAGTAGGTAATCGTCTGTTTGCCCATTTACAATAAGCTAGTGCATCTTCTAGAGCAATATGAACTACAGGATAATTTTCTTTACCAAGAAGCGAAGATTCTGGACCTTCAGGATGTTTCCAATTTGCTCCAACCTTCCATGTCCACCATTGATTATAGTTATTCATGTTGACTACAACGTCAATATTCTTATTGAATATTAAACTACCTGGTTGCAAAATGGAATCATGTGGTTTTGATGTATTTAATGGTAGTTGCTTTTTTATTTCATCCCAATCTATTTTTCTCTCTGCAACAGTAATATAATTTGTTGATTTAATAAATTGTTCAAATTGTTTATTAGTTACCTCAGTTATATCTATATAAAATCCGTCTACAGTTACTTTATGCGCAGGTTTTTCTCTGGGCATGGCATATTTATCAGCATTTTTTGCACCAAGTAAAAAAGTTTTTTTTGAGACCCAAACCATACCCTCTGGAGTATCAATGACAGAATCTTTATTACAACTTAGAGAAAGAAAAAATAAAAGAACTAAAAATTTTTTCATAAAGTTTTTCTTATTTTATAATTTAAAAACAAAACTACTAATTAGAAAATAAAATCAGTTTAAAACTTAATAAAATAATTAAAATAGAATTCGTGAAAAATTAAATTTATATTAAAAATTAAATAGAAATAGTTCTGAAGTTTTCTTAATTTTATCAAATAAAAATTAGTAAAATTCTTAAGAATTAGAGTCATGTATCCAATAAATATTTAAAAAATGAAATTTTATAGGATTACAAATTTTATACCCAAATAGAAATACGAAACCCCTTGTAGTACAAAAATAGTTGAGATTGTAAGAAATTAATCCTAAATACGATATCGATCATAAAACCATTTCATTAGCAGCAAAACTGACTGATTTTTATAATGTACACCAAATAAAAAACCTTTTAAGAAAATTCTTAAAAGGTTTATGTCTAATTTTTAATAAAAGCTATTATTTCATCATTTGTAAATTGGTCAATTCTTGATTTGTTAAAGCTCTCCATCTACCTCTTGGTAAATTTTTCTTAGTCAACTCAGCAAAAATAACTCTATCTAATTTATTTACTTTGTAACCAACATGCTCAAAAATCTTTCTAACAATTCTGTTTCTACCAGAATGAATTTCGATTCCAATTTCTGTTTTAGGCTGACCATCAACATAAGAAACCGCATCAATAAACACCTTTCTACCTTCAATAATTACCTCACCTCTTAATTTTTCTAAATCTTTTAAATCTAGTTTTTTGTCTAAAGATGCATGATATAATTTACGCACATTATGCTTTGGATGTGTCAACTTTTTAGCCAAATCTCCATCATTGGTAAACAATAATAAACCTGTTGTATTTCTATCTAAACGTCCTACAGGATAAATTCTCTCTTTTGATGCGTTTGCAACAAGGTCCATAACCGTTTTTCTTCCACGATCATCATCCATTGTTGTTATGTAATTCTTTGGTTTATTTAGTAAAATATACCTTTTCTGTTCTGGTGTAATAGACGTACCATCAAACTGTACAACATCATCTGGCTGAACTTTATAGCCCATTTCTGTAACCAGTTTTCCATTCACTTTTACACTTCCATGCTCAATATAAGTATCTGCTTCTCTTCTAGAACAAACTCCAGAATTGGCAATATACTTGTTTAAACGAATTCCTGTTAATGTATTAGTTTGACCTGGTTTTGACGATTTATTAGCGTCTTTTTTTGAAGTTCTCTTGTTAGATGGTTTTCTACTTAGAGGCTTACTATTGTTGCCTTCAAGTCGTCTTCTCGACGAGTTTTTATTTGAGTTCATTTTATAAATTTTGGCAAAGGTACTTAAATTAGATTTCTAATGTAGGCTATCTATTACCTTTTCTAAAAGTAATGAAGTATCTATAAAAACTAAACAAAAAACACCTATTAAAAGCAATATTTTCAAGGTATTATGTAATAATCTATACTGATTCTTCTTGTTTGATATCCATAGAAAAACACCAACAGCTATTAGCGAAATTAAAGCTAAATAAAAATAATATTTCATATAACTCAACTCTGGAAACTTAAATAATATTGCAATTGGAAAAATGGTAGAAATGAGCAATACAATGGACAATTCTTTTGTTTTTCTTTCTCCGTAAGCTACAGAAAAAGTATTGTAATTATTAGCCAAAGCGCCTTTCATATTTTCTAAATCTTTGATTAATTCTCTAACCATAATTACAAAAAACAAGAAAATAGCATGCACAAATATTATTTCTGAGAAATTTTTATAGTATACAAAAATCACAAAAAAAGGCAGAATGGTTAATACAGTTGCAGAAATTAAACCCGTTAATGGATACTTCTTTAACTTGTGAGAATAGAACCAAATTCCGAAAATATATACAGAAAAGAAAAGTGCTGCTTTCCAACTAACAAAACATGAGAATATAAACCCGATAAAATTTAATATAAAATATAAGCTAAGTTTGGTTTCTTGCTTCACATAATTATCTACCCCCGTTTTAACTGGTCTATTAATTCGATCTACTTTTACATCATAAAAATTATTAACAATATAACCAGCAGCAACAACACAGACAGTTGCAATAACTGTGAATAATAAATGTAAATCAAAAACTACAACTCTAATAGAATGTTTAGGCGAGAAAATAAATATAGCTGCTAAATACTGAGCAGCTATTAAGACTAAAATATTGTAACCTCTTACAACAGATAGTAAACTAAAAATTTTTTTTAAGAAAGTCTTCATTTTAGAAGAACTCATAAGAAATGGTTTAGAATCTATAAACTAATTCTAATTTATAGTCTTTTAGACTTTCTTGAGCCTTTTGATAATCTTCAGTGAAACCTAAGATGTAACCTCCACCTCCAGAACCACAAAGTTTCAAATAATAGTCATTTGTACTAATACCTTGAGCCCAAATTTTATGAAAAGCATCAGGAATCATTGGCTTAAAGTTCTTTAATACAACTTTAGATAACTTTTTCACATTACCAAATAAAGAAGATACATTACCAGATAAAAAATCTTCTATACAAGCATCTGTATGAGTTGCAAACTCTTCGCTTATCATTTTTCTAAACCCTTCGTTTTTCATTTTATTCATAAAAATGTTAACCATAGGTTCTGTTTCACCAATTTGCTCAGAATCTAATAAGAACACAGCTCCTTTACCTTCTTTCTGAGAAGGAATACCTGCAGGCTCAATATTTTCTTTAGAATTGATTAAAATAGGTAAACTTAAATACGAATTTAGAGGATCTAAACCTGAACTTTTACCATGAAAGAAAGACTCCATTAAAGAAAAAATCTCTTTTAACTTTAATAACTTTTCTCTTGTTAAATTTTCTAAAACTGTAATTTTACCTGTAGCATAGTTATCATAGATTGATGCCACCAAAGCTCCTGAGCTTCCTACTCCATAACCTTGAGGTATAGAAGAATCAAAGTACATTCCACTATTAACATCATTTTTAAAAGCCTCTAAGTTAAAAGTAACTTTATCAGAATTTAATTGCGATAAATGGTTGTAAAAGCGTAACAAATTTGCATTAGAATCTTTAGCTGCACCTTCTAAATTTGTAGAAGACTTTAAGGCACCTCTATATGCATTAAATGGAATGGCCAGACCTTTGGAATCTTTTATAATTCCATATTCTCCAAACAGAAGTATTTTAGCATAAAATAACGGACCTTTCATTTTTCTTTTACAATTGTTTCACAAAAATACGATTATTTATTCTAATAGGATTTATAAGTTTTTGTAAAAAGTTTTCCAAACTCCCACCTTTTCATCATTCTTATACTTCCCTTTTTGTATAATTTTTCCGTTTTTATCATAAGTTTTCCAAACACCTTCCCTTAAACCATCTTCATAAAAACCAATGCTTTTTAACTCACCTGTATTGTAATATATTAAAAATTTACCATCTGGATTACCTTTAATATAATTAGCTTCTTGCGCTTTTTTACCTGAAATGTAGTAATCTATAATCCATTCTTTTTTAGACTTATTATCAGAAATAGTTCTGTAATAGACTGCTTTTTCTTTGGTTACTACATTCCAATTTGAATCAAAATACACTTTAGATTGTGCTTGGGTTGAGAACGAAAAAAAGGTTAAAAAAAATAAAGGTAATAGTAATTTTAGATTCATAAAAGGCTTATTAACAGCAGTTTTACTACAATTTTGCAGCTCCTAAACCTACTGTATCACAAATATAATGATTTTTCTGACAGAACTTTGACAGCTCTTTATCTATGAATTGCAAAACGGTTTCTTTCTCATTTTCTGGAAACAACACATGTACATTTGCACCTGCATCTAGTGTAAAACAAATATTACTATTAGTCGTTTTTCTATACTCCCAGATTGTATTGATAATTTCTAGCGTGTTTGACTTCATTAAAATAAAATAAGGAGTACTGGTTAACATCATAGCATGCAAAGTTAAAGCCTCACTTTCAACCAGATGAATAAACTCTTTGATATCACCTTCTTTTAGAATATTTGAAATTTTAGTAAGATTATCATTTGCTTGTTGAAACCTATTTGTAGCATAAGGATGGTTGTGCATTAAGTTATGACCAACAGTACTTGATACTTGTTTCTCTCCTTTATCTACTAACAAAATAACATCTTGATAGTTTTCGAAAATTGGAGCTACTTTAAAAGGAAACTGAACTCCAAATAAATCTGAGCTTTCTGGAATTTCTGGATGTTTACCCCAAACAACTAATGGCCCTTCAATACTTCTGCTTGCACTTCCTGAACCTAATCTTGCTAAAAATGACGCTTTTTTATTGATAAAATCTTCAGGTAATTTTGCTATTAATTCATTTTCTAAACTCATTAAACACATAGCAATAGCACTTAAACCACTTGCAGAAGACGCAATTCCACTAGAATGTGGAAATGAATTTTCTGAATGAATGATCATTTTATAATCAAAAATATAAGGGCAATAATCTGCTACTCTTTTAAAAAATTCTGCAATTTTTGGCTTAAACTCTTCTTTTTGTTCTCCTTCAAAAAACAAATCGAAAGTAACTTCAGATGATTTGTTTGTTTTTTCGAATTCGATGGTAGTAATTGTATGACAATTATTTAGTGTAAAACTGATAGATACATTTTTAGGAATTTGAGGATTACTTTTCCCCCAATATTTTACCAAAGCAATATTACTAGGTGTTTTCCATGTAAATTTTGCGTTTTTAACTAAATTTAAATCTGATTTTACTAAAAATTGATCTGTACTCAAAGTCTAAAAATTTATCACAAATATAAACGTATAACTAAACATCTGCTAATTTATCTAAAACCGATTCTTTATAACTTCTACTAATTGGCACAGTTTTATCTTTAATTTCTAAAAATTCATTAGTATAAGAATTAATCTTTCTAAAAGCTACAATAAAAGATCTGTGCGAACGTATAAATAATTGAGATGGTAGTTTTTCTTCAAAATTAGTAATGGTTTCTCTACAAACCAAACACATGCTAAACAAAAAAGCATAGATGGTATATAAAGTAAATTGACTATACTTTTTAATGTATTAAATAATCAGGAATTATTTGATACATAAAACTGTAAGAAGCAACTATTGAAACGATACTTAAAATACTCGAAAACCAGAAAATAAAACTTTGGTTAGATGAACCTGCACTAAAGAATGTATAATAGAAAAACCATACAATTACCCAAAACAAAAGATGTATAGGAATCTTTGATAATTTATTTAGGATGCTTTTATTCATACTACAAAATAAGATTTTTTTATCTTGAAAAGTAAATTAAAGACGAAATACTATTTTAAAGCTCTATTCTACCTATTTTCTGTAAAATTAAAGAAAAATCAAGTTTTTGGTTAAAAGCAGTTTTAATTAAGAAGTTCGTCGCAAAAAAAATATTAACTCAGAATTTAGAAATACATTTAATCTATAATTAAAAAAACATCTTATGAACTTTATTATGCAGGGTGGACCAATTTTTATGGTTCCTTTATTATTATTACAGATTGCAATTTTTATTTTATTTGTAAAAGGATTAAAAGACAACTCAGAAAAAACAATAAAATTAATAAAAGAACTAGGCTTATTTGCTTTTGTTTTTGGAGTATTAGGCTTTATAATTGGTATGCTTGGTGGATTAGAAGAAATTTCACAATCAACAGATATTGCTCCTCAAGTTTTAGCTGGAGGCTTTAAAATTGGATTATTATCCCACACTTTTGGTTTAGTTATTTTTTTAATAGGAAAATTATTTTCAATTATTTTAATTTCTAAAAAAAGCTAATTACTATTATTTTTGGCTTTAAAAAACATCAACTCTTATAAAGTGTTGATGTTTTTTTGTTTGTATTTTTGTTTAAATGAAGAATAACAATGTTTTTTTACTATTAAATGGAGAAAAACCAAAATCCTTACCAGATTTAAGCAAATATGAAATTATTTGTGCTACAGATAGTGCTTATCAATACCTTGAAAAAAACAGTATTACTCCTACTTTTATTGCTGGCGATTTTGATTCCTTAAAAAAATTACCTCAGGAAATAGAGGTAATCAATACACCAAATCAAAATTATACAGATTTTGATAAAATACTTCAAATTCTTTTTGAAAGAGATTATACCTCTATTGATGTTTATGGAGCAAGTGGAGCAGAACAAGATCATTTTTTAGGAAACTTACATACTGCAATTCAATGGAAAAGTAAATTAAACCTTACTTTTTATGATAATCATAGTAGGTATTTTCTTGCAAATAATAAGACTAAAATTACAGCGTGTAAAGACCAAATTGTGTCTTTAATTCCTTTTCCTAAAGCAACAAATATTTTAACTGAAGGTTTGGAATACCTTATAACAAATGAAGATTTAACTTTCGGAGAAAGAATTGGTACTCGAAATAAAGCAATAAATAATGAAGTTTCGATTTCATTTTCAGAAGGAAATTTATTTATCTTCATCAATCATTAAACACAATGGATAGAAAAATAAAATTATTGTGGGATTTTAGAGGCCCAGATGCAAAGGAAACTGCCAAACATCATACCATTCACTTAAAAGAGTTTGCAGTTTTAGAAAAACTTACTTTTCATGAAATTGACATCAAAGAAAATAATCCAATGTTGGTTTCTGCTTTTATCATTGTTGATGAAAAAGACATGAAGACTTACAGGGATACCTTAAAACCTCATAGAGGGGAAGTCGCCTAAATTAAAAGTTATTTTAACTTAAAATTCATGTAAACAGGCAAATGATCTGAAGCTTGTTCGAATTCATTTAAACCGCTACCAGAAACATACTCAATAGATTCCTTAGTATAAAAAATATAATCTATTCTCTCATAAGGGCTTTTAGTATCAAATGTATTTGCAATATTGTTTTTACTAAAGGCTGCATTACCTATTTTGTCTGAGTTTAATAGCTGTTGTACAGCTGCATCTTTATCTCTAGCACGAGAGTTAAAATCACCCAAAAGAATAGTAGGATAATGGTCTTTATATCTATTAAAAAAGCTTCTACTTCCTTAAATTGTTTAGCTCTTATTGCTTTATCAAATGCCTCCAAATGAATATTTATAATTACTATTTCTTTGCCACTAATATTCGCTTTTACAATTTGTGCTAATCTTTCTAAATAGAAGGCATCTCTATAAAAAGGAGAATCTTCCACTCTAGATAAAATTATTCTTTCTTGGTTAGCTAATTGGCCAATAAGGAAAAGGTAAATAGTGCTCATCCCAATTAATGGTTCTTGCTGTAAAATTATATCCTAATTTGGCAATTTCTTCTTCTTGATTAATGTAATATGAGCGTGAAGCATCATAATCTATTTCTTGAAAAGCTATAATATCTGGCGAAACATTTTTTATTTCCTTTTTTACCTTTTGTAAATTAGCATCAAAAAGCTCTTTTGGCTTAGGAGTAGGTCTGTTGTTTGTAATTCCACTTAAATAACCAATATTTTAAGTGGCAATGCTAAAAACAGAATCTTTATTCTCTAAAAACACATCAGAATTCTGAATTATTTTGGCATATTCGTTTTTATCTAAACTAGATGATGATGCCCAAAAATAAAAGACAGTAAAGCCAATAATTAATAGTATAAAAACTCTTAAAAGGATTTTAAAAAGATGCTTCATTAACTTTCTGATGTATTTTCTGGTGGAACATCATTTTTGAACTCTGTAAGAATATTTTGTATTGTAGCATTAATATTCTCTCTACCAGTGTTGTATTTAGGAGATAGGTTACTCTTATCTGGAAATTGTTCTATTGTAACTGTAGTAGAAGGAAATGCAAATTCCACTCCTAAAGCTGCTGCTAATTTAATAATAGCAATATGCAATCTGTGCTTAGAGGTTTGCTCTTCACTCCAAGCCAAACTTTTAAAATAAACATTAACCATAATTAATAAAGCTGAATCTCCAAAACCTGTAAATTCTACATTATAAGAATCTGACCTGGTTTCTGGATGTTCTATAATAATTTGACGCACTCCATTAACAAAAGCCTCTATTAATTCTGGTGGTGTATCATAACGTAATCCTAAATTGGTATTGTATCTTCTGTACAAACGTAACCCTTTATTGTTAATCACAATTTCAGACAATTTACTATTGGGTATCTGATAAATTGAGGTATCTGCAGCTCTTACTCTTGTAGATCTAAAACCTACAGTTTCTACAGTTCCGACGACTTCTCCTGCCTCTATCCAATCGTCTATATGAAAGGGTTTGTCTACAAAAATCATTATTGTACCTATTAAGTTTCTGACAGTATCTTGAGATGCCAAAGCAAAAGCTAAACCACCAATTGTTGCACCTGCTAATAACGTTGTAGTGTCTACTCCAAAAAAAGTTAATAATTTTAAAAAACCGAATACAAGCACAATACCTGTAAATAAGTTATTTAAAATTGGTACAAGTTGGTCATCTAATCTACTATGTGTTTTTGCTGTAAAATCTGAATAAATATGCATCACTACTTTCACTAGTTTTAGAAATACATAAATCCAAAAAACAGTTTCTATAATATTTAAACCTAGAAAAAACCATCTGTTTATAGCTAATGAGAATTGTAACGAAGGAAAAACAGTACTTATAAACTGAATAGAGAATAAAAGACTAATTGGATGTGCTAGTTTTTTTAAATATTGATCTAATTCTAGATTTGTATTGCTTTTAGTAATATAATGCTGTATTTTTTTTAAGAACTTAAATGCTAGTTTTTTTACTACAAAATAGAAAACAAATCCAAAAAACAATAACAAAAGCAGCCCTACAAGTTGCCAAACCTCTATCCCAAAAAATTGATAATGACCATATTCAGGTACAATTTCTTGAATCCAATTTACATACCAAGGAAAAACATTATTATAAATCGCATCTATTTTAGCAACTGTTTCTGATGAATAATACCAGTTATTATTTTTTTTCTCTACGTAAATTTCTGGCAATCGGTTAGGAAAAACAACATACCTCGCAAATGTTTTTACACCAATAGAGTCTGTATAATTTGGGTTTGTTGGTATGCTATTAAAGTCTACAAAAAGTCCTTTACCGTCTAAAACTTGTTTGATTTTTATGACTTTTCTAATCGCTTTTTTCTCCTCTAACCCATAAATAGTTTTAGCAGCTTTTTTAGGCTGATAGTTATTTTCTTGTAAAAAGTCTAAGTGTGTGTTTATAGTAGCATTCGGATTACTTAAATCTACTTGTAAACTATCTAAAGACTGTTGTTGTCCTAATAAAAAACTTGGTAATATTAAAAAAACTAAAAATATCTTCCTCATCACTAAAATTGTTAATTACGTGTTAAATTCCAGACAAATTTAAACCTTTTCTATTTTCTAGAGTCAAAGGAGCATAAATAAAAAATTAAACAAATTATAATTATGAAAAAAACAGCCAGCATTTTACTGCTATTATTCGCATTTACTTTTACTACTCAAGCACAACAAAAAAAAAGAAATAAAAAACCTAATTTTTCTATTGAGCAACGCACAGAATTGGCCGTAAAAAGAATGACATTAGCTTTAGATTTATCTGATAAGCAACAAGATGAAATTAAGCCATTATTAATGGCACAAGCTCAAGATAGAAAAGCAGCAATGAAAAAAAGAAAAGCTTTAAGAGATGAAGAAAAAAAGCTTTCTGCAGATGAACTTTTTGCAATGAAGAATCAGCAATTAGAAGCTAAAATTGAATTCAAAAATAAAATGAAAGATATTTTAAAGGCTGAGCAGTTTGAAAAATTTGAGAAAATGGCTAAGAAAAGAAAGCAAAAATGGAAACAGATGTTGAAACGTAAAGGAATGAAAAAGAGAATGGGAAACAGAAGAGGTAGATAAAAATAGTTTTAGTTAATTAGTTGAATTAATGCCCGATTTCAAATTTGAAACCGGGTTTTTTATTCTTTAAACCAACTTGAATATTTCACATAGTTATTTGCAATTCTATCAATTTCTCCAGAAGTTAATTCTTTAGAAATATCTTTTATTTTTTTAGCTGGAATACCAGCATAAATACTTCCTCCTTCTACGATTGTGTTTTTAGAAACAACTGCACCAGCAGCAATTATAGAATTACTTTCTATTACACAGTTATCCATGACGATACTTCCCATACCAATCAAAACATTGTCTTTAATTGAACAACCATGCACAATAGCATTGTGACCAATAGAAACATTATTCCCAATAGTTGTTGGTGATTTTTGATAGGTTGCATGAATAACAGCTCCGTCCTGTATATTCACTTTGTTCCCAATTTCTATATAATGGACATCACCTCTAATAACAGCATTATACCAAACCGAGCACTCTTTTCCCAGAGAAACTTCTCCTAAAATAGTAGCGTTTTCAGCAATAAAACAATCTGTTGGTATTTTTGGAGTTTTTCCTCTTACTGATTTTATGATTGGCATTGGCGAATTTTAATTGAATTTTTATTGTAATAATAATTGTTGATCTACAATTAAAGTAGTCCCTGATAGGTTGTTTAATTGTTGTAAAAAAATTATAGTAAGCCCATATTTTCTACTTATAGCATATAAGGTATCCCCTTTTTTTACTTTATGCGTTTTAGGTATTTTATAGATACGTTTAGCTTGCTTAACCTTTTTTCTTCTCTTATTCTGCTTGGTTTTTTTTCTATTACCATTTTCTTTTATGGCATCAAACTCATATAAACGATAAGTTTTAATTAGGTTCAATAATTTAATAGGATACTTTTTATCTGTAGCATACCCTGCTTTTCGCAAACCGTAAGCCCATTTTTTATAATCTTTTAAATCATAATCAAACAAAAAGGCATAGCGCTTTCGTTCTGAAAGAAATAATGAATGGTCTTTATAAGATGTTTCTGGAAAATTGTACTTCCTGAAACACTCTCCTTTTTCATCATCATCATGATATACTTTTTCACCTTGCCAAGCTGTATGACATTTAATACCAAAATGATTATTTGATTTTAAAGCCAATTCGCTTCTACCTCTTCCTGATTCTAGAATACCTTGTGCTAAAGTTATACTAGCAGGTATTTTATATTGATGCATTTCTTTTACAGCAATAGCAGCAAATCTTTCTATATAAGCTAATGTATATTTATTTAAATTAGGGTTACTTTTTTTTAGGTTTTTAATAAATTTTTTTTCATTTACAGAAGGTGTCTCTAGAGGTATTGGTTCTAATGTTACAGCATCTTTTTTAGACGTAGTTACAGGTTTTTTTTGCAACCAACAACTTTGTAAAAGAAAAATACATGATAAAAAAAGAACTATTCTAATATGCATTATGTCTGTATTAAAGGGTGATTTTTAAACTTTAATTTCCTGTTAAAACCTTTGAGACCTTGTAAGCCACCAGTATGAATGGCGAGTATCTTGGTGTTTGGTGAAAAATAATCATTTCGAACCAAATCTAATATCCCAAACATCATTTTACCAGTATAAATTGGATCTAATAAGATATTCATCTGACTTTTAAAATCGTTCATAAAACGAATTAAAGTCTCATTATATTTTGCATAACCGCCAAAATCATAATCAGTTTGTAACTTCCAATTATCATTAAAATGTGCATGCTTTTTTATTTCGTTATTTAAAAAATTGCCTTTTAATGCAGGGAAGCCAATACATTTTTGGTGACTTTGCAAAGAGTTTATTACTCCAGAAATGGTACCTCCAGTTCCAACTGCCACACAAATATAATCGAAAATTATATCTTGATTTGTTAAAATTTCTTGACAACCTTTTACAGCAAGTGGGTTAGTGCCTCCTTCAGGAATTAAATAGAAGTCACCAAATTCAGTTTTTAAACTATTTAGAAAATCAGCATTTTCTTTGTCTCTGTATACAGTTCTTGAAATGAATTTAAAGGTCATTCCATTTTTTTTCGCCTCTCTTAAGGTTGCGTTTTCAGCTAGAGTTTCTTTTAAATCACTGGCTAATTCTTTACCCCTAATTATACCAATACTTTTAAAACCATTTAAATTAGCTGCAACAGCTGTAGCAACTATATGATTAGAAAAAGCTCCTCCAAAAGTCAATAAAGTGTCTTTCTTTTTATTTTTGGCTTCAGTTAAATTGTACTTTAATTTTCTAAATTTATTACCAGAAACAAAAGGATGTATTTCATCTTCTCTTTTTACAAAAAGCTCAACACCTTTTTCTTTTAAAAGAGGTAATTCAATTTTTTGATTTTCGGAAATATACGTTGTATTAAAGTCCATTTAATTTAATTTCCAAACCTAAAATAGCGTTATTGTTTATGAAAAATTAGAGATTTGCCCCTCTACTTTTTCCCAATCTTCCATTAAAGTATCTACTGTGTCTTTTTTAGCTTTATAGTTCTTAAAAAAATCTGGTTTAGAAGAAACTTCATCATAATTTTGAGCTAACTCTAAATCAATATTTTCAATTTCAGTTTCTAAGTTTGCAATTTCAATTTCGATTTTAGAAAGCTTGTTATTCAACTTTTTTAATTCTTTTTCTTGCTCTCTACTTAGTTGATGCGCTTCTTTTTTAAAAGTATCTTTTTCTACTTTTACCACAGTTTTCTTTTCAGCTTCACGTAAACTTTCCATTTTGTGCTGCTCTAAGAAATAATCAATATCACCTAAATACTCTTTAATTTCTTTATCTCTAAAACCATACACGGTAGACGTTAATCCTTGTAAGAATTCTCTATCATGTGACACAACTATTAAAGTACCATTAAAGTTATTTAAGGCTTCTTTTAAAACAGTTTTAGAGGCAATATCCAAATGGTTTGTAGGCTCATCCATGATTAAGACATTGAATGGTTGCAATAACAATTTACATAAAGCCAACCTGTTTCTCTCTCCACCTGAAAGTACTTTTGCTTTTTTATCTACAGCATCTCCACCAAATAAGAAAGAACCTAACATATCTCTAACTCGCATTCTGTTAGTATCTGTAGCAGCATCTTCCATAATTTCTAACACCGTTTTTTCTGGTGGTAGATATTCAGACTGATTTTGAGCAAAATAACCTACCTCTACATTATGACCTAACTTTAGATGCCCTTCAAAAGGAATTTCGCCAACCATCATTTTTGCCAAAGTTGATTTACCTTGACCATTTTGACCAACAAAGGCAATTTTACTATTTCTTTCAATCAATAAGTCTACACCTTCTAAAACCTGCTTTTCTCCATAACTTTTAGATAAATTTTCTGCTTCTACAATTATTTTTCCTGGTTCTCTAGAAATTGCAAAACGCACATTCATAGCCTGATTGTCATCTTGATCTACCTCTATCAACTCAACTTTATCTAGTTGTTTCATTAAAGATTGAGCCATAGATGCTTTACTAGCCTTTGCTTTAAATTTATCTATTAATTGCTGTTTTTGTTTTATTTCTTTTTCTTGATTCTTCTGAGCTTGTAACTGTTTTTCCTTTATTTCTCCTCTTAATTCTAAGAATTGAGAATAAGGTTTTTTGTAATCGTAAATTTGCCCTAAAGAGATTTCTATAGTTCTGTTAGTAACATTATCTAAGAACATTTTATCATGAGAAACCAAGACAATTGCCCCTGAATATCCTTTTAAGAAATTTTCTAACCATATAATAGATTCAATATCTAAGTGGTTTGTTGGCTCATCTAATAACAAAATATCATTATTCTGTAATAGTAATTTTGCCAACTCAATTCGCATTCTCCAACCACCAGAAAAAGTATCTGTAAGCTTGTTAAAATCCTCTCTTTGAAAACCTAAACCTTGTAATATTTTCTCTGTATCTCCTTGATAATTATAACCTCCTAAAAGTTCATAGCGTTCTTGCTTGTCTGTAAGGTCTTGAATTAATTGCGTGTAAGAATCACTTTCGTAGTCTGTTCTAGTTGTAAGCTGGTTATTAATCACCTCTAACTCTGCTTCTAATTTTTTAATTTCTTCGAATGCTTGATAGGCTTCTTCTAAAATTGTTCGTCCTTCCACAAAATCTATATCTTGTCTTAAGAAACCAATTTGCACATCCTTATCAAAAGCCATAGTACCTCCACTACTTTCTATATCTTTAGAAAGCACTTTTAGTAAGGTAGATTTACCTGCTCCATTTTTACCTATTAAACCAATTCTATCTCCCTTATTTAATTTAAAAGTGATACCTGAGAATAGGTCTGTTCCCATAAAAGAAACAGTTAAGTTATGTACGTTTAACATGAAATGTAATAATTGTTACTTAATAAAAGTGGTAAAAATTTTACCTTTGGCAAAAGTAGAGAAATTTTAAAGTTATGGTGTTTAAAAAAGGAACAAAAATATATAGTATTGCAAACGGAAAATGCCCTAAATGTCATGAAGGAAAATTCTTTACACATGGAATTACTTTCAATCCTTCAAAAATTACCCAAATCCACGATACTTGCTCTCATTGTAATTTAAAATACATGATAGAACCTTCTTTCTTCTATGGAGCTATGTATATTAATTACGGAATTACGGTAGCTATTTCTGTAACCATTTTTTTAATTGCAAAATTGGGTTTTCAATTCGATTTATTAAATTCTTTCTTTACAGTTTTAGCGGCTTTAATAATTACAGCTCCTTTAAATTTAAGACTGTCTAGAATTTTGTGGATTAATATGTTTGTAAGCTATGATGAAAAGGCTAGTAAAGATTCTAATAATAAGAAAGAATAATCCTATTCGAATCTTTTAATATCTATTTCTGAGTCTATCTCTTCTCCTTTTTCTAAGTGATTAAAAAGTGCTTTAGCCATTGTTGGTGCAATCATTACTCCTCTTGTGCCTAAACCATTTAATATTGCCAAATTAGGAAAAGCTGGTTGAGTACCTACTAAAGGTCTTCTGTCTTTAATAGTTGGTCTTATTCCTGCTGTTTGCGATAGTATTTTATAGGGAACATTAATAACCTTTTCTAATTTTTCAATTAACTCTTCTCTGCCTTTTTTTGATGGAGTTGAAGTTTTATCTGACCAATTAAAAGTTGCACCAACCTTGTACACATCATCCCCTAAAGGAAGCACAAATAGGGTTGACTTTAATTGGAAATCTATTTTTAAACTCGGAGCATGAATGGTAATCAATTCGCCTTTCACCTCATTCAAAGGTAAATAATTGAAAAAAATATTTTCTCTCATTCCAAAACCTTCACAAAAGACAATTCTATTTGCAGCAATATCTTTATAAGCCAAGTGATTTGGATGAAATTTAATTAGTTGATGATTAAACTGCTCAAATTTAATTAGTGCTCTTTTTTCTAAATAAGCTCTATACGTATCCACTAATTTTTTAGTGTCAATTCTACCTGTTTGCTTTACATTACCAAAACCAAAATCAGCAATAACACCTTCTTTTTTCTGATGATCTAAATCTGCATCTAAATAATCTATTAATTTAGAATTATCTAAAGCAGCAAACCAATTGTTCTGATCCTCTATTGATTTAAATACTTTTTTAGTTTGAAATTTATAATCAAAAGTAGTTTGAAATTTATGTTCTAAATCCTCGTAAAAGGGTAAAGCGATTTGCAATTGTTCTTTAGCGTTCCAAACTGGCGTAAATCTTTTTAGAATTACAGGGTTATAGACCCCACCTGCTACAAGTGATGAAGTCTGAGAACTGTCTTCAAAAACAACAAAGTTCTTATTTGCGTTTATAAGTTGCTCTGCAAAGGCTAAACCAGCTAAACCTAAACCAACTATGATGTAATCTAATTTCACGCTGTAAAAATACTTAAGTTTTGTTTTAATTGAAAGTCATGACTGTACTTATAAACTAGTCTAACCCTTATTATCTTAATTTTTTGAGCTCTTTTTGAAGAATTAAAAAAAAACGAGTGCAAAAACTATGAAATAACTACAAACAAAAAACGCTTGCTTTCGCAAACGTTTTTCATATTTTCAGGATAGAACTTTAGTAGTTCCACATGTCTATTTCTCTATTTCTAATATCTTCTTTAATTTTATTAGCCTCTAACAACTGAAATAAAGAGTTACCTCGAATATAATCTTCTATAGCTCTGTTACCATAAATATTCTCTTCTCTTACTATTACAGAATTAAAACGTCTTGCGTTTAATAAATGGTCATAAGATATTGGCTGAGAAGCATTCATTGGATTAAAAACTTTTGATTCGTGTAAAACTTGTCTTGCATTTGGAAAAAAGATCCAAAACAACTCATACAAATTATCGTCTTCAACATTTTCTACACCTAAAGTTTGCACATCTTTACCCATAGGAGCAAGAGCTAACAAACGGTATTTCATTTCTCCTTGACGCTTATCAAAATACCACATTCCTTTTAACATGTACCCTACAACATCTTCTGTCTGGATTCTAAATGTATCTACATAACCATTTTCATCTCTTATATTTACCAAACGGGTATCAATTTCGTCTTGAGTAATTTTAGAATTAAAAAAAGAATCGGTATAAGCCTCCTTTATTTTTCCTTGCTTAATTCCTTTTATTAAAGTATCGAACAAAGATCTTCTATCTGAAGAAATATTTGTGGTGTCTATTGGAAAATAGTAAGGCAAATTAATTTTCTGATTTAAATCTACAAACTCCCAAACTACCTTAGACCACATTACATCTCTATCATCTACATAACCATAAGGAATTGGGCCATCATTATTTACTTCTAACCTTTCTATACTACTTTTACCTATTTCATCTGCAGATTTTGCATTAAGCACATTAGCTTGTGCTTGAATAAAATTTACTGATAAACAGAAAAGAAATACGAGTATAAAATTTCTAACCATAATTTATATTTTTAATTTGTCAGCTCTATGTTAACTGGTAATACTTTCTTAAATGGAGTACCATTACCGTAAGTTGCTTTAATATCATAAATATTGATAATATCTCCTCTCCTAGCTTTTGACAATACCTTTTTGGCAGCTGCACTTAATTTAGTTCCGTTTACAATTATTGTTAACTCACCAGGAACTTTAATTTTAAAACTCTGAACTTTAATTTTTAAATCGAATTCAAAATCTGGTAATCCTGCATTAATTGGTGCATTTGCTAAACCTGATTTTGGCATTCTTACAGTACCATATTGATTTCGCACAGAACCCATTGCTGCTGGTATGTCTTTAATTCTAAATGTTGCTTTTGAATTTACACTTTTACCACTACTTAATTTTGCACTTACATTAATTGTTGCAATATTTCCAGAACCCGGTCTAATAACATAACCAGCACCTGACTTAGTTAATTTACCTCCTGAAGCAGAAACACTTAAATTACTGGCAGCAACGCCAGGTAAAGAAACAGATATTGGATTGTCTAACCCTCTATACACCACATTCATTTTATCTGCAGAAACAACTGCAGAACTTGGCTCTGCTATAACTGAATATTTGCTTTCAAAAGGAACAGGAACTTCCTCTCCATTTTCTCTAAAGAAAATTGTACCTTTTATTGTTTTCTCTCCGACATTACCTGTAGGCATGTCTAAAATTACTTGTCCATTCTTTACAGCATCTGTTGCATCTTTTCCATTTAAAACAACCTTATCTGGCACTAATGATGCATCATATCTTCCTAAAACTACTTCACCTGTAACTTTTTCACCAGAAAAATAAGCACTCTTATTTAAACGAACAATACCAGTATAATTGTTTAATGACAATGCTTCTTCTAATTTACCACCTAAAAGATTGGTAACAACATCAGACTCTGTATTTCTGATATCAGCTTGCATTTGTGTAAGATTTGTTAAAGAGGCAACCAAAGGGAATCCTTCATACCTATATTTTAGCCATGGTACTTTAACACCATCACTATCAATTAAGGTATTAGTATTAAATCTATCATTTAAAACGGAAGAAAACTGATTGTTGTTTCCTAAAGTTTCATTGATTTTTGTCCTGTAATTATTGATTATATCTAAAAATTCTTGACCTTCTTTTGTATACCCATCTCCTTTAAAAAAGTAAGTATCTAAAAAAAGCGTCTTATCCATAGACTCATAATCTTTGGCATCTTCTAAATCTGCAGTCATTTTAGATTTTAAATTTTCTAAATAACTATAAAAATTATCAGATAAACTTTTAACTTGAATTGCCTGTCTATTTAATTCTCCAAATTTAGCTACTTGCTCAGAAGCCTTTGTCTCTAAGTTTGCATATGCTTGATTATTTTTTTCTGTTGTAGAAAAATTGTTTGCCTCTAACTTTTCATTCATAAAACCAAAAGCAGATAAAACCTCTTTACTCATTTGCATAGCTAACATTGCTATAAAAACAAGGTACATTAAGTTTATCATCTTTTGTCTTGCCGACATTTTTCCTCCTGCCATATCTTAAATTAGTTTGTTGTGATTAAAATTAATTATAACTAATTATTTGCTTGACATTGCAGATAACATATTCCCATACACTCCGTTTAAAGAAGACAAGTTTTTAGCTAAAGAATCCATTTGCTCTTTTAACCTTTCTGTGTTCTCTACTACAGCTGCGTTTAATTCAGCCTGTTTGCTAGAGTTTTCTACTTGTATTTTATATAAGTTATTTAATGATTCCATTTGAACAGCAGCCATAGACATTTGCTCATTGTATTTATTTGTTGACGAAATAGATTCTGATGCTGCAGATAAGCCTTCTGCTGCACCTTGAAAGTTTTTCATACTACTTCCTAAGTTTTCCATCAACTGGGCATCTATTTTGGCTTCATTTAATAAATTATCTAGTTTTTGAGACAATAAGCCCTCTGCACCTGTTTTCTCTTTTGAAGAAACAGTTTCATCTGCTAATTCTGGATATACTCTTGACCAATCAAGGTCTTCTTCTGGACTTTCAAAGGCAGATAAAAAGAAAATAATAGCTTCTGCAATTAAACCAACTGCTAAAACTGTAGATCCATTTAAAGGACCAAAACTAATATGATTCAACTTGAATAATGCTCCTAAGATTACAATTGAAGCTCCAACATTATATGCAATATTAAATAGTTTCTTTTTAGTTTGAGATTGTGCCATGTTTATATTTAAATTTTTATTTAATTATTATTTGTCTGTTGTTCCTATATAATTTTGAACAGTTCTAAAGCCAATGTAACTTCTAGCAGTATCAGCATATTCGTAGTCTCTTGAGCCTACTTCTAAGTAATATGCTACGTCTTTCCAAGAACCTCCTCTAATTATTTTTCTTTTATTTTTTCTATCTTCTACGTTTGGATTCATTGTTGAGGCCATGTAATAAGATGATAGGTTGTAGGCAGTGTTTGTCCACTCTGAAACGTTACCTGCCATGTTATATAATCCATAATCATTTGCGTTAAAAGATTCTGCTTCCATAGTGTATAAAGCACCATCTACTGCATAATTACCCCTAACAGGTTTAAAATTCGCTAAGAAGCAACCTCTATCACTAGTTGTACTTCCTGTACCCCAAGGATATGTTGCAAACTCTAAACCACCTCTAGCTGCGAACTCCCATTCAGCTTCTGTTGGTAATCTAAAATCTGGAACTTGAGTAGTATTCTTTTTAGCGCTTAGATAGTCATTTTTCTTTTTGGTTCTCCAATTACAAAATGCATTTGCTTGCCCCCAAGAAACTCCAACAACAGGATAATCTCCATAAGATTGATGAGAAAAGTAATCTTGATGCATTGGGTCGTTATAAGAATAATTGAAATCTTTTACCCATACTGTTGTATCTGGGTAAATATTTAGAACCTCAGTCTGAACAAAATCTTTTCGATCACCACCTTTTCTTGCTGCATTATCTCTATCAAACCAAGAATATTTATATTTTAAATATTTTGTATTAAAAGTTCGCACTCCATCAACAGCTTCATCTCGGCTAATATAAAGTGAATCCATTACCTCTACGTAATCAACATCGGGATAATCTTCTTTATTCCAAACTAAATCTTCTTCCCAATTTAAAGGCTGTATTGTATCAAATTGATAATAATTTTCATACATATACCTTTGGTAAGGAGTCGAGTTTGCTAAAGTATCTTTAAATTTATACAATTGAATACCAGTGGCTCTATTATTTCCGGTAGCATTTGATGTTGCTCCTAAAGCTGCAAATTCCGCTTGGTAAGCTAATCTAGTTCTTACTACTGAGTCTCTTACCCAAAGCACGAATTCTTTGTATTCATTATTAGTAATTTCTGTTTCGTCCATAAAATAAGGCCTAACAGTAACTGTTTTTGTTGGAGAATTCATTGTACCAATAATATCTTCATCTTGCTTACCCATTGTAAATGAACCACCTGGAACCAAAACCATACCATATGGTTTTTCAGAGAACCATTTTTTCTTAGCTTTAACGCCTACTAATTCTCCTCTATCATTAGAACCACAACTGTAAAAAACGGTTATTAAAAGTGCAAATATTGCTGCTTTCTTCATATTTTGTATTTGTCTTTACTAAAAGTTCGTAAACCTATTATTTTTTTTGCTAAAATACAATGTTGAAACTGTATTTTAACGTATTCAATTTCATAATATTTATGATGCCATCATTTTTTGCATGGCTTTATACCACTTTTCAGGTATTTTTTGATTTGTTGCCTCTGTATAGTCTTTATAAGTACATGGTATTAACGCATGCCTTTTGTATTTATTATCTGATAAAATATTAATCTCTATCCACCATCTCCCTGTTTTATGACTCTTGTAAAAAATTAATGGATCATCATCGTCTAATAGCACGGTAAACTTTTGGTAATTCTCTTTGCCAGAAAAAGGATAATCTTTTACTCTAGCATTTACTCCTTCAATAAAATACCAAATCATTTGAGCTATTAAATTTGCTGTCTGAGAATTGACATCTAATTTTGAATTGTATTCATAAATTCCAAAGGATGTTACTTTATCACTTAATCCTGCATACCTAGAAATAGCACAAATTTCTTCACCATAAAATCCATTAGGAGATGCATTATTATTTGCTGGGGCCTCACTTTGTCTAACCGCGCCTAAATCAATAGAAACAATATCTGCGTTCCTGAAAGCAGGCTCTATAATTTCTAGTTCCTTTGCGTTACCTAATCTGTAAGCATCAAAATACAAGCTATCTAGAAGCTGAATTGATTCTTGTGAATTAAAATAAGTTTGATAACCTACATTACAATAATTAAATAAGTTATTCGGCGTTTGCATGATAATTTTACTCAAATACGATTGAGAAGATAATTGATCATCTAAAGAACCTAAATCAAAACGACTATCTACAGTTGTAATATTTACAGTTTGCTCTAAAGCATCATAAGCTCTGTAGTTTATATAAGTAATATCTTGGCCACCTCCTATAATTATTGGTATAATATTTCTTGTTAATAAAGCAGTTAGAATTTCTGAGACGGCAAAATAAGTATCTGAAACTTCTGCCCCTTTTGTAATATTTCCTAGATCTACAATTTTCGTGTTCCAGTTTCCTGGAAAGAGAGCATATAATTTTTTCCTAACCAAGAACAAGTCCTCTCCGCATCCAAAATTATTTTCAGAATTTCGATCTTCTTGCACACCAAAAATTGCAATTTGTGCTCCCTCTATATCAGGAAAGTCATTTTTATTTGTATGAATATTAATTTTATTCCCAAGACACGATTCAGGTTGTAGAGCTAAATTAGCTAGTAAAATGTCTTTTATAGGAGTTAAAAAATCTTTGATCATTACGTAATTTTCAAAATGTAAAAACCAAAAATACTATTTCTTTTTAACTGTTTTTCTCTTTGTTGTTTTTTTCTTTGAGGCTTTTTTCTTTGGAGTTTTGGCATCGATCATCTTAACCGCGTCTTCCTTAGATAGTTTTTCTATTTTTGTTGTTTTTGGTAACTCTATTTTAATTTTACCTTTTAAAACATTAAACCTTCCCCATCTTGCTTTTTCTACACGAATGCCAACATCTTCCCAGTTATGGATAACTTTATCAATCTCCTTCTGCTTTTTAAGTTCTATTAATTCTATAATATCTTCATCAGAAAGGTTATCAAAATCATACTTTTTATTCACGTTAATGAACATATTATTCCACTTAATAAAGGGACCAAATCTACCAACCCCTTTTTGAACAGGTAAATCTTCGTAATGATAAATAGGTGCATCAGCTTTTTGCTTAGTTCTAATTAATTCTTCAGCTCTAGGTAAATCAACGTCCATCGGGTTTTCACCTTTTTCTAGAGATACAAACATTTTCCCAAAACGGATGTAGGGTCCGAATCGACCGTTAGAAACCACAACTTCTTCATCTTCATAAACGCCTAGCGTTTTTGGCAATAAAAATAACTCTAAAGCTTCTTCTAATGTAATTGTACCTAAATTTTGATCTTTATTTAAACTAGCAAATTGCTTTTCCTCGTCATCTGGAGCTCCAATTTGAGCAATAGGTCCAAATTTCCCTAAACGCACCAAAACTGTTTTTCCTGAAACTGGATGATCTCCTAATATTCGTTCACCACTTTCTCTTTCAGCGTTCTCTTTTACATCTTCTACGTTATCATGAAAATTGATGTAGAACTCTTTGATCATTTTTATCCAATCTTCGTCTCCTTCAGATATGTTATCGAAAGAATTTTCAACTTTTGCAGTAAATCCAAAATCTAAAATATTAGAGAAATTGGCTACTAAAAAGTCGTTTACAATGTTTCCAATATCAGTGGGCACTAACTTGTTTTTATCTGAACCTGTTTTTTCTGATAATTGATTACTTTTTACAGCACCATCAGACAAAATAAGTTGCTCATAAGTTCTTTCTATACCCTCATTCTGCCCCTTTTCTACATAACCTCTTCTCTGAACAGTAGAAATTGTTGGTGCATAAGTAGATGGACGACCAATACCTAATTCTTCTAATTGCTTTACCAAAGACGCCTCTGTAAACCTATAAGGTGGACTTGTAAAACGCTGCGTAGCGTTGATAAAAATATAATCTAAACCTTCATTAACTTTTAGATTAGGCAGCATTCCTGCTTGCTCTTCATCATCATCATCTTTGCCTTCTAAATATACTTTTAAGAAACCTTCAAACTTAATCATCTCTCCATTTGCGGTAAAGATTTTTGAGTTTTCAGAGTTTTCTATTTTAATATTAGTTCTTTCTAATTGAGCATCACTCATTTGTGAAGCCAAGGTTCTTTTCCAAATTAAATCATAGAGCCTATTTTGATCATATTCGGTATCAATAGCATGCATTTTCATGTTCGTTGGTCTAATCGCTTCATGGGCTTCTTGTGCACCTTTGGCTTTAGACTTAAACACTCTTTGCTTACTATATTCTTTTCCGTAAGAAGCAATAATTTCTTCTTCGGCTTCATTTCTTGCATCAACAGATAAATTTACACTATCTGTTCTCATATAAGTTATTAAACCCGCTTCGTATAAACGTTGTGCAACTTGCATTGTTCTACCTACTGCAAAGCCCAATTTACGTGATGCTTCTTGTTGTAAGGTTGATGTTGTAAATGGTGCTGCTGGTGATTTCTTTGCAGGTTTTTTAGTTAAATCTGCAATGTTAAAATCAGCATTAGCACAAGACTTTAAAAAGTCTTCTGCAGCTTTTTTAGAATCAAAGTTTTTAGGAATAGTTGCTTTAAACTTTTTACCTTCATTATTGGAAAATTCAGCAACTACTTTAAAATGTGTTTCTGGCTTAAAATCTTGTATACTTCTTTCTCTTTCTACAATTAATCGCACTGCAACAGATTGCACTCTACCTGCAGATAAACCACCTTTTACTTTACGCCATAAAACTGGCGACAATTCATACCCCACAAGCCTATCTAAAACTCTACGTGCTTGCTGAGCATTCACCATATGGTAATCTATATCTCTAGGATTTTTTACAGCTTTAAGTATTGCTTTTTTAGTTATTTCATGAAAAACAATTCGTTTTGTACTATCTTCTTTTAAATCTAATTGCTCTTTTAAATGCCAAGCAATAGCCTCTCCTTCTCTATCCTCATCACTTGCTAACCAAACAGTTTCTGCCTTTTTTGCTAAACTTTTTAGTTTTTTAACAACTGGTTTTTTATCATCAGAAACAATATATTTAGGCCTAAAATCACCCTCTACATCTATCCCTAATTCTTTCGATGGTAAATCTGCAATATGCCCATAACTCGATTCAACTTGATAATCTTTACCAAGAAATTTTTCGATTGTTTTTGCTTTTGCTGGTGACTCTACTATTACTAAATTCTTCGCCATATATTTCATTTTATCAATCAAAACCCATAAAAAATAGGTAAATTTTGAAGTACAAAAGTAGTTAGTTTTTTATTAAAAAAAATCTTTTCACAAAAATTAGCTAGATAATTAACAGAAATACAACATTAATTTTCTGCCAATCTGTCATAAAATACAAAATTGATTGTATCTTTGTCTAACTTCAATTTACAAAATAAAAGATGCAAGAAGTAGAGAGAATTATTGACGAAAAAATACAAGGAAAAGCACTTGTTACAGAAAATAAGAAAGAGAACACTAAAAAATTATTTATAGAAAGCTATGGCTGTCAGATGAATATGAATGATAGTGAAATTGTTGCAGCTATTTTAGACAAAGAAGGTTACAATACTACTCAAATACTAGAAGAGGCAGATTTAGTTTTAGTAAATACGTGTTCTATTCGTGAAAAAGCAGAAACTACAGTTCGTAGAAGATTACAAAAATATAATGCTGTAAAACAAGTTAACAAAAAAATGAAAGTGGGCGTTTTAGGCTGTATGGCTGAACGCCTAAAAGAAAAGTTTTTAGAAGAAGAAAAAATTGTTGATTTAGTTGTAGGTCCAGATGCTTATAAAGATTTGCCAAACCTTTTAGAAGAAGTTTATGAGGGAAGAGATGCTGTAAATGTTATTTTGTCAAAAGAAGAAACCTATGGAGACATTTCACCAGTTCGTTTAAACTCTAATGGAGTATCTGCTTTTGTATCTATAACTAGAGGTTGCGACAATATGTGCACATTTTGTGTAGTCCCTTTTACTAGAGGAAGAGAAAGAAGTAGAGACCCAAAAAGTATTTTAGAAGAAATACAAACTATGATAGATAAAGATTTTAAAGAAATTACTTTATTAGGTCAAAATGTTGATAGTTTTTTATGGTATGGAGGAGGCTTAAAAAAAGATTTTATAAAGGCTTCAGAAATGGCACGAGCAACCGCTGTTGATTTTGCTCAGTTGCTAGACATGTGTGCTACTCAATTTCCAAAAACACGTTTCCGTTTTTCTACCTCTAACCCACAAGATATGAGTTTAGACGTAATATATGTTATGGCAAAACACAAGAATATCTGCAAGTACATTCACTTACCAGTTCAAAGTGGAAGTAATGCCATGTTAAAAGCCATGAATAGACAACACACTCGTGAAGAGTACATGGAGTTGGTAGATAATATATTTAAGATTGTTCCAGAAATGGCCTTGTCTCAAGATATGATTGTTGGCTTTTGTGGAGAAACAGAACAAGATCATCAAGACACCTTAGATTTGATGGAGTATGTTAAATATGATTTTGGATTTATGTTTGCCTACTCTGAAAGACCAGGAACTTTAGCTGGCAAGAAAATGGATGATGATATACCTGCTGCTGTAAAGAAAAGAAGATTAACAGAAGTAATCGATTTACAACAAAAACATTCTTTATTCAGAACTCAACAACATTTACGCAAAGTAGAAGAAGTTCTTATAGAAGGTACTTCTAAGAAAAACCCTAATGAATGGAAAGGTAGAAATACTCAAAACACTGTTATTGTATTTCCAAAAGAACAATATAAATTAGGGGATTTTGTAAATGTAAAAGTAGAAGATTGCACCTCAGCTACCTTAAAAGGAATTGCTGTTGGATATTCAGATAATAATTAATTTTCAGAAAAAGAAATTAAAGGTAAGCACAAACCTTATCTAATTTCTTTTTTATGAATTCTAAGAAAAGAAAATGGAAAACTTACAAGCATTAAAACAACGCTTTGGAATTATTGGAAACGATATTCATCTAAATAGAGCTTTGGAGAAAGCGGTTAGAGTTGCACCTACTGACATTTCTGTACTTGTTACTGGAGAAAGTGGTGTTGGTAAAGAAAGTATTCCTAAAATTATTCATTCACTTTCACATAGAAAACACGCAAAATATATTGCTGTAAACTGTGGAGCAATTCCTGAAGGTACAATTGATAGTGAACTTTTTGGCCACGAAAAAGGAGCATTTACAGGAGCAACTCAAGATAGAAAAGGTTATTTCGAAGTTGCAGATGGAGGTACGATTTTTTTAGATGAAGTTGGTGAATTACCGTTAACTACTCAAGTTCGTTTGCTACGTGTTTTAGAAAATGGAGAATTTATAAAAGTAGGTTCTTCAAAAGTTTTAAAAACTAATGTGAGAATTGTAGCAGCTACAAACGTTAATATGCAATCTGCAATTGAAAAAGAAAAATTCAGAGAAGATTTATATTACAGATTGAGTACTATAGAAATTAACCTTCCTGCTTTAAGAGAAAGGAATAGTGATATCCACTTACTATTTAGAAAATTTGCTTCTGACTTTGCACAAAAATATAGAATGCCATCTATTCGTTTAGACGAGAATGCAGTAAACCTTCTAGCTAATTTTCGCTTTCCTGGTAATATCCGTCAACTTAAAAACCTTGCCGAGCAAATTTCTGTGATTGAAGAAGAACGAATTATTTCAGCAGTTAAACTACAACAATATTTACCCAATACATCAGATAACTTACCCGCAATTATAGGTAGTAAAAAAGAAAACGACTTTTCTACAGAACGTGATATTATGTATAAGATTCTTTTTGATATGCGTAATGACATTAATGATTTAAAGAAACTAACTTTAGACTTAATGAAAAATGGAAATGTAGAAGAAGTGCAAGAAGAAAACCACAGGCTTTTAGAAAAAATTTACAACAATAAAGATTTAGAAGACCTAGATATTGAAGTATTAAACGTTCCTCAACAGAATAAAACAGCAGAAGATAATTACGATTTCATTGAAACAATTGAAGAAGATGAATCTTTATCTTTACAAGACAAAGAAATAGAAATGATAAAAAAATCACTTGAAAAGAACAATAACAAACGTAAATTAGCTGCTAAAGAATTAGGGATTTCTGAACGAACGCTATACAGAAAAATAAAACAATACGATTTATAGGAAAATGTGTAATTTTTTAATCGTCGAAATGTGTAATTGAAAATGTCAGTTCGAGTGATTTTGAAAAATGAAAAATTGTATCAAGAACTTTAAAAATATGAAAAAAATAATAGTATCATTAGTAATATTTACAACACTAATTGGTTGTGGCGCCTATTCTTTCACAGGAGGTAATACAGGAGATGCAAAAACCATACAAATTGACTTTTTTCCAAACCAAGCTCCCCTTGTTGAACCTGTTTTAACACAACGTTTCACCAATGACCTACAAGATCTTTTTACAAGACAAACTAATTTAACACTTACTAATTCTAATGGCGATCTATATTTTAGTGGAGAAATAACTGGATATAGAATAACACCAATGAGTGGAACATCTAATCAAACTGCAGCACAGAACAGACTAACTGTTACCGTAAATGTTCGTTTTGTAAACAAACTAGTAGAGGAAGACGATTTTGAAAAAACATTTTCTTTTTATTCTGACTTTGACGCAAATGCACAATTATCTGGAAGCGTTCTAGAAACTGCGTTAGATGAAATTTTAGAAAGAGTTATTCAAGATATTTTTAATGCATCAGTAGCAAAATGGTAAAATCTATTTTAAAAATTTAAAAATTATAATCATTGGAAATAGCAGAATTTAAAGATATCATAACAAAAAAAATAGAGATTCATGATGTAGAAACTACAACGCTTAAATCTGTTATCGATACATATCCCTATTTTCAATTAGCTCAAGTACTTTATTTAGAAAAATTAAAAAAAGATAGCAGTTTTAAGTATAATAAACAATTAAAGAAAACTGCAGCGCATACAAAAGATAGAAGTATTCTATTTGAATACATTACATCTCCTAAATTTTCACAAAATAAAAAAAGTACAAAGCAATCAAAAACTGATTTTACTACTACTGCAGAAGATGCAGATATTACTCCTTTAACGAACAACGCAAAAAAAGAACTAGCTGTAGGAGAGCCTTTACAATTTAAAAGTACAGAAAGCTATTCATTTAACCAATGGCTACAACTGTCTACAAAGAAAACGATTCAAAGAGAGAAATTACCCAAAACAGATCAGAAAAACAAAGCAGATTTAGTCAATAAATTTATAGAAAATAACCCAAAAATAGAACCGTTATCTAAAGACAAAAACATAAACATTCAACTGCAAGCAAACCGACAGGATAATTCTCTAATGACAGAAACATTGGCAAAAGTATATTTAGAGCAAAAAAAATATGAAAATGCAATTCAAGCCTATCGAATTTTAAGTTTGAAATATCCAGAAAAAAGTGGTTTCTTTGCAGACCAAATAAAAAGAATAAAAATTTTACAAAAAAATAAATAATGAGTTATACAGCTTTTATAATATTAATTTTAATTGTAGCAGTAGCTTTAGTATTAATAGTAATGGTTCAAAATCCTAAAGGAGGAGGCTTATCTTCTTCATTTGGTGGCGGAGGTGCACAATCTTTAGGTGGTGTTCAAAATACAAATAACTTTTTAGATAGAACAACTTGGACTTTAGCAATAGCTATGTTTGCATTAATTCTACTATCTAACGTTGCAATACCAAGAGGTGGTGAAAACGACGTAAACCTAAACAACACGTTAGACGGTATTGAGACTTCAGCTCCTGTAGAGAACACACTACCAACAGCAAACGATACTATCAAATAAAAATTCATCAACAATAAAAAAAACGTCAACGTAAATGACACGTTGGCATTTTTTTTTGCAATGATTTTCTGTTTAAAAATCATTCAAAGAAAATTTGTCAGTTTTTAACATGTGGCATAACTTCTGACCATTTAAAAACGTAAAAAATAATTTTATTAATCAAAATTTATAAAACAATGGGATTAAACATTAAACCTTTAGCAGACAGAGTTCTTGTAGAACCTGCGCCAGCAGAAACAAAAACGGCATCTGGATTAATTATTCCAGATAACGCAAAAGAGAAACCACAAAAAGGAACTGTAGTTGCAGTCGGTAATGGTAAAGTTGATGAGCCTTTAACTGTAAAAGTCGGAGACACTGTTTTATATGGTAAATATGGTGGAACTGAATTAAAGTTAGAAGGTAAAGATTATTTAATGATGCGTGAATCAGATATTCTAGCAATTGTATAAGTAAAGCTATTTGCTTTTGGCTATTGGCCTTTAGCAAAAAAATAAAAATTAATGCAAACTATTTTAGCTAAAAGCCAAAAGCTTACAGCTAAAAGCAAAAAATAAAAACAAAATGGCAAAAGATATTAAATTCGATATTGAAGCAAGAGACGGTTTAAAACGTGGAGTTGATGCATTAGCAAATGCAGTAAAAGTAACTTTAGGACCTAAAGGAAGAAACGTAATTATTTCTAAAGCATTTGGAGCACCAACTGTAACTAAAGATGGTGTTTCTGTAGCAAAAGAAGTAGAATTAGAAAATGAGCTAGAAAATATGGGAGCTCAAATGGTAAAAGAAGTTGCCTCTAAAACCAACGATTTAGCTGGTGATGGAACAACAACTGCTACTGTTTTAGCACAAGCAATTGTAAAGGAAGGTTTAAAAAACGTTGCTGCAGGTGCAAACCCTATGGATTTAAAACGCGGAATTGACAAAGCTGTAGAAGCAATTGTTTCTGACTTAGAAAAACAAACACAAAAAGTTGGTAACTCATCTGATAAAATTCAGCAAGTAGCTGCAATCTCTGCAAATAATGATAATACAATCGGAGACTTAATTGCACAGGCATTTGGTAAAGTTGGTAAAGAAGGTGTAATTACTGTAGAAGAAGCAAAAGGTACAGATACTTATGTAGATGTTGTAGAAGGTATGCAGTTTGATAGAGGATATTTATCTCCTTACTTTGTAACTGATGCAGATAAAATGATTGCAGATTTAGAAAACCCTTATGTATTATTATTTGATAAGAAGATTTCTAACTTACAAGAAATTTTACCAATTTTAGAACCAGTATCTCAATCTGGTAGACCTTTATTAATTATTGCAGAAGATGTAGATGGACAAGCATTAGCAACTTTAGTAGTAAACAAATTAAGAGGAGGTTTAAAAATTGCTGCTGTAAAAGCTCCAGGTTTTGGAGACAGGAGAAAAGCAATGTTAGAAGATATTGCAATTTTAACTGGAGGGACAGTTATTTCTGAAGAAAGAGGTTTTTCTTTAGAAAATGCCACGTTAGATTTATTAGGTACTGCAGAAGGTATTACAATTGATAAAGACAACACAACAATTGTAAATGGTTCTGGAGATGCAGATGCTATTAAAGCAAGAGTAAATCAAATTAAGGCGCAAATAGAAACTACTACTTCTGATTACGATAAAGAAAAATTACAAGAACGTTTGGCTAAGTTAGCTGGTGGTGTTGCAGTTTTATATGTGGGTGCTGCTTCTGAAGTAGAAATGAAAGAAAAGAAAGACAGAGTAGATGATGCTTTACATGCAACTAGAGCTGCAGTAGAAGAAGGTATTGTTGCAGGTGGTGGTGTTGCTTTAGTCCGTGCTAAAAAAGTATTAGAGAAATTAGCTACAGAAAACTTAGATGAAACTACAGGTGTACAAATCGTAAATAAGGCAATTGAAGCTCCTTTAAGAACTATCGTAGAAAACGCAGGTGGTGAAGGTTCTGTAGTAATCAATAAAGTTTTAGAAGGTAAAAAAGACTTTGGCTACGATGCTAAAACTGAAACTTATGTAAACATGTTAGATGCTGGTATTATAGATCCTAAAAAAGTTACAAGAGTTGCTTTAGAAAACGCAGCTTCTGTTGCTGGTATGATTTTAACTACTGAGTGTGCTTTAATAGATATTAAAGAAGATGCACCAGCAGGGGGTGGAATGCATCCAATGGGTGGTGGAATGCCAGGAATGATGTAACACTAAATGTGTGAAAGTAATAATCTCACTCTTGTGAAATTATGATAAAAAAAATCCGTTATAAATTTCTAACGGATTTTTTTATTTAATTTACTTTAGCATTAAATCAATTTCAAAATCATAAAAATTGCCATAAAAATCATAATAGAATTTTCTATAAACGTAGCTTTTGTCATTGGTAAATTTAAAACTGAGCCTAAGCAAGCACATTTAATAGTTTGTTTACTCAACAGAGATTTTGTAACTCCAACTGTTGTAATACCTAAAATTACAATAGTAAATATTAGGGCTGGCATTATTTGAAAATGCATTAAAAAGCAAAATCCTAAGACTAATTCTATAAAAGGATAAACCAAGCCATATTTAGGTAAGGTTTTGGCTACAGGATCATACATAGCAAAACTTGTAGCAAAACCTTTTACATTTAAAAACTTAAAAAAACTAAAGACCACATAAAATAACCCCATAAAAGTGTACATAAATTCAGCAATTTGCCAATCTCTGTAATGTATTAAAATGGATGCAGTAGTAATAAAAGTAAATATTAAAAACAGTGGATACAATTGCTTTATTTGAGATGTTTCTTCCTCTTTAAAAATGGTATCTACATTTTCTATCTTTTCAGAAATTACAAATTTATCTGCTAAACCAGTTTGCAAATTCTGAACTGAAATTTCATCATTTAGCAAAACTTCTACTTCCTTTTTTTCGAGGTTAACTGTAGCTTCAACAATTTCAATAAATTTCAATAATGATTTTTCAACAGAATTTTTACATCCATTGCAAGTCATACCAGAAACTGAATATGTTTGTTTCATCATAATTTTAATTCTTTTTTTGTTTTTTCAAATCTACTTCATGATCTAACACAATTTCATCATCCCTATATTTACAACAAGGATGTACAGAATTATAGGCTTCTAATTTTGCTTCTAACTTTTTACCATCTCCTAATAAAATATCATGTCCAACTGCTAAAATATTTTTTTGAACAGCTGCAACATCAGTTTTGCGTTCGTCCATAATTAAGTTTAACTGATGTGTTTTTGTACTCCAAATTGCAAATTTTACACCTTTGGCTTTTAAAGCCGCAGTTTCTATTCTTTTTTTGCACATGCCACAAATACCATCAACATTCATTACTACTTTGGCATTTTTATCCTTTTTTATTTCTTGTTGTTTTTCTTGAGATTGCATTGTGAATGCAATTAAAAAGATACTGATCGTTAAAATTATATTTTTCATTGTCTTTATTTTAAAAATTATTATTGTTTTACTTTATTTTAAATCGTAATCCTGCATAAATTGAACGTCCAAAAATTGGGGCATATACTATTGTAGTATCAAAATTTGCACCAAAAGGAGTATCACTACCTAAAATAGGATTGTTTTGTTTTACATTTGTTAAGTTTTCGCCTCCAACATAAACTTCAAATTTACTAGAAAAAACTCTGGTGATTTGCGAATTTAAAAGCTGATAAGGCTCTGCATTTTCTGGTAATTGATATTGAATAGAGTTTGTGCTTGTATTTGGCAAACGTTGTTCGCCAATGTTATTGAAAGTCACATCGAATTTCCATTGAGAGTCTTTCATAGTTAAATCTGTTTCGTATGATAAATTAGCAAAGAAACGATCTTGAGGCTGAATAGGTTTTTGCAAGTTTCCGCTTTTATAATCTGTAGAAATATCGAAATACTTATAAGCCGTTCTTAAATTTAAATTTTTAGCGAGCTCATAATTTACTTCCACTTGAAAACTATTTGCAATACTGTTCCCCTCTAAATCGTAAAAAGAAATGGCTTGCGGATTTTCCCAATCCACAACTACTTGATTTTGGAAACTCGTTTGGTAATAGTCGAAAGTAATATCTCCTTTCTTTTCAAATACATTGAATTTCTGTAAATACGAAACTCCGTAATTCCATGCAATTTCAGGGTTTAATCCGTAAATATTACCACCAGCATCATCTATATTAATTTGTCTAGCACTTGCAAACAATTGTTGGTTTTCAGCAAAAATATTAGCACTTCTTTTTCCTCTTCCAACAGATGCTCTCAAGACACCTTTATCCCAAGGTACGTATCGCAAATGCAATCTTGGTGTTATAAAAGTTCCTAACAGATTATGAGTATCAATTCTTAAACCAGCAGTTAAGCTAAAATTATCTAAATTATCATAGGCATACTCAAAAAATCCTCCAAAAGAATTTTCGTTTCTATCAAAAATTGTAGCATTTACTAATTCATCATAATTGTCATACGTAAAACTCAACCCTGTTTTAAACTTGTTTCTAGTATCGCCAATAATAGAATTAAAAATTAAATTGGAATACATACTTTCATGCTGAATATCATACACATTTAAACCAAAATAAGAATCTTGTTGATGGTTGCTATAAGCCATTTGAAAGCCTATACTTTGAAAAGGCATTTCTGGAAAAACATAACCTAACTTTAAAGAAGTATCAAAACGTTTGGTATCTATTTCACTTCCCCAACTATTAGTTGTCCCTCTATCCATCTCAGGATTAAAATTGAGTTCTCCTGTTTGATTTTCATCATTCAAAAAACGAACATTAATAAAACTTACCCAACCTTTTTCTGCATCTGTATACTGCCATCTGTTCATTATATTTATTTGATTGGATAATGGCATGTCTAGAAAATCATCATCATTATTATCAAATTTTTGTCCCCTATAATTTCCATGCACATACAAACCTGTATTCCATTTATCTGATACTTTTTTATTGAAATGAGTGTTCAATTCAAAACGGCCCATTTGAGAACCATAGGCATTTAAGAAAAAGGAATTGTCTGTTAAAGGCTTTACCAGTTCTGCATTAATTTGGCCAGAAATACTCTCGAAACCGTTTACCACAGAACCTGCACCTTTTGTAATTTGTATACTTTCTACCCAAGTTCCTGGTGTAAATGTGAGTCCGAAGACCTGACTTGAACCTCTAACAGCAGGAATATTTTCTTGTGTAATTAATAAGTAAGGGCTAGTTAACCCTAACATTTGTATTTGTTTTGTACCTGTTAATGCATCTGAGAAACTTATATCGATAGAGGGATTTGTTTCAAAACTCTCCGCTAAATTACAGCACGCTGCTTTTAGCAACTCCTCAGAATTTACAGTAAACATATTTACAGTTGCAAAAGAATTTTTCTGAACAGCATTTCTTTTACTATTTATTGTAATTTCTTCTAACTCACTTTCTGGTTTTAAAAAATAGTGAATAGGTGCTAAACTATTTATGGTAAGCGTATCTGTTTTGTAACCTAAATAACTAACTACAAGTTTTTTATATTCTTTATTATAAGGTATAGTAAACCAACCTTTACTGTTGGTTATTGCACTTACATTGGTGTTTAACCAAAATAAAGTTGCTCCTTCTACACCCAAATTATCTTTAAAATTGTTTTTTTCCATAATCATTCCTTTAAAAGTAGTTTGCGAAAAGATGATTATTGGCATAAATAGCAACAAACTATTTATAAAATATTTTTTCATTTTAATTGAATTTATTTAATGATTGTACTCTATGAATTTTAATAAAAAACATAGCTTTTCTGTTTAAACTTTAGCTAAAGCGTAAACATGTGCATAGAAATCTAATGGCAAATGCCATTAAAAACCTACTTAAATAAAAATCAAATTAAAAAATTTTGGTAAAGAACCTGATAATCTATTGGAATATCTGGTGGAGAAAAGTCTTTGTAAAAATTATTGTTAGATTTACTTTTTACAAATATATCTTTATAAGTAGCAATAAAAGTCGTTAAAAATTGTTGCTTTTTAAAAGACAAACTGACTGCTTTTTGTATTTGAAGTTCTTTTTGACCTTCAATTTCTTGCACCTCATCTTTACAACAGTTTTTCATTTTAGCTTCAGATGCTTTGCCCATCTGCATTTCACAACCTTCAGCTTCTCCTGTAAAAGAAATATCCACTAAAAAATCACCACAAAAATGAGTATCAACCGTAAAAGAAAAGGTTGAAAATAAGACTAAAAAAGCTAGTGTAAAGGATGCTATTTTTATTGAAAATTGTTTCATTATAATAATACAAATTTACAAAAAGATATTTTAACTTTGTGTTAAATATTAACTGTAAGGTTTTATCATAAAAAACGATATTCTTTATGTTAAATCTTTAGAAAACAGCTTATGAATACAGCAGTAATTCAAGAAAAAATAGATGTTATAATTGCATCAACAAAAACAAAAGAAGAAAAATTACAAGAAATTTGTGATTACCTAGAAAGTGAAATTTCTTATTATGATTGGGTTGGTTTTTATTTTAAAAATGGCAATAAAGAAGAATTAAAATTAGCACAATACACAGGAGAAGAAACAGAACACACTATAATTCCTTTTGGTAAAGGGATTTGCGGACAAGTTGCTGTTAGTAATGAGAATTTTATAGTGCAGGATGTTTCTGAACAAGATAATTATATCTCTTGTGGCTGGAAAGTAAAATCTGAAATTGTAATTCCTATTTTTATAAATGAAGTAAATATTGGACAAATAGATATAGATTCTCATACTGCAAATATTTTTACAAAAAAAGATGAAAATCTTTTAGAATATGTTTGCAAACAGGTTTCAGGTATTTTGTAAATTGGATACCATCCTTCACTAAAATGTTAATTACTTAGTATTTTTGTTACTATCTTTTCGTTGTGTTTTCTTTAACGATTACTTAGATTTGCTCGATTAACAACACAACTTGTAATGAGCACTTCAAAAACAATTAAATCAGCATTAATATCAGTATTTCATAAAGATGGTTTAGCACCAATAGTTCAAAAATTAAATGAACTAAATGTGACCATTTACTCTACAGGAGGTACAGAAAAATTTATTAGAGAATTAGGTATAGATGTAGTACCTGTAGAAGATGTAACCTCTTATCCTTCTATATTAGGAGGTAGAGTAAAAACATTACACCCTAAAGTTTTTGGAGGTATTTTAAACAGACAAGACCATGAAGGTGATATTGCTGAAATGAAAGAATACAATATTCCTCAGTTAGATTTAGTTATTGTTGATTTATATCCTTTTGAAAAAACAGTTGCTTCTGGAGCACCTGAAAAAGATATAGTAGAAAAAATAGATATAGGTGGCATTTCTTTGATTAGAGCTTCTGCCAAAAACTTTAAAGATACGTTTACGGTTTCTTCTATGGAACAATATGATGAGTTCTTAGAGATTTTATCTTCAAATAATGGAGAAACTTCTATAGAACAACGTAAAAAGTTTGCTGCAAAATCATTTAATGTTTCTTCACATTACGATACTGCCATCTTCAATTATTTTAATGAAGATGAAGTTGTATATAAAGCAAGCGAAACAAGATCTAAAACTTTAAGATATGGAGAGAACCCTCATCAAAAAGGATATTTCTTTGGTGATTTAGATACAATGTTCGATAAATTACATGGTAAAGAATTAAGCTACAACAATCTTTTAGATGTTGATGCAGCTGTAAATTTAATGAATGAATTTATTGGTGAAGATCCAACATTTGCGGTTTTAAAACACAATAATGCTTGTGGTTTTGCACAAAGAAATACAATAAAGCAAGCTTATGTAGACGCTTTAGCTGGTGATCCTGTTTCTGCTTTTGGTGGTGTATTAATTTCTAACACAGAAATTGATGCAGCAACTGCTGAAGAAATTCATAAATTATTTTGCGAGGTTGTAATTGCTCCTTCATATTCTAATGAAGCGCTAACTATTTTAAAAGGAAAGAAAAATAGAGTAATTTTAGTTCAGAAAACCACAGAATTACCTTCTCAAAATGTTAGAACAGCTTTAAATGGACTTCTTATACAAGATAAAGATGCCAAAACAGATACTTTAGAAGATTTAACTTACGTGACTAATACAAAACCAACAGAGACGGAGTTAAAAGATTTATTATTTGCTTCAAAAATATGCAAACACACAAAATCTAACACTATTGTATTTACTAAAAACAATCAGCTATTAGCAAGCGGTACAGGACAAACAAGTAGAGTCGATGCTCTTAGACAAGCCATTGAAAAAGCTACAAGTTTTGGGTTTGATTTAAATGGAGCTGTAATGGCTAGCGATGCATTTTTTCCTTTTCCAGATTGTGTAGAAATAGCTGGTAAAGCTGGAATTACAAGTGTTATTCAACCTGGTGGTTCTATAAAAGATAAATTAAGTATTGATTACTGCAATGAAAACAATTTATCTATGGTAATGACAGGTACAAGGCATTTTAAACATTAATTAAAATAAAAGTTACACAAGTTTATTTTTTTGTAAATTTGATAGAGTACACTTTAATTTAAGATTTAATTTCTATGGGTTTTTTTGACTTCATGACAGAAGATATTGCGATTGATCTAGGAACCGCAAATACACTTATTATACACAATGGAAAGGTTGTTATAGACAGCCCTTCTATAGTTGCTAGAAACAGAATTTCTGGAAAAATAATTGCTATTGGTAAAGAAGCAAACCTAATGCAAGGTAAAACACATGAAAATATTAAAACAATTCGTCCATTAAAAGACGGAGTTATTGCAGATTTTCAAGCATCAGAAGAAATGATTAAGGAGTTTGTAAAACAAATTCCATCAATAAAAAAGAAATTATTTCCACCCGCTTTACGAATGGTAATATGTATTCCTTCAGGGATTACTGAGGTAGAAAAAAGAGCCGTTAGAGATTCTGCAAAACATATGAATGCTAAAGAAATCTACCTAATTTACGAACCTATGGCTGCTGCTATTGGTGTTGGTATAGATATTATGGAGCCAAAAGGAAATATGATAATAGATATAGGTGGTGGTACTACAGAAATTGCAGTTATTGCTTTAGGTGGTATTGTTTGCGATCAATCTGTAAAAGTTGCTGGTGATTTATTTACGAGTGATATTATGTACTACATGAGAACTCAGCATAACTTACATGTTGGTGAAACTACTGCAGAGAAAATTAAAATTCAAATTGGAGCAGCAACTGAAGATTTAGATACTCCTCCAGATGAAATGTTAGTTCAAGGTAGAGATTTACTCAGTGGTAAACCTAAGCAAGTACAAGTATCCTTTAGAGAAATTGCAAAAGCGTTAGATAAATCTATTTTAAGAATTGAAGACGCTGTAATGGAAACTTTATCTAATACTCCACCAGAATTAGCTGCAGATATTTACAACACAGGAATTTATTTAGCTGGAGGTGGCTCTATGTTAAGAGGATTAGATAAACGTTTATCTCGTAAAACTGATTTACCTGTATATGTTACTGAAGATCCTTTAAGAGCTGTAGTTCGCGGAACAGGAATTGCTTTAAAGGAACTAGAAAAATATAAAAATATATTAATGAACTAGCGTGAGTAGTGGTTAAAAATGCAACAAATTATTTACTTTTTTCAGAAGTTTAAATACTTTCTATTTTTTCTTTTATTAGAATTTGTGGCGTTATTTTTCATTTTTAACAACTTAAGTTTTCATAAAAGTAAATTCATAAACTCAGCAAACTCATTAACTGGAGGACTGTACTATCAATACTCAAAAATCACAGAATATTTAAATCTAAAAGAAGAAAATAAACTTTTAGCAGAAGAAAACACAAAACTTAAAAATTTACTGTCAAAAAGAAGTGTTAACCCTGGTATAAAAGACTCAACTGTTTTAGATACTACACGTTATTATCAAAAATATACGTTCTCTACAGCAAAAATTATCAATAATAATTACGCTAAAGATTTTAATTTCATAACAATTAATAGAGGAGAAAATCAAGGTATTCAGAAGGAAATGGCTGTAGTTAATAGTAGGGGTATTATTGGTATTACAGAGCATACTAGTAAAGATTATACTAGAGTACAATCTATCTTAAACAAAAACAGTAAAATAAATGCTAGACTTAAAAACACTAACTACTTTGGCACTTTAGGTTGGAATGGAAAAAACTATAATACAGTTCAGCTTTCAGACATTCCAAGACAAGCTCCAATAAAAATTGGCGACACTATAGAGACTGGTGGTAAATCAACTATATTTCCAGAAGGAATTTTAATTGGTATAATCTCTAAAATTAATGAAGGAAATAGCGCAGATAACAAAGTAGATATCACCTTATTTAATGACATGAGCAGTCTGGGATATGTTAAAATTATTAAAAACCTTTACCGACAAGAAATTAAACAATTAGAAGAAAACAATGAATAGTAGTTTACGTCTTATTTTTCTATTTTTTGGTTTACTGTTTCTTCAAGTATTCGTTTTAAACAATATTTTATTTTTAGGTCATATAAATCCATACTTATATATTATTTTTGTTTTTCTATACCCGCTAAAAGAAAATAGGATTCCATTTTTATTCTCTACATTTCTCCTTGGTTTAGGAATTGATTTATTTTCAGATTCTGGAGGAATTCATGCATTTTCTTTACTAATCATTGCATATACTAGATTATTTTTTATCAAATTATATTTTAGAAAAGTAACCACTGACTATGCTTTCTTCAAATTAAAATCTGAGCCTTTTGGAAAAAGGTTTAACTATGTAGTTACTTTAACTTTAATTCATCACCTTATTTACTTTTCTTTTGCTAATTTTAGTCTAAATAACATTTCAGAAGTTTTTTTAAACACGTTTTTTTCTACTGTTTTTACTTTAATTTTATATTTCTTAGGAAGTTATTTATTTAATAAAACTGAATAATGCAAAAGAGTTTTTTACTTTATTTTCTAATTACAATTACTGGAATAGTTTTTATTGGACGATTATTTCAACTGCAAATGATTAACAGTAAAAATTACAACCCTATTCATAATGCTGCTGTAAAAGTTGTTTACGATTATCCAGAACGCGGTTATGTTTATGACAGAAATGGTAAGCTATTAGTTGCAAATCAACTTTCTTATGATGTAATGGTTCAACCAGATCAGGTAAAACCTTTAGATACTCTAGAATTATGTTCACTTTTAAAAATTGATAAGAAAAGTTTTTTAAAAAGTTTTAAAAAAGCAGAAAGATATGCCAGATATCTTCCATCAGTATTTTTAAAACAGTTAGCTAAAGAGGATTTTGCATTTTTGCAAGAAAAATTACACAAGTATACTGGCTTCTATATTCAAAAAAGAATAATTAGAGATTACCCTGTACCAGGAGCAGCAAATGTTTTAGGATATATTGGAGAAGTAAATGAACAAAAAGCGAGAAACAACGATTATTATCAACAAGGAGAACTAGAAGGTAAAGATGGTATAGAAAGGCAATACGAAGAAGTATTAAGAGGTAGAAAAGGTAAAAAATACCTAAATAGAAATAGATTCAACAAGGTTATTGGTTCTTTTAAAAATGGAACCTTCGATACACTTCCTGAGAATGGAAAAGACCTTGTGTTAACTTTAGATATTGAGTTACAAATGTATGCTCAAAATTTAATGAAAGGTAAAAGAGGAGGTATTGTAGCCATAGAGCCTGCAACAGGTGAAATTTTAGCACTTGTAACAGCTCCTTCTTACGATCCAAATATGCTTGTAGGAAGAAAAAGGTCTCCAAACTCTTACAAGCTATTTAATTTAGATAGCATCGAAAAACCAACATTTGACAGAGGCTTGCTTGCTGCATATCCTCCAGGTTCTCCATTTAAAATGATGAATGCTTTAATTGGTTTACAAGAAAATGTAATCAACAAAAACACTACGTTTAGGTGCTACGAAGGGTATAGGTATGGAAATAGACCTAATGAATTTATGGGGTGTCATTGTGGTATTTACAACAAGCCTATTGCTTTAAAAACAGCAATTGCAAAATCATGCAACAGTTACTTTTCCAATACATATAAAAAAATTGTAGAAAAAGAAAAAAATTCGACAGAAGGACTTAATAATTGGAATAAACATGTTAGAAGTTTTGGGCTTGGAAATTACTTAGGCTATGACCTACCAGCTGGTTCTCCTGGTTTAATTCCAGATGGAAAATATTATGATAATAGATATAAGTATACTTGGAATGCAAATACCAACATATCTAATGCAATAGGACAAGGTGAAGTACTTACTACTCCAATTCAATTAGCTAATTTTACTGCAGCAATTGCAAATAAAGGAAATTACATTACGCCACATATCGTAAAAAAAGTAGACTCTAAATTAATAGACGAACCTAATTTTACAATTCCCAAACAAACTACAATAGATAAAAATAATTTTTCTCCAGTCATCGAAGCAATGCATGAAGTATTTAAAACTGGAACTGGAAAATTTAGCCAGGTTAAGGGAATTGAGATTTGTGGAAAAACTGGAACAGCAGAAAACTTTATATTTAAAGATGGAGTTAAAGAACAGCTAGAAGATCATTCGATATTAGTTGCCTTTGCCCCAAAGAATAACCCTAAAATTGCTTTAGCAGTTTTTGTAGAAAATGGCGGATATGGTTCTACTATTGCAGCTCCAATTAGTAGTTTAATTATAGAAAAATACATTAAAGGAACTATTTCTGCTCAAAATAAATACAGAGAGAAATCCATTTTAGAAAAGAATCTAGATCATATCTACGATAAACAAATATCTAAAAAAGAAACAATTGCGACAGGAACAAAATAATATTTTTGCCAATATTGATTGGTTTATGGTATTTCTATTTTTAATTCTAATAAGTTTTGGATGGGTAAATATATACGCAGCATCAACTTCAGAAGAACACAGGAGTTTATTCGATTTTACAACCAAATACGGGAAACAATTACTTTGGATTATGTTATGCTTTCCGCTTAGTATTATTATTCTATTTTTTAATTCTAAATTTTACGAGCAGTACGCATCGCTTCTGTACTTGTTGTCTCTTCTAAGTCTTTTTCTTTTATTCCCTTTTGGCAAAGAAATAAACGGAGCAAAATCTTGGTTCAATTTTGGCGCTATGAGCTTACAACCCTCAGAGTTTGTGAAGGCATTTACAGCACTAGCAATCGCAAAATTATTAAGTGATAGACAGTATAACTTTAAACTTATTAAAAATCAAATTAAAGCTTTTATAATTGTTTTTTTTCCTGCATTTTTAGTTTTTTTACAACCAGATGCAGGTTCTGCTTTAATATATGTTTCCTTCTTTTTTGTATTACATCGAGAAGGGCTAACACTAAACTATATAATACTTGGTGTTTTTATAATTACTTTGTTCATTACAACTATCTATTTTGGATTTAAAATAGTACTACTTTATTCTTTTATATTATTAACATTACTTACCATTTATTTCATATATAAAGGTGGAGTAAGGTTTCTAAGATTTAACTGGTTAAAAATAATAGGTATTTATTTTCTATTGGGAATATTTATCTCTGGAACTGGATTCATTTATGAAAACACATTACCTTCTCACCAAAAAGACCGATTTGATATACTTCTTGGTAAAAAAATTGACCATAAAGGTATTGGATATAATTCATATCAATCAGAATTAACCATTAGCTCTGGAGGTTTTACTGGCAAGGGTTTTTTAAATGGAGACTTAACACAAGGAGACTTTGTCCCTGAACAACATACAGACTATATTTTTAGTACAGTTGGCGAAGAATGGGGTTTTTTAGGAAGTAGTTTTGTTATTCTTTTATTTATGGCCTTATTGTATAGAATTATCTATCAGGCAGAAAAACACCCTAATAAGTTTGGAAGAATTTATGGTTACAGCCTAGCTTCTATTCTATTTTTTCATGTTATTGTAAATATAGGCATGGTTATAGGACTACTACCTACTGTGGGTATTCCCCTACCCTTTTTTAGTTATGGAGGATCTTCACTTTGGGGCTTTACAACCTTACTATTTATTTTTATTAGACTAGATGCTCATAAAAATTATGATTTTTGACAAGAAATATTTAATTTAAAGCAAAAAAAACTCTGAATTAGTTCAGAGTTTTTTTAATTTTTCTTAATGATTAAAGAGCTGCAACGTGCTTTGTTAATTTAGACTTTAAATTAGCTGCTTTATTTTTGTGGATAATATTATTCTTAGCTAATTTATCTAACATTGAAATTACATTTGTAAGCATCCCTTCAGCTTCTTTCTTGTCTTCTACAACACGTAAGTTTCTAACAGCATTTCTAGTTGTTTTATGCTGATATTTGTTACGTAATCTTTTAGATTCGTTACTTCTAATTCTTTTTAATGCTGACTTGTGATTTGCCATAACTCTGTTTTATCGTTTTTATTTAAAACTTTTGTAGTCCGTACGGGAATCGAACCCGTGTTACATGGATGAAAACCATGCGTCCTAACCCCTAGACGAACGGACCATAACAATCAATTATCTCTCAATTGCGGATGCAAATATACAACGTTTTTAAAACTCTGCAACCTTTTTTTATTATTTTTTAAAAAAATTAATATGCCTTTGCAAAAAGAACTCTTTTTAGTGATGGTTTCCCTGTTAAAACGCATATTCCAGGCTCATTATCAGCATCATTTGGAATACATCTAATCGTTGCTTTTGTATACTCTTTAATTCGATCTTCTGTTTCTTCTGTACCATCCCAATGAGCAGAGATAAAACCTCCGGTATTTTTTAAAGCTTTCTTGAATTCTTTAAAATCATTTACTTCAGTTGTATGCTCTTTTCTAAAATGAATTGCTTTATCAAATAAGTTATTTTGAATATCATTCAATAAATCTTGAATGTAAGTTACAGCGTCATCAATTTTAATTGTTTTTTTTACAAATGTATCTCTTCTAGCTACTTCTAAAGTGCCATTTTCTAAATCACGACTTCCCAATGCAATTCTTACAGGAACACCTTTTAATTCGTATTCTGCAAATTTTGCTCCTGGTCTAAAAGTATCTCTATTATCAAACTTAACAGAAATTTCTTTTCCCCTTAGATCTTTAGTTATAGTATTAACTTTTTTAGTAATCGCCTCTAATTGCTCATCATTCTTATATATAGGAACAATCACAACTTGAATTGGAGCTAATTTTGGTGGTAACACCAACCCATTGTCATCTGAATGCGTCATTATTAAACCTCCTATTAAACGAGTAGAAACACCCCAAGAGGTAGCCCAAACATGCTCTTGTTTTCCTTCTTTAGATGTGTATTTAACGTCAAATGCTTTTGCAAAGTTTTGACCTAAAAAGTGTGATGTACCAGCTTGTAATGCTTTTCCATCTTGCATTAAAGCTTCTATAGTATAAGTGTCTTCAGCACCTGCAAATCTTTCACTGTCTGACTTTACTCCTTTAATTACTGGCATTGCCATAAAATTTTCAGCAAATTCTGCATATACATTTTGCATTTGTTTTGCTTCAGCTACAGCCTCATTTTTAGTGGCATGTGCTGTATGCCCTTCTTGCCATAAAAACTCAGCTGTTCTTAAAAACAAACGTGTTCTCATTTCCCAACGAACCACATTTGCCCATTGATTAATTAATAAAGGCAAATCTCTGTAAGATTGTATCCATCCTTTATAGGTATTCCAAATAATTGCCTCTGAAGTTGGCCTAACAACCAATTCTTCCTCTAACTTGGCTTCTGGATCTACTCTTAATTTACCTTCATTATCCGGATCATTTTGTAACCTGTAATGAGTAACTACGGCACATTCTTTAGCAAAGCCTTCTGCATTTTTCTCTTCTGCCTCAAATAAACTTTTAGGAACAAATAATGGAAAGTATGCATTTTCATGACCCGTCTCCTTAAACATTCTATCTAATTTTGCCTGCATTTTTTCCCAAATTGCAAATCCATAGGGCTTAATAACCATACAACCTCTCACTGCAGAATTTTCTGCAAGATCTGCTTTAACCACTAATTCATTATACCATTTAGAATAATCTTCTGCTCTTTTTGTTAACTTCTTACTCATAAATAAAACTTTGGCACAAATATTGTTATCTTTAAAGTGAAATTAATATTTATTAAAATCACTTCAATACTACTGAAGCAAAATTACTATAATTTAACAGTTTATAGTAATGATTTTTAGAAATAAAGTAGAACACTTAAACACAAATAATTATGAAACTAAATTATAAAAACGTAAAGCTTACTCAACTTGTACTATTTGTAACTGCAAATTTATTTTTAGTTTCATGTGGTACATATCAAAGTGTGTATAATGATGATGGCATTTACGGAGATACTACACCAAAAGATGAAGAAAAGAAAGTTATTGTTGTAGACGAAAAAGAATACCAAGATTATGAAGAAAATTATTTTTCTAAAAAATTAGAAAACCTACAAAATATTGACAACAATGAAATATTTACTGATGTAGATGACTATTATTATGATGATGGATTGAATAATGGAGAGTTCTCTGATGAAAATTCGAGTTACAATGGTGCTCAACCTTGGGGCTATGAAGATAATAATGTTGTTGTAAATATCAATTTAATGAATAATCCTTTTTGGGGAGGTGGTTTTAACAGTTGGGGCTGGGGTGCTAATAATAGGTGGGCTTTTAACTCTATAGGATGGGGCTACAATAACTGGAGATGGAGAAGAGGCTTTATTAGACCTTGGGGATTTAGCACTTGGGGTAGAACCTATGCTAATTCGGGATTTGTAGATCCTTATTCTAGCTTCTGGAATGGAGGATATTTAAACCCTTTTTTACCAAATTTTGGAATAACTGGTTTTAGAAATAACAGATACAATAATATCAATAGAGGTTTTAGATACGGTAGAAGAAATGTCATAGCAAATAATACTAGAAGAAACAACACCTACACTATAAATAGAAATAATTCAAACGGAAGAGTAACTAAAAAAACAGGTAGAAGAAACACCAACACTATTAAGAGAAACACAAATACAACTAGAAGCAATGTAACACCTACTAATAGAAGAGGAACTACTATTAATAGAAAAGGAAGCACTTCATCTAGAAGAAGCTCTAATATTGGTAGATCTAACTCTAATAGTAGAAACAGTAGAGCATCTTCCTCAGGAAATTCTTCAAGAAGTTCAAGTAAAGCATCTACATCAAGAAGTTCATCAAGGTCATCATCTTCAAGCAGAAGTACCTCTAGTAGAGGTTCGTCATCTAAAAGAGGAAATTAAAAAAAATCATTATGAAAAAATTATTAGTACTAGTGATTTTATTCGCAACTACAACTATATCTTTTGCTCAGTCTTTAGGATATCAAGATTTAGGCATTTTATTCTCTCAAGATGATAACGTAGGTTCAGCAAGATTTACAGCAATGAGTGGTACTTTTGGAGCTTTAGGCGGAGATATATCTTCATTAAATATAAATCCAGCAGGCTTATCTGTCTTTACTAATAGTAGTTTTTCTGGGACATTTAACTCTAGAAATTCGCAAATTACAACTGATTATTATGGTAATTCATTAATGGATAACAATCAATTTATAAACCTATCTCAAGCAGGAGCCATATTAGTATTTAGAGAAAATAATGATTCTGGATGGAATAAGTTTGCAGTTGGCTTCAACTATAGGCTTACTAAAGATTTTTCAGAAAATTTTAGTGCTAGAGGTAATAGTGGTGTTGCAACATTTACTGAATTTCCTTTAGATACTAATGACCCAAAATTAAATTACGATATTGCTGATGAACAAGTTTTTGAAAATTCTTATGGAGGTGAGTTAAGTGAATTTAATATTGGTTTTTCTTCAGTACACGAAGAAAGACTGCATGTTGGTTTAGGTTTAAATTTTTATTATTTAAACTTTATTCAAAAATCTACATTAGTAGAATTTAATAGTGATGCAAATGGAAACGAATTAGATGCCTATTTATATCAAGAAAATCTTACATCTGGAGAGGGGTTCTCTGCAAACCTTGGTTTTATTTACAAAGCAAATAAATACTTTAGATTTGGTTTATCTTACCAAACACCTACTTGGTTTTCAGAAATTATTGAAGAAAGCAATATTTTAGACAATGAGGGTTATTACGGAGATACAGAAATCTTTATAAGTAATGATAGTGTTATTTACGATAATACTTCAGGCGGTTATTTTCCAAGTCAAGCTTTAGTTTACAGATTAATAACACCTAGTAAATTAATAGCTAGTGGTGCTGTAATATTTGGTAAAAGCGGACTTTTAAGTTTTGATTACACCAATAAAAATTTTAAAAATATTAGATTATCAGGTGATGATTTTTCTTTGGAAAATAAATCTTTTCAAGATGATTACAGAAACACACATAACTTTAATGTGGGTGCAGAATGGAGAATAAAAAGACTAAGTGTTAGGGGAGGTTATCGTTTTGAACAAAGTCCAGATATAAATGCCTTGGAAACAGATGATTTAAAAGGATATTCGTTAGGGGCTGGTTATAATTTTGGAAACTTTAAAGTAGATTTATCATACAGTGATAGTAATAGAACAGCTGCCTATAATTTTTATTCAGGTTTTAACGTAAATGCTTCAAATTTAACGATAAACAATAAAATTCTCACTACTTCAGTATCACTTAGTTTATAAAATAAAACTCGCTAAATTTGACCTTGCGTTTTTAAATAAATGCAAGGTCTTTTTTATTTAAATTGAGTTTTTTACCTTAATTTTGCAACTTACAATAAGTATATGCTAGAGACAAAAATCACCATTCAAGAAACGACCAATGAAACCATATTAAAATTTAACAGTACAAGAGTTTTAATTAATGGAGGTAGTTATGAATTTTCGAACATAGACGAAGCTAAAAACTCACCTTTAGCGCAACAATTATTTTATTTACCATTCGTAAAAAAAGTTTTTATAACTGCAAATTTTATTGCGATTCAACGTTTTGATATTGTAGAATGGACTGATGTACAAAATGAAGTTGCAGAACAAATTGAAGCTTATATTTCTGATGGAAATGTAGTTGTTAACGAGGAAACTTCAAGAACAAAAAAAGAGGCAATAGAGGTTTATGCAGAAGCAACACCAAACCCTGTTGTAATGAAGTTTAGCACAAATAAAGCATTAACACAAACAAATGTTGAGTTTAAGAATATTGAAGAGGCCAGCAAATCATCGCCTTTAGCAAAAGAAATATTTAATTTTCCTTTTGTAAAAGAAGTATTTATATCAGATAACTATATTTCTGTAACGAAATACGATATGGTTGAATGGAATGAAGTTTTTGCAGAAGTTAGAACTTTTATTCGCGAATATTTAGCTGATGGTAAAACCATTATTAAAGATTTACCTACAATAGAAACCAGCAAAACCCCAGAAGTTGTTGCCCCAGTAATAGAATTAGAGGGTACTTCTGCCCAAATTTCTGACATTTTAGATGAATATATAAAACCTGCAGTAGCTGGTGATGGAGGAAATATTGCTTTTCGATCTTATGATGAACAAAATAAAGTAGTAAGCGTAATTTTACAAGGAGCTTGTAGTGGTTGCCCATCTTCTACAGCTACTCTAAAAAACGGAATAGAATCTCTTTTAAAAGAGATGCTACCAAATCAAATTAATGAAGTTGTAGCAATTAACGGATAATTAAGATAACATGTCAGCAGAAAAAATTAATCCATATAAAGATTCAAAATTAGGCAAGAAAGAACAAGTTGCTCAAATGTTTGATAATATTTCTGAAAACTATGATGGTTTAAACAGAGTTATATCTTTAGGGATTGACATTAAGTGGCGTAAGAAAGTTGTAGAAATTGTTAGCAAAAACAACCCAAAACAAATTTTAGACATCGCAACAGGTACAGGAGATTTAGCCTTAATGATGTCTGATTTAAACCCTGATAGAATTGTAGGTTTAGATATTTCTGCAGGAATGTTAGAAGTTGGAAAGCATAAAATTGCAAAAGCAAACTTATCAGATAAAATAGAAATGATTGTTGGTGATTCTGAGGCAATGCCTTTTGAAGATGCTACTTTTGATGCAATTACTGTTTCTTTTGGTGTTCGTAATTTTGCAAACTTAGACAAAGGGTTAAAAGAAATTGCTAGAGTTTTAAAACCAACAGGCGTTTTGGCTGTTCTAGAAACATCTAATCCTGTAAAATTTCCTTTTAAACAGGGGTACAAATTATACACTAATATATTTCTACCAACAGTTGGTAAATTATTTTCTAAAGACAAAAGTGCTTATTCTTATTTATCAGAATCTGCAAATTCTTTTCCTTTTGGAGAAGCTTTCAACAATATTCTACAAAAAAATGGGTTTACTCATACAAAAGCAGAACCAGTTACATTTGGTGTAGCAACAATTTATACTGCAAGTAAATAAGTATGAGTAAAAAAGTATTTTTTCTTAGTTTTTGTCTATTAATTTCTGCGACATTCTTCGCACAAAGAGATCGTGTAGAAAACCTACCAACTTTCGACAAAAGAAAATTACATTATGGTTTTTACTTAGGCATAAACCAAAATGATTTTAAATTAAATATAAAAAACAGCAATATTAGTAATGCAAATATAATTGTTGAACCCTCTTCTGGATTTAATGTAGGTTTAATTGCAGATCTAAGGTTACATAAAAATTTAAACCTACGTTTTGAACCTGGTCTAGTAACAAATTCTAAAAACATTTATTTTAATCATATAGATACAGCACAAGATAGCGTTAGAGAAATTGGCTCTACCTATTTGCATGTGCCAGTAATTTTAAAATTTAGTACTGATCGATATAAAAATATTAGACCTTATGTTTTAGCTGGAGTTTCTTATGATTATAACTTTTCTAGTAATGAAAAAAATCAGGACGATAACTCAGCGGGTCAATTTAGAATGCAAACGCATAATTTTATGTACGAGGTAGGTATGGGTATCGATATATATTTAAATTTCTTTAAATTTTCTCCTTCAATTCGTGGCGCTTTTTCCATTAATAATGAAGTAAAATATGATAATGACGCTAACAGTCAATGGACAGCACCTATAAACTTTATGGGAACGCGTGGCATATTTCTAAACTTTGCTTTCGAATAAGCTACTTTCGTTTAAACTCGCTCAATAATATAGCAGTAGCAGTAGCTACATTTAAACTTTCCGTTTTCTGAGTCTCACCAAATTGTGGTATAGAAATCTTGTGTTTTACTATAGATCTTATTTCGTTAGAAACACCATTAGCCTCATTCCCCATTACCAAAACACCCGCTTTAGGAAGCAAAGAATCATAAACATTATCTCCATTCATGTCAGCAATAAAAGTAGGAAGTTTAGTGTTACTTAAAAAATCGGGTAAAGAAAGATATGTAATGGAAACTCGAGATAAAGAGCCCATACTTGCTTGCACTACTTTTTGATTGTAACAATCTACTGTTGTAGTAGAACATATTAATTGTTGAATACCAAACCAATCGCAGAGACGAATAATTGTACCCAGATTTCCAGGATCGTTAACCGCATCTAGTGCTAAACTTAAACCAGTTTGTTCGGGTTCTATTTTTTTTGGAATTTTAAAAACAGCCAAAACATTATTAGGTGTCTTTAAATTACTCATCTTTTTTAATTCGTTTTCAGAAATTTGAATAGCACATTCTTTATAATTTGAAGAATCAAAAGAAGGCAAAGCAAATAAATAAGCAAGCTCTAGAGAAGAGTTTAACAACTCTTCTACAACTTTTACTCCCTCTGCAACAAATAAACCGTGTTTTTCTCGATACTTTTTCTGAGACAAACTGTTTATAAGCTTAAATTGATTTTTTGAGACACTCATTAATTGCTTCTAAATAAAAATAAACCACAAGAAAATACTATTTTTGAATTTCTTTGGATTGCAAAAATAATGAAAAAACTATCGATTTATTTTTTATTAATTTTCTTTTTATTCTCATGTAATTCTACAGAGCATGTTATTGATGGTAAATATCTCCTCACAAAAAACACGATTGTTATAGATAGTGTAAAAACTAGTGGAACAGAATTACAAAAATACATCCTTCAAAAACCAAATTCTCGATTTTTAGGAATGCCTTTTGGTGTATATTTTTATAATATTGGAGATACCTCTAAACCCAAAAAAGCCTCTGAATGGGCAATTAAAAACCCTAAGTCTTATCAATTTATCAAAAGATTTTTTTCTGAAAAGCAAAGTATTGCTTACGCTAACTCTTTTATTAACCTAAATAAATGGTTTTTAGAGTTTGATGCTCCAGAATTGCTAAATGAAAAAAAAATAAAAAAAACCCAAGACAACTTATCTGCTTATTACAAAACACAGGGTTTCTTTAAATCTAAAGTAAGCGCTAAAATAGACACGTTAAAAAAGAAAGCGAAAGTTACTTATCGAATTAACAAAGGAAATCCAACTGTTTTTGATAGCATTCAAATTAAAATTCAATCACCAATTTTAGATTCTATTTACAAAAATTCTGGGATTACAAGTTTATTAAAAAAGGGAGAGCAATATAAAGATCAAACATTTAGAAACGAAGCCAAAGAAGTGGTTAAGCTATTTAGAAACAATGGTATTTATAATTTTACAGAATCTGCTCTTGGATTTTATGTAGATTCTACCAGAACAGATAACAAAACAAATGTAGATTTTTTAGTTTCTTCGAATAGGTTAATAGAAAATAATGGTAAATATATAGAGAGGCCCTACAAATTGCATACAATTAGAAAAATTAATGTTATTACCGATTATTCATTTAACAATAGTTTACAAAAATTTAAAGACACTTTAAATTATAAAGGAGTTCAGTTTCTAGCTTACAACAAGATACTTTACAATCCAAAATACCTTTACGAAAATATTTTTTTAAAAAAAGATGGCATTTATAAAGATACTCTAACTAATTTAACAAGAAGGAATTTAAAATTATTAAACAACTTTAAATCTACTATTATAAAATTCTCTTACGAACGAAATGCTGAAGACGAATTGACTGCAGATATTTTTTTAGCACCATTTGAAAAATACACCTTAGGGTTTGATACAGAATTAACACATTCCAATATTAGAAATATAGGAGTCTCAGGAAAGTTTTCATTAACTAATAGAAACACTTTTAAGGGTGCAGAATTAGCAAAAATGTCTTTTTTAGGTTCTTGGTTTAATTCTCAAAATGGACCTGGTTGGGAAATTGGATCAGATTTATCTTTAGAAATACCTCGTTTTGTAGCTCCTTTTGGGTTAAGCAAATTTGTACCTAAACAAATGTCTCCTAGAACACTCTTTTCTTTAGGGTCTAGTTTTCAAAAAAATATAGGATTAGACAGACAAACATTTACATTCCTAACCGACTACAAGTGGCAATATTCGCCAACTAAAACTATACAATTAGAAATTTTTAACACCCAGTACATAAAAAACTTAAACGTCAGTAGTTTTTTTAACATTTACAATTCAGAATACCAAACTTTAAATTCCATTTCAAAATTGTATAACAATACAAGTAACGATTTAACATTACCTAATGGCGCTACTAATTTTATGAACACTGTAGTTAATGATGCTAATTTCCGAGCTTCAAATCCAGAGGAGTATAACACTAGTTTAAATATTCTTAATCGTTATAATATTATAACTTCAGATTTCTTGATCCCTATTTTGGCCTACTCATACACCTTTAATAACCAAACAAGTTTTAAAGACAATAACTTTTCTTTTTTTAGAGCAAGAATTGCCAATTCAGGAAATTTTTTAGGACTTTTTTCATCAGAGAGAAATGAAAACAACAAAAAGACATTTTTAAATATTCCTTTAGCTCAATACTTTAAAACAGATATAGAATATAAGAAGTTTTGGGAAATGAATAACAATTCAGTTATTGCATTTAGAACTTTTTTAGGAGCCATATTTACTTATGACAATTCTAGCATTCCATTTGTTAAAGCTTATTTTGCAGGTGGATCTAATGATATTAGAGCATGGCAAACTTATGAATTAGGTCCTGGAGCCAGAAATAATGGTTTAGAATTTAATATTGGTAGTTTTAAGTTTTTAAGTAGTTTAGAATATCGCTTTGATGTAGTTGGAAAATTAAAAGGAGCTTTATTTATAGATGCAGGGAATATTTGGGACATTTCTGGATCTAGTTTTGTTAACGAAAATGAGAAGTTAACTAATTTTTCTTCACTTCAAAATATTGCTATTGGCTCTGGTCTTGGAGCAAGAGTAGATTTTAATTTTTTAATTCTAAGATTTGATGTAGGTTTTAAAACTTATGAACCCTATTTACAAAACCAAAAATGGTTTAGAAACTACAATTTTAGTAATGCAGTATACAATATAGGTATCAACTATCCTTTTTAAAAAGGTAACGTTTTCGTGATTTATGTTTATCCATTTAAAATTAACTCCTTAATTTTAGTATTTTTGACATAGATCAAATAAAACTAATAATAATGAGTAACAATATAAATCCTGGTGTTGCAACAGGAAAAGAAGTTCAAGAGATTTTTAACTATGCAAAGAAAAAAGGGTTTGCACTACCAGCAGTGAATGTTATTGGTTCTAACTCAATTAATGGTGTTTTAGAAACTGCTAAAGAGCTTAATGCTCCAGTAATTATTCAGTTTTCTAATGGAGGTGCTCAGTTTAATGCAGGTAAAGGTTTATCTAACGAAAATCAACAATCAGCAATTGCAGGTGGTATAGCAGGTGCAAAGCATGTACACACTTTAGCAGAAGCTTATGGTGTGCCTGTAATTTTACATACAGACCACTGTGCAAAAAAATTATTACCATGGATCGATGGTTTGTTAGATGCTTCAGAAAAACATTTTGCAGAAACAGGTAAACCTCTATACAGTTCTCATATGATAGATTTATCTGAAGAACCAATTGAAGAAAATATAGAAATTTGTAAAGAATACTTAGCTAGAATGAGCAAAATGGGTATGACTTTAGAAATTGAATTAGGGATTACTGGAGGTGAAGAAGATGGTGTAGATAACTCTGATGTAGATGTCTCTAAGTTGTATACACAACCAGAAGAAGTTGCCTACGCTTACGAAGAGTTATTAAAAGTATCTCCTCAATTTACGATTGCTGCAGCTTTTGGAAATGTACATGGTGTTTACAAGCCTGGAAACGTAAAATTAACACCAAAAATTCTTAAAAACTCTCAAGAATTTATTACAAAAAAATACGGAGTTGAGGAAAATCATATCGATTTTGTTTTTCATGGTGGTTCTGGTTCTACTGTAGAAGAAATTAGAGAAGCTATTGGTTATGGTGTTATTAAAATGAATATAGACACAGATTTACAATTTGCATTTACAGAAGGGATTAGAGATTATATGCAAGATAATGCGCCTTATTTAGCAACGCAAATTGGTAATCCTGATGGAGCAGATCAACCAAATAAAAAATATTACGATCCTAGAAAATGGTTACGTTTAGGAGAAGAAACTTTTAAAGCGCGTTTAAAACAAGCATTTGCAGACTTAAATAATGTAGATACTTTGTAAACACAAGTAACAACAATAAGAAAAGCATTTTGAGGTAAAATTCAAAATGCTTTTTTTGTACAAAACACTTAAAAATAATCAATTAAAGAAATATTGTTAATTCACAAAAACTGTTATATTTGTACACTTGCTTTAGGACGAAAAGGAAAGATTAAATTGTAAAAAGTTAATTAAAAGTAAACTATATGGCTTGGTTTAAAAGAACTGATAAAGGAATACAAACACCAACAGAAGAGAAAAAAGATACTCCTAAAGGTCTTTGGTATAAGACACCTAGTGGTAAAATTATAGATACAGAAGAATTAAAGAAAAACCTCTACGTCAGTCCAGAAGATGGTTACCATGTAAGAATTGGAAGTAAAGAATATTTCGAGTTATTTTTTGATGATAATAAATTTGAGGAGTTGAATGAATCTTTAACCTCCAAAGATCCTTTAAAGTTTGAGGATACTAAAAAATACCCAGAAAGATTAAAAGCTGCTCAAGAAAAAACTAAACTAAAAGATTCTGTAAGAACTGCAGTTGGTAAATCTTTAGGTAAAGATTTAGTTATTGCTGCCATGGATTTTGCCTTTATTGGAGGGTCTATGGGATCTGTAGTTGGTGAAAAAATTGCAAGAGCAATCAATTACAGTATAGAAAACAAAATTCCGTTTTTGATGGTTTCTAAATCTGGAGGAGCAAGAATGATGGAAGCATCACTCTCTTTAATGCAATTGGTAAAAACATCTGCAAAACTAGCACAGTTAGCAGAGGCTAAAATTCCTTATATTTCATTATGTACAGATCCAACAACAGGTGGTACAACAGCTTCTTATGCTATGTTAGGAGATATAAATATTGCAGAGCCTAATGCATTAATTGCGTTTGCAGGCCCAAGAGTCGTAAAAGATACCACAGGAAAAGATTTACCAGATGGTTTTCAAAAATCGGAGTTCTTACTAGAACACGGATTTTTAGATGCCATTTATGAACGTAAAAATTTAAAAAAACAAGTAAATCTATACATTGATTTGATACAGAATATACCTGTTAGAGCATAATAAAAAGGTTCTAATTCAATTAGTTATTCTAAAAAATAAGATTATATTTGCAACTTCAATGAAAACATCATTGATATACATAAAAATCATTTAAATAATATTGGCATGTACTTAACTAAAGAAGTAAAAGAAGGAATCTTCGAAAAACACGGTAAAGGAAAAAACGATACTGGTTCTTCAGAAGGTCAAATTGCGTTATTTACGCACAGAATTAACCATTTAACAGAGCACTTAAAAAACAATCGAAAAGATTTTAACACTGAGCGTTCTTTAGTAATGATGGTTGGTAAGCGTAGAAGTTTATTAGATTATCTAAAGAAAACTGATATTGCTAGATACCGTGCAATAATTAAAGAATTAGGAATTAGAAAATAATTCTTACTAAAAAGAGGCTCTATAAACGTGCCTCTTTTTTATTTATTGTAATTATTTCTGTTGACGAAAACAGACACTTTATAAAAAAATCAAAAGAAGTAACAAACCTTTTGTATTTCCATTGGAAAAAACACATAACAACTACAACACAACAACAAGTAATTAGTAATTTAAATTTAGAATTCATTTATGATTCCAAAAGTATTTAGAGAGGTTATAGACCTTGGAGATGGAAGAACCATCTCATTAGAAACCGGTAAGCTTGCAAAACAAGCCCATGGTTCAGTTGTTGTTCAGTCAGGTAAATGTATGTTATTGTGTACTGTAGTTTCTAACTACGAACAGAAAGATGTAGATTTTTTACCTTTAACTGTAGATTATAGAGAAAAGTTTGCTGCTGCAGGACGTTATCCTGGAGGTTTCTTTAAAAGAGAAGCAAGACCAAGTGATGGTGAAGTATTAACAATGCGTTTAGTAGACCGTGTTTTACGTCCATTATTTCCAAAAGATTACCATTCAGAGACTCAGGTTATGATTCAGATGATGTCTCATGATGATGATGTTATGCCAGATGCAATGGCTGGTTTAGCTGCTTCTGCCGCTATTCAATTATCAGATTTACCATTCGAATGCCCAATTTCTGAAGTTAGAGTTGGTAGAGTAAATGGAGAGTTTATCATCAACCCTACAAGAGCACAATTAGCAGAAGCTGATATTGATATGATGATTGGTGCCTCTGCAGACTCTGTAATGATGGTAGAAGGTGAAATGGATGAGTGTTCAGAAGAGGAGATGGCTGAAGCAATTAAGTTTGCCCATGAAGCTATTAAAGTACAGTGTGCTGCACAAGTTGCCTTAGCAGAAGCTTTTGGTAAAAAAGAAACTCGTGAATATACACCAGAAACTACAAATGAAGATTTAGAAAATAAAATTCATGATTTAGTGTATGATAAAACATACGAAATTGCGAAAGCAGGTTCTGCTAAACATGAAAGAAGTGCAGCTTTTAGCGCAATTAAAGAAGAAGTAAAAAGTTCATTTTCTGAAGAAGAGCAAGCTGAATATGGAAATTTAATTTCTAAATATGTTTCTAAAGCTCAAAAAAATGCAATTCGCGATTTAACATTAAAAGAAGGTTTACGTTTAGATGGCCGTAAAACAACAGATATTAGACCAATTTGGTGTGAGGTGGATTACTTACCGTCAACGCATGGTTCATCAATCTTTACACGTGGAGAAACTCAAGCTTTAGCAACAGTTACTTTAGGTACAAGTAGAGAAGCTAATCAAATAGATATGCCTTCTTTTGAAGGTGAAGAGACTTTCTATTTACACTACAACTTCCCTCCTTTTTCTACTGGTGAAGCGCGTCCAATAAGAGGAACATCTAGAAGAGAAGTTGGTCATGGAAACTTAGCTCAAAGAGCATTAAAAGGAATGATTCCTGCTGATTGCCCATATACAGTAAGAGTAGTGTCTGAAGTATTAGAATCTAATGGTTCTTCTTCTATGGCCACTGTTTGTTCTGGAACTATGGCATTAATGGATGCTGGTGTACAATTAAAGAAACCAGTTTCTGGTATTGCTATGGGATTAATTTCTGATGGTGAAAACTATGCAGTTTTATCTGACATTTTAGGAGATGAAGATCACTTAGGAGATATGGACTTTAAAGTAACTGGTACAGCAGATGGTATTACAGCTTGTCAAATGGATATTAAAGTTAAAGGACTTTCTTACGAAATTTTAGTTAATGCACTAAAACAAGCAAGAGATGGTCGTTTACATATTTTAGGGAAGTTAACAGACACAATTAACACTCCTAACAATGATGTAAAAGCTCATGCTCCAAAAATGATTACTAGACGTATACCAAATGATTTAATTGGTGCGTTTATTGGTCCAGGAGGTAAACACATTCAAGAGTTACAAAAAGAAACTGAAACTACAATTGTAATTACAGAAGACCCAGTAACAGAAGAAGGTATTATCGAAATTTTAGGTACTAAACCTGAAGGAATGGATGCAGTGATTGCTAAAATTGAATCAATGTTATTCAAACCAGAAAAAGGTTCTGTGTACGAAGTTAAAGTAATTAAAATGTTAGACTTTGGTGCTGTTGTAGAATATACAGAAGCTCCAGGAAATGAAGTTTTATTACACGTTAGTGAATTAGCTTGGGAACGCACAGATAATGTAACAGATGTAGTTAATTTAGGTGATGTTTTAGATGTAAAATACTTTGGTATAGACCCAAGAACACGTAAAGAAAAAGTATCTAGAAAAGCATTGTTTCCAAAACCAGAAGGTTATGTAGCAAGACCACCTAGAGATGATAAACGCTCTGGAGGTAGAGATAATAGAGGAAGAGATAATCGTGGACGTGATAACAGACGTGATGATCGCAAACCAAGAGAAGATAAAAAAGAGTAAATAATTTCTTTTTTAAATGATACTATAAAACCTGTTAAGTAAAAACTTAATAGGTTTTTTTTGTACACTTATTTACTATTTCATTAGTTTTATCATTTATGGCAAATATATCATTAGAATCATTTCATAAAAAAATCGCCAATTAAAATTGACGATTTTTTTATGCTTTTTTGTTTCTTTGTGTTTCTTATGAAAATTCAAAGAATCACTTATCTATCTTTAGGCACAAACCAAGGAAATAAAAAAGAAAACTTACAAAGAGCAATAGATCTTATTGCAAATAAAGTAGGTGCTGTTCTTGGTATTTCTTCTATTTATAAAACTGAATCTTGGGGGTTTGATAGTAATGATTTTTATAATATATGCATAAAAGTAACCACCTACCATCCACCAGAAAAGTTAATGCAAATTCTTCTAAATATCGAAAGCGACTTAGGTAGAGAACGTAAAGATACAGCTGGTTACGCAGACAGAAACATAGATATAGATATGTTGTTGTTTGATGATGAAATCATCTTTTCTAAAATGCTTATTGTACCACATTCAAAAATGTTAGCACGCAAATTTGTGATGGTTCCTTTAGCTGAAATTGCTGGATCAATTATTCATCCAATAGAAAAACAAAAAATTACGATCTGTTTACAAAATTGTAGTGATGATTCTGAAATAACTTTGGTACATGAAAAACTAAAGAGACCAATTCCAATATCAGAAAAATACAATTACATTGCAATTGAAGGTAATATTGGTGCAGGTAAAACATCACTTTCTAAAATGATGTCTGATGAATTTAATGCAAAAATTGTTTTAGAACGATTTGCAGACAATCCCTTTTTACCAAAATTTTACGAAGATAAAGAACGCTTTGCCTTTCCATTAGAAATGAGTTTTCTGGCTGATAGGTATCAGCAATTATCAGATGATTTAGCACAATTAGACTTATTTAAAAACTTTGTAGTTTCTGATTACTACATTTTTAAATCGTTAATTTTTGCTCAAATTACTTTACAAAAAGAGGAATATTTGCTGTATCGTAAAATGTTCGATTTAATGTATAAAGAAATAACAAAGCCAGATTTATATGTTTATCTCTACCAAAACACCACGCGTCTTTTAGAAAACATAAAAAAACGTGGTAGAGATTATGAGCAAAATATAGAAGCTTCTTATTTACAGAAAATACATGACGGTTACAAAAGCTTTATAAGTACGCAACAAAATTTAAACACCTTAGTAATTGATGTTTCTGAACTTGATTTTGTGAATAATCCTGACGATTATACAAACATCATCAATCAAATTAAAAAGGGTTAAACTTATTTTTTAAGCTCTAACTTTTCTGCAAAGTAATCACAAAAATCTCGCATTGTAGCACTCATTTTTTGATCGTCTGTAGCTCTTTCAAATGTATCTGCCATAGACACTAATGTTTGATGATAAAATTGTTTCATTTCATCTACAGGCATATCTTTCGTCCATAAATCCATTCGTAGCGTATCTTTTTTCTGATGATCCCAAACTGAAATCATTACTGCTTTAGAAGCAGCATCATCTATACCTCCATCTTCTGCAGTCCAAGAAATTTCTTCAGGAACTTTATTTTCGTCTAAACCTATATTAAATTTTACCTCAGAATTATGTGAAACAGCCATTATTTTTTGGGTTTGTATTTTGATTTATTAAAGATCTCATCTGTATCTTTTTTTAATAATTCTTGCAAAGATACATCATTATGTTGCATATAAGAAGCTACAATTTGCCAACCTAACCAAACTCCAATTCTACCAGGTGTAGATTTATCTTCGGCTGTATAAAATTTGGAAAATGGTGAATTGTCTATAAATCTTTGGCTCAATTTAGTATTGGTATCAAATAACAGATTGTTCTCTATAAAATACATCCAAACTTGTTCTTCATTTGTTATTGCCCAATTTAATTTTTCTGGTGTATACCCCATCTTTATAGCATCAGAAACGTTGGGTAGATATCTATCTATTAAATAGGCTTTTTTACCTTCACTTATTATTTTATCTACAAATCTTCTTTGCATTTTGGTTGGCAACTGGGTATCAATTAATGCATTTGCAACATCAACTGAAATATGATTTTCGGTATTTGTTTGCTTTATATAATTTGGATAATCACTATAAAATCGGTGATTTTTACCCAAATAAGCATCTAAGGAAATCAATAGTAAACTATCTGCGTAAATTACTCTATTATCGTAATCAATATTACTTAACATTGTAATTACCTTTGGCACTTTAAAGGTTGGATAGTAATATTTAACATGCTTAAATAAACCTGTTAACTCATTTTCTAAATTGTTGAGACTGTTATACAACAATTGAGTTTCAGTAAATAACTCTCTTTCTTGTTCATCATTTATTTTTGACAATGCCAAACTATCTGATAGTTGTTCTGGAAAAAAATAAGGATATTCATCTTTTACGTCTATCAAGGTTTCCTCATTTGCCGAATAGAAATCCACATCAAACCTTTTAATGGTAAAATCTAATTTTATGTCAGAAATAGCTATTTGAGACTTATTTTTATTAGAACAAGAAAAAAATAGTACCAAAACCACAAATAGCGTAAAATAAAATCTCATATTCTTTGTATCTTAGTAATTGAAATTAAAAACGATAAAAATACTAAAATAGTTTATTAATGAATACCGAAAAAGTATCTGAATATATTATAAGTTGGTTAAAAGATTATGCTACAAATGCTGGTGTAAAAGGTTTTGTAGTAGGTGTTTCTGGAGGAATAGATTCTGCACTAACCTCTACGCTTTGTGCTAAAACAGGCTTACCAACATTGTGTGTAGAAATGCCAATACACCAAGCAGCAAGTCAGGTTTCTAGAGCTGAAGAACATATTGTACAGTTAAAAAATCGTTTTGATAATGTTAGTGAAGTTAGAGTTGACCTAACCTCTACTTTTGAAGATTTTAAAAGTGCTGTTTCTACAATTGAAGACACTGATAAAGTAGATTTATCTTTGGCAAATACTAGAGCAAGACTTAGAATGACAACTTTATATTATTTAGCTGGAATTAATAGTTCTTTAGTGGCTGGTACAGGAAATAAAGTAGAGGATTTTGGGGTTGGATTTTACACAAAATACGGAGATGGAGGGGTAGATTTAAGTTCAATTGCAGACTTAATGAAATCTGAAGTTTATGAATTAGCAGCCTATTTGGGTGTGCCAAATTCGATTCAAATTGCGCAACCAACTGATGGTTTGTTTGGTGATAGTAGAACTGATGAAGATCAAATAGGTGCATCATATGATGAATTAGAATGGGCAATGAAAATGCAAGATGAAGGAAAAACTGAAAGTGATTTTTCTGATCGAAAACTTGAGGTGTTCAAAATTTATTCTAGACTAAACAACATCAATCAACACAAAATGCAACCAATACCTGTTTGCGAGATTCCTAAAGATTTAAAATAAAAGGTTAGGACAAAACATCACGCTAGAGGAAACTAGCGTGTTTTTTTTGCATAACTTGTCTTATAATAAAAAATGCAATCAGCATTTTTTTTATAACTTAAAAATGTACTACTTTTTAAACCGTTGGAGATCTCAAAAAATAAATGGTTAAGTGCTCTTAAATATTTGCAGCCTTCTTTTCATAGTTTTTTTTAAATATAAGCAGCGATATACAGGGAAATGTTTTGCTAAATTTTAATTGGTAAAAATATTTAAATTATGAATGTAGAAAATAGTAATTTAAACAATAGAGCTTCTAAACAACACGATTCAACTTTTGAAATAATTTCATTTTTAAAGACGTATAATCTTTTATCATTTCTAAATCTAAGGATAAAGAATTACTTTCTTTAGCTTCTTTTAATAACTCTTCTATCTTTTTACCTATTAAAACACGCCTTAAGTTAAATACAGAATCATTAACAGCTTTATACAATACTTCTGTAGCTTTGGTTACAAAAATGTTTTGAGCTTCCCAATTGCTTAATTGGTGTTTTTCTTCATCCATTAAAATAGAGATTACTGTATTTGCTATAGAAGTATTTGGATGATTTACAAAGCTATCTATATTAAGTTTTTCTGATTGATTGATTTGATGAATAATTTCTGTATAAATCTCTTGAAAATTTTCATTAGAAAACTCAATTTCGTCATCGTGTAAATGCACATATATTTCTGCAGATACCGAGTTTTGGTATTCTCTAGTTGTTATAGACTCTTTACCATCTTCATCTACATTAATAATTTCTTCCAAAAAATCTACTTGCTCATTACCAAAAAGTAGCAAAATTCGAATAATTTCTCTTTCTAAAATTGATAACTCGTCTACTTTTTTAAAAGATACTTCCCCACCTTTTACAACACCCATTTGTGCTTGCTCTAGTTCAGCAAAATATTCTGGAGGTGTTTGGTTTGGGTCTTGATTCGAAGCTGCTTGAGAGTTACTTTTCTTAACTTTAGCAGAAACTTCTTTCTTTAAAAGTTGTGCCAACTCACTAAACAAAACACGCTCGGAAATTTCCATAATTCTAGAGCATTCTTGAATGTAAACTTCACGTTGAATAGAATCTGGAATTTTTGAAATACTCGTTACAATATCTCTAATTACCCCAGCTTTTTTTATAGGATCGTTATTAGAATCTTTTAGTAAAAGTGAAACTTTAAAATTGATAAAATCTTGTGCAGCATCTTCTAAATATGCTTTAAGTTCAGAGTTTGAATGCGATTTTGCAAAACTATCTGGATCTTCACCATCTGGAAACTGAACTACTTTTACGTTCATTCCTTGTTCTAGGATTAAATCTATTCCGCGAATGGAAGCTCTAATCCCTGCAGCATCTCCATCAAAAAGTACTGTAATGTTTTTTGTTAACCTATTTACTAATCGTATTTGATACGCAGTAAGAGCTGTACCTGAAGAAGCTACTACGTTTTCTATACTAGATTGGTTAAAAGAAATAACATCTGTATAGCCTTCTACTAAATAACAATTATCTTGTTTTGCTATTTCTTTTTTAGCCTGATAGATTCCGTATAAAATTTTGCTCTTATGGTAAATATCACTTTCTGGTGAATTTAGATATTTCGCAGCTTTTTTATCCGCCTTCAAAATTCTACCTCCGAATCCTAATATTCTTCCAGACATGGAATGTATAGGAAACATTACTCTGCCTTTAAAACGATCAAACTGTTTGTTTTCTTTTACAATAGTTAAACCAGTAGAAGCTAAATATTTTAAATCGTAACCTTTTGCTAATGCTGCATCTGTAAAGTTAGCCCATTCATCTAAACAATATCCTAAATCAAACTTTTTAATAGTTTCATCTGTAAAACCGCGTTCTTTAAAATAACTTAACCCTATAGCTTTACCTTTATTAGTGTTTAGCATTAAGTCATGAAAATAATCTTTTGCAAAGTTAGAAACTAGAAACATACTTTCGCGCTCGTTCATTTGCGCTTTTTGCTCATCCGTTTGCTCTGTTTCTTCTATTTCTATATTGTATTTTTTTGCCAACCATTTAATAGCTTCAGGATACGAATAATGTTCGTGTTCCATAAGGAATGAAATAGCATTACCCCCTTTTCCTGTAGAAAAATCTTTCCAAATTTGCTTTACAGGAGACACCATAAATGATGGAGATTTTTCATCTGTAAAAGGACTTAATCCTTTAAAATTACTTCCTGCTTTTTTTAACTGTACAAATTCACCAATAACCTCCTCTACTCTAGCGGATTCAAAAACTCGGTCTATAGTACTTCTAGAAATCATGAATGTAATTTTATTCTAAAACAAATATAAGAAGACCTCATATGTTTTAATGTCTATGAGGTCTAAAATTTGTTTAACGAGATTTTATATAAATTAAAACTAAGTCTTACTTAAGATGCAGCCCTTAATTTTTTTAATGTTGTATTCGATAATTTTGCCTCAGCGTAATCTTTTGTAACGTTCAACTCTTTCTGATCAGAACTAGGTAAATCAAACATTGCATCAGTAAAAATTGCTTCACATAAAGAACGTAAACCTCTTGCGCCTAACTTGTAATGAACAGCTTTTTCTACAATATAATTTAATGCATCTTCTTCTATTGTAAAGTTCACATCATCCATAATAAATAGTTTTGTATACTGTTTAATAATGGCATTTTTTGGTGTCGTTAAAATAGCTCTAAGTGTTTTTGCATCTAAAGGATTCATGAAACTTAGCACAGGCAAACGCCCAATAATTTCAGGGATTAAACCAAAGGATTTTAAATCTAAAGGTGTTATATATTGTAATAAATTATCTTCATCTAGCATATCTTCCTCTAAAGATGCACCAAAACCAACAGCTTGTCTATTTAAACGTTTGCTTATAATTTTTTCAATTCCTGAAAAAGCACCTCCTGCAATAAATAAAATATCTTTCGTATTAACTTCTATAAATTTTTGATCTGGATGTTTTCTCCCACCTTTTGGAGCAACATTTACCACTGAGCCTTCTAATAACTTTAATAATGCCTGCTGAACCCCTTCTCCAGAAACATCTCTTGTAATGGAAGGGTTATCACCTTTTCTGGCAATTTTATCTATTTCATCAATAAAAATGATACCTCTCTGAGCTTTTTCAACATCGTAATCTGCTACTTGTAATAAACGACTTAAAATACTCTCTACATCTTCTCCTACATAACCAGCCTGTGTTAAAACTGTTGCATCTACTATTGAAAAAGGTACATTTAACATCTTGGCAATCGTTTTTGCCACCAATGTTTTTCCTGTACCTGTTTCACCCACTAAAACAATGTTCGATTTTTCAATTTCTACATCTTCATCTGAATTTTTTTCTTGTAATAGTCTTTTGTAGTGATTATAAACTGCAACAGCCATTGCTCTTTTAGTTTCATTTTGACCAATAATATACTGGTCTAAAAACTCTTTTATCTGTAATGGTTTTTTTAGCGTTAAATCTTTAGATAAACTAGATGTTTTTGCTTCTGATATTTCTTCTTCTACAATTCCATGCGCTTGTTCTATACATTTATCGCAAATATGAGCATCCACACCAGCAATCAGTAAATCTGTTTCTGCTTTTTTACGTCCACAAAATGAACATTCTAAGTTTTCTTCTTTCGACATTATAATCTGCTTTTTACTTTTGCTTTTATTGACTCTTGTAGCTTTATTTTCTTGCTAAAACCTCATCAATCATACCATATTCTTTGGCCTCATTGGCTTTCATCCAATAATCTCTATCAGAATCATTATGAACTTTTTCTACAGATTGGCCTGAATGATTTGCTATAATAGCATACAATTCATCTTTTAACTTTAAGATTTCTCTAGCAGTAATTTCTATATCTGAAGCCTGACCTTGAGCACCTCCTAAAGGTTGGTGAATCATAATTCTTGAGTGAGGCAAAGCTGAACGCTTACCTTTTTCTCCTGCACACATTAAAACAGCTCCCATAGAAGCAGCCATACCTGTACAAATTGTAGCAACATCTGGCTTTATAAATTGCATCGTATCATAAATACCTAAACCTGCATAAACACCTCCTCCTGGAGAATTGATATAAATAGAAATATCTTTATTAGCATCTACACTTTCTAAAAACAATAATTGTGCCTGTATAATATTTGCTACTTGATCATTAATTCCTGTTCCAAGAAATATAATTCTGTCCATCATTAACCGTGAAAAAACATCCATCTGCGTAATATTCATTTGGCGCTCTTCCATAATATATGGAGTTAAACTACTTGTAATTTTTGTATAGCTAGTACTACTAATTCCATGATGTTTAGTAGCGTATTTTTCGAACTCTTTTCCGTAATTCATGTCTTAAACTCTTTAAATTATTGGTTGTGTAAAGATAAGAACTATTCTCTTAATATTGTGTTAGATTTTAAAACGAAAAACCTGAACTTGAAAGCTCAGGTTTTACTTATTTATTGATTTCTAAAACAAGTTTTAGAAAGCTAATTCAATCTATTTATAAACTTCTTTAATAAACGCTTCGTAGGTAACTTCTTTTGTTTTGAAGTTGATGTTTTCTTTAAAGAAAGTTAATAGTTTCTGGCTAATTAATTGCCCTTGTAATTTTTGAGCTTCATCTTTATTTTGTAAAATTCTACCAGCAATATCATCTAACTCTTTCTCCTCTGGATTCATATTACCAAACTGGGCCATTTGCTGACGAATAAATCCTTTAGCATAATCTACCAATTCTTTATAATCTAATTTGATGTCATTATCTTTCATAATCTTACTTTCGATTAATTGATAACGTAATCCTTTTTCAGATTTTTCATACTCAGCAGCAGCTTCTTCAGCAGTTAATTCTTTTTCACCAGCTGTTGCTAACCATTTTTTAAGAAAATCTGCAGGTAAATCAAACTTTGTATTTTCTATTAAATACTCTTGAACTGCGTTTAATAATTGCTGATCTCCTTGTTGCTCAAATTGCTTTTCTGCATCTTCCTTAATTTTTTCTCTTAATTCAGTTACAGTAGAAACGCTTCCATCGGCAAACAATTTATCAAACAATTCTTTGTCTAAATCTGCAGGTTCTGTTTTTGTAATATCCTCAACAGTTAAGGTAACTGTAACATCTAAGCCATCAGTAGCATCATTTGCTAAACCTAAAATCTGTTTTGTTTTAAAATCGTCTTCAAAAAGTTTTTTAGTACCAAGCTCAATAACATCGCCAATTTTAGCACTAATTACTTTTTTCTCGTTTTTCTTACCTTTTAGATCATTAACTAAGAAAGTAGATTTTTTATTAATCCCAGCTTCTTCATTTACAAAAGTACCAGTAACATTAGCGTTCTCAGTTGCCTCTTCTAATGCACTCATTTTTCCATAACGAGTCTGAATATTTTTTACTTCTTCATCAATCAATTCATCAGTTGCAACGATATTGTATTGCTTAATTTTATTTTTTGTTGATAAATCAATATCAAATTCTGGAGCTAAACCTAATTCGAATTCAAATGTAAAAGTATCTGCATCCCAATTAAAGTTTTCATTTACTCTTGGTAATGGGTTACCTAAAATATCTAACTTTTCTTCCGTTAAAAATTTGTTTAATGAATCTTGTATAAGTTTGTTAACTTCATCAATCATTACAGATTTACCATATTGCTTTTTAATCATTCCCATTGGCACATGTCCTTTTCTAAAACCTGGAATGTCTGCTTTTTTACGATAATCTGTTAAAACTTCTGTTACTTTTGCTTGATAGTCATCTGCAACAATATCAACTTTTACAACTGCATTTAATGCATCTACGTTTTCTTTTGTAATATTCATTTCTTATTAATCTCTAGTTCTTAAAAAATCGAGTGCAAAATTAGTCAATTTAATTAAGCCTACAAAAGTTTAAATAGTTCAATTTCAGTTATTTCGTTTTAGTTAAATATTTAAAAACTAAAACTATAAGACACATTTCATTATAAATAAAAAAAAATAGTAATTTTGCACAACTCAAATTTTCTTATTTTTTGTAAGAATATCAAACAGCAATACAAAATGCAATACAAAAGAGTCCTTTTAAAATTAAGTGGAGAAGCATTGATGGGTGATCGTCAATATGGAATAGACCCTAAACGTCTTGCAGAATATGCAAAAGAAATTAAAGAGGTTGTAGAAAAAGGTATCGAAGTTGCTATTGTAATTGGGGGTGGAAACATCTTTAGAGGTCTTGCTGGTGCTGCAAATGGGATGGATCGTGTTCAAGGAGATCACATGGGTATGTTAGCAACCTGTATAAATGGTTTAGCATTACAAAGCGCATTAGAAGATGAAGATGTGCATACTCGTTTACAAACTGCTCTTGAAATTAAAGAAGTAGCAGAACCTTACATTAAGAGAAAAGCAATTCGTCACTTAGAGAAAGGCAGAGTTGTTATTTTTGGTGCAGGTACTGGAAATCCATACTTTACAACAGATACAGCAGCTGTTTTAAGAGCAATTGAAATTCATGCAGATGCTATTTTAAAAGGAACTAGAGTTGACGGAGTATATGATGCAGACCCTGAAAAGTTTAAAGATGCTGTTAAGTTCGAATCGATTACATTTAAAGATGTAATCAATAAAGGCTTAAAAGTGATGGATATGACAGCTTTTACGTTAAGTGAAGAAAATAAATTACCAATCATTATTTTTGATATGAATACAAAAGGAAACTTAAATAAATTAGTTTCTGGTGAAAAGGTTGGTACAATTGTAGAGAACTAAAATCTAACTTTTTAAATTTTAAAAAGATGAACGAAGAAATTGAATTTATATTAGATACTGCCAAAGAAGCTATGGCAAATGCAATAACGCATTTAGAAAAAGAGTTAATTTCTATTAGAGCAGGTAAGGCAACCCCAGCAATGCTTAGTACAGTAATGGTTGATTATTATGGCTCTCAAACCCCATTAAGTCAAGTTGCAAATGTAAACACACCAGATGCTAGAACATTAAGTATACAACCTTGGGAAAAAAACATGTTGCAACCTATTGAAAAAGCAATTCAAATTGCAAACCTAGGATTAAATCCAATGAACAATGGAGATTTAATAATGATTAATGTACCACCATTAACTGAAGAGCGTAGAAAAGGCCTAGCAAAACAGGCAAAAGCGGAAGCTGAACATGCAAAAGTTGGTGTTAGAAATGCTAGAAAAGACGCAAATAATGACATTAAAAAAGTAGAGATTTCTGATGACATGAAGAAAATAGCTGAAGATGATGTGCAAAAGTTAACAGATACCTACGTAAAAAATATAGACGAAAAATTAGCTGTCAAAGAAAAGGAAATCATGACAATCTAATAGTTCTAATGTAAAATTAAAGAGTGTTTTATAAACACTCTTTTTTTTTAACTTTATTCTATCATAAAAAAGTAGTAAATGAATTTTTGGACAAGAGTAGCAAGTATTATACTAAGAAACCGTTATTTGGTTTTAATTGGTATTGCAATTGTAACAGGATTACTTGCATCACAAATGAAGTATATGAAATTCTCATATACAGAAGCAAATTTACTGCCTGAAAATCATGAGGCTAACTTAGAATACAATGCCTTTCTAAATATTTTTGGTGAAGAAGGTAACCTTGTAATTCTAGGAATCAAAGATTCAACAGTATTTACACCAAAAAAATTTAATGCTTGGAATAATCTGGTAAATCAATTTGATGATTTAGAGGAAATTGACTTTTCACTTTCTATTGCAGATGTTCAAAAACTGAAAGCAGATAGAAAAAAAAGAAAATTTATTCTAGAAAAATTATATGATAAAAATCCTTCTACAAAAAAAGAGGTAAATGAAATAAAAGATCAACTTTTTGAAAAACTGCCTTTTTATGATAATCTTTTATTTAATAAAGAAACAGGCTCTCTACAAACCGCTATCTATATTAAAAAAGAAATTATAAACACCCCTAAGCGTAAAGATTTTATTTTTAAAACACTTATTCCAATTGTTGAGAAATTTGAAAAAGATAATAATTTAGATGTTCGCATTTCTGGAATGCCGTATATAAGAACATTAAATGCACAAAACATTCAAGATGAGATTATGCTCTTTGTTTTAGGTGCTTTGCTCATTACTGCTATTATATTTTTCTTCTTTTTTAGATCTTATAGAGCTACTTTTATTACGCTTTTAGTGGTTATGATTGGTGTTACTTGGGCATTTGGTTTTATTGGTTTATTCCGTTTTGAAATTACAGTTTTGTCTGCCTTAATACCTCCTTTAATTATTGTTATTGGAGTACCGAATGCTGTTTTTCTAATAAACAAATACCAACAAGAAATTAAAAAACATGGACAACAAGCAAAAGCTTTACAACGTGTAATTTCTAAAATTGGTAATGCTACTTTAATGACAAATATCACAACAGCATCTGGTTTTGCAACTTTTGTATTTGTAAAAAGTTCTCTTTTACGTGAATTTGGAATTTTAGCCTCTGTAAATATTGTAAGTATTTTTATTCTAGCACTTTTAATAATACCTATCATCTATAGCTTTATGCCTCCGCCAAAAAAGAAGCATTTAAGTCATTTAGAAAGAAGATGGGTTGAAAACGTTGTAAATTGGATGGAAAAAGCAGTAAAAAATCAGCGAATTTCCATTTACTTTACTACAGTAATTATTATTATTTTAGGAATTATTGGAGTTTATAAAATTAAAGTGTCAGGAAGCTTAATTGAAGATATGCCAAAAAGCATGAGCTTCTACAAAGATATTAAGTTCTTTGAACAAGAATTTGGAGGTATAATGCCACTTGAGATTTTTATAGATACTAAAAAAGAAAAGGGAGTCATGAAATTGTCTACACTTAAGAAGATGGACAAGTTGAATGATGTTATTGCTACTTTTCCAGAATTGTCCAAACCCATCTCTATAGTAAACCTTGTTAAATACTCAAAACAAGCTTATTATAAAGGTAATCCTAAGTATTATCAACTACCAACAAGTCAAGAACAAAACTATATTTTTTCTTATACGAAAAACTCAAATAGTGATGCTGGTATGTTAAATACTTTTGTAGATACTACTGGACGTTATGCAAGAATAACAACCTTTATGAAAGACATTGGAACAGATAAAATGGCTATAATTCAAGAACGATTACAAGCTGTTATTAAAAAAGAATTTCCTGATGATAAATTCTCTGTATCGATTACAGGAAAAGCTCTAGTGTTTATTAAAGGAACCAATTACTTAATAACTAATTTAGTATTTTCATTATCTCTGGCAATTTTACTTATTGCACTATTTATGGCATGGATGTTTCGATCTCCTCAAATGATTCTTATATCCTTATTGCCTAACATATTACCCTTATTAATCACAGCTGGATTAATGGGCTTTTTTGATATTCCTATAAAACCGTCTACCATACTAGTTTTTAGTATAGCTTTTGGAATTTCTGTAGACGATACTATACATTTTCTTGCCAAATACAGGCAAGAACTTATAGCAAATAAATGGAAAATTAAGCCTTCTGTTTATGCCGCATTACGTGAAACAGGGGTAAGTATGTTTTATACATCTATCGTATTGTTTTTTGGTTTTTTGGTCTTTACATTGTCTAGCTTTGGTGGTACAATAGCTTTAGGAGGTTTAGTTTCAGTTACTTTATTACTTGCTATGGTTTCTAATTTACTACTATTACCTTCTTTGCTTTTAACGTTCGAAAAAAAGATTGCAAATCAAAAAGTATTTAGAGAACCTGCTATGAAAATTTTACCACCTAAAGAATCAGAAGAACAATAACGTTAAAGATTATTTTTTAATTCTATAAAATCTAGAGCTACTTAAATTTATAAATAGATTTCTTTAACAAATGCTTAAAAATTACTTTTATATGAATCTATTAGAAACATTAATCTAATTATTCAATTGCTCATTATACCACAAAAAAGTATCTTTACAGCTTAGGAAAACTATAGTATATAAATTAAAGAAAAACTACAGATGACAGTGAGTAACGTTGCAGAATTATTAGATTCAGGTATAATTTTACAAGAGATTCATATAAAAGGTTGGGTTAGGACATTTAGAAGCAATCGTTTTATTGCTTTAAATGACGGCTCTACAATAAAAAATATACAATGTGTTATCGATTTTGAAAATACTGCAGAAGAAACTCTAAAAAGAATTACTACAGGCGCTGCAATTGCTATAAAAGGTACTGTTGTAGAAAGCCAAGGAAGGGGTCAGAGAATAGAAATACAAGTTTCTAGTATTGAGATATTGGGTGACTCTAATCCTGATGAATATCCTATTCAACCTAAAAAACATAGCTTTGAATTTTTAAGAGAAAATGCACACTTACGTATGCGAACCAATACGTTTAGCGCAGTTATGCGTGTACGTTCTAAATTATCATTTGCAGTTCACAAGTACTTTCAAGAAAATGGGTTTAACTATGTAAATACACCAATAATTACTGGTTCTGATGCAGAGGGTGCAGGTGAAATGTTTAGAGTTACAAACTTTGAAGACAACAAAGCACCAGTTACAGAAGATGGTAAAATAGATTATAGTAAAGACTTTTTTGGTAAAGAAACCAATCTTACAGTTTCTGGTCAGTTAGAGGCTGAAACATTTGCAATGTCATTAGGTAAAGCTTATACTTTTGGCCCAACATTTAGAGCAGAGAATTCTAATACAACACGTCATTTAGCAGAATTTTGGATGATTGAACCAGAAGTTGCCTTTATGGATTTAGATGGTAATATGGATTTGGCTGAAGATTTTATAAAATCGGTTTTAAAAGATGTTTTAGAGACCTGTAAAGACGATTTAGAATTTTTAGATCAACGATTAGCGCAAGAAGAAAAAAGCAAACCACAAGCTCAAAGAAGTGAAATGAGTTTAATTGAAAAATTAAAGTTTGTGGTCAATAATAATTTTAAACGTGTTTCGTACACAGAAGCTATAGATATTCTAAGAAACTCAAAACCGAACAAAAAGAAGAAATTCCAATTTCCTATCAATGAATGGGGGGCAGATTTACAATCTGAACACGAACGTTTTTTAGTAGAAAAACACTTTAAATGTCCTGTAATCTTATTCGATTATCCAGCAAATATTAAAGCATTTTACATGCGATTAAATGATGATGGTAAAACTGTAAGAGCTATGGATGTCTTATTTCCAGGCATTGGTGAAATTGTAGGTGGTTCTCAAAGAGAGGAACGCTTTGATGTTTTAGTAGAAAAAATGAAAGCCCTAGATATTGAAGAAAAAGAATTATGGTGGTATTTAGACTTACGTAAATATGGGACTGCTGTTCACTCTGGATTTGGATTAGGGTTCGAAAGATTAGTTCAATTTACCACAGGTATGAGTAATATTAGAGATGTAATTCCATTTCCTAGAACACCACAGAACGCAGAGTTTTAAGTAATAATTACTACTAGGTATTAAATCGTCATTCTCTAAAGAATGGCGATTTTATGTTTATCGATTTGTTATATTTGTGTATATGCTTAAACAAAGTTTACAATATAAACTCTTACAGAAATTATCTCCTCAGCAAATTCAGCTGATGAAACTCATTCAATTGCCAACCCAAGCATTTGAAGAGAGGTTAAAACAAGAAATTGAAGAAAACCCTGCTCTAGATACAGGTAAGGAAAACTTTGATGCTGATGATGATTTTTCTAATGAATATGAAGATGCAGGAACTGAAAAGATTGAAGCAGAGGACATAAATATTGATGAGTATTTAAGTGATGATGAAGTACCTAACTATAAAACTCAAGCCAATAACTACACTGCCGACGACGATGAGAAAAATATTCCCTATGCTGCAGGGACATCATTTCACCAATCACTAGTTAGCCAGTTAAATACGTTTAATCTAAACGAAGAAGAAAGAGCTATTGCTGATTTTTTAGTAGGGAGTATAGATGATAGTGGATACATAAGAAGAGAGATTATAGACTTAGTTGATGATTTGGCTTTTACGGCAAATGTATTTACAACAGAAGAAAAAGTATTACAGGTATTAAAAAAGGTAATTCACAACTTAGATCCAACTGGGGTTGGAGCAAGAGACTTAAAAGAATGCTTAATCATTCAACTAAAAGCTAAAGAAACAAACAAACACAGAGAGTTGGCAATTGATGTCTTAGAAAATGCCTTTGATCATTTTGTAAAAAAACACTACAAAAAACTTCAAGAAAAATTTAATATTACTGAAACTGAACTGAAAGAAATTAATACCGAAATTTCAAAATTAAATCCAAAACCTGGAGGCTCTTATGCTGACAATAATAAAATCGCAGAACAAATAGTTCCTGACTTTTCAATTAAAATTATTGATGGAGAATTAGACCTAACCCTTAACGTTAGAAATGCTCCTGAGCTACATATTTCTGCTACTTACAACAATATGTTAAAAGGCTACCAGGAATCTAATAAAAAAAATAAGGCTCAAAAAGATGCTGTTTTTTTCATAAAGCAAAAACTTGACGCTGCCAAATGGTTTATTGATGCAATTAAACAAAGACAGCAAACTCTTTTGGTTACTATGAACACTATAATGCATTACCAATATGATTATTTTTTAACTGGAGATGAACGAAGGTTAAAACCAATGATTTTAAAAGACATTGCAGATAAAATTAATATGGATGTATCTACAGTATCTAGAGTAGCAAATAGTAAGTATGTAGCTACTCCTTATGGGACAAAGCGAATTAAAGAGTTCTTTTCAGAATCTATGAAAAATGATCAAGGAGAAGATATTTCTACAAAAGAAATCAAAAAAATCTTAGAGAATGTAATTGCAGAAGAAGATAAGAAAAAACCACTAACTGACGAGAAATTATCGACCATTTTAAAGGATAAAGGTTACCCAATAGCAAGAAGAACTATAGCTAAATACAGAGAGCAATTGGACTTACCTGTAGCTCGTTTAAGAAAAGAAATTTAGTGCGTATTCACAAAATAATATCGACCCTATTCCACCCCATTGTAATACCAACAGTCGGTATTATAATCTATTTTTTAGCAACTACAAAACCTATAGAGCAATACCAAAAACTCATAACAATTTGTATTGTTTTTGCAAGTACGTACGTTATACCTTTATTACTATTAATTACTTTAAAAAAGACAGGAATTATTAATAGCTATCAATTAAAAACCAGAAAAGAAAGGAAAATACCATTAGCTATCATGGTATTTCTATTTTATATGTTAGGAAACTTATTTTATAGAGTAAAAGTATTAGAAGAAATATCAATGTTATTTTATGCAACTGCTCTAGGTCTATTAATAACCTATTTATTATTAAATATTAAAATAAAATCAAGTATTCACTTACTTTCTATAGGATTAACGTGCGGCTTTTTTATGTTTAGTTCACTCATGTCAAGGGAATCTTATATTTTAATTATAATGACTCTTTTTTTAATTGCTGGTTTATTAGCAAGTTCAAGACTACACTTAAAAGCACACACTGTAAAAGAAGTATACCTAGGTTTTTTTATTGGAATAAGTGCAATTTTGGGAATGTATTTACTTTTATAAAATATAAAATATAAAACCAAATTTAAGCACAGAAGTATTTATACCTTCTCCTTGTATAGTAGCATTTTCGAATAGTGGTGATAGACTGTAGAATAAGTTAAAATTATATTCATCGAAACCAAAAGAAAATGTTAAACCATATTGTAGCTTTCTAAAGTTAGAAATTGAGTTAGACGTAAATAATGTATTGTTTTCTGTATACTTGAAATTATTTTTTAAATTATACAGAAATTTAACCCCTGTGTATATTCTCCAAAAATCATATTTATTAGCTGTAGACGTCCGCCATCTGAACTCTATAGGAACTTCTAAATTATGGTAAGAAAATGTATTTGATGATAAATTAGCGCCAGAGTCAAAAATAATTTTATTGTCTAGTTCTTGCACTTTTAATTTGTGATTAAAAAAATCATAACCATATCCTAAACCAAATGCAAGTGCAAATGTACCTTTTCTATTCAGCGTAAAATCTTTTATAAACCCAACAGAAAAAGCATAAGAAAAGCCACTTTTTGTAATACCAGAAGGCTGATTAGTTAATTGCGCATATGAAACTGAAGCATAAATCTGATCTTCAGCATAACGCGATCCTAACTGCAATGAGTCTTTTTGCGCATGTATGAAAAAAGCAATAAAAAAGAAAAATATAAAAAAAATAAACTTCATTCTTGTCTTTTAGAGATTTTAAATATAAAGTTTTAGAAAGAAAAATAAGTAAGTAAAAACAAAAAAAAGGCTAATTCATGTGAGAATTAGCCCTTTTAAATAGTATTAAAATATTAAAGCTATTAATTATCTGCAGCAGCAGTTGTAGAGTAATTTATTTTAAGAGCATTTACATCTCTTAACTTAAGTCTTACATCTATAACTGTTCCTACGTTAGATTCTTTATCTGCCTTAATAGAAGTTGTCATAAAAGGGTGAAGTGCTTCTGCTATCTTATCTCTTTTACTGAAAATAAAAGCAGGTACTTGGTCTGCAGAAGAAATTTTATCATTCAACTGAATTTTATTGAAACCAACACCATCTCTGTTAGGGTCTTTAGATTTCCCAATATAAATAGTACTTACTAAACTCTTATCTTCTAACTTCTTAATTTCTGTTGCACCAGGTAATCGCGGATTTTCTATTACTAAATTAGTTTCTCTCATAGTTGTTGTAACCATAAAGAAAAAAAGTAACATAAAAACGATATCTGGAAGGGCAGCTGTATTTACAGCTGGAATTCCTTTTTTCTTTTTTCTAAATTTAGACATAAGTGTGTTATAAATTTAAATTAATTATGAAGTTGGCTCTGCATCAGAGATAATTTGAGGGTATGAAGTTTTAATATCTTCAACTTTTTTTCTCAATTTATCTACCTGACTAGATAGGTCTGCACTTTTCTTAGCATCAATAAAAGCTTGCTCTAACTCATCATAAGACATCCCATAACGTTCTCTAGATAATCTATTTCTAAGTTCTGTATAAGCTTTTAAAAGCTCATTTTGCACAACGATATAAGTACCATAATCAGTACCTCTGTCACTCTGAACAGATATAATTGCTTTGCTAGGGTGATCAGAAGAAGCATCACTTTTCTCTCCTTTACAGTAGTCACATGCTTTTCCAGGTGTTCCATCCTCACTTGGATTTCCTATACCTCCACCATTATCAATAAACTTTACAGCTTCATCTTTAAGGTCCTTAACATCCATACGTTCTCCTTCTACAAGTAGTTCGTTATTTCTGTTAATGTTCACCTCAAATATGTTCTTTTTCTTAATTACAGGCGGTACATAATCAATAGGTGGCTTTTCTGATAACTTTTTAGAGATACCTGAATCTACATTCATAGTAGTTGTAACTAAAAAGAAAATTAATAGCAGAAAAGCGATGTCTGCCATAGAACCTGCGTTAATTTCTGGGTTATCTCTTCTTGCCATATGTTATGATTTAACTAGTCCTTTTACTAAGTCCCAAACAAAAAATAGACTCGCGATTGCTCCTAAGATAAAGCTATACCATATTCCTGTTCCAACCCATCTATTTACTGCTGAACCTTCTTCTCCTCCTGCTTCTATTTCACCAGCGGCATTATATACTACATTGCTATCTGATAAGAAATAAGCAACAAGTAAAAGAACGCCTAAAATTGCCAAACCTCCTAGAGTTTTCTTTAAATTATCTGGGTTTCTTACCAAGCTAACTAAAGATAAACCAATAGTTATTGCAACTGCAGCATAAAACAACCAAGTAGAAAAAGATATTAAAGGACTAACTACAGTATTCTGTAAGTCGTTTATATTATCTTCTATATCTTGAGCATCTTCCATAAAAATTCTTATGAAAAGAACACCTCCGATAAGAGCTATCCCAGCAATAACAATATTTAAAATTTTATTACTTTTCATTTTAATTTTTATTTTTTATACTTTACTAATAAATCTACCAATGAGATAGATGCATCTTCCATATTATTTACAATACCATCAATTTTTGCAACGATGTAATTATAAAATATTTGAAGAATAATAGCCACAATTAAACCAAATACAGTTGTTAATAAGGCTACCTTAATACCCCCTGCAACAACTGCCGGAGAAATATCATTTGCAACAGCAATATCATTAAATGCTCCAATCATACCGATTACAGTACCCATAAAACCAAGCATTGGTGCTAAAGCGATAAATAAAGAAATCCAAGAAACATTTTTTTCTAATTGTCCCATTTGAACACCTCCATAAGATACAACAGCTTTTTCAGCTTCTTCGATGCCTTCATCAACTCTATCTAGACCTTGATAAAAAATAGATGCTACAGGTCCTTTTGTATTTCTACAAACTTCTTTAGCTGCTTCTACTCCTCCAGAGCTTAACGCCTCATCTACACTTGTTAATAATTTTTTAGTATTTGTTGTTGCCATGTTTAAATAAATAATTCTTTCAATGGCAATGGCTAGACCTAAAATTAAAGCTACCAATACAATTCCCATAAATCCTGGTCCACCGTCAATAAAGTTTTGCTTTAATACTTGGTGAAACGTTTGAGATTCAGTTGCTGATTCTTGAGCGAATGTAGATTGTACAGCTCCAAAAAACATAAATCCTGTTACAGATAAGACATTTACTACTTTTTTCATCTTAGTTATAAATTAATTTTAATAGTTAACGGGTTAAATATATAAATTTTTAGACTCAAATAAAGAAATTATGTAACACATTATCTTTTTTTATGCACAAAACATAACTTTTCATTTTAGAGAGTGCCAAGTAACAAAAAATGTTATGCATAAAAAAATTTTTTTTTATGCATTTCAGTTTTAAAGACACATTTGTTAATTATTTTACAACATTGTTATTTTTTTATGAAAAATGCACTACGGAGTTAGCTCTCCTCGTAATGGGTTTTCAAAATAGTGGGTAAAATTTTTAACATTTAGATTTTCCTCTAGTAGATACATTAATTTTGCAATGGCAGACTCAGTGGTAATATCTTTCCCACTTATAACTCCTATTTCTTTTAGCGCCACACTGGTTTCATAGTGACCTTGAGATACTGATCCTCCAATACATTGGGTAACATTTATAATTTTAATGTTTCTTTGAATTGCCTGTGCTAAAGTTTTTAAAAACCACTTTTGATCTAGTGCATTACCAGCACCATAGGTCTCTAAAACAACACCCTGTAATTCTTCTGAATTTAAAACACTCTCCACTACTTTAAAAGTTATCCCAGGGAAAAGTTTTAAGATTGCTATATTGTTGTTCAATTTTTTTCTTACTACCAATTTTTTTGTAAAATCCGGAGTGTGTAAATAAAAGTCATTGAAGTTTAAATGAACACCACTTTCTGCTAATGGCGGATAATTCATAGAGATAAATGCTTCAAATTGCTCTGCATTTATTTTTGTGGTTCTATTTGCTCTATATAACTTGTATTCAAAATATAGGCAAACCTCTGCTATAACTGGCTTTCCATTTTTTCGTGCACATGCAATTTCTATAGAGGTAATTAAATTTTCTTTAGCATCTGTTCTTAAATCTCCGATAGGCAATTGAGAACCAGTGAAAATAACTGGTTTTTGAAGATTCTCTAACATAAAACTTATTGCAGAAGAGACATAAGACATTGTATCTGATCCAGAAAGTATAACAAAACCGTCATAATTTTTATAATTTAAATCAATAATGTCAATAATTCTTTGGTAAGAAGAAATATTCATATTTGATGAATCTATAGGTTCGTCAAATGAAACACTATCTATCTTGCAATTCAATTGATGTAGTTCTGGAATATTTTTCGTGATTTGAGTAAAGTCAAAAGCCCTTAAAGCATTTGTCTTATAATCTTTAATCATACCAATTGTACCTCCTGTATATAAGAGGAGAATACTTGGTTTTTTTGTCATTTTGTCATTCATAAATAAATTAAGACTATAAATAGGACTTGTTTTTGTTAATATTGAATCAAATTTTATGAAAAAATAAGAATGGAATAATTTATGTTGTAAATTTATCAAACAAAAATGAAATACAAATCTTTAAATTATAAATTATGATTGGATTTTACATTCTTATAGGTATTATTTCTTTAGGAAGTTGGATAGTTAGCAATACATTGAAAAATAAATTTAAAAAATATAGTAATGTTAGCTTAAGAAATGGATTGAGTGGTGCTGAAATTGCAAAAAAAATGCTTGCAGATCACGGCATTACTTCTGTGAAAGTTATTTCTACTCCTGGAAGATTAACAGATCATTACAACCCAAAAGATAAAACGGTAAATTTAAGTGAAGCAGTTTACAACCAAAGAACTGCTGCTGCTGCTGCTGTTGCTGCTCATGAAGTAGGTCATGCTGTACAACATGCTACTGCTTATGATTGGCTAACAATGCGATCAAAACTTGTCCCTATAGTAAGTGCATCATCTAACTTTTCTCAATGGCTTGTAATTGGTGGGCTAATTTTAGGAGCTGCTTCTGGTGCCGCTAATTTTGGATTTTATATAGCTGTAACAGGACTTATACTTATGGGGTTTGCTACACTTTTTAGTTTTATTACACTTCCAGTAGAATACGATGCTAGTAATAGGGCCCTGGCATGGTTACAGAATAAAAACATGCTTTCTAGAGAAGAATATACTGGTTCTAAAGATGCTTTAAAATGGGCTGCAAGAACATACTTAGTAGCTGCTCTTGGTTCTTTAGCAATGCTTCTGTATTGGGGGTTACAAGTACTTGGAGGAAGAGATTAATATGAACTTAATAAAAAAATAAATGCCTTTTTGAAAATATCAAGAAGGCATTTTTAGTTTTATTTAAAAGTACTAGTCATTTAGCTTTAAAACAGCCATAAATGCTTCTTGAGGTATTTCAACGTTACCTACTTGACGCATTCTTTTCTTCCCTTTCTTTTGCTTTTCTAGTAATTTACGTTTTCTAGAAATATCTCCACCATAACATTTTGCTGTTACATCTTTACGAAGAGCCTTTGTGGTTTCTCTAGCAATAATTTTAGCTCCAATTGCAGCTTGAATAGGGATATCAAATTGCTGTCTTGGAATAAGTGTTTTTAATTTTTCTACAATCTTTTTACCAATTGTATATGCATTATCTGCATGTAGCAATGCAGAAAGTGCGTCTACAGTATCTCCATTTAGAAGTATATCTACTCTAACCAACTTTGATTCTTTCAATCCTATTGGATGATAATCAAATGATGCATATCCTTTAGAAACTGTTTTTAAACGATCATAAAAATCAAAAACAATCTCTGCCAACGGCATTTCAAAAATTAACTCAACTCTTTCTGTTGTTAAATAGGTCTGATTCACAATCTGACCTCTTTTCTCGATACATAAGCTCATTACCTGACCAACAAAGTCAGATTTTGTAACTATAGATGCTTTTATAAATGGTTCTTCTACCCTATTTAACTTTGAAGGCTCTGGTAAATCTGAAGGATTATTAACGATTAAGACTTCATTAGGTTCTTTATTAGTAAATGCATGGTATGATACGTTTGGTACAGTTGTTATTACTGTCATGTTAAATTCACGCTCTAAACGTTCCTGAATAATTTCCATGTGTAACATACCAAGAAATCCACATCGAAAACCGAAACCTAAAGCCGCTGAACTTTCAGGCTGAAATACCAAAGAAGCATCATTTAGTTGCAATTTTTCCATAGAATAACGTAACTCCTCATAATCTTCTGTGTCTACCGGGTAAATACCTGCAAATACCATGGGTTTTACATCTTCAAAGCCATCGATTATCTCGGTTGTTGGTTTATGAGCATCCGTTATTGTATCTCCTACTTTAACTTCTTTTGCTGTTTTTATACCTGTAATTAGATAGCCAACATCTCCTGTTTTTACAGATTTCTTAACGACTTGCTCTAACTTTAAGGTTCCAATTTCATCGGCAAAATAATTTTTACCTGTGGCCATAAACTTTATTTCTTGTCCCTTTTTGATTTCTCCATTAATCACCCTAAAATAGGTTTCAATTCCACGATAGGAATTATACACTGAATCAAAAATTAATGCTTGAAGTGGTGCTTCCGGATCTCCTTTAGGAGCAGGAACTCTGTCTATAATTGCTTGTAAAATATTATCAACTCCAAAACCTGTTTTACCACTTGCATGAATTACCTCGTCAGGATCACAACCTAACAAGTCTACAATATCATCTGTTACTTCTTCTGGATTTGCAGAAGGTAAATCTACTTTGTTTAAAACGGGGATAATTTCCAAATCATTTTCCAACGCTAAATATAAATTAGAAATGGTTTGCGCCTGTATACTTTGTGCAGCATCTACGATTAAGAGGGCGCCTTCACAGGCAGCAATAGATCTAGATACTTCGTATGAAAAATCTACGTGACCTGGTGTATCTATTAAATTTAAAATATATGGTTCTCCATTATGAACAAAATCCATTTGAATAGCATGCGATTTTATAGTGATTCCACGTTCACGCTCCAAATCCATATTATCTAATAACTGATTTTGTTTTTCACGTTCAGTTACAGAACCAGTATAATCTAACAATCGATCTGCTAAAGTACTTTTACCATGATCTATGTGTGCTATTATACAAAAATTTCTAATATTTTTCATACTTCGTTATCTAACTACTTTCAATCTACAAAGATAGGCTATTTACAAGCCTTCTCAAACAAAAAAAACAACCTGAAAAAACAAGTTTCACTCAATTTAAACCAATACTTAAGATGTTTTTGCATGATGGACTAATAATTTTATAAAAATTAAGCATTGTGTGCTTTAAATTAAAAAATAATTGATTTTAAATATGTATATTGGAGTAAATTAAATAATTGTTTGTAAAATGAAAATTACTATTTATAAAACTTTTCTATTTAGTTTACTTCTACTAATAACAAACAGCTGTACTTCTACAGTAATTCCCTTAGAAGAAGTAACCCCAATCTTAGAGTTAGTTACTTATGAAAAAGATGTTAAAACCATTATGACATCACATTGTACAAACTGTCACATTGCAGGAGGATCTGCAAGTTTTTTATCATTAAACACATATACGCAAGTTCGTAACTCTGCCGAATTTGGTAGCCTAATAGGTAGAATGAACAGCAATACAAACCCTATGCCATCTTCAGGAAAATTATCAGCAAGTATTTTAGCTATTATTGATCAATGGAAAGCTGATGGTTTTTTAGAAAACTAACTATCTATGAAAAAAGCACTATTTATTTTATTGTTAACGTTAAGCTATTCTTCTTTCTCTCAAAAATATTTTACCAGAACCGGAAACACTAATTTTAAAGCTTCCGTAGCTGTTTTTGAGCCTATTGAAGCTACAAATAATAGTACTTCTGTACTTCTAAACACAGAAACTGGAGCACTAGTCGCACAACTTTTCATGACTGCTTTTCAGTTTAGAGTAGCGCTAATGCAAGAGCATTTTAATGAAAATTATATGGATTCTTACAAATACCCAAAAGCTATATTTAAGGGAGAGTTAAGTAACTTTAATCTTTTAAAAGTCAATGAAAAAGAAAAGCATACACTTACAGGAATACTAACAATTAGAGGAATTACAAAAGAAATAAAAACAACTGCATTTTTAAAAAAAGAAAATAATACGTTATTTTTAAAAGCAACATTTATTGTATCACCAAAAGATTTTAAAATTGAAATCCCTGCCATTGTCGAGAAAAAAATAGCTGAAAATATTGAAGTTTCTATAAACTATACCCTTAATGAAAAAGAATAGAATAAAGTTTTTAATAGTACTTGTAATTAGCATTATTTTGCTATTTCCATTTTACAAACTAATTAAAGAACCTGAAGGAATTGAAACCAAAAAAATTTATAGCGCTTACTCTGCAAAAGACCTACTGTTAAAAGTTGAAAAGAATGATACTTTTTGGAATGCTAAAATTGTAGAAATTAATGGTGCAATAACCGCTATTGGTAAAAAGGGAATTACTTTAGACGGTAAGATTTATTGCCAATTTAAAGAAGGTTTAAACACTAAAAACCTACAACCAAATACAACAATTACCCTTAAAGGACGCATTATCGGTTACGATGATTTATTAGAAGAATTAAAATTAGACCAATGCATAAAAATTAAGCCCACATTATGAGAAATACGATGCTATTTTATAGCTTATTATTCATCTGTTCGTCAGCAATATTTGGTCAAGATGATTTAATGGAGGAACTAAACCTAGAAACCAAAAAAATAGTAACATTTAACCTTCCAGCTTTTAAAGCCATGAAAATCGGCAATCTACAATCTACAAAAGTAGGCGGAAAAGGAGATTTATACTTATATGTTTCCCACAGATTTGGTCCTCTAAAAGATGGATTTGACACTTTTTTTGGGTTAGATAATGCAAATACTAAAATACAATTGGCTTATAGTTTTTGGGAAGGTATTCAGTTAAGTATTAGTAGAGAATCTTATAATAGAACTTTGGCAGGTGCTCTTAAATTTTTACTTGCGAAACAGTCCAATAAATTTCCGTTAACAATTGCAGGATATAGTACTATAAATATAAATACATTATTAGATGAAAATAATTTTCCAGAACTAAAATCATCAGATAGGTTTAGCTATGCAAATCAACTACTTATTTCTAGGCGTTTTTCTGAGAATTTTTCTTTTGAACTTGCTCCCAGTTACGTGAGACAAAACGTACAAAATTTAAATATAGTTTCAGAGGCACGCCATAACCAATTTGCCATGGGTTTTGGTGGACGCGTAAAGATGAGTAAACGCATGAGCTTAAATGCAGAATATATTTATAATTTAAGTAGACCTGAGAACTCTCCTTTTTCCGATGCTTTTGCAGTTGGTGTAGATATTGAAACAGGAGGACATGTTTTCCAATTATTATTTACTAATGCGCAATCTACCAATGAACCTGCATTTATTTCTTATGCTGAAGGAGATGTTGTTTTTGGATTTAATATTGTGAGAGTTTTTTAATATATGATGCTATCAAGTTCTGATTTTAAACAAAAAATACATTTAATAATTTCTGCAACTATTACAATTCCTATTTCGTTTATTTATGGTTTTTATCCGAATGCTATTTTTAATATTTCTCCAAAAACTTTAGATTAACAAAACTTTTTAAAAGCAATTATGGGCTTGTATTTGGGGTTCAGTGCTTTATGGGTTATAGGCGTTTTAAAGACTAATTATCTAAATGTAGCATTGTTTAGTAATGTGATATTTATGTTAGGTTTAGGATTTGGTAGAGTTTGTAGTTACTTTATAGATGGGACAGCTTCATTTATTTTTATAGTAGGAATGTTTGGTGAATTGTGCTTGAGGCTTTATAGTCTTTGGGTTTTAACATATAAAAACAGTAATTTTGCAAAAAATTAATTTGTTTTGGCAAAAATAGACAACATAGAATTAGGCGATTTCCCATTATTATTAGCACCAATGGAAGATGTATCTGACCCACCTTTTAGAGCTTTATGTAAAGAAAATGGTGCAGATGTTGTATATACAGAATTTATATCATCAGAAGGTTTAATTAGAGATGCTGCTAAAAGCGTTATTAAATTAGACATTTACGAAAAAGAAAGACCTGTAGGAATTCAGATTTTTGGTGCCAATTTAGATTCGATGTTAAAAACCATCGAAATTGTAGAAAAATCGAATCCAGATATTATAGATATTAACTTTGGCTGCCCAGTTAAAAAAGTAGTATCTAAAGGTGCAGGTGCAGGTATTTTAAAAGACATCGATTTAATGGTTTCTCTTACAGAGGCAATGGTTAAGCATACAAATTTACCTATTACTGTAAAAACACGTTTAGGCTGGGATCATTATTCAATACGAATTGTAGAAGTCGCAGAACGTTTACAAGATGTAGGTTGTAAAGCCATCTCTATACACGGAAGAACTAGAGCTCAAATGTATAAAGGTAATGCCGATTGGAAACTAATTGCTGCAGTAAAAAACAACCAAAGAATGCATATTCCTGTTTTTGGAAATGGAGATGTAACCACTCCAGAAAGAGCTATGGAAATGAGAGATGATTATGGTTTAGATGGCGCTATGATTGGTAGAGCATCTATTGGATATCCTTGGTTTTTTAACGAAGTAAAACACTTCTTTAAAACTGGAGAACATTTGTCAAAACCTTCTATTGCAGAGAGAACCAAAGTTGCAAGAAGACACTTGCAAATGGCTATAGACTGGAAAGGCGAACGTTTAGGAGTCGTAGAAACAAGAAGGCACTATACCAATTATTTTAAAGGGATACCTCATTTTAAAGATTATCGTTTACAAATGGTTACTTCAGATGATCCTGCAGATGTTTTTAAAACCTTTGATGAAGTAGAAGCTAAATTTGGTAATGCACTAATTCCTGATATTCGATAATTACATCGTTAAAAATAGGTGTTCTCTTTAATTCAAAATTTTAAAAGAGTTTACCATCTTTTCTACCACAGGAAGATAGTTGTTATAATATTTAGGATTAGCTGCATATTGAATAACATACCCTTCATTTTCTTTAAAAAAGAGAAAAAAACTTCTAGTGTAACTTATTTCAGAGTTTATTTTTTCTGAATATTTGACAATATACATATCACCATAAACTTTGTGTTTGCCTTTTAATAGCAAATACTTGAATTTATCTTTTGGAAACCATTTACTCTTATAATTTACAAAATAATGTAAATAATCATCAATTGAGAATGATTGGGTAACACACTTTTTACGAAGCTTATCTAAACCAATATAAACATCAACTTTTCGTGAATAATAGTTTAGAGAATCAATATATTTATATTCTAAAAAATACCAATCACCATTACTAGTCTTTCCTTTTTTCCAGTCTTTGGGTTTATGTATGGTGTAATTTAATTTCTGGTTTGCGCTCAGCAAACTATCCAATTCTTCAAAAGGATTATCCTTACATCTTTTCTCAACTCGTTTGGCTGACGAGCAAGAATAAATGGATGCTAATAAACTAATAAATAAAAACTTTTTAATCATTATTCTGTAATTCTGAAAGTTTCTAGCATACTTGTAAAGTCATCTAGGTAATTAGGAAACTGACCTTTCTCTGCAAAATAAGTTATTCTATAAGGTTTGAAATTGTAATAAAAAACTGACATTTAAACTTGTATAGGTATTTCCTAAAAAAGAAGTTTTATAACTAACAGTAGAATATTTTTTATATAAAGTATGCTCTTGATAATTTACAGTTAACTTAAGATCACTATTTTTTGCTAAAATATTTTTAACGAAATCATTGGTAAAATCCTCTAAGTTATGAATATTATCATCTAAAGATAAGTGCGCTTCATCTAATACAAAAACTACTAAATAAGGTTTCTGTTTTACTGATTTTTTAGGTTTATAAGAAAACACACAATGCGTATCAAAAAAACGACGCAATTGCTCGGTATTTTTAAAGTGTAGTTTTTCTGTATCTCTGAAAAACCTGTTGTAATAATCTTTTCTTTTAAACACAAGCCATTAGAACTTGTTGCTTTTATACTTGCACAATTTATGAGTAGTATTCAAAAACCTAATACAAAAAACAATTTAAAAAAATTAAGCATACTATTTTTCAATGAATTTTTGGTTGATTCTACTACTCGCTATTTTAGCTGCAACAAAACCTAAAACTGTTATTGTAAATATAACAATTATAAAATTATAAAACTGAAATTCTACAGGGTAAGGCAAGCTTTCAGTAATCATAAATAAACCAAAAGTATCTTGTAAAAACACTAAAATAATTCCTAATATTAAACCAACTAACATTCCAAAAAAAGTAAGTAAGAAACCTTGATACACAAAAATATTTTTGATTTCTTGTATAGTGGTTCCTAAATTGTTTAAAGTTTGTAAGTTCTGTTTTTTGTCAATTATCATCATAATTATTGCGCCTATTACATTAAATAAAGCAATTATAATAATGAGCGTAAAAATAAGGTAAGACACAAAGTTTTCTGTATTTATAACTTTATAAAAAACATCATTCAGTTGCTCTTTTGTTTTTACACTGTAAGAAGTTCCCAGTTTTTTTTGCAAGGTTGTAGCAATATCATCAGCATCATCTTTATCTAATATTTTTAAAGCAATTGCAGTTACTTGATTATCTTTAAAACGCAATAGGTTTTTAGCTTGATCTAGAGTTACAAAAACATATTTATTTTCAAAGTCTTCTGTACCAGTATATATCCCTAAAACTTGCACATCTGTTTTGTAGAATGAATTAGTAGGGTTTATAAATCCTTTACCAGGCTTAGGAACCATAACAGTTAATGGTTTTCCGTAACTATTTACACCTAAGGATAGTTTTATAGCAATTGCTCTGCCAAGTACTGCTGTATTTACATAAGAAGTATCTAACCAATCTCCTATATATATTGCACTGTCTATTTTTGTAATATTCGTGTAATTATCATCGACTCCTTTTAGAAAAGCAATTTCATTTTTATCTCCGTACTCTAAAAAAACACGTTCTTCAATGACCTTTGCATAAGTAATTATATCTGGCTGATTATTTAGGATTTGCAGAAAATTATCGTCAACAAAAAAAGACTTCCCTTTTAAAGCAGTAATTTTTAAATCTGGATCTGAAGCGTCTAATAAGGTATAGCTAAAAGTTCTTAAACCAGAAAATCCCGAGAGAATAATAAATAATGCTAACGAACTTACAATTACACCAAAAGAGGCTATAATAGTAATTATGTTTATGGCATTATTGCTCGTTTTTGAGAGTAAATACCTTTTAGCTATGTAATAAGAAAAATTCAGTTTTTATGAATTTATATTTTTTTTCTGCGCGGAAGTACTTCTGGATTTTTTATAGGATCTTCATCTTTACCATTTAAAGATTTGTCTATTTCTTCTAAATAATCTAGTGTATCATCTCCAAAAAATAATAATTCTGGCATTCTACGTAATTGGTTTTTTGTTCTTTTTGCCATTTCATGACGTATTAGAACAGTATTAGATTGAACCCCTTTAACTAACTCTTCTCTTTTTTCAGAAGGAAAAACACTCAGATAAATCTTAGCCACTCCTAAATCTGAAGTAACATGAACTTTAGAAACAGAAATAATTACACCCCTCATACCATCTTGTGCTGCTTTTTGCAACACATCTACTAAATCTTTTTGCAGTACTCCTGCAATTTTTCGTTGTCTGTTAGTTTCTTCCATACTACAAATTTACAATATTTTTAAAGAGTGTATATTTTATTTTTAACTGCATACTTTACTAAATGTACTATAAATATAACATTTCACATGTATAATAGGAAAATTCTGTAGACCTCTACTTTTTTAACTTTAAAGGCTAAAAATAATTTCGTTATAATTTATTCAGTAGTGTTTTTAAAAGGCTATTTGCCATTTCTTACATAGCCATTACTATTATAACAAACAAAAAATAAATTAATTAATTACTGAGGTAGTAATTTTTAAAAATTTAAAATACTAAGTTTTCTACAAAAAAAAATCTCAAAAAAAAATTTTGAGATTTTTTTAAACAGATTACTAAATTAATCTGCTAGTATAATAGCTTTGTTATCGTTAAATTCTAAAGTTCCTGAATTAATTTGTAAGGTTAAAATCTTATCATCAGTTTCAAGTGGTACTAATAAACTATTTAACTCCTCTTTATTGAGTTGCTGAGAATGAATGTGAATTTTCACTAAACCTTCCTTTAAATTTGCAACAATAGGTGCGTGATTATTTAACATTTGGAACTCTCCATCCTCTCCTGGCACTAAAATAACATCAACCTGTGAAGAAAATAATACAGCTTCTGGACTTACAATTTCTAAAAACATATTTTTAAAAGTTTTTAGTTTCTAGTTATAGTTTTTAATTATGCATAGATAACTAAAAGCTTAAAACTCAAAACTTGTTTATGCTTCGGCTAACATTTTTTCTCCAGCATCAATTGCATCTTGAATTGATCCTCTTAAGTTAAATGCAGCTTCTGGATACTTATCTAATTCACCATCCATAATCATATTAAAACCTTTAATAGTATCTTTAATATCTACTAAAACTCCTGGTATACCAGTAAATTGTTCAGCTACATGAAATGGTTGAGATAAGAAACGTTGTACACGTCTTGCTCTATGGACTACTAGTTTATCTTCTTCAGATAATTCTTCCATACCTAAAATAGCAATAATATCTTGTAGTTCTTTATAACGTTGTAAGATTTCTTTTACTCTTTGTGCACAATAATAGTGCTCATCACCTAAAATATCTGCAGTTAAAATTCTAGAAGTAGAATCTAAGGGATCTACTGCTGGATAAATACCTAACTCAGCAATTTTACGAGACAATACAGTTGTAGCATCTAAGTGAGCAAACGTTGTTGCTGGTGCTGGATCTGTTAAATCGTCTGCAGGAACATATACCGCTTGTACAGAGGTAATAGAACCTTTTTTAGTAGATGTAATACGCTCTTGCATTGCACCCATTTCTGTTGCTAATGTTGGCTGATAACCTACTGCTGAAGGCATACGCCCTAAAAGTGCTGAAACCTCAGAACCTGCTTGTGTAAATCTAAATATATTATCTACAAAGAAAAGAACATCTTTACCTTGTGCCTCACCTGCTCCATCTCTAAAATATTCAGCGATTGTTAAACCAGATAAAGCAACTCGTGCACGTGCTCCTGGTGGCTCGTTCATTTGACCAAATACGAAAGTAGCTTTAGAATCTCTCATTCCTGCTTTGTCTACTTTTGTAAGATCCCAACCACCTTCTTCCATAGAATGCATAAAGTCATCACCATATTTGATAATACCAGACTCTAACATTTCACGAAGTAAATCGTTTCCTTCACGAGTTCTCTCACCAACACCTGCAAACACAGATAAACCACCATGCCCCTTAGCAATGTTGTTGATTAATTCTTGTATTAATACCGTTTTACCTACACCTGCACCACCAAATAAACCAATTTTACCTCCTTTTGCATAAGGCTCAATTAAATCAATTACTTTAATACCGGTAAATAAAACCTCTGTAGATACAGATAAGTCTTCAAATTTAGGAGCTGCTCTGTGTATAGATAAACCATCTTTACCTTCTTTGCTTAAGTTACCAAGACCATCAATAGCATCTCCAGTAACATTAAATAAACGACCATAAATATCGTTTCCAATAGGCATTTGGATTGGATTCCCTGTAGCTACAACTTCTGCACCTCTTTGTAAACCATCAGTGGCGTCCATAGAAATTGTTCTAACTGTATCTTCACCTATATGTTGTTGAACCTCTAATACTAAAATAGAACCATCAGCTTTTTTAATTTCTAATGAATCATATATTTTAGGAAGTTCGTTTTTTTCAGTATTGAATTCAACATCAATAACTGGCCCAATAATTTGAGAAACTTTACCTGTAATTGTAGACATTTTTATATCTAATTAAGTTATTATTTTTTAAATAGGAATGTTATCCCTTTTTCAAGATGCAAAGGTAATTTTTTGATTACAAATAAAAAAACTTTTTTAACTAAAAAAGCCTCATCTTATAGATGAGGCTTTTTGATATTTTTTACTAAACTGACTAGTTTGTCACTTTAACTTCTACTCTTCTGTTTTGAGCTCTTCCATCTCTGGTTGAATTTGAAGCAATTGGCGCTTCCACTCCAAAACCTTTTGAAGTTAATCTTGCAGCATCTACACCATTTTTAGTTAAATAGTTCATAACAGCAGCAGCTCTTTTTTCTGATAACTTTAAGTTATAAGCAGCAGAACCTGTGTTATCTGTATAACCTTTAATGATAAAGTTTGCTTTTGGAAACTTATTCATAATCTCGATCATACCATCTAACTGAGCAGAAACTCCTGATTTAAAGCTAGATCTGTTTGAGTTGAATAAAATTGACTTTGCAAAAGTATCAACACCCATTTTAGCAGCTTCAGTTATAATTTCAGGACAACCTGCTTCTGATACAACACCAGCTTCATTTGGACATTTATCATCTTTATCTAAAACACCATCTCCGTCAGTATCTGGCCAAGGACAACCTGCGTTTGCAGCTGGACCAGCAACAGATGCACATTTATCATCTTTATCTACTACTCCATCTCCATCAGTGTCAGCACAACCTTTATTAGCTTTTGTACCTTTCTCATTAGGACACATATCATCTTTATCAGCAATACCATCACTATCAGCATCAGGACAACCATTCATAGCAGCTAAACCTGGCGTGTTAGGACATGCATCATCAGAATCTTTTACCCCATCACCGTCAGCATCTGGACACCCATTAAATTCAGCCAAACCAGCAACTTCTGGACAAGCATCAAATTTATCGTATACTCCATCTCCATCAGTATCTTTTCCTCCAAATTTAACAACAATACCTAAAGAACTTTGGTAGTGAGCTTTAACTTTGTCTGAAAAACCTTTTTTAGTTCCTGTTTGAAAATTTAAACCTAAATTGTCATTAAACCAAGTATTGAAACCAAAACCTGCGTTAATCATACCTTCTCCATTAGAATTAACAGAAACGTATCCTCCTCCTAAATATACATAAGGATCAAACCAACCTGTGTTTCCAAATAACATGTTTAAATCGTATTTTACGATAGCATCAATAGAGTAGTATAAAAAATCTACATCATCTTCAGTATTTAGAAATGTAATTTCACTTAAAGCCCCTGCTAATTGTAAGGTAAATCCTTTGTCTAAATATTTTTCTCCAGAAATTCTAGAAATTGATGGTAAAAAGTTCCAATCCTTATTTCCTAACGCATCATTAATTTGTGTTGAAAAGTCGTCAGAATTATAAAAATCTACTATGTTTACACCAAATCCTACAACAAAAGGATTGTTTTCATCTTGTGCGCTTACATTACTAACAGTAACTAAAGCAAATAAAGCTATCACAGCTATTTTTAAATGTTTCATTATCAAGTTTTTAAATTAAAAGTTTAATATAATAATATACAAAAGTAAGTTCTTAAAACTTATTTACAAAGATAATTCAATAAAATGTTAAAAAAATACTTCTTTAAAATAGTTTTAAATAACGCCGAGTTCCTTACCTACTTTGGTAAAAGCTTCAATAGTTTTATTTAAATGTTCTTTTTTATGGGCAGCAGATAATTGCACTCGTATTCTGGCCTTCCCCTTTGGTACCACTGGAAAAAAGAAACCTATTACATACACTCCTTCTTCTAACAATTTATCTGCCATGGTTTGCGAAAGTTTAGCATCATATAGCATTACTGGAACAATAGCAGCATCTGCACCAACCAAATCAAAACCAGCTTTTTCCATTTCTGCTCTAAAGTAATTGGTATTCCACTCTAATTGGTCTCTTAATGTGGTGTCACTCTCTATTAAATCAAAAACTTTTAATGAACCTCCGATTATAGATGGTGCCAAAGAATTCGAAAATAAATAAGGCCTAGAACGTTGTCGTAAAATTTCTATAATTTCTTTTTTACCGGTCGTATAACCACCCATTGCACCTCCTAAAGCTTTTCCTAAAGTTCCTGTAATAATATCTACTCTATCCATTACGTTTTTTAACTCTACTGTACCTCTACCTTTTTTACCTATAAAACCTGTAGCATGACATTCATCAACCATAACCATTGCATCGTATTTGTCTGCTAAATCGCAGATTTCATCTAATTTAGCTACAATACCATCCATAGAGAAAACGCCATCTGTTACAATAATCTTAAAACGATGATTGTGCTTATTGGCTTCAATTAACTGCTCTTCTAAAGCAGCCATATCATTATTTTGATATCTATAACGAGCAGCTTTACACAAACGAACGCCATCAATAATAGAAGCATGATTTAAACTGTCTGAAATAATAGCATCTTCTTTTGTTAAAAGAGGCTCAAAAACACCTCCATTTGCATCAAAACAAGCTGCATATAAAATAGTATCATCTGTTTGATAAAAATTAGCAATCTTACTTTCTAATTCTTTATGAATATCTTGTGTGCCACAAATAAAACGCACAGAACTCATTCCAAATCCATGAGTATCCATCACATCTTTTGCTGCCTGAATTACTTCTGGATGATTTGATAATCCTAAATAATTATTTGCACAGAAATTCAACACCTCAGCTCCAGTAGATAATGTAATGACTGCATCTTGAGAAGAAGTAATAATTCTTTCAGATTTATACAATCCTTCATCTTTTATGTTCTGAATTTCTTTTTTTAAAGTATCCTTAATTTTACCGTACATTTTTTATGAATTTAGAAATGCAAATTTACAAAGTTATTTTAATTGTTTACACCTTAACAACGTCTATATTATCATTAATATAGACTAATAATTTCGCATCAACCTTAAAATTCATTGATTGCAAAACGCGTTCGTATTTTAATAGTTGTTGTCTGTGATCTTGAGAAACTGCACCTGTTTTATAATCAATAATAGTAACCTTATTTGCTGCAAAAACTAATCTGTCTGGAATAACTATTTGATTGTCTACATCTACAATTTCTCTCTCATTATATATAATGACATCTTCTACATAATATTTATTCAATTCTGGATGCTTAATGAGCTCTTCTATTCTAAGCAACATATAGTTCTTTTGCTCATCATTAATAAATCCTTGTTGATGATAAATATAAATTACTTTCTGAACATCTTTCTTTGTATATATTTTAGATAATATTTCATGAAACAAGTTTCCATAATCAATGGCTTCACCTTGTGCTGTATTCCATAATTTAGAAGCACTTGCAAGTAAAACAACATTATGATCTTGCCAAGAAGTAGAAATAAATTGTTGATGCGTTTCTGAAACGCTCTCCTTTTTTTTAGCTATACTTACTCTATTTTTAGAACCAAAAGTGTAATTTAGAACATCATCTTTCCAAAGATTTTGTTGCATTAAATAGGTGATAAAAACCCCTGAATAAAAATTCGTATTCTCTATTCCTTTTGATGATATTTTCTTCTCTGTAATAATATACAATTGCTCAACAGCTCTAGTTAATGCCACATATAAAAGATTAAAATTATCTAGTTCTAATTCCTCTCTTTGTTGATTGTAAATTTCTAAACCTCTTGCATTAACGTGACTTAAGTCTTTATTAAAAGGTAAAAGCAATTCTTTGAAATCTCCAAAATTCTCTGGTAAATCTCCAAGCCAAACCTTCGGGTTTATCTGTCTATATATATCTAAATCACAAGGAAAAATTACTACTGGAAATTCTAAACCTTTAGATTTATGAATCGTCATTACTTGCACCGCATTTTCGCTTTCTGGAGCAACAATGCTGAGTTTATCTTTCTTATTTTCCCAAAAATCTAAAAATGTATTTACATCTGTAGATTTTCTTTGTTGTTCTAAAACAATATCTAAAAAAAATTGCACATAAGCATCTGAAGTTTCTACCAGCTGAAAACCCCTAACAATTTCTTCTATCTTTTCGTAAAATGGAAATTGATTGAATCTATGGATATCAAAAGTGATATTAAACTTTTGCAATTCTTCAAATATCTGCTGATTTTCGAAAACAACGAACTCTTTTAAAAATGTTGTTTTATCGTAAGGAATATTTAAATGATGATGTAAAAAATACAACATTTCAAAACGAGCTTCTTCATCATTTGGATTTTGCAGCACCTTTAAAACATCTACTATAAAATTGACTTTTGCACTTGTGTTTAACAACAATGTTTCTGATGAAACAATTGGAACATTATTTTCTGACAAGTAATTTGCGATAGCAACTCCGTCTTTTTTAGTTCTTGTTAACACACAAATTTCAACTAAAGAAAATTCAGGTTTCAACCCTAAAATGTGCTCCAAAACTTTCTTTGGATATTTTAACTGTTCCTCTTCTTTTTCATCTTCTTTCTCTAAAAAATCAATAGAGACATACCCCCCTTTTTTTGAATTTTCGAATTGAGTATTACCCTCTAAAAATAAATTCTTGTAAGCATCATTTTGCAGAAAGTTTGCTGTATGCTGAAAAAACAAATTATTAAAATTTATTACCTCAGAAAAACTTCTAAAATTGGTTTCTAAATTTTTAATTTCTTTTGTTATTGAAAACGGATTTTGAGCTGATGCTCCTAACTCAATAAACTGTTCAGCCTTTCCTCCTCTCCATCTGTAAATGGCTTGTTTACCATCACCAACCAACAATAAATTACTGTTTTCTTGTGCTAGTGCATTATCAATTAAAGGAATTAAATTTTGCCACTGTAAAACAGAAGTGTCTTGCATTTCATCAATAAAATAATGCTGAAAACGTTGCCCAATTCTTTCGTAAATAAAAGGTGCTGGCTGCTCTTTAATATTGTCTGAAATTAATTGATTAAACTCTGCATTAAGCCTAATATTACTTTCTTCTTTTATATTTTCTAATTCTTGATTGATGTTATTTAAAACTGCTAAAGGAATCAGGTTTTTTAGAGTCAATTTGTTTAATAAAAACTGACTGTAAATTTCTTTTGAAGTATTGAAATGTGTTATAATTTGTGGCACAATACTTTCTATATCTTGAGCAATAGCATCTTTAGTAGATTTGGAATAATAATGCTGATTATCAATCGCTTTTTGAATAGTTTCTGCTCTTGTTAAGAAACTAAAATTAACCGATTTTTCGTTCATATCATTAAAAAATTTAGGGATTGTGCCTCGCATAAAATCCTTTTGCTCCAAACCCTTATCAGCTATTAGTTGAGAACAAGCTTCACCAACCTTAGAAAAAGATTCTTTTAACTCTTTTTGATGCGTAAATAACTTAGATTTTAAATCTGTAAACTCTTCTAATTTTCTTTCTGATAATTCTCTAAAATGATGAATATCATCTTCATTTAAAAGCACTCTTGCAAACTCATTTAAGTCTCTAGAAATATCCCAAGATTTATCATCATCAATTTTGTCTAAAGAATAATCTATGAGTAATTTTGTTAGTTTTTTATCCGTTCCAATTTTAGAAATTAAAACATCTACAGCTTCATTTAACAGTGAAACTGCATCCATTTCCACTTCAAAATTTAAAGATAAACCTAAATCGTAAGCAAAACTTTTTATTATTTTATGTGTAAAGCTGTCAATAGTGGTAATTGAAAACGCTGAATAATTTTGCAGAATTACCTCTAAAATTTTCTTACTTCTTATTTGAATGGTTTCCTTATCAACAGCAATTTCACTACTAATAATTAAAAACAAATCATTTTCTTTACCATCAGCAAAACTTTCTAAATTAGAAAGTACTCGTTCTTTCATTTCCCCAGCAGCTTTATTCGTAAAAGTGATTGCTAATATTTTCTGAAAAGTGAAAATATCGTCTGCACTTAATAATACTTTTAGGTATTCTTTTACAAGTGTAAAGGTTTTTCCACTTCCAGCAGAGGCATTATAAACTTCGAAAATTGCAGGTTTTTGCACAGCTAAATTTTTCATGCAAATTAATCTATTTGCAATCAAAAGCAAAGCTTACTTCAAAAGAAAAGCAGAATTTCTATTGTAGAAATTCTGCTTATATGAATTGAAGTTGGAAGAATTTTTCTATCCTAAACCAACATCTAAAGACATCATTACAATAAAACCAGCTATAAAACCTAATGTAGCAATATCTGTGTATTTATCTCTTTGTGTTTCTGGTATTACCTCTTCTACTACAACAAAAATCATTGCACCTGCAGCAAATGCTAATGCAGAAGGTAAAATTGGTGTAAAAAACGAAACTGCCAATGCTCCTAAAACCGCTGCAAAAGGCTCTACAATTGCAGATAATTGTCCATACCAAAAACTCTTGAACCTACTAACTCCTTGTCTTCTTAAAGGCATTGCCACTGCAAAACCTTCAGGAAAATTCTGAATTCCAATACCAATTGCTAAAGAAATTGCTGCAATTATCATTTCTGTTTGCTCTACACCTACTAAAGTAGAAGCTCCACCAAATAATACACCAACTGCTAACCCTTCAGGAATATTATGCAAAGTAATTGCTAGCACTAATAAAGTAGTTTTATGCCATTCTGTTTTTACACCTTCAGCTTCATTTTCTTTAAAATTAATATGCAAATGAGGTAAAATTTTATCCATCCCAAATAAAGCTAAAGCACCTAATGCAAAACCAATTGCTGATGGTAAAACTTTCATAAAACCTTCTCCTGGACTATTGTCTATAGCTGGCGCTAATAGACTCCAAAAACTAGCTGCAACCATTACACCTCCAGTAAATCCTAACATACCATCTAAAACTGCTCTGTTCATTTTCTTAAAAAAGAAAACTAAAGCAGCTCCTAAAGCTGTTAAACCCCATGTAAAAAGTGAAGCATATAAAGCAGCTTGAATTGGATGTTCTTTACCAAAAGCTACTAATTGTTCGAATGTACTCATGATTTTTTAATGTATAAATTATTTGCAATTTTATTAGAGATTGACAATTTTTTATCATCGATTAAAATAGATAGAGAATCATCAAAATCTTCCTTTTCAGTAACCTTAATACGTTTACCTAATGTTATTCCTTTTTTATCTAAAAACTGTAAAAAGTCTGATGATGAATCATTAACACCCACACAAACACCTGCTTCATCAACATTTAATGTAGATAGTAAACTTTTGTCTATAGCATTAACAAATCCATCTTTATCAGGTATTGGATCTCCATGAGGATCGTGAGTTGGAAAACCTAATAAAGCATCTAACTGATTTATTAATTTTTGAGACTTTATATGTTCTAACTGTTCTGCAACATCATGCACTTCATCCCAAGAAAAGTTCAGTTTTTCTACTAAAAAAACCTCCCAAAGTCTGTGCTTTCTTACAATATTAGTAGCTGTTTTTTCACCTAATTCTGTTAAAGTAACCCCTTTATATTTCTTATAAAGCACTACTTCTTTGTCTGATAATTTTTTAATCATATCAGAAACTGAAGAAGCTTTTGTTGCTAAACTTTTAGCAATAGCGTTGGTACTAATACCTTCTTTAGAATCTGATTCTAAATGATAAATGGCTTTTAAATAATTTTCTTCTGCTTGTGAAAACATATCATTTTTATATGTGACAAATATATACTTTTTAATTTTATAAATGTTTTTTAGACAAGTCTAAAATTTATTTTATATTTGCATAAATTTTGATCTTGAAAAATTATATTATTCTAATCTTATTGCTAATTACACAAGTTGGAATTAGCAAAAGTATAAAAGGAAAAATAACTTCTAAAAATGGCGATGCCATAGCTTTTGCTAATATTTTTCTGAAGAACACGAAATTAGGCACCAATTCTACAGATAATGGTTCTTATGAATTGAATTACAAGTTAAAAGGGAAATACACACTAGTTGTAAGTAGCATTGGGTTTAAAACCTTTACGTCTAAACTAGTTTTAGATGATAACAATCGAATTAAAAACATTGTTTTAGAAGACGATAATTCACTAGATGAAATTGTAATTTCTGGTTCTTTAAGACCCGTTTCTAAAACAGCAAGTCCTGTTCCTGTAGAAGTATACAGCAAAACTTTTTTTAAAAAAAATCCTACACCTTCTGTATTTGAATCTTTGCAAAATGTAAACGGAATTAGACCTCAACTAAACTGTAATGTTTGTAATACAGGAGATATTCACATTAATGGTTTAGAGGGCCCATATACATTTGTTTTAATTGATGGAATGCCAATTGTAAGTGGTTTATCTACGGTTTATGGTTTAACAGGAATTCCACAAGCTTTAATTGAAAGAGTTGAAGTTGTAAAAGGCCCTGCTTCCACTTTATATGGTTCTGAAGCTGTTGGTGGAATTATTAATATCATTACAAAAAAACCTACAAATGCACCAAAATTATCTACAGATGTTTTTGCAAGTTCTTGGGGAGAAGTAAATACTGATATTGGTTTACGCTATCAAATTTCCGAAAAAGCACAAGGTTTATTGGGAATTAATTATTTTAACTTTCAAAATAGAGTAGATAATAACAATGATAATTTTACAGATTTAACCCTACAAAACAGAATATCAATCTTTAACAAAATTAATGTCGACCGTAAAAGCAATAAAGTTTTTACAATTGCTGGTAGATATGTTTATGAAGATAGATGGGGAGGAGAATTGGATTGGAAACGTAAATTTAGAGGAAGTAACATTGTCTATGGAGAAAGTATTTACACCAATAGGTGGGAGACTTTTGGAACTTATCAATTACCTACAACAGAAAATATAAATTTCCAATTTAGTGCAAATGGCCATTATCAAGACTCTTTTTACGGAACAGATTCTTATGATGCCACTCAATTAATAGCTTTTGGACAATTGGTTTACGATACCAAAATAAATGACAAACAAGATTTACTTTTAGGTTTGGCTTACAGGTACACCTATTATGATGATAATACTTTTGCTACTTTAGATGAAACTGGTAATTTTAATCAGCCTTCTAAAATACATTTACCTGGAATATTTGCACAAGATGAAATAAGTATAACAGATAGAAAGAAATTATTACTTGGTTTAAGATGGGATTATAATAGTGTGCATGGAAGCATATTATCTCCAAGAATAAATTACAAATGGAACTCTAGAGATAAATCAAATATTTTTAGAGTAAGTGTTGGTAATGGTTTTAGAGTAGCCAATGTTTTTACAGAAGATCATGCAGCTTTAACAGGTGCAAGAGAAGTAGAGTTTCAAGGCGATTTAGAACCAGAAACTTCATGGAATGCCAATATTAATTACGTCAAAAAAATTAATACAGAAAACTCTTTCATCACTTTAGATGCAAGCGCTTTTTATACCTACTTTAACAATAGAATTTTACCTGATTATGAAACAGACCCTAACAAAATTATCTATGCAAATCTAGAAGGTTTTTCAGTTTCTAAGGGTGTTTCTTTAAACGCAGATATTTTATTTACAAAAGGTTTAGCAATAAATGCTGGTGCAACTTTAATGGATGTTTCAGTAACTGAAAACAATATTAAGAGGAGACAATTACTTACAGAAAGTTTTAGTGGTGTTTGGTCTATCTCATATAAATTTGACAATAATTTTACTGTAGATTATACAGGTAACTTATATGGCCCAATGCGTTTGCCTTTGTTAGGACCTAAAGACGATAGAGCAGCATACTCTCCTTGGTTTAGTATTCAAAATATTCAATTGAGTAAGAGATTCACCAATTCTTGCGAAATTTATGGTGGTGTAAAAAATCTTTTAAACTTTACACCAGCAGCCAATAGTATTTCTAGAGCATTTGATCCTTTTGATGAGCAAGTAGACCCAAATGATTCTGATGCATTGACTTTTGACCCAAGTTATGTATATGCGTCCAACCAAGGAATTAGGGCTTTTTTAGGTGTTAGATTTACTTTATTTTAGAAACATTATGAAAAAATGTTTTTCCATTTTAATTCTATTAATAAGTATTAATTTATGTGCGCAAGAAAAAACAACTGGATTAAAAAAATACACCTTTCCTGAAGTAGAAAAATTACAAAAAATAGCTCCTAAACCAATGGTGATATTCTTGTATACAGATTGGTGCAAGATTTGTTATGGTATGAAAAAAAATACTTTTCAAAATTCAAAAGTAATTGAAAAACTAAATTCAGATTATTATTTTGTGATGTTGAATGGAGAGGAAAAAAGCGATATTACCTTTTTAGGAAGAAACTTTTCTTACAAACCTTCAGGTAATTCTGGTATTCATGAATTGGCAAATCAACTTACCATTTCAGAAGACAAAATTAGTTACCCAACAACCATAATTCTAAACTCAGATTATGAAATTGATGTGCTGTTTGATGGGTATTTGAATTCTAAAAAAATGAATTCTATCCTAGACAAATATCTTAAATAATTAACGATTTAATTACACATATCCCACAATCTAGGATTTAAATTCCTAAGTTTAAAACTATACACTAAACAAATTGATGGATAAAAATGTGAATATTGACTCTTAAATCGATCTTCTGAATATTTGTACAAAAACTGCACATTAATTCCGTATTTTTTTTAACCCAAAACGTATTTCCTGCTCCTAAATTTAAAGTTGGGGTTGTTTCTAAAGCACTTACAAAACTACCTCCAATTACAACATAAGGCACAACATTATGCATAGAGGTTCCAAAATCATAACGTAAAACAGCATCAAATGTGGTGTATTTTTGAGTATCAAAAATAGCTGTAGAAAAACCAACATCAGCCGTAAAGCTTTTAAACAAATATTTAGAAATATTTATTCTAGGAGATTGATTTATAAAAGATCCCCCTAAAATAGTACCTTGAAAGTCAGTAAATTTTGCTAATGCTAAACTTGTTCCTACAACCCATTTACTTTTTTCATTTTGTGCAATTGATTGTGCTATAACACCAACTAAAAAAAACTAAAAAAAAACGATTTTATGGACATAAAGTGTTTATTAAAGTGCATTAGACAAACAAATATATTCTTTTCTATGAGAAATGAAATTGGTTTTTTGGCTTTTTATAATTTAAGACAGTACATTTGTGAAAAAATTACAGTTGAGTAAGCAGAACATTGTTAATCAATACCAAAAGTCTGCGAAAGTTTCGCAGGTAATAACAGCACTAATACAAGAGAAAAATCAATTTCAGATTTCGAATTTGGTCGGCTCTTCATTGTCCTTTGTTATTTCAGAAAGTTTTAAAAAAGTAGACAAACCTTACCTTTTAATATTTAATGATAAAGAAGAAGCGGCCTATTATTTAAATGATTTAGAACAGATTTTGGGTGATAAAAATGTACTTTTTTATCCTGGTTCTTATAGAAGACCATATCAAATTGAAGATACAGACAATGCCAATGTTCTTTTAAGGTCTGAAGTTTTAAATAGAATAAATTCTAGAAAAAAACCTGCAATAATTGTTACCTACCCAACTGCACTTTTCGAAAAAGTGGTAACTAAAAAAGAACTTGAAAAGAACACTTTAAAAATTGCTGTTGGTGAAGAATTATCTTTAGACTTTGTTAATGAAGTTCTTTTTGAATACAAATTTAAACGTGTAGATTTTGTTACAGAACCTGGAGATTTTTCTGTAAGAGGGGGAATTATAGATGTATTTTCTTTCTCTAATGATGAACCTTATAGAGTTGAATTTTTTGGTGATGATATAGACAGTATTAGAACTTTTGATGTAGAAACTCAGTTATCTAAAGAGAAACTGAAAAAAGTTTCTATAATGCCAAATGTTGAGAATAAAACTTTGCAAGAAAACAGGCAAAGTTTTTTAAAGTATATCTCTTCAGATACTGTTGTATTTTCTAAGAATGTTGGTCTAATGTCTCAAAAATTAGATAAATTTTTCAAAAAAGCAGAAGATGCCTTTAACGATTTATCTAAAGAAATAAAGCACTTAGAACCATCAGAATTATTTTGTGATGGTAATTTCATCAAAAATGAACTTCATAAATTTACTACTGTTCATTTTGGAAGTACATCTAAATACGAAGGTAAAGAAATCGAATTTTCTACAAATCCTCAACCCTCTTTTAACAAACAATTTAATTTATTAATTGATGATTTAAATGAGTATCAAAAAGCTGGGTTTACAAATTATATTTTTTGCGCTAATGAACAACAGGCAAAACGATTTCATGATATTTTTGATGATGCAGATCAAAAAGTACATTATGAAACTATTGTTTTTCCTCTATACAATGGTTTTATAGATGTAGATAATAAGTTGGTTTGCTATACAGATCATCAAATTTTTGAACGTTATCATAAATTCAGATTGAAAAATGGTTATGCTAAAAAGCAAGCTATTACACTTCAAGAATTAAACAAATTAGAAATTGGTGACTATGTAACTCACATGGATCATGGAATTGGAAAATTTGGTGGTTTACAAAAAATTGATGTTCAAGGTAAAAAGCAAGAGGCAATAAAACTGATTTATGGAGAACGTGATATTTTGTATGTAAGTATTCACTCTCTACACAAAATTTCTAAGTTTAATGGTAAAGATGGTAAGCCTCCAAAAATTTACAAATTAGGTTCTGGAGCTTGGAAAAAAATCAAACAAAAAACAAAAGCCAGAGTTAAGCATATTGCTTTTAATTTAATTCAATTGTATGCAAAAAGAAAGCTTCAAAAAGGCTACGCTTTTGGCACAGATACACATATTCAACATGAATTAGAAGGTAGTTTTATGTATGAAGATACTCCAGATCAATATTCAGCTACACTAGATGTAAAACAAGATATGGAGAAAGATCAACCTATGGATAGGTTGGTTTGTGGTGATGTGGGTTTTGGTAAAACAGAAGTTGCTGTTAGAGCGGCTTTTAAAGCTGTTGATAATGGAAAACAGGTCGCAATTTTAGTACCAACCACTATTTTAGCTTTTCAGCATTACAAAACGTTCTCAGAACGTTTAAAAGACTTTCCAATTAAGATAGATTATTTAAATAGATTTAGATCTGCCAAACAAAAAACTACTGCTATTGGTGGTGTTAATGATGGTTCTGTAGATATTATTATTGGCACACATCAACTAACAAGTCAGCGAATTCAGTTTAAAGATTTAGGTTTATTAATTATTGATGAAGAGCAAAAATTCGGAGTGGCTGTTAAAGACAAATTAAAAACTTTAAAAGAAAATGTAGACACATTAACTTTAACTGCAACACCAATTCCTAGAACCTTGCAATTTAGTTTAATGGCTGCAAGAGATTTATCAGTAATAAAAACGCCTCCTCCTAACAGACACCCTATAGAAAGTAACGTAATTCGTTTTTCTGAAGAAACAATTAGAGACGCAATTTCTTATGAAGTTTCTAGAGGTGGGCAGGTCTTTTTTATTCATAATAGAATAGATAATATTAAAGAAGTTGCAGGGTTATTACAAAGATTGGTTCCATCAGCCAAAATTGGTATTGGTCATGGACAAATGGAAGGTAAAAAGCTAGAGGAATTAATGTTGGGCTTTATGAATGGTGAATTTGATGTACTCGTATCTACAACGATAATTGAAAGCGGATTAGATGTACCTAATGCAAATACAATATTCATCAATAATGCCAATAATTTTGGTTTGTCTGATTTACATCAAATGCGAGGTAGAGTTGGTAGAAGTAACAAAAAAGCGTTCTGCTACTTTATAACTCCACCTTATCATATGATGACAGATGATGCCAGAAAACGTATTGAAGCTTTGGTTTTGTTTTCTGATTTGGGAAGTGGAATTAATATTGCCATGAAAGATTTAGAGATTCGTGGAGCAGGAGATTTATTGGGTGGTGAACAAAGTGGTTTTATAAATGATATTGGATTTGATACCTATCAAAAAATATTAAAAGAAGCTATCGAAGAATTGAAAGAAAATGAGTTTGCAGATTTGTATCCAACAGATACTTCGAAACCAACAGCCTTTGTAAAAGAAGTACAAATTGATACTGATTTTGAAATTTTGTTTCCTGATGATTACATCAATTCTATTACAGAAAGGTTGGCCTTGTATAATAAACTGGGTACTTTAGAAAAAGAAAAAGAACTACAAACTTTTGAAACTGAAATTATAGACAGATTTGGAGAAATACCTACTCAGGTTGAAGACTTATTAGATTCGGTTAGAATAAAATGGTTGGCAAAAGAACTAGGCCTAGAAAAAGTAATTTTAAAGCAAAAACGAATGTTAGGCTATTTTGTTTCTGACCAACAAAGTGCTTTTTATCAAACAGAAGCATTTAGCAAAACTTTAAAATATATACAGCAAAACCCAAAAAGTTGTGTAATGAAAGAAAAGCAAACTAAAAATGGGCTGCGTTTGCTCATTACTTTTATTAAAATTGATTCTGTAAAAAAAGCCTTAGAAACGTTTCAAAAAATTTAATGCAAAATAACTATATTAAAAATATTTCTGGGTTACTTTTGGCGACACTTTTTATAAGTACTTCTGGTGTTTTAGGAAAATATATTGCACTACCTACTGAAATTATAATTTGGTTTAGAGCAGTGTTAGCTATGGTTTTTCTATTTATTTTTTGCAAGTATAAAAAAATAGATTTAGCCATAAAATCATCTAAAGATTATAAAACCTTCTTAATAAGTGGTGTTTTAATGGCTGCGCATTGGATTACGTATTTTTACGCATTAAAGTTCTCTAACGTTGCTTTAGGAATTTTATCTTTATATACTTTTCCTATTATTATTGCTTTATTAGAACCTTTGTTTGTAAAGGTAAAATTCGACCCTATTTATATTCTTTTTGGTGTATTAGTTTTAAGTGGCTTGTATATTTTAGCACCTGAGTTTAGCTTAGAAAGCTCACAAGTAAAAGGCATTTTATTTGGGGTTCTTTCTGCCTTTTGTTATGCTGTACGAATTTTAATTCTAAAGCAACATGTGGCTAAGTATAATGGAACTATGCTAATGCTTTATCAAACCGTAATAGTTACAATAGTACTGTTGCCAACTTTGTACTTTATGGATGTTTCTAATCTACAAAGTCAGTTGCCATATTTGTTTTTACTCGCATTTTTAACAACCGCAGTTGGACATAGTCTATTGCTGCATTCTTTAAAACATTTTTCTGCAGCGACCACTAGCATTATTAGCAGTTTACAACCTCTTTTTGGTATTGTTTTGGCTTTTCTTTTTCTACAAGAAATACCTTCTATAAATACTTTTTGGGGCGGTAGTTTAATCTTAATAACAGTTGTAATAGAGAGTTTAAGAAGTAAAAAATAAAATGTTACTTGGTACTTATGTCTAAATAATTACGTTTTACAAAAGCTAAAATAGTTTCTAAAATTTCGCCCATGTTTTCACAATCTTTAAACTTTATGTCTCCTACGTACTGAATTAGATTTTTCTTAAGGAGTTTTGTATTTTCCGGGTAAGAAATGGTGTCATTTTTCATACACTTTATCAAACGTAAAGTTCTTCTTGGAGTAGTAATCATTCTTTTTGCCATAAACGAACGTTCTTCAATTTTGTACTGTCTAATAGAATCGTTTTGTAATTTTTTACTAACCATTTCTATCATCTTAAAATTTTCTTTCATAAACTGAAGGTTGTACACTTTTAAATTACCTTCAAAAGACTGCTGATCAAAATCTATGGCTCTAATTTTATATATAATTTGATCAAAATCGTGTGTAGGTGTAATTACATAGTTGTAAGAACGCATATCACCCAACAAACGAATTAAGCATCGTTCTTTAAACTTTACAAATTCTTTAGCTATTTGCGCTTTTTCTAACTCTGTACAAGTAGGTAAAATATCTTTAATAAAATCATCTCCAGGAATACCCGCAATGTGTTCTTCAATTAAAGTATCTCCATGCACTAAAAAATTCATACTGTAAGGAGATAGAATATGCTCTAACTCTAAACCATAAATTCTTGATGCATCGGCTTTTTTTACATAGAAATACGTAAAATTATCATTTAAAATATTTCTAACTTTAATACGAAATGGTTTTGAGTTTCCAAAAGTACAATAATCTATTGCATCAACATTTAAAAAAGGCATTGCGTCCTCATTACCATCAGAATGCAATAAAGTATATACTCTTTTTAAACTCGTATCTATTTCTACTCTATCTGCATCAGAATAGTAAGTTCGTATCCAAAGTGTATCTTCATTGTTTTTATCATACACGGTTACAGAACCTTGAAAACGCAATAAATCTTCGTAATAGATAGAAATTTTAGTTGTTCGCTTATAGTTTTTTAAATAGGCATTAAGCATGTCATTTACAGGAAATGCAGGCTTTTTTTTAGACATCAATTTCTTTTCTACTGCCATAATTAATAATTCATTAATTTCAAAAGTACAGCAATTGTTTAAATAATTTCAAACATTTTACCTGGTAATGGCTTTATTATACCTTTTAACTCCATTTGTAATAAAACAGAAGATAATTTCACTATTGATATATTGCATTCAAATGCAATTACATCTAATACTTGCTTTCCTTTTTCATACAAGAAATCATAAATCTTCTGTTCATTTTCATTTAATTGAACAAATAACTGTTTCTGAATGGTTTTTGTTGCTGCTTTTTGCACATCCCAATTCAGCATTTTTATAATATCTTCTGCAGAAGTTAACAGGGTTGCTCTATTATTTTTTATTAAACTATTACATCCTTTACTGAACACATCTGTAGCTCTGCCTGATAAAGCAAAAACATCTTTGTTGTAAGAATTTGCTATATCTGCAGTTACTAAAGAGCCTCCTTTCTCTGCAGACTCTATAATTATAGTAGCTTTAGAAATGCCTGCTAAGATTCTGTTGCGTTTTAAAAAATGCTCACGTAAAGGTAGTTCTTCACTCCAAAACTCGGTAAAAAATCCACCATTCTTATGAACATCATGAATATACTTTTTATGCACTTTCGGATAAATCTGTTCAAAACCATGTGCCAAAACAGCAATAGTTTGTAAGTTATTAGCCATAGCTGCTTTATGAGCACAAATATCTACACCGTACGCAAAACCACTTACTATAATTGGGTTATAAGGTGCTAAGTCTTTGATGAGTTCTTCACAAAAATGACGACCATATGAACTCATATTTCTAGTACCTACTACAGAAATTATTTTTGAATCATTTTTAATTTCAATATTACCGTCCTTAAATAATAAAATCGGACTGTCTATACAATTATGAAGGTGTTTTGGAAAATCATCATCTAAAAAATAGGTGTAGTTAATGTTATTTTTTCGAATATAATTCAATTCTTTCTCTGCTTCAATACTATTGTTCTTGTCAAACAAATGCTTAATCGCATGAGATCCAATACCATTTATTTTTTCTAAAACTGTCTTTTTTTGTTCAAAAATATATTCGACTCCTCCTGAGGTTGCAATTAGTTTTTTTTGCTAAAATATCTCCTATAGCTCTACTTCTCTGCAATCGTAAAATAGCCAATAGCTTGTTATCGTTCATTGATATCAATTTGATGAAACAAGATATAAAAATAATTGTTGATAATTATTGCCACTACTCCGTTTATAATTCTTAAGAATTCATATATTTGTTTATATGATATTAGAAAATTATATTAAAGACTTATTATTTAGATACGATTGTGTTATTGTTCCTAATTTTGGAGGCTTTGTAACTAATAAAATAAGCGCTACTTTTCAAGAAGATTCTGCTAGTTTTTCCCCACCATACAAACAAATTTCATTTAATAATAATCTTAAAGGAAATGATGGGTTACTAGCTAACTATGTTGCCTCTGTAGAAAAAATATCATTTGAAAAAGCAACAAATACAATTGAAAACATTGTATCTAATTGGAAAAAAACTCTTCAAAAAGAACATCTAATAATTGAAGGTTTAGGTTACTTAACCTTAAGTGAAAACAGCCAATTAACTTTTAATCCAACAAAAGAAATAAACTACCTAACTTCTTCTTTTGGTTTATCTTCTGTTACAACAAAAAGATTAGAAAGTAAGAGCAAAAATGTAATACAATTACCAATAAAAAACACAGATAAAAAAAATCTTTTAACTCCTTTATTAAAGTATGCTGCATCTGCCGTAATTTTATTGACTGTAGGATTTGCTGGTAATAATTTACACCAACAAAATAAACAAAAAAACACTATAGCTTCTCAAGAATTAGCCTTAGAAAAAAAAATACAAACTGCTACATTTACTGTAACTAACCCTTTACCTACAATTGAATTAAATGTTGTTAAAAAAGTTACAACACCTTTTCACGTTATAGCTGGTGCTTTTCAGTTTCCTGAAAATGCAAAAAAGAAAATAAAACAGCTAGAACAAAAAGGTTACAAAGCAAAAATAATTGGCACTAATAAATGGGGATTAACACAAGTAGCATTTAAGAGTTTTACCAACAGAAATGATGCAATTAATGCTTTGTATAAAATAAAAAAAGCGGAATCTAAAGATGCTTGGTTATTAGTAAAATAAAATAGTTTTCTAAAAGGCTATTCATATCTTTGTGAAAAATTTAGAATGGAAGCAAAAACGCCTAAAGAATCTTTAACAATACTTACCGATTTAGTTTTACCAGGGGAAACAAACTATTTAGACAATCTTTTTGGTGGAGAACTTTTAGCAAGAATGGATAGAGCATGCAGTATTGCAGCTAGGCGACATTCTTCTAGAATTGTGGTTACTGCATCTGTAAATCACGTTGCTTTTAATAAATCTGTTCCTGTAGGTAGTGTGGTAACTTTAGAAGCTAAGGTATCTAGAGCTTTTAAATCTTCTATGGAAATTTACGTTGATGTATGGATAGAGGACAGGCAATCTGGCTTAAAAACAAAAGTGAATGAGGGTATATATACTTTTGTTGCTGTTGATGAAACAGGAAAACCTGTAGATATACCTAAAATAAAACCAGAAACAGAATTAGAAAAAATTCGTTTTGATGGTGCTCTAAGGAGAAAACAACTAAGTTTAGTTATTGCAGGAAAAATGAAAGCAGACGATGCAACAGAGTTAAAGGCACTTTTTAAGTTTTAATTTCACAACTATCTTTTTAATATCCAAGAAGCAGGATTAAGTTTTATTGTGTTTTTAAGCAATACAAAAACCAAGGTAGTTTTACCATTAATCTTATCCGTGAAAATTTTACCTAAGGGCTGGCCTACTTTTACTTTATCACCTTTTTGAACGTAAGAACTTTCTAAGTTATTATAAGAAGTGATGTAATTACCATGCCTAACCAAAACATTCTTTTTACCTCCAGAACCAATAAGAACGTTAAAAACTTCACCATCAAAAATTGATTTTGCTTGCCCTCCTTTAGAGGTTACAAAGTGCACACCTGAACTATTTATTGAAATCCCAGGAAAAATTGGATGTGGTTGAACCCCAAATTTTCTAACAATTATACCTTCAGTAACAGGCCAAGGTAATTTACCTTTATTTAAATCGAACCTTGCAGCTAAAGCTTTTGCTTCGGGACTTAAAATAAACTCGTTATTTTTAACTGTTTTAGGCTTTTTTTTAAGTTTTGCAAGGGCTAATCTATTTGCTCTTTCAATTTCTTCTTTTATAATTTTATCAATCTTAGCAGTTACTCGTTTTTCTTCTTGAATGGTTTTTCTTAGATCTCTTTTATATTTTTTTTCTTTCTTTTTGATTAGAGATAATAAATTTTCTTGTTTGGTTTTGTCAGTCTCTATGGCTTTCTTTTGATTGATTTCTGACAAAATTAACGTGTCTTTTACTTGTTTTTGATGCAGCAAAGAGTCATTCATTTTAGCAATAAAAAGAGTCTGACTTACAATTTCTTCTCCTTGCTTTTTTCTAAAAGAAGTGAACTGTTTCATATACTCTAACCTTTTATAAGCTTGATAAAAGTTTTGTGATGATAATAAAAACATCACTCTGCTTTGCTGAGATTTACTTTTATAGGATTTATAAATCATATTACCATAATCCTTTTTAAGAGCTCTTAAATTGTTGTTTAGTTTTGCTATTTTTTTTTTGTTTTTAAGGATTTCATTGCTTAATAATTCTGACTCTAAATTGATGGTGTTTATTAGTTTGTTTCTAACCTCAATCTTCTGTCTAATATCTTTTAACTCCTCTAGAACGTTACGTTCTTTTTTTACTTCAGTAAAAAGAAGGTTATTTAATTGTTTAATTTCAGATTTATATTTTTTTCGTTGATTTTCTAACTCTTTTCTAGTTTGAGAAAAAAGAGTACTACTTACTAAAAAAAGTAAAAGAAACAGTATGTGAAACTTGGTATAGCTCATTAAAAAGTTAATTTCTTATAACCGTTAGGCATATTAAAAGACATGGTTATATCAGTATCAAATACTACACTTCTATATAATAAATCAATTGCTGTAACTCTTTTTTTATCTTTAGCTTTAATTTCTATTGCAGTAGGAAATACTACTGAATTTACTAAATTATAATTCGGGTATGTAATGTCTAATCGTAAACCTTTAGCTTCATTTACAATACTTTGATGATCTAATTTATAATGCATAGGATTTATCGTATAAAATATGTCATAAAGCATTGCTTGTTGCTCAGGGTTTAAAACATACCTGTTATTCATAACAGATACCTCTTGTTTATCTTCAGTTACATCTTGCAAGGCTTGACCTAAAAACAAGTTTTGCAATTGTTCAAAATTAATTTCTACTTCTAATAATTCTTTAAGCATTGAAAAATCACCTTCAAAAGAATTTTTAAAAACAGAAGAATAGTAACGTACTTTAGTGGGTGTAATTTCTGCTTTAAATACCGTTATTAACTTAGTTCCTCTTAACCAAATTACTTCATCTTTTTTAATTTTCATACTTACAGTTAAACTTTGATTTGTTTTACCATTATTAAAGTTTACTTTAAGCTTTGCATCTATAGTTTGCTTATCAAAATTAGCAGCCATATGTCTTCTTGCTATTTTTTTTGAGGAAATATTCTTAGCTACTGCAGTTGCATCAATCATATTTTTACTTGATTTACATGACGTAAAAACTATTATTAAAAGAACTAAATATTTTATATACCTCATGTCAACTTTTTAATTGCTTGGCTTTTTCTTTGTACTTATTCTCTTCGTTTACATCTCCTAAACCTTTGTAAGAATTAGCCATTTCTAGATAAAAATTCACCTCCATTTGCTCTTCAATAACAAAATCAATACCATTCTTTAATGTAGTTAAAGCGTCTTTGTACATTTTTTGACTATTTAAAGCGTAAGCTTTCATTAAATAAACAAAAGGTTGTGCAGGAAACAAGGCAATACCTTCTTTACTGTATTTTAAAAGGATACTTATATTAGATTCAGAAATTTTTAGAATTTGCTCTAAAGTTTCGTAAGACTTATCTTTTTCAAACTTTTGCTGCAAAACTGAAATATCATTTAATTTAAGGACCTTTTGTTCTGGAACTTTCCTTGCATTTAAACGTTGTTTTATCCTTTTTAAATCTGAAGTTAATGCATTTTCATTCTGTAAAAGTTCCATCAATAGAATTGCCTTGTCATAATCTCTATTATATAGATAAAGACTAACTAAAAATGGTTTTTCTTTAGGGCTGATTGCTACTACTTTTTTTTGTGTTACAATTGCATCTTCTAAATTATTTTCTTTTTGGTATACTTTAACCAAATGTTTTAACATCCAAATATTATTAGGCTCTTTTTGTAAAGCTCTCGTAACATATTCTTTAGCTAAAATGGTTTTATTTAAGAGCAAATAATTTTTAGAAAACTCAAAATATATTGCTGTATTATTTTCTAATAGTTGATTACAACTCTCTAAGTTTTCGATTGCTTTTTGATAATTACCAATCGATTTATCTGATAATGCTTTAAAAAAGAAATTTTGGAATTTAAGTTCAGCTTCCTCTGTTAAATCTTCTTTCTCTGGAATACTATCTTGAGCATAATTATAAATCGAAATAAAACAAAAAATTAAAGACAAAAGAGCCAATCTAAAAAAATTAAATTGCCTCTCTTGTTTATGTGTTTTTGTAAATCCGAAACTTATCATCTAAGTTAATTCTGTGTAATCACCTATACTTACAGAAGTATACTCTCCGTTATATTTTGCATGATTACCAATCATAGCATTATCTAATTTTGCATTAGAAACTGCTACATTAGTTTGTATTAATGAGTTTGTAATCGTAGAATTTTCAACCCTACTATTTTCACCTATTGAAACGTAAGGACCGATTTTTGTGTTTTTTAATACCACATTTTCACCAACAAAACAAGGTTGTATAATTTCTGAATTTTGTAAAACAACATCGTCAGAAACTAAATTACTACCAGCCTCATGCTCAAAATGTAAAGTTTGTTTATTGGTATCTACAGTTGGATCTTTTTTACCACAATCCATCCATGCACTTACAGTTTCTGGTACAAATTTAGCCCCTTGTTGCTTTAAAGATTCTAGAACGTTAGTTAACTGATATTCATTATTCTCCTTTAAATCATTATCAATTAAATATTGTATTTCCTCAAGAAGTTTCTCACCACTTTTAAAATAATATATCCCAATAATTGCTAAATCTGAAACAAATTCTTTTGGCTTTTCTATAAAATCAGTAATAATACCTTCTTCTAATTTTACGACTCCAAAGGCACTTGGGTTTTCTACTTTACTTACCCAAATTGCACCATCAGCATTCACGTCTAATGTAAAATCAGCTTTAAAGAGTGTATCTGCATAAGCTACAACACAAGGGCCACTCAAGGCTTCTTTAGCGCAGTATATTGCATGAGCTGTACCTAAAGCAGTATCTTGAATATACACAGACCCTTTTGCTCCTAACTCAGCTGCAATTTTTAACAATTTTTCTTCTGTATCAGTAGGAAAACCTTTTGCTCTACTACCAATTACAAAAGCAATCTCATCTATCTTTTCATCTATTACAGATGCTATATCCTCAACCAAACGCTGTACAATAGGCTTACCTGCAATAACTGTTAATGGTTTTGGAACTGTTAACGTGTGTGGTCTTAAACGAGACCCTATACCTGCCATTGGCACGATAATTTTCATAAACTATTTTTTTATTTATATATATGCAAGATAGCATTAAATAGTAGAAATTTAAAATTGTTTAAATCAAAATAAGACAAATTAAGTGTATGGTTTTTTGTTTCTTTGTAGGACTAAAAAATACTATTTGTGAACTATCTTTCTGTTGAAAATATATCAAAATCCTATGGCGAACGCATTTTATTTGAAAACATCTCTTTTGGTGTAAATAAAGATCAAAAAATAGCTTTTGTTGCTAAAAACGGAACAGGTAAAACGTCAATTCTAAATATTATAGCTGGGTTAGATAGTTCTGATACCGGACAAATTGTGAGCAGAAAGGATATTTCAATAGCTTATTTAGCTCAAAACGAAAATCTAAACCCAAATTTAACCATAGAAGAAACCATATTTGATACTGATAATAAAATTTTATCAATTATCAATCAATATGAAAAAGCCTTAAAAAACCCTGATGATGCAGATGCTTACCAAACTGCATTTGATTTAATGGACCAATACAATGCTTGGGATTTTGAAACACAATACACACAAATATTATCGAAATTAAAGTTAGACGATCTTAGTCAGAAAATTTCTTCTCTTTCTGGAGGTCAAAGAAAAAGACTGTCTTTAGCAATTGTTTTAATTAGTAAGCCTGATTTATTAATACTCGATGAGCCTACAAATCACCTTGATTTAGAAATGATTGAGTGGCTGGAAGATTTTTTTGCAAAAGAAAAAATCACCCTATTTATGGTTACTCATGATCGTTACTTTTTGGAACGAGTTTGTAATGAAATTTTAGAATTAGATCATGGTAAAATATATAAGTATAAAGGAAATTATTCTTATTACTTAGAAAAAAAGGAAGAACGAATTCAGCTTGAAAAGGTTACTACAGAAAAAGCTAAAAATCTCTTTAAGAAAGAGTTAGATTGGATGCGAAAACAGCCAAAAGCAAGAACTACAAAATCTAAATCTAGAATAGATGATTTCCATCAAATTAAAGAAAAAGCACATCAACGAAGAAAAGACCATAAAGTTCAATTGGAGATAAATATGGAACGTTTAGGAAGTAAAATTCTTGAACTTCATAAACTAAAAAAATCTTATGGAGATAAAGTTATTTTAGATGGTTTTGATTATGTTTTTAAACGCGGAGAACGTATTGGTATTATAGGAAAGAATGGGACTGGAAAATCGTCTTTTTTAAATATTATTACTCAAAACAATCCTGTTGATGGTGGAAAAGTTGTTGTTGGTGAAACTGTAAAATTTGGATATTATACACAATCTGGAATTGCTATAAAAGAAGGTCAAAAGGTAATTGAAGTAATAAAGGAGTTTGGTGAATTTATTCCGCTTACAAAAGGCAGAAAAATATCTGCCTCACAGCTACTAGAACGATTTTTATTTGATAAAAAAAAACAGTATGATTTTGTAGAAAAACTTTCTGGAGGCGAACAAAAGCGCTTGTATTTGTGTGCTGTTTTAATTCAAAATCCAAACTTTTTAATTTTAGATGAACCAACGAATGATTTAGATGTGGTTACTTTAAATGTATTAGAAAATTTTCTATTAGATTATCCAGGGAACTTAATGGTGGTTTCACATGACAGGTATTTTATGGATAAAATAGTTGATGCGCTTTTTGTATTTAGAGGTGATGGAATTGTAGAGAACTTTCCTGGAAACTATTCAGACTTTAGAGCGTATGAAAACTCAAATCCATATGAGCAAGAAGAAATTTCAAATGTAAAAACTGAAGTAAAACATGCTGAAACTAAATCTCAAAAAAACTCATTAAGCTATAATGAGAAAAGAGAATTTGGTGCTTTAGAAGACGAAATTCAGCGATTACAAAATCAGAAAGAACGCATTGAAAAGCAATTTCTAAATGTTGAGATTGCAGAAGAAAATATTGCCAAGAAATCTGAAGAATTAAAGCAAATTATAAATGATTTGGAACAAAAAGAAGAACGCTGGTTAGAACTATCTATGAAACTAGAAAGTTAATCTATACTAACAATTTCCTTATTTGTAATAATTTTTTGATTATTAAATCTTAATAATATTTGTGCAATAGCAACTGTATCTTTCTCGCAATAAGTTACAATTCTTTGTAAGTCTTTTTCTTGATAATAAACTTTAGCTACTTCACTGCCATCAATATCATCTTTAGGAGACGGAATACCTAAAATTGATGTCAGTAATTTTAAAGACGTGTAATGTTTAAAATCGCCAAATTTCCAAAGCTCTAAAGTGTCAAGATGAGGAACTTCCCATGGTTTTTTACCAAATAAATTCAGTTTTTGAGGTAACTCTATTTGATGCACAATCATTCTTCTAGCTATAAATGGAAAATCAAATTCTTTTCCATTATGTGCACACAAAATATTCGACTTTTTAGCAAAATGCTTGTCTAATAATTGTTTAAAATCGGTAAGAATCTTATGCTCATCATCACCAAAAAAAGAACGAATTCTTAATTGTTTTGTCTTATTTTTATTGTTAAAATAGCCAACAGATATACAAACTATTTTACCAAACTCAGCCCAAATTCCTGCTCTATTATAAAACTCTTCTGCAGTAAATTCTTCTTTTCTTTGGTATTTTGTTTTAGCTTCAAATAAATGTTGAGTTTCTTCTGATAATAATGACCAATACTCTTCTTGAGGTACAGTTTCAATATCTAAAAATAAGATATCATTTAATTGATAGGTTAAATTCATAGCAATATAATTTCTTTTTTATAAATATAGTAAAAAAGAAAAAGCTCTGAAAATTCATAGCTTTTGTATTGATATGAAAGTAAAAAAATTATTTAATTACCAACTTAGAAGTTGCAGTATTAACCCCTTCTTGAACTTTAATAATATAAATTCCTGATGATAATAATGAAGTATTAATTTCTGCTCTGTTACTAGAAACAGATGTAGATAAAACATTTTTACCTAAAACATTAAAAATTGAAACATTTTTAACTTCAGCACTATTACTAGTAATTGTTATGTTATTAAGCACAAATAACCTAGTTAAGATTAAATGATTGTTAAGTAGTCTTAAATATAGAATATTAATCGTTATTTTTGATTCAATATAAAGAATATATTATGAATAAAGGTGATGTAAAAATATTATTAGTAGACGATGAACCAGATATTTTAGAAATTATTGGTTACAATTTAAAAAATGAAGGTTATCAAGTTTTTACTGCTGAAAATGGATTAGAAGCAATAAAATCTGCAAAGAAAAACACCCCACATCTTATCCTATTAGATATTATGATGCCAGAAATGGATGGTATTGAAGCATGTGAAAAGATTAGGAAAATAAAATCTTTAGAAAATGTAATTATTGCTTTTTTAACAGCGAGAGGCGAAGACTATTCTCAAGTCGCTGGCTTTGAAGCAGGTGCAGACGACTACATTACAAAACCAATAAAACCAAAAGTTTTAATAAGTAAAATGAAATCTTTATTACGCAGGCTAAAATCTGATGAAGAGAGTGAAGAAACGCTTAAAATTGGTGATATTGTAATTGATAGAGATGAGTATGTAGTTTATAAAGCAGGTAAAAAAATAGCGCTTCCAAGAAAGGAGTTCGAACTTTTTTCTTTATTAACTTCAAAACCAAGTAAAGTATTTAAAAGAGAGGTAATTTTAGATACTGTTTGGGGTAACGAAGTAGTTGTTGGTGGAAGAACAATAGATGTCCATATTAGAAAATTAAGAGAAAAAATTGGAGACGACCACTTTAAAACTGTTAAAGGTGTTGGATATAAATTTGTATTAAAGGATTAAAAATAATTTTTCGTTGAGACTCAAAAAAACATATTCCTACGCACTATTATCTGCAGTATACTTAACACTGTTAGCAGTTATAATCTCTTCTATATCCTACTACATGATTCAAAAAGATTTTGGTATTGGGAGTATTCTGGTTTCTATTATCTTTCTTTTTTTAATTTCCTTTTTTATTATTCAATATAGGGCTGAACACTTTATTTACAGAAGATTAAAAAAAATTTATCAAGAAGTTTCTATTCTTAATGTTAATGATTTGAAAAGAGAATCCGCTACAACAGATATCGATAAACTTTCTAAAAGCATGCAAAAGTTTGTTGAAGGTAAACGTTTAGAAATAAAAAGTTTAACAGAAAGAGACTCTTTCAGGAGAGACTTTTTAGGAAATGTAGCTCATGAATTAAAAACACCTCTTTTTACCGTTCAAGGTTATATTTTAACCCTTCTTGAAGGTGCTGTTAATGACAAAGAAATTAGAATGAAATATCTAAATAGAGCCAATAAGGGAGTTGAAAGGTTGGTGGCTGTTATTAAAGATTTGGATATGATTGCAAAATTAGAAAACGAAGGAACTAATTTAAATATAGAAGTTTTTAATATTCTTGAACTCATTCAGAATGTGTTCGATTTATTTGAAATGAAAGCAAAAAAACGAAATATTTCTTTAAAATTTGATAAAATATATGAATTCCCAGTCTTTGTGAAAGGTGATATTGAAAAAATTGAACAAGTATTGATAAATTTAGTGGTAAATTCTATCAAATATGGCAATCCAAACGGAACTACTTTTGTTGGAGTAGAAAGTTACTCAGACAAAAAATTTATTATCAAAGTAATAGACAATGGAGAAGGAATTAAAAAAGAACATATCTCTCGTTTATTTGAGCGTTTTTACAGAGTGGACCAGAGTAGATCTAGAGAACAGGGTGGTTCAGGTCTTGGACTTTCTATAGTAAAACATATCATTGAAGCACATGATGAAAATATACTGCTTAAAAGTACATTTGGAAGAGGTTCAGAATTTTCATTTACGTTAGAAAAAGCAAGTTAATTTCTAGACTAAATCGAAACCAATATCTTTTCTATAATTCATATCATCAAAAGAAATCTTTTCAATACTATCATAAGATTTATCTAATGCTTCTTGAATAGAATCTCCAAAAGAAGTAATAGCCATTACTCTCCCTCCACTGGTTACAACTTTATTATTATCTAAAGAAGTACCTCCATGAAATACGGTTGAATTTACCACATTTTCTAAGCCACTAATCTCTTTATTTTTTTGATAGGCTTCAGGGTATCCTCCTGAAACTAGCATTACAGTTGTTGCAGTTTGTTTCGTAACTGAAAAAGATTTTTCATTTAAAGTTTGATTGGCAACACCATCAAATAATTCAAATAAATCTGACTCTATTCTTGGTAAAACAACCTCAGTCTCTGGGTCACCCATTCTTACATTATATTCAACTACAGAAGGATTTCCGTTATCGTTCATTAAACCTATAAAAATAAATCCTCTGTAATCTATACCTTCTTTTTGGAGTCCAGCAATAGTTGGTTTTACAACAAGTTCTTCAACCTTATCTAGGAATGCATCATCAGCAAAAGGAACAGGTGATATTGCACCCATTCCACCAGTATTTAAACCAACATCGCCTTCTCCGATTCTTTTATAATCTTTAGCTGAAGGTAGAATTTTATAGTTTTTACCATCAGTTAAAACAAATACTGATAATTCTATACCTTTTAAAAACTCTTCTATAACTACTGTTAATGAAGCCTCTCCAAACTTTTGGTTCGAAACCATCTCTTTCAACTCAAATTTGGCTTCTTCTAAAGAATTTAAAATTAAAACACCTTTACCAGCAGCTAAACCGTCTGCTTTTAAAACATAAGGTGGTTCTAAAGTTTCTAAAAAGGTATAACCTTTTTCTAAATTATTGTTATTAAAAGATTTATACTTTGCAGTTGGTACATTGTGGTTTTCCATAAATTGTTTAGAAAAATCTTTAGATCCTTCTAGCAAAGCACCATCTTTTTTAGGCCCAATAACTGGAATATCTTTTAACTGATTATCTGCCAAGAAGAAATCGTGAACACCACTTACTAAAGGTGCTTCTGGGCCAACAACTACCATCTTAATATCATTCTCTAAAACTGTACTTTTTATAGCTTCAAAATCAGTAGGACTAATTGTCACATTTGTTGCAATTTTAGCGGTACCAGCATTTCCTGGTACTACAAAAACTTTATTTACTTTTGAGCTTTCAACTAGTTTTAATGTAAAAGCGTGTTCTCTTCCTCCAGAACCTAATATTAAAATATTCATGGTAATTAATTTATGGATTGCAAATATATTTTAAATAAAATTGGCTACCTAAAACCCCACTTTAAAAAATATCTAATTGCTGATGAAACATGGTAAAAAAACAATTTTATTTTTTTTGAAGATCCTTTTTGATGCTGATGAACAATATGTACATCAGGAAAATAAAGTATTTTTTGAGACTGTATTTCTATTTTTCGGCATAAATCTGCATCTTCTAAATACAAGAAATAACGTTCATCAAAACCTTTTAATTTTTTAAAATATTTTGTTTTAAAAAGCATAAAACAACCGTGAATAAATTCGGGATTAAATGCTTCATTTACATCTTTATGCTGATATTGATTTTTTTCAATTTGTTTTTTCGAAAATTTTAATTTCCTATTGAGTAAGTTTAAAAATGTAGGATGTTTTCTGCAAACATATTGCAAAGTTTTATCTGAGTTCAAAACCTTTGGACTAATAAACGAGGTGTTTTCTGTTGTTTTTAATTTCTTAATTAACGAGGGTATAACATGTCCAGAAAATTCAACATCTGGGTTAAGTATCAAATGAAATTCTGATGTAAGTTTGTGTAAAACCAGATTATGCGCACTACCGAAACCAATATTTTGACCTAAAAAAATATATTCGATTTCTTTGTGTAAAAAATGTTTTTTTAACTTTGACGTTTTCGAATTGTCTATTAAATATAATTTTTTTGGTATGGGTGTTTTTAAAAAAGAGTAAACTGTATTTTGAAGCGTTTCAAGGTTGGTATTATATAAAACAATTGAGGCTGAAATCATTTTTAATAGGCTTTATCTTCTCCTTTAAAAATATTTAAAACAGTTTGTATTATAATTTTTATGTCTAATAAAAAAGACCAATTTTCTATGTAAAAAATATCAAAACGCACCCTGTTTTTAATATCAGATTTGTTTTTTATTTCACCTCTATAACCACTTACTTGAGCTAACCCTGTTATACCTGGTTTTACGATATGTCTTTTTAAATAATCTTCCACATCTTTTTGATATTCTAAAGACAAACTTTCTATATGTGGTCTAGGTCCAACAACACTCATATCACCCTTTAAAACATTAAAAAACTGCGGTAATTCATCTATACTAGTTTTTCTAAGAAAAGCACCAGTTTTTGTAACTCTTGTGTCATTTTTTGTTGCGTGAACTTTGTCTGATAAATCATTAATTTTCATAGATCTAAATTTATAGCAAACAAATTCTTGTCCATTAATACCTTCTCTTTTTTGCATAAATATTAAAGATCCTTTTGATTCAAGTTTTACAAAAAACCAAATAATTGGAATTAACCAAGATAGTAGAAAAATAATTACAAAAAGCGAAAAGAAAATATCAAAAATCCTCTTGATATAAAAACTTTCCTCGAACTCAAAGGGAAGTTTATTAACATTCAATACCATAAGTGTATCATCATAAAACTCTACACTTTGATTTTTACTATACAATTCGTCAGTTTCTGGAATCAATTTTAAAACAACGTCTTTTTCTAGCGCAAATTTATTTATTCTTTTAATTTGTTCTTTATTTAAAACATTTAATGAACAATATATTTCGTCTACAATATTATTTTCAATAAACTCAAATACTTCTTCAAAATTCCCTAAATATTCTTTGTTCTTATATTTCTTTTCAGTGAAAAACCCTAAGAACTTGTAACCTAAATTAGATTTACTTTTAAAAAGTTTAATAATGTTTTTTGAGGATTGGTCATAACCCACAACCACAGTAGTTCTAAAATTATTACCTAAAGATCTATATTTTTTTAGGAGAATAAAAGAAAAAAACTTAACAATGGATATACTCCCAACAATTAAAGACAAAATCAAAAATTGATTATGCACTACATCTCCTTCTCTAAATATTCCAAAATAAGCAAAATAACCTAGCACAAAAATTAAAAACTGTTTTCCTAATAAAGTAAGGATTCTTAAAAATCGTGTATGCCTATACACTCTATAAAATCCTAAAAAATAAGAAATTACAATCCAAAAAAGTGTAATGTATGATAAGAATGAAAAATTAAAAAATTCTTTATCATAGATAAAATACACTAATGAGTTGATTAGTATAATATCTATAACTATCTGTAATGGTTTTATTAAAAAGGAGTAACGTTTTTTCAAAGTAAATTTTAATAAAAAACAAAGGTATTGATTTAACTTAAAACTTTTTGAATCATTTTATCAATTGTAAAAAAGTTTTTGGCAATTTTATTTTGGCGATCAAAATCTACGTCTTTATTCAATAATTTTTTGAGGCATTGTATTAATAATGTAGCGTCCCAATTATTGGTAACAAAATCTAAATTATTATCTGTAAAAAATTTTTCTAATTCACTATTAGGATCAGTAATTAAAAGCACTTTACATTGAGATGCTAGTAAATTAGGCAGTTTTGAAGGCAATGAGCCTTTAGATGTTCCTTCTTTTTGAGGTATCATTTGAACATCACTTCTATCATATAATTCTTCTAAACACTCTTTATCTACTAATTTGTGAAAATGAATATCAGAGTTAGTATTTATTTTTTTTAGTTTATTAATTTCTTCTCCTTCTGAAAAAAAATGAAAACTTACATTATTAGTATTCAAAGAAGCTTCATTAAAAAAATCATATAGTCTTTTGGGGTTTTGCTTTTCACCTAAAGCTCCAGAATAAACTATATGTTTATTTTTATTCTTAAATATATAGTCTAAATTATTCGTTTTTCTAGCTTTAATAGTAATAAAAGGATATTGTACCTCTAGTAAATCTTCATTTAGTTGATATAAATCTTTTGCTTGTTCTTTCATTTCTTTAGAAAGAAAAATTAGTTTATTACAACTATTATAGCATTTTTTTTCTATTCTATGAATAAAAAACTGAACCAAATTATTTACAAAACCATTTTTATCAATAGAATACACTTCTTGTAAATCGTGTACCATTCCTACTTTTTTAATTTTCTTATTCAAAAAAGGCAAAATCGACAAAAAAGCAAAACTTGGTGGAAAAACAGGTATTATAATATCTGTATTTTTTTGATACTTTTTTATTTTTCTTAATATATAAAAAGCAAAACTAAATTCTAAAATTATTCTTCTGATTATTGTTTTTTTTGAAAAAGCTAAAAATTTTCCTCCTCTAATTATTTTAATACCTTTTAGTTCAGAATTGTTTTTCTTTATTTTCCAATCTGGATAAAAAGGGTGGTAACATAAAACTGTTACATTATGTCCTTTATCCTTTAAAGAAATTGCAAAGTCAGTATTAAATTTTCCAGTTGAAATTGGCTCTGGGAAAAAAAATGGAGATATTATTAAAATATTTTTAGAGCTACTCACTTACTTTTTAGTTTAAAATATCTTCAATGTTACCTTTATCAAAAATTTTTAATTTTCCATTAATAGTAAAATCAGTTATAGGTGTTTTAATAAAATCAAAATAATCTTTTGAAATTTTGTAGAGAATCTCACTTCCATCCAAATCAGGTAGTCCCCAATACTGATTTTTGAAGTAATCTTTACTAAAATGGTTTACATCATCACCTTTGTATTTTTGAACCAAAGGGCCTTTCTCGACTACAAAACTATGATCTACTCCTACTATGTTTACTGATATTGGATTTAAATAAGCTGCAATTTGAAGTGCTGTGAAGGTTACTGTACAACCTGTTGATAATACTTTTTCAATATTTTTTTCTATTTTATATTGGTCTTTTAGATTTACAAACAATACATTTTTTCTTGGTTTAATCCCTAAATAAAATGCTTTTATTGGCAAAATTAAAGCCCTATTTGTTTTATTAAAGTAATCTTTGTTTTGACTTATTACAAATCCATTTACACAAGTAATTATATCAGGTCTCCAAGTACTTTTTTCATAAATCAAATTGATTTTATTCATACCAATAGATATAAAATCATTCTTTATTTTATCTAAAGGAGTTTTATTCAAACTTGGCCCATTACCAACTATTAATACTGGTTTATTAAAGAAACTCTCTAAAATACTCCATTCGTTATTATTTTTAAAATATAAATGAAAAAGTAAAAAATCTAACCCTTTTCTAGGATAATATGTTAATACTTTTAATATTTCAACTAATTTCTCTTTCATTTTGACTTAGTATAATCGTTAGAATTACTATAAAAAACAATGTTGGTTCAAAAGAATAAAAAGAAGGTATCGATTCTGTAATACCCATAAATAAAAGCATCACTATTAGATTAGTAATAATTTGAGCTTTCAATTTTCTCATTTTTTTTAAAATTTCGAAAATCAAATATAAAATAATTACAATACCTACTATACCAAAATCAATTATATTTTGAATCAAAAAATTATGAGAAGTTTGCAAGTATTGAGACTCAAAAATCCCTTTAGTTGATTCTAACATATTATTTTCAAACCCATTTAAACCATAACCAGTTATAATATGAAAATCTGAAAAGATTACGTCTTTAGCTAAAGACCATATTTCAACTCTAGATAATGTTCGACCACTTAACTCTCCTGACCTTTTAAATGAATCAAATATATTAGTACCATAAAATATATATAAAAAGCCAAATAGTGCTATTCCAATAGCCCACCAAAATTTTTTAAAAAAAGTTAAAATAGTGTTCATTGAAAACCAATAAATAAAAGAAAAAATCAATGAAAACATTAATATTAACCTTGAGTCAGCTAAAACTAGCATGTAGATATAAAACAAATACAAAACAACATATAGATAATTATTTTTAGATTTTTTAAAAAAATATAAAATAATTATGGAGTTAAGTGCAAGTTGAGATGTATAAATATTTGCTCCAGAAGATAAAGGGAAATAAACTCTATAGCCATGCACTCCAAACAAAGACATTATACTATTAATTCCTGGTTTTGCATTAGAAAAATAAAGTTCAAATATGGTGAAGTTTGTAAAGTTAAAGATTAAAAAAGCTATCATTACATATTTAAGACATTCTTCTATTTTTTTATTTTTAAAGTAAGTAAGAGTAAAAATAAACCAAATCCAGTATGTTAATAATACAGCAACATCTCTTAAAAGAACATTACCAAATATTAATCCATGTAGAAAAATTGCTAAACATAATAGTATAGCATAATAATTATATTTTGAAATTTTTATTAATTTTTTTGTAGGGATTCTTTTTAATGTAGAATAAGACATCATAACAAATACAACTAAAAAAGCAACTATTTTTTGTGGCCCTTCTAAAAATGCTACAATCCTTAATAAAAGTACATAAAAGTAGATCATTTAATTTTTTTATAGCTTAAAAGAGAAAATACTCCTTGTATTATTATAAAAATAGTCATTAAAATTAATAACCAATATTCTTCATTAAAATCTAAAAACACAACAGGTACTATATAGACAATAATAACACCTAAATATTGTACAAAATTTAATAGCCTAATATTATAGACTTTATTATTATAAATTAAAATAAAAATAAGTGGTTGAATAACCATGAACACTAAACCTGTAAGTGAAACTTTTACTAAAAGTTCGTTATATTGAATATATTTAGGGAAAAATAAATTTAAAATTTCGGAATTAAAAAAGAATATTATAATAATTGCACCAAAAACAAATGGACTAATAGTTTTTAAAATTTTAAAATACATATTCTTAACAAAATATTTATTGAAGGTAATGTCTTTTTTTACTGTTATTTTTGATTGCATACCTGATATAACTGAAATTGTTATAAGAGTAAAAACATTATAAAATTGGTACATAATGTGAGTATATGAAACAAAAATGTCTCCAAAATATATTTGCCCAAAATATCTAACCCCAAAACTAGATAAAAACTCATTTCCTCTTAAAAAAGTATAGTTAATACCTAATCTCAAAATTTTAAAAGAAAAATCTTTAACCTTTAATCTATAGGTGTTTGTTTTTAACTTAAACTTACGATTAAATAAAACTAAACTTATTATAGCAGTAATAAAAGTGGTGAAAAATAAAGCTATTAATATACCTATTAAACTGTTGTATAAATAAACACTAATAACCCCAGTTATAAAAAACAGGAAATAAAATAAGAAATCTTCAATAAAAATAGATAGATAGACAGAATTATCTGATTTAGAAAATTCTGAAATATTTCTAATAATTACAAAAAACAGTAATGATGGAATCATTAAAGCTGTAATTATTAGATTATTAAAAATTAAAGAAGATATTATTGTGGATAAACTCCCAAAAACAATTAAGGTAAGTATGATGTTAGAAGTAATATGTATTGGCCATTTTTTATCATTTATGACACTCTCTCTTACTTCATTAAAGTAAATTATATATAAATTATTTGCAGAAAAAAAAGTTAACATTCTTAGTGCAGTCCAAAAAATTGCAAATGTTGCGAAATCTTTAAAAGAAAGTTTATAAGCAAAAAAAGAGGTTAACAATAAAAATAAAAACCTTCCAGAAATTTTACCAAAGAGATTTATTAATCCTAAATTGTTTTTTATATGTTTTTCAAATAACCTTTTCAAATCTTTATGATTCTATTGTTTTTTTTCTATTACTAAACAATAGAATTAGCATAAATGTAATAAACATTAATCCCCAATGTCTTGATAAAATGTTTTCTGTTAAGAAATTCAAAACTATGGTAATACAAAATGAAAACATTAAAACATCTTTTGATTTTAATGATTTTTTAAATAAGTAATAAATAAAGACCAAAAAAGATAATAGACCAATAATTCCTGTTGACATTAAGAAATACAAATAATTGTTGTGAGTATTTAATTTTTTATCAATTGCTATCTGTAACTGTTCATTTTTATTTTTAACATATTCAGAAATACGACCCTTTTCAAGTTGAATGCCCCAAAAATACAAGTTTTTATCTGTTTTACTGGTGTAAACGTAACTTCCTTTTTCATTCGGAATTCCAATTAAAGCAAGAGCGTCTTTCTTTAAGATAACACTTATATAACATCTATACCAACCATTTTTAAGCTCTATAATTTCTGCATTTTCTACATTTAATTTTTGAAACACTTCTCCTGTTTCAACATTAAAAACAACTCTTTGATTAATATTTCCAAGTCTTAAAATTAATTTATTAAAATTTCCTTTTTTTGCATGAATCGAAAAAGTATATAATTCTTCCTTTTTAACTTTTACATTAGCGCATATGTTGTGAGAAACTTCTTGAGAAATTTTATCTAAAATAATTAAATCTGCATTTTTTTTTGAGGCTGGTGAGCTTTCTGTATTAGCATTAACATGAATATTGTTTCTAAACCAGTATTTATGATTAAATTCCTCTGAGAAATACAGAAGGTTTCTGGATTTATTAAGAGATAATCTATTTAAATATTCGCTATTTAATTTATCTTGAACATCCCCTACACCAAAACCAAATATTAATTCAGAAAAGTTACTTTTACTTACAATATTACCAAATGTTTTATAAATTTCAAACCTAGTATCGTTTACTTCAAATTTTTCATTACTAGCAATAGATTTAATAAAGTTAAACCCTCTTTTAACATCTATATCTTTAGATTTTATATTTAAAAAAATAGCGATTGTAACAAAGAAAATAAAAAGTGTAGTTAAAAAAACATTCTTCTTTAAATTTAAATATAAAATCAGAACTATACTTAATAAAAGTGCAATTACATTGGGAAATGAAAATGCATAAAAAATCCAAAGTGAAAAATAAAAAAACAGCAGTAGATATATACTTTGATTAAAAAATGTTGCTGATTTTTTCTGAAAAAAAGTATGTAAAGAAAATATAGCACATAAAACAAAACCCATAGAAAAATATGGTTTATGAACTAAAAAATAAGGGGTGTATAAATTATTATTAATTATAAATTGAAATTTATCATAATCAAGTAAATAATGTTTTAAATCAAACTCAAACCTGTCTGGGTTAGTGATAAAAAAATAAGAAATTAATATTGTAAAGGAAATATTTACACAAATAAAAAGTATAAAAATTGTTGAAACCTTTTTTTTGGATACACTAAAATTTGTAAATGATAAAAGAAATGGAATAATTAATAGTGGTGTAAGTTGAATAATAACTTTAATTGCTTCTTCTTTATTTGAAGAATATAAAGCAGAAATAAGCAGTATTATAAAATAACCTGCCATCAATAAAAATTTATAAAAACTCTTTTTTGAAAAATTAACATTCTTATTTAAGACTGCTCTAATTACTGAAACTAGGCAGAGAAGAATTATTATTTTTGAGGACCAATCAAATTTTAATAATGGATAAAACCCAAGAAGGCAAAAAAACAATATCTGTAAATGATATAGTTTAATTTTCACTTTTAATAAGGTTTAACAAATTATTTACAGCCATTGATCCTTGACGTTGAACACTTTGATATGTTCTAGAACCCACATGTGGTGTAATAATAATATTATCAACACCTTTTAAAACTTCATTATCTAACATTGGCTCATGTGCCAAAACATCTGTTAAATAACCTTTTATTTTGCTTTCTTTAAGACCTTCTATTAAAGCAATAGAATCTACTAACATTCCTCTAGCTGTATTAATAAGAATAGGATTTCTTTTTAGTTTGTTAAAAATCACATCTCTGTTTATTAAATGTTCTGTTTTTGGTGTATGTGGCAAGTGCAAACTAATTACATCTGCTTGTTCAAAAATAGTTTCAACTGATTCGACAAATGTAACCTCATTATATTTTGATAAAAATTCTTCATCTTTATATAAATCAAATCCTAATACTGTCATACCAAGTGCTGAAGTTTTTTTTGCAAGTTCTTTACCCACAGCTCCTAAACCAATAATACCTATGGTTTTACCTTCAATTTCATTGCCTACCCAACGTTTCCAGCTTCCAGATTGAACTGAATTGTATTGTAAGTGAATATTTCTTTCAAAAGTAAATAGCAAAGCTAAAACATGTTCTGAAACTGATATTTGATTTACTGCTGGGCAATTTGTTACAGGAACATTATACTTTTTTGCTGCAGCTAAATCTATTCTATCTAAACCCACACCATATTTACATAAATATTTAAGTTTACCTTCAGTTCCTTTTTTAATAACTTGTTCTGTATATTCATCATCTCCACAAATTACAGCATCATAATTTTGAATGATTGGCAATAATTCTGATTCTAAAATTGGACCTCTAAGAGTATCAACATCAAAACCTTGACTATATAATAAATCTTGATGAACACCAGGTGTATCTTGAAATGATGTTGTGGTTAATAATACTTTCATAAACTTAGGTTAACTATATGTTTTTTTAAATTTTTCTTCAAAATCGAAGAAATCATTAAATTTATTTCCTTTATAATCTTTAAATAATTCTTTATTTTCTTCATTTTCTCTAAACCAAAAATGCAATTTAGAATATTCTGCTGCATCTTGATCTGTAATTGCATCTCCAAGAAATAAAGTTTCTTCTCTTTTTAGTTTGTATTTTTTTAATAAATTTTCTGTCCAATAACGTTTATTTTTTGGTGAACCATGAATTCCTTTAAAATAGTTTGAAATCCCTCTTTGTTCAGAAATAATTTCAATTTCTGATGTTGGTGTTCCAGTAATTATCCAGAAATTTAATTTATTATTATATTTTCTTAAAAAAGCATTTACCCCAGGCACTTCCTTTGAATTAATAACTTTGTCTAAAACTAGATTAGAAAATTGTTTTGCTAATTCATTAACTCTTTCATCATCAATATCTTTATCAAAAAACTTTTTTTCCCAATATTTAAATTTTTCGAATCTAGATACTCCACCATGAATTGTGTGATATTTAACAACTTGTTTTGCTATTTCTTCTCCATAAGGTAAATACATTTCTTTAAACGCCTCTGTTTTCGCACTAACAGATTCTGCTATTACTCCATCAAAATCAAAAAAAATATTTTTTATATTCATCTTAATTACCAATTATCCAATTAATATTTGAACTAAGAAGTTTCGTAATTGGATAGTTTTCTCCTTCTCCTTTTAAAATTTCATTAAAAATCCTCTCCTTTTCCTCTCCTTTAATTAATACAATACTTTCCTTACAATTTAACAATGTAGGGTAAGTTAAAGTTATTCTATAACTATCTAATTGAGGTACATAATTTTTGACTACAAATTCAATATATTTTGACTTTAAAAGCTCATTCATTACATAATGATATAATAGCTTACCGTTAAAGAGTTTTAAATTTTTATTTGGCTCTCTCTCAGAAGTTCCTTTCATTGGTAATAACGCAACTATTTTTTTCATTTTTTCTATACGTAATTTTATAAGCTTAATTTAAACTCATTAAATGTTTGTAATTTTTCATCTTTCTCTGATGCTATAATTTCTTCTTTATTTAGCATCCAATCAATATTTAAAGTTGTGTCATTAAATAAAACTCCATCTTCAGATTTTTGATTGTAATAATTATCACATTTGTAAGCCAAAATTGTATTGTCTTCTAAAACAGAAAAACCATGTAAAAATCCTCTAGGAATAAAAAGCTGTTTATTATTTTCTCCTGATAAAATACAACTGAATGATTGTCCAAAAGTTTTTGAATTCTTTCTTACATCTACAACAACATCTAACACTTCACCTTTTATGACTCTTACTAGTTTGGCTTGTGCAAAATCACCTCTTTGTAAATGCAAACCTCTAACTACTCCTTTTTGAGAAATTGATTGATTATCTTGAACAAATTTTATTTTTAAATCTGTTATTAATTCAAATTCTTTTTGGTTAAAATTTTCAAAAAATTCACCTCTATTATCTTTAAAAACTTTGGGTTCAATAATAAAGCAATCTTTTAAAAAGGTTTCGGTTATCTTCATTTATATTTTTAATAAATTAATAGAATATCCACTTTTTAAAAGTGGTTCTGCTAATTTTTGTAATTGATTTTTATTTATAAATCCACTTTTGTATGCAGCTTCTTCTATAGAACCAATCTTTAAACCTTGTCTTTCTTCAATAACTTCAACAAAGTTACTTGCTTGCATTAGGGATTTAAATGTACCTGTATCTAACCAAGCTGTACCTCTATCTAATATTTGAACAGATAATTTTTTATCTTTTAAATAGGCTTTATTAATATCGGTTATTTCTAATTCATCTCTTTTACTTGGTTCTAATTCTTTCGCCTTTTTAATAACAGAATTATTATAAAAATAGATTCCAGGAACTGCATAATTAGATTTAGGTACTTTTGGTTTTTCCTCTATAGAAATGGCATGCTGTTGTTCATCAAACTCTACAACCCCATATCTTTCTGGATCGTTTACATGATAAGCATATACAATTCCTCCTTCAGGATTTGTATTTGCTTTTAACAAATTCGCTAATCCTGAACCATAAAATATATTATCCCCTAAAATTAAAGCAACTGAATTTGAACCAATAAATTTTTCACCAATAAGAAAAGCTTCTGCCAAACCATTTGGTTTATCTTGAACTTCATATTCAAATTTACATCCATATTTACGACCATCTCCTAGTAATTTTTGAAATAAAGGTAAATCTTGTGGTGTAGAAATTATTAAAATCTCACTTATTCCTGCAGATATTAGCGTTGAAATAGGATAGTAAATCATTGGTTTATCATAAACAGGCATTAATTGCTTACTTATTGCTAGAGTAAGTGGGTGCAATCTTGTACCTGAACCTCCTGCTAAAACTATTCCTTTCATAATTGATTATATTTATTCAAATACCAGTTTATGGTTTTGATAATGCCAGTTTCAAAATTCTCTTCTGCTTTCCAACCTAATTCATTTTCTAATTTAGAGGCATCTATTGCATATCTAAAATCGTGTCCTGGTCTATCTTTTACAAAACTAATTTGATTTTTATAGGATTTACTTTTAGGACAAATATCATCTAAAATTTCACAAATTATATTTGCAATATACAAGTTATTACGTTCGTTCTTTCCTCCAATATTATAAGTTTCTCCAACTATGCCATTCTTGAAAACTAAATCTATTCCTTTACAATGATCTAAAACATACAACCAATCTCTAATGTTTTGTCCATCTCCATAAATAGGGATAGCTTCTCCTAAAATTGCTTTTCTGATAACTGTAGGAATCAATTTTTCATCATGCTGTTTTGGCCCATAATTATTAGAGCAATTAGTAGTAACTACATTTAACCCGTAAGTATGATAATAACTTCTTACCATAAAGTCTGATGATGCTTTTGAGGCACTATATGGACTATTAGGTGCATAAGAGGTTTCTTCTGTAAACAAACCAACATCATTTAAAGTACCATAAACTTCATCTGTTGATATATGATGAAATCGAGAATCCTCAAAACCATTTTTAAAAACTCGAGGAGCAGACATCCAGTAATTTTTTGCAACATCTAATAAATTAAACGTTCCAAAAACATTGTTTCTCACGAAGGCATCAGGGTTTTTTATTGAATTATCTACATGAGATTCTGCAGCAAAATGAATTACTTGTGTAATATGATACTCCTTAAATAATTTTTCTAACAAATTTCTATCACAAATATCTCCTTTTACAAAAGTATACCTTGAATTATTCTCTATTTCTTTTAAATTAGAAAGATCTCCTGCATATGTTAATAAATCTAAATTAACAACATTTAATTCCTTATTATTTTCCATAAAAAAAAGAATAAAATTAGAGCCAATAAAACCTGCTCCTCCAGTTATCAAAACTGTTTGCATTTATTATTTTTTATAGTTATCCAAATATGTATTCAGCTTAATTAAAAGAAGATAAAAAATCATTAATCCAGCACCTGTGATTCCCAATAAAAAAGCATAATTTTTTGTAATATCTTTTATTTCATAACCTATAGGTTGAAAGTTTGAGATTACATTAATAACTTCATAATTACTAGATTTTTCTTCAGCAATATTTTTTAAATCATAATTAATTTTTCTGTTGGTCTCAAAAAGTTCTAATTCTTTAGTAGTTCTTTTTTCACCTCCTAAATCTATGCTTGTACCTGTATTCTGATTCTTTGCCTCTTCTATCATAACTGTCATATAAACTCTTCTTAAAGAATCTATTTGAGATAAATTTTGACGATACAGAGAATCTGTTCTGTTTAAATTTTCATTGGTTAACTGTTTTAATCTATTGAAATATTTATTATTTACAACAGAAGATATAATTACTTCATCTAATTTATCAAAAACATTATTTTGCTCCGCAATTACAGTTACTTTGTGTACTTTAAAATCATAATCTGTGAATGACTCCTTAAAAACATCATATTCATAACTACGAATAGTTAATGTATCTACTTCAAGAATCAACTCATCATAACCATTTATAATATCACTGTCTACTTTTATTGGCTCTACTTGAAATTTTATTAAGGATGCAGCTGAAACAGAATCTAAATTAAATGTATTCTGAAGGATTTTTATTTTATCTTGTTTTACTAAATCATTATAATAATTCACATTATTATACAATTGCCTGGCACTATTAAAATTAGGCTCCAACAACAATTCTGATCCATAAACAACTGGCTTATTAACTTGTAAAAAAATACCAAATATTAGACCAATACTTGTTGCAATTCCAATTTTAATAATATTTTCTTTTAAGAATATTAATATTAAAATAATAAACTCAAAAACACCTTTAAAAAAACTTCCAATAAAATTAAATAATTTAGAAAATCCTTTTCCGATAATTAAAAACAAAGAACCTAAATCTACTTCTTCTTCGTTATTTTTATTTTGTTGGTTTGTTGACATTGTTTTAGTTTAGTTAAAAAATATGTTTTTTTACAATTAGAAAATTTGTTCTAGTATTTTTTGTGTTATAGCATATGTTGGTGTAACTCCTGTCATTCCTAATCCACCAGAAGCTAATGTTGCACCTGTTTCTAACGGATTATCTGATGCATAATATGCATATCTTACTTTTACATTTTCAGATATATTACCTCTAATTTTAGAGGCAGATTGTATTGCTTTTTGATAATGAGCTCCTTCCATTTCAAGTCCTATAACATTCCAAGTTGAATCGTGAAAAAACTTTAAAAGATCTTTATTTTGAAGAGAAGTTCCTAAAACTGAAACCATTGAACCATCAAATACATTAACACCAAAACCTTCTAAACCTTCTTTAGTTAATTCATTTTTAAATGGATAGTTATCTGCTGTTCCTTCAAAAATATGAGCAGATGGAATCATAATATCTCCTTTACCACCTTCTAAAATACCAGCCTTACCCATTATTGAAACGGATTTCACATCTAAATGAACCTTTTCTTCATTTGACACTTTATAGGGTTTTAATAATTCATCCATAGTTTCATAAGCTTGTTCGCCAAAAGCATAATCCATAACTATTATTACAGGCTTCTCTTCTAACGAATACTCTTTTTTAAACGACGAATCGTTAAAGTTTATTTTATCGGTATCAATAATTTGAACATTTATATTGGTCCCTGAGGTATCTTCTACGAAAATCAAACCGTTTTTAGATGCATAATCCATTACTTTTTTTTGTAACGCTTTACTATCTGAATTACTTAACAATTGATATAACTCAAACTCTTTATGATTTTTAGCTTCTTCTGGTAGTGCAGCAACTGCATAAATAGAGTTTAATACACTATGCATATTGGCACTAATAATGTGAATTGGTCTTTTTAATAGTTGTTGTTGATTTAAAATGTTTTTTACATCATTTGCCCAAATCTCACCATAAATATGATGTCCAATCTCTTCAATCAGTAATGAACTAAAGGTAACTGTTCTTTTATCTCCTTCAAAAACTTCTTTTATTGCTAACTTTCCTAACCAATAAATTAAATCAAAAAATTTGTATGGATTTTCTTTTGATGAAAACTGACTAAAAATAACAGAAACTTCATCAAAAGATCTACCTAAAATACTACACAAATGAACTAAAAGCACCTCTTTCTCTCCATTAGAAATTTCCTTTTGATGCAATACTATATCCTCTAAATGAAGCCACTCTCTGGTAAAACTTTTTCCCTCATTTATCGTAACACGATCTTGTATTTTGTGTGACTCAATGAAAAGAAATGTAAGATGAGTTAAAATATCATAAATCTCAGATCTTCCTCTGGTGATTTCGATATTCATTTGATCTTTATCTATTCTATAGCAATTTCTTCTTCTTTTTGGTGGAATTATAGACTTAAAATGAGCGTTTTTATAGCCTTCATCTGCAGTTAAATTGATAAATTGACATTGCTCTATACCTTCAGGAAGTCTTTCTATCACATAGACTAAACCGTCTAACTCAGTCTTTGAATCTGCAATAGAACCATAGATTTCAGGACGTAATAACAATAGCGATTTACGTAATGTTTCACCAGAAATTCCCATCGGCTTGTAAAAACCCCTAGAAAATAAGTGACGCATAGAAATGTATAACTTTTCTATGGCATTTGTAGACTCTTGAGCCCTTGTCCTTTCAATATTATTGCTCTGTAACATTCTTAATTTTCTTTAACAAATATATAGTTATTTACCTGATAATATTTGGTAATATTTTTGTTGATTTTTTAGTAAGTTAAGTGCCTCGGAAATAGTCTCATCTTTCTTAAGTTTGTTTTTATAAACACCTTCTTTATAATAAAATTTTAACAAAACTTCCTCTTTCAATAAATTAGTTAAAATATCTTCATTTTTTTTAATAGCAATTAATTTCTGAGTAACTAATTTGCTTTTTAAGCTAGCATATTCTTCAGAAATTAAACTGTTTTGAGAAGATTTGTATGCATCTTCAAACAACTTTTCTTGCGGAGTTAAAAACGTAGTATCTTTTTCTAAATACTTCGTAAAGTTTTTGAAATCAGTTTTTGTGAATCTAAAACTCTCTGAATCTGCTATATTTTTATTTTGATAATAGTAATCTGTAGCAAAATTGAATAAAGCCTTGGAACCAATTAGCGCTTTTGTTGCTTCTGTTTTTTCAGATAATTTAATTTCTACATCTGGCATAATACCTCCTCCATCATAAACAGTTCGTCCATTAGCTGTTTTAAAAGCATTAATTCCTCTTGCAGAAAATTTAGGCACAACTCCTGTTTTAGAATCTCTGTTGGTGTAATCTAATTCTTGAATACACCTTCCACTTGGTGTATAATATTTAGATATCGTTAGCTTTAATTGTGTACCATAAGTCAATTCTTTTTGACGTTGAACTAATCCTTTTCCAAAAGAACGCTGACCCATAATTACAGCTCTGTCATAATCTTGTAAAGAACCACTAACAATTTCTGATGCTGATGCAGAACTACCATTCACTAAAACAACAATAGGTATTTCTAAATCTAAAGCATCATTAGAGCCTCTATAATTATTACTCCATTTCTTTATTTTAGCTTTTGTAGTTACAATTGTTTTACCTTTTGGAATAAAAAAGTTAGAGATATTAATTGCTTCTAATAAAGAACCTCCAGGATTTGAGCGTAAATCAAAAACCAACTTTTTCATGCCTTTCTCCTTTAAAGCAACAAACGCTTTTTTAACTTCTGATGATGCTTTATTGTTAAAACGAGTTAAGGTAATATAACCAGTTTCATCATCTAACATTTTAAAGTAAGGTACAGGATTCACCTCAACTTTTTCTCTAACCAAAATCTTATCAATTACTTGACCTTGTCTTAAAACTTTAGCATTAACTTTTGTATTTGGTATTCCTCTTAAAAACATAGAAAGTTCATCTCGTTCCATATTTTTTAAAGATTGGCCATCAACAGAAATAATGATATCACCTGCTTTTAAACCAGATTTATCTGCAGAAAAACCTTTGTAAATTTCTTTAAGTTGTATCCCTTTATCTGTGTAGTACACAGAGACACCAATGCCTGCATATTCACCTTCTCTTCTTATTTTTGCATCTTCTACATTTTGCTCATTATAAAAATTGGTATAAGGGTCTAAATCCTTTAACGTGTTTTTAATTGCTTTATCTGTTAAATCTGCAGGATTAATTTCATCTACATAATACATGTTCAACTCTTTAAATAATGAGTTGTAAATTTCTATCTGTTTGGCAACTTCAAAAAACTTAGATTTAACTGAAAATGATAAAAACAGCACAGAAAACAATAGAATTAATGCTATTTTATGTTTACGAATCATATTCTTCATTAGATATATTTTGTATGTCTTTGATAAATAAATTCAACAACTTATTCATTTTAGTATAGATTTCTTCATAATTCTTTTCTTCTTTCCCAAGATACGAAATCATAAAAACATAAGGAAGCTCTAAATTATTGTAAACAATTTCTTTTTGAAGACGATAACTTTCACGCATTACCCTTTTAAGTCGGTTTCTATCTGGTGCTTTTTTAAAGTTTCTTTTAGCAACGGATACGCCAACCTGTGCAGGGTAGTCCGAAGTATGTTCTGTTTGTAAAAAAACCATTCTTAATGGAAACGCTTTTACAGAAGTACCTTCTTTATAAAGCTTTTCTATAAGCTTTTTACTTTTTAATCTCTCTTTTTTGCCAAGGGTATACTTCATCATTACAAACTTAAGAGAAAACAATAACTTTTAAAACGTTTCTTTGAAGTAACTTTAAATTTTATGTATTTTTATATACGATAATTACAGCGTAATGTTTAGTTTTATTTGTTATAAATAAAACAGGTATTGATATTTTTGTTAAATATTATACATTTAAAAATTTAAATTAGAGATGAAGCCAGACTTATTTCAAGCACCAGATTATTATAATATAGATGATTTACTTTCTGAAGAACACAAACTAATTCGTGATTCTGCTAGAGAATGGGTAAAACGTGATGTTTCTCCAATTATTGAAGATTATGCTCAAAGAGCAGAGTTTCCAAAACAAATTATTAATGGATTAGCAGAAATTGGTGCTTTTGGACCTTATATACCAGAAGAATTTGGTGGAGCTGGTTTAGACCAAATATCTTACGGATTAATTATGCAAGAGATAGAAAGAGGAGACTCTGGAGTTCGCTCTACTGCTTCTGTGCAATCTTCTTTAGTAATGTACCCTATTTATGCCTACGGAAGTGAGGAACAACGCAAAAAATATTTACCAAAATTAGCTTCTGGAGAATGGATGGGTTCTTTTGGGTTAACTGAACCTAATCATGGTTCAAATCCTGGAGGTATGGAAACCAATTTTAAAGATAAAAGCGATCATTACTTATTAAATGGAGCTAAAATGTGGATTTCTAATGCTCCTTTCTGTAATGTTGCTGTAGTCTGGGCAAAAAATGAAGAAGGTAGAATTCATGGGCTAATTGTAGAACGTGGTATGGAAGGTTTTTCTACCCCAGAAACACATAACAAGTGGTCTTTACGTGCTTCTGCAACTGGTGAACTTATTTTTGATAATGTGAAAGTTCCTAAAGAAAATCTATTACCAAATAAATCTGGTTTAGGCGCACCATTAGGTTGTTTAGATTCTGCTAGATATGGAATTGCTTGGGGTGCAATTGGTGCTGCTATGGATTGTTATGATACTGCTTTGCGTTATGCAAAAGAACGTGAGCAATTTGGTAAACCTATTGCACAGTTTCAATTACAACAAAAGAAATTGGCTGAAATGATTACAGAAATAACCAAGGCCCAACTATTAGCTTGGAGACTTGGTACATTAAAAAATGAAGGTAAAGCAACTTCAGCGCAGATTTCTATGGCGAAAAGAAACAATGTAGATATGGCTTTAAAAATTGCTAGAGAAGCAAGACAAATTTTAGGGGGTATGGGTATTTCAGGTGATTATTCTATTATGCGTCATATGATGAATTTAGAAAGTGTAGTTACTTATGAGGGTTCGCATGACATTCATTTACTTATTACAGGTTTAGACATTACAGGTTTAAACGGATTTAAATAAGAAATTACTTTTTAAAAAGGTATCAGATTAATTTGATGCCTTTTTAAAATTTATAAAAAGCTCTCTACCTGATCTATTGGGTACTGAATTGTACGATTTTTCTATAATTTCAATACTAAAATAGGGCGTAAAATAATTTAAGTATTCTCCTTTAGAACCCCCAAAAGGTGGAAGATCTTCATTTAATTTGGTATCAAAAAGTAAACCTACTAATTTGCCATTCTCTTTTAATAAACCAAACATTTTATTGACATAGTTTTTTCTTAAGTTTGGATTTAAAGCACAGAAAAATGTTTGTTCAATAATTAAATCGAAGGCCTGTTCTAAATCAAAAAAGTTTTGATGAATTAAATTAGAGGTTGGAAAACTTGGTGCTCTTTCCTTTAAATTATTTAAAGCTAGTTTAGAAATATCTACAACATAAACATTAGTAAAACCGTTATTTAATAAATATTCGGCCTCATGAGAATTTCCTCCTCCAGGTATTAGAATTTTTAGTTCTTTATTAGTTAGTTGATCAAAATAGGCTTTTAAAGGTGGTGAAACTTGACCTAAATCCCAACCTGTTTTATTGGTTTTGTATTTATTATCCCAAAAATTCTCATCAAACTTCATATCGCATTTATTTGTATTGATTAATTACCGAAATTAAATCATTTTTTTGCAACATAGCAGACTGTCTCCATACTTGTTTTCCTTCTTTAAAAAGAATAAATGTTGGCACACCTCTGACCTGAAATTTTGCGGCTAGAGATTGGTTTTTATCAACATCTATTTTAATAATTGAAATTATTTCCTTTAAATCTGCTTTAACCTCTTTTAAAATTGGTGTCATCATTTTACAAGGGCCACACCATTCTGCAAAAAAATCAACTAAAACTATTTTATCTTTTTGTATTATTTCTGTAAAATTACTCATTATTTTAATGTTTGGTTTGTTTATTATGGTTTTTAGATTTGTTCTTATGATGCTCATCAAACCATTTTGGCTTCTCAATATTATTATTATACATATAAATAGAAATTTCTCTTATTGTCTCGTCCGAAAAATACTGTTTTGGCATAATCCCAAACTTTCCTATAGCACCAGTCATCCTTGAATTTTTTTTAATAGGATTTTTAATCCAATTTTGGATAGAGGCTATAAATTCTTCTTGAGTAGTATTGCTTTTTTTATAATGTTTTTTAACAGCAATCATAGGTGGAGCAATTCTATCACTTTCTGAAGCTTTAGGGTTATGACAAGAATAACAATATTTTTTTAATAAAACTCGTCCTTTATCCTGGTCTCTATGTTCAGTATTAATTCTCTTAGTGTAATAGGAATTTGTTTTGGAGAAATTAAAAAATAAACTCACTAAAATTATTGAAATATAATACATGTTTTTACTACAAAAGTAACATGCAACTCCCTAACATTTAGTAACAAATGTTACAGTTCTTTAACTTTAATACTATTTCTAAAAAGTTGTATTTTGCCTTCGTTTTCTAGCTTTTTTAACAATCGAGAAATTACTACTCTAGATGTATGTAGGTCTTGAGAAATTTGGTAGTGTGTGGTTATTAGTTCGTCATTACCATTAACCATTGCTTTGTCTTTTAAATACTTAAACAACCGTTCATCCATCTTTAAAAAAGCAATGGTATCTACAGCTTGTAAAAGCTCTTCTACTCTATTATGATAACTTTGTAGTATAAAAGATTGCCAAGTTTTGTAGCTACTTAACCAAGTTGTCATTTTTTCTTTGGGTAGCATTATTAATGAAACCTCTGTTTCTGCAACTGCTCTTATTTTACTTTTAGTTTGTCCCATGCAACAAGACAAAGTCATGGCACAAGTATCTCCTTTTTCTAAATAATACAACACCAACTCTTCTCCATTTTCATCTTCCCTTAAAATTTTAATAGCTCCAGACAATAGTAATGGCATTGACTTTAAGTAATCACCTATTTGTATAATAACTGTATCTGCAGAAAACGTTTTTGAAACTCCAATTTTAGAAATTTCGTTAATTAAATCATTTTCAAAAAGGTAACCAAAATTAGATTGTAGGTCTATATTCATTTATGTTTATTTATGAATTATAAATTTAATGAAATGATTTTACAAGAAAGTATTTGAATAAGAAAAAAGAATTATTTACTAACTTTTTTGTTGTTGTTCTTTTGTAGAAAAATTAAAATGATTCATAAATCATATATTTTGCGATAAAATTAAAATTTACGATGTATTTAGATTATGATAAAAAACAAGTTTTTAAAATTTTACATTCAGAATATCTCCACTCAATTGTAACAATTGTAGTTCTATCAACTTGACGTCAAATATAGCATTATTCAATGCTGTTTTGGAATTAATTAAATTTATTTGCGCTTGTCTGAACTCGACTGATGTAATTTGTCCTAACTTAAAACGCTCTTGTGTTCTATCAAAATTATTTTGATTGCTTTGCACGTTTTGTTCTTGTGCGCTTAAAATAAACAGCTGGTTTTTATACTTTTCCCAAGTATCTTTAAGATTGTTTTCTATGTTTACTTTTTGCTGATCTAACAAAATTTGTTGGTTATCTAAAGTAATTTTAGCGTTGGCAACACGTGTTTTAATTACTCCTCCATCAAAAATATTCCAAGCTAAATTTAAACCTGCGTTTAAACCATCTGAAGTAATTAATTTGGCCCCAAAAGGGTTAATTAGATTTTCGTTTTCTGTTCTATTAAAACCGTAAGAAGTATTGAAATTTAAACTTGGTAAATAGTTTGCTTTATTTATTTTGATGTTAAATTCGCTAATAGCAATATTTTGCTCATTTTGTTTTAGCAACGCATTATTTTGCATTGTTTTAGATTTTAATTCTTCAAAATTTAGCATTTTATTGTATTCAACCTCAGTTTCTACATCAAAACTTACATCATTCTTAGATCCTAAAATAACATTTAAACCGCGTTTAGCACTGTTTAGTTGTTGTTTAGCAGCAATAAGAGAAATACTATCATTATTTACATCAACTTGAGCATTTAAAAATTCTAGTTTGGTAGATTGCCCATAATCATATTGGTATTGTGCACGCTGCAAACGTTGTTTAGAAATAATCAATGCTTCTTTTAAATTATTCTTATTTTCTGTTAAACGTGCTATTTGAAAATAGGCTGTAAACAATTGTAAATAAGTATTCTCTATAGTTTCTCTAGCTTGTAATTCTGTTAAATTATAGGTTTTTTTTAGCTGTTCTACGTTATACTTACGTCCAAAACCATCAAAAACGGTGTAGTTTACACCTAGAGAAGAATTGTAAGTTTTTGCCACAACTCCATTACCAGAAATCTCAGAATCGTTGCCTGTATCTCTATCTGTAAAGGTTAAGCTCTGGTTATTTCTACTGTAGTTTGCACCTGAATTTAATACTAATGTTGGTAATTTTCTAGAATTGTAAATACTGGTATTATTCTTTGCAATTTCTAAATTATTCTTCGCAATTTTAATTCCGAAATTATTCTCTAACGTAATTTCTAATGCTCTTTCTTTGGTTAAAAGTTCTTGAGCAAACCCGTTTAAACTCAATAGCAATAAACCTACAATTATGCTGCATCTATTCAATTTCATAAACTACATTTTTAGGATTTAATCTATCATCTGCATCATCATCTGCATCAATTTTAGACTCTATGATAGCTCTTTCTACTTCTTCTTTTTCTACTCTCTCATTTGTTTTTAACCATCTAATATTTACTTTTAATGAATTTGAGACCGATAATAAAAGTGGCAACATTACTAAAGTTAAAAGTGTAGCAATTGCAATACCATATGCTATTGAAATAGCCATTGGAATTAAGAATTGTGCTTGTCTACTTTTTTCTAATAAAAGTGGAGCTAAACCTGCAATTGTGGTTAAAGAGGTTAAGAAAATAGCTCTAAAACGAGATTGACCTGCAGCTATTAAAGCATCATCGTATTTCATGCCTTCTTTAAGGTAACTGTTGAATTTACCTATAAGTACTAAACCATCATTTACCATAATTCCTATTAAAGCAATAATACCTAACCAAGATAAAATTCCGATTGGAAAATTATGAAAATAGTGTCCCCAAACAACACCTATCATACTAAAAGGAATCATAATTATTAGTAAAATTGGTTGGCTATAAGAACGAAATGTAAACGCAATAACTATATAAATTAATAGTAATATTATTGGCCCAACAACATTTACAGAATCTGTAGTTTTTTTCGCTTCTCTATTTTGTCCTTCAAACAAAGGTGATACAGTTTGATATTTAGATAAAATTTCTGGCATAACTCTAGCCTTTATATCATCTAAAATTTCTGTAGCACTGATTTCTAAACTTTTTAAATCTGCAGTAATTTGAATTTCACGTTTACCTTCTAAATGATTAATTGCAATATCTCCCCTTTCAATTTGATAATTAGCAATTTCCGAAAATGGAACTCGAGTTCCTGCAGGAGTTATAATTCGCATGTCATCTAAATCTTTAATAGAAGATCTATCTTGCTTATCATAACGAACCCAGACTTTAATTTCATCCTGCCCTCTTTGAAAACGCTGAGCTTGAAAACCAAAAAATCCATAACGAACTTGTGTCATGATAGACTGTAAGTTTAAGCCTAGTACGTAAGCATTATCTTTTAAAGTTATTTTAACCTCTTTAATACCTGCAGGATCATTATCTGCAACATCTTTTAAAAGAGGGTTGTTTTCTAACTCATATTTTAATTCCTCTTTTGCAGCCTTTAACTCCTCTATATTATTGCCTAAAAGTGATACCGCTAATGGGCTACCTCCAAAATTACCACCAGAACCAAAAACCAAACTTTCTACACCATAAACTTTACCAACCCTATCACTTATAGCGTTTGTAATTTCTGGTGATGAAACATCTCTAGCTTCTCCAGGTAAAAGATTTACAGTTAAAGTTGCATTTGCAGAACCTGGGCCAACTCTTTTAATTATATTCTCAACTACTTGAATATTACCTTTTTGTTTGGCTGTATATTCTTTATTTACTTCCCAGACTTTGGTTTCTATAAATGATACTATAGAATCTGTAATTTGTTCGTTAGTTCCTTGAGGCATTTTAAGGGAAATCTGAACTCTATCACTTGCAATTCTTGGAAAGAAAGATGTTTTTACTATTCCGCCACCAATGGCCATAAAACTAAAAATTAAAATAGCAATAGGTACACTAAAAGCAAACAACTTATTCTTTAGCGAAAACCTTAATAGGGGCACATAGTATTTATCTCTAAATAGCGTTAAATACTTATCTGCAAAACCATTAACTTTTGCAAAAAAGGCATCTACTTTACTTTCTTTTTCAAGTATAATTGTTTCTCCATTTTTTACAACAATAACTTGGTTACGTTTATGTTCTATAGACTCAATTTCTGAATGATTAAAATTAAAATTAGCTGCTAAATTTTCTTCTTTTCTTCTTTTTAAAGCCTTAGAGTGTGCAATATGCGCTGGTAAAATAATTAGCGCTTCAATTAAAGAAACCAATAGTGTTAGTAATACAATTGTAGAAACCTCACCAAAGAAACTTCCTATTCTACCATCTACAAAAAAGAAAGTAGAAAAAGCAATAATTGTAGTTAATATAGCTGATACAATTGGCGGAATTACTTCCATGGTTCCATCTATTGCAGCTCGTATTTTAGATTTTCCTAAATCGTAATAATGATGATAAATATTTTCGCCAATTACAATCCCGTCATCAACCAAAATTCCGATTACTATAATCATCCCAAAAAGAGACAATACATTTATGGTTACCCCAAATTGAGCTGCAAAAATAAACATACCAAAGAAGGCTACTGGTAAACCAAAAGCAACCCAAATTGCCAAACGTAAGTTTAAAAATAGAGCTAAAAAGAAAAGTACCAATAAAATACCAACTACTCCATTTTCTATTAATAATTTTGTTCTTCCGTTTAAAGTAATAGAAGCATCACTAGAGACATTTAACTGAATATTTTGCTGTTTTTGATTGAATTCATAAATGTATTCTTTAATTTTTTCTGCTGATGAAATTAGGTCTTCATTATTGGTATTACTTACAGTAATATCAATGGCTAAATTTCCATTATAAAACAATCTATCAGGCGTTTCTGACCACGTATCTCTAACCTCAGCAACATCTTTTAAACGAATAACATTACCATTAGTTTCTGTTCTAACAATTAAGTTTTGTAATTCTACACCATAGTAAGAGCGGTTACTTGCACGAATTAAATAATCTTCTTCAGCGGTTTTTATGTTACCACCTGTTATTAAAATATTCGAGTTCCTAATAGCATTTGCAACCTCTGTAAAAGACATATTGTAAGCCAATAAATCATTTTCACGAACTGCAATTTCTATCTCTTCTGCTGGAAATCCAGAAATGGCAATTTGAGATATACCTTCTATACCTCTAATATCATTTTCTATATTTCTTGCATATTGTTTTAGCGATTTTAAGGATACATTTTCTCCACTAACTGTAAAACTAATTGTAGGTCTAATACTTTCTACTTTGGCAATTACAGGAGGTTCCATACCTGAAGGGAAAGAAGGGACTCTATCAACTGCATTTTTTACATCAGATAAAACTACATCTATATTTTTACCTTTTTCTACTTCTACATTTACAAATGCAGCATTTTCATTTGAAACTGAAGTAACTCTTTCTACACCAACAATCCCTTTTAAATTATCTTCAATTTTAAGTACAACACCTTCTTCCATTTCTGCTGGTGAAGCACCTGGATAAGTTAGGTTGATTCTTATTAATTGTGAATCTACTAGAGGAAAAAAAGAAGATTTCATGCTAATGGCACCTACAGCTCCGAAAATGATAAACGCAAATATCATTACGTTTACTGCTACAGGATATTTTATGAAATAAGTAATTATTTTTTTCATCTAATTACTTTTTTGTTTCTGTTTTTATAATCATTCCATCAAAAGCCCCAGGTAAAGTTTGTGTAAGAATTTTATCTCCATTTTCTAAACCTTTAATAATTACTTTTTCTGCTCCAAAATAAACAGGATCTATAGTCGATAATGTTAAAATACTGTCGTTTTTTACAGTATAAACGGCATTATTATCTACTAATAATTTTCTTGAAATTTCTATGGCATCTACCTCTGATTTTGCTTCTAAATTTGCTTCTAAAAACATTCCTTCTTTTAAATCTGGATGTGTTACATCTATATAAGCAGTAATTGTTTGTGAAATCTGATCTATTTTCCCATTTACACGAATTACTTTACCTTCGTAATTTTTAGATTTATTTAAGTTATTTAAGTTAACAGTACTACCCACTTTTAACAAATCTGCGAATTCAGCACTAATAGAAACTTCCATTTCATAAATATCTGTATTTATAAATTCACCTAATTTTTGACCTGATCTCACCAAAGTTCCAGGAGTTACTAAAGCCTCTGTTAAAATACCTATAAAAGGGGCTCTAATTTGATGTTTATATAAACGCACTTCTAAATTCTTAACATTGTAATAAGCTGTTAAAATTCCACGTCCAGAGATAAAATACTTTTCTTTGTCTGTAGTAAATTCGGGTAATTTTGCAATGATTTTATTAATATCAAAACTTTGTAAATAAGTTTCCCATTTTTTGAATTCATAGGAATAATCTAAACGAATATCAGGTAAAATAGATGTAATTAAATTGAATAAATTACTTTTTTGCGATTTTAAACTCGCTCTAAATTCATCACTATTAATGCTTAATAAAATCTCACCTTTATTATATTCTGTTCCTGGTTTAAAAGCTTTATCACTAACACTTAAAACACCTTGCACTTCAGAAAAAACATCAATTTTGTTCTTTGCTAGCAGATTACCACTTGCTGTTAAAATAATTGGAACTTCATTATTCTTTACCTCTTGTACAAAAACAGTTTTAATACTTTTTTTTAAGGTTGGTCTTGGTGCCTGATTTTTATCAATAAAATAATTACCTAATACAATAGCACCAGCAATGAATAATAAACCTAATATAGCCAGAATTACTTTTCTCATAACTTAGTTAGTTGAATTGAACTTGCAAAACAAGTATTAATTGGGTGCAAAGATACTTTTTTGAAGCTACAGAACAGTTTTAAGCTCTTTAATCTATGTTAAAGAAAAGTTATAATTGTTTATTTCTAAAGCAAAATTTTTAAACTGACTTATTTTTAAGAACTTTGTAAAAATAAAAAAACACTATACATTCTTTGAATTGTTCCACGAAAAATCTAAATGCTAATTATTACTCGTCTGTAGATGAAATACCTAGCAAGGTTTGGAGTTCTTTAAATGCAAATGAAAATGTTTACTTCAAGAAATCTTTCTTAAAATCAATAGAAGATAATCATCAAAATTTAGACTTTTTCTATGTTGTTTTACTAGACAAAAACGGTAATCCTAAGTGTTTTGGTTCTATCCAAATAATAGATTTTTATTTTGAAACTGTAAAAAATGATTTAGAATCTTTTTCTAAAAAAATAAAGAAATTCGGACAAAAACTACACTTGTTTCCAAAAAAGAAACCATTTAAACTACTGATTTGTGGAAATACATTTGTAAGTGGTGAACATGGGGTTTTTATAGCTGATGGTTTTAATAAAAAACAAACCATTAAAGAACTTGCAAAGGCAATCCTTAACTATATCAATTCAAATGAAGAACATCAAATTGATGCATTTCTATTTAAGGATTTTGTAAATGAATCGTTATCTATAACAAATGAGTTAAAAGACTATAATTATCACCCTTTTTCTGCAGAACCAAACATGGTTTTGCATATAGATGAAAACTGGCGAACCTTTGATAATTACTTACGAGCATTAAAAACAAAATTTAGAGTAAAAGCAAAAAAAGCGCTAAAACTAAGTAAAAGCTTATCTGTAAAAGATGTCACCAAAGATTCTATTTCACAACAACTTTCTGAAATGGAACGGCTCTATAAAAAAGTAGCAAAAAATGCCTCTTTTAACATAAGTGATTTTAATTTGAATACGTATCAACAGTTTATGAATCAGTTAGACAATAACTACGTCATTAAAACATATTATTCAGAAAATAAAATGGTTGGTTTTATGTCTGGAGTTATCAATAATGATAGCTTAGATGCGCACTTTGTAGGCATTGATTATAGCTTAAATAAAGAGTTAGCTATTTATCAAAGAATGTTATATGATTATATAAAAATAGCTATTGACAATAATTTAAAGACATTAAATTTTGGCAGAACAGCAAGTGAAATTAAAAGTTCTGTAGGTGCAGAACCACAAGATTTAACCATGTACCTTCGTCATAAAAAAAGCATCACCAATAAAATCATAAAGTTATTTTTGATGCGAGTGCAACCCACTCCTTTTCGTCAAAATTTACCATTTAAAAATAAACTCCTATGAAAACTAGTAAAGAATTAATTAATTTACTAAACCTACATAGAGTAGATGAACTTACTTTTTTAGGAGAGAGTGTAACTATAGGAAGTGCCATAGTTTTTGGCGGGCAAGTTTTAGCCCAAGCTGTAAATGCGGCTTATAGAACTATACCTGATAATAGATTTTTACATTCATTACACTCTTATTTTTTAGAAGCAGGAGATTTAAAAGTACCTATTTCTTATGATGTTGCAATTATGAGAGATGGAGGAAGTTTTGCCACAAGAAGAGTTACAGCAAGCCAAAATGGAAAAACGATTTTTATTTTAGCTGCCTCTTTTCATAAAAAAGAAGAAGGTTTTGAACATCAAACTAAAATGAACACTTCTATTAAACAACCTGAAGAATTATTAAGTTGGGATGAAATGGCTGTAAAATTTGGAGATTTTTTACCAAAAAGTGTAAAGTCTTTTTTAAGTATCGAAAGACCTATAGATTTCAAACCAGTAGCTGTGCCTAATCCACTAAAACCTGAAAATAAAGAAGCTAAAGAAGAAGTATGGTTTAAATTAAAAGGTGATACTCCTAAGATGGATTTAAAATTGAAGCATCAAATTTTAACGTATATTTCAGATTATAATGTTTTGAATGCAGCCTTTAATCCAAATGCTAAAAATTATAGTTTTGCAAATACAATGACTGCTAGTTTAGATCACTCTATGTGGTTTTTTAGAGATTTTGATTTTAATGATTGGATGTTATTCTCTGCTGATTCTCCAAATGCTTATGGAGCAAGAGGTTTATGTAGAGGAAATATTTATACAAGAGATGGTAAATTAGTAGCCTCTTTTGCACAAGAAGGTTTAATGAGACCAATAAAAAACAGATAAAATTATGGGACCTTATATTTATATACTAACAACTAATGGAGTATTATTTTTAATTAGTATTATTTTTTGGAAATTTCCACCAAAAAAAATAAATAGTTTGTATGGCTATAGAACTCCAAAAGCGATGCAAAATGAAGATATTTGGCATTTTGCCAACACTACTTTTAATTTAGTATTTTTTAAATATAGTGGCATATCTTTTTTAGCAGCATTACTATTAACAAGCATTAGTAAAGAACAATTAACCTGGCAACCTATGGTTTTTGTAGCGCTATCAATATTAGTGAGCTTAATAAAAACAGAGCGTGCAATAAATGAAAATTTTAATGATGAAGGAAAGCGAATTAAATAACTTCATTAAAAATTAGCCAAAATAGAAACAGACAAGTTTCTTCCTGGAGAGGAAACACCCGAAGCAAACTCTATATAGTGTTCATCAAAAACATTATCTAATCTTGCTTGTATAGAAAAATTAGTATTAAAATCATAAGACCCATTTACACCAAAGGTCATCCAACTTGGAGAACCAAAATAAATATCTTCTTCATTAGTTGCATTTGCATTCACAACTGGTGTTAAATCGTGGTTATCTATACCTTCTGTAATATTAAAATCTTCAATATCTTTTTTGCTATTGAATCTAAATTCGGCTCCTAAAGCAATTTTCTCTTTTTTATAATTCAGTTCAAACTGACCAAATAGTGGTGGTATAGAAGACATTGGTTCTTTAGTATCGTAAGTTCTTCCTTTTGTATAAGTAACAAAACCAGAGGTATTTATTGTTTTAGAAATTTTACCCAAATAATTAGCAGTATATCCAAAAATATAAGCTGTACCCATATTCTGATTATTTACAGCATTTCCAAACTCACCATCAAATTCTACTTGCAAAATAGAGCCATCTGCATTGTACACAAAGTCTCTTTGAATATAATTATCTAAAAGTGTATAATAAATATTGGATCCTAAACGAAATTTCTTTTTATTAAAGTATTTAAACAACCCTAGTTCTGCATTATAAGCAAACTCAGGACTCACAAGTATGTTAGGAATGGTAACATTACCTGCTTTTTCTCGAACACGACCTACATCATCTATATTTGGAGATCTAAAACCAGAAGATAAAACACTATTTAATTGCCAATTTTTATTCGGTTTAAAAACATAGCCTAAAGTAGCTGTTACTGCAGAGTTATTTCTTGATATACTTTTATCTTCGAAAGTTAAAAAAGTTTCATCTAGCCAATTTGCATTTTTATTGATGTTTGTAAATCGAACCCCAGTATTTAAGGTAGATTTCTTTGTTAAATCTTGTCTATAACCAACGTAAACAGCAGATGTTAGAAAATTACTTCCTCCATCTGGATATCTAGACTGCACCTTAAAATCGTTAGAAAAACCATTTATTTGATCACTTTCTATATTTAAAGTTTTCCCATAAGAAGTAGAACCAACATCATTATAAGCAAACTCAAAACCATAAGATAATAATCTTGAGTTATTATTAGATAAAGGCACAGAAAAATCACCATTTAAACTAAAAACATTTACGATTTCTTCTCTGTAAGATCTGTCTAAACTTCCAAATTTTCTTTGAATTCTACTTTCTTTAATATTTTGAAAAGCCGCAGTTATAGCAACTGTTTCTAACCAATTTTTTCGAGGATACAAATCGAGTTGAGACGATAATAAAAGTCTTTGCTGAGGGCCATAATACCATTCTGCAAATTTTAATGAAGAAACATCTGTAAGATCTGTTAATTCTGTAAGTCTATCAAATCTTTTAATATTTGATGAAGTTGAATATTGTAAGTTTACCTTTAAATCAGTATCTTTTAATAATGGTACAAAAAATTTCTGCAAAAAATCAGTTTGGTTATACCCTGTATTTCTTAATAGATTTGGATTTGTATTTAAAGTAGGGGTTGCAGCATAATTTTCATTCACATTTTCTGAATGATAAAATACGTTACCCCAATTTTCAAAGCCATGACTTCTTTTTTTACCAGCTCTTAAATCACCAAAATCTGAATATGAAATACTGGTAAAAGACGCCCATCTTTTAAAACTTAATTCAGCAGATATACTCGTGGTTATTTCTTGATTTACAGAAGAATATCTAGAAAAAAACTGACTGTTAACTTCGTTATTTTCTGATAATTTAGGCGTTTTTGTATAGTAGTGAATTACACCTCCTAAAGCATCTGAACCGTAGACTACAGAAGATGGTCCAAAAACAACTTCGGTTTTTTCTAATAAATTAGGCGATAGTGTTATTGCGTTTTGCAAATGCCCTTTCCTGTAAATAGCATTATTCATTCTAACTCCATCTACCACTAATAAAACTCTATTAGATTCCATTCCTCTAATCACAGGACTACCTCCTCCAAATTGCGATTTTTGTACTTTAATGCCTGGAATTGCTGCTAATAAATCTGCAGAAGTTTGAGGAGAAATTTTGCGAATATCTTTCTTAGAAATTACAGCAATTCTCTCTGCAATTCTTTTGGTTTTAACATCTTTCTTAAAAGCAGAAATAACTACTTCATCTAATTGTTCTGACTCTTTGATAAGCTGAATAACAAAATTTCGATTCTTTAGATTGGCTTTTTTAATGCGATAAACTGCATAAGAAATGTGAGAAAATAAAATAACCTCATTATCTTTTAATAAAGAAACGTCTGCAAAACCCTCTTTATTTGTAGTTAAACTTATGGTATTTGCTTCATTAAAAATACTCACATTTTTAACTCCTCTTCCTGTTTCTTTATCTAAAACTTTAACGGTTTGCGCGAGTGTTGAACCACAAATAAAAAAAATAATATAAATGAAAATGTTCTTCTTCATTAACTAAAAACGGTTTCTAAAACTTGTAAAGATTTAGGATTTCTAAAATTGCCCAAATGTAGTTTAAAATACTGAATTATAATCTGTAAAACTATTTGCCTTTCTTCTTTACTGAAAGACACTTCTTGTATCTTATCAAAATTTATGCCCAAAAGCTTTTTAAACTGATAAAAATCATTTTTGTAGATTACATTTTTGTTTGCATAGTTTTCAGAGAACACACCCTCTGCCAAATCAAAACCATTTTTATTAGCATCTGATAATTCTGGATAAAAACCCAAAAAACCAGTTAAATTTAGCAAAAATAACAAGTGAAAGTTAGCTACATTATCATGCAAATCTAACCATTGTAAAGTTGTTTCTATATACTCATATAAAGTTGCATTCTGTTCTTCTTCTTGTATAGCATAGTTTAGTACTTCTGACAAGAATAAAACTACAGATTGTTTTACAATATTGTTATAAACTGTTTTATATGGATGATAAACCTGAACCTCTTTAAGTGAATTTAAAGTGTTTTTAGTATTATGATTCGCAACTATTTTTAGTTGTGTTAAAGGCTGAAAATAAGCAGCAGTTATGCCTTTCTTTTTAGGTTTTAAAACTCCTCTAACCATATAAGTTTTAATACCTTCTTCTTGTGTATAGCATTTTACAATTAAACTGGTATCACCATATTTTAAAGCGCTAAGCACAATTGCTTTTGTGGTTACAACTGCCATTAATTTACAATTGCAATTTTAGTGGTGGTGGTCTCTGAAGCATCGTCATTAGAAAGTAAAACAATATAAACACCGGATGCTACTCTTCTACCTGCAAGATTCTTTTTATTCCAAACTACTTTACCTCCTTGTAATTCTTGGCCTTCTACAACATTTGTTTCATACACTAAATAGCCTGCAATATCTAAGATTTTCACATTAGTCCCTTTAGGTAAACTATTTCCATTTCTACCTGTAATTGTTACTGTGTTATGGTTGTTTAAAGCAGGGTTAGGATATGCATAAACTTCTTCTAAAACATCTCCAAATGGAGCTACATTACTATTATATGCTACAATACCCTTGTCAGTTGCAAAAAATACTTTTCCACTGGAATCATCTATGGCAATTTTTAAGATTTTATTAGAAGGCAAAGGTGAATTTTGAGTACTAAAGTTATTTAATGTTGTTGTTCCTGAAGGATTTGTGTACAACACACCTCCGCTCTCTGTTCCAAACCATTTGTTATCTGCACCATCAACTTTTATAGAATTCACTCTTTGATCACCTAATAAACGTTCTCCTACTCCATTTTCTTCTATGATTACAGGTTGTGCATTTAAAACTTCTGCATCAAAAACGGTAGCAGAATTTCTAAAAACAACCATTCCTGTTCTAGTTCCAATCCAAACTCTATTAGATCTATCAACAGCTACTGTTAGCACATCTGTATCTGGTAAACTACCTAAATTAGGTGTATTTAATAAAACTCTAGATCTGTTTCCAATTTCATTAAAAGCATAAATTCCATTTCTTCTGGTACCCATCCAAATAGTTTGATTATTATCTATGGCAATTTCACTTAAACCAAATTCTTTTGGATTGGTTTTCAATCCACTTAAATCATAGCTATTCCAAACTCCAGAAGGTGATAATTTTTTAAGTTCGTCTGTTCTATTAATATTTGCTACCCATAAATTACCTTCTCTATCAAAGGCAGAGCCACTAATTCTTAATGTTACTCTATTAGGTTGTGTTGGTTCTAAATCTTCTAAACCACTATTTAAATGATTGTAAAAGGTACTTATTTCGTTATTTTCAACAACTAATAAACCACCTGTAGAAACTGAGTTTATAGCTCCTGTATCTCCAAATGAACTTATATAAACCCTATTTTCTGCATTTGGATCTATAGTAACATGATTCAAATCGATTACTGGAAAATTAGGGTCAAATTGTGTGTTTATCCAATTTCCTTCTACATAATGACTAAAACCTGCTTTTTTATAAATAGATGTATAGGTAATATCATAACCTCCATATACAACCCATAGGTTATCATCTTTTACATCAATTGAAAAAACATCATTGGACGATGGTCCTTGAGGATGGATTTCTTCAAAAACATCTATTTGATTTATATTTGTTTTTAAAATTCCAAATTCCTTAGTTCCTAAGTAAATAGTGTTATTTATAAATAAAGAATTCGATAATGTAAAATCGAAATCAGATGTTGTTGTAAATTCAGAAATCTCATTATTTGTATTATCTAAAACAATTGTTTTTTTATTTAAAGTAGCTGTCAAATGATTATCTGAATTTTTCAAACCTAAAACTGTTTCAGAAAAATCTCTTATTTGATTTAAAGTATTATTTTCTAGTAATTGATACAATCTATTCCCTTCAGAAATATAAACTTGGTTATTAAAAAGTGATATATTACTAAAATTTCGACCATCAAACAGTTGCTTCCAATTGTTGAAATCTATTAATAAGTTACTATTTACATCAGCTATAAAAATACCATCTTCTGTAGCTGCATAGATTACATTATTAGCTATTAATGTTTGATTTATGTTTAATAAAGTTGATTTATCACCTATAAAAAAGGTGTCGCCAAATTCTAAATTTTCAATATCATATTCAACAATAGCAAAAGGTGTAGACAAGTATAATGTATTTTCAAATTCACTTATGTGATTAATTCTTTTTAACCCTGTCTGATTAAAGTTTGTAATGTCAGATGATATGGTAATTTCTCCATTATCATCAATAACCTCAATCAAACCATTTTCGTAACCAATAACTAAACGTTTTTCAGTTTCATTATAAAAAATCGCAGATGTTGTTTCTCCAGACAAACCTTGTATAGAAGAAAACTTCTTGGTTTCTAAGGTAGTTTCGTTGTATGTAAATACAGCATTATCGGCTAAAGCATAAATAATATTGTCTACTTTTACGAAATCTTTAATATTATTATAGGAATAAAAATCTTCCCAAGAATTACTGTAATCAACTTGTGAAAAAAGTCCATAAACAATAAATAAAAAGTATGATAAAAATATTTTTTTCATAACGTTGTAATTCTTAATCAAAGATATTTAATTATTATAACTTAACGATTAAATCAAATACATAAGTATAAATTAACTTCAGATAATATGAGTTTAGAAATTGAACGTAAATTTTTAGTAAATAATAACGAGTTTAAGAAGTTAGTATATCAGTCAAATACTTTAAAACAAGGGTATTTAAACACGGATAAAAAAAGAACTGTAAGAGTTAGAATTCAAGATGATAACGCATATTTAACTGTAAAAGGCAAGTCTAATAAATCAGGTACTACAAGATTTGAATGGGAAAAAGAAATAACAATTTCTGATGCTGAAAATTTACTTTTACTATGTGAAGAATCGATAATAGAAAAAACAAGGTACTTCATTAAAAACGATCACCTTACTTTTGAAGTAGATGAATTTTATGGAGATAATGAGGGTTTAATTATTGCTGAAATAGAACTTAATTCAGAAAACGAAAGCTTCCATAAGCCAGCATGGCTGGGAAAAGAAGTTACAGGAGATTCTAAATATTACAACTCTAACTTGAGTAAAAATCCTTTTAAAAACTGGGTGTTATAAGTTATAAATACCTAAAAAATGTGAGAAACTTCCAAGCAATACAAATACATGAAAAATTGCATGATTATAAGGCATCCTTTTAATTGAATATAAGACTGCTCCAATAGAATAAAAGATACCACCAGCTAACAAATAGTAAAAGTTTTCAGCAGAAATACTATTCATTAAGGGTTTAATGAAAAATAGTATTTGCCAACCCATAAGTAAATACATGGCTGTAGAAACTTTATCAAATCTACCTGTAAAAAAAAACTTTAAAATAACACCTACTAAAGCAAAAAGCCAAACAAACAAAAACATATACCAACCCAAGTCTGAGTTTAAACCCACCAAACAAAAAGGGGAATAGCTACCAGCAATTAAAATATAGATTGCTGCATGATCTAAAATGTTTAGTTTTCTACTTTTTTTTGGATCCTTAGTTGCATGATAAAATGTAGATGTTGCATATAAAACAATCATACTTAAGCCGTAAATAATAAAACTTACTGGCTGCCAAAACCCTTCAAAATCTTGTGCTTTGTAAATTAAAAAAGGAAAAGCGATGCTGCTTAGAAGTAAACCCAAACCATGAGAAATAACATTCAGTTTCTCTTCTTTTGCGCTATAAAGGTGATTTAAACTTTTGCTCATTATTTGGTCTGTTAGTATCTTTCATATACTTTTTATCATTTATCAAGTCTTGATAAATTAAGTCAAAGGTCTGCTTTTTAAGTTGATCTACATCAGCTAATGTTAATTTTTTAGTTTCAATAAAATTTTTTTGATGGATTCTAAAAACACCTGGGCCACCTTTAAAAAAATCCCAAGAGAACAGACGTTTACAATCATAATAAACTTGTGGTACTACAGGAATTTGAAACTCTATTGCCAAGCTAAATGCTCCATTTTTAAAAGGTGCTAATGGTATGTTTTCAGTGGGAACCAGTCCTTCTGGAAAAATACCCATACTAACTCCGTTCCTTAATTTCTCTTTTGCTTTTCTAAATACTCTTTTTCTACTCTTTGGGCAGCTTCTATCTACCATTATCACAACTCTTTTATAAAAAAAACCAAAAATTGGTATTTTGACCAGCTCTTTTTTACCAATAAAAACAATTGGGTTTTTACTTAAAGCAACCATGACAAAAGGATCCATTAAAGAGCTATGATTTGGACAAAACATATAGCTTTTATTTTCTTCTATATTTTTATCTTTGGTAATTTTCAAACAAAAGCCAATACCATAAATCAATGTGAAAGACCAAAGTCTTACCATTTTCCAAAACACAGGGTAATACGATTCTTTAGCCGTTAAAATTAACATAAATGGTACCATTATTAAAATGGTAATTGTCATTAACATATAAAACCAAATACGCCAAAGTAATAAGAATGGAATTTTTATAAATTTCAAAATAGAGTTTTCTTAACTTTTTTTTAAAACAAAATACAGACAAAAATAGTAATTTCTTTTCTTTGATATAATTTAAGTGCAAAACCTTATTTTTGTACTACAATACTTAAAATTTCGTTTAATTTTTTTTAAATAAAATTTGATAAACTTTAATAAATGTCTAGAATTTTAACAGGAGTACAAAGTACAGGAACACCACATTTAGGAAATCTTTTAGGAGCTGTTTTACCAGCAATAGAAATGGCAAATGATCCTAAAAACGAAGCGTTTCTTTTTATTGCAGACATGCACTCTTTAACTCAAATTAAAGATGGTAAACAGTTAAGGGAAAACACTTATAGTACTGCTGCTACTTGGCTTGCATGTGGTTTAGACATTAGCAAAACTGTTTTCTATAGACAAAGCGACATACCTCAAGTAACTGAATTAAGTTGGTATTTAAGTTGTTACTTTCCTTACCAAAGGTTAACATTGGCTCATAGTTTTAAAGACAAAGCAGACCGTTTATCTGATGTAAATTCAGGTCTATTTACCTACCCAATGTTAATGGCCGCAGATATTTTATTGTATGATGCAGAAATTGTACCTGTAGGTAAAGATCAATTACAGCACTTAGAAATGACCAGAGATGTTGCCAACAGGTTTAACAATGTGGTTGGAGAAACATTGGTAGCTCCAAAAGCTAAAATTCAAGAGAATACAAAATTGGTTCCAGGAATTGATGGTGAAAAAATGAGCAAGTCTAGAGAAAATACCATCAATATTTTTTTAACCGATAAAAAGTTAAGAAAACAAATTATGGGTATAAAAACAGATAGTACCCCATTAGAAGAACCTAAAGACCCAGATACTGATAATGTATTTGCTTTATATAAATTATTAGCTTCTGATGCGCAAATTACAGAAATGAGAGCAAATTACGAAGGTGGGAATTATGGATATGGCCACGCAAAACAAGCCTTGTATGAATTAATTATAGGCAAGTTTGAAACTATTAGAGAACGTTATCATCATTATATGAATAACCATCATGAAATTGACGAAGCCTTGAAACTTGGAGCAGAAAAAGCTACTGAAACTGCTAATGAAGTACTACAAAGAGTTCGTAAAAAAATAGGATATTAAAAAATATAAAAGCTGCTAAATAGCGGCTTTTATATTTAGTTTTTATTAAAGTAATTATTTAATTTTTAAAGACTTTGCAATTGCTTCTAATTCAAATAAAAAAGCTCTTTTCTTAATCGATGGCGCATATGTAAATCCCTCTACTACAATCAGACGATTATTCGCTTCATCTAAAATTGTATAATTTAAAAAAGGGCCAGCCATAAAATCATTTTTAACTTCCCATTTACCTCTAGTTTCAAAAGCCTTTTTGCCATCAATTATTGCATCAAAAGTAAAAGGTGTGTAAGCTGCCTCTGTAATCATATGCATAGTTTCCGGGTCTGAACCAGGTATATATTTTTCACCTATTTCATTTCTACTACTTACAATATTGTCTACAATGGCTGTTTTATCTTTTAAAGGAAGACTGTAAACCAAAATATTATTACTTCCTGTTTTTGCAATTCCACTTGTTAAATGATTACGCAACCATAAAAAATCTCCTGTATCGTCTACCGTTTTAAATTTACTAGGGATGTTTAAGCTTAAACCTAAATTATTTAGGGTTTTGTATTGTTGTTTACTTAGGTCTTTGTTAAATATAGCTTGAGTAAATGCGATATCTGCATCTAAAAATATTTTTCTAATTTCTTCTTTACGGTTTTGAAGGATTTCTATGATTTCGTTGTCATCTTTACCCTGGACATTAATGATGGTTTGAGGTTTTGCATATACATTTTGCTTTACAGAAAAATTAGCTTGTTTTCCTTCTGAAACAACTAAAATGTTTCTACTTGCCTTCATCATAGAACTAAAGCCATTTGGAGCAACTTGAGAAACAGATAGTATAGGTTCAGACTGCGGTAAACCTACCATCAACTCTCCAAAGGAATTTCTTATTTCTTGGCCAATATCTCCTGTCCAATCACTAATTTTAGCAACAACCATTACTTTATTTATTCTTCCTATAGAATCTTTTAACACCATTTTGTCATTTCCAACACAGGAAACCAATAAATTGGCGAAGATTACAAATGAAACTATTTTTCTCATTGAATTATTTTTTTTAATTTTAAATAGATTATCAAAGATTATTCCAAAAAAACGATAAAGGTATTTTTATTAAATTCTTTTCGGATAAATATATAACCTTTGTCCTATTTTTAAGTTACTATTTTTTAGACGATTCCAACTTTTAATACTACTAACTCTAACTCCAAATTTATTTGCAATTTTACCCAAATAATCACCACTTTTAACTTTATAACGAATTCGCTTATCCATTTCAAAATACCTTGGTAACGGCTTTTCTCTTTTTGCATCATCTGCATCTGCTAACGCATATAATTCTTTTTCTTTATCTAAAAAGTCAATAACTTTAGCACTTGGTAACCGAAGCGCATAATCTCTGCCTACTACAAAGGGAATAATGTTTAATTTATAAGCAGGATTTAAAAAAATTAAAACCTCTTCATCTACATTAATTGTTTCTGAAATCTGATCGAAAGAAATGGTTCTTTTTACACGAACTGTATCTGTCTGAAATTTAAAAAACTTTGGTAATTCTGAATATATTTGATGATGTTTTGCATATTCAAAAATATACATAGTAGCATAAAAAGCAGGAACATAACCTGCTGTTTCGTTCGGCAAAAATGGTCTTATGTTCCAATAATTTTTATATCCTCCCGATCTTTTTATGGCTTTAGAAACATTACCAGGCCCAGAGTTATAAGCTGCTAAGGCCAAATCCCAATCTCCTAAAACACCATACAATTGACTTAAATATTTACAAGCTGCAACAGTTGCTTTTACAGGATCAAACCTTTCATCTACATAAGAACTCAGTTTTAAATCAAACTGTTTGCCTGTTCCATACATAAATTGCCATAAACCAGAAGCCCCAACTCTAGACCTAACCTTTGGCCTTAACGCAGACTCTACAATCGCTAGATATTTCATTTCTAAAGGAATGTCATATTGATCGAGATATTGCTCAAACATCGGAAAGTAATACTTTGCTTTTGCCATTAATGCAGGGTAATATTTTTTTCTGTATAACAGATAGCTATTGATTACTTTCTCTAAAGCAGGGTTATAAGCTAAATTAAAAGGCGTATTGTCATTTAAGTTAGACAATCGTTCTTTTAATAAATCTGTAGTAAGTACTTTTATTGTATTCCCAATAACATCTTTATCATCAAGCACATACTCTAAAGTATCAATTAGAGGAGAACTAAATTTATAGTCTACCAATAAACTATCGATAACTTTTAAATCATTATCTGTAAAGAAGTCTTGGTTTTTAATTTCAACAGTATCAATTTTTGTGGCAATAACAGTATCTCCTTGTAGAATTAAAAGAGCGTCTTTTTTTTTATGCGCAAAAGCCGAAATACTAATTAATAGAAAGAATAAAAATAACCTCATAAATTTTATATATCTAATTCTACAGCTATAGGACAGTGATCTGAATGTTTAGCTTCTGGTAAAATATAAGCACGACTAATTTTATCTTCTAAGGGTTGTGAAACCATGGCGTAATCTAACCTCCAACCTTTGTTATTGGCTCTTGCGTTGGCTCTATAACTCCACCAAGAAAATTGTTGAACATCTTTGTTTAAGTGACGAAAACTATCTACAAAACCACTGTAGATGAAATCTCCTATCCAAGTTCTTTCTTCTGGTAAAAAACCAGAAACTCCTTTCATTTTTGGGTTGTGAATGTCTATTTCTTCATGACAAATATTATAATCTCCACAAACTACTAAATTGGGAATTTCTTCTTTTAAATTATTGATGTATTCTTGGAATTCATCCATATAATTTAGTTTAAAATTCAATCTACCTAAATTTGTTCCTGAGGGTAAATACAGACTCATAATAGAAACCTCATCAAAATCTACTCGTAAATTTCTACCTTCAAAATCCATAGACTCAATCCCTGTTCCATATTCAATATGATTTGGTTTTTGTTTACACAAAATAGCTACAGATGAATAGCCTTTTTTTTGTGCAGAAAACCAATAGTGATAAGGATAACCCGCTTCTTCAAATAAGGTTAAATCTAGTTGTTCTTTATGTGCTTTGGTTTCTTGAATACAAATTACATCTGGACTTGCTGCCGTTAACCAATCTAAAAAACCTTTTTTTATTGCTGCTCTAATTCCATTTACGTTATATGATATTATTTTCATTTACCTCTTTTTTAATTCTTTAACCCTTTTTCAAATTTGTCTACAGGAAAAGAGAAATCATTCTTTTAATTATTAATCTATGATTATTGGTTCTTTCAAAAAAAGCCAAGTTATTTGTGTCTTCACACCATTTTGTGTTTCAATTCTCTTTTTTCTTGGCGATAAAACAAAAGCCAATGTAATCGAAAAAATGGTTCTTAACGTTGGGTTTTTTAACATACAGAAATAAGCAATTATGTAGGTTAACAAGAAAACGAATAAAAAAATTAATCTTTGATAATGTGCTATTTTTTTCATCTTAGAAGATCATAGCTTTTTATTAATTAGTTTTTTGAAAAACAACCATTTCATTTGCTCTTCCTCTCCATGCTGTTTTTGAATAATTTTAAATTTTGGAGCTAATACATAAGCTAATCCAAAATTAATAATTATCGTATAAAAATTAAGTTCAAAACCAAGTATTCTATATATAATTAATCCAAAAAGAAAAGGTATGATAAATTTTAATTGATTCATACTAAATCATCATTTCGGGTATATCACCATGAACCACTAAAGTACCTTCTGTGGCTTTTTGAATCTCTTCTACAGAAACTCCTGGAGCTCTTTCTAACAAATGAAAAGCGTTATTTTTAACTTCTAAAAAGGCTAAATTAGTTACTACCTTTGTTACACAGCCTACCCCTGTTAATGGTAAAGAACACTGTTTTAAAATCTTAGATTCACCTCTTTTATTAGAGTGCATCATTGCCACAATAATATTCTCTGCAGAAGCTACTAAATCCATGGCACCACCCATACCTTTTACCATTTTATCTGGTATTTTCCAGTTGGCAATATCTCCATTTTCTGCAACTTCCATTGCTCCTAAAATTGTTAAATCTACATGCTTGCCACGAATCATAGCAAAACTGGTTGCAGAGTCAAAAAAACTAGCACCAGGCATTGTAGTAATAGTTTGTTTTCCTGCATTTATAATATCTGCATCTTCTTCACCATCAAAAGGAAAAGGTCCCATACCTAAGACACCATTTTCTGATTGAAACTCAACCTCAATATCTTCTCTTACGTAATTGGCGACTAAAGTTGGTATACCTATACCTAGATTTACATAAAAACCATCTTGAACTTCTTGCGCAATTCGTTTTGCAATTCCATTTTTATCTAAAGCCATACTTACTTTTTTTGTCTTACTGTTCTTTGCTCAATTCTCTTTTCATAATTAGTCCCTTGAAAAATTCTCTGAACAAAAATTCCTGGAATGTGAATATGGTTAGGATCTAAAGCACCAACCTCTACCAATTCTTCTACCTCAACAACTGTTATTTTTGCTGCACCACACATATTGGGATTAAAATTTCTAGATGTTCCTTTAAAGACTAAATTCCCTGCAGCATCTCCTTTCCAAGCTTTTACAAAAGCAAAATCTGCTTTAAAAGCGGGCTCTAAAACATACATTTTACCAACAAATTCTCTTGTTTCTTTACCTTCAGCTACTTCTGTACCATAGCCAGCAGGGGTATAAAAAGCAGGAAATCCGGCTTGTGCAGCCCTACATTTTTCAGCCAAAGTTCCTTGTGGAGTTAATTCTACTTCTAGTTCACCAGACAACATTTGACGCTCAAACTCATCGTTTTCTCCTACATAAGAGGAAATCATTTTTTTTATTTGTTTGTTTTGTAGCAACAAACCTAATCCAAAATCATCTACACCTGCATTATTAGATATACAAGTAACGTCTTTAACATTTAAATTTACTAATTCCAAAATGGCGTTTTCAGGAATACCACAAAGTCCAAAACCACCCAACATTAAAGTCATGTTGTCTTTTACACCTTTTAAAGCCTCTTGTACATTTTTTACTTTTTTGTTAATCATAGCAATATTTTTAAAAAATTCTTAAAAATCTGTGTCATCTTCTGGAAGTTTCTGTATATCCTCTTCCTCTATTTTATTACAATTAATATCTATAGTAAGTTGTTCTGGTTTTTCAAACTCTTCCACACTAATGTTTAACGATTCATCTGCATAACATTTTTTCATAAAAAGAGCCCAAGTTGGGAGAGACATTGTAGCTCCTTGGCCTTTTGCAATACCAGCAAAATGAGTTGCTCTATCTTCACCTCCTGTCCAAACACCAGTGGCTAAATTAGGTACAATACCCATAAACCAACCATCAGATTGATTTTGAGTTGTTCCTGTTTTACCAGCAATAGGATTTGTAAAATTATAAGGGAACCCAGTAACAGCTCCACCTCCTGAAGACCAGTCTGTTCTCAACCTTATACCAGAACCAGATTGTGTAACTCCTTCTAATAGATTTAAAATTACGTACGCAGACTCTTCACTCAGTACCTCTTGTGTTTCAGAAACAAAGTCTTTTAAAACTGTACCGTTTTTGTCTTCTATTCGAGTGATAATCATTGGTTTTACTCGTAAGCCTCTGTTTGCAAAAGTACTATAGGCACTTACCATTTCTAATAAAGACAAGTCTACTGCACCTAAAGCTATAGATGGGTTGGCTCTTATGTTCGTTTCTATCCCCGAAGCTTTTGCTAGACGAACAACATTTTCTGGAGCTACTTTATCTATTAAATTTGCTGAAATTGTATTTATAGATCCTGCTAAACCCTCTTTTAAAGTAAGCATACCTCCATATTTTTCTGAAGAATTATCTGGTGTCCAAGCTTCTGGAATTCCATATTTACCTTTGGGTATAGTATAGCGTATGTTTGGTAATTTGTCACAGGGAGACATTCTTAATTGGTTAATAGCTGTTGCATATACAAATGGCTTAAATGTTGAACCTACCTGTCTTTTTTGTTGTGCTACAGCATCGTATTTAAAGAATTTATTATTAATACCACCAACCCAAGCTTTTATATGACCTGTTTCTGGTGTTATTGATAATAATCCAGAACGTAGAAAATGTTTGTAGTACCTAATAGAGTCATTAGGAGACATTACAGTATCTCTAACCCCTTTCCACGAAAAGACTTTCATTTTTGTCTTAGTGCTAAATATTTTATTTATCTCTTTGGTTGTTTTTCCAACAGCTTTTAAACGCTTATAACGATCTGAGTTTCTTTTTGCTCTTTGATAAATTCTATCAATTTGCTCTTTTTCTAAATCGTAAAAAGGAGCAGTTCTATTGTATTTTTGCTCTTTAAAAAAATAGGATTGTAAATTAGCCATATGTTCTGTAACTGCCTCTTCTGCATATTTTTGCATTCGAGAATCTATAGTAACATAAATTTTTAAGCCATCTTTAAAAATGTTGTATTCCTCTCCATTTGGTTTTGGATAATTTTTTACCCAAGTACGCATCAATTTTTGCAAGTGTGCTCTAAAATAAGTAGCGTATCCTTCATCATGACTTTCTGGAGTATAATTTAATTCTAAAGGTAATTGTTGTAAACTTTTCTTTTCCTCTTCTGTAATAAAATCATTTTTCGTCATCTGTAATAAAACAACATTTCTTCTTTGTTTTACTAATGCTTCCCTTCTTAATGGATTAAAATATGAAGAGTTTTTAAGCATACCCACCAACATTGCAGATTCATGAATTTCTAACTCTTTTGGTTCTTTACCAAAGTAAATTCTAGCTGCTGAACGAATACCTACTGCTTGATTTAAAAAATCGTATTTGTTTAAATACATCGCAATAATTTCTTGCTTGGTATATTGCTTTTCTAACTTGGTAGCAACTACCCATTCTTTCACTTTTTGAAGTACTCTTTTAATTTTATTCCTAGATTTTGGACCAGTAAATAACATTCTTGCCAATTGTTGTGTAATTGTGCTTGCACCTCCACTACCTGGCTTTAAAACAGCTCTTGCTGTCCCTTTAAAATCGATACCTGAATGGTCGTAAAAACGCTCATCTTCTGTAGCTACTAATGCATTTACCAAATTTTGAGGTAATTCATTAAAATGAACAGGTGTTCTATTTTCTGTAGCATACTTACCTATGGTTACACCATCTGAAGAAATTACCTCGGTAGCTAGATTGGTTTGTGGATTTTCTAATTCTTCAAAAGTAGGTAAATCACCTAAACCACCTATAGAGGCTGTAAAAAACAAACCTGCCAAAATTAAAACACCTCCTAAAATGAGTGCCCAAAACCAGATAATATATTTTCTAAAACTTATCTTTTCCTTTACCATTTTATACTATTTTTCGATACTAAAACCAATATCTTGTATCCCTTCTAACTGAGCTAAAGGAATTATTTGGCCATTTTTTCGCATTGCATGTCGAATATTAAATTGATATTCTCCAGGGGTTGCAAATTTTATTTGTTCTTTATAAAAGAGTTTATTTTCTATTAGGTTTGCAAAGCCATTTCCTAAAAATTTTCCTTTAGCATCTGTCATTGCATAGTGTAAAGTATCTATAATTTGGTCTCCATTTGGAGTTTTTAACTCAGTTATAACATATAAATTACTAAATGGATAGTTATTGTTATTTCTAATATTAATAAACAAATTTTTGGGTTTAATAGTATCTGTCACCTCAAAAATAAATGAGACTTTCTCATGAGATTTCCAATTACTATTTTGCAATGTATTGTATTCTGTAAACTCAATATTAGAGTTGCAACTATACAGAACAGTAATTAGAAATAAAATAAAAAATTTATGAGTTTTCTTTAGCACTATTCCCATTTTGATTTTTGTTGTTTTTTCTATTTCTATTATTTCTTCTAGGTTTATTTGGCTTGGCTCCTTCCGCTTTTGGGTTATTTTGGTTGGGGTTATTTCTAGGCTTTCTTTTCTGTGAATTATTTTTATTTTGATTCGAAGTTTTTTCAGCAATTATAGTAACAGGTTTTTTCTTTCTCTTATTCCTGTTATTTCTTCTTCTGTTACTTGGTTTAGGTGCATCAAAACGTGTTAAACTATCTTGTCCTACAGCATCTTCAAAACTTACTTTTTCAACAATTTCTAAATCAGACTCATATTCTTCTAAAGAAACAGATTTCTCATTATTTTTATTTAGCTCTATAATTTCTTGTACTTGATCTAATGTTAAACGAAACCATTTAAAACGCTCTTCTTTATAGGTATACCAGAGATACTTTTTAAAAATATCCATTTTAACAAAGACAGCATCACCCTTTTCTGTTTTTAAAACAAGGTCTTGTTTTGGAAAAGATTTTAACGCATCTAAATAGGTATCTAATTCAAAATTTAAACAGCATTTTAATTTACCACATTGACCTGCTAATTTTAGTGGGTTTAAAGATAATTGTTGATACCTTGCTGCAGATGTACTTACTTTTCTAAAATCTGTCAACCAAGTAGAACAGCATAATTCTCTCCCACAAGAACCAACACCACCTAACCTTGCAGCTTCTTGTCTAGCGCCAACTTGTTTCATTTCTACTCTAATGGAAAACGCGCCTGCTAAATCTCTAATTAATTGTCTAAAATCTACTCTAGCATCTGCTGTGTAGTAAAAAGTTGCTTTGTTTCCATCTCCTTGATATTCTACATCAGAGAGCTTCATTTGTAAACCAAGCTTTCCTAAAATTTCTCTACCTCTTTTTTGCGTTTCTTCTTCTTTAGCTCTAGCAACTTGCCATACGTCTATATCTCTTTGAGTAGCTTTTCTATATATTTTCTTAACATTTTCATGATCTTCAGTAATTTTGCGTTTTTTCATTTGCACTTTTACCAATTCACCTGCTAAAGAAATTGTACCAATATCATGACCTGGAGAACCCTCTACTGCAATAATATCACCCATAGTTAAGGGTAAATTATCTACATTTTTATAAAAGTGTTTTCTTCCGTTTTTAAAACGTACTTCAAAAATATTATAACTCTCTTGCCCACTTGGTAATTTCATATTCGAAAGCCAATCGAAAACAGCTAGTTTTTCACTTCCACTTACACAAGTTCCTGTGCCACAATTACCATTACTTTTACAACCCTTTGGTACTCCATTTTCTGTTGTACCACAACTTCCACATGCCATGTAAAATATATATTTTTTTCCGTTCTTAGCTTTTACTAATACTACTTAGTAAATATGGACCTTGATAATAGGCTAATTTGCTAGAAAACGTATGATTCATAATTTGATAATCAGGCTTATACAATGTTTGCACCTAATCTTATCTATTTCGTAAATATACGTATTCTTAAAGAATGAAAAAATAGCTTTTTCAACATAAATCTTCTTTATTTTTCTTTAATTATACACCTAAATTATAGCCTTTATTTTCTTAATAAATATCTAAATTAGAATTCGTAGTAAACGAATTAGTATTTGCTGATTCGCATAAAAAAAACCTCATATGAGGTCTTTTTTGCTATATTATTTAAGAAATTAGTTCTTGTATTTTAGAACCTTACTTCTCCCTTTCTTAAAAATTTTATTACTCGCGTGTTTGCCTTTTCGAAGTTCTTTTTGCGCTTCATAAGGTAAATAAATAATTTCTTGGCAACTTGTAGAACAGGTGTTTTCCATTTTTTCTGAACACTCATCACACTGAATAAATAACAAATGACATCCTTCATTTGCACAATTGGTATGCGTATCACAAGGTTTTCCACATTGATGACAATTTGCAACTACATGATCTGTAATTTTCTCTGCTCTTCTATGATCGAACACAAAGTTTTTACCTATAAATTTATTTTCTATGCCTTCTTCGTTTACTTGACGTGTGTATTCTATAATACCACCTTCTAACTGAAACACATTTTTAAATCCTTTATGCTTATAGTATGCAGAGGCTTTCTCACAACGAATACCTCCTGTACAATACATCAATAGATTTTTATCCTCTTTGTTGTCTTTTAAGTCTTCTTCTATAATATCTAACGAATCACGAAAGGTATCTACATCTGGAGTTACAGCTCCATCAAAATGCCCAATTTCACTTTCGTAATGATTTCGCATATCAACACAAACCGTATTTGGGTTTGCCAACATTTCGTTAAACTCTTTGGCATTTAAATGCACACCTTTGTTGGTAACATCAAAAGTATCATCGTTCAAACCATCAGCAACAATTTTGTTTCTAACTTTAACTTTTAGTTTTAAAAACGATTTATTGTCTTGTTCTACAGCTACATTTAAACGAATATCTTTTAGAAAGCTAATGCTATCTAATTGATCTTTTAACGCATAAAAATTTTCTGAAGGCACAGAAAGTTGAGCATTAATACCTTCGTAAGAAACGTAAATTCGTCCTAAAACATCTAAAGCATTCCATTCTAGAAATAACTTGTCTCTTAAGATTTGTGGGTTTTTAATTTGATGATATTGATAAAAAGAAATGGTAAGTCTGTCTTTACCAGCTTTATCAATTAATTCTGCGCGTTCTTTTGCGCTTAATTTATTGTACAGTTGCATGCTATACCTTTTTTTAAGCTGAACTTTATTCAGTTTTTGTTCGTAAAATAATTCTATACAAAACTACAATTATTTTAGAAACCGAAGGCAATTTGTTTAATCTTAAAATGACCTAAACACATACAATTCTAAAAATGCTTAGCCTAGATTGAAGACTTTGTTTAAGCTCTTTTTTATGCTAAACTCATTCAACTTCTGTTAATAGTAGTTAAAATAGTTTTCATATAGAAAGATACTGAAATAAATTCAGCATAAAAAAGCGAGTGCTGAAAGCTGGAAATAGCTTCAAAATTAAATTTTACTACATCTTGTTAAAATTTAAACAACTGGAAATATATTGGTAAATATTTATTAAAATAATGGTTAGCATTTATTTAGTTCTCATCTTTGTAAAGAATTTAGAATCAAAATTTAAAATAATGAAAGTAGCAGTAGTTGGTGCAACAGGTATGGTTGGCACAGTAATGTTAAAAGTTTTAGAAGAACGCAATTTACCAATAACAGAATTTATTCCTGTAGCTTCTGCAAGATCTGCAGGTAAAAAATTAAGTTACAAAGGCAAAGAGTTTACAATAGTAACCTTAAAGGATGCTGTAAACTTAAAACCAGATATTGCCTTATTTTCTGCAGGTGGAGAAACTTCTTTAGAATGGGCTCCAAAATTTGCTGAAGTTGGCACCACAGTTATTGATAATTCTTCTGCTTGGAGAATGGATGTTGATAAAAAATTGGTAGTACCAGAAATTAATGGTGATGTTTTAACTGCTGATGACAAAATTATAGCAAACCCAAACTGCTCTACCATTCAGTTAGTAATGGCTTTAGCGCCTTTGCACAAAAAATACACTATGAAACGTTTGGTTGTTTCTACCTATCAATCTGTTTCTGGAACAGGAGTAAAAGCGGTGCAACAATTAGATAATGAAGAAGCCGGTGTTGATGGAGAAATGGCTTACCCATACAAAATTGGTAGAAACGCTTTACCTCATTGCGATATTTTCTTAGAAAATGGTTACACCAAAGAGGAAATGAAATTGGTAAAGGAGCCAAAGAAAATTTTAAGAGATAACTCTTTTTCAGTTACTGCAACAGCTGTTCGTATTCCAACTGCTGGTGGGCACTCAGAGGCTGTAAATGTACAATTTGAAAATGATTTTGATTTGGCTGAAGTGCGTCAATTATTAAATGATTTTCCGGGAGTTGATGTTCAAGATGATTTGGCAAACAACATATATCCAATGCCTATAAATGCGCATGATAAAGATGAAGTATTTGTTGGACGAATTCGAAGAGACGAATCTCAAGAAAATACCTTAAATTTGTGGATTGTTGCAGACAACTTAAGAAAAGGTGCTGCAACCAACACAGTTCAAATAGCTGAATATTTAATTGCAAATAATTTAGTATAGATGTAATCCTTAATGTCAGTTCGAATGATTTTGAGGTATGAAAAATTGTATCGAGAACTAATTTATAATAGAATTTATATTTATTTAAAATGGCAAATTTTCACAAAGTAAACATACAAGAAGTTAAACAAGAAACCGCAAACGCGGTTTCTGTTTTATTTGATATACCTAAACAATTAAAACAAGGTTTTAATTTTGTTGCTGGGCAATACATAACACTACAAACCATAATAAATGGAGAAGAAGTAAGAAGAGCATATTCCATTTGTTCTACTGCTAAAAGTGGTGAAATTAGAGTAGCAATAAAAGCTATAGAAAATGGCAAATTTTCTCAGTATGCAACTTCTGTTCTAAAAGCTGGAGATGAGATAGATATTTCTGCTCCTGAAGGTAGGTTTGAATTGCAACCAGAGTCAAACAAAAGCTATATTGCTTTTGCTGCAGGTTCAGGAATTACACCTATTCTTTCTATGGTAAAGTCTGTTTTAGAAAATGAACCAACTTCTAAATTTACCTTGGTTTATGGTAACAAAACTGCAGCAGACACTATCTTTTATGATGAATTGAATTCTTTAAAAGAAGAATATTCAACACAATTCAAGCTACACTATATCTTTAGTAGAGAAGAAGTAAAAAACCAATTAAAAGGAAGAATAGATAAAAGTGTAACCAACTACTTTGTAAAAAACATGTACAAAGAAACCACTTTTAATGCTGCCTATTTATGTGGGCCAGAGGCAATGATAAATGAGGTTACTAACACTTTAAAAAGCGGCTACTTTACGAAAGAAAACATTCACTTTGAATTGTTTACAGCCAGTATAGATAAGGAAGCTGTAGCAGAAGTACAAGAGGGTACTTCTAAAATTACAATTTTGCTAGATGATGAAGAAACGACTTTCAACATGCAACAATCAGATGATATTTTAGCCGCTAGTTTACGTAACGATTTAGACCCTCCTTACTCATGTCAAGGTGGAGTTTGTAGTTCTTGTTTAGCAAAAGTAACTGAAGGTAAAGCTATTATGACTAAAAACTCAATTTTAACAGACAGTGAAGTAGAAGAAGGTTTTATTTTAACCTGCCAAGCTCATCCAACAACAGCAACTATTTCTATTGATTTTGATGATGTTTAATTGCTTAGAAATAAACGCTAAAAATAAAACATAAGGATGGTTTCTCATCCTTTTTTTTATGCTTCAACTAAAAAATAGTATTTTTAGCTTCAATGGATATTTACGACTTTAAAAACGCTTTTCTTATTGGTTTTTTTATGGCTTTTATGATTGGGCCTGTATTTTTTATGCTCATACAAACCAGTATTTTAAAAGGAGCTAGAGCTGCTATTGCACTAGATTTAGGGGTGATTTTAGGTGATATCTGTTTTATTCTTATTAGTTATTATGGAAGTAGATCTTTGTTAGAAAAGATAAAAGACGACCCAAGACTGTTTTTTATTGGAGGATTGATTTTAATAATTTACGGATTAATTACGTATTTTGATAAAGAAAACAAAAAAGAAGATCTAGAGTCTGCTAAAAGTATAGAAGTGCCTATTGTAGAGAACAACTATTTAAAACTTTTTATAAAGGGTTTCTTTTTAAATTTTATAAATATAGGTGTTTTAGCATTTTGGCTAGGTACAATTTTAGTAATCGGACCAGCCTTAAAAATGAATCAAAATGCAATTTTCTGTTACTTTGCCACCATTATACTAGGGTATATTATCACAGATTTATGTAAAATACTTTTAGCAAAACAACTTAAAAGTAAGATGACTCCGTTAGTCGTTTACAGAGTTAAGCGTATTATGGGTATTATTCTTATTGTCTGTGGTATCTACTCAATGCTAATGGGCTTTATTCCTAAAGAAAAAATAAACGAATTTTTGAACTAACTATTAGTTCTTACACATAAAAAAAATGAAGCTAAAACAGCTTCACTTTTTTATTTTATGACTATTCTAAAACTTATTTTATAGGATAAGTATTGTTATCTAATTTAACATCAGCCATTAATCCACTTTTGTCTATTGTAACAGATTTAACAGACTTAGCAGCATTGAAAGAATATGTTGGTATAGCCCAAGCCCAATCTTCTAAAACTGTTGCATTAGTTGGCTTAGTTCCTCTCATTATCCTTAATGGAATATTAAAACTTTGTGTTGTACCATCTGCATATTCTACATCAACATCTATAGGCATTGGCATTTTACCAATTCTTTCTAAAGTAATGGTTTTATCATCAACAGATTTTACTCCATAATCTATGGTGTGTGTAGTCTGTGTCCACTCATTTAAATACCAATCTAAATGTATACCAGAAACTTTTTCCATAGAGCGTTTAATATCATTTGGAGTTGGATGTTTAAAGCTAAATTCATTAAAGTATTTTTTTAAACCTTTAGCTACATTTTCTGAACCAATTACATATTCTAATTGAGATAAAAAGATGTTTCCTTTAGAGTAACTTGCAGTACCATAAGCCCAGTTTGTATGATATCTATCTGCATGCGTAGAAAGTGATTCTTCATAACCTCTTTCTACAATTGTTCTATACCCTCTATAAGAACCAGCATGTGGATTCTCTTTGTTTTCATTTAATATTTGATTCTCGGCTTTATTAGAAATGTAACTTGTAAAACCTTCATCCATCCAAGGATGTAAACTTTCGTTAGAAGCTAATAAAAATTGAAACCAAGTATGAGCCATTTCGTGTGCGGTAACCCCAAATAAACTACCATATTTACGTTTACCTGTAATTAATGTAGCCATTGCATACTCCATTCCTCCATCTCCACCTTGAATAACAGAATATTGCTTGTAAGGATATTTGCCAACATTTTCTGAAAAATAAGCCATTAACTCCGCAGTTTGAGGCTGTAACTTTTTCCAGTTTTGGAGATATTCTTCGTCTAAAGTTTTCTTGTAAAAAAAGTGTAAAGTTGATCCAGAAGGCATTTTTAGCATATCATGATTATAGTCAGGATCTGCAGCCCACATAAAATCATGCACATTTGGCGCCTTAAAATGCCATGTTAGTTTATCGCCTTCAGGTAAATTTAACGATTGATTTTTATCAGCATAATTATGTCCAACTTCTTGCGGATTTTGTAGGTAACCTGTTCCACCAACTACGTAACTTTTGTCTATATGTAAAGTAACATCAAAGTCTCCCCAAACTCCATGAAATTCACGAGCAATGTATGGAGGAGTGTGCCATCCTTGAAAATCATATTCAGCCATTTTTGGATACCATTGGGCCATAGAAAGTGCAACATCTTCTTTACTATTTCTTCCTGAACGTCTAATTTGCACAGGTACTTGAGCATCAAAAAGCATATCAAAAGTTACAGATTCACCAGCTTTAATTGGCTTTTGTAATTGTACTTCTAATATAGTACCTACTGTTTCATAAGTTACAGCTGCACCATCTTGTTTTAAAGAATTTACTTTTATGTAACCAATTTCATTTGGCTTTAATTTGCTAATTCTATCTCCTACTCTTCTGTCTGGATCTGCAATATTTAAAGAACGTACGTCCATTTGTGAACCAGGTTGAAATGCATTGAAATACAAATGATAAAATACACGATCTAAATCATCTGGAGAATTATTGGTGTAAACTAACTTCTGTGTTCCTTTATATTGATAGTTATTTACATTCATATCAATATCCATAGTATAATCTACTTGCTGCTGCCAATAACCATTAGCGTTTGAAGACATTGTGTCCTTAGAGTTTTCTGAATACTGAACATCTTTAATTTCTGCACAAGCAACAATAAAACCTACAGATACTAGTAGAAGTAATAATTTTCTCATTATAATTTGAATTTTTAATTGATTATAAAAGTATAAAAATAGCAACAATCTTTAATTGTTTGATTCTATTATTTTTTGTTAGAAATATAATCTGCCAATTGTAAAGCATTGTAGGCATTTACAATTCTGCCTGAAACTGAAAGTTCAGCAAAAGGAATTAATTCTCCTTCTGGATTATCTTCTGATTGTGAACCTGGCTTAATAACATCAAAGTTTATTTTTACCCCAGAATTCATTACTATTTCTTTTACTTCTTTTGCTGTTAAGTTTGGATAATATCCTCTAATTAAAGCTGCAACTCCTGCTGTTGATGGTGCAGCCATAGACGTACCACTTAAAGCCTCATATTTGTCATTTGGAACCGGAGCGTAAATATCTACGCCAGGCGCAAAAACATCTACATTAATTTTACCATAATTAGAAAAACTTGCTGGTAAATTTTTGTCATAAGACAAGCTACTTGCACCAATTGTAATTACATTATCTGCATACTCAATAATTATATCTTTAGAGTCTGTTGGATAAGATGCTCTGCTATCTATATTTTTACCATCATTGCCTGCTGCATTTACGATTAAAACATCGTTTTCTGCTGCATATTTAATAGCATCAAATACCCAATTTTTGTTTGGCGAAAAACGTTTACCAAAACTTGTGTTTATGATTTTTGCCCCATTATCTACTGCATACCTAATACCTAAAGCTACATCTTTATCATGTTCATCTCCATCAGGCACAATTCTTACAGTCATAATTTTTACATTATTTGCAACACCAATTGCACCAATACTATTGGCTCTATTAGCTGCAACAATACCTGCTACATGTGTACCATGTTTTGCTACTTCTGCTGTACCTAGCACATTATTATTACCATAAAATTTATCTGTAATATCATATAAATCATCTCCCAGAGATTGGCGAAAATTCATTTCTAAATCATACCCTTTCATCGCTTTTTTTATTTCCTTAAGATATTCTACAACTTTTTCATGTTCTTCATTTAGCATATCTTCATTCATTCCTTGCTTAAGAATGTTAGCCACATTTTTCACCTTTACAAGTGTTTGTAAATTGGGAACATTTAAGCTATTTACTAATTCTAGCGTTAACGTTTTTTGTTTTGCTAAATCTCTAACAGCTTTAAAGTCTTGTTGAATTAACCCTAGAGTAATAAGGTAATCTTCCATTTTACTAAGTTCTACCTCTTTTTCTATAATTGTGGCATCATACTCTTTTACTAATTTTAAATGCGCATCATACTCTTTTTTATCTTGTTCAGAAAGATTTACAACATCTACATTAGCAAATTTAGATTTACCTTTTTGTACTAATCTTGTAATTTCTAGTTGATCTATGGTAACTATTTCTCCCTCTTTATTTCCAAGAAAGTTCCACCCAAAAACATCATCTCTGTAACCATTTTTATCGTCATCAATATTGTTGCTATCAATTTCTGAAGGATTAATCCAAAGCACCCCTTTTAAATCTTCATGTTTTACATCTACTCCAGAATCTGCAATTGCCACAATAACTTCTTTGCTTTTTTTACCTTCTAAAAACTGGTAAGCTTTAGATAAACTCATACCTGCAACAGAATCTTGAGTAATATCTAAATGAGACCATCTTTGAAATTCATTTTCTGATAAGTCTGTTTTTTTTGCTGGTGTTGTATTTACGAGATTAAAATTTGGTTGCACTACAACATTTTGTGTTGTTTTACATCCTAAAAAAACAAGTGCGATTGCAGCACTTAAAAAATACGCTCTTACATTTCTCATTTCTGTATAATTTTAACTAAATAATTCTGAAAACTTATGTGTAGTGTTTAATCTTACTCCTTTTTCTGTATGTTTCACAGTACAGATTTCATTGTGTGCATCGTGTTCTAAAAAAAGATAATAATTTTCATCTGCTGCTAGATTTAAAAAGTCTGCTTTTTCTTTAATGGTAAGTAATGGTCTAGTATCATAACCCATAACATAAGGTAAAGGTATGTGCCCAGTTGTTGGTAACAAATCTGCCATAAATACAAGGGTTTTTCCTTGGTATTCTATTTTAGGAAGCATTTGCTTTTCTGTGTGACCATCCATAAATAAAACATCAAAACCAATTTGCTCTTGATAATTGCTATGTATAAACTCTAGTTGATCACTTTCTTTTATTGGGTTGATATTCTCTTTTAAAAAGGATGCTTTTTCTCTTGGGTTTGGTTCTATAGCCCAAGACCAGTGTTTTTCATTAGACCAAACTTTGGCATTTTTAAAAGCAGGTATTAGTAAACCTTCTTTGTTTCTTTCAATTACACCTCCACAATGATCGAAATGCAAATGAGTTAAAAAGATATCTGTAATGTCATCTCTATGAAATCCTAAGTTTTTTAGAGAAGCATCTAAAGAAAAATCACCAAATAAATAATAGTATCCAAAAAATTTATCTGATTGTTTGTTTCCTAATCCTGTATCTACTAAAATCAATCGATTTTCATCTTCAATAAGCAAACAACGCATGCTCATGTCTATTAAATTATTAGCATCTGCAGGATTTGTTTTTTGCCAAATAGTTTTAGGCACAACTCCAAACATTGCACCACCATCTAGTTTAAAATTTCCTGTTTCTATTGGGTAAATTTTCATCTTCTCTATAACTTTAGATTGTTACAAAGATGTTAAAAAAAAGATTGTTAATCGTTAAGAAAATTCTAAAGATTCTAATTAAAAAGTGCATCTTTCTTGAAAAAAAACAAAAAACTCTGAAATATAAATTTCAGAGTTTTTTTGAGGTGTCTAGCGGATTCGAACCGCTGTACATGGTTTTGCAAACCATTGCCTAGCCACTCGGCCAAGACACCTTTTTTCAATTGGACTGCAAATTTACGCAATTTTACAAAGCTTGCAAGTATTTTTTACGTTTTGATTTTCCAAGGAGGATTAATTCTATTCTCTCCTGCAAAATATAAAATCAATTGATTGCCATACAAGTCTTTTAAACGAACTTCTCTCCATAACCATGGTTTATCATTTGGTAATTCGTCAAAAATAATACCTTGACTAATCAAATTCGATACTTTATCATCTAAATTTTCACACTCAAAGTATATAGAAGTCTCTGAATTTTGAGATAATTGTTCTACTTTATGAATTGAGAATGTTGCATTATCATCTGGACAAAGAAATCTTGCATAGTAAGGCAAAGCATCTACAATTAAATTTAAACCTAAGGTTTTATAAAATATAACTGCTTTATCTAAATCTAAAGATAGTATTGTAACTTGATTTAGATTCAAATGAATTATCTTTTCTTAGACAACACTATAACAACCTCTTCTACATTTCCACCAATAGGAGGGTTAATCTTAGAAACTGCAACCGATGCTTTTCTAAGCATTTTTATCTCTTTGAAAAAGCGATCTAAAATTCTTTGGGCAACTTCTTCTAATAACTTAGAACGTATTTGCATTTCTTCTTTTACAATATGATTTAAATGAACATAATCTACAGTATCACTTAATTGATCTGTTTTTGCAGATTTTTGCAGATTTGCTTTTACCTCAACATCAACCCTATACCATGAACCAATTTTAGCTTCTTCATCTAAACATCCGTGATAAGCATAAAGTTTTATATTATTTACTTTAATTATTCCCATTTATGATTCTTTAGGTAAAGTTTCTATTTTTTCCCACATTTTATCTGTGTTCAACCTGAATGAACCTAAATACTCAAAACTACATTGCTCTGGAGCTATAATAGACAAAAAAGGCTCATTGTTTTTGTTATTATACAAATGATAGTTTTCTCCAAAAATTGGTTCGAAACTAAATTTTGCATTGTAAATTAAATCATTATACTCAAACTTCTCAAGTAAAGCCTCGTACTCTTTTTTAACTTCATCGAACTTAGATTTAAGTTGTTTGTTAACACGTTGAATTCCATCGTTTTTCCAACTTGCAGTATTTAAAGGCTTTATTACTGGAGAGCTTGCAGAAGTTCCATAAGGTTTTAAAGCCGCATCATATTGCTGAGTATCTTCATTAAAAACTACTAAATCTGGTTTTTTACTTTCTTTCTTCATAAAACACAAAGGTTACCAATTATACTGCATTATTAACTTCTATCCAATGTTGATTGGGATCTTGAAAATATACTTGTAAAACACCATCATTTCTAATGTAGTCTTTATTTACAGATCCTATCCAGTCTGAATACTCTATTCCTAAACGATCTAATTTTTTCGTAAAACCAACAATATCTTTGGTAGATAGTGCAAAATGGACTGCTTTGTTGGTTTTAATTTTAAAGTTAGACCTAACAATTAAATGCAATTGTATTTTTCCGTCCAATTGTAACCATCTTGTTTTAGAAGCAGATGCAGTATTTTTAATTTCTTTAAAACCAAATACCGAGGTGTAAAAAGTTATAGATTGCTCTATATCTAAAACAGATAATGCCAAATGATTAAACGAAAAGGTATGCATTTTTGTTAACGTTTTCAGTTTACAAAAATACGATAAAAAACAGAGGACTTTAAATTTCTAATTCGTGAAAAAATCAAAAACATTACTAATTGCACTTGTTTTTGTTTTATAAAACTCAGTATACGTGCATCTCTCGCAAGTAACGCTTGTAAATTTTTGATTTTGAATATCAAATATTTTAGATAATGTTCCTCCAGTAGCTCTCATTTCTCCTAATTTATAGGTGGTATGATGACACTTAGGGCAACTGTAATTAGATATATGTTTGCTCATAATTTAAATGATTTTATATTAGAAGATCAATTTACTAATTTGTTACAAAACATTTAAATACTATTATTTTTTTCTAGCTAAAAGAATAAAATAAACAGCAATAATTTACTTCATCTTTAAATGGTAAAATAATAGTTTCAAAAAGTATTTTATGTAATTTTGTATTAAATATACTTTAAAATACAAGGATGTCTGAAGATCACAAATCACTTAACTTTTTAGAACATATTATAGAAGACGATTTGGCGAATGGAATGCCAAAAGAAACCTTACGTTTTCGTTTTCCACCTGAGCCAAACGGCTATTTACACATAGGCCATATCAAAGCAATTGGTATAAGTTTTGGACTAGGAGAAAAATATAATGCACCTGTAAACTTAAGATTTGATGATACAAACCCTGCAAAAGAAGAGCAAGAATATGTAGATGCCATTAAAGAAGATATTTCTTGGCTTGGATATCAATGGAAAAACGAATGTTATTCTTCAGATTATTTTCAGCAATTGTATGACTGGGCACTACTGTTGATTAAAGACGGTAAAGCTTATGTAGATTCTCAGACTTCTGAAGAAATGAGAACACAAAAAGGCACACCAACAGAAGAAGGCACAAATAGTCCTTTTAGAAATAGAACTATAGCTGAAAACTTAGAGCTTTTTCAAGCAATGAAAGCAGGAGAGTTTAAAGAGGGTGAACATGTTTTGCGTGCAAAGATTGATATGGCTAGTCCAAATATGTTAATGAGAGATCCGTTAATGTATAGAATCATGTACAAAGCACACCATAGAACTGGTTCTGATTGGTGTATTTATCCAATGTATGACTGGACTCACGGAGAAAGCGATTATATAGAACAAATTTCACATTCATTATGTTCTTTAGAGTTTAAACCTCATAGAGAATTGTACGAATGGTTTATAGAAAACGTTCATAATTACAGTAAATCTGATTATCCAAATCCGCCAAAACAACGCGAGTTTTCTCGTTTAAACTTAAGCTATACTATTATGAGTAAGCGAAAGTTATTGAAACTGGTAGAAGAAAATATAGTTTTTGGTTGGGATGATCCAAGAATGCCAACAATTTCTGGTTTAAGAAGAAGAGGATATACACCTGCTGCTATTAGGAGCTTTATAGATACCGTTGGTGTTTCTAAACGAGAAAATGTAATTGATGTAGCTCTTTTAGAGTTTAAAATTCGAGAAGATCTTAATAAAACAGCCAAAAGAGTAATGGGGGTTTTAGATCCTGTAAAAGTTGTAATCACCAATTACCCTAAAGGAGAAGAAGAACTTTTAGAGGCAAGTTATAACGACTATGAAGATGGTTTTGGTAGCAGAAAAGTTCCATTTTCTAGAGAAATTTATATCGAAAGAGAGGACTTTAGAGAAGAGGCTAATAAAAAGTTTTTCCGTTTAAAATTGGGTAAAGAAGTTCGTTTAAAAAATGCCTACTTTATTACAGCAAATAGCTGTACAAAAGATGAAAATGGAAAGATCACTGAAATACAATGTACTTACGATCCTTTAACGAAATCTGGAAGTGGAACGCCAGAAAGTATGCGAAAAGTAAAAGGAACCATTCACTGGGTTTCTATAAAACACGCTATACAAGCACAGGTTAGGGCTTATGATCGTTTACTTTTAGATGAAGCACCTGACTCTCATAAAGACAAAGATTTTATGGAGTTTGTTAATCCTAATTCGTTAGAAGTGATCAATGCATTTTTGGAGCCTAGTTTACAAACTGCTAAAATTGGTGAACGTTTTCAATTTCAGCGATTAGGTTATTTTAATGTGGATTATGATGCTACTCCAGAGGCTTTAGTTTTTAATAAAATTGTAGGCTTAAGAGATAGCTGGACAAAAAAATAAAAGAAGTACTAGGAAGAGTCGTTATGAAAAAAACAATAATTCTAGGTCTATTGATACTTGCATCTTGTGCTAGAGAAAAAACAACCTTTAATGAAGTTGCAGAGCTTTCTTGTGGTCAATGTAAATTTGGATTAAAAAGCAAATCCGGCTGTGATTTAGCTGTAAGATTTGACGATAAAGCCTACTTTGTGGAAGGCTGTGATTGGAACTATAGAGGATGATAAGTTTATGGCTAATTCTATCCATTTGACAGATTAGCTATATTTCAACTATAAAATACGTTCTTTTTACCTCGCAAAACGATAAGTAGCTTTTATTAAAAAAGTATCACTAGAAGGAGCTTCAAAAACTTGGTTAGACACACTGTTTAACAAATTATCAGTTGGGTTTACATTGCCAGCAGAACCCCTTGCCCAAACAAAAAATAACTCAGAACCAGGAATGTACTCCCATCTTGCTACCAAATTAGTTTGCAACTGCACAAATGAAAAATCTGGATTCGAAAAACTGTAATCTGTAGTTCCATCACTATCTTCATCAATAAAATAAGTATCATTTTGTGTACTTATTTGATTATTGTCATAAATAGATATTCTATTATTAATACGATTTGCAACAGGATTAACCACATAGTTTAAATTTGTAAACTGCCCTTTAGAAATAAATGGCTGTCCGTAGAATTGTAAAGAAATATTAGGCGTAAAACTGTAATTTAAACGCAATGTAGTTGTTAAGGTTTGGTTTTGAATTTTACCTAAAATATATCGAGCAGCTGTATTAAAATTGGTTTCAGTTACATATTGTGTTGCATCATATAAATTGGCATATTCTACATTTAAAGACATACTAAAAGCATCGAACGGTTGGTAGTTTGTACGAATCACAAAACGATCTCTAGAGGTTACATTTTTTTGGCTATGCCTGTTAGAATATCCAACTGTAAAACTAAACATTCTACTTCTATCAGAATTTAAAAACAAGTAAGCAAAACCGGTATCTGGTCTTCTAAACCTTGGACCTCCTCTTAAAAAGAAATTATCGTAAAAATTAGTATTGTATCCATAACCTGTATCAATAGCCCAATTGTTCAACCAATTTAAACTCCCTTTTAATTCAAAACGAGTTCTATTTGAATTTCCTTGAAAGTCGTAAAAAGTACTTTGTTCAAAACTTGCTCTCGCACTTCTGTAATTTTCTGTAGGCACCTGCCATAAGTAATTTAAATTTCCAAACTGAATAATCTCGTCAGTTCTTCTTAAAAAACCGACATCGTTTAATTCTAATTCTGGAGAACGCCAAACTAAACCTCCATTATATCTCCAGTTTCCACCACCATTTTTACCAATTTCAACACGACCACCAGTTCCTGATAAAGACATTTTATTAGGGTCTACAGAAACATGAGTAGCATCTATTCTTTGAAAATTGTGTCTTAACGTGGTTTGAGTTTGCGTAATAGCTTCTGCACTTCCCAAAACATGACTTAGAATAACGTTTCCGTCTAAATAATACGCTCTATTTTTCCAGTTGTGCTGAAAATCAATACCTCCTGTGTAAGCTGCTTTGTGTAGCTCGTTAAAATTTAAATTTCTGTTTGTGGCTGTAAAAATTCCGCCAATAAAAGAATTTCTTTCGTTAAAATCTTTTTGAACACGAGTAACAAAATAATTAGTTAAAGGAGCAACAATTTCTTCTCTTGTGCCTCCATTTACTTCTCTAATTTCTGCAAACTCATTACCGGTTACACTTTCTAGAACACCTATAGACCAACCGTTTCTGGTTTTGCCAGAAAATTTAGCTGCTCCTAATATTCGAGTATTCTGTGGTTCATTCGCAAACTCTCCAGGGGCTAGATTTGCAGTTCTATAAGGGTTTCTTCCTATTCGTCTACTGTAAAATAAATTATCTCTTCCGTTAGCAAACTCATAATCGAAAATATTACTATTTTCTACAAAAAACGGACGTTGTTCTCTAAAGAAAATCTGAAAACCATCTAAAGCTATGGCTCCAGGATCTGCTTCTACTTGCCCAAAATCTGGATTTACAGTTAAATCTAGTGTTAAATCGTTGGTAATTCCAATTTTTGCATCTAAACCCGCATTAAGTTTAAAATCGTTTCCAGTTCTAAAGGGATTACCTGCCTCTGCAGGATACGTATCAAATTGCGTAACCGTAAATGGCTGTATTTCTAATTGCTTTTGTGCTTTTAATTTTTTTAACCCATGCAACTCACCAGCTTCACTTATAAAACCAGCCTGGTTGTTTGGTATTCTTTGCCATAAAGACCTTTCTTGCAATCTAAAAATGGTTCTATTAATATTAAGTCCCCAAACTTGCTCTTCTGCTTTTCCAAAACGCAATTGACTAAAAGGTATTTTCATTTCTGCTGTCCAGCCCTTGTCATCTACTTTTGCATCAGTGTACCAAATAGGGTTCCAACTATCATCCAAGTTTTCTCCATTTTGAGAGGCAAATTCCTCTCCTTTTACACCAGCAGCAGTTGTAGTGAATACAAAGGCCGTCCTCTTATCGTGATAACTATCTATGAGTACATTTATACGATCTCCTGCAAAACCATCTCTTCTACTTAATCGTTGTTGTATTAGTTCTGGCTCATCATCCCAGGCACGTAATGCAATGTACAAGTACTTATCATCGTACATGATTTTAAACATGGTTTGGTAAGTTGGTGCTGTACCTTCATCTGGGTCTTTTTCTGTAAAATCAGTAGACCAAGGCACAACTTCCCAGGCTTTATCAGAAACATCACCATCTATAAAGGGTGTGTCTTTTAGTTTTTTAGTAGTATAAACACTTTTTTTAAGCTTAGGCACAGTACCTTGTTGGGCATTACTTTTTAAAGAAAAAATGAACGTAAAGGAAATAAAAACTAAAAAAAATCTCATTATTAATACAGCAGCTTTTTGAGTGAAAATTGATGAATATCAATGTTTATTGATGGTGCAAAAATAGTTTTCTATTTTCTTAAGTTTATGTTAATTATTTAAAGAATTATTTCAATAAAAAACATACGCTAAAAAATATATTAAAGTGCTATTTGTCAATCAAATAAATCTACTTACATTTGCACTCCTTTTTTAAGGAAAATAAATATTATTAATTGAACAAAAACTAATAGTGTAATTATGAACACATTAAGTTACAAAACAGTATCAGCAAACGCAGCGACCGTAAACAAGGAGTGGGTTTTAGTTGATGCGGACGGGCAAACGTTGGGTCGTCTAGCTTCTAAAGTAGCTAAGCTAATTAGAGGTAAATACAAACCAAACTATACTCCTCACGTAGATTGTGGAGATAACGTGGTTATTATCAACGCAGAAAAAATAGTACTAACTGGAAACAAGATGAGAGACAAATCTTACATTCGTCATACAGGGTATCCAGGTGGTCAAAGATCGTTAACTGCAACAGAAATGTTTGAGAAAGATCCTACAAGATTAATCGAAAAAGCAGTAAAAGGAATGTTACCTAAAAATACTTTAGGTAGTGCTTTATACAGAAACTTGTATGTATATGCAGGTGGAGAGCACAAACACGCGGGTCAAGAACCTAAAGCTATTAACCTTAACGATTATAAATAATGGATATAGTACACAAAATCGGTAGAAGAAAAACAGCTGTTGCTCGTATTTATCTTTCAGAAGGTAAGGGTAACATAACTGTAAATAAAAAAGATTATAAAGACTATTTTACTACAGGTACTTTACAGTATAAAGTACAACAGCCTTTAATGTTAACAGAAAACTTAGCATCTTACGATATTAAAGTTAACGTTTATGGTGGTGGAGTTACTGGACAAGCAGAAGCAATTCGTTTGGCAATTACCAGAGCTTTAGTAGCAATTAACGAAGAGCATAGAGCGATCTTAAAACCAGAAGGATTATTAACGAGAGACCCAAGAATGGTTGAACGTAAGAAATTTGGTCAGAAGAAAGCACGTAAAAAATTCCAATTCTCAAAGCGTTAATATTTTTGCAGGATTTATTCTGCAACTTATTTTCTCAGAGAACTGTTATTATTACAAATTATTTAATAAAAAACAGTTTAGTATCTAAATACCTAAGACTCGAAAGACTACTTAGGTATTGATTTCAAAACAGAACGTAAACACATTTTAAAAGATGGCAAACATAAACATACAAGAATTACTAGATAGTGGTGTACACTTTGGACACTTAACTAGAAAATGGGACCCTAACATGGCTCCATACATATATACAGAAAGAAATGGTGTACACATCATTGATTTGTATAAAACTGCAGCTAAAATAGAAGAAACTTCAGAAGCACTTAAGAAAATTGCTAACTCTGGACGTAAAATTTTATTTGTTGCTACTAAAAAACAAGCAAAAGACATTGTAGCAGAAAAAGCTAAGAGTATTAACATGCCTTACATTACAGAAAGATGGCCAGGAGGTATGTTAACAAACTTTGTTACTATTAGGAAAGCTGTAAAGAAAATGGCTTCTATTGATAGAATGAAGCAAGATGGTTCTTTTGATGCATTGTCTAAAAGAGAAAAATTACAAATTAACCGCCAAAGAGAAAAACTAGAAAAGAATTTAGGTTCTATTTCTGATATGACTCGTTTACCAGGTGCTTTATTTGTAATTGATATTAAGAAAGAGCACATTGCAGTAGCTGAAGCTCAAAAATTAAACATTCCAATTTTTGCAATGGTAGATACAAACTCTAATCCTAGATTAGTAGACTATGTAATTCCTGCCAATGATGATGCTTCTAAATCTATAGATAAAGTATTGTCTTATGTTTCTAATGCAGTTGCAGAAGGTTTATCTGAAAGAAAAGCAGATAAAGAAAAAGGAAAAGAAGCAAAAGCTGCTCCTGAGAAAGAAAAAGCACCTGTAAAAGAAACAGAAGCGAAAGCAACTGAAGAAAAAAAAGAAGCAAAAGCTGCTCCTAAGAAAGAAAAAGCACCTGTAAAAGAAACAGAAGCGAAAGCAACTGAAGAAAAAACAGAAGCAAAAGCAGAAGATAAAAAATAAGTTTAACTTTTAAATTATAACATAACATGGGAACAGTAAAAGTAAGTGCTGCTGATGTTAAAAAATTAAGAGAAGCTACTGGAGCTGGAATGATGGACTGTAAAAAGGCCTTAGTTGAAGCTGGTGGTGATTTTGATCAAGCAATTGACGTTTTACGTAAAAAAGGACAGAAAATTGCAGCAAAAAGAGCTGATAGAGAATCTACAGAAGGTGTTGCTGTTACAAGAATAAATGATGACAAGACTGAAGGTGTTGCTATTGTTTTAGCTTGTGAAACTGACTTTGTTGGTAAAAACGAAAAATTTGTTGCTTTAGGAGGTGAATTCGCAGATATCGCTTTAAACTTTAACAATAAAGAAGAGTTTTTAGCTGCTGACTTTGGTGGTATGACTGTTGCTGATAAATTAGTTGAACAAACTGGTGTTATTGGTGAAAAGTTAGAAATTACTGCTTTTCAAAAAGTAAACGCTGCTTTTGTCGGAGCTTATACTCATATTGGTAAAATTGCTGCTTTAGTAGGTTTATCTGCTGTTGTAGATAATGCTGAAACTTTAGCAAAAGACGTAGCAATGCAAGTTGCATCTATGGGAGCAACAACATTATCTTATAAAGATTTTGATCCTGCATATGTAGCTGCTGAAACAGAAGCTAGAATTGCTGTAATTGAAAAAGACAATATAGAGTTAGGTAGATTAGGTAAAACATTAAAAAATGTACCTCAATTTATCTCTATGTCTCAATTAACTCCAGAAGTTTTAGCTCAAGCTGAAGCTGATGCAAAAGCACAATTAGCTGCAGAAGGAAAACCAGAGCAAATTTGGGACAGAATTTTACCAGGAAAAATGGAAAGATTTGTAGCTGATAATACTACTTTAGACATGGAGCAGTGTTTATTAGACCAGACTTTTATTAAAGATGAGAAGAAAAATGTTGCTGAATACGTTACAACGTACGGTGATGTTGAAGTATCTTCTTTTAAAAGAGTAACATTAGGATAGATTCTATTTTAAGATACACACAAAAAACCTCGCTGATTGCGAGGTTTTTTTTATTTATAAGTAATTTTTATTCTTCTTTAATCCAAGCCGAATAGCCTCCCAAGACATTTACAACTTTAAAGCCTTTGAGCTGCAATTGTTTTGTAGCTTTTAAACTTCTGTTCCCACTTCTACAATACACATATATCTTGTTTTTTTTAGTAAACTTTTCATTAACCTGAGTCGTAAAATTGTGATCAAAATAATTTACAAATTGAGCCCCTTTTATAAACCCTAATTTAATTTCCTTTGGTGTTCTAACATCTAAAAGTTGAATGGTATCTTTAGCCATTAATGCTCTCAATTCTTTTGTAGAAATAGCTGAAATTTGGTCTTGCGCACTACAACTCCAAAGAAACAGCAATACTACTATACTACTTAAAACTTTACTCATTTTAAATTATTTTAACGTTGACGGACAAACAGTTGCTGTCCTTTCAATTTCTGTCTTTTTAATGGATCCATAACCACCAGCAACATCTATAACATTATGAAAACCTCTTGCTTTAAGAATTGAAGCCGCAATTACAGACCTATAGCCTCCTGCACAATGAATATAAAATTTACCTTGTTTTGGGAATTCAGCAATATGTTTGTTTAGAAAGTCTAAAGGGGTACTTTCTGCAATTTTTATATGCTCATTAGCATATTCACCTGGTTTTCTTACATCAAAAACTGGTTCATTATTTGAAATCTTGTCTACCAAAGTTTCTGCTGAAATGGACACTAAAGTATCCATTTCTTTACCTGCTTTTTGCCAAGCATCGAAGCTTCCCTCTAAATAGCCAAGTACATTATCAAATCCAACTCTAGAGAGTCTTGTAATTACTTCTTCTTCTCTACCTTCAGAAGAAACCAATAAAATTGGCTGCTTAATGTCTTTGATTAAAGCACCTACCCAAGGGGCAAATCCTCCATCTATTCCAATAAAAATAGATTGTGGTATGTACCCTTTGATAAATTCCGTTTGATGGCGTACATCTAGAATAACTGCATCGGTTTCATTTGCCATAAACTCAAACTCTTTTACAGATAAAGGCTTAGTAGCTGTTTCTAAAACATCTGTAATATCTTTGTAGCCTTCTTTGTTTAATTTTACATTTAAAGGAAAATATGCTGGCGGGGGCAATAAACCATCTGTAACTTCTTTAATAAATTCTGCTTTGGTCATGTCTTCCCTTAATGCATAATTGGTCTTTTTTTGGTTGCCAATAGTACCTACAGTTTCTTTACTTAAGTTTTTACCACAAGCAGAACCAGCTCCGTGCGCTGGATATACAATTACATCGTCTGGTAAAGTCATTACTTTAGTTCTTAAACTTTCATATAAATACCCTGCTAAATCAGCTTCTGTTACATTCCCTTTTTGTGCCAAATCTGGCCTACCTACATCACCTAAGAAAAGCGTATCTCCACTAAAAATTGCATGATCTTTACCTTCTTTATCTTTTAGTAAATAACACGTACTTTCCATTGTATGCCCTGGAGTGTGTAGAGCTGTAATTGTAATATCACCCAATTGAAAAACCTGATTATCTTCTGCAATTACTGCATCAAAAGTAGTTTTTGCTGTGGGTCCATAAATTATTTTTGCACTTGTTTTTTCAGCCAAGGTAACATGACCACTAACAAAGTCTGCATGAAAATGAGTCTCAAAAATATACTTTATGTTCGCGTTATCTTCTGCTGCCTTGTCTATATATTGTTGTACTTCACGTAGAGGATCAATTATGGCAACCTCTCCATTACTTTCTATGTAATAAGCACCCTGTGCGAGGCATCCTGTGTAAATTTGTTCTATTTTCAAAATAATTTAATTTTAAGTATAATAAATGATACGCAAAACCTCTTTTATTGATAAGATTGGTGGATGTATTTTGCGTATTTTTCTTGGTGTTTTCTATCTCCCGTTTTATAAAACTTAACGGCTTGGTTAGCTCTCATAAAAAATTGATTGATATCTATAATTTCTAAAAGTCCACTTTTAAATAAATCGTCTCTTACAGGTCCTTTTACTCCTGCAAAGTAAAAGATTATTCCTTTCTTTTTATAATAGCGTACTCGTTCTTTTAACATCTCTACTCCAGTACTATCTACTCTATTAATACTTTCTGCATCTAAGACAATTAATTTTAATGCCGTTCCTTTTTGTAGTGTCATTTCCTCTAAATTATCTCTAAAATAATTCGCATTTGCATAAAACAATTGGGCATCAAATCTAAACACTAAAATATCTTCTTCTAATACTACTTCTTCAAAACGGTTTTTATTTCTATAAAAATTAGAATTAGGCACTTTTCCTAACTCTGTAACGTAAGGTTTAGATGTTCTGTATATGAGTACAATTAAAGAGAGTCCAACACCTACTGCTATTCCATATTCAATACCCAAAAACAAAGTAGCTAAAAATGTAGAAAGCATTAACCAAAAATCTAATTTATTTACCCTCCACAAATAAAAGGCTTCTTTTAAATTAATGAGATTAAATACTGCAACTATAATAATAGCAGCCAATACTGTCTTTGGTAAATAATAGAATAATGGCGTTAAAAACAATAAGGTAATTACAACCATTACTACAGAGATTAACGATGCCATTCCTGTTTTTGCCCCACTTTCTGCATTTATTGCAGATCTAGAAAAACTAGATGTAGTTGGATATGCTTTAAAAAAAGATCCAAAAATATTGCTTAATCCCAATGCAATTAATTCTTGATTGGGTCTAATTCTATATTCATCTTGTTTAGCTTCTAATGATTTGCCAATAGAAATTGTTTCTAAAAAACCAACCATAACCAATGTTAAAGCAATTGGTAATAACTCTTTTATTTGGTCTATCTCTAATTCTGGTAAACTAAAAAAAGGCAATCCTGAAGGAATTTCTTTTACGATAGCTAGATTATTAAAATATGTTCCAAAAAATTTCAAAATTAAAATTCCTAGTATTACCACTATCAGAGCACTTGGAATTTTTTTACTGATTTTTCTACATATAATAATTAATAAAACAGATAACAAACCAATAATTGTAGTATGTGGATTATACAATGAAAATTGTTCCCAAATGTCTATGACGATATATTGAATTTGATCACTCTGAAAAAAATCAACTCCAAATAGGTTTCTAAATTGATTTAACCCTATGATTAAAGCTACTGCAGAAGTAAACCCAGTAATAACAGGCTTCGATAAAAAATTTACGATAAAACCTAAACTAAAAATACCAAGTAAAAATTGAAGTGTACCTACCATTAAAGCAAGCAGAATTGCAATAGCAATATAACTTTCTGAACCAGCTAGAGCCAACGTAGAAACACCTGTTGCAACAATTAAAGAATCCATTGCAACTGGACCTATAGAAACTTGCCTAGAAGAACCAAAAATAGCATAAAGTATTTGTGGAACTAAAGCACAGTACAAACCATAAATTGGAGGTAAGCCAGCAATTAATGCATAAGCAATACCTTGGGGTATTAATACGATACCAACAGTAATTCCCGAAGCTAAATCTCCTTTAAAATAGGAAGCTTTATAGTCGGGTAACCACTCTAATATTGGTATTACTTTTTTTATGTTCATGTAATCATCACTGTTTGCCGTTTACTTGTAGTCAAATGCTGAAAAACAAACTACAAAAGCCTATTTTAAAAAAGTTCTCCTTGATTTTTTCCTTTAGTTCTTCCTAAATGTTTGTACGCTAATTCTGTTACCTCTCTTCCTCTTGGGGTTCTCATTATGAAACCTTGCTGAATTAAAAAAGGTTCATATACTTCTTCTATGGTTTCAGTATTTTCTGAAACTGCTGTAGCAATTGTACTAATACCTACTGGGCCTCCTTTAAACTTGTCTATAATTGTGGCTAGAATTTTATTATCCATCTCATCTAAACCATGGGCATCTACATTTAATGCTTTTAAAGCATATTTTGCAATTTGTATGCTAATCTTTCCATCTCCTTTAATTTGAGCAAAATCTCTAACTCTTCTCAATAAAGCGTTTGCTATTCTCGGTGTTCCTCTACTTCTTCCTGCAATTTCTACGGCAGCTTCCATTGAAATAGGAACATGAAGTATGGAAGCACTTCTTTGAATGATTGTGGTTAAAAGTTCTGTAGAATAATAATGCAAACGACTACTAATTCCAAAGCGTGCTCTCATAGGTGCTGTAAGTAATCCAGAACGTGTTGTAGCACCTATTAAAGTAAATGGTTCTAAGTTGATTTGAACTGTTCTCGCATTAGGACCAGATTCGATCATAATATCAATTTTATAATCTTCCATTGCAGAATATAAATATTCTTCGACAATTGGACTTAACCTATGTATCTCATCAATGAATAAAACATCTCTCTCATCTAGATTTGTAAGTAAACCTGCAAGATCTCCAGGCTTATCTAAAACAGGCCCAGAAGTTACTTTTATACCTACCTCTAACTCATTTGCTAAAATGTGTGCTAATGTCGTTTTCCCTAATCCTGGAGGCCCATGAAAAAGAGCATGATCTAGAGCTTCTCCTCTTTGATTAGCAGCTTCTACAAAAATTTTTAAATTTTCTAAAGCTTGGTCTTGCCCTGTAAAGTCTTCAAAAGAAAGCGGACGTAATTTTTTTTCTACATCTAATTCTTCATTAGAATAGTTTGTGTTTTCAGGGTTCAAGTTTTCGTTCATATTAACAAAGATAATGGAAATTAAAAAACCTATTTGTAAGTTTTGTAACAAAGCAAAAAAGCCTTTCCAAAATTGGAAAGGCTTTTTTAAATAATAATTTATCTTATGATGGCTCTTCGCCTTCTAATAATGGTGTTGTTTGTAAAACATAATCTTGACCATGTAAGTAATCACTATCATCATCGTTTGGATCTACACGCTTACTATAGTCATAAGCCCATCTGTGCACTTCAGGTAATTTACCTGGCCAGTTTCCATGAATATGTTCTACGGGCGTTGTCCACTCTAAAGTATTAGACTTCCAAGGATTTTGTATTGCTTTTTCACCTCTATAAATAGAAATAAAATAATTAGCTAAGAAAATAATCTGTGCAGCTCCACCTACCAAAGCAAAAATAGTAATCACAACATTTACATCTGCTAAATCGTTAAACATAGGGAATGCTGTGTTTGAGTAATATCTTCTTGGTAAACCAGCTAATCCAATAAAATGCATTGGCCAGAATACTCCATAAGAACAAATAATTGTTATCCAGAAATGCCAATATCCCATTTTTTTATTCATCATTCTACCATACATTTTTGGGAACCAATGGTAAATACCAGCATACATACCAAATATCGCAGAAACACCCATCACTAAGTGAAAGTGTGCAACCACAAAGTAAGTATCGTGAATGTTAATATCTAAAGCAGAGTCTCCTAAAACTAAACCTGTTAAACCTCCTGTTACGAAAGTAGAAACTAAACCAATAGAAAATAACATGGCAGGATTAAGTTGCAAATTACCTTTCCAAAGAGTCGTTACATAATTGAATGCTTTAACAGCTGATGGAATTGCAATTAATAAAGTTGTAAATGTAAAAACAGATCCTAAGAAAGGATTCATTCCTGAAATAAACATGTGGTGACCCCATACAATAGTAGATAAAAATGCAATTGCCATAATAGACATTACCATTGCTCTATATCCAAATATTGGTTTTCTTGCGTTTGTAGAAATTACTTCAGAAGTAATACCTAAGGCTGGTAATAAAACAATATATACCTCTGGATGTCCTAAAAACCAGAATAAATGTTCAAACAATACAGGAGAACCTCCTTGATAATGTAACACTTCTCCTGAAATAAAAATATCTGACAAATAGAAAGAGGTTCCAAAACTTCTATCAAATACTAATAATAATGCTGCAGATAATAATACTGGGAAAGAAACTACACCAATAATTGCTGTAATAAAGAAAGCCCAAATAGTAAGAGGCAATCTTGTCATTTTCATTCCTTTTGTTCTTAGGTTAAGGACAGTAACTATATAATTTAATGCTCCAATTAAAGACGATGCAATAAAAATTGACATAGATACTAACCAAAGTGTCATTCCTGCACCAGAACCTGGAATTGCTTGCGGTAAAGCACTTAGTGGCGGATAAACTGTCCAGCCTGCAGATGCAGGCCCTGCTTCTACAAAAAGAGATATTACCATAATAACACTAGATAAAAAGAACAACCAGTAAGATACCATGTTCAAAAATCCTGAAGCCATATCTCTAGCACCAATTTGTAACGGAATTAGTAAATTAGAAAATGTACCACTTAAACCTGCAGTCAAGACAAAGAATACCATGATAGTACCATGAATAGTAACTAGTGCTAAATAGATATCTGGACTCATTATTCCGTCTGTTTGATGCCTTCCTAAGAATGCCTCAACTATAGAAAAAGAAGTATCTGGCCACGCTAACTGTAGACGAAACAACATCGACATTAACACTGCAATAATTCCCATAAACATTCCAGTAATTAGGAATTGCTTTGAAATCATTTTATGATCGTGACTAAAAATATATTTTGTTACAAATGTTTCTTTATGATGGTGATCTGACATAATAATATAATTTGTAGTGTCTTTTTTATTAATTATTGTATAACTGTTGCTAATGTTGGCTGTTCTGAAATCCAAGTATCATACTCTTCTTCCTCTACAACCGTAATTTTCATTTGCATACTGTAGTGAGAAGTTCCACAAATTTTATTACATAGAAGTAAGTAATCAAATTCATAAAGATCTTCACCTTTAGCTGCTCTAATTTTATTAATTCCCTTTGTTTTTTCTCTTACCTCAGATTGCATTCTCATTTCCTCAGTAGTGTACTTTGGCGTAAAAGCAAATTCTGTAACCATACCAGGAACACAATTCATCTGTGCTCTAAAGTGTGGCATGTATGCGGAATGTAACACATCTTGAGAACGGAATTTAAAATGTACTTTTTTACCCTTTGGTAAATACAATTCAGTTACCTGTTGGTCGTCTTGTGAATTAACATCCGACATATCTACACCCATAGTATTTATACCTTTGATATAGTTTACATTACCTGTACCTAAAGTATTATCTTCACCAGCATAACGTGCATGCCATCCCCATTGATAAGCGTAAACTTCAATAACGACTGCTTCATCATCATCAATGTCCATAACATTATTCCACTGCCATAAACCATACCCAATTAAAACAACCAAAACTACTGCAGGTATAATAGTCCAAATCATTTCTAACTTATGACTGTCTGCATAAAATTTTGCTTTGTTATTTTTATTTCCTCTGTACTTAAATGTAAAATAGAAAATTAAAAACTGCATAATAAATTGTACAATACCTATTAACCAAAAAGTAGTATTGAATAATCTATCATCGTGCTCCCCTTCAATAGAAGCAGATTCTGGCAACATAATCACATTTAAGGAGATTAAACAATAAATCATTATAGCATATAAAAAAACCATAAAATAAATTGCGTATTTACCTTGCTTCGCATTGTCTTCATCGTTGGCAATCACACCTCTAAAATCTAAGATTCTAGTGATCTGCCAAATACTTACAGCCATTGCAACACCTATAAAAATATAAAATAGAGCTAGCATATATATCTTTTCTTAATTATTTAATTCTTAATTTATTAATGATGATCTCCTGAACCTTCTCCTCTGTGTTCTATATTGTAATAATGAAAATGTTCACTTTCTTCTAAGAAAGGATTTCCTTTTGGAATTGGATTTACCTTGGCAAACGCACTAAATACAGTGTAAATAAATATTCCTAAGAAGAATAAAATCGCACTAAATTCAGCAATACCAAATGACCAGAAAGGACCAACTGTTGCTGGCATAATCATTACAAATATGTCTATGTAATGCCCTCCTAAAATTACAATACCTCCTATAACAACAAACCATGGAATACTCTTGTAATCACTATTCAATAATAACAAAACAGGGAATACAAAATTCATTACAACCATCGCTATGAATGGTAATTTGTACTCATTAAATCTTGCTACAAAGTATGTTGTCTCTTCAGGAATATCTGCATACCAAATTAGCATAAATTGTGCAAACCATAAATAAGTCCAGAATACAGAGAAACCAAACATGAATTTGGCTAAATCATGAATATGACTGTCATTTATACCAGGTATTGCATTTTTTGAACGTAAATAAATAGTAACGAAAGCAACAACTGTTAAAGAACTTACAAGCAAACTAGCCAATACGTACCAACCAAATAATGTAGAGAACCAGTGAGGGTCTAAGCCCATAATCCAGTCCCAAGACATCATAGATTCTGAAATCATAAATAAGAACAAAAAGATAACAGATGCATTATAGTTTTTCTTATATGTCTTTTGATTATCGTTCGCAGTATCTTCTGCAATTGAATTTTTCCTAATAAACCATCTATATGCATTCCAAATTACTAAGTATACAATACTTCTGATTGTCCATCCTGGTACATTCATCCACCATGATTTTCCATCTACTATTGCATCGTAATTAGGACTTGAAGGATCAAAAACACCTTCTGCCATCCAAGGAAACATATGATTTACATGCAATACTGAAGCAGCTAAAATAACTAGTACCATAATTATTGAAGTTGGAACTAAATTTGCTGTAATTGCCTCCATTACTCTAAATAAAACGATAGACCAACCTGATTGAGCTACTCGCTGAGCTGCATAAAATGCTAACACTAAAAGAGAAATTCCTAAGAAAAAAAATAAAGAAACATATAAAGCAGACCAAGGCTTATTTTGCAATTGATGAAATGCATGTTCTGCATGAGCATCATGTTCGTTGTGAGCTTCATGATTGCTTACGTCTTTAGCACCTTCATGATGCGTGTTCTCTGCTCCATGATGTGAATCAGCTTCTACTGAGGCGTCATGGTGTGAATCACTGTCTGAAATAGCTGTATGTGCAGCATCAGCGTGATTATTTCCATGATCATCACCGTGAGATGACTGATTTGCAATAATTTCTTTAGCGTCCTCTATTGAACCTGGAGCTGTATAGAAGCTATATCCAATACCTATTAAACCAACAACTGTTAGAATAATAGAGAGCGATTTTAATTTACCTGAGAATTGATACATATCTTTCGTAATCTATCTTTTTGTAATTATTTTAATAAATCAGCACGTAATTGTTCTACGTAATGAATTATTTGCCAACGTTCGTTATATGTTAATTGTCCTGAGTGAGATCCCATTAAATTCTTACCATGATAAATAACGTGATAAATAGAACCTGCAGTAATATCTCTGTCTTTATAACTTGGTATCCCTTCAAACTTTTCTGCTTGTGCTAAATAACCATTTCCATCTCCCTTTTTACCATGACATGAAATACAGTAAATTGAATACAATTCTTTACCTTTTTCTAAGTTAGCTTCAGAAGCTTCAATTGGATTTTTAAGTTCAGATTTCGCTTTTTCGTATCCTTGAGGAGTGTCAGGAATATCATAAGCAGGATGACCGCCTCTTGGAATAGTACCAGCAACAGGCTTACTATTTACTGGTTTTCCATTTAAACCATTTGCATCATCAGTGTCATAAGGTATAGATACATACATATCTGGCATATACTCTAACTGAGGTTTTCTTCTGTCATTACAAGATACTATACTTGCAAAAACAACTAAAGCAATAAATAATTTTAAACTCTTCATTCTTCTTTTATTAGTGCTTATCTACTATATTAATTTCAACAGCTCCTGTTTTTGACAATAATGAAGTTAATGCTTCTTCATTATTGTGAATTGGAATTTCCATTAAAAAATGGTCATCTGTAGTTCTAGGATCTGGATTATCTGCTTTTTTAAATGGCCAAATTCTACTTCTCATGTAAAACGTAATAACCATTAAATGTGCAGCAAAAAATACTGTTAATTCAAACATAATTGGCACAAATGCTGGCATGTTTTCTATCCAAGAAAAACTTGGTTTCCCTCCAATATCTTGCGGCCAATCTTCAATCATCATATAATTTGTCATCCAAATTGCAAATGACAAACCTGTAATTCCGTAAAAGAAAGCAGTAATTGCCAACTTTGTTGGAGCTAATCCCATTGCTTTGTCTAAACCATGTACTGGAAATGGACAAAATACTTCTTCTATATGATAGTGTTCAGATTTTACTGCTTTTACAGCATCTAACAACACTTCATCATCATTGTAAAATGCGTGAATAACTTTTGATGATTCCATAATTATTCTTCTTTGTTTTTATCAGAGTTAGCTTCCTTAGATACTGATTTAGCAACAACTATTGCTGGTTTTGAAGGAATACCCTGTGCTCTTCTTTTTTTGTAAAATTCTCCAGAAGATTTTAATATTGTTTTTACTTCAGCTTGTGCAATTACTGGGAATGTTCTTGCGTATAATAAAAACAACACAAAGAAAAATCCAATAGTTCCAATAAAAATACCTACATCTACAAAAGTTGGTTCGAATCTCCACCAAGTTGAAGGTAAATGACCTTTACTTAATACAATTGCAATAATATCAAAACGCTCAAACCACATACCTATATTGATGGCAATAGAGATAATAAATGACCAAATAAAACTTCTTCTTATCTTTTTAAACCAAAGTAATTGAGGAATAAAAATGTTAAAAATTAACAGTGACCAAAAAGCCCACCAATAAGGACCTGTTGCAGCTCCTACAGATAAGTATGTATAATTTTCGTAAGGTGAACCAGTATACCAAGCTATAAAAAATTCGGTTGCATATGCTACTGCAACAATACCTCCTGTTAAAATAATTACAATGTTCATGTACTCTACATGTAAACGTGTAATATATTCCTCCATATTTGTAACCTTACGCATGATTCCTAATAAGGTCTGTACCATTGCAAATCCTGAAAAAATTGCTCCAGCTACGAAATAAGGTGGAAAAATTGTTGAATGCCAACCTGGATTAATTGAAGTAGCAAAGTCCATAGATACGATAGTATGTACAGAAAGTACTAAAGGAGTAGCTAAACCAGCTAATACTAAAGATACTTCTTCAAAACGTTGCCAATCTTTAGCTCTACCTGACCAACCGAAACTTAATAAAGCATAAATTTTCTTTTGAAAAGGCTTTACAGCTCTATCACGAATCATTGCAAAATCTGGTAATAAACCTGTCCACCAGAAAACCAATGAAACTGAAAGGTACGTTGAAATTGCGAATACATCCCATAACAATGGTGAGTTAAAGTTTACCCACAACGAACCAAATTGGTTAGGTAATGGTAAAACCCAATAAGCATTCCATGGTCTACCCATGTGGATAATTGGAAACAAACCTGCCTGAAAAACAGCAAAAATTGTCATTGCTTCTGCAGAACGGTTTATAGCCATTCTCCATTTTTGACGGAATAATAAAAGTACTGCAGAAATAAGTGTTCCTGCGTGGCCAATACCTACCCACCATACAAAATTGGTGATATCCCAAGCCCATCCAATGTTCTTGTTTAATCCCCAAACTCCAATACCAGTTCCTACTGTGTAGAAGATACATCCAAATCCCCATAGCATCGCTGCTAAAGAAATGTAAAATGCCATGTACCAATTCTTATTTGCTTTACCTTCTATAGGCTTTGCAATATCTTCGGTAATATCGTGATAACTCTTATCACCTAATACTAAAGGTTCCCTTATGGGTGCTTCGTAATGAGACATATGCTATATCTTAAATTTAATTACGCTTCGTTAGTGTTTTTTATTTTTACTTGATAGATTACATTCGGCTTTGTTTGTAAATAATCTAAGACATTATAAGCTCTTTTATCTTTTGTAAGAGTAGTTACTTTGTCCTCTTTATTATTTACATCACCAAATACTAATGACCCTGTTGTACACGCAGATGAACAAGCTGTTTCAAACTCATCTGTATTAACAGGTCTACCTTCTTTTTTAGCTTCTAGAATTGTTGCTTGTGTCATTTGAATACACATAGAACACTTCTCCATAACTCCTCTACCACGTACAACAACATCTGGATTCAATACCATTTTACCATATTGATTGTTCATGTTAAAGTCGAATTGGTTATTATTTGCATATTCAAACCAGTTAAATCTACGAACTCTATATGGACAGTTGTTTGCACAATATCTTGTACCTACACATCTGTTATATGTCATTTGATTTTGACCTTGTCGTCCATGGGTTGTTGCTGCAACTGGACAAACTGTTTCACAAGGTGCATGATTACAGTGTTGACACATCATAGGTTGAAAAGTCACTTCAGGATTTTCAGCTTCAGTTTCTAGAGCTTCATACGTTTCCCCTCTACTTAAACCTAATTCCTTAGCATCTTCTCTCGTTTCTACTGTAGATGAATAGTACCTATCAATACGCAACCAATGCATATCTCTACCAACTCTTACTTCTCTTTTACCAACAACAGGAACGTTATTTTCTGCATGACATGCTACAACACATGCTCCACAACCTGTACAAGAGGTTAAATCTATAGACAAATTAAAGTGATGCCCTAATTCTCTATTGTGCTCATCCCATAAATCTATGGTATTAGCCTCTACCTCTTGATGATCATAAGACACATAAGCAGGCTTATTCCATCCATGATGATGATCTTTAGGATCTACAGTCTTATATTCTTTTAGAGAAGCTACTTTTAAAATGTCATGACGACCAGCAATGGTTTTTTGAACCTGGGTACAAGCAAACTCGTGATAACCCTCTACTTTTTCTATAGTAACTCCATATTGAATATTATTACTATCTGCATAAAAAGAGTATGCATTAACACCTACTTGCATTTCTTCTTTTAATCCAAAAGTTTTTCCAAAACCTAATGCTAAACCTACAGAACCTTTTGCTTGTCCTGGTTGAATCATTACAGGAACTACAGCTTCTTTTCCGTTTACAGAAATTTTAGCATAATCACCATTAATAGCACCATTGTCTTTTACAGGATTAGAAAAACCTAATTCTTTTGCATCAGCAATAGACATCGTTAGGTAATTGTCCCAAGAAGTTCTTGTAATTGGATCAGGGAATTCTTGTAACCAAGGATTGTTTGCTTGCTTACCGTCTCCTAAACTAGTTTTTGTATATAAATTAAGTTCGAATCCACTTGCTTTTTGTGTAACATTGTACAAATTAGCAGCAACAGCTGATAAAGAAACTGAATTATTAAATATATTTTTATCTGAAATAGTTCTTACAAAATACCCATTATGCAAAGCTGTATTCCATGAACCACCGTCTAAAACATTATTTGTAGCAAAAGCTTTTAAATAATCATAATAACTTGTTGAATTTCCAGACCATTTTAATAAAGTATCCTGCAATTGACGGGTATTAAATAATGGCTGAATGGTTGGTTGCATTAAACCATAAGTAATACTATCAAATTGTGTGTCTCCCCAAGATTCTAAGAAATGTGGAGTAGGCAACACAAACATAGAAGCGTTTACAGTAGCACTATTCTCAGATGATAATGCAACTGATAATTCAACTTTCTCTATCCCTTCAATAAAGTCAGCAGACTTAGATGAAGAGTATATAGGATCTACATTGTGCGTTAATAAACCTGCAATATTACCAGACTTCATATCAGAAATCAACTTTGCAACCTCAGCATCATTTCCTTGACGAATTTGTAATGTGTTTAGAACATCAAATACATTACTTTGTAAAGCCTCATTTATAGCAAATGCAATTAATTGTGCATTTTTATCGTTTAATCCTGTCATTACAACAGAACTAGAACCGTTTTCTCTCAACTCTTTTGCCAATTTCTTCACCTCAGCATCTGCAGGTGTAGATTTAGAAGCAACATTACTTCCTGTTATAGCGTTATAAAGGTTTAACAAAGCAAAAACTTGATCTGAAGGTTTTAAAACAACCCTCTTATCAGCATTAGCACCAGTTAATGACATGTTGCTTTCAAACTGAACATGGTAAGACATTTCGCCAGTCTCTGGCTTTCTTCCATTTACATAGCTTTTCTCAAAACCACCATGAAAATCACTTAAAAAATCTGCTCCAAAAGAAACAATTGTTTTGGCTTTTTCTAAATGATAATTTGGCAACTCTCTTTTACCATACATCGCCAACATAGCATCTGCAGCTCCAGACTCTGAAACAGCGTCATAAACGACATGTTTTGTGTTTGGAAATACATTCAAAAACTCTGATATAATTTGTTCTGTTGAAGGGCTAGCCATTGAACCTGTTAATAAAACAACTGGTTTATTTTGACTCTTAAATCCTTCTAACTGTAGGGCAATATCCTTATCAGCTGAAGACCATGTAATTGGTTCACCTGACTTAGTTGGTTCTTTTAATCTTAATTTTTCATCGTATAACGATAAAATAGAAGCTTGTACTCTAGCTGAAGTTGTTCCATTCGCCTCTTTATTTGGCATAATTTGAATTGGACGACCTTCTCTTGTTTTTACTAAAACATTTGCAAAATCGTAACCATCTGCCATTGAGGTTGCATACCAATCTGCAACTCCCGCAATTATATCATTAGGTTTTACTACGTAAGGAATAGACTTTCTAACCGGTCCTTCACAAGCAGCTAAAGAAGCTGCGGCTGTAGTGAAACCAACGTACTTTAAAAAATCTCTACGTGAAGTAGAACTATTTTCTAATGTTTCTTTATCACCTAAAAATTGATCTGTAGTTATTTCTCCTACAGACTCATTTTTACTTAACGTTTCAACAATAGAACTATCTTTTAGCTCTTCAACACTTTTCCAGTATTTTTTGTTTGAAGCCATTTACTTTTAGTTATTAGTTTTAGTTTTTATTTTAAATAATTGATAAAACAAAAACTATCTTTCTTTTATTAATAGTGGCACTTACCACATTCTAAACCACCTAATTGTGCAATAGTAACTTTATCTACATTGTACTTTTCAGCTAATTCTTTGTGAATATTGTCATAGTACTCAGTACCTTTTAAATCTACTTTTGTTTCCCTATGACAATTGATACACCAACCCATGGTTAATGGAGAGTATTGACGCATCTCATCATAAGTCTCTACAGGACCATGACATTTCTGACACTCTATACCGCCAACTGTAACGTGTTGTGAATGATTGAAATAAGCAAAATCAGGTAAATTATGAATCCTAATCCATTTAATCGGTTTTCTATTACCAGTATACTCTAATTCTTCTGGATCCCATCCTGCTGCATCATATACTTTAGCAATTTCCTTATCTAATTGCGCTTTACCATAAGTAACACCATCCCATTCTACCACGGTTCCTTCAGCAACCTCAGCAATATTTTCATGACAATTCATACACACGTTTACAGAAGGAATTCCTGAATGTTTACTATGCTTTGCCGACGAATGACAATACTGACATTCGATTTTGTTTTCTCCAGAATGTATTTTATGAGAAAAAGCAATAGGCTGTAAAGGCATATACCCTTCGTTTACACCAACTTTATATAGCGTTCCGAATACAATGTATGCACTCATCAATAAAACAAAAATAGTGGTTACAACATGTAAAAAGGTATTCCCTTTTATACCCAACCACAATTCGTGTAAATCTCTTTTTAAATTTGACTTGTTTTCAGACTTTTTACCTTTTAACTCATTTACCTGCTTCAGCAAGCTAGCAATCATTAAAAAAGCAACAACAATAGCACCAGCCAATAAATAAATAATCCACTTAGGAGAACCACCAGAACCATCTCCAACAGCAACACCTGTTGCAGCTGCACCTGCAGCAACTTGCTTTACAGGATCCCCAACAGTAGTATAATAAAGGATATCATTGATTTGACCATCACTCAATTGAGGGAAAGCACTCATTGGAGAACCATTATACTCCTCGTAGATTGCAATAGCATCTCTATCACCAGAAGCTCTTAACTCTACATTATTTCTAATCCAAGCTAACAACCACTCGTTTTCTCTTCTACCCTCTACACCTCCTAAAGCAGGACCTACTAATTTTCTGTCTAACTTATGACAAGATGCACAAAGTGACTTAAATAGCTTTCTTCCTTCGGCCTGACGAGCAGCGTCAACCTCTTGAGAATAAGAAGATAAACTGATTGAAAAAAGCAGAATAATTGCGAAACTTTTGACTAGTTTTTTAGCAATTTTACTGTGTAACACTACACTTTTCATATTTACAAATTATTTTAATATCTGTATAAATAGCTCAAAAAAAACAGTTTTTGAACAGTCACACAAAAGTACTACATATTGCTAAATTTAAAAAAAGGAAAAGAATGTAAAACATTAATTTATAATAATTCTAAATAATGATTTTTAAATTCAAAAATAGAAAAGATGTCAGTACTTTTGTAAAAAACATTTTCATGAGAAAAAATGCATTTATTCTATTTTTTATCTTGGCGTTTTCAGTCTCAAACATTGATTTAATCGCTCAAAATAAAACAAAATCTAATGATAAAGTAGCCAGACTTATTGCTAAAAAAAGAGCTTTTAATAAAGAATTTGGCTACGGTTATTGTATACAACTTTATTATGGAGATGAAGTAGATGCAAGAAACTTAAAAAGTGAATTTGAACTCACTTTTCCTAAAGTTTCACTAAAACTTAACTATGAACAGCCTTACTGGAAAGTTCTTACAGGTAATTACAAAACAAAATTGGAAGCAGATAAAGCAATGCTTCTTTATTCAGAAAAATTTTCAGGACTTATTGTTATTCCTCTTGGGAAATAAAAAAAGGCCCTAAAACATTTGTTTTAGGACCTTTTTTTTTACAAAATATATTCCGTATTAATAAAATTAGAGGTTTTCTTATCTAAAAGGTCTTGTATGATTTTATTATTGTAGGGTGTATCTTTTGATGCTACAAAAGTTCTGATAGAAAAAGATCGCAACGCATCATGAACGCTTAAAGTACTAACTGCTGAATCTTTTCTACCTGTAAAAGGATATACATCAGGACCTCTTTGTGCTGCACTATTTAAATTGACTCTACAAACTAAATTTACTAGTGTATCAATTAAAGGTGCTAATGTTTTTACTTCACTACCAAAAACACTTACTTGCTGACCGTAGTTAGAGTCTGCCATTGCATCTAAAGGTTCTTGAATGTTTTTAAAAGAAACAATTGGTATTACTGGTCCAAATTGTTCCTCTTCATAAACTCTCATATTCTTTGAAACAGGATATAATACGGATGGAAATATATAATTTTCTGTTCTTTGTCCTCCTTTTTTATTTAAAATCGTAGCTCCTTTTTGTTTGGCATCGTCTATTAATTCTTGAATATAATCTGGCTTTCCTGGTTCTGGTAAAGGCGTTAATTTTACATCCTTTTCCCAAGGATTACCAAATTTAAGTGCATCTACTTTTTTTGCAAATCGCTTATTAAATTTATCTACAATATGTTCATGCACAAAAATTATTTTAAGAGCTGTACATCTTTGCCCATTAAAAGAAGTTGCACCTGTTAAGCATTCATCAATTGCTAAATCTAGGTCTGCATCTGGCAAAACAATTCCTGGATTTTTAGCTTCTAAACCCAACACTAAACGCAACCTATTTTTGTAAGGGTGATTTGCTTGTATTGCATTGGCTGAAGTACTATTTCCTATTAGCGCTAAAATATCTACTTTACCTGTTTTCATAATAGGCGTAGCTAAAACACGACCTCTTCCATAAATAATATTAACTACACCTTCTGGAAAACTATTTTGAAACGCTTCAATTAAAGGCGTTAATAAGAGGACACCATGTTTTGCAGGTTTAAAAACAGTAGTATTCCCCATAATTAAGGCCGGAATTAAAAGCGCAAAAGTTTCGTTTAAAGGATAATTATAAGGACCCAAACATAAAACAACTCCTAATGGACCTCTTCGTATATGTGCATGAACTCCGCTATGCTTTTCAAACTTAGCAGAATCTCTATCCATCTGTTTATAATCCTCAATTGTATCATAAATATAAGCTACAGTTCTGTCGAATTCTTTTTCTGAATCTGCAAGTGTTTTACCAATTTCCCACATTAATAGCTTTACAACTTCTGTTCTTTTGGTTTTCATTTGCTCTGTAAACTCCTCCATACATGCAATTCTATCTGCAACACCCATTGTCGGCCATAAGCCTTGCCCCTTATTATAAGCTCTATAAGCAGAATTTAAAGCATCTAAAGCTTGCCTTTCTGTTAGGTTAGGAATTGTACCCAACAAAGTAGGCTTGTACTCTTTCGTAGAAGATATTGTAGAATAAACTTCAGAAACATCTCCTTCCCAAGTTATTAATTCTCCATTTACCAAATATGTATTTTGATGTAATTGTGAGTTTATTTTAAAAATTTCTGGTATGCTTTTATAAGACCCTTTCATAAGTACTTCTTTTGAAATAATTTAAAGATAATAATTTAACTTACAATTTAACAAAAATAAACCTTGCTAGCTTCAAATTTAAAAATAATTTACGAAAATGATTTCGGAAAAATCAAAAAAAAATCTGCTAAAAATTTATTTAGCAGATTTCACAATAGGTTCTTAAAAAAGTTAAGACTTAATCACTTTCATAGCTGTCATAGAAGCTCTTAATTGCTCACCTACAACCTCTACAGGATGATTTCTTATAGTTTTATTGATTTTAATTAGCTCTTGATTATCTACTCCATTTTCATTACTAAAAGATTTACCAATAACATTTGTAGATACAGTTTTCATGAAATCTGTTAATAATGGTTTACATGCATGGTCAAATAAGTAACAACCATACTCTGCAGTATCAGAAATTACACGATTCATTTCCGCCAACTTCATTCTTGCAATTGTATTTGCAATTAATGGAGTTTCATGTAAAGACTCATAGTATGCTGATGCATCTATAATACCTGATTCTGTCATTGCTTCAAAAGCCAATTCCACACCCGATCTTACAAAAGCAACTAATAAAGTTCCATGATCAAAATATTCTTGTTCAGGGATTTCTTGATCTGTAATTTGCTGTTTTTCAAAGGCAGTCTCACCTGTTGCTGCTCTCCATTTTAATAAGTTTACATCATCATTAGCCCAGTCTTCCATCATAGTTTTAGAGAAATGACCAGTCATAATATCATCCATATGTTTTTGAAATAATGGACGCATAATGTCTTTTAATTCTTCCGACAATCTAAAGGCTTCCACTTTTGCTGGATTGGACAAACGATCCATCATATTTGTGATTCCACCATGTTTTAAAGCTTCAGTTACTGTTTCCCAACCATACTGAATTAACTTGGCTGCATAACCTGCATCTATACCTTCTTCTACCATTTTATCAAAGGATAAAATTGCACCTGTTTGCAATAATCCACATAAAATAGTTTGCTCACCCATTAAATCTGACTTTACTTCTGCCACAAAAGAAGATTCTAAAACTCCTGCTTTATGACCACCTGTTGCTACAGCATACGCCTTTGCTTGCGCCCACCCTTTTTGTTCAGGATCATTTTCTGGATGCACAGCAATTAATGTAGGCACTCCAAAACCTCTTTTATACTCTTCTCTAACTTCAGAACCCGGAGATTTTGGCGCAACCATAATTACTGTTAAATCCTCACGAATTTGCATGCCTTCTTCAACCACATTAAAACCATGAGAGTATGACAAAGTAGCTCCTTTTTTCATTAAAGGCATTACTGCTTTTACCACGTTTGTATGTTGCTTATCTGGAGTTAGATTAATTACTAAATCTGCAGTTGGCAACAACTCTTCATACGTACCCACTTCAAAATTGTTAGAAGTTGCATTTGTGTACGATTCTCTTTTCTGATCAATTGCTGCTTGCCTTAAGGTATAAGCGATATCTAAACCAGATTCTCTCATATTTAGACCTTGATTTAAACCTTGTGCTCCACAGCCCACAATAACAATCTTTTTTCCTTTTAAAGCAGTTACACCATCTTCAAATTCTGAAGCATCCATAAAACGACATTGACCTAATTGCTCTAATTTTTGTCTTAATGTTAATGTGTTAAAATAATTTGACATTTTCTTGTTTTTAATTTTTAATCAGAAGAAAGAAAAGAGAGAAAGGAAAAGAGATCGACTAATCTAAAATTAAAAGTCTTCTCTCTTTATTCTTTGTTCTTTGCTCTTTCTTCTAAATTTTATTTTTAGTTGTTGTATGATTCTAATAATGATGATATTTTCATCTCTTCTTTGGTAACCGCAATTAATCCTGAACGCGTATATTGCATAATTCCGAATTTACTTAGTTGATTATACATTTCTACAATCTCTTCTTTTTTACCTGATTTTTCTAGGATAAAAAAAGCTTTATTCACTGTCACAATTCTAGCATTACTCTCTTTAATGATGTTCTGTATATGAGGCTCTTCAAACAGTAATTCAGACTTGATTTTGAACAATCCAGAAATTTGATATATAATTTGATCTAAATTGTGATAGTAAGCCTTAATTACCTCCACTTGCTTCTCTATTTGACCTAAAATTTTCTTAATATTTACCTCATCCATATTTACAACAATAGTAAATTTAGAAACGCCTTCTATTTCTGATGGAGATGTATTTAAACTTTCTATATTAATGTGTCTTCTCTGAAAAATTGCAGAAATTCTGTTCAACAATCCAATATTGTTTTCTGTATAAATAGATACTGTATATAACTGTTTATCTTCTGTACTCATATTTTTAAGATATTAAAAAATGGAAATAAAAGTTAACAAACTTTTCTCTTTCTTCTCTATTCTGTGTTCTTTATTCTATACTCTAACTTTACTCCAACCTTATATCAGAAACGCTTGCTCCTGTTGGAATCATTGGAAAAACATTATCTTCTTTTTCTACACAAACCTCTAAGAAATAAGCTTCTTTACTTTGCATCATTTCTGCAACTGCTTCAGCTAATTCTTCACGTTTGGTAACTTTTCTTGCTTTAATGTAATACCCTTCAGCAATTGCAACAAAATTTGGATTTACCATTTCTGTTGATGCATATCTTTTATCAAAAAACAATTGCTGCCACTGACGAACCATCCCTAAAAAATCGTTATTCAAAACAACAACCTTTACAGCCGCTTTTTGTTGAAAAATGGTCCCTAATTCTTGAATTGTCATTTGGTATCCTCCATCTCCAGAAATAGAAATCACTTCACGGTCTGGAGCTGCCATTTTTGCACCAATTGCCGCTGGCAAACCAAAGCCCATAGTTCCTAAACCGCCAGAAGTAATATTACTTTTAGACACATTAAAATCTGCATATCTACATGCAACCATTTGATGCTGACCAACATCTGTAACAATTGCAGCTTTACCCTCACTTTGACTATTTATTTCCTTTAAAACTTCAGCCATTGTTAGACCTTCTTTTGTAGGATATAAATCGTTCTTGATTACTTTATCGTATTCTATTTGGTATAAATCTTTAAACTTCTGATGCCAATCTGTATGACTTTTTTCTTCTAAAAACGGTAATAATTCCTCTAGACTCTTTTTTGCATCACCTAAAACTGCAACATCAGATTTTACATTTTTATCAATTTCTGCAGGATCTATTTCAAAGTGAATTACTTTTGCTTGTTTTGCGTACGTAGATAAGCTACCTGTAACTCTATCATCAAAACGCATTCCTATTGCAATTAAAAGATCACACTCATTGGTTAAAACATTTGGAGCATAATTACCATGCATACCAACCATACCTACATTTAAAGGATGAGAAGTTGGTATTGCTGAAGCACCTAAAATAGTCCATGCAGCAGGAATACCTGCTTTCTCTAGAACTGCCTTAAGCTCTTCTTCAGCTTTTCCTAAAATTACTCCTTGACCCCAAACTATTAATGGTTTTTTTGCTGCGTTTATAAGATTTGCAGCTTCTTTAACTTTTATAATATCTGTTGTAGGCAAAGGATTATAACTTCTAACATGCGTACATTTCTCGTACAAAAAATCAAACTCTTCAAACTGAGCATCCTTTGTGATGTCTACCAAAACAGGTCCAGGCCTTCCGCTTCTTGCTATATAAAATGCCTTTGCCATAACTTTTGGAATGTCTGCAGCCTTAGTAATTTGGCAATTCCATTTTGTTACAGGTGTAGAAATACCAACGATATCTGTTTCTTGAAAAGCATCACTACCTAATAAATGAGAAGCTACTTGACCTGTAATACAAACCATTGGTGTAGAATCTATTTGAGCATCTGCAATTCCTGTAATTAGATTTGTAGCCCCAGGACCAGATGTAGCAATAGCCACACCTACTTTACCAGAAATACGCGCGTAACCTTGTGCGGCATGTGTTGCTCCTTGCTCGTGACGTGTTAAAACATGGTGGATTTTACCATGATACTTATATAATTCATCATAAACAGGCATAATTGCACCTCCAGGATATCCGTATAAAATATCAACACCTTCTGCTATTAAACACCTCACAACTGCCTCGCTTCCAGAAATACGTTCTGTAGCTTTATTAGTTTTACCTTGTGATTTTATGGTTTGTATTTCCATATATTTCCTCTTTTTAGAATAGAAAAAGAAGATTTTTCTAATCTTTCTCTTTTCTCTTTATTCTTTTATCTATATCATCTTTATAAATCAGTAACACATCCTTTAGATGCAGAAGCTACAGATTTCGCATACTTATATAAAATTCCTTTTTTATGTTTTAGTATAGGTGCTACCCAATTTTCTTTTCTTTTTGCTAATTGTTCATCAGAAATAAGTACATTAATAGAGTTATCTTCTGCACTTATTTTAATTTTATCACCTGTTTCTAACAAACCTATTGCTCCTCCAGATTGTGCTTCTGGAGTAATATGACCAACAACAAAGCCATGAGTACCTCCTGAAAAACGACCATCTGTTATTAATGCTACAGATTTACCTAAACCTGCACCCATAATTAATGAAGTTGGCTTTAACATTTCTGGCATTCCTGGACCACCTTTTGGACCAACATACCTAATTACAACAACATCGCCTTTTTCTACTTCTCCATTTGAAATACCTGTATTTGCTGCTTGTTCACCATCGTAAACCACAGCTTTACCTTCAAACAATAAACCTTCGTTTCCAGAAATTTTAGCAACAGCACCTTCAGTAGCTAGATTTCCGTAAATAATTTGAATATTTCCTGATGTCTTTAACGCTTTATCTTTTGGATAAATAACATCTTGATCTTCAAACTCCATTGCTTTTACATGTGCTAAATTTTCTGCCAATGTTTTACCTGTAACAGTTAAACAATCTCCATGCAAATAGCCACTTTCTAGTAAATACTTCATAATTGCAGGTGTTCCTCCAACTCCATGGACATCTTCCATTAAGTATTTACCTGATGGTTTTAAATCTGCAATTAAAGGAGTTCTGTCTGATACTCTTTGAAAATCTTCTAAAGTAAAATCTATTTCTGCTGCATGTGCAATTGCTAAAAAATGCAAAACAGCATTTGTAGAACCTCCTAATGCGTTTACTAAAGCAACAGCGTTTTCTAAAGATTTTTTAGAAATAATATCTAATGGTTTTAAGTCTAACTCCAATAAATTTTTAATAGCCAAAGCAGTTCTCTCTGCCTCAGATAATTTGTTTGGATTCTCTGCTGGAATTGATGAATTATAAGGCAAAGCAAAACCCATACATTCTATTGCAGAAGCCATTGTATTTGCGGTATACATACCTCCACAAGCACCTGCTCCTGGAATTGCTCTTTTTATAATTTCTTTGTATTCATTCTCATCAATTTCGCCGGCTACTTTTTGTCCTAAAGCTTCAAACGCAGAAACAATATTTAATTTTTTTCCTTTATAATTTCCAGATGCAATAGAACCTCCATACATCATTATAGATGGACGATTTAAACGCAACATTGCAATAATAGAACCTGGCATATTTTTATCACAACCGACAATAGCAATACACGCATCGTAACTTTGTGCATTCATAACAGTTTCTATAGAATCTGCAATTATATCTCTAGATACCAAAGAATAATTCATCCCTGAAGTACCCATAGAAATCCCATCAGAAACTCCAATAGTATTAAATCCTAAACCTACCATGTTTGCAATATTACACTCTACCTTAACCTCTTCTTTTAAGCGGTTTAAATGCATATTACATGGATTACCATCATAACCTGTACTTGCAATACCTACCTGAGCTTTACTCATATCTTCATCAGAGAGCCCTACAGCATAAAGCATTGCTTGAGATGCAGGTTGAGATTCGTCTTGCGTTAATCTTTTGCTATGTTTATTTAACTCCATTTTTGGTAAAGATTCTTTTTGACAAAAATATAATAATTCAAAGGTAATGCTATAGATTATGTAATTCTTAAATTTAAACTCATAGTAATTTTTAAAGACCTTAATTACTGTATTTCAGATTTTTATACTATTACCATTATGATATTCAATACTTATATTATTTTCAACATAAAGACCAATTTACAATTAATATAATATTTTATTTAATAAAAAAATCGCTCAGATACAATGAGCATACCTAAGCGATTTTATATTAGATTTAAAATATTTAGATAATTGTACTTTGTCCCATATGAATATTTCTAAAATTCATGTTACTATCGTCTTGATTTAAAATATAATCTGCAATAAAATCACCAACTTTAGAAGTTGTGGTTGATTTTTGTATTTTCCTTTTGATATCTTGAGTAGTAAAACCTAAAGCTAAAGATTTGTCTACAGCTCTTTCCACTGCATCTGCCTCTTCATATAAGCCTAAATATTTTAATAGAAGTGCAGCAGAAAGTATTGAGGCTAAAGGATTAGCGATATCTTTTCCTTTGGCTTGAGAGTATGTACCATGAATTGGCTCAAACAAACCATTTTTAGTTCCTATTGAAGAAGAAGACAATATTCCTATTGACCCAGATAGTGAACTCGCAACATCAGAAATCATATCTCCAAAAAGGTTTTCTGTTAAAATAACATCAAAATGGGTTGGGTTTAAAATCATTTTCATTGCTGCATTATCTACAAACAAATATTCTAATTCAACATCTTTATACTCTTTGGCAATTTCTGTAACTGTTCTTCTCCATAGACGAGAGGTTTCTAAAACATTTGCTTTATCTACCAAGGTTACTTTATTTCTGCGTTTTTGCGCTGCTTGGAATGCCAAATGTGTTACTCTTGAAATTTCTTGAACTGAATACGAAGAGACATCAAAAGCTGTTTGCTCGTCTTGACTCAATTTTTTTTCACCAAAATAAATACCTCCGGTTAATTCTCTATAAATTACAAAATCAGTATTTTTTATTATTTCTCTTTTAAGTGGAGAATTTGATAACAAGTTATCATATGCCTTTACAGGTCTAATATTACAATACAAACCAAGAGCTCTTCTTAAATTTAACAAGCCTTGTTCTGGCCTAATCTTTGCTTTAGGATCATTATCGTACTTAGGATCTCCTACTGCTCCAAATAATATCGCATCTGCGGTATTACAAATATCTACAGTTTCTTTAGGCAAAGGGTTACCTGTTTTATCAATAGCACAAGATCCTAATTTTGCTTCTTTATAAATAAAAATATGATCGTAAGCCTCTGCTACTGCATCCAAAACTTTGATAGCTTGCGCTACAACTTCTGGGCCAACTCCATCTCCTGGGATTACTGCAATATTATATTTCATTGTATACTTTTATGGGATTACTACTGTAGAAAGGATTTTTAAACTCTTCATAATTAAATGAATGTCAACATCTTGTATTTCCTTTTGTTGATCTGCCATTTTTAAAAAAGAATTATAAGCCTCATCTAACTGTATTTTTGTTAATTCATATCCTATTTTTTTAGATCTGTAAGCTAAAGCTGCTCTACCACTTCTTGCTGTTAAAACAATGGCGCTGTCTGTTACACCAACATCTTCAGGATCCATAATTTCGTACGTTTCCCTATTTTTTATTACTCCATCTTGATGTATCCCTGAACTATGAGCAAATGCATTTGCACCCACTATTGCTTTATTAGGCTGTACAGGCATTCCCATTTTTTCTCGAACCATTATACTAGTATCATACAATAATTTTGTATTGATACTGGTTTCTAAATTTAAATAAGGGTGTTGTTTTAAAATCATTACCACCTCTTCTAAAGCTGTATTTCCTGCTCTTTCTCCAATACCATTTATAGTACATTCTATTTGACGAGCACCATTTACAACACCTGCAATTGAGTTCGCTGTAGCCATACCTAAATCGTTATGACAATGACAAGAAAGCGTAACGTTTTCTATTCCTTTTACATTTTCTCTAAGGTATTTCATTTTTGCACCATATTCTTCTGGCAAACAATACCCTGTAGTATCTGGAATATTTAAAACTGTAGCTCCTGCTTTTATAACTTCTTCACACACTTTTGCTAAGAACTCATTATCTGTTCTACCTGCATCTTCTGCATAAAACTCTACATCCTCTACAAAAGATTTAGAATAGGCAACCGCTTTTACAGCCCTTTCTATAACCTTATCTCTAGTTGAATTAAACTTATATTTTATATGAGAATCACTTGTGCCAATACCAGTATGAATTCTGGGATATTTTGCGAATTTTAAAGCCTCTGCAGCTACTTTAATATCTTTTTCTACAGCTCTTGTTAAACCACAAACTGTTGCGTTTTTTACAATTTTTGCAATTTCCGAAACCGATATAAAATCTCCAGGACTAGAAACTGGGAAGCCAGCTTCAATCACATTTACACCCAATACATCTAACCTTTCTGCAATAACCAATTTCTGAGTAGTATCTAACTTACAACCTGGCACCTGTTCACCATCTCTTAAAGTTGTATCAAAAATTTGGACTTGATTATTTTGCATAATTAAAAAAATTGGCTTTATATTTAATCAAAAGTATTTAATGAGATTAAAATAATTAGTTACTTTTACCTCTCTGTACGATTTCTATTATCTGATTTAAAAATATAAAAATCTGATTATTAAATATTTATGATTAAAAAGCTTACATCAGTCAGCCAGCAAAACGATGCTTTATTCGTTTTAATTAAGTCTTTAACCAAATCTGAAAAAAGACAATTCAACTTATATGTAGGTAGGTTAGAAGGTAATGTAGGGGCTAAATTTTTTTCTTTATTTAAATTTCTAGAGAAGCTTAAAACATATGATGAAAAAGAAATAATTAAAAGTGGAATTGTATCTAAACAACAGTTATCGAATTTAAAAGCACATCTATACAAGCAGATTTTAATCAGTTTGCGCTTAAACCCTGCTCACAAGAATATTAGAATATTAATAAGAGAACAATTAGACTTTGCTACAGTTCTTTACCAAAAAGGATTGTACAAACAAAGTTTAAAATTATTAGATAAAGCTAAAAATTTAGCTTTGGACAACGAAGAAAAAAATATTGCATATGAAATTGTAGAGTTAGAAAAAGTAATTGAAACACAATATATTACCAGAAGTTTAAGCAATAGAGCTAACCAACTATCATTAGAAGCAAAAACATTAAGCCAACAAAATGTAATTGCGAGCAAACTCTCTAACTTATCTTTACAATTATATAGTCATCTACTACAAAATGGATATGTAAAAAACAACGAAGAACTAGAGTTTATAAATCAATATTTTTATAGTAAACTTCCTAAATACAATTTTAAAACCTTTGGTTTTAGAGAAAAACTATGGTTATATAAAAGTCACTTGTGGTTTAGTTTTTTAACACAAGATTTTTTACACAGCTACAAATATGCTAGCCAATGGGTAGCACTGTTTAAAGAAGATAAAAAATACATTAGTCAACATCCTGTTTTTTATTTAAAAGGTATAAACTATCTATTAGAAGCATCTTTCTTTGTTAAAAAAACCGGTACTTTTAAAAAAGAACTAAAAGCATTTGAAATAGAAATTGAAAGTAAGGTTATTCCTTCTAATATGAATACTGATTTATTAATGTTTCAGTATTTATATGCTAATAAACTTCACCTGCATTTTCTTGAAGCTACATTCTCTGAAGGTGAATACCTTGTAGCTATAATAAATCATAAATTAGAAAAATACCAAGACAGATTAGACAGTCATTACATTGTAATGCTTTATTATAAAATTGCTTGTTTGTATTTTGGGATGGGTAAAAACGAGTTGTGTATTGCTTATTTGCAAAAAATTATTCAATCTAAAAAACTAAGTTCTGCTGAAGATTTACAATGTTTTGCAAGAATTCTTAACCTTATTGCACATTATGAATGCGGTTTAGATTACGATCTAGAAAGACAATTTATTGAAACTTATAAATTTTTACTAAAAATGGAAAATTTACAAGAAGTTCAAAAAATATTTTTAACATCTATAAAAGATTTAAGCGATGTATTTCCTGGAGAAATAAAAAAAGAATTTAAAAAAATACATACTAAACTAGAGGTTTTTAAAGATCATCCTTATGAAAAAAGAGCATTCTTGTACTTAGACATTCTTTCTTGGTTAGAAAGTAAGATACAAAACAAACCCATTTCTTTAGTTATTAAAGAAAAATCATATTTTAATACCAAATAATGCGTTTTTCATTTTATTTCACACTGTATTTTACCAACAATTTATTTATTGCCTAATTTTAGAAAATAATTGATAATTTATTACCCCTGAATAAATAATACTTTTATTTTTGGAAGGTGATTTTATATAAAAAACATACACAAAAACTTCTAACTACTACTTTAGTAGCAACTAGTCATTGTGGTTTTATTCGTTCTAAAACTACTACAACCCTTTAGGGGTTTATTTCTATTCATATTATTTTAGGTTATCATCTATTGCAAAAAGCAATTCAGTTAAAAGATATTATAAAAGTAAATACTTAAGATTACAAAATGAAAGTATTAAAATTTGGAGGCTCGTCTGTAGCAAACTCAGAAAACATAAAACAAGTATTAAGCATTGTAGCAAATACTTCTAAACAAGATAAAGCAGCAGTTGTAGTTTCTGCATTTGGCAAAACGACCAACAATTTATTAGCAGGTGCAAATAAGGCTTTAGAAAACATAAAGGAAGCAAAGGAAATTTTAGAATCAATTAAAAGCCTCCATATTAAGGTTATAGATGATTTAATTCAAAGTAATTCGAAAGTAGTTACTGAAACAATTGTAGATCTATTTACCAAATTAAATGCGATTTATGAAGGTGTTTTTCTTTTACAAGAATTGTCTGATAAAACATTGGCAAAAGTATCTAGTTTTGGAGAAAGATTATCATCTTATATAATTGCAAATGCAGCTAAAGAAATTTTAAATGCAACTCATAAAGACAGCAGAGAATTAATTTTTACCAATGATATTTATTTAAATGCTCAGGTTAATTTTGATAAAACAAATGATTTAATTCATACTTATTTCAAGAGTAATAACCATCAAGTTACTGTTCTAGGAGGCTTTATATCTTCAAACGCTGAAAACGAAATAACAACTTTAGGAAGAGGAGGTTCAGATTTTTCGGCTGCTATTTATGCTGCTGCATTAAATGCATCTGAATTGCAAATATGGACAGATGTTTCTGGAATGTTTACAGCCAATCCAAGTGTGGTAAAACAAGCACATCCAATTCCAGAAATTTCTTATGAAGAAGCTATGGAGCTTTCTCATTTTGGAGCAAAAGTTTTGTACCCACCAACAATTCAGCCTGCTTTAAGGAAAGATATTCCTATTAAAATAAAGAACACATTTTCGCCAGAAAATAAAGGAACATTAATCTGTAAAAACACACAAAATAAAAGTGATGTAAAAGGAATTTCTCATATAGATGACATTAGCTTAATTACTTTAGAAGGTGGAGGAATGATTGGTATTCCTGGTTTTTCTAAACGATTATTTGAAGCTTTATCATTGGCCCAAATAAATGTAGTCTTTATTACACAAGCTTCTTCAGAACACTCAATTTGTGTAGGTATTTATGATGCTGATGCTCAAAAAGCAAAAGAGATATTGGAAGCAACTTTTAGTATTGAAATAGACAGAAAAAAAATAAAACCTATTAGTGTAGAAAGCGATTTAGCAATTATTGCAATTGTTGGAGAAAGCATGAAAAACTATCAAGGTTTAAGTGGACAAATGTTTAGCACTTTAGGTAGAAACAATGTAAATGTTAGAGCAATTGCACAAGGCTCATCAGAAAAAAACATTTCTGCTGTAATAAATAGTTTCGATGCAAAAAAAGCTTTAAATGCTTTGCATGAAGATTTTTTTGAAGAACGCACAAAACAACTTAATTTATTTGTAACAGGAGTTGGAAATGTGGGTGAACGTGTTTTAGCGCAAATTCATCAACAAAAAAAGTTCTTAAAAGAGAACTTAAAGTTGAACATTAGAGTTATTGGGATTTCAAATTCTAGAAAAATGTACTTTGATAAATCTGGAATCAACCTTAAAAACTGGAAAGATTTATTAGCTGATGGGCAAGAAACTTCTTTAACATCTTTTCATGATCATGTTAAAAAACTGAATTTAAGAAATAGCGTATTTATAGATAACACAGCTAACAAAAGCGTTTCTGAAGTGTATGCAAACTATTTAAGAGATAGCATTTCTGTAGTAACTTGTAATAAAATTGCTTGTGCTTCTGAATACAACAACTATAAAAGTCTAAAAAATCTATCTAAAAAATACAATGCATCATTTTTGTTTGAAACTAATGTTGGTGCAGGTTTACCAATCATAGATACTTTAAAAAACTTAGTGAATTCAGGAGATAGAATTCATAAAATTCAGGCTGTTTTATCAGGTAGTTTAAATTTTGTATTTAATAATTTTAATGCAAACTCTACGTTTAAAGATATTGTGCAACAAGCACAAAAAGAAGGTTATACAGAACCAGATCCTAAAATTGATTTAAGTGGAATTGATGTAGCCAGAAAAATTTTAATTTTAGCACGTGAAAGTGGCTATCAATTAGAGTTGGAAGACATTAAAAACAATCCTTTTTTACCTGAAGCGAGTTTAAATACTTCTAATAATGAGGCGTTTTATGCATCATTAGAAAAGAATGAAGATCACTTTCAATCCATATTTACCAAGGCTCAGAAAAACAATTCACGTTTAAAATATGTGGCTGAATTTATCAACGGAAAAGCCAATGTTGGTTTACAAGAAATTCCTGCACAGCATCCTTTTTATAATTTAGAAGGAAGTGATAATATTGTATTATTTTTCACAGATAGATATCCAGAAAATCCTTTAATAATAAAAGGTGCAGGTGCAGGTGCAGATGTTACTGCTTCTGGTATTTTTGCTGATGTAATTCGAATAGCAAATCAATAAAAAATGAACTATTTAAAACTATTTTCTCCTGCAACTGTAGCCAATGTTTCTTGTGGTTTCGACTCTTTAGGGTTAGCTGCAGATACTATTGGTGACGAAATGACATTTACAAAAACAGCAGAAAAAGGAGTGAAAATTACTGCCATTTCTGGCGCAAGTTTATCTTACAAGGTAGATGAAAATGCTGCAAGTGCTGTGGTTCAAAAAATGCTAAATGAAGCAAATGCCGATTTTGGAGTTTCTTTAACTATTTCTAAAGGTTATTCTCCTGGAAGTGGATTAGGGAGTTCTGCTGCAAGTGCTGCAGGTGCTGCATTTGGTGCAAATCAATTATTAGGAAATATTTACTCTGAATTAGAATTGGTAAAATTTGCCATGTTTGGTGAAGAAGTAGCCTGTGGTTCGCAAATTGCAGATAATGTAGCCGCTGCAATTTATGGTGGTTTCGTTTTAATCAGAAGTTATGAACCTTTAGAAATTATAAAATTACCCGTACCAAAAGAATTAAAATTGGTAGCTATTCATCCTCAAGTTGAAGTAAAAACAAAAGATGCAAGAGCTGTTTTACCAACTAAAATAGACTTAAAAGATGCCATTACTCAATGGGCTAATGTTGGTGGTTTAATTAGTGGCTTATATACTGAAGATTATCAATTAATAAGTAACTCTTTGGTTGATATTATTGTAGAACCTTATCGTAAAAAACTAATTCCACATTTTGATGAAGTTAAAAATGCAGCCATAAAATCAGGTGCTTTAGGTGCAGGAATTTCTGGTTCAGGGCCTACTATTTTTGCATTGTGTAAGGGTGATGAAGATGCTAAAAAAGTACACTCAGCCATTAACGAAAGTTATAAAAACACAGGAATAGAGTTTACTTTATTTACCTCAAAAATTAATGAAAAAGGAATTAAAATTTTAGAATCGAATTAATATGCAGTATTATAGTTTACATCATAATTCACCTAAAACTACTTTTAAAAAAGCAGTTATAGAAGGCTTAGCAAAAGATAGAGGCATTTATTTTCCTGATGTAATTACAGCTTTATCTTCTGAATTTATCGAAAATATTTCTGACTTCACCAATCATGAAATCGCATTTAAGGTGATTGAACAATTTGTGGGTGATGAAATACCAGAAGACATTTTAAAAGACATCATTAAACACACATTAACGTTCGATTTCCCAATTGTGGAAATCACTAATAATATTGCTTCTCTTGAGCTTTTTCATGGGCCAACAATGGCTTTTAAAGATGTTGGCGCCAAATTTATGGCTCAATGTTTAGAATACTTTAATACAAATAATGATGAGGAAGTAACCGTTTTAGTAGCCACTTCTGGAGATACAGGAGGTGCTGTTGCCAATGGTTTTTTGGATGCAAAAAGTGTGAATGTAGTTATTTTATATCCTTCAGGAAAAGTGAGCGATATTCAAGAAAAGCAACTCACAACACTTGGAAAAAACATTACAGCTCTGGAAGTTGATGGTGTTTTTGACGATTGCCAAGAAATGGTAAAAACAGCTTTTTTAGATGATGAAATTGCAAGAAATCTAACCTCTGCAAACTCTATAAATATTGCAAGATGGTTGCCTCAAATGTTCTATTTTTTCATTGCTTACAAAGAGCTTCATCAAAAAAAGAAAGACATCGTATTTTCTGTACCAAGTGGAAATTTTGGAAATATTTGTGCAGGAATCATGGCTCAAAAACTCGGTTTACCAGTAAAACATTTTGTAGCTTCTACCAATGTTAATGATACTGTACCTAACTTTTTAGAAAGTGGAATTTACGAACCAAAACCATCTAAAGCAACCATTTCTAATGCTATGGATGTTGGTAACCCTAGTAACTTTATTAGAATTAGAGAGTTATTTAATAATGATTTAGAAACTTTAAAAAATTCGTTTTCTTCTTATTCTTTTTCTGATGATGAAACTCGTGAAAAGATGCAGGATATTTATGATATTTCTGGTTATGTTTCAGATCCTCATGGAGCTGTGGGCTATTTAGGTTTAGAAAAGTATGGTTTAAAAGAGAATGAAATTGGAGTTTTTTTAGAAACTGCACATCCTGTTAAATTTTTAGATGTTGTAGAAAGTACTTTGCCTGTTAAAGTTGAAATACCTCAGCAAATTAAAAAAGTGATTGATAAAGAAAAGGTAGCTTTAAAAATTAGCTCTTATGAAGATTTGAAAAACTATCTGAATACATAGTTATTTTCTTTGTTTTGAATTATAATTCATCTTTCTAAAAATCAAAAGAAGAATTCCACAGTTCATAATTATAGGAATATATTTATGAAGTAAAGGTGTATCTGTAAAAAAAACAATAGCTATAATACCAAAATAACACAAAAGTTATTGCGTACACTACTTTTAATATTGATGGTTCTTCTTTAAAAAAATCTAACATAATTCTAATAAGTTATAGTTCAAAAATTCCATCATCTGTAAAACAATAATTTTTACAATTTTTAGGTGCACTTCTTGTATTTAAACCTGTAAACAAACTAAATGCAGGTAAAATTAATTGATTTTTTGTAACCTGAAAACAAGGTAATTTTATACGTTGCCTGCCTTTACCTTTTATAAAAACGCCTGGATGCGTATGCCCAGAAATTGTAAAAAAATCATTAGAGGGCTCTTTAAAATCATGCACAAACTTTAAGCAATTCAAAAAATAATCTTTTTTAAAAACTTCAATTTGAAACTGTTCACAAATTGCATTCGAAAATCGGTCATGATTGCCTTTTATCAATTGAATTTTTAAATTCGAAAATTGTGTTAGCCAATCTTTAAATTCATCTAAATCTGAATTATATCCTGCATGAAATAAATCACCTACAATAATTAAATTTTCTGCATTAAAGTGCTGAATAAGCTGTTTTAAGCGTTTTAAATCTGTGGTCAAAACATTTTTAGGAATTGGAATTCCGCTTTTTTGAAAATGTGCAGATTTACCAATATGCAAATCACTTAAAATTAAACTTTTTTGGGTTTTCCAATAAATAACACGTTGATTGGTTAGCTCTAAAACCTCATCATTACATGGTATTGTTTTAGAAATAATCGAAATGTTTTGCATCATTTTAAAGCCTGCTTTTGTATACGCTCTATACGTTTACTTAAATTTTCATTACTCATTGTACCTCTTAAGCTGTCTACTTTTAAAGGAAAGCTCAAAGGTGTAAAATTACGTGCTTTTTTTAAAATAATTTTACTGTTAGAAATACGTTGAAAAGCAGCTTGTAAACGTACTTTTTCTAACTCATAATCAAACACCTCATTATAAGCCTGTTTCAATAACAAATTAGAAGGTTCATAATCATTTAGAACCCTGAAAATTAAACCTGATGATGATTGTAAACTCTTATTTGTTTTACGTTTTCCTGGTTGTGTTTGTATAACTAAACCTGCAACAACTGCAATATCTCTAAATTTACGAGAAGCCATTTCACTTGCATTGATACTGGTTGTAACATCTTTAATTAAGTTTTCTTTAGAAAAAATGGCATTCATATTTTCTTCTGTTAGCGGAATTTCTTGATCGCTCAACAACTCAAAACCATAATCGTTCATGGCAATTGTAAACGTTAACTTTTTAATTTGACTAATTCTATATGCAATTAAAGAAGCCATGATTTCGTGCACTAATCTACCCTCAAAAGGATAGGCAAACAAATGAAAACCCTCTTTTGTTTCAATCATTTCAATCAAAAATTCATCATGTCTTGGAATGTGAGAATTTTCTTCTTGTCTTTTTAATAAAGGATGTAAAAATTTAAGCTCTTTTTCTCTATTGTTTGGAGTAAGCGCATCACTTAATTTTAAACGTAAAAAATGTGTTAATCCTGAAGTTAAAGGTAACCTTCCACCCAACCAACTTGGGGTAATTGCTTTTTTCTTTTTACTTCTTTTCACTAAGACTGTCATGTCTTTTATTTGTTGAATTTCTACAACTTTACCTCCTAAAACAAAAGCATCACCTTTTTTTAGTTTTGAAATAAAATACTCTTCAATCATACCAATATAACCTCCAGAAAAGAACTTTACAAACAGCATAACCTCACTTACAATCACACCAATATTCATTCTGTGGTTCATGGCAATTCTTCTACTCTTGACTCTGTATAAACCATCATCATATAAAACCACTTTATGAAACTCTTCGTAACTTTTTAAGGTGTTTCCTCCTTGAGTTATAAAATGTATACACCAATCAAATTCTTCTTTGGTCAAAAAATGAAAAGCATGAACTTGTTTGATAAACTCATAAGTTTCTTTTGGTTTAAAACCTTCACCAACAGCAAGTGTTACCAAAAATTGAACTAATATATCATAGGTTAATACATAAGGTTGCCTAGCTTCAATTTCGTTTTGTTTTACGGCTTCTTTTACTGCTGCAACTTCTATTAACTGTAATGAATGTGTAGGAACTGCATACATTTTTGAAGTTTCAAAAGGTGAATGCCCACTTCTACCTGCTCTTTGCATAAAACGCGTAATACCCTTTGCAGAACCAATTTGTATTACACAATCTACAGGTTTAAAATCTACACCTAAATCTAAAGAAGATGTACAAACTACTGCTTTTAATAACCCTTGTGAAATTGCTTCCTCAATCCAATTTCGTTGCACTTTATCTATAGAACCATGATGTATGGCTATTTGACCAATTAAATCTGGCTCTTCATCAATAATTATTTGATACCAAAGTTCACTTTGATTTCTTGTATTTGTAAATATTAAAGTAGTTGTGTTTTCATAGATAATAGGAATTATTTTTGAGCTCATTTGTTTACCTAAATGACCTGCCCAAGACAATTCTTCTACTTGATCTGGCAATAAAGAAGTAATTTTAATTTTCTTCTTTTCTTTAGCACGAATCATGGTAGTTTTTACATCATAAGGAATTAAAACATCTTTGGCTTCTTCTAAATTACCAATGGTTGCTGAGATTCCCCAAATTCTTAATTTTGGTAATAAATTTCTTATTCTGGCAATTGCTATTTCTGTTAAAACACCACGTTTTGAACCTAACAATTCATGCCACTCATCAACAGCAATACAGTTTACATTTTTAAACCATCTTGAATTTTTTTTCTGAGAAAATAGTAAGTGTAAGGTTTCTGGAGTTGTTAATAAAACATCTGGCATTAAACGCTCTTGACGTCTTCTATCTTTGGTTGGTGTATCTCCATTTCTAACCTCAACAGCCCAATCTAAACCAATTTCTGCTACTACATCATTCATGGCTTTTGCCAAATCTTTTGCTAAAGATCTTAAAGGACTAATCCATATTAATTTTAACCCTTTTTTATATTTGTTGGGATGATTTAAATAATCGATAACAACACCTAAAAAAACAGAAAATGTTTTTCCAAAACCTGTTGGAGCTACAACCATACCACTAAAATTATTGTGATAACGTTCCCAAGTTTGTGATTGAAAACTAAAAGGTTCGTGGCCTTTTTCTTCCATCCAACTTTGAATGATTCGATAACCTTGGGTTTGTTTAAAGTTGCTCAAGTTTGGTTTTTAGTTTTTTGTGTTTATTATATTCTCGATACAATTTTCTTCCTTTGTCAGAAAATCACTTGAACTGACATTTCTGCTATTTTCTATCATTTCTATTGATTCTCATATGCAGTTTAGTTTACTTCAATTAATGCTTTTACGGTTTGTATAGTATCAATATCTTTTAATGTTTTATCTTTTCGCCAACGTTTCATTCTAGGAAAACGTAAGGCAACTCCACTTTTATGACGTTTACTGTAGGCAATACCTTCAAAAGCAATTTCAAAAACCAATTCTGGCTTTACTGTTCTTACTGGCCCAAATTTTTCGATGGCGTTTTTATTTACCCATCTAGAAATTTCAGTAATTTCTTTATCTGTTAGACCTGAATATGCTTTGGCAACAGTTACTAAATTGTCATCATTTTGAACTGCAAACGTATAATCTGTGTATTTAGAACTTCTTCTTCCACTACCTTTTTGAGCATAAATCATTACAGCATCTATAGTTAAAGGATCTACTTTCCATTTCCACCAATCACCTTTTTTACGACCTACATGATATATGGAAGATTTCTTTTTTAGCATTAACCCTTCAGAATTGAAACTTCTGGCAGCATTTCTTAAATCATCTAATTCGTTCCAACTCTTAAAGTTGATAACCTCAGACAATTTAAGCATATCACTTTTATTCTGTTTAAATAAGGTTTCTAATTTTAAACGCCTAACAGCCATAGACTTTTCACGTAAATCTATGCCATCAATTTCTAAAATATCATAAATATACAAACCAACAGGTACTTCTTCTAGTAATTTTTTAGTTACATTTTTACGATTTAAACGTTTTTGTAAATCATTAAAAAGCAATACTGTACTGTCTTTTATGGCTAAAATTTCTCCATCAATTACAAAACTTCCTTGCAATTGAGAGACTGCTTCTACAATTTCTGGGAATTGCTGTGTAACTAATTCTTCTCCTCTAGACCAAATAAAAACCTCATCTTCTCTTTTAATGATTTGACCACGAATTCCATCCCATTTGTATTCTACTTGCCAATCATTTTCATTACCCAAATCTTCTAAATCTTTTTCTAAAGCATAAGCCAAGCAGAAGGGATAAGGTTTAGAATTGTCGTAATTAATGTGTTCTCCACTCAACAATTCATCAAAAGTGATGGTGTCTGGGGTCCAATTACCAATAATACTGTGCATTAATTGATTGGCATCTATACCTGATAATTTTTCTAATGCATTTACTAGTGTTTTTTTAGAAACTCCAATTCTGAAACTACCACCAATTAGTTTATTAAAAATTAAACGCTCTTGAGCTTTTAAACCATTCCAAGCATTTAAAACATATGCTTTCTTTTCTTCGTCTGTTTCTGATTTTAGATTGATGAGTTCATCAATCCAAACATTCAGTGGTTTTTCAATTTTATTTTCAGGATTTGGTAAAAGCAAAGCAATGGTTTCACCTAAATCACCCACAGAAGAATAGCTTTCTAAAAAAAGCCATTCAGGAAGTTGCGTAATTTCCATCACCCAACCTTTCATTAAATTTGATTTTACAGGTCTGCTTGATCTTTTACCTGTAAATAATGCAATTAACCACAATTTATCTTTGTCTGGAGCAGTTTTAAAATAATTAACTAAAGCTTCAATTTTAGCATTTGTTTTATTCGTGATTTCTATGGCACTTATTAAATTAGAAAAGTCTTTCATAACTAAGCAGTTTCAGTTTTTAAAATGTCTTGCTTTGCCAATTCATCTTCTCCATATTCTGTTTTTAATTCATGTGCTTCTATACAAATTTCATTCAAATATTTAGAAAACACGGCTTGTGAGCCATGAGTTACATATACTTTTTCTGCTTCTGTAGCTTTTACAGCTTCTAATAAACCATCCCAATCTGCATGATCACTTACAGCAAAACCTGCATCTACACCTTTCCATCTTCTGTTTCCACGAATGTGCATCCAACCAGAACAAATAGCAGTTGCAGCATTTGGAATTCGTTTTAATAATTTAGAACCCAATAATGCTGGTGGAAGAATTACGATTTTATTTTGGATGTTTTTTTTATCAAAATCCGGTTTTATTAAAGTTGTTTCTGGAATTGTAATACCTGAACCTGAGATAGTTTTATTAAAATTATTGATTGCTGAGTGTACATAAACATCATCAACTCCTTCTACCAATTTCATAATTCTTTGAGCTTTACCCAAACTATACCCTAAAAAAACACTGGTTCTGTTATTTTGTTGATTTTGTAATACCCAATTTTGAAGTTCAGCTTGTAAATCTAGTTCGCTTTTCCATTTATAAACAGGCAAACCAAACGTACTTTCAGTAATAAATTCGTTACATTTTACTGGCTCAAAAGGCACTGAAATAAAATCGGGTTGCGTTTTATAATCACCAGAAAAAACTATTACATATCCTTTATATTCTAAACGTATTTGTGCAGAACCAATAATATGACCTGCAGGATAAAAAGAAACTTGAACTCCATTTATCATTTTAGGCTCATTATAACCCATACTTTCTATAGAAATATCTTGGCCAATTCTATGTTTTAATATCGCTTTAGAATCATTATGACATAAATAATACTTGTTACCCCATCTTGCATGATCTGCATGACCGTGAGAAATAATAGCATAATCTACAGGAAACCATGGATCTAAGTAGAATTTACCTGGAATGCAATAAATGCCTTTTTTTGTGAATTTTATAAACTTCAAAATGTAGATTTTAGTAAAGATAAAAAATGGATTGCAGTTTCCTTACAATCCATTTTAATAATTCTTTATTTGATAACATTCCAAAAAAGAAACAATAAAAAACTCCAACTTAAAAGTTGGAGTTTTTCGCGTTTTAAATAATCAAATAACTGACTAGCTCCTTAAATCTTTAATAATATCTAAGGCTTGCTTTGTCATATTTTCAATTTTATCTAAATCAAAATTACCATTAGCATCTTTGGCTATTAATTTTGATCCCATTCCAACACAAGTAACACCTGCATTGAACCATCCTTCTAAATTTTCTCTTGTTGGAGATACACCACCTGTTGGCATAATGCTCGTCCATTGACAAGGTCCTTTTATTGCTTTAACGAAATCTGGACCGTAAATTCCACCTGGAAATAACTTTACGATTTCACACCCTAATTCTTCTGCTCTTGCAATTTCTGTTAAAGAACCACAACCTGGAGACCATAGTACTTTTCTTCTATTACAAACCAAAGCAATATCTTCTCTTAAAACTGGAGTTACAATAAAATTTGCACCATTTTGCATGTATAAAGAAGCTGCTGCTGCATCTGTTACAGAACCAACACCCATAATCATACCTGGTAATTCTGCAATGGCATATTTTGTTAATGCTGTAAAAACTTCTAAAGCAAAATCACCACGTGCTGTAAATTCTAATAATCTTGCACCACCATCATAACAAGCTTTTAAAACCTTCTTACTTACTTCTATATCACTATTAAAAAATAAAGGCACTAAACCTGTATCTTTCATTACTTGTGCTACTTCTAATCTTGAATATTGTGCCATAATTTCTTGGTTTTATCTTGCTACTCTACCAGAAGCATCTCCTCCCATTAATTTTTCTACTTCAGAGACTGTAACTAGGTTAGCATCTCCTTTAATTGTATGTTTTAAGCATGAAGCTGCAACTGCAAAGTCTAATGCATTTTGATCATCTTCTGGGTACTTTAATAATCCGTAGATTAAACCTCCCATAAATGAATCTCCTCCACCAACTCTATCTACGATATCTGTAATTTGATACTGACGAGTTTCGTACATTTTAGAACCATCATATAAAACTCCAGCCCATGTATTGTGAGAAGCAGAAATAGAACCTCTTAATGTTGTAATTACTTTTTTAGCTCTTGGAAACTTTTCCATCATTTGTTTACAAACAGATAAGAAAGCTTCTGCTTTTACATCATGACCATGTTTATGAACGTCTAGACCTTCTGGATGAATTCCAAAATGCTTTTCGGCATCTTCTTCATTACCTAATATAATGTCACAATAAGAAGTAATTTCTGTCATGATTTTTTCTCTATGAGCATCATCACAATACGTCCATAATTTTGCTCTATAGTTTAAATCTGTAGAAATAGTAACTCCTTTGGCGCTTGCTGCTTTTACTGCTTCTAAACAAACATCTGCTGCTCCTTGAGAAATTGCAGGTGTAATACCTGTCCAATGAAACCATTCTACACCTTCAAAAACGCTATCCCAATCTATCATTCCAGATTCAATTTCTGAAATTGCAGAATGTGCTCTATCGTAAACTACTTTAGAACCTCTAGATACAGCTCCTGTTTCTAAGAAATAAATTCCTAAACGATCTCCACCATAAACAATTTTATCTACTCCAACTCCACGTTTTCTCATTTCCATCATTGCACACTCACCAATGTCATTTTTTGGTAAACGTGTTACAAAATCTACATCAACACCATAGTTAGCTAATGAAACTGCTACATTAGATTCTCCTCCACCATAAACTACATCAAAGTTATTTGCTTGTGAAAATCTTAAAAATCCTTGTGGAGCTAATCTTAACATGATTTCTCCAAATGTTACTACTTTTCCCATGTAATATTATAAAATTTAAATTTAGTTAAACGTTTAACCAATGTGTCAAAATAAAATCAAAACCTATATTTTACAATTTGTTTTGATTCTAACCTTTCAAACCGTACTTTTGTTTAAACGATTAAGCAAATATATATAAATTTGGCGAAAAAAAACAAAACTACCATAAAAGATATTGCAAATGTCTTAAATATCTCAACTGCTGCAGTCTCTAAAGCATTGCATAATGATAGCAGAATTAGCGAAAAAACTAAGAAAGCTGTAAGACAAGTTGCTGAAAATTTAAATTATCAGCCCAATCATTTAGCAAGTGCTTTACGAAGTGGAAAAAGCAAACTTATTGGAGTTATTGTGCCAAAAACGAATAGTAATTTCTTCTCATCTGTAATTCATAATATAGAAGAAGGCCTGAATACAGAAGGTTATAATATAATAATTACGCAATCTAACGAATCTTACAAAAAAGAATGTGCTAATATAGATGCTTTACTTTTTACACAAGTGGATGGCATTATTGCATCTATGGCCAATGAAACTGTTGATTTAGCTCATTATGAAAAAATTAAGGCAGCTGGCATACCTTTAATAACTTTTGATAGAGGTGAAAACGACTTAAATGTAGATTATATAGGAATTGATGATTATAACAGCAGTCACATTATTGTAGATCATTTAGTAGAACAAGGTTGTAAAAGAATTGCCCATATTGGTGGTTTTAAAAGAACCAGAATTTATAATAACAGAATTAGAGGATATATAGATGCTTTAAAAAAGCATAATCTACCATTAGATGAAGAATTGCTTATAGAAAGCAATTTATCCAAAGAAGATGGTAGATTAAAAATGCAAGATTTATTAAATCTTGAAGACAGACCAGATGCTGTTTATGTTGCTGGAGATTATGCTGCTTTAGGAGTATTAGAACTTCTAAAAGAACAAAATATTTCTATACCTGATGATATTGCTTTGGTAGGTTTTGGAAATGAACCCTTTACAGACATGGTTAGTCCTAAAATTACAAGTGTAAATCAGCATAGTTATGAAATTGGCAGAATAGCTGCTAAAACATTTTTGGAGTACAAAGATCAAGATCAATTAAACCAAACTTTAAAGAAAAATATTCTGGAGGCAGAACTTATTGTGAGAGCTTCATCTAAACGAAAATAGGGATCATAAAAAAAGCAACTAAGCTTCTTTCGAAAATTAGTTGCTTTTGTTGTCCCTATTGACCTGTTTTCGAATCAAATCCTAATTTTTTTTGAAAATTTAGGAGAAAATTGACTTATTTTTCATTTAAAAATAGTTAAATCCTGCCCAAAATAGTTCGATTTTACTCCCTCAGCCTCCACTTTTTATTCCCAAGAATAATTTTTTCTAAAAGCACCTAAGTCAGACCTAAAATAGTTCGATTTTACTCCTCTTGACTCCACAAAATTATCCCGTAACTCATTTATAAACAATGACTTACGGGTTTTTTGGTTTTTGGGGTTGCTCGAGAGGCTGCTCGGGACGTATAAAAAAATAATTATAAAGTGGTTATATTGTATTCTAAAAGTTAAGTTACTGGTGAGCTTAGTTAATATATGAAACAAAAAAATAAACATTGTAAAGTATGTAAAGTAGATTTTCTACAAAACACCGTATACAGTAAAAAAACTAGAGAGGAATGGATGTTTGTTTTCAATTTATAAATGACCGGATTATTAGTTCCCATTCCTGATCGAACATTAGTTGTTCCATTTGGATCAGTAATAATTGCAAGTTGAATATTTTTAGATTCAGGGGTGTTTTCATCTGTTTCTTCCTCATCGATTTCAGTTGATTCAATGACTGTTTCTTCAATTTCTTCCTCATTTTCAACAACTTCAATAATTTCAGTTATTGATGATAATATTAATGCTGCTGGTGAAATTACTTTTTCAACCTTATGAGGTATTCTTATCTTCTAGATGGATTAGTTGAAGTATTACTCTTAACAGCATTATCATCACTTGAACAAGCAAAGATTAATAAAGCGGAAAGAAGAAGTAGTTTTTTCATAGTCAATTTAGTTTACTCAAATATAATAAATGTAAGTTTAACCTATTTAAGAGGATTAGAAATAGCTTAATTGAAGGAGGAAGATATGCCTATTGTAGACTAATATTAATTCCATCTTGGTAACCAATATATAGTTTATTCATAAAAAAAAGAAAGCCAGATGCTATAGCATCTGACTTTCTAAAAGAATATTTTTTAATTTATGGATTTAAAACCCAGTTCCAGGATCTTCAGGACTTTG
>NZ_JAHEHX010000008.1 GCF_024639685.1 Polaribacter sp. | reverse complement strand
CTTTACTAACCTTGCGCCACTTTCTAGCATTATAAAACTTAGAGTTGTCATGCAATCTTCTGCCTTGCACAACTCTTTCTTCTTGCCATGGCTTCTTCTTAGCTATTGGTAGGCTTGGCATATTAAAATGGTGTTGAAATATCACTTGCATCTGCCCATTTCGTTTTATCTTCAATAAACTTCATCCCAACATTTCCTAATGATCCGTTTCTATTTTTTACAACCATTCCAACAGCGTTTTCATCTCCCTGTAAGCCCAAGTAATTATCATACAAGTCTGAATAATTTTCTCTATCAAAACCATAATAACTGGGCCTATACAACAACATAATAACATCTGCCGCTTCTTCTATTGTACTCGCCTCTTTTAAATGATGTTTTTTTGGAATACTATATTGTGATTTTTTAACTTCTCTACTTAATTGACTTAATCCTATTACAGGAATGTTTAGTTCTTTAGCTAAATTCTTACACTCTCTAGCCGCTTCACCGACATTAATCCTAACTTCTTTGTCTCCAGAAAACATTTGTAAAAAATCTATAAAAAGTATTTTTATATCATGATTTCTAGCCAAAGACCTTGCTTTACGCTTCATTTGCGGCACCGTTAATGCTGGCTTATCATCTATAAATATTGGATAATCTTTCATTTGATTTACAATCTCAAATAGTGTAGAAAAATACTCCTGCTTTTCAAACCCTGTTCTACTTAACTGGTTCATGTGAAAAGAACTTTCTACAGCTGTAGCCCTAATTGCCAACTGCTGCACACTCATTTCCATAGAAAACATACCAACTGCTTTGTTTGCTTTTGCAGCTGCTAGAATATGTGTCATTGTTAAAGCGGTTTTACCCATTCCAGAATCTGCACCAATTACTATAAAATCTGTATTTTGCCATCCAGAAAAGTGCTTATCTAAAGCTTTTAACCCTGTAGGTAAACCTGTTATTTTACCATTGTTATTTGATAAAAATTCTAAACGTTTTGGCATTGCCAACATAGCATCATACCAAGACAAAGAAGAAGATTCGTTAGAAATAATATTATTAATAGCATCTAAACCTTTACCTGTAAAATCTAAAACATCAAAAACATCTATAGATTCGTTAAAAGCTTCAGATATTGCAGAAGAACACATAGATATAATCTCTCTTCTTAAATATTTTTGTATTATAATTCTAGCATGCTCTAAGACATGAGCTGATGAAGCTACTTTTTGAGTTAATTCAATTACTCTAAAATCTCCACCAATAAATTCTAACTTATTTAATTCTTTTAATTTTTCAATAACAGTAAGTAAATCTACTGGCCTGTTAGAATCGTTAAGAGATTTTATCGCAGAAAATAGATGCTGGTTTCTCTTATCGTAAAAATAATCTTGTTTTAAAATTAGCAAACAATCATCTATTGCTTTACGATCTATCATCATGGCACCAATAACCGCTTCTTCTAAACTTAAAGCTTGTGGAGGCATTTTACCAAGTTGTTTTTTATTTTCAGTGATTACAGTCATCTAGTTTAATCTTTTAGGCTTTGTTAAGGGAATTATAGCAGTATTCGAATAATTATTTTTTGAGCTGGAAGTATTCCAATTTAAAGCCAACCTGTTAAGTCTACCCAATAATTTATTTACTGTAAAAGGCAGCTCTTCTTCTTGCACTTTTGTTTCATAATATTTTAAGAAAAAAATATAATCTGGGATGGTTTTTTTGTACTGCATTTCAAATACCTCAAACCTGTCTTTTGCATTTTTAATAATAAAATTTATAGCAGAAAAATCTATATATATTCTATATCTATCTTCTATATCTACTTCCTTATATATAGAAGTTACAAAATTGTCACTCGGAGTTACAATTTTGTCACTCAAAAAAGGGGTTGGAGTTACAATTTTGTCAGTGGAAATATTAAGGATGTTTTTTGCAGTTTTTGTAAGAGAATACCACTTAGTTCTGTCGTTAGATTTATCGTTAAATTGATCCTGTTTTAAGAGGTCTAAATCAATCATTTTATCAATACAATATCTAAGCTGTCTTTTTGTAAAATATGGAAAATATTCTACCAACGTATCGGCTTTCATTCTTACCCAATAATCATTTTTAAATAAGTTTACGTTATCAGATTTATTTTTGAGATACCAAAAGCTAAAATGCTGCAACAATAAAGCAATATCTACCTTAAAATTTTTAGCTACTTCAACAGAAAAAGAATGCGATCTACTCATCTATTTTTTTTATTAAAAAATTCATACACAGCTGCATACGCAGGAGCCAACCACAAGCCAATTTTTATAAGCAACGATCTTTTCTCTGGCAAAGGAACACCTTTGTAAAAAAAATCTTCATAAATTTTAACACCTGCAAAACCATATTTGTTTAATGCATTTTTATAATTTTGCACATGGTTTACACCCGCAAAGCCTTTTTTGTTTTTATATCTCATGTGCGCACTTTTTACATAGATGTATTTTCTAAGCTTTACTTTTTTTCCTTTAAGAAACACCCACTTATTACGGTAGTTTTTCCATTTGTTAGATCCTAGATTCATCATACAGCAAACATCACATCTATTTCTTTTTCAAAACGATACATTCTTGCGGCAGTATGCATTTTCTCTCTAAAACCTTCCTTTTTAGGGTTGTTTAAGCGAACCCCACAATGCCCCAATGCAGATTGTACTTTAAGCTCAGGTATTTTAAAATATTCCGCCACTTCATGTATTTTATAACCTAGAAATACAATAGACAAATACACCAAGCACACAGCTCTTTTATTTTTGTTTTTAACCACCACTTTTAAGGCTTTGTTTAATCTTTTAATCTTTTTTTTCATAACATAAAATTTAATACCAGTTTACATTTTTAAACTGATTAGAATTAGACTTTGGCACCGTTTTAGTTTTTATAAAACCAGCACCCTCTACTTTTGTGCCTTTACTAGAACCAATAGCCCCAGTAATAGGATGTATATTATACTTCCAAAATTGCTTTATATGCTTTTTTTTTTCGCTACTATTCATCATGCAAAGAAATTAGATACATAACACTACAGACAATAAAAAAAACAATAGCAGCAAACAAGAGAAACAACCAATTATAGTTTATCGAATACGTAACCCAATCTATAGAAAGTATTAAATTTAAAAACGAAAAAGCAGCAACAAATACCGCTACAATACTTCCTTTAATAGTCCAATGATACTCGCTTAATTTTTTAGGAGAACTTGCCATAGCTTACGAATTAAAATTTTTTAAATCTTGTTCCTGCTTTTCCAACACATCTCTAGAAACAGCAATTTTTTCTACATACCAATCTTCTAATATTTTAGATACTTCTAGTAAAATTTCTTTCTGACTACTAGCATTAAAATTTTTCTTTAAATACAGAGCAATTGCTTCTGAAACATGTACCACATCGTCTAAATCTATTGTAGGTTCTTCTTTTTCATTTTTAAACTTATTTAGAGTAAGTTCTGACATAATTTTTTATTATTTAAGTTATAAGCGTTTTCCCAACGCCTTTAGGGTTATTTATGTTTATTACAATACGTACATACTTCTACAGAATCAAAAACATCTTTAAAATGACAATTACCAGGAGTACTACACCTAGCATAAGTGTTTGCAACCCTACAATTATGGCTACTAGCCTGTACAGTATTAATTTCCACGATATTGTCTATTTTGTTCATCTATAATACTTTGTTCTAAATATTTTTTTGTGGCCGTTTTAGTTTTTCCAGCATTCACCTTTAAAACAGACGAAGGATTCTTTTCTGCTTTATCTAACCAGCTTCTAGTAACATCGTATTTAGCAAAAGCCTCTTTTTTAGAAATCCATTTAACACGCTTATCTACAGAAGCAGCCACACCAGCCTCAGACAAAGCAGCAAACAATATATTTTTGTCTACAATAACCAAGTTATTTTCCTTTAAAAAATCTAGACTTACGACCTGCATACTACTCATTCTTTAAAGTTTCTATAATTTCTTCCAACACCGTAAAGGTTTCAGAAGCATTAGAACCATTGGTCCAAAAAGAAGCTAGATCTACCTTAGATAAATTAGGATGCAAAGAAACGCACACATTAAAAAAAGACGTAAAACTTCTAAAACCCATTTCAAAAAAAGACCTCTTAATTTTATACCTTCTAATACTATGTGCGCTCATAAATACCCCCTATTTATACTGTTAAACATATTTGCTTTCTAGAAGCATTAGATCTTCTAGCAAACCTTCTTACTTGATCATCTTGCACAATAAACACACTAAACATTTGCACCACTACCAATAGAGTAGTAATAAAAAACTGTTTAGGATTTTGCAAAATGTAAAACCTAGCCACATCTACTGCAGACCTAGCTTTTATTTTTTTTCTGATATTCTTAGTATGCGTATGCACCGTACTTTCTGCAATAAATAACTTAGCCGCTATTTCCTTTTCAGAAAAGCCAAACGCAATTAACTTAGATACCCTTTGTTCTTGATTAGTTAGTTTCATAGCCTTTTAAAATTTTACGTAAATCTTCTTTAGATCTATTTTCTAAAGCAGCAATTTTTTCTGCACATTCTATAAATAACGGATTGCCAATTTTTCTACCAGCAATAACCTGCGCTATCCACTGATCAGATTTTTTAAAAGCCAACGCCATTTCCTTAACAGCACCATACGGCAAGCTATCTCTTAATGCCTCACTACCCTTTAATTTGTCTCCCATTATTATAGTATTTTACCTATAGATTTTTTTCAACTTTATTAAAAATTGTACATTTACCATAGTTTGGTAAACTTAAATACAAACATACAATAAAAATTGCAATAAGCAATAATTTTCAATTAAATAATGGAAAAATAATGAAATGGATTCAGCAATACATTGATTATAAAGGCATTACAGTTTATAATTTTGAAAAAAAATTAGGTACAAGGAGTACAATTCACAAAGCTATTAAGTCAAATTCAAAGCTTAGATCGGATATTTTATCGAAAATAATTGAAACATTTAGCGATATTAGAGCTGAATGGTTACTAACTGGAGAAGGAGAAATGCTAAAAAACACACCTCAAAAAAAAATCAGCACAGACCCAAGAATATACGAGATACAAGAACTAACAGCACAGTTACATTTAACTGCTTTTGGTATTGGCAAAGACCTAGGCATCGCCACCGAAACTATAAAAAACATTATAATTAACGGACCAAGAGCTACCAGAAGCAAAACACTAGCCATCGTATTAAAATACCTGCACCAAAAAGCTGGCCATACAGGCACCACAGAGCTAGCTGAAGATTTTATATTAAAAGAACCAACCACCAACTATTTAAAAATAAACGAATTTAACAAGCTAAGTATAGAAGAAAAACTAACTCATTTACACAAACAATTAATAACACATGATAAAAAAACAGCTATAGGCTTAAAATCGGTAGAATTAATATTAAAAACAGTAACTAATAGACAAAAACTTTAAGGATTATTTTCATCATCTGCATCTTTAAAAAGATCCTGCAACAAAAAATCTACTTCATCTTTAGTGTAATGATGATCTTTAGAGTTAAGAAATAAAATAAAACGCAATCTACATTCTGGGGATTTAATTTTCATAATTTTTTTTAATAAAAATAATATCCAAAAAACATAAAAACAATACCTATATTTAGGTAAATTTAAGCATCCCTATATTTATGTAAAAAATATTTTTTATCTTAGTATTTTCATAGCAACAACCACTCAATCTTAGAAGCTTTTCTTTGTTGAGTGGTTTTAAAACCCTAAAATGGTAACTATTTTTTAGCATTTATAATTTGTTGATTACTAACCTTTTGAACACTTTAGTGTGTTATATAAGTAGTTGGCAGTAATTAGGTGTATCTAGCGTGTCCGTGATATAAATCCCAACCAAAGTGCTTCTTTGCTTCATCTACTGCAATGTCCATTGTCT
>NZ_JAHEHX010000020.1:134794-137902 GCF_024639685.1 Polaribacter sp. | reverse complement strand
ATCGTATAAATGACATCTATAAGTGATGATGATGTGTTTGTATATGAATCATTAAAGATCCCATCAGATGAGATTGTACTGTTATTTACGCTGTTATTTTCACCAGGTGTTAAACCATTGGTTGTAATTCCTGTGATTCTGTAATTCGATATTGCTGGTGCTCCATCTGTATCTGCTCCTAAAGTAACTCCTACTACATCACCACTGTTAACCGTATCTGTTATATCAGCTACTACGGGTGCTGGGTTCACTGTAACTGTTACCGTAAATGGATCTCCTCCACAATCTGCTGCATCTCCAGGTATTTCAATATATGGAGTAACTGTATAAACTACTTCAACAGATGCTGATGTGGTATTGGTAAATGAATCACCATTCAACGCATCTGAACCTGTTCCGTAACTTGATGGACCTGTTCTTGTTAAACCAGGTGGTATCGATACTTGATCTATTATATACTTAAAACTATCGCCTCCTGATAAAATACCCGCATTAAGATCTAGAGTTAAAGTATCATCACTACAAACTGTTTCTGTTTGAACGGATACTACAGGTACTGGATTCACAGTGATTGTTACTGTAAAAGAACCTCCTTCAACTCCCTCCGAACTAACTGGAACAATCGTGTAAACAACCTTAACAGGAGCATTACTAGGATTAGACCAAGCATCATCAGATAACTCATCACTAAGAACACCATCTGTAACTGCTGGATTTCCTGCACTAGCCGTTAATCCATTAGAGTTGATACTAGTAATATTATAACTAGGTATAGCAATTCCATTAGTACTTCCATTTAAAGTAACTCCTAAATCTTGCTCATTACAAACTGTCAATGTTTGATCAGCAACTACAGGCTCTGGCCTTATAGCAACAGTAACCGTAAAAGAATCCCCTTCACATCCTTCTGTGCTTATTGGTACAATCGTATAAATGACATCTATAAGTGATGATGATGTGTTTGTATATGAATCATTAAAGATCCCATCAGATGAGATTGTACTGTTATTTACGCTGTTATTTTCACCAGGTGTTAAACCATTGGGTTTATTGATAACGGTGATCCTATATGAAGTTGCAGGGGCATTGAGATTGGTACCAGTATTCAATGTAACATTTATACCCTCTCTACTAGAGACACTTGATGTAGCTATTTGATCATTAACTGTAGGAACTAAGTTATCTGGTTTTACAGTTACGCTTACTGTAAAGGGAGTACCTTCACAGCCAATGGCATCAACAGGAACAACTGTGTAAACTGCTGTAATATCTTCAGTTGTAGGGTTATTAAATGTATCATCTGATAAATCCCTAGCCAACAAACCTGAACTTACCGAAGGATTTCCAAAAACTACTGTCAATCCACCTGAATCAAAATCAATTATATTATATGCAGCAGCAGGTATAGTGTTACTCGCATTAAAAGATACTCCCAATGCCTCTTCACTACAAACCAAAATTGGTTGATCTTTCACTGAAAGCTCTGGATTAACAGTAACTGTAACTGTAAATGAATCACCAATACAATTTTGGCCTTCTGGTTCAACCGAATAAACAACATTAATAGGATCACTAGTAGGGTTAGACCAGGCATCATTAAATAACTCATCACTAAGAACACCATCTTTAACTTCTGGACTTCCTGCACTAGCCGTTAATCCATTACTTGTAATGTTGGTTATATTGTACCTAAGTGCACTTGGTCCATTTGTGTCATTTCCTAAATAAATTCCGATTGGTTGATTTCTACAAACTGTTTTTGTTTGATCTGCAACTTTTGGACTAGGGAGTATAGGAACTGTTACCGTAAACGAATCCCCTTCACAATTTTGTGCGCTTATAGGAACTATCGTATAAATTACATTTTTAGAAATTGATGAATTATTACTAAATGAATCTCTTGTTAAGGCTGTTTTAGAAAATCCATTTCCAATTGAAATATTTCCTATAGTTGATTCTAATCCATCATCGTTTATATCAATGATATTATAACTAGATATAGCAACTCCATTAGTACTATCATTTAATGTAATATCTAAAGGTATTTCACTACAGATAGAGTTAATACTTTGAGAATCAACTTCAGGTTCTGGATTTATAAAGAAAGTTAAATTAAATTCATCACCTTCAATAAAAATACCATTTGAATAAGTAGGTCTAATATAATAAACTACCTTAAGTGTTCTACTCGTTAAATTTGTGAAAGAATCGTTTAAAGTTTGGTTTGAAGTTAGTTCAAAACTAGCTCCCCTATTATTAGAAGAAGGTATTAATTCACTGTCTGTTTCATCTTCAAGCACTACGATATTAAAAGAAGGGTAAGGTATACCCTCACTATTAGTAAAATCAAAAATAACGCCTAATTGTTCATCACTACAAATAGTAGTTTCATCTTGTATTGATAATGGGTTAATACTACCTATGAAAGAATTAGAAATTAAATTTTTTGAGAGATCATAAGTGCTTGATACAAGATGATTGTTATCAGCTTTTACAATAAAATTTAAAGTTAAAAATAAATAAAATATAAGTTTATGGAGAAATACTTCTTTAGAATCAGAATTTCTATTTGATTTAGAAATTTTCATAGTTTATTTTGGTAATGATATAAAACAATATTTAATTGATTTATGGTTTTGTTATTAGACAAATTTATAATTATTTTAAAAAAAATAATTTATTCATATGCAACATTGCTAATATTTAACAAATTGAATTCAAGAAGATTTTAATTTTTTATAAATCTTCTAGTAACAACTTTTTGATTATTTTCAAATTTTATAATATAAATACCACTTTTAAGATTATAAACATCTATTTCACTTAAAGTCGTTTTTGATAATACTAACTTACCTAATACATTATAAATCGAAACTTTAACTTCTTTCTGTAGTCCTTGAATAGTTAATTTACCATCTACAGGATTTGGATATACTTTTAACTTATAATTAGTATTCTCTTCAATTGAAAGACTCGATTCTACATTTACAGTTCTAATAACTTGAACGGCATTATTATTGTTAGCATCACTAACATCATAAGTAACTGTATAGGTTCCAACAATTGAAGTATCTACAGTATTTACAGTCACAATACTAGAGGTAATAT
>NZ_JAHEHX010000020.1:0-134694 GCF_024639685.1 Polaribacter sp. | reverse complement strand
CACCATCATAATTATCAATTGCGGTAGCTCCTGGATCGGTATAGATTGAGCCTACTTCGATGGTAACAGTTGCGTCGCCAGTGATTGTGATTACTGGTAGTGTTGTATCCACTACATTTACAGTTCTAATAACTTGAACGGCATCATTATTGTTAGCATCACTAACATCATAAGTAACTGTATAGGTTCCAACAATTGAAGTATCTACAGTATTTACAGTCACAATACTAGAGGTTATATCACCATCATAATTATCAATTGCGGTAGCTCCTGGATCGGTATAGATTGAGCCTACTTCGATGGTAACAGTTGCGTCGCCAGTGATTGTGATTACTGGTAGTGTTGTATCCACTACATTTACTGGACAAGTTCCCCAAACTGGTTTATTACTTTCAGTTAATGGAGAATTTGTACTAAAATTAGATGGTTCTGAAACAATATTTGTGACACACCATCCTGATATATCTTGGTTAAATGATGAACCATTAAATAAACCATCCATCCCAATTACTTCTGACACATCCCAATTACTTATGTCTTGATTAAAAGCGGGTGTATCATAAAACATGCCGCCTATATCAACACTCCCAAATATCCAAGTATCAACGTTACCGTTAAAAGCATGTGCTCCGTCAAATAATCCATAAACATCTGTAGCATTAGATATATCCCAGTTATTTAAATTTTGGTTAAATGATCTAGCATGCATGAATATTCTATGCATATTTGAAACATTTGACACATTCCAATTATTAAGGGATTTATTAAATATTGTAGCACCTTGAAACATTCTAGACATAGTTGTAACACTTGAAACATTCCAAGAAGAAATGTCAGAATTAAAATTAACTGCACCATGAAACATACTACTCATGTCTTGAGCAGTACTAACATTCCAAGAAGAAATATCACCCGCAAAAGCAGGATTATCATAGAACATACCTCCGAAATTCGAACAATTAGACACATTCCAAGATGAAATATTTCCATTAAATACCGATGACTGTGCAAATGTGCCTGAAAAAGTAGTTACATTGGATACATCCCAGCTGTTTAAGTCTTGGTTAAAACTAATTGCTAGACGAAATAATTCTGACATATTGGTAGCGGATGATACAACCCAAGAACCAATATCCTGATTAAAAGAACTTGCTGAAGAAAACATTCCATAAAAATCATTGACAGATGATGTATTCCAATTTGAAATATCTTTATTAAAAGAATTTGCACCCTTAAATGTTTGGCGCATTGAGTTGACATTACGAACATCCCAAGAACTAATATCTACATTGAAATTATCTCTGTCTTGAAAAGCGTTACTCATATCGGTTATTTGACTTACATCCCAATTGGGCATTACTCCATATTCACTATCACTACACATTCCATCTATTGGATTTGTACTTAAACAAGTGTTTATAGCTTCTTTAAAATTTGTATCAGTAATAGGTGTAAAACAGGATTCATATCCTTCGTCAGATATTATCCAACCAAAATTATCAATAATTAACTGTCTAGCTACAGTACTAGTACAATAGTTGGTGTTAGGAATATCAAAAACCACACCAGACTGCAACGTTAATTGAGACCAGCCTTGTAATAGATTATCATAATTAGATGATGAATAATTAGTACCATAAAACATAAAATACATGTTAATTACTAAGCTCACATTCCAACTACCAATGGGCTGATTAAAAGATTCTGCCTGGTAGAACATATAACCCATATTAGTTACATTACTAACATCCCAATTATCAATGAATTGATTAAAAGATGTAGCTCCATAAAACATGTAACTCATATCAGTTACATTACTAACATCCCAATTACCAATAGGCTGATTAAAAGACGTCGCTCCATAAAACATAAAATACATGTTAATTACTAAGCTCACATTCCAACTACCAATGGGCTGATTAAAAGATTCTGCCTGGTAGAACATATAACCCATATTAGTTACATTACTAACATCCCAATTATCAATGAATTGATTAAAAGATGTAGCTCCATAAAACATGTAACTCATATCAGTTACATTACCAACATTCCAACTTCCAATATTTTGATTAAAAATCGAACGGTTAAACATCCCAAACATGTTTGACACATTACTAACATTCCAAGCATTAAGAGGCTGATCAAAAGCTGAAGTACCTGCAAACATAAGATTCATATTAGTAACATTGCTAACATTCCAAGAGTTAATATTTTGATTAAAGTTTATTGCATTGTAAAACATTTTAGTCATATCAATTACAGCACTCACATCCCATAAATTTAAATCTTGATTAAAATTTATAGCATTTTTAAACATATCTGCCATACTGGTTGTTTTACTTACATCCCATGAACCAATTTCACTATTAAAATTACTTCTGCTATCAAAAAGATTACTCATATCAGTAATTAGAGTTGTAACAATATTATCAAAAGGAACAGGGCTTGTCTCTCCTTCAGGTGTAAAAAAATCAATTGCCGCTTGTACTCCTCTAGAATAATCTGTTATGTAATCTTTTGTAGAATCGTCAACGACACAAAAAAACTCTACAGAACCTCTTAAATTTGCTTGAATAAAGCGATTATTAGAAATTGTAGTACCAGTATATTTAATAGTTTTACCATTAGTATCTAAAACAACTGTTTGAGATTTTATGGAATGAAATGAAAACAAAACAAAAGTAAAAAGTAATAATCTATTCATAATTGAAAAATTTTTAGATTTTGAAATATACATTTTTTAATTAGATTTTGATCCAAGTTTATCAGTTACACACCTAAAGCCAATAAAACTAGTGGACATATATTCTGGAAGATATCTTCTTTGAGCAGGATCTAACCAATAAACCCTGTCTTTCCAGGAGCCTCCTTTATAAACTCTAGTTTTATCACCTATTAAAGTAGTCCTTTTCTTATCGTCAATTATTAAAATTTCTTTTCCAGTTTTAGGTTTTTTTTATATTGAAGGAGGTTTTGGTGAATTATACATTGGTTTTGAATTAAACTCACTTAAAGTCTCTTCGAATAAACGCGAAGATCCCATATCTCCGACATTAATACTTGTATTATTATATATAGCATAATTTGACCTATAGAAAGCATCATTTTTTGTAACTGGAATGTGTTTAATTAAACCTGGTAAATCTCTTGGCCTTATTCTTCCATTTGGCAAAGTGTCGTAAATAATAGTTTCATTTTCATCAATCGATGTATAAACAAGATTACCAAGACAGTCTATCTTTTTTTTAGTGAAGATATTTCCTCTGAAATAACTAAAATCACTAGCTTCTTTTTTGTATAATTTTGATCTATCGAGTTCAATAAAATAATAGGAGTTACTTTTTAAATCAATTTTTGAAGTATAGAGCTCATTTAATTCAGGAACATCAATGTTAATTAAACTTTCACCATTTGATGTGGATATTCTAAAGTAGGCATATTCAAAATTTTCTACTTTTCCTTTAATTAGTAATGTGCTATTAATATTACTATATACTTTCTCTACTTTCACTTTATAAGATTTGCTGTCAAATAAATCTAGAATTATAAAGTCACCTTTTTTAATTTTTTTAGGGTTTCGTAAAACAGGATTGATTTGAATAACTCTCGCTCGTTTACTATCTCTTAAAGTTTTATTATTTTCAATTTTTAATTTACTGATTTCAACAAAAGCTTTATTTTCGTTTAAGTTGAAAATTGTTTGTGTTGTGGTTGAACTTGATATTAAGTTTAATGATAGAAATATAAATAAAAAGATGAAATCCTTTAATGACTTCAACAGGGGATTAATCATAGCTAAATTTTTGAAATTAAAGTATTTAATTAGTTAAATTATTCATTTCTGTCAAAAATAATTAAAATTGTTAATAACTTGTGTCATTAATCAAAAAAACATTGGGTTTTCAAATTAAATTTTACTGAAGAAGATCTATTTTAGGAGTTATATTTAAAAAAAATCGATAAATATTTAACATCTTAAATTTTGAAACCGAATAACTTCTTGTTTAGTTATTAAAAAAAAGGAAGTATCAAGATATTTTTTTACATTATAAGAAAGAAAATATAAATATAAAGGGATTGATGAAATTCTTTATACTTTATCATGAACTTGTGCATGCATTCCTTGGTTCCAGAGTGTTAAAATATCTGTTGCTACAGCAGCTCCACTTCCAGCAGCAATTGCAAATTGACTTCTGTGACCTGCAATAGTACCACAACAATAGAGCCCTTCTTTTATAAAATGATCGTTGTTTCTAAGTTGTATGCGATCTTTATTAGGGTTTGCTTTTTGATGAGGAATTAAGTAATCTTCGAGCCCTTTTATTGTAAAGGGCTTTGCATAATTTAAAGCTAATACTACAAATTTTGCAAGGTATTCTGATTTGTTTGTTTTTACTAAATAACCATTATTTGACTCACTAATTGCAATTACTTTTTCTTTTGGTATTTGCTGTATGTGAACATAAGATGTATTTAGGTGCTCTATACTTTCTGATAGAATGCTTTTACCTAAAGTGCCAGAAGGTATTCCTAATACATTATTAAATAAAGCGTTTTCTAAATGCGAAGATCGCTGATGAGTGATAACTCCAATTTTTTTGTCTTTTACAAATGCTTTTTTTTGAGCCGATCCCAATAACAACGCAGTCTGCATTCCAGCAACTCCACCACCTATAATTAAACAATCAAATTTCATTTTAAATAAATAAAGCTTTTATATTTTGTGCAAATAATTTAACAGAAATAGCTAAAAGAACTACCCCAAATACTTTTCTAATAATTTGTATTCCAGAAGGTCCTATTAAACGTTCTATTTTCGATGAGGTTTTTAACACAATATAAATAACAACAACATTAAAGAATACGGCAACTATAATATTTTGTATTTCAAATTCTGCACGTAAAGAAAGTAATGTTGTTAAGCTACCAGGTCCAGCAATTAATGGAAAGGCCAATGGGAAAATAGTAGCTGTTATAATTCCAGAATCACCATCATCTTTGTATAACGTAATCCCTAAAATCATTTCTAGTGCAATAAAGAATAAAATAAACGAACCTGCTACTGCAAAAGAGTTTACATCTATACCAATTAAACTTAATAAACTTTGACCTAAAAACAGAAAAATAACCATTATACATCCTGCAATAATAGAGGCTTTTTCTGATTGAATGTGTCCAGATTTTTTCCGTAAATCGATGATAATTGGAATGTTTCCAATGATATCGATTACCGCAAAGAGAACCATAAAGGCTGTAAAGATTTCTTTAATATTAAAATTCATCATAAATCATTTAGATTTTGTGCAAAATTAGACAACTAACTTTACCAATTTATAAAAAAACAGAAAAAAATATACTTATTTTTGTCATTATGTTTCAATTAGGAAAAACAATTGTATCTGAAGATATTATAGAAAAGGAATTTGTCTGTAATATTTCTGCGTGTAAAGGGGCTTGTTGTATTGATGGTGAAGCTGGAGCACCATTAGAAAAAGAAGAAACTAAAATTTTAGAAAAAATTTACCCTAAGGTAAAACCATTTCTTCGAAAAGAAGGAATAGAGGTAATCGAAAAAGAAGGAACTTGGGTTACCAGTGATTGGAGAGAGCTAGAAACACCTTTAATTAATGGAGCAGATTGTGCTTATGTTATTTTTGACGAAAAAAACACTGCGCTTTGTGCAATCGAAGAAGCTTATAACCAAGGAGAAATTAGCTGGAAAAAGCCTATTTCTTGTCATTTATACCCAGTTAGAGTTAAAGATTACAGCGAGTTTTCCGCTGTTAATTACCATAAATGGGAGATCTGCGATGATGCTTGCTCTTTAGGAAAAGAATTACAAGTTCCTGTTTACAAGTTTGTGAAACAAGCTTTAATTAGAAAGTTTGGGCAAGATTGGTATGATGAATTAGAAAAAGTAGCCGAAAATTACAATTACAAATAACATGCTATTTATAGGATGTTTTTTTTTGGCATAAAGTTTGGTTTAAGATAGACTTAATATTTAAACTTTCTAATTATGAAAAACGTGAAAAAACTACCAACCAAACAATTAGAAAAGTTCTCAACCATTTTTACTCAGTTAGGACTTGTATTAGTACTGTTTGTGGTCTACATTATTCTAGAGCACGAAACAAAACAACAATCACTGGCCATTTATGAACCTGAAGTCTCCAAGAGTATTTATATAGAACCCAATACAGAGGTTATATTTACCAAAGAGAAACCAGTAAAGCCAGAGACTGATCCTGTAAAGCAAAATCAATTAATCTTAGATGAAGACATTGAAAAAGTAGATGATGATAAAGTAGAAACAGTAATTATAACTGAACCAAAACAACAAGTAGATTTTGATATTAATAAAATTGAAATTGTTCCTGAGCCAGTTGATGAAGATTATGATGACACAGTTCCTTTTATATCAATAGAAAATGCTCCCATTTTTAAAGGCTGTGAAGGCTTATCTAAAGAAAATAATAAAAAGTGTTTTGATCAAAAAATGATAAAATTTGTACAACGTAATTTTAATATGCAATTAGCCAATGAAATAGGTTTAAGATCTGGTAAATATCGAATTCAAACTCAGTTTATTATAGATAATACAGGTCAAGTTGTAGACATTAAAATTAGAGCACCACATATTAGATTAAAGCAAGAAACTGAAGAATTAATTCAGAAATTACCCCGGTTTACTCCTGGACAACAAGGTTCTAAATTTGTAAATGTTAGATATACACTTCCTATTTCCTTTTTAGTAGATTAAAATAGTGTTGCTATTTTAAAAAATAAACCCAACTAAGTAGTTGGGTTTTTATATTTAGTACATTTACATATATTTAGAAAATTTATTATTATGGATTACTTTGCACACCAAACTGCAGTTATAGACGACAACTGTATCATAGGAAAGGGAACAAAAGTATGGCACTTTAGCCATATAATGTCTGGTTGTGAAATTGGAGAAAATTGTAACTTAGGTCAAAATATTGTAGTATCTCCAAATGTAATTTTAGGCAGTAATGTAAAAGTTCAAAATAATGTTTCTATTTACACAGGTGTTGTCTGTGAAGACGATGTGTTTTTGGGCCCTTCTATGGTTTTTACTAATATAATAAATCCAAGAAGTACTATTAATAGAAAAAATAAGTATCTAAAGACTACTGTGAAAAAAGGGGCAAGCATAGGGGCTAATGCTACCATTATATGCGGAAATACTATTGGAGAGTATGCTTTTGTTGGAGCAGGAGCAGTAGTTACTAAAGAGGTGTTACCTTTTGCCTTAGTCGTAGGAAACCCTTCTAAACAGATTGGATGGGTTAGTGAGTATGGCCACACATTACAATTTAATGAAGAAGGATTGGCAATATGTAAAGAGAGTAAAGTTGAATATCAACTTAAGAATAATAAGGTCACAAAAAAAGCTTAGTAAATATTTACTAAGCTTTTTAAATTTTTATTTAAAAATGAATTATGGAGCTGGATTTGGTATTGCTGCATGTACAGCGTTAATCTCTTGTATTGTCTCATCAGAAAGAGAAACATGAATCGAATTTATATTCTCTTTTAACTGATCTAACTTTGTTGCTCCAATGATATTACTAGTAACAAAAGGTAATTGATTTACAAACGCTAAAGATAATTCTGTTAAGGTTAGATTATTCCTTTTAGCTATTTCTGAATATTTTTTTACAGCCCTTTCACTTGCTTCATTTTTATATCTAGCAATAAATCTTGGGAATAAGGTCCCTCTAGCTCCTTCTGGAAGTTTTCCATTTAAATATTTACCAGATAAAACCCCTTGTGCTAAAGGAGAGTACGCTAATAAACCAATGTTTTCTCTTAAAGAAACTTCACTCATGCCTACTTCATATCCTCTATGAATCAAAGAATATGAATTTTGTACTGTTACTGGTCTTGGTAAGTTATTTTTCTCAGCGGCGTCCAAATATTTCATTGTTCCCCAAGGTGTTTCGTTAGATAAGCCAATATGTTTAATCTTTCCTTGTTTTACAAAACTTTGAAGCGCCTCTAAAATCTCTTGGAAATTTTCAGCTTCATTTTTTGCAGCTTCTATTGGAAAATCTCTAACACCAAAGCAATTTACACCTCTATTTGGCCAATGCAGTTGGTACAAATCCATATAATCGGTTTGTAAACGTTGTAAACTTTTATCTACAGAATCTATAACATTTGCTTTGCTTAAACCTCCGTTTCTAATATGCGCTGTATAATCACCTCCGCCTGCAATTTTACTTGCTAACACTATTTTTTCTCTATTTCCTGTTTTTTTAAACCAAGTTCCAATAATTCTTTCGGTATCTCCGTAAGTTTTTTCATTGGCAGGAACAGGATATAATTCTGCAACATCAAAAAAGTTAACACCATTTTCTAAGGCAAAATCCATTTGAGAATGTCCTTCTGCTTCAGTATTTTGATTACCCCAAGTCATGGTACCTAAACATATTTTAGATACTTTTACATTGGTATTTGGCAATGTTGTGTATTTCATAGTTTTTAAGAAACTTTTAGTTTAGTCTACTTCAGAGACTCTTAACGTATTAACCATACCTTTTGCTTCAGCAGGCATTGATGCTAAATTAATAATAAGGTCTCCAGATTTTACAAAACCTTTTTCTTTTGCAATTTTATTTACATCTTCTACGGTATCGTCTGTAGAAAAGTTTTTGTCATAATAATAGGCTCTCACCCCCCAAAGTAAGTTTAATTTACCTAAAATTCTTTTATCTGTAGAAAAAGTTAAAACGTGAGTTCTTGGTCTCCATGCAGAAATTTGAAAAGCAGTGTATCCACTATTGGTTAGTGTACAAATTGCAGCGGCGTCTGTATCATTTGCCATTAATGCGGCATGATAACAAATAGATTTTGTTACAAATCTATTGGTTCTTATATGAGGTGCTTCATGAGGTACTTTAATCATTCTTGAGTTTTCTACACTCTTGATAATTTCAGACATTTTTTGAATTACACGAATAGGGTGTTTCCCAACTGATGTTTCTCCAGAAAGCATTACTGCATCTGCTCCATCCATAATAGAGTTGGCAACATCGTTAACTTCAGCTCTTGTTGGTACAGAATTTTCTATCATTGTCTCCATCATCTGAGTAGCAATAATTACTGGAATTCTTGCACGTTTTGCGCGCCTTACCAGTTTTTTCTGAATTAATGGTACTTCCTGCATCGGAATTTCTACTCCTAAGTCTCCACGAGCTACCATTAAACCATCACAATAAGGAATAAGAGCATCAAGATTTTTTACAGCCTCGGGTTTTTCTATTTTTGCAATTACTGGAATTCTATATTCTGAGTGTTGTGCAATTAAATCGCGTAACATTCTTAAATCTTCTGGTGTTCTTACAAATGATAAAGCTATCCAATCTACTTCCTGCTCAATAGCAAAAACAGCATCTTCCATATCTTTCTCTGTAAGTGCTGGTAAAGAAATGGCTGTGTTTGGTAAGTTTACTCCTTTTTTAGACTTTAACGGTCCGCCTACAATAACTTTAACAATAACCTCATTTTCTTTATTGGTAGAAACAACCTCGAACAATAACTTACCATCATCTACTAAGATTTGCTCTCCAACTTTTACATCTTTAGGAAAACGTTGGTACGTCATAAATGCTTTTTCTTTGTTACCTATACATTTCTCTGTAGTAAAAGTAAACGTATCTCCGTCTTGTAATTCTACGCCCTCTTCCATAACTCCAACTCTAAGTTTAGGACCTTGTAAATCTCCTAGAATTGCAATATTATATCCATTTTCTTCATTAATTTCTCTAATTATTTTTACTTTTCTTTTAACGTCTTCGTAATCTGCATGAGAAAAATTAATCCTAAAAACATTTACTCCGTTTTTAGCTAAATCTGTTAGTATTTCTTTAGTATCTGTTGCAGGTCCTAAAGTAGCTACTATTTTTGTTTTATTGTTATTTGGCATATTTTAAAATGTTAAAAAATCTTTCGATTTTAGTGAGTTTTTATCTATGGAATATGATGTTATAATAGTATTAATTTCTTTTATTTTAGCTATTATTTCGTCTGTAAAATTATCATTAAAAGTTCCTGAAATTTTTATAAAGAAATCTACTTTTTTCTTTTCTGAAATTAAATATGTTTTTAATTCAGAGGTTAATAAAAGTTCATTAGATTTTGTTTGTGTTTCTATTTTTGCACTATTAGCAATTAAAAACCATTCATAATCGTATTCTTTATCTAAATAGTCAAATATTGAAAAAGATGCTTTGTTTGAAATTTCTTCGAACTTTAAATCATCTTTACATTTACATAATTTAATCCCTAATTTTTTATTAAGTAAGTAAGCTAATTTATAATCTTCTAATGTAGTGTGTATTCCAATTAATGAATAATCTTCGTCAAAAACATCAAGACTTAATGAATGAATTTGCATGAATAAAAATTAGGATTAATTCCACTTAATAGAGTGCTAATTTAGTGATTGTTTATGAGTTTTTTTTGGATTTTCACGAAAACGTTATCGTATCTAAATTGCAGAAATTTCGTTCTGAAAAGCGAAGTAAACTCTTTTTGCAGCTTGTTCTTCTGCCTTTTTTTTTGAGGTTGCTCTACCTTTTGCAATTTGCTCCCCATCAATACTTACTTTAACACTAAAGTGTTTTATAGTTTCATTACCAGAATCTTCATAAGTCTCAAACTTATACTTTTTCTTTTGTTTTTGACACCACTCAATTATTAATCCTTTATAACTTGTAATTTTGCCTTCTAGCTTTTCGATATCTATGTAAGGCAGAATAACATTTTCATAAATAAATTTTTGAGCAAAATTATACCCTTTGTCAAGGTAAATAGCACCTACAAGTGCTTCAAAAATATTTCCATGAATATTATCTCCAACAGTATTTTTATCGATATTACTTTTAACAAAACGGATTAATTCTAAATCCTTACCCAATTCGTTCAGGTGTTCTCTGCTTACAATTTTAGATCTCATTTGTGTTAAGTACCCTTCAGATCCTGAAGGAACTTTTTTATATAAATAAGAGGCTATAACTGAACCTAATATAGAGTCTCCTAAAAACTCCAATCGCTCGTAGTTTAAAGGATTTCCCTGGCTGTCTGTCATATGAACAGACCTATGTGTAAATGCTTTTTTGTATTTACTAATTTGTTTTGGAGAAAAATTAAGTAAGTTTTTTAATTCGAAGTAAAACGTTTTATCCTCTATAGATTTAGGTTTTACTATTTTTCGAATAAAGTTCATGAGTTTATTCCTTTAATTTCTTAAAGGCAACGCACGCATTATGACCTCCAAACCCGAAAGTATTACTCATTGCTATATTTACCTCTCTTTTTTGGGGCTTATTTAGCGTAAGATTTAATTCTGGATTAATATTTTCATCAGGGGTAACATGGTTAATAGTAGGAGGTACAATACTATTCTGCATTGCGAGTATAGAGGCAATTGCTTCTATTGCTCCAGCAGCTCCTAATAAATGCCCTGTCATTGACTTTGTAGAATTGATATTTATATTTTTAGCATGGTCTCCAAATACTTCAGATATTGCTTTTAATTCAGCAACATCTCCTAATGGAGTAGAAGTACCATGAGTATTAATATGGTCTACATCTTCTGGCTTAATTCCAGAATTTTCTAAACAGTTTTTCATTACTGCAATTACTCCTATTCCTTCAGGATGTGGAGTTGTCATATGGTAAGCATCCGAAGACATACCTCCACCAATAACTTCTGCATAAATTTTAGCACCTCTAGCTTTTGCATGTTCGTATTCTTCTAGAACAATAGCACCAGCTCCTTCACCTAAAACAAAACCATCTCTCTCAGCATCAAAAGGTCTTGATGCCGTTTCAGGACTTTCGTTTCTTGTAGATAAAGCATGCATGGCATTAAAACCACCCATACCTGCGATAGTAACTCCAGCTTCTGAACCACCCGTTACAATAACGTCACAATAACCAAGTCTAATGTAATTTAAAGCATCTATCATTGCGTTTGCAGAAGATGCACATGCAGAAACTGTTGTGTAGTTTGGACCCATAAATCCATTTTTCATAGATATGTTTCCAGGGGCAATGTCTGCTATCATTTTTGGAATAAAGAAAGGGTTAAACCTAGGAGTACCATCTCCTTTAGCAAATTCTAGAACTTCGTTTTGAAACGTCTCTAAACCACCAATTCCTGCTCCCCAAATTACTCCAACGCGTAATTTATTAATCTTTTCTAGATCTAATTTAGAATCTGCAATAGCTTCATCTGAAGCTACCATTGCATACTGCGTAAACCGATCCATTTTACGTGCTTCTTTTCTATCTAAATAGTCAGTTGCTGTAAAATTTTTTAATTCACATGCAAAACGAGTTTTGAACTTGGCAGCATCATAATACGTTACAGGTGCTGCTCCACTAACTCCGTTAATTAAAGCATTCCAATATTCTTCTATATTATTACCAATTGGTGTTAAAGCACCAAGTCCAGTAACTACTACTCGTTTTAATTGCATATAAATATTACTTTTTTGCTTCTTCTATATAGCTAACTGCTTGACCTACAGTACCGATATTTTCTGCTTGATCGTCTGGAATTTGAATATCGAATTCTTTTTCGAATTCCATAATTAACTCAACAGTATCTAAAGAATCTGCTCCTAAATCGTTTGTGAAGCTAGCTTCTGTTGTTACTTCATTATCGTCTACTCCTAATTTATCAACGATAATAGCTTTTACTCTTGATGCAATGTCTGACATAATTTTTTGTTTTTTTAAAATTTAAATCTGTGCAAAAATACAAATCTTATTAATTCTAACTAACTTTTGCCTTAAAAATGATTGCTAAAAATAAATAAATTTGTTCAATCACATTTAATAAATTCTTGATTTGTTAATAATTATTCTTTTTTTTGTAGTTAAATTCATAATTATGAAACGTATTGTTGTTTTTGCTTCTGGTTCAGGTTCTAACGCAGAAAACATTATAAAATATTTTAATGAATCTAGGACAGCTAAGGTTGTACATGTATTATGTAATAGAAAAAATGCCAAAGTTTTTGAGAGGTGTAAGCGGTTAAACATCCCTTGTTTATATTTTACTAAAGATGATTTTTTTGAGACAAATAAAATTTTAAATTTTATTAAAGAAACTGCTGATCTAATTGTGCTTGCTGGATTTTTGTGGAAAGTGCCTTTAGAAATGACACAAGCTTTCCCTAAGAAGATCTTAAATATACACCCTGCATTATTACCTAATTACGGTGGTAAAGGCATGTATGGTATGCATGTACATAGGGCAGTATTTGAAAATAAAGAAAAAGAAACAGGTATTACCATCCATTTTGTTAATGAACATTATGATGAAGGCGCTATCGTTTATCAAGCAAAAACAGAATTAGAAGAAAGCGATACGCCTGAGACAATTGCTCAGAAAATTAACTTATTAGAACAAAGGTATTTTCCAAGAATAATTGAAGAAGTAATTATTACTGTTAATGAGTAAGAAAAAATTTTATGTAGTTTGGAAAGGAAGAAAACCTGGTATATATACCTCATGGGATGTTTGCAAAAGGCAAATTGACGGCTTTGAAAAAGCCGAGTACAAATCTTTTTTGACTCTAACACAGGCTGAATTGGCTTTTAAAAACAACTACGAAGATTATAGGGGTAAAAAGAAATTGCTAAAAAACATACTTGCAGAAGACTTAAATAAATATGGGACTCCAAATTTAGAAAGTATTTCAGTTGATGCAGCCTGCGCAGGTAATCCAGGAAAAATGGAATACAGAGGAGTGTTAACACATAATAAAAGAGAGCTTTTTAAAATGGGGCCATTTCCGAGAGGAACAAATAATATAGGAGAGTTTCTTGCCCTTGTTCATGGTCTTGCTTTATTAAAAAGTAAAGAAAAAGAGGATATTCCTATTTATTCTGATTCAAAAATAGCGATGAGTTGGGTTCGTCAAAAAAAATGTAAAACAAATTTGCATTTTGACAATTCCACCAAAGAATTGCTTACACTTATAAAAAGGGCTGAAGATTGGTTACAAAAAAATACCATAAAAAATCCAATATTAAAATGGCAAACTAAATCTTGGGGTGAAATTCCAGCTGACTTTGGAAGAAAATAGTTTATTTTGCTTGTCTGATCCTGTCTTTTTTGTAAAAAACCTCTTTTTTCATTCACTCACTTATTTATGTTGTTCATGGTGGTTTAAATGCTGTTTATTTAGTATTTATTTTCTAAAAACAAAGTAATGCTTTATTTTGTATAGTGACTACTGAGTCTAGTTTTAAGGGGTTAGAGCTAGATTCTTGATACAGTGTAGTTACTATAGCACCCGATTTTAAAGCATAATTTAATTATAAATATAACTTAAATATTTATCCTCTAAATCTACAATATATGCTTTTTAAGAGAGGTGCTTCTTTTTTTTAGCATTCTCCTTTTTTTGATTTTTAAAATTTCTTTCAAGAATAGTTGCTTTTAAACTTTGGTATTTAATATTTAAAAAAGTTGTAATTACGCTTGTAATCATTATTCTTAAAACTTTAAATCCTATCTTTCAATTCACTTTAATTACTTTCCAATAATTAGTATCTTATTCAAAATGTTTTTTTTAAGGTATAGTTTTTGATTACTTTGTTTTATTAAATATTTAAAAGTAGCTACATTTAATTTCGTTCAATGATTGTTTTCTGTCGTTCAATTAATTTAAAGTACATTTTATTTGACCTGTATGAGGTGTAACATGAATAACCACTAATTTTGTAACCGTAAATTAACCCCAATGAATATTGTATTAGTAGATGACGAATTATTTGTGCACGGAATTTTTGAAGCCGTTCTTAATAATTTAGAGGAAGTAAATGTAATAGGAAAGTTCCTTTGTCCTAGAAAAGCTTTAAGCTATTTAGAAACCAACGATGTTGATCTCGTTTTTTTAGACATTCAGATGCCTGATTTCTCAGGTTTAGATTTTCTAAACGAAATGGACAGAAAGCAAATGAAAGCAGATGTTGTTGTTACAGCTAATCAAGATTACGCTGTAAATGTAATTAACAATAAAAGAGTGGTTTATTTCATTAAAAAACCTCTACACGAGTATTCGATTAAAGAGTCTATAAGAGAAACAAAGGAAAAAAGAATACTAATTTCCTCTGTTTTATCTAACACTGAGCTTTTAGAAGCTAAAGAAGAGAGTAGTACTCATACATTCTTTAATTGTAACAGAAGAATGATTAATATTAGTCACGATGATATTTTAATCATAAAAAGTTCAGAGGGAGGTGTATATATTGTGACTAAAAAAGAACCAATAGTTTCCTCATCTAGTTTAAAAGATACTGATAAAAAATTACCGTCTAGTACCTTTATGAGAGTTCATAAATCTTATATCGTTAATACTAGAAAAATAGAGCTTATTTACGATAATCTAGTCATCATTGGAAAACATCATGTACCAATTGGCAGAACTTACAGTGCTAAGTTCAAAGCATATTTAAGTAAAAAGTAGATCAAAAAAAGTATAAGTAGTAACATTTTATTACTTAATAAGAAACGCAAAGTTTAAGCCTAAATATTCGTAGGTTTAGCATAATAAAGTCCCCTAAATTTTTGTCAACTTAATCGATGCTGTATAGTATTGGTTAAGTTGATTTTTTTTGGTAACTCTTAAACGTTAATTTAATATATTTGTTAGCACACCTATATTTTACAATTAATGAGAAAAGCAACAACACAAATACACTTATTAATTTTAATCTTTATACTGGTAAGTTGTAAACGGATTACATCGAGTAAAGATTACCTATTAACCAAAGTTTCAGCTTCAGAAACAGGCATAGATTTTAAAAATCAACTTTCAGAAGATGCGAATCACAGCATTATAAATTACATCTACTTTTATAATGGTGGTGGTGTAGCAACTGGTGATATTAATAATGATGGCTTGCCAGATTTATTTTTTGTTTCTAATCAGAATGAAAATAAATTGTATTTAAATAAAGGCGATTTTAAATTTGATGATATCACTAAAAAATCAAATATAAAAAGTAATGCTGATTGGAATACTGGAGTTACTATGGTTGATATTAACAACGATGGTTTTTTAGACATTTATGTTTGTGCAGTTTCTGAATTATTAGACTTTAAGGGTCATAATGAATTATACATCAATAATGGAGATAATACCTTTACAGAAAAAGCAGCAGAATATGGTTTAGATTTTAAAGGTTACGCTACACAATCTTACTTTTTTGATTACGATAAAGATGGAGATTTAGACGTATACATCGTAAATCATGCAGAGCACACCAATTTGTCTCATGGTAAAGCTTCTAAAAGGAATAAAAGAATGCCTTTAGTTGGCGATGTTTTATTGCAAAACAACAATGGTAATTTTACAGATGTTAGTGAATCTGCACATATTTTTGGAGGATTAAATGGCTATGGTTTAAGTGCTTCTATTGCCGATTTTAATAATGATGGTTGGGATGATATTTATGTTTGTAACGATTTTCATGAAGATGACTATTACTACATCAACAATAAAAACGGCACTTTTTCAGAAGAATTAGCGTCTAAATTTTCTACCATAAGTCGTTTTTCTATGGGAAGTGATGCTGCAGACATTACAGGTAATGGATACCAAGATATTATTACTTTAGACATGTTGCCTAATGATGAAAAGGTTTTAAAGGAAACTGAAGGAGATGATGCTATGCTAAATATGCAAGCCAATTTAAAGAATTTGGGCTATAGAGATCAGTATTCTAGAAACATGCTTCAAATCAATCAAAAAGGAAATTATTTTAACGAAACTGCTTTGTATAATGGGGTTGCAGACACAGATTGGAGTTGGTCTCCACTTTTTGCAGATTTTAATAATGATGGATATCAAGATTTATTCATTTCAAACGGAATTTTAAGAAGACCTAATAGTTTAGATTTTAAAAAGTATGTTTCTAGTACGTTTAAAAAATATGGTCAGAAAGACGGATTAGAATGGTTGTATAAATCAATAAACGAAATGCCTAGTGGACGTGTGCCTAACCAAATTTTTAAAGGTAACTCTGCAAGATTTAAAGAAAAAACTGGTAATTGGCTAGCAAATAAGGCTTCTTTATCTAATGGTGCAGTATATGTAGATTTAGATTTAGATGGCGATTTAGATTTGGTAACCAATAATGTAAATGAGACTGCAGGTGTTTTTAGAAATAGTAGCCCTAAGACTACAAAATCGGCTGACTTTCAATTGGTTTATAAAGATAATAACAAAGAGGCTATTGGAGCTAAGGTTGTATTATATGCAAATGGTAAAAAACAAACGAAACAGGTTTTTAAATCTAGAGGATTTTTATCTTCTACAGAAGCTAAAGTTCATTTTGGGCTAGATACCATTGCTAAAATTGATTCAGTTGTAGTGATTTGGCCAAATTTAGAAATTCAGAAGATAGATAATCCAAAAGCAAATGAACTCACAACAATAAATTACATTGCTACTAATGCATTTTTTGCTGGTGATAAAACATTCAAAGAAGAGAAAGTTTTTAAGCAAGAAAACGTAATTAATTTTGTTCACGAAGAAGATTCTTATAACGATTTTTTTGCTGAAAAATTACTGCCTTACAAAGTATCTACATTAGGGCCTGCATTAACTATTGCAGACCTAGACAATAATGGCTTTGATGATATATTTATAGGAGCAGCTTCTGGTAATGTAGCCACTATTTATATGAATTCTGGTACATCATTTAAAAAAGCACCACAAACAGAATTCGAGAAAGACAAAGCTTTTGAAGATAATGATGCCACTTTTGTAGATATTGATAATGATGGCGATTTAGATTTATATGTAGCTTCTGGAATTCATGAAAAAAGGAATCAGAATGATGAGATAGATCGTTTGTATGTAAATACGAATGGAATATTTAAAAGATCAGAAAATAAAACATTAATCAACCCATTAAATACATCAACCATAATTGCTTATGATCATAATAAGGATGGAGACGAAGATATCTTTATAGGTAATTTATCAAACCCTGGTAGTTTTGGAGCCACTGTAAATTCTGCAGTATTAAATAATGATGGTAAAGGTAATTATACCATTCACTTAAAATTTAATTTTAATGGTAGGGTTACAGATGCAGTTTGGGCAGATGTAAATAATGATGATCAAAAAGACTTGCTAATTTCCTCAGAATGGGATTCTCCAAAAATTTACATCAATACTAATGGAAAGTTTCAACTGCAAGAGCTGCCAGAAAACTTAAATGGTTTGTGGCAAAGTATACAAACTTTTGATGTAGATGCAGATGGAGATCAAGACATTGTGTTAGGAAATTGGGGAGAGAATAATAGATTTACAAAATATATAGACAACCCAATCTATTTCTATTATGGAGATTTTGATAAAAATGGCAAAAAAGAAAGTATCATCACCTATAAAGTTGGTGAAGAATATTATCCACTAAACACAAAAGATGAGTTGGCTTCTCAAATGAATGTAATGAGTAAAAAATTTGTGAATCATGCCAATTTTGCATTAACTCCTTTTCATAAAATTTTTAATGATTCTATTATTGCCAAAGCCAAAAGAAGCCAAATAGATATTTTATCTTCGGGTTATTTAGAAAATAAAAATGGCACTTTTAATTCTTTTGTACCTTTTGAGGAAAAATTGCAAATGGCCCCTATAACTTCTTTTACTAAGGTAAATTTTAATGATAAAGAGCAACTCTTAATTTCGGGTAATTCTTTAAAAGTAAATACGTATCATGGGGGTTATACGGCCCTTAAGGGCTATTTTATGTCTTCTTTAAAAGAGGTAGAATCAGTTTCGAAATATGGTATAAACCCTTTTCATAATCAAATAAAAGAAACTGCAGTTATTAAAATGAAAAATAAGAATTTGCTGCTTGTACTTGCCAATAACGATAGTTTAAAAACATATAGTTTTAGATAGCGGTTTTAAAATTTATAAAATAAAAACCCAAAAACTAAAGATAGTTTTTGGGTTTTTTATGTAAATTATCCGTACAATCATGCTAAATAAGCGTGATCACTTAATCTGAAAGTTTTTACTTAATTTTAAACAGAAGCTTTCATTAACTCTCTATTCATTCTTGCAATGTTTTCTAAAGAAATTCCTTTAGGACATTCCACTTCACAAGCTCCTGTGTTAGTACAGTTACCAAAACCTTCTAAATCCATTTGAGCAACCATGTTTTTAACTCTGTCTGCTGCTTCTACTTGTCCTTGAGGTAATAGTGCATACTGAGATACTTTAGCACCAACAAATAACATTGCAGAACTGTTTTTACAAGTAGCTACACAAGCACCACAACCAATACAAGTAGCTGCATCCATTGCTGTATCTGCTGCTTCTTTTTTAATTGGTATTGCATTTGCATCTTGAGTGTTACCAGATGTATTTACAGAAATGTAACCTCCTGCATGTTGTATTCTATCAAAAGCAGATCTATCTACTGCTAAATCTTTAATGACAGGAAATGCTGCTGCTCTCCAAGGTTCTATGGTAATAGTATCACCATCCTTAAACATACGCATGTGTAATTGGCAGGTAGTAACACCTCTATCTGGTCCATGTGCTTCACCATTAATATACATAGAGCACATACCACAGATACCTTCTCTACAATCATGATCAAAAGCAACAGGTTCTTCACCAGAGTTTACCAATTGTTCGTTCAAAACATCCATCATTTCTAAAAAAGACATGTGTTCTGAAATTTCAGTAACTTTATAATCAACCATTTTACCTTTGGTTGAAGCATCTTTTTGACGCCAAATTTTAAGTGTTAAATTCATTGCTATCTTTTTTATTTATAACTTCTTTCTTTTACTTCTATATTCTCATACTCTAAAGGCTCTTTGTGTAAAACAGCATCTTTAGGTTCTCCTTTATATTCCCATGCAGAAACAAATTGAAATTCTTTTAATCTTTTTGCTTCTCCTTCTTCAGTTTGATGTTCTTCTCTGAAGTGTCCTCCTGCAGATTCTTCTCTTTCTAAAGCATCTTTTGCAAATAATTCTCCTAACTCTAAGAAGTCTGCAACTCTACCAGCTTTAGCTAATTGCTCATTAAACTCTGTATCTGTACCAGGTACATTTACATTCTGCCAGAAGTCTTTACGTAAGTCAGAAATTTCTTGAATTGCAGTTTTTAAACCTTCTGCATTTCTAGACATTCCACATTTGTCCCACATAATTTTCCCTAATTTCTTGTGGTAGTAATCTACAGAATGCATTCCTTTATTATTTACAAAGAATTCGATTCTTTCTCTTACTTCTTTTTCTGCAGCCTCAAATTCTGGAGTTTCTGTAGATATTTTACCTGTTCTAATATCATCAGCTAAATAATCTCCAATAGTATATGGTAATACAAAATATCCATCTGCTAAACCTTGCATTAAGGCAGATGCTCCTAATCTATTTGCACCATGGTCTGAGAAATTTGCTTCACCAATAGCATAACAACCAGGTATTGTAGTCATCAAATTATAATCAACCCAAACACCACCCATTGTATAATGTACAGCTGGGTAAATCATCATAGGTGTTTCATATGGGTTTTCATCTACAATTTTCTCATACATTTGAAATAGGTTACCATATTTGGCTTTTACAATTTCTTGACCTAATTCTTTTATTTTAGCATCTGTAGGATTTTTAATTCCTTGTACTTTTGCTTGCTCTGTACCATATCTTACAAAAGAAGAAGCAAAATCTAAGTATACAGCTTCACCTGTAGCATTTACTCCATAACCAGCATCACAACGTTCTTTTGCAGCTCTAGAAGCAACATCTCTTGGTACTAAGTTACCAAAAGCAGGATATCTTCTTTCTAAATAGTAGTCTCTTTCGTCTTCTGATAATTCTGTAGGTTTTTTCTTTCCTTCACGAATTAACTTTACATCCTCTAAATTTTTTGGTACCCAAATACGTCCATCATTTCTTAATGATTCAGACATTAAGGTTAATTTAGATTGATAGTCTCCAGAACGTGGAATACATGTTGGGTGTATTTGTGTATAACAAGGGTTTGCAAAATATGCTCCTTTTTTGTGCACTTTCCAACCTGCAGTTACATTAGAACCCATTGCATTTGTAGATAAGAAATATACGTTTCCATAACCACCAGAAGCAATTACAACTGCGTGTGCTGAATGACGCTCAATTTCTCCTGTAACTAAGTTACGTGCAATAATTCCTCTTGCTTTACCATCTACAATAACAACGTCTAACATTTCGTGTCTGTTAAACATTTCTATTTTACCACGTGCAATTTGTCTGTTCATTGCAGAATATGCACCTAGCAATAATTGCTGACCGGTTTGACCTTTGGCATAAAAAGTTCTAGAAACTAAAACTCCACCAAAAGAACGGTTATCTAATAAACCACCATAATCACGTGCAAAAGGTACACCTTGTGCCACACATTGATCTATAATGTTTGCAGAAACCTCTGCTAGTCTATATACGTTTGCTTCACGAGATCTGTAATCTCCACCTTTTACAGTATCATAAAATAATCTGTAGGTAGAATCTCCATCTCCTTGATAATTTTTTGCTGCATTAATACCTCCTTGAGCTGCAATAGAGTGCGCTCTTCTTGGAGAATCTTGGTATGCAAAAGCTTTTACATTGTAGCCTAATTCTGCTAAAGTTGCAGAAGCAGAACCACCTGCTAAACCTGTACCTACTACAATTACATCTATATGACGTTTGTTGGCAGGATTTACCAAATTAATATGATTTTTATATTCAGTCCATTTATCTTTAATTGGACCTTTTGGTACTTTTGAATCTAAAGCCATAGTTATTTAAGATTAATGGTTATGATTTAAATGATGATAAAGCGCAATAATTATAAATCCTAATGGAACAATAATTGCATATGCTTTTCCTATTACACCTAATTTTTTGCGAAGTGAAGCTGCACCAACAGATTGAAATGCTGAAGTAAAACCGTGTGCTAAATGTAAACCTAAGAATACAAAAGCAATACAGTAACCAGCAACTCTAATTGGGTTTACAAACTTTTCTTGCAATTCATGGTAATATCTAAATTCGCCATTATGCAAACCAGACCAATCGCCTTGAATAAATTTAGTATTGATTTCTGGAAACCAAAAATCGATAAAGTGTAAAGTAATAAATGCTAAAATTGCCAAACCAGACCAAATCATGTTTCGACTCATCCAACTTGAGTTGGCAGCACCATTGTTCTGCGCATAAGACACTTTTCTTGCCTTGTTGTTTTTAATTTCTAGAATCAAACCCATTACAAAGTGAAAAACAACCCCAAAAATTAACACAGGCTGCAAGGCAAATTGGACAACTGGATTTGAACCCATGAAATGTGATACTTCATTAAATAATTCTGCACTAAATACAGACATCATATTTATTGATAGATGCTGTAATAGAAAAACCATTAAGAAAAACGCAGAGAGTGCCATAGACACCTTTCTACCTATTGAAGATTTGAAAAATCCGCTCATTGTATAATTTAATTATAAATTTCACACAAAAATAAGGCTTAAACAAATGTATCGCAAAAGATTTATAACGTTTTCGTTAGTATTTAGAATAGTTTTAAATAAATACTTAAATTTCAAAAAAAAATACACAATTGTTTGATTTATAGCTAAAAATTAAACAATTGTGTATATAGATTAAGTAACCTTGTTTTTTTATGAAATTAAAAAAAAGAAGTTTATTTTATACTAAAATTAGTAGATTCTGAACCTATTTTAACGATGTAAATACCTTTTGGTAAATAGTTAGCTCCATTTTGAGCAGCTCTAATTTTGGTTTTCTTGTTTGCTCTTTCAAAAGATTTTAAACCTTTTTTAGAGAAGGTAAGATCAAAGTTAGCTTCATTGTATCCTTTAGCAGCATCAATTTGCATTTCATTAACCTTAATATCATTGTGATAAATAAAAACCATACTTTTTCTGTTTAAATTTGAGTAAAAAGGAATGGTAACTTCTGGTTCGTAAGCAGTTCTCCATTGGCTCCAAGAACGTCCCCAGTTTCTGTTTTTTCTAATATTATTTACTTTAAAAATATGAGTTGATTTTGAAATAACATCAGTATTCATAGTTTGTAATGCAGAAATATCTGCTTTGTATAAACTACGTCCATGTGTGGCTACAATTAAGTGTTTTGCTATTGGTTGAATTACTAAATCGTGTACAGCTACATTTGGTAAATTGTTGCTAAATGCTTCCCAAGATTTTCCTTGATTAAAAGAAATGTATAAGCCATTATCTGTACCTAAATATAAGATATTTTCGTTTTTAGGGTCTTCTTTTATTACGTTTACAGCAGAAGTTGGAATTGACTCACCTATGTTTGTCCAAGTTTTCCCATAATCATTAGACATATATACATAAGGTGTAAAATCATCAAACCTATATCCATTTAAAGTTGCGTAAACACGCTCTTTTTTATGTGCAGAAGCGACTACTCTAGACACCCATAAATTCTGTGGTAAATTGTTGGAAACACGAGTCCAAGTTCCTCCTCCGTTTTTAGTTAAGTTGATGTAACCATCATCTGAACCAACATATAATAACCCAAATTGAAACGGACTTTCTGATATAGAGGTTAAGGTACCATAAGCCACGTTTCCTTTTTTACCACCTGTAGTTAAATCGTCAGAAATAGTTTCCCAATCATCACCCTGATTTAAAGATCTGTGTAATTTATTACCTCCTAAATATAAAATATCCTGATTGTGTTTAGAAAGATGAATAGGTGTTTGCCAATTAAAACGATATGGAGTTTCTCCTAGAGTATGTTTTGGTTGAATGTAAACTTGATTTCCTTTTTCTCTGTCAATTCTGTAGTAGTTTCCAAACTGATAACCTGTATATACAATGTTTTGATTTCTTTCGTCTACTTGCACCTGCATACCATCTCCACCCATAATTGATTCGTATGGATTTTGACCTCTTTGCAGCCATGACTTATCAATTTTCGCATTATGGTTTGCTACCCAAACTCCATTATCTTGCAAACCACCATACACTTTGTAATTTTTTTGAGTGTCTGCATACACAGAGTAAAATTGACCAACTGCAGGATCGTTTAACTTTGTCCAGTTTTCTCCGTCATCATAAGAAAGGTTTAATCCACCATCATTACCATTTAAAATATGACCTGATTTTTTTGGGTTTACCCATAGAGCTTGATGATCTGAGTGTACATTTTCTTTACTGATTGATGTAAATGTTTTTCCACCATCTTTAGATTTTATGATTGGTACACCTAATACATAAATGCCATTTTCATTTTGTAGATCAACACGAATTTCACCAAAGTAATACCCATAAGAACTGTAAACACCATCTAAGAAATTATCGTGTGTTTTTTTCCATGATTTACCTCCATTTGTAGTTTTAAAAACTTCTGCACCTATAACTTGAGTGTCAAAAAGCATTGCATTTGCATCTTCTAAATAGCTAGCTAAATCTGTGGGTTTCACTTTACCAACTCTAACCATTTGTTTTACGTTTTCTGCTCTGTACTTCTCTTGGAAACCGTTATTTTTTAAGAAAGTATTTATTTTTTTATCGTCTAAATTTAGAAAATCTGCATTAGACATTGTTTTAAAATCTTCTTTTGTAAGTGCGTCAGAAGGTTTTCTTGTAGCTCCTTTTGGTCTTCTAAATTGACTGTCGTGCAAAGCATAAACAGTGTTTTCATTAAATACAGCTAAACCAATTCTACCTACACCACTTCCTGTAGGAAAACCAGAGTTGTCAGAAATTTTAGTCCAGGTATTTCCTGCATCTGTGCTCTTGTAAATTGAAGAGTTAGCACCATCACCATCAAAATTCCAAGCTTTACGCTCTCTTTCCCAAGCAGCAGCATACATAATGTTAAAATTTTCTGGAGCAACAGCTACATCAATAATACCAGTATCGTTATTTACAAACAACGATTTTGCCCAAGTTTTACCACCGTCTGTAGTTTTAAAAATGCCTCTTTCAGCATTTGAAGAGTATAAATGACCAATAACACCAATTACAACTTCATTTGCATTATTTGGGTTAATTAAAATACGGCTTACATGATGAGAATCTGTTAACCCCATATTTTGCCAAGTTCTACCTTTATCTGTAGACTTTAAAATACCTATACCAGCGTAACTAGATCTAGATGAATTCTTTTCTCCTGTACCTACCCAAATACTGCCTGATTTCCAGTCTACTGCAATATCACCAATATTCTGTGTTGGTGAGTTATCTAAAACAGGGGTAAATGTAGTACCATTATTATTTGTGTACCATAAACCACCAGAGGCATAGCCTACATAAAACTCTGTGGTATTATTTGGGTTTACAGCTACATCTGCAACTCTACCGCTCATTACTGTTGGCCCAATATTTGTAAATGAGATGTTTTTTACTAATGAGTTTTTAGTAAGATTTTCTTTTTCAATTAGCGAAGCTGCAATCGAAGAAGCGCTTGTTTGATTTTGTTGGCTAAAAGAAAAAAAAGAAGCAAATAAGAAGAAAAAAAATATAGATTTTTTCATGATGATTAAGATGTTTTTCGAATTGTTTTTTTTAATATAAATCCTATAATTATTTTACTAAAATATTGGTTTTTATACATTTTTTCTAAAAAAACACTGTTAATTTTTTTATTTTTCTAAATTAGATTTAAATCTATGAAACGAATCATTTTAGTATTCAATTTTTAAATATGAGTCCAAATATTATCTTTAGACTTTGAATCAGTGTACATTTGCAACAACTTAGAATCAACATAATTCGTTGTTTCTTAAATAAAAATTATGTCGTTTAAATCATTAGGCTTATCTGATGCTTTTGTAAAAGCAGTAGAAGAAAAAGGATATACAAAGCCATCTCCAATACAAGAAAAGGCAATTCCACATATTTTAAATGGAAAAGATGTACTTGCTTCTGCACAAACAGGTACAGGTAAAACTGCAGGATTTACTTTACCAGTCTTGCAATATTTATCAGAAACAAAACATCCAAAATATAGGCCCATTAGAGCTTTGGTGTTAACACCTACAAGAGAGTTAGCTGCGCAAGTGCATGATAATGTTAGAGAATATAGTAAGTACGTTAATATAAATTCTGCAGTAGTTTTTGGTGGAGTTAAAGCTGCATCACAAATTGCAACCTTAAAAAGAGGTGTAGATATTTTAGTAGCAACACCTGGAAGATTGTTGGATTTGCACGATCAAAAAGCAGTGTCTTTTAAACGAATTGATGTGTTTATTTTAGATGAAGCAGATAGAATGTTAGACATGGGTTTTGTTAGAGACATTAATAAGATTATTAGTTATATGCCTGTAAAACGTCAGAATTTATTATTTTCTGCCACGTTCTCTAAAGAAATAAAAAAATTAGCAAGTGGTATTTTAAGAAACCCTGTTGAGGTTGAAACTGCACCACAAAACTCTACAGCAAAAAAAGTTTCTCATAAAGTTTACAAAATTGATAAAAAGAAGAAAACTGAATTTAGCATTAAACTTATTAAAGAGAACAATTGGAATCAGGTTTTAATTTTTACGAGAACAAAACACAGAGCAAATAAATTAACACAAAACTTAATAAAATCTAAAATTTCTGCTGCAGCAATTCATGGTAATAAAAGCCAAGGAGCAAGAACTAAGGCGTTAAAGAATTTTAAAGATAACACTATTAGAGTTTTAGTAGCCACAGATATTGCAGCACGTGGTTTAGATATTCCATTATTGCCTCATGTTATTAATTATGAGTTACCAAATGTACCTGAAGACTACGTGCATAGAATTGGTAGAACTGGAAGAGCTGGTGCAGAAGGTGAAGCAATTTCTTTAGTTTGTAGTGAGGAAACAGAGTATCAAAAAGAGATAGAGAAGTTACTTAAAGAGAACTTGAAGTCAGTAATTGTTGAAGGTTTTGAGCCAACAGATACTGCACCTCCAAAAAGAGCTGCAACTCAAAGCAAGGGTTCTTTTGGTAAAAAGAAAAAAGCATCAGATGGTAAGAAAGATGCTCCAAAAAAATCAAGAAGGCCTAACAATAATAAGCACAGAAGGCCTGCGAATAATTCAGGAAGAGGCAGAAGTGATGCGGCAAAAAGTAAACGAAACTAGCACTCTTTTTTTGAGTTTATAATTGCTACATTTGTGTATTAAAATTTAAGTACGCATGAAATACGACCCAATAAATTCAGAACTTTTTATAAAAAACCGCAAAAATTTTATGGCTCAAATGAAGCCTAAAAGTATTGCTGTTTTTAATTCAAATGACATATACCCTATTAGTGCAGATAGTACTATGCCTTTTGAGCAACATAGAGATATTTTTTATTTAAGTGGTGTAGATCAAGAAGAAAGTATTTTACTATTATTTCCTGATTGTCCAAATAAAGATTTAAGAGAAGTTTTATTTGTAAGAGAAACTAATGAGCATATTGCAGTTTGGGAAGGTGAAAAATTGACCAAAGAAGCTGCTACAGAAACAAGTGGGATTCAATCCATTTTCTGGCTACAAGATTTAGAAAAAACTTTATTTGAAATGTCTACTTATGCAGATAATTTTTACATAAACACAAACGAACATTACAGAGCTTCTGTAGAAACAGAAACACGAGAAGACAGATTTACAAAATGGTTATTGGCTAAATATCCTGCGCATTCTGTAGCAAAAAGCAACCCTATTTTACAGGATTTAAGAGCAGTTAAAGATACAATTGAATTAGATTTAATGCAGCATGCTTGTAATATTACAGAAAAAGGGTTTAGAAGAGTTTTAGGCTTTGTAAAACCAGGTGTTTGGGAGTATGAAATTGAAGCAGAATTATTGCATGAATTTGTTAGAAATAGATCTAAAGGATTTGCATACACACCAATTATAGCTTCAGGAAACAATGCTAATGTGTTGCATTACATAGAAAATAATCAACAATGTAAAAGTGGCGATTTAATTTTGTTTGATATTGCAGCTGAGTATGCGAACTATAAAAGTGATTTATCTAGAACTATACCCGTTTTTGGTAAATTTTCTAAGAGACAAAAAGAGGTTTATAATGCTGTGAACCATGTAAAAAAGGAAGCTACTAAACTGCTAGTTCCAGGAACAATTTGGAAAGATTATCACGTAGAGATTGGTAAAATTATGACATCAGAATTATTAAAATTAGGATTGTTAGATAAAGCAGATGTGCAAAATGAAGATCCAAAATGGCCAGCTTATAAAAAGTATTTTATGCATGGTACAAGTCATCATATTGGTTTAGACACACATGATTATGGTTTGATTCACAAACCAATGATAGCTAATATGGTATTCACAGTAGAGCCAGGAATTTATATTCCAGAAGAAGGTTTCGGTATTCGTTTAGAAGATGATGTTGTTGTTCAAGAAAAAGGAGAACCTTTTAATTTAATGAGAAATATACCTATTGAAGCAGATGAAATTGAAGATTTAATGAATTCATAAAAAGATAAGCGGGTTTTAAAACTCGCTTTTTTATGCTACTGACTTAATAAAACCAATCGTCTCATTATTAAACACTTCCGGTTGTTCTACATTTACAACATGTCCGCACTTTTCTATTACAAAAAGAGAAGAAGTTACGTGTTTTACAACAATATTTTTTATAGAAGGTAAAAACAAATGATCTTCAGAACCCATTACATACAAAGTAGGAATCTTAATATCTTTTGCCCTAAAAAAGCGCAAAAGCGGGTTTATTTCTGACGTTAATTTAAACCACCTAATAAACTCTTTTTGATATAATTTTTTTGCTTCGTTTACAAATAACAACCGCGATTTTTTGTGATTCTTGTTTGGCATAATTATAAAAGCAAACAGTTTGTACAACATCATATAAGGCACAACCGATTTAAAAATGTTACCAACTTTCATTAAAATTTGCGAACGGAAATTCATCTTAATAATAGCACCACCCATAATCATACTTTGAACCAGTTCTGGTCTTTTCTCAGCAAGATTTCTTATCAAAATAGTACCTAAGGAAATGCCTATAAAATGCGATTTTTTTATTTTAAGATGATCTATTACCTCAACTATATCAGCAGTTATAGATTCGAACGTGTATTTTGTATTAAAGGTGTCTTTTAGATTAGGTTTGCTATCTCCATGACCTCTTAGATCTAAAATAAGCACATTAAATTGTTTTTTAAAATCTCTAATTTGTTTATACCAAATAGAACTACTTCCTCCTGCACCATGCACAAAAGTAACCCACTCTTTAGAAGTTGTATGCGGATATTTATAGTAGTTTAACAAACAGTTGTTTTATGATACAAATTTACAGTATTTAGAATTAATTGCTAAAAGTTATAATTCTATTAAATGATGCAACCCTTTTTATCGTATTTTTTTAATAAAATTTAAAAAAATAAAAGTGAGTAAAGCTGGCAAAACCCAACCCAAACTTTCATTAGCTAAAGGGATTATAGTTTTAATGCCTAACAAATGCTCTCTCGGAATTATAAAACCTAAAAAATCTGGAATGCTAAAAATAAAGGTAACTAATACAACACCTCTAAAAACTAATTTAGAAGCATACTTTTCTGGCACAACGTTTAGTAGAATTAGCATGATTGTTATCGGGTATAAAAACATTAAAGCTGGTACCGCAATTGTAATGATAAAATCTACTTGATAACTTCCAACAATAACACCTATTAGAGAGGCAATAACAGCAGTAATTATATATGCTTTTTGAGAGTTGTTACAAATTCCTTTTATATAGTCAGCGGTTCCAGTTACAATACCAACAGCAGTTGTAAAACAGGCTAAAGCCACTAAAACACTTAAAAATGTAGTACCTAAATTCCCTAAAGTTTGTATACTTAAACTTGTTAATATTTCTGTTCTAGAAGCATCTTCAGCAAAAGTTGTTGCAAACAAAGATCCACTTAAAATAAGTCCTCCATAAATTAAAAGTAATCCAATACCAGCAATAAAGCCAGCTTTACGAATTAATTTTTTTTTCGCAATAAATGTGGTATGAGAGCTATATTGTAGTGATATAATAATTACAGCACCTACAACAACACCGGCAATGGCATCAAAAGTCTGGTAGCCTTCTAATACTCCGTCTATAAAAGGATTTTTAAAACTACTAATAGGTGTGTTTTCTGGAGCATTAAAAACTGCAATACCAATGATAATAAGTAAAATACAAACAATTATAGGAGTTAGAAATTTACCTATGAGTCCAATAATTCTACTTCTATTCATAGCAAAAACAAAGACCAAGCCAAAATAAATAATACTTGTTAAGAGTCTAGAGGTTTCAAAAAAAGGTTGCACTGTCATTTCGTGTGTAACAGCAGCTGTTCTTGGTCCAGGAATTGCAATTGCAATTCCGTAAATTAGAAAACAATATAATGTACTAAAGGTTGGAGATATTTTTTTTCCGAAATCATATAAGGTTCCTTGTAGTTTTGCATGTGCAAAAATGGCAAGTATAGGTATAGCTACAGCAGTAGTCACAAAGCCTAAAATTACAGTCCACCAATCTAAACCGGCTTTAATTCCTAAAGATAGAGGTAGAATTAAATTTCCTGCCCCAAAAAAAAGTGAAAAGAGTGCAAAACCAGCAATCCAAACTTTTTTTGTTCTGTTCATTTTTTGATTGATTTAAAAGCGGAAATATACATATTTTTGTTTGATGCAAAAATCGATCTTATTTAAAAATACGAACATTTCATTTTCTGACATAGGAAAGGGGACTGCAGTAGTTTTGTTGCATGGTTTTTTAGAAAACAAAACCATGTGGAAAAATATTACACCAGTTTTAGCTAAAAAAAATAGAGTAATTGCTATAGATCTATTAGGTCATGGAAAAACAGATTGCTTGGGCTATGTGCATAGTTTAACCTTATTTTCAGAAGCTATAGAAGCTGTTTTAAAACATCTAAAATTAAGACGATTTTATATTATTGGACATTCTTTAGGAGGTTATGTCGCTTTAAAATTAGCGGATAGAAACCCTATTAAAATTAAAGGTTTATGTTTATTAAATTCAACTTCAAATGAAGATGATGATGCTCGTAAAGCATTAAGAATTAGAGCAAACAATATGGCGCAACAGAATTTTGAAAATTTAATACGTATGTCTTTTGTGAATTTATTTACGGCAAGTAGTAGAGATAAATTTTCAAAAGAGATAGAGTTTGCTTTACATGAGGCTCTAAAGACTACAAAGCAAGGTTATATTGCTGCGAATGAGGGCATGCGAATTCGATTAAATAGAAATCATGTCTTAGCTGAAAATAAGTTTAAAAAATTGATAATTGCAGGTAAAAACGATCCAGTTCTACAATTTGAAACCGCGAAAAAAGAAGCTAAAAAAACAAACTCAGAACTCATCGGTTTAGATGGTGGACACATGAGTCATATAGAAAACAAAGAAGCTTTGTCGACTATTTTATTGAACTTTTTAAGTTAATACTATTCTAAAAACCTAAGTTAGATTAGATTAATCTTCTTGCATTGAATTCCAACCCTGTGCTTTTAATTCAATTTCTTGATTTGCTCTAGTAATAAGTTGTAAACCTTGGTTTTCTTCTGTGATATGACCAATAATAGAAAAGTTAGGATTGCCTTTTACCTTGTCAAAATCTGAGATTGGTACCGTAAATAAAAGTTCATAGTCTTCACCACCGCTTAAAGCAACCATAGTAGAATCCAATTCAAACTCCTCACAGGCAGAAATTACTTGTGGATCTAAAGGCAATTTATCTTCATAAATTTTACAACCTACTTTACTTTGTGTACAAATATGAAAAAGTTCTGAAGATAAACCATCAGAAATGTCAATCATAGCAGTTGGTTTTACTTCTAATTCTTTTAAAAGCCCAGCTACATCTTTACGTGCTTCAGGTTTTAATTGACGCTCAATTAAATAAGTATAGTTATCTAAATCTGGTTGATTGTTTGGGTCTACTTTAAAAACCTGCTTTTCTCTTTCTAAAACTTGTAATCCTAAATAAGCAGCACCTAAATCTCCAGAGACAACTATTAAATCTGTTTCTTTAGCTGTATTTCTATAAACTATATCTTCCTTGTTGGCTTTACCAATTGCTGTTACCGAAATTAAAATCCCTTTGGTAGATGAAGTGGTATCACCACCAATTAAATCAACTTTATAAGTATCACAAGCCAACTGAATACCAGCATATAGTTCTTCAATTGCTTCTAATAGAAACCTGTTAGAAACAGCAATAGAAACCGTAATTTGTTCTGCAGTTCCGTTCATTGCATATACATCAGATAAATTTACCATTACAGATTTATAACCTAAATGCTTTAAAGGCATATAGCTTAAATCAAAATGAACACCCTCAATTAGTAAATCTGTGGTAACTAAAGTTTGTTGTTCTGAAGCCTCTAGAACTGCTGCATCATCACCAACCGCTTTTACTGTAGTTTCTTGATTTAATTTAAAGTATTTTGTAATATGACTTATTAAACCAAACTCACCAAGTTCGGCTAATGACGTTTTATTTTGATTTTTATCTTCTAACATGCTGCAAAGATAGTTACATTCTTAAAATTGATAGAATTACTTTAACAGAGATTTTAATTTGGTTTCAATTATAAATTCTATTTTTGCTACAATAATTTTATAATAACAACTTATTGCTTGTCGATTTATCTAGCTATTGGTACTAATTTAAAATATTACTATGTTTAAAAAAACACTGTTTTTATTAATTCTTATTTCTTTTAGTTGCTCTGAAGGTTATTTAGGACCATCTAATCCAGATCCAATAGTAGATGTAGTTGATCCCATAAATGATAAGATTACAAAGTGCGAAAATGGAATGGCGGGCGAATTTCCTTGCAATGGCTATGATTTATTAGCAAGAATTTCTTTAGATGATTTAAATTTATCGAACACTGCAAGTGATAATTTAAGTGGAAACGATTCTTGGGGTTGGACAGACCCTACAACACAAAAAGAATATGTTTTAATGGGCTTAAACTCTGGAGTTTCATTTATAGATATAAGCGAGCCAACCACGCCAGTTGTTTTAGGGTTTTTACCAACAGCGACCGTAAATAGTGATTGGAGAGATGTAAAAGTATATAACAATCATGCATTTGTAGTTAGTGAAGCTCTTAATCATGGTATGCAGGTTTTCGATTTAACAAAATTAAGAGATGTTGCAAATGCACCAGTAGTTTTTGATTCAGATGCAACCTATACCAATTTTGGAAGTGCACACAATATTGTAATTAATGAAAGTGAAGGCTACGCTTATCCTGTAGGAACCAGTAGAAGTGGAACCTACCAAGGAGGTCCATTGTTCATAAATATTCAAGATCCATTAAACCCTGTAAACGAAGGCGGTTTTCTTAACTATTCTCATGACGCACAAGTATTAACTTATAATGGTCCTGATACAGAACATTTGGGGAAAGAAATTTTAATTGGTAGTAATGAAACAGAAGTGGTAATTGTAGATGTTTCTGATAAAAGGAATCCAAGAAGATTATCAGCCATAAGTTATACCAATGTAGAGTATACACATCAAGGTTGGTTTTCAGAAGATATGAGTTATTTTCTATTAGGAGATGAGTTAGATGAACTTAGAAAAGGAGGCTTTACAAGAACCGTTGTTTTCGATTTTATAGACTTAGACAGCCCTAAATTACATTTCGAATATCAAGGAACTACAGCAGCTATAGATCATAACGGTTATGTTAAAGGTGATACATTTTACCTGGCAAATTATACAGCAGGTGTTAGAATGATTGATGTTTCTGATATAGCAAATAAAACAATGACTGAAACTGGTTTTTTTGATACCAGACCAAGTAGTAATCTAGCTTCTTTTAATGGAGTTTGGAGCGTATATCCTTATTTTGAAAGTGGTGTAATTGTAGTTAGTGATATTGAAAACGGATTGTTTTTAATTAAAAAATCAGAATAAAATACTGAATGAAAAAACTCTGCTACTTAGCAACTCTTTTTCTTCTTTTTCAATGTTCAGATCCAGAAATTAGAGAAGGTTTCTCTTCAATAACTGTAACCCAAGAAATTACTGCAAAAACTTTTGGTGGCTCTAAAAACGATGTTTATCAATCTGTAGTTTCTACTTTAGATGGGGGCTATGCAGTTTTAGGTTACACACAAAGTAACGATTTTGATATCTCAGATAAAACCAATGAAAGTTTCGATTTTTTGTTGATGAAATTTTCATCAGATCATCTTTTGCTTTGGAGTAAAACCTATGGTGGTTCAGATGATGATAGAGCTGCAGATTTAATTGCAACTAAAGATGGTGGTTTTGCGCTTTTTGGTTTTAGCAAAAGTTCAGATGTTGATGTAGCCAACAATGCAGGAGCTCAAGATTTTTGGATGATTAAAACCACGTTTGATGGCACAATTTCTTGGGAGAAAACTTTTGGTTTTTTAGGTGCAGATAAAGGAAATTCACTTATACAAACTGTAGATAACGGTTTTTTAATTACGGGTGTTTTAGATGTATCAGCCTCAAATGGTCAAGGTAATTCTAAGACCACAGAAAAACATGCAGGTGGAGATGTTTGGGTAATTAAACTGAATAATAATGGAGATTTAGTTTGGAGCAGATTTTTTGGAGGCTCTTTTACAGATACTCCTTTTGGAGTAATAGAAACTGAGAATAACAATTATATAATTGCAGCATCTTCAGATAGTGAAGATTTTAATATTAGCAACAATAAAGGAACGTATGACTTTTGGCTTTTTAAAGTTTCTTCTACTGGAGATTTACTTTGGGAGCAAAGTTTTGGCGGTTCTGAAATAGATGAGCCAAGAGGAATTACAAGTACAGATGATGGCAATTTTGTAGTTGTTGGTGATACTAGAAGCGCAGATAAAGACGTGTCTACAAATAATGGAGGTGCAGATTTATGGATGATAAAAATTACAACTGAAGGTAATTTACTTTGGGAAAAAACTTTAGGAGGTTCTAGTTTTGATGCTGCAAGATCTATTTCAAAAACACAAGATGGTGGTTTTGTAATCTCCGGAAACTCCAGAAGTTTAGACCAAGGTTTTATCAATAAAGGTCAAAATGATGGTTGGGTTTTAAAAGTGGATAATAATGGCTCTTTACTTTGGCAACAATTTATTGGTGGTACAGAAAATGAATTATTGTTCGATGCAGTAGAGCTTGCAAATCAAGATATTGTTGCTGTAGGAGAAAGTAGTAGTTCAGATGCTGACATTTCTGAAAATAAAGGGTTTTCAGATGGGTTAATTATAAATATCAAATAGTTTTATGAAAAAGCCATTTTATTTTTTCTTCTTTTTATTGATTGTTTTGTCATGTAAAGATGAAACAGAATGTTGTGTAAATCCAACAATAGCTATAAAGCTTAAATTTACACATCATTGGGATGGAGTTGAGCTTAGCTCGTCAGATTTTAATGAATTTAAATTTAGAACCGCAAACGACGATTTAATAAGTATTTCTAGATTAAGATATTTAGTTTCTAATGTTTTATTTAATAATACTATACAGTCATCATCTACAATTTATAGTTTAATTGATATAGATGAAAATAAAACTACCCTTTTAGTAACAGGCGTTCCGATATCTAAAGTTAATGCATTTGCATTTACTTTTGGTTTTAGAGATGAAGACAATTTAGATGGAGCTTATGCAGACTTAAACTCAGCCTCTTTTAATGTGCCAGAAATGTTAGGTGGTGGTTATCATTACATGCAGTTTGATGGCAAATATAAAGACAGTAATAATGCTGACGCAAACTTTAATTACCATGCAATTAGAGCTGCAGATATTACAGATCCAGACAATATAATTTTACAAGACACTTCTTTTGAAGTTGATTTAGGTAATATAGAAATCACAGAAAACACAACAATAGAAATTAAAATGAATGTTGCAGAATGGTTTAAAAATCCTAATATTTGGAATTTAAACGAATTAAATACAGTTCTAATGCCAAATTTCGACGCTCAAATTTTGATGAATGAAAATGGTCAATCTGTATTCTCATTAGGTAAAATTACTAGTAATTAATATTTTTGGTAAAATGAAATATTTAGGTTTTTGCATAATTTTTTTATTTTTCTTGATGAGTTGTTCATCTAAAGAAGATGATGTATATATACCTGTTGCCTATAATTTAGAAATACCTCAATTGTTTGCAGATAAATTGATACCCCCAGTTATACCTGCAGACAATCCACTTACAATAGAGGGTGTCGCTTTAGGTAAAAAACTATTTTTTGATCGAATTTTATCTGGGATTCAAACACAATCGTGTGCACATTGCCATAAGCTACAAGAAGCATTTTCTGATAGGTCACAATTTAGCGAAGGTGCAGATGGTAATTTAGGCTCAAGAAATTCGATGCCATTATTTAATTTAGCTTGGAATTTTGAGGAACTTTTTGCTTGGGATGGAAAAGAATTTGGATTAGAGAATCAAGTTATTGAACCTATTGTAAATCCCATAGAAATGCATGGAGATTTAAAAGAAATCACCAAAAGATTAAATGAACATGATCGTTATCCAGATTTGTTTCAGCTAGCATTTGGTACTTCAAAAATTAGTGGAGATTTAGTAGCAAAAGCAGTAGCTCAGTTTATGAGAACTATTATTTCTGCAAATTCTAAATTTGATAGATATTTATTGGGTGAAGCAACTTTAACAGCAGCAGAAGAAAATGGATTTAACGTTTTTATGAGCGAAGAAAAAGGAGATTGCTTTCATTGTCATGGAAGCAATAACAATCCTCTTTGGACAGACAATCAATTTCACAACAATGGCCTAGATGAAACCTTTACAGATTTAGGTTTAGGAGCCATTTCAGGAGACCCTGCAGATAATGGTAAATTCAGATCTCCATCTTTAAGAAACCTTACTTTTACAGCACCTTATATGCATGATGGTCGATTTTCTACTTTAGAAGAAGTCATCAACCATTACTCAGAAGGGTTGCGGTTTTCAGAGACTATAGATCCGTTAATGAAAAAAGTAAATGATGGTGGAGTTGGTTTAAGCGATCAAGACAAAGATGATTTAAAAGCTTTTTTATTAACACTTACAGATGAAGAATTTATCAATAATCCTGCTTTTAAAAACTAATCAATAAAACCAATCATAACATTAGGTTTCATAATGAAAGTTTGTGTTTTTTTTGCGACTTATGTCGTATATTTGCAGACAATTTAGATTTAATCTATTTAAAATTATGATAAAAGTTTCAGACACAGCAAAGAGAAAAGTCATTGAATTGATGACAGATGATGGCTTTGACTCTACAAAAGATTTTGTAAGAGTTGGTGTAAAAAGCGGAGGTTGTTCAGGCTTATCTTATGATTTAACTTTCGACAATAGCCAACAAGAAAACGATAAAGTTTTTGAAGAGAATGATGTAAAAATCGTTGTCGATAAAAAGAGCTTTTTATATTTAGTAGGAACTACTTTAGAATATTCTGGAGGCCTAAATGGTAAAGGTTTTGTGTTTAACAATCCAAACGCAAATAGAACTTGTGGTTGTGGAGAATCATTTTCACTTTAAAATTAGACAATTATGTCAAAGTATACAGAAGAAGATTTAGAACAAGAATTAAAAACCAAAGAGTATGAATATGGTTTTTATACAGATATAGAGAGTGAAACGTTTGCCAAAGGTTTAAATGAAGATGTTGTTCGTGCAATTTCTAAAAAGAAAAACGAACCAGAATGGATGACTGAATGGAGACTTGAAGCCTATAGAGTTTGGGAAAAAATGACAGAGCCAGATTGGGCAAATGTTAAATATCCTAAGCCAGATTTTCAAGAAATTGCTTACTATTCCGCTCCAAAAAAGAAACCTAAATTAAACTCTTTAGATGAGGTAGATCCAGATTTATTAGAGACCTTTAAGAAATTAGGTATTTCTATAGATGAGCAAAAGAAGCTAGCTAATGTTGCAGTAGACATTGTTATGGATTCTGTTTCTGTAGCAACAACTTTTAAGAAAACATTAGGTGAAAAAGGTATTATTTTTATGCCAATTTCAGAAGCTATTCAAGAATATCCAGAATTAGTGAAAAAATATTTAGGTACAGTTGTGCCAACATCAGACAACTTTTATGCAGCACTAAATTCAGCTGTCTTCTCTGATGGATCGTTCTGTTACATTCCAAAGGGCGTTAAATGTCCAATGGAATTATCAACTTACTTTAGAATTAATGAAGGAGGTACAGGTCAGTTTGAAAGAACTTTGGTAGTTGCGGATAAAGGAAGTTACGTTTCGTACTTAGAAGGCTGTACAGCTCCTCAAAGAGATGAAAACCAATTACATGCAGCAGTTGTGGAATTAATAGCCATGGATGACGCAGAAATTAAATACTCTACTGTTCAGAACTGGTTTCCTGGAGATGAAAATGGAAAAGGTGGAGTTTTTAACTTTGTTACTAAAAGGGGTTTATGTGAAACAAACGCAAAAATTTCTTGGACACAAGTAGAAACAGGTTCTGCAGTAACTTGGAAATATCCTTCTTGTATTTTAAAAGGTAACAATTCAGTTGGTGAGTTTTACTCAATAGCGGTCACCAATCATTTTCAGCAAGCAGATACTGGTACAAAAATGATTCACTTAGGTAAGAACACGAAGTCTACCATTATTTCTAAAGGTATTTCTGCTGGTCAATCTCAGAATTCATATAGAGGTTTAGTGCAAATAAATTCTAGAGCAGAAAATGCACGTAATTTTTCACAATGTGATTCCCTTTTAATGGGTAATGTCTGTGGTGCACATACTTTTCCTTATATAGAAACAAAAAACAAATCAGCACAAATAGAACATGAGGCTACCACAAGTAAAATTGGTGAAGATCAATTATTTTATTGTAATCAAAGAGGTATAGATACAGAAAAAGCAATTGCATTAATTGTAAATGGTTTTAGTAAAGAAGTACTTAACAAATTACCTATGGAATTTGCTGTAGAAGCACAAAAACTTTTAGAAATTTCACTAGAAGGCTCTGTAGGTTAATTTCAAAAAATTACAAACTAAAAAGTTAAATAGTAAATAGCATAGAGCTAAAGGCTCAAAATTAAAGTAGAAAATATGTTAAAGATTAATAATTTACACGCATCAATAGACGAAAAATCTATTTTAAAGGGGTTAAACTTACAAGTGAATGCAGGAGAAGTTCATGCAATTATGGGGCCTAATGGTGCAGGTAAAAGTACCTTTGCAAATATTGTAGCTGGTAAAGAAGATTATGAAGTTAGTAATGGTATCATAGAATTAAATGGAGAAGATATCAGTGAATTAGCTCCTGAAGAAAGAGCACATAATGGTGTGTTTTTGTCTTTTCAGTACCCAGTAGAAATTCCTGGTGTATCTGTAACAAATTTTATTAAAACAGCCATAAACGAAACTAGAAAAGCAAAAGGCTTAGAAGATATGCCTGCAAAAGATATGCTAAAAAAGATTCGCGAAAAGTCTGAGTTATTAGAAATTGATCGTAAATTTTTATCTCGTTCTTTAAACGAAGGGTTCTCTGGTGGAGAGAAAAAGCGTAATGAAATTTTTCAAATGGCAATGTTAGAGCCAAAACTAGCCATCTTAGATGAAACTGATTCTGGTTTAGACATAGATGCTTTAAGAATTGTTGCTAATGGTGTTAATAAATTAAAATCTAAAGACAATGCAGTAATTGTAATTACACATTACCAAAGACTTTTAGATTATATAGTTCCAGATTTTGTACACGTTTTACACGATGGTAAAATTGTAAAAACAGGTGATGCTTCTCTTGCTCTAGAGTTAGAAGCAAAAGGGTACGATTGGATTAAAAAGGAACTAGTTTAAATTCAAAGGCTATATCTTTTAGCCCTTGTAATTTTAACTTTCAAACAATATAAAATGGAATTAAAAGATAAATTACTTTCCTCTTATGTAGCTTTTGAGGATAATGTAGACACGAATTCAGAAATTCATGACATACGTTCTAAAGCCCTAGAAAACTTTGATAAGCTAGGTTTCCCATCTAAAAAGTTAGAAACTTGGAAATACACATCTTTAAACTCACTTTTAAAAAATGACTTCAGTATTTTTCCTGATAGAGGAAGAGCTGTAGCTTTGGCAGACGTAAAGCAGTATTTTATTCACGATATAGATACGTATAAAGTTGTATTTATAGACGGTAAATACAGCTCTTTTTTATCTGCAACAACTCACGAAAATTTTGATGTTTGCTTAATGTCTTCTGCATTAAACAAGTCAAAATATAAATCTGTAATAGAAACATATTTTAATAAAGTTGCTAAGCAAGATAATTTAACAAGTTTAAATACCGCTTTTGCATCAGAGGGCGCTTATATTCATATTCCAAAAAATATAGAAGTTCAGAAACCAATTCAGATTATTAATTTTACAACAGGTTCTGAGCCTGCAACAATGACTCAGCCAAGAAATTTAATTGTGGTTGAAGAAAATTCGCATGTGCAAATTATAGAACGTCATCAAAGTTTAACCTCTAATGCGGTTTTATCTAATGTTGTAACAGAGGTTTTTGCTGCTAAAAGTGCAACTGTAGATTATTATAAGATTCAAGATGATCATATAAATGCCTCTTTAGTAGACAACACTTATGTAAATCAAAAATCGAATAGTGTGGTTTCTGTGCATACCTTTTCATTTGGAGGAAACATTACCAGAAATAATTTAAATTTTTATCAGAATGGAGAACATATAGACTCTATTTTAAAAGGAATTACAATTATTGAAGGAAAACAACATGTAGATCATCATACATTAGTGCATCATATAGAACCTAATTGCGAATCACATCAAGATTATAAAGGAATCTACGATGAACGCTCTACAGGAGTATTTAACGGTAAAGTAATTGTAGAAAAAGAGGCACAGAAAACCAATGCTTATCAACAAAATAATAATGTTTTAGTAAGCGATAAATCAACTATAAATGCAAAACCTCAATTAGAAATTTTTGCTGATGACGTAAAATGTTCTCACGGTTGTACTATTGGACAATTGGATGATGATGCTTTGTTTTATATGCAACAAAGAGGTATTCCTAAAAAAGAAGGTAGAGGTTTGTTAATGTTTGCATTTGCAAATACGGTGTTAGAAAGTGTAAAAATACCAGAGGTAAAATCTAGAATTACAAAGTTAATAGCTAATAAATTAAAAGTTAATATCGGGTTCGATTTATAGCACAATAAATCACAAAAAAACCACGTTACAACGTGGTTTTTTTTATGGTCTTTAGTTTATGCTTTCTAATATTCCTTTTAAAAAAGTGTTTTCATCCATCCAAGATAAAGCTATTCTTACTATAACCAAATCTTGTTCGGGTAGTATATAAACACGTTGACCTTGATACCCATCTGCGAAATACATGGTTTTTGGAACATCTTTCATCTGTCCTTTTGTATTTAACCAAAACTGTGCTCCATAAAGCCCGTTAGAACTCGGCGTAGGTGTAGCAACATAATCTGCCCATTTTTCTGAAAAAACCTGAGAGCCATTCCAATTCCCTCTATGTAAGTAAAGTAGGCCAAACTTTCCCCAATCTCTTGGTGTAGCCCAAGCATAAGAAGATGCAACGAAGTTACCAGCTAAGTCAGCCTCTATAACCATAGAATTCATACCTATTTTATCAATAAGCTCTGTGTACCAAAAATCTAGATATTCTTGATGAGTTTTAAATTGACTTCTTACAATCCCAGACAACAAATTAGATGTTCCAGAAGAATAGTTCCAGCTTCCATTTATTTTACCGGTAAGGGGTTTTTGAACTTGCATTTTAGTCATATCTCTCTCTAAGAACAACATTTTTGTTGCGTCAGAAATTTCATCATAATTTTCATCCCAAGCTAGACCAGAATTCATTTGTAGTAAATTATGGACACTAATATTTTTGCGATTATCGTTTTGCCAAGCTTTAATAGGGGCTTTATCTGTTACTTTTATTTTATTTTGATATTGTAGTACTCCAAAAACGGTACTTAAAACACTTTTGGTCATAGACCAGCCTAAAAGCCTAGAATCTTTTGTAAATCCGTTTGCATATTTTTCTGCAATAATCTGATCTTTGTAAATAACAACAACAGCTCTAGTCTGATTTTTTCCAAAAATCGAGCTTACAGTCTTATTTAATTTTGGGTAATTAATGTTATTAAAAAGGGTGTCTTTTTGGTCTGCATTGCCATACGGATAAGGAATTAAATTGTTAGGGTTTGATCTTTTTGGAGTCAGGTAATCTGCTGTTTCATCTGCTTCTGTTAATGTTAAAACACTACCTAAGCCTTTTCTGTAAATTGCTTTTCTTGTTAATAAATTAAATACAGATGCCTCTGCAAATTTTTTCTTGATGTTAATTGCATCAGTTGCTAAATTTACCGGAGAAAAGTTATTATCTGTTGTATCTGTGAATGCTAAAGCACGCTTTCCTAAAAAAACTGAAGAGGCTGTGTTTTTTGCAGAATAGCCTGCTAATATATTCAGTTTAGGGTAGTTTACAAATATGACCAATATAGTTGTAATAGATACTAATAGAAGAATTCGTATAAATAATTTCATAAAAATATGAGTTTAGATTTGTAAAAATAAGAAAATCATATTGGCTTTATTCGATGTTTAAAAAATCAAGTTTTATCTTTGTATTTTAAAATAAGCCTTATGTTTAATGTAAATAAAGTTAGAGAGGATTTTCCGATACTAAAAAGAGAAGTGCATGGTAAGCCTTTGGTGTATTTTGATAATGCAGCAACTTCTCAAACGCCTCAAGTTGTTATAGATACAATTGTAGATTATTATAGTAATTACAATGCAAATATTCACAGAGGTGTGCATACATTAAGTCAAGAAGCTACAGATAAATATGAAGAAGCTCGTATAAAAATTAAGAGGCACTTCAATGCCAAAGAAGCTTACGAAATAATACTTACTTCAGGTACTACACATGCTATAAACATGGTAGCTTCAGGTTTTGAAACTTTGTTAAGTAAAGGAGATGAGTTAATAGTCTCTGCTTTAGAACACCATTCTAATATTGTTCCTTGGCAAATGCTTTGCGAAAAGACAGGTGCAAGTTTAAAGGTGATACCAATGACAGATGAAGGGGTTTTAGATATGGAAACGTATCATAAATTACTAAATGAAAGCACTAAGCTTGTTTTTTGTAACCATGTGTCAAATGCTTTAGGAACTATAAATCCAATAGAAGAAATTATTGAAGCTGCTCATAAATTTAATGCAGCAGTTCTGATTGATGGAGCACAAGCTACGCCTCATATTAAGCCAGATGTTCAAGCATTAGATGTAGATTTTTATGTTGCTTCTGCTCATAAATTGTGTGGGCCAACAGGAGTTGGTTTATTATACGGAAAACAAGAGTGGTTAGAGAAATTACCTCCTTATCAAGGAGGAGGGGAAATGATTGCAACTGTTTCATTTAAAAAAACAACCTATGCTGGTTTGCCTCACAAATTTGAGGCTGGAACTCCAAATATTTGTGGAGGTATTGCTTTTGGTGCAGCACTAGATTATATGAACTCAGTAGGGTTTAATGAAATTGCAGCTTACGAAAATGAATTATTAGTTTATGCAACTCAACAATTAGAAAAAATAGAAGGTCTGAAAATTTATGGAACTTCTGCCAATAAAACTGCTGTAATCTCATTTAATGTTGGTGCTATTCACCCTTATGATATAGGTGCAATTTTAGACAAATTAGGAATTGCAGTTAGAACAGGACATCATTGCGCGCAGCCAATTATGGATTATTATCAGATTCCAGGAACAGTAAGAGCGTCGTTTTCTTTTTACAATACAAAAGAAGAGATCGATGTTTTTGTTATTGCATTACAAAGGGCAGTAGCTATGTTAGCGTAACATTATTAAATTTGTTCATTTACATTTACCATCCGTCTAAAGTATTTGGTTATTAATGTATATTTAAATGTTTTATAAAGTTCTAAATTTATTTTCATTTATTGCTTTAGTATCTTTGAACAGACAAATAGAAATATGAATTTTTATCCTTTAAAGTTTACTCCATTATACAAGTATAGAATTTGGGGTGGAGAAAAACTAAATACAGTATTAAATAAAAATCATAAGGAAAATAATATTGGTGAGTCTTGGGAGATTTCTGACGTTTCAGGAGACGAAACGTTAGTTGCAGAAGGTGCTTTAATGGGTAAATCTTTAAGAGATCTAACCATTCAATTTCAAGGAGAGTTTGTAGGTAACAATGTTTACGAAAAGTTTGGCCAAGAATTTCCTCTATTGATTAAATTTATTGATGCTAAAACTCCATTGTCTATTCAAGTACATCCAAGCAATGAAATTGCAAAAGAAAGACACAATTCTTTTGGAAAAAATGAGATGTGGTATGTTATGCAAGCTGATGAAGATGCTAAATTAATAGTTGGTTTCGATGAAGAAATTTCTAAAGATGAATATCAAGAACATTTAAAAAACAATACTATTTTAGAGGTATTACATTACGAAAATGTGAAAAAAGGCGATACATTTTACATCCCTACAGGAAGAGTTCATGCAATAGGTGCAGGTGTTTTATTGGCAGAAATTCAGCAAACTTCAGACATTACCTATAGAATTTATGATTATGATAGAGTAGATTCTAAAACTGGTCAAAAAAGAGATTTACACAACGAACAAGCATTAGATGTTATAGATTATTCAGTCTATGAAATGTATAAAACATCATATGATTTAGATAAAAACATATCGAATAAATTAGTTCATTCTCCTTATTTTACAACTAATATCTTAGACATTAATACTACTGTAAATAAAGATTATTCATCCATAGATTCCTTTATTATATTTATGTGTGTAGAAGGTAATGCAACTATTCATTATAATAATAAAGCATATACAATAAATTGTGGTGAAACTATTTTATTGCCTGCTGCAATTCAAAATGTTACTATTAAAGCAACACAAGTAAGACTCTTAGAAGTTTATTATTAGTGGAGAAAAAAGACCGATAGTCTTATATTTTTTTAACGTTTTGTTTTTTCTGTATATTTGGTTTAAATGTTTTATCTTCAAACATTACTTCAATTATTTATTAAAAATAATACCGAATGAAAATTAAGATAGCTGCGCTTTTATGTGCTTTTTTTACATCTTCTGTGATTGCTCAATTATTTAATGACCAAGTTGTTCCTTTAATCAAAAACTTTTTTAATCAATTTTATCTATTCAAAGCTAAATTCTATTAACAGTTTAAAGGAATTAACTTCACAAACACTTAAACTCTTAATTTACTTTTTTTAATATTAAATAAAATGATTCAATCAAAAAAAATAATTAAATATCTATCATTAGTATTATTTGTATTTGTATTACTTTCAAGTACTATAAAAATAAAAAATGAATATAATTCAGACGAAGTTTGGCAAATAGACTTCTTTGATGATTTTGCTACTTTTAATAAAAATAATTGGCAAGATCAATTGATTTGGGTAAATAAAGAAACACACTGCTACGTTCCAGACAATCTTTATGGAACAAGAGAGGTAAGTAATGGTACTTTAAAGCTAAAAGTTATTAATATAAATGAAGAAATACCTTGTAACAACTTTGATAAATTTGGAGAAAAACATCCAAATACTAGTTATGTAGCAGGAAGAATTACTACTAAAAACAAAAAGGAATTTCACAAAGGTAAATGGACTGCAAAGTTAAAACTATGGAGTAATGGAGAAAAAAGTATGTTTCCTGCTTGGTGGCTTTTGGGTGCGCAGAACAACGAGCCACCATTACAAGAAGCAGATGAAAATATTTGTTGGCCAAAAACTGGTTCTGGAGAAATAGATATTTTTGAGCATCATGGAGATCATCAAAAAAATCATTTTACAACAGGAGCTATAAAGAGTTTAGGGGTATGTAATGATGGAGATTGGTGGTCTTTAAGAAAAGGGTTTGATGTTACTTTAAATGAGTACCATGAGTACTCCGTTGAATGGGAAAATAGTGATTTAGTTTATAAAGTAGATAATAAAGAAATATATAGGAATGTTGGCCAAGGTGATAAATATCCAGAAAAAATGTTTGCAATATTAAATTTTGCAAAAATTACTGATAAACCGATGGAAGGCGAGTGGGTTATGGAGGTAGATTGGGTAAAACATGAATTTAAAAAATAATAGATTTATGAACACAAAAAACAGTTTCTTAGCAAGAAATTTTTCTAAATAATTATGAATAAAAAAATAATAGTAATTTCTTTTGTAATATCACTTGGAGGGTTTCTTTTTGGCTTTGATGCTGGTATAATTTCTGGTGTTATGTTTTTTGTTGGGCCAGAGTTTAACTTAAGTGAAATACAGTCTGGTTGGGTAGTGAGTTCTCCCTCATTTGCAGCTATGGTTGCCATGTTTTTTTCAGGAAGGTTAAGTGATAAGTATGGAAGAAAAAAAGTATTGCTCATTGTTGCTTTTTTGTATGCAGTGTCTTCTATTTTGTCAGCGCTTGCCACCTCTTATGAATCTCTATATTTAGCAAGAATTGTTGGGGGACTTGCTTTTGGAGCAGCTTTAGTAATTGCACCTATTTATATTGCAGAAATATCTTCAGCAAAAAATAGAGGCAAGTTAGTCTCGTTGCAACAGCTAAATATTGTTTTCGGTTTTTTTACTGCTTTTTTAAGTAACTATTTATTCAACAAGTACAATAGTTTAGAAGTAACTTTTCTTACAGATACTTCTGTTTGGAGGTATATGTTAGGAGTTGAGTTATTCCCTGCTCTTTTGTATTTTTCACTTTTATTTTTTATTCCAGAAAGTCCAAGATGGCTCTTTGCAAAAAAAAACTTTTTAAAAGCAAAAAAAGTATTTATCCAAATTTACGGAGAGGTGCATGGTAATAAAGAAATAGAAGTTTTAGAAAAAAACACAAATTATAAAAAAAATAAAATAAAAGTAAGTTTTAAAGACCTCTTAAAACCATCCCTTAGGTTTGTTTTTTTAGTTGGTATTGTAATAGGTATTCTTCAGCAGATTACAGGTATAAACGCAGTTTATTTTTATGCAACTTCTATTTTTAAGCAAACAGGAATTAGTACAGATGCTGCATTTTCTTCAGGAGTATTATTAAGTACAACCTCTGTAATTTTTACTTTTGCAGCTATTTATTTAATAGATAAAATTGGTAGAAGGCCTTTATTACTTGTTGGTTCTGCTGGTATAACAATTAGTTTATTTTTATGTTCTTATGGTTTTGGACATGCAACATATAATTTAACTTCAGAACAAATTTCTCATTTAGAATTTTCAAATTCAGACAAGCTGTCATCACTTGCAAATAAAACTTTTAAAAACGATTTCGATTTTAAGAAAGAGATTAAAAGTAAAATAGGTTTAAAAAGTTTCATTAAAAATGAAGCAATAATCTTAGAAACAGCAACTACAGTAAATGCCCCTTTAATTTTAGGTGGAATTTTAGGGTTTATTGCTTGTTTTGCATTTTCTTTAGGACCAGTAATGTGGGTATTATTATCAGAGCTTTATCCAATAAAATATAAAGGTTTTATAATTGGTATAATTGCTTTTATGAACTCATTAATAAGTTCAGTAGTGCAATTAATATTTCCATGGGAATTAGCTAATCTTGGTAATGCAATTACATTTTTAATATTTGCTGTTATTTCTTTAATCGGCTTTATTGCGCTATTTAAAATATTACCAGAAACAAAGGGTAAATCTCTAGAGGACATTGAGTTAGAGTTTGTAAAGTAACTTAAAAAAGATGTAATAAAAAATCCTTATCTAAATAGATAAAGCTTTTTTGCCCCCTTATTATTCAAAGTTGCAGCACAATTTCTTCTTTTAAGACCTCATCGTGAGATAAGAGAACTTACTTGGTCTGACTTTTCTGATGACCTTAAATACATTCATTTGTCTGGTAGTAGAAACAAATCTGGAAGGAATAGAATTGTTCCAGTTCCTACTTATGTTAGAGAACTACTTGTAAAAGGAGAACCTCATCATAATATCTTTTCTGGAAGACAACAAGCATTAAATCAAGTACAACAGCAAGTTTCAATCAAACGTTGAAATAGAACTGTATTAGAATAATATATCACAAAATCAAATTATCATCACAATCATTATCAATCCATTTGGTAACATAGTTAGTTACTGCTTTAGGGTTGTTAATTAGATGATAATCAAATGCTTAAATATTTCCTAGAGCTATTCTTGTTTCTTTATAACTCAGATCCCTATTGGTTTCAATAAGCATATGTACATGCTTATTAGTCCAATCTCCCTTATCTCTTTCGACTACATAAAAGACTTTATCCACTTTATTGTTTTCTAGTAATCTATAACTCCAATTCATTGATGTAGATATGTTAATTTTGTAAGGAGTTCTTGCCGTAAGGAATTATTTCCAATTGAATTGTTCGTTTAAAAACTTCGCATACTGTTGTGTTAATATACTCATAATCTATTTATTTAAGACAAATACAAGGGTTAAGGCACATTATTTATAGCCTCTGTTATTTTGTAGTAAAATTATACTAAATAGTAATATATTATTTTGGTGTTTGGAGAGAAGAAAAAGAAAAGAGGGATTTGAAAAGGGATTCAAATAAAAAAAGCAGCTACATAAATCTATGTAACTGCTTTGTTTTAAAGCTCCCCCTATTATTCAAAGTTGCAGCATAACTTCTTCTTTTGACGATCCACTCACCTTAGACGATATCCATTTCTCCTTCCCCCATAATACTTAAGTAACGAGTGTAATCTTCCTTTAATTTTGAAGGAAGTGAATCAATTACCCCATCGTAATTTACCTTGAATCAAAGTCGTATGCAGAGAATATATAACTCATTTGTAGGCAACCCCAACTACATTGTAAGTAATGAATTATTAAAATTACACATGAAAATTAAAAGTCTATTTTTTGATCAACTTAAAAGATTCTGTTTTATTAATAACCAACAAATAAAATCCATTAGGAAGAGATTTAGCATTTATTTGTACGTCTTTATTATTAGGGGTATCAAAATATACTTTTCTACCCAAAATATCGTATAATAAAATAGAGTTTATTATCGTCTTTGTTTTTATATGCCAGCTAGTTGATGTTGGATTAGGAAAGATACTGAGTTTAATTTCATCGTTATCAACTATCGATAAGCTCACCACTACATTCACAGTTCTGGTTACTTCAACAGCAGCATTACTATTTGTATCACTTACGTTATAGGTTACTGTATATTGTCCAACAACATCAGTATCTACTGGATTTACAGTTACAATACTAGAGGTGATGTCTCCATCATAATTATCCGAAGCGGTTGCACCTTGATCTGTGTATGTACTTCCTACTTCAATATCAACTGTTGCATCTCCTGCTAAAGTAATTACTGGAACCGTAGTGTCAACAACGTTCACCGTTCGAGTTACTGAATCAGCAGCATTGCCATTAGCATCACTAACATTATAGGTAACTGTGTAAGTACCTATTGTACTAGTATCAACACTCCCAGTGACAACTATAGAACTGGTAAGATCGTCATCTCCTGCATCTAGTGCAGTAGCGCCTGGGTCGGTAAAAGTACTGCCGACCTCAATAGTCATTGGATTGTCTCCAACCAAGGTTATTACTGGAACCATAGTATCCGAAAAATTAAGAGTAAGCCTTAGAATTTTATCATCACTATTTTCTATTATTTCTAATCTGTAAGGATTTGAATTCCCTTCTATCTTGATATTTTTAAATAAATCTTGATGATCGGATGCAATGTCAATATTCGAAACAATTATATCAAACTCCTTATTTGCATTTACTATGTCATAATTAACAAGAACAATTAAATCTCCATCAATTTTAATTGAATTTGTAGAATATGTAATATCATAATCTTCATTTTCATTCAACTCAAATACAGTAACCCCATCAGAAGGAAATATAAAGTCTTGACGTATTACGGATGATCCGTTTCTAATATAAGGATAATCAATTTCACCTGACTCACCGATATCTTTGTGACTGGTCAAAATTTCATCATACCATTGCGAGTATTTAGGATTAAGAATAAGTTCATAATATCCATTATATTCAGGTAAATGTGGTCTTAGAAGATTATTTGATGATATGTTTTCTCTTTCAACAAACTCCTGATTTGGGATTAAGTAAAAAGATTTTCTGCCACGATCCCCCTCCTTATCTGAAATATCGTAAATTCCTCTGGTAGTAAAAATAGTTTCATTATCATTTATGTCATCATACAATCCGGGGATATTATCCATTAATGTTTGAACGGATTTGATATGATCATAACTCCAATCAAGTTTACTTGTCGGTATATCTGCACTCTCAGCTTTTATGAATAAGGTGTCTAGCTCATCAAGATTGGCCCCAGCATTTGAAGGTACACCGGCGGTAAGTGAAAAATCGCCATTATTCGGATCCATAAATGGAGGGCTTTCAAGATGCTCGGCCACCCCTTCAAGTACTATAGTTGGGTTACCTTTGGGTCTGATATCTCCTCCATAAGCGAAATTGTTTTCAATGGTTACATTGGTCGATCCATATGCATCTTCTAGCTCAATTGCTCTAAGAGGACGCACACCATCATCACTTCTATCTCTTGTATGTGCTATATTGTTTTTAAAAACAAACCCCGGAAAGTCATCTGCATATCGTGCCGGAGTTTTATCTCGATCGGTAAAAGCATCTGCATATTCTTCATCTGTATAAATACTATTATTTGATATAGTTAAATTAACAGTACTTTTAAATACCATTGCATCTATTGTGGTAAAAGCAATAAGATTGTTGTGTATTCTAGCTTTCATTCCAAGTTCATGATCTGGGGTTTCGTTAATCGCTATGGGTTTCCCTTCATCTATTACCATGTTATAGTAACCTTTAGCTTCAACCCAAGAATATATTCTTTGGTAGACATTGAAAATTAAATTATTCCTGATATCCCATCTAAATTTATTAGGATCATCATCATCATCAAAACTACCATACCATTGTTCTCTGGAAATTCCAACTCCACCTGTTAGAGATGTAAGACCTATTTCTGATACAATATTATTACTTACTGTAACATACCTACCGTCTTTTATATTAACTGCTTTCTGCCAAAAGTTTCTAAAAATATTATTATCAATTCTAATATCAACTCCTTCAAAAATATTTATCGCAGTAGCGCAACCTCTAATATTTGATTTGAAGTCATCTGTTTGAAACCAAACATGTTCCGCTAATAATGAATAATGATCTTTTTTATCTGCTCTTCCTTCAAAATGAAGATTCTGTATCGTTATATTCCTTGGAAAATTATCAAGTTGTGGGTTAGAAGTATTTTCATCTCTAAAAATAATCCCTGTTAAGCGATTCCATAACAACACTACTTCTTTATTTGGTTCCCCTTCAATAATTAATTCCCTTATAGACTGTGTAGTTATGGTCTGTGTAGTTTCCACATAATGTATTCCTTCTACAATATAGATTGAATTTCGTTTGGCATTTGCAGCTTCCTCGACAGCTACATCAATATTTCTGTAGGGTAAATCCCTAGTTCCGTCAGCAGTATCATCATCACCATTGGTGGGATCTACGTAAAACGGTGACAAATATTCAATTGCTCCGATATCAGGACTACTATCTCTTACAACCCCATAATAATCGTGCGTGCTAATCGTTTGATCGTTGTTTACTTGATTAACAGATGGAGACTCTAATTTTAGACTAAAATTATGGTTTTCTGAATCTAAGAATAGTGGATCTGTTTCGATAAACCCGGTCACCATTGAATTTGTAGAAGTATTTCTGATTACACCTGTACTCCCTGAGTTATTAAATACAATATTCGAATCTAAAGTTAAATTCGTAACGGGTTCAGCTAAAATACCTAAAGCCCATTTGTTCGGTTTAGAATAAGATATATTACCCAATATTTTTACATTATCAGACGAATTAACTCCAATTCCTCCTGGGTCACCATGATTAGTTGTTCCATTATCGAATACTGTATTATGCTCTATTACTACATCATTTGTATGATGACATACGATTCCACTTGCACCATTTTTGTATGATAAATTATTAGCAATCAACATTTCTCCATGAGTATAACTGTCTTTGTTTCTAGTCAGAAAGATGCCTTTGCCTTCATCAATTTCAAAATGAACAAAAGTTTCGGTCGGATTCCAAGATATAAGTCTATTCTCATTTTGATAAACTTCATTTTGAGTAATAATTATTTTAGTTCCAGAATAGGTATCTCCTAATGGTCTTACCTCTGCTTCAATAACAGTTATCGCTCCTTCGCTTTGTGTAGTCCAAAAGGTGTTGTTATAAACTTTGTTGCTCGTAATAGTTAAGTAATCAGAATTTTTAGCTCTAATCGCCATAGAGGGCACATTTCTTATTGTATTCCCTATTAATTCGATATGATGAGATGTATTAGCAACTAATGCTATCCCATTATACTTAATAGGTTTAATGATTGTTTCATCTGAAGTAGCGGGTTGATTTATTGATGTTCCAATAATAGATGGATCCGTTATATCGATTCCCATTTCTGCTTCTAAATCATGGATTACACCATTGGTATCTTTGTAAAGTCCCCAAGCATCTTCTGCTTCGTTTTGGGTAATATTATCAGCTACGCCATCAAAAATGAAATTCTCAATTTTTATATAAGATGAATTTTGAATTAAAAATCCATAAATACCATCAAACTCAATAATAACTTCTTCGTTTTGATAAGGCTTAAAGGTTATATAGCTTGCCGAACTACCATTCATATTTTGTAACTCAACTACCGACGCTCCTGTCCAGATGTCATTGTCACCAAAGTCAGAATTATGATATGTCCCGGTCCTAACAAAAACGGTGTCTCCCGGGCTGGCAGTACTACCCGCATGTTCAATTGTCCTATAAGGATTCGCTATAGTGCCCTGTCCTGAAACATCGTTACCGGTTGTGCTAACAAATATTTCTTGAGCATATACAGAATTACACAAGTTTAAAACAAATAAAAGAAGTATGCAAGCAAAAATATTTTTCATATTGAAGATTTTAAAATAAAAAGACATTAAACTTTATTTATGAAATATTTAAATATATGAAGGTTTTTTTAACCAAGCACAAAACCTACATTTGATGGTAATTTATGGTATTTCTTTAATACGGTTCATAGTTACTAAAATAGTGGTTATAATATAACTAAAAAAAATCTCATTTTTCGATTTTTTTTTAACTAAATCTTCTGCCAAATAGCACAATTGACATAATGGTAATCATACCAGCAGTCGAGTTGTCAAAATTTTGGAGAAACTACTACAGGTGTAAAACTGATTTTCTTTCAAAAAATTGAAAAAATTACGAAAAAATCCGGAGCGACAAACCAACTTGCAAAACTCATTTCTTGATGGAGATATCACATCTTCCGATTACAATGAAATGAAGAGTAGAATCGAGTCTGAGTTAAGTGATAAACAGGTTAAGTTGGAACGGTTGAAGTCCACGAAGAGTCCATTTAAAGTGTATTTGAATAAAACTCTCCCAATGATTGAAAACCTAAGTCATTATTGGGATAAGGCAGATGGAAAAACCAAAAAGAAGATTCTTGGTTGCATCTTTACTGAAAAATTCGAAAATTTTGATTTTGAGAGTTGCAACAACATTTTCACTCCAGAGATTAAGTCTATTATGTTGGCCAGCAAAGTTTTAAAAAGTAATTAAAATAAAAAAGAGGTCAAAAATGACCTCTTGTCTAATATGGCTCCCCCTCTTGGACTCGAACCAAGGACCCTCTGATTAACAGTCAGATGCTCTAACCAACTGAGCTAAGGAGGAGTTTGCTTCACAAAATTGTGATTAGCGAGTGCAAATATATATTATTTTAGAATATCGCCAAATACTTTTTTTGTTTTTTTTACATATTTTTAGTTACATATATTCATAAATTAATTATGCGTTGTTTCTAAAAATTGTATTTTTGTCTTCATTAGTAGCTTAAAAAAAAGCAGAGACAATTCTATGGACAAATTTTCGTTCTTAAACGCAGCACATACAGGCTTTATAGCAGATTTATACGATCAGTATTTAACACATCCAGATTCGGTTGAACCTAGTTGGAGAAGCTTCTTTCAAGGTTACGACCTCGCAAATGAAAATTACTCGTTAACAGATGAAGAAGTTTCTACAGAAATTCCTCAAGAAGTTAAAAAAGAATTCTTGGTTGTAGACCTAATTAACGGTTATAGAACAAGAGGTCACTTATTCACTAAAACAAACCCAGTAAGAGATAGAAGAAAATACGAGCCAACATTAGCTATTGAAAACTTTGGTTTATCGAGTCAAGATTTAGACAAAGAATTTTCTGCAGGTGAAATTTTAGGGATTGGAAAAGTAAAGTTATCCACAATTATTGGCCATTTAAAAAGTATTTACTGCGATTCTATTGGAGTGGAATACATGTACATGCGTAATCCTGAAAAGTTAAAATGGTGGCAAAATCGCTTAAACGATAATTACAATCAACCAAAATACACTCAGGATGCAAAAAAATATATCTTATCTAAATTAAATCAAGCAGTAACTTTCGAAAGTTTTTTACAAACAAAGTATGTAGGTCAAAAACGTTTTTCATTAGAAGGTGGTGAAACATTAATTCCTGGAATTAGTGTAATGCTTAGAGATGCTGCAGAAAAATACGGAGTTAAAGAATGTGTTTTAGGTATGGCTCACAGAGGGCGTTTAAATACTTTAGTAAACATCTTTAAAAAACCTGTAAGAGATTTATTTAGTGAGTTTGAAGGTAAAGATTTCGAAGACCAAGATATAGATGGTGATGTAAAATATCACTTAGGTTTAACATTAAGTAAAACCTACAGAGATGGTAACGAAATTAAAATGAATTTAGTTCCAAATCCATCTCACTTAGAAACTGTAGCAGCTGTTGCACAAGGTATTACTAGAGCTAAAATCGATAGAAAATATGATGGAGATTCTAGCAAAATTTTACCAATTGTAATTCATGGAGATGCAGCAATTGCTGGGCAAGGTATTGCTTATGAAATTGTTCAAATGGCAAAATTAAATGGTTATAAAACTGGTGGTACCATTCACATTGTTGTAAACAATCAAATTGGTTTTACTACAAACTATTTAGATGCACGTTCAAGCACATACTGTACAGATGTTGCTAAAGTTACTTTATCACCTGTTTTACACGTAAATGCAGATGATACAGAAGCTGTTTGTCATGCAATGGAAATGGCGCTTCAGTTTAGAATGAAGTTTAAAACAGATATTTTTATTGATTTATTAGGGTATCGTAAATACGGACATAACGAAGGTGACGAACCTCGTTTTACACAACCTAAATTGTATAAGGCAATATCTAAACATAAAAATCCAAAAGAAATTTATGCAGAAAAATTATTACAAGAAGGCTCTATAGATTCATCATATGTAAAAGAAATTACAGCTGAATTTAAAGGAATGTTAGAAAGAGAGTTTGATAATTCTAAGCAAGACGAAAATTCGAAAGTAAAAGAATTTATGGAGTCTACTTGGGAAGGTTTTGAGCGTCAAAATCAAGATGCCATGCTAGAAACTCTAGATACTAAATATTCTGTTGACAATTTAAAACACATTGCAAAAGTAGTCTCTACAGTGCCTGAAGGTGCTAATTTTGTAAGAAAAGCAGAGCGTATTTTACAAGGTAGAGCTAAAATGGGTTTTGAAACCAATCAATTAGATTGGGGTATGGCTGAAAATTTAGCCTACGGTTCTTTAATGGAAGAAGGCTTTAATGTTCGTATTTCTGGGCAAGATGTAGAAAGAGGAACATTCTCTCATAGACATGCTGTTTTAAGAAATGAAAAAACAGAAGAACGTGTTAATTTATTAAACACAAATCCAAACAATAAAGGCGAAATGACGATTTATAATTCGTTATTATCCGAGTACGGTGTGTTGGGTTTTGATTATGGTTATGCAATGGCAAATCCAAATACGTTAACTATTTGGGAAGCGCAGTTTGGAGATTTTTCTAATGGTGCACAAATCATGTTCGATCAATATATTTCTGCGGCAGAAGATAAATGGAAAGTTCAAAACGGTATTGTAGTTTTATTACCACATGGTTATGAAGGGCAAGGTTCAGAACATTCATCTGCAAGAATAGAACGTTATTTACAATTGTGTGCAGAAGATAATATGACAGTTGCAAACTGTACAACTCCTGCAAACTTTTTTCACTTATTGAGACGTCAAATGAAACGTGAGTACAGAAAACCTTTAATTGTTTTTACACCTAAAAGCTTGTTAAGACATGTAAAAGCAGTAAATACTATAGAAGATTTAGCTACGGGTGAATTCCAAGAAGTAATAGATGACACTATAAACCCAGACAAAGTGAAGAAATTAGTTTTCTGTATGGGTAAATTCTATTATGATTTGTTAGCGGAAAGAGAAGAAAACAAAAGAGATGATGTTGCCTTGGTTAGAATAGAGCAATTGTTTCCTTTACACAAAGAAAAAATTCAGCAAGTAATAGATAGATATCCAAATATTGAAGATTATATTTGGGCACAAGAGGAACCAAGAAATATGGGTGCATGGAGTTACATGTTACAAAGGTTTGAGTTAAAAAACTTATCTGTTCGTTCTCGTAAGTATTATGCAGTACCTGCTGCAGGGTCTAGTACACGTTTCAAAAAAAGGCATAAAGCTGTAATAGACAGTGTTTTTAATAGTTAATAAAAGATTTAGAATAAATATAAAAAAGAAACCATGAGTGTTTTAGAAATGAAAGTTCCTTCTCCAGGAGAATCAATCACAGAAGTAGAAATTGCAACTTGGTTAGTTGAAGATGGAGATTATGTTGAAAAAGATCAACCCATTGCAGAAGTAGATTCAGACAAAGCAACGTTAGAACTACCTGCAGAAGAAAGCGGAATAATCACTTTAAAAGCAGAAGAAGGTGATGCAGTTGCTGTTGGAGATGTGGTTTGTCTTATAGATACAAGTGCTACAAAACCAGAAGGAGATAGTCCTGTAAAGGAAGAAGCTCCAAAAGAAGCTTCTCAAAAAGTAGAAGAACCAGCTTCAAAAGAGACAACTTATGCAACTGGTACAGCTTCTCCTGCAGCAAAGAAAGTGTTAGCAGAAAAAGGAATTGCTGCATCAGCAATAAAAGGTACTGGTAAAGATGGTAGAATAACTAAAGAAGACGCTGTAAATGCAGTACCTTCTATGGGGTCTCAACCAGCAAATGGAACTCGTGGAACTGAGCGTAAGAAAATGTCTATGTTACGTAGAAAAGTTGCAGAACGTTTGGTAGCTGTAAAAAGCGAAACGGCAATGTTAACGACATTTAACGAAGTAAATATGCAGCCAATTTTCGATTTACGATCTCAATATAAAGAAGATTTTAAAGCAAAACATGGTGTTGGTTTAGGGTTTATGTCTTTCTTTACTTTAGCCGTTGTTAGAGCTCTAAAAATGTATCCAGATGTAAACTCTATGATAGACGGTGACTTCCAAGTAAAACACAATTTTCAAGATATTTCTATCGCAGTTTCTGGGCCTAAAGGATTAATGGTACCTGTTATTAGAAATGCTGAAGATTTATCGTTTAGAGGAGTAGAAAGTGAAGTAAAACGTTTGGCTATTAGAGCTAGAGATGGTCAGATAACTGTAGATGAAATGACAGGTGGTACTTTTACAATTACAAACGGAGGTGTATTTGGTTCTATGTTATCAACGCCAATCATAAACCCTCCTCAAAGTGGAATTTTAGGAATGCATAATATTGTAAATAGACCTATGGCTGTAAACGGATCTGTAGTAATTCAACCAATTATGTATGTAGCTCTTTCTTACGATCATAGAATCATTGATGGTCGTGAATCTGTAGGTTTTTTAGTTGCTGTAAAAGAAGCATTAGAAAACCCAATAGAATTATTGATGGATAACAATCCAACAAAAGCATTAGAAATGTAACTCAGAAACTGAGTAGACAAATTAAAAAATCCTGAGCTTTTGCTCAGGATTTTTTAATGTAATAATGTTTTTTAAAAACTATTCTATATTCAATTATCTTTTTTATAATATTGGTTTGATTATCTTGCATCAAAAAGCTAAAATGCCCACAAACCCTGAATTAGAACTTGCCTTAAGTTTTATCGAAAAAACCGATAGAAACCTATTCATTACAGGTAAAGCAGGTACGGGTAAAACTACTTTTTTACATCAAATTAAAAACGAATCTTTAAAAAGATTGGTAATTGTTGCACCTACAGGAGTTGCAGCTATAAATGCAAAAGGGGTTACCATTCATTCTTTTTTTCAAATGCCTTTTGGGCCAATTCTACCCAATCAAACCCAAAACAATCAACAGCGTAGATTTTCAAAAACAAAAATTGATATTATTAAATCTTTAGATTTAGTAATTATTGATGAAATTTCTATGGTTAGAGCAGATTTGTTAGATGGTATAGACCAAGTGATGCGTAGATACAAAAACAGAAATAAGGTTTTTGGTGGAGCACAAGTTTTAATGATTGGAGATTTACAGCAACTTTCTCCTGTAGTTAAACCTAATGAATGGAGTTTATTGCAACAATATTACAGTACTGTATACTTTTTTAGTTCAAAAGCATTTCAAGAAGCCAATGTAGTTTCTATTGAATTAAAACATATTTATCGTCAGAAAAACGAAGATTTTATTACCATTCTTAACGAAATTAGAAACGATAATTTATCAGACAAATCTGCAAAAATTTTAAATGAAAGATATAACCCTAAGTTTTCACCAAATGCAGATGATAACTACATAACACTAACTACTCATAATAGAAGAGCCAATACAATTAACGAATCCGAGCTGAATAAACTTAAAAATAAAACCCATTATTTTGATGCTGAAGTTTCTGGAAAATTCAATGAAAATTCTTTTCCAAATGATGAAAAATTAGCACTTAAAGTTGGTGCTCAAGTAATGTTTATTAAAAATGATTCATCACCAGAAAAAAGATATTTTAATGGTAAAATAGGTATAGTTACAGATATTTCTAGAGATAGTGTAACTGTGCAATGCCCAAATGAAATTGATGAAATTGTAACTGAAAGAGAAAAATGGGACAATGTAAATTACTCAATAAACGATGAAACTAAAGAGATAAAAGAAGACGTAATTGGGTCTTTTTCACAAATTCCTTTACGTTTGGCTTGGGCAATCACCATTCACAAAAGTCAGGGTTTAACCTTTGATAAAGCTATAATTGATGCAGAAGCCTCATTTGCACATGGGCAAATATATGTGGCTTTAAGTAGATGTACTTCTTTAGAAGGTTTGGTCTTAAAAACACCAATAACTAGCAATGCAATTATTAACGATCAAACTGTAAGTCAGTTTAATGAAAGTGTAGAAGAAAATCATCCTGATGAAGCAGATTTAGTAGCTTCAGAAAAAGATTTTCAGTTAAATTTAATGGCAGAACTGTTTGATTATCATAAGTTCTTGTATCCAATTTCTAGGCTATTAGATATTTTCTACAAAAACCAAACAAGTATAAAAGGTGATGTTATTGATCATCTACAAACTATAAAAGACGATGGAGTTGTTGCTTTAATGAAAGTTGCTAACGGATTTAAAAATCAACTAAATACTTTAGCAGAAAACAGTGTTTTGCCAGAAAATAGCTCTCCAATTCAAGAACGATTTTTAAAAGGTGTGGATTATTTTCTAAATACAACTACCAACAATATTCAAAAACCCATAGATGCCATTCAGTTTTCTTCAGATAATAAGGCTATAAAAAAAGACTTTTCTAAACAGTTTGATGCTTTACAAGAACTTTTAGAAGAAAAGATATTTGCACTACAAAAAATGAAAGTTGGTTTTAAGGTTCAAGAATATCTGCAAGTAAGAGCCAATGCTGTTTTACAAAAAACTGAACCTAAAAAGAAGAAGAAATTAAGCTCTAAAAGAGATCCTATTTTGGCTTTAAAATTACGGGAGTTAAGAGATGATATTTCTAAAGCAGCCAAAATTCCACACTTTCAAATTTTTACACAAGAAACTTTGTATGCCATTTGTGATGCTTTACCAAGATCTGAAAAAGAGTTGCTAAAAATCTTAGGAATGGGCAAAATTAGAGTTCAAAAATATGGTGAAGAAATTTTAGAGGTAATAGAAGAGTATTGTTTAGAAAACGGAATTAATAAGTTTAATGAACAAAAAAAGGAAGATAAAAAATCTACCAAACAAATTACTTTTGAGCTGTTTAAATCTGGACTATCAATTAAAGAAATTGCAAAAGAACGCAGTTTAACAGTTGGTACAATAGAAAGTTATTTAGCAAGTTTTATTCCTTCTGGAGAGGTAGATGTTTTAGAGTTAATTGAATTAAAACGCTACAAGAAAATTATAAATGAAATTGAAGAGGTTGAGTTTAAAAACCTTACAGAATTAAAAGAGAAAGTAGATAAGTCTTTTACGTTTATGGAGTTAAGGATGGTATTGCTTTCTATGGAGTCTTAAAGCTATTTACTTTAAGTCTTTTAAGACCAATTGAATTGATTTGTAGCCATTCCAAACATTCTCATTTAGTGTGTAAACAATGTCAAAATCATTTTGAACATGTTCTAATTTATCACCCAAATTAAACCCAATTGCTCCAAAGGTTTGTTTGTTATCACCTTGAAAAACATTCAGTTTTAAGTGTGTTTTGTCTGCACCAACTTGTTTTCCATAACCATTATCTCTAACACAACTCGATTTAAAAACGGGTTTCATATTTTGAGGTCCAAAAGGAGCCATTTGTTCTAAAATTCTAAATAATTTTGGTGTAATTTCAGATAATTCTAGTTCAGCATCTATAGTAATTTCTGGTGTTAATAGATTTTTATCTATTGTTTTGGAAACAACTTCTTCGAATTTATTTTTAAAATTCGTATAATTTTCAGGTAATAAGGTCAATCCAGCTGCATATTTATGACCTCCAAATTGCTCTATAAACTCAGAGCACGCTTGCAAAGCATTGTACACATCAAAACCTTTTATAGAACGTGCAGAAGCTGCAAGTTTATCCCCACTTTTTGTAAAAACTAAAGTAGGTCTGTAGTATTTTTCTATTAATCTAGAAGCTACAATGCCAATTACACCTTTATGCCAATCTTCTTGATAAACTACTGATGTATAACGTTCTTCCTCATCATTATCTATGATTTGAATTAAGGCTTCATCTGTAATCTTTTTATCTAGATCTTTTCTGTCTGCATTAAAAATTTCAATATCTGCAGCAAATTGTACAGCAGAGTCAAAATCCATTTCTGTTAAAAGTTCAACTGCATAATTACCATGTTTCATTCTACCTGCAGCATTAATTCTTGGTGCAATTATAAAAACAACATCTGTAATGGTTAGTACCTTCTTTTTTACTTGATGTACTAATGCTTTAATTCCATTTCTAGGATTTTGATTAATTACCTGTAACCCATAATATGCCAAAACTCTGTTTTCGCCATTCATAGGTACAATATCTGCAGCAATTGCAGTTGCAACCAAATCTAAATAGGGCACAAATTCTTCTATGGTTTGGTTTCTAGAAACACCTAAAGCTTGTATTAATTTAAAGCCAACTCCACAACCACATAATTCATCGAAAGGATAAGAACAATCCTCTCTTTTTGCATTTAAAACAGCAACTGCATTTGGTATTTCAGCTCCTGGTTTATGATGATCACAAATTATAAAATCAATCCGTTTTTCATTAGCATAAGCTACTTTTTCAATGGCTTTAATTCCACAATCTAAAGCAATAATTAAAGAGAAATCATTGTCTTCTGCAAAATCGATTCCTGCATAAGATACGCCATAACCTTCTGCATACCTATCAGGAATATAAGTTGCAATATTAGGTGTTAATGTTCTTAAATAAGAAGCAACTAAAGATACAGCAGTTGTGCCATCAACATCATAATCGCCAAAAACTAAAATGTTTTCTTGGTTAGCAATTGCTTTGTCAATTCTTTCTACAGCCAAATCCATATCTTTCATTAAGAAAGGATCATGAATATCTTCTAAACTAGGTCTAAAAAATAGTCTAGCATCGTTAAAAGATTCAATATTTCTTTGACAAAGAATTTTGGCAATCGTAGGTGTTACCTGTAATTCTTTTGCAAGCGTTTTAACTTTCTCTGAATTTGGTGCTGGTTTTAAAGTCCATCTCATAGCAAATGTTGAACTTTAAGATTATAAACTATGAAAATGAATTTCTGTTTCTACTTTAGCAAATTTTCGAAACATTTCCATAACTCCACAGTATTTTGTTACTGATAAATTTACAGCTTTCTGAATTTTATCTGGTTGTAATTCTGCATCTGTAAAATGATAATCTACTTTTACTTTATTGTAAAATTTTGGATGTTCATCTGTAAGTTCTGCAGTAACTTCAATATGAAACTGAGCAACTTCAGCTCTCATTTTTTCTAAAAGAGAAACTACATCTAAACCAGAACAACCAGCCAAAGAAGACAACATTAAAGCTTTAGGTGCAAACCCAACAACATCTCCATTATCTTGAGACTTATCAAACATTGTTAAATGATGACCACTAGGATTATCTGAATCAAATTGAGACTTCTGTGTCCATTTTGTAGTAACTATATTTTTTACCATAATTTATTTATTTAAAGAATGAAGTAGTAAATTGTGCTTTGTTACAAAAGTAAGAAATCACAAATTGTTTATCTTTAAAATGAAAAAATCTCTGCAACATAAAATTAGGTTATCTATTGTATTTATTTATGATAGATTTGGAGTTTTATTGTACAAAATGGATAATAACGAAGGTTGGAATGGTATTTCGAATTGAAAACCTGCACCTTCAAATAATTATTGGTTTAAAGTAAATTTAACAGATATCAATAATTTGTCTATAGAAAAAACAGGTAATTTTAGCTTAATAAGAAAATAAAAAATATGGCATTAGTAACACCTTTAGCTGCAAAGCACGATTTAGAAACAAAGAAATTAGCAGAATTTTTTAATGAAACATTAGGGTTTTGCCCTAACTCAGTTTTAACCATGCAAAGAAGACCAGCAATTTCTAAAGCATTTATTAATTTAAACAAAGCTGTAATGGCTAATGAAGGTGGAGTTACATCTGCTTTAAAAAGAATGATAGCTTGGGTTTCTAGTAATGCAACAGGTTGTAGATATTGCCAAGCACATGCAATTAGAGCTGCAGAACGTTATGGAGCAGCACAAGAACAATTAGATAATATTTGGGAATACAAAACTCATAAAGCATTTTCAGATGCAGAAAGAGCTGCTTTAGATTTTTCATTAGCGGCTTCTATGGTTCCAAATGCAGTAGATTCAAAAATCAAAGAGGAGTTATATAAATATTGGGATGAAGGAGAAATTGTAGAAATGTTAGGCGTTATTTCTTTATTTGGGTATTTAAATAGATGGAATGATTCTATGGGTACAACTTTAGAAGAAGATGCTATAGAAAGTGGAAACCATTTTTTAGGAAAACATGGTTTTGAAGTCGGTAAACATGATGGTTCTAAATATTAATCATTACTAGAAATAGAGTTACAAATTTAGTTTTTTTAGAAATTTTATGATTTTAATAAAAGTGGTGTATCACTAAAAGTCAAGCCTTCATAGCCAGAATTTTCACCTGCATTATTTTCTAATTTTCCATTCTTAAATGCAGTTGGTTTAAAGATGTAATTATTTTCAATTACTTGTATAACTTCTGAAAATAAAATATCAGACTTGTTTTTGTTAAGTTTATTTTTTAATAATTCCAGTGTCATTATTTTTAATTTATTTATTTTTAAACAAATAAAATATAAAAAAATGAAAAAAAGTGTACTTACTTTTTTTTACTAATATTTATGTCTTTTATAGCGTTCGGTCAAACAAAAAATGCTGAAAATAAAGATGGTTTCAATGAAAAAAACAGCAAGAAGCCTTTAATTTTTGTTGATGGGAAAAAGTTCGATTTTCCAGTAGAAATTATTAATCCAACTACAATAGCAACAATGCATGTAGTAAAAGGTGAAAATGCAATTAAAAAATACAATGCTCCAAACGGAGCTATTTTAATAGTGACTAAATTGGGTAAAACTTTTAATTATTATCATTTAAAAACTGTTGAAAATGGAAATGTGAAAAATGACAAATTTTTTCCAACCATAATAATAGATGGAAAAGAATCTAATAAAAAAGAGTTACAAAAATTAACTCCTGATAAAATTGAAAAAATCGAAGTTTTAAAAGGAAAAGAAGCATTGGAAAAACACAATGCTTTGAATAGAGTAATTATTATTACCACTAAAAAAGTAAACTAAGTTTATTTTAAAGATTTTCCTTCGACTATAATTACTATCTCACCTTTTGGAGGTTTTTTATTAAAATGAGTTAACACTTCATTAGCTGTTCCTCTTACATTTTCTTCAAACATTTTTGTAAGTTCTCTAGAAACTGAAACTTTTCTTTCTTTACCAAAATATGCTTCAAAATGCACTAAAGTTTTAATTAGTTTGTGAGGAGATTCGTAAAATATCATGGTTCTTGTTTCTTCTGCTAATAATAGTAAACGAGTTTGTCTTCCTTTCTTAACAGGTAAAAATCCCTCAAAAACAAATTTATCATTTGGTAAACCAGAATTTACCAAAGCAGGAACAAAAGCAGTTGCACCAGGCAAACATTCTACATCAATATTGTTTTCTACGCAAGCTCTAGTTAATAAAAAACCAGGGTCTGAAATAGCAGGGGTACCTGCATCAGAAATAACTGCACAAGTTTCTCCGCTTTTAATTCTATTTAAAATTCCTTCAATAGATTTATGTTCATTATGCATATGATGAGAATGCATTTGCGTATTAATTTCGAAATGTTTTAGCAACTTTCCACTTGTTCTAGTGTCTTCAGCTAAAATAAAATCTGCTTCTTTTAGAATACGAATTGCTCTAAAAGTCATGTCCTCTAAATTACCAATTGGTGTTGGCACTAAATAAAGTTTACTCATTTAATTTGGTGTTTGGTTTTAAGTTACTAGTTAGTGGTTAACTCATCACTCAAAACTCATAATTCATAACTTTTTATATTGATTCGTATGTATCTACAGTTATATCTGCAACAACATCTCCTGTATGTTTTGTAGTTAGAGGTTCAAATAAAAGTATATGAACTTCTTCTTTGGCAACAGGTTTATGTTCTACGCCTTTAGGCACAATATAGAATTCGCCTTCATTTATGGTTACAATTTTATCATGTAAATGCATTTCTAAAACACCTTTTTTTACCATAAAAAGTTCATCTTCATTATCATGCTTATGAAAAACAAATTCTCCTTTTATTTTTGCCAATAAAATTTGCTGTCCATTTAATTCTCCTATTTTTTTAGGCGACCATAAATCTGTAAAAAGCTCGAATTTTTCTTGAATATTAACTACGCTCATAAAAACAAATTTACAAAGATTAATCTGTATTAAATCAAATTATAAAAGCAGATGTTTTTCTTATGAAATGATTAAATTTGCATCTAATCTTTGAAGTTAGATTAGAGTTATAAGAACATAATAAAGATTCTGAAAAAATTCAGAATTGTAAATAGAAATTTATAATGTATAGAAGTCATTCTTGTGGTGCCTTAAGAGCATCACACATTAACACAGAAGTTACGCTAGCAGGTTGGGTGCAAAAATCTAGAGACAAAGGTTTTATGGTTTGGGTAGATTTGCGAGACAGGTATGGAATTACGCAGTTAATTTTTGATGAAGAACGTACTTCTAAAGACATTATAGAAAAAGCAAAATCTTTAGGTAGAGAATTTGTGATTCAAGTAAAAGGTACTGTTATTGAGAGAGAATCTAAGAATGATAGATTAGCTACTGGTGAAATTGAAGTATTGGTTTCTGAGTTAGAAATTTTAAACGAAGCCAAGTTACCTCCTTTTACAATTGAAGATAAAACTGATGGTGGAGAAGACATCAGAATGAAATATAGATACTTAGATATTAGAAGAAACCCTGTAAAAGACAGTTTGATTTTTCGTCATAAAGTAGCTATGGAAGTTCGTAAATTCTTGTCTGATCAAGAATTTATAGAAGTAGAAACACCTTACTTAATTAAATCAACTCCAGAAGGTGCAAGAGATTTTGTAGTTCCTTCTAGAATGAACGAAGGGCAATTTTATGCACTTCCTCAAAGTCCTCAAACCTTTAAACAATTGTTGATGGTTGGTGGAATGGATAAATACTTTCAGATTGTAAAGTGTTTTAGAGATGAAGATTTACGTGCAGACAGACAGCCAGAATTTACACAGATTGACTGTGAAATGGCATTTGTTGAACAAGAAGATATCTTAAACATTTTTGAAGGATTTACTAGGTATTTATTAAAAGAAATTAATGGAGTTGAGGTAGAGAAATTCCCAAGAATGTTGTTTGATGATGCAATGCGTTTGTATGGAAATGATAAGCCAGATATTCGTTTTGGGATGGAATTTGGAGAACTAAATGCAGTAACTCAACATAAAGATTTTAAAGTATTTAATGATGCTGAACTCGTAATTGGTATTGCTGTTCCTGGTGGAAATGCATACACAAGAAAAGAGATTGATAATATCATTAAATGGGTAAAAAGGCCACAAGTTGGTGCTCTTGGAATGATTTATTGTAGAGTTAATGAAGATGGTACTTTTAAATCTTCTGTAGATAAATTTTACGATCAAGAAGATTTAGCAAAATGGGTTGAAGTTACAGGTGCAAAACCTGGTGATTTAGTTTGTGTTTTATCTGGAGAAACCAATAAAGTTAGAGCACAAATGTCTGCTTTAAGAATGGAATTAGCAGAACGTTTAGGGTTAAGAGATCCTAAAGTATTTGCTCCACTTTGGGTAATAGATTTCCCACTATTAGAGTTAGATGAAGAAACAGGTCATTATCATGCAATGCACCATCCATTTACATCACCAAAACCTGGTCAATTAGAGTTATTAGATTCCAAACCAGGAGAAGTAAAAGCAAATGCTTACGATTTAGTGTTAAATGGAAATGAAATTGGTGGAGGTTCTATCAGAATTCATGATAAAGAAATTCAGGCAACAATGTTAAAGCATTTAGGTTTTTCTGAAGAAGAAGCGAAAGCTCAATTTGGATTCTTAATGGAAGCTTTTGAGTATGGAGCTCCACCTCATGGAGGTTTAGCTTTTGGTTTAGACAGATTGGTTGCTATTTTAGGAGGTCAGGAAACCATTCGTGATTTTATTGCATTCCCAAAAAATAATTCAGGTAGAGATGTTATGATAGATGCACCTGCATTTATTGATGATGAGCAATTACAAGAGTTAAGTTTAAAATTGGATATTAAAGAATAAGCCAATTATAAAATATTTTTTTAGGCTCCACAGGTTTTAAAATCTGTGGAGTTTTTCGTTTCGCTATTTTTATTACTTTTAAAATATGAAAAAACTAATCATACTTTTAGTCCTATTTATTTCAATAACTACCATTTCTCAAACAATTACTGGGGATGAATTATTGGAAAAAGCAATACAATTTCATGATCCAAATCGAAATTGGGCAACCTTTAAAGGTGAGTTGTTTGTAACTATGGAAACACCTAAGAATGCAGATAGAATTAGTAAAATTAATATTGATTTACCCAATCAATACTTTGCTGTTCTTGCCAAAAGAGATACAGTAATTACCCAATTTACTTTAGATAAAGGTTCTTGCAGTCTTAGTTTAAACGGAAATCATAACTTATCAGCGGAAATAAAGAAAAAGTATAGTTTAAATTGCGATCGTGCCAATTTATACAAAAACTATTATACGTATTTATATGGCTTGCCTATGAAATTAAAAGATGAAGGAACTATTATTCATCAAAAAATAGAAAAGCGTAATTTTAAAGAAAAAGAGTATTTGGTACTAAAAGCAACCTATAGTAAAGATACTTGGTACTTTTATTTTAATCCTGATACTTATGCAATGGAAGTATACCAGTTTTTTAAGGATACAAAAGATAGTGGAGAATACATTTTATTGTCTGGTTTAGAGGTTGTTAATGATATTAAAATGTCAAAGATTAGAGCTTGGTATTATAACAAAGACAATGGTTATTTAGGTACAGACATTATATCTAAAAGCAAGTAGTTCTCTCTTTATGCCAACTAAGAATAAATACCTAAAACAAATATTACTTTGGAGATATCAGTTTATTTCTGAACGTCAGTTTATTTATGTTCTAAGTGTTTTAGTAGGCTTATTGGCTGGTTTAGGAACTGCTGTATTAAAGAATTTAACGTTCTTTTTCGAGAATCTTTTAGAAGGTAAATTCATTAAAGATTTTCATCATTCCTTATATTTTATTTTTCCTATAATCGGTTTAATTATCGTCTTTTACATTAAAAAGAAGGTGATTAAAAAGGAAATAGGCCATGGAATTTCGACTACTTTACATGCTGTTTCTAAAAAAAATGGAATTTTAGAAAAGTACAAAATGTATGCTTCTTTAATTACGGCTCCAATTACAGTTGGCTTTGGTGGTTCTGCAGGTCTGCAAGGTCCAGCAGTTAGTACAGGTGCTGCTTTAGGTTCTTATGTTTCTCAGCTATTTCATATGAGCTCAAAAACTAGAATGTTGCTTATTGGTTGTGCAACAGCTGGAGCAATGTCTTCTATGTTTAAAGCACCAGTTGCAGCAATTGTATTTGCAGTAGAAATTTTTAGTTTAGATTTGGCATTTGCATCTTTAGTGCCACTTTTATTAGCTTCTGTTTCAGCAGTAATTACATCGTATTTTTTCTTTGAGAGAGATGCCCTTTTTGGTTTTCAGTTGATAGATACTTTTCAGGTTAAAGATGTTTTGTACTATATTATTTTAGGGTTAGGGACAGGTGTAGCCTCTGTGTATTTTTCTAAAATTTATTTTAGAATTACAAAGTTCTTTAATTACTTTAAAAAACGAATACATAGGTTAATTATTGGTGGCTTTGCTATTGGCCTAATGTTGTATTTAATTCCTCCTTTATACGGTGAAGGTTACGGATTAATTAATAATTTATTAAATGGAAATACAACAGATGCTTTAGCAACATTACCTTATAATGTAGATTTAACCAATATTTGGATTGTTATTGCATTTCTAATTTTAATTGCTTTGTTTAAAGCTATTTCAATGACAACCACATTTGCAGCTGGTGGAGTTGGAGGTATCTTTATACCAACACTATTTATGGGAGCATCTTTGGGTAATGTTTTTGCAAAAATTATAAATACTTTAGGAGGTAATGTATCTGAGTCTAACTTTACATTAATTGGTATGACTGGCTTAATGGCTGGTGTTTTACATGCCCCTTTAACAGCTATTTTTTTAATTGCAGAAATTACTGGAGGTTATGATTTATTTGTACCACTAATGTTGGTAGCTGCTATAAGTTTTGCTTTTACCAAATACTTTATTGCAAATTCTATTTACACATCAGAATTGGCAAGAAGAGGTGAATTGATAACACACAATAAGGACAAGAATGTGATGATGATGATGAAGATTGATCGATTAATAGAAAACAATTTTAAAACTATTTATCCAGAAATGTTACTAGGAGATATGTTAAAATCGGCGGTTGCAAAATCTACTCGAAATATTTTTCCTGTTACAAATTCAGAAAAAGTTTTCTTAGGCATTGTTTTGTTAGATGATATAAGACCCTTCATGTTCGATACAGAAATGTACAATAATGTTACTGTAGAAACTTTAATGAAAGCAGCTCCAGAAATTATATTTTATGAAGATTCTGTTACAGAAATTATGAAGAAATTCAAGACCAGTGATGCTTGGAATTTACCTGTTGTGCAAGGAGATAAATATGTAGGTTTTATATCTAAATCTAAATTATTAACAGCTTATAGAAATAAGTTGATAGAGGTTACCACATAAAATAAAGTATATCTACTGAAAATAAAGCTAATTTTCAGTAAAAAACTTGTGAACTTTATCTGGAAAATCAGTAAAAACGCCATCTACATTTGCATCAATCACAAGTGTCTCTAGCATTTTTTCAAAAGAAGGAAACTCTCCTAAAGCATCTGCTCTAAATGTGTAAGGGTGTACCTTTAAACCTAATGCATGAGCTTCAGACACCAAAGAAGTAAATGTCCATTTGTTATTTATCTTTTCTTTTAAAATTTTTTTATTCCAAGGGCCAATTCCATCTGCATATGTCGCAAAATGTTTTAGTTTTAAAGTTTCTTCTGGAGATTCTATTAGTTGAACTAAAAATAAATCAGATTTTAGATTTTCTCTAATTCGCTTTAAATCATCCGAGTCAAAACATTGCACTATACAGTTGTCTTTTTTAGAATTATAGCCATATGTTGATAAAACGTTTAAGACAATTTCACTTATTTTTTTCCTTCTTCTTTGTGGAATTTAGGGGCTTTAATTTCTGGATAGATTCCCATGTTTTTTCCAGTAGATAAATTTAAACCCTGAATTAGTTCTATTTCTTCTTATAAACAATGTAATTTAAAGTTGCCTTTCTCTTTTGGAATTTTTTTTATATACCTGTTCCCCTGTTTCAGGCATAAATCGTTCAGAAACTCGTAATGTTTTTAATTCTTTAAATGTAAAGTCGATTTCATAAAAACGATTATCCTCTCTATGTCTTTTTGGAAATTTTTCTGATACATCTGTGACATCATCTAAATAGATGTCATGAATAACAATAGGAATGTTGTCTTTACTAAGTACAATATCTTGTTCTATAAAATCTGCATTCATAGCATAAGCCATTATCTTTGCCTCTGGAGTATGTTCAGGAAGATAACCTGATGCACCTCTATGCGCAATAATAATTTTTTTATCGGAATTTTTTGTATTCATTTTTTTATGACAACCATTTAAAGTGATGCAAATTAAAAATAATAAATTGTATTTCATTTAAACTATTTTAAGTTTTAAAGATAGAACTTTTGTAATTTTACAGTATGAAGTTAATACTAAAAATACTATTTGTAGTATTTATTATTTGGATGTTAGTAGGTGTTTTTTTAGTAAACAATGAGCATGAGAAAGCTCAAGTTGTTATGGGCTTGGGTGTTTTTTACTTGGCATTTATTTTTATGCCATTGTTTATTTACTACAGATATAAAGACGGTAAATACAAAAAGTACATTCTAAATGACGAAAAATTAATGGCTGCCTTTAAAAAAAGAGATCAGCACTAATTTTATTTAAAAATTCCATGTTTTTGTAACTATAGGATAATTGAATTTTTATCTGATTTTTTTAATCTTAAAATGATTAAAATTTTAATGATGCTGACAAACATTCACAAATTTGTACGGAATTTATATTACCAAAAACACCTCCATTTTCTGGAGTGTTTTTTTAAATCTAAAAAACGAAGATTAAATTTAACTTAAATTATAGGTTTTAATAACATTTATAATATGTGAAACATAAACAAACCCGTTAACTTTGTAAGTGTAAATACTTTAATTAAAAAAGAGAAAGTATAAGAGTAAAAGTGTAGTGTTTGAATTAATTGTTTAAAACCTCGGGTTGTGCTGAGGTTTTTTTGTTTTTTAATAATCTCTTTAGGATTGTTTCGTCTAATTTTGGTTTTACAATTGATAATTGTTCGTATTTTTGTCCTCTATGATAGATCAAAAAGAGGCTATTTCTGAAAAAGCTGTTTTAATAGGTATTATTACACAACAGCAAAATGAAGCAAAATCAACAGAGTATTTAGATGAATTAGAGTTTCTAACACAAACTGCTGGTGGTTTTGTTGTTAAAAGATTTGTTCAAAAAATGGAAAGACCAAATCCTAAAACTTTCTTAGGTGCAGGAAAGTTAGAAGATGTAAAAGCATATATACATTCTAACATGATTGGAACTGCTATTTTTGATGATGAATTGTCTCCCGCGCAATTAAGGAATATAGAGAAAATTTTAGACTGTAAAATTTTAGACAGAACTAATTTAATATTAGATATTTTCGCACAACGAGCTCAAACAAGTTCTGCAAAAACACAAGTAGAATTGGCTCAAAGTGAATATTTACTACCAAGATTAACTCGTTTATGGACACACCTGGATAAGCAAAAAGGGGGAATTGGAATGCGTGGTCCTGGAGAAACAGAAATTGAAACCGATAGGCGAATTATTCGCGATAAAATAGCTGTTCTAAAAAAACGTTTAAAAACCATAGACAAGCAAATGGCGGTTCAGCGAAAGAATCGTGGTAAAATGGTAAGGGTTGCTTTAGTAGGATACACCAATGTTGGAAAATCTACTTTAATGAATGTTATTAGTAAAAGTGATGTTTTTGCAGAAAATAAACTTTTTGCTACTTTAGATACAACAGTTCGTAAAGTAGTTATTAAGAACATTCCTTTTTTAATGACAGATACTGTTGGTTTTATCAGAAAATTACCAACGCAATTGGTCGAATCTTTCAAATCTACGCTAGATGAGGTAAGAGAAGCAGATCTCTTATTACACGTTGTAGATATTTCACACCCTAATTTTGAAGATCATATTGCTTCTGTAAATTCTATATTAAATGATATAAACTGTGCAGACAAACCAACTTTAATGGTTTTTAACAAGATTGATGCTTATCAACACGAAACTATTGAAGAAGACGATTTAGCTACAGAAAAAGGAAAAGAGCATTATACTTTACAAGATTGGAAAAAAACTTGGATGAACGATAAAGACGTAGCTTCTATTTTTATTTCTGCTTTAAATAAAGAAAATTTAGTAGATTTTAAAGATAAAACCTACGAAGAGGTAAAGAAAATACATGTACAACGTTTTCCTTACAATGATTTCTTGTATTATGAATACAAAGAAGAGTAGAGATACTAACTTTTTGTTATTATGTAAATATTTTTAGTATTTTATTTAAAGAATGTTAGATGTTTGTATTATCTTTTACTATACCCATTCTTTTTGCTCTATTTTCCCAAGACTTTCTAGCCAGCGCTTGTAAATCGGCAACAGAGTCAGATTCATCCATAATTTCTAAACCTAACAGCGTTTCTATAACATCTTCTTGAGAAACTAGACCACTTACAGAGCCATATTCATCTACAACCAATGCAATATGTTCTCTTTCTTTTATAAGTTGATCAAATAAATCGGGTATAGATAACGCTCTGTCTGTAATTAAAATATCTCTTTTTATGGTCGATAAAGTTTCATTGCCTTTGCCATTAATAATTGCCTCTAGTAAATCATCTTTTAAAAAGTAGCCGGTAATTTCATCTGGATTCTCTTTAAAAACAGGAATTCTAGAAAAACGTAATTTTTTATGAGAATGATAAAAATCTTGAATAGTTTGTTGCTCATCTGCAAGTTCTAATACAGATCTTGGTGTCATTACATCATTTACTTTTATCTCTTTAAAACCTAATAAGTTTCGTATAACTTTACTTTCATTTTTCTTAAAAACTCCATCTTTTTCAGCCATTTCTGTCATTACCAAAAAGCTTTCTCTACTCAAAATACTTCCATGTCCTTTTCCGCCAATCAATTTTGTGGTAAGCTGTAAAACCCATAAAATTCCTGTGTATTTTAAAGGAAAAATCATAATGTTAAGTGCTTTAGAAGTAAAGTTTGCTAAACCTTTCCAATAAGTAGCGCCAATTGTTTTAGGTATAATTTCTGAAGCAACTAAAATTAAAATAGTCATTATAGTAGACACTAAGCCCACCATTACATCTTCTGTAATTAAAAAGCCAAAAATATTTTTTGTGGTTCTTCCATACAGTTCTGCATAAGCCACTTTAGCTTGCACACCCACTAAAATAGCTCCTACAGTGTGAGCGATAGTATTTATAGTTAAAATGGCAATAAGTGGTTTGTCTACATCTTTCTTTAAAACTTCTAACTCTTTTGCATAATCTAATCCCTCACTTTTTTTGAGATTGATAAATGTTGGGGTGATGCTTAAAAGGACAGCTTCTAAAATTGAGCACAAAAAAGAGAAAAAAATAGAAACTGTAGCGAAAATTATTAATAAAGTCATTCATAGTAATTTAAGTTACAAAAGTAACTAAAATAAAAAAACCTCAGTAATCTACTGAGGTTTAAGGTAGGTTATTAAACTTTAGTTAAAAGCCATAGCTTAACCCAAATAACCAGTATGTTTGTAATTTGTTATCTACTGTTAAAAAATATTCTGCAGCATTGTTAATTAACGCATTATTCAGTGCTTCTTGCTTATTGTTTCTAAGTCCAGTTTCAAAACCTAACCCAATTCCTTTCTATAAAGTGTATCCAAAAGAGTTTGTCCATGTCCAATTAGATAAATCTGTATTTTTATAGCTTTGAAATAAAGATAGGTTAGATTTAATACTCAAACCTCCATACTTATTTGTATAATCTGCAACTATTTTTGCCCCTAAAGAAGATTCAAAAACAGTATCTCCAGAACTGAATACAAAATTATAGTTTCCTGGATGCATAACTACAACCAAATGACTTGTTGGTGTCCAAGTTAAACCAGCACCTATATCTAAATATACAGGGTTGTTAAAATTGTCTATTATAGTAGTTCTATATTCACCTAGACCAGAAATTGCCCATTTTTTATTTAATCTTTTACCATACAAAGATGATAAAGTAAATACATCAGACGCTGTTTCAAAACCTTCATCTCCAGAAATAGATTTGTCATCTAATTTTACCCATCCTAAATTAAGACTACCAGAGTTTCTCCAGAAAAAATCTTCTTCAATTAAATTGGCAAAACCGTTTACAATTATTCCAATATTGGCAGCATTCGCATCTGGTGCATCTCTAGCATACCAGTTGTTAAAGCCAGATAAACTTGCACCAATTGTTCCAAAAGCACCTAGCCTCCATCCAGGAAGTGCATTTAATGTTTTTTGAATTTGTTTTGCTTTAGTTTGTAAGCTAGCAACTGAATCTTTTTTAGAGTTAAGTGCTTTTTTTAATTCATTTACACTTTGTGCGTTTATAGAAACACTTAAAAAAGTAAGTACAAAAAAGAATGTTATTTTTTTCATCAAAATTTATTTTATAATAAGTCAAAAATAACAGAATTTAAAAGGCAACATTTACTTTTTAGACTAATGCTTCCTTTTAAAAATAAATAGCAATGATTTTCAAATAGTTATGTTTTTATATGTTAGGTTAATTCACCTTTAGTAACTCACTTTTTCGTGAAAACTATAATTCAATCCAAGTCCAAATAGTTGTCTAAACTGAATTTTACTTGATGAATCATCATCTATGATGGCTTGAAATGTTAAGTGCATTTTAATTTGCTTATTTACTTTAAACCCAATATTTGCTTGATAATCTACATCTATATTCCCCTCATTTGCAAGATAATCTGTATAGAGTGCTAAGATGTTTTCCATCACTATATTTTCCATGATTTGAAATTTATAGTAACCGGATAAGCTATACCCAATACTAAATGCTGTATTTCTGCCTTCTGCAACCCCAAATTTACCAGAGAAAAAGTCGTTTACAAAGGTATATCTGGCTGTAGCTGGTGCAATATTTATACTTAAATTATCAGATTTTTTCCAAAGCATTCCTGGTCCAAAAGTTAAGTAAGCAGGAGCTAAAAAGCCTGAAACAGTTTCTTTAGGTTCCTTTTTATAGTCGAAACCATTACTATATTGTGATCTAAAGTTTCCAATAAAAGATAAAAACCAATAAGTAGATGTTTTAAAGCCAAAAAGTGTGTTGAATTCAAATCTATCGTCTGTTTTTCTCCAGCCTTGTTCTTCTATGTGACTTAACCCATAACTAGTTATTAGCCTGCTGTCCCAGTTAATATTCTTTTTTTTGTAGTTAAAATCATAGTTTACGTTAAGGTTACCGGCAATTGTATTTACACCTCCTGTTCTCCAATTAGAAAAAGAAGATTGATTGAAAATAAAAGCAAACCGACCATGAATTTTCCATTTTGGCGTGGGTAAGGTATCTTTTTTTTTTGTTTGCCCAACTACAGTAAAGAACGAAAAGATAAGCAAGAAGAAGAGGGAGTAATACTTCACACTAGTTATTGAATTAAATACAAAAATAAAAGAATATGTAAAAAGGGAAAATTATTTTTTAGATTTATATAAAGGAACCGTAGAGCATGCTTCCCCAAAAAGAATGCTCTTACAAATAGGTTGTATTTTTTGTATTAAAAATGCAAAAGCAGAGGGTGGTATTGGTTTATCTGCACAGCCTTTTAAGATAACTGGTTTATCTGCAAGATATCTTAAATCTAAGAACCCAATTAGTTCTTGGTAAATAACAGTTTCTAACAATTCTAAATTACCAATGACTACTTTATTGGCATAAGGGTTTATTTCTGCAGCAATTAACATAAAAGCCCATGATGGTATAATTGCATCTGCTGAACAAGTAATTGCAACAAAAGAATCTTTATAAGCAGACCAATTGTGCGCTTTAACTTGAGTTCTAAATTCTTGTTCTTTTAAAATTAATTCTTCATAAAGCCAGTCTTTAATATCAAAAAGGACTCGTTTACCTTTTGGATATATTTCCTCTAAGTCAAAAGTTACTAATTTACTGTTGGCAATTCTATTTACGATTTCATCTTTCATTCTCTTTAAACTTTAGAAGGTCAACTTTTTTATAAAATTAAAAATTAAAGCATACCTAACTCTAATTTTGCTTCTTCGCTCATCATTTCTTGAGTCCATGTAGGATCGAAAGTTATCTCTACTTCACAGTCATTAATTTCTTTTAAAGACTTTACCTTATCTTCTATTTCTACAGGTAAACTTTCTGCAACTGGACAGTTTGGAGATGTAAGTGTCATTAGTATTTTTGCATTATTTTCTTCAGAAACAAATACGTCATATATTAAACCAAGTTCGTATATATCTACTGGGATTTCAGGATCGTAAATCGTTTTTAAAACACCAATTATTTTATCTCCTATTTCTTCTAATTCTTTGTCAGTCATGTTAATTTTTATTTGTTTTACAATTTTGCTTGTTGCGCAATTGCATACATTTTTATTTGTTTAAGCATAGAAACCAATCCGTTTGCTCTTGTGGGAGATAAGTGTTCTTTTAAACCAATTTCATCTATAAAATGTGTTTCTGTAGCTAAAATATCTTCAGGTTTCTGCCCAGAATAAACTCTTAATAAAAGTGCTACTATACCTTTTGTTAAAATAGCGTCACTATCTGCAGTAAATTTTACGTTCTTATCATCTAACTCAGAATACAACCAAACTTTAGATTGGCAACCTTTAATTAGGTTCTCATCTAATTTAAATTCATCGTTAATCATTGGTAAAGATTTACCTAATTCAATGATGTATTCATAACGTTCCATCCAATCATCAAACATCGAAAACTCATCAATAATTTCTTCTTGTATTTCTTTGATAGTCATTTTTAAAACTTATTTTTGCTGCTTAATTACCTTGTATAGACAAGTATTGCAAAATTAATGATTATATTTAAGAAATGAGCAAATTATTAGCAGTTGGTACAGTAGCTTTTGATGCAATAGAAACGCCTTTTGGCAAAACTGATAAAATTCTTGGAGGTTCAGGAACTTTTGTGGGTTTAGCAGCAAGTCAATTTGGTGTTAAAACAGGAGTTGTTTCAGTTGTTGGAGGAGATTTTTCTGAGAGTTATTTAGAAATGATGAATGCCAAAGGTATAAATACAGATGGTATTGAAATAATTAATGAAGGGAAAACGTTTTTTTGGAGTGGTAAATATCATAATGATATGAATTCTAGAGATACGTTAATTACAGAGTTAAATGTTTTAGAAAATTTTCAGCCAGTTGTGCCAGAAAATTTTAAAGACTCAGGTATTGTAATGTTGGGTAATCTACATCCATTAACTCAGGCATCTGTTTTAGATCAAATGAATGAAAGACCAAAATTAGTAGTTTTAGATACTATGAACTTTTGGATGGACATTGCATTGAGTGATTTGCATGATGTACTTAAAAGAGTAGATGTAGTTACTATAAATGATGAAGAAGCTCGTCAACTTTCTGAAGAATATTCATTAGTAAATGCAGCTAAAAAGATTCATACAATGGGTCCTAAATATGTGGTGATTAAAAAAGGAGAACATGGCGCTTTGTTATTCAATGAAGGTAAAATGTTTTTTGCACCAGCTTTACCATTAGCAGAAGTTTTTGACCCAACAGGTGCAGGAGACACTTTTGCAGGAGGTTTTTGCGGATATTTAGCAAAAACAGAAGATATTTCTTTTGAAAATATGAAAAACGCCATTATTTATGGTTCCAATTTAGCATCATTCTGTGTAGAGAAATTTGGGACTGAACGTATGCAAGAGCTAACAAAAGAAGAAGTAAAAAATCGCTTGCAAGCTTTTAAAGAATTAACACAATTTGATATAGAATTATCATAGCATGAAAATCCGCGCCTAAAAACGCGGATTTTTTTGTAGTAAAAACAACAAATACTAAAATAAATGAGTGACGCAATTAAACACGAATGTGGAATTGCCTTGGTTAGATTAAAGAAGCCATTACAATTTTATAAAGACAAATATGGTTCTGCTTTTTACGGAATTAATAAAATGTATTTATTAATGGAAAAGCAACACAATCGTGGTCAAGATGGTGCTGGTTTCGCAAGTGTAAAGTTTAATATAGATCCTGGGACTAGATATATTAGTAGAGTACGTTCTAATAAAACACAGCCTATTCAAGATATTTTTGCTCAGATTAATGATAGAATAAATGGAGTTTTAGAGGAATACTCAGACAAGAAAGACGATGTTGATTGGCAAGAAAAAAACATGCCTTATGTAGGTAATTTATTTTTAGGTCATGTCCGTTATGGAACTTTTGGTAAAAACTCTATAGAAAGTGTTCATCCGTTTTTGCGTCAAAGCAATTGGAAACATAAAAACCTAATTGTTGCAGGTAATTTTAACATGACAAACTCTAACCAAATGTTAGATGAGTTAATTGAGTTAGGCCAGCATCCAAAAGAGTTTACAGATACTGTAACTGTAATGGAAAAAATTGGACATTTCTTAGAAGATGAAGTTGGTAAGCTATATCAAAAAGCCAAAAAGCAAGGTTTTAATAAAAAAGATGCATCACCATTTATAGAAGAAAATTTAAGCTTAAAAAAAGTTTTAAAACGTTCTTCTAAAAATTGGGATGGAGGCTATGCAATGGCTGGTTTGGTTGGTCATGGAGATGCATTTGTGTTAAGGGATCCTAATGGAATTAGACCAACTTTTTTCTATGAAGATGATGAGGTTGTTGTGGTTGCTTCAGAAAGACCAGTAATACAAACTGTATTTAATGTAGAAATAGATAAAGTACAAGAATTAGAGAGAGGCCATGCTTTAATCATTAAAAAAAGTGGTAAAGTTTCTATTAAAAAGGTAAATGAACCAAGAGAAAAGAAATCTTGTTCTTTTGAGCGTATTTATTTTTCTAGAGGAAGTGACGCCAGCATTTATGAAGAGCGTAAAAACTTAGGTAAGTATGTTTTTCCACAAGTTTTAAAGTCTATAAATTCTGATGTTTCTAATTCTGTTTTTTCTTATATACCAAATACAGCAGAAACATCTTTTTACGGAATGACAGAAGCTGCTGAAGATTTATTGAATCAGCAAAAAACAGCTAAAATTTTAGCTGGTGGCACAAAATTATCTGCTCAAAAAGTAACTGAAATTTTATCTGAAAGACCTCGTTTTGAAAAAATTGCTATTAAAGATGCAAAATTAAGAACGTTTATTGCAGATGATAATTCTAGAGGTGATTTAGTAGAACATGTTTACGATATTACTTATGGTGTTGTAAAGCCTACAGATAATTTAGTAATTATAGATGATAGTATTGTTCGTGGAACAACGTTAAAGAAAAGTATCATTAAAATTTTAGACAGATTAAATCCTAAGAAAATTGTAGTGGTTTCTTCTGCTCCACAAATTAGATATCCAGATTGTTATGGTATAGATATGGCTAGAATTGATGCATTTATTGCATTTAAAGCAGCTATTGAGTTGTTAGAACAAACCAATCAATATCATATTGTAGACGAGGTTTATCAAAAAAGTAAAGCGCAGCAAAATAATGAAGATGTAGATATTGTAAATTATGTAAAAGATATCTACAGCCCTTTTACACCAGAACAAATTTCGGCTAAAATTGCAGAGATGCTAAAAACGGAAGAAATTAAAGCTGAGGTTGAGGTAATTTATCAAACAATAGAAGGCTTGCACAAAGCCTGTCCAGATAATTTAGGAGATTGGTATTTTACCGGTGATTATCCAACTCCTGGAGGAATGCGTGTTGTGAATCAAGCATTCATTAATTTTTATGAAGGAAATGACAAAAGAGCTTACTAGTTTATAAAAACTAGAGTATAACAAAAAAGCATCCAAATTAATTTGGATGCTTTTCTTTTTTATATGTTTATTAAATCACTAAGTGACTTAATAATAACTATGTTACTTATTTTGCTGCTGCATATCTTCTCTCAACTTCATTCCAGTTAATTACTTTAAAGAAGGCATCAATATAATCTGGTCTTCTGTTTTGGTAGTTTAAGTAGTAAGCATGCTCCCAAACGTCTAATCCTAAGATTGGAGTTCCACCACAAGTTACACCTGGCATTAATGGGTTATCTTGGTTTGGTGTAGAACAAACTTCTACTTTACCTCCTTTATGTACACATAACCAAGCCCAACCAGAACCAAATTGTGTTGCTGCAGCCTTAGAAAAAGCGTCTATAAAAGCCTCTTTAGAACCAAATTCTGCTTCAATAGCATCTTTTAATTCTCCAGATAAATAACCTCTATCTTTTGGGTTTAATACTGTCCAGAATAAAGAGTGATTGTAAAAGCCACCTCCATTATTTCTAACAGCATTATTACTCATGTCTAAGTTAGTTAAAATATCTTCTATAGATTTGCCTGCTAATTCAGTACCTTCAATTGCATTGTTTAATTTTGTTGTATATCCATTATGATGTTTTCCATGGTGTATTTCCATAGTTTTAGCATCAATATGTGGTTCTAGTGCATCATGTGCGTATCCTAATTCTGGTAATTCAAAAGCCATAATTTTATATTTTAAAGTTTATTATAATTAGTGAGTAACAAATTTAACATTTAATAGTACCAATACCAAGTCTTTAATAATTTGTTAACTTATAGTAACATAGATTGTGGCTATTCACCATATTTTTGCATAAATTCTTCTAATTCAGTAACCATATTTTTGCTTCCACAAACAAATGGAACTCTTTGGTGTAGTTCTGTAGGTTCTACATCCATAATTCTTGTATAGCCATCAGAAGCATAACCATTAGCTTGTTCAGCTAAAAAAGCCATAGGATTACATTCGTAAAGTAAACGTAACTTTCCGTTCGGATTTCTAGAACCTTTTGGGTACATATAAATACCTCCTTTAATCATATTTCTATGAAAGTCAGAAACCAAAGAACCAATATACCTGCTTGTATAAGGCCTATCTCCTTCTTCCTCTTGACAGTATTTTATGTATTTTTTTATACCTAATGGAAAATCCATATAATTTCCTTCATTGACAGAATAAATACTACCATCTTTTGGGAACTGCATATTTGGGTGAGATAAGTAAAAAGAACCAATTGCAGGGTTTAAGGTAAAACCATTAACACCATCTCCAGTCGTATAAACTAACATAGTAGAAGTACCATATACTACATAACCTGCTGCAACTTGCTCACTACCCTTTTGTAAGAAATCTTCTAATTGTACAGGTGATCCTGTTGATGTAACCCTTCTGTAAATAGAAAAAATAGTTCCTACAGAAACGTTTACATCTATGTTAGATGAACCATCTAAAGGGTCTATTAAAACCACATATTTGTTCTGGTGATTTTCATCAATACTATTAATTGATATAAAACTATCTTCTTCTTCACTTGCAATTCCACAAACAATATTTCTTCTAGTTAATGTCTGTATAAATTTATCATTTGCGTAAACATCTAATTTTTGCTGATCTTCACCTTGAATATTAGTATCTCCAAAAGCACCAATGATATCTACTAATCCTGCTTTATTTACTTCATGATTTACCACTTTTGCAGCTAATCTAATTGAATTTAAAAGGCTACTTAACTCACCAGAACTATATTTAAAAGCATGTTGATTTTCAATTATGAATTCTCCAAGTGTTTGTTTTTTAACGGTCATAAAATTGAGTAAAGGTTGATTGTTGAAACAAATATCCAAACTTTTTATAGTTACTACAAAGTTATCGTTCTTTATTTTTTAATCACGAACAAATTAAGAATTAGATGAAAAATTGAACAGATAATTACTAATTGTCAAAATTTATCAAATATTTTTAACGATTACAAAATGATTTATCTTTGTCAAAATTTTGATTATATGAGTTTTATCATTAGAAGAGGTTTGCAAGAAGACATGCAATCTGTGCATAACTTAATTACGGAATTGGCTATTTTTGAAAAAGAGCCTAATGCTGTAGATATTACTGAAGCTGATTTAATAAATGATGGCTTTTCAGATAACCCAAGATTCAAAATTTTTGTAGCCGAAGAAAATGAAACTATTATTGGTATAGCCCTTTTCTATGAAAGATATTCTACTTGGAAAGGTAAAACTATTCATTTAGAAGATTTAATTGTTACCAAAAGCAGACAAAAAATTGGAGCAGGCAAAGCATTATATACAGCTGTTTTAAACTATGCTTATGAAAATGAATTTAATAGAGTTGCTTGGGAAGTTATAGATTGGAACACAAATGCTATTGAGTTTTATAAAAGTACAGGTGCAACTTATTTAAATGATTGGTCTGTAGTACAAATGAATAAAGAAAATTTATCAAAATTTATACAAAACAACTAGTTAGATGAAGGTTTTTAAATTTGGTGGTGCCTCTGTAAAAGATGCAAAAAGCTTAAAAAATGTGGCTTCTATCATAAAGAATGAAGGTGCTAAAGATACTTTAGTAGTAGTTTCTGCTATGGGTAAAATGACAAATGCTTTTGAAGATGTTATACATTCGTATTATTACAAAAAAGAAGATTTACCAAACAAACTAAATTATATAGAAGAATTTCATAAAACTATTATGAATTCATTGTTTGATAAAACAGATGAGGTTTACAAAGAAGTAGATGTTTTGTTTGGAGAGTTAGGTTGGTTTTTGGCAAGAAACACTTCTCAAAGGTTTAACTATGTTTATGATCAAATTATTTGTTTTGGAGAATTACTGTCGACCAGAATAGTGAGTGCATATTTAGCTAAAATAGGTCAAGAGAATCTATGGTTTGATGTTAGAAACTATATAAAAACAGATAGTAATTATAGAGATGCAAAAGTAGATTGGGAGTTAACAGAAGACTTGATCAGTAAAAAGGTAGATACTTCTAAAATAAACATTACTCAAGGTTTCATTGCTGCAAATGATACAGAAAACACAACTACTTTAGGTAGGGAGGGTTCAGATTACACTGCAGGTATTTTTGCATACTGTTTAAATGCAGAAAGTGTTACAATTTGGAAAGATGTACCAGGAGTTTTAAATGCAGATCCAAGGGTTTTTTCTGACACAACTTTATTAGAACAAATTTCTTACGAAGAAGCAATAGAAATGGCTTTTTATGGGGCATCTGTAATTCACCCAAAAACATTACAACCTTTAGAACGAAAAGAAATTCCTTTGTTAGTGCGTTCTTTTGTAAATCCTAAAGAAAAGGGAACAACTGTTTCTAAAGGAACCATGTTAGCGCCTTATATACCTTGTTACATTGTTAAGAAAAATCAAATTTTGGTATCTATTTCTGCATTAGATTTCTCTTTTATGGTAGAGAATAACATTAGTTTTATTTTTCAAAAATTACACGATTATCAATTAAAAGTGAATTTAATTCAGAATTCAGCCATTAGTTTCTCTGTTTGTATTGATAATAAGTTCGACAAATTTGATTCGTTTCATAACGAATTAAACAATCAATTTAAAATTGATGTTCAGAAAAATGTAGACCTATATACCATTCGTCATTTTGACGCTACAGCTATAGAATTGATTGAAAATAATGGAGAATCTTTACTTACTCAGGTTAATAAAGAGACCTCACAAATTGTAATAAAACCTAATTAAATAAAATTCTCATTTCGTTTTTTTTATTTAGTTTGTTACCTAGTAGTAACGTTAAATTATGGGATTAGTAACAGCTAAAGAAATTTCGCAAGTAATTGGTTTACAAAAACTTGGATTTTTTGGGACTTTTATTGGATGGTTACTTATCAAAGTTTTACGTATATCCGCAATCAATAAGATTTACAAAAAGAACAAAGACAAAACCGATTTAGATTTTTTAAATGGTGTTTTAGAAGATTGTAATATTGAATTCCAAATCCCAGAAGAAGATCTAAAAAGAATACCCAAAGATGGTGCTTTTATTACAGTATCTAACCATCCTTTAGGAGGTATAGACGGTGTTTTATTATTAAAACTTTTAATTGAAAAAAGACCAGATTATAAAATTATAGCCAATTTTCTACTACACAGAATAGCTCCTTTAAAACCATATATAATGCCAGTAAATCCTTTTGAGTCAAGAAAGGGGGCAAAATCTAGTGTTGCTGGAATAAAAAGTGCGATTTCACATTTAAAAGAAGGCAAGCCTTTAGGTATTTTTCCTGCAGGTGAAGTATCTACTTATAAAGACGGAAAATTGAAGGTAGATAAGCCTTGGGAAGATGGAGCAGTTCGTCTAATTAAAAAAGCACAGGTTCCTATAATTCCAATTTATTTCCATGCTAAAAATAGTCGGTTATTTTATTTTTTATCTAAAATTTCAGATACACTAAGAACGGCTAAATTACCTTCTGAAGTTATTTCTCAAGAAGGTAAGGTAATTAAAGTAAGAATCGGAAAACCTATTTCTGTAGCTGATCAGAACAAATACGAAGATGTTACTTCTTTTTATCAGTTTGTGAGGAAAAAAACTTATATGTTAGCTAACCCATTTCAAAAAGCAAGTAAATTATTATCCGCAGAAGCTATAAAAATTAAAAAGCCCATAAAAAAAATTGTAACCGCAAAAAGTAAGGAACTATACATCACAGAAATTAATAAGTTACGAAAAGCGAGTGGAAAGTTATTAGAAAGTAAAAATTACGAAGTGTTTTTTGCAAACGCAAAAGATATTCCTAATTTACTTCATGAAATAGGAAGGTTAAGAGAAATTACGTTTAGAGGAGTAGGTGAGGGTACAAATAAAGCCATCGATTTAGATAAGTATGATAAGTATTATTATCATTTAGTACTTTGGGACAATCAAGAAAAACGTTTAGTAGGTGCTTATAGAATGGGACTTGGAAAAGAAATCTATAAGAATTTTGGTATCAATGGTTTTTATATTCAAACTCTATTTAGAATTGAGCCTGAGCTACATCAAATGATGCAAAATACCATAGAAATGGGTAGAGCTTTTATTATAGATGAATATCAGCAAAAACCAATGCCTTTATTTTTATTATGGAAAGGTATTGTGCATGTTACTTTACGTTATCCAGAATATAAATATTTAATGGGTGGCGTTTCTATTAGCAATCAGTTTTCAGATTTTTCAAAATCATTAATGATTGAGTTTATGAAATCGCATTATTACGATCCTTATATTGCACAGTACATTTATCCAAAAAAAGAGTACAAGGTTAAGTTAAAAGATGGTGATAAAGATTTTGTGTTTGATGCTACAAAAGCAGACATGCAAAAGTTTGATAAAATTATTGATGAAATAGAACCAGGAGCGTTAAGAATTCCTGTTTTGATTAAAAAATACGTAAAACAAAATGCAAGATTAGTTGCATTTAATGTAGACCCTAAATTTAATAATGCTGTAGACGGTTTAATGTATATAAAGGTTTCGGATATACCAGAAAGTACCGTAAAACCAGTTATGGAAGAATTTCAAGCAGAGTTAGAAAAGAAAGTTGCAGAAGTTCAGAAAAAATAAAAAACCCAAGCTTAGTTTGGTTTTTTTTGTGGTTTAATAAATAATCTTATTTATTTTTGTTTTATCAGCAAATCTCTAATTTGTGCTAATAATTCTTCTTGACTCGGACCTTTTGGGGCTTCAGGTTTTGGAGTTTCTTTCTTTTTAGTCGCGTTTACGCCTTTTACAATCATAAACATTACGAAAGCGACAATAATAAAATCGATAACGTTGGTTAAAAATTCACCATACAATACTGCAACTTGGTTTACTGTTTCACCAGCGTCGTTTAGTGTACCTTCTTTAACAATCCATTTTAATTGTTTAAAGTCGGCTTTAAAAATTAGACCAATTAAAGGAGAAACAATTCCTCCAGTAAATGAGGTTACTACTTGTTTAAAAGCAGCCCCCATAACAAAACCTACTGCAATATCTATAAGGTTACCCTTCATTGCAAAATCTTTAAATTATTTTAACATTCCCATTTTTTATATATTTAAGGTTGATACGTTGCTAAAGCACTACTTTTTTAACATTTTCTTAACACGTGGAGAAATTGATGTTAAGGTTTCGTAAACGATAGTGTCCGAAACATTTGAGATGTGTTGCAACATTTCTTGATGATTAAAGATAATAACTTCATCACCTTCACTACAATCTATTGCTGAAACATCTACCATTATCATATCCATACAAACATTACCAATAATGTTTGCTTTTTGGTTATGTATAAGTACATACCCTTTCCCATTTCCTAATTTTCTTGATAAACCGTCTGCATGACCTACAGGTATGGTTGCAGATCTACTAGGTGTTTTAGCGACAAATGCTCTGTTGTACCCAACACTTTCCCCTTTTTTTAGGCTATGAATTTGAGAGACAATAGATTTTAAATGGTGTGTATTTTTTAGTTGCTTAGTTTCTTTTAGATCGTTTCCAAAACCATAAAGACCAAGACCTATTCTTACCATATCAAACTGTGCGTTTGCATAATTTACAACTCCAGAGGTGTTTAAAATATGTAACAATGGTTTGTAATCTAAGAGTTTTAAGAATTCTTTGGTAATACTAGAAAAACTTTTTAGTTGGCTGTTGCTAAATTCCTTTTCGTTTAAGTCTTCGCTTGCTGCTAGATGAGAGAATAAAGATTGTATTTTTATAGCGTTCGTTTCTTTTAGTTGAGTATTAATATTGGAAATATCTGACTGTTTAAAACCTAGTCTATTAAGGCCCGTGTTAAATTTTAAATGTATTGGATATTGTTTTAAACCTTTTTTAGAAGCAATGTCTAAAAAGCTGTTTAATATTTTAAAATTATATAAATTAGGTTCTAAATTATAAGCTATAATATCCTTTAAAGAATTTATTTGTGGATGTAGTACTAATATCGGTGTTTTAATGTTAGCTTCTCTTATTGCTATCCCCTCATGTGCATAAGCAACTGCAAAATAGTCTACCTTATTTTTTAAAAACTCAGCAACAAGAACTCCATCACTACCATAACCAAATGCTTTAACAACAGCTAAAATTTTAGTTGCTTCATTTAATTTATTTTTAAAATAATTTAAATTATGCTCTAAAGCTTTGCCATCAATTTCTAAAACACTTACATGATTGTTCATTCTTTAGTCGAATTTACATCAGTACTCTTATTTATATTACTAGAAGAGGTAACTTTTTCTACAGAACTATTTTGTTTTTCTTTAATGGCTTTATAATATGCAGCTCTACTTAAAGGTTCATATTCTTCAGTTTCACCAAGCATAACTAAACTGTCATTTTGTGCTTTTCTAAAACTATAGTTGGCTAAGTTACCTGTATGAGTGCAAACAGCATGTACTTTTGTTACGTATTCTGCAGTTGCCATTAACGATGGCATTGGTCCAAAAGGATTTCCTTTAAAGTCCATATCCAAACCTGCAACAATTACACGAATGCCTCTATTGGCTAAATCGTTACAAACGGATACGATTTCATCATCAAAAAATTGAGCTTCATCAATACCAACTACATCTATATCATTCGCTAATAAACGAATATTTGATGACGCTGGTACAGGTGTAGAACGTATTCTAGAATCGTTGTGAGAAACTACTTCATTATTATCATAACGAGTATCTACTGCAGGTTTAAAAATTTCTACACGCTGTTTTGCAAATTGTGCACGTTTTAAGCGCCTAATCAACTCTTCTGTTTTACCAGAAAACATAGAGCCACAAATTACCTCAATCCAACCAAATTGTTCTGTATGATTTACAGTATTTTCAAGAAACATTTTGTAATTTTAAGCGTTATAATTTTTTATACTTTTGTTCTACAAAGAGAATTTACAAAAATATAAATAATTCATAGTTTAAATTAAATATACATCACAACTTATGCACAAAAAATTAGAGAGCGAATTAATAAGTATAGCTCATAGTATCTTAAAGATGAAAAATAAGGAAGATGTGTTTGCTTTAAAAGAGCAGTCTAAACAAATCTATGAAAAACTTACGATGTTAGCCTTTGTAGAGGAGTACATTAATACAACTCCAAATGCAGAAGAGAGTAGAGAAGAACTTCTACAGGCTGTATCTACAGCTTTTGATGATAAAGAAAAAGTATTAGATGATGTTTTAATTAATGAAGAAGTTTCTGGAAAGCCTACCCTTTCTCACGAAAAAGATCATAAAGACAAAGAAGATATAATAGTTGAAGAAAAAGAAGAAGTAGCTATTCTAAATGAGCCCGAAGCTATTGAAGAGGAATCTTATTCTGATGAAAAAGAAGAAGTGCAAGAAATTATAGAGCAACCTTTTGACGATTTAGAAGCGTTGATGTTTGAGACTTTAAATGAAGAAAATCAGTTAGTTCAAGAAGATAAAGAGCTAAACTTAAACGAACAAAAAACCTTGTCTTTAGAAGATGAATTACAGGATACTATCTCTGTAGATGTAATGGCAGATTTATTTGATAATGTTCAACCAAAATCGCTAAATGATAAATTAAATACTAATATTCAAATTGGTTTAAATGACAGAATTGCGTTTGTAAAACACTTGTTTAATAATCAGCAAGAGGATTATAACAGAGTTATTTCTCAGTTAAATACATTTAAAATAGAAAAAGAGGCTAAAAGCTTTATTCATACAATGGTTAAACCAGATTATAATTGGACAGATCAAGAAGAATTAGAGGCTCGCTTTTTAGAAATTATAACGCGAAGATTTTCTTAATATAAAAAAATAGACCTCTGAAATCTGTTTTAATTCATACTCATTTTCATAAAAGATGCACTGGAGTTACCAGGAGTATAGAAAATGTATTGCCATTTTTCTCTGATAAATTTGAGACTTATGTGTATGGTTCTACTATTTCTGGAAACCATATAACCACCAAAAAACTTAAATCATTTTTATTTTCTAAAAATAAAACAATTGTACATTGTCATAGAAACAATGAAATTTTACGAATGCTTTTTTATAGGTTTTTAGGTGCTAAGTTTACACTTGTGGCTACTAGACATGCAGAATCTAAACCCTCTAGTTTAACTCTGTTTTTACTTAAAAAGGCAGATAAAGTGGTTACTTTAATCAACAGCATGAGCGCTAATCTAGGAATTAAAAACACCTCAGTTGGTCATGGAATTCAGGTTGATAAATTCAAACCAAATACTGTTAAGAAACTGCAGCATATTTCTCAAGATCATATTATTCTTAATGCAGGTAGAGTTCGTAAAGCAAAAGGTCAGTTGGTTTTATTAGAAGCTTTAAAAAACTTAAAGGAATATTCCAATTGGGCTTTGGTGATAGTAGGCAAAGTAGATAAGCCAGCATTTTTAGAGGAATTAAAAGCCATTGCCAAAAAACATCAAATAGAAAATCAAGTTTATTTTGTAGACGAAACTAGAGATATCATTTCTTATTATCAAGCAGCAAAAATTCTAGTTGCACCTAGTTTTTCAGAAGGCTTTTCTCTAGTTACAGCAGAAGCTATGAGCTGTGAAAATACAGTAATAGCAACTAAAGATGTTGGCGTACATTCAGAATTAATAACTAATGGTAAGAATGGATATTTATTTGAAGCTGGAAATAACAATCAGTTAGAAGAAATTTTAATAAAGTTATTGAAGGACGAAGTTCCTATGACTGGTAAAGCAGCAAGAGAAGAAATTATAAAAAATTGGAGTGCTAAAAAAGAAGCAGAAAGCTTATCAGAATTATATATAAAAACATAAAAAATGAAAAATTTAGTTGGATTATTATTCTTTACATTATTTACAGCGTCAATTATTAATGCTCAGAAAATTAAAATAAATAAAGTTTTTGGAGGTTATGAGTTTAACCAGAATGATAAAACACTTCTTTTAAAATAATGAAAGTGATTATGAAAGAGAATACTAAAGCATTAGCATTAATTCAGTCTGCAAAAACAAATCAGACTTGGGCTATGCTTTTAGGAACTGCAGGTGGAGCATTAGTTGGTTTTTCTATAGGTACAGCAATTGGTGGTGGAAATCCTGAATGGGCTGTAGATTTGTATAATGAAGGGATAACATCCACTAGTTACCAATTTCAACCTACATTTAATTTAAATATTAATGACACTAACTTGGGAATTTCAATGAATTTTTAATGAAAACAAAGCTTCCATACTTCTTACTTTTATTGGTTTTATTTTCCGCTTGTAAAACTAGTTATGATGCCTCAGGTTATGAAAAATCTGAAATAACGGATGTTCCAAGATTATAATTTAGAAGAGAATTGGGCTGTATTACCAAATAAATACACTGCAGATTTTACTGAATTTGAATCAAAGGAATCAAATACTTTAAAAGCAGATGTGTTTTATGTTTATCCTACTTTAAATACAGAAAAAGAAGATTTAAGATGGAATGTACCTATAGATGATAAAAAGCAACAAGAAAAAGTATTAAATAGAGCTGTTCTTTATCAAGCTTCAGCTTTTGCAACTTCAGGAAAAGTATATGTGCCTTATTATAGGCAAGCACATTTGCGTTAGTATTCCAATTTAAAAAACGGTGGAGAACAAGCATTGTTATTGGCATATTCAGATGTAAAAAAAGCCTTTGAAATGTATCTTAAAAAGTATAACTTAATTAAAGAGATCATTTTAAAAGCAAATAGTGATGATGACAGCCTAGTTCTTTTAGGTTTAAAAACAAGCATGACCAAAGAAGAGCTTGCGAAGCTACTTTCCAATTCATACAAAATATAAAACCAAGAGAGAAAGTGTTAATTCACTTTCTCTTTTACTTTTTCTACTTCTTTTTTACTGTTGCCAATAAAAATTTCCCCATCAATAATAAAAACAGGTCTTTTCAGAAACGTATATTCCTCTAAAAGATATTTTTTAAAATCAGCTTCAGACAACGATTTATCCTTTAAACCTAAAGATTTATATAATCGTGCACGTTTATTAAACAAGGCCTCATAACTGTTAGAAAGTGCATACATTTTTTGTAGCTGAGTTTCATTTACAGGGTTTGTTTTTATTTCTTGTTGTTCAAAACCATCTAAATTCACTTCCTTTAAGATACGTTTACAAGTATCACAAGTTTTCAAAAAATAAACTTTCTTCATTTTATATCAATTATATTTACAGGACCAAAATTAAGTATAAAAATGAAAATTCAATTTGATATTTTAAGAAAATCTAGAGATCTAATATTAAAAGAAATCGAGGATTTATCTTTAGAAGAACTACACAAAATACCTGATGGTTTTAAGAATAACATTGCATGGAATGTAGGACATATAGTGGTTACACAACAGTTGTTACATTATGGTTTATCTGGTTTAAATCTTTTATGTCCAGATGATTTGGTAGAGGCTCATAAAAAAGGAACTGTACCTACAAAAACATTTACAGAAGAAGAGTTTAATGAGGTAAAAGAACTTTTAATGGGTTTACCAGACACTTTAGAAGAAGATTTTGAAGCTGGTATTTTCGAGAACTACAAAGAGTACCCAACAAGCTCAGGCTTTGTACTTTCTTCAATACATAATGCCATTCCTTTTAATAATTTTCATGAAGGTATACATTATGGAATTATTAGATCTATAAAGAAGTTTCTTTAAGTTTAGAAACTATTTCCAGCTTTCACTACTCGCTTTTTTGAGTTGCTGATAAAAATCAGCAACTCAAAAAGAGCTCAAACAAGCCGTTCAATCTGGGCTAAGCCTATTTAGAATATTCTCGTTTTTTGTAATTTTAAGTCTATTTAAACATGAAATTCAATACCAAAACAATTCACGGAGGTCAGAAGCACGAAGAAACAACAGGTTCAGTAATGCCACCTGTTTTTTTAACATCCACCTTTGCACAATTTAGCCCTGGGCAACACAAAGGTTATGCATATGCAAGAGGTACAAACCCTACAAGAACTGCTTTAGAAGCTAATTTTGCAGCACTAGAAAATGGCACACATGCATTTGCATTTGCATCTGGAATGGCTGCTATAGATGCAATTTTAAGATTGTTAAAACCAGGAGATGAAGTAATTGCAGGAGATGATTTGTATGGAGGAACTTACAGAATGTTTACACAACTATTTCAAAAATATGGTTTAGAGTTTTCTTTTGTAAATATGGATGAGTCTGCTAATGTAATTTATGCAATTACCCCAAAAACAAAATTGGTTTGGATAGAAACCCCTACCAATCCCTTAATGAAAATTGCAGACATTCATAAAATAGCAACGAATGTAAAAGAAGAAAATTCAGAAATTTTAATAGCTGTAGATAATACATTTGCAACACCATATTTGCAAAAACCATTAGATTTAGGTGCAGATATTGTAATGCATTCTGCTACCAAATATTTTGGTGGTCATTCAGATTTAGTAATGGGTGCTTTAATGGTAAAAGATGAAGCTTTGGCTAAGGAAATACATTTTATACAATTTGCAGCAGGTGCAATTGCTGGGCCTATGGATTCTTTTCTGGCTTTAAGAGGTGTAAAAACCTTACATGTTAGAATGCAAAGACATTGTGAAAACGGATTACAAGTAGCTCAGTTTTTAGAAACACATTCTAAAGTTGGTAAAGTATATTATCCAGGTTTACAATCTCATGAAGGCTATGAAGTTGCCAAAAAGCAAATGTCAGCTTTTGGTGGTATGGTTTCTTTTAAGTTAAAAGATGAAAGTAAAAAAGCAACTTTTGCATTTTTAGAAAATACAAAATTATTTACCTTGGCAGAATCTTTAGGTGGTGTAGAAAGTTTGGTAAATCATCCTGCAACCATGTCTCATGGTTCTATTCCAGAATAAGAGCGTTTAAAAATTGGTATTACAAAATCTTTAATACGTTTAAGTGTTGGTATTGAAGCTATAGAAGATTTACTTGCTGACTTAGAACACGCGTTAAATGCCTAAATATTTTAACAAGCTTTTTTAATGGTTTTTAAAATGGGGAGAAAATTTTCTTTTATCAGTAGAAACCTACCCTTTTTTCATTTGAAAATAAATTATAGACCCAATTATAGGTGTAATTAGAACCATAAATAAGAACAAACCCTTATGTTTTGGTTCTTTGAAATTACTTCTATTAATATCTATAATGGCCCAAAACCATAGTATTATAGATAAGAAACCTAAAATAAGTATTGGTATAGACCACGTAAGCATCATATTTTTATATTTATGTAATTTACAAAATTAATTAATAGTGAATATTTCCTCTATAAAATAATTTGCTCTAAGTGCGAAATTGTTAATGGCTTCATTATATAAAATTACTTCTGGTTGCTGTTTTTTTAGGTAGTTTCCTGTGTCCCATTTATTATTTCTATTTTCATCTATAATAGCTCTAATTGTGTATTTAATAGGTTCCAATAAATCAAAAACTAACTGAGCAGAAGAATTAATAAAACGCCTTTCTACAATTTCATCTTGATTTTGGCCAGATAATAATTCTATGATTACGTTTTTAGAATTAGAATTATTCACGTTTAACGTTATTCGTCCATAATCTTCTAGCTCTTTGGTAACAAAATAATAAGTTAAACTATCATTGGCTACTTCATAAATATCAGTAAAAGCTTTGGGTAAGAAGCTAAATTTATATTTGTCTTTTGGTTTTTTGTCAAAAACAAAGGCAATTTTGTTTTCTTTTATAGATGGAATGATATTATATTTTACAGCTAAAGTGTCTTTATCAAATAAATTAATTTTGGTACTATCTATAGTAATAATAGGTGTATTACTTTTTATATAAAAAGTATCTCTTAAATTTAAAATACTTCTTATGGACGATTCGATAACCAAAGAATCTATATTTTTCTTTCGTAATCGAACAGTAATGGTATCTAAAATATCATTGTTTGCAATTATAAAGTTTAAAGAGTCTCTTTCTATTGGAGTATACCAATAATTCAAAGTATCTTTTTCAGTATCAAATTTTGCGATACTTTTAAAATCATCTGGCACATCAGAAAGTAAGTTAATTTGCATGTCTTTTGCATCACCATAAAAACCAAATTCAATTTTACCTTTTGTAGTTTCTTTCCCTCTTGCAAATTCATAAGATTGTTCTTCATTAAATAACACAATAGAATTTGGAATTATACTATCTCTAGGCAGTTGAATAATATCTTTATAAAAACCAATTTTATCCGTTTCTGAGTTAAAAATGTAGTCGTTTAGAGGCTCTTTTAAGGCCAATAATAAGTAGTTTCCTTTTCTTAGATTGGTAAAATTGTAATTAGTAGTATCTAAGGTATTTGTAACATAATCAGGCTTCCTTTTGTAGACAATAGAATCATTAAATGTGCTGTCTATTCTATACATTAAAACGTTTACACTTCTAGGGGTATCAATAAGCTTTGCATCTTTAACAGTTCCAAAAGTGGTTAAAGAGTCTATATAGGTGCCAGTAGAAAAAACATATTTAAAGTTTTCTAGCTGGTTGCCTTCATTGTTATCTTCTACAGCATTTCCAAAATTAAAAATATAAGTGGTGTTTGTTTTTAGAGTATCTATTATTTCAATATTTATAAACTTGCTAGGCGTACCTTGTGGAGTAATTAAAGGTGGGTTTTTCATGGGTGGAGAAACCACTAACTGTTTGTTTAAGTTTTTGAGAACAATAAACTCATCAAAGTTTATTTTAATTTCTTTTTTATTAAAATTTGTGCTTTCGTAAGGTGGGTTTGCAGTTACAAATAAGGGTGCATTTTCATCTTTAGGACCACCATCTGGTCTGCCTGTTTTAGCACAACTAAACATAAAGCTTACTAGTGTTACTAATAAAAATAGTTTGTAATATTTTTTCACAAAAAAAGAATTTTACACAAAATAACAATTAATTTTTGAAATAAAAACCATAAATGTTACTAAGTATATCCCATTGTTAAAATACTAATTTTTGTACCCTTATATTTTTGTAATTCATTTGCACAGGCTTCTAAAGTAGCACCAGTATTTATAACATCGTCAATAAGTAAAATATGTTTGCCTTTAAATTTGTCACCTTCTTTTATTTGAAATTTAGTATCCAAATTTTTAAATCGTTCAAACCGCGCTTTTAGCGTTTGTGTTTTTGTAGATGAAGTTCTTATTAGTTGATTTTCTATGAACGCTTTATTCAAAAAGAAAGAGAATCTTTCTCCAAATTTTGTTACTTGGTTGTAGCCTCTTATTTTTTGTTTCTTTGGATGTAATGGAACAGGGACAATACAATCTACTTCGTCAAATTCTCTGTTTTCTATTAACATAGCTCCTAGCCAATTACCAAAAAAAGTGCCTACTTCTTGATTGTTTTTATATTTTAAGTCTTGTATTAATTTTTTAGCACTACCTTCTTTACGATATAAAACTAAAGCATACCCTTTTTCAATTAAAGTTCTTCCATAGAATGTTTGGGTTATTTTGTTATTTTTAAAATCTACAAAATTAGTTAAAGGCAAATCGTGTCTGCAAACTGTACAAATTGTGATTTCATTATCAATAAGTTGTAATTTACAAATAGCACACAACTTTGGGTAAAAAATGTACAATAGATCTTTTAATATTTTCATAGCGATTGAAAAATCTATTGAAAGATACACAAAAAGTTTTGCATGGTTTTTAAATTCTTCTTTCTTATTGATAAATTTCAGTAAACGTTTATCTTTGCTCTCATTATGGCAAAACAAGAAGATCAGTTTAAAAAAGTTTTATCGCATGCAAAAGAATATGGTTATGTATTTCAGTCTTCTGAAATTTATGACGGTTTAAGTGCGGTTTACGATTATGCTCAAAATGGAATTGAGCTAAAGAAAAATATTAGAGAGTATTGGTGGAAAGCTATGGTGCAAATGCATGAAAATATTGTAGGTATAGATGCCGCAATTTTAATGCACCCAACCACCTGGAAAGCTTCTGGTCATGTAGATGCTTTTAATGATCCTTTAATTGATAATAAAGATTCTAAAAAGCGTTACAGAGCAGATGTTTTAGTAGAAGATTTTAGAGAAAAAATAAATCAGAAAATAGAGAAGGATATTACCAAAGCTAAACAACGTTTTGGAGAAGCTTTTAACGAAGAAGAATTTAGAGCTACAAACGGAAATGTAATTCGTCGTCAAAAACAGATAGATGAAATTTCTGCAGAGTTAGCAAGAGTTCAAGAAGAAAGTGACTTAGTTGGTTTTAAACAATTAATAGTAGATTTAGGTATTGGTTGCCCAGCTTCTGGTTCTAAAAATTGGACAGAGGTAAAGCAGTTTAACTTAATGTTTGGCACTCAAATTGGGGCATCAGCAGAAAACGCTACACAAGTATATTTAAGACCAGAAACAGCCCAAGGAATTTTTGTAAATTTCTTAAACGTTCAAAAAACGGGACGTATGAAAATTCCTTTTGGAATTGCACAAACTGGTAAAGCCTTTAGAAACGAAATTGTTGCAAGACAATTTATATTTAGAATGCGTGAGTTTGAACAAATGGAAATGCAATTTTTTGTAAAACCAGGTACTCAAAAAGAGTGGTACACTACTTGGAAAGAAACCCGTTTAAAATGGCACCTTTCCTTAGGAATGGGTTCTGAGAATTACCGTTTTCATGATCATGACAAATTAGCTCATTATGCAGACGCTGCTGCAGATATTGAGTTTAATTTTCCTTTCGGATTTAAAGAATTAGAAGGGATACATTCAAGAACAGATTTCGATTTAAAAGCACATGAACAGTTTTCTGGTAAAAAGTTACAGTACTTTGATCATGAAGAAAATAAAAGTTACGTGCCTTATGTTGTTGAAACCTCTATTGGTTTAGACAGAATGTTTTTAGCAGTTTTTTCTAAATCATTACAAGAAGAAGAATTAGAAAATGGTACTACAAGAACGGTTTTAAAATTACCAGCAGTTTTAGCACCTTTTAAAGCAGCAGTTTTTCCTTTAGTTAAAAAAGATGGTTTACCAGAAGTTGCTAAGAAAATTGTAGAAGATTTAAAATGGGATTTCAACGTATTTTATGACGAAAAAGATGCTGTTGGTAAACGTTATAGAAGACAAGATGCTGCAGGTACACCTTTCTGTATTACTGTAGATCATGACTCTTTAGAAGATGATTCTGTTACCATAAGACATAGAGATTCAATGGATCAGAAACGTGTTAAAATTTCTGATTTAAAAGATATCATTAAAGCTGAGGTTGATGTAAAAACTTGGCTTAAAAAGATAGAAGCATAAGTATTAACTTGCATAAAAAAACCTCATCAATTCTATTTGATGAGGTTTTTCTTAGTTTATAATTTTAGTTTTTAGAAACGATATCCTATAGATATTCCAAATCGTCCAACAATATCGTTGTTTAAAAAATAATTATCATCTTTTTTACTCTTTATTAAATTTCTTCCTATTCCAAGATAGATTTCTGTTGTAAAACCTGTTTTTGTTACAAATTTACCCCCTACAGAAACTCCAAGTGCAAATGCGATCTGGCTTGTGTTTTCGTAGGCATAATCATCAATATAATAGTTATCTAGATAATAGTCATCTTTAAAGTTGTTTAACATTCCAAAACCTTCCACAAAAAAGCCTCTTGCAAATCTACTTTCAGAAAAAAACCATCTGTAATATGGTGTTAAAGAAAATTTTTTCTCAAAAATGATATCACTATTTTCATCTGAAAAATTATAAAATAATGCAATTCCAAGAGACGAATTCTCATTGACTAGTTTTTCATAGGAAACATCTAATGAAGCAAAAGCAATTAAATTAAATGTATTTAATTTAAGTTCATATTTCTTTTCTTGGTCTTGTGGGTATTTCGTTTCTGCTTTCTGAGCAAAAGCAAAAACTGTGCACATTAAAAATAAACTTGTTATAAATTTCTTCATGGTTTTTTATTAAAAAAATATGTTAGCTAATGTACTAAATATTAAATGCAATAAAGTTAAAAAATGGCTCTTAACTGAACACTTCCTGTGTGTATAGCTTTAGAGTTTTCGCTTTTTCTACCAAAATAACTCAGATTTAAATTTAAGAAAGTATTTAGTTTTTTATTTAAAAGTAAATTCCAAGTATAGTTTTTACCTGCTTGTAAACCTTCTAACATTTGATACGCAACAGGTGAATTAGTGTTGCCAGAAAAATCGTTTAAAAATACATTTACATTTGCAGAAATCTGATTTTGTTTTTTATCAATTAAATAATATTCGACCCCAAATTTTTGTTGTGCCAATGTTTCTAAATTTTGAATCTGATTTTCTTTATTTTTATACTGATAAAAGGCAGAAAATCGATGGTTTTTATTGAAGAGAAAACTTAATTTTGGGGCTATTTCATAACTGTTTATACTGTAGTTTCTATCCATAAAATTTTCAGTATCTAAAGTGTTTTTGCTTACCTTATTTAGCATTTCTATCAACCAAAATGTAGAAAATTTATGCGCATAATCTAGTTGATGAATTCTAATATTATTTTCTTGACTCCCAATAAAAAACTGCTGTTTTAATTTAGAACTACCATAGGTAAATGTAAAACTGTTTTGTTGCAGATCTTTATTAAAATACAAGCTATTTCTAAAATTTAAGTTTAAACCAACCAATGAGTTTTCATCAAAATCAAAAGGACTTAATTGAAAGCTATTGCCTATTTTTTCTTGCTCATTTTCTACAGTTAAAAAACTTTGATTGTAAAATTTAGAAAGCACTTTTTTGAATCCAGATTGTGAGCGCCAACCACTAAAATTAAGGGTTAAATTTTGTTTCCATTTCGCACGTTGGGTAGCTATAAAGCGTAAATTGGGTTTTGGTAATCTTAAATAGTTTGCTTGATCTTGAAATTGAGCAATTTCGAATTCATTAAAATCTCTTATACCATCATTATTGTAATCAATCCAAGTATAGAAGCCTAAGCCAGGCTCTGTTTGTACGTAAATATAATCTTGCCTTGCAATATTTCCAGAAGAAGTTTCGTAAATAGTACTCATATTTACAATGTTTTTAAATAGTTTTTGATTGAATATAATTCTAGAATTCAAGGTTTTTTCATCATCAGTAAAATTATTTTCAGTAAGTCTATAATTTGCGTAGATACTTAAATTTGTGTTTTTGTTTTTGACAAGTTTGCTGTTGATATAAAGTGTTTTTCTATTATTGATTTCTGCAAATACGTTCGATTTAATACTGTCATTATTTCTATAATTAATTCCAATTTTTGCAAAAATTTTGGTTGAATCTCCTATTCCATAATAAGCTTCATATTCTTTAAACCTGTGACTCGTATTTCTAAATTGATTGGTATTTGTTTCTTTTCTAGAGTTTGTTTCTATATTAATAAAAGATCCTAACCAAGATTTTTTTAGTGAATGTTCTGCTTTAGCTCTTGCTCTTAAAAAGAAATTATCTTCAATAGGTGAGGAGTTAGATAAATAACTACCATCTACAAAAAATGTAGTATTATTAGATTTTATTTGAGATTTAAGTCTGTGTTTAGACCCCTTAAAGCCGTTGTCATAGTTTAAATTGTTAAAGCTGTAAGAAATATAATCGGCTTTTAAATTGGTAAGATTAAATTCTGATTTAAAGTAGTTTTTTTTAGCGTCATTGGTTAAAATATTCCAATCTCTGTTAAATTCTACTGGTTCATATCTTTGTATGGTATTAAAGTTTTCTTGTGCATATTCATGACTAATATTGCTAATCATTTTCCATTTTTTATCTATTAAAATCTGTTGCCAGTTTATTTTAGTAGCCAAACCAATATTTTCATTGTCACCTAAGTTGGAGAATAAGTTTTGATCATTATTACTCAGTGCAACTTCTGCATTTAAAGTAGTTTTTTTACTTGTATTCAAAGCAGATTTTACAATAAACATTTGTGATTTTGAAGGTGCTATTAACCTTACAACAGGGTTATAATCACCTTGGTTTATACCAACATACAAGTAAATGTTGCCAATGGCTATTGTATTGTCTAGTATGTAGTTTCCATTATTACGCCCAACATTGGTAAAGGTTACAGAAAATAATTCGTCATTTTCATTGGTAGAATATTCAAAGTAATTTTCATTATTGTTGGTTACCTTTCTGTATAAAACCTTATTTTCATCAAAAGTGTCTAAGAAAGCACTTTCTGCAAACATTGCATCAATATTATTACCGGCATTTGCTAGAATTTCTTTTTGATCATTGGTTAAGCTTTGTTGTAAAGGTTGATTTTTCGAATCATTTTCTGAATAAAAATACCCAGCTAAACTAAATTTTTCGCCTTCATATTCTGCTTTTTCATAGGTAATAAAACGTGTGTAGTTTCTCTCTGCATATTGAAAATCTATCCAAATACGCATATCATTGGTAATAGGAAAAGTGGTTGTAAAAGTAATTTCCCCTAAATTGTAATTAATAGTATAATCTTCGTTTTCTCCTTGTTTTAAAAGTGTTCCATTTGCATAAACTTTTTCAGAACCTTCAATGATTAGAATGGCAGCTTCGTTATTTGCGCCTAAAATTTTATATGGACCTTGATTACCTTCAATTCCCGTAAAATTAAATGTGTTAAATGTACCTCTAACAACTGCACCAGAAGCTGCTACAGTTAAATCATCTGTAACCTTAGCTTCTACTTTTAAGCCAGCTGCTTGTTTTATAAATGGAGAAAAAAATGTTTCTGAATTTTTTAATGATAAGTCACCTGCTTTTACGCGCCATTTTTTAGTAAACATTTCTATAAAAACACGATCAAAGTCGGTTAAGTTTTGTGAATATCCATTTTCTTGAATAGGAATATTGGTGTCAAATATATTTGCTTTAAGTGTTACATTTTTAGATAGTTTACCAGAAATTTCTAAATCTAATGCAGAATTGGTTACGGCATTTTGATTGTTACCAGATGTTAACCCTCTTGTTAAAAACCCTCTTGTTTCTAATCCTTCAAATAAGTTTATGTCTGTTGTTTTTTTATTTGTAGTTAAGCTATAAAGCTTGCCCTCATTTGTGTTTTGTCTTATTATTAATTTTTCATCAAATGGGCTGTATGTTTTTCTAACAAAATCAGGGAGTCTAAAAAACTCCACATAAATATTCCTATATTTTTTACTATTGATTATTAAAGTAGCTTTGTAGAAATCTATGTTATAGTCAGATTTTGGAATCGCTATTTTTTTAGCATTTAGAATTTTAAAACTTTGTGAATTTAGAGGAACCGAATCTAACTGTATAGTGTCTTGTTTTATTTCTAAATATTTTTTCCTAAAATCGGTATCTACTTCTTGTGCTAAACAAGATAGTCCAATACATATAAATAGTAAAGAAAATATTTTTTTAAACATACAAACAATAAGTACCTAACGTAAAAATATGTTTTTTATGTTTTATGTTGATTAATTTAAAAAAGAGATTGTTGTTTGTTTGGATTTTCATGATTTAGTAACCATTTTTTACGCCAAATACCACCTGAATAACCGGTTAAAGAACCATCAGAACCTATAATTCTATGGCAAGGAATAATAATCCATAGTGGGTTTTTACCATTTGCTGTTGCAACAGCTCTTATAGCTTTAACATCACCTAAACTTTTACTTTGTTCTAAATAACTTCTAGTTTTACCATAAGGAATGTTTAACAATGATTTCCAAACTTTCTTTTGAAAATAGGTTCCTTTAGGGTTTACAGTTAAATCAAAACTGGCTCTTTCTCCTTTAAAATATTCTTCTAATTGTGTAACACAATATTGTAATATTTCTGGAGTGTCTGCATTTAAATCACTTTGAGTAACTTCAGTTTCATCTAAAACTGTTACAGATTGAATTCCATTTTCATCACCAGTAATTTTTGCAATTCCTATTGGTGTTTTGTAGTATGTGGTTTGAGTTTCATTCATTAAATACCAAAAACCTCTTTAGAATTTTCTGTAGTAACTTTAGCAATTTCTTCATAAGAAATGTTATAAATGTCAACTAGCTTATCTATAACATTTGTGATGTATGCACTTTCATTTCTTTTACCTCTAAATGGTTTTGGTGCTAAATAAGGTGCATCTGTTTCTAAAACAATATGGTTTAAATCAATTTCATGCAAGAATTTATCAATTTTACCATTCTTAAAAGTAGCAACTCCACCAATACCTAATTTCATATTGTAAGAAATGGCTTGTTTTGCTTGTTCTAGAGTTCCTGTAAAACAATGAAAAACTCCTCTTAAATCATTTCCTTTTTCAGATTCTAAAACTTTAAAAATTTCATCAAAAGCATCTCTACAATGAATTACAATAGGTAGGTTTTTTTCTTTAGCCCATTTTATTTGAGTTCTAAAGGCTTCTTGCTGCTGTTGTAAAAAGCTTTTATCCCAATACAAATCAATCCCAATTTCACCAATAGCATAAAAGTCTCTTTGATCAATCCATTCTTTTACATGAGCTAATTCTTCTAAGTAGTTTTCTTTTACAGAAGTTGGGTGTAAACCCATCATTAGAAACACATCATTAGGATTTTCTTCTTCTAAAGAGAACATGCTCTCTGTATAAGAAGAATCTATTGCAGGAATAAAAAAACGAGAAACTCCTGCATCTTTAGCGCGTTGAATCATAGCTTTTCTATCTTCATTAAATTGCTCTGAATATAAATGCGTGTGTGTATCTGTAATCATGAAATGCGTTTAATTTTCATCAACAAAATTAAGAATATTCAAGCGTATAAAATGAAAAGAATTGCTATTTATAAACTGTATCTTTGTATAAATTTCATAATATGACTTTTAAAGAATTAGACTTATCTAACCAGCTCCAATATGCTATTGAAGATTTAGGTTTCGTAAACCCAACACCTATTCAAGAGCAAGCATTTTCTGTGGTTAGATCTGGTAAAGATGTTGTAGGAATTGCACAAACAGGTACAGGTAAAACATTTGGGTATATGATGCCTATTTTGCGCGATTTGAGGTTTTCTAAGCAAAAGCACCCAAGAGTTTTGGTTTTAGTGCCAACTCGTGAATTGGTTTTGCAGGTTGTAGATGAAATTGAAAAACTATCAAAATACATAAATACACGTGTTTTAGGTGTTTATGGAGGTGCAAATATCAACTCTCAAAAACAAGCAATTTTACAGGGGCAAGATATTATTGTTGCAACACCTGGACGTTTGTATGATTTAGGTTTAAGCAATGCTTTAAAATTAAAATCTATTCAGAAATTGGTGATTGATGAGGTAGATGTAATGTTAGATTTGGGTTTTCGTTTTCAATTAATGAACATTTTTGACATTCTACCAGAAAGAAGACAAAACGTGCTTTTTTCTGCAACAATGACAGAGGATGTAGATGAATTAATTTACGATTTCTTTAAAAATCCGCAGAAAATATCTATTGCAGTTAGTGGAACACCTTTAGATAATATTGAACAGATTTCTTATAATGTGCCTAACTTTTTTACCAAAGTTAATTTATTGAATCATCTTTTAAGTGATAAAGAAACTTATCATAAAGTATTAATATTTGTTGGCTTTAAAAGAACAGCAGATTATTTGTTTAAGCATTTAGAAGATGTTTTTGGTAGCGAAACTTGTGTAATACATTCCAATAAAACTCAGAATTATAGAGTACGTTCAATTCGTCAGTTTGATGAAGGTAACAACCGAATTTTAGTAGCTACAGATGTTATGGCTCGTGGTTTAGATTTTGATAACGTAAGTCATGTTATAAATTTTGATACGCCAGACTTTCCTGAAAACTACATGCACAGAATTGGTAGAACAGGTAGAGCTGAAAAAGCAGGTAAAACTATTTTATTATCAACAGCAAAAGAGCAAGAGGCAAAAGGAGAAATAGAAACTTTAATGGATTATAAAATTCCTGTTTTGGAGTTGCCTGAGGAAGTTGAAATTTCGAATCAATTAACAGAAGATGAACGCCCAAGAGAAGATAGAGAACAATCTAAAAATAGAACAGGTTTAGAATATATTCCTGGTCCTGCTTTTCATGAAAAAAGTGAAAAGAATAGTAAAGTTAATTTAGGAGGTTCGTACAGAAGAGAAATTGCGAAAAAGTATAAAAAGCCTAAAACTAGAGGTGATAAAAATTACAACAGACGAAATAAAAAGAAGTAATGCAGATTTTAACAGCACAAGAATTGCATAATTTAGCCATGAATATTGTAGGTGAGAAGCTTACAGAAATGGGCTATGAGTTTCAAGCTATCAATAGTCAATTAAAAAGACATCCACAGTTTGTACTTTTTAAGAAGGGAGAACCAACGATTTTTGTTTTGGTAAAAGCTACCAAAAACTTACAAAATCCAAATGAGTATGATACAATTTGGATGGAAACTTTTCTTAATCATGCAAAAAAGCAAAATGCAAAAGTGTGGTTTGCAGGAGTTGGAATTGCAAATGCAGAAAGTGTAGAAAGTCCTGTGTTTAAAGATCAACCCTACTATGTAGCTTTTGAAGATTTTTTAACGATGCTTTAGTTTTTTTAGATGTTACTCGTTGATGGTAATTCCATCAATCATTTCTTTTGAATTGGGTTTTTCAAACCAAGTTTCCATAAAATTAAAGTTTTCTTGAGTTACTTCAAATTGATAAGTTTCCCCTTTTTCTTCATTTCTTTGTAGTATTCTTTTAAGTCTTGTTTCCTTAGTTATGTTTAAGAAGTGTAACTTTAATTCATAATCATTTTTTGCAGTAAATTTTCTAAACTTTTCTCGATGCTCAAATTTAGAAAGACCTAAGTCTAAAATTGCATCTGTATTTGCTTCTTCTAGTTGATGAACCAAACTTAGAATCATTTCTTCAGCTCTATCAATTCGTTCAAGAAACCAATGTAATCCTTCATCAGGTTTTTTATCAGCTAGAAATAATGTTTTGTTCCAATGATCTATAGAGAATATAATTCCGTTAGTTTTTGCTTTTAGTTTGTTAGAGTAGGTAGTTTTACCTGAGCCAGTATTTCCTACAATTAGATGTATCATTAGATGGTAATTTGGGTTGTGAATTCTTCAAAACTAAAAAAACCAACTCAATTGAGTTGGTTTCTTATAATTTTTAAAGAAAAGAATTATTCAGAATCTTGCTCTAATAAATCAAAGAATTGATTTAATTTAGGCATAATAATAATTTTAGTTCTTCTGTTTTTTGCTTTATTTTCTGCAGTGTCATTTGGTGCTAAAGGAACATATTGGCTTCTTCCAGCAGCAATTAAACGTTCTGGTTTTACACCAAATTTGTATTGTAAAATTCTTGTAATAGAAGTTGCTCTTAAAGCAGATAAATCCCAGTTGTCTTGTATAATATCTCTTTTAATAGGTGTTGCATCAGTATGCCCTTCTATCATTACCTCCATTTTAGGTTGATCTTTAATTACTTTTGCAATTTTTTCTAAAACAGTATATGCGTTTTCTGTTACGTTGTAGCTACCACTTTTAAATAAGAGCTTATCTGAAATAGAAATAAAAACAACAGTTTTTTCAACATTAACTTCTATATCTTCATCTTGGATACCATCAGCTAAATTTTTTGTTAAATGGTATTTAATTGCAAGGTTTAATGAATCTTTTTGAGTCATTGCTTGTCTAACTCCATTGATGTATTTGTCTTTTTCACTTAATTGTGAAATTACGTTTTTAATATTATCAGAAGAAGACTGTGTTAAAACAGTTAGGTTTTCTACTTGCTTTAATGCTGTTTTTTTATCTTCTTTTAAGTTTTTAACTTGTTCCGTTAATGCAAAAACTTTCGTTTCTTTCTTTTCGCTCTCTATTAAACATTTTTGTAAACTAGTTTCTACCTTTAATAATTCGTCTTTAGCTTGCTCGTGTTTAGTCTGTAAGGCAACAAACTCTTTTTTTGACACACAAGAAGTGATGATTAAACTAAATAGAATTGCAAACGCTGTTAATTTTTTCATTATATATAAATTATAAATTCTTATACAAATTTAACAAAATCGTCAAACAAAAAGTAAGATTGACGTTATTTTATGAAAATTTTAAACGCTATTTTTGTAATTAAATCATTTGTTATGACTTTCAAAAGATTAAGTTATTCCTTTTTAGTGCTATTTGTCTTTATTTCTTGTGCTTTAGATGAGAAAAGGGAAGATTATACCTTAAAAGGAGGAGTTTTCGGGACAACGTTTAAAATCACGTATTTAAATGCTAAAAAAAATTATCAAAATGAAATAGATAGTTTGTTTGCAGTAATCAACAATTCAGTTTCTACATATATTCCAAATTCAGCTATTTCTAAAATTAATAGTGGAGATACTTCCGTAAAGATTGATCCTATTTTTAAGGAGGTTTTAGAAAAATCGAAAAGAATTTATAAAGAAACTAACGGTTTTTTTGATCCGACTGTTGGTAATCTAGTTAATGCTTACGGTTTTGGACCGGGAAAGGAGTTTACATCTCTCACGAAAGAGGTTATTAAAAAAGAACTTAGGTACGTAGGTTTAGACAAAGTCTCAGAAAAAGACAATATCATTATTAAAGAAGACCCAAAAGTATATCTCGATTTTAATTCAATAGCTAAAGGTTTTGGAATTGATATTGTTGCTAGATTTTTAGATTCTAGACAAATAGAAAGTTACATGGTAGAAATTGGTGGAGAAATTAGAGCTAAAGGAGTCAAGAAAAATAAAAAACCATGGCTTATTCAATTGGTTAACCCTGTTGATGTAACTACAGGTTACAAAACCATTAATCTTTCTGGAAAATCAATGGCAACTTCTGGAAATTACAGGAAATTTAAAATTACAGATGATGGAAAAAAATATGTACATACAATAAACCCCAAAACAGGTTTGGCAAAAGAAAGTAATTTATTGAGTGTATCTGTTATAGCACCATTGGATTGCGCTGATGTAGATGGCTATGCTACAGCATTTATGGCTATGGGTTTAGAAAAAACAAAAGCGTTATTAAAGGAATTAAAAAAGTTGCAAGTTATTTTATTATATACAAATGATAACGGAGAATTAGAGGAATTTACAAATTATAACTAAAGGTTTACTTATAGCAAACAGGAAGTATTTCTCCTTCCATCAAACAAAATCGTTCTAGTTTTTCTGGAGCGATTTTTTTTGTATAATCTACTTCATCAACTCTAAAACCAACAGTTCTTAACTTATCAAAATAGTCTCTACCATAAACGCGCACATGATCATATTGACCAAAAATTTCTGCACGTTGTTTTTTGTCTGTAATAGAATCATCTTCAAAAGTAGTTGCTCTATTTAAATCTTGCGGAATTTGAAAAACACCAAACCCACCTTTTTTTAAAACACGGTATAACTCTTGCACTGCTTTGTAATCATCATGAATATGCTCTAACACATGATTGCAGAAAACGACATCAAACTCATTGTCTTTAAAAGGTAAATCGCAAATATCTGCTTTTACATCTGCTATTGGGCTTTCTAAATCAGAAGTAATATATGCTAGATTTTTCTGATTTCTAAAAATATCTAAGAAACATTGTTCAGGTGCAATATGTAAAACTTTTAGCTTTTTGGTTGAGGTGAAAAAGTTAGTTTCATCATTTAAAAACAACCACATTAACCTGTGTCTTTCTAAAGATAATGTAGATGGAGAAAGTGCGTTTTCTCTTTGTTTTCCATATCCATAAGGTAAAAACTTTCTAAAGGATTTACCATCTATTGGGTCTGTAAATTTATTACCTTTTAAATACAAAGCAATTAGAGGTCTAACCACATAACTTGCTTTTATCAATAAAGGTCTTGGTATGGTATTTAATATGGTTTTAAAGATAGACACTATAGGCTTTGTCTGAATTCATCTTCTTCATTAGTTTCTATACCTAATGCATCATGGACATATTTAAAGGTAGATAAAAGTTCTGGCTTACCATTAACAATGGCAACATCATGCTCAAAATGAGCTGAAGGTTTATTGTCTAAAGTAGTAATTGTCCACCCATCTGCATGTTGTCTAATTTTCTGAGTTCCCATATTTATCATAGGCTCAATAGCTACTACCATACCTTCTGTAAACTTTTTTCCTCTTCCTCTTTTACCATAGTTTGGCATTTCTGGATCTTCGTGCATTTTACGTCCTAAGCCATGGCCTACGAGCTCCCTAACCACTCCATAACCATGTTTTTCAGTAAAATTTTGAATTGCAAAACCTACATCTCCAACTCTATTACCAGCTTTAAATTCTCTTATACCAACGTATAAACTTTCTCTAGTTATGTCTAAAAGTTTTTTGGTGTCTGCATCAATTTCTCCAACGGCAAAAGTATAGGCATGGTCTCCATAAAAATCATTTTTTAAAGCGCCACAATCTATAGAAATAATATCTCCCTCTTTTAGTGGTTCTTTTGTAGGGAATCCGTGAACAACTTGCGAGTTTGGACTCATACAAAGTGTATTAGGAAAATCATATAAACCTAAAAATCCAGGAATAGCACCTTGTTCTCTAATAAAATCTTCTGCAAGCTTGTCTAAAAATAAAGTGGTTACACTAGGTTTAACTTCTTTGGCAAGCATACCTAATGTTCTAGAAACTACTAAAGCACTTTCGCGCATAATTTCTATTTCTTCTCTAGTTTTAATCTTAATCATGGTAAAAAAATTGAAACACAAAGTTACTACAATTATTAGGATTTATGAATGAATAGCACTTTAGAGAAATAACGTTTTTATATTATTTACTTCTGTCATAAGAGTGCTTGTAAGGTGCTCCTGTCAAAATATTTAAAATATCTTTTTCTAAAGTTTCTCTAGGATATTCTACAAAACGACCTACTTCTTCACCATCTTTATAAAAGATAAACGTAGGTACTCTTATGATATTAAAACCTTCTTGTAAATTATCTGGAGTTTTTTTGTTTCTACCCACTGTTATTAGCTCAAAATAATCTTGATCAAAACCTGTTTCATCTAAAATTTTGTAAAAACGAGGTGTTTCTCTTTTGCTATCTCCACACCAAGTTCCCATAAAACCTTTAATGGTAAAATCGTTAATAATAGGTTTTAACTTAGCAATAAGTTCTTGGTCAGTTTTATACGAACTGTACCTATCATTAAACCAATATTGGTAAGAGTTGTCATTAAAGGCTTCTCTGCTGGCAAAACCAATTAAATATCCTCTATCGTTTTTTGTTGCATTAGCAGTTGTTGCTTTTTTTCTAATAAACTCTTCAATTTGTTCTTTAACCTCAATTTCTTTCACTACATCTTTTTTGTTTTCTACAAGATGTTTATTTGCATTACATGAATAAAGTAAGATGCCTACGAATAAAATAGCTAAGTTTCTCATATATTATAGTAGCGATTTTTGAGTCATTTCTTTTGGTTGCTTAACCCCAACTAATTCTAAAATAGTTGGTGCAATATCTCCTAAAATACCACTTTTTATAGATTTGATTTTATCATCAATTAAAATAAAAGGCACTGGGTTTGTAGTATGTGCTGTATGAGGAGATCCATCAGGATTCATCATTGTTTCACAATTGCCATGATCTGCAATTAATAAGGTGCAATAGCCGTTTTTTAAACCAGTTTCAATAACCGCTTTTGCACAATCATCTACAGTTTCACAGGCTTTTATTGCTGCCTCCATAATTCCTGTATGTCCAACCATATCTCCATTTGCAAAATTTAAACAAACAAAATCTGCTTCACCTTTTTCTAAATCTTCACAAAGTGCATCTTTTAATTCGTAGGCAGACATTTCTGGTTTTAAGTCATAGGTAGCTACTTTTGGTGAGTTTCTTAATATTCTAGATTCGCCATCAAATGGTGCTTCTTGACCTCCAGAAAAGAAAAAGGTAACATGAGGATACTTCTCTGTTTCAGCAATTCTTATTTGTTTTTTACCTGCATTTGCTAAAACTTCACCTAAGGTATTTTTAATATTATCGTTATTATAAATTACGTTGATATTTGAAAACGATTCATCATACAATGTCATTGTTGTATAATATAAATCTAGTTTTTTCATATCAAATTCAGGGAAATCTGTTTGTGAAAGCACATTTGTTAATTCTCTTCCTCTATCTGTTCTGTAGTTAAAGAAAATTACTGCATCTCCTTCTTTTATTGTCGTTTTTGGAGAACCATCTTCGTTAGTTACAATAATTGGTTTATGAAATTCGTCTGTTAAACCTTCTTCATAATTGTTTTTAATGGTTGTAATAGCATTAGTAGTTTTGGTACCTGTGCCGTTTACTACTCCATGATAAGCTTCACTTACTCTTTCCCATCTGTTATCTCTGTCCATAGCATAATAACGCCCAGTAACAGTGGCTAATTCACCTGTGGTTTCAGCCATATATTCTTCAATATCATTGATAAAATAAGCGCCAGATTTTGGATCACAATCTCTACCATCTGTAAAAGCATGAAGAAAAACATTATCAACATTATTTTCTTTAGCTACACCTAAAATTCCTTTTAAATGGTTGATGTGAGCATGAATACCCCCATTTGAAACTAAACCTAACAAATGAACATTTTTGTTGTTCTCTTTGGCATAAGCAAAAGTATCTAGCAATACTTTCTCTTGGCCTAGTGTTTTTTCTTTTACAGCTTTATTAATTCTAGCTAAGTTTTGATATACAATTCTACCTGCACCTAAATTCATGTGGCCCACTTCTGAATTACCCATTTGCCCTTCAGGCAAACCAACATGTTCTCCATCAGTTCTTAATTCTGCATGAGGATATTTTTCATAAAGTGCATTAATATATGGTGTATTGGCATTGTAAATGGCAGAAACTTTTGGGTCTTGTGTTATACCCCAACCATCTAGTATCATTAAGATTACTTTCTTATTCATGTTGTTGATTTATAACGTAAAAATAAGAAAGATTTTAGACAGTATTTTAAAATTTTACGAAACCGATAGCGTAGATGTGTAAGTTTTAAGAATATAAAGGGACCATCAATTTTTCTAATTTTACATAGCAATTATCAATATCGTAATTAAACAGAATAATCTTTTTCATATTATTTTTTAACATCAAAAAAATTCATGATTCATTATAGAAATCGTAATTTTACAAGGTAAATTATATGAGATTTTTGTAATGGATTCACACTTTGAAATGAACGATGTAACTAGGAAGTTACCCAAACATTTACACAAATTTGTTGTACAGCAACCTTATGAAGAGTATACACCTCAAAACCATGCAGTCTGGAGATATGTGATGCGTATGAATGTAGATTATTTAAGTAAAGTTGCACATAAATCTTACATTCCTGGTTTAGAAAAAACAGGTATTTTTAAAGAAAACATTCCAAGAATGGAAGGTATGAATAGAATCTTAAAAGAGATTGGTTGGGCAGCTGTTTCTGTAGATGGTTTTATACCTCCAAATGCATTTATGGAGTTCCAGGCGTATAATGTTTTGGTGATTGCCTCAGATATGAGAACCATAAATCATATCGAATATACACCTGCACCAGATATAATTCATGAAGCTGCAGGTCATGCACCTATTATTGCAAATCCTGAATATTCAGAGTATTTAAGACGTTTTGGAGAAATTGGGAGCAAAGCTATTTCATCTGCCAAAGACTATGAAATGTATGAAGCAATCAGACTTTTATCTATCTTAAAAGAAAACCCAAATTCTAGCGAAAAACAAATTGAAGAAGCTGAAGAAAAGGTAGCTTGGCTACAAAATAATATGGGTGAATTGTCTGAAATGGCTATGATTCGTAATTTGCATTGGTGGACAGTAGAGTATGGGTTAATTGGCACTTTAGATAATCCTAAGATATATGGAGCAGGTCTTTTATCGTCTATAGGAGAAAGTGCTTGGTGCATGCAAGATAAAGTAGAAAAAGTAAAATATTCTATAGAAGCAGCTACAAAGAATTTTGATATTACAAAACCACAACCTCAATTATTCGTTACTCCAGATTTTGCCCATTTAAGTATGGTTTTAAACGAATTTGCAAATACAATGGCACTAAGAAAAGGTGGTTTAAATGGCGTTCAAAAACTTATAGATTCTCAAAACTTAGGAACAATTGAATTAACCACGGGTATTCAAGTTTCTGGTGTTTTTGATAAAGTAATTCAGTTTAATAATAATAAAGTCGCTTACTTTCAAACAAAAGGAGCAACAGCTTTGTCTAATAGAGATAAAGAATTAATAGGGCACGGAATAGCTGTGCATCAAAACGGATTTGGTAGCCCAATTGGTAAGTTAAAAGGGGTCAATTTGGCTATAGAAGATATGAGCCCAAGAGATTTAAAAGCTTACGGTATTTATGAAGGCGAATTTATGACTTTAGAGTTCGAAAGTGGAATTGTTTTAAAAGGGAGAGCTATAACTGGCACTAGAGATTTAAGAGGTAAAATACTTATCATCACTTTTGATGAGTGCACAGTTACTTATAAAGAAGAAATATTATTTCAGCCTGATTGGGGTTTATATGATATGGCTGTTGGTTCTTCAATTATATCAGCTTATGCAGGGCCTGCAGATGTAGATTCTTTTGTTGGTTTGGGTAAAGTTTCTGAAACTAAAACACATAAAATCATGTATTCTGATGCTGAAAAGCAATTGTATTCTTTGTATGCAGAAGTTAGAAAAATGCGAGAAGATAATACAGTTACAGAAGCTAAAATTGCAACTATTTATAATCAATTAAAAAGTGATTTTCGCAAAGACTGGCTGTTACAATTAGAACTTTATGAATTGGCTTTACATAAGAATTATGAAATTAAAAATGCTATTTTAGAAACGTTACAAAACTTAAAAAGTAACAAAAGTTACACTAGTCTTATTGAAAATGGTTTAAATTTGCATTAGCTTTAAAAAAATAACGTGGGTTTATTTGACATTTTTAAAAGGAAAGATATGAGTAATGAAATTAAAGATTATTTAGAGAAACAAGCAGTAATTCTAGACGTAAGAACACAAGAGGAATGGGATGAGGGGCATGTTGCTACTGCAAAACATATTGTTTTAAACTTAATTCCTTTAGAACTAGAGCAGATTAAATCTTGGAAGAAACCAGTTATTGCTGTTTGTAGAAGTGGAGCAAGAAGTGGACAAGCTACACAATTTTTACAGCAACATGGTTTGGATGTTATTAACGGAGGCCCTTGGCAAAATGTGGCTCAGTTTATAGAAGATTAAATTTAAATACGTTAAGTGCCTTATTTTAGAACTTGATATGTGGGTACTTAGTAATAATTAGTTTTTTTTTCAAAGATAAATTTTGTAAAAACTCTTTATGTTCTTTGCTTGTTGCATTAAATGGTTTATGAGCAATTCCTTTTTGAATAATATCAACTTCTTTTAAGGTTGATGTCATGTTTTCTGCTAACCAAACCTCTGTAAAACGTTTCCAAATGTATTGAATGGCTGTCTTGTTAGGATGAATCATGTCTTCTGCATAAAAACGATAATCTCTAAGTTCATCCATCATAATTTCATAAGAAGGAAAATAATGAACGTTTTTTCTAATGTTTACAACTTCGTGAATTGCTGATATTAAATGACTTTTACTCTGTGTATTCTGGGTAAAACCATCTTTTAAATGCCTTACAGGAGAAACTGTAAAAAGAATTGTAATGTTTGGATTTGTACTTTTTATTAATGACACTATTGACTCTAAACTATTAGTAATTTCAGCAATATTTAAAAGCTCTTTTAAGAATTTTTTCTGAGGTATTTTGTGGCAATTGGCTACAATTTTATTAGTCTTTTTAAAACGATATACCCAAGCTGTACCAAGAGTTATGATAAGATGTGAAGTGTTTTCTAAATATTTTTGAGTAGCTAAAATTTCTGAGTTTAAATTATTTAAAATAGTGCTTTCATCAACTTCACTTAAAGATGAATGTGCATCAAAACTATGATATCTTTCATTTTGATACACTAAATCTTCTTTCGTAAATGTTTTTTTATTAATAACATCTGTAACAAATTGTTCAATAGCTTTTGGATGAAATAAAATACCAAACGGGTTTTGTAGCTGCTTAAATTTAAAGTAGTTGAGTTTGTTTCCTATATTTTCTGAAAAACAAGAGCCTAATAACAGAATGCTAGCATTGTAATCAATTCGATTTGTTGTTTGTTTTTTTAAAGGAATGGAAGTTAGAAATTTCATAAACTACTTTTTTTGAAAAGTAAATTTAATCGAAATTTAATACTTCATCAATTTTTTAGTTTTAGAATTACCTTTAGTTTGATAATGAATAAAGTAATTGCCTTTTGGTAAAGATTGTACATCAATTTTAATAGAATGTTGAATAGAGCTATAATTCTTGTGGGAAATTTCTTTTACTACAGCACCAATACTATTGTATAAAGTAATTCTAGTGCGTTCATTTGTTCCAAAGAACTTTATATTGATAAAATCTGAAGTAGGATTTGGAAAGACCTTAATTTCTGATTTTTCTAATAAAATATCATCAGTAGAAAGTGCCACAGAACAACCTGATTTAAAAAGTGGCAATGCATCAAATTCATCAAATAAAATACTAGTAGATTCTTGTTTTGTAGCACCTAACCAATCTGTTAAAATAGTACTATAAATATTTCTAAAATCAAATTGCATTTGAACCCCTTCTTTCTCGTCAACCTGAGTGTCAATTTCTGGTGCGTCTCCTAAAACTTGGTTTTTTGCGCAATTTCCAAAAACAAATAAAGGAGCTGCTGTTCCATGGTCAGTACCTAAACCAGCATTAGAACGAATTCTTCTTCCAAACTCAGAATACGTCATTCCAAGTACTTTATCTTCAATATTTAATAATTTTAAATCATCTTGAAATGCAGCCATAGCATCCGATAATTCTTCTAATAAATCTGCATGTTTACCTGTTTTTGTAACTCCTTCTACTACTTGGGTATCATGATTATCAAAACCACCAAGTTGTACCACATATACTTTGGTTTTTAATCCGCCAGAAATTAGTTTAGCAACCTGTTTTAATTTTTCAGATAAACTAGAATTATTATATTTAGTAGATAAATTGTTTCCAGAACTAGATGCATTTTTAATTACTTCTGCATATGCATTTGTTTGTTTTATGGTTTCATTTACAAAGGCTAAAGCATCTCCATAACAATTATCAGGAATATTACCAGTATTAGAAACCAAAGCAGTTCCAGGATTTTCTGGATCTTCTAATGCCATAGAAAAATTAGAATTTATTCCTTGGCAAGTTTCAGATACAACTCTACCAATAGTAATGGCAAATGGATCTGGATTGTTTTCATTAGGATAATTTTCTGGAAATGTAGCATGATTAACATCAAAAAAACGTCCAATCCAACCAGAAGAGATATAATCATTTACACTTGAAGCTGAGTTCCAAATATCTGTAGATCTAAAATGCGAACGGTTCTGATCTGGATACCCTACATTTTGAATAACTCCTAGTTTTTCTTGATCCCAAATAGCCTTTAGTCCAGACATAGAAGGATGAAAACGAGTTGTTCCGTTAACAGTTAATAAATCGTTTTCTGGAATAATAATATTTGATCTAACATTTTGTAGATTATCATATTGATTTAAATCGAAAACGGTGTTTAAACCATCATTTCCTCCTTGCAATTGTATTAATACTAATATATTATCATTTTCTGTGGAAAATTGATATGCGGCTGGTTTTTCTTTTGCAAAAATTGGGAAACCACTCAAAGCAATAGGAAGTGAGGCAGTAGCTATTGAACTTAACTTTATAAAATCTCGTCTATTTAATTTCTGATTCTTTTTCATAACTACATTATTTGGAATTCAGACATTTGAACCATTACTGAAATTAAGTTTCTTAATTTATTATCAACTGCTTGTTCTATTGCAGTATTGTTTGGGGCACTTAGATAATCAGAATATTCAACAGTCCATTCAAAATCTGGTAAACCAGGGATTAAAATATCTTTTAAACTGGTAATTTGATTTTCAGTAATCTCATAATTAAACAACTGATTAGCCAACTCCCTAACTAAAACATTTGGGTCTTGTGCGTTTGTTATTCCTGCAGCAATATTTAAAACAGGAACTAAAGCAGGCACTTTATGTTTTTTATTATTTATAAGGAGGTCTCCTCCTGTTACCAAAATTCTACAATAGTCTAATCTTTTTGGAAGTAGATAACTATTCACCCAATTTTTATAATATAGAGGTGATTGATAATAGGCTTTCCAACCAGCTACATCTGGATGATGAAAAATAGATTGATTTAAATCTGAAGCAGCTAAATATAGTGTAAAAGCAAATTCATATTCTTCTTTAAAGGAAGTTTTTGGCGCAGAAACCAATAAAGATTTTGTGGTAGAAAACAGCAAATCAATAGGACTTTTTATCATACAAAATGTATTTTCAAAAAAGTGTTCTGAAGCCAATAATACTTTTAAAGCTGGCGCAATTTCATAATCATTATCTCTAATTATTTTTGCTAAAGGTTCTATAATATTAGTTTCAATTTCTAATGATATTTCAGCATTTACAAACCAAATATACATTTGCCTAATTATAAAACGAGAACACTCCTCTTGTTCAAATAGTTTATCAATTAAGTCTTTATATTCATTTTCTGCATTTTCAGAAATCTCAGCATTATCAAACCTATGAGATAGTGTTTTACTTCCTTTAGTATGTCTATTATTTGTAAAATAAGCATTATTAGGATCTTCATGTTTTATCCACCTAGACCTCCAACCCGTTAAAACTTTTGCTATTTGAATAACATCATCTTCTGTATAATTTGTATAATCTCCATTACCAACAGCATCACCTTTACCTATGGTAAATAGCTCTAATAATTCTCTAGAATAGTTTTCATTAGGAGCTTTATCACTATTTTGATTTCCACTCAAATATATGAGCATATTTTGATCTATAGTAATCTGTTTTGTAAGCTCCTTAAAATTGCCTGTTGCGTTTTTTCTAAGCGTATTAATATAAAAAAATTCTCTATGAGGATTTGTGTTTTCTGATACAAAATGATTGTGCCAAAACAAAGTTAGTTTCTCTCTAATAGAAATTCCAGCTTCTTGCATTTGCAAAAAAGACCATGCATACATAGATCTATTTCTAGCTCTAAAAACTCGATTTCTTTCTTGACTTGTAGGTAAATCTGGATATGGAGGAGCAGTAACCCAAGTTTCCCCATAATTTACATCAGGGTCATTTACCTGACCTCGTTCAGTACCATCTAACTCATATTTTAAAGGAGTTTCTGGTAATGGTTTTTCCTCAAAAAGTTTTATAATAGTTGCTGATAATCCTAAACTAACAGATTCTTCTGTTAAAGCTTGTGATACTCCAAAAGAAGTTCTTTTTAATAAGTGTCTTGCTTCTTTTGCAGACCAATTTCCTGAATATGGATCTAAATATGGCATATTTTAAAGATAAACATTTTATTAGAATAAATAATCTAACTAATTAGACTAATCATAAAACAAAAAGTTTAATATCCATAACGAATATTCTTTTAACTTACTTAAAATAGATATCTTTAAGTTAGTATTGTTAGCTCTTTAATGAGAAAAATGGTTTATTTATCAAACAAAAAAGAGTTTACATGCCAAATTCCAAAACCTGATAACATCAAAATCACTACTATTTATACTAAATATTCTTTTGCTTTTTCTAAAGCTTTAGGTATTCCTCCAGGATTTCTACCTCCAGCAGTTGCAAAAAATTGTTGACCACCTCCACCTCCGTGAATTAATTTACCCAATTCTCTAACAACAGTACCTGCATTATATCCTCTTTCATTTGCTAATTCTTTAGAAATGTAACAAGTTAATAGAGCTTTCTCATTGCTTGGAGCAGAAGCAAATAGTAAAAATAAATTTTGATATTCTTTACCTAGAGCAAACGCCAAGTTTTTAATTCCATTTGCGTCTAAATCTACTTTAGTGGCTAAGAATTGAACACCATTTATTTCCTCTAGTTGAGTTTTTATTTCAATAGAAAGGTTTTGTGCTTTATCTTTTAATAATTGTTCTACCTGCTTTTGTAAGTTAGCATTTTCATCTTGTAATTTTTGAACTGCTTTAACAGGGTTTTTAGTATTGTTTAGTAAATTTTTTATTTCAAATAAAGTGCTATTATTTTCAAAATAGAAATCTTTTACAGCATCATTAGTAATGGCCTCAATTCTACGTATACCAGCAGCTACAGCTCCTTCAGATTTAATTTTAAAATGCCAGATATCTCCTGTGTTTTTTACGTGAGTACCCCCGCAAAGTTCTATGGATTTACCGAATTTAATGGCTCTAACAGTATCTCCATATTTCTCGCCAAACAAAGCCATTGCACCATCTGCAATTGCTTTTTCCATAGTTATATTTCTACTTTCTTTTAAAGGTAATTTTCCAGAAATACGAGCATTTACATAGTTTTCTACATCTTGTAATTCTTCTGTAGTTAATTTAGAAAAATGAGAAAAATCAAAACGTAAATATTTAGAATGTACTGCAGAACCTTTTTGGGCTACATGGGTGCCTAAAACTTCTCTTAAGGCTTGGTGTAATAAGTGAGTAGCTGTATGATTGCATTCTGTTCTGTAACGTTGTTTCTCATCTACAACTGCTTTAAAACTTGCTTCTAAATTTTGAGGTAGATTTTTAGCAAAATGAATAATTACGTTGTTTTCTTTCTTGGTATCTAAAATGTAAATTACATCTCCATTTATATCTTCTAAATATCCTTTGTCTCCCACTTGACCACCACCTTCTGGGTAAAATGGAGTTAAATTAAAAACCAACTGATACATTTCACCATCTTTTTTAGAGGTTACTTTTCTATATCTTGTTAGTTTAACATTAGCTTCTAAAAAGTCATATCCAATAAATTCTTCTTCTTTATCTTCTACTAAAATAGTCCAATCATCCGTAGACATTTCACTAGCAGCTCTAGATCTATCTTTTTGTTTTTTTAACTCTTCTTTAAACCCTTTTTCATCTAAAGTAAACCCTTTTTCAGATAAGATTAATGCGGTTAAATCTATAGGGAACCCAAAGGTGTCGTACAATTCGAAAACTTTATCTCCAGAAATCTCTTTACTTTTTGCATTAGCTATAATAGCATCTAACAATACTAACCCTTGGTCTAAAGTTCTTAAAAAAGAAGTTTCTTCTTCCTTTATAACATTTTCTATGAGTTGTTTCTGATTTTTTAATTCAGGAAACGCTTTACTCATTTTGTCAGTCAAAATACCTACTAACCTATAAATAAAAGGTTCTTTCTTTTCTAAAAAGGTAAAACCATATCTAACAGCTCTTCTTAAAATTCTACGAATAACGTAACCTGCTCCAGTATTACTTGGTAGCTGTCCGTCTGCAATAGAAAATGCTACAGCTCTAACATGGTCAGAAATTACTCGAGTAGCAATATCTTGTTGCTCATTTTTACCATAAGAAGTGTTTGTTATGGCACCTATTTCTCTAATAATAGGAGAAAATACATCTGTATCATAATTAGATTTAACGTTTTGTAACACCATACAAAGACGTTCAAACCCCATTCCAGTGTCTATATGTTTGTTTGGTAAATCTTCTAAACTCCCATTGGCTTTTCTATTGTATTGCATAAAAACCAAGTTCCAGATTTCTACTACCTGAGGATGGTCTTCGTTTATTAATGTTTTTCCATCAACTCTTGCCTTTTCATCTTTACTTCGAATATCAACATGAATTTCAGAACAGGGCCCACATGGTCCTTGTTCTCCCATTTCCCAAAAGTTATCTTTTTTGTTTCCTTTTAAAATACGATCCTCAGCAATAAACTGTTTCCAAATATCATATGCTTCAGTATCCACAGATAGATTGTCTGAATCTTCAGAACCTTCAAAAACAGTAACATATAAGATGTCTTTGTCTATTTTATATACTTCAGTCAAAAGTTCCCAAGCCCAAGCAATTGCTTCTTTTTTAAAGTAATCTCCAAAAGACCAGTTTCCTAACATTTCAAATAAGGTATGGTGGTAGGTGTCATAACCTACTTCTTCTAAATCATTATGTTTACCAGAAACACGTAAACATTTTTGAGAATCAGTTAGCCTATTTTTTTTAGGAGTTCCATTACCTAGGAAATATTCCTTAAAAGGTGCCATTCCAGAATTCACAAACAGCAATGTAGGATCATCTTTACTTACCATTGGAGCAGAGGGTACTACTAAATGCGATTTTTTTTGAAAAAAGTCTAGAAAAGTAGCGCGAATATCTTGAGATTTCATAAAAAAAGAAGTTTCCAACAGGTTGGATTATGTTAATATATTTTTAAAATAACGACTTAAAAAAAGCAGTTGTAAAACATTTTGTAAATTTGTCTGTTTATAAATAAACTAGTTTTTCAAATTTACTAAAGCTATTACAAAAATAGCATATTTCACAACATGGCAAAAGTAAAATATTATTATGATGAGGATACGCTTTCTTACAGAAAAATTGCTGTAAAAAAGAGCGATTATTATCGTAAAATACTATTTAGTTTTTTTGGAATATTACTGATTGCTTTTATAGGTTTTATTGGTTTTAGTCAAATTATTACATCGCCTTCTGAACGAGCACAGCAGAGAGAACTAGAAAATTTGAAGTTTCATTTTGAGCTTATTAATAAAAGATTAGAAGAAAGCTCTTCAGTTTTATCGCAATTGCAGGAACGTGATAATAATATTTATAGAAGTTATTTTGAAGCTAATCCAATTCCATTAGAGCAACGAAAAGCTGGTTTTGGAGGGGTAAATAGATACAAAGATTTAGAAGGTTTTGAAAACTCTACATTAATTAAAAATATAACCAAACAAGTAGATATTTTATCTAAGCAAATGGTGGTCCAATCTAAATCTTTAGATGAAATAGTTGCTTTGGCAAAAGAAAAAGAAGACATGTTGGCCTCTATACCTGCTACTTTACCAATTAAGAAAGGAGATTTTTATGTAGCATCTGGATACAAAATGAGGATGCATCCAATTCTGAAAATCAATAAATTTCATAAGGGAATGGATTTTACGGCTCCTAAAGGAACACCTATTTATGCCTCTGGAGATGGACAAATATATAGAGCACAAAGAAGCTCTACTTTTGGTAAAGTAGTTTATATAGATCATAGTTATGGGTATAAAACCATTTATGCACACTTAAGTAAAATGGTTGTTAGAAGAGGTGAAAAAGTAAAAAGAGGAGATTTAATAGGTTATGTTGGTAGTACAGGGCTTTCTGTTGCACCTCATTTACATTACGAGGTTCATAAAAATGGCATTGCAGTAAACCCTATTAATTTTTACTATGGAAATTTAAGTGTGTCTGAGTTTGCAGACCTACAACAAACCTCAGAAGAAAGTCAATCTTACGACTAAACAATGTTATTATGTTTATAGACTTGCCTGAAAAACGTTATTATAAAATTGGAGAAGTAGCTACTGCTTTTAATGTAAATGCCTCTCTTATCCGTTTTTGGGAAAAAGAGTTTGATATTATTACTCCAAAGAAAAATAAAAAAGGAAACCGACTTTTTACTCAAGAAGATATTCATAATTTTAAATTAATTTTTAATTTAGTTAAAGAAAGAGGGTATACTCTAGATGGTGCTAAAATGCAACTTAAAAAAAACCCAGAAAGCACCTTTAATAAACACGAAATTATAAGCAGATTAGAGTCTGTAAAAGCAGAATTACTTCAAATAAAAAACTCATTGTAGTTTCTTGTAGTTATTTTCTTAAAGAAGTACATCTCCTCTGCTGTTTTTTTAAAATCTACAATTGTTGTTATGCTATTTAAAATAGGGTCTAAAGAGCACAGCTTTTTTTAGTAAATTTGTAAATAATATAAAAATCAATCCAAAAAAATAAAATTATGAAAAAATGGTTTATCCCTTTAGCAGTCATTGCAGTTTTGCTTTTTGCAGTTTATAGTTGGGCAAAAGGCTTTAATAATAACGCTGTTGAATTACAAGAAGATGCAAAAACAACTTGGTCTAATGTAGAAAGCGCTTACCAAAGAAGAAATGATTTAATTGGAAATTTAGTAAAAACTGTGCAAGGTGCTGCAGATTTTGAAAAAAGTACTTTAACAGAGGTTATTAATGCTAGAGCAAAAGCAACATCTACTTCTATAAATGTTGGTGACTTGTCTGCAGCAAATATGGCTAAGTTTCAACAAGCACAAGCTGGCCTAAGTGGAGCTTTGTCTAAACTATTGGTTTCTGTAGAGCGTTATCCTGATTTAAAATCTAATGCAAACTTTTTAGAGCTTCAAAGCCAACTAGAAGGAACAGAAAATAGAATTAATGTGGCTAGAGACCGTTTTAACGAAGGGGTAAACAATTATAATAAGCATATTAAAATTTTCCCAAATTCTGTATTAGCAGGGATCTTTAATTTCGATGAAATGGATAGATATAAAGCAAATCCTGGTTCAGAAAATGCTCCGGATATTAATTTTGATTTTAATAAAAAAGCAGCCTAAATGTCAAGTAATAACTCGTTTTTAACTAATGAAGATGAGCAAGAAATTGTAGCTGCCATTCGCATTGCTGAAAAAAGCACCTCTGGTGAAATTAGAGTGCATATAGAGGCAAAGACAGATAAATCTCATTATGATAGAGCTTTAGAGGTGTTCCATGAATTAGAAATGCACGCAACTAAAGATAAAAATGGAGTGTTAATTTATGTGGCTGTTAACGATAGAAAGTTTGTTATTTGTGGTGATGAAGGAATTAATAATGTAGTGCCTGATGATTTTTGGAACACTACTAAAGACATTATTCAACTTTACTTTAAAAACCAGGAATTTAAACAAGGTTTGGTTGCAGGGATTTTAAAGGCTGGTGAGGAGTTGAAACACCATTTTCCCTGGCAAAAAGATGATGAAAATGAGCTTTCTAACGAAATATCTAAAGGATGAGTTTTAAACTAAATAAAGCTTTTTTAAATTATTTTCACAGTAAACAAATTTTTTTATTTGGTGCGTTATTTTTATCGTTTACTTTGTTTTCTCAAGGATTTCAAATACCTAAAAAACCTGATTTTCAAACTAGTGTTTACGATTACATCAATTTACTTTCCAATTCAGAAAAAACAAATTTAGAAGCAAAGCTAGTTCGTTATTCTGATACAACTTCTACACAGATAGTTATAGCAATTATTAACTCTACAGAGGGCGAAAATATCAATTATCTAGCGGCAAACTGGGGAGAAAAGTGGGGGATTGGAGATGCTAAAAAAGATAATGGTGTATTTGTTTTACTCGCTAAAAATGATAAAAAAGTAGCCATTCAGAACGGAAGAGGTGTCGAATATTTAATGACAGACTTTCAGACCAAAAGGATAATTGAACGTGTTTTGGTTCCTCAATTTAAGAAAAACAATTATTATCAAGGTTTAGATTATGGAGCAGATATTATTTTTAAAACACTTCAAGGCGAATTTAAAGGCACAAGAAAACAATCTAAAAAGAAAGGTGGTAGTATATTTTTAGTAATTGTTGTTATTGTAATTTTCCTTGTAATTTTTAGAGGCAACAAAAACAATAGAGGTGGAGGTAAAAGATTTAGAAGAGGCTCTTTGGCAGATACTATTTTTGATACAATTATTTTAACTAATGCTGGTAGAAGAAGTGGTGGCTTTGGAGGTGGCTTTGGAGGCGGATCGTCAGGAGGCGGTTTTGGAGGCGGTTTTGGTGGTGGTTCTTTTGGAGGTGGAGGTGCTTCTGGAGGTTGGTAAATTATTTTATATACCTGACATTTCTCTCAAACTTTATGAAGTATTTAAACTCAAAATTCTATAATAAGAATATTCTTAAAAATCGAAGGGATTTGCTTTAAAGGAAAGAATACAATTTTAATTACTGATAAAAGAGCAGGTAGAAAAGAAGGAAATATCTTTGAATATCGCTTAAAGTAATAAGATAAATTTATAAAGTAAAAGTAACCAACCTGCAGCTAAAAACAAACCACCTAAAGGAGTTATTGGTCCCAAAAACTTTAGTTTTCTCTCTTTATAACTAGATAACACTAAACCATAAATTGAGAAAGAGAAAAGTGCTATTCCAACAATAAAAGCATTCACAATATAATTGTCAATAGACAGTGTATCATTTAAATTAAAACCTAAAAGAAGCAAAACAATTGCATGATACATTTGGTATTTAACCCCTGTTTCGAAACTTTGTAATTGGTCTTGAGATAGTTTTTTCTTTAATAAATGAGCTCCAAATGCACCTAAAATTATGGCTAAAAAGCCAAAGAAACTTCCAAAAAGTAATGCGTTTACACTCATCTTATTTAAAAATTAAAAACTTGAGTTAAATATTATCGTTATTTTATTGTTTCCTTTGTTAGTGGCTATATTTTTTTCAATGCTATTGGTAACATATAAAAAACACTTCCTCCAAAATATTTTACTAATTTTATATTGGTAAAATTAACTATTTTAAAATTGACTTTCTATAAAGTTTCAATTCTTCTTGCGTGTCAATATCTATATTGTTGGCTTCTAATTTTGATGATAAAACTTCAGTTTTGTGTTTGTTAATAAAACTTTTAGCACCTTTATCACCATTAATAGTTAAAAGCGATTTAAAATAGGTTTTAGGTATAATCACAGGTACACCAAAGTGCGCTTTGTATTGGGTTGCAATTATTTTAGATGGGTTATTCAAATGTAGATTTTTCATTGATGATAGGTATTCTTCATCAATAGCTGGTTGATCTGCCAAAAGAATAAAAACAGCATCAAAATTTAAGTCATGTTCTTTAAAATAATTAAGACCAGCAATAATGCTTGTACTTAATCCATTAATATAATTATCATTAAAAATAGTTGTTATATTAGGTAATACTATCGATTTTTTAATAAGACTTGCATTTGCACCCAAAACACAATAAATATCGATTTCTTGCAGTTGAACTGCTTTTTCTAAAGTGATATTTAAAAGCGTCTTGTTGCCAACTTTTTCAAGTTGTTTAATGCTTTGCATACGAGAGGATTTCCCAGCAGCCAATACTAAAATAGCAATACTCATAAATTTAATTACTGTGAATTTTACCTGTAATATTTCTTAGAGAAAAGGGTTCTTTATTTCTTGTAACTGCTAAAATTTCAGCAATAATTGAAATAGCAATTTCCTGAGGTGTTTTTGCGCCAATATGCAGACCTGCAGGTGTGTAAATGGTTTCTAAAAATGCTTCTGTAGTTTCAGGGGAAAACTCAAAAAGCTCATTAAACAAACGCTCTCTTCTTTTTGGAGCACCTAAAATACCTATATAATTAGCACACTTCTTTTTAGATAATTTTACCAAATATTTTAAGTCTTGTACATAACTATGGTTCATTAAAACAATAGCACAGTTTTCTGTAATACCCTTAAATTCGATAGTTTCTTGGCTCTCACCTAAAACTCTACTAGCTCCAGGAAAATCAGACAATTGTTTACTGTCTTTTGCAGATGTTATCACTTCTATTTCCCAACCAAGATTCGCAGCAATTTTGCATAATTGAACAGCATCATGCTCTCCACCAATAATTACTAGTTTAAAAGCGGGTTGTAAAATTTGTGAAAAAAGCTGGGTGTTTTTTTCAGGAGCAAAAGATGCAAAAAATGAAAATTGTTTTTGATTTTCGAAAGTTATCATCGATCCGAAATTACCAAAATATTCGTCCTCTAATATAAAATTACTTTCAATTTTTAGAGTCTCTCTTCTGGAGTAAGCTGTTGTAAAGATTGTTAAAAACTCTTCTGTGATAGTTATTGGTTCAATTAAAATATATAAAATGCCTTCACAACCTAATCTGTATCTTCCATCGTAAGTTATAATCTTAGGCTTGTTATCTCTAAATACAGTTTTCGCTCTTTGTATGATTTCTTTTTCTACACATCCTCCAGAAACTGCGCCTACAGAAGTTAAATCTTCAGAAATTAACATTCTTACACCAGGTTTTCTGTAAGAAGAACCTTCTAAATGCACAACAGAGGCCAACACATTTTTCAATCCTTTTTTTTGATTGATGGTTGCTTGATGTATTATTTCTTTCAGTTCGTGAATCAATGTTAAGAGAGTTTTAATGGCATTTCTGTTAACCGTTCTCCTGTTAACCTTCTAACTGCATTCCCAATTGCTGCTGCAATAGGCCCTAAAGGCGGCTCACCTACAGGTCCTGGTTTATCTATACCTTGTATTAAGTGCACGTTAATTTCTTTAGGAGCGTGTTTAATCATTGCCATCTGATAAGGACCAAAGATGGTTGGTTGCAATTGCCCATCTTCAATGTACATTTTTTCGTGCATTGCTGCACTCATTGCCATAATAATTGCACCCTCACATTGTGCTTTTACTTGATCTGGATTTATAGCAATTCCACAATCCATTACACAAGTTACTTTGTGCACTTTAATTTCATCTTCTATTATTGATACTTCAACCACTTGCGCACAAGGTGTTCCTGCGTCTGTAGAGCATGCAAATCCCATGGCAATTCCATCTTTAACTTTATCTGAATAGTTAGTGTGTTGTTGTGTCTTTTGTATCACATTTTTTAACCTAATACCTTCCTCATCTTCTTTTATCTCCGCTAGTCTTAACTCAATAGGATTTTTATTTCCTTGTATTGCTAATTCATCTACAAAACTTTCTATAGCAAATGTATTGGCCAATAACCCTAAACTTCGCCACCAACTTGTAGCAAAAGGAAGTGGTTTGTGCCACTGTATTGCCCTTCTATTTTTTATTCCATTATAATGTATACTTCCTCCTCGAATTGCACCAAGGTCTGCACCTAGTATTTTATTAGTAATATTTGGTAATAATACAGATTCTGTAGCTACGTTTCCGCTTGCAAAATGGTGTTCTAGATTTTCTATTTGTCCTGCATTATTGAGTTTACCTCTCATAATATGATGAGTTGGAGGTCTAAACATATCATTTTGAAATTCCTCTTGTCTCGTAAAAAAATATTTTACAGGTTGCCCAACCGCTTTAGACATTTGAACGGCATGTATAGCATGGTAGGTGTTTAATCGCCTTCCAAATCCACCTCCTAAAAAAGTTGGAATTATATTTACATCTTCTGTACTTACTTTTAGTGCTTTTGCAACTTGTTTTTGAGTTATGCCTACTACTTGAGTAGATATAATTACTGTAATTTTTCCATCTTTATAAGAAGCTACTGCACCATTTGGTTCTATTTGAGCGTGAGCACCAAGTGGGCTTTTGAATTCTATTTCTAAAAAAGATTCATCTTTTTTTAAAGAGTTTCCTTCTTTTTGAACCAACATTTCACTCCCACTACCTACTGTTATTAAAGACCTTATTTCTTCTTCAGACCATTTCTTTGGAATGTGCCATTCTATATCAATAACTTCTTTTGCTGCGAGTGCTTCAGAATAACTTTTAGCAATAACGCCCACCCAATCATCAATTTGAATAATTTTTACAACCCCTGGCATTTTATTTGCTTCGGTAAAGTTGGCCTTTTTGAAAGTTGCACCAATATGTTCTGGTTTTAAAACAACTGCATGCAGCATATTGTCCATCTCTGCATCCATACCAAAAATAGGTGCACCAAAAACTTTAGCATTTAAATCGATTCTAGGTATTGGTTTGCCAATGAGAGTATACTCTTTAAAAGGTTTTAATGTTGGCGTAGAAGGAATTTCCCATTCAGTAACATTCTCGGCTATTTGCGCATAAGAAAGTTGTTGGTCTTTAAAAGTCACTATTCCATTTTTTGTAGTGATTTCCTGAACTGCTATGCCCCATTTTTTAGCAGCTTCTAGTTTTATCATTTCTCTTGTTGTAGCAGCCAATTCGCGCAAAATTGTCCACATAGAAGCAATAGATAAACTACCACCAGTTCCTAAATTATCTACAATGCCACTTTCAGTTGCAGCGGCAATTACTTCTATTTGGTTAATATTTATATCCAATTCGTCAGCTGCAATCTGAGCAAACCCTGTAAATGTACCTTGCCCCATCTCTACTTTTGGTGAATGTAAAAGTATGGTGTTGTGTTTGGTAATTTCGAACCACAAGTTGGCTTCTGTTCCGGTTCCTAAATATGGTGCAACAAAAGAATCTGTAAAATCGATTATTTCTCTTCTTATAGGATTTCTAAATATAGCTGTACCTACTGCTAATACACCAAGTGTTCCTAGCCCTCCTTTAACTAAAAATTTTCTTCTCGATATTTTTTTGCTCATCTTTTAACTTTTTTGATCTCTTGAAAGTTCAGCAGCTCTGTGAATTGCTTTTCGCATTCTATAATAAGTGCCACACCTACAAATATTTAAGATTGCGTCATCTATTTCATCGTCTGAAGGGTTGTTGTTTTCTTTTAATAATGCAGCAGTTGCCATCATAAAACCTGATTGACAGTATCCACATTGTGGAACTACTTCTTCTATCCAAGCTTGTTGTACTGGATGAGGATTCTCTTCATTTCCTAATCCTTCAATGGTAGTTATGTGCTTACCAGCAGCAAATTTTACGGCATAAGAACATGAACGTATTTCTGCACCATCTATATGTAAAGTGCACGCTCCACAGGCTGCTTTTCCACAGCCAAATTTTGTTCCTTTTAAGTTTAAATGATCTCTAATCACCCATAAAAGAGGGGTGTATTCGTCTTTAACATCAACTGTAACCTCTTTGTTGTTTATTATAAAGGATATGTTCATTTCTTTCTTTTTTATTCGTGCACTCTATAAATTTATAGTATTTTACATAAAGTTACTGTAAATTATCTAAATCACATAATAGGAGGTGTAAAGCTTTGAATGTATTCAAAGGTATCTTCTATTTACTATTGTAAATGTCCATTTTAGTTCCATTTTTTCAACTAAAATGTTTCTCTATGCGTTTATTTTACCAATATTAAGAACTACAAGATAACATAGAGCAACCTACTTTATCTCTAGCCCATTCAGGTCTTTTTGCAAACCATTTGTCATTTTCTGGTTGATCTTTATATGGATTTTTTAATAATTGAAACAATTCATCTATTAATTTATAATCGCCATTATTTGCTGCATCAATAGCCAATTGAGCCATATAGTTTCTTAAAACATATTTAGGATTTGTAGCATCCATTTTTTCTTTACGTTCATCAACAGAAACTCTTTCTATGGTTAACCTATTTTCGAATTTTTTGAACCAAATATTCCATTTGTTGTATACATCATCAGAAATATTTTCTAAATCATAAAAAGCATTTTCAATAAGTTTAAATCCTTTTTTATAATTAGAAAAATTACTTAAATTTCTAAAGAAAATGGTCATATCTGTTTCTACTAATTGCAAATTATCTTCTAGTTCTTGAATTAATTTAACATCCTCTTCATCAGCAACAAATAAGCCTAATTTGCTTTTCATCATTCGTAAAGATTTCTTTTCAAAATCAACTTTATATTGATTTAGAATGACTTCTAAAGGCTCTGCATCTTCAATTAAAGGATATAAGGCGTTTGCAAGTTGGTATAAATTCCATAACCCAATATTGGGTTGATTTCCATATCTGTACCTTTTGTTTTGTCTATCTGTGGTGTTGGGTGTCCAACCAAAATCGAAACCTTCTAGCCATCCATAAGGTCCATAATCTATGGTTAACCCTAAAATAGACATGTTATCTGTATTCATAACTCCATGCACAAAACCAACCCTTTGCCAATCAATAATCATGTCTAAAGTTTTGTTTGCAACTTCACTAAAGAACTGAACGTATGTTTCTTTTGATGGATTTCCTAAATGAGTAAAATGATGTTTTATAGTATAATCTGTAAGTACTTTTAAATTTGTAATATCATTTCTAGAGGCGAATATTTCGAAATTTCCAAAACGTAAAAAAGAGGGTGAAATTCTTGAAACGATTGCTCCTTTCTCATATGCAGGATTTCCGTCATACAAAACATCTCTTAAAACTTGATCTCCAGATAAACTTAAGCTCAAAGCACGAGTTGTTGCAATACCTAAATGGTGCATGGCTTCACTGCATAAATACTCTCTTATTGATGAACGTAAAACTGCCAAACCATCTGCAGTTCTAGAATAAGGAGTTTTACCTGCACCTTTTAATTGTGCTTTCCAATTTTTGTTTTGATGTTCAACTTCAAATAAATTGATAGCTCTTCCATCACCTAATTGACCTGCCCAATTGCCAAACTGATGACCTCCATAACACATTGCAAAAGGCTTTGTGTTGGCATAAACTTGATTTCCTGTAAATACATTTTTAAATAACTCTGACTTGGTTTCTTTTGTTGTAATACCTAAATCATTTGTCATTTCTTGAGATACATGAATTATTTCTGGCTGATTTGTTTTTTTGGGATTTACAAAAGAATATACAGCATCTGTTACTTGTCTTCTAGAATTTTCTAGAACTTTATCTGCTGGTAAATTATTTAAAAAGGTGTTTTTCAGGTTTAATTTCATGCTAACTTATCTGCGTGTAATTTTCTTAATTTAGATAACTTTGGTTCTATAACATATGTGCAGTAACCATAACCTTGATTGTTTTTGTAGAAGTCTTGATGTTCTTGTTCAGCTTCGTAAAAAGTAGGTAATAGACTTACTTCAGTCACTATTTTATCATCAAAATAAACTTGTAACTGTTTTAAAACTTCAGCTGCAATTTTTTGTTGGTGTTCATCATGATAAAAAATAACAGACCTATATTGAGTGCCTCTATCTGCTCCTTGCCTGTTTAACGTTGTAGGATCATGAGAAGTCATGAAAATGACCAAAATATCTTCGTAAGAAATAATAGTTGCATCGTAGGTAATTTGAATTACTTCTGCATGACCTGTTAACCCAGAGCAAATTTCTCTATAGGTAGGTTTGCCTGGTGCATTACCACCTGCATAACCAGATACTACTTTTTCCACACCTTTAACTTCTAGAAAAACGGCTTCTGTGCACCAAAAGCAGCCTCCACCAACTGTAGCTAATCTAATATCTTTACTCATTTTCTTTCTCTAATTTCATAGCTTCTGAATTAATACAATAGCGCAAACCACTTGGTTTTGGTCCATCAGGAAAAATATGACCCAAATGCGCATCGCAAGTATTGCATAATACTTCTACTCTAACCATACCAAATGTAGTGTCTTTTACATATTTGATTGCGTTTTCTTTAATTGGCTGTGTAAAACTAGGCCAACCAGATCTTGACTCATATTTTATAGTAGAATCAAAAAGAGGAGCATTGCAACATATACAATTGTACTGCCCAACATCATATATAGAACATAATTCACCTGTGTGTGGTCTTTCTGTACCTTTTAGTCTTGTAATCCTAAATTGTTCTGCAGTTAAGATTTCTTTCCATTCACCCTCAGATTTTTCCATTCTTTTATCTGGGGTTGAGTTGCCTTTTGTGGCAAAATGTATGATGTCTTTCCAGGTTAACATGTAATTATTTTCTTTTAAAATTGTTTTTAAAAATAGTCGTTTAAACACTCAAAAAATTACAATTATAAAGTGTTTTATATTGATAAAAATATCCCTATAAATTTACAGCTAAATTTTTAAAATTAAAAGTTGGTAAGAATTGTTTGTAAGAAAAAAAAGTTGTCACTTCTAAAGAAAAGAAGGTGAGAACCAGACTTATTTTTGTCTAAAATAGATGGTTATTGGAACTCCAGAAAAATCATAAATTTCACGTAATTTATTTTCAACAAAACGTCTGTATGGATCTCTTACATATTGAGGTAAGTTACAGAAAAATGCAAATTGTGGAGTTTGTGTAGGCAACTGCATGCAGTATTTAATCTTTACAAACTTACCTTTAATTGCTGGTGGTGGATAGTTTTTAACCACCTCTAACATTACATCATTAAACTTACTTGTAGGTATTCTGTTTTTTCTGTTTTCAAAAACTTCTACAGCAGTTTCTATAGCTTTGAATAAACGTTGTTTTGTTAATGCAGAAATAAATACAATGGGTACATCTGTAAAAGGTGCTATTTGTTCTTTTACTTTAGCTTCATAATCACGCATAGTATTGGTTTCTTTTTCAACCAAATCCCATTTATTGATTAAAATAACAACTCCTTTTCTGTTTTTTTCTGCCAACCAAAATATATTTTGATCTTGCCCTTCAAAACCACGAGTAGCGTCTATAACTAAAATAATTACATCAGAATATTCAATAGATCTTACAGCACGCATTACAGAATAGAATTCTAAATCTTCTTTTACTCTAGATTTTTTTCGAATTCCTGCAGTATCAACTAAATTAAAATCGAAACCAAATCTGTTGTATTTTGTATCAATAGAATCTCTAGTTGTACCAGCAATATTGGTTACAATATTTCTGTCTTCGCCAATTAAAGCATTTATGAATGATGATTTACCGGCATTTGGTCTACCAACAACTGCAAACCTGGGTAATTCTTTTTTTTCTAAATCTACTTCTTCAGGAGCAGGAATTTTTTCTGCAATTGCATCTAACAATTCACCAGTTCCACTCCCGTTTATAGAAGATATAGTGTGGTAATCGCCTAAACCTAGGTTATAAAATTCAACAGCATCTGCATCGCGCATTGCATTATCAACTTTATTAACGGCAATAAAAATTGGTTTTTTAACTTTTCTTAAAAGTTTGGCAACTTCAGCATCCATTGGTGTTATACCATCTTCTACATCTACCACAAAAACAATTAAATCTGCCTCATCTATGGCTAAAGCTACTTGTTTTCTAATTTCTTCTTCAAAAATATCGTCAGAACCTATAGCATACCCACCAGTATCAATTACAGAGAATTCTTTTCCATTCCAGTCCGATTTTCCATAATGCCTATCTCTTGTAACTCCGCTAACAGAATCTACAATAGCTTCTCTTCCTTGAACCAATCTGTTAAATAGTGTCGATTTTCCAACATTTGGTCTTCCTACAATGGCTATAATACTGTTCATTTGAATTCTAAAATTTTTGCAAAGATACAATTAAACAAAAGACTTTTACAGGTCTTTTTATTTCAGAGAAATAGAGATAAAATGAGGTGTTGTTGTTTTCTTATGATACTTAAAAAATAGAGAGTAGATTTCAATTAAAAGGCAATAGTTTTTTTATTGTTGGTAGCCAAATCTCTTTAATTGGTTTTTATCACTTCTCCAATTTTTATTCACTTTTACATAAAGTTCAATAAAAACTTTTTTCTGAAAAAAACGTTCTAAGTCTTTTCGAGCTTCTGCACCAACTCTCTTAATCGCTGTTCCTTTATGGCCAATGATTATTCCTTTTTGTGTATCGCGCTCTACCATAATTATAGATCTAATTCTAACAATTGCATCTTCTTCTATAAAACTTTCTGTTTCTACTTCTACAGAATAGGGTATTTCTTTTTTGTAGTGTGTTAAAATTTTTTCTCTAATTTTTTCATTCACAAAGAAACGTTCGTTTTTGTCTGTAAGTTGATCTTTGGGATAAAAAGGAGGGCTTTCTGGAAGTAATTCTATTATTTTATAAAATACGGCATCTACATTAAATTTTTCTAGGGCCGAAATTACATAAATAAAAGAATTGGGGACTTTGTTTCTCCAAAATGCAATTTTCTCATCTACTTCTTCCTTGTTTGATTTGTCAATTTTATTTAAAAGAAGAATAACAGGGATTTTGCTGTGTATTATTTTATTAAAAAAAGCTTCGTTTTTTAATGCAGTTTCGCCCACTTCTACCATGTAAATTAGTACATCAGCATCTTCAAAAGCAGATTTTACAAAATCCATCATAGAGGCTTGTAGTTCATAGGCTGGATTTATAATTCCTGGAGTATCAGAAAAAACAATTTGGTATTCTTCGTGATTTACAATTCCTAAAATACGATGTCTCGTTGTTTGCGCTTTGGGAGTAATGATAGATAGTTTTTCGCCTACTAATGCATTCATTAAGGTAGATTTACCCACATTAGGATTTCCGATAATGTTAACAAAGCCGGCTTTATGTATCATAAGAGCAAAGGTAATTAGTTTTGTGGTTCTATGATGTTTTTAAGTATTAAAAAATAATTAAAATCAAGTTTGGTGTTTATTTACTTTCTGTTGTATATTTGAAGTTAAAATATTGAGATAGAGCTTATTGTAGTTAATCAGACTCGTAAAAGTGGTGCAATCGCTGTAAAGATTGAGACAGAAATAGCTAGATTGTTTCAGGCGCTCCATTACAATTAGATGTTTCTTCTAACTTTCAGTTTTATGACAAGTTTACCTTAGGGACTTCTTATAGAGTAGGAGCAGCAGTGAGTTTTTTAGCTGGATTTCA
>NZ_JAHEHX010000011.1 GCF_024639685.1 Polaribacter sp. | reverse complement strand
ACCTTTCTGGAAATGAGCTTTTCTAGCTTTTCTTCTAGATTTCTTACGTAGGAAGTATTTAAATCCTGACCTACTATGATTATTTCTATTTTGCCACTATCTATTCCTTTGGCATAATTACCAATGAGAATGATTTGTTCCACGTCTCCCATTCGCTCTAGGACAATCTCTACAGCGTCTTCAAGCCCCAGGTGCTTAAGTATTACCTTTTGGAGCACAGAGAACATTGGGTGCTTTGTATTAGCCTTGTATTGTATTTTATTATTGAATTTTTCTTTTTGAAGATAACCAGCGTCATGCAGGTGGTTCAGTTCTTTACGGATGGCGTTAGTAGATTCACCCATCTCCGTGGCTAGACCATTTAAATAACCTCGATTGGCCTGTGATACAAAGAATTTTATCAACAGGCGCAATCTTGTTTTTGAGGTTATTAATTCACCTAGCACTTACTAATTATTTGATTACTTAATTTCAAGTAATAAAAGTACTTAATTTAAGGTGGGAAATAAAATATTAATCAACTTTTTTAAAAAAAGATTCAGGCTGATTAGATTTTGGATCATATTTTATGGTTAGCGTTTTCAACGAATCTGAAAATCTTACTAAAAGAGAGGTTATTTTGTAATTTCTATCTGATAATGAAAATAAATTTAAACTATCATTGGATTTAGCGACAAAATAACTGGTGTCATTAAATTTTGCTAAATCTTTAGAAGTATCAAATTCTATAAAATTATCTTCATAAGTGATTTTACCATCTTCATATTCGTGAATCTGTTGCCAACGCCCTTTAAGATTAGCATACTCTATGTGAGACTCATCTGGATAGTTTTTAATTAAGTATTTAACTTTAGCGAATGCATAATACTTTATAAACATATCTCCATATTTAGTTCTATCTCTAAATATGTCTTCTATACTTTCATAAGCACTTAAAATACCTAAGGTATCACCTTTAAAAGCTAAACTTTGATTGTACATTTTGTAATTGTCTATTGATTTAGGCCATAAGTCAAAAGCTTTTTTTGAATAATATAATGCACTATCTATATTACCCATACTATAATAGTAACGTCCTAAAACAAAATCTGAATAACCCAAGTATGGGTTTGCTTGAGTTGCTTTAGTTGACAGATACTTAACCTCTGATCTTAATCTAGGATCTTGCAAATAATAAGCTAATCTTAAGCCATCAATAGGAATGGCTGAGGCAGAAATATTAGGGAAATAGGAAAAATTCTCGTTGAATTGCTCTGCAGTTCTAATTTGTAAAGAGGGGTTTTTCTCAAAGCGCAATTTATATAAGCCCCTAAAGGTTTTTAAGACAGAAGCTGAGATCACAAAACAACAAAGGGCTACAATAAATAAAAATAAATGTAAATATTTATTCATTTGCCTGAAATCTATGATTAAACAGAAATAGTGAAAAGAACAGAGCGAAATTTAACTGGATAATTGTTCTTTCTAATGGAAAATTTAAAAAAGCATCAACAAAATATATAATAAAAAAAGAGAGAATTAATAGATTGTAGCTTGATTTGAGGTCAAACTTCAGAATAGATTTAATTGAAACATAAAAAATAAAAATAAAAATACTGAAATAAACCAAACCACCTAGAACACCTAACTCTGTTGATAATTCAAGAAAATCATTATGAGCATGATATGGAACAATGAAATCGGATAATTCAGTTTTCCAATATGGTGCAGATTCAATTTTCCAATTACCTATTCCAGATCCAAAAAAAGGATTTTCAAAAATATAATTAAGAGCATTATCCCAAAGCAAAAATCTATGATTACTTGATTTAGCATTTAGTTGAATGGAATTTACCTCGGAAACAATTGAAACATCAGGTGAATTGTAAAAAAGGATAAACGTAAAAATATAAAAAGATAATGACAATGAAGCGATAATTAAAAACGTATGAAATAGCTTTTTACGAGAATCAAAGAAATAATAAAGAAGAGTTAAAAACAAAACAGCAGACAAAGAAAGAAATGTAGCTCTAGAATTTAGCAAAAAAATGGTAATAAAAAATAGAATAAAGAAAGGAAAATATAAAATAGAGATATGGGATTTACTTTTAAAAAAGTAATAAAGAGATATAGGAAACTTCATACATATAAAAGCAGCCATAATATTTTTGTTACCAGAAAAACCTCTAAAAAGTGATTCTGTATAAATGGATTGAAAACTAACAATTGAAAATGTATTTACAGTGAAGTATTCAACAACGTAATAATAAATGAAGAACAAATCAATAATAAGCGTGGACAAAAAAGTAATTAGCAAATACTGCAACTTTACATATGGAAGAAATAAAAGAGTGTAAATAACGGTAAGAAAAATAGAAAAAATCCTCGCAAGATCAACAAGTGATACATTAAGATTATTAGAATAAAATAATGATATAAATACTAAAAAAAGAAATAATAAATAAAGAAAAAAAACTGGTAAATCTTTATAAGTAGCTATAGTTTGGAAAGGATTCTTATTAAATAATACAAGAAAATAAACTAGATTAAGAGCTGACAAATAAAACCAGTGAGCTCCTATAATATCAATTGAATCAAGCCTTGGAAAATAAGGTATACATAACAAACAAAAAAAATATAAAGCAGCTAAATATTTCATAAAAAAAGACCCTCCTAATGGAGGGTCTAATTTAATAAATAATTACTTAAACATTACATCCAAGATGTAAGATTAACAGTTTTAGTTCCTGTTAACACAGCGGATGAACCAGCTGTTGCTTTTGAGAAATCAGCTTGAATATTAGTTTGAGAATCTGTTAAAGTTGTTCCTGCAACTAATTCAGTTAAAGCGATACCTGAAGCAGTAGACATACTAGCTGTCTCAGCTCTATTAAGGTTAGCAGCATTAATTGCATAAGTATCATTTTGAACTGTTATTCTCCAACCCTTAGAATCTACTTTAGTGTCTTGTCTAATAGTGTTAGACAATTCTAAATAAGAAGTTAAAGAAGCAGCTACAGAGTAAGCTGGGAAACTAAAGTTAGGAAATGATCCAGTGTAGTTATAGTTAGTTTGACCATCAATTAAAGGAGTAACAACAACTTTTGGACCAGATGCAGTTGCAGCAGACCAAGTGTCTGATGCGTCACCAGCATTAATAGCTCTTGCGATAGCAGATGCTAAATCATCATCATTGTTTGACTCAACAGTTCCTACCTGAGTTCCATCAAAAGTGAAAGTTAATGTTTTTCCAGCAGCACCTGCAGTTGCAGATAAAGAACCGTCAAGATACATATTGATGTCGTAAGTAGATGTTCTACCCCAATCGTTAACAATGCTTACTGTATAGTCTGCACCGTTATTATCAATTTGTGATTGTAACTCAGCCTCTACAGCAGAAGCCCAAGTCGTGATATCTGAAGCAACATAACCAGTAATAGCACCAGTGTTCGCTGTAGTAAAGTTATATTTAGCTAACTCAGTACCATTTGGATTAACAGCAATAAATTCATTAGCATCAAATGCTGAACCAGCAACTAAAGAATAAGTATTCTTTTGTTTTAGCGCTGCAACAGCTGCTGTAGATACAGTACCTGCGGCAATGTCCACAATGTTTATTGGATCGTTTTCAGCTGACCATGTCTGTTCAGCAGATGCAGCTGTATTAGTTGCAAGCTCAACGGTACCAGTATAATCAGCACCTAAATGATCTTTTACATTTGCAACGTCATCAATAGTTACTTTAGACGCTCCTGCTGCTGCTGCAACATTAGCTGAAATATAAGTTTTCATTGCTGTCAAACCTGATGCGGTTGTTACTTTACCAGCAACTGCAGGTAATGTACCTGTTGGAGATGGTAATTGAATTAAAGATGCAGCTAGAGCATTTCCAGTAATTGAAATTGAAGCAGTACTTCCTAATGCTTTTCCATCAGTTTTAGTTCCTAAAGAATTTAACGCTGCAAAAGATAGTGTTTCAAGCGCTGGATTTGAAGATATTGTTAAAGTAGAAATATCATCTAAACTATCTGCAGTTATGCTTTCGATATTTTCATTTCCTGTTACTACTAATGATCCTGCAGAAATAGCTCTTACTTTAGAAGTATGACCTAGAGTTAAAGAAGTTAATGCATCATTATTATTAACAGTTAATGCATGTGTTGATCCAGTTATTGTAAATGAAGTTAAATCAGTAGCTCCGTCTACATCAACTGAAGTACTTGAACCACCGACAATTAAAGTCTCAAGATTACCATTTGCAGCACCAGTATCAAATGAAGGGAATTTTAAAATTTTATCATCCGCAGTAGATGTTGCGTCATCACCATCAAGACCAATGTAATGAAAATACGTCGCTTTTGGAGCCCAAGTATTTAAATTGATAGTAACTTGACCCGTAATGCTTGGTAAAACAACTTTAGTTGCTTTTGCAAATGCAGAAGAATTAGCACCTTTCCAAACAGGGAAATTTGGTTCTAAAACAGAATCCATAATCAATTTACCACCTGTTATTAACGGTGCAACCACTTCAGATGCTCCACTAACAGTAATAACTTTACCTGATTCAGGATTATTAGTAGCAGTTGTAGTAGTAACGAAAGAATCTAAATTAACTTTACCACTTTTAACAGAAATTGTTAAATCAGAAGCGTATCTAGTTAAAGATGATAAATCTAATGATGTTGCTTTGGTAAAAGTAAGATTAGACAACGTTGTAACAGTTTCTAAGTTTGGAACACTTACGCTTGTAACACCAGTGTTGTCTTTAATATCCAAAGTAGTAGCAGAAGATAATGCAGGCAAACTCACAGGAGCTTTTTGATCAATAGTTACTACAGCACCGGCTGTCAAATTAGTGAATTCACCAAAAGAAGTTATTCCAGTTTCTGTAGCAGTATATGTAACATTTCCTGTTACTGATCTAAATTTAGCCATTACACCAGCCAATTTTGCAGCATCCATATCTTTAGACTGAGTAATTACAACAGCTGCGTTTACAATATTTACTTTGTCACCCAAAGCAACTGCAAAATCTAATTCAGAGTTAGTTGTAATAGATATAGCCGTTGAGTAAATGTTGTTAGAAGCTAACAAATCATCTAAGTCAGCTTGAACAGCAGCTAAAGAAGTAGACAAAGCAGCAACTTCAGCAGCAGTAGCAGCAGAAGCTAAGCTAGTTTGTAAATCAGCAACTGCGTCAGCCAATGAAGTTAAACCAGCTTGTAATGCAGCCTGAGTTGACTCTAGACCAGAGATGTCAGTTGCAGGAGTTACAGGGATGTTAGCAATAGCAGTCTGTAAAGATGCTACTGTTCCTTGTAATGCAGTTAAACCTGAAGATAAAGAAGAGAATCCTTCAATTTGAGACTTCAATGTATTAATCTGTGTGTTAAGATCATCGAATTGATCATCGTAGTTTGTACATGATGACAAAACCACCATGGACGAAATTAATAAGTAAGAAAATAGTTTTTTCATGTTTGAAATGTTAAATAAGTAATTAAGTGTTGAATTTAAAGTGTAATTCTTTTGATTTAAAATCTGATTAGTAATTCGTTTTTGGTTCATAGTCGTTAAATAAATGCGTGTACAATGCAATTTGGAAACATCTATACCGTGCAAAAGTGTGAAACTAACCGCTGGCCGTTTTCACTTTTTCGACGAAATACCGGATATCTATAGACGAGTGGCATTAAACCGTCGGCTAGAGAAACAGTAGTTTCGCTGTATAAAATTTCTAAATAAGGCGGTACACCCTATTAACAGTCAAATTTACAACTTTATTTATCATAATGAAATATTTTATGAATTAATAGTGCTAAACAACTGATTGTTACTATTTACGTCAATAATTTTATGAAAGGCCTCTTGGCTATAAAGGCTAGTAAAACCTACTAAAATCTTTTCGGTTTCTGACCCTGTAAGGAGAGAGGTCAAAGTTTACGAAGATTTCAAAGGCGTTGGGAGTAGCGAATTGGCTGTTGCCCAATGGAATGCTGTAATTAAAGCCTATGTCTAAAGCGTCTAGTTTCATACCCGCAGAGAAGCCTACTTGGAATAGATTGGCGCCGTTCAGGCCAGAGACATGTTCGTTTATGCCCAGTACCAAATTGGCCATAGTCAGCTCCTGATACAAGTCTAGGCGGGTGTTGGGGCCCTGCTTGCTAAAGTTTTGGAACAAGTAGAGGTAGGAGTAATTCGGTAGGCGGCCTTGTTGGTAGCGGTTCAGGTTTATCTCATAGCCAAATTGAGCGCTTATAAGCATGTTTAGATTAATCACACGCTCTGAGAGCTCAGAAGATATTTTGGGCTGGTTTAAATGGCGAATAGAGAGTCCTAAAGACATATTGTAGTCGTTGTGTGCCATGAATGAGGCGCCAAAGTCTATATAGCCCATATTATCTGTGGCCACAATAGGGTCAGAGGTCTGGGTATTTACCTGTCCAGAGAGAATGTCTATTTGGTCTGAGAAAATAAGGCTGCCATAGTCAAAGTTGTAGCCGCTAAAGCCAGCCGTAACCCCAGGGTAAAAATACCAGTTGTTTTCTAGTTGGAGTTTGTAAATATAGCTCAGGCGGGCATTGGAATGGTTGTAGCCCGAGTTGTCTAGCTTGGTGTTCATGTATTCCAGTCCCAATTGAAAGTCGTAGTCTTCAAAGAAGGTGGTGGCGTAGGCGTATTGGTGCTGAGAGACATTGTTGGCCTGAGCGTTCACAAATTCACTCACCACCCCAATTTTAGCAGGGTCTTTAAAGCCAAAGTAACTAGCGTTGGCAAAATGAGGCAGGCTGCTCAGGTTGTGAATAAAGCGGTCCTGTCCTTGGAGGCGGGCGCTCAAAGCGGTGGCCAAAAGGAAAAGCAGCAGGTATGTATTTTTTCTAAATAACATTATCTCAGTAAGGTAGCCTCCCCAGCGGTTTTAATTTCTTGTTCGTCATGGGTCATGGCCGTAAAGCTATACCTAAAAGTTTTAAAGGTGTAGGGTTTTCCAGAAGGGTATTCACCATTCCAGCCCCAAAGGGTTTCTGTAGGAAGGCTGTCTACCGTGCTAGTGTAGAGCAGGTTCCCCCACATATCAAATATCTCTAAGGTAAAGGCGGTAATTCCAGTGTATTTGGCCTGGA
>NZ_JAHEHX010000006.1 GCF_024639685.1 Polaribacter sp. | reverse complement strand
TTTCTTTAAATCTTGACCTAGTCAAGTAACTAAAACCTCATATCTATGATATGAGGTTTTTTTATATAACGAATCTATTTTTAAATCTTTATTAATATTAAATATATAATATCCTGATGTAATGATTATTTTAAATCTTTAGATATTAAAAAAGCCCATATTTAAAATATGAGCTTTTTTTAATTCTAATAAAGTTTTATTTACATTGACACAAGGTCTCCAGCGATATCTTTTGAAGGAAGTTCAGATTTACCCATTAAGAATAAATCTACTTGTCTTGCAGCTTCTCTACCTTCAGAAATGGCCCAAACTATTAAAGATTGTCCTCTTCTCATATCTCCAGCTGTAAATATATGTTTTATATTGGTTTGGTACTTTCCATAATCAGCAATATAATTAGACCTTTTGTCTGTATGTATACCTAGTTTTTCTGCTAAAGTACTTTCAGGTCCTGTAAAACCTAAAGCTAATAGTGCCAAATCACAAGGCCAAGTCTTTTTAGTGCCTGGAATTTCAATCAACTCTGGTCTTTGACCAGGTATTATTTTCCACTCTACATTAACTGTTTTTAAAGCAATTAATTTTCCGCTATCGTCTTTTACAAATTCTTTCGTGTTAATTAACCAATTTCGTTCTGCACCTTCTTGATGTGATGACGAAGTTTTTAATTTTAGAGGCCAAAAAGGCCAAGGTGTAGTAGGCGATCTGTGTCCAGGTGGTTTTGGCATTATTTCGAAATTCACTACAGTTTTAGCTCCTTGTCTATTTGACGTACCAATACAATCTGAGCCAGTATCTCCACCTCCGATAACAATAACATTTTTATCTGTAGCTTTAATTTGATTTTCTACTTTTTTATCAAATATAACTTTTGTTTGTTGTGTTAGAAAAGTCATGGCTTGTACAACACCATCAGCATCTATACCAGGTGTAGGTAAACTTCTAGTTTTTGTAGCTCCACCACATAAAACTATAGAATCAAACTTATCTAAATTTTTAATATCATAATCAACACCAACATTAACATTGGTTTTAAATATGATTCCTTCTGCTTTTAATATTGCAATTCTTCTATCTATAATATGTTTCTCCATTTTAAAATTTGGAATTCCATATCTTAACAATCCTCCAATTTCGTCATGTCTTTCAAAAACAGTTACTGTATGACCAGCTCTATTTAGTTGTTGTGCAGCTGCGAGACCTGCTGGTCCTGAACCAATAACAGCGATAGTTTTGTCTGTTCTAGTTTTCGGTATTTGAGGCTTAATCCATCCTTCTTTAAAAGCGCGTTCTACAATGTTTTTTTCTATATTTTCTATTGAAACTGGATCTTCTATAATACCTAATACACATGCTTGTTCACATGGAGCAGGGCATAATCTTCCTGTAAATTCTGGAAAATTATTTGTTGAATGTAATATCCAAGATGCTTTTTTCCATTCTCCTTGATGCACCATATGGTTAAAGTCTGGTATTAAATTCCCTAAAGGACAACCACTGTGACAGAATGGAATACCACAATCCATACATCGTGAACCTTGTTTGGTAATTTCTTTATCTGCCAAAGGAACCGTAAATTCATTATAATGTTTTACACGATCCATTACAGACTTATACGTTTCATCTTGTCTTTCAATTTCTTTAAATCCTGTTACTTTTCCCATGACATTATGCTATTGTTAATTCTTCAAACATTGGTTCTTCTGTTTCTAAACGTTCTAAAGCACGTTTATATTCAGTTGGCATTACTTTTACAAAGTTGCCTAAACTATTATCCCAATCAGTTAATAAAACTTTTGCTTTTTTACTGTTGGTATACAAATGATGTTTTTCAATATTCGATTTTAATTCCGCAGCATTATCTTCAGAAATGCTTTCGAATTCAATGGTTTCAGTATTGCATAATCCGTTTTTAAAATTACCTTCTGGGTCAAAAACATAGGCTATACCACCACTCATACCAGCTGCAAAATTTCTACCTGTTTTACCTAATACTATTACTTGGCCACCTGTCATATATTCACAACAATGATCACCTACACCTTCTACAACTGCTGTAGCTCCTGAATTACGAACTGCAAAACGTTCCCCTGCAATACCATTAATGTAAGCTTGACCGTTAACAGCCCCAAAAAGACAAACATTACCAACTATAATATTATTCTCGGCAAGAAAATCTGCAGAAGCAGGTTTCTTTACAATTAATTTAGCACCTGATAATCCTTTACCTAAGTAATCATTAGTATTACCCTCTAAGGTAAAGGTTAATCCATAAGCACCAAACGCTCCAAAACTCTGTCCAGCAGAACCAGTGAATTTAATATTTAAAGTGTCTTCAGGTAAACCTAAATGACCATAAATTTTAGATATTTCATTACTAACAATGGCACCTACAGTTCTATTTGTATTTTTTATAGGATAATTAAGATTCATTTTCTCTTTCCTATACATCGCTCTATGAGAGTCTTTAAGTATGGTAAAATCTAAAACTTCATCTATATTATGATCTTGTTTTTCTGTATTGTTCACAGTCATTTTTCTATATGAATCTGGTCTATGTAGAATACTAGAAAGGTCTAATCCTTTTGCTTTATAATGTTTAATTGCTTTATTGGCGTTTATCTTATGTGTTTGTCCCACCATTTCAGATAAAGTTCTGAAGCCTAATTGAGCCATGATATTTCTTAATTCTTCTGCAATGTAATAGAAGAAATTAATTACATGCTCTGGTGTACCTTTAAAGTTTTTTCTTAATTCCTTATCTTGAGTAGCAATTCCAACAGGGCAAGTATTTAGATGACACTTACGCATCATAATACAACCAGAAGCTACCAATGGTGCAGTTGCAAAGCCAAATTCTTCAGCGCCTAAAAGTGCTGCTATAGCTACATCTCTACCCGTTTTTAATTGACCATCACATTCAACAACAATTCTACTTCGCAAGCTATTCATTACCAAAGTTTGCTGTGCTTCAGCTAAACCAAGTTCCCATGGTAAACCTGCATGTTTTAAAGATGTTAAAGGAGAAGCTCCTGTACCTCCATCATAGCCTGATATTAACACAACATCTGCTTTAGCTTTAGCTACACCTGCTGCTATTGTACCTACACCAACTTCTGAAACTAATTTTACGTTAATTCTTGCTTCTCGATTCGCATTTTTTAAATCGAATATAAGCTGTGCTAAATCTTCAATAGAATAAATATCGTGGTGTGGAGGAGGCGAAATTAAACCTACAAAAGGTGTTGAATTTCTTGCATTTGCAATCCATGGTAATACTTTATAACCAGGTAATTGACCACCTTCTCCAGGTTTGGCTCCTTGAGCCATTTTTATCTGAATTTCTTTAGCATTGGTTAGATAGTGAGACGTAACTCCAAATCTACCAGAAGCAACTTGTTTGATGGCAGAATTTCTACTGTCTCCATTGCTATCTTTTTGAAAACGTGTTCTATCTTCACCACCTTCTCCTGAATTAGACTTACCTCCAATTCTATTCATTGCAATTGCTAAATTCTCATGAGCTTCTCTAGAAATAGATCCATAAGACATGGCACCAGTTTTAAAACGTTTTACAATATCTGTCCACGGTTCTACTTCTTCTAAAGGAATTGGATCTAAGTTATCAAATTCAAACAAACCTCTAATTGTCATTAAGTTTTCAGCTTGTTCATTTACAGCTTTTGCGTAAACATCATAACTTTTTTGATCACTTAAACGTACAGCTTGTTGTAATTTAGAAACAGTTGTTGGGTTAAATAAATGACGTTCTCCATTTCTTCTCCATCTATAATCTCCACCAATGTTTAAACCTAAGTTTTTATCAATTTGATTATCTGGATATGCCTGTTTGTAACGTTGATCTATTTCTTTTTCTATCTCATATAAACCTATCCCTTCTATTCTTGATGCAGTATATGGAAAATATTTTTCTACAAACTGAGAATTGAACCCAACAATCTCAAAAATTTGAGAGCCTCTATAGGAATGTAAAGTTGAGATTCCGATTTTATTCATCACTTTCAACAACCCTTTACCAATAGCTGTATTAAAATTATCTACAGCTTTTTGCTCATCCATATCAGTAATGAAGCCTTCTTTAACTTGCATTCTAATAATTTCGTTCACCATATAAGGGTTAATAGCACTTGCGCCATAACCAAATAGTGTTGCAAAATGATGTGGTTCACGAGGTTCTGCAGATTCTATAATAATATCAAAATGAGAACGTTTACGTAAACGATTTAATTGATGATTTACAAATGAACATGCTAAAAGTGCAGGTATTGGTGCTAATTCTTGATTAACTCCTCTATCTGAAAGTATGATGATATTTTTCTTAGCCTCAAGTGCTTTTTCTATTTGGATTACAATAGCTTCTAAAGCATTTTCAAGGCCATTTAAACCTTTGCTCTTTGGGTATAAAATCTGTATAGTTTCTGCTTTAAAACTTTCGATATTTATACTTCTAATTTTTTCTAAATCAGCATTAGAAATTACAGGATTCTGTATTCTTAATTTTCTACATTGTCTTTCTGTAATGCTAAATATATTTCTGTCTTTTCCTAAATTTAAACTAATATCAGTAACAATATTTTCACGAATACCATCTAAAGGAGGGTTGGTTACTTGTGCAAAAAGTTGTTTAAAATAATTTGAAATTAATTGAGGTCTGTCTGATAGTACAGCTAATGGAGTGTCTATACCCATTGAACCTAAAGCCTCTTTACCAACTTGCGCCATTGGTGTAATTACTTCTTGAATATCTTCAAACGTGTAATTAAATAAACGTTGACGCGTTTTAATATCAATAGTTTCTATAGGACAAGTTTCACTTGTATAAGGAACATCCTTTAGGTGTAAACGTGTTTTATCTAACCATTCTTGATAAGGTCTTTCTGCAACAATTTTACTTTTAATTTCTTTGTCTTCAATGATTCTGCCTTCATTCATATCTACCAAGAACATTTTTCCTGGTTCTAAACGTCCATGTTCTTTAACGTCTGATGGAGCTATATCTACAACACCAATTTCTGAAGACATGATAAGTTTACCACTCTTGGTAACTGTATATCTAGATGGTCTTAAGCCATTTCTATCTAAAAGTGCACCTATATAATCACCATCTGTAAAAGGTACAGAGGCTGGGCCATCCCAAGGCTCCATAATACAGCCATTGTATTCATAAAACGCCTTACGTTCAAGAGACATTGTTGCATGTTTTTCCCAAGCTTCAGGAATCATCATCATCATAATTTCTGGTAACGACCTACCTGTGTGTGTTAATAATTCGACAACCATATCCATTGATGCTGAATCTGATTTGCCTGGAAGAATGATTGGGAATAATTTATCGATTTGAGGACCAAAGACATCACTTTTCATGATTTCTTCTCTAACTCTCATTCTACTTACATTTCCTCTTAAAGTATTGATTTCACCATTTTGACACATATGTCTAAATGGTTGTGCAAGCTCCCAAGTTGGCATTGTGTTTGTAGAAAAACGCTGATGCACTAGTGCTAATCTTGTTACTAAATCTATTTCTTGTAGATCTTTATAATATGGGCCAATATCTTCTGGCATAATAATACCTTTATAAATAATGGTTGTTATTGATAAGCTTGGAACGTAGAAATAATTATTCTCAGAAATTTTTGAAGTTCTAATTGTATGTTCAGCAATTTTTCTCGCTGCGTATAATTTTGCTTTGAAAGTAGCCTCATCAATATCATCTGATTTACCTACAAAAAGTTGTTCAATATTTGGTTCTGATGCTAATGCAATTTCACCAAGTTGTGATGAATCTACAGGAACAACTCTCCATCCAATGACAGTTAAACCTTGCTCTGTAATTTCTTTTTCGAAGACAGTTTTACAAAAATTATACTGATTAGAAACTTTTGGTAAGAAAACCATACCAACTGCATAATCTCTTTGCTTTGGTAGTGCAAATTCGCATACTCTAGTAAAATATTCATGAGGAATATCAATCAATAAACCTGCTCCATCTCCTGTTTTACCATCTGCACTTACACCACCTCTATGCTCTAGTTTTACAAGGATTTCTAGTGCATCATGAATAATTTGATTTGTTTTTTTTCCATTCAAATTACATATAAATCCAGCACCACAATTCTCATGTTCAAATTCTGGTAAATACAATCCTTGTTTCTCCATATCAAATTAAATTATATTTACAAATCTATGAATTTTATTAAATATAATTTAAAGATACGGGGTTTTAGTTAAAATTTTTATGATGGAAATAAAATATCAATATCAAAAATATACTTATCATAATTTAGATTAATCAAATTTGTGATATTCTTAAAAAGTAAATAAATAAGGCTCTAAACCAAAGTTTAGAGCCTTATTTATATATTTAACAAACACCTTAGTGTTCGTTTAATCTAAAATCTGAATAGGCGTCCATACCATGTTCATGCGCATCTAACCCTTCTAATTCTTCTTTTTCGCTAACTCTAATTCCCACTGTTTTCTTTAACGTAAAAATGATTAAGAAAGAAGTTGCCAAGCAAAAAGCAGCATAGCAAGCTACTCCAGTTAATTGTATTAAGAAAGTGTGTTCTGGGTTTGTAGAAAAAATTCCAACAGCTAATGTTCCCCAAATTCCACAAATTAAGTGAACAGCAATTGCGCCTACCGGATCATCTAATCTTATTACATCTACAAAAGCAACAGCAAAAACAATTAATGCTCCAGCTATACCTCCAATTATAATTGCACTTTCTGGTGTCATTACATCTGCCCCTGCAGTGATTCCCACTAAACCACCAAGTATTCCGTTTAAAAACATAGTTAAATCTAAGTTTTTATACTTTAAGAAAGAGACTAAAGCAGCAATTACACCACCAGCAGCAGCAGCCAAACATGTGGTTACTAAAGTTAAAGAGGTTAATTCTGGGTCTGCAGATAATACAGAGCCCCCATTAAATCCAAACCATCCTAGCCACAATATTAGAACTCCAGCTGTAGCTAAAGGGATGTTGTGTCCTGGAATTGCTTGTGTTTTTCCATTTTTAAATTTTCCTATTCTTGCATCTAATAACCATACTGCTACTAAAGCAGCCCAACCTCCAACAGAGTGCACTAGTGTAGATCCTGCAAAGTCATAAAAACCTAGCTGATCTAAGAATCCACCACCCCATTTCCAAGAGCCTGCAATTGGATAGACAAGTCCAACATAAATGACTGTAAAAATCATAAACGGACCAATTTTCATGCGTTCTGCTACTGCTCCTGAAACAATTGTAGCTGCAGTTGCTGCAAACATTCCTTGAAATAAGAAGTCTGTCCACCAGGTATAGCCACCATCAGCATATTCAGTTGTCATTCCGTTTTCTGGTGCTGATATCCCAAAACCAGCAAAATCTAAAAATCCTGCTGAACCTTCTGCAAATCCAGGGTACATTAAGTTAAAACCACCAATATAGTAGAGCAATAAACCTACTGTAATGATAAATATATTTTTAAATAAAATATTTATTGTATTTTTTTGACGTGTTAATCCAATTTCTAAAAATGCAAAACCTGTATGCATAAAGAAAACTAAGGCTGTACAGATCATCATCCATACATTATTTGCTGTAAATAATCCTTCCATTGTGTTTTATTTTGATATTTTTTTTAATGTTTCTCCTCCTTTTTCACCTGTTCTTATTCTGTAGGCTTCACTAATGTCTGAGATAAAGATTTTACCATCTCCTACCTCTCCTGTAGCTGCTGACTTTAGTAGCGCATTGACGGTAATTTCCTCAAAGTTGTCGTTTACCACAATAGAAAGGTGTCTACGTTGTATATCGCTAGTACTGTAACTTACACCTCTGTATACATGGGCTTCTTTTTCGTTTCCTAAACCAGTAACATCCCAGTATGAGAAAAAGTTAACATCAACTTCGTGTAAAGCCTCTTTTACTGCTTTAAATTTTGATTTTCTGATAATTGCTTCAATTTTCTTCATTTTTGATTATGATTTAAATTTTTAATTGTTTTAAAAAGCGTAGACTGCTGCTAGTGCGAATGAACTTAAAGATTTATCACCTACAAAAGCTGTTTCAGAAGCTGCGTCTAAGCGTAATTCAGGGATAATCGTTAGTGCACCAATCTTATAATTTCCAGTTAATGTAGTCGCAAAAACACTTGATTCAGCTACCCCTGTTCCAATGGCTCCAAAATCGCCATCAGTTTCTTGGAAAAATTCTGCTCTTAGTCCAATTTTAAAATTTTCTGAAGTAGCAATTTGTGGGTATAAAACAGCACCATAAAATCCCGGTGCTTCATCTCCAGAAAAATAAGCGGCATTAACTCCTAAAAAGAAAGTATCAGAAACATCAAATCCTCCTGTAAAATCAACCTCGTAAGCACCTTGATCGTATAAGAAATTGATGAATTGTCCAGAGAATCCTAATTGTGCGCCAAATGCGTAGCTTCCATTTGGGTTATATTCTGTTGCATCTGTAGGGTTCATTACTGCCAACATTAGCGAAGTGTTCTCAGATAGTGCAATGTCTGCTTTAATTCCTGTATGACTAAAAGGTCCGTATGAAAATAAATACGAAGTACTGTAATTAAAGTTTGCCGTTGGTGAAATTACCTCATATCCTAAAAAGGTGTTGAAGTTTCCAATAGTTAAGGTTACTTTATCACTTACATTCCAATATGCATAAAGTTGATTTACAATTGATGATGAGTTGCCAACAGAGTTAAAAACGGCATCTGCGCCTCTTGGTCCGTAAACCATATCTGCAACAAAACCTACTTTTTCTCCTTCGTAACCTGCAATTAAATTAATCATTCCTAGTGCAAAACCGGGTTGATTTGCAAAAGAACTTCCTGGAGCAGTATCGTAATTTCCACCACTTATATTTCCTCTAAAGTAGGTGTCTACACTACCGCTTAATGTAAATGTTTTTTCTTCGTTTTCCTGTGCATTAGCTAAAAAACTTGAAGCTAATAATAATGTGAAAATAATTTTTTTCATAATGTTGTTCTTTTCGTTTTTGTTAATAGTTTATTTGTTTAACGGTGTAAATGTATGTATTAATATTAAAACTACAAGGGGTGGTGTTTTTAAAAAAGACTAATTTTTATAATATACCCTCAAAAAAAAGGGGTTAAAATTATTATAAGTGTATTTTGTTGTTTTTTTAGGGTAAAAAAAACAAGGTTCAAAAAAAAATGAATATATATTTTGAGATATTCATAAAAATGCACTTTTTGTAAAAAAAAATGGAATTATTGTATTTTTGCATTATGAATTATGTAAAAAGTTACTTAATCTCTTTAGAATTTCTTGGATTTCGTTTTTCAGGCTGGCAAAAACAGCCTAATGCTAAAACCTTGCACGATATTGTAGATAAAAGCTTGTCTTTCGTTTTAAAAGATGCTACTTATAAGACTATTGGAGTGGGGAGAACTGATGCTAAAGTGTCTGCGATTGGATATGTTTTTCAGCTTTTTGTACTTTTTACTCTCAAAGAAAATAAATTTTTGGAGGAGTTGAATGCTAACTTTCCTCCAGATTTTAGAGCAAATTCAATTTTAGAAGTTGGTTTAGATGTAAATATTATTAACGTGCCTAAGGTAAAAGAGTATCATTATTATTTCTCATTTGGCTCCAAAAATCACCCTTTTGCAGCACCTTTTATGGTAAACGAGTCAAATAATTTAGATATTGAGCTAATGCAAAAAGGAGCTAAACTTTTTCAAGGGAATCATTATTTTCATAAGTATTGTACCAAACCTTCCGAAAAAACTATCTTTAAGAGAACTATTGATTATTGTGAAATTGTAGAGAATACAATTCTAACTGCAAACTTTTTTCCTGAGCACTCCTATGTGTTACTAGTAAGAGGGAAGGGGTTTCTGCGGTATCAGATTCGTTTAATGATGGCTACATTATTTGAATTAGGAAAGGGGAATTTATCATTACAATATATAGAAGACTCTCTAAAAGTTGATAATGACAAGCAATTTATGCGCAATATTGCGCCTGGTTCTGGCTTGCAGCTTTATAAAGTGGATTTAGAGTTGTAGTGGGTGTCTTTTATATTTTGTACGTTGAATAAGTTACTCATTAATATATAGCTCCTTTTTTTTTGGAATTGTTTTTGGATAAAAAAATCCATCTTTCATAAAAAGATGGATTTCATTGTTAAGATATATTGCTTGTTATCCTTTAATGACACCTCTAGAAATTACAATTTTTTGAATTTCTGAAGTTCCTTCATAAATTTGTGTAATTTTTGCATCACGCATCAAACGTTCTACATGGTATTCTTTTACGAATCCATTACCTCCATGAATTTGTACAGCTTCAACGGTTTGTTCCATTGCTACTTTAGATGCGTATAGTTTTGCCATTGCAGAAGCCATGTCATAATTTTCTTTACGGTCTTTTTGCCAAGCAGCTTTCATTACTAACATTCTTGCAGCTTCAATTTCTGTGTACATGTCAGCTAATTTAAATGCAATGGCTTGGTGGTTGCAAATTTCTGTACCAAAAGCTTTACGTTCTTTTGAGTATTTTAATGCCAATTCGTAAGCTCCAGAAGCGATACCTAAGGCTTGTGCAGCAATACCAATTCTTCCTCCAGATAAGGTTTTCATTGCGAATTTAAAGCCAAAGCCATCTTCACCAATTCTATTTTCTTTAGGCACTATTACATCGTTAAATTGTAGGGTGTGCGTGTCTGAGCCACGAATACCCAGTTTGTCTTCTTTTGGGCCAATATCAAAACCTTTCATTCCTTTTTCTACGATGAAAGCATTAATTCCTCTATGTCCTTTTTCTCTATCGGTTTGGGCAATCACAAGGTATACGTCTGAGCGTCCTCCATTAGTGATCCAGTTTTTAGTACCGTTAATTACATAATGATCTCCTTTGTCTATCGCTGTAGTTGCTTGTGAAGTTGCATCAGAACCGGCTTCTGGCTCAGACAAACAGAATGCGCCAATTTGTTCTCCTGTAGCTAATTTGGTTAAGTATTTTTGTTTTTGAGCCTCTGAACCATAAGCTTCTAACCCATAACAAACGAGTGAATTATTTACAGAAACCATCACAGAAGCAGAAGCATCTATTTTAGATAATTCTTCCATAACCAATACATAAGAAATGGTGTCCATTCCGCTACCTCCGTATTTTGGATCTACCATAATTCCCATAAAACCAAGGTCTCCCATTTTACGAACCAATTCTTGGGGGAATTCTTGCTTGTTATCTCTTTCGATAACACCAGGTAGTAATTCTGTTTGTGCAAAATCTCTTGCAGCTTCACGAATTATTACGTGTTCTTCTGTTAAACTAAAATCCATGAATATATTTTTATTATATTGATAATTTTTGACTGCAAATATATCGATTTCGTAACATATTTTCAATAGACTTTTATTAATTTTACAGATATGATGAATAAATCTGTTTTTTCTATTGGGGTAATGTCTGGAACTTCTTTAGACGGTATTGATCTGGTTTATGTAAAATTTGAAACCGATAATTCTGCAAATTTTAAAATAATTCATGCAGAGACTATTCCATATACAAAAAAGTGGAAGGTTTTGTTGCAAAACGCAATACATTATACGAGAAATGAGTTGAATGTTTTGCACAAACAATATGGTGGGTTTTTAGGGGAAGTAATTGCTGATTTTAAAAGTAATTATAACATTCAGCACGTAGATTTTATTGCTTCTCATGGACACACTATTTTGCATGAACCCGATAAAGGAATTACACTGCAAGTTGGGTGTGGTAAAAAAATCGCAAAAAAGATCAATATAAAGGTTGTTTATGATTTTAGAACCCAAGATGTAAAACTTGGAGGGCAAGGTGCTCCCTTGGTGCCTATTGGAGATCAGGTCTTGTTTAAAAACTACGAGTATTGTTTAAATTTAGGAGGGTTTTCTAATGTTTCTTATGCTTTAAATAACCAAAGGATTGCTTTTGATATTTGTCCTGTAAATATTGTATTAAACCATTATGCGAATCAGCTCGATTTGCCCTACGATGTCTCAGGAAAATGTGCAGCAAAAGGCATAGTAAACGAAGCGCTTTTAATGCAGCTCAATGCCTTAGAATTTTACAAAAAAGAAGCTCCAAAATCGTTAGGTTTAGAATGGGTTCAAGAGCATATTTTTCCATTAATTAATGCTTGTGAAAAAGATGAGTTTATGGTGTTGCGCACTTTTGTAGAGCATATTGCTATTCAAATAGGAGCGGTTATTTTTAAAAGTGATGCTGTGTTAGTGACAGGAGGTGGTGTTTTTAATGATTTCTTAATGCAAAGAATACAGTATCACGCGCAAAACAAGATAACTTTGGTGCCCGATAAACTTATTCATTTTAAAGAAGCCTTAGTGTTTTCTTTCTTAGGATTGTTAAAATTAAAAGGAGAAGTAAATTGCTTAAAATCGGTAACAGGCGCTAAAAAAGATCATTCTTCAGGTGTGGTCGCCTACCCTTAAATTTTAGTATTCTTTTCGATTATTTATTTTAAGAATCATTTTTTTACAGTAAGTTTGTTTCTAGCTAGATAACCAAATATAAATTCTTAAAATAGTATAGAAAATGCGTCAACTTTAATTTTGCAAAGCGATTAATATTCAAATTTAGATTACAAAATTAAAAGTTTAAAAAAACACATTAAAATACAGGTGAAAGAATTATTAAAAATATACGAAAACAAAGCACCAGAAATCGTTTTTAACTGGAAAGATTCTGAAACAGAAGCAGAAGGTTGGGCTGTAATTAACTCGTTAAGAGGAGGAGCAGCAGGAGGAGGGACTCGAATGCGTAAAGGATTGGATATGAATGAGGTACTTTCTTTGGCAAAAAACATGGAAGTAAAATTCACCGTTTCTGGACCTGCCATTGGAGGAGCAAAATCGGGTATTAACTTTGATCCTCAAGATCCGCGAAAAAAAGGCGTTTTAGAACGTTGGTATAAAGCAGTAGCACCTTTGTTAAAGAGTTATTATGGTACTGGAGGCGATTTAAATGTAGATGAAATCCATGAGGTAATTCCTATTACCGAAGAAAGTGGCGTATGGCATCCTCAAGAAGGTGTTTTTAATGGCCACTTTAAACCAACCGAAGCAGATAAAATCAATCGAATTGGTCAATTGCGTTTGGGGGTTATCAAAGTAATTGAGAGTAAAGCGCTTTCTCCAGATGTTAGTAGAAAGTATACCGTTGCAGATATGATTACAGGATATGGTGTTGCAGAAGCTGTAAAACACTATTACAACATATATGGAGGTTCTGTAAAAGGAAAAAAAGCAGTAGTGCAAGGTTTTGGAAACGTAGGTTCTGCAGCAGCTTACTATTTAGCAGAAATGGGAGCTAAAGTAGTTGGAATTATAGATAGAGATGGAGGCGTTATTAATGAAGAAGGCTTTACTTTTGAAGAGATTAAAGCATTTTTCTTAACAAAAAAAGGAAATACATTAGTAGCAGACGCTATGATTCCTTTTGATGAGATTAATGAAAAAATTTGGAATATACCCTGCGAAATATTTGCACCCTGTGCAGCATCAAGATTAATTACTCAAAACCAAATTACTCAAATGATTTCCTCTGGTTTAGAGGTAGTATCTAGTGGAGCTAACGTACCTTTTGCGGATAAAGAAATCTTTTTTGGATCTATAATGGAAAATACAGACAAAAAAGTAAGTTTAATTCCAGATTTTATTAGCAATTGCGGAATGGCTAGAGTATTTGCCTATTTTATGGAGCGAAGAGTTGAATTGACAGATGAGGCAATTTTTGCGGATACCTCTGAAATTATTAAACAAGCACTTCAAAAAACTTTCGAAAAAAGTAATCAAAAAATAAAAATTAGTGAAACAGCGTTTGAAATAGCGCTACAACAATTGATATAAAATATATACTATGTTTAAAAATTTTTTAGGAAACAGTCCGAAGTGGTTTAAAATGATCATGATTTGGTTTTTAATTTTCAATGTATTTTCTTTCTTTATTTTAGGTAAAACCGTCACAGCATGGATTTTTATTGGGGAGTTTATATTTACTTTGGCAATGGCATTAAAATGTTACCCACTTCAATCAGGAGGGTTATTAGCTATAGAGGCCATTGCACTCGGATTAACAACTTCTAAAAATGCTTATCATGAAGTAGACCAAAATTTAGAAGTTGTGTTGCTTTTGGTGTTTATGGTGGCTGGGATTTATTTTATGAAACCTCTATTAATGTATATTTTTAGTAAGGTGTTTACCAAAATAAAATCTAAAGTAGTATTGTCTTTACTTTTTGTGTTTTTATCAGCTATACTTTCTGCATTTTTAGATGCATTAACTGTAACGGCGGTTTTAATTAGTGTTGCTGTTGGTTTTTATGGGGTGTATCATAAAATCCATTCTAATGAATCTGCCGATTTTAATCAAGATGGAATTCCAGATAGAAAAGAATTAAGTGGAGAAACACTAGAGCAATTTCGTAGTTTTTTAAGAAGTTTAATCATGCATGGAATTGTGGGTACTGCTTTAGGAGGAGTATGTACTTTAGTAGGTGAGCCACAAAACTTATTAATTGGAGAACGCGTAGGTTGGGATTTTATACAATTTTTCTTAAAAATGGCACCTATTACGTTACCTGTTTTAGGAGCAGGTTTGCTAACTACCATACTTTTAGAAACTACAGGTTGGTTTGGTTTTGGAGCAAAATTACCCTCTGTAGCCGCTGATATAATTGAAAATTATACGTTAGAGGAAGACAACAAAAGAACAAGTGCACAAAAATATGGTCTTATCATACAAGGTGTTTCTGCGCTATTGTTAATAGCAGGTTTGGCTTTGCATGTTGCTCCTGTTGGCTTTATAGGTTTGGCTTTAATTATAGTGCAAACGGCCTTTATGGGTATTGTAGATGAGCATCAGTTAGGGCACGCTTTTGAAGAGGCGCTTCCTTTTACAGGGTTACTTGTGGTCTTTTTTGTTATTGTTGCCATGATTCACGATCAGCATTTGTTTAGTCCAATTATACAATGGGCATTAGCGCAAGATCCGGCATCACAACCAGGGTTATTTTACATTGCTAACGGATTCTTATCAGCCATAAGTGATAATGTATTTGTTGCTACAGTATATATTGGAGAGATAGAAGCCGCTTTTAAAAGTGGAGCTATTGATAGAGAACATTTTGAAAAGTTAGCGATTGCTATTAACACAGGTACTAATTTACCGAGTATAGCAACACCAAACGGCCAAGCTGCTTTCTTGTTTTTATTAACGTCTTCACTAGCACCTTTAATTAACCTATCTTATGGTAAAATGGTTAAAATGGCATTGCCATACACTATTGTGTTAGGAGGTTTAGGTTATTTTATGGTAAAATTACTTTTATCTTAAATAGTGAGTAAAAATTTATTTGATATCTAAAAATCCTGAATTTAATGATTCGGGATTTTTTAGACAATTTAAACACAATACGTTCGTTAATACGTTAAACATAAAATTATTTTAATGGTAACATTTTCTCAAGAAAATTCCGCTTTACAAGAAGAAGTACTACAAGAAAAAACATTGTCAATCTACCAACTAATTCTAGATGGAGGTTTAGGGGGGCAAATTATTATTGGACTTCTTTTTGTGCTTTTGGCAGTTGCTTTGTATATCTATTTTGAAAGAATTTTTGCAATTAAAGCAGCTTCTAAGGTAGACAAGAACTTTATGAATCAAATAAAAGATCATATAACCAACGGTAAATTAGCAGCAGCAAATGCTTTGTGCGAAAGTAAAAATACGCCTACAGCACGTTTAATTGGTAAAGGGATTTCTAGAATAGGAAAGCCTTTAGAAGATATTAATACAGCTATAGAAACTACTGGTAAATTAGAAATTTATGCTTTAGAGAAAAACGTTTCGGTATTGGCAACAGTAGCAGGAGCTGCACCAATGATTGGTTTTTTAGGAACTGTAATCGGAATGATTGTTGCGATTCACGAAATTGCAAATGCTGGAGGTCAAATAGATATTAAAATGCTTTCTGACGGTTTGTATACAGCCATGACTACGACTGTTGCAGGACTTATTGTTGGAATTATAGCGTACATTACGTACAATCACCTGGTGGTAAAAACCAATAAAGTCATTTATCAGATGGAAGCAAAGTCGGTCGAGTTTTTAGATTTATTGAATGAACCTGTTTAAGGGGTTTTACTTGGATGTCTAATATAAATAAGGTTTTAGCATGAATTTAAGAGGAAGAAATAAAGTAGACCCATCATTCAATATGTCATCAATGACAGATATTGTATTTCTATTGTTAATTTTTTTTATGTTAACATCTACCTTAGTCACTGTAAGTGCTATAGATGTTCTGTTGCCTAAGGCTGGTGGTAAAACTGAAAATAACACATCAGTTGCTGTATCTATTACCAATACTTCACAATTTTATATCGATAAAACCAAAGTATCCTCTTCTAATTTGGAGAATGAACTATTAAAAAAAGTGGGTTCAGATAAAAAGAAGACCGTTATTATTCGTGGAGATAAAAATGTGCCTTACAAAAATGTGATGCAGGTTATAGACATTGCAAATAAGAACAAACTAAAGATGATTTTAGCGGTAAAAGGAAAGTAATCTCTAGTTTTACTAAGGCTTATTCAGTTTTAGAACCTTTGACATTTAGACATATCATATGCCCATATTAAAGACCAAACATCAACGAAAATCAGCCATTATAACAGCAATAGTATTACTGTTATCTGTGTTGCTAATTTTTAATTTTGGAATGACCTATTTAGATCCTCCAAAAGAATATGGAGTAGCTATTAATTTTGGCAATTCAGATGATGGTAAAGGAAAACCAATTCAAGAAACAAACAAAGCAACAGCACCTAAAGAAGTTGAGAAAGAAGAAGAGGTAGTAGAAGAGGTCAAAGAAATTCTAAAAGAAATCATCAAAGAAGATCTTATTACAGATGACACCAATACAGAAGCAACCGTTGTAGAAAAAACTAAAGAAATAGCAAAAAAGCCAATCGAAAAAGTTACAAAAGAAAAAGTTGTACAAGAAAAGCCAAAACCAAAGCCATCTAAAGCAACAACAGATGCGTTAAATAACTTGTTAAATGGGGCTGAAAAAAATGGAACTCAACAAAGAGAAGGAACAACCGATAAAGAAGGTGTAAAAGGAAGTAAAGCAGGTAACAAGAACGCGCCTGATTTTTATGGAAATACAACGTCGGGCAATGGGAATACTTATAATTTGGCGGGAAGAAACGTAGTGACAATCCCAATAAAAAAACCCGATTGTCAAGAGGAAGGTATAGTAGTAGTTCGAATTACAGTAAATAGAAAAGGCGAGGTTATACAAGCAGAATCTGGTGTAAAAGGATCTACCAATACCGCAGATTGTTTGCGAAAGCCTGCTAAAGAAGCTGCACTGCAAACAAAATGGAATTCAGATTTTAAAGCGCCTTCTAACCAAATTGGCACTATTATTTATAAATTTAGCCTTACTCAATAAAAATCCAATAACCAATTACCTAAAAATGAAGAAAAAAGCAATTATTGTGTCTGGTTATTTTAATCCAATACACAAAGGGCATTTGGAATATTTTAACAACGCAAAAGCACTCGCAGACGAGTTGTTTGTAATTGTAAATAGCGATTTTCAAAGAGCTTTAAAAGGATCTAAAGAATTTCAGAAAGAGGAGGAACGTTTATTCATTGTACAGAATATAAAAGCAGTAGATCGTGCGATTATTTCTGTAGATAAAGACAGAACAGTGTGCGAATCTATTCGTACTTTACACCAAAAATATGGAAATGAGTATCAGATTGGTTTTGCAAACGGAGGTGATCAAGACAATAACTCTATTCCAGAGGCGCCAATTTGTAACGAATTAGGCATTCAGTTAATCGATGGTTTAGGAGATAAAATTCAATCTTCTTCTTGGTTATTAGGGAAACAATAAACAATAAAATTATGAAAATAGGAATAACTTTTAGTGCGTTCGATTTACTTCACGCGGGTCATATCACTATGTTAGAAGACTCAAAGCGTCAGTGCGATTATTTAATTTGTGCCCTACAAACAGATCCTACTTTAGATAGGCCAGAAAAAAATAAACCTGTACAGTCTGTTGTAGAAAGATATATTCAGTTAAAAGGATGTAGATTTGTAGATGAGATTGTTCCTTATGCTACAGAGCAAGACTTAGAAGATGTTTTACGTTCTTTTAAGGTAGATGTTAGAATTATTGGAGAAGAGTACGCAAGCAAGCAATTTACAGGTAGAAAATATTGTGAAGAAAAAGGTATCGAATTGTATTTTAATAAGAGAGAACACCGTTTTTCTAGCAGTGGACTGCGAAAAGAAGTACAAGAAAAAGAAAATTTAAAAAGAAAAGATAAGTAACTTTTTTAAGTTTTTATGACTTACAAGGAAACGCTTGAGTGGATGTTTGCCCAGTTACCCATGTATCAACATCAAGGAAAAACTGCCTTTAAAAAAGATGTTACCAATTCTATTGCTTTAGCAAAAGAGTTGAATCATCCAGAGCATAAATTTAAATCCATTCATGTTGCAGGTACTAACGGCAAAGGATCTACCTCGCACATGTTGGCTTCTGTTTTGCAAGAAGCAGGGTACAAGGTAGGTCTTTACACCTCTCCGCATTTAAAGAATTTTACAGAACGGGTTCGAATTAATGGCAGAGAAATTCCAAAAGAAGATGTCACTACTTTTATTGGGCAGCATAAAGCGTTTTTAGAAAAACACCAGTTGTCTTTCTTTGAGATGACAGTTGGGCTAGCATTCGATTATTTTGCACGTCAAAAAGTAGACATTGCTATTGTAGAAGTAGGGTTAGGGGGTCGATTAGACTCCACCAACATTATTACACCAGAAGTAGCTGTAATTACGAATATTGGGTTAGATCATACTCAGATTTTAGGAGATACCTTACCGTTAATTGCCTCAGAAAAAGCAGGAATTATAAAAGAAAATGTCCCTGTTGTTATTGGAGAAAAACAGTCGGAGCTTGTTTCGGTATTTTCAGACAAAGCAGCGCATCAAAATACCCAACTCGTTTTTGCTTCCGATAGCTCTTTTTCATACAAAACCGATCTTTTAGGGCATTATCAAGAGGCGAATGTAAAAACAGCAGTAACTGCCATTCACCAATTACAAAATTTTAAAATTTCGGAAGAAGCCATAAAACGAGGCTTACAAAATGTTGTAAAAAACACCAATTTAAAGGGTAGGTGGCAGCTATTGCAAAAAAGTCCGAGGGTAATTTGTGATACTGCACACAATACAGAAGGCTTAACTTTAGTTTTGCAACAATTAAAACAGGTGATTTCTTCGCAATTGCATGTGGTATTAGGTGTTGTTTCTGACAAGGAATTGGCTACTGTATTGCCATTATTTCCCAAAAATGCTACCTATTATTTTTGCAAACCAAACATTCCAAGAGGCCTATCTGCAGAAATATTGCAGCAAAAAGCAGGTGTTTTTGGATTGCAAGGCACTGTGTTTGCATCTGTAATTCAGGCCTATAAAGAAGCGTTGTCTAAAGCGCAATCGTCAGATACAATTTATGTGGGAGGTAGTACGTTTGTAGTGGCAGAGGTGCTTTAATAAATATCTTCTCTTTTAGTTATATTTGTAAGCACTACAGCAATAAAAATCGAGAAATACATACGAATGACATTAAAACTAAAGGCAATTAAGCCTTCAACAAAAATTTATATTGCCGGGCATAAAGGAATGGTTGGTGCTGCAGTTTGGCGCACTCTAGAAGCTAAAGGCTATACACATTTAATTGGCAAAAAAAGCCACGAATTAGATTTAACAAATCAAAATTTAGTCAATCGTTTCTTTGAAGAAGAAGCACCTGAAATTGTGATTGATGCAGCTGCAAGAGTAGGTGGTATTTTAGCGAATCAAAACTACCCATACCAATTTTTAATGCAGAATCTTCAAATCCAGAATAATTTGATAGACGCCGCACACCAAAATAATGTTCGCAAATTTATCTTTTTAGGGAGTTCTTGTATTTATCCAAAGTTTGCCAAGCAGCCTTTAAAAGAGTCTTATTTGTTAACCGATACTTTAGAGCCCACGAATGAATGGTATGCCATTGCTAAAATTGCAGGAGTAAAGGCCTGTGAGGCCATTCGTAAAGAATATCAAAAAGATTTTTTAAGCTTAATGCCTACTAATTTATATGGCTATCATGATAATTTTGATATGGAAACCTCACACGTGTTGCCAGCCATGCTTCGAAAGTTCCATGAGGCAAAAATAAATAACAATGCACCAGTTGAGTTATGGGGAAATGGGGAACCTATGAGGGAGTTTTTGTTTGTAGATGATCTGGCAGAGGCAGTGGTGTTTGCGTTAGAAAACAAGCTTTCATCGCATTTGTACAATGTGGGCACAGGAAAAGACGTTACCATAAAAGCATTGGCAGAAACCATTCAAAAGATAGTGGGTCATACAGGTAGTATTATTTGGGACGCGTCAAAACCCAATGGCACCCCAAGAAAATTAATGGATGTGTCAAAATTGAAAGCAGCCGGCTGGACATATACAACAGCATTAGAAGCCGGAATACAAAAAACATATCAATGGTTCTTGGAGCATATAGATAGTGTGAAGGAGGTTAAATTATAAAGCCGTCTTTCGTTGTTGGTTAATCGCAAAACGCATAACGAACAACGAAAAACGCACAACGAAAATAGAATGGAGAATAAATTACAAGTTTGGGAATTAGCACATCAATTTACATTGGATGTATATCAAATTTCAAAAAACTTTCCTTCTTCAGAAAATTTTGGTCTTACCAATCAATTAAGGAGGAGCTCTAGTAGTGTTCCCACAAATATAATCGAAGGGCAAGGAAGGCAGTATAAAAAGGAGTTTACACAGTTTTTATATATTGCAAAAGGCTCATTAGAAGAATCAAATTATCAATTATTTTTAGCAAAAGATTTAAAGTACATTTCTAATGAAGAATATCTTAAGTTATATTCGCTTTGCACAAGAATAAAAATGATGTTGCAGAAATTAATTAAATCATTAAAGGACTAATCATATTTTCTTTATCCCATCATTAATCAACGAAAAACGCACAACGAACAACAAACAAAAATGAAAGTAGCATTAATAACAGGAGTAACAGGGCAAGATGGTGCTTATTTAAGTGAGTTCTTATTAAAAAAAGGATATACCGTACATGGTTTAAAAAGAAGGTCTTCTTTATTCAATACCGACCGAATTGATCATTTGTATCAAGATCCACATGTAGATAATCAGAAATTTATTTTGCATTATGGAGATATGACGGATAGTACCAATTTAACACGGCTCGTTAAAGAAATACAGCCAGATGAGATTTACAACTTGGCAGCTATGAGTCACGTACGTGTTTCTTTTGAAATGCCAGAATATGTTGCAGACACCGATGGTGTGGGTACGTTACGGTTGTTGGAGGCAATTCGTTTATTGGGCTTAGAGAACAAAACACGAATTTATCAGGCCTCTACTTCAGAGCTGTATGGTAAAGTGCAGGAAGTACCACAAACGGAAACGACTCCTTTTTATCCGAGATCGCCTTATGCTGTTGCAAAAATGTATGCCTATTGGATAACGGTGAATTATAGAGAAGCTTATGGAATGTATGCGTGTAATGGAATTTTGTTTAATCATGAATCTCCCTTGCGTGGTGAAACTTTCGTTACACGAAAAATCACTAGAGCCACTGCTAAGATAGCGTTGGGTTTACAAGAAAAAATCTATTTAGGAAATTTAGATGCCAAAAGAGACTGGGGGCATGCCAAAGATTATGTGCGCATGATGTGGATGATTTTACAAGCAGAACAACCTGAAGATTGGGTAATTGCTTCGGGTAAAACTACGACTGTCAGAGATTTTGTAAGCATGGCATTTGCGGAGGTTGGTGTGGAATTAGAATTTAAAGGATCAGGTATAGATGAAAAAGGCTATATAAAATCGATAAATACAAAAATTTACGATAATTTATTTTCGAGCACAGTGCAGAAATCTCAGTTTTTAGCAGTGGGCCAAGAAGTGTTGTCTATAGACCCTAAGTATTTTAGACCTACAGAAGTCGATTTGTTAATTGGTGATGCTTCTAAGGCAAAAGAGAAGTTGGGTTGGGAGTGCGATTATGATTTGCAAGATCTTGTAAAAGACATGATGCAATCAGATGTAAAGTTGATGCAAAAAACACAATTATTAAAAGATAATGGTTACGAAACGTTAAATTACTTTGAATAATTGACATTGAGCTACGAAATGTCACTTCGAGTGCAGTCGAGAAGTCTCACAACGCCACACTACTCATACTGTTGAACCGAGCGTAGTCGAGAAGTCTCATAATACTGGTTTTGAGGAGTTAAACAAAGTGCATCCTTTTTTCATTGAAAAAAAATAAAATAATTTTCATTTTATGTTTGGTAGATTTAAAATCTATACTATATTTGCATCCGCTTAGGGCAATTAGCTCAGTTGGTTCAGAGCACCTCGTTTACACCGAGGGGGTCGGGGGTTCGAATCCCTCATTGCCCACATCAATTACAATCCTGTCGAATTTCGACAGGATTTTTTTGTTTTAAGAAGGGTTGCGCTTGCGCTATAATCGAAATGACGAAGGGGAGCGCAATGTCATTAGGTTAAACTAAGCACAGTTGGTTAACGCAATGTCACTTCGAGCGTGGTCGAGAAGTCTCCGTTCCGCTTATAGCTATGCTAGCTACTTTCAATTAAAATAAATTTTAATTTCAGTAATAGTCGAAATGACATTTAGGTACGCACTGTCATTACAATAGCGAAATGACAAGGAGGAACGCATTATCAGTAGGGGTGCGCAACCCAGAAGCCTCACGATTAATCAAAAATTGTATGTGAAGTAAACATTAAAAAACTTAACTTTGTATAAGAACAATTGTTGATTCATGGAGCACACAAAAATAGCTATTATTGGTCTTGGGTATGTAGGATTACCACTAGCACGTCTGTTTGCCGAAAAATATGCAGTAGTAGGTTTCGATATTAATGCAAGTCGGATTGCTTCATTGCAAGAGGGAGTAGACACCACCTTAGAGGTCGAAAATACAGCACTACAATCTGTTATAAAGACAGCAAATACTCACAAAAATGGACTCTTCTTTACGCAAGATGCATCAGAGTTAACCGCCTGCGATTACTATATTGTTACAGTACCTACTCCTGTAGACACCAATAATCAAGCAGATTTAACACCTTTGTTAAAAGCTAGTGAAACCGTAGGGAGTGTGTTGCCTAAAGGGGCTACTGTTATTTACGAATCAACCGTATATCCTGGGGTTACAGAAGACAGTTGTGTGCCTGTATTGGAAAAATATTCCGGACTTACCTTTAACAAAGACTTTTTTGTTGGGTACTCTCCAGAACGCATTAATCCAGGAGATAAAACAAGAACCATAGAAAACATTTTAAAGATTACTTCAGGCTCTACAGTCGCAGTAGCAAAAAAAGTAAACGCATTATATCAATCGGTAATTACAGCAGGTACGCATTTGGCCTCTAGCATAAAAGTGGCAGAGGCAGCTAAGGTTATCGAGAATTCGCAACGAGACATTAATATCGCCTTTATAAACGAGTTGGCTAAAATCTTTGGCTTAATGAACATCAGTACGCAAGAAGTATTAGAAGCTGCAGGGACCAAATGGAACTTTTTACCCTTCACACCGGGTTTGGTTGGGGGGCATTGCATTGGCGTAGATCCGTATTACTTGGCGCAAAAAGCCCAAGAAATTGGGTACTATCCAGGAATTATCTTGGCAGGTAGAAGAATAAACGACAGTATGGGAAACTATGTGGCATCGCAAGTAATCAAATTGATGGTAGCGCACAAAATAGGCATAGAAAACGCATCGGTTTTGGTATTGGGCGTTACGTTTAAAGAAAACTGTCCAGACATCAGGAACTCTAAGGTCATCGATGTGATTACTTCTTTGCAAGAATACGGAACAAAAGTTACCGTTTTTGATCCTTGGGTAAACCCTAAAGAAGTGGAGCGAATTTATGCGGTAAACGCAACACAAACAGCACCCCAAGCAAAATTTGATGCTGTGGTTTTAGCGGTGGCACATCAAGAGTTCATCACGCTGAATTTACAGCAATTTAAAAAAGAAAAGTCAGTGGTTTATGATGTAAAGAGCATCTTGCCCAAAGAACAGGTAGATAAAAGTTTGTAATGAAAAACTTCGGATTAATAGGTGCAGCAGGCTATATCGCACCACGTCATTTAAAAGCCATGCAAGAAACCAACAGTCAATTGTTGTGTGCCTTAGATAATTTTGATAGTGTAGGGGTCATGGATCAGTACTTTCCCAATGCTCACTTTTTTGTGGAGTTTGAACGCTTTGATCGACATATCGAAAAATTAAAGAGAAACGGTCAGTATTTAGACTATATTAGTATTTGTACCCCTAATTATTTGCATGATGCCCATATTAGAATGGCATTGCGTGCAGGGGCAGATGCCATTTGCGAAAAACCGTTGGTGTTGAATCCTTGGAATATAGACGCTTTGCAAGAAATAGAGGCGCAGTATGGCAAGCGTATTCATACCATATTGCAATTGCGATTGCATCCAAGCATCATTCAATTGAAAAAAGACATTGCTGCCAAAAATGCAAAGACCAAACACGAGGTCGACTTAACGTATATTACCTCTCGTGGAAAATGGTACGACATCTCTTGGAAAGGTGATGCCGAAAAATCGGGTGGCGTTGCTACCAACATCGGAGTTCATTTTTTTGACATGCTCTCGTGGATTTTTGGGAAGGTGCAACACAACGAAACCCATTTGCACGAAAAACACAAAGCGGCAGGCTATTTAGAATTTGAGAATGCTAGGGTACGTTGGTTTTTATCAATCGATGCGCAAGACTTGCCACAAGAAATTCAAGCAAAACAACAACGCACGTATCGTTCTATTACAGTAGATGGTCAAGAGCTAGAATTTAGCCAGGGGTTTACCGATCTGCATACGGTATCTTACCAAGAAATTTTAAAAGGCAATGGTTTTGCCATAGAAGAGGCAAAAACATCTATAGCTATTATTCATACCATTCGCAACCAAAAGATAGGCACATCATTTTCTAAACACCCTTTGGTACAGTAATTGTTTTTTTTGCTTTTTCTATAAAGCCTAAACGCGAAAAAAAACCTTGATATTTGCGATCATTTCATTTTGAGGATTTTAAAATAATGATATCTTTGTTTTGAAAAGAAAAAGAAAGGTTACTACCAAAAAATTCCATTTTAGTACATTGTTGTACGTGTATTTTCTTGCCTATTTCTTTTTGTTAAACAATAAATGCTATGAGAATTGCTGTTATAGGCGCTGGTTATGTAGGTTTGGTTTCAGGTACGTGTTTTGCAGAAATGGGCAATACCGTAACTTGTGTAGATGCAGATGTCTCTAAAATCAAGAAATTAAACCAAGGCATTCTTCCTATTTTTGAGCCAGGTTTGGCAGCATTAGTTCAAAAAAACAGTACACAACAGACTTTATTTTTTATGGATGATATTGCATCTGCAATTAAAAATGCGGCTATTGTTTTTATTGCGGTAGGTACACCTATGGCAAAAGATGGCGCTGCAGATTTGCAATATGTAGACGCTGTAGCTGAAGCTATCGGTAAAACTATGCAACACGACTTAGTGGTGGTTAATAAATCTACAGTGCCTGTAGGTACTGCAGATCGCGTACAAGCCATCATCAAAGAAGAGTTGCAATTGCGAAAAGTTGCATTCGATATAGCAGTAGTTTCCAATCCGGAATTCTTAAAGGAAGGTGCTGCCATTAATGATTTTATGAAGCCCGATCGTATTGTAATCGGTACAGACTCACCTAAAGCTTTGGAATTGCTAAAGCAGTTGTACTCTCCTTTCTTTAGAACACACGACCGTTTTATTACCATGGATGTGCGTTCTGCAGAAATGACCAAGTATGCAGCAAATACCATGTTGGCCACCAAAATTTCTTTTATGAACGAAATTGCCAATATCTGTGAAAAGGTAGGGGCAGATGCCAATCAAGTACGTATTGGTATTGGGTCGGATTCACGCATAGGGTATCATTTTATATATCCAGGAACCGGATATGGAGGTTCTTGTTTTCCAAAAGATGTAAACGCCTTATGGAATATTGCCAAAGAGCACGATTATGATGCGCAATTAATTGCAGCTGTAGAGAAGGTAAACACTGAACAGAAAGGAGTCATTGCGAAAAAAATAGTAAAACGATTTGGAGAAGATTTAACTGGGTTCACCTTTGGTGTTTGGGGCTTGGCGTTTAAGCCAGGAACCGATGATATGCGTGAAGCACCAGCCATCACAGTTATCAAAGAATTAGTAAAAAGAGGTGCACATATAAAAGCCTACGATCCAAAAGCCATGCAAGAAGCAGAGACGCTTTATTTAAAAGGGATTCAGCAAATTGAATATGCAACCTCAAAGTATGGTGTTTTAAAAGACGCCAATGCGTTGATTTTGTTAACGGAGTGGAAAGAGTTCCGTTCGCCAGATTTCCAGGAGATAAAAGCACAATTAAAATCGCCCGTAATTTTTGATGGACGTAATCAGTACAATGCGTTTGGACTGGAAGAAAAAGGATTTGAATATTATCAAATAGGAAAAACAAGTACCAATGAAAGACGCTAATACTTCTTCTTGGTACGTATTATATACCAAGCCTAGAACCGAGCTAAAAGTAGCACAACGTTTGGAGGCTTTGGGGGTAGAGGTTTATGTGCCAACACGAACGGAAGTGCGTCAGTGGTCAGATAGAAAGAAAAAGGTAACGGTTTGTGTGTTGCCTTCTATGGTGTTGGTGTGTTTGGAAGAAAAGGACACGGCTATGGTGTTTGATGTACCAGGTGTGGTGCGTTATTTGTTTGAAGAAGGGAAGCGTGCTGTAATTAGAGACCAAGAAATACAGGCCATGCAGTCTTTTTTAGAAGGAAAAGCTTCGCAAGAGACATTAGGTTTGCAAATAGGAGATAAGCTAGCAGTACCAAAAATAAACCAGCAAGCAACAGTGATTGCTTTGCAAGGTAAAAAATGTTTGGCACGCTTAACACGTTTGGGTGCGGTAGTATCTTTTCAATTGCAGTAGTAAGCAATTGAGGATGTTGGTTTTATAAAATGTTAGTGTGACTAGCACTGGCGAAGCCGTGAAAAAAAAGACGTACTTTTGCGTTTTGAAATAGGGATAAAAAATAGTGTGACTACCGGTAGTAGTCGAGAAAAAATAAAATATGAAAGTAGGAATTACCTTTTCAACCTTCGATCTATTGCATGCTGGGCATGTGAAGATGTTGGAGGAAGCTAAAAGACAATGCGATTACCTAATTGTTGGATTGCAGTTAGATCCATCATTAGATCGTCCCGAGAAAAACGGACCTTCTCAGTCGATTATAGAGCCGGTATATTCAGCTCAAAGGATCTAAGCATGTAGATGAAATTGTACCGTATGTATCTGAACAAGATTTAGAAGATTTTTTACGTTCTTCTAAAATTGATGTTCGCATCATTGGTGACGAGTATAAAGATAAAAACTTTACTGGAAGAGGGTATTGTAAAGAAAAAGGAATAGAAATTTACTATAATTATAGAGATCACCGATTTTCTTCGAGTGGGCTTAGAAAGCAAGTTAAAAAAGCTGAAAATAAATAAATTATGAATGTAACTTTATTACTTCCAATGAAAGGTAACTCAGAAAGAGTTCCTAATAAAAATTTAAAATTATTTAATGGAAAGCCCTTATTTCATGTTATCTTAGATAAATTAGTTAATTCTAAATACATAAATAACGTTATAATTAACACAGATAGTGATTTAATTGCTGAATCAGCTTTAAGTAAGTATCATGACTTTATTACTATTCATAGAAGACCGAAAAGTATTCAAGGCGATTTTGTATCTATGAATAAAATAATTGAATATGATTTGAAAAATAGTAATTCGGATATTTACGTACAAACACATAGTACTTCGCCATTACTAAATGTTGATAGTATTGATGCTGCTATAAATAATATGATTAGTAATAAAGCAAATTTTGATTCTATCTTCAGTGTTACTAAAATTCAGACTAGATTTTATGATAAAGACGGTAATGCATTTAATCATAATCCAAAAGAGCTTTTAAGAACTCAAGATTTAGAGCCTTTATTTGAAGAGAATTCTGGGTTTTATATCTTTACAAAAGATTCTTTTAAAAACGCCGGTAATAAAAGGATTGGATTAAAGCCTCTTATGTTCGAAATAGATAAAATTGAATCTATTGATATAGATGAGCCTTTAGATTTTATAATTGCGGAGACTATGCATAAATTACTTTAATGATTTTAGATAAAATTGACAATAGTAGTAGGTATTTTAAATCACCTATTTTTTTAGAGATATTTAATAAACTTAAAAGTTTTGATATAGATACACCTAATGGTATTTATAAAACAAGTGATTCGTACTACTTTAAAGTAATGAGTTATGAAACTCAGTTAGCTCCAAAAATAATAGAATCTCATAGAAAAGAAGTTGACGTTCAAATTTTGCTTTCAGGAAAGGAACTAATAAAAATTTACAAAGAAGATGATGTAAATGTATTAGAAAAATATAATTCCAAAATTGATTGTCAATTTTATGAGGAATTAAAGCCTCCAATTTCAGAAATTATTCTTGAACCCAATTATATGGCAGTTTTTTTTCCAAATGACATTCACGGCCCTTTGTATGCATATAATGACAAAATAGATAAATTAAAAAAAATTGTAATTAAAATAAATGAAACACTTTTCTCACAATAAGAGCATTCTTAAATCGAAATTAAAAAACAAAGAACTTTCAATAGGTTCTTGGTTAACAATACCACATCAAGCAGTAATTGAAATATTAAGTACTGCAGGTTTTGAATGGTTGACAATAGATATGGAGCACTCTCCTATTAGTATAGAATCCATTATGAATTTAATAGGTCATATTCAAGGCAACGGGATGCAGGCTTTAGTTAGGGTCAGTAAAAATGAAGAAGTTGCTATTAAAAGAGTTCTAGATGCAGGAGCTGATGGCGTTATTGTGCCAATGATACGTAATAAGGAAGAAGCGAAGCAAGCTGTAGATTATGTAAAATACCCTCCAATTGGAAAACGAGGAGTAGGCTTAAATAGGGCACAAAAATATGGAACTGCTTTTGATACATATCAAGAATGGGTTAAGGATGAAGTGGTTGTAATTGCTCAAATTGAACATATAGATGCTGTCAACAATTTAGAAGATATTTTTTCAGTTCCTGGAATAGATGGAATTATTGTAGGACCATATGACTTATCTGCATCAATGGGGTATCCTGGAGAATATGACAGACCAGATGTACAAGCTGCATTGTTGAAAATTGATGAAGTAGCTAAAAAACTTGACAAACCTTTAGGTTTTCATGTCATTGATTCAGGTTATCAGAAAACACTAGAGAAAATCAATAAAGGATATTCATTTTTGGCTTTTAGTTTGGACTTTTTCTTTCTGGGAGATAAAGCTAGAGAGGAAATGAAATCACTTAAAAGTAAACTATCATGAAAAAGGTTTTAGTTTTTGGAGGTTTTGGATTTTTAGGACATTATTTAGTTGATGAATTATTAAAAAGAGCGTATAGTGTAACGGTAGCAGATATTAATAAAAATGAAAGTTTAGTAGATAAACTCACCTATTTTAAATGTGATATTACTAACAAAGAAAATGTTAAAAAAGTTTTTAAAAATAACCAATTTGAAATCGTCTACAATTTAGCGGGTTTTGCAAATTTAGATACGGCTGTAAAGTACCCTCTAGAGACGATGCAGTTAAATGTATTAGGAAATATTCATATTCTTGAACAATGTGTGAAAAATAAAATTTCTAGATTTGTTTATGCAAGTAGCGCCTACGCAATGAGTAACAAAGGATCTTTTTATGGTATAAGTAAATTAGCTTCTGAAAAAATTGTTGAGGAGTATTTTAAAAAATATAGTTTGCCTTTTACTATTTTAAGGTATGGTTCTGTATACTCTGAGAGATCTTATGATAATAATTACATATATAATTTAATTAAAACTGCTGTACTCGAAGGTGAAATTAATCATAATGGTGATGGCAACGAATTAAGAGAATATATACATGCAGCAGATGCTTCTAAACTTTCTGTAGATGTTATTGAATCTGAGAATTTTAAAAATATGCATGTTATTCTTACTGGAAATGAACGCATGAAACGTTCAGATTTATTTAATATGGTTAAAGAAATACTGAATGATAGACTAAAGATAAATTATACAAATAGTGGCTATCACAACCATTATAATTTTACCCCTTATTCATTTGAACCGTCTGTTAGTAAAAAACTTTCGGCTAATCCTCATATTGATATGGGACAAGGTTTGTTGGAGTGCATTAGATCTGTATATAAAAATGAAAAATAATTTCAATCAATATACAGTTTGTGAAAATGAATTTGATGTTTTTTCATCAAAATTCTTATACAATACTTTGAAAAAGCTTTCTGATAGAAAAGAAGTGGTATCTGTAGCACTATCTGGAGGATCTACCCCGTTACCTATTTTAAGTATTCTTAAAGAGTATAAACTTAATTGGGATAAATTTAATTTTTTCATGGTAGATGAAAGGAACGTACCTGTTTCAAGTTCTTCAAGTAACTATGGAAATATTCAAAAAGTTTTTTTTAAAGATTTGGATTCTCACAGTTACTCTATGGTAAAAGACAACTATTCAATCGATGAGTGTGCAATTAATTACGAAAAATTACTGTACTCAAAAATTCCATTAAGGAAAAATGGTTATCCTGTTTTTGATTTAATTTTATTAGGTATTGGTGATGATGGTCACACTGCTTCCTTATTTCCGCTCACAGAAGGATTAAATGAAAGTAAAAAATGGGTCATTAAAAATAGAATTCCTCAACTAAATACAGAGAGAATTACTTTAACCTACCCTTTAATATTAAATGCTTCTAAAATTATAATATTGTCAAAAGGAGGCTCTAAGGAAAAAATATTAAAAGAGATAAAAATGGGTAAAGGAGATCATTATCCGATTACTCCAATTTTTAATTCAAAAGTTGATACAACTTGTATTTTAGGAATAAACTAATATGAATATAAAAAATATATTTTTTGATTTTGATGGGGTAATAGCAGAGTCTGTAAGTGCTAAAACAGATGCTTTTGAAGAAATGTATCTTCCATATGGAAAGGATATTGCTGCAAAGGTTGTTGAATATCATAAACTAAACGGAGGTGTTTCTAGGTATGAAAAGTTTAAATATTTTCACAAAGAATTTTTAAATGAAGTAATAGATCAAAAGAAAATTAATGAATTAGCTATTCAATTTTCAAATATAGTTTTAGATAAAGTAATTAATTCATTAGAAGTTCCAGGATCTCATTATTTTATAGAAAAATACCACAAAAAATTCCAATTCTGGATTATTACAGGAACGCCAACTGACGAGATGGAAATCATTGCAAATAAAAGAGGTTTGGTAAATTATTTTTTAGGTATTCACGGTTCACCAAACAATAAGAGATATTGGACAGAAAATTTGATTAAAAAACACAATTTAAAGCGAGATGAGATCATATTTTTAGGTGACGCAACTACTGATATGGACGCTGCAAATTTCTCAAAAACTCATTTTGCATTAAGAGAAAATCAAGAAAATAAAGAAATTTTTAATAGCTATAAAGGTATTCGATTTCAAGATTTTTATGAATTAGAAAAAATATTAAAATTAAATTAAAATGAAGATATTATTAACAACTACTTCCTTTCAAGATACACCAGGTAAACATCATGATTTATTAAATGCCCAAAACTGGGATATTGACTACCTGAGAGGGCCTGTAGAAGAAAGTATTTTATTGCCGATTATTCATGAATATGATGGAGTTATCTGTGGTGATGACAAATATACTAGAGAAGTTATAAAGGCAGGAAAAGAAGGTAAATTGAAAGTATTATCAAAATATGGAGTAGGGCTAGATAGAATTGATCTTGAAGCTGCAAAAGAATTTGACGTTAAAGTATCTAATGTACCTGGTATAAATCAAGTTTCAGTTTCCGAACATGTATTAGCATTATTATTTACATTTTCTAAAAATATACACCTTCAATATAATTCAGTGCAAAGAGGTAGTTGGAAAAGAGGAATTGGGTCTGAGATACAAGGTAAAACATTGGGTGTTATTGGACTCGGAGCCGTTGGCAAAGAGTTAGCTAAAAAAGCGAGTGCTTTAGGAATGAAAGTTTTAGCTTTTGACATATATAAAGATCAAGATTTTTTAAATAAATATTCAGAAATCAATTTTACTTCAAATATAGATGATATTTATAGTGAATGTGATGTTATTAGTTTACATCTCCCTCATACAAGGGAAACAGATAAATTAATAAATGATATTGTGATAACAAAAAAACTAAAAAAACAACCAATTATTATTAATACTGCTAGGGGTAAACTTATTGACCCAATTGCAATGATTTCGGGTATTAAAAATAAACAAATTAAGGGCTATTTATGTGATGTGTTAGAGACTGAGCCTATTTTGGAAAATGAAGTTTTATTAGGGTTGGAGAATGTAATTATTACGCCTCATGTTGGATCTAGGACCTATGAAAATGTTGAGAATCAGGGGAAAATAGCTGTAAGTAATTTGCTTAATTTGCTAAAATAATGTTTTTTAAAAACAAATTGTCCAGTAAAGCAGTTTTTAATGTTTGTATTCAAATTATTCCAATAACTGTTTCGTTAATTTCAATACCCGTAGCAATTGACAATTTAGGTAAACCATTATGGTACTTTTTTACTTTAGGCTTAACTGTTATTTTACTCCCAAATTATTTTACTTTTGGAATTGGACCTTATTTAATAAGGGATTTGTCAACTAAGGTTAATTTTATGGAAAGTACTAGTTGGACAGGTAGTATATCTCTCATAAAAATAATGGGGTTGTGTTTTTTTATTTTGACTAATTTTTATTTTTATTTTTCAGATATAGAAAAACCATTTTTACATAAAATAGATCAGTTTTTATTTTTTTTATTTTTTTTATTAAGTTCTTTAGTTTATTTCTTTTTAATCCCCCTTAGATCAATAATTGAGTCAAAACAAGATTTTTATTTTTTAGGAACATTAAGGTCAGTTTTTACCTCATTACTAATGTTGGTTCCAATATTTTCATACAATTCGATCTGGTTTTTTTCATTTATTATTTTTATTATGTCTCTATTTCAATTATTTATCTATTTATTAAGATTGAAATATAAACATAGTCAACAAATTAAATATTTATTTACAGGGTTTAGTATAATAGACATGAAAAATACAATATTAAAAATTTGGCCTTTTGGAGGCTATTTAATTATTTGGTCAATTTTACTTTATTCTGATAGATTTATATTTAAATTTTTTATAAATACCGAAATTTTGTCAGATCATGTAACTATGCAAGATTTATTTAATAGATTAGCAATAATATCAGGAAATGTAACTGCTGTTTTTTATCCAGTAATATCTAAAAATAAAGGAAACAAATTATTTGTAGATAATTATTATAAGAAACAGATACGATTAATTTCAGTTTCATTTATTTCATTGTTATTAATTTTATTATTTGGGTTAAAACCATTTCTTAGTTTTTGGTTGAAAAATAAATATTCATTTTATATTGATGACTTCTCATTTTTATACCTTATAGGTATTATGTTATTTAATTTTTCAATAATCCAAGTAAGAACATTACAGGCTATTGGTTATGAGGTTTATGTGTTGAAAATTTTAATATTAATCTCTATATTTTACTTTATAAATGTTTTTATAATAGGCTATTATGAAAAGCCTTACCTATTATCAATAATGTTAATAATATACTCATTAATTATAATATTTAAATTTCATTTAAAATATGTTAAACAAAAAACTATACATATTATTTGATGTAACATCATCAAATATTAATAGGATAGTATTACCCATTGCAAACAAGCTTATAGAAGCTGAGGGAGCTCTAGTTATTGTGCTTAGCGAAAGTTTGGTAGAAACCGATTCTATTGATTATACTAGTTTTAATAGTTCAATTATTTTTTCAACAAAGAAGAAAATTAATATAAATTTCAATGATTTTAAAGAAAAAAAATTTGTGACATTTGGTTATAGAATAGCGGATCTTTACTTAACTTATAAGTTTAAAAAATTAGGATTTTATACATATCAGATTCAGCATGGTATGTATCAAGACTTTTTAAAAAGATCTTTTAAAGGTTACTTTAGTAATATGCCAAAGAAAAAGTATTATTTGAAGTGTCTAATTAAACTAGTTTTTACCGGAAATTTATACATCTTTATCTATTTATTAAATAAAGATTTATTTAAATCATATTTACTTAATAATTTTTTAATAAAAAATAATTCTAAATTAGATTCTATTCAATCTAATAAAGTATTTGTTTGGGGTGAATTATGGAAAAATTGGTTCATGAAAAATCATTTTTATAAGATAAATGATAAGTTTATAATTATGGGTAATCCAGATTTTCATAAGTTTGTGAATAATAAAAAGCAGAATGATGTAAAAGTTTGTTATATAGCCCAAACTTTTTTCGAAGATGGAAGAATAATTAAATCAAATATTTTAGATTATATAGAGAATATTTCCAATTATTTTCAAGAAGACTTATATGTAAAACTTCATCCAAGATCAAAAAAATCTTTATTTTCTAAAGTTCTTGATAATAAAGGAAAAATTGGTTACGAGTTTCCTAAGGCAGAAGTTTATGTTGGCCATTATTCTTCTTTACTCTCTTTAGCTATGAATACTAATGCATTAATCATTTTAATTAAAATAAATGATGAAGAAATTCCAGATTATTTTTTAAATAATGCTGATTTTATTTTTGAGACAATAGAAGATTTTAAATTATTTAAAATGCCTAATCAATATAAACCTAAAGAAAAAAATATAAATAAATATTTTCTTAATACTAATATTGATACTCTTGATCTAATATGTGAAAATATTAATTAATTTTTAATGTTTAAGATCTTAATTCTTTTTACAAATATTATCGTACTATCTTTTTTTAGTTTTATAACTAAATTAAAGTTCTCATTTCATAAATTGAGGGCCAGTATAATTTTTGTTACTCCTTTAGTTCTAATATTTGTTCTTTTAATTTTTTATATTAAAAATTATGATTATTTAGATAATGATATTAAGAGGTATATGTCTTTTTATTCTCAAATAAATGATTTTGATTCATACATATATTATTCTTTAAGGGATTTAGATTTTATTTTTTTTGGTCTTATGTATATTTTTAAAAATATAGGCTTTAGTTCTTTGTTTTTTGTGAATTTTATACTTTTATTAAGTGTTATGATTTTATTTAAAGGGTTGTATAATTTATTTATTGATAAGTCTAATTATTATTTATGTTTATTATTGTTTTTTTCAAGTTCTTCTTTTTATTTTTTATATGGTAATGTTATTAGACAGGGGTTAGCTGCTTCAATATTAATTTTTTTAATTTCTTCAAATAGAAAAAATAAATTATTAAAGTTCTCTATGCCATTTATCCATAAAGCTTCAATGCCCTATTTTTTAACTTCATTTATTCCATTGAAAAAATTTTTTTTATTAATTTTTTTAATAATTAGCGTTATAACTAGTTTTTATTCATTACAAATATTTACTCAATTACTTTATTTATCAAATTTAAGTTCACTTGATTTTTATTTAAATTCTTTTACAAGAAATTCTAGCAATAATTCTTCTTTAAAACTTATTATTTTGTTTTTGAATTTAGTTTATTTTATTTTATTTTTCAAGAAAGTTGAAATGAATAATAAACAATTAAATTTATTTAAATCCTATTTTATATTTAGCTGTCTAACTATATGTGTATATCAAATAGATGGTGTTTTTTCAAGATTAAATTATTTTTGTACTTTTTTATCATTTCCACTTCATGTTGCCTATATGTCTCTTAACAGGCATATTGTTTATAAAAGAATAGTTTTTTTAACTTTATTTTTTTTTACAATATTTTACAGTGTATATGTGTTTAACCATCCATCTATATTATTTAATTTAGATATTAAATAATATGTAAGTTTTATTTTAATTGCTTAAAAACTAATTTAATAAAAAATATATTTATATGATACTAACAATTGGCGGCTCAGGTTTTGTAGGATCTTTTTTAATTAAAGAATTACAAAACTATAAAGTAGGAAATTTAGATAAAAATCCAAGTCCTTTTTTTGACAATATTTCAGTAAATGGAGACATACGTAATTTAGATGAAATAAAAATCCCTACGGGTACTAAGAGCGTTGTTCTATTGGCAGCAGAACATCGTGATGATGTTTCACCAACCTCTCTATATTATGATGTTAATGTTCAAGGAACTAAAAATGTACTGCAAGCGATGGATAATGCAGGTGTGAAAAACTTAATATTTACAAGTTCTGTAGCAATTTATGGGTTAAATAAAACTAACCCTAATGAAGATCACCCTCAAGATCCATTTAATCATTATGGTAAGAGTAAATGGGAGGCAGAGCTTTTCATAAAAGAATGGTATGATAATGATCCTGAAGGAAAATCTATTACCATAATACGTCCTACCGTAATTTTTGGTGAACGAAATAGAGGGAATGTTTACAATTTGTTAAAACAAATTTCATCAGGAAAGTTCATGATGATAGGAAAAGGTCAAAACAAAAAATCAATGGCTTATGTTGGTAATATTGTTGCTTTGATTAAAGATAGGTTAAAAAATCTTGAGCCTGGTTTTCATATCTTTAATTATGCAGATAAGCCTGATTTTTCTATGGTTGAACTTACACAAAAAATAGAAGAAAAAATGAAAATAAAATTACCCAATATTAAAATACCCTTTTTTTTAGGAATGATTGGAGGATATTGTTTTGATTTATTATCTGTTTTATTAGGAAGAAAGTTTTCTGTTTCGTCAGTTCGGGTTCAAAAATTTTGCGCAACAACTAAATTTGATGCTTCAAAAGTACACAGTGTATTCAGTCCACCCTATACCTTAGAAGAAGGTCTAAATAAAACTCTTGAACACGAGTTTATAAATAAAACAGAAGATGATGTTTTATTTTATTCAGAATAGTTTTTTAATATTTAAAAACACTATTCTTTTTGCTCTAAACGGTAAACAATATTTTTTATATATTTGTAATGCTAAAGAAAGAAAATTGTTGTGCTAGTAACAGAAAAAATAATTTTATTACTGCTACTTTTAGGTACCTTCCTACTAGTTGGTCTACTATTGCCAAAAATACGAACCTTAAGTTTACACCGAGGTTTTGTAGCTATTCCAGAAGAAAGAAGTTCGCATACGTCTATTACACCTAGTTTTGGAGGTGTCTCCTTTTACATTGCATTACTTGTGTTTTTTGCCTTAGTGTTTAGCCAGGAAAATATACTATTGTTGGGTACGTTATTCTTTTCTGTCTCTGTTATTTTTTTTACAGGGCTTAAAGATGATTTAAAAGATATTTCTCCCAAAGCAAAGCTACTTGGGCAATGCATTGCTATAGGTGCTTTATTATTTCACTCAGAATTTAGAATAACGGATTTACATGGTTTTCTAGGTGTTACAGCCTTACCAACATTTGTTTCTGTTTTATTCAGTACTTTTTTGTACGTTTCTTTAATGAATGCCTATAATTTAATAGATGGTATTGATGGTTTGGCTTCTATTATAGGAATTGTTGTGGCTAGTTCTTTTGGAGTACTATTTTTTAGTATTGGTTTGTACTTCTATGTTGGGCTTTGTGTCGTCATTGTTGGAATGTTGTTGGCTTTTTTACGATTCAACTTTTCTAGTAAGCGTAAATTATTTATGGGAGATACTGGTTCTCTCATCTTAGGTTTATTATTTGGTGTCTTAACCATGCGATTGCTTTCAGTTGGATTTAGCACAGTTTCTGCTTTAGGAATTAGTCGATCTTACCTACCAGTATTAGCACTTGCTATTTTAAGCATTCCTGCTTTTGATATTGTACGTGTGGTTTGCATTCGAAAAATCCACAAGAAACCTTTTTTTAGTCCAGATCGTAATCACCTACACCATGTATTGATAGACTCAGGCTTATCACATGCCAAAACTTCGTTATTGGCAGGGGGTATTAATATTTGGTTGATTACAGTAGTATATAATGCACTCCTTCAGTATGGTTTAATCACAGGAATTGTTGTACTTTTCGCTGGCTATTTTGTGTTAACAGTATCGTTATTTGTATTAAATAGACGCTTAGGTCCAAAACGTATGAAGGTAAAATTGCGTCGATTTTTGTTTAAAATAACGTACCCAACCCCAAATGTAACCGCCGAAAAGCAATTGATTTTTAATAAGAAATTAAAATTAATACGTATCTTTTTTTTCTAAAAATTTCAGAATGCCATTTGATCCAAAAACAGCTAAAAAAGCAGGTGAAAAATCCAAACGAGGTCCAGCAAAAAAAGAAGAACCTTCTATTAAAGAAAAGATGGAACTACTTTATGAAAAAGTATTGGATGACTTATTAGTAAACCAAGAAAAACT